>CAVOTJ010000001.1:0-1938398 GCA_963699115.1 uncultured Solirubrobacteraceae bacterium
TTTTCCACAGGGAGCAATTCTGGGGCCAGAATTTTGGATTGCTGAAAAAACGATGGCCCGCGCACCCGCGCGGGCCATCTTGCTGACACTCGGAAAATTCTGCACTGACCGGAACTAAGCTTGGCTGGTGCCTGATCCCTTCCTCCTGCGCCACCCGAACCAGAGAGCGCTCAGTGCGAATGCCCCCGGAAGAGCCATGGATGGCTCGGGCACCGGCGCCACCGAAACATCGTCGAACGACCAATAATTATCATCGTTCTCAAAGGCGAATTGCAAGGCCGTGCTCGTCGTCGCGGTCGTTTCTATGAACGAATATTCGTCAAACACCCCAACATCCCCCGGGGTACTTACAGTCGGCGTCAGGCTCTCGATCGTCGACCCACCCCACGAGGCGGTGAACGCGTGCGTGTATCCCACGTTCGGCGTCGTATCCTGCTCCAGATAGAACGTGATTTCATACTCCCCGGCAGCAGCCGTAGCCAGCGTTTGGCTGAGGTCTACCGGGTAGCGCCGTCATCGAGAATATCCTGGCTCATGAATGCGCCGTAACTGCCGCTGTTGGCGTCGAAGGCGTCCACGCCGTAGTAATTGCCCCCGGGATTATCGGTGCTGCCACCCAGAGTCCAGTCGGTAAAATCCCCCGTCTCGAATCCGCAGTTCAACACCAGATTGCCCGCTACGGCGTCGCAGATCGAGCTGGCGGCCATAGCCTGCGAAGCACCCCACGATCCGCCAAGCGCCAAAACCAAAACCGAAAAGCCCTTTCGCATGTTGATTTTCCTCCTCAACTCGGATTTCAATAGTGTGTTCATTGTTTTAGTCCGCAATTTTCTGAACATTGCTGTTTAGTGACCGACAACCGGCTTCTTTGCCGGCGGCGGGTTCCATGCCGAATTATTAACCAGGTTGTAGGCGTTCACTGTGCCTATACCGGTGGCGAAATCCCAGCCCGTCCCGGCAGGATACGCTTGCGGGGCCAGAGCGGTGACGCCATTAATAATGGAAGCGCAGGTTGCTGCGGAGGATCCGCCGCCCCCCGTCAGAGTGCAGGTCGGGTTGGATGTATAGCCCGATCCCCCGGCGGTAAGTGTAATTCCCGTCACGCCAACACGCTCGGTGGCTGTGCAGGTAGCGCCGCTCCCCGAGCCGCCCGGCAATGAGCAGGACGGGGCGGAGGTGTATCCGCTTCCGGGGCTCTCGATCACGAGCGTAATGGCTCCGCTGCCGTTAACAGTGGTGGCGCACGTGGCGCCCTGTCCGCCGCCGCCGGTCAACACACAGAAAGGAGGATCGGCTGTGGTGTACCCGGTTCCGTTGGCCGTCAGGGTCAGTGCGCTGACAACGCCGGAGATGGAAGTAGTACAGGTCGCACCGCTGCCCACTCCGCCCGTAAGCGCGCAGGTGGGAGCCGAAGTATAAGAGGTGGTTCCGCCACCCGCCGCGGTTACATTCAGGGCCGTCACCGGACCAGGTCCACCGGCTCCGGGGAAGGTCATCGGCGCAGCGGACATCACGCCGTAATCGGCCGTTTTGTCGGTCGCCGACGGCCGATAGCAGTTGTAAAGCCGTCCCGATGTTGCGTTGGAGCTGCTGTATGCGCAGGGAAGATAGATGGAGCCCTGCGTCACATCGTTGAAAACGCAGTTGGCGCCAATGGCATTACCCAAGCTGGAATTGCAGGAGGCGTTGCCGCTGGCACCGTACTCGGTGTTGGCGATGGAGTAATACACGCGTATTCGCCTGTCCCCAGCGCTCGCCGGTCTTCTGATTCACCAGCGCCTGGATTCCGGCCCAGATCGGCGAGGAAACCGAGGTGCCGCCGAACCCAGGCCAGGCCGTCAACGGGATCGCTGCAAGGAACGGCATACGCCCTCGCTGACTTCAGCCGGGTTCGACATGCAGATGAGGTAGAAATGGTTCCATACGCCGTTGGCCGCCATGAGCGCTACATCCGGGATATCGCGCACGCCGTCGCTCGGGTTTCCGAAAACGGACTGCCAGGAAGGCTTGGCGTATCCAGCACAGGTACCGCCCGAGGCGGGAGCCCCGGACGTCGTGGGAGAGCCGGTCGCGCAGTTGCTGGGTCCGCCGCTTCCGGAACCGGTAGTCAGGAGCTCCGTGCTGATGTCGAAGGGATAGGTGTTGCACACGCCGGTTCCGCTCGGCCCGTAACCGTTGATCAGATTGGGATTGAATAATACGTACTCAGGAATCCGATGATGAGATTGTCGGCGCAGGAATCGTTCCAGGGGATCTCGGGAATGTACGACTTGGCCGAGCCGTAGTCCGCGGTGTTCGTCGCGTTCCAATAGCTGCTTGACGTGCCCGCGTAGGCATCACCGAAGTCTGTGCCGCCCACAGAGATGTTGTAAGGGGTGGAGGTGAATCCGCTCACCGTAATGCCTTTGGTTGAGTCGGCGCCATCGGCGTTCGAGCTGGCCGGGCCTTCGTCGCCGGACGATACGAAAATCGATACGCCTTCGCTGACGCCCTGCTGATAAGTGGTGTTATATGCAGCGTTTTGCGCGGCCCCGTTCTGCGATTCCGATTCGCCGTAGCTGATGCTGACGATCGCCGGCCCCGTGGTGCTCGCGCCAGGGGCGTTCAGAAGATTTTCGAGCGCGATCAGCCCTCCAAAGGTTGTGTTTGGTGTCGGCACAGACGGAAACCTGGATGGCCGCATTGGGCGCCGCCGCGCTGGCCCATTCCATATCGATCGCCACTTCGTCGTCGGTGGTGTCGCTGAGGTCGCCGGGGTCCGTGCAGTTGTTGGGACCAGTCTGAGGAGCCGGATGGGTCTGGCTGATCGAGCCATAAGGATACGCCCGCGACAGCCCAGCCACTTTGCGGAAGGAATTCCAGTCTCCGAGGCTATAAGCGTCCTCGTCCTCGATCACCACGATCGTCTGGCCTTTGCCGGTAATGCCCGCGCTGAACAGCGGATTAATGTTGTAGATGGTGGCCAAGTCCTGCGGCATCAAGGCGTTGCAGTTGCTCGAACCGTCCCGCAGACCGGTCAGGAATCCGCAGCCGGAAAACGTGTAGTCGGGTTTCGCGCCTGGCTTGGTGATTTTGCCCGTGATGCGCTTCATCATCTTATGCGGCCTGAAGTCATTCAGCGATACGACACCCTTCACCGCCGGCGCTAACGCCGCCGGTATGCGGGGATCGCTCATATTCGCGATGTGCTGCTCGCCGTTCACCACGAGTTGGTGCATCTCCGTATGGAACGCCGCGCGAATCGCACCCGCCGTGCCGGAAAAATCCATCATCATGTGGTTCGGATAAACGTTGTTGACCTCGAACCCGTGCCCTTCCATCCAGTCCGTGATCGTCTTGATGTCCGCGTCTCCCACGCCATAATCCGCGCCAAATTGCTCCGGGGTCAGCCAATGGTGGAAATTGGGTGACGTCCGGTCATGCATCTGATCGATCATCGTTTCGAGCGCCTGCTCCCGTTCCGGAGCGCGCTGCAACAAAAGAAACATGTGGTCGATCCGGGCAGAGTCGGCCAACCGGCCGTGATCGTTTTCGGCGGTGGCTTCCGGACGCGTATTGCCTGCGAGCGTTACCAGAGCGTTATCATCGATGTGGGACGTAATCAGCGGACGGGCCATCGATTGCGCCATACCGCTGCTCGAAAACACCGTAAGCGCCGCCAAACCGGCCAACCCAAAACCATAACGTCGTCTTGACATAGTTCCTCCTCCTGTCCGCGATCTCTTTTTCCACAGTATTTCGCCGTGCACAACCCGGGTGCGTTTCGATACTGACCGCCGGCGGTTAATACTATGTTTAGGTAGTATACTCGTGTATCCCAACGGAAATAAGGCTTTTCTGTTTGCAACAGTACTAATACAGGACTAGTACTCAGTCGTGGGACAGGCAATCGCAGTTCGCGGCCTGTCGCTATCTGATTGGGATCCCTACCGCCCCGCTTTTCGTCGGCCTCCGCCACCGACCAAGCCGAATTCATCACCAGGTTATAGGCGTTCGGGGTGCCGAGTCCCGTCGCCATGTCCCAGCCTCTCGCGGCCCCGAATGCCGGCTGGTAGCTTGAGGGCGCGGTCCCCGGGGTGGTGTTCGCCACCGCGATCGCGCCTGAACCGCCGCCGCCCGTCAGCGTGATCGGCGTATCCGGCCCGTAGCCCGCGCCCGGGGCCGTTATTGTAATGCTGCTGACGTAGTTCGGTCCCTGGCCGAGGGTCGTGTCCACGATTTCGACGTAGGACTCTCCAAACAGAAAGCCCGTGGCCCAGGTCAGATTGAAGTTGCCGGCGTATCCCGGCGCTTTCGCCGTCACGGTCACGGTGTGTGACGACGAGGTTGCCGTCGCCACAGTGCTGCTGCCGTTGATTGCTGCCGCAAGTGCCGTAGCGATAGCGGTGGTGGACGCTCCGGTCAGCGTGTAATTCTGCGGCCCCACCGTAATCATTTGGCCGGCGGCGCTGGCGCTTTCGATCGTAAGGGTGTACTTCGCCGTGGTCGTACTGGAGCTGACCGCGGCTGTGCATGTCGCCTGAGTACCGCCGGCCCAAAGCGTGGTACCGCTGGGCGAAATGTAAGGCGCCAGATTACTCGGCTGCGCAATGGTGCACGTCGGCGCGGAAGTATAACCCGAGCCTCCGTTGACGACGGCGGCGCCGCTGACGGCATCGGTGCTGAGCACCCCATTGGTGGATGGTAAATAGCAGTGGTTCTTTAACACCGTGCCGTTATCTCTGCACGCCCCGTCAATGTCGCCCTGCGTGACATCGTTAAATGCGCAGCCGCTGGCCGGGCCGCCGCTGCCGCTCGAGTTGCACGCGCTGCCGCCAAAGCTCCCGCCAGCGGTCCCGTATTCTGCCTGCCCGATCTGGTAGTAGATGGTGTTGGCGTTGCCCCAAAGCTCGCCCGACTTTTCATTCACCAGCGCCTGAACTCCGGCCATGCTCGGCGCGGCGAGAGAAGTTCCGCCGAAGCCCGACCATTTGATGGGTGCATTGCCCGCGCAGGTGGCTGCTCCATCCGCGGTGTAGGCCGGATCGGACCAGCAAAAGATTCCCGCATGACCCCAGACGCCGTTAGCGGCAAAGAGTGAAATATCGGGAAGATCGCGCACGCCGTCAGCCGGGTTGCCATAGACCGACTGCCATGAGGGCTTGGCATAACCCTGGCAGTATGCCGTGGTAATGATGTAGTCCGTCTGGTCCAGGCCGGCGCTCCCTATGGCGCAGTTGCTGGGCCCTCCGCTCGCGCCAATCATGCTGGCGTCGAGATAACTGGCGCTCGTGCTGTTGTAAGGGCTCGTATTGCAGAACCCCGTGCCGCTCGCGCCGTAAGTGTTGTAGCTCGCGAAGGCATAGTTGGCGATCAGGACGCTGGCGCAGGAGTCGTTCCATGGAATCTCCGGAATATAGCTCACGGCCGAGCCGTAGTTCGGCGTGTTGGCGGCATTCCAGTAGGTACTCAGGGGAATCGAAAAGAACTTCGCATTGTAGACATCCTCGTAGTCGGTCCCTCCCACCGCGACGTTGTAAGGCGTTGACGCCCAACCGCTGACGCTGAGGCTGGCTACGGAATAGTAGGGGTAGTCCGCCCCGGTCGCCTGGAATTCGTTGCCGCAACTGGACGAGAGTTCATCGCCAGAGGAGACGAAAACCGTGACACCCTCGCTGGCCGCCTGTTGATAAGTGTTATAGAAAGTCGCGTTGCCTCCGGCGCCGCTTGCCGCTTCGCAGACGCCGTAACTCACGCTGACAATCCCGATGCCGCCGGGCGCATTGTATGGCCCACTCGGGGCTTCGTTAATCAGATTCTGCAGCGCGAGCTGGCCGCCGAAAGTGAATGTGGTGGACGGGCATGCGATCAGATAGACGTTGGCGTTCGGGGCAAAGCCGGTGACTTCTTCCACATCGATCGCCGCTTCGCCGTCATCCCCGTTGGTCCCCGGATCGGCGCAGCCCGGATGCAATTGAGTGTAAGTCGCATAAGGATAGGTCCTGGCCAGACCAAACACCTTCCGGAAGTAGTTCCAGTCGCCCGCGCCGCTGTAGGTGTCCGTGTCTTCCACCACGGCGACGTTCACGCCCTGGCCCGAGACTTTCCCGCCACCATCCGGCTTGCCCGCCGCGGGATAGAGTGGAGTGAGGTTATAGATCGCCTGCTCGTCGGCCGGCGTGACAAAATAACACGTGCCGGGCTCCGTGGGAAAGTCCGCTGTGGTGGCGCAACCCGAGGCGGTGTAGAGCGGTTGCAGCGGCTTCGTGATGCTTTTCATCATCGGATGCGGCTTGAAGTCGTTCAGCGAGTTCAGTCCCCGGATCACCGGGGCCAGCGCCGCCGGGATCGCCGGGTCGCTCATGTTGGCGACGTGGAGCTTGCCGTTGACTTCAATTTGGTGAATCTCGGTGTGGAACGCCTCCCGGACTTCGCGCGCCGTGCCTGAGAAATCGATCACGATCTGGTTGGGGTACACCCGGTTAACCTGCAACCCGTGCGACCCGAGCCAGTTGGTAACGGTGTCGATATCCGCCGGCGCCACTCCATACTGCTTTCCATATTGCTCGGCGGTAAGCCACTTGTGGAAATTGGGAGACGTCTTGTCGTTGAGTTGATCGATCAGTTTGTCGAGCGCCTGTTCCCGCTCGGGTGAGCGCTGCAGGATGAGCAAGACATGTTCAACCGGGAAGTCGTCAGCGACCGCGCCGCGATCGTTAGCGGCGTTCGCGTCCGGGCGCGTGTTTCGCCCCAGTTTCACAAGCTTGTCTTCACTAATGGCACCCTTGATTCGGGAGCCGGCACCGGCATTGACTGCATCGGGAGTCTGCGGACTTGCCTTAACGCCGCCGGCCACAAACGCCAACAAAACGACCAAACCCGCCGACCCGTAAAATCGAGCGCCCCTCCGGCGCCACACGAGCCATAAGGCCCCCAAAGCCAAGCCGCCGAGAAGAGCCGTCGAGGGCTCGGGCACCGGCGTCACCGAAGCATCGTCGAACGACCAGTAATTATCGTCGTTCTCAAAGGTGAATTCCAAGGCTGTGCTCGTCGTCGCGGTCGTTTCTATGAACGAATATTCGTCAAACACCCCAACATCGCCCGGAGTACTGACAGTCGGCGTCAGGCTCTCGATCGTCGACCCACCCCACGAGGCGGTGAACGCGTGCGTGTATCCCACGTTCGGCGTCGTATCCTGCTCCAGATAGTACGTGATTTCATACTCCCCGGCAGCAGCCGTAGCGAGCGTTTGGCTGAGGTCTACCGGCGTAGCGCCGTCATCGAGAAAATCCTGGCTCATGAATGCGCCGTAACTGCCGCTGTTGGCGTCGAAGGCGTCCACGCCGTAGTAATTGCCCCCGGGATTATCCGTGCTGCCACCCAGAGTCCAGTCGGTAAAATCTCCCGTCTCGAATCCGCAGTTCAACACCAGATTGCCCGCTACGGCGTCGCAGATCGAACTGGCGGCCATCGCCTGTGAAGCACCCCACAAGCCGCAAACCGCCAAAATCAAAAGACCCTTATTCACGATGACGCCCTCCTCATTGTTCGGTGCGTGAGCTTCCGTACTATGAGTGGGTAGTATAGCCGCGTTATCTAAGGTAAATATCGGTTTTGTGCCGTAATGGGTACTAATGACCGTCCTGGTACCCCGATTCGCGTGGGTGAGCCGGAAAATGAAACGGCCGGAGACTTCGGCACCAGCGCCGAGTCTCCGGCCGTCACAACTTAGGGGTCTTTATTCGGCCCGCCCTATCAAGGCGTGGTCAGCAGATAAGTCGCAAGGCTCGGTCCCAGGATTACGCCCAGCCCGGTAGCTTTATCCCAGCCGGTCCCGGCGTTGAACGTAGTGGATCCGCCATTGTTGGTGGAGCCGACAGTCACGTCGTAGAAGCGGTAACGATAACTGGCCGCAGCCTCGTAGACCAGCGCATTGAGGTTCGAGCCCAGCACGCTCTTGCCATTAAAAACGCGGTCGGCGTCGATATTCGCAATCACGGCAGCCGTTAGTGGAGATGCCAGGCTGGTCCCGCCCAGGGCGTAGAAGCCAGCCGGCGCTGAGAGATCCTCCGCCGCGAAGGACCCCAGGTACACTTGAAAGCCAGTGTAGGGGTCGGCCAGCGCGGCAACATCCGGTACGCCGCGTCCCGTGCCGCAGGTGTTATATCCCGATTGAAAGGTCGGCGCGGAAACGTACTGGCTGCACCCGCCGCCGCCTCCCAGGGACCCTTCGTTGCCCACCCACGTTACATTCCCCCACGCGCCCTCGATATTCCGAAAGCTCGTGGCAGTCATAAGCAGGCTGGTGCCGCCCACGCAAAGAACATAGCTGCTGGTGCAGGGATATTCAGTAGTGGCGCCCGTGTCCCCGGAAGAAAACAGGATAGGCACCGTCGAGGTGGAAAAATAGCTGTCAAATGCGGTTTCACCCGAGGCCTCGTCTCCGCCATAACTGTTCGTGACTACGCTGGCGTGAGCCGCCGCGTACTCCACTCCCGTAAATAAATTTGCGTCCGAGCTGTCGGTACAGACGACCAGGAGTATTTTTGCGTTGGGCGCAAGGGCATGTACGATCTGGACGTCCAGATCGGTTTCAACCGCCCAATCGTCATTGGAGGCAGGCGCGGTGCAGCCCTCCGCTCCGATGCTGCAGCCGGTCTGGTTCACAATCGTCAGGCAGTCGCTCAGAGGCGCGGTGGCCGGCGATAGAGGGCAGGCAGCCAGGCCATATTTCGAAATCGACTGATTCAAATCGGCCGCCGTCTGCGAGTTATAGTAAGCGTCCACAATACCCACTACCATGCCGGAGCCGCCGTTTCCATGGGCGATCGACCCGATCGCATATGCGGTGATCAGTTGCGCGGGCGTGTAGTAACAGCCGCTCGAACAGCTGGTTTGACCAGTACCGGGGACCGCATCGGGCGCGGAGTATACGACCACCGCATGGGACCGCCTGTGACCGGCTTTATTAGGGCCGGGCATCACCGGCCTCGACAGGGCCTTGGTCTTGGCTTTAACCTGGGCATATGTCGGCGGGGCCAGCACAGCCGTTGCCGCCGCCGTTAACAGCAGGAGTCTGGAAATTTTCAGCAGCTTCATGGGTATTCTCCGGGGAACTTAAACTTGGGCCTTGCGGCGGGCGAAATAAACCAGCAATGCGGCTAAAAGAAAAGCCGTGGGCAGCAGCGTGGCGGGTTCGGGAGTGGCCGCCGTCGTCACGGTCGCCACCAGGGAAAAGTTATCCACGCCGACATTGATCGGCCCCGTGGAATCGGTCTCGAGAACCCCCACCTCGTAGGTTGTTCCCGCAGTGATCTGGCTCGTGATGTCGAAGCTCTGAGGGAGCCACGGATTGGGATTTCCATTGGATACCGCCGTATCGGACGGCCCATAAACCACGTCGAGCGGAGTGGCCGAGAGCGGATTCGCGTTATTCGCCCAGATCGCCACTTCACCGCCGGTACCGCTGCCGCCGAATACATCATTAACGAATATGGCGAAGCTGAGCACGGCGTCCGTGGTGCCGACGGGAATCGTAACGCTCTGAGTCAAATAGGAAAATTCCGGAGTGACCAGGCCGCTCATATCGCTGACGGCATACCAGCTCCCCGAGTCCGGTCCCGCAGTGGGAAACCCGTTGAGTGGGGTTGCGCCGCTGTTGTCCGCGTAGAAGAGGTCGTCGCTCGATGCAGTCCCCAGAGTGTTCCAGCCGGTGAGGTCCCCGGTTTCAAAACCACCGTTGGTGATCAACTGGGTGCCGGCAAACGCGGGCGCGCTGGCCAGACACACTAACGCTATCTTCAGGAATGACTTCAAGTGGCGGACCCTCCTCCTGGTCCTTCGGTTGCTGACCTCGTCGAGAATGTATGGAAACTCCCGTATCAGGTCAAACGTAAAGTGTACCTGACTGTGAGCTTTCGAACAAGGCTGTGCGGGATAACCAGTACCAGGAGTTAGTATGCCAGTAATTGATCGATCGTCTTCACCAGATCGTCGGTTTGCGGCAGGATCTGCCGCTTCGAGCTGCGGATGATAGCCGACCCAGGTATCGATGCGCGGCCACGCGTTTCACCGGGGCATCGAGATGCGTGAACAACTCATCGGCGATGCGCGCGGCGATCTCGGCGCCGTAGCCGAAGCTGAGCGTATCTTCGTGCGCGACGATCACGCGGTTGGTCTTCTCGACGCTGGTCTTCGATGGCTTCCCAGTCGTACGGGGAAAGCGTGCGCAGGTCGATCACCTCGATGCTCACGCTCCGGGGCCGCGCCGCTCCACTTCCTGCGCGGCGAGCAGCGACTTCTGCACCAGCGCGCCATAAGTAACGATGGTCAGCGACTCGCCCGGCCTTCACGACCTTCGCTTTGCCGAACGGAATGGTGAAATCGGCGCCCGGATGCGGCGCGCGGTTGTACATCTCGCGATAGAGCTTTTTGTGCTCGAGAAACAGCACCGGGATCGTCGCAGCGGATCGCCGTGCGCAGCAACCCGCAGGCATCCTCCGCATTCGAAGGGAAGACCACGCGCAGGCCGGGAATGTGCGTGAACGTCACCTCGCCGCACTGGCTGTGATAAATCGCGCCGCCGGTCAGATAGCCGCCGATCGGCACGCGGATCACCAGCGGCGCGGAGAAATGGCCGTTCGATCGCCAGCGCAGCGACGCCAGCTCGTCGCGAATCTGCATCATGGCCGGCCAGATGTAATCGAAGAACTGAATTTCGGCCACGGGCTTCAGCCCGACGCGTCGCCATCCCGATGGCGCGGCCCACGATGGACGCTTCGGCGATCGGCGTATTGAAGCAGCGCTTGCTGCCGAATTCGGTCTGCAAGTCCGGCGGTGAGCTTGAAGACGCCGCCCTTGCCTTTGACTTCGGACAGATTGCCTTCGCGGCTGCAATCGGCGACGTCTTCGCCGAACACGATGATGCGCTCGTTGCGCCGCATCTCTTCCTTCAGGGTGGCGTTGATGAGATCGGCCATCGTCTTCGGCTTCGCCTTCCGGGCTGCGCGACGGCGTCGAATTGCGGCGACGTGGGGTCGACCTTTTCCGAATAGAGGTGCAGCAGCGCGGTCTCCGGCTGCGGGCGGCGCGGCTTTCAGAGCGCGAGTGCGTGTCTTCGAGAATCTCGATGATCGATCTCGCGCACGATGTGTTCGAGGTCCGCGGCTCTCGATCACGCCTTCCTCGACGAGGAACTTCGGGAAGGTCGATCAGCGGATCGCGCAGGGCTTCTTCCTCGCGCTCGTGCTTCGTTTTGTAAGAGCGTTCGTCGTCGCTGAGCGAGTGCGAATAGGGCCGGATGCAGTGCGCGTGCACCAGCGCGGGCCCGTGGCCTTCGCGGCACCAGGCGGCGGCGGCGCTCATGGCGCGGTAGGACGAAATCAGATCGGTGCCGTCGACTTCGATGGTCAGCAGGTCGGGGAAGCCGGCCAGCAGTTTCGAGATGGATCCGCCGGGCGTCTGGTTTTCCACCGGAACCGAGATGGCCTAGCCGTTGTCTTCGATCAGGAACAGCACGGGCAGGCGATTGAGGCAGGCCTGGTTGATCGATTCCCAGAACTCGCCTTCGCTGGTGGCGCCTTCGCCGGAACTGGCCAGCACCAGCCGGTCTTCGCCGGGATGAAGAACCCGGCAGCCCTCCGCGCAGCCGACGGCCTGGACGAATTGCGTGCCGGTGGCCGAAGAACTGCGCGACGATGTTCTTCGCCGGATCGGCCCAGTGGGAGGGCATCTGGCGTCCGCCGGAAGAGGGATCGGCCGCCGCGCCGACGGCCTGCAGCAGCATGTCGTGCGGGCGTCATCCCCAGCGTGAGGCAGAGCGCGCGGTCGCGATAGTAAGGATAGAACCAGTCGTAGCCGGGCTTGGTGACCAGGCCGGCGGCGACCTGGATGGCTTCATGGCCCGCGCCGCTGATCTGAAAGAAGATACGCTGCTGGCGCTTGAGCATGATCTCGCGGTCGTCGAGGCGCCGCGAGGTCTGCATGAGCCGGAAGGCTTTGATCAGAGCTTCGGGTTCGAGTCCGGCGGCGCGCGCCGCTTTGAGCCGTTCCGTGCTGGTGGGCGTGGTAAACGACGTCAGTCATAATATGAAAAGACCTTCAATCAGATATAGCAAGATGCAAATGCCTTAAGTTGCCGGGACTGCGCTGACCGGTAAGTCGGGCACGGACTCGTCCGCTCGAGTGCCAGCCAGATCAGGTAACCGGCGATCGGGAAAACTGTGGCGATCCGGAAGGCCGCGGCGTAGTCCGACTGGTCGAACAGACGGCCGAACCAGGGCTCGGTGAGGGCGACGATGGCGCCCCACGATCCGGCGCCGATTCCGGCGAGAAGACCGGAATGGCCCGGCGGGAAAGCGCGCGTCGCATAGGCCACCGCCAGCACCACGAAGCCGGCCAAGCGCGAACATGGCCAGGAACATATCGCCCAGCACGAGGGCGCCGGTCGGGCAGCGAATGCATCCACGCCAGCGGCAGACTGAGGACCAGCGAGGCCAGCATCAGGCCCCGGAAACGCGGGCCCGAACCGGTCGATCACGAAGCCCCAGAAGAAGTAGCCGACTTCCCAGCCGAACGGCGGAATCCAGAGCACGTTGCCGAGCGTGGCCTGGCTCCAGCCGAAGCGGGCATGCAGATAGAGCGAGGAATCGTAGAGGATGAAGCCGAGCGGCATGGCGCCCAGCGCCGTAGGCGGCCATGAATGCCCAGAGCGCCGGGTGCTTCCAGAGGCCGGTCAGCGGCATGGTGGTCGTCGGTCTTCGGCGGTCCGGTCGACGCCTGTGCCGGTGATGCGCCAGAAGACCAGCCAGGCGGCGCCGAGCAATCCGGTGAAGACGAAACGCGCCGTGCCAGCCGAAGCGTCGCGGCGATCGGGAGTCACGATCAGCGGCGCGATCATGGCGCCGAGCGATCCGCCGCTGTAGGCGATGGCCAGGCCGCGGCCGCGTTTCGGCGGGCGACAGCGTCTGGGTGACGGTGCGGAGCCCGCCGGGGAAGGTCGCGCCTTCGCCCGCTCCGAGGACGGCGCGGGCGATGCCGAAGCTCCAGAATCCGGTGGCCCAGGCGTGCGCGGCGGAGGCCAGGCTCCAGATGCCGACGGCGGCGGTCATGCCGCGGCGCACGCCCCAGCGGTCGAGAATGAGGCCCCAGACCGGGTTGCCGATCATGTAGGCGACGGAGAAACAGGAAATGATGAAGCCGTACTGTTCGGCGTTCAGATGCGTCTCGCGCAGGATGACCGGCGCGAGGATGGCGAGCGTGTTGCGGTCGATGTAGCTGATGAGCGAGACCAGCCACATCGAAACGCGACGGCAGCCAGCGGTCTGCGTGGCAGCGGGAGGACTTCAAAAGTAACTCACGATGATACACTGACGGAGATCCTTATAAATGCTGCTTCCCCGGGAGTTCGTTACCTACTTGTCCCGTCAGATCGTGCGGCGCCTGTCGCCCGGCACGATCGAGACGCACACGCCGGAAAAGGTGGTCGAACTGGTGCACGGCGCTGATCTCGGACGAACTGGACGCCGAGGACAAGCTGAACGACGAAGTGCGCGACATCCTCGAACAATACAGCGACTACATGCGGCGCGAGGGCGTCAGCTACCAGGAGATGTTCCGCAAGGCCAAGAACACGCTGGTGCAGCAGCGGAAGATCGTGCAAGGCGTCGGGCCGCGATACGGGCGATGCGATGAAGCTTTCGCGCGACAAGATCACCGACATTTCGCACAAGCTGATCGTGGTGCTGAAGAAGTCGCGCGATCTGCGGATGAAGAAGGATCAGAACGACGCGCGGCTGGAAATCGTGAAGGCGTTCACCGAAATTCTGCAGGTGGAAGAGAAGGCCGACCGCGCGGCGCGCGATAAAGTCCGCTCCATCAAGCGCGATATTTCCGAAGGCAGCGAAGAGTGGGACATCCTGCAGAAGCGCTACTACGCCGAAGAGTTGAAGAAGTATCGGCATCGATCCCAGCCGGTAAGACCAGCGGCACTGGAGTAAAAACGTGGGTCGCATCCGGGTCCTTTCGGACCACGTCGCAAACAAGATCGCGGCGGGCGAGGTCGTGGAGCGGCCGGCGTCCGTCGTCAAAGAACTGCTGGAGAATTCGCTCGATGCGGGCGCGACGAGCATCCGCGTGGAGATCGAAAACGGCGGACGGCGGCTGATCCGCATCGCCGACGACGGCTGCGGCATGCTGCGCGACGACGCGCTGCTGGCCTTCGAGCGCCATGCCACCAGCAAACTGCACGACGTGAAAGATCTGCTGTCGATCGCCACGCTGGGGTTTCGCGGCGAAGCGCTGCCTTCGATCGCATCGGTGTCGCGGCTGCTGCTCGAAACGCGCTCGCTCGACGAGCAGACCGGCACGCGCGTCGAGATCGCCGGGCGGCAAGATCCTGAGCTGCGACGAGATCGCGCGCGGCGCGCGGGACCGCGATCGCGGTGCGCGATCTGTTCTTCAACGTCCCGGCGCGCAAGAAGTTTCTGCGCTCGGAGCAGACCGAGCTGGCGCACATCGCGTCGCTGGTGACGCATTACAGCCTGGCGCATCCGGACAAGACGTTCGAGCTGTGGAACGGCGGGGCGAATCTGCTGCATGCCACGCCGGTCGAGACGCTGCGCGAGCGCGTGTTCCAGGTGTTCGGCAGCCAGTTGCTGGAAGACCTGATCGATCTGCGGCACGCGCACGCGCGACGCTGCAGATGCCGGAGCCGGATGAGCCGCCGCGCACTTATACCGTTTCGCGGATTCGTTTCGCGGCCGCAGGTGCAGAAGAACAACCGCAATTCGATTTTCGTTTTCGTGAACGGGCGGCTGATTCGGGACCGGCTGGTGCTGCATGCGCTTTCGAGCGGCGTATCACAATCTGATGCCGCCGGCGTGTTATCCGTTCGCGCTGCTGTTTCTCGATTGCGATTGCGAAGAGGTGGACGTGAATGTGCATCCTTCGAAGACGGAAGTGCGGTTCCGGCATCAGATCGTGGGTGCACGATTTCGTGCGCGATGCGGTGCGGGAGCAGTTGATGCAGTCGCGGCCGGCGCCGTCGTTTACGCCCGGCATGATCCGCAGCCGGCGGCGATGCTGCCGTATTCGGAGTTCTCGCAGATGCTGCAGAACGAGACCGCAGGCGCGTCGCTGCCTGCCACGGTTGCCGGAATACACGCTGCAGCCGACCGCGCCGCCGCCGGCTCGATTCGATTTCGGCGATGCGGTGATATCGCGTTAACGAGCCGACAGCGAGCCACTGCAGCTGCGCGTGCCGGATACGCACGGCGGCTTTTCCGCGCGGATGCGATGCCCGGCGGAACATACGCATGACGCGCATCGGCGAACTGCGGCCGCTGGGGCAACTGCACAACAGCTTCATCATCGCGGCGGGGACGGACGGGCTGTGGATCATCGATCAGCATGTGGCGCATGAGCGCATTCTCTTCGAACAGGTGCTGGCGCAGCAGGCGGCCGGGCGCAGTGGAAGTGCAGCATCTGCTGATGCCGGTGATTCTGCAACTGACGCCGGAGCAGCAGATCGAATACGCGCGCATCGCCGACGAACTGCAGCAGCTCCGGATTCGAGACGGAGCCGTTCGGGAACCGGACGATTGCGGTGAAGGCCGCGCCGGCGGCGGTCGGGCAGGGCGATCTGGAGCGGGTGATTTTCGAGATTCTGGAAATCGCCGAGAACGAACTGCGCAGCGTTTCGCTGTCGGATCTGCGGCGCGGCATTGCGGCATCGATCGCCTGCCGCGCGGCGATCAAGATCAATACACCGCTCGATCAGCGCAAGATGGAATGGATGCTGCGCACGCTGGCGGCGACGGATTATCCGATGGCGTGTCCGCACGGCCGGCCGGTCGCGCTGCAGTACGGCATGCGCGACATTCTGAAGTCATTTCACCGGATCTGAGCAGTTATTTCAGCGCGTCTTCGACCAGGCGCTTCTGCTCTTCGGCGTGGCGCTTGGCCGAACCGGCGGCGGGGCTGGCGTTCTTCATGCCGGCCGGCATATTGGATCACGCGGCTGAGGCCCTTGAAGTAGCCGTAAGACGAATCGCCACGCGCCCATATTGCGCGGCTCTTCCTGGCACCAGATCAGGTCGACGTCCGGCGTTGTAGCGGGCCAGCACGTCGATGATCGGTCTGATCGGGGAACGGATAGAGCTCTTCGATGCGCACCAGCGCGATGTCTTCGAGATGCTTCGCTTCGCGGGCGGCGAGAAGATCGTAATAAACCTTGCCGGTGCAGAAGACGATTTTGCGCACGCGCGAGGGATCGAGCGTGTCGCCGATCACTTCGCGGAAGGATGCAGCCGGTGAGTTCGCTGAAGCTCGAAACGGCAGCGGGCGAGCGCAGCAGGCTCTTCGGCGTAAAGAGGACCAGCGGTTTGCGCTCCGTCGTCATCTGACGGCGCAGGATGTGGAAGTACTGCGCGGGCGTGGAGCAGTTGGCCACGCGGATATTGTCCTCGGCGCAGAGCAGCAGAAAGCGCTCCATGCGCGCGCTGGAATGCTCCGGGCCCTGGCCTTCATAGCCGTGCGGCAGCAGCATCACCAGGCCGCTGACCTGGCTCCACTTCTGCTCGGCGGTGGTGATGAACTGGTCGATCACGATCTGCGCGCCGTTGGAGAAATCGCCGAACTGCGCTTCCCAGAGCGTGAGCGTCTGCGGGATCGGCAACGCTGTAGCCGTATTCGAAGCCGAGCACGCCGAATTCGCTGAGCGAACTGTCGAACACGTTGAACGGCGACCTGGTCTTCGGCCATGTGCTGCAGCGGAATATAGCGATGGCCGTCTTCGAAATCGTAGAAGACGAGGTGGCGCTGGCTGAAAGTGCCGCGGCCGGAATCCTGTCCGCTCAGGCGAACGGGAACGCCCTCGCAGCACGAGGCTGCCGAAAGCGATGGCTTCGGCGAAAGCCCAGTCGACCGGGCCGTCGTTGGCCAGAGTTTCGCGGCGCTTCTTCACGAAGCCGTCGAGCTTGGGATGGATATGGAAGGAAGCGGGCAGGAAGGTGATGCCGTCCACCACGCGCTCCAGCATTTCGCGCGGAATGGCGGTCGAGGAGTTGGCGGGACGCGGCGCCATAGCCGGCTGCAAGCACCCACGCGCCGGCGGCCTTGTTGGCATCGAACGCGGCGTTCAAGCCGCTCGGCGACTTTCTTCCGCAGCTGCTTCGACTTCGGCAGCGGTCAGAACCTTCGCGGCGGCGAGATGCTGGCCGTAC
This sequence comes from uncultured Solirubrobacteraceae bacterium, assembly GCA_963699115.1. Classification (GTDB taxonomy): domain Bacteria; phylum Actinomycetota; class Thermoleophilia; order Solirubrobacterales; family Solirubrobacteraceae; genus Palsa-744. Next base: position 17,202 of record CAVOTJ010000001.1, read on the forward strand.
TGCACGGCGACGGAGGGCTGTTCCTTGATCTTGCGGTACATGACCGGCTGCGTGTAGGCCGGATCGTCGGCTTCGTTGTGGCCATGACGCCGGTAGCAGATCATGTCGATGACGACGTCGCGCTTGAACTGCTGGCGGTAATCGAAAGCGAGGCGCAGGACGCGGATGGCGGCTTCGGGATCGTCGCCATTGACGTGGAAGATGGGCGCCTGCACCATGCGCGCGATATCGGTGGCGTAGGCGGTGGAGCGCGAATCTTCGGGCAGGGTGGTGAAGCCGATCTGGTTGTTGATGACGAGGTGGAGGGTGCCGCCGGTGCAGTAGCCATCGAGCTGCGAAAGGTTCAGCGTCTCGGCGACTACGCCCTGGCCGGCGAAAGCGGCGTCGCCATGGATCAGAAGCGGCATGACGCGCAGCGCGGTCCGTGTCGCCCAGGCGGTCCTGCTTGGCGCGAACCATGCCTTCGACGACCGGATTGACGGCTTCGAGATGGCTGGGATTGGCGGCCAGCGAAACGACCACTTCCCTGCCCGAGGGCGACTGGTGGACGCCGCTGGCGCCGAGGTGATACTTCACGTCGCCCGAACCCTGCGCGGAAGACGGGATCGATGTTGCCTTCGAACTCGGAGAAAATCTGGCCGAGCGGCTTGCCGATGATGTTGGCGAGCACGTTGAGGCGGCCGCGGTGGGCCATGCCGATGACGCATTTCGTGCGCATCGTGTTCGGCCGCGAGATTGGCCGAGTTCGGCGAGAATCGGCGATGGCGGTTTCGGCGCCTTCGAGCGAAAAGCGCTTCTGGCCGATGAAGCGGCGGTCGAGGAAGTGTTCGAACTCTTCGGCCGCGCAGCAGGTCTTCGAGGATGCGCAGGCGTTCTTCCTTCGAGAGCTTGGCCAGAGTGTCGGGCGACTCCATGCGCTCCTGCAGCCAGACTTTCTCCTCGGGCCGCTGGATGTACATGTACTCGCAGCCGATCTTGCCGCAGTAGGTCGCGCGCAGCAGGTCGACCATCTCGCGCAGGGTGGCCTGGTTGCGGCCGCCGAAGGCGTGCGCGAGGGAATCGGTGTAGAAATGGCGGTCGAGATCCCAGATGGTGAGCCCGTAGGTGAGCGGGTCGAGTTCGGCGATTGTAAGCGGGTTCATCGCCGAGCGGATCGAGATCGGCCATCAGGTGGCCGCGCACGCGGAAGGCGTGGATGAGCTGGATGACCGCGGCTTCCTTGACGACTTCGATGGAGGGCTCGGGCACGGCGGCGACAGCAGCGGGAGCTCTTGTCGCGCCGCCCATTTCACCGGGGCGTAGGGGACGTGCAGCGCTTCGAAAATCTCCTCGTAGAAATTCGTCTTCGCCATCGAGCAGCGACTGCAGCGTGCCGAGGAACAGGCCGGATTCCGCGCCCTGAATGATGCGGTGATCGTAGGTGCAGGTCACCGACATCACTTTGCTGATGCCGAGCGAAGCGATCGACGTCGGGCGCGACGCCGCGATATTCGGCGGGGTAATCCATGGCGCCGACCGCGATGATGGCGCCCTGTCCGGGCACCAGGCGCGGCATGGAAGCCATGGTGCCGACGGTGCCGGGGTTGGTGAGCGAGATGGTGGTGCCCTGGAAATCGGCGACGCGTGAGTTTGCCGGTGCGGGCGCGGGCGACCAGATCGTCGAACGCGGCCATGTATTGCGCGAAGGTCAGTTGCGCCGGCGTTCTTGATGTTCGGGACGAGGAGGCTGCGCGCGCCGTTCTTGCCGGCGACGTCGATGGCCAGGCCGAAGTTGATTTCCTTCTTGACGACGCGGAACAGTTCGCCGGCGGCGTTGGATGCGAAGGCGTGGTTCAGCGCCGGGATTGGCCTGCACGGACTTGCACGATGGCCCAGCCGATGAGGTGCGTGTAGGAGACCTTGCTCTTGCCGAGCAGCGCGCGGTGGTGATTGATCAGGCGGCGGTTCTCGTCGATGACCTTGACCGGGACTGATGCGCTGGGAAGTGGCGAGGGGGATGGAGGCGCTGAGCGCCATGTTCTCGGCGATGCGGGCGGCGGCGCCGCGCAGGGGCACGAGCTCATCCTGAGCCGGTTAATACCGGTTCCGCGATTTCATGCCTGATGACTGCCGGGGCGGTTATTTTGCTGTCGCCGTTCGCGGCTGGGGCTTCGTGATCGAAGATATTTTTCCAATCGGCATCTACGGATGCCCGATCGTGATGGTATTGCTGCAGCAGCTCTTCTTCGAGCCACGCATTTATGCCCGATTGCGGGCCTTGGTTGGATTCCATACGAGGGAAATTACTCTCTTTCATCATAGCGTTGGCCCAGTTTTGGTTTGCGGATCGGGAGGGCGGGTTGTTTGGGGGTTATGCGGCCATGGGTGTCCCGGGATTTTGAGGTAAGACGCCGACGACAAGATCGTCAGCGCCACGGGAAAGACCGTCAGCGGTACATGAATCGGCTGCGCCACCCGTTTCAGGAGTTTTTGGCGGGGGGAGATGGCTTAGCAGGCGGTAGGAATTTATTGGTGTACCAAACGAAGCCGGGTCGAACTGATCTCGTTTGATTTCATTGCGTGAGCGGTGGGAGTCGAGGCGCTCCTGCTCTTTACGGGCGGTTTGGAGGCGCTCGAATTCCTCCTGATATTTGAGAAGCTGGCGCGAGAGGCGGGCTTCGTAGCGTCCCAGGGTGTCGAAGGCGCCGGCGCGCTCTATCCAGGCGCGGGTTTGGGCGGCCATGACTTCGAGGCGGTCGTCGTGGGGGCAGTCAGTTTCGTTGGCGGCGAGGCCGAAGCTGAATAAGTTGTTCTCGATGGCCGCGAGGCGATTGAGGCGGAAATTGGTATCGATGATTTTCTGGGCGATCTGGCGTTCGGGTTCGGATTTCGGTTTGAGATCGATGAGCATGGACGCCGCCATGCGGTTGTAGGCATCGGTTTCAGCTTCCAGAAGGACCATGCTCTGACCCGTCAGGTTGTGCTTCATAGCATTCATGCTCGACCGCTGTTTTCCACTCCTGCTGCGGGGTCCCGTACTTTTCTGCGCGTTGGCCCGATTGATTTCTTTGATGAATTCTTTCGTTAGTCCCATAGGGTTCTCCGGCTATAACGTAGCAGCCGTTCAGGGGGCTGGGTGTAGAGGGCGGTTACAAGTGGTTGAGGCGGTTGACGAGATAAATAGTTTCGGGCCGTGAACGCCCCGAGGATGTCCGGAACTTCGTAGAACAGGGAGCGACTCCACCCAGAGCCTTCTGATAGGCTCTGGGCATTTCTGTCAGGAAAAGGAGTCGTGTGTGAAGAAACCATATCAGATAACGAAGCGCCGGGCTGCGGAGCAGTTTGCGCAGTGGGCAAAGACCAACGAAGTGCCGATTCAGCTGACGATCCCGACCGCCGGAATCGCCGAGCTGGCGCAGCAGAGTCTGGGGGATCTGCTGCGCAGTGTGGGGAAGGTATTCATTGAATCGGTGATGGAAAGTGAAGTCGAGCAACTGGCCGGCAAGCGCTCGGAGCGGATGATGATGCGTGGCGCCTATCGCTGGGGAAGCGAAGAAGGTTTCTGCATCATCGATGGCCAGAAGGTTCCAGTGGACCGGCCACGCCTGCGCAGCCGGCAACATGACCGCGAGATTCCGCTGGGAAGCTACGCGCTGTTTCAGAAGGCATCATTGCTGGAGGAAACGGTGTGGCACAAGGTGATGTACGGGCTGACGATGCGCAGCTACAAGGAGGTCGTCGAGCAGTTCGCCGAAGCCTACGGGCTGGAGAAGAGCACGACCTCGGAACACTTCGTCGAAGCCAGCCGCCGCAAACTGGATCAACTGATGAAGCGCACGCTGAAAGACATTCCGCTGATCGCGATGCTGGTAGATGGAACCATTTTCAAGGGCCAGCATCTGATCGTGGCAATCGGCATTGACAGGCTCGGCAACAAGATTGTGCTGGGCCTGCGGCAGGGGGCGGTGGAGAATGCGACCGTGGTGCAGGATCTGTTTGCGGAACTGGTGGAACGAGGCGTGGACTTCAATCAGCCGAGGCTGTATCTGCTGGATGGAAGCCGGGCACTGCGGACTGCCGTGATTGCCTACGCCGGCGACGCGGCTTTCATCCAGCGGTGTCAGATCCACAAGATCCGCAATGTTGCATCCTATCTGCCGGAGGCGAAGCGCCCTGCCGTGAAGTTTCGTATGCGGGCGGCGTATCAGATGCAGGAAGCTGCCGATGCGCGCAACGCCATCTACAAACTGCACGATGAACTGATCCAGGAAAACCCGAGCGCAGCCGGCAGTCTGGTGGAAGGGCTCGACGAAACCCTGACACTGCTGGAACTGCGAATCACCCCGCGGCTGCGCAATACGCTTTCCAGCACTAACGCAATCGAATCAGGCTTTTCGACGGTAGAGAAGATCTGTACCCAGGTAAAACGATGGCAGGGTGGTGATCACCGTCTTCGATGGGTGGCCTCGGCCATCCTGTTCGCCGAAAGCAAATGGAATAAGATTCATGGTTACCGGCACATGCCGGTACTGGTCAAAGCTCTGGAAACTGCCTGGAGGCAGCGTACCGGAAAGGCCGCCGCAGCCGTTGCGGCTTAAACCGGAGCCGCTCACTTTTCAACGGAAATCCGGACATCCTCAAAAAGCGATTCACGCCGCGAAAATATTTTCTCTCCTAACCCCCTCAGCTACTTGCGCGATCCGAGCAGACCGATCCCCCAAAACCGCTGCTACCGTAAAGCCGGAAAACCTATGTCACTAACCAAAGACTTAATCAAAGAAATCAACCGAAACAACGCGCAGAAAAGTACGGGACCCCGCAGCAGGAGTGGAAAACAGCGGTCGAGCATGAATGCTATGAAGCACAATCTGACGGGTCAAAGCATGATCCTTCTGGAAGCTGAAACCGAGGCCTACAACCGCATGGCGGCGTCCATGCTCATCGATCTCAAACCGAAATCCGAACCCGAACGCCAGATCGCCCAGAAAATCATCGATACCAATTTCCGCCTCAATCGCCTCGCAGCCATCGAGAACAACTTATTCAGCTTCGGCCTCGCCGCCAACGAAACCGACTGTCCCCACGACGACCGCCTCGAAGTCATGGCCGCCCAAACCCGCGCCTGGATAGAGCGCGCCGGCGCCTTCGACACCCTGGGACGCTACGAAGCCCGCCTCTCGCGCCAGCTTCTCAAATATCAGGAGGAATTCGAGCGCCTCCAGGTCGCCCGCAAAGAGCAGGACCGCCTCGACTCCCACCGCTCACGCAATGAAATCAAACGAGATCAGTTCGATCCCGCTTCGTTTGGTACTCCACCAAATTCCTACCGCCTGCTAAGCCATCTCCCCCCGCCAAAAACTCCTGAAACGGGTGGCGCAGCCGATTCATGTACCCTCCAGGCTGACGTCCCCCCTTATGGGGGTGTGGCCAACGGCGTTTTGCCTCAAAATCCCGAGACTCCCATGGCTGCATAACCACCCAAATATCCCGGCCTGCTCAATCGCAAGCCATCAGTGTGGGAATTTATCCGTGTTCATCCGTGGCCAGGCTTTTGATCTTCGTTCACGGCTAAACTGAATCTTGGAGCTATCTAAATTGAAAATCATCAAACTGCTGATTCCGCTGCTCGCCTCATGTGGCATCGCCCTGTCCCTGCCCGCCCAGGACCTCCAGGAATTCGAAAAACGCGTCACCGAATTCACCCTCCCCAACGGCATGCACTTCATCGTGCTCGAACGCCATGAGGCGCCGGTGGTCTCCTTCCACACCTACGTCAACGCCGGCTCGGTCGACGATCCCAAAGGCCGCACCGGCCTCGCCCACATGTTCGAGCACATGGCTTTCAAAGGCACCGAAACCATCGGCACCACCAACTGGCCCGCCGAAAAAGCCGCTCTGCGACGACATCGAGCGCGTCTACGATCAGCTCGACGCCGAACGCAACAAACTCGCCAACGCCGATCCCGAAAAACTCAAAACCCTCGAGGCGCAGCTCCACGAAGCCATCGAGAAGGCCGATTCCTACGTCGTCCCCAACCTCTACCCGCGCATCATCGAGGAAAACGGCGGCGTCGGCATGAACGCCTCCACCGGCGAGGATTCCACCGACTACTTCTACAACTTCCCCGCCAACCGCATCGAGCTCTGGTTCTATCTCGAATCCGCCCGCTTCCTCCATCCCGTCTACCGCGAGTTTTATAAGGAGCGCGACGTGGTCCGCGAAGAGCGCCGCATGCGCACCGAATCCGATCCGCAGGGCAAGCTCATGGAGCAGATGCTCGCCACCGCCATCGCCGCCCATCCCTACCGCAACATGCCCGGCGGCTGGGCCAGCGACATCGAAAACCTGCGCGTGAAGGACGCCGAGAAGTTCTTCGACAAATACTACGTGCCCGGCCAACATCACCATGGCGATCGTCGGCGACGTGGATCCCGCGCGCATCCGAAGCCTGGCCGAAGAATATTTCGCGCGGCTGCCGAAACGCCCCCTGCCCGATCCCGTCATGACCGTCGAACCCGAGCAGGAAGGCCCGAAGCGCGTCGAAGTCGCATCGCCCGCCGCAGCCCATGGAATTCATCGCCTACCACCGGCCCGATCAGTACGATAAGGACGATCCGGTCTTCGACGTGCTCTCCGGCCTCCTCTCCGGCGGCCGCACCAGCATCATGTATCGCGACATGGTTCGCGACAAAAAACTGGCTCTCGCGGCCGGCGCGGAGTCGCAGTTTCCCGGCGGCAAATATCCCAATCTGTTCTTCTTCTATCTGATCCCCGGCCTCGGGCCACACCGCCGCGGAAAATGAAAAGGAACTCGACGCCATCATCGCCAATCTTCAAAAAGAGAAGGTGGACGAAGCCGCCCTCGCCCGCGTCAAGACCCGCACCCGCGCCGGCCTGATCCGCCAGCTCGACAACAACGCCGGCCTCGCCCAGCTGCTCGCCAGCCTACTACGCCAACTACGGCGACTGGAGAAAGCTCTTCACCTCCCTCGACGAAATCGACAAAGTCACGGCGGACGACGTGCAGCGCGTGGCGAAGCAATATTTCACACCGAGAACCGAACCGTCGCCGTAACCTATCCAGCCCGCCGGAGGTGCGCAAGTGAGCCGATGTTCGCACGCTCGACTCGCCTTCATTCTCCCTGCTCGTTGCAGGCTGTACTGCGGCGGTGTCAACGCTCCTCCTGCTCACCTGCCTGCTGCCCAGGCCCAACGCCATCCCGCCGTCCTACAAGGACCTGAAATTCCCGCCGCTGAAGGAAATCCAGATCCCGAAAGTCGAAGAATCCACGCTGCCCAACGGCATGAAGATCTATCTGCTGGAAAACCACGAACTGCCCGCTGGTCCGCGGCACTCGCCCTGGTCCGCACCGGCAACCTGTTCGATCCCGCCGATAAGGTCGGCCTCGCCACCATCACCGGCGCACTGATCCGCAGCGGAGGCACCGCCGCCAAAACCGGCGACCAGATCGACGAAGAACTGGAAAACATCGCCGCCTCCGTCGAAAGCCAGATCGGCGAAAGCTACGGCTCCGTCTCCTTCTCCACGCTCAAAGAACGCACCGACGAAGTGCTCGGCGTCTTCCACGACGTCCTCACCGGCCCCGCCTTCCGCGAGGACAAGACTCGATCTCATCAAAACGCAGACTGCGCAGCGGCATCGCGCGCCGCAACGACGACGCGCACGGCATCGCCCAGCGCGAATTCGCCAGCTCTCATCTACGGCCCGAAAACGCCCTACGGCTGGCAGATGGAATACGCCACCCTCGACAACATCAAGCGCGACGACGTCGTCGCGTTCTACAAGCGCTATTACTTCCCCGCCAACATCATCCTCGCCGTGCAGGGCGATTTCTCCGCGCCCGAAATGAAGGCGAAACTCGAGAAACTGTTCGCCGCCTGGAACGACCAGCAGCCGCCCGTGCCGCCCTTCCCGAAGGTCGATACCAACTCGCCAAGCCCGGCATCTATCTCGCCGTCAAGACCGACGTCACGCAGACCAACTTCGTCCTCGGCCATCTGGGCGGCGAACTGAGCGACAAGGATTATCCGGCGCTCGAAGTCATGGCCGACATTCTCGGCGGAGGCTTTCAGAGCCGCCTGTTCCAGCAAGGTCCGCACGCAGCTCGGCTACGCCTATGACGTCTCCGCCGGCTGGGGCGCCGACTACGATCATCCCGGCCTATTCGAAATCGAGCGGCAGCACCAAATCCGCCAGCACCGCCGACACCCTGAAGGCCATCGATGCCGAAGTCGAGCGCATCCGCACCAGGAAGTCACCGCGGAAGAACTCGAATCGGCCAAGCAGACCGTCCTCAACGGTTTCATCTTCAATTTCGACACCCCGTCGAAGACCCTCAATCGCCTGCTGACCTACCGCTACTACGGCTATCCGGACGACTTCATCTTTCAGTACCAGAAGGCCGTCCAGCAGGTCACCGCGCGCCGACGTTCTGCGCGTGGCGAAGCAATATATCGACCCGGCGAAGTTCGTCATCGTCGCCGTCGGCAATCCGAAGGACTTCGGCACGCCGCTCACGTCGCTCGGCCTGCCGGTCAGCGACATCGACCTGACCATCCCCGCCCCGAAACGCCCGGCGCAACCGCCATCCGCTGCCGTATCCGGACCCGCTCAGCCCAAGGGCGCGGCGCTTCTCGCGAAAATGGCCGAGGCCATGGGCGGCGCATCCAAGCTCTCCGCCGTCAAAGATGTGACGCAGAAAGTCGACCTGAACCTCGACCCCGCAGCGGGAGGCCTCAAAGTCACTCAGACCGAACTCTGGCTCGCGTCCGGCCAATTCCGCGAAGAGAACGTCCTGCCGTTCGGCAAAGTCATCGATTTATTCCGACGGCAAGACCGGATGGGTGTTCGAGCCCGCAAGGCGTCGCGGCTCTTCCGGAAGCCGAGCGCAAACAAGTCAGCTTCGAAATTTTCCGCATGTGGCCCCCGCTGCTGACCAGCGCGCAACCGACCCCAATCGCACCATTCAGGACGAAGCCAACGGAGTGATCCGCATCGCCGACAAATCCGGCAACTCCCTTCTCCTCACCATCGATCCGGCAACCGGCCTGCCTCTGACCGAGAGCTATTCGGAAGCCGGCCAGGCCGGGCAGGATGTCACCGAAACCTATGCCGACTGGCAGGAAACCAACGGCATCAAAATGCCCCACAAGATCACAGTCACGCAGAACGGCAAGCATTTCGCAGACATCAAAGTCACCAGCGTCGTGATCGATCAGGGCCTTACACCGGAGCAGATTTCAAAGAAGCCATGACCCGGAGAACCTTTGCGCTGTCACTGACCTCAGCCACGGCATTCGCAGCCGAAACCGCGAAGGACAGGGGCAAGCGCCTCATCGGTCAGGTAATCGACGGCCTCGGCGGCGACGCCTTCCGCAACATGCAGACCCGCACCGAATACGGCCGCGCCTCCTCGTTCTATCGCGACCAGTTAACCGGCTATTCAATCGCCCGCATCTACACGAAGTACCTCGAACTGATGCCGGCACCGGTCTTCTGGAAATGCAGCGCCAGGTCTTCGGCAAGAAGGACACCGACGGAGCAACTCTTTACACCACGCGCGAAGGCTACGACGTCACCTACCGCGGCGCCAAACCGCTGACCGACGAAAAAATCAAACAGTTCCGCGAAAACCTGTTGCATGATGTTTTCTACATCCTGCGCGAGCGTCTCTCCGAGCCCGGCATGGAGTTCGAATCGGTCGGAATCGACGTCGTCGAAAACCAGCCCGTGGAAGCCATCGACATCTACGATTCGGACAATCGCAATATCCGGGTCTGGGTGAACTCCCACACCTTCCTCCCGGTGAAGCAGCGCTTCTACCGATGGGATCCGGTCATCGGCCAGCGCCGGGAAGAAGTCACCCGCTACACCAAATACCGCGAAGCGGGCAAGGGCGTCATGTGGCCCTTCACCACCGCGCGCGAACGCGACACCGAGCAGTATTACGAAATGCGCTCCGAGCGCGTCACCATTGACGATCCCCTGCCGGACAGCATGTTCGAACTGCCCAACGGGATCAGGATTCTGAAGTAATCAGGACCGGCTTCTCTTCCGCGACCGCCGCCGGCGCAGGCAGCTCGATCTCGACCAGCAGCCCCGGCCACTGGTTCGCCGCGCGCATCGAGCCGTGGTGCAGTTCAACCGCGCGTTTGGCGATGGCGAGCCCCAGCCCCACACCGCCGCTGGTGCGGCCGCGGTCCTTTTCCACCCGGTAGAACGGATCGAAAATGCTGCGTGCAGCGCTTCGTCGGGCACGCCCGACGCCGAAATCGCGCACCGCAATCCGGTATCGCTCGCCGGCGCGTTTCAGCGACACCTGCACCCGTCCGCCTTCCGGCGAATAGCGGATGGCGTTGCGCACGATGTTCTCGATGGCGCGCCGCAGCAGTTCCGGATTGCCTTCCATCTCCGCTTCGCAGACGTCGAGATCGAGCGCAATGCGATGCCGCTCCGCTTCGATGTGGACATCGTCGACGATCACGCGCACCAGATCGTCCAGCCGCAGCGGCTCCGTTGTGAGGCCGGCCGGATCGCCTTCCGCCCGCGTGACCTGAATCAGCTCGCCCACCAGCAGTGTTCAGCCGGTCCGCTTCACGCTCGATCCGGTTGAACGCGGTGTCCGGGTTGCCGCCGCCGCGCGCCAGTTCCACCGCCACGCCCAGCCGCGCCAGCGGCGACCGCAGCTCATGCGAAATATCCTGCAGCAGCCGGCGCTGCGACTTGAGCAGGCTTTCGATGCGCTCCGCCATCTGGTCGACGGCTGCGGCCCAGCTGGCCCAGCTCATCGGCCGCGGCGCGAATTCACGCGCGCGGTGAAATCGCCGCGCCCGAAGCGCTCGATCGTCTTCTGCATCTTGCGCAGCGGCGAAGTCAGCTGCCTCGCCAGGCCATAGCAAAGGATCGCGAAGATGCCCAGCATCCACCACGTCTGGCTCGGCACCTCGTACCGACCAGCCTTCCGCGATTGGGATCGCGCGGCGGGATAGGTCGCCACGAAGTAATACTTGCTTGTCGCGCGACAGCGTCACCGTGGTGAAGCTGCGTCCGTTCTCGATGCGCACGAACGGCACGAACGGCAGGAACCCGCGCGGACCCCGCCCGCGCCTGCGAATGGATCTCCTTCGACCAGTCGCGCCCCGTCAGCACGTCGCGCCCGCTCCAGTCGGCCAGCCCGGCGTCGGCGCCCGTGGCGTCTTTAAGCCGCGCGAGGAAGCTGTTCAAGCCCGGCGCTGCCGTCGGTTTCCCATGCCGCGCGCGCTTCGCGCAGCTCGAAAGTGAAGCGGCTGAACTCAGGCTGGCGGGAACGCGACAAAGATGCTGGAGATGTAGAAGGTTCCCGTGAAGGTGACGATCACGGTCAGCAGAAACCAGAGCAGAATCTTGGTGAACAGAGTTCTCAAGCGGCTACCTCTTCCGGCGAACGCACGAACTGGTAGCCCACGCCGCGCACGGTCTTGATCAGCGGCTTGTCGCCTTCCAGCTTCTTGCGCAGATGGCTGATGTGCATGTCGACCGAGCGGTCGAACGGCGTGGCCTTGCGCCCGTAGAGTTCTTCCATGAGCTCATCGCGGGAAACGACACGGCCGGCCGAGCGCATCAACGTCTCCAGAATATCGAATTCGAAGGTGGTCACTTCCACCCCCGCCCCCTCGCGCTTCACCTCGCGCGTGCCGGGATCGATCGCAATGCCGTTGATTTCGAGCCGGCCGCCGGGTTCGCGCTGTTCGAGCCGCCGCATGAATGGCGCGGATGCGGGCCACCAGTTCCCGCGTGTTGAAAGGCTTCGGAAGATAATCGTCGGCGCCCAGCTCGAGCCCGACAATGCGGTCTTCGTCTTCGCCGCGCGCCGTCAGCATCAGGACGGGCAGCCGCGTTTCGCGCCGCACCCGCCTCAGGATTTCGAAGCCATCGAGGCCGGGCAGCATGACGTCGAGCACCATCAGGTCGAAGCCGCCGCTGAGAGCCGCGGCCAGGCCGCGCCTGCCGTCGTTCTGGCATTCGACGCGGAAGCCTTCGCGGGTCAGCAACTCGGTGAGAAGGCTGGAAAGTTCCTCGTCGTCATCCACAATAAGGATGCGCACGATCATGAATCTACCATTGCACCCGCTCCGGCGCGGTAAACCTTTGTAAGAGTGAGATTGGGCACATTTGCATTCGACGCGCAGTAGGTTTGAGCGGAGGCCAATCATGGCAGACAACAAGCAGACTGAAAAATGCGCGCACCCATCCTGTAAATGCCGGGCGGCGAGCGACAGCAAGTATTGCAGCGCGTTCTGCGAAGGCAACGCCGGCACCCCCGACATCATCTGCAACTGCGGTCACGCAGGATGTGAAATGGTGGCGACCGCGCGGTAGCCGTCGTAGACCTTATCGAAGACGGCATCCCACGACTCGCCGGAAGCTTGTTCGCGCGCTGCGCCGCCCATGCGGGCGCGCAGGTCCGCGTCGCGCAGCAGGCGCGCGGTTCGGTCGATGAACTCGCCGTCCGCTGCGGCCACGAAACCGCTGACGGCCTCTCGGACAATGAACTTGGGGCCGCCCGCATCTGTGACGACCGCCGGGGTGCCCGAGGCGAATGCTTCGAGAACCACGTTACCGAAGGTGTCGGTCCGCGACGGAAACGTGAACACATCCATATTGGCGTAAGCCTCGGCGAGCTGTTCGCCCCGCAGAATGCCCGGCAGGTCGGCCGCAGCGAGGTTCTGGCGAAGCCAGTCTCTTTCGCTGCCGTCGCCGACGATCAGGAACCGGAATGGCGGCACCCCAGCCTGACGCAGCCCGGCTTCCAGATCGCGCAAAAACAGGACATTCTTCTCAGGCGTCGTACGGCCCACGTATCCGAGCCGCAGTAAGCCGTCGTTCACTGTTCGCCGGGCCGGATGGAACAGCTCCGTATCGATGCCGCGCTTCATGAGGAACACCGGTTTCCCTGTCCGGCGCTGCAGCATCTCGACCAATTCCTCGTTCGGCGCATATAGCACGTCGCCGAGCCGGTAGAAGTGGATTACCGCGTCGAGTATCCATTTCTCGCTGAGGCGGGATACGCCGTTCCACCGCAGCATCCTTGCCAGGCGCATCGAGCCGAATTCGTGCAGGTTGGTGTGCCATGAGATAGCCAGCGGCAACTTCATTTGTTTGGCGGTATAGACGCCGATCTCGCTTACGTCGCCAGGGCTCACCACGTGGATGATGTCGGGCTTGAATTCGCGGATTGCCGCAGCCACCTGCCCTTGATGGCGCCAGAGCATCGGGTCGTGCCGGAGGCCTTTGTCGAGGCTGAACGCAAAACGTCCCCGGGCCAGTTCCACATGTGTAGTGGCGTAATCGTCGGTCCGCCGGGAGCGGTCGGCGCCGCGAACGCACAGGAACGGGTAGCCGCGGCGTTGGGCAAACGCCGTCAGCTGGCGGCTGGTCAGCGCCACGCCGTTGATTTCAGTGAACGTGTCCGTGAAGAATGCAACGCGCGGAATCTGGTCCACTTAGAGGGCAGGATAGCTCAGGCCCGTATTGCCGGGAGATGCCATTTCGGTTAAGAAATTGGAACAATCCGGTCCGCCGCGTCGTCTGACTCGGGAGGCGGCATAAATTTAGACCTAACCTTTGCGCCGCTTGCGAGTACTTAAGAAGGGGCCCAATGCCTGAACCGCTGATTCGCATGCAGAACGTGAAGAAGGTCTTCGTGACCGACGAGGTGGAGACACACGCCCTCGAGGGTATTGACCTCGAGATCCAACGGGGCGAATACCTGTCTATTTCCGGGCCTTCCGGCTGCGGCAAATCGACGCTGCTCGCCATCCTTGGATTGCTGGATTCGCCCTCGGGCGGTACGTACCGGCTGAACGACCAGTCCGTAGACACCCTGAAACTGAGCGAGCGGGCGCGTATCCGCAACCGCGAGATCGGGTTCATTTTCCAGGCTTTCAATCTGATCGGCGATCTTTCGGTATATGAGAACGTCGAGTTGCCTCTGACCTATCGCGGGATGGGCGGCGCCGAACGGAAGCGCAAAGTGCAGGAGGCGCTGGATCGCGTGGGTATGTCGCATCGCATGAAGCACTTTCCGGCGCAACTCTCGGGAGGGCAGCAGCAAAGGGTTGCGGTGGCAAGGGCACTGGCGGGCGATCCGGCTATTCTGCTGGCCGACGAACCCACCGGCAATCTCGACTCGGCCAACGGAGAGGCAGTGATGGAACTCCTTCGCGATCTGCACGGCTGCGGCGCCACCATCTGCATGGTGACTCATGACACCCGCTATGCCAGCCACGCGGAGCGCACGATCCATCTCTTCGACGGCCGCATGGTCGACGGACAGACGGCCTCGGCAGCGGGAGCTTAGTTCGTGAACGGCCTGGCGGGGGATCTTCAGTACGCCTGCCGAACGCTGGCGAAGAGTCCGGGTTTCACCATCGTTTCCCTGCTCACGCTGGCCATCGGGATCGGCGCCAATACGGCGATCTTCAGCTTCGTCGATTCGGCCCTGCTCAAACCGCTACCTTACGCCGACGCCGACCGCATCGTCCGGGTGCTCGAAGAAGCCGCCGGGATTTCCCCGGAACGGCATAGCCACGCTGAACTATCTCGACTGGCAGAGCCAGAATACGGTCTTCGAGCACATGGCCGCTCAAACCGGAGGGCCGTTGACGCTCACCGGCTTCGGAGAGCCCGTTCAGTTGCGGGGCGGGCGCGTCTCGGCGCATTACTTCGATATCCTCAGCGTGAGGGCGATGCTCGGCCGAACCTTCGCCGCGGACGAAGACCAATTGGGCAAGGAGAAGGTGGCGGTGCTCAGTCACGCGCTATGGGTTTCGCGGTTCGGCGCCGACCCGAAACTGGTCGGCCGGACGATTCGCCTGGATGGGCAGCCGTATACCGTGGTCGGCGTTCTGCCGGGAGGCGGCGAATACGACCGATCCTACAACGAAATCTGGACGCCGCTGGCCTTCGAGCCGGCCAACATGACGCGAAATTTCCATTGGTTCGGCTCTATGGCAAAGCTGAAGCCCGGAGTGAGTCTCGAGAAAGCGCGCGCCGAGATGGACGCGATCGGGGCCCGCATCGCCCAGCAGTACCCGGATTCAAATAAAGGCTGGGGCGTGGTGGTGGAGCGCTTTGCGGACGTTATCGTGGACGAGGATCTTCGGCTGGCGCTCTTCGTGCTGCTGGCTGCCGTGGGCATGGTTCTGCTGATCGGATGCGTGAACCTGGCCAATCTGATGCTGCTGCGCGGCGCGGCGAGAGCGCGCGAGGTTGCCCTGCGCGCGGCATTGGGCGCGAGCCGGCCGCGTCTGGTGCGGCAGTTTCTTACTGAAAGCGTGCTGCTGTCGCTGGCGGGCGGAGTACTGGGCATCGGCATTGGGTACGCCACCATGGCCGCGCTAAAGGCGGCGATTCCACCTTATTCCTTGCCGCCGGAAGTCAACGTAACGATGGACGGCCGGGTGCTGTTGTTCGCGCTCGCGATCTCGGTGCTGACGGGAATCCTCTTCGGCCTGGCGCCGGCTTTGGGAGCGACCAAATCGGACCTGGTCACCGCGCTCAAAGAAGGCGGTGGTGGCACTATTGGCGGGGCGCGGCAGAGGCTGCGCGGCGCGCTGGTAGTGGGCGAAGTGGGGCTGGCGTTCGTGCTGCTCACCGGCGCGGGCCTGTTGATTCGAAGCTTCTTTCAAATGCAGCAGGCGGACCTCGGCGTCGACACCACAAACGTCCTGACGGCACAATTGCCGCTTTCCGACAAGGTCTATCCCGATCCCGTGCGGCTCAATTCCTATCTGCGGGAGATGGAGGGTAATGTTCAGGCCGTGCCCGGCGTGCGCGATGTCGCGTTCACCTCGGCTCTACCGATGCAGGGCTGGGGTTATGGAATGCCGTTTCAAATCGCCGGTCAGCCTGTGGTGGATCGCGCCAACCGGCAGGTCTGTTTCTTCAAAATGGTGAGCCCGTCGTACTTCCGGGCGCTCGGCATGCGCCTGCGCAAGGGCCGGGGACTCAGCGAGCGCGACGTCGCCGGCGCGCCTCCGGTCACGGTCATCAACGAAACCATGATGCGGAAGTATTTCCGCGGTCAGGACCCGGTCGGCCAGCGGGTTCTCGTGCAGCAGATTGTTCCGGGCAAGACGCAGCTCGGGCCGGAGGTGCCCTGGGAGGTGGTCGGGGTGGTGGCTGACGAACGCGTAACCAGCCTCGACAACAAGCAGGACAATCCAGGCATCTATGTGACCAACGAGCAGAGCCCCGTCTATTTCGGCGGGCTGGTGGTACGCGCGGCGATCAACCCCGCTGGCCTCGAGAAGGCGTTCCGCAAAGCGGTCCACGACACCAATCAGGACCAGCCGCTCATGGACGTGAAGACGCTCGAGCAGATCAAAGGCGAAACGATGGCGGGCGACCGGCTGCGCTCACTGCTGCTCGGCGTGTTCGCGGGCATTGCGCTGCTGCTCTCGGCGGTCGGGATCTATGGGGTGATTTCGTATTCGGTGGCGGAGCGTACCGGCGAAATCGGTATTCGCGGGGCTCTGGGGGCCAGCCGTGGGAATGTGCTCAGCCTGATTCTGGGACATGGGATCCGGGTGACCGCGATGGGGCTCGCGATCGGGTTTCTCGCCGCACTCGGTTTGACGCGACTTCTGGCAACGCTGCTTTTTGGCGTTGGGGTGTGGGACCCGGTGACGATCGGGATCGTGACCGTCGTTCTGGTCGGCGTTGGTTTGGCAGCCTGTTATATCCCGGCGCGCCGGGCCACGAAGGTCGACCCGATGGTGGCGCTGAGATACGAATGAGCGCGGTGTGGCAGGACCTCAAACACTCGGTGCGCGCCTTCCTGCGAAGTCCCGGATTTGTGCTCACGGTGATCGCCACGCTGGCGGTGGGGATTGGCGCCAACACGGCGATCTTTTCCGTGCTCAATGCCGTTCTGCTGAAGCCGATTCCTTTCCCCGACCCGGATCGGCTGGTGATGATGATGAACACATTTCCGGAGGGAACCGGTCCCGCGGCATCGCCAGCCAAGTTCCAGCATTACCGGGAGCAGAGCAGTGTGATTCAGGATGTGTCGGCGTTTCGCGAGAACGTCGTCAATTACAGCGGTGGCGCCTTCCCGGAGCAGCTCCGGTCCGCCCAGGTGAGTGCGGACTACTTCCGGCTGTTCGGCGCGCCGGTGATACTGGGGCGCACATTCTCGAGGGAAGAAGACCTTCCGCACGGCCCGCAGGTGACTGTTATCTCCGAAGGACTGTGGAAGCGGCGATTCGGCGGCGACGGAAACGTGATCGGAAAGTCGATATCGCTGAGCGGCAGCCCGTATGTGATCGTCGGCGTGATCGGGGCGAGCTTCGATATCAGCGAATTCGGGCCGAAGCCGGATGTGTTCCTGCCGTTCCAGCTCGATCCCAACACGGCCGATCAGGTACACTATTTCTCCGCGGCGGCGCGGCTGAAGCCAGGCGTCACACTGGCACAGGCGCAGGCGAAACTGAAGCTCTCCGCGCAGGACTTCAGGCGGAAGTTCCCGGCCGCCCTCCAGCCCAACGCCGGATTCACGGTGACGCCATTTCAGGAGGCCTTCGTCAAGGACGTTCGCCTGCGCCTGCTGGTGCTGGCGGGCGCGGTCGGGATGGTGCTGCTGATCGCTTGCGCGAACGTGGCCAATCTGCTGCTGGTGCGCGCCAGCGGACGCCGGCGGGAGCTTGCAATCCGCGCCGCCATTGGCGCGGGACGTGGCCGGATTATCCGGCAATTACTCACGGAAAGCGTTTTGTTGGGGGTGGTGGGAGGCGTGGCCGGGCTGGCGCTGGGCCTGCTCGGAATTCGCGCTCTGCTTGCTGTCAACACCGCCGAACTACCCCGGCTGGGGGAGAAAGGGACACTGGTCGGCGCCGACTGGCGGGTGCTCGTGTTTACGCTTGTCATTTCCATCGGCACCGGAATCCTGTTCGGCCTGATTCCCGCATTGCAATCGTCGCGAGCCAATCTGAGCGCCAGCCTGAAGGAAACCAGCGGGCGCTCGGGGACCGGCTTTCGTCAGAACAAAGCCCGTTCCGTGCTGGTGGTTACGGAAGTGGCGCTGGCGCTGCTGTTGCTGGTGGGGAGCGCGCTGCTGATCCGCACGTCGCTCGCGATACGCGCGGTGACGCCGGGCTTCGATCCGAATAACGTTCTCACAATGCGAATGTCTCTGACGGGTCCGCGGTTCCTGAAGTCGGAGGGCGTGGAGGAACTGGTACGTGCCGGAGTGGACCGGCTGCGCGCCCTGCCGGGAGTGGAGATCGCGAGCGCGACGTGTTGTATACCGCTCCAGGGAGGCTACGGCCTGCCGTTCAACATAGTGGGACAGGCCCCGGCGGCGAATTCCCCGTTTACTGGCGGAGGCGGCTGGATGACTGTCTCGCCCGGATACTTTGAGGTGTTCAGTATCCCTGTCAGGCGGGGTAGAGTTTTCACCGAGAGGGATGACAAAGCGGGTGCGCCGGTGGTGGTGATCAACGAATCGATGGCGAAGCAGTTCTGGAAGAAGGGCGACCCGCTCAACGACCAGATCGTTATCGCGAGGGGTGTCATGCGGGAGTTCGCGGCGGAGCAACCGCGGCAGATTATAGGCGTGGTCGCCGACTCCCGCGACAACGGACTCAATCGCGACCCCGGCCCCAAGATGTTTATTTCCCAAGCCCAGGTTCCTGATTTGGCGAACGCTCTGAACGTCAATTTGACCCCGATGGCGTGGGTGGTGCGCACCAAAGTGCCGCCCGCCACCTTGAGCCAGGCCATTCAGGAGCAGTTGCGCCAAGTTAGCGGTTTGCCCGTTTCCGACGTTCTTACGATGAATGAGATTGTGTCGCTCTCCACGTCACGCGAGCGCTTCAATCTGATCCTGATGACGATCTTCGGGGGCTCGGCGTTGCTGCTGGCGGTGATTGGGATCTACGGGCTGATGACGTACTCGGTGCAGCAGCGGACGCAGGAAATCGGCATCCGGATGGCGCTGGGGGCGGAATCGCGCGACGTGCGGAACATGGTGGTGGTGCAGGGGATGCGTCTGGTGCTGATTGGGGTGGGGATCGGGATCGGGTCCTCGTTCGGGCTGACGCGGTTGCTGGCGAGTTTGCTGTTTGGCGTGAAGGCGATTGACCCGGTTGCGTTTACGGCAATCCCGATTTTGTTGAGTTGTGTTGCTTTGGCGGCAATTTGGTTGCCGGCGCGGCGCGCGAGCCGTCTCGATCCCATTGAAGCGCTGCGGTACGAATAGGGTTATATTAAAATATAACTATGCACACCACCAATCTGCGCAAGGTGGGGGGCTCGGTCATGCTGACTGTTCCGCCCGCGCTGCTCGATATCCTCCGCCTGGAGCCGGGTGCAAGGGTCGGCATCACTGTGGAAAGCGGCCGCCTCGTCGTGGAGCCACGGAAGCGACCGCGCTATACGCTGAGCGAACTGCTGTCTCAATGTGATGCCAGGATCCGGCGCGGGAGGGCGCCTCGCACTAAAGTAAGGGATAAAGAAGAGCAGGAGTGGGTCGATAGCAAGCCCGCCGGTCGCGAGCTTATTTGATGAAGCGCGGTGAGATCTGGCTTGTGAATCTCGATCCGGTATCGGGACACGAGCAGGCTGGCCGCCGACCGGTATTGATCGTGTCGTCGGAGGCCTTCAACCGGGTTACGAGGGTTCCCGTGGTGCTGCCGATTACAAGCGGCGGCAAGTTCGTTCAGATGGCAGGCTTCGCGGTTCCGCTGGCCAGCGGCGGAAAAACCACAGGGGTGATCCGGTGCGACCAGCCCCGCGCCCTTGACCTCGCCGCGCGCGGCGGCAGGAAGGTGGAAAGCGTTCCGGAGGCGGTCATGGACGAAGTGCTGGCGAAGGTGTCGCCGATATTTGAGTGACGGGCGCGGTCAAGGCGAAATCGAGGTTTGGAGTCCTTCGGCTTGGGCCAGGGCAGCCTGATTTCGGTCGAAAGTCAGGAAGGTATCGGCTCGAAGTACGATTGCGACCGCCAGTTGCAGGATGTCGAGCGAACGGGTTCCGAGGGTGGCCGAATGGTCCGCCGACAGTCTGCGGGCGATGTCCCAAGTGGAAGCGGAACGGGTTGGACGCGAAAAACGCCGCGTTCGACATCCGCGTGCAGATCGCGAATGGCATGGGCGGCATTCCGCCGGGTTCCCTGCCCCCGGAAGATCCTGAGCTCAAACGCGTTGGTGGCTTCGAACATAACAAGGGAACTGATGAGGATGGGGCCGGGGTGAAGCGGGATTGCAGCCACGGCTCGCTCGGAATTTGCATCGGGGACGTAAAGCGAGACGACTAAACTCGAGTCGGCGTATGCGCTCAGAAGCGCTCTCTTTCCTCGGCGAGCAGTTCCGCATTGCTCGGTTCGAGGATCTTGTCGCCCCAAATCCGTTGCATCCTCCCCAGAAAGTCGGGCATTTGGCGCGGCGGTTCGGGGGCGACCGGCACCAGTTTCGCTATCACTTTATTGCGCTTGACGATTTCGATTTCTTCGCCTTCGGCGAGCCGAGCCTCGACCTCTTTGAAGGAGTAGCGGAGATCGCGAACTGTGGCTCGCTTCATATGTGACACATTTTAGCATCACAAAGCGGAAGGGGCAGGTTGGCAACCTGCCGCGGATTGGCAATCCGCCCCACGTGCTATTCTAATGGAGGTTGAGTTGGCGGTGGCGGCGTTGTTGACACCGTTAATAAACATTGGATACTCTAGTAGAGTTTGGCTGTAGCTTGATTTAAAGCTTCCGGCTACCATCTCCGGCGTCGGAGATCCGGCCGGGGCGAGGTCCCGAGGTTCGCTGCGGACGCGCTTGATTTTAAAAGCGTTGCGCTGTGAGGCGAGCATGGACCTGTCCAAAGCCTGAGCGGCAAGATGTTCAGAGCCGCTCGAATTAACCGACGCAGTGAATTTGCGATTCGGCGCTGCTTTGCGGCAGTATTTTTAAGGAATTTTAGTGCCGACATTTAATCAACTTGTGCGTAAAGGGCGTAAAGCGCCCGCATGGAAGACGGCCAGCCCGGCATTGCAGAGCTGCCCGCAGAAGCGCGGCGTTTGCACGCGCGTTTACACTTCGACTCCCAAGAAGCCGAACTCGGCGCTGCGGAAAGTCGCGCGCGTGCGGCTGACCAACGGCATCGAAGTCACCACTTATATTCCGGGCGTGGGCCACAATCTGCAGGAGCACTCGATCGTGCTGATTCGCGGCGGCCGCGTGAAGGATCTTCCCGGCGTCCGCTATCACGTGGTGCGCGGCGCGCTCGATACCGCCGGCGTCGCCAACCGCAAGCAGAGCCGTTCGAAGTACGGCGCCAAGCGGCCCAAAGCCGCCACCAAGTAAGTAATAAGGATTCGATAGATGCCACGACGCAGAGGCGCAGAAAATCGTGAAGTAGCCGCCGATCCGGTGTACAACTCGACGCTGGTCGAGAAGTTCATCTGCTCGATGATGTGGGACGGCAAGAAGTCCACCGCGCAGAAGATTTTCTACGTCTTCGATGAAGAAGCTCGAGGAGCGCGGCGGCGGCGAAGAGGCGATCAAGCTGTTCAAGAAGGCGGTCGAGAACGCCAAGCCGCTGCTCGAAGTGAAGACGCGGCGCGTGGGCGGCGCCAACTATCAGGTGCCGATCGAAGTGCCGCAGAACCGGCGCACCAGTCTCGCCATCCGCTGGATTCTGGCGAACGCGCGCGGCCGGGCGGAAAAAGGCATGGCCGACAAGCTGGCCAACGAGCTGAACGACGCGGCCAATCTGCGGGGCGGAGCCATCAAGAAGCGCGACGATGTGCACCGCATGGCGGAAGCCAACAAAGCGTTCGCGCATTATCGCTGGTAATTCAGCAGTCAAAGGAATACAAGGAACAGTTTTAAGTTTCATGCCACGCACCGTACCACTCGAGAGGATGAGAAATATCGGCATCGCCGCTCATATCGATGCCGGTAAAACCACAACCACGGAACGCATCCTGTATTACACGGGCCGCTCGCACAAGATCGGCGAAGTCCATGAAGGCACCGCCACCATGGACTGGATGGAGCAGGAGCAGGAGCGCGGCATCACGATCACTTCCGCCGCCACCACCGCTTCCTGGCGCGACATGCAGATCAACATCATCGACACGCCCGGCCACGTCGATTTCACGGCCGAAGTGGAGCGTTCGCTGCGCGTGCTCGATGGCGCGGTCGCGGTGTTCGATGCCGTCGCCGGCGTGCAGCCGCAATCGGAAACGGTTTGGCGGCAGGCCGACAAATACTCGCGTTCCGCGCATTTGCTTCATCAACAAGATGGACCGCGTGGGCGCCGATTTCTATCCACTCGGTGGATACGATCGTCGACCGCCTGAAGGCGCGTCCGGTGCCGATTCAGATTCCGGTGGGCGCCGAAGATCAGTTCAAGGGCATCGTCGATCTGGTCGAAATGAAGGCCGTGATCTGGCGCGATGAAACGCTGGGCGCGGAGTTCGACGTGGTCGAGATTCCCGGCGGATCTGCTCGAAAAGGCGAAGGTCTATCGCGAGCAGATGATCGAAGCGGTTTCGGAATTCGACGACAAGCTGTTCGAGAAGTTCGTCGAAGGCGAGCGCGCTGACGGACGAGGAAATCAAGGCCGGCATCCGCAAGGCGACCATCGCGATGAAGATTTTCCCGGTGATCTGCGGCTCGGCTTTCAAGAACAAGGGCGTGCAGACGATGCTCGACGCGGTGGTGGATTACCTGCCTTCGCCGCTCGATATTCCGGATGTCGAAGGCACGGCGGTCGACGACAAGAACGTCAAGCTGTACTCGCAAGGCTTCCGACGAGCGAGCCGTTCTCGGCGCTGGTCTTCAAGATCATGACCGACCCGTATTCGGGTCAGCTGGCGTTCTTCCGGGTGTACTCGGGCAAGATGACGCGCGGGCGAATCGATTTACAACGTCGCCAAGGGGCGCAAGGAGCGCGTGGGCCGGCTGCTGCGCATGCATGCCAACAAGCGCGAAGACATTCAGGAAATCCTGGCGGGCGATATCTGCGCGGCGGTGGGTCTGAAGACGGTTTCGACGGGCGACACGATCTGCGACGAAGAGCATCCGATCGCGCTCGAAGCGATCGACTTCCCGACGCCGGTGATTCAGCTGGCGGTCGAGCCGAAGACCAAGGCCGATCAGGAAAAGATGGGCATGGCGATCGCCAAGCTGGCCCAGGAAGATCCGACGTTCCGGGTGAATACGGATCCGGAAACCGGCCAGACCATTCTCTCGGGAATGGGCGAACTGCACCTCGAAATCATCGTCGACCGCATGATGCGCGAGTTCGGCGTGGCGGCCAATGTCGGCAAGCCGCAGGTGGCGTATCGCGAAACCATCCGGTCGACGGCGGAATACGATTACACGCACAAGAAGCAGACCGGCGGCAGCGGTCAGTATGCGCGCACCAAGCTGCGCGTGGAGCCGATCCCGGGCGAAGGCTTCGAGTTCGAGAACGAGATCAAGGGCGGCAATGATTCCGAAGGAATTCATTCCGGCGATCGAAAAGGGCGTGGTCGAAGCGCTCGAAGGCGGCATTCTGGCCGGCTATCGCGATGGAGGACGTCAAGGTGACGGTGTTCGACGGCGCTTATCACGAAGTGGATTCGTCGGAAATGGCGTTCAAGATCTGCGGCTCGATCTGCGTCAAGGAAGCGCTGCCGCAGAGCGAAGCCGGTGCTGCTGGAGCCGGTGATGGCGGTGGAAGTGGTGGTGCCGGAAGAGTATATGGGACCGGTCAACGGCGATATTGTTTCGCGGCGCGGCCAGCTGGAAGGCACCGAGATTCGCGGCACGACGCAGATCATCAAGGCCAGCGTGCCGCTGAGCGAGATGTTCGGTTATGCGACCGAGCTGCGTTCGCGCACGCAGGGCCGCGGCAGTTTCACGATGCACTTCTGCGCGCTACGAGGAAGTGCCGAAGAATATCGCGGAAGAAATTGTCACCCGGGTGCAGGGCAAAGTTACGCAAGTAGCAGGCACAGGTTTCAAAGGAGATTGGTGGCAAATGGCGAAAGAAAAATTTGACCGCAGCAAGCCGCACGTCAATATCGGGACGATCGGGCATATCGATCACGGCAAGACGACCCTGACGGCGGCGATCACGAAGGTGCTGGCGAAGCACAATCCGAAGGTGTCGTTCCGGTCGTTCGATTCGATCGACAACGCGCCGGAAGAAAAGGCGCGCGGCATCACGATCGCGGCCTCGCACGTGGAGTACGAGACGGCCAAGCGGCACTACGCGCACGTGGATTGCCCCGGCCACGCCGATTACATCAAGAACATGATCACCGGCGCGGCGCAGATGGATGGCGCGATTCTGGTGGTGGCGGCCACCGACGGCCCCATGCCGCAGACGCGCGAGCACATTCTGCTGGCCCGCCAGGTGGGTGTGCCGTACATCGTGGTGGCCATGAACAAGGTCGACATGGTGGACGATCCGGAACTGCTCGATCTGGTGGAACTCGAAGTGCGCGAACTGCTGACGAAGTATCAGTTCCCGGGCGACGATCTGCCGGTGATCCGGGTCTCGGCGCTGGGCGCGCTGAACGGCGAGCCGCAGTGGGAAAAGACGGTCGACGAGCTGATGGAAGCGGTCGACAGCTACATTCCGATGCCGGCGCGCGTCATCGACAAGCCGTTCCTGATGCCGATCGAAGACATCTTCTCGATTCAGGGCCGCGGCACGGTGGTGACGGGCCGCATCGAGCAGGGCATCTGCAAGGTCGGCGAGGAAATGGAAATCGTCGGCTTCCGGGACACGCGCAAGACGGTGGTGACGGGCGTCGAAATGTTCAAGAAGCTGCTCGACGAAGGCCGGGCGGGCGACAACGTGGGACTGCTGCTGCGCGGCGTGGAAAAGACGAAGTGGAGCGCGGGCAGGTGATCGCGAAGCCGGGTTCGATCAAGCCGCACAAGAAGTTCAAGGGCGAAGTTTACGTGCTGTCGAAGGAAGAAGGCGGGCGCCATACGCCGTTCTTCAAGGGCTACCGGCCGCAGTTCTACTTCCGCACGACGGACGTGACGGGAGTGGCGGAGCTGCCGGAAGGCACGGAAATGGTGATGCCGGGCGACAACGTGCAGCTGGTGGTCGAGCTGATCACGCCGGTCGCCATGGATAAGGGCCTGCGCTTCGCCATTCGCGAAGGCGGCCGCACCGTCGGCGCCGGTACCGTCAGCGAGATTTTGGATTAACTGATGGCACTTGAAAGATCGCATTCGCATCCGGCTGAAGGCATACGATCATCGGGTGCTGGATCAATCGACGACGGAAATCGTGGATACGGCAAAGCGGACCGGGGCCACGGTAGCCGGCCCCATTCCGCTGCCGACTTCGACCTCGCGGACGACGGTTCTGCGGTCGCCGCACGTGGATAAGAAGTCGCGGGAGCAGTTTGAAATCCGGACGCACAAGCGGTTGCTCGATATTCTCGAGCCGACGCAGCAGACGGTCGATGCGCTGATGAAGCTCGATCTGCCGGCGGGCGTGGACGTGGAGATCAAGGCGTTCGGGAAAGAGTTAGACGGACGAGGCGCGGCTGAGTCGCGCGCACTGGTTACAGGAGATGAAGAGATGAGTCCAGGAATTCTTGGAAAAAAGATCGGCATGACGCAGGTGTTCCGGCCGGACGGGCAGGTGGTCCCGGTGACGCTGCTGAAGGCCGGTCCCTGCATCGTCGTGCAGCGCAAGACGCCGGCGACCGACGGCTACGATGCGGTGCAGCTGGGGCTGAACGAGTTCGTCAAGCCGAAGCGGATCAACAAGCCCGCGACCGGGCACCTGAAGAAGGCCGGCGCGGAAGGCGCGAAGTTTCTGCGCGAGTTCCGGCTGCGGGCAGACGGCGGCGAAGGCGACCTGAAGGCCGGCGACAAGGTGCTGGTCAGCGACTTCAAGCCCAACGAGAAGGTGGACGTGATCGGCGTTTCGAAGGGCCGCGGCTTCGCCGGCGTGGTGAAGCGGCATCATTTCCGCGGCGGCGAAGGCACGCACGGTTCGCATGTTCCACCGCGCTCCCGGTTCGATCGGCGCTTCGAGCTTTCCTTCGCGCGTGGTTCCCGGCATGCGCATGGGCGGACATATGGGCAACGAGCAGGTGACGGTGCGCAATCTGGAAATCATCGAGGTGGACGCCGAGGACAACGTGCTGGTGGTGAAGGGCGCGGTTCCCGGTCCCAACGGCGGCTACGTTGTGGTGCGGAGGGCGAAGAGATAATCATGCCCACAGTCGACGTGATCGATTTAAAGAATCAAAAGGTCGGCGAAGTCGAACTGGCCGACGCCGTGTTCGGCGCGGAAGTCAATGAGGACCTGCTCTATGAATCGGTGCGGCATTATCTGGCGGGCAAGCGCGCCGGCACGCACAAGACCAAGACCCGGCACGAAGTGGCCGGTTCGGGCAAGAAGCTGTGGAAGCAGAAGGGCACGGGCCGCGCCCGCATGGGTTCGGTGCGCAGCCCGCTGTGGCGGCATGGCGGCACGGTCCACGGACCGGTGCCGCGCGATTACAGCTACAAGCTGCCGCGCAAGATGCAGCTGGGCGCGCTGCGTTCGGCGCTTATCGGCGAAACTGCGCGATGGCGAGCTGAAGATCGTTTCGGCGTTCCAGCTGGCCGATCACAAGACCAAGAGTTTCACGCAGACGCTGGGCAAGCTCGAAGCCACGAAGAAGGTTCTGCTGGTCGAGAGCGGCCGAGAACCGCAACCTGGAACTGAGCGCGCGCAATCTGGAGGGCGTGATCGTGGTGCGCAGCCACGAAGTGCATCCTTATCATCTGCTGGATGCGACGCGCGTGCTGCTGACGCAGGCGGCGGCGGCGAAGCTGAGCGAAACGCTGGCGAAGTCGGCTCCGAAGCACAAAGCGGAGGCCAACAATAATGACCATTCACGACGTTCTCGTGCGGCCGCTGGTCACCGAAAAGGGCATCACCAAGA
The DNA here is from genome assembly GCA_963699115.1 of uncultured Solirubrobacteraceae bacterium. Lineage (GTDB taxonomy): Bacteria > Actinomycetota > Thermoleophilia > Solirubrobacterales > Solirubrobacteraceae > Palsa-744. The sequence goes on from CAVOTJ010000001.1 coordinate 44,129, forward strand.
AGGAAGAAGAGCGCACGCTCTGCTTCGAAGTGGCGCAGGACGCCAACAAGATTCATGGTGAAGCAGGCGGTCGAGAAGCTCTTCAAGGTGAAGGTGGAAGAAGTTCGCACGGCGAACTTTCGACGGCAAACTGCGGCGCCGCGGACGTTTCGCCGGCTACCGCTCGGACTGGAAGAAAGCATACGTGAAACTCGAGGCGGGCCAGAAGGTCCCCGAATTCACGGAAATGTAGTCGATATAACATGGCGATCAAAAAATTCTCACCCACAACTCCGAGCCGGCGCTACATGACCGTGGTGTCGCGCGAGGACATCACCAAGGAGACGCCGGAGAAGTCGCTGGTCGAGCCGCGCCCGAAGATCCGGCGGCCGCAACAATACGGGCCGCGTGACTTCGCGCTTCATCGCGCGGCGGCCACAAGCAGGCTTATCGCGTGATCGATTTCAAGCGCGACAAGTTCGGCATTCCGGCGAAAGTCGCGGCCATCGAATACGATCCGAACCGTTCGGCGCGCATCGCGCTGCTGAACTACGCGGATGGCGAGAAGCGCTACATCATCGCGCCCGAAGGCCTGGAGGTCGGGCGCCACGGTTTCTTCCGGACCCGAAGCCGACATTCTGGTCGGCAATGCCCTGCCCCTGAAGAATATTCCCGGCCGGCACCGTCGTCCACAACATCGAACTGCGGCCGGGCAAGGGCGCGCAGATGGCGCGTTCGGCGGGTACGCAGGCGCAGCTGGTTTCGCGCGAAGGCGGCGTGGCGCTGCTGAAACTGCCTTCGGGCGAAATCCGGCGCGTTTCGACCGACTGCATGGCGACGATCGGCGTGGTGGGCAACAGCGATCACGAAAACATTTCGCTCGGCAAGGCCGGACGCAAGCGCTGGCTGGGCAAGAGCCCGCACAACCGCGGCGTTTCCATGAACCCGGTCGATCACCCGCACGGCGGCGGCGAAGGCAAAACTTCCGGCGGACGTCATCCGGTGACGCCGTGGGGCCAGCCGACGCGCGGCTTCAAGACGCGCAACAACAAGCGCACCGACAAATTCATCGTGAACGACCGCGGAGGGAAGACAATAAATGGGACGCTCCGTAAAAAAGGGACCGTTTACCGACACGCACCTCGAAGAGAGGATCGACGCGCTGAACGCGGCGAACGAGAAGAAAGTGATTCGCACGTGGTCGCGGCGCTCGACGATTCTGCCCGAGTTCGTGGGTCACACCATCGCGGTGCACAACGGCAAGAAGTTCATTCCGGTTTACGTGACCGAGAACATGGTGGGGCACAAGATGGGCGAGTTCTCGCCGACCCGCACGTTCAAGGGCCATGCGGCGAAGGCGGCGACCGAGAAAGTCGGCGAAGGCATAGGAGCGATGAACATGGAAGTCAAAGCAGAAGCCAGATACATCCGGGTATCGCCGCAGAAGGCCCGCCTCGTGGTGGATCTGATCCGCGGGCGCAAGGCGAACGACGCGATCATCACGCTGCGCACGGTCAACAAGCGGATCGCGCCGGCGGTGGAGAAGGTGCTGCATCGGCGATCGCCAACGCGCAGAACCAGAACGAAGACCTGGACGTGGATCAGCTCTACGTCTCCGAAGCTTACGTGAACGAAGGGCCGCGCCAGAAGCGCGTGCGGCCGGCGCCGATGGGCCGCGCGTACCGGTATCAGCGGCGCACGTCGCACATCGTCGTGAAAGTGGCGGAGAAAGGGATAAGAAGAAATAATGGGTCAGAAAGTTCATCCTTACGGCTTCCGGCTGGGCTTCAACAAGCCGTGGCGCTCGCGCTGGTTCTCGAAGCAGGGCTATGCCAAGCTGCTGCAGGAAGACCTCGAACTGAAGGAAGGCCTGCGCGAGCAGCTGAAGTCGGCGGGCGTCAGCTCGATCGAAGTGGACCGCCCGGGCAACAAGCTGCGGGTCACCATCCGCACTTCGCGGCCCGGCATCATCATCGGCCGCAAGGGCGCGGAGATCGAGAAGCTGAAGACGGCGCTGGCGAAGAAGACCAAGCGCGAAGTCTTCATCGACATTCAGGAAGTGCACAAGCCGGAGCTCGATGCGCAGCTGGTGTCGGAATCGATTGCGCTGCAGCTCGAAAAGCGCGTGGCTTTCCGGCGCGCCATGCGCAAGGCCGTCGATTCGGCGCTGCGCTTCGGCTGCAAGGGAATCAAGGTTCGCGTATCGGGCCGGCTGAACGGCGCGGAAATCGCGCGCAGCGAATGGTATCTGCAGGGGCAGCTTCCGCTGCACACGCTGCGCGCCGACATCGATTACGGGACTTCACCGAAGCGCACACGACTTACGGCGTGATCGGCGTAAAGGCGTGGTTGTATAAGGGCGAAATTCTGGCAGGCGGCAAGCGCACGCTGCTCGATGGATGGCGAGCCGCGCCGCAACGAGCGTGGCCGCGCGGGGACCGCGATCGGGATCGCGCGGCCGCCGCGCCGGGACGGTGATCGTCCGGGTGCGGGTCGGTCCGAGTCGCGACGTCCGGCGGACATCGGCGTCGGTCGAGCCGGCGCGCACCGGTGCAGGCGCCTCCGCACGGACAGCGCCCGCGGAATCGCGCCCGCGCGCGCACCGGCGGACCGATCATGCCGCCGCTGATGCCGCCGCGCAGCCGGCCTGGAAAGAACCGAAGCCGGAAGCTGAAGCCGGCGAAGCGGCTCCGGAAGCCGACGCTGCCGAGACACCGACGCCGACAGAGCCGGAAGGAACAAGGAGAGAACTGAACTATGTTGATGCCCAAGAAGGTTAAATTCCGCAAGGTACAGCGCGGGCGCATGAAGGGCAAAGCCTGGCGCGGGTCGTCCATTTCGTTCGGCGAATACGGCGCTGAAGGCGATGGATTGCGGCTGGATCACTTCCCGGCAGATCGAAGCGGCGCGTATCGCGATGACGCGTTTCATCAAGCGCGGCGGCAAGGTTTGGATCCGCTTGTTCCCGGATAAGCCGATCACCAAGAAGCCGGCTGAAACCCGTATGGGTAAAGGTAAAGGCGCGCCGGAAGAGTGGGTGGCAGTGATCCGGCCGGGCAAGATTTTGTTTGAGATGGAAGGCGTGGCGCCGGAGATCGCGCAAGCAGGCGATGCGGCTGGCGGCGCACAAGATCCCGATGAAGACGAAGTTCGTCGACGCGAGCGGCGAAGTACGGCGGAGTAGAGTTGCGGATGAAGAAAGACAAATTGCGGGGCCTCGATCCCGCCGAAATGCAGAGCAAGCTGCGCGAGATCGACGAGCAGTCGTTCCGCTTCAAGTTTCAGATGTCGATGGGCCAGACCGAGGGGCTGCGAAGCTGCGCGAGATGCGCAAGGACCGGGCGCGCCTGCTGACGTATCTGCGCGAGCGCGAACTGAAGACGGCGGGAGGCGAAATAGATGCCGCGAAAGAGCAACAGCCGAGACCAGCACAAGAACGAGAAGGTCGGCGAAGTGGTGTCGACCAAGATGCAGAAGACCATCGTGGTGCAGGTGAGCCGCCGCGTGCCGCATCCGCTGTATCGGCGGATCGTGACGAAGCACAAGAAATTCTACGCGCACGACGAAGCAGAGTAGGCGCGGGTGGGCGATGTGGTGCGGATCATCGAGTGCCGCCCGATGAGCAAGCTGAAGCGGTGGCGTCTGGGCGATGTGGTCCGGCGCTCGGCGCTGGTCGGGACGGCGCAGCCGGCCGATCTCGACGTGAAGATTTAAGAGCGTGAAGTTCTAAGGAGCCAGTCAACCATGATTGGGATGAGAACAATCCTCGAGGTGGCCGATAACAGCGGCGCGCGGCGGCTTGTCGTGCATTCTGCCGCGCGGCGGCGACCTCGGGCTCCGGGCCGGACTCGGAGACGTGGTGACGGCGGCCGTGAAGGAAGCGGCGCCGGATTCGGCGATCAAGAAGGGCAAAGTGGTGCGCTGCGTGATCGTGCGCATGCGCAAGGAAACGCGCCGCCGCGACGGCAGCTATATCCGGTTCGATTCGAACGCGGCGGTGCTGATCAACGAAGTCGGCGAGCCGGTCGGCACGCGCGTGTTCGGACCGGTGGCCCGCGAACTGCGCGACAAGCGGTACATGAAGATCGTTTCGCTCGCGCCGGAGGTGATCTGAAATGTCGGCGAACTTGAAGAAAGACAAGCGGCCGCCGGTTCGGATCCAGCTCAAGAAGAACGATCAGGTGAAGGTGATCGCGGGCCGCGACAAGGGCAAGACCGGGCGCGTGCTCGATGTCGATCAGACGACCGGGCGCATTCTGGTCGAGCACGTCAACATGGTCAAGCGGCACACGAAGCAAGAACCCGGCCAAGCAGATTGCCGGCGGCATCGCGGAAAAGGAAGCGCCGATCGCGGTTTCGAACGTGATGATCCTGTGCGCGAAGTGCGGGCCGGTGCGGATCGGGCATCACGTGACCGAAGCTCCGGCGGCAAGACCCGGCGGACGCGCATCTGCCGCAAGTGCGGGCAGGCGCTGGACAAGAAGTAGGCAGAACAAATATGGCAGCGAGACTCAGAGAGCATTATCTGAAGAACGTGGTACCGGCCCTGACGAAGGAGTTCGGGTACAAGAACGTGATGGCCGTGCCGAAGGTCGAGAAGGTTTCGGTCAACATCGGGCTGGGCGAAGCCACCGGCAACGCCAAGCTGATGGATGGCGCGGTGAACGAACTGGGCGCGATCGCCGGCCAGAAGCCGGTGATCACGAAGGCGAAGAAATCGATCGCGGCGTTCAAGCTGCGCGAAGGCATGGCGATCGGCACCATGGTGACGCTGCGCGGCGACCGCATGTACGAATTTCTGGATCGGCTGCTGAACGTGGCGCTGCCCCGCGTGCGCGATTTCCGCGGCGTGTCGTCGAAAGCGTTCGACGGGCGCGGCAATTACACGCTGGGCGTGAAAGATCAGTTGATTTTCCCCGAGATCGATTATTCGAAGGTGGAAAAGACCAAGGGGATGAACATCTGCATCACCACCACTGCGCGCACCGATGCCGAGGGCGTGGCGCTGCTGAAGCAGATGGGAATGCCGTTCCGCGCAGTAGCAGCAGGAAGAGATTCGATGGCAACAACCGCGAAAATCGCAAAAGGCAACAACCGCCAAGATCGCAGAAGACTGAAGAAGACGCCGAAGCTCAAGTGCCGCCACCGCAACCGCTGCTGGCGCTGCGGCCGTCCGCGGGCGTTCCTGCGCAAGTACGGCATCTGCCGGCTGTGTTTCCGGCAACTGGCGCTGAACGGCGAAGTTCCCGGCGTGGTGAAGGCGAGCTGGTAAGGAAGGAGGTACGGGACTAAGTGACAAGTGATCCAATCGCAGACATGCTGACCCGGGTGCGCAACGCCATGGCGGCGCGCCATCCGAAGGTGGACGTGCCGGCTTCGAAGCTGAAGACCGAGATCGCCCGAATCCTCAAGGAAGAGGGCTACATCGCCAATTTCAAGGTCGCCGAAGAAGGCGTGAAGAAGGTCATCAAGATCTACCTGAAGTACGCGACCGACAATTCGCCGGTGATCACCGGGATCGAGCGCGTGTCGCGCCCGGGCTGCCGGACTTATGTCGGCAAGACCGATATTCCGCGCGTGCAGGGCGGGCTCGGCATCAGCATCCTGACCACGCCGCGGGGCGTGATGACGGGCCGGACGGCGCACAAGGAAGGCGTCGGCGGCGAGATTTTGTGCAGGGTTTGGTAAGGGGCCAGGTAAACGATCTATGTCCAGAGTAGGAAAAAAGCCGATTCCGGTGCCTTCCGGCGTGAAGATCCAGATCGGCGAACAATTGAAAGTGCAGGGACCCAAGGGAACGCTGGAAGTGCCGATTCCCGCGGGGATCCGCGTCAAGCAGAACGGCGGGGAGCTCGAATTCATCCGCGATTCCGACGAACATGCCGCGCTGCACGGGCTGACCCGCGCGCTGGCCGCCAACGCCGTGCAGGGCGTTTCGACCGGCTTCACGCGGGAGCTCGACATCGTGGGCATCGGCTATCGCGCCGACGTGAAGGGCAAAATCGCCACGTTCACGCTGGGCTATTCGCATCCGATCGAAGTGCTGCTGCCGGACGGCGTCGATCTGAAGATCGACAAGCAGACGCATCTGGTGCTGTCCGGCTACGACAGGCAGATGCTGGGCCAGGTGGCGGCCAATATCCGCGCGCTGCGCAAGCCGGATCCGTACAAGAACAAGGGCGTCCGCTACACCGGCGAAGTGCTGAAGAAGAAGGTCGGCAAGTCGCGGCGCTACCGGAGGCAAGAAGTAAATGATTCGCAAGATTTCGAAAAACGAGATCCGCGAGCGCATGCACATCCGCATCCGCAAGAAGTTGCGGGGCACCACGGAGCGGCCGCGTCTGGCGGTCTTCCGCAGCGTCGCGCACATCTATGCGCAGGTGATCGACGATACGAAGGGCGTCACGCTGGTGGCGGCCAGCTCGCAACGAAAAAGCGACGGCGACAAAAAGGTACGGGCGGCAACGTGGCGGCGGCGAAGGAAATCGGCAAGCGGGTGGCCGAGCGCGCCAAAGAAAGGGCATCAACAAGGTGGTGTTCGACCGTGGCGGCTATATCTATCACGGCCGCGTGAAGGCGCTGGCCGATGCGGCGCGGGAAGCAGGACTGGAGTTCTAATGGCAGTTCATACGGTAAAGCGGGTCGATCCGCAGTCGCTGAACCTGAAGGAAAACGTGGTCGCGATCAACCGCGTCACCAAGGTCGTCAAGGGCGGCAAGAACATGAGCTTTTCGGCTCTGGTCGTGGTGGGCGATTCTTCGGCGCGCGTGGTCGGCTTCGGCGTGGGCAAAGCCAAGGAAGTGCCTTCGGCGATCCGCAAGGGCATTGAAGCGGCGAAGAAGAATCTGCGCCGGATCCATCTGCTCGAGAACACGATTCCGCATCAGGTGCTGGGCAGGTTCGGCGCGGGCATGGTGATGCTGAAGCCGGCGCAGGACGGAACCGGCGTGATCGCCGGCGGTCCGGTGCGCGCGGTGGTGCAGGCGTGCGGGATTCCGAACGTGCTGACGAAATCGATCGGCAGCCACAATCCGCATAACGTGGTGAAGGCGACGATCAACGCGCTCGAACAGCTGCGCGACAGAAAAGCCGTGATGGAAATGCGCGGTCTGACAACGGAGAAGATGTAGTATGGCAGCCGAAGGCAAGATCAAAATCAAACTGATCCGCAGCCCGATCTGCACGCCGGAGAAGCATAAAGTGATCGTGCGGGCTCTGGGGCTGAAGAAGATGAATCAGATTGTGGAGCGGCCGGATACGCCGGCGTTCCGCGGGTTCGTGAAGAAGATCCCGCATTTGCTGGCACTGGTCGATTAGATTAAGGAGACAAATTCGCAATGAATCTGAGTTCACTCAAACCACCCGCCGGGCAGAAGCACCGGAAGAAGCGCATCGGCCGCGGCATGGGTTCCGGCCGGGGCAAGACGTCGACGCGCGGTCATAAGGGCGCGCGTTCCATCTCCGGCTACAGCATCATGCGCGGCTTCGAAGGCGGCCAGATGCCGCTGCATCGCCGTCTGCCGAAGCGCGGATTCACCAACATTTTCAAGAAGCAGTATCGCATCGTGAATCTGCGGGATCTGGAGAAGCTTGAGGGCGACACGTTCACCGTCGACAGCCTGATGGAGCTGGGCGTCATCAAGAAACTGGGCGACGGCCTCAAGGTGCTGGGCTCGGGCGAGATCACGCGCAACATCGAGGTCGAAGCGCACATTTTTTCGAAGTCGGCCGCGGAGAAGATCGAGAAGGCCGGCGGGCAGGCGAAGGTGATCGGGGCGGCTCCGGCGTAGCGGCATAGTATAACGGGAAGAGAAGCGAGAAACCTGTGGAAAAGCTATTTGAAGCGATCGGCAATATCTTCCGCATCCCGGATCTCCGGAAGCGGGTGCTGTTCACGTTTCTCATGCTGGCCGTTTACCGGCTGGGCAGTTTCATTCCGACGCCCGGCATCGACGTCAACGCTGGCAGGATTTCCTCACGCGCCAGTCCGGCTCGCATCTTCGGCTTCTTCGATCTGTTCGCCGGCGGCAATATCCGGCGGCTTGTCGGTGTTCGCGCTGGGCATCATGCCGTACATCACGGCGTCGATCATCCTGCAGTTGCTGACCGTCGTGGTTCCGACGCTCGAAAAGCTGCAGAAGGAAGGCGAACTCGGCCGCCGCAAAATCACCCAGTGGACCCGCTATCTGACGGTGGCTCTGGGTATCGCGCAGTCGTTCGGCATCGCCATGGGCCTGCAGACGATGCAGGACAACATCGTGATCAATCCCGGGCATCGGCTTCGTCCTGATGACCATCCTTTCGCTCACCACCGGCACCGCTTTCATCATGTGGCTGGGCGAGCAGATCACCGAGCGCGGCATCGGCAACGGCATGTCGCTGATCATCTTCACCGGCATCGTGGTGGGCGTGCCGGACGCGATCGGCAACCTCTATACCAACGTATTCGTCACGCATGAATGGAGCGTGCTTGACGCTGGCGCTGATCCTGGTCATGATGGTCGCGGTGGTGGCGATTCATCGTGCTGGTGGAAACGGCGCGAGCGGCGCATTCCGGTGCAGTACGCCAAGCGCGTCATCGGACGCCGCGTGATGGGCGGCCAATCGACGCACATGCCGCTCAAGGTGAATGCGGGCGGCGTGATCCCGGTGATCTTCGCGTCTTCGATTCTGGCCTTTCCGCAGACGATCGCGACCTTCCCGTTCGTCAAGAACAACGCGTGGCTGAGCGAATACGCTGACGTCGATCCGGCACGGCGAGCCGCTCTACGTCGTCTTGTTCGTGGCGCTGATCATCTTCTTCTGCTTCTTCTACGTTTCGATCATCTTCAATCCGAACGAAGCGGCGGACAACATGCGCAAGTACGGCGGATTCATCCCGGGCATCCGTCCGGGCCGCAGCACTTCGGATTACATGAACACGATCCTGACCCGGATCACGTTCGTGGGCGCCATTTACCTGTCGATTCTCTGCCTGATCCCGGAGATCATGATCTACGGGCATCCATCTGCAGCATCTGCCGCTGATCGGCAATGCCATCGACAGGACTTTCCCGCGATTTCTGCTGGAAGGTCTGAACGTTCAGTTCTATTTCGGCGGCACGTCGCTGCTGATCGTGGTGGGCGTGGCGATGGACACGATCAACCAGATCGAGGCGCAGCTGATCATGCGCCACTACGAAGGGTTTACGCCGCGAGCCGGGCCGGGTTCGCGGGCGCCGCAGCTCGTTCTAGATGGCGGCTGGAAAAACAGCACCGAGGTTGGCGGGCGCTGCCGCGCCTGTGGGTGGTCCCCAGGTTTCGGAATTGGTGAAGCCGGTGGCGATCATTCTGTTCGGCTCGCCGGGTTCGGGCAAAGGGACGCAGTCGAAGTATCTGGTGGAGTGGCTGGGGATTCCGCAGATTTCGACCGGCGATATGCTGCGGGAGCATATCCGGCAGGGCGATGCGATCGGGCTCGCGATCGCCGAGTCGCATGCGGGCCGGGTCGCTGGTTTCGGACGAACTGGTCAACCAGCTGGTCTTCGAGCGGATCAGCCAGCCGGATTGCAGCGCGAGGTTTTATCCTGGACGGATATCCGCGGACGCCGGCGCAGGCGGAAGAAATGATGCGGCTGCTGGCCGCGGCGCGGAGCCGGCGAGGTGGTAATTCACCTTGTTGTTGATTACAATATAATTATCTCGCGGATTAGCGGGAGACGCGTGTGTCCGAAATGCGGCACGCTGTACAACGCGGTTTCCCGTCCCCCAAAAATCGAGGGTATCTGCGATCTGGATGGGACGACGCTTGGTGATTCGCGACGATGACCGGGAAGAAGTGGTCCGGGAGCGGCTGGCTCAGTATGAGCGCCAGACGCGGCCGTTGATCGAGTTTTTCCGGGCGACGAGCGATCGGTTGATTGAAGTGGATGCGAGCCGGGAGAAACCGGAAGCGGTATTCGAGCGCATCAAGCGGGAATTGCAGGGCGTCGTCGGAAGAAGTCAGGCCGGGCAGGCGCGGCATGATTGTCCGCAAGACTCCGTCGGAACTGGAGAAGATGCGGCGCAGCGGGCTGCTGGTGCATAAGATCCTGCACGCGCTGGGCGGGATGGTCGAAGAAGGCATTTCGACCTGGGATCTGGAAGTGGCGGCGGTGAAGATGATGGCGGACGCCGGGGCGAAGCCGGCGTTCAAGGATTATTTCGTGCCGGCCGCGGGTGAACGGTATCGATACGTGCTCTGTACCTCGGTGAACGAGGAGATTGTGCACGGCATGCCGAACCCGAAGCGGATGGTGAAGAAGGGCGACATCGTCTCGATCGATACGGGCGTGTCAGCTGGAAGGTTATTTCGGCGATTCGGCCCTGACGGTCGGCGTCGGCGAGTTGAGCGAGCAGACGAAGAAGCTGCTGAAGGTGACCGAGGAATCGCTGGAACTGGCGATCGATAAGGTTCGCGAAGGCAACCGGCTGTTCGATATTTGCGGGACGGTTGAGAAGCACGTGGTGGAGAACGGGTTTTCGATCGTGCGGGAGTATGTGGGGCACGGCATCGGGACGCAGTTGCATGAAGAGCCGCAGGTTCCCAATTACGTGGATCGGCGGAACGAGAATCCCCGGCTGCGCGAGGGCATGGTGCTCGCGATCGAGCCGATGGTGAATGCGGGGAAGCCGGAGGCGAAGGTTTTGAAGGATAAGTGGACGGCGGTGGCGAAGGATGGATCGTATTCGGCCCACTTCGAGCATTGCGTGGCGGTGACGGCGAATGGGCCGTGGGTTTTGACCAGGCCGTGAATGACCGTGTCGAGGCGGTGGTGGTGGAAGAATTGCCGAGCCTGCTGTACCGGCTCGAGTTGAGTAATAAAGCGCAGGTTCTGGCCATGGGGCCGGAGCGGCGGAGCAGGAATTGGGTCCGGCTGTTGCCGGGCGACCGCGTGGAAGTCGAGCTCGCGGAGCACGATCTGACGCGGGGACGGATTGTGAAGAAGATCGGATAATGTAATGAAAGTTCGCGCATCGGTTAAAAAAATTTGCGACAAGTGCAAGCTGATCCACCGCGAGGGCGTGGTGCGGGTCATTTGCATCAACCCGAAACACAAGCAGCGGCAAGGCTAGAGGAAATAACACATGGCACGTATCGCGGGCGTCGATCTACCACCGAAAAAACGGGCTGAGATCGGCCTCACTTACATCTACGGCATCGGCCGGACACGCTCGAAGAGCCTGCTTCATCGCGCGGGCATCGATGCGAACAAGAAGGTCGGCGATCTGACGGAGGAAGAGGTCAACCACGTCCGTCACGATCCTCGAAGACGAAGGCGCGGTCGAAGGCGATCTCCGCAAGGAAGTGTCGCTCAATATCCGGCGTCACATCGAAATGGGCTCCTATCGGGGCCTGCGGCATCGCCGCGGCCTGCCGACGCGGGGCCAGCGCACCCATACCAACGCCCGCACCCGCAAGGGACCGCGTAAGGGCACGGTAGCCAACAAGAAGAAAGCGACGTCGAAGACCTAATGGCGAAAGCACCAGCGAAGGGCACGAAGAAGAAAACCTTCAAGAAGAAGGAAAAGCGGGTCGTCCATGTCGGCATCGTGCACATTCAGGCGACGTTCAACAACACGATCGTGACCATCGCCGATCCGGAAGGCAATACGGTGTCGTGGTCGAGCGCGGGCTCTCTTGGGTTCCGCGGCTCCCGCAAGGGCACTCCGTTCGCGGCGCAGCAGGCGGCGCTGACGGCGGCGAACAAGGCGAATGAAGTGGGGCTGCGCACGGTGGAAGTGCGGGTGAGCGGGCCGGGTTCGGGCCGCGAATCGGCGGTGCGCGCGCTGGCGACGGCGGGTCTGGATGTGCGGACGATTCGGGATACTACGCCGATTCCGCACAACGGCTGCCGTCCGCCGAAGAAGCGACGAGTTTAGAGAAAAACCCCGGCGAGAAGATCGCTTGGGGTACTGGTGGTACAGAAGTCAAGCGGGACGAAGGCTTCGGCCGTAAACCGCACGTGTGCAGAATAGAAGGAGAATCATTTGGCACGTTATAGAGGCCCCGTTTGCCGGCTTTGCCGGCGCGAGGGCATGAAATTATTTCTGAAGGGCGAGCGCTGCCACACCGAAAAGTGCGCCATCGAAAGCCGCAACTTCGTTCCCGGACAGCACGGAAAAGACCGCAAGGCGAAGAAGACGGTCGGCTACGGCCTGCAGCTGCGCGAGAAGCAGAAAGTGCGCCGCATCTACGGCGTTCTGGAAGCGCAGTTCCGCAACACCTTCGCCAAAGCCGTCAAGATGAAGGGCATCACCGGCGAAAAGCTGCTCGGCACGCTCGAGCGGCGCCTCGACAGCGTGATCTACCGCATGGGCTTCGGCGCCAGCCGCTCGCAGGCGCGCCAGATCGTCCGCCACGGGCACATCCAGGTGAACGGCCGCAAGGTCAATATCCCGTCGTTCATCGTCAAGCCCGGCGACGAGATTTCGGTCCGCGAATCGAGCAAGAACAATCCCACCATTCTGTCCTCCCGCGACGCCACCGCGCATGCGCCGGCGCCTTCCTGGATGGACGTGGATCGCGAAAATCTGAAGGGCCGGATCAACAGCATGCCGCGGCGCGACGAACTGGTGCAGATCCCCATCAACGAGCAGTTGATCGTCGAGTTGTATAGCAAGTAAGCGGTAAAAAAACCGGCGTGAGCGGATTGAGATAAAGCCACGCCGTTATTGGAGTAGAAAAAACGTATGTTCAAGGGCTTTCAAAAACCCAAACGTCTGGTCGCCAACACCGAGACCCTGACGGAGCGCTTCGGGCAGTTCACCGCCCAGCCGTTCCAGCGCGGTTTCGGTACCACCATCGGCAATTCGCTTCGCCGCGTGCTCCTTTCGAGCATCGAAGGCGCAGCCATTACCGCGATCCGCATCGAAGGCGTGGATCACGAATTCAGCCCCATCCCGGGCGTGGTCGAGGACGCCACCGACATCATCCTCAACCTGAAGCAGGTTCCGTTCAAGGTGATCGGCGAGGGCATGAAGACCGTGCGCCTGGTTGCCGACAAGGCCGGCGAGGTCTTCTCCGGCGCGATCCAAACCGACGCGGACGTGGAAGTGCTCGACCGCAATCTGCACATCGCGACGGTGAGCGAAGGCGGCAAGCTCGATATCGAGATGCGCCTGAAATCGGGCCGCGGCTATGTCAGCGCGGACAAGAATTTCGACGAAGATCTGGCCATCGGCTACATCCCGATCGATTCGGTGCATTCGCCGGTTCGCAAAGTGAACTTCACGGTGGAAGCCGCCCGTCTCGGCCAGATGACCGATTACGACAAGCTCACCCTCGAAGTCTGGACCAACGGCGCGATTTCGCCGCAGGACGCCATCGGGCATGCCGCGAAGCTGCTGAAGGATCACATGACGATCTTCATCAACTTCGAAGAGATCGCCGAACTGCCGAAGAGCCGGCCGAGCGCAGCCTGGACCGCGTCAGCGATCAGCTCAACCGCAGCGTGGAAGAGCTGGAGCTTTCGGTTCGTTCCTACAACTGCCTGAAGAACGCCGGCATTCAGACCATCGGCGAACTGGTGCAGAAGACGGAATCGGAAATGCTGCGGACCAAGAACTTCGGCCGCAAGTCGCTCAACGAAATCAAGGAAATCCTTCAGACCATGGGCCTCGCGCTGGGCATGAAACCGGATGCGCATGGCCGTCTGATCGCGCCGCCGCCTCCGCCGCCCGGTTCGATCCCCGAAGATATTCCGGAAGACGAGCAGTTCGCTTAATCTAAAAAGAGATTCAGAAATGAGACATCGATTCGGCAATGCAAAACTCAAGCGGGACGTCGGCTCGCGCAACAGCCTGTTCAAGAACCTGACGACCAGCGTGATCGAGGAGGAACGCGTGATCACGACGGTTCCCAAGGCGAAGGCGATCCAGCCGCTGGTCGAGAAGATGATCACTCTCGCCAAGCGCGACACGCTGCATACGCGGCGCCAGGCGGCGTCTTTCCTGACGACGCCGAAGTCGGTGCAGAAGCTGTTCGACACCCTGGGCACACGCTTCGGGCAGCGCCCCGGCGGCTACACGCGGATCACGCGCCTCGGAAACCGCAAGGGCGATGGCGCGGAACTGGCGATGCTGGAACTGGTTGGTTCCGAACTGGTGAAGCGCGCGGCGGAACGGGCGAAACGCAAGGAAGAACGGCTGAAGGCCCAGCAGGAAGGCCGCGAGTCCGAACCGGAAGAAGAAGAGGAAAGCAAGGAATAGCGTTTTTCTCACCTCGATTGCATTTTCAAAGCCGCGGTCCGGGAAATTCCGGGTCGCGGCTTTTTTGTTTCCCTGATATACTCCTGTAGGTTACCAAATGAAAGACGCCCAGCCAGGCAAGGCGGATGTTCTGCAGGGCACGCTTGTCCTTCTCGTGCTGCGGACCCTGGACGCGCTGGGGCCGCTCCACGGCTACGGGATTGCGCGCCGGATCGAACAGATCAGCGAGGAACTGCTGCAACTCAATCAGGGCACCCTCTACCCTGCTCTGCTGCGGATGGAACAGGAAGGATGGATCACGTCCAAATGGGGGCCTTCGGAGAATAATCGTAAGGCAAAGTTTTACGCGATCAGTTCCGCCGGGCGAAAACAGCTCGCGCGGGAGACAAGAGACTGGGAGCGAATGCGGTCGACTATTGACCGTTTCTTAGACGACCGCATTTTGGGAGACGAGTTCCCGTGAGTTGGCCCAGAGTTTTCGCCGCGCGCGTGCGTGGGCTGGTCTTTGGCGGCCGTCTGGACACTGAGATGGAGGACGAGTTCCGCTTCCACGTGGAAATGCAGGCACAAGAAAATATGCGGAGCGGGATGAATCCGACCGAGGCGCGCCACGATGCGATGCGCCGGTTTGGCGGCATGGAATCGGTGAAGGAAGAGTATCGGGAGAATCGAACCTTCACCGCGATCGAGACCTTCTTCAGGGATATCCGTTACGCCGCGCGCACGCTGCGAAACAGTCCTGGTTTCACGGCCGTCGCGCTGATGACCCTTGCGCTCGGTATCGGCGTCAACACAGCCGTCTTCACGGTGACGAACGCGGTGCTCTTCAAGGGTTTTTCGGATATTGACCGAAACGACCGCATTCTGTATCTTTCGAGTTCCGAGGGGTGCTGCGTCTCATATCCCGATTTCGAGGACTGGAGGGCGCAGGCGAAATCCTTTAAGGGGATGGCGATTGTCCATGGCGTGCAGGTAACGCTGAGCGACCAAGGCGGGTTTCCTGAATATCGCTACGCCACTGAAGTCAGCGCCGATACTTTCCCTCTGATCGGGCGGGAACCGATCCTCGGGCGGGATTTTACGAAGGCGGACGAAATGCGCGGCGCGCCGCCTGTTGCCATCCTGAATTACAGTTTCTGGGAGCGGCAGTATGGCAAGGACCCTTCCATCGTTGGCCGGGCGGTGAGGATCAATGGCGCATTGACCACCGTGATCGGAATTATGCCGGCGGGATTCATCTTTCCGCAGAATCAGGATCTTTGGGTACCACTTATACCGACGCCGAACGTGCTGAGGCGGGCGAACCGCGACACCTGGTTTGTCTTCGGGCGCATGGCCGACGGCGCGACCATCGAAAGCGCCCGCACCGAAATGGAAACCATCGGCAAGCGTCTGGAGTTGGCTTATCCGCTCACCAATAAAGGCTTCACGCCGATCGTCCGCAGCTTCGCCGGATTTTACATCGGCCCGAACGCGAGCGTGATCTACGGGTCGCTTTGGGGCGCGGTCGGTTTCGTTCTTCTGATCGCTTGTGCCAACCTGGCGAATCTGATGCTTGCGCGCGCGCTGGGCCGGTCGCGCGAGATTTCCATCCGTATTGCGCTCGGGGCCGGGCGGTGGCGCGTCGTGCGCCAGCTTCTGATTGAGAGCACGCTGCTCTCCGCTGCCGGCGGCTTCCTCGGCTGGTGGTTCGCGAAATGGGGCGTACGCGCCTGGGATGCCGCTACCCGGGCACCTGGCTATTCGTGGTTCGACCATGTTCTGGATTACACGCTGGATTATCGGGTCCTCGCCTACCTGATGGCTATTTCAGCCGGCACCGGCCTTCTGTTCGGGCTCGCACCCGCTCCGCGGCTGTCGAAGCTTGACGTGAACGCGGCGTTGAAGGATGGCGGCCGCGGCAGTACGGGCGGGGTTCTCGGCAATCGCCTGTCCGCTCTTCTTGTGGTGGCGGAGACGGCCTTGGCCGTGATTCTGCTGGCGGGCGCGGGATTGATGATCCGCAGCTACCTGAACACGTATTCCGCGGACATCGGCGTTCAGACCGAAAAAATCCTTACTGGTATCCCGAACCTGTCCGCTTCCCGGTATCCCGATGCCACCGCGCGATTCTCTTTCTACGACAGGCTCAAGACCCGTTTGGAAGCGGTCCCGGGCGTGGAATCCGTTTCGCTGGCTAGTTCGATTCCACTGTGGGGCGCGGCGCGACTCTCCTATGAACTCGATGGCGCCGCGCCGATCGACCAACAGAGCCGGCCGACGCTCTCCGCCGTGACGGTTGACGCCGGTTACTTCCGAACGTTGGGAGCCGCAGTGCTTTCCGGCCGCGATTTCAATGATCAGGATGGATTTTCGGCGCCGCGGGTGGCGATCATCAACGAGCGCTTCGCCCGCAGGTTCTGGCCGGGAGAGAATCCACTCGGAAAACGCTTTCGGCTGTTCGTCGGAAATGCGCCGGATGCCTGGCTGACGGTCATCGGCGTTGTATCGAACATCCTGCAGGGCGAACTCGGCCGTCCCGAGCAGCTGAACTCTCTGGTTTATCTGCCCTGGCGGCAGATGGGCGCGGGCGATATGAATGTCCTGGTGCGTGCGAGCGTTCCTCCGGGCAATCTCCGCAGCGTTTTTCGGAAGGAGGTTCACGCTCTCGATGCGGACATGCCGATGTTCGGCCCCTTCACTCTGATTGAGCGACTGCAGACCAAATATTGGGACAAGGGCCGCTACACGGGCCTGTTCCTGATTCTCGCCGCGATCGCGCTGGTTCTCGCCGCGGTTGGCTTGTACGCGGTGATTGCATATTCGGTGAGCCGGCGCACACAGGAGATGGGAATCCGAATGGCGCTGGGCGCGGCGGCGCGCGATCTGCTCGGCCATATATTCCGAGAGGGGATGCTTCCGGCGGGGATTGGTCTGGGAATCGGTCTGGCGGCGTCGCTGGCTGTCAATCGCGTTCTGAAAGCAGAGCTGGTTCAGGTCTCACCTGCCGACCCGGTGACACTGGTCGTGACGTCGGTAGTGCTGGTGTTCTGCGCTGCGCTTGGTTGCTGGATTCCGGCGCGCCGTGCGATGCGCGTGGATCCGGCGGTCGCTCTCAGGCACGATTAGGAGCATTGTTTTTTCATTCCGCTATAGTGGATACAGTCATGGCAGCATTTCCCATAACTTCGCCGATGACCGCCGAAGAATTCGTCCGCGCGCACGGCGAAGATGAGGACGATCGTTACGAACTCATCGAAGGTGAAGCCAGCGAACGCACATTGAACGGTTATTCACACGATAGGGTCAAGAACAATCTGCAGAAGTTGTTCGACCGGATCGGCGTTGACCGCTTGGGATTCGAGTGCTGGATTGAACACAGTTTTCGGTTGGCGAATTCCAGCGTGATGATATCCGACGTGGCGATCATCCGAACGGAACGGCTTGAGAACCGGACAGGCAACTGGGCCACTATCGGCGCTCCCGAAATCGCGATCGAAGTAGCGATCAGCGACCAACCGTGGGTGCTGCAGCGTAAGATTTCCGCATATCTCGCTAATGGAGCTCAGGCGGTCTGTTGCGCTTATCCGAATCTCCGGACTGTCGTCGTCTATACCGCGCATGAGTGGCGTGAACTGAGCGGCGAAGAGAAGCTGGAATTCCCCGCCCTGCTGCCTGGTGTGAGCATTCGGGTTTCCGATATCTTTAAGGGCGTCTGAAGCCCGGCGGTCCTATTCCGTCGCGGCTTCGGCCTCATCGGCGGCTCGCCTGCCGCCCTGCCGCGCTTCCCGGATCAACTGCCTCGCCTTTTCCAGAAGGTGCTGAGGCACCTGCACCTGCCACTCGAACACCGGGAGTACGTGCGGCCCGACGACCATGGCGGGGATGTCGTTCGAATCCAATACCCCCTTGATTGCCATCGCTTCCATCTCGCCATCGTGGTTGGATGAACTGAATACCGGCGTGAACCCCTCGTCCTGGAGCGCTTCATTGTTTTGTGCCGTGTCGTTTGCCATGTCATCTGCCATGACTCCACGATAGCGTGCCCCGTGGGCCGCCACATTAGAATGGTTTGTGAGGGGATCACAACAATGGACGAGAACAATAATTTGGGCTGGTTTCTGGCGGGGGCGGTGATTGGCGCGGGCGCGGCGCTGCTGTTGGCCCCGAAATCGGGAAAAGAGACCAGACGTTATCTCAGCAAGACGACGAAGAACAGTAAAGAAGCAATGGAATCGAGCGGCCGCGAGTTGATGGACCGCGGCAAGGAGCTTTACGACCGCGGCAAGAAGATTGCCGACGATGCCAGCGACCTTTTTGAGCGCGGCCGGAAACTGGTGCAGGGCTAGCCGGTACCAAGGCAACCGAAGCCGCGCGTATCTATGTGATGCAGGCGCTCACGCTTGGCCATTTGAAAATCACGCCCGTGCGCGCCGGATCTTACTGGTGGGACGGCGGGGCCATGTTCGGCGTGGTGCCAAAGACCCTTTGGTCGAAGACGGAGCCCGGCGACGAATTGAATCGTATCGAAGCGGGGTTCAACTGCTTCGTGGTCGATACAAATACGCACCGGATTCTGATCGAGACGGGCGGGGGCGTGCGGCACGACGAGCGCTCCCGCGAACGCATGCGTCTGCCCGATCCGCCGCGCCTGCCTGAGGTTCTGGCGGGGAACGGCTTTGATCCGGAGTCGATCGATGTGGTCATCAACACGCATCTGCATTGGGACCATTGCGGGGGGAATACCGTGGATGAGGGCGCGCGCATGTCCGCCCCGCGTTTTCGCGGGCGCGCTACGTAACGCAGCGGGGCGAACTCGAACATGCGCGGGAGCAACACCCGCGGGACGCGGTCAGCTATCGCACGGTGAACTACGAACCGCTGATCGAAGCGGGGCGGATGCATCTGCTCGACGGGGATGGCGAGGTTGCGCCTGGCGTCGAAGTGCGCGTGATGCCTGGGCATAACGCGGGACATGATGGTCGTGCTGGTGCGCTCCGGCGGGGAGACCTGGTGCCACTTGGCCGATCTGGTCGCGTTCGCGGCGCAGGTGACGCCGACCTGGGTGACGGCGTTCGATCTTTTTCCGCTGGAAACGATCGCTAGCAAGACGCAGTTGCTCGGACAGGCGGCCGCCGAGGGCTGGTGGTGCAGTTTCGGACATGATCCGCGGGTGAACTTTGCGAAGATTGAAGTGGTGGAGGGAAAGTGGCAGACGCGACGTCGAGTCTCGTGAAGGTGCCGGCATTCCGGAACGAGCCGTATACCGATTTTTCGATACCGGCGAATCGGCGGCGCATGGAAGAAGCGCTGGCGAAAGTGCGCGGGCAGTTGGGCCGGGAGTACGACATCGTAATCGCGGGCGAGCGCATTCGTACGGAAGACAAATTGAAATCGGTGAATCCGGCGCGGCCCGGGGAGATCGTCGGGATTCACCAGAAGGCGACGCCGGAACTGGCCCAACGCGCGGTCGAGACAGCGTACCGGAATTTTTCCGAATGGAGCCGGGTACGCCCATTCGCTGCGTGTTCGAGACACTGCTGAAAACAGCCGCGCTGATTCGCGAGCGCAAGTATCGAGTTCGACGCCTGGCTGGTGTTTCGAAGCGGGCAAGACCTGGCCGGAAGCGGAAGCGGAGGTGGCCGAGGCGATCGACTTCTGCGAGTATTATGCGCGCGAAATGCTGCGCCTGGCGGGTCCGCAGATGTAGTGCAGCTTCCGGGCGAGCGC
Organism: uncultured Solirubrobacteraceae bacterium; assembly: GCA_963699115.1. Taxonomy (GTDB): domain Bacteria; phylum Actinomycetota; class Thermoleophilia; order Solirubrobacterales; family Solirubrobacteraceae; genus Palsa-744. The sequence goes on from CAVOTJ010000001.1 coordinate 64,046, forward strand.
GATGAGATGCGCTATCTGCCGCTCGGCGTCGGGGTCGTGATTCCGCCGTGGAATTTTCCGCTGGCGATTCTCTCCGGTATGACCTGTGGCGGCGCTGGTGACGGGGAACACCGTGGTGATCAAGCCATCGAGCGAGACGCCGACCATCGCGGCGGTGTTTGCGGAGACGCTGCTCGAAGCCGGATTCCCGGCTCATTCTTTCTGCTTCCTGACCGGCAGCGGCGGCGCGATTGGCGATCTTCTGGTGGCGCATCCGAAGACGCGGTTCATTTCTTTCACGGGGTCGCGCGATGTGGGGCTGCACATCAATGAACTGGCGGCCAAACCGCAGAAAGGCCAGATCTGGATCAAGCGCGTGGTGGCGGAGATGGGCGGCAAGGATGCCATTGTTGTGGACGGCGATTGCGACTCGATGCGGCGGTGGAAGGCGTTGCCGTGTCGGCATTCGGCTATCAGGGGCAGAAGTGCTCGGCGTGTTCGCGGGCGATTGTCGATGAGGCGATCTATGACCGGTTTCTGGAGAAGCTGAAGGCGCGCGTCGAGAAGATCACTGTCGGGGACGCCGGAGAATCCGGCGAATTATATGGGGCCGGTGATCAGCGCGGCGGCGAAGAAATCCATCTCGCAATATATTGAGGTCGGAAAGGGCGAAGGGCGATTGCTGACCGGCGGGGAGCCTGAATCGGGTGATGGTCATTTTCTGCGGCCGACCGTGATCGCGGACGTCGATTCGAGCGCGCGGGTTTTTCAGGAGGAGATTTTCGGGCCGGTTCTGGCGGTAGCCAAGGCGCGCGATTTCGACCATGCGCTGGCGATGGCCAACGATTCGCAATATGGGTTGACGGGGGCGATTTATTCGAACAATCCGGAGCACATCGCCCGGGCGCGCGAAGAATTTTTCGTCGGCAATATGTATATCAACCGGAAGTGCACCGGGGCCATGGTGGGGGCGCATCCGTTTGGCGGATTCAATATGTCGGGGACGGATTCGAAGGCGGGCGGGCCGGATTACCTGTTGCTTTTTCTGCAGGCGAAGTCGATTGCGCAAAAGCTTTAGCGTGCTAGGATCTAAGTACCCCGACCGGATTGAATAAACCAAGGGGACTGAGAAATACCAACAATAGGGTCAAACCTGATCGACGCGGCGCGGACCTCAGCGTCCGCTCCTGAACCGGGGCTCTTGTTCAAAACAAGGTGCCTCGGTTTTTTTGTGATCGCCTTCGAAATCGCTCGTCTAACCCCGCAAGGAGAGATTTGCCTGTGAGTAGAACTCGTTATTTGACATTCTGTTTTCTCGTATTGACCGGCACTTTCGCCGGGGGCTTTGCGGCTAACCGCGCCATCCCGATTGCTCACGCCCAGGACACGATCGGGCCCTCGAACATTCGAGCTACGGGGTTCACGCTGGTCACTCCGCAAGGTCGAGTTCAGGCGACTTTGCGCGCCGGTGCCATGGGGGCGGAATTAATTCTAGATGATCCCAATGGCAATCCTCGGGTCGAGATCGACCCGAACGGCGGCATCGTTATTCGCGACGCGAACGGACGGATCAGATGGAATTCGCCAAAGGGTATGGGGATTCTGCCGGCCTCGGAGTAAGCCGGCCGGAAAGCCGGCTGCGGGCAAAATTGCCCACCCTACTTCGGGGGCTTGTCGATCGGCATCGCCTTTAGTTTGAGGCGGTACTCGGGGTACATCGTTTCAGCGCCGCCACGAGTGGGTTCGTAAGGCAGTCCCCAGCGCTGCGAAAATTCGTGCAGGAATGGATTTTCGCCGGGGAGGTAGCTCGGCACCACGCCTTTCGGCCGCACCACTTCGATAACCGGCTCGCAGGGCCAGAGCCAGGATGCCTGTTCGCTGGTGTCGAACTCCAGATCCTCGCTCTTGATCAGCGGCTCGGTCATATACACAGGGTCGGTCACGATGCTCACGTGCGTCATGTAATTTCCGTGGCGGATGAAATGCTCGACCATGGTGGCGCGGTCGCTCTCGGGCAGTCCGTTGCGGCGCAGCCAGCCGGTCTTGATGTGCGTGGTGTAGACCGTGAGCATGTCGCCTTCCCACTTCCCTGTGGCGAAACCCATCCAGGTGTGCGGGGTGTTTTCCGAGGGATGCGGACGCCCGTCCATCCAGATGGTGCGCGTCTGCTCATAGGTGCTGATGTAGTTCTTGATCGCGATCACACGCTGGGAATCGGGGTCTTTCTCTTCCCAGATACGCAAGGCCATGGGGCCGCGGTAAATGTAGGTAGAGAGATGGACGCGGCACTGCTCTTCCGGCAGAGTGATGCGGGAGGGATCCCAGCTGTCGGCGCGCAATCGTGCGGCATCGTTGACCGGGAGGCCGAGGTAATCGCCCAGTTCCGGACCGGGTCCGCGCTCCAGTTGATCCTCATGCTGGCGGGCGGCCCATTCGCCGGACAAATTCACCTGCGCTGCGGCTGGCAGGGCGGCCAGAATCAGGCCCAGGCCGATTGCCGATCTGCGGCCCATTATTTGGCTCCTGTAAGACTTCTGTAAACCGTCTCTACAAAGGCGTCAGCCGATTGTTGCGTCACATCATACAAACCGTCGTAGTCCATGGTTGGCCGCGAGGCTTTGATTTGTTCGAGCGTCTTGCCTTTCTTCACCATGGCCCGGACGCGATCACGAATGATGGTCACCATGTCGCGATATTCCATTACGTCCGCCTCATCGCAGATGCGGCCATGCCCGGGGATGACCATCGTGCCGCCTTCTTCATGATGGGCGGGAATGGTCAAATCCAGAATGTGATTGAGCCCGTCGAGGACTCCCTGAATGCCGCCGCCGTTCTGAAGATCGATCCTGGGATACCCGGTGGTCATAAAGATGTCGCCCGTGCTGACGACGTCCGAACGGCGGAAATAGACAAGGCTGTCGCCGTCGGTGATGGCAGCCGGCTGATGCAGGATTTGGATGGACTCGCCGTTGAAGTAGAGTTCCTTCGGCTCGTCGAAAAATGTGTCGGTGGGCCAGGCCAGCGAAGGGCGGGCCTGTTTGCCGTTTACGGATGCACTCATGCGGTCGAGAATGGCTTCGTGGCCCAGAATCGCGACCGACTGCGACGCGCTTGCGCCCGGAGTGTTCACGATATTGACCACGGTGGAGGTGCCGCCTTCCTTCGAAAAGGCCTCGTTGCCGCCGGTGTGATCCTCCTTGACGTCGGTGTTCACTACGTAGCGGAGAGGCTTTTTGGATAATTTGCGGATTTCGGCAATCACCTGGTCGCTCATGGGCGGTAGGCCCGTGTCAACTGCGAGAACACCGTTATCACCCAGTTGGAGAGTGATGTTACCGCCCGCACCGGCCAGCATGTAGATGTTGCCCTGCACCGGAATGACTTCGATCTCTTGCGCAAAAGCCAGCTGAGTGACGCAGATCAAGGCACAGGCGATTTTCATTTGAGTGACAGCATATCACCGACGCCATATCACTGAGTCGCGGCGCTGTAACTGAGCTGCTGCTTCACGTAATCCCGCGGATATTGGATATCAACCTTCGTCACCTTCCCCGCCCCGTCGAATTGCGCGATGAGGTCGGAATTGATGCCGGCATAGTAAGTCGGCATGTTCAGCTTCTTATAGCGCTCGACCACCTGATCGCGCAGCTTCGGATCGAAATGAACGCCGTATTTGTCCATCAGCGCCTTGATTGCGTCGTAATCGCCTTCGGCTTTGATGCGCATCAGCTCGGCGAGAAGCATGCCGACGCCTTCCCGCATCTTCTTGTAATCCTTTACATACACGTAGGTCTTGCCGTTGCGATCCTCCATTGCGATGGCGCCGGTTTTGTCCATGATGTAGCGGCCGATCAGTTGGCGGTCGCGCTCGTGGTCTTCCTCGATGGTGTCGCCCTTCGGAATGCGGCGCAGTTGAACCAGCATCTGGCGAGCGGCCGTGTCATACATCGTGCGCCCAACGTCGTCAGACGAAACCAGCCCGAGTTCTTTCAGCTTAGGGTCGAAAGCATTCCACAGCGCCATCAGATCGGCGCGCGCCTCTTCCATGGCGGAGAAATATTCTTTCAGATAGAATGCCGCCTCGTGCGTCAGCTTCGGACTCAGCTTGCCCGAACCATGGCCGATCACTTCATGCATTGCGGTCATCAGGTCGTCTGCTTCGATCTCGTATTTCTTGTCGCGCGCGGCATCTTCCGGCGAGGCGGCAAATTCATCGATGCCGCCGAAGCCCGAGGCTTCCGTGATGGCGTGCGAACTGCCGAAAAACAGGAAGCTCTTCGATCCGTATTTCGCGTGGATTTCATCTTCGTTGGGTAGATTGTCGCCGATGGTGGTGACGTGGAAGTCGCCGGTTTCAATGGTCGTTTCGACGGCGTTGGCGATCGGCGGCTTCACCCCCTGTTTCTTGTAACGCGCATCCCACGGCGCCCTGTCTTCGAAATACTGCGCGTTGGCGGCGATCTTGCCGATGGCGCTCGAAACCTGCTGATCCGTGATGGACACGAAGCTCTGCGAGGTTCCTTTGGCGCCGCGCGCGTCGCGATAGACCTCGATGAAACCGTTGGCGAAATCGACCGGCTCGTTGTCCTGCACCCAATCGGTGTCGAATTGCAGCCAGTCTTTATACTCGCCGGTCTGGTAGTAGCGAATGAGATCGGCAATTACTTTGGCCTGCGCGGGATCGGCATAGGCGCGGCCTTTCTCCAGCGATTCGTTCGCTTTTTTCAGATACTGCGCGTAGAGACCGGGGGGGACGCGTCCGTCGGGCGTGCCCGCGCGGTAGACCTGCTCGACAAGCTTGCCGTTTTCTTTTACGACGCGGGAATTGAGGCGGTAGTGCTCGGTGAAGTTTTTCAGATCGGCGAGCGTCACGCCGAAATAGAAGTTGTTCGGCGCTGGCCTGAATGATGTCCTTGCCGCCGCTCGGGCTCTTGGCGGTCATCAATGGCTCGAAATCCGCATCGAAGAACGACTGGGAGAGCGCGTCCACTTCGGGCGCCAGATCGTTGTGTCCGGCCTGATCGAGCGCACGCTTCAATTCGTCGGCGGTGAATTTCGGCAGGAACTTTTGCGCCGTGGTTTCGTTGTGGTTGCCTTTGTTGGCCCAGAAAAGCTTGGTGAAATCGAGCACGTTGCCCGTAGATGGCCGGATCGACTTTGGCTTTATTCGCGACCACGGCTTCGAGAACGCGCTTCTGCCGCAGACCGAAGCGCGAAAGCTGGTCGTAAATGATCGGATCGATCGCGATCGAGCTCTGGTTCAGCCAGTAAGCCAGGGCCTGCTGTTTCGGCGAGAGCGAATTGAAGCTTTTGGCTTCAATCTGAATGAAGGCCGTGGTGTCCACGCGCTCGACCAGCGGTGACTCGGCGGGAAGGGACGCGATTGGAATCAGAAGGAGGACAAGTAACAAACAGTGTTTCAGCACGAACACGATTGTAACGCCGCTGGGGAGTTTCAGTGTTGAAACAGAGGACCTGAAACGCGCGAGGGCGGACGGTTCCCGTCGCGTGATGCGTTAGCCGGAGGATGGCAGAAATCCTGATAGAACGCGAGAAGGTCGGATTCGTCAAACTCGATGGCGCGGGCGTATTGCTTGATGTAGTTGGTATTATAAATTCCGCCGGGCAGTCTGCTAAAATCCCCCGCCTCTATGGCTTCCAACTGCCGCACGCTGAGTTTGGTGGACGCAGCTATGGCTTCGAGGCTGATGCCCTTCTGCCGCCGCCAGACTTTAACGCCCAGAATGCCGGTTTCGTTCATTGGCCGAACCGAGTACTGTTTTCCTGAGTACTGTAGTACTAACCCACACAGTCTATCATCGAAGCCGTTCCGGATCCGGAGCCTCGAAAATGTTTTTGAACACTCGATAATACAGATACTTATGACCTTTGGCAACCTGAGGTAAAAAAGACGATGAACCGGATGGAAATGACGGTCTGCGGGATTCGTTTCCGGAACCCCGTCCTGGCCGCGTCGGGCACCTTCGGATACGGGGTCGAGTTCGAGAAACTGGTGGATCTGAACGCGTTGGGCGGGATTGTGGTCAAAGGCCTTTCGAAAGACCCGATCCGGGGAAATGCGGCGCCCAGGCTGTGGGAGACGCGCGGGGGGATGATCAACTCGGTCGGGCTGCAAAACGTGGGCGTGCGCGCCTTTATCGCCGATAAGCTACCGGTTCTGCGGCGCTATTCCACGCCCGTACTGGCCAACGTGTTCGGCTATGCAGCGGAGGATTATGTCGAGGTGGTCCGTGCCCTGAATGATGCGGAGGGCGTGGCGGCATATGAGTTAAACGTCTCGTGCCCGAACACGAAGCATGGGGGGTTGGCGTTCGGCGTGGATGAAGCGGCGCTGGCGGACCTTGTGGGCCGCGTGAAGAGCGTGGCGAAACGGCCGGTCATCGTCAAACTTTCGCCGAATGTGGCGGCCATTGAGCCATTTGCGTTGGTTGCGGAGCAGAATGGGGCGGATGCGGTTTCTTTGGTCAATACTTTCGTCGCACTGGCGATCGAAGCAAAGGCCCGGCGGCCGAGGATTGGCGGGGGATATGGCGGGTTGTCGGGTCCGGCAATCAAGCCGATTGCGCTGCGGATGGTTGAGCAGGCGGCGAATGCCGTGAAGATACCCGTGATCGGGATCGGAGGAATTGCGTCCGGCGAAGATGCGGCGGAATTCATGATCGCGGGCGCTTCGCTGGTCGAGGTGGGAACGGCTACATTTTGGGACCCTTCAGCTACTTTGAAGATTGCCCAGGAGTTGGAACAATTACTGCCGCGTTTGGGAGCGAACGGGGTTAGTAACCTGGTGGGCAGTTTGAAAAAGTAGCGCCGAGCAGATGCTGGGGACAGGGCCGAAGCCCCGCCCCACAAAATAATTTCGGTGCGAACTTTTTCGCTTTCGCGACGTATAACTGTCTGAGTCCATAAGCATGGCAGCGAAAAAGCGAAAACGTATTTTGTGGGTCACTCTGACTCTCCTCGTTCTGGCCAGCGCAGCGATTTTCTCGCTCAAAGCCCTTAACAGCAAGCCCGCTAAAATCGATCCGGAGAAACTGGCGAAAGTCGAGAGGATCGACCTGGCGCGGTCGGTTGTGGCCACGGGAAAGATTCAGCCCGTCACGCAGGTCGAAATCAAGTCGAAGGCCAGCGGGATCATCCTGAAATTGCCGGTCAATGTGGGCGATTACGTACACAAAGGCGATGTCATCTGTGAACTGGACCAGAACGACTTAATCCCGGCGCTTCGGCAGCAGCAGGCGGCCCTGCATGTGGCGGAAGCAGCGGTCCGAAGTGCGCAAGCCGACTACGAGCGTTATAAGGTGGACGCGACCGGCCCGGATGTACCTTTCCTGAAACGCGATAGGGAACGCGCGCGGTCGATGTTTACCAGCGGACTGATCGCTCAGAACAGCCGCGACGACGCGGAGAAGAACTATGAACTCGCGGTGCAGAAACAGGAGTCGGCCAAAGCGAATCTGGGGAGCGCTTCGGCCGCGATCGCGAAAGCGCAGGCGTCCCTCGAACAGCAGCAGGCCGTGGTTTCGATCGCGGAAGAAAATCTGCGTAACGCAACTATAGTCTCGCCTATCGACGGCATTGTCCTTTCACGCGACAGCGAGGTCGGCGATGCGGTCAGCTCCATTTTGTTACTGGGTTCCAGCGCGACGTTGATCATGACCGTCGGCGATTTGAATGAGGTCTATGTCAAAGGGAAGGTGGACGAGACCGATATCGGCAAGGTCTACCTCGGGCAGCCGGCGCGCATCTCGATCGAGTCGTTCAAAGATCAGAAGTTCGACGGCCATGTGACGAAGATTTCGCCGATGGGAAATGAAAAAGACAACGTCACCACATTCGAAGTGCGTGTTTCGATTTCGAACGAAAAGCACATACTCAAAGCGCTTATGACGGCCAATGCGGAAATCATTCTGGACGAGCACAAGCACGTGCTGGCGATCCCTGAAGGAGCTGTTTTTTATAACAAGGACAAATCGACGGCTGCGCAGATCCCCGATCCCACCAATGAAAAGGGCCTGCGTAAAGTCGCCATTGTTACGGGAATCAGCAATGGCTCGAAAACCGAAGTCACTCAAGGGCCTGACGGAAGGCCAGCAGGTGATACTGCAGTAACCATGAGCTACTTGTCCGAGCTTCTGGGGCAGGTGCTCGGAAGTCTCCTTCGCAACAAACTGCGGAGCTTTCTCACGATGGCCGGGATATCCTGGGGCATCGCGTCGATTGTTCTGATCGTCGCCATGGGGGATGGATTCAAGGCGGGACAGCAGAACAACATGAAAGGCCTTGGCCAGAACCTCGTCATACTTTTCGGCGGGCGAACCGAGATGCAGGCCGGCGGGCAGCGCGCGGGGCGGCGCATCCGGCTGACCTACAACGATGTCGACAATATCCGCCGCGAGGCTTATCTGGTGAAATTGGTGACCCCTGAGCTGGAGGGCAGCATTCACGCCACCAGCCCGTATAACACCGGGTTGTTCGACATCAGCGGGGTCGAAGCATCCTTCACCGAACTCCGCACCATACCGATCGCCGACGGAAGATTTTTCAGCGATCAGGATGAGAAGCGCGGCGACCGGGTCTGCGTGATCGGCGTGGATGTGAAGAAGCAGCTTTTCGGCAATCGCACCGACGTCGTCGGACGGCAGCTCTCGATCAATTCGTTTCCGTACCAGATCATCGGCGTCATGTCGGACAAGGAACAGGACAGCAGCTATTCCGGTCTCGATGAGAAAAAAATCTGGCTGCCTTACACGTCCATGGCGCGCGACGTACCGCCGGTCAAAGAGTACGATCCCGGCAACCTGAGCGAGATCCTTTATCAACCGGCGTCCCTCGATCAGTTCGAAGCGGCGCGAAAACAGGTGCTGAAAATTATTGCGCGCGTCCACAGCTTCAATCCCGCAGACAAGAGCGCGGTCGGGGTTTGGGACACCGTCGAAAACGCGAAAATGAGTAACGGCATTTTTGATTCGATGACAGTGTTCCTCGGGTTCATCGGATTGGTGACTCTCTCGCTTGGCGGGATTGGCGTTATGAATATTATGCTGGTCACGGTTTCCGAACGGACGCGCGAAATCGGCCTGCGCAAAGCGCTCGGCGCCACGCGCGTGCGCATCCTGATCGACTTTCTGGCCGAAGGCTGCGTGCTGGCGTTCGTGAGCGGAATGGTGGGATGGAGTGTTGCCTTTGGGCTCTCCAGCATGCTGAAGCTGGTGAAGATGCCGGATATGTTTCCTGGTCTGCCTGTCAGCATGACCACCAGCGTGCTGGCGTTCGCCGCGCTTTCGATCATTGCCGTGGCCTCCGCGCTGTTTCCGGCATGGCGGGCTGCGTCGCTGACGCCCGTGGAGGCTCTGCGTTATGAACGGTGAAATGTGGGGCGGGGCTTCGCCCTGCCGCTGGCCTTCCGGCCAGCGTCGCTACGCGTGCACAGATTTGGGCTCGATTTGTGGCAAGCAGCGCCGAAGCGCTGGCCCCACAAGTTCAACGGGTGAGCTATGAACGTTAAGGGCATTCTCGTCGAAGCCGCGGCGGCGTTGAACTTCAACCGCCATCGCAGCCTCCTCACCATGGCCAGCCTCGCCTGGGGAGTTGCCTGCTTCGTGATTCTCTACGCTTATGGCGAAGGATTCGGCTACGCCCTGCGCACCTCTTTCCAGGCCGTCGGGCAGGATCTGGTCGTGATGTTCGACGGCCAGACATCCACTCAAACCGGAGGCGAGCGCTCCGGCCGCGCGATCAAGCTGGATATCGCCGACTCGGCGCTGATCCGCGACAATATTCCGCTTGTCACCGGCGTTTCCGCCGAGCTCATGCTCCGCGACGCCACCGTGGTACACGGCTACCGCCAGCAGAACATGTCCATCCGAGCGGTTGAAGTGCCTTATGGCAAGGCCCGGAATATGACGTTGAGCTCGGGCCGCTGGATCTCGCCCGAGGACTATCAGAATAAAGAACGGGTCGCCATCCTGGGCGCCAAAGCCGCCGAAAAATTATTCGGTGAAGCGCCCCCCGACGGCGAAATCATATCGATCAACGGCCTGCAGTTTCAAATTGTGGGAGAACTGCTCGCCAAGACTCAGATTTCGAATTACAACACGCCCGACAACGAATGCATTTTCATTCCGCTCTCTACCGCCGCTCTTCTCCACGACATCAAATATCCGGACGATATCGTCTGGATGCCCGCCAACCCCGTTTTCCGCGAGAAGGCCGTCAAAGACGTGCGGGCCCTGCTGGCGCGCGTCCACAGCTTTTCGCCGACCGACGAGCGCGCGATCCAAATGATCGTGTTCAATCAGTTCATGAAAATCATCGACGTTATGTCGAGCGCGCTGCAGGTCCTGCTGGGGCTGATCGGCGCGTTGACGCTGGCAATCGGCGGCATCGGGCTCGCCAACATCATGCTCGTGTCGGTAACGCAGCGGACACGCGAGATTGGCGTGTTGAAATCGCTTGGCGCCACGAGTGCGGCCATCCGGTTCCAGTTCCTGGCGGAGGCCATGGCCATCGTGACGGCCGGAGGGTTGCTGGGCGTGCTCATCGGCTGGGGAGTGACAGCGGGAATCCAGACGCTGCCTCTGCTGGGGCCGATTTTCAAGGATGACACCGGCAACGGCGACATTCACCTGCACATCACAAAGTTTGCCGTGATAGCATCGACGGCCGTCCTCGAGGTGATTGGCTTGTTCGCGGGGTTCCTGCCGGCGTTGAAAGCGTCGCGGCTTGACCCGATCGAAGCGCTGCGGTACGAGTAGAATTGGATGGAACCTCGGATCAATTTCTACAAAGCGGCTCCGGATGGAATCAATGCGCTGCGGGGGCTGGAGCACTATGTAAACCACTCCTCGGGTATCGAACCTTCTCTCCGCGAGTTGATAAAGGTGCGGACTTCCCAGATCAACGGCTGTGCGTACTGCATCGATATGCACACGAAAGACGCGCGGGCCGCGGGTGAGACCGAGCAGCGTCTGTATGCCCTGAATGCCTGGAGGGAAACGCCTTTTTTCACGGAGCGCGAGCGCGCCGCGCTGGAATGGACGGAGGCGGTTACGCTGATCGGCGATGGCCATGCTCCCGAAGAATTGTTCTTCAGAATCCGCCAATGCTTTGGTGAAGCGGAGTTGGTGAATCTGACCCTGGCGATTGTGACGATCAACGGATGGAACCGTCTCGCGATCGCTTTTAGATCCGTGCCCGGCTCTTACCAGGTCAAAACGCAAGGTGAAGCCTCGCAAGCGTGATAGTCTCGGCATATGAAGGCGCGGCAGGCACTGCGTGGTTTGGGGCTTGGCATGGCCGCCCTGACCGCGCTCTACGCTTTCCAGCGGCCTTTCCGCGAATACCCCGGGATTGAATACAACGATTTCCCGAAACCTCCCGATTATCGCGAGAAAACCGAATGGGCTTTCGCGCGCCTGATGTATCCGCAGTCGCGCCGGAGTTATGGAGGGGGATTCGGATTCCGCGGCAACGGGGATTGGCGCGAAGGGTATTCCATGTGGACGCAGGATTATCCGCGCGCCGACCGTCATTTTTCGGAAGCCATGCGGCGGCTCACCCGAATCCACGTGCGCTCGGTCGAACAGCCGGTTAACCTGGACGACGGCGACGACGTCTACAACTGGCCCTGGCTCTATGCCGTCCAGGTGGGCCAGTGGCGGTTGACGGATTCGCAGGCTAAACAGATGCGCGAGTATCTGCTGCGCGGCGGCTTTTTCATGTGCGACGATTTTTGGGGCGAAGATCAGTGGGCGAATTTCATGGAAAGCATGCACCGGGTCTTTCCCGAACGCCCGGTGGTCGATATTCCGAATGACGATCCGATCTTTCATTCGGTGTACGATCTGACCGACCGTTACCAGGTTCCGGGCGCGCGTTATATTCAGACCGGCGTTACTGAAAAGTGCCAGGGCTGTCCGCCGCGCTGGCGCGGCATCTATGACGACCGGGGGCGGGTGATGGTCGCGATGACGTTCCAGTCGGATCTGGGCGATTCATGGGAGTGGGCGGACGATCCCGGATATGACGAGAAGTTTTCTGCGCTGGGAATCCGTATCGGCGTCAATTACATTGTTTACGCCATGACGCATTAAGTTGCGCTGGCCGGAAGGCCCGCAACGGGCCTGAGCCCCGCCCACTAAGGCTTCAGCGCCAGGTTGTCGTTGAACCAGGCGATCGTGCGTTCCAGCAGGTCCTGCACGTGTTCCGGCTTCCGTATCGCATGACCTTCGCCCGGATAGACCACTAACTGCGTCTTGACTCCGGCGCGTCTTCAGCGCGTGCCAGAATTCATAAGACTGCGGCGCGGGACATTCGGCGTCGCTGTCCCCCACGGCAATCAGCGTCGGCGTCTTCACGTTCCGGATGTAAGTTGATCGGCGAGCTGCGCGCATAAACGGCCGGATTGTCGTAGACCGACGATCCGAAATACGGAATCATCCACTGATCGATCAGGTTTTCGCCGTAGTAGCTCTGCCAGTTCGCGATGCCCGCACCGGCCACCGCCGCGTGGAAGCGGTGCGTCTGCGTGACCGCCCACATCGTCATGTAGCCGCCATAACTCCAGCCCGCAATGCCAAGGCGGTTTGGATCGACGGGCAAAGTCCTGAGGCTCCTGATCGACGCCCAGCAGAATGTCGCGCAGATCGCCCTGGCCGAAATCCTTGACGTTCGCTCTTGGTGAACGCTTCGCCCGCCCCGTAGCTGCCGCGCGGATTCGGGAACAACACGAAATATCCCTGGCTCGAAAGCAGCGTCATATCGAACGCGCCTGGCCAGCTCGGTTTCTTCGCCGCCGCCGGCCCGCCGTGCACCGAGACCACCATCGGGTATTTCTTCGAGGGGTCGTAATTAACGGGATACATCAGCCAGCCCTGCACGTCGAAGTCGTCGCTCCGCCAGTGCAGATTTTCCGTCTTGCCCCAGAGCGGCTTCAAGCGCGTCGTTGGCGTGCGTGCGCTGCGTCCATTCGTTCGACGGGCCGGCCCAGACTTCGGGGGCAAGCGTCCAGGAACTGCGAATCGATGCGATTGTTTTGCCGTCGCTCGAAACGGAAACAACGTCATCGCCGGCACGCAGCGATTCGTCGCCGGTCCAGAGCGTTTCGACGACCCGCGACGGCGGATCGAGCGTGGCGATCGCGGTCCCTCCATTCACGGTTTCGGTGAACAGAATTTTCCCGGAGGGCAGCCAGCGAAGCCAACTCGGGGAACTCTTGCGGTCCGGCGTGAGGTTGTGGGGCGGCGCCGCCCTGCGCCGATGGCGAGGGCACGGCAAAGATATCGCCGCCGGTCGAGCCTTCGTCGCTCATGATGCCGCCGATGAAAGCGATCTGCTTCCCGTCGGGCGACCAGCGCGGATTCGCGATCTGCAAGCGCCGGTTTGTAGATCTGATGGACTTCGCCCGAAGCCAGCGGAGATGGTGTAAAGCTGCGCGATCCACCAGTTGTTATCGCCGTTTCCTTTGGCTGCCGTGTATGCCAGACGTTCGCTGTCGGGCGCCCAGTCGTATTCGTAAACGTAGGTATCGGCCGGGGTGATCGGCTTCGTTTCGCCGGAGCGCGGGTCGACCAGCGTCAGGCGCTGCTCGTAAATGTGTTCTTCGACCAGTCCGGTATCTTTAGTGGACGGGTTCCAGCGGCCCGGCTGCCCGCGGCGCATTTTCCGTGAACAGGATCGCGATTTTCGAGCCGTCGGGCGACCACCGCGGGTCGGCGAGAAAACCCGTCAGGTCGGTGAGCCTGCGCGCCTGACCTCCCGGCTTCCCGGCGGTTGAACATAGAGATCCGAGCTGGCCCGGCTTTTCGGCATCGGACAGGAACGCGAACTGCTTGCTGTCGGGCGACCAGGCCAGGCTGTGTTCGGCGTGCGGCGTCTTCCACGCGGAGATCTTCTGCGGCGCGGCACCGGGTTTCGTCAGATCGAGCAGCTAGATCTCGGAATTGCGCGATGCGTGTTGTCTTTGTTGCGCAGGTTGACGGTCCAGGCGGCATAATGGCCGTCGGGAGAAATCGCCGCTTCGCGATATTGGGTGGTGCCCGAAACGGTCGAGAGCAGTTGCGGAACGGTTTGCGCGGACGAAGCTGCGCATGCGAACGTCGCTAAGAGAAGGCTTCGGTAAAGCACACCTCCAGTTTACTCGTGATAGCATTTCCAAGGCATGGCACTTACCCGGATCGCCGCATTTTTACTCCCTCTGGCGGCATGGGCGCAGATGAATACCACCCCCGGAGAGTTTGTTACCGAACCGCCCACGCTGGTCTCGCTGGGCTTCGAATGGAAGATCTCCGGCGACGATAATCGCAACGCTCGGGTGGATGTTACTTATCGCAAGGCGGGAGAACAGCAGTGGCGCGAGGGACTGCCGCTGCTCAGGCTCCAGCACGAATCTGTGACCGGCGGCGCAGCGAGTGACGGCGGCAGCACTTATTACAGCTACGTGGCCCCGAATATGTTCGCCGGCAGTATTTTAAACCTCGATCCCGGCACCGAATATGAATGCCGTTTCGTTCTCACAGATCCCGACGGGGTAAAAGGCAAAGCGGAAAAAACTGTTACGCTTCGCACGCGCAGGGAACCACAGCCCGCTGCAGGCGGCCATACCTATCACGTCTATCCGTTCGATTACAAAGGAGCCAGGCAGCAGCCCGCGTTCACCGGCTTACTCGCGGCTTATTATATGGGTTCCAGCCAGTCCGACCATTCGAACGTTGCGCCGCCGCGCGTGCAACCGGGGGATACCATCCTCGTTCATGCGGGAGTCTACAAGGACAATCGATTCATCTATGGCGGCTTCGACCGCACCATGGCCGCATACGGTACGCCGTTTGATGGAACTTACTATTTGACGCAAAGCGGCACGCCCGATAAGCCGATCGTCATCAAGGGCGCGGGCGACGGGGACGTGGTTTTCGATGGCGACGGCAATCAGAACCTGTTCAACCTGATGGCCGCGAACTACAACTACTTCGAAGGCATCACGGTTCGCAACACCAACGTGGCTTTTCTGCTCGGGATCAAAAACATAACCGGCGCCAGCGGCTTTACGCTGAAGCATTCGCGCCTTGAAAATATTGGGCGCGGAGTGCAGGACGAATGGTCCGGCTCCAAGAACTATTACATCGCGGACAACGTATTCATCGGACGACATGACCCGAATAAACTGCAGAGCTGGTTTACCCCGGCGGTATGGTCCAGGTTTCCCGGCTACCCGGCGCCGATTACTTCGGAGTATGCAGTCAAGGTCTACGGCCAGGGTCATGTGGTCGCATTCAACTACGCGGCTAACTGGCACGATGGCATCGATATCGCTACTTACGGCAATCCGGACGGCACGCCGAATGAGATCGCAGATCGGTTGCCGGTCGCTATCGATTTCTATAACAATGATTTTTCCAACATGGCGGATAACTGTATCGAGGCGGATGGTGGCGCGCGCAACATCAGAGTGTTCCGAAATCGCTGCTTCAATTCGGCCGGCGGCGCATTAAGCGCTCAGCCCGCATTCGGCGGGCCGCTTTATTTTTATCAGAACCTGGCTTACGACACCACCACCGGCGGCCCTTTGAAGTTCGTCGATACGCCCGCGGGTGTTCTGGTTTATCAGAATACTTTTATCGGACAAGGGCGGCTGATGGGCCCGGCGGCGAATGTCCACTTTCGCAATAATCTGATCCTCGGAGACGGGTATCTCGATCCTGTGCTCAACCTGCGCACTTCGACCAACTACTCCAGTTCGGACTACAACGGCTTCCGCCCGAATCCTGGCGTAGAGGATGCCTTCGAATGGAATTCCCCGCCCTATGATGTCGCGGCCGACTATAAGAACCAGGTCACGCGTCGCTTCAGGTCTTTGAAGGAATACAGCGAGGCGACTAAGCAGGAACAGCATAGCTTACTGCTCGATTACGACGTTTTTGTCAATGTGCGCATTCCTGATAAATCAGATCCGCAGCATCTTTACAACCCCGCGGATTTCGATTTCCGTCTGAAGCCAGGCTCAGCCGCGATCGATGCCGGCATTGTGCTTCCGTCGATCAATGATGATTTCACCGGCCGCGCGCCGGATCTCGGAGCTTACGAGCTGGAGCGTCCGCTGCCTCACTACGGCCCGAGGTAACAACAGCTCTGCACCCGCTTCTCCCGCGCGTCTATCCGATTCTTGACAGCACCGCACTGGCGCGTCTTGACTTCGATCCAGTGCAGGCGGCCGCGGCGCTCCTCGAAGGAGGCGCCCGCATCCTTCAATTGCGTCACAAAGGATTCTGGAGCCGCGAAATTTTCGCGCAGGCGGAGGAAATCGCCGCCCTCTGCCGCGAGGCATCGGCAGCCTTCGTTGTAAATGACCGCGCCGACTATGCCCTTCTTCTCCACGCCGGCCTGCACCTCGGACAGGACGATCTTCTGCCCAGCGATGCGCGGCTGGTCGTCGGAGATGCGCCCATGATCGGCTTTTCCACCCATAACCCGGATCAGATGCGCGCCGCCGCGCACGAGCCGGTCGACTATGTGGCTTTCGGCCCCGTCTTCACGACAGCCTCGAAAGAACGGCCCGACCCGACGGTGGGAGTTGCGGGACTGCAGACCGTGCGCGGACTCACCCAAAAGCCGTTAGTTGCTATCGGCGGCATCACGCGGGAGAACGCGGCCCTCTGCTGGAGTGCAGGCGCGGACTCGGTGGCCATCATCGCCGATATGCTGCCCAACCCTTGCACGGAGCGGGCCTTGCGCGATCGTATGGAGGAATGGCTGCTTCGGTCGAATCCGGCGTTAGACTGAAACTGTGCCCTCCGCGCGCAGACAGCCTGTCGAATCCGTCGAGCGCTTCTTCCAGTTTTCCCTGCTGGGCCTGATCACGAGCGCTTACTTCGCGCTGGCCGGTTCCGGCTCGCTCGATCGCCCGACGCTGGTTCTGACTTTCATAGGACTCCTGATTCGGGCAGCGATGGTTTCGGGTCTGCTGCGCGTCGGGATACCTGCGAACGTCGTAGCGCTGGCAGCGCTCGGATACATCGTTTTCTTCCCGATCGATCTCTACTTTCTCTCACGCGACTTTCTCGCCACCACGGTTCACGGCGTCTGCTTTCTTGCCACAGTCAAGATCCTTACCGCGCAATCGAATCGCGATTATGCCTGGACCGGCGTCATCTCGTTCGTCGAACTGATCGCGGCAGCCATGCTATCCGCGCAATCGAGCTTCTTCGCGTATCTGGCGCTCTACATGGTGTTCGTTATTGCGGCATTTACGAGCGCCGAGATCCGCCGCCGGCTGCAGCGGAACGAACAACAGGTGGTGGTGCCGGCACGCGCGCGCGTAAGTTGGCGTCTGGCGGTGGTCGCGATCACGTCAACCTGCGGAATTCTGGTGATTACTTTGGGGCTGTTTCTGATCGTCCCGCGCACGGCTCGCATGCTCGCGCGGTATTCGCCCTATACGCCGCGCCTTACCGGGTTTTCCAATGTCGTCGATCTGGGAGGCTTTGGAAAAATCAGCAGGGACAACCGGCCCGTGCTGCACGTCCTTTCCTTTTCACGCCCCCTGCCAACCGATCTGAAATGGCGCGGCGCGGCCTTGAGCCGCTTCGACGGCAAACGCTGGTCGGAGCCACCGCTCCCCGCCCGCTCCATACCCACGGTTAGCGGGTATGCCGAAATCGCGGATCTCAGCCAACGTTCGCGCCGGGACGGCCGCCGTCTTCTTTATCGCGTCGACGTGCAGAATTCGGGCACCGGATTGTTGTTCATCGCGGGAATTCCGGAGTTCGTCAATGCAGATGTGCGGAACTTGTTTTTGACATCGGAGGGCGCACTTCGCGCGCCCGTGCCCATGAGCGATTCGCTGCGTTACGAAGTCTCTGCTCATTCAGGACCGCCGCTCGCCGCGCCGCTCACCAGCTTCGAGAGAGCCCGCTATCTCGACCTTCCGCCGCTCGATATCCGGATATACCGGCTCGCGCGCGAGTGGTCCGGCGAGGGTGCGGCGCTCGACCGCGCGCTGCGTATTCAGCAGCACCTGAAAAGCGATTTCAAATACGCGCTCGATGGACCCGATAAGCCGGTGCGCGACCCGCTCGCCGACTTTCTTTTCGTCCGCAAGGAAGGCTATTGCGAATACTTCGCTTCCGCGATGGCCGTGATGCTGCGCGCGCAGAATATTCCTTCCCGCGTCGCCACCGGCTTCCAGAGCGGGTACTTCAACGATGTTTCGGGGCTGAATGTAATCCGGGCATCCGATGCGCATGCGTGGGTGGAAGCGTGGATCGACGGCCGCTGGACTACCTTTGATCCGACGCCTGCAGCCCCGGCGACGTCCGGCGCCTGGCTCTCGTCGCGGCTCAACATGTATTTCGATGCGGCGGATCACGCGTGGCAGGAGTGGGTCGTCTCCTACGATCTCACTCGGCAGGTAGCGATGGCGGCGAAGTTCGAAGCCGCTTTGCGCGGCTTGAGCAATCCTGGCGCGGCTCCCGATCGAAACTGGCGGACGGTGCTTGTAAACAGCGCGAAGTCGTGGGGCGCGGCGACGCTCGCCGGAGTATTGCTTATTGCGGCGCTCGCCTTATTCGGACCGCGGTATTGGCGGAGGTGGCGCAGTAACGCCCTTCTGCGGCAAATCATTCGTTCCGGTGGATCTCCTTCCGATGCCAGCATCCTTTATGGACGAATGCTCGAAGTCCTTGCCCGGCGCGGGTTCCAAAAGCCTTCCTGGTTTACGCCGAGTGAGTTCGCGCGGCATCTTCCGGTTTCAGAAACCGGGGTCGCCGAGTTTACGGAAGTCTATAATTCGATCCGTTTTGGCGGAGATCGGTCGGCAACTTCACGGCTCGCGCAACTGCTTCAGGAGTTCGAGAGCGCGGGCCAGAACCGGCCGGTCGATCATCTCACCGTCGAGTGAAATCGCGGCGCCGCCCGCCTTGGCCGAAGCCTCGACCACGCGCCGGGCCCATGTTTCTTCTTCGCGCGTTGGACCGAAATATTGGTTCACGATGGGTACCTGTTTCGGATGGATACACAGCTTTGCTCCGAATCCCAAGCGCCTGGCGCGCTGAGTGTCGGAGCGGACTGCGTCAGGCGAATCGAAGACGGGGGTGACTCCATCCACCGGCGCGGGCAGGCCGGCTACACGCGATACCAGCACTATCTGCGAGCGGAAATAGAGCAGTTCTTCGCCTTCCCCGTGGATGCCCAAATCCAGTTGGAAGTCAATCGACCCGAACATCAGCCGCTGAACGTTGGGGGCGTGGGCCAGTGCAGAGGCATTCCAGAATCCCCGCGCGGTTTCAACGATCGGCAGTACCGGCTTGTCGATTTGCGGTAAGTCTTCGACGCGCTCCGCCTTCGGCAGCACGATACCTGCAACTCCCGGCAGCCTGCATACAGCGAGATCGTCTGCGTTATTGATCCGAATCAAGACCGGGCGCTCAGGCGAAACCCAGGCAGCGGCATTGGCGCGAGCCGAGAGCTTTTCACCCGGAGGGACGGCGTCTTCGAGATCGATGATCACAGCGTCGGCCCCGCTCGAATATGCCTTGGCGAACCGTTCAGGGCGATTGCCCGGCACGAAAAGGTAAGAGCGGGAAGCAGTCACGGGTTACACGATCGCCGCGGGCGGCGCGGGATCTTCCGGCCGTCCCGCATTCGCCAGCGGCACGCTGACCAGCACATAGCCCAGCACGAGCAAGACCACGATCCCGGCGATGTAAGACGGATTTTCGAACACCACCGGCACCTTCCATCTTCAGAAAGCTGAACGTCGCGGTCACCAGCCCGGTCAGCGCTTCGCCCGCAATCATGCCCGACGCCGCCAGCACGCCCACGCTTTCCACGCGAATCTTCTGCGCTTCGTTCAAGCCGCGGCGCGTCGCGATCGTGTCCGTCACCCAGCGCACCATGCCGCCGATGAAAATCGCGAACGTGGTGCCGACCGGCAGATACATGCCGATCGCCACCAGCATCGGGCTCTTCACGCCGATCATGACCAGCGCCATGCCCATCAGGATGCCGGCTACGATCAGCGGCCACGCCATATCGCCGCCCACGATGCCCTGCGCGAGCGAGGCCATCAATCCGGCCTGCGGCGCGGGCAGCGCTTTGTCGCCGAAGCCGATGCCGCCCGCGTTGATGTTGCCCTGGTAGAGCACCAGCAGCGGGAAATACATCACCAGCGCTCGCCAGCCACCACCGCGATCAGTTCCACGATCTGGATGCTGCGCGGCGTGCCGCCGAGGATGTATCCGACTTTGAAATCCTGCAGCAGTTCGCCCGCCACCGCGCTCGAAACGCAGACCACCGCCGCCACGCCCAGCACCGCGATCACGCCGCCCGTTCCCGACACGCCCAGCGCCACCATCAGCAGCGCCGCGATGATCAGGGTGGAAAGCGTCAGTCCCGAAATCGGATTATTCGACGACCCGATCACGCCCACCAGATAGCCCGAAACCGTGGCGAAACAGAAGCCCGACGATCAGCATCACGATCGCCGCCACAACCGCCGGCACGATCCCGCCCGAGAGATACGATAGAGCACGATCATCACGCAGAAGACGCGCGAAAATGCCCAGCAGGACCACGCGCGAACTCATGTAGCGCTCGGTGCGCGCCGTGGTTTCGGCCGGCGCGGCGCCGGTTTTCAATTCGGCGAAAGCGCGCGCCAGGCCCACGCCCAGCGATTTGCGCATGCGGAACAGCGTGTAGGCGGCGCCGAACAGCATGCCGCCCACGGCGATCGGGCGCACGATATATCGCCAGACCGTGGTTGGCCATGCGTAATCCACGAATCGTCGCCCGCGTTCGCCGGCAGGAAGGCGCTGCAATCTGCGGTCCGAGGAAATACATCAGCAGCGGAATCAGCAGCCCCCAGGCGATGACGCTGCCGGAGAAATTGAGCGACGCCAGCACGGGCCCGATCACGTAGCCGACGCCGATATAGGCGGGGCTTACCGTGGGTCCGGAGAACATCGTCAGCGCCGCCCGTCGCCAGCACGTTGGTCGAGCCCTGGCGCGCCCAGCCGCAGCGAGCTCTTTCCCATCTGCCCGACCGGAAAGACCAGTCCTTATCCGTCGCGAAAATGTTGAACGCCCCGGCCAGAAATACCGCACGAGCCGAACGCCATGTTGTAGAACAGGTACTTCGCCGCCTGCGCGCCCACCTGGCCGGCCTTGTGAATCTGCGATGCCGCCACCGATTCCGGAAACGGCAGCTCGGGATCTTCCACCAGCGCGCGCCGCACCAGCGAGACGAACAAGCACGCCCAAGCACGCTGCCCACCAGCATCAGCGCGGTCGATTTCCAATACGCGGTGCCCGGCGAGAAATCCAGCCACGATCTGCGAAATAACGAACGCCGGGATGGTGAAGACCGCGCCCGCCGCCACCGATTCGCCGATCGATCCGGCGGTTCGCGCGATGTTCTCTTCGAGGATCGAGCCTTTGAAAATGCGCAGCACCGCCATGCCGATCACCGCCGCCGGATAGGTGGCGGCGATGGTCTGGCCCGCGCGCAGCCCGAGATAGGCGTTGGCCGCGCCGAGAACCACGCACATCACCAGGCCGAGCAGCACCGCGCGGAGCGTGAACTCCTTCATCTGCACGTTCGGCGGAACGAACGGTTTGTGCTCGCGCCTGGAGCCGGCGTCATGCGAGTCTTGCCTTCACTTTCTCGCTGATCGATTTGCCGTCGATCGTCTTGCCCGCCAGTTTCGCCTGCACGGCTTTCATCACCAGCGCCCATCTGTTTGGCGGACGTGGCGCCGGTTTCTGCAATGGCGGCTTCGACCGCCGCCAGCATCTCTTCCTCGCTCGCGGCGGCCGGAAGATAGCTTTCGATGATCTTCTTTTCGGCTTCTTCCTTCTGCGCCTGTTCCTCGCGTCCGCCTTTGCGGAACATCTCGGCGGCGTCGATGCGCTGCTTGACGAGGCTCTTCAGAATCTGCTGTTCGCCGGCGTCGTCGAGCGGCTTCGGCGAATCGGCAGTGCGCCTTCTGCAGCGCGGTTTTGATCATGCGGATCGCGCTCAACCGGGCTTCTTCTTTGGCCTTCATGGCCGCTACCAGGTCTTTTTGCAATTGGTCGAGAAGTGGCATGTGTTTGATATTCTAAAGATTCTAATTCCTTTCCATGCACATTCGCAAGCAACGACTCTTAACACCTGGTCCGACCCCTCTGTATCCACCCGCGCTGCACGCCATGATGGCGTCGGACATTCACCACCGGACCGAAGAATTCCGAAACGTATATAAATCGGCACTGGCGGACCTGAAAGAAGTGTACGGCACCTCCAACGACGTGCTGATGTTTCGCGGCATCCGGAACCGGCGCCATGGATGCTTCGGTTTCCAATCTTTTCTCGCGCGGCGACAAGGTGATCGTCTGCACGGCCGGCAAATTCGGCGAACGCTGGGTGGAGATCGCCAAGGCCTACGGGCTCGACGCCAACGTTCTGAAAGCCGAATACGGCGAAGTGGTCACGCCCGACCGCATCGAAGCGGCGCTGAAGGCCGAGCCCGCCACAAAGGGCGTTTTCATACAGGCTTCGGAAACCTCGACGGGCGCGGAACACGATGTCGAAACCATCGCCGGTATCGTCAAGAAGACCGATGCCATCTTCGTGGTGGATGCCATTACCGGGCATCGGCACCATGCCGCTCGATATCGACGGCTGGGGGCTCGACGTGGTGATCGGCGGCTCGCAGAAGGCTTTCATGATTCCGCCCGGGCTGGCGTTTATGTCGGTCAGCCCAAAAGCGTGGAAGTTCGCCGACACGGCGAAACTCTGCCGCATTACTATTTCAATCTGAAGAAAGAGAAAAAAAGCGGCGACGCCGGTGAATCCAGCTGGACGCCGGCAACTTCGCTGATTCTGGCGCTCGGCGAAGCGCTGAAATACATCAAGAAAGTCGGCATGCCGAACCTGATCGAGAACGCGCAACTGCTGGCCGCGCACGCGTGAAGCCTGTCAGGAGCTGGGGCTCGAAGTTTTCGCCAAGCGCCCGGGCAGTTCGGTCACCGCGGTCAAAGCTCCGGCGGGCATGGATTCCAAGGTCATCGTAAAGGGATTCAAGGAACGCTTCGGCGCCATCATCGCCAACGGCCAGGGCAGCATGAAGGGCCAGATTTTCCGCATGGCGCATCTCGGCTACTTCGATTTCGCCGACATGTTCGGCATCATCGCGGGGCTGGAACTGATCCTGCGCGCCAACGGACACAAGGTGGAACTCGGCAAGGGCGTCGCGGCCGTGCAGCGCGTTTACGAAGCGCGCCAAAGCGGCGACGCGTAACAAGAACCGGCAGACGGCAATCAATGAACGTCCTGATCGCCGAGCCGATGGCTCAGGCCGGCATTGAACTGTTCCAGGCGCAGCACGGCTGGAACGTGATCGTTTCCAATCCGAAGGAGTACGCGAAGCATCTGGCCGAGGCCGACGCGCTGGTGGTGCGCAGCGCCGTGCAGGTGACGCCGGAAGTGCTGAAGCAGGCGCCGAAGCTGCGCGTCATCGGGCGCGCCGGCGTGGGCGTCGACAACGTGGATCTGCCGGCCGCCACCGCGGCGGGCGTGCTGGTGATGAATACGCCGGGCGGCAATGCCGTTTCGGTGGCCGAGCACACCATCGCGCTGATGCTTTCGATGGCGCGCTCCATTCCGCAGGCCAGCGCTTCGACCAAAGCCGGCAAATGGGAAAAGAAGAAATTTCTCGGCAGCGAACTGCGCGGCAAGACGCTCGGCATCATCGGCCTGGGCAGCATCGGCCGCGAAGTGGTGAAGCGCGCGCGCGCGTTCGAGATGCGCGTTCGTCGCGCACGATCCTTATGTGACCGCCGCAGATCGCGAAGGATCTCGGCAGTGGAGCTGGTCAGCCTGCCGGAGCTTTACCGGCACAGCGATTACATCACCGTGCACGTTTCGCTGACGCCCGAGACCGACAAGCTGCTCAACAAAGAGGCCTTCGCGCAGATGAAGAAGGGCGTGCGCATCGTCAACTGCGCGCGCGGCGAACTGCTCGATGAAGTGGCGCTGAAGGAGGCCATCGAATCCGGCAAGGTGGCGGGCGCGGCGCTCGACGTTTTCGCCAAGGAGCCGACCGACGCCTCGTTTCCGCTGTTCGCGCTCGATCAGGTGCTCGCCACGCCGCACATCGGCGGGTCGACCGAAGAAGCGCAGGAGATCGTCGGCGTGCGCATCGCCGAACAGATGGTCGAATATCTGCAGAACGGCGTGGCGATCAACGCGGTCAACATGCCGTGCGCTGTCGCCGGAGCAGTACAAAGCCGCCGGGCCGTACATCGATCTGGCCGAGCGTCTGGGCAATTTCGCGGCGCATCTGGTCACGGGCAATCCGACCACCGTGCGGCTGACTTACTTCGGCACGCATCGCCGAAATGAATACCAGCCTGCTGCGCAATGCGGGCCTGGCGGGCGTGCTGAACCGCTCGACCGCGCCTTCGAAGGCGAACGTGGTGAACGCCATGCAGATCGCCGCCGACCGCGGCTGGAACGTGGCCGAAGTGCACGACAAGCGATCCGGCCATTCGGACACGATCCGGCTCGAAGTGGAGACCGATTCCAGCGTCACCACAGTGGAAGGCGCGGTGGTTCTGGGCAAGCCGCGGCTGATGCATGTGGATGGCATCTACTGCGAAGCGCCGCTGGCCGGTCCGCTGGTCTGCCTGAAGAATCTGGATGTGCCGGGCGTGATCGGGCACGTCGGCACGGTGCTCGGATCGAACCGGATCAACATCGCCAATTTCTCGCTGGGCCGCCGCGATTCGGGCGAGCTGGAAGCCATGGCGGTGGTCTCGACCGATACGCTGGTGCCGCAGGATGTGCTGGATCAGTTGATGTCGAATCCGGCGGTCAAGCTCGCGCGTTCGGTTCAGATCGCGTAAGCCTCTTCGTCAGTGCGAAATCGCAAGTTGGCAGAGTAAGTGTAGCTATCCAGCACGAGAGGGCGTAACGTGCGAAAAACTTGCTCATTACCAGCTTTATTTACCGGGTTATTCATGTTAGCGGCGCCGGCGGTATCCACCGCGGGCATAGCGCTGTCGATCACGATCGCGCCTCCGGCGCTGCCGGTTTACGTTCAACCTCCCTGTCCCGTGGACGGCTATCTCTGGAATCCGGGCTACTGGGCTTACGGGGATGCGGGTTACTACTGGGTACCGGGGGTTTGGGTGGCTCCGCCGCAGGTCGGCCTGCTCTGGACTCCTCCCTATTGGGGTTTTGTGAATGGCGTCTACACCTTCAATGCGGGCTACTGGGGACCAACCGTGGGATTCTATGGCGGCATTAATTACGGGTTTGGATACACCGGAGTTGGGTTTTTTGGCGGCGAGTGGCGAGGGGAACATTTCGCGTACAACACGGCCGTCACCCAAGTGAATACGACTGTGATTCACAATACCTACAGAACCGTCGTTAATAACTCGAGAGGCGGCGGGGCGAGTTTCAACGGACCTGGTGGTGTGACCGCAAGGCCGACGCAACAGGAAGCCGCGGCCGCCCAGCAGCGGCATGTTCAGGCAACCTCAGAGCAGATGGCACACGAACGGGCCGCCGCCGCCGATCGGGGACAATTAGCGTCTGTGAATCACGGCAGGCCGGCGATGCTGGCAGCTGCACGGCCGATGGCTGCGTCGGCGCGAGCCAATTCGCGCCCTGCCGTGAACAATCGGGTGGCAGGCAGGGCGGCGCGTCCGGCAACCGAATCGCGTCCCGAGCAGCGCGCAGTAACGGCCTCGCGTCAGTCGACTGAATCACGTCAGGCGCCGGAAGCTCGGCGAGAGGTGACTGCCTCGCGTCCGGCGACTGCGCCTCACCCGGCGGCTGAACCGCATCGAGAGGTAAAGGCTTCGCGTCCAGCGACCGCACCGCATCGAGAGGTCACGGCTTCGCATCCCCCCACTGCGCCTCGCCCGGCGGCTGAACCGCGAGTAGCGGCGGCACGTCCGGCAGCCGCGCCACATCCGGTAGCTGCCTCGCATCCGGAAACCGAGCGGGCCGCAGCGGCGCTGCATCCTGCACCGCGGGCGGAAGCCAAGCAGGCAGAGAAACGTTAAGTTTACGGCTGGATGCGAGTTCCCAGCACCATCAGGAACTGAGCGATCCATGCCGGATGCGCCGGCCACGCCGGGGCGGTCACCAAGATTGCCGTAGGTGTGAGCCTGGTCCATCGGCAATTTCCACGTATGTCCCTCCCGCGGCGGCCACGTCCGGTGCCACTGCGGGATAGCAGCTGCAGGATTTGCCCTTCAGCACATCAGCCGCCGCCAGCACTTGGGCAGCATGGCAAATGGCGGCGATCGGCTTTCCGCGTCGGCGAAATGGCGGACAATTTCCAGCACGCGCTTGATTCAGCCGGATGTACTCCGGGGCGCGGCCTCCGGGAATCACCAGGGCGTCATAATCTTGCTCGCTGCACCTCATCGAACGTCGCGTTCAAAGTGAAATTGTGGCCGCGCTTCTCGCTATAGGTCTGGTCGCCTTCAAAATCGTGGATGGCGGTGCGCACCAAGTCGCCCGCGCTTTTTCTTCGGGCAGACGGCGTGTACCGCGTGTCCGACCATCAGCAGCGCCTGGAACGGCACCATCACTTCGTAATCTTCGACGTAATCGCCGACCAGCATCAGCAGTTTTTTGGCGGACATGATCGACAACTATTCTGACAGGCCGGCGGTGCGCTCGGCTTGCAGGAGATGGCGCCGCTGATGAGTATCCATGATCCGAAAACCTGACCAGATACTGTAGCGAACACGCGCGTTGACCGGAGAGGCGATTTTGATCCGATCGATAGCAAGCCCGTTCGAATCAGCTAACACTTCGAGCAACCGGTCCTGAGAGCGCAGGAAGGCGGCCAACACGTCGCCGGAGATATCAGGCCTAAGGATGGCCGGCGCCGAAGTGCGGATTCTCGTGGAAGGTTGCAGAAACCAGTTAAGCAGGGCGCCTGCGAAATCCATTCGGAACCGGCGTTCGCCGTTCTCCATGAGACCTCGGGCACGGGCTGCTGCAAGGGCGGAGGGCCACGCAGGAAAGTACACCTCTGTGGAAATTGTCAGATGAACCAGACACTCAGCGGCGGACCAGGAACCGGACTTGGGACGCGCGGCCAGCCCAGCCTCACCCGCCCTCGATACCAGACTTTCGGCGCGCTTAGCGTTTAAGCGGAGCTTGTCGCTCAATTCGGCGAGTTGGGCGTGCATATATCGGAGCGCTACAGTTTTCCAGTTTCAAGCAGCGCCTTCAGCTGCCGGTAGTTGCGTTTCTGCTGGCGCAGCATGACGGGCCCGAGAAGCCACCCTGCAACGCCGGGAATTGTCAGTTGGCTTGTTACCGTGGTTCCCGATCCCGAGGTTCTGAAGGAAAGCACGGCTGAAGGCCGGATAGGGCCGTCGATAGGGGAACCTCACTGGTCGTCCCCATATTCGCCGGACTTCGACGCCGTTGTCACCAGCCCGGAGCGAGCTGTGCGTGCCGTCGGTTTCGATTAATCCGCGCTGCCATTTTGGATGTGTGCGGCCGTCCGCTACGGCAGCCAACACCGCATCGATGGGTCGTTTGATAAAGATTTCATGACCGAAAACCGCCATACCATCAGGCAGTATATGCCCTCAACATGAAGTAGACGACCACTCCCGTAACCGAGACGTAGAGCCAGATCGGGAATGTCCATCGCGCGATGCGGCGGTGGAATTGGAATTGGCCGCGCAACGAATACCACAGCGTTGCGAGAATCAGCGGCAGCGCGACCATCGACAGGCCGATGTGAGTGATCAGGATGGAAAAGTAGACCGGGCGGATAACGCCGTGGCCGGGAAATTTGGTATCGCCGCGATAGAAGTGATAAGTGATGTACGAGACCAAGAACAGCGCCGACGAAACCGTTGCGGTCAACATGAACCGCATGTGTACGGTGCGCCTTCCGCGGCGGATGTTGATGTAACCCAAAATAAGGCACAACGCACTCAGCGAATTGAACGAAGCGATGGCGGCCGGCAGGTCGTCGACCCATCCCGGCCCGGCTACTCTGCCCTTGAAGTAGATCAGCCAGAACAGGAATGCCGCGATGACGGCACTGAGCGTGAGTATCGCCGGAAATGGCTTGCGAATGGATTCAGCCTGCATGGTTTTTCAACAGTGAGCGCAGAAGAACGGCCGGGTGGACGGCCGTTTCACTCGTAAAGTCGTGGATCTGATGACGGCAGGACGTTCCGGCGGCAACGACAGCCGAGGATGGGTCCTTGCCGCGAACCTGCGGGAGCAGACGCCTCTCGCCGATCTGGCGCGAAACATCGAAATGCTCTTTCGAATAACCGAACGATCCGGCCATGCCGCAGCACCCGGCATCGAGATCCACAACCGTAGAGCCGGGAATCCTTTCCAGCAGCGTTTTGGCGGCGGGCAGCAGGCCCATGGATTTCTGATGGCAATGGCCGTGCAGGAGGATTTTCGGCGGTCCGGGTTTCAACGGGAGCGGCAGGCCGGCGGCGAACTCTTCGAAGAGCACGCAGGCATCGGCGACGACACGGCGCCTTGCGCTGGTCTTCGCCTCTGAGCAGAGACGGAGCGTCTTCGCGCACCGCCGAAAGGCAACTCGGCTCGCAGAACACGATCTTCTTGCCTGCCGAGGCCGCAGCATATAGCGATTCCGTATTGCTCAGCGCCTGTGCGCGCGCCTTAGTCAGCAGGCCTTTCGAGATCAGAGGGCGGCCGCAGCAGTGATTCGGCGCCAGCCCGACGTTCAATCCCGCGGCTTCGAGGACGTCCCATACGGCGACGCCGATCTCCGGATCGTAGAAATTGGTGAACGTGTCGTTGAAGAGCAGAACACCCGGGTCGGCTTTGCCGCGTCCCCGCACCCGCGACGCGAAGGTGCGGCTGGCTGAGCGCGGGCAGAGTGCGGCGATGATCGATTCCGAAAATGGCTTCGTTCAGCAGCCGGACCGGCTTGGTAGCGGACATCCAGTTGACCAGCGGTGCGAAGGGGCTGCCGAATTTCGCAAACGTGCGCACGTTGCCCAGCATCTGCGCGTGGAGCGGCGTCCCGTAAGTTTGCCAATAGCCCGCCAGGAACTCGCTCTTGAACCGCGCCATATCGACGCCCACCGGGCATTCCGCTTTGCAGGCGCGGCATTCGAGACAGAGATCGAGCGCCTCGTAAACGCCTTTGTCGTCCAAGCCCGGCGCTGCCGAGTTCGCCCGCCCATGGCCAGCCGCAGCACGTTGGCGCGTCCGCGCGTGGCGTGCGGTTTCCTCGCTGCGTCGCCATGTAGGACGGGCACATCGTGCCTTCCAGCGTCTTGCGGCAGGCGCCCAGGCCGCTGCACATTTCGACCGCGCCGCCCATGCCGCCGTACTCGGAATAATCGAAAAACGTGCGCGGATTCGGCGCTGACGTATCCGGCGCCGAAGCGCAGATTCTCCGTCATCGGCGGGCTGTCGACAATCTTGCCCGGATTGAAAATTCCTTCCGGATCGAACGTGCGTTTGATGGTTCGGAAAGCTTCGTAAAGCACCGGCCCGAACATCTTCCGCATGAACGGGCTGCGCACCAGGCCGTCGCCATGTTCGCCGGAGAGCGCGCCGCCGAACTCCAGCACGAGATCGGCAACGTCGTTCGCAATGGCTTCGAATTTGCGAACGCCGTCTGCGGTCTTCATGTTGACCACCGGGCGCACATGCAGGCATCCGACCGACGCATGCGCATAGACGCCGGCCGTCGTATCGTGCTTCGCGATGATGTGCGAGAAAGCGCTCGATATAATCGCGCAGTTTTTCCGGCGCAACGGCCGTGTCTTCGACGAACGAAAGCGACTTCGAGTCTTCCTTCATCGTCATCGAAAGCCCGAGCGCGGCTTCGCGCAGATTCCAGACGCGCGCCTGCTCCGGCAGTTCGAGCGCGTGGAAATAGCGATAGCCGAAACCGTGGCGCGACGAGGTCCTCTTCGCAGCGCGGCGAGCCGCGGCGGCAGGTTTTCCTTCACGTCGTCGTAGAACTCGATGCAGAGGATCGCGCCGGGATCGCCTTCGATAAACGTCTCGCGCACGCGCTGCAGATTCGGACTGAGATGCGTGTGATCGAGGATGAAGTTGTCCATCACCTCGACGGCCGAGGGCTGGTGCCGCAGAATCAGCGGCGTGGCTCCGAGCGCTTCGAGAAGATCCTGGAACTGGACCACCAGCACGGCCTTGGCCTTCGGCAGCGGCACCAGATTCAGTTTGGCTTCGAGCACCACGCCGAGCGTGCCTTCCGAACCGACCATCATTTTCGCCAGATTGAAGGGCCGGTCCGGCTGGCGTAAATTCGTCGAGGTTGTAGCCGCCGACGCGGCGCAGAACTTTGGGGAACCGCCGGTCGACTTCATCCGCGCATTCGGCAGCCAGGCGATGCGACGGTGCGATAGCACTCGGCTTCGAGGGTATCGCCCTGCATGGCGGCGTTCAGTTCGGCGGCGCTCAGGGGGCCGAAATGGGCGACGGAGCCATCGGCCAGCACGACTTCCTGTTCGAGCACGTGATCGATGGTCTTGCCATAAAGGACCGAACGCGCGCCGCTGGAATTATTCGCCATCATGCCGCCGATGGTGGCGCGGCTGGCGGTGGAAACATCCGGCGCGAAGCGCAGCCCGTGCGGGCGCAGGTGCGGCGTTCAATTCGTCGAGCACGATGCCCGGCTGGACGCGAACCCAGCGCTCTTCGAGCGTTGAGTTCGAGGATCTGGTTGTAATATTTCGAGGTGTCGACCTGCAGTCCCGCGCCGATCGATTGGCCGGCCTGCGCGGTGCCGCCGCCGCGCAGAGTTATGGGGCAGCGAAAGCGACTGGCGATGCGAACGATGCGGATCAGATCTTCGCGCGATTTGGCGACAACGACACCGAGCGGCTGGATCTGGTAAACGCTGGCGTCGGTGGAATAGAGGGCGCGGGAGACGGCGTCGAACCGGACCTCGCCTTCGATCTGGGATTCCAGTTCACGCTGCAGGGCCTCGCTGTCGACAAGTCGGGCATTGGCGTGCGGCACGGGCGTTGAAGTGGCAACGGCGACGAGGCTCATATTCAGTTGAGGTGCATCCGCGGAGATATAGCCAGCTTATCGCTATCGATCATCCGGCCCAGGGGACGGGCGGCCGCGAATTTGGCATTCGCAAATTCGAACCCATTTTGCCGATTCGAAAAAACGAACCCATTTTTGACTGGCATCGGTTTCTCCAGATTCAGGAATAGCAGATGAAATTGGCGAGTACGGCGGTTCGAGAGCTGCGACGCTGAATCGAAACGGAAGAAAAGATGAAACCGGCTGTGAATCACCCCGGAACCCGCGGCCGCCTTGTGGCGGTGGACCCGCTGGAAAGCCGGTCCGCAGCATGAAAGGCCGCCCCACATTGCTAGCATAATCTTTGTGAGCGACTGGATTGACATCTCAGTGCCGGTGCGCAACGGCATGGTGCACTGGCCGGGCGATCCGGAATTTCACATCGAGCGCGCCACCGATCAGGAAAAGGGCGATGTCGCTACCGTTTCGCGAATGGCCCTCGGGGTGCACACCGGCACTCACATGGACGCTCCGCTGCACTTCATCCGGAATGCCCGGAGCATCGATACCATGCCTCTCGATGCCACGGTGGGACCGGCACGGGTAATTCCGATTCGTGACACGAAATCGATCACGCGCGCGGAACTGATGGAACATGGCATTTCCGCCGGTGAGAGGATTTTGTTCAAGACGGCTAACTCGGATCATGCCTGGGACAGCGATCGGTTCGACGAGGATTTTGTATTTATTTCCCAGGACGGCGCCCGCTATCTCGCCGAGTGCGGCGCGCGCACTGTGGGCGTCGATTATCTTTCGGTGGGCGGGTTTCGCGAGGACGGCCCGGAAACGCACGAAGCTTTGCTGGGAGCCGGGATATGGATCATAGAAGGGTTGAATCTGCGCGGGGTCGAGCCGGGTTCCTACGAGTTGGTTTGTTTGCCGCTTCGATTGATGGGAGCCGAGGGTTCACCGGCTCGGGCCATCTTGCAGTCCAGTGGATTTGACGGAGTCCGGGCCGAGCAGAAGCTCGGCCGCAGGGCCGAAGCCCCGCCCCACCATGGACGTGAATCATGAGGGCAGCGGCTGTTTTTGCGAACAGGAAATCGCTTGCGGTGGTGAACGATTTTCCGGAGCCGAAGATGGGAAGTCCCACTTCGGTCAAGCTTCGCGTTATCCATGTCGGAGTCTGCGGGACGGACCGGGAGATCGCCTCCTTTCAATACGGCTTTCCGCCGCCGGCGGGCTCGGATTTTCTGGTGATGGGGCACGAGTGCCTGGGAGAGATTGTCGAGGTCGGGCCTGAAGTACAAGATCTGAAGCCCGGCGATCTGGCCATTCCGATGGTGCGGCGGCCTTGCGACCATCCGGAGTGCCTGGCGTGTCGCGGCGGCCGGCCGGACTTCTGTTACACGGGCGATTACCGTGAACGCGGAATCAAACAAATGCACGGGTTTCTGACGGAACTGATCGTGGATGAGGCGCGTTACATGAACCCGGTTCCGCAGACGATTCGCGAGGTCGCGGTATTGGTGGAGCCGCTGACCATTGCAGAGAAGGGACTGATTCAGGCGCTCGAAATTCAGAAGCGGCTGCCGTGGGGCGGAACGCATCAGGCGGTGGTGCTCGGAGCGGGCCCGGTAGGTTTGCTGGGAGCGATGGCGCTGCGTCGCGCGGGATTCGCCGTCACGGTTTACTCGCGGAGCCGCGAGCCGGACGCATCGGCCGACATCGCAAAAGCGATCGGGGCGAAATATATTTCGTCGCAGGATCGTTCCGTAGCACAAATGGCCGCGGAGGTAGGGAATATCGACGTGGTCTACGAGGCGACGGGCGTGTCTCACTTTGCTTTCGACGTGTTGCCGGTATTGGGTACGAACGGACTGTTTATTCTTACCGGGGTGCCCGGTCATCAGGCTCCGTCCCCTGTTGACACCGACGGCATCATGCACAACCTGGTGCTGAAAAATCAGTGCGTGCTGGGGACCGTGAACGCGGGCAAAGATGCTTTTCAGAAAGCCGTAGCCGACCTTACAGCGTTCCATGCCGCGTGGCCGGATGCCGTGAGGAATCTGATTACCGGCCGATTTCCGCTGGAAAAATTCGCGGAGCCGATCCGGAACCAAACCGGGATCAAGACTATAGTCGAGATCGCCAAGTGAACCCAGAGCGGGATCGTCTCGAGGAAGACGCGCGGCGGGAGAAAAACTGGAAGCGCTGGGGCCCCTACCTGTCGGAGCGCCAATGGGGCACCGTGCGCGAAGACTATTCGGCCACCGGCGAGTGCTGGAGCTATTTCCCGCACGATCACGCCCGCAGCCGGGCGTACCGCTGGGGCGAAGACGGCCTGCTCGGCATCTGCGACCGCGAGGGCCGCTTGTGTTTCGCTCTGGCGCTGTGGAATGGCCAGGACCCCATTCTGAAAGAGCGACTTTTCGGACTCACAGGCGACGAGGGCAACCACGGCGAAGATGTGAAGGAGTGCTACTTTTACGTCGACGGCGCGCCGACGCACTCCTATATGAAGGCGGTGTACAAGTACCCGCAGAAGGCTTTCCCCTATCAGCAGTTGCTGCGAGGAAAATCGCAAGCGCGGCAAGCAGGATCCGGAGTACGAACTGCTCGATACGGGCATATTCAACGAAGGCCGCTACTTCGACATCTCGATGGAGTATGCGAAGGCTTCGCCCGACGATATTCTGATCCGGCTTCGCATCGATAACCGCGGTCCGGAGACGTGGACGCTGCACGTGCTGCCGACGCTGTGGTTCCGGAACGCATGGTCCTGGGGCAGAACGGGCGAGGGCTATTGGCCGAAGCCCACCATCCGGCAAGCGGACGAGACGCACATCGAGTGTGAACAGGAAACGCTGGGGCGATACACGTTCGAAGCAATGGTAAAGCCCGAAAGGTTTCTGTTTACAGAGAACGAAACGAATCACGAGCGGCTGTTTCAAACGCCGAACCGCACTCCTTACGTGAAGGACGCGTTCCATCGCTTCGTAGTGCAGGGCGAGGGCGCCGCCGTGAATCCCGCGCAGACCGGTACCAAAGTTGCCCCGTATTATCGACAGGAAATTCCGGCCGGCAAAGGCATCGAACTCCGGTTCCGCCTGAGCGCCGAACGTGAGCGCGGGCCGGTGGACTTCGAAGCTGTTTTCGCCCAACGGATCCAGGAAACGAACCTGTTCTACGGAGTTGACGAATCTTCGTCCGTTGAGCTTCAGATTTCGAGGCAGGCGCATGCGAGCCTGTTGTGGTCGAAGCAGCTTTATCACCTTGGAGTGCTCGAATGGCTGGAGGGCGACCCGGCTTATCCGAAGCCTCCGGCCGAGCGCTGGAATGGCCGCAACAGCGGATGGGAACATCTTTACAACCGGGATGTGGTCTCCATGCCGGACAACTGGGAGTTCCCCTGGTATGCATCGTGGGACCTTGCGTTCCATATGCTGGTTTTCGCGGAGATCGATCCGCATTTCGCGAAAGAGCAGCTGATTCTGCTGCTGCGCGAATGGTACACGCATCCCAGCGGACAGATTCCGGCTTACGAATTTGCGTTCGGGGACGTGAATCCTCCGGTGCACGCGTGGGCGGCGTGGCGCGTTTATAAAATCTCGGCGCCGCACGGCCAGCGCGACCGGTTATTTCTGGAACGCATTTTTCAAAAGCTGCTGATCAATTTCACATGGTGGGTCAACCGGAAAGACGTCGCGGGCAAACAGGTGTTTTCGGGCGGATTTCTGGGACTCGATAATATCGGCATCTTCGACCGCTCGAAGCCTCTGCCGTACGGCAGCGTTCTCGAGCAGGCGGACGGGTCGGCGTGGATGGCGTTCTACTGCTCGACGATGCTGGCGATGGCGCTGGAACTGGCTGCGGAAGACCCGGCCTATGAGGACGTGGCGTCGAAATTCTTCGAGCACTTCGTCGCGATCGCGGACGCGATCAATACGCTGGGCGGCACCGGCCTTTGGGACGAAGACGATGGATTTTATTACGATCAGGTGCGGACGGCGGGCGACCTGACCGTACCGCTGAAGGTGCGGACAGTGGTGGGGTTGATTCCGTTGTTCGCGGTGACCAACCTCCGCCAGGATGTGATCGACCGCTTGCCGGGGTTTCGCAAGCGCATGGAATGGTTTCTCAATAACCGGCAGGATCTTTATCATCAGATCTCAATGCTGGAGACGCGAAAAGACGGAGATATTACCTATCGTCTGCTGGCGATTCCCACGCGAGCGCGTCTGCAGCGGGTATTGGAGCGGCTGCTCGATGAACGGGAGTTCCTGTCGCCGTACGGCATACGCTCGCTTTCCGCCATGTACAGAGAGCACCCCTATACGCTGTTCTTCGAAGGCGAGGAGTACAGCGTGGGCTACGATCCCGGTGAATCGACGACCGGCATTTTCGGCGGCAACTCGAACTGGCGGGGACCGATCTGGTTTCCTATTAACTACCTTCTGATCGAGGCGCTGGAGCGATATAGCCACTTTTACGGCGACGATTTTCAGGTGGAATGTCCAACCGGCTCGGGCAAATGCATGAACCTGCAGAGATGTCGCACACGAGATCAATCGCCGGCTTTGCAGGCTTTTCGTGCCCGATTCGAGCGGATGGGCGCCCTGGCAGGCCGACGACCATATCTATACGGACGATCCGCACTGGCGCGGCTTGATGCACTTCAACGAGTATTTTCATGCGGACACCGGGCGAGGCTGTGGCGCCAGCCATCAGACAGGCTGGACGGCGTTGATCGCGCGGTGTTTGCAGGATAAGTTCGCGGAGGAAACCCAAACGGGGCTGAAGAGTCAAAAGTGAATCAGCGGAGGTTCGAAAACCAGTACGGCACCCACGCGGCGGCGAGAACCACGTCGGTGAGATAAGCGCGGCGGTTCTGGGGCTCGCGCCAGGCGTGGTAAGCGGAGACCAGTCCGAACGCGGCGAACACGAAGACGGAGATTACAAACCAGTAGTAAAACGGCGGAAAGACCACGAAAGGCAAGCGGCCGCCGGACC
The DNA here is from genome assembly GCA_963699115.1 of uncultured Solirubrobacteraceae bacterium. Taxonomy (GTDB): domain Bacteria; phylum Actinomycetota; class Thermoleophilia; order Solirubrobacterales; family Solirubrobacteraceae; genus Palsa-744. The sequence goes on from CAVOTJ010000001.1 coordinate 100,080, forward strand.
AGCGGGCTATGGCCATCACTGCCAGCGTGACTGCGATCAAAACACGGAAAATGATGCGGGCCATCGGTTCAGAGCTTATTCTATCGTTTGCCTTCGGCGCGATTGGTTTGGCGCAGACGGCCGACCTGGCCGTCACCAACGCGCGCATCTATACCGTCAATGCGAAACAGCCGAGGGCTTCGGCGATCGCCGTGCGGCAGGGAAAAATACTCGCGGTGGGAGACGATGTTTCCCGCTATGTCGACGCTTCCACGAAAACGATCGATGCGAAGGGGGCGACGATCATTCCGGGGCTCATCGATTCGCATGGGCACGTTCGTGGCCTGGGCGACATGCTCGGGACTCTCGATCTGCGCGGGATCGCCTCGGAGCGGGAAATCGTGGAGAAGGTCCGCGAGGCGGCGAAACAGCACAAGCCGGGTGAATGGATCATCGGGAACGCTTGGGATCAGAATCTTTGGGCGCCGAGGCAGTTTCCGGATGCGGGGGGGATTTCGAATGCGGCCCCCGAGAATCCGGTTTCGCTCGAACGCGTCGATGGCCATGCGGTTTGGGTGAACCGCAAAGCGCTGGAGATAGCGGATATCAACGCGTCGACGCCGGATCCGGCCGGGGGCAGGATTGTGCGCGATTCGAATGGCACCCCGACGGGTGTGTTGGTCGATCAGGCGCAGCAGTTGGTTAGCCGGAAAATTCCACCGCCGAGCCCTGAACAGTTGGAGCGGAGCCTACTTCGCGCTACGCAGTTATTGGCGCGCGACGGAATTACTTCCGTGCATGACGCGGGCGTTTCATATGCCGATATCGACGGCTATCGTTCGCTGATTCGCAAGGGCCTTTTGCCGATCCACATTTACGCGATGATTCTTTATCCGTTGCCGTTGCCGGAGAAACCGGAGATTGGCGACGACCTTACCATTCGGAGTATAAAACTCATCACCGATGGCGCGCTGGGATCTCGGGGCGCGGCTATGATCGAACCCTACACGGACGATCCGGGCAATCGCGGACTGCTGATTCTCGATCGCGCGACGATCCGGGCGGCGGCGGAGAAGGCTCTGGCGAAGGGCTTCCAGGTGAACACGCACGCGATCGGCGACCGGGCGAATCGCACTGTTCTCGAAGCCTATGGGGACGTGTTGAAAGGTCCGAATGACCAACGGTTTCGGATCGAACATGCACAAGTTGTGGCGCCCGAGGATTTCGCCAAATTCAAGCAGTATTCGATCATCGCGTCGATGCAGGCCACGCACGCCACCAGCGACATGCTCTGGGCGCAGGATCGAGTGGGTCCGGATAGGATCAAAGGTGCGTACGCCTGGCAGACCTTTCTGCACTTGGGCGTGCATGTGCCGAACGGGTCGGATTTCCCGGTGGAGGATCCGAATCCGCTGTTGGGTTTCTACGCCGCGGTGACACGGCAGGGCTGGTATCCGAATCAACGTATGTCGCGGGAAGAGGCGCTGCGAAGTTGGACCATCGAAGGCGCGTACGCGGCGTTCGAAGAGAACCGCAAGGGGTCGATCGAGCCGGGCAAGATGGCCGATTTCGTGATGCTTTCCGGCGATATTATGACGATGCCCGCGGAGGAAATCCCGCGCACTCAAGTCATGATGACGGTGGTGGGTGGGAAAATCGTATTTCAGAGATGAATTTGCTGTTCGCAATCGCTCTACTTTTCGCCGCGGCCGACCAAGCGTCAGGATGCGGGACAGCCATTTCGGCTCGAGTCGGGCGATTTCCGGTGGGTGCCTTTCACGGTTCGGCAAACGCCTTCGGAAGTGGATTGCCGTTTTGAGGTGGTCGCGGGCAACCCGAGCGTGCATGTCGAATTGCTTCCGATGAGCGAATTCCGCTTGTTCAATCGCGGCCGCGAGCACGACACGATGGCGCTCACGCCGGAAGGTAAGAGCGGCGAATTCAAGCGCATCATCGATGCCCGCGGGCAGTACGCCGTGGTTGTGGAGAACGCGAGCGGCGCGCCGCCTGCCACGGTGTTGCTCTATCTGCGGACGAACATCAATCCGGGCGCGGACGTGGCGCGAACGATTTCGCCGCGCGCGGAGGCTTACCGTCGTGGTGCTCAGCTTCGCCTTCTTTTTCATAACCGTGGCGTGGTCGGGCCGGAAACTGGTCAGAGGGATGCGCACTTGAAGGACACCGATACCGTGGAAGCGCCGCCACGGCGGCGAGGGGTTCCGAAGTGGCTGGTGCCGGCGATCGGATATACCGTCTCAGCCGCTTCCCTGATCTGGGTCTTCTGGAAATTCCCCTTCGCACAACTGGGCGACCATCTGCGCACATTGGAATGGAACTGGGTTGCGCTCGCCGTCCTGTTCGAACTTGCGGTTTATTTCGTCGATGCCTGGCGGTGGGGCGTGCTGCTCAGGCGCGCTGGGGGCGCCGTCGTTCGGTTTGTGCCTGCTTTCGGTGCTCGTAGGCGTGCTCGCCAACGACATACTTCCGGCGAAGGCTGGTGAGGTGGTGCGTTGTTTTCTGCTTTCATACGAGGCCAAAGTTCCGCTCTCGCTGGCCGTCACTTCCGACGTGATTCTGCGTATTATGGACGGCTTGTGGATCGTGATCGTCTATCTGATGATCACGTTCCAGATTTCCACGCATGTGGACGTGACGCGCGGCATGTGGTTTTTCGGCACTGGCGCCGTGGCGATCGCACTGGTGCTGCTGTTCGTATTGTTCCGGCGTCAGCATGCCCATCAATTCGTGCGGACCACCAGCTGGGCGGCGCGATTCGTCCATCTGCTTGACGAGATTCACCGGCTCGGCCACTGGCGGGAACTCAGAGGCGCGATGGCAATCGGCGGCTTTTACTGGCTGTTCCAGATGCTTGCCATTTGGGCTCTGACGAAGGCCGACAGGTTCGATCTCGGGCATCAGCGCGGCGGCATTCCTGCTGGTGGTGAAAGCCGTCCTGACGCTGATCCCGAACGCCCCCGCCAATATGGGCGCCTACCAGGCGCGGTCGTTTATGCCTTCGGTTTTTTGCTGGTGGAGCGCGTCAATGCGCAGGCATTCGCTGAAATCATGTTTGGTTTTCTGACGCTGCCGGCGGCGGTCGGAGGCGCCGTTGCGGTGGTGTTCGCCGATATCGATCTCCTGGCATTGCACCGGCATGCCAACCGGGCGCACGGTAAGCCGGGTCTGGGGAAGTGATTCACTGCCTTATTACTGACGGCACTTTTTCGCAGAACCCGGCCCAGTGGATGGCCGCATTTGTCGCACTGGATCGAAACCGGGGTGGAACTTGTGCAAATCCGCGAGCGCGATTTGCCCGCGCGCGAACTGGCGGCGTTGACCCGTGAGGTGTTGGGCATTCCGAATCCTCATGGAACGAAAATTCTGGTTAACGATCGCGCCGATGTGGCGATTGCCTGCAAGGCTCACGGCGTCCATTTAAGAGACGGATCGGTGGGACCCGGGAAATTCGCGCGGCCCGGATTTCCTCGTCACGGTTTCCTGCCATGACGTCGAGGATGCAGAGAAGGTAGTCGGCGCCAGTTTCGTTTTACTGGCTCCGATTTTCAAGCCGCTCTCCAAGAGCGATCTCAGGCCGACACTGGGAACGGCGGCAATTGCGGAATTCACCCGCCGCTCTTCGACGCCGGTACTGGCTTTAGGTGGAATCATCGCAGGAATGTCGGCGCCTGCATTGACGCCGGCGCGGCGGGGATTGCGGGAATTACCTGTTTCGCGCTGTAGAAGACTTCTTCTCGTCCCTGAGCGCTTTGGCCCATTCATCGGCCTGCTTCTGGGCTTCATCCCGCGCGATTCCGTAGCGCTCCTGAAGGCGGCCAACCAGCTGATCCCGCCTGCCGCCGATCACTCTCCAGATCGTCGTCGCTGATCTTGCCCCACTTCTCCCGGACACGCCCCATCATTTGTTTCCAATTGCCTTCAATTGTGTCCCAATTCATTTGAAACCTCCGTCACTCCGGATGCAAATAGCGGACCAAAGACAGAGAATGTGCGTGCGCGTACACAGCGCGAGCCAGGCCGTTCAGGTCGTAACCGCCTTCGAGGACTGAGATCAAACGGCCGCCGGCATACTTATCCGCGATCTCCAGCATCACGGCGGTCAGGTCGGCGAAATCGGTATCGGTCAGGAGAAAGCGGCCGAGCGGGTCGCCCATCCGGGAATCGAAACCGGCGGAAATCAAAACGAGGTCGGGGCGAAAGGCTTCCATGCGCGGGGCGAATTTTTCGCGAAACGCGCCCAGAATCTGTTCCCGGCCCGAGCCCGCGGGAAAGGGACAATTCAGCGTCATTCCCTGCCCGGCGCCTTCGCCGGTTTCATTTGCCGCGCCGGTGCCCGGATACCAGGGCGACTGATGCGTGCTGAAGAAAAACACCGAAGGATCGGAGTAGAAAATATCCTGCGTGCCGTTGCCGTGGTGCACGTCCCAATCGGCGATCACGACGCGTTCCGCGCCGTATTTCCGCTGCGCATAACGCGCGGCGATGGCGATGTTGTTGAAGAGGCAGAAGCCCATGCCGCGATCGGCGGATGCATGATGGCCGGGCGGGCGCACGATGCAGAAAGCATTCCGCGCTTTCTTCTGCATCACCAGATCGACGGCGTTGAGGCACGTTCCGGCGGCGTGCAATGCGACGTCGAACGAGCGCGGCATGATATCCGTGTCGCCGGTGCTGAGCGAGTGCGCGCCGCTTGCCACATCGTGGCGGGCGATCCCGATGTACTTCGCGGGTATGGCAAAGCGCCAGTTCGTCTTCAGTCGCGGCGCGCGGTGGAACGGATGTCAGTTCATAGGCGCCGAGGCCGCGAATGGCCGCATCCCAGCGCGCGGGCTGCTCGGGATGGCCCGGGCCGGTGTCATGCTGTTTGGCGATCGGATCGGCGAGGAATGCAGTGTCCATTCACCTATAATGGCCCCTACTTAATCGCGACGGCATTCGGCGGCGAGGCGATACCGCCTTCCAGATTCAGGGGCGTCGAAACGACCATAAACTCATAGCGACCGTCCGCGGCGCAATCCTCAGCCAGCGGCGCGAGAACAAACAACTCCCCAAGCGGCAGGCCAAGCAGAGGTAGAGCGCGGTAATGCAGGGCCCCTTCATCCATAAAGTTGAACGGGAAAGCTTCGACCGCGGGGCAATCGGTTCCGATGGCGGCGACACGATGATTCCAGAGCCATGCGGCCATTTCGCGACTGGCTTCGATTCCCATCGAGCTCAACTTGTCCATTGGAGCTATCCCGGCCTTTTCATCGGCTGATAGATTTTCGTACGATTCCATCCAGCCGGTCCGCACCAGCAGGATGGTGCCGGGCTTCAGCGTGGTGCCCTGCGATTTGAGTGCGCCCTGTAACTCTTCGAGCGTGTATACATCCTTCGCGAGGGCGTTCACCGTGCGGCCCTGCTTCCTGCGAAACCCGTACGCATCGATCAGCACGCCGCGTCCGACGAACTTATCCGCCCAATTGTGGATTCCCAGTTTGGCGTTCCCCGCCCTCGTCTCTTCCACAGTGACGCCGTTATAAAAACGCTCGAGGCGCACATGACCGACGTGGCCGAGGCCGTCCCACTGGCTTCCTTCCTGCGTGTTGAAGCGATCGAGCAGATCGTCATTCGCCGCGGGACCAAGAGGGCTGACAGTATGAACCACCGCGGCACGCCCGAACAGGGGAGGCTTCGCGAAGCCGATTTTCGCATCCAGCCGGAAGACCTTGCCGGATTGAACAAGCTGCGCGGAATCGATAACGCCGGCGGGCGTCAGGAAATTCAAGCAGCCGAGGGCGGCGTCTCCTCCAGAAGCATCATCACCGAAAACGCCCCATGAAGATTCAGCGGGCGCGTCCTTGCGAACGGGCAATTCATCGAACGAAGGGATGCTGTTCAGATCGATATTTTTCATTGGAGCAAAGCCAGTATACACACGTTCCTCTGCTAGACTGGCGAACTATGGACGTCGAAGTACCCTGCTACGCGGTGATCTTCTCGTCTCTGCGGACGGAAGGCGACGGTGGATACGGCGCCACCGCGCAACGCATGCAGGAGTTGGCGAAGGGCATGCCGGGCTACCTTGGCATCGAGACCGCGCGCGGCGCGGACGGCTTCGGCATCACGGTTTCCTACTGGCGGGATGAGGCATCCATTGCGGCGTGGCAGCGGCACGGAGAGCACCTGCTCGCCCAGGAACGCGGCAAGCGCGAGTGGTACGCGCATTACGACCTGCGAATTGCACGCGTGGAGCGTTCATATTCAGGACCTCCGGCATGAAGATTCTCGTTCTCAACGCCGGGAGTTCTTCACTCAAGTTCAATCTGTTCGAAGTCACACCGGAAACGATGGAATCGAATTCCGAGCGGGTTCTTGCCAAGGGAGAAGCCGAGCGCGTAGCCGGGATGGCGGACGCGATCGAGTCCGTCTTTCGCCAGATTGACATAGCAAGCGTTGACGCGGTGGGTAACCGCATTGTGCACGGCGGGGACCGCTTCCACGAGTCCGTGATCATCGACAACGAGGTCGAAAAGGAGATTGAGAATCTGAGCGTTCTCGCCCCTTTGCATAATCCGCACAATCTGGAGGCATATCGCGCGGCGCGCGAGCATCTGCCGAACGTGCCGCAGGTCGCGGTGTTCGATACCGCGTTCCACCACACGCTGCCGCCGCGCGCTTATGTGTACGGGCTGCCGTATGAATACCTCACCGAAAAAAAGATCCGCCGCTACGGGTTCCACGGCATATCGCACCGTTACGTTTCCTGGCGATTCGCACAGCTTCACGGAAAGAAACGCAGCGATTACCGCATGATCACCTGCCATCTGGGCAACGGATGTTCGATGTGCGCGATCGAGCACGGCCAATCGATCGATACGTCGATGGGCTTCACGCCGCTCGAAGGGTTGGTCATGGGGACGCGAAGCGGAGACGTGGACGCAGGCGCGGTTCTGCACCTTATCAATCACGAGCGCGAAGATCCCGGGCAGTTGCTGCGGATTCTGAACGGCGCGAGTGGGTTGAAGGGAATCTCGGGAATTTCGAACGACATGCGCGATCTGCTGCGCGAAGAGGCAGCCGGGAGCGATCGGGCGGCTTTGGCAGTGGACGCCTTTTGCTACCGGGTGCGGAAATATATCGGCACGTATCTGGCAGCGATGAACGGCGCGGACGCGTTGATTTTTACGGGAGGCATCGGCGAAAACGCGGCGGTGATTCGGGGGCGGATCTGCGAAGGCCTCGGGAATCTGGGGATTGCGGTCGATCCCGCGTTGAACGAAAACGGCAGCGGCGGAGCACGCGAGATCGGGCGTTCGAAAATCCCGGTCTGGGTGGTTCCGACCGACGAGGAACTGCTGATCGCGCGCGATACGCTTCGCTGCATACTGAAGATCCCGCACGAGTAGCTTTCTGATGGAAAACTCCCCGTTTAAGGCCGTAGTCCGTGTCTCGAGCGGCAATTTCCTCGAGATGTACGACTTCATGGTCTACGGCTACTATGCAACCGCGATAGCCAAGGCATTTTTTCCGACCGGCAACGAATTCTCCTCGCTGATGCTGTCTCTCGCGACATTCGGGGCGGGTTATCTTATGCGGCCGCTCGGCGCTGTTGTGTTGGGCGCATACGCCGACCGGCGTGGCCGCCGCAAAGGGCTGATCCTGACGCTGGCGCTGATGTCGTTCGGAACGTTTTCGATCGCCTGCCTGCCGGGATACAGCACGCTCGGCCTGCTGGCACCGCTGCTGATTCTGATCGGAAGGCTTGTACAGGGATTTTCCGCGGGATCGGAACTGGGCAGCGTGTCTGTTTATCTTGCCGAGATCGCTACGCCCGGCCACAGAGGTTTCTATTGCAGCTGGCAATCGGGCAGCCAGCAAATTGCGGTAATTTTTGCGGCGGTTATCGGCGTGGCCGTGAGCTTGCGGCTGACGCCGGCGCAGACTGCCGCCTGGGGCTGGCGAATTCCTCTGATCGCGGGATGCGCCATTATTCCGTTCCTGTTCGTGATCCGGCGTTCGCTCGCGGAGACGGAAGAGTTCCTGGCGCGAAAGATTCACCCGAGCCTGCGGGAGATTATGACGTCGCTCGCGGCCAACTGGCGCATCGTCGTGCTGGGAATGATGCTCTCGACCATGACGACCGTGACGTTCTACATGATTACCGCCTACACGCCCACCTTCGGTCAAACCGCGCTGCACCTGGCGAATATCGACAACCTCACGGTAACGATGTGCGTCGGCGTGTCTAATCTTTTCTGGCTTCCGGTGATGGGGGCGGTGTCGGACCGGGTGGGTCGGCGGCCGCTGCTGATTGCGTTCTCGGTGCTCTCGCTTGTTAGTGCGTATCCGGCGCTGCTCTGGCTGGTGAGCGCGCCGTCGTTCCCGCGACTGCTGGCGGTAGAGCTGTGGCTCTCGTTGCTGTTTGGCGGCTACAACGGAGCGATGGTCCCGTTCCTTGCCGAAATCATGCCGGCGAAGGTGCGCGCCGCCGGGTTCTCGATCGCATTCAGCCTGGCCACGGCTGTGTTCGGAGGCTTCACCCCGGCGATCTGCACATGGCTGATCCACTCCACCGGAAATCGCGCCGTACCAGGATTATGGTTGTCGTTCGCAGCTGCCATGGGCCTGGCCGCCGTGTATATGACGCGGAGAGCGGGGAGTGGCTTCTCAAGGAATTAAGATGTATTACCCGATTAATTCGGGCAGTATTGAATCGCTGCCGTTATAACGCCAGAATCAAGGCATGGGTGACTGGATCAGCGAACTGGCGGAGACCGCAAGGGCACATGACAAACAGCACCTGATGCGCGAGCATCGGCGCGCTCATGAAGCGCAGATTATTGCGGATAACAGTCAGCGCTTCTGGGAGGCGCTGCTGGCCACGGTCGAAGAGGACATCCTCAGGTTCAAACAGGAATTTGCGCACGATCCCCAAAAATCCCTGGCTCTGGAAAAGATCGAGCCCCATGGTTTTCGGGTGCTGCGCCCAATTCTTCCCGGTTTGTCGCTCCATGTGTGGCTGCAGCCCTCGAGCGGATCAATTGAATTCAAGTACCGCACACTGGGTGTCGACAAGCACGCCGCTTCGGACTGGTGCGGTACGCTTGCCATTCGAGTTGATACCAGCGGCAAGTTATACGTGAGCCAATACGGCCGGAATTTTCTTGATTTCGACGAGATTTCCAAAATGTTTCTGGAGCGCGTTTTCAAACGCGCCTTTCGCTGACAACACCCCGCTGCGTTGTGGAACAGGCCATCGTTGTTCGTAGCCTGTTTTGCACTAAAGTCCTGGGGTCATTCCGCCGATCTGCCTGGCATGGGGACTGATACGGCTGTATGGACCGAGACCGTGCTGCCAGTAGCCGGCGCGGGCACACAAGTGTTGGCTGACGGGCTGCGGCATGAATTCGAAGGGCACCTCCTTCGCACACTGGCGAAGGATCGCTTCACCGCCACGGGAAGGGATCGCTACTTCGCTTTGGCTCTGACGGTGCGGGACCGGTTGATCGAACAATGGATCGCCACCCAGCAGACCCATCACGCGAGGAACGTCAAGCGGATCTACTACCTGTCCCTGGAATTCCTGCTGGGCCGGCTGCTGGGGAACAACGTCATCAATCTCAAGCTGGAGGGACCCTGCCGCGCCGCGATGGAGCAACTCGGGCTGGATTATGAGACTCTGCGCGACTGCGAAGTGGACGCGGGTCTCGGCAATGGTGGTCTGGGCCGCCTGGCAGCTTGTTTTCTGGACTCGATGTCCACAATGAACCTTCCCGCCGTCGGCTACGGGCTTCGCTACGACTTCGGTATGTTCAAGCAGAAAATTGTGAATGGCTATCAGGTGGAACAGCCGGACCACTGGCTCAAACTGGGCTACCCGTGGGAGATCGCCCACCCTGAGTTCTCGCTTCCGGTGCGGTTTGAAGGCCGTGTGGAAGTGGTTGCCGGACCGAAGGGCCAGGAGTGGCGTTGGGTCGATACAAGAAAGGTAATGGGCATGCCCTACGACCTGCCGGTAGTCGGATACGGCGGCAAGACCGTCAACACTCTGCGGCTTTGGTCGGCGAAGGCAGCTGAAGACTTCGATCTGGACGACTTCAACCGGGGCGAGTATGTGGACGCTGTGGCGAACAAAGTTCTCGCGGAGAATCTCACCAAGGTGCTTTACCCGAACGACAATGTTTTCCAGGGCAGGGAGCTGCGCCTGAAACAGGAGTATTTCTTCGTTTCCTGTTCGATTCAGGATATAGTTCGGCGATTCAAGTCCGGCGGAAATCGGTGGGACGAATTTCCCGACAAGGTATTCATGCAGCTGAACGACACGCATCCGGCGCTCGTCATTCCCGAGCTCATGCGGATCCTGATCGACGAGGAAGGCATAGGATGGGACCCGGCATGGGAGATGACCACGCACGCCACCGGCTACACCAACCACACCATCCTCCCGGAGGCGCTCGAGAAGTGGCCGGTGAGCATGATGGAGAAGCTGCTGCCGCGGCCGCTCCAGATCATCTACGAAATCAATGCCCGTTTTATGCGCGACGTCTCATCGCGTTGCCTGCTCGATGAAGACCGCCTCCGCCGGATGAGCATTATCGGAGAGGACGGCGAAAAACATGTGCGGATGGCGCACCTCGCGATAGTCGGATCCAGTTCGGTGAATGGTGTGGCGAAGCTTCACACCGAACTTCTCAAGAAGGAGGTATTGCGGGATTTCGCCGATTATTGGCCCGGCCGGTTCAACAACAAAACCAACGGGATCACCCAGCGGCGCTGGCTTCTCAAAGCGAATCCCGGATTGGCGCAGCTGATCACGGAGACGATCGGGGACCAGTGGGTCACCGATCTCGGCCGGCTTCGCGGAATCGAGCCGTTCGCGGATAACCCTGCCTTTCAGGAGAGGTTCTTCGAGGCTAAACGCCGCAACAAGCAGGCGCTCGCGAAGTACATCCGGCAGGAGCTTGGTATCACGGTTTCACCGGATTCACTTTTCGACGTACAGGTGAAGCGGCTGCATGAGTACAAGCGTCAACTGATGTTACTGCTGTACATCATCGTCCGGTATTGCCGGATCAAAAAAGACCCGGCGGCGGGCATCCCCCGCACTTTCATCCTCAGCGCCAAGGCCGCGCCCGGCTATGGCGTTGCCAAGCTGATTATCAAGCTCATCAACCAGGTGGCGGAAGTCATCAACGGAGATACTCAGGTCGCGGGCAGGATGCAGGTTGTATTTCTGCCGAACTATCGCGTTTCGTCAGCAGAAAAAATCATTCCGGCCGCCGACCTCAGCGAACAGATTTCGCTGGCCGGCACGGAGGCGTCAGGCACCGGGAATATGAAGCTGCAGCTCAACGGGGCTCTGACCATCGGGACGCTCGACGGGGCAAATGTGGAAATCATGGAAGAAGTGGGCGTGGACAACGTCTTCATCTTCGGAATGACGGCCCAGGACGTCGAAAGGCGCCGGCAAGGTTACAATCCGCGCGAAATCTATGACAGCGATGCAGAGATCCGTCAGGCGGTCGATCTCATTCAACGTGATTTCTTCAGTATGCTTGAGCCGGGGATCTTCAGGCCTCTCACCGAGGCGCTGGTCTCGCCGGGTGACCGCTACATGGTGCTGGCCGACCTTCGGGCTTACATCGACACCCAAGACCGGGCGGACGCGACGTACAGTGACCGGGCCGGGTGGGTCAGAAAGGCTATCCTGAACGTCGCGCGGGCCGGAAAATTTTCGTCCGACCGGACGATTCAGGAATACGCTTCTCAAATCTGGCACGTCGATCCGTGTGAAATTGAACTTTGCCCCACACGCGTCGATCGCTCGTCCGCCCCGGTTGAGAACAGTTCCAAACAGATTTCAGATTTCGCCGCCGGCTCGGTGGCAAACAGCCTTCGGGTTCTCGACGCCGCATCCAAGCGTCACGCACTCCGTCGTGAGTAGTGGAAGACAGCTGGGCTTACGGCGACGGCCAATGCCATTCCTGAATCTCAGGCATATCTTCGCCGTGAGCCCGCACGTAACGCCCATGATCGATCAGCTTATTGCGCAACTCCTGCCGCAGGCCTCCCGATATGCCCGACAACTTCGGTACGCGGTCGATCACATCGATCGCCAGATTGAACCGGTCCACCTGGTTCAGCACGCACATATCGAACGGCGTGGTTGTGGTCCCTTCTTCCTTGTAGCCGCGTACATGCAGATTCTGGTTGGTACGCCGGTAAGCCAGCCGGTGGATCAGCCAGGGATAGCCGTGATAGTTGAAGATGATCGGCTTGTCGGTGGTGAACAGCGAATCGTAATCTTTGTCGGAAATCCCGTGCGGGTGTTCGGTAGGCGGCTGCAGCGTCGTCAGGTCGACCACATTCACCACGCGAATCCTGAGATCCGGCACGCGGCGGCGCAGCCAATCGACGGCCGCCAGCATCTCCAGCGTCGGAATATCGCCCGCACAGGCCATCACGACGTCCGGCTCCGTGCCCTCATCGTTGCTCGCGAACTCCCAAATGCCGAGGCCGAGCGTGCAATGGCGAATTGCCTCGTCCATGTTCAGCCACTGCAGGGAAGGCTGTTTGCCCGCTACGATCACATTGACGTAGTTGCGGCTGCGCAGGCAGTGGTCGGTGACGGAAAGCAGCGTATTGGCGTCGGGCGGAAGATAGACCCGAACGATCTCGCCCTTCTTGGTGAGCACGTGATCGATAAATCCCGGATCCTGGTGACTGAATCCGTTGTGGTCCTGTCGCCACACATGCGAGGTGAGCCAATAGTTGAGCGAAGCAATGGGACGCCGCCAGGGAATGTGCCGCGTGACTTTAAGCCACTTCGCGTGCTGGTTGAACATCGAGTCGACCAGGTGCACGAAGGCTTCATAGCACGAGAAAAAACCGTGCCGCCCGGTGAGCAGATAGCCTTCGAGCCAGCCCTGGCACATGTGTTCGCTCAGGACTTCCATCACGCGGCCGTCCGGCGCCACGTGATCGTCCGTGGGAAGAATCTCGGCGGTCGACTCGCGGTTGGTGACATCGAAGAGCGCGTTCCATCGATTCGAAGCCGTTTCATCAGGCGAAACGACGCGGAAATTCTTCGCTTCCGCATTCAGCGACATCACGTCGCGCAGAAAAGCTCCCATCATTCGCGCCCCTTCGGCCACCACCACGCCGGGCTTGGGAACATCAACGGCATAATCGCAGAAGTCGGGCAGCGCGAGGTCTTTCAGCAAAAGCCCGCCGTTGGCGTGGGGATTCGCGCCCATCCGCCGCTCGCCTTTCGGGGCCAGTGCGGCGTACTCGTGGCGAAGCTTGCCGTGATCATCGAAAAGTTCTTCCGGCCGATAGCTCCGCATCCACTCTTCCAGCATGCGCAATTCATCCGGGCGCCCAATGACATCGGCAAGAGGCACCTGGTGCGAGCGAAATGTCCCTTCCACGGGCTTTCCGTCCAGTTCCTTCGGACCCGTCCAGCCCTTCGGCGAACGCAGGATGATCATCGGCCATTTCGGCCGCACGATGAAACCATTCGCGCGCGCGTCCCGCTGAATCGCTGCGATCTCGGCGATCACAGTGTCCATCGTCGCCGCCATCTTCTGATGCATCTCCACCGGGTCGAAACCTTCGACGAAATGGCACTTGTAACCGTAACCGGTGAACAACGATTCCAGCTCCGCGTGCGGCAGCCGCGCCAGCACCGTTGGCCCGGCGATCTTGTAGCCATTCAAATGGAGAATCGGCAGAACTGCCCCGTCCCGCGCCGGGTTCAGAAACTTGTTCGAGTGCCAACTGGTGGCGCAGGGGCCGGTTTCGGCCTCTCCGTCGCCCACCACGCAGCAGGCGAGAAGATCCGGATTGTCGAAAACGGCGCCGTACGCATGCAGTACCGCGTAGCCCAGTTCCCCGCCCTCATTGATCGATCCCGGGGTCTCCGGCGACGCATGGCTCGGTATACCGCCGGGAAATGAAAATTGCCGGAACAGGCGCTTCATTCCCGCTTCGTTTTGCTGAATTGATGGATAAATTTCGGAATAAGTGCCTTCGAGGTAAGTATTTGCGACCATGCCCGGTCCGCCATGGCCCGGCCCGCAAATGTAAATTGCGTTCAGGTGATGGGCCTTGATCACCCGGTTCATATGGGCGTAGATGAAATTGAGCCCGGGCGTGGTGCCCCAATGGCCCAGCAGGCGCGGTTTAATGTGCTGCTTGCGGAGCGGCTCGCGCAGAAGAGGATTCTCAATCAGGTAAATCTGCCCGATTGAGAGATAGTTGGCAGCGCGCCAATACGCGTCGATCTTCTGCAGTTCGCCGGCGTCCAGCGGGCAGGAAGAAATCGATTCTTCAAGCAATTCCTGTATCATTCGTTACGGTCCCTGCGCCGATTATGGCAGTTCAGCCAAAATGAATTAGAAAATTAATGTTGCAGAAAATTCATATCCCGCATAGCGTGAGAGAGGTATTATCGGCTTCGGAATGAGAAAAAAGGAGACACCATGGCTGAAATCCCCGGCGGCTACCGGCGGTTGCCCGGCAGCGAAAGAAAGGTAAGAAAGGGTGCGACCCGCGTTGGCCCCGCCGATCCGGGCGAGACGCTCGTAATCAGCATCTATCTGCGCCGCCGGCCCGGTGCGCCATCGCTCCCAGGCCAGGACGACTTTGCAGCGACGCCTCCCGGCCAACGCAAGCCGTTATCGCGCGATGAACTCGAAGCATCCCAAGGCGCATCGCCCGACGATCTCAAGCTTGTCACCGATTTCGCGGCCGGAGCGGGACTGAAGGTTGTGCAAACCGACGCCGCCCGCCGCTTGGTCCAGGTTTCCGGAACCGTCGCGCAGTTCTCCAAGGCGTTTTCAGTCGAATTAGCGCACTATCAGGGCTCAGGCGAAGGCTACCGCGGACGCGAAGGCGCGATTCACCTTCCAAACGCCGTGGCCGATGTCGTTGAAGGCGTGTTCGGTCTCGACAATCGACGCATGGCCCGGCGCATGAGCAATGGGGGAGGGCCCATTCCGGTCACGCCTCCGCAGGTGGCGCAAGCCTACAACTTCCCGACGCCAGCTAACGGCGCCACGGGACAAACGATCGCAATCCTCGAGTTCAGCGGGCCGGCGAGCATCAATCCGACTTGCGGCTTTGCCCAGAGCGACATTGACGGGTTCATCAACAATCTCAACGCCACCACCGGCAGCCAGCTTGTGAGTACGCAAGTCAAGTCGGTGACGGTCGATCCGTCGGCGGACTCCCCGGGAAATGTTCCGGGCGGCAGCGCGTCGAATTTTTCCGCCGGCGATGCCGATGTCGAGGTCGCGCTCGACATCGAGATTGTCGTTTCCGTTGCACAAAACGCCAACGTCGTGGTGTATTTCGCGCCCATTACCGAGCAGGGATGGGTGGATGCCATTACGCAGATTGTGGCTGACACAACCAATGACCCGGGCGTGCTTTCGATCAGCTGGGGATGGGCGGAACTCGAAGTCGACGCCGATCTCCAACAGCCTGGACCGTGGCCTTTCGAATGGACGCAGCAGGCTTTCAATTTGATGACGCAGGCCTTTCAGTCGGCCGCGGCCATCAACATGACCGTTTTGGCCGCCTCGGGCGATGATGGTTCCGACTGCTCGGAGCAGGACGGCAACGCGCACGTCATGTACCCGGCGTCCGACCCGTGGGTGACGGCCTGCGGCGGCACAATTATCAATCAGCTCACGCCTCTCTCGGAGGGTACGTGGAACGACAACCAAAGCGGCGGAGGGGGCGCGACCGGCGGCGGCATCAGTTACCTGGCGGGCCCGGTGACCTGGCAGGCGAACGCCAATGTGCCGGTGTCGGTGAATTCCGATCATCATCAAGGCCGCGGGCTTCCGGATGTGGCCGGCAACGCGAGTCCGAACAGCGGCTACGATCTCTTCCTTTACGGATCTCCTCTGAGCCAGCTCGTTGTGACGTCGGGGCCGGGTGCGGGCAGTCCTTTTGGCGTAGTCGGGGGAACCAGCGCGGTGGCGCCGCTCTATGCCGCCCTGATTGCGCTGATCAATGCGGGTTTAAACAAGCGGATCGGCTATCTGAATCCCACGCTCTACAGCTTGGGATCGAGCGGCGTCTTTCGCGATATCAACGACGGCGTCAGCAACGCCGTATCCTGGACCAATCCGGATGGAAGCACCGGAGGACCCTCGCTCGGCTATACCTCAGGCCCCGGCTGGGACGCCTGTACCGGTTGGGGCAGCATTAATGGGAATGCGCTGTTAAATGCTCTCACCGCGCAATCGAATCAATCGTCCGTGCCCCAAGGCGCTCAACCGCAACCGGTAGGAAGTTCATAAAAATAGTCGCGGAACACTAAACTGGTGGTTTGAGCACGAATACAATCGCGGTGTTGGCCGAGAAGCCTTCGGTGGCGAGGGACATCGCGAAAGTCCTCGGGGCTTCGACGCGCGGCGAAGGCTATCTGCACGGCAACGGCTACGTGGTGACTTGGGCCATCGGACATCTGGCCGCGCTCGCGCAACCGCATGAAATCCAGCCGGAATGGAAAGCATGGCGGCGCGATTTGCTGCCGATGCTGCCCGAATCCTGGCCGTTGGTTATTTACGAAAAAACCAAAGACCAGTTCGAAACCGTGCGAAAGATCCTGCTTTCCCCTCGCGTCGAGCGCGTCATTTGCGCCACGGATGCAGGGCGCGAAGGCGAACTGATCTTCCGTTACATTTACGAGGCGGCCGCGTGTGCGAAGCCCGTCGACCGGCTATGGATCTCCTCGCTCACGCCTGACGCCATCCGCCGGGGCTTCGACACGATTCGGCCCGGCCGCGATTACGATCCACTGGCCGAGGCCGCGCGCGGACGTAGCCGGGCCGACTGGCTCGTCGGCATGAACCTATCGCGCGCCTATACCCTCACGTACGGCGACGAATTGAGTGTGGGGCGCGTGCAGACACCCACTCTGGCAATGTTGGTGGAGCGCGAACTGGCGATCCGGAACTTCGTACCCGAGGATTATCTGGAAGTGGAAGCCGAATTCCGGCCAACCCAGGATTCGTCATCGAAACCCTATAAAGGTACATGGGTCGGGGATGTCGAAGAGGTTCGCAAATCGGCGCGGCTCCCGGCCGATGGGGTTGAAGCCGCACTCATTGTCGCGCGGGCGCGCACCGGCAAAGCCGCCATCGAATCGATCCAGGCCGAAACGCAGCGCATGCCGCCGCCGCTGCTCTACGACCTCACCGAACTGCAGCGCCACGCCAACCGTTTGTTCGGATTCAGCGCGCAGAAGACGCTGGACCTGGCGCAGGCTCTCTATGAAAGCCATAAGCTGATCAGTTATCCGCGCACCGACAGCCGGCATCTGTCGCAGGACGTGGCTGCGACGTTGCCGGGCATCGTCCGAAATGTCGCCGGGCCTTATCGGGAGCATCTCCCACCGGGAACGGGCGATAAACCGTTGGGCCGCAAATTCGTGGACGACGCGAAGGTCCGCGACCACCACGCAATCATCCCGACCGTGACTGCGCCGGAGCGCGCGGACCTGTCTTCCGATGAGGGCAAAGTATACGACCTCATTTGCCGCCGCCTGTTGACCGCCTGGCACGAGGATCACATCTGGTCGGTGACCACCGTGATCACCGCCATCGTGAACGGTCCGCTGATCGACCGCTATCACTCTTCGGGCAGGATGACTCAGCAGGTGGGATGGAAAGTCCTCGATCCGCAGCCGACCAGAAGGCAACCGGCGGAAGAGGAACCGTCTCTCCCGGCCGGGCTCGCGCGGGGCCAGGCGCAGGATGTTCTCAGTGTCGAGAGCGTTCAGAAGAAAACGCGCGCACCCAAACGCCTGACCGAGGCCACGCTTCTCACCGCCATGGAAACGGCGGGAAAAACGCTCGACGAAAAAGAGCTCTCCGACGCTATGAAGGAGACGGGGCTTGGCACGCCGGCCACGCGCGCCGCGATCATTGAAACGCTATTGAAGCGCGAATACATCGTGCGCAGCGGAAAGAATCTGGAGGCGACGGATAAGGGCGTTCAGCTTATTGAGGTGGTGCATCCCGAGGTGAAAAGCCCGGCGATGACCGGACAGTGGGAAGCGCAGCTGAAACGTATCGAACGCGGCGAAGCGCAACTGCAGCCGTTTCTGGAAGGCATTGAAGAATACGTGCGGTCGGTAGTGGGGAAGGTTGTCCGTATTCCGGCTCGCGCGCGTGAAACAGAGGCCAACGCCGACGGCGCAGAGCGACCGTCAGCGCCACAAGCAATTTTGAACGAGCCGGTGCTCGAACTGCTGCATCGGGCGTTCGGGTTCTCTTCATTCCGCGCGAATCAGGAGGAAGTCTGCCGCGCCGTGATCGAGGGCCGCGACGTCGTGCTCGTGATGCCGACAGGCGCCGGCAAGTCGCTCTGTTACCAACTGCCGGGCATCGCGCGCGGCGGCACAACGCTGGTGATCAGTCCGCTCATTGCGCTGATGGAAGACCAATACGCGAAGCTCCGGCAACTCGGTTTCGCGGTGGAATGTATTCATTCCGGGCGCGACCGCGCGGCTTCGCGGCAGGTCTGCATCGACTATCTCAACGGTAAACTGCAGTTTCTGTTTATTGCGCCCGAGCGGCTGCGCGTCAGCGGTTTTCCCGAGATGCTCGCGAAACGCAAGCCCGCGCTCATCGCCATCGATGAAGCGCACTGCATTTCGCAATGGGGCCACGATTTCCGTCCCGATTACCGGCTGCTTGGAAGCTACCTGCCGATGCTGCGGCCCGCGCCGGTCATCGCACTCACCGCTACCGCGACATCGGTGGTTCAACGGGACATTCGCGATCAGTTGGGTCTCGTCAGCCCGGGCAATTTCATTCACGGCTTCCGCCGCTCGAACATCGCGATCGAAGTCGTAGAGACGAGTCCGTCACAGCGTCCCGATCTGGTGCAGGAGTTACTTGCAGATGCGGCGCGCCGGCCCGCCATCGTCTACACGCCGAGCCGCAAACAAGCGGAGAGCTTGGCCGCATTGCTCGCCGGCGATTTTCCCGCCGCTGCGTATCACGCGGGCCTCGACGCGGAGCGGCGCCGCCGGGTACAGGATGCTTTTCTCGCCGGGAAGCTCGACGTCATCGTCGCCACCATCGCCTTCGGAATGGGAATCGACAAGCCGAATATACGCTCGGTGATTCACACCGCGCTGCCGGGGAGCGTCGAAGCTTATTACCAGGAGATCGGCCGCGCCGGACGCGATGGAGAGCTGAGCCGGGCTATCCTGATGCACTCCTATGCGGACCGCTACACGCACGATTTCTTCTTCGAGCGCGACTATCCGGACGTCATTCTGCTCGACCAGATTTACGGGCGCCTGCGCGCCGATCCGCAGCCGCGCGAGCTTTTGGAAAAACAGACCCGCATTCCCGCGGATGTTTTCGAAAAGGCGCTGGAGAAGCTGTGGACTCACGGCGGCGCCATGGTTGACGCATCGGACCTGGTAAGCCGGGGCAACGCAACGGCTGGCGCCGACTGGCGGGAATTGTACCTCGCTCAGGGCGAACAGAAGCGCAGTCAAATCGAAGCCATGATCCGGTATGCGCAGAGCAATCAATGCCGCATGGCGAGCCTGGTCCGTCACTTTGGCGACGTGGCGGACGGTCAGAAGCCTTGCGGGATCTGCGATTTCTGTGCGCCGGAAAACTGCGTGGCGCAGCGGTTCCGCGCGGCCACGCCGCAGGAACAAATGGTGGCGCGGGAGGTACTCGATTCGCTGACGATAAGCGGCAGATCGGTGGGACAACTTCATGCCGAACTGCGCGGCGACCGGGCGCTGACTCGCGACGAATTCGAGGAACTGCTTGGCGCCATGGCGCGGATCGGGTTGGTGCGGCTCACCGACGCGGTGTTCGAGAAGGACGGCAAACAAATTCCTTTTCGCAAGGCCCATCTCACCCGCGAGGCTGACTATGTGAGCGAGGAAACGCCGCTTGAACTGACCATTCGCGATACCATGCCGAAGGGCGGCACGCGGAAACGGAAGCTGAAAGCCGTCTCGAAGAAGAAGAAAGCGCGGGCCGCCGAACCCGCGCAGAACACCCGCCTTGAGGCCGCGCTGCGCACCTGGCGGACCGGCCTGGCCAAGCGGCAGGGCGTGCCGGCTTTCCGCATCATGTCGGATCGGGTACTGCTCGGAATCGCGCAGAACCAGCCGCGCTCCGCCAGAGAATTACTCGCGATCCCCGGCATCGGAATCGCATCGGTCGAAAAGTACGGCGCTCAGATCTACAAAATTCTGAACGAGGCACAGGGGTAAGGAGAAAGTTTCAATCGGACGTCGAAATCGGTTCCGGAATGGCCGCGCCGTCCGCGCGCGGATCAGACGCCCCGTAGTTAATTCCGGTCCGCGAATCGTGCAGGATCGCCTGGCCGCGGCCCATCTCCTGGGTGTACTCGCGGCGCACCAAAATCTGGTGGCCGCGCGCAGAAAGCTCCCGCAGAGTTTCCACGGGCACGCGGGATTCAATCGCAACGTCGCAGCCGTTCGCGGTGTACTTGGTGAAACGCGGTGCTTCCATTGCCGCCTGAATGTTCATCCCGTGATCCACCATATTGGAAACAAACTGGGCGTGAGCAAGGGGCTGATTCGGCCCTCCCATGATGCCGAAACCGATGTGCTGATCGCCGCGCTCCATGAAGCCGGGGATGATGGTGTGGAAAGGCCGCTTGCCGCCCGCAAGTACATTGGGATGCGAGGGATCGAGCGTGAAGCCGCCGCCGCGATTCTGCAGCACAAATCCCATGCCCTCCACGGTTACCGCTGAGGCAAACCCGGTGTAGATGCTCTGAATCCAGCTGACAATGTTGCCGTCTGTGTCGACGACAGTCAGATAGGTTGTATCGTTTGCGATCGGATGCCCGGCGGGGACGTCGCCGTTGGCCTTTGCCGGATCGATCCGCTTCGCTCTGTCGCGTGCATACTCCTTCGAGAGCAGCTGATCGACCGGAGCTTTGTAAAAGTGCGGGTCCGCATTGTAGCGGCGAATATCGGCATAGGCCAGTTTCATGGCTTCGATTCGCTTATGCAGCTCCGGGCCCACCGACGACGCTTCCATGATATTCAGCATCTCGAGCGCGGCGATGCCTTGGCTGTTGGGCGGCAGTTCCGAAACGCGCCAGCCTTTGTAATCGATGGACACCGGCTCGACCCACTCGGCGGAGAAATCCGCCAGATCCTCGGCTGTCATGGTCCCGCCGAGAGATTGGGAGGTTTTCAAAATGGCGCGCGCGACCTCACCTCTGTAGAAAGTGTCCGGGCCTTCGTCGGCGATCAGGGTGAACGCGCGCGCCATATCGGGATTGCAAAAAAGATGGCCCTCGCGCGGCGGCTTTCCATCCGGAAGGAAGATACGGGCCGTTGCCGCGTTCGCATGAATTTTCGCGAGGCTCACGGGGTCGGCCCAAACCTCGGCAATCATCCCGGCCACGGGAAAGCCTTCGGCCGCAAAAGCAATCGCGTCCTGAAATAGTGTCTTCCATGGCAGTTTGCCGAAACGCCCGTGAAGCCTGGCCCAGCCGTCCACAGCTCCGGGAACAGTCACGCTGTGTATGCCCTCCTGAGGCATCGTCTCGAAGCCCTTCGCTGCAAGGACCTTCGGCGAAAGAGCCCGCGGCGCCGGGCCTGACGCATTCAAGCCGGTAAGTTTACCGGTCGCAGCTTCCCAATGCAGGACGAATAGATCTCCGCCAGGCCCGCACTGCATGGGTTCCAGTACGGCGAGCACCGCATTGGCGGCTATGGCGGCATCCACAGCCGATCCGCCGCGGGCAAGGATTTGAGCCGCCGATTGGGACGCCTCCACCTGACTGGTGGCCGCAATACCCCGGCGGGAAATGACCATGGAGCGGCCGTAATCGCGGCCTTGCCTGTCAGCAGGGGACATGTTGGCCGTCAGCTTGTGGCGGGAGCCGCGCCTGGCAGCACGCGGGCATGGCGAACCAACAAAAACACGCCGGCCGCGGCCAGTGCGAGCGAGATCCATTGCTCCAGCGTGAACGGGCCGCCCAGCGGATTCGAGGCGTCGTGCGCCCGCAGGAATTCGACGGCGAATCGCACGCATCCGTAAAGCACCGCGTAAAGCCCGATCACTTGCCCGTCGCGATGCGGTCGCCGCAGCTGGGTTATCAAGACCGCGCAGATGATGGCTTCCGCAAATGCTTCGTAAAGCTGCGTGGGGTGCAAAGGAATGCCGAGCGGAACGCCAGTGGTGGCGTCTTTATTCGTAAACGTGACGGCCCAAGGCAAATGCGTGGGCTTACCCCAACAGCACCCGGCTGCGAAACAGCCCAGCCGTCCGATGCCGTGCCCGATGGCGAGTCCAGGAGCGAAAAGGTCGGAGGTGGCGAGCACCGGCAATCCCTGCGCCCGCATGTAGAAGTACGCGAAAACCAGCGCGAGAATGAATCCTCCGAAAAAAATCCCCGCACTCTGGAGCGTGGCAAGAGAGAAAATTTCGCTCGGGTGGGTACGAAGATCGGGATCGAGCGCTATCATCAGAAGCTTGGCTCCGAGCATTCCCGCCAGCGCGCAGTAAACACCGAGGTTGACGATCTTCTCGCTGTTGAGGCCGCGCTGTTTCGCGAAGTGCGAGGCCATGCCGAGAGCAACGAGAAACGCCAGCGCGACCAGCACGCCATATGACGGCAGGGAGAAACTCCCGATGGTAATCAGCCGGGGAAACATAGTTACGCGCGCACCTCACGTTTGCGCTCGGAACGAAGCATGCTCAGTATCAGCAAACAGGCTCCTGTGCAGATAGACGCATCCGCCACGTTAAAGGTATACCAGTGGTACTGGCCGGCGTAAAAATCCAGAAAATCGGTTACGCTCCCTACCCGCACGCGATCGAAAACATTGCCCATGGCGCCACCGAAAATAAGAGCTAATCCCGTGGCGGAAGGGCTGTCGAGGCGATCGATCCGCCAGAGCATCGCGGCAAGCAGGAGCACAGCCAGCACCGACATTCCAATCAGGAGCGGAGTGCGAAGGCGCCCTGAACTGTCGGCGAAAATTCCAAAAGCGACGCCTGCGTTCCTCGAACGCACGATATTGAAAAATCCGGGAATCACCGTCTTGGTATCATACGCCCCGAACTGCGTCTCGACCATCCACTTGGTCCAGCGATCGACGGTAAATACGCCGAGCGCGAGAAGGAAAGCCGCGATCCGGCGAACGCCATCTGTCACGCTTGAATCTCCTGAACCGCGGCTGCGCAGGCTGCGCAGACAGTGGGAAGCTCAGCCACCGACCCGACGTCTTCGGTGTACTTCCAGCAGCGCTCGCATTTGGTTCCGCGCGCGCGTTCAACGTGCACGTGCACATCCCCGCTGGCGCTGTCCCGGAGGTCGACTTGGGAGACGATGAACAGCCCCGCCAGTTCTTTTTCGTATTGACTCAGCAGCGGGTACAGATCCCCATTGGCGGAAAGCTGCACGCGGGCTTCGAGCGACGACCCGATCACCTTCTCCTGCCGTGCGGTCTCGAGGCTCTTCGAGACGGGCTCCCTCAGTGCGATCAGACGATTCCAGCCTTCGACGCGCTGGCGATCGTCCGCGCCGATGCCTTCGGTCAGTTCACCGGACTCCGGGAAATAGGCGGTGTGTACACTGCCAGGCTGATTCAGATGACCCCAAACCTCCTCCATCGTGAAGCTGAGAATGGGAGCGAAGAGGCGTACCAGCGCCAACGCCAGCCGGTGCAAAGCCGTCTGAGCGCTGCGGCGCGCCAGTGATTTGGGCGCCGCGGTGTAGAGCCGGTCCTTGATAACGTCGAAATAGATGGAGCTGAGCTCGACCGTCGCGAAGTCGTAGACGGCGCGATAAACCTTGTGGAATTCGAACCCGTCGTACCAGATCCGGCTGCGCGATACCACGTCTTCGGCGCGAACGAGAATCCATTGGTCGAATTCGAGCAGCTCGCTTCCAGCCACCGCATCCGTCGCGGGATTAAAGTCATGGAGATTGCCCAGCGCATACCGAAACGTATTGCGCAGCTTGCGGTAGGCTTCCGATAGCCTGGTCAGGATGGTCGGCGAGATGCGAACGTCTTCGGTGAACGCGACTGAAGCGGTCCAGAGCCGGATGAGTTCCGCCCCATAATCCCGGATGATCTCTTCGGGCGCGGTGCCGTTCCCGATCGATTTCGAGAGCGGCCGGCCGTCTCCATCGAGCGCCCATCCGTTGGTGGCTGTCGCACGGTAGGGCGCGCCGTCGCGGAGCCCGACGCCGAGCAGCAATGAACTCTGGAACCAACCGCGATACTGATCTCCCCCTTCGATATAGAGGTCCGCGGGCCAGCGGAGGCCGTTCTTCTCCGTGAGCGTGGCGAGATGACTCGACCCGGAGTCGAACCAAACATCGAGAATGTCGTTTTCTTTGGAAAAATCCCCGCTGCCGCATTTATGGCAGACGGTCCCTGGCGGCACCAGTTCGGCGGCCGTGCGTTCGAACCACACGTCGGCGGAGTGCTGTTGGAAAAGGTCGACCACGCTGTCGAGGACCGTCCGGTCGATCATCGGTTCCCGGCAGGCCGAACAATAAAACACGACTATCGGGACTCCCCAAACGCGCTGCCGGGAGATGCACCAATCCGGCCGGCTGGACACCATGTTTGAAATGCGTTCCTCGCCCCATTCCGGAATCCAGTGGACGCCCTTGATCGCATCGAGCGCGCGCTGGCGCAGGGTGTTGTTGTCCATGCCGATGAACCACTGATCGGTGGCGCGGAATATGGTGGCGTTGTGGCACCGCCAGCAGTGCGGATAGGAGTGTTCGATGTCCTCGATCGCCAGCAGCGCGTCGTGGCTTTTCAGGATCTCCACAACCAGCGGATTGGCTTCCCATATTGTCTTGCCGAGGAGTCCAGGCGGCAAATGCGCCTCGAAGCCCTGCGGATCGAAGAAGCGGCCGGAGGGATCGACAGGGCAATAGACCGGCAGACCGTACTGAGTGCCCACGACGTAGTCTTCCTGGCCGTGGCCGGGAGCCGTGTGGACCGCACCGGTGCCCTGCTCCAGTGTGACGTGATCGGCGACCATGCCGAGCGAAGGGCGATTGATGAACGGATGCTGGAATATGGCCTGATCGAGTTTGTGGCCATTGAATCGGGCAAGAATTTCGGCAGACGCCCAGCCGCATTTCTCAGCCGTGGCGGCGAGGAGTTCCGCGGCGACAATGTAAACGTCCTGGCCAACCGCGACCGCTACGTACTCGAACTTGGGATGAAACGCGATGCCGAGATTGGCCGGAAGTGTCCACGGCGTGGTGGTCCAGATGAGACCGTAGACCTTCCTGCCCGCAAGCGCCGGATCGATTCCGGCCGGGTCCGAGGACATGAAAAAACGAACCCAAACCGATGGGCTCTTATGGTTCTCGTACTCGACTTCCGCTTCGGCCAGCGCCGTGCGGTCGTGAATGCACCAGTTGACCGGCTTGAGGCCTTTGTAGACGTACCCTTTGTCGAGAAAATCCACAAACGCCCGCGCGATGACCGCCTGGTACGCGGGCTTCATTGTCAGATAAGGGTCGTCCCAGCGGCCGAGGATGCCCAATCGTTTGAAATCCTCCCGCTGCAGATTGACCCATTTCTCCGCATATTTCCGGCAGACTTTGCGCACCTGAGCGGCTGTCATTTGCGCTTTTTTGGGCCCGAGCTCCTGATCGACTTTGTGCTCGATGGGGAGCCCGTGGCAATCCCAGCCGGGCACGTAAGGTGCATCGTAACCGGCCATGGTTCTTGACTTTACAATGAAATCCTTAACTATTTTATTGAAGGCTGTTCCGAGATGGATTCGCCCGTTGGCATAGGGAGGCCCGTCATGCAGGATGTAAACCGGTTTGCCGGCACGCGATTTACGAATCCGGCCATAAAGGTCTTCCGCCGCCCAGCGCGCGAGCATCTTGGGCTCGGCCTGAGGCAGGTTGGCCTTCATGGAAAAGTTAGTGCGCGGCAGATTGACCGTCTGCTTGACTTCCAGTTTGACAGGATTCATCGCGGGGATGATCCCATTATACCGGCCGCTGAACCTGCGGATTCGCCGAAGTTTGTTGCGACCCTACTTGGTTTTAGACGGTTTGACCGCCTGCTTTCCGCCGCTTTGTGCCACAGAAGCAGGCGGCACAGCAGCCGGCGGCACGGCTGGAGCCGGGGGGGTCGCGGTGCCCGGACCCGATGGCAGCGGAATGGAGGGTTTGGCGGCCTGGTACATGATGACCAAAGTGACGCGCCGGTTACTAGGATCGTCGGGGTTGGCGGGAACCCTGAGATTCTGATCCGCGTAACCGCGCACCTGCGTGACCTGGTCTTCACGCATGCCGCTCTCCTGCATCCAGCGTCGTGCGGCATTGGCGCGATCGGACGACAGCTCCCAATTCGTATAATCCGGACGGCCTTTGAAGGGCCGCGAATCGGTGTGTCCTTCCATAGTGACGCGGTTCGGCAATTTGCCAATCTCTTCTGCCAGCTTCTGCAGCAGTTCCTTGCCGAACGGAGTGGGGCGGCTGTTGCCGGACTCGAAGAACGTCGACACCTCGCCCTCCAGTAACTCCACGCGCAGACCTTCGCCGGTGACCGTGAAGATCACATGCTCCTTGATTTTTTGCAGCGAAGTGGCGTCCTTGACCGCCTGCTCGAGCTTTTCTTTGAGCTGGTTCATATCGTCTTTGTGGACCGACAAGCTCTCGCTTCCGGAACCGCGCAACCCATTGCCGACGTCCTTGCCTTTCCCCGAGGGATCGGTGAAGTAGCCGCCGACGGCCTTCTGTACCTGATCACTGCTGCTTAACAGCCAAAGGACGATAAACAGCGCCAGCATCGCGGTAACGAAGTCGGCATATGCAACCTTCCACGCGCCTCCGTGGTGGCCGCCGCCATGTCCTTTATTCCTCCTGACGATAATGATTGGTTGAGTGGTTTGAGCCGGCATAATCTGTCCCCTCAGGCCGCCTTCGCAGCCGGAGCCTCCGCTTTACGGCCTTTGCAGGTGGCTTCCATTTCCTGGAATGTCGGCCTCAAATCGTGAGGGATCGCGCGACGCGCGAACTCAACGGAAATCATGGGCGCCATACCTTTGGCAAACGCCATCAGTCCGGCACGAAGCATCTGATAATACTGCGTTTCCGCGTCGATCATTTTTTCCAGATTCGCTGCCAAAGGCGCGATCAGCCCATAGGAAAGCAGAATTCCCAGAAATGTGCCCACCAGCGCGGCGGCCACTTTCTGTCCGATTTCGGCCGGCGGGCCGCCCAGCGCCCCCATGGTAATTACGATTCCGAGAACCGCCGCTACAATTCCCAAACCCGGCAGCGCATCCGCCACGGTCGCGAGTGCCTTGACCGGGGCTGAACTGGAGTGGTGGTGAATATCGATGTCAGCCTCGATCAGGGCGTCCAGATCGTGCGGCGCCACCACACCCGCCACCGCTGTTCGAAGAGTGTCGCAGATGAAGTACAGAACATGGTGGTCTGCGACCAGTTTCGGAAATTTCGAAAAAACCGCGCTCTTGCCGGGGTTTTCAATATCCTCCTCCAGCTTCGCCATCCCCGCCTTACGGGCAAACTGAAAAATGTCACTCAACATTTTCAGGCTTTCCAGATAGAAAGGAGCCGTGAATCGACTTCCCCCGATGATGCCCAGAAGGCTTTTGAAAATCTTGATAATCAGCGGCAGCGGGTTGGCGGCGAGCAGCGTTCCGAGCGCCGCTCCGCCGATGATAATCAGCTCCGCGGGTTGGAGCAACACCGGCAATTTCCCGTGTTCCATGAGGAAGCCGCCGACTACAGCTCCAAAGACCAGAACGATTCCGATGATTGCAAACATGTCCTGCCCGTTGAATCGGCAGAACAAGGAGGAAACTTGAGAGCCGGGACGCCTGCGCGCCGCTTACTGCAGGCGCATGTCGTGAATTTCGAAATGAAACCGGTTGGGAGGCAGATGCCCGAGCGATTCGGGCGACATCCGCGCCCACGTTTCATACGCGGCGCCGGCAAGACGGCTGTTCAGGAAAAACAGGAACTGGTTCGAGCAGCAGTCGATGGGAGGTGGCTGCCGGAAGGTCAGGCGCATTCCCACCGCTTTGTCGATGGCCACGCCAGGCGTCGGCACATGTTTTTCGACCAGCAGATCCACAAAGCTGCTGCGCGCCGCGTGCGGCCATACGTCGCCGGACAGCAGCGGGCGCAGCGCACTCGTGGCCGCAAACGTAATCTCGCACTGGCGAATCCACTCAAGGACGGAATCCCCCCAAGCCCAATGCGAGAGCAGGCCGAAGTACTGGTCGGTCAGGTGCAGCGCGAGATCCAGCTTGCGATCCTCCATGCTGTACCCGCCCAACGCTTCGGGTGATGCATCCCCGATCATGTCTTCGGTTTCGACGATCGCCGCCGCGCGCTCCACCAATTCCTCCCGGCTGGCTTCTTCCGGAATACCGTGCACGAGCAGCGGAGGCAACTCATGCATTCCCAACCCCGGAACCTCTACATACGATCGACCCATTTGGTTTGACTCCTGCGACCTCTAACTTCTCTGACGCACGGCAACAACCACTGTTCCGTATATAACACGAACACAAAACCATTTTCGATCAAAGTTGTAATTCAGACGATCATAGATCCTTATCGGCAGGAATCGACTGCCTGTGCGGGCTTTTGTGTTAAGGTAATATCCGAGGCAAACAAAAGGCGAATGTCGGCTTCCGAACTGAACAAAACGGGAACGCTCTCCCTGCTTTTTCCGGAGCTCTCCCTCTCGCCCAACAAAGGCGATTTCGCCCCGGTGCTTCGCAAATTCGAACGCATGGCCGGAGACCCGGACAGCCCCATACGCGCCATCCGCCGCACTCCCGCCCGCCCGGCGGAGTATGCCGATTTCCCCGATGATCTCGATCCCGGCCTCCGCGAAGTGCTGGGCCGGCGCGGCATCGAACGCTTGTATACGCATCAGGCGGAGGCCTGCCGGCAAATCGGCGGGGGTTCCAACGCTGTCATCGTCACCCCCACCGCCAGCGGAAAAACTCTCTGCTACAACCTGCCGGTGCTGAACCGGCTCATCTGCCGACCCGGGCGCCCGCGCGATGTACCTGTTCCCCACCAAGGCACTGGCCGAGGATCAACTCGACGAACTGCACGGCCTCATCGAAGCAATGCGGCTCCGACCTGTGCGCCTTCACTTACGATGGCGATACTCCGCAGGACGCGCGGCGCGCCATCCGGCAGCGCGCCAACATCGTCCTGACCAATCCGGACATGCTGCACACCGGCATTCTGCCGCACCACACCAAGTGGGCGAAGCTGTTCGAAAACCTGCGCTACATCGTCATCGATGAACTGCATTACTATCGCGGCGTCTACGGCAGCCACCTCGCCAACATCATGCGGCGTCTGCGGCGGCTGTGCGAATTCTACGGATCGAAGCCGCAGTTCATCGCCTGCTCGGCCACCATCGCCAATCCGAAAGAGCTGGCCGAGACGCTGATGGAGGCGCCGTTCGAACTGATCGACCGCAACGGCGCGCCCGCCGGCGAAAAGGTCTTCATTTGCTACAACCCGCCGGTCGTCAACCGGCAGCTCGGCATCCGCCGCAGCTATATCAACGAGACGCGCCGCATCGCGCTGGAACTGCTCGACTGCAAACAGCAGACTCTCGTCTTCGCCAATAACCGGCTGGCCACCGAGATCCTCGTCACTTACCTGAAAGACGCCTGCGACAAGGGGCGTCTGCCCACCGAATCCGTGCGCGGCTACCGCGGCGGCTATCTGCCGCGCGAGCGCCGCGAGATCGAGAAGCGACTGCGCTCGGGAGAGATTCGCGCCGTCGTGGCGACCAACGCCCTCGAACTGGGCATCGATGTCGGCTCGCTCGATGCCGTGGTGATGGCGGGCTATCCCGGCACCATCGCTTCCACATGGCAGCGGGCCGGGCGCGCCGGACGCCGCAACACCGGATCGCTCGCCATCATGGTGGCCTCGAGCGCGCCCGTCGATCAATATGTCGTCGAGCATCCCGAGTATCTGTTCGACCGCTCGCCCGAACATGCTTACGTCAATCCGGACAATCTCGAAATCCTGCTGAATCACCTGAAGTGCGCCGCGTTCGAGTTGCCGCTGCGCAAAGCACGAGCGATTCGGCCCGCACGAGGTCACCGAACTATGCGCGTTCCTCTCCGAAGCCGGGCTGCTGCACCTCTCCGGCAGACTGCTGGCACTGGACTTCGGATAGCTATCCCGCCGATGCCGTCAGCCTGCGATCCGTTTCGAGCGATAACTTCGTGGTGGTCGATATCACCGGCGAAGTCGAAAATCATCGGCGAAGTTTCCTATCACCGCCGCGCTGACCACGCTGCACGAAAAAGCGATCTACCTGCACGAAGCGAAGCAGTTCCACGTCGAGCGCTTCGATTTCAAGGAGCGCAAGGCTTACGTGAAGCGCGTCGACAGCGATTACTACACCGATGCCATCGATTACACCCAGGTGAAAGCGCTGCGCGAGTTCGAGAAAGACGCAATCGCGGACGGCGTTGAACGGTCCACGGCGATGTGCGGGTGAACCGCCAGATCGTCGGCTTCAAGAAGATCAAGTTCTACACCAACGAGAACGTGGGCGCGGGCAAGCTCTCCATGCCCGAGCAGGAGATGCACACGACGGCGTTCTGGCTGCACTTCCCCGCCCCGTTCCTGGCCGCGTTCACGCAGTACACGCCCACCGAACGGCAGAACGGCCTCACCGGGCTGGGCAACGCTTTCCGCACCATCGCCTCACTGCTGCTGATGTGCGATCCGCGCGATCTGGGCGTGGCGCTGACGGAAGACATCTCCGGCGGATTGCTCACATGGGAGCCGAATCTTTACCTTTATGACAGCTATGCGGGCGGAGTGGGACTGAGCGCGCCGCTGTTCCGCCTCAGCGATAGTCTGCTCGCCCAAACCCGCGAACTGATTGAGGGATGCGGCTGCGAAGCAGGCTGCCCCGCGTGCGTCGGACCGGCGGGAGAAATCGGCGAGCGAGGTAAAGAAGCAGCCCTGACGATCTTGTCGCATTTGACGGGGGGCAAACCATCGTCCTGAGTGATCTGTCAGGCTCTCACTCCGCCGCTTTCGCGGCAAGCGTTTCCACGACGGCGATGTTCTGAGCCAGTTCCGCCGGCAGGTGATGCCGCGTCTGAAGCCAGCTCACGCTGTTGTAGGAGACCTGGACTTTGCCCTCTGCGTCCTCCCAAACCAGGACCTTGAGCGGCAGGTCGATGGCAATGCCGGGCGAGGCAATCATCAACGGAGTTCCGGCTTTCGGGTTGCCGAATATCAGCAACTTCGTCGGCCGCATCTGCATGCCTGCGTGTTCCGCCTCGCCGCTGTGATCGACCAGGGCAAACAGCTTGACACCTTTGTTCCGGAGTATGGCTTCCAGTTTCGCAACCGTCTGATCGACGGTGTGGTTACTGGGTATGCTCACGAGTCCGTTGTCTGTACTCGCCGTCATAGCTTTCTACTGACGAGTGCGTTCGTCGCTCTCAAAAATAGAAGAATTAAGCGCGCCGTCGGTGGTAGTGTTCCAAATCGAATAGCTGGAGCTGGCGGAGGGGATTGAACCCCCGACCCTCTGATTACAAATCGTCCCGCAACCCAGAATCAGTAGTTTAGCAGGATTGAGCATAATTACCCAACGCAGCTAAATATTGTTTGATTACAGTGACTTGCCCGGATCGTAGCGTTCAGCTCTGGCAACGCTGCGTAACGCTGCTATGCACAGGGTGGGCACAAAATCGGGCACAGTGGTGGGCCGTGATGCGGTTGGAGGAAGTGCGCCGCCACGCGGTTTTTCAACCGATGGCCGTTAGGCACACCTTCAGAAGCCCCACGACAAAAACGATATTTAAGATCCAGTTCTCAACGTTCATGACGGTGCTCTCCGCTGTCGTCATACTGCGCAGTTGTTCGTCGAGGCTACGTTTGAACTGCTCAAACGTGTCGTTTTGCTCTTTCACGAATGCGGCGGCTCTCGCGACCGCAAAGCCTAACAACTCACCCGACGCGCGCGCGTCCAAGGAGGAGAATCTGACCCGTTGGAGAATAAGCCCCAGGAGACACACTACTGTCGTCTGAAAAGGGCCTTCTGTAAGACTGACAAGCACGCAGGCGATCACGACCTCGACTAGAGCACGCACAATCTGAACTATCCAAGAGGCTGCTTGCTTCACTCTTCCTGTCCTCAACTTTCCTGTGACGAGCGGCTTTATCGTACACGGTTCTTGCCCTCGCTGGACTCAGAAACGGAAAAGCGCGAAAATGTTCGTAGCCGCCTAGCTCGACGGGGCGAACGCCGGTTTCCCTGACCGGCTGGCGGCCACACCACTTCAGGGGATCGCAGAGGGAGCGATATCCGACCCTGAGTTTTGGCCCAGAGCTGCCGATAGTTTCCGGCGACTGCAACCGCCTGCGCCGAAACCCGGAGAGGCGGCGCACTACAGCGATAACGGATTGTGCGCCTATTGGTATCAAGATGGTTCAGGTGATGGAAGCCCGTGGAGCTTGGGCAATGCAAGTAACCAGATCCGAATTCTCTTCCGGTTTGCCGCGCAGCGAGCTGCGGTCCAACTTGGACATCCCAATGACGAATCCGCCGTCTACTTCTGGCTCGATCTGCTCAAACAACACGGTGTGTTCTACAAGCGCGCAGCTGGGGGCGGCGAGATTTATCGCGTGTGCGATGCCTCGGCCGAGTACTGCGTCAAGTGCGAAACCGATGCAATAGCGGCTAGACGCGAGGGTAAGGGGGAGGGCGCCCGCGGTGGAGTTGGTGCGGTGCAATCGGCGAGTCAGGTGAGGCGGCCGTCCCGATTCGAAATTGAGAAATTCGCCAACGAGAGGTTTACGGCGGCCCGTGGGGAAAGAATCGACGGGTTAGAGAGGGCGGCGCCCGGGGGCGCGCCCAAAAAGGCTGACGGTACACGGAAATCCGCCAGCCCGGAACGAGTGGCGGAGCGAGCAAGGGCGCGACAAGTGTTTCTCGCTCCGTTCCGAAAGAAACGTTCTCTCAACGCATTGGCGGAAGACTGGGAAATTGAATATTCTTCGCTGCACCGATGGCAGGCGGGAAAATCGAGCAAGCTAAGCACGGAAAATCGGGCGAAGCTGGCTGAGCATACAAAAATGGATGTGGACTCGATACCGGTCTAAAAAGAGCGGACGGGCGACGCATATGTTTGCTTATGCGCGCATGGACTCGCATAACCACTCTGTAGAAAGCTCAAAGCATCCCAACAGGGATCAGGAGCAATCACAGAATGGGAGCACTTAACAACGCGCTGCTGACGACAGAACGGCGCGGCTACACCGACATCGAGACGGCGCGGTTATTGGGAGTCAGCGTGGCAACGGTCCGACGCTGGCGGCTCTTGGGCCGTGGACCGAAGTACCGGAAGTTCGGCGGGTCAGTCCGTTACTTCGCAGACGACATTGAAGCCTTCATCGCGGGGTCGCCGACCGGCGGCGGGCACCAAACGGAGGGGAAGCCGACGCGAACGGAGTTCCCTCAATGAACTGGTGCCGTCTTTGGCACGATATGCCGAACGATCCCAAATGGCGGAGCATCGCGCGCGCTTCGGGCCGGCGGATCGGCGACGTGATCGCCGTCTTCATCCACATGCTGGTATCCGCCTCGAAGGCAACGGAACGCGGGAGAACGCAGGGCTGGAACGACGAAGATATCGCGAGCGCGCTCGACATGGAACCGGGCGACGTTCTGGCAATCCGCGAAGCCATGCAGGGCCGAGTGATCGACGGGGACCTGCTCACTGGCTGGGAAACGCGGCAACCGAAGCGCGAAGATGAGTCCGCCGAACGCGCGAAGCTTTGGCGCGAACGCGCGCGAACTCAGCCGAACCCGAGCGAACGCATTGTGACGCCGGGTGACGCACCAGAGAAGAGGAGAGAAGAGGAGATAAGAGAAGAAAAGTCAAAAGCCTCATCCCCTTCGCCAAGAAACGGCTCAGGGGCGGCGCGCGGTTCCCGCTTCGTTCTCGAATCACTTCCTGACGAATGGGCGGCATTCGCGGCGGGCCTTGGGTGGGACCCGGGTCGGGTCGAAAAGACATTCGCCTCGTTCGCCGATTACTGGCGCGGCGTGGCGGGCGCGAAGGGCCGCAAGGCCGACTGGCAAGCGACGTGGCGCAACTGGTGCAGGAGGAGCGATGAGTCGCCGCCCGCGCGGAACGGATCGATTTTACCTGTGAAGAAAAACTTCGTGGAGAGCGTAACCAGCGTGATACAGGCCCGGGCCGCAAAGGGGGAAAAGCTCCTATGATCGATGTGAACAGAGGCGACGAAAACGCTCGGCGGGTTGGCTCTGCTGAAGTTCTTCCCCGCCGATGATTTCGCGCGGGCCGAACTCGTGTCGATGGTTTGCGAGATGGCATCGACCAATGAACAAATCGAGTGGTTGGTAAAGCGGGCACGGAATGTCTGGAACCAGTGGGAAGGTCCGAGCGAACTTCGGGCGCTGTTCTGCTCGAAGTACAAACCGGCTGACGGAGTGGAATGCTATTCGGCGCTGCCTCAGTTTGCGGACGGCATACCGAGCGAAAGGGAGTCAGCGCCCCAACTCCCAGCGCGCGCAATGCGGGAGATTGCTTCGGGAAAGCCTGTCACTGCGTCGCCATCGGTTGCCGCGGTCGTGAGTGACCTGTGCGCCGCGAAATCGCTTAGACGGGCCGTGGACCACATCCCCGGGCCACCCGTGCGCGAAATCCCCATCAGGCGGACGGATTACAAGCCCATTACCGCGGCGGACGTTGAACAAGCCGAACGCGAATTCAAGGCGAAGCGGGCGCTGGATTCGATCACGGGAGAAGTCCGCGAGAGTCCGGCCGACGGCTCGATTCAAGAAACGGACCAAATCACGGCGGCGACGTTTCGCGACGGAGAACGCGAACGATGAAAAGGCGCAAAGATAACGGGCAGGCAGATTCACAATCGGCTCTCGCGAAGGCCGAAACCCACGCGAAGCCAGCAGGCGTGAACGTGCGGAAAACGGGACCGAACACCATCCAAGTCACGAATTCCAAAAGCTTGGATGACATGCTTTCGGACATATGCACGCCCACTGGCACGGGGCACGACGAAGTGGCGATCCGCATAATCGATCAGGTTGCCGTGAGTCTCGTCCGACCGAAGCCCACGGACCCGGACCAGAGCTTACTTCAGGCGATCAGCACGATTGCTGGTTTAGCTCCGCAAAACGCGACCGAAGCGATGCTGGCAACTCAGATGATCGCGACCCATGAAGCGGCGATGCATTTCATGGCGTGTGCCACCAGGGAAAACCAGACAATCACCGCTGGCGGAGCCACAATACTGTGGGCAACCCGGCTGATGCGGCTGCATCTCGATCAGATCGAGGCCATGCAGAGGCTCAAGGGCAAAACGAGCCAGCAGAAGGTAACTGTGGAGCACGTCCACGTATACCAAGGGGGCCAGGCAATAGTGGGCGCAGTGGCACCGACAGAACCGGGGGCGGCGGGGGATGATACGGAAAACCGATAAAACACCCCATGACAAGCGGCGCGGATGGCTCAAGAATAGAAACCCACCCGGCGACTTCTCGAAGGCGGCGCGGTGCGGCGCGAAGACTCGGCGCGGGACGCCGTGCCAGTGTTCCGCGATGCGCAACGGGCGGTGTCGGCTTCACGGCGGACTGAGCACGGGGCCGAAGACGGCGGAAGGAATCGAGCGCGTTCGACGGGCGGTGACAAAGCACGGGACGGTACTCCGCCAAGGCAAAAGCAGAGCGAATCCGTGTCCGATACCTGATCAGACAGTGCCGGACGGCCCTTGTCGAACTAAGCAATAATACTGAGTCCCAAACTGACAGATAATGAACGAAAAGGCGGCAAGATGAATCTGGCGATTCGATGGGCTCAACGCGTTGGTGTTCTTCAGTTGTGGTTCGCTATGCTGCTTTGCGTCTCGACAGCCGAGGGGCAGATCACTCCCAAGAACATGAGCTTAGGACCGGAGGCCGCGCGGAAATGCGCGGAGCAAGGGGACGCGGACTGTCAGGCTAAGCTCGGTTATTTTTACGACAATGGCAAAGACGGCGTTGAAGAAGACCACGTGCAGGCAATTAAGTGGTATCGGCTGGCTGCTGAGCAGGGCCTTGTAGCCGCACAAATGGCCTTAGCATCGACCTATGAAAACGGGTATCACGTTCCCCAGAATTACGCGGCGGCAGCTAAGTGGTACCAAATGGCCGCGGAGCGCAGCAACGTTGATGCTCAGAGCAAGACTGCACTTTCTTTTTGGACGGGGAGGGGTGTCCCCAAGAATCTGGTCCGCGCTCACATGTGGGCCAATTTAGCCGCTGCCGGAGAGCAATCGCGATACCAAGACAAAATAAACGCCATAACCGCCGGACCTGGGACGCCAGAGGAAAAACAAAACCTTATCCAGATCCTTCGAGACTCACGCCAGGAGCCGGTAAAGTCGGCGGCTGATGTGAGAGAAGCGATAGAGCGGGAGATGACCCCCGCACAGATAGCCGAAGCCCAGCGCCTGGCGCGGGAATGGCAACCGCACGAGGTTTCGACCACCCCAGCGGCCGGAACAGCTACTCCCGTTCCCGCGACATTCGCGAAGAAAGCATCAGTGGATTGGCTGAGCGCGAAAGTTTTGTCTCAGGACATGGAAACTGAGCGTTTCGGCTCAGCAAGTTTGCCTATAGGGACCGCGGTCGTTAACGTGCCGCTCTCGCGAACCTCGAACACGGTTGTCGTGGACACGGGGGACCAGATAGTAACGTGGGTCGAGATAACCAAGAAGGGAAGGATAACCCTGCCGGTGAACGGCTGGATTCGGTACTACCTCGAAAAGGGGATTCCGACTGTGCTGGATTCGGCCGGAAAGAAACACGTTTTCTCCATTTAGCAATACGTATTGGGGGGCCGGGGTTGCCTTGCTGGACGGCCTGACTTCAACGCGCCCGTTATCGGATCTACAGAACCTGGGGCGACCGCCAGCGGAGAAGCGTGACGCACCGTGATGCTGTATTCCTTTTTTTCGACGTTACCGGCGTTGTCCGTCGCTACCAACGTCAGCGTGTGTTTACCGACACCGATATCTTCGCCGTTGAGGGTCCATTCTCCCGTAGCACTGCACGGCCCGGGCGTACACGACTCAGATTTACCCGGCACAGTAAAACCATCGAGGCCAAGCGCCAGCGACTTGATGCCAGAGCTCGGCGTTGGCGCTTTGCCATCCGTCGCCCTCGCCTGCAAATGCAACTCACTTTCGTTGACCACCCCGCTCGATGGCAGCCCGCTCAGCGACAGATTATAAGGGGGTTCGGTATCGATGTTGACTTTTGTTGTGGTCTCGCCGACATTTTCCGCGGCGCTCTCCCCATAGATGAGCAGTAGATCACGCCCGTTAGGCAATGATGCCGCTTTGTTATACGTAAAGGCAGTCGTCACATCCTCGGGACACTGCACCCCTTTGCACTTATTTTCTTTTAGGAGGTTCTGTTCATAGAGATATGGCGATTCATACCCGCTGTTATAGGCGAACAGCTTCGCGACCCCCATACCTTTTTCTTCGGCGGTAAGGCCCACTGCCCCCGCATACGGGCCCATCCACTTGTTTTCGCCGTCCAAGACGTTGAGCATTTTTTCGCCGTTGACGGTTAGATATTCGTCTTTCGTGTCCGGCGTGATCGTCGGCGTCACTTCTTGTTCGATGAAGACCGACGCGCTCTTGAGCGTGTCGGTGAAGTGGTTGCCGGGCCCAGTCGCGGACTGCTGATACTGCATGAAGTTGTGGTCCTCGGCTTTGCCCGGCGCACAACAGCTGAGCGTCCCGGATTCGCTAGCGTTTTTCGATGCGGATAGTAGCTTGATGCTTTCCTGTTCTTTGTTTTCGTTTTCTAGCTTTATGACGCTTTCTATCGCGTCGCTTTCGTTGTTGCTCTCTTCAGTACTGTACGACGCTTCAAAAATATGCGATTCACCCTGCGTCTGATAAATGAACTCAGCAAAGTTACCCGCGCCGTACGATTCCGAACTCGTCCATTCGTCGGTCAGATAGCCGTTTTCGCCCCAACCCTTCGATCTGAAATGCCCTTCTTCGTGTTCGCATTTACTTGAGACGCTCGTACAGAACAACCAGTTCGTCGGGGTCCCATAGCCCGTTAGATACGGGTCATGAACATCCTCAAACCCTGGATCAACGACAATCGGATACTCGTATTCCCCCGCAGGGTCATCAACCGTCAGCTCCAATGTGCTGCCCGACACCCTCATCGAAACCGGGACTGGGGTCCCTGTCGCGTCCTGAGCGCTCGGCGGCGAGATCGACGCGATCACCGTACCTTCATCGACCACTTCAACCGGCCCCGACCCGGCTACTTCCTGCGCGAGACTCGCGCCCTGCGGTAGCCCGACACGGAAGGCTAGCTGATGCGGGCTCTCGACAGAACGCAGCATCGTGTCGGCCTCGAACCCCAAGACCAACGGCTTGATCACCGTATCCGTATCGACCTGAGTGTTCGCATAGACGATCGTCGCTCCGTCAACTTCCCCTTCAGCGCCGTCGACGGGAGACCCGGTCGAGTCAAGCGGTGTGACCGAGATCCCCGCCGTTGCTAGCTGCACGCCAGCAGATAGCTGCTTGGGGATACGTACGTCGACCGCTGACTGATTCGGCTGGAAGGCCCCGCCTATTTCATTTAGACTCAGATCGACCGGTTCACGACGCCCGGCCGTCGTTTCAACCGCTAGTGGTTCGCTGGATTCGATCACGCCATGCCTGCCTTCAGCTAGGCTGACCTGCGCAACATTGTCGGTCGGAAAGCCTACGATCTTCGCCCCAACCGGCAATCGCGGCGGCCCACCCGCCGGATCATCGACAATCGCGGGAAAGGTCTGCTGGGCGAGCATCGCGGCCTGTTCGCTACTCAAATGCTCATACTTCGTCTGCGATTCTTCTCGCAATCTAATCACTTCAGGGTTCGTAATCGTCGCCTGTTCCTGAGCCTGCACCTCTTCGCCAGAGTTTGGTGAGCCCACAGTCACGAGCGGACTACTCGCCGCCAAAGACGCGTTGCCTACCCCACCAGACGCAGCGTTACCCGAGCCACCCGACCCAGCCCCGGCATACGCGACCGCCGCCAGGACACACACGCCAGACATGCACAGCAAAACGATGACCAGCAGCCTTACGGCAAGCCTCATTGAGCCCCCAAGTGATGATGAACCGGACCCCTCGGAGTCCGGGTAGCGGAATCGTTCGCAGCAACCTACACGCTCGAGCACGGTTTGTCGATCCCCCGCACCACGAACTTCGGGTGATGAAAATAAGAGCCAAACACAGACAGAATTCTCCCTAAGCCTCTTGGTCACAGTGATGTGATATCGATACACCAAGCAGCTCCTGCCTACTTGGCGCGCCGAGCTTGCGCAACACGCGAGCCACATAGGTTCGAACGGTCTCGACACCAATCCCGAGCGCTAGCGCGATCTGCGCATTAGAGCGGCCTAGCCGTAGATGCTTCAACACTTCGCCTTCGCGCGCAGTCAGGCGGCTCGTGGCCGGCTCCCGCAAACGCGGGGTCGACGCTACGCCTATCTTGCGGTGAGCCCGCAGATAGCGGCCATTCTGCAGAACGTACCAACATGGCAAGTTCAGCAACTTTGCCAGCTCATCCGTCTTGAGCTCGGGTCGCCCGGCAAGCAAAGTAAGCATCTTTGCCCTGCTCGCACGCCGACGCGGAGCCAGCAGCTGTGTCGTTAGCTTCTCTACGCCCACCCCAAGCCCATCCGCAAGGATCAAAAGCACAGGCAAACTCGGTTCGGCCAAACCCCGCTCAAGTCGCGAAATCTGATCATGTCGAAGAAAACAGCGATCACCGAGCCCCTGCTGGGACAGACCAGCTTCCAGCCGCTGAAACCTGAGATTCTCTCCGAACACGCGCAGCAGACTCTCCGTCTCGCCCTCGTCCGGCCCAAGCGTTAGATGGCGAGTCTGACGACCGCGCGGGCTCGCGCTCGACACCTAGCTGATCCTCTGGATCGTCATCCAGGCGATGGCCGGGGCGGCGCTATGTGCTGGGCGACCCACCGGGAAAAACACCTTTTCGATATGCCCGCTGCTAGCCACGAGCGTCAAGCGCCGGTACCAGCGCGCCCCATCAAGGGGAAATGTCGGCAGCTTGAGCTCGTGTGCGAGCGTTGGCTTCGGATCGCTCGGGAGCCTGTGCGTGAGCCGGTTCTCGGCGACCGCTCGCCGTTGGGCGTTCTCCGGCTGGCTACTGATCCCGATCGTGTGGTAGCCGCGGGCCTCCAAATCCGGTTGACGGTCGCGAAAAGCACGATGCTGAACCGCATCCATCAGTGCCGTGTCCTGACCATCGTGCGGGAGTTGCTGATCCCCGGGTACACGTAGACCACGAACCCAAACCCGGACGCGAAGTCGCGTAGATTCAGCGGCAACTCCTCATGAGAACTCAGCACCACAGAAGGAATCGCCAATCCCACGAGCGGCTCGGCCAAGCCTCCCGCCATACCGATTCTGCTGCTGGTGGGAGTCAGCCCGGCACCAAGCATGACGCGGAGCGGGATGGTCGCATTGCTATGCACGCCGCCTCCTTCTCCCAGGCCCATGTGGTTCTGTTGCTCCTGCAGGACGGGTGTGTTTGCGCGTCCGACGTGCTCGCAGTCCAGACTTCTCGCGAACTTCTGCGAGCAGGTTCCCGAGTGCCGGGACGTCGCCCATCGGTAGATCCCGGTCTTCGGCTGCCGCGTCCTGGAGCCGCCTAACCTCAGCGTCATACACGGACTCGACGGTTTTGAGGACTAGTTGTGGCCAGCGTGCGAGATCGAGCTCGAGATCCGCTGGCTTGTCCTCGTCGGTAAGGCCGATCGCGTCAAACAGGCTGCGCCCTTCGTCGAAACGCTCGAGCGTACTGCGATAGGTCTCGGGGTCGAGAACCGTGTCGTACTCAACCTGGAGAATCGTGACGACCGCGGCTTGCTCCTGCTTGAGTTCACGGCGCAGATAACGCACGAGATGACCAGCGACGATCACGCTACTGGGCTGTGGTTGTTCTCCGGACACCCTTCGCCTCCCTCACCTTCCACCGGGGATCTCCTCTGGGCGGCGGTAGCCCAGCCGAGCAGAGATCCGCTCAGCGCTCACACGCAACTGCGGAGCAAGCGCATCCGCGAGCGCCTCTAGGGAAATCACCGAGGACTCGGTGGCCAGGGCTACGGCGGCGATGACTTCACAAGCCTCGTTACGCACAGGCATGGCGATCGCAATCGCATCCTCAGCAAACTCCCGGTCACTACAGGCAAAACCGGCGACCCTGACCTGCGCAAGCTCCTCTCGCAGCGCTCTCTTGCTCGTGATCGTGTTCGCAGCGCGTTTCGTGAGCTTCGTCGCGACGAGCAGCCCACGCAGCTCTGGCCCAGGGAGGCTCGCCAGCAGCAGCTTGCCCATCGCAGTGCAATACGCCGGCACAAGCGACCCCGATTGAAGGTCAAGATCGCGCGCACCGCGACCACGACGGAAGCTCCGCACACGATCGACGTACAGAACATTGCTACCAGAGAGCACACCGAGACTCGCCGTGTAGGACGTGCGCTGGCGCAGCTCCAGCAGGTCAGGGTGCGCGTGCTCACGCAGACTCGTGGAGTTCAACGCGGTCATCCCCAGATCGGCCACGCCCACACCGAGGCGATACTTACGTCGGTTGTCCTGCTCAAGGAACCCGAGCGCCACGAGCGTGACCACATAGCGATGCGTGGTCGAGCGACTCAAACCCAACTCATCCGCGATATCTGAGTTACCGAGCACACGACGACCAGGCGTAAAGACACCCAGAATCGCCAAACCACGCTCCAACGACAACGAATACCGCTGGCTACGCATCCCCGAGGTCAACCACCCCGGCTCCTCCCCCAATGGCTCTCCACCCTCCAGGGTCATCCGCGCCGCCCAACCGCGTCGTGCGTTGGGTAGCCAAGTGCGACGAGCTCAGTGCTGCCCTCGGTCGCGCACCAGTACACGACGCGCGGGTTATGCCTCGAAGGTGACCGGCGCAGATCACACCACCAAGCTCTCGCGCCGTCCGCACGGGTCAGCTGAGGTGCTTCAGATGCTGGGCGCAATGGCCCCGCAGCGAGACCGACTCGGCTCACATCGAAGCCACACGCCACAAAAGCGCATACCCAGGCGACGCGATCGAGTGGCACCTTCCCCACGCGACTTCTAAC
The DNA here is from genome assembly GCA_963699115.1 of uncultured Solirubrobacteraceae bacterium. Classification (GTDB taxonomy): domain Bacteria; phylum Actinomycetota; class Thermoleophilia; order Solirubrobacterales; family Solirubrobacteraceae; genus Palsa-744. Next base: position 142,325 of record CAVOTJ010000001.1, read on the forward strand.
ATCTGTCAAGAACTGCCTCGTGAACCTGTAATCCCGCAGCGGATGTGCAACCCGCTCGTGACGCGGCATGTAGTGCCAATGGGCAGCGATGAGGCGCCGTAGCTCCCCGCCGAGCTCGCGGCGCGCAGAGCCCAAGCCGCAAAAGCGATTCCAACGACGCCGGGCTGGCTCGCTTCTCCCGCCCCCGAGGACGTGTGCTTCATAGCGCCCGCGAACGATGTCCAGGTCACGAGCGCGTGCTTGAGCGAGCCGTTTGACCTCTGCGTCCAGCACGAGAACTCTCTCCTCGGCTGAAAGTCGTGGCGGCCTGGCAACGCTCGGAGTGAAAATCCGGCCGAGCCAGTCGAGGATCTCATCACCGTACTCCCCAGACGAATCATAAAGCAGCGGATGACCCCACGGATCGTCCGTGACCCCGGGCCGATACACACGAACGGCGCCACCGTACACATGAGTCTTAGGCGGCAGCAGCGTCGAGAGATGAGTCGCAAGTGAACTCCTGAGAAAAACGATCGGAGCATTGGGCCCGACGATTTCGCGAACCGCAATCGGCGACAGCGCGGGCTGAGATTCCAAACGCCGCGCTGTCAGAACGACAATCCAGAAGTCGCGCTTACGATGCAAGATCGATTTCGCAAGCTCCGTGACCTCCTCCAGCGTCTCTGGCACCGTGCAAACCGCGCGAGCCATATCACTCCAGGCCATCGACTCGCTACGCGACCGATGAGCAGGAAGCACGAGTCCCAACTAGCGCCCCTCGGCTGGCAGCTGTGGCGTAAACATGCCAAGAATCTCCAGCGAACGCCCACACGGCAGATAGCGCTCGCCAGAAATAGCCGCAACCGCCCGTCCTCTGCCTGTGAGACGAAGACGCCGGCCGCTCACCGTTGGCACCGTGACGCTCCACGCCCAGACACCAGCCTGAGCTCACTCATCCGTGTCTTTCTCTGGAGCGCCGCCTATCGAGCTTCTCAGCGCATCGAGCTCCCTCCTGGTGTCCTCCAAACGCGCCTCGGCCTCCTCTGCACGCGTCTCTTGTTCGCCACGCTCGACCTTCATATCACGCAAACGTTCATCGGTCCGACGCTGCTGCTCGCGCTCCTCTTCCAATTCGCATTCGACCAATCTGCGGGCGTCTTCGATGAGCGTAATTGCGCGCCGCACCGTCGGACGACTCAGTTCAAAGCAGCGAGCAAACTCCCCGAGCGTGTCCGCTTCCGGCTCGTCCTCCAGCTGGAGAACAGAAGGATGCTCCAGTGGATCACTTTCCACGGTCAGCTCCGGCCACCAGATGCGGATCGCACCAGCCGGCAGCGCAAGGTTCGGCCCGAGCAGCCCTTCGAAATGAAGCAGCAAATCTTCCCGTGTCACCAAATAGATTCGGGCGCCGCCTACGATCTCGAGCACCTTGTCCGGCGCCAGCACTAGCTGCCCCGTGCTCGCCGATGTGAGCGCTATGGCGGGCTGGTCGCGGTCGCCTGAGAGCAGGTAACTCGCCATAGCCTGCAAATCCTGGTCGTCCGAGACCGTGATCGGCTCAACTCCCCCACTCAATGCGATGACCCGTCTGTTTGCCGGGGAACGTCGATGGCCCGGGCTGACTCATTTGGGCCAGCAGCAGGGGGAAAGTGAGCAACGCCCGCCGCTGGCCCAGGCGCGCCGACGTAGCCGGCCGACGCGCTCTCCAGCGCGGCTGCACTCGCACCACCGATACCGGCACCACTGTGCGCAGGACGCCTGTCGTCTCCTCGGTTGAGCAGCCGCGGTGGGCTCAAGTGAGTCATCGGGCGCCATCATGACTCCTCATGCACTTCAATCTGTCGAAAAGTGCCTTATAAATAAATGGAAACGTTGAGGTCTCAATAGAAACATTGAGTTATAAGGGGTCAAGGCACATACGACCCCTCGATACACCGCTTGCGGACGAGATCGGCGGCTGTCCGGCTCCCGAGAACGATGCGTGATCCGCGCCCAGGCGTGACGATCACGCTGCGCCATCGGGCCGTCTCGATTTGGCCAGCGACGGGCAGCACATCTAGCTCGGAGAGCACGGTTCTGAGGACGATTTGCATCTCGAGGACGGCAAGGTGGTATCCGGGACAGCGCTTTCGGCCTCCTCCCCAGGGCATCCAGACCTCTGGCGGTGGCTCGGCGGCGAGGAACCGCTCGGGCATAAAGCGGTCTGGTTCCTCGTACACGGCGGGGTCGTGCTGCATGAGGTAGATGCAGCCCATCAGGTGTACGGGTGGGTTGAAGGTGCGCCCGGTGATCTCGAAGGGGGCGTTCACGACCCGGGGGATGGTGAATAGGAACACAGGCCGGTGGCGAAGCACCTCTTGCACTGTGGCAGTGAGGTAGCTGTCCTCGCCGTTTTCGAGACTGGCGACGAGACGCGCGGTTGTGGCTGGGTGATGGGCGAGTAGCTGGAACGCCCACGCGAGCTCTGAGGCAGTCGTCTCGTGTCCGGCGAGGATAACCGACATCAAGTCGTCCCGTAGCTGGCGCTGGTCGGCCTCGTGAGTCTCAGATGATGCTGTGCCTTCGAGGAGCATCGCTAGGAGGCCGCTCTCGAGGGCTGGCGCGTGGGCTTCATCGGTGATGAGTTCGTCAATTAGATTGTGAACGGCCGCGCGTTCGGACAGGAATCCTCGCCATAGGCGGCGCCACGGGGGGATTGGTCTCAGTTGTCTCTCTTGCAACGTAAGGCTTGCTGTTATGGTCAGCATCCGTAGTAGCCGGGAGTGAAGCTCGACTTGGCGCGCGTTCTCTTTACCGAAGATCGTTCGCAGGATGACCTTGAGGCTTAGTGCGCGTAGATAGGGGTGAATTGCGACGGGTCGGTCGCGTGGCCACAAGGCGACCTCTTGCGTCACGATGTCATTAATCATTTTGGTGTGTGCTTGGACACGGGTGTGCTGGAAGGCTGGCAGGATTGCGCGACGGCCTTCGATATGGTCGTCTTCCTCTGCGAGCATGAAGGAGTGCTCCCCGACGAGGGGAGCGATGACGGCGGCGCCAGCCCCCGGATGAAGGATGTCGGCGGGCGCCCTGACGATCGCCATGATGTCGTCTGGGTCTGACATGAACACGAGTGGTGGCAGTCCGATGGTGCGGATCGTGAACCGGGAGCCGTACCGGTTGCGACACCAAGTGAGGTATCGATGTGGATCGCGCCACACGGCGAGCGTCTGGGCGGCTATGGGCAGCGGGGCGCTCGGTGGCAACCGTGTTGCACGAGTAGCGTCGGATTGGTGCAGGTCAGCGCTCACGGGCTGTTGTTGTCCACCGCCGTCGGTCTGCAGGCCGTGGACGACTCGCCATACGCGAAGGGCCGGGATCAGCATCATTGGTAGCGGTCCTGCAGCTCGTGCTAGCTGCCGTGTCGTCGCACGGTTCTCGGCTGTGCGGGTGCTGTCCTTGGACAGGTACATGGCGACCATGCAGCTGATGAGCACCAGGTGCCGCTCTCCGTTGGGTAGCTTCGCGACGTTAGTGAGGGCTTTGCTCAGGATCTGGCTGACGCGGTGGACCGTCTGGTTCGCATTGGCGTAGTGGGAGATGTAGCTGTGCGCGCTGGCTGCTTGGTCTTCGGCAAGGTCTGCGTAACTGTCGAGCATCGTGCCGGCGAGCGAAGCCCACGGTAGGTAGGCGGCATATGTGGCCTCTGCATCAGATTGGTCGCAGCCGGTGTCGGCGGCCAAGGCTAGGAGGGCGAGGATGGTGAGCCACGCGCTGGCGCTGGCGGCCAACTCAAACCAAGGGAGCTCGCCGGAGTCTGGAAAGTGCAGCGCAGCCCATGCTTTCAGTCTGGCGTCACGCAGGTTTGAGTCGGGCTCGTGGTTGAGCGCAAGGACGGTGGTGAGGCGTGCCGCACGGACCGCAAGTGGTTGCGCCTGCGCGAACGACGGTAGCCCTGCGGCGACCTGCCTGCAGCGCTCGACAAGCGCCCGGGTGTAACCGCCGTCATCGTGCCACGGGTGGAACTGGTAGTAGTCAGATAGCGGCAGCGAAGGATCGATTGCCTCGACAAGCGCCCGATGAAGCTGCAGCCCGTTTCTGACTCCAGCGTTTGCGGCGCGCTCGCTGGTGCAGTCGAGATAGTCAGCGAGTACCTGGTAGGCAACGAGGAGTCGCAGCAGTTCCGGAGAGCGCACACGCGGGAGCGTGGAGAACATCGCCGCGCCGTCAATCATTGGCCGCTTGCAAGTGAGCGCTTGGAGCGCGTCAGCACGAAGCACGGGGCACGGGATGGCGCTTGCGATGGCACGCCATCCTTCAACCTCGCGGGACACATCGCGCAACCCCCAAGCGAGCTCTCGGTACGCCGCTCTAAGAAGGGCAAGAACCGCCCGTGGCGATAGTCTCGCGGGCCGCGCTCCGCTGCTAGACGGGCTTGACCATCGTCGCCCGGACGCGCGTCGCAAGATAGCCCGGAATCGCCACAATCGCGAACGCAGTGGCGCTGACGATGAGGAAGCTGAAGATGGCGATGCGGACCCCGACACTGATCGTGATAGGAAAGCCCGTGACGACAGTCAGTGCATGACTGATTACGAGCTGTCCGTATAGCCCGACGGCCGCGCCGATCAGGCAGCCTGATCCGAGAAGTACAGCGCTCTCAAACAGCAGCGAGCGCCAGACTAGGCCCCTTCTGCAGCCTGTTCGCTTGAGGAAGCCGATTCGTTCGCGCCGCTGCCAAATGAGCGAGATCATCACGAACGCCATCGAGAGAATCGCCGCGATCAACACCACCGTCTTGATCTGTGTTAGTCGCCCAAGGCCCTGGCTGCTGAGCCTTTCCCACTGCGCTTCGCGTTCTGCGGCGGTCTGGACGGCGAGGCCCGAGTCCGGTCCGAGTGCTCGACGGATCTGCAGGCGTGTTTCAGCCAGCCCCCGGCCTGATGAGACCTGGACGTTAATCGCGCTGGCCGCGTTCGACCCCCAAGCGCGAGCGTAGTCTTCGGCATTGATCACGACCGCGCCAGGAGGCCACCCACCGTTCGTGGAAAGGCCCGCGACTCGGAACGAGGTCGGTTGCGGGGAAGGCAATGTGAAGGATTCCCCGACGTGTAGGTGCATTTCGTGAGCGATGGCTTCGGAGAGGACTGCCCAGCCGTGAGTTCGCAGTCTCCTATTCGCCTGGGCGGCGTTGCCTTCGGTGATTTGCCCGGGTGGCATCGGGTCGGCTGACTGGTGGGGCGGGGGGGCGATCACCCACACGCGGCGGTCGCCAATGTTCAGGAAGCTCCCCCGGTAGATGCTGACGCTGCGCACATCTTCGACGTGTTCGATCGTGGACGCGGCAGACGCTGGAAACGGAGTCGTGGCCAGGGAGTTGTCGTCCCCCGCGGGATACACCCAGATGTCGGCGGCTCGATTCCATTCATGGCTGGCGCTGTTCAGCCCGTTTTGGAGGTTGTTCTGAGCGCCCGCCACGGCTACCGTGCCGAATACCGCGAGCGCACCTGTTGACGCGACGGCCAGGGATCGGACGCTCGTCATGCCGTCTTTCAGCTCGCCGACGGCGAGGCGGGTCGCTGTGCTGCGAAATGGGCGCTGCGCCCAGGCGAAGCCAAGGACGATGCCCTTGAAGAGAAAGGGGAGCAACGCAAGCCCTGCGATCACGAGTGTGATCACGCCGACGACTGCCGATTGTGGGCGGAGCAAAACGATCAGGGTCGTGATGATCAGACCGAGGATGCCAGCGCTTACTCGCAGCGCGGTCCAGCCGCTTGGCTGGCGTTCGATCTCGACCTGCGAGCGCAGCGGCAGCGCAAGGATGTGTCTGACTGGGGCGAGAACACCCACGAGCGCGGCAAGGAAGCCTGCGGTCACTGACAGTGCGATCGTGGAGGCGTCGATGATGCGGGGGCCGCCGACCGGGAACGCGAAGGCGAGGTAGCCGGGCTGGGAGTGGAACAGGGCTGTTGACAGCAGGTCGCCGAGCGCGAGTCCGATCAGCGTGGCGGCGGTGCCTATCACGAGCGCGTCGAACGTAAGCGCCTGCACGATCACGGGCCGGGTAAAGCCGCGGCGGCGCATCAGTTTTATGAGGCGGCGGCGCTCGGGGACGGTAAGCAGCATCGCGTTGAATGCGAAGAGGAACCCGACAACGGCGCTGATGAGGGAGAAGAGGTTCTCGCCTTGTTGTGCGGGCGCGGAGGCGACACTAAATAGCTGCGCGTCGAAGTCCGCAGGCTCCGCGTTCAGGTGTCGGGCCGCGGCGAGCTTTCGTAGCGCGATGTCGGCCGTGGCTTGCTCGCCCGGCTTGACCTTGATGTAGAGGCGTGTAATGCGACCAGGAGTACCAGCCAGCTTTTGCGCATAGAGCAGCGGCGCGAGCATGACCTGACTGTCGACGAGCCCACCGATATCAGCTTCGCTGAGGGTCGCCCCGAGCAGAGTTTCGACAGTCCTGGCACCGATTTGCAAATGGACCGCCTCGAACGGGGTCGCCCCGATCGACGCAGCGACGGGCACCGGGAGTGCGATCAGTTTCTCATGCGCGAGCTGGCGGGCACTGAACTTGCGCAGAAGCGGCCCTCCGAAGTTCGCGAAGTGGGGGTCCGCACCAATAAGCACAACCGACGCCTGGCCATGAGGCCCCAGCACGATCGCCTGTTGCTCGAGCAGCGGCAGCGCTGCGTTCACGCCCGGCAGCATGCTGGCTTCGCGAATGACACTTTCGGGAAACCCTTCGGGGCCTCGTGCGTCGAGCTGGTATTGCGTGCGGCCGACCAATTGCTGATTGAGCTGGCGGATTGAGCCGTCGAGGCTCTGTGAGGCGACCTGGGAGGCAAAGAGCAACGCGACACCAACGGAGATACCGATGACAGCAAGCGCCTCCTGTCCGAGCACCGCCCGCTCCTTCAGGCGTGCCCGGAAGACAAATAGGATCTCCCCAAGTGGGATCAGCTGTTTGGCCCGCCTACGCAATCGTGCCAGCGGTCGGCCGTCAGGCTCGTCTCGCGTCACCGGCAGGGAGCTCATCGGTTCTCCGCCACGCCGCTCGAGCGCAGATATAGCTCGTCAGGCTGGTAGTCATCGAGGTGGCCGTCGCGTAGTTCGTACACGCGATCGGCGAACGCGACGGCTTGGGGGTCGTGGGTTACGAGCAGCACCGCTGTACCGCGATCCTGGCAGAGCTCGCGTATCTGGCCGAGCACATCGCGGCTGCGGCGGGTGTCGAGGTTGCCGGTCGGCTCATCGGCGAGGACGAGACCTGGATCGGTCGCGAGGGCCTGTGCGATCATGACGCGCTGGCGCTCGCCCTTTGAGAGCTTGTACGTGGGCTGCTTCATCCGGTCACCCAGCCCGAGGTCGATCAGCAGCGGCTCGATCAGCCGACGCGCATCCTTTGGATGGTCCCGCAGCAGCTTCAGACAGGCGTTATCCAGCGCGGACGCGGAGGGCCAGAGTTCATCAGCTTGGCTGATGATGCCTACCGTCAGGCGTAGGTAGTCGGCGTGCTCTCGCTCTGAGAACGAAGAAATGTCTGTGTTATTGACGAGGATCGTTCCCGCGTCGGGTGTCTGAAAGCCCGCAATGAGGTCGATAAGAGTCGACTTCCCCGAGCCACTCGGCCCATACAGCGAGACCGTCTCGCCTGCCGCTATCTGCAACGACACGTCGTCGACAGCGCGAACAGTCTCACCTCCAACCTCGAAACACTTGACGAGACGCTCTACACTAAGCATCTCAACGCTCGGCACCAATTCTCGCCGAACGGTGTTGGTGGAGGTAGGTGATGTCGGGGTCTTGATGCATCAGTTCGAGCTTGCCGTGACTGAGTTCCCAGACAGTGGCCGATCGCAACGCAGCAGCGTGGTCAGAGACGGCCATCAACACCGCACAGCAACGGTCCTTCGCGAAACCTTCCATGAGATCCATCGCGGCGCTCTTTTGATCGAGGCCCATACCGTCGAGCAGATCGTCCACGAGCAGCAGCCTAGGTCGCCGCACGACCGCCTGCGCGAACTCCACCAGCACCCGCTGCCAATCCGAGAGATCCGCCCACATCGCGCCAGCGCAATCCGATATCTCAAGCTCTGCCAAGATGTCCTTGACCAGCCGGTCGCGCTCCCGGCCGCTGTACCGGCACGTCGCGGCGAGCGAGAACTCGACGTAGTCGTGAACGTTCAAGCGATCCTCTTCAGCCCGGATAGCAACTCCGAGATCTGTAGCGAGAACATGTCCAAGATCGCCGTCTGAAAGATCGCCCAGCTCACGGCCGTTCAGCGACACGCTGCCCCTATCCACACGCAACATCCCCGCCGCGAGACGAATCAACGTCGACTTGCCCTGACCACGCGCGCCAACGACCGCCGCTATCTCCCCCGCCCGCACCTCCAGCGACACATCCTCCAACACCGAAACCCAGCCACCGCCACGCTCAAACCCCTTCCACACCCCCTCAAAACACAACACAGGCATCACTTCGGCACCATAAACGGGATGCCGGCCTTCTTCGCGATCCCTTCGAGGAGCCGGCGAATTTCGCCCATGTGTCTGTTCCGGTCGCCCCAATACTCTGGGGTTACCTGCAGCAATACGTCGCGCACCATCCGAAGGTAATCCAGGTCTGTCAGATCATCTCCGTCGCTCTCCTTCTCGCGCTCGTCTTCCCGGTGCTGCTTAAACGTGAGCGACGCCTGTGAGTACATATCGCGCGCAATCAGCGCTTCTTCGCGCGCGATGCGAATCAGCTCAGGTACATCCTCAAGCGTACAGAGCTCTATCCGCCCGTACAGCGCCTCGCGGAGCGCGGGCGGGCCGCTTTCACTCGGCACCGCATGCATCCACGCGCGATACGCCTTGACTCCCACGTCGGTCGGTACATAGCGGTCCTGGGCTTTGTGCCCTCGACCCGACGTCTGGTGGATACAGCTGGCGCGCGGTGGCTGGCGTCCCCCGCGCGCCATCTGCGGCAAGCTGTTGTGCGCGGTAGCAGGGTCGAACCGTGAGTGCGAAAAGCGCTTGTCCAGGCTTTCGGCGACCTCCGCCACCGTTTGGCCGGGCCGCTCGATCAGGAGCCCGAGAACCACCATACTCCCCGGCAGCTCGGCAGGATTAGGCTTGGACATCGCCCGGCAGACGCTAACCGAAACGAAGTCAGCCTGTATTGCGAGACCGAATGTTTCTCGCTCATGGGACGCGTCGGTCGTGAAGGGTCACGCCAGCAAATCAGCTAGACATAGACGAGGCGAACCAGCCTCTGTGCCGCGCGCCACGCAATCGCGGCGACAGAAGCTACTAGGGCATCTGACCTTGCCGGTGTTGGTGGAGGTAGGTGATGTCGGGGTCTTGATGCATCAGTTCGAGCTTGCCGTGACTGAGTTCCCAGACAGTGGCCGATCGCAACGCAGCAGCGTGGTCAGAGACGGCCATCAACACCGCACAGCAACGGTCCTTCGCGAAACCTTCCATGAGATCCATCGCGGCGCTCTTTTGATCGAGGCCCATACCGTCGAGCAGATCGTCCACGAGCAGCAGCCTAGGTCGCCGCACGACCGCCTGCGCGAACTCCACCAGCACCCGCTGCCAATCCGAGAGATCCGCCCACATCGCGCCAGCGCAATCCGATATCTCAAGCTCTGCCAAGATGTCCTTGACCAGCCGGTCGCGCTCCCGGCCGCTGTACCGGCACGTCGCGGCGAGCGAGAACTCGACGTAGTCGTGAACGTTCAAGCGATCCTCTTCAGCCCGGATAGCAACTCCGAGATCTGTAGCGAGAACATGTCCAAGATCGCCGTCTGAAAGATCGCCCAGCTCACGGCCGTTCAGCGACACGCTGCCCCTATCCACACGCAACATCCCCGCCGCGAGACGAATCAACGTCGACTTGCCCTGACCACGCGCGCCAACGACCGCCGCTATCTCCCCCGCCCGCACCTCCAGCGACACATCCTCCAACACCGAAACCCAGCCACCGCCACGCTCAAACCCCTTCCACACCCCCTCAAAACACAACACACATCCGTTCGCCACCGGAAGCCATCCTAATCTGGTCGGGGTTCCCCAAAGGCAGCCCGCAGCCCGCGATGCTTCGACGGGCTGCACTCACGTATCGCTGCGCCTAAAGGATGCCAGGTGCGCCATCGGGAGTGTCCGATGAACTGTGTAGGCACTGAGTTGAAGGGAGACTCATGCCTACATCGATGCGGGTGTAGACGCAGGGCCCGGGGTTCCGCTGGCGTTTCGCGGTGCGAGCTCGTAGGGCGAGCGCAGGGAAATGCCAGCGGGTGTGATGCTGGTAGATCTCGCGGGGTGGGTGATCTACCGGACAGGGTGAGGGAGCTTCTCCCTGATGGGGTGGTCGATGAGCTGCTCGCCGGCGCCCACGGGGAGGAGGAGATCGTCGGGCCGGGCGGTCTGCTTTCGCAGTTGACGAAGCGGCTGGTGGAGCGCGCGATGGAGGTCGAGCTCACCGACTACCTGGGGTATGAGCCGCACCTGGAGCCGCCGGGCGGTACGGGCAACGCCAGGAACGGGACGACATCGAAGACGCTCGTCACCGAGCACGGGCCGGTTCAGATCGACACGCCGAGGGACCGCAATGGCAGCTTCGAGCCGCAGATCGTTCGTAAGCGCCAGCGGCGGTTCGAGGGGTTCGACGAGAAGATCCTCGCGCTCTACAGCCGTGGCTTGTCGAGGAGGGACATCGAAGCGCACCTCGCCGAGATCTACGGAGTGTCGGTCGGTCGGGATCTGATCAGCCGTGTCACCGATGCGGTCATGGACGACGCCCGTGCGTGGCAGACCAGGCCACTGGAAGACGGGCGGTTTCTAGTGGTGGTTGCGAATCAGCTTGTGATGAGTTGTGGTTTCCATCGTGCCATCAACTGGGTTGGTGTGCGGTCCTGGAGGCATGCTCGTGGTCTGTCGTTGAGCTCGCTTGCGACCTCTCGCAGGCGCTCGTTGGTGATCTGCTCGAAGTTAGTTCCCTTGGGGAAGTACTGGCGTAGCAGGCCGTTGGTGTTCTCGTTGGTGGGGCGTTGCCAAGGTGAGTGGGGGTCAGCGAAGTAGATCCGCAGCCCGCTCTGGGTCTCGATCCGCTCGTGTTGGAACATCTCGTTGCCTTGGTCCCAGGTCAGCGTTCGGCGTAGCGCGGATGGCAGTTGGCTGAAGACCTCGACGAGGGCATCCGCGACGTTCTTGGCTGAGTAGCTGCCACGGATCGCGACGAGCAGTGTGTGGCGTGTCTTGCGGTCCACGAGCGTCGCGACCGCGGAACGATGGAACGCCCCGACCAGCAGGTCACCCTCCCAATGGCCCACTTGGCTTCTTGCATCGGCGACTGCAGGTCGGACGTGGATCGATTTGAGGTTCGTGCACTGCTTCAGCGCACCTTCGCGAGTGCGGCCCCGGCCACGCGTGCGTCGGTAGCAACGGCCAGTGCGCAGGGTCTGTTGGCTCGGGGCCACGACCAGGCCTCGATAGACAGCGTCGTAGATCGTCTCGTGGCACAGATGCCAGTCCGTGCGCTTCGGCCAACGCCGTCGCAACCACCTGCTGATCTGCGCCGGCGACCAGTGCTTGGCGAGCTGGCCCGCGATCGCGGCACACAACTGGTCATCGATGCTTACCCTCCGGGGTCGCGGGCGCCTGCGCCGCAGATGAGCCTGCCCATGCGCGTGCCACGGCTGGTAGCGGCCACCGGGCTTGCCGTTGCGGGCGATCTCCCGGTAGATCGTTTGGTAGCTCTTGCCGATCCTGGCGGCGATCGACTTCACCGGCTCCCCCGCCGCGAGCCCGTCTGCGATCTCGATCCGGTCGTCTTGAGTCAGGTAGCGGCTGTTGATCGGCTTATCAATGAAGGTCACCGACCCAGCATCGATGAACCACAACGACCCGCAGCTGAAAGAGACACCCACCCGCTGTGAGGCAGCCGTCCCACTCGCACCCTCACGGATCAACTCGAAGTAGCGACGCTTCGTGTCCGTCGAGGCCTTATTCCACGCCCTACGTGGCATTGCAATTCCTTCCGGTCAGGATTCGCAACGATGCCTAGAAACGGCCACGTCTACCCGGTCGTGTTCTTGGACTGCATGGTGCTGAAGATCCGCGACGGCGGCAGCGTGCAAAGGCGTGCCTGCTATCTCGCGCTGGCGATCGGGATGGACGGCGATCGCGAAGTGCTCGGCATGTGGTTTCAGGCCAATGAGGGCGCGAAGTTCTGGATGCAAGTCCTCACCGACCTCAAGCAGCGCGGCGTCAACGACATCCTCATCGCGTGCGTGGACGGGCTGAAGGGGTTCCCTGAGGCGATCGAGGCGGTCTTCCCGGCCACGACGGTGCAGACCTGCATCGTGCACTTGATTCGTCACAGCCTGAAGTACGTGCCACGCCGTCAATACGACCAGGTCGCCAAAGACCTCAAGCCGATCTACACCGCGATCGACGCCGACAGGGCGCTAGAAGCGCTCGAGGCGTTCGAAGATAAGTGGGGGCAGCAGCTACCCGTGATCGGGCAGGCGTGGCGAGCGGCGTGGGAGCACGTCACACCATTCATGGCGTTTGAGCCAGAAGTCCGCAGGGTCATATACACCACGAACGCGATCGAGGCGCTCAACCGGCAGCTACGAAAGGCAGTCAAGACGAAGGGACACTTCCCCAGCGAGGACGCGGCACGAAAGCTGATCTACCTCGCGATCCAAAACGCAGTCCCACAATGGACAAGTACCCGCGGCTGGACAAAGGCAATACTCGCGTTCAAGATCCACTTCGGCGACCGGCTACCCGACTGATCCAATAACCACCGCCAACACAGCTAAAAGGACACCCTCAGTCTGTTTTGGCTTGGTGCTGTACGCCAGCAGCAGGAGCCGAGAGTGCTGCCGGCGGCGGCTTGGGCTCAGAGGCGCCCGGCTGCGCGCTCGGTGGCGATCAACGCGGCGAGGTCGTCGAGCGCGGTCTCGGGTGGGGTTGCTTGGGCTGGTTGACGGACGTGGTCGGGTGCGCCCGGCGGGTGTAGGTGGTAGGGGGACTCGGGGTGCCCGTCGGGGTCGAACTCGTAGCGAAGGCGGGCGTCGCCGGCCTGTCCGTGGTAGGAGTAGCCGCGTAGGTAGAGGCCCTCGCGCTGTTGCGCGTCGGGTAGGGGATATTCTGACCAGCGCTCGAGGAGTGTGAAGGTGATCCGCTCGTCGGGCTCGGCGTCCTCGTCGTCATCGGCGTTGGGTAGGAGCACGGCTCGCATGTGGATGAGGCCGAGCGGTGGATCGTCTTCCCAGCGTGGGTGCTCGCGTCCGCTGAAGTCCAGCAGATAGCCCGAGGCGTTGAGGATCGCGTGGAGCTCCTCCAAGCGGCGCGAGACGAACGTGCTGATGTGCGACACCGAGCGTTTCTACCAGAGGCCCGCTGAGACGACCTCCGCAATGCCGCTTTCCTTAGTGTCGATTCCGTCGATTCAGACGATATCTTTGATAATCTGGATTCCTCAACGTCGCTGGCTGGAGGTGCGCAATGGCTGATTTCGATAGGCAGTACTGGAAGATCAAGGACTTCGCCGAGCACTTCGGCTTGGACAAGAGCACCGTCTACAACAAGATCGAGCGGGGCGAGATCCGCGCCATCCGCATCGGCAAAACGGCGCTGCGCATCCCCACCGAGGAGGTCAAGCGCGTGCTGGACAGCTTCGTAGAGCCCCGCGAGCAGCCCCACGACTTGCTGGCACTCACGGAGGACTTCCAAGCTCGCACCGGACGCTCGCCGACAGACTTCGCCGACGCTTGGCGGGCAGGCAAGATCGAAGACACCCCGCAGAACACGCGCGATGCGATCGAGGCCCTCGCCCTACGCGAGGCGCTGCAAGCCGCCACCGGCCACGCGTAGGGCTCGACGACCGCTACGCCGAGAGCTGCGCGCCGGTCTCTGCGTAGAGCCGCTGGACCTCCCGTAGCCACTTGGCCGGGATCTCCTCCTCCAAGCGTTCTAAGAAAGCTGCCTCGGCACCCGCCGAGTGCGGACGGATCGGTGTGACGTTCTCGGGAAGGCTGCGCGGATCGAGCACCCGCGTGATTGATTTGCGAGCTCAGGCTGCGGCCTGTAGGCCATGTACTGTTCAGTCGTGGTCAGGCGGGCGTGGCGCATGAGCGCCTGAATCGTCCTGACATCCACTCCGCCGCGGGCCAGCGTCGTGCCGAAGGAGTGGCGCAGGTTGTACATCCTGATCGGCTGCAGCCCGGCCTTCTGCTGGGCGAGCTTGAACGCGTTGCGTATCGAGCGGTCGCTGACGGGGCCGTCGCGGTCCTCGCTTGCGAACACCAAGTCCTCATTCTCGGTCGCATAGTCGCGGTCCATGACCTTCGCCAGCGCGCGAGCCAGTCGGGGCGTCATCGGGATTGCTTCTGAGTCTGAGGTCTTGGTCGTGTCGAGGGCGTTGCGCACCCAGTTGTCGTGGACGCGGATCACCCCGGCCTGGAAGTCGACCGCGCCCCGCGTGAGGCCTTGGGCCTCGCTAAGACAGGCGCGAGCTCACGGCGATGGCAAGACTCGCGCCGTCCGTCGACTGACACCGTCCATCCACTTCGACTGACTCTGCCCATCCGCTGCGGGCGTTTACTCGGCCCAGCGGACGCAGCGTAAATACCGGGCGCGGCCGACCGAATGGCGGCCGCACCCGGGAAGTTGACTACTTTCCGTCGCTGGGCTTGCTCAGAGCCTTGCCGGCGCTCTGCACCACGTTGCGAAGAAACTCGTGCTGCGTATGCACCAAGCGGTCCGCCATCTCCATGGCGGAATCGACAATCTCCTGCCGCCGCGAGGGCCGATCGCCGAGTGCCGGAAGCTTCTCGTCGACCGTGTCGACGAACTTGCGGACCGCATCGATTGCGGCACGTTGCCCTGCCTCGAGCGACTTGAGCACTTCATCGGAGAGCTCTGTCGTACGATCGACCGCCCCGTCCTTCTTAGCTTTCGCGACAGGAGGTTTACGGGTGGTGGCTGCTTTTCTCGCCGCTGGGCGACGCTTTGTCTTGGTCTCTGGCATTGGTATCTATCTCCATCCCGGATGCGGGGGTCGCTGCCCTCTGGATTCACGTAAACCGTGCGCAACGGGCACGGCCACCATCTCCCCTATTACCGTAAGCGCAGCAAGCGGGCGTGCCATCCGTAGAGAGCCCGGGGTGAGCGTGCTCAAGCTACGTACCGAAGTGAGCACCGCTCAACCAGTCTTACCTGACGAGCGCTTGCGCAAGACCATGATCGCCGAGCCCGGCTGGCAACGTTCGCGCGATTCCGGTTCGAACTCTTCCCGCATTAGCGTGGCGCCCGTCCTGGTCGTGACGAGCATCCGGGTCGGCTGTTCGGGGAGCGCCACGTAGGCGGCTACACCAGCGGCCCGGAAGTGGCTTGGGATCTTGGCGGTCCGCAGCCGATAGCGGCCATGAGTGGTGTAGGCGAATGCCCGGTCACGTGCGTCGGCAAGAACACCGAAGACGATCGTCCACATCTTGGACGACGGCGAGCAGCCTTGCTCGGTGCTCCACGCCAAGGGCTTGGGGGGTTCGGGCGTGAAGTTGGTTCCCTGTGAGCCGCCGCCGATCTCACGAACGTTGACCGCGAGATTGAAGTACGTCCGGTGCTGGAATAGGTAGCGCTCCGCGAGGATCGAAAAGCCAGCGGCGCCTGCCACGCGACCACGCGCGATCCTCTGCAGGCCGCCAGGCAGAAACTGCACCGGTTCACTCAGAAAACCGCCTGAGGTGCGCGCGCGCGAGGTCTGGCGCGAGCCGCCGCAGCCCGAGATGAGCAGGCACAGGATGGCGCACAGACAAAGACCGACATTCCCAATCCCCCTCACACCGCGATCCTACGTGCCCCGTGGCGACGGTGCCCCCGTGACCGGCGTCGGTACAGAGCGCGCGAGAATCACCTCGCGAACGCCTTAGGCCATCCTCGCGATGCTCCGTGGCTCACCTGTGCTCACCGACGAGGGCATGCGCCGCCCGCAAGTGATCCAACAGGCGACTTCCTTGCGCTCGGGACCCTCAGCGGGTTGCCTTCTTGAGGGAGCTGCGTACTTTGCCGGCAGCGTTCTCCGCTTTGCCCTTCAGCTCCTCGCCGGCCCCGCGAGCCTCGGTGGCGGGTTTGCCAGCCGCAGAGCCGGCTTCCTGCTTTGCGCGGCCTTTGAGCTCTTTAACCTTGCCCTGCGCTCGCTGCGTACGGTCACCCATAGCTTCTCCTATGCTCGTTTTTGGGTCTGATTGGTCTCTACCCAGTTGGCGAGTGGACGAACCACACCCGTCGAGCGGGGTAAGTACGAGACCCCTCGGTTTCCCGTCACGCCTGACCCTCCGCCACGCGGTAGGCGACCTGGAGAAAGTCAGCAGCCGTGTGCGCAACGAAGACGGTGCTCAGGCATCGTGTCCCGCCGCGGTTCCCGCATAGCGCTGGCCGCTCATCGACCAAGTAGGCCGAGACCGAGAATGAGAGGAGCGCGCATCTGCTTGACGGCTTTGCTCGAGCTGATGGCTTTGCTCGGGCGCCTTCTCGCGCGAGGCCGTCGAGCGGGCTCTCTGCTCGCCGGTGTGCGTGGGCAATCGCAAGGTGAACCAGACAAGCTTGCCGTTTGGCGAAGGGGTGATCCCCCAGTCCTCAGCGAGCTCTTTGACGATCTGAAGGCCACGTCCCGACTGGTCCCGGGGCGTAGGGGTGCGCGGGATTGGCTGGCCTTGACCGTGATCGCTGACCTCCACGCGTATCTCCTCGCGCGAGAGGTGAACCGCGAGCTCGAAGTCGCTACGGGCGTGTCGCACGCTGTTGGTGGCAAGCTCAGAGGTCATCAGCTCGGCGGCTTCCACGATTTCGTGCGGCTGGTCGCTCAGGAGATCTCTGACGAAGTGCCGTGCACCAGCCAGGGACTCGGGCAGGCAGTGAAAGTGGCGCGCGTACCTCATGGCTCGATCGAGAACACGTTGGAGAGGCCTGTTGTCTCGAGTACGCGGCGGATGATTGGGGACGGGTTTCGTAGCGACACGCTGCTTGCCTTCTTCGCCGCACCGATCAGCACCGCAATCCCCGCGCTGTCCATGAATCGCAGGTCGGTGAGATCGAAGATCAGCTGCTGAGTGGGCTGCGGCGGGATCGACGCCAACCGCTCCTTGAGCGAATCGGCGTTTGAGCTGTCGAGCTCTCCCGAGAGGACCACGACCTGCGCGCCTGTTGGGTCGAGGTGCATGTCGATCTGCATGGTTGGGGGCTCAGCCTCTATCTCTGCCATCGGATGCCTACTATCGCCGTATCGTCTTGATGGTCCTTAGATGTGAGGCCCTGTGCGAGCTCACTCAAAAGATCCTCCAGCCCAAGCGCTGCATTGACGGCCGCGTCTCGCAAGCGCTCCAAGCCGACATCAAGCACCTCCCCACGACGCTCTACCAAGCCATCAGTAAACGCGACGAGCGTCGTATCTGGCCCCACGGAAAGTGTCTTCTGCAGGTAGGGGGACGTGCGCGCAACGCCGATTGGGACATTGGCGTCGAACTCCACGAACTGCCCGCCGGCGCCGTCGATCAAGAGTGGCGGTATGTGACCGGCACTGGCGAGCGTCAGCCGCTTGGCATCCACATCAATCAGGACACAAAGCATTGTCGCGAAATAGTCGTGGTCCCCGGCGTTGACGAAATCTGAGAGCTGGGCGAGCACGGAAGCCGGACTGGGATCCTGCGCCGCATACGCCAATGCGGCGTGGCGCAGCGAGGCCATCGTCGTCGCCGCTCGTAGTCCATGGCCTGACACATCGCCGATCATGACCAGCACCCGTCCATCGCCTGCCGTGACTATGTCGTACCAGTCGCCCCCCACATCGATGCCCGAAGCGGCCGGCACGTAGCGTGCGCCCACCTGCAGCCCGTCAAACTCGGGGAGTCTCTCAGGCAGCAGCGCGTGCTGGAGCGTCTGCGCGATGCTTCGCTGCTCGGTATACAACTCGCGGTTCTCCGCGGCAATCCGATCGAGTATGCCCGCGAGCTGCTCGGCCCGTTGGCGGCGACTGGCAAGACGATCGGTCATCAGCGCGGCGGCCAGGCTCACCAGAAGACCCACAAGTCCGATAATCCACGGAAGATGCTCGAAGAACGCGCCTCCGAGTGAGCCGTTGGGACTTACCACAATCGTGAAGACGCTGGCGCCAAAGGGAACGGTGTCCGAGGCCTGCCGGCCCTTGATCGGCAGGCGCTTCAGACTGGTGAGCAGCATGTCGCCAGTGCGGTGAGAGTGACCCAGATATAGCGCGTAGTTGAGGTCCGAGAAAGCAGAGTTCTTCTCCAGTTTCGAGCGCCTGTTCGCGGGGAGCGGGTCTTCGGCGTAGACCGCGAAGCCGTGCGCCCGACCACGGGCACTGAAGTCGAATCCGAGCGCCGGACGCGGGGAGTTGAGGAAGCTCGTGAGATTCAACACACCGGGCCGAGTGGAATGTGTGAAGAATTGCTTGGCCCTTGCCGGCATCGACGCGAGCACGGGCGTGCTGCCGAGCACAGTGCTCGGCGAAAGATGCGACATCCCCAATGGCCACAGCGACACCGAGGTGAACTGACGGCCGGGGCCCACATACGGGGTGATGAATGCACGAAATTTCTGCGCATTGCCGCCGGTGGCATCGGCGAGCTCGGCGGCTGATGCCAGCGGTGTCTGGATCGAGGGAGCGGTGGCCCCCAGCACAAGGCTCAGCTCCCGCACGCGGAGGTTCAGAAGCCGTTGCTCGTTGCTGTTGTATACAGCCGCAGACGTCAGCGCCAGCGCTGCCGTCACGATCAGCCCCGTCAACAGAGCGGCGACCGCTACCCAGGAGGGTCGCCACCGCCAGAGCGAGCCCGACGTGCTTACGGGAGAGACGGCCCCCTCGGCAGCTGCCGCCGGTTCACCCGCCAAGTCGTAGCCGGCGCCAGTCGTTCCCGCCGACGCCGCACGGCTACTCATTTCAAGCATCTCCCCGGGCCATATCCGGCGCCTAGCTTATCCCGGAGATCGGGACAGACGGCGGAGCGAACGGTCACCGGCCATATTCGAATTGCTCCACCCTGGCTCTTGGGTACCCTCGGCTAAGATCGTGATCCTCACAGGGCTCGCAGGGCGGGCAGCAGCTCCCGCTCGGCCCACTCGATGAACTGCTGTTGCTCCTCGCCGCCGATCTGAACGAACGCCAGCTGGTCAAATCCCGCGTCGAGGAACGGCGTGATCTTCTCCACATGCTCCTGCACGTCCGGCCCGCACGCGAGCTGCTCTGAAACCTGCTGCGAGGTCACGAACTGGGTGGCGCCCTCGAAAGCGTCGGGGTTCGGGAGGTCCGCGTTCACCTTCCAGCCCAGGCCGAACCAGCGGAACTGCTCATGCGCGCGCTTGACCGCAGCGTCGCGGTCCGTGTCATATGCCACCGCAATCTGCCCTACACGCGGCTTGCCCTGACCGCCGGCTCGGTCGAATAGCTCGCCGAGCTCTTTCTTAGGCTCAACCGCGATCATCACGTCCGCCTTCTCGCCAGCAAGTCGGCATGGGTCCTTGCCAGAGACAGCGACGCCTATTGGCACACGCGTATCTGGAAGGTCCCACAGCTTCGCTGACTCCGACCACGCATACGGCGAGTGCCCTTGAGAGGCGAGCCACGGCTGGTAGTGGTCGGAGATAACCGAGAAGTCAAACCCCGCTTTCTCAGCGTTCACCAGATCCTCGACGAGCTGGTCAGGTGCTGACTGCTCACACATCATTGTGTAGCCAAACGCGGTCACGGCGTAAATGTACCCAGGAGTACTCACTTTCAAGCTCGCGAGCTCTTGGCTCGAAGCTGACCCCGGCGTTACGATCGACACCAAATGGCCGAGTCCGCCACCTCGGGGAGCGGCGCCGGCCCGCTCGCCCGCGCCCCCTCAGCAGGCCTGGTCGTCAGCGCGATCGCCTCGGTCCAGTTCGGCTCAGCGCTCGCCGCAACCCTGTTCAAGCAGCTCGGGCCGGGCGACACGGTCTTCCTGCGCCTCAGCTCAGCGGCAGTAATCCTCACGCTGATCCGGCGACCCCAGCTACGCGGGCACACCCGCCATGAGCTGCTTCTAGCGAGCACATTCGGGGTGGTGCTAGCCGCGATGAACCTGAGCTTCTATGAGGCGCTCGACAGGATCCCGCTCGGAATCGCGGTGACGATCGAGTTTGTCGGCCCATTGACGGTTGCAGTCGTTGGCTCCCGGCGACGGACAGGCCGCCTTTGGATCGTGCTCGCAATCGCGGGCATCCTCGCGCTGACGCGCGGCGCCGTGGGTGGACTCAACGGCTTTGGCGTTGCCCTAGCGCTGACCGCAGGATGCCTATGGGGCACCTATATCCTGCTCAACGCTCGGCTCGGCCGGGCCTTCGAGGGCTCGGCCGGGCTCACACTCGCGATGTGCGTTGCAGCCCTTGCAGCACTCCCAGTGGGCGTCGCTGGCGGCGGCCGTCTGCTGGATCCAGCTTCGCTCGCACTCGGATCGACCGTCGGCGTGCTCTCGTCGGTGATCCCCTACTCGTTTGAGCTCGAGGCGCTCCGGCGGATCTCGCCGCCGACGTTCGGGGTGCTCATGAGCCTCGAGCCGGCGGTTGCGGCGCTCGCCGGGTTCCTCGTACTCGGCCAGCACCTCAGCGCCCGCGCACTGCTCGGCATCGCCCTCGTCGTCGTCGCCTCCGTTGGAGCTTCACGCAGCGCCACCGCAGCCCCGATCGCCGTTTGACAGATGCTGGTTACACCCCTCATTTCAAAACTCGAACTCCAAATAAAAATCAGCAGTTCACACCGCGAGCTCGCGCGCCTCCCGCGTGCGCTGAGGCTTCCAGCCCTGGCGCGGAACGCAGCTCAACAGCAGCTTCGTGTACGGGTGCTGCGGTTCATCGAACAGCATGTCCGTAGGTGCACGCTCGACGATCCGCCCGTCGCGCATAACGATCACATCGTCTGCCACCTGGCGCACCACCGCCAGGTCGTGGGTGAGCAGCAAGTACGAAACGGTGCTCTGCTGGCGTAGCTCTGCCAGCAGATTGAGGATCTGTGCCTGAATCGACACGTCCAGCGCCGACACCGCCTCGTCGAGGATGATGATCTGCGGAGAAACCGCCAGCGCCCTAGCGATCGCCGCCCGCTGGCGCTCACCACCAGAGAGGCCGCGAGGCACTGTTCTTCCCCGCCGCTCATCCAGCCCCACCTGCTCGAGCAGCATCGACACACGCCGCTCGAGCTCCGCCGGTGTGAGGTCGAGGTGAAGCCTCAGCACCTCCCGAATCGACTCGCCGACTGGCTGTCGGGGATCAAAGGACGAGTAAGGGTCCTGAAAGACCATTTGCACCAATCGCGCACGCTGCTTTCGCGCCTTGGCCCCACGTCCCAGCGTGCGTGGGTCCACTCCCCCGATCAGAAACTCACCCGCGGTCGGCAGTTCCAGCCCCGCGATGATTCTGGCGATGGTCGTCTTGCCAGATCCGGACTCCCCCACCACTCCCAATGCTCTGCCCTCATTCAGCTCGAACGAGACCCCAGCCAGAGCGGTGATGTCAGCCCCGTGGCGCAGGCCACGACGGGAAACGAACGTCTTGCGCAAGTCCGTGACCTCGAGCACCGCGCTGCTCACAACGCCTCCCCCACCTTTTCACCCGTGGACACGCGGGTCTCCACGCGGATGCAACTGGTACGCCCACCGCGCAGCTGGCGCACAATCGGTGCTGCGTCACTGCACTGTGGCATCGCCAGCTCACAGCGATTTGCGAACGGGCAGCCGTCCGGGGCCTCAACCGCGGACAATGGCCGGCCGGGAATCACCTCCAGGTATTCGGGCTTGAGCGTGAGACTCGGCCTGCTGGCAAGCAGCGCAGCTGTATATGGGTGAAGCGGCGAGTCATGAAGTCGCCACGATGCCTGCTCCTCCATGATCCGCCCCCCATACATCACAAGCGTCCGATTGCAAACCGCCGCCGCGAGCTCCAGGTCATGGGTGATCAGGACCAGTCCCATGCCGCGCTCGCGCCGAGCCTCATCGAGGATGCTCATCACATCCGACTGGGTTGTCACATCGAGCGCCGTCGTCGGCTCATCAGCGAGGATCAACATCGGCTCCATGGCCAATACCGCCGCGATCATCACCCTTTGCAGAAGACCGCCAGACAGCTCATGCGGGAACTGGCGCAAGCGTGCCTGCGGGCGCGAGACCCCCACCTCGTCCAACAAGCCCACCACTCGCCGGCGTGCCTCTTGGCGACTCAGCTTGCGCAGGGTAGTCAGCGGCTCGGTGAGAAAGTCGCCGACCGAAAGCACAGGATTGATGCTCGCCCGGGGATCCTGAAAGATCATCCCGATACCGCCCGTGCGGTAGGCACGCAGTGCCTGCGCGGACATCCCCAGCACCGACTCACCAAGAAACGACACCTCGCCCCTCGCTCGTGCCCCCGCTGGCAGAAGGCGCCCGATCGCGCGCGCCGTCATCGACTTGCCCGAGCCCGACTCGCCGACGACGGCCACCGCTTCACCCTTACCTACCTCGAAGGAGATGTCGCGCAACACCGCTCGCAGCTGGTTCTCAACAGGGATCTCCACGTTCAGCCCCTTGACCTCGAGCAACACGGTCATGCTTGTCCCCGGCCCGTCGTAGGCTCATCCCCGAGGCGAGCGCTGAGCGCCGTCGCAGCGACGATCGTCAACACGATGAACACGCTCGCGAACAGCGTCTCCCAGGGGGCTCCCTGGAGGATCGAATTCTGCCCCTCGTT
Source organism: uncultured Solirubrobacteraceae bacterium (assembly GCA_963699115.1). Classification (GTDB taxonomy): domain Bacteria; phylum Actinomycetota; class Thermoleophilia; order Solirubrobacterales; family Solirubrobacteraceae; genus Palsa-744. Next base: position 165,035 of record CAVOTJ010000001.1, read on the forward strand.
CACCAGCACACCCCAATCCGGTGTCGGGGGCTGAACACCGAGGCCAAGGAAGTTGATCGCCAGCAGGTCCGTCATCCCATAGGTAAACGTGAGCGCCAGCTGCGCCCAGACGGTCCGGGAGATGTTTGGCAGTACATGCCGGATGCAGATAGTCAGCCCCGAGAAGCCCTGGACGCTCGAGGCTGCGATATAGGGGAGCGAGCGCTCGCGCAGGGCGGCGCTGCGGACGATGCGCGCGACCCATGGCGTGTTGGCGATCGCCAGCGCCACCACTGGCGCCGTCAGCCCCCTGCCAAGGATGGCGACGGCCATCATCGCCAGTAGCAGCCCGGGGAAGGCAAAGAGGATCTCCATGCTCCTCGAGAGCAGCACGTCGGAGAGACCACGCTTCCAAGCGGCCACCACCCCGATCAGCGTTCCCAGGCCCGTGGCGCCAACGGCGATCAGGATCGGACCCAAGATGCTCGGCCTCGCACCCGCGAGCACGCGCGAGAAGATGTCCCGTCCCGTCGCGTCAGTTCCGAACAGATGTGCGAGCGAAGGCCCTTTGAGGGCGATTTCAAGGTTGACCGCGCTCGCGCTCTGCGGCGCGATCACCGACCCGAAGAGCACAAACAGCGCCATCGCCGCCAACACGACGGAGCTCACGACGAGCACCACGTCGCCTGGGCGTTTGAACCGCAATCCCCGCCGCCGGTAACCCGCGTACGCGCCTACAGCGGACATGTCGAGAAGTCCCTCATTCGAGCGTTATCCGTGGGTCGAGACGGGCGCAGATGACATCGACGATGAAGCCCACGACGATAAAAGCCACCACCGCCACGAGCGACACCGCCTGGATCACAGGAAAGTCATCCTGTGAGATCGCGCTCACCAACAGCGACCCCAGGCCATTTAGGGAAAAGGCTGTTTCCACGACGGCCGCGCCGACCACGAGGTAGGCGATGACGATCCCCGATGCGGTCGCCACCGGGATCGACGCGTTGCGCAGCACATGGCGGCGGAGCACCCGTCCGCGAGGAAGTCCTCGCACCGTCGCGGTCGTAACGTGCTCCTTACCCAGCTCGCCCTCGATCGATGCCTGGGTGAGACGGCCGATGTAGGCGACCGAAGACAGCGCCAGCGCCACCGCCGGCAGCGTGAGGTGCCACAGCTCATCGATGAAGCCCGAGCCCGAGCCGTAAACAGGAAACCAGCCCAACTGCACGCTGAAGACCCCGATCAGGAGCAAAGAGGCCACAAACGTCGGTATCCCCAGGCCGATCCCCTCCGCGACGACCATCGCCGTCCCGAGGAACCCTCGCTTGAGCGCGGCAACCGCACCCGAAAGCATGCCGGCGACGATGATCAGCAGCGAGCACATACACACCAGGATCAGCGTCGTGTCGATCCGCGGCGCCATCACAGCACTCACACTCTCGCTCTCCACATACGAGGTTCCGAAGTCTCCCCTGACCGCGCGGGAAAGCCAGTCAACGTACTGCACCACGAACGGCTCATTGAGGTCGTAACGCTTTTCCAGCAGCGTGCGGGTGTGCGCGTTGACCGGGCGCCCCGCGGTGAGCGCCGTGACCGGACTCCCCGGCGCTAGGAACAGCGATCCGAAGATCACCACGCTGGCGAGGAAGATCGCCACGACGCCGTGCACAAAGCGGCGGAGGATGAATCTCCTCACTTGCTCCTCACAGCACGTCAGGCGACCGCGGCTTACCCTGCCGCGCCGAGTTCGGCGGTCCAGGGATAGTGGAATGCATACGGCCAACTGGCGGACGGGCCTGTGATCCGCTTGCCCAGGAACATCCTCTCCGGCGTATACAGAAGCGGGATGTAGCGGGCCGATTTGACCACGACCCTGTCCACCGCGACCGTCAGTTCCGCCCGCTTGGTGGCATTGGTGCTGGCGTTCGCTTCGTTGAACTCCTTCAGGGCCACCGGCGGCAGCGTCCACTGGCTGAGGTTGGTCGGTCCCGGGAGCGTGTTAACGGCCATCGCCTCCAGCGGGTCGGCCATGTCCGTCCACAGCTGGAAGCTCAGCAGCAGGTCGTACTTCTTGCGAGCCGCCGGCGAGAGGTAGAGGTTGGTGACGGCCGCCGGCTGTAGCGGCACCGCCTGCATCGGGATACCCACGCTTTCGGCCTCCGCCACGATCGCCGTGGCGATCGTCGACTCGGTGGTGATTCCCGCCGTGTAAACCATCGTCAGGGGTTTGCTGATCTTTCCCGCTTGGGCTACGAGCTGTTTTGCCTCCTGCAGGTTCGCCTTGTGTTCACCGAACTCTTTCTTCAGTTCTTCGTTGTACGCCTGGTAAACAGGAGCCGCTTCTGGATAGTGAATTGGAAAGACCGAGGATGAGAAGATCGGCGACGCCGCGCCGCTATAGCCGATCTTCGCCAAAGCCGAGCGGTCGACCGCGAGCGACAGCGCGGCGAGCAGATGGGTCTCCTGCGTGGTGTTGCCGCCGATCGCCACCATTCCTGCGAGATCCGTCGCCGGACCGACGTACAGATGGCCCGCTGAGGTGTGGCTGAGCTCGCTCACCGAACTGCCCGGGGCTTCATATGTCCCATCGATTTCACCCGTGAGCAAGGCATCGGTAAGGGTGCTCGAGTCCGTCACCCACTTGAACGTCACGCTCGCCACTTTCGGCTCCAGCGCCTTGTCCCAGTAATGCGGGTTGCGCACCATCACCAGCTGCTGCCCGGGCGTCCAGCTCTTGAACTCGAATGGGCCGGTACACATCACGCCGCGCTGCGCAGTCCCGTAGTTGCCGCCCGCGGCCTTGGTGAACGCTTCCTCGGTGACCACGCCCATGCCCGTCGCCATCATCTCGTTCACGAGCACGTTGGGCACATGCGTGGTGACGGTCACCTGCAGTGGCCCCGTCTGCTTGACGCTCGCGATCATCACACCCGCTGGTTCAAGGTAGACGGAAGCGACGGCAGGGTCGATCTGGCGCTCGAGGCTGTAGACGACGTCCTTGGCGGTCAGCGGCTTGCCATCCCAGAACTTCACACCGGGACGAATGTTGTACACCCAGGTCAGCGGCGTCGGATGACTGTATGACTCCGCCAGGTCGGGAACGATCTGCATCGCCGCGTTGATCCGCAAGAGGCTGTCGCACATTTGCGCGAGAACCTCATTTTCAGGCGGATTCCAGTCCTTTGTGGGATCGAGCGGAACCGGTTCCCCGAGGGGGAGGTCCCACACGACGTTTGCCAGTTCGCCTTTGGGAGCGGGCGTATATGTGGTCAGTGTCAGCGATGCGCTGGAGCTAGTGCTGGAGCTCGTGGTGCTCCCACACGCGCTGAGGAGCACCGCGCAGGCGAGCGCCGCACCTACGCCCAGCCATCGAGCGCGCCGCCTGACGCCAGCACGCACGCTGTGCCCACGGGCCGTCGTCGCCACCTCGTCCTCGTTGCGCTCTGGGCCTACAGCCGCCGCTTGTGCCACGCGATCTCCTTAGTGTCAGGTCCCGCCCATCATCCGGGCCATGTGACCGATCACTTAGCGACCGCTGGCCAACATCCACGATGCCCATCTGGCCAACTGGACAAAAATCGGAATTGACAGACGATGGAATTCCGTCACACGGTAGCTTTCCCCTCGCCGACAGCCCTCATGCAGGTCCTATGGCTACAAGTTTCCATGTAACGGGACAACTGCATACAAATATCCCGTCAAATGGACTCATGGCCGAATCGGCTTCCCCAAGTTTCGACGCTCGTCCGTACCGTGCTCCACACGCAGGAGCTGAAAATGACGGCCAATGACGTCCATCGCCAGCCGTGAGCAGGACGCCGGCGCTCCAACGGCACTGCTGGTGGAGTCTGGTGCCGTGCACCACACGCTCTCGCCCATCCACGCACCAACCGCCCACGTCGACCCGGGCGAGCTACTGCTGGTCGAGACGGAGCTCAACATCGGCAAGCACCTCGAGCATCTCGACGATGAGTTCGACATCTCGATGGCGGCCGCACCGTTCTTGAACGGCGCCACAGGGCCGATACACGTTCGCGGTGCCGAACCGGAGCACGTGCTCGTCTGCGACATCGAGGACATGGAGCTGATACCCCCGGGTTTCACCGCGCTGGCACCAGGCCTCTGGCCATTCGCGGAGACAAAGGACCCTCCGCCTGGCGGCGTCGCCAACCGCGTCGTGGATGTGCGCGACGGCCACGTGATCTGGGATGAGCGCACACAGATACCCGTACAGCCGATGGTTGGCGTGCTCGGCACAGCACCAGCGCTCGAGGCGATCTCCACGATGGACTGCGGCCCGCACGGCGGCAACCTGGACGTGCAGGAGTTCGCTCCAGGCACGCGGGTGCTGCTCCCCGTCGCCGTTGAGGGCGCGCTGCTCTACGTCGGCGACTGCCACGCCGTGCAAGGCGATGGCGAGCTGTCAGGGTTCGGCGCGATCGAGATCCGATCGCGCGTGAGCATCAGGGTCGACATCGCGCAGCGGCCGCCGAGCATGAGCTGGCCCCGCTTCGAAGACGATGGGTACATCGGTACAGTCGCCTGCGCGCGCCCGCTCGAGGACGCCTTCCGCCTGGCGGTCAAGGAGCTGGCCGGGTGGATGGCTGAGGACTACGGGTACTCCCTGGCGGATGCGGTGCTGCTGCTTGGACAGGTCGCGCAGGCGCGCTGTACGCAGATGGTCAACCCGCACTACACGTATGTGTGCAAGATCCCCAAGCGCTATCTGCGCCTGCAGTCCGCGAGCTGAAGGGGACGGTCGATGCAGCGAATTCCCAAGACGAATCTGCTCTACACATATGAGCCTGGGCGAGCGCCCGTGGCCAGCGCACGCTCGGGCGAGACGATCCTGGTCGAGACCCGTACCGCGTTCGGCGACGCCAAGCTCGTTCAGGGCGTCGAGGTGTCGGGCCCCGAGCTGGACCTCGCCGACCCGCTGACCGGCCCAATCCACGTGGAGGGCGCCGAGGTCGGCGACGCCCTGGCTGTGCACATCGAGCGGATCGACCTGGTCGGCGACCCTGTGATCGGACCGATCAGAGGCTGCAGCGCAATCGATTGGGGACCGTTGCCCGTGGACATCCTGAAGGTGCGCGACGGGCATCTGCACGTCGGCTCGATGTCGCTGCCGATCAAACCGATGGTGGGATGCATCGCCGTCTCACCCGCATCGGGCCTCACCCCCAGCACCTCCGTCGGCGATCATGGCGGCAACCTCGACACCAAGCACATCGCGCCCGGCTCGACCGTGCTGCTGCCCGTCTTCGAGCCTGGCGCGGGACTGGTACTGGGCGATTGCCACGTGCTTCAGGGCGATGGTGAGATGACAGGAGCGCCGCCCGAGACCGATGCGGAGGTCACGATCATGGTCGAGACGATCAAGGGTCTAACGCTTGCCCGTCCGCGCGTCATCACCAGCGATCGCTACATGACGCTCGCCTCCGCGGCGACGCTCGAGACCGCCTGCTCCCTGGCGGTCAGCGACATGATCGAGGTGCTGTGGAGCACCACAAGCCTCACCGCAGACGAGGCATACGTGCTGCTCACCCTATGCGGGGATCTGGAAGTCAGCCAGATCGTCAACCCCTGGCACACGGTGCGAGTGGCGATCGACCGCGCACTGTTGAACACGTGACACCAACGCCGTCGATGGCCGATCGGCTGTGTTACCTGCAGGCGGGCGAGCTGCTCGAGCTGATGCGCTCACGCGAGCTGTCGAGCGTCGAGGTGGTGAGCGCCCACCTGAACCGGATCGCAGAGGTCAATCCGGCGCTGAACGCGATCGTGACGCTCGCCCCCGAGGAGGCGCTCGAGCAGGCCGCGCGCGCCGACCGCGAACTCTCCGCGGGCGCCGACGTCGGCTCGCTTCACGGCCTTCCCGTCGGCATCAAGGACCTGGTGGACACGGCCGGCATGCGCACCACCTACGGATCTCCGATCTTCCACGAGAACGTGCCCGTCAAAGACGCCGCCATCGTCACACGCCTGCGAAACGCCGGTGCGATTGTGGTGGGCAAGACCAACACCCCAGAGTTCGGGGCGGGCTCACACACGTTTAACGCGGTGTTCGGCGTCACTCGCAACCCCTACGAGCTGACCCGCTCGGCCGGCGGCAGTAGCGGTGGCGCGGCAAGCGCGCTCGCGAGCGGCATGCTCCCGCTCGCAGATGGCACGGACCTCGGCGGCAGCCTGCGCAATCCCGCCTCTTTCTGCAACGTCGTCGGGCTGCGCCCCTCGACCGGGCGCGTCAGCACCCTGCCCACGAGCGACCTCTGGGATCCGATGTCTGTTTCCGGCGCGATGGGACGCTGCGTGGCAGACGTGGCGCTGGCAATGGATGTGATCGCCGGCGTCGACCCACACTGCCCGCTGACATGCGGCGATGGCGACCCCGAGCGCTCGTTCAGCGCCGAGCTCGGGCGCGATATAACGGGCCTGCGCGTGGCTTGGAGCGTTGACCTCGGAGGGCTGCCCGTCGAGGCCGAGGTTTTGCACGTGCTCGCGCGAGCGCGTGCCCTGCTGGAAGACCTCGGATGTGTGGTCGAGGACGCCGAACCGGACCTTTCGGGCGCCGATGAGGCCTTCGACGTGTTGCGCGCGCTTTCGTTCGTGGTTGCCCATCACGACAAGTGGCTCCAACACCGTGAGCTACTCAAGGACACCGTCGCGTGGAACATCCAGGAGGGCCTGAAGCTCACACCGGAGCGCATCGCCGCGGCCGTTCGATCACGCAGCGCGATCGTCGCACGAGCGCTCGAGTTCTTCGCGCGCTTCGATGCCCTCGTGCTGCCGGTCTCGCAGGTGCTGCCATTCCCCGTCGAGGTGGACTGGGTGCGCGAGATCGAAGGCAACCCGATGGAGCACTACGTCGCCTGGCAGCGCACGTGCAGCCGCCTCACGGTGACCGCGCACCCGGCGATCAGCGTTCCTGGCGGCTTCACCAACGATGGCCTACCGGTGGGCCTGCAGATCGTCGGGCGCTACCGCGGTGAGCGCGAGCTGCTGCGTCTCGCCCAGGCGTTCGAGTCGGCCACTGGGTTCGGGCTGCGGCGCCCGCCCCTGAATGTCGAGCAACCGACCATCTAACCCGAGGAGTCCAGCGAGTCGGCCACCCGGTCAGCGGCACCACGGACCAGCTGCCCGAGCGAGGCGAACTCATGCGGCCGCAGCCGCGATGTCGGCCCGGACACACTCAGCGACGCGATCGGCGTGCCGGCGCTGGGCATGATCGGCGCGGCGATGCACCCCGCGCCCAACTCGTGCTCCTCGAGCTCGCTTGCCCACCCGCGCAGGCGCACGCCCGCGAGATCGTGACGCACGGCCTCGGGGTCGGTGAGCGTGCTTGGGGTGAAACGCTTCAGACCAGCCGCGAACATCGGCTCGAGATACGCCTCCGGCTGCCACGCGAGCAGAGCCTTTCCAGCCGCGGTCACGTGAGCGTCCATGCGCGAGCCCACTTTCACCTCCACCCTGATCGTGCCCTGTCCGAGCACCTGCTCGACAAACACCACCTGAGAGCCGTCGAGGATCGTCAGATGCGCGGTCTCCCCACAGGCGCTCGCAAGCTCTGTCATGTGCGGCAGCGCGGTCGCGCGCAGGGCCGACAGACGCTGCTCCGCCGCGGAGATGAGACCCAGCAGCCGGTGTCCGGGCCCATATCTGTGGGACTCGGGGTCGTGTCGCACGAAGCCGAGGTCCAGCATCGTGTTGAGAAGGCGGTGTGCCGTGCTCGGCGCAAGCGCCGTCGCCTGGGCAAGCGTGGCCAGCGAGAGATCCTCTCCATGCGCCACCACGCTGAGCAGCTCGAGCGCGCGTTGAACCGATCTGACTGGGACTTCCTCGCCGGGCACCGTCTTCACCTCATCTCGCTCCTCGCGGGGGTCCGTTTCCGCCCAAAGCGCCATCGAATATTCTGCTCTACGCAACTATATGCCCCTGACGTTCCGTCTGATGGGTCATCTGTATGAACGATGGAGCCGAGAGATTCGACGTACGTCCCGGCGGCCTCATGGGCCGAGCCGCGTCAGACGCCGATGTAGCGAACGTGGCCCGCGCCGTCAACCTCGCTCACTACGAACGGATAGCTGCGCGAGGTGCCCTCGACCACGGCCGTGCAGGTGAATTTAAGTCCGGCTCGCTGCAGCACCTCGGCTGGACAGGAAACCGTTGCGTGCTTGCCTCTCTGGCTGAAGACCGACGCCTCTATCGAGCGCCGGACGTGGGCGATGTCCAGCGCCAGAAGCGGCTCACTGTCCTGGAAGCGCACCTGTCCGCTGTCGCCGACCTCGACGGCCATGACCCGATAGGTGCCCACGTCCAGGCGCGCCGTGCAAGTAAACGTGTGGCCCGCCTGCTGCACCACCTTCGGTGGGCACGCGACCACGGTGTCCAGGCCATGCTCGCGGAGGATCGAGTTCGCGATCGCGCGCTCTACCTTCACACTGTCCAAGGTTCGAGCGCTCGACCCGCTCGACCCGCTCGACCCGCACGCCGACACACACACGGCAACGAGAATCGCCCCGGCGACGCCGATGAGCGTGCCCCCGTGCCGTGGCCATCTGTTGCCCATCGGCCGCGTGCCCATCAGGTCTGGAACGAGTGCACGATTTCGCCCATCTGCCGGGCCGCGCGGTTGGCACCGCCACGTAGGGCGATGTCCATCTCATACGCCGCGCGTGCGGTGGAGATCACCACCTCGCTCTGCACGAGCCCGTGCCGGGTGCGCTCGAACGTGTAAACCCATGCCGGCCCCGCGAGCGTCCTCGTCGTCCCGCTGCTGAGCAGCTTGAAGTCGGCGTAGCGACTCCTCAGCGAGCTGGTGAGCTGAGCGGACAGCGTCGAAATCGACTGCGTCAGCGGCTTCTCCGGCCGCACGAGCAGCAGCACCTTGCCTGCATCCGCGGCGAGCCCCGCGGCGGGCGGGTTGGCGCTCCTTGCGAGCTGCGCCGCCGTCAGCCGCGTCCAATCGCTCGGGTAGTGCAGCACGAACGGGGCTTGACCGGACACCGACAGCGTCCCTGGCTGCTTCAGTCCCGATTGGGCCTGCGCGGTGGCCTGCGCCGTGGCCGGCGCCTGGAGCTCGACTGCCTTGGAGCCAGACTTGAACACGCCCGACACGACGAGGACAACCGCGGCCACAACCGCCGCGGCCAGAGCGGCCCAGCGCATGCGGTTACCGGAGCCGCCCAGACCGCGCCACCTCGGCGCAACCCCGCCCCCGCGAGGAGGCACGTAGCGCGGCAGGGAGCCTTCCGCTCCCCCCAATTGGGCCTGCGGAGGAGGAATCGGCGGTGCGTAGGCCGTGCTCGCCATTTGTGTGGGCCCCTGAGGTCCAAAGCCCTGAGCGCTCGTCGTCATATCGGTTACCAAGAATCCTTTGTCGCAGAGTTCATTGTGGTCACCCCAGTGCTTCGCAGTACTTCGCCGCGCGTAACTCATTTCCTGCATCGACGCAGGGCAGCGTCACGCCTCAGAGCGCCTGGAACACAGGGATTATTTTTTCTGCTTCGGTGAACGTGATCTTGAACGATTTTTTGGCGGGGACAATGCCTGTCCAGGTGAAGTTGACTTGTTTGTTTTTTTCCACATTTTCAAATTCACCCACTATCACCCCGCCGACTTCTATTTTCACGCTACCAGTTTTTTCCGACTTGAATTTCCAGCGTAGGTAGACCATCGTGGGCTTGGTCGCGCTGGGTTCTTTTTCTTTACCGGATTCAGTCACTTCCGCCTGCGCGACCGGTTCTCCGATTTCAGCGGCGGAGGTTTCCTTGAGCCCGGGCGTGAGCTTGGCAGCGGAGACCGATTCTTTCTTCAGCTTCGCTTCGGACACGGCTTCGCCTTTGATCTTCGCTTCGGCCACCGCTTCGTTTTTGATCTTCGCTTCGGCCACCGCTTCGTTTTTGATCTTCGTTTCGGAGACCGCTTCGTTCTTCAGCTTGCCTTCGGCCACGGCTTCGGCCGCGAGCTTGACTTCGGACACCGCTCCAGTTTTCAGCTTCGCTTCGGTGACCGCTTCGGCACCGAGCTTGGCTTCGACCACGGCGCCGTTTTTGATCTTTGTTTCGGTTACCGCTTCGGAGCCGAGCTTCGCGGCCGTCACCGCTTCGGAGGCGAGCTGGGTCGCTGTGATCGTTTCTTTGGCGAGTCGTTCGGCCGTGACCGCTTCTTTCTTGATCTTGGTCGTTTCCACGGCTTCGCCTTTCAGCTTTTCTCCAGTGACGGCTTCGTTCAGGATCTTCGCCGTTTCGACAGCTTCTTTGCCGAGCTTGCCGGCCGTCACCGCTTCGGCCCCGAGCTTGGCTTCGGTAACAGCGCCGGCTTTCAGCTTCGCCGCGGAGACCGCTTCAGGCGCCAGCTTGCCTTCCGTCACCGCTTCGTTCTTCAGCGCGGCCGTTTCGACGGATTCTTTGCCCAGCTTGGTGGCCGTGACAGCTTCCGCCGCCAGCTTTTCGGCGGTGGCCGCGCCGGCGGCCAGCTGGGACGCGGTGATCGTTTCTTTCGCGATCTTCGCAGCCGTCACCGCTTCGCCCTTCAGCTTCGCCGCGGAGACCGCTTCAGGCGCGAGCTTTGCTTCCGTCACAGCTTCGCCCTTCAGCTTCGCCGTTTCGACGGATTCTTTTCCGAGGCTGGTGGCCGTGACCGCTTCCGCCGCGAGCTTTTCGGCAGTCACCGCACTCGCGGCCAGCTTAGACGCCGTGATCGTTTCTTTCGCGATCTTCGCAGCCGACACCGCTTCAGAGGCCAGCTTGCCTTCGGTCACCGCTTCATTTTTCAACTTGGTCGTTTCGATGGATTCTTTGGCGAGCTTGGCGCCGGTCAGCGCTTCGCCCGCGATCTTTTCGGCAGTGACGGCGCTGGCGGCCAGTTGAGACGCGGTGATCGTTTCTTTCGCGATCTTCGCAGCCGACACCGCTTCAGAGGCCAGCTTGCCTCCGGTCACCGCGCCGGCGGCCAGCTTTTCTTCCGCCACCGCACCGGAGGCGAGCTTTGCTTCCGTCACCGCTTCGGAGGCGAGCTTCGCTTCCGTCACCGCTTCGGAGGCCAGCTTGCCTTCTGTCACGGCTCCGTTTTTCAACTTCCCGGTGGCGACGGATTCTTCGGCGAGCTTGCCTGCCGTGACCGCTTCGCCACCGAGCTTTTCGCCGGTTACGGCGTCGGCGGCCAGCTGCGAGCCCGTGATCGTTTCTTTCGCGATCTTCGCGCCCGTCACCGCTTCGCCCTTCAGCTTCGCTTCGGAGACCGCTTCGGGCGCCAGCTTGGCTTCCGTCACCGCTTCGTTCCTCAGCTTCGCCGTTTCGACCGATTCTTTCTCGAGCTTGGCAGCAGACACCGCTTCGTTGCCGATCTTTTCGGCCGTGACGACGCCGTTGGCCAGCTGTGCGCCCGTGATCGCTTCTTTCGCGATCTTCGAACCGGACACCGCTTCAGCGGCGATTACGCTCGACGTCACCACTTCGGCGGCTAGGGTCCCAGCCGTCACCGCGCCGGAGCCGAGCTTCCCAGCGGTCACCGCTTCAGATGCCAGCTTGCCGGACGTCACCGCTTCGGAGGCGAGCTTTTCTTCGGTCACCGCTTCGTTCTTCAGCTTCGCCGTGTCGACCGATTCCGCCCCCAGCTTCGCAGCTGTCACCGCTTCGCCCGCGAGCTTTTCGGCGGTGAACGCGCCGGAGGCCAGCTGAGCCGCGGTGATCGTTTCTTTCGCGATCTTTGCGGCCGTCACCGCTTCGCCCTTCAGCTTCGCTTCCGACACTGCTTCAGGCGCCAGCTTGGCTTCCGTCACCGCTTCGTTTTTCAACTTCGTGGTTTCGACCGATTCTTTACCGAGCCTGCCGGCCGTCACCGCGCCGGTCGCGATCTTGTTGGTAGCGACCGCGTTGTTGGCCAGCTGAGTCGCGGTGATGGTTTCCTTGGCGATCTTCGCCGCGGACACCGCTTCGGCGGCCAGCATTTCTTCGGTCACCTCTTCGGAGGAGATTTCCACGCCTTTGCCAGGTTTGCCTTCCGGACCAGCCGGACCTGTTTCGCCTTTGGCGCCTTCTTTGCCTTCTTTGCCTTCTTTGCCAGCGGCGCCCGTTTCGCCTTTGACGCCCTGTGCGCCGGTTTCGCCTTTGACGCCCTGTGCGCCCGTTTCGCCTTTCACGCCCTGCAAGCCTTTTTCGCCCTGCGCGCCGGTGGCTCCAGTCGCGCCCGTCGCACCAGTGGCACCCGTCGCACCCGTCGCACCCGTCGCACCAACGGGTCCCTGCGGGCCGGTCGGACCGCTGGGACCCGTCGCGCCGCGCGGACCTCTGAGAGCAGGCTTCCCCTTCGCGCCCGACTTCGCGGCGCTGGCGCGTCGCGTACGAACGGAGGCGACGCGATGCGTGCTGCTCGCGAGCAGAGGCCCTGCGTCGGCGCGCGCGCTCCCAGGAGCAAACAGTCCCTCGCAGGCGAGCATCGCTCCAGCGCCTGTCAAGGCGAGGAGCACCATCGTGATCGTCAGTAGGCGGCTGGGGATTGAGGGCGACATAGGTGAGGACATCAACTTTCTTGTTTCAGCCAAGTGGCCGGCTGTCGGGGTTAATGAGAGAGCAAATGAAAACGTGGCGTTCTTAGCGACAAGCCCGACACTTGGGCGGCCGTGTCTCCGATTCGTGGCCAGGTGGGTTTTCCCTTCGGCGAATGGTCTGCCGACGCCGAGACCTGCACCGTTCTGTGCACACAACACGAACCTCTATGTCAACCAGTGAAATCGCGTACATCAAATGACACGGATGCGGCAATGCGCGCCGGCACCCACATGCAAAGAAGGCCGCACTATCGCTTGACTTTCGCGGATTTAGGCGGCGGCTGATCCAGGTGGCGTCTGGTGTTCTGCGAGTCTTGGGTTGGTGGGTTCGAAACAGTTCCAAACTGCATAGAACTACGTACAAACACATGCAGACGAAACCAAAATTAGCCGCTGTGGCTAACACGTCTGTGGCCATATATTCAGAAGTCCTATTATGTGGAATATCCTCGATGATATGAGAAATAAAGACTCAAGATTTGCCTATTATCAAATGTGTTAAGCCGCCAGAAGCCGTTGCCGATGCGCTGGATTGATGGCGATCTCATCCTCCTCCCCTGCCCTTGACGAACTGCATCGTCTCGGGCAAGCACTGAACGCCCGTACTGAGGACGTCGTCAGCTCGATGCTGCTGCGCACCCGCGAATCGAGCGATAAGACGGACGCCATGGTCGAGGAGCGCTTTGCCCGCGTCGGCACGGTCTCGACCATCGCCGTCGCCCGCTGGATGGCGGGCGAGAGTCCGGAGGTCGCCCGCGAGGTCGGGCAGGAGTCCTGGCAGATCTTCGCTCAGCTCGCCTCGCAGCGCGCGGCGCCGCTGAACGAAGTCACCAAGCGCTGCATGCGCTGGCGTGACGCCGCCGGCGAGGTACTGCGCGACTGCGCACACGATCTCCAGATCGCGCCCGCGGTGCTCACACAGGCGCTCGCGATGCTGCAGCGAAGCCTCGACGTGACGCTCGTGCGGATGTGCGAGTCTTTCGAGTCAGAGCGCCAACGCGGCGACGAGCAGCTGGCGCGGCGCCAGCGAGAGCTCGCGTTTCTCGCCACCCACGACGCGTTGACTGGGTTGCCCAACAGAACCCTGATCCTCGATCGCGTCGATCAGGCGCTGATCCGTGCGCGACGTGACCAACTGCCGCTTGCCGCGCTGTTCGTCGATCTCGACAACTTCAAGGCGATCAACGACTCGCTCGGCCACGACATCGGCGATGAGCTGCTGCAGGCGGTCGCCGCGCGGCTCACCGCGGTTGTGCGCGAGGCCGATGCGGTCGGGCGACTTGGCGGCGATGAGTTCGTGGTGATCGTCAGCGAGGTGTCGCTTACAGCGGGACCGGAGCTGATCGCAGAGCGGCTGCTCGAAGCGCTCGAGCGGCCCTTCAAGCTCGCCGGTGCGGGGGATACTCAGTTGAAGGTGACCGCAAGCATCGGCATCGCCGCGGGCGAGCGTGCATCGGCGGGCGAGCTACTGCGCGATGCCGACATCGCCATGTATCAATCCAAGTGGGACGGGCGCCACCGCTACACCACGTTCAAGTCAGGGATGCAGACCGCCGTACAGACACGCATGGAGCTGGAGATGGACCTGCGCATGGCGCTCGAGAACGACGAGTTCTTCCTCGTCTACCAGCCCACCTTCAACCTGCAGGACATGAGCGCAACCGGCATGGAGGCGCTGATCCGCTGGAACAGCCCCACCCGAGACATCGTCCAGCCCGAAAGCTTCATACCGATCCTCGAGGAGACAGGGCTGATCGTGCCGGTCGGCACGTGGGTCCTGCTCGAAGCTTGCCGCCAAGGCGTTACATGGCGTGACGCCGGATATCCCATCGGAATCGCGGTCAACGTCTCCGCGTGCCAGCTCGACACCGATGATTTCGTGACCGTCGTGGAACACGCACTCCAGGAGACCGGGCTCGATCCGGGCTCGCTTACGATCGAGATCACAGAGACGGCGCTGATGCGTGATGCCGATCAGACCGCGCTGCGCCTGGCAGCTGTCAAGGAGCTCGGCGTGCGCATCGCCATCGACGACTTCGGCACGGGCTATTCCTCGATGGCCCATCTCCAGCATTTCCCCGTCGACGCGCTGAAGATCGACCGCTCTTTCGTCGCCCAGATGGCACACAATCGCGAGGGCGAGACGATCCTCCAAACTCTCGTGCAGCTCGGCAAGACGCTCTCGATCGAGACGCTCGCCGAGGGCATCGAGCAAGCACACGAGTTGACCCTCCTCCAGGGCGAGAGCTGCGACAGCGGACAGGGCTTCCTCTTTACCCGCCCACTCGAGGCAGCCGATACTGAGGGCTTCCTGCGGCAGTGGGCCGCAGACAGAGCCCTCGTCTGAGCCTCAGCAGCTGCGAGGGCGAAGCGCTGCGCGGGCGCGACCGACGCCCTCAACCGTTGTCCGGGCAGTGCCTCCGGCCCGCGGTCCGCGACCCGCGGCGAGCTTGGCTTCATACAGGTGCTTGTCCGCGCGCGCGAGCGGCGTGTCCAGGTCCTCCCCAGGCAGCCACTCGCTGAGGCCAATCGACCAGCCGACGGGATCCTCGCTGCTACGCAGGCGTTTGAGCGCGGCTTGCGCTCCGCTTGGCCCGGTGCAGGGGAGCAGCAGGACGAACTCGTCACCGCCGTGGCGGGCAAGGATGTCGCTGGGCCGCATACGCTCGCGCCAGCTGCGCGCGAGGTCCGCCAGCAGCTGATCGCCCGCGGCATGCCCCGAATGGTCGTTGACAAGCTTGAAATCGTCGAGATCGATCACCGCCAAAGTCAGTTGCGCGCCCGTGCGATTGGCGAGCGCACGCTCACGCAATGCCGCGGCCAGAAACCCGCTGCGGTTGAGCAGACCCGTGAGGTAGTCGGTGCCAACCTGGCGACGCAGACTCTCGCTGAGGTTCCCCAGCAAGATGCAGATCGACCAGATCGTGACCGTCACGACCACCCAATAGATCACGACGTGCGACAGATGGCTGAGCGCCAGCCCCGCCGCAAAGCCGAGCGAGATCAAAAGACCTTGAGCGTTGACCGCGCGGCGAGGAAAGAAGTGAGCTGCGTAGATCGCGATCCACGGGTAGGCGAACGCGGCAAGCATCATCCCGCCGTGGGTGTTCGCGTGCGCGATCAGCATGCTGGTCGTGAGCGATCCAGCTGCCGCGAGCAGCTCGAAGCCCAGCAGCGAGATCCTCGTCGCGAGCAGCCAGACCAGACACCCCGCGGCGATCCCGAACACACCGGTCGCGCCCACGAGCGTAACCGGCTCAGTTGCGCTGATTGGGAAGGCAGCGCTCGCGAGCGCGATGAGGCCCTTGAAGATGAACAGCAGGGCCAGCGCCCACGCGATCGCCGGGCGACCAACGGTCACGCGCCGTGCAAGCCCGCGCAATGGTCTCAGCCCCTTCCTCGCCCGCGATGACCGGTCCGTAGCGAGCCCCGGCCCGATGGAGCCTGGCGTATGCCACAGCAACTGAGACGATCGGCTACCCATCTGCGTAGGTATTCGGGTTTGGGCCGCCCACGCTTGAGCGCAGGCAGCAACGACGCACGAATCGCGCTATCCCGCGATGCCCTCCACGAGCATGTGCAGCCCTGCGTGCCGAACCCGAGCGGGCATGATCCCCGCCTCGCGCATCAGCTCTTGCACCTGGGCTGGCGAGCGCTCGCGACCCCCCTCACACTCGACCAGCATCAGCAAATCCACCATCGAACTGACGGAGTTCGGGCGGTTCGGCTCGAGGTGCTGGTCGATCGTCACGATCCTCGCGCCCGCCGGCATCGTCGCCCGCACCCGACCCAGGATCTCGCGACAGGCGTCGTCGCTCCAGTCGTGCAGGATCCACTTGAGCACGTATACATCCGCGCGCGCATCGAGCTCGCCGAAGAGATCCCCCGGCTGGCGCTGCACCCGATCGAGGACCCCGCGAGCACGCAGAAACGCCTCCGCCTCGGCAAGCACCTCAGGAGCGTCGAGCAGGATGCCGCGCGCACCTGCCCGGCGCTCGAGGATCGCAGCGAGCAGCGTTCCGATCCCACCGGCAACGTCGCAGATCACGCCCTCTGGCGGCCACGGGTATGCGCGCACGAGCGCCGCCAGATCGATCGCCGTCAGCTCGCGCATCGCCTGCGCGAAGCGCGCTCCCTCCTCGGGATGCTCGCCGAAGTACTCCCAAATCGAGTTGCCGAAGGCACGCCGGTGTCCCGACGGCTGCGCCCCCTCGCGCAGCTGGCCCCAGCTCTCGGGCGAGATCGCGTGCGTCGCGCGCCTCGCCCGCGAGCGCGTCCGCGAGCCCCGAGGTGACGAGCACACCCGCAAGCCTCGTCCGCTGCGTGCCGGCCGCGAAGTCCCACAGCGCCGCCTCAGCGGGCAGCAAACGGTCAACCGCGCTCAAGCTGGATGGGCCGCGCGGGCGCAGCAGCAGGGGCCCCCCGGGGAGCCATACCCGGAGGACCCCCAGCTGTGTAGGTAGGCGTCGCGCCGATGTGGGGCCGGCGCTCGGCCTGGCTTGCGCACCAGGGTCACCAAAGGTGACTCCTTGGGCGGGCGACAGATTACACGGCTTTTAGTCCTAGGACTATTGCCCCTGTACTTTGACCCTAGGACTACGGCATGTTTCTTCATATGCCCGAGCAGCCAGACCAGGATCTAGCGGCGCTTTTGAGGCGTCTTCGCGAAGAAAGGAAGGTCACGCAGGAACAGCTGGCCTTCGAGGCGGGCATCACCGCCTCCGCGCTGTCGCGGATCGAACGCGGCCTGAACAGCCCTGGTTGGATGACCGTCAAGCGCATCGTCGAGGCCCTGGACGTCACGCTCATCGAGCTCGCCACCCATCTGGAAGCAGCTGTTTGAGCGTGCGTGCGGAGCCTCCGCCAGGCGGCTGGCCTCAGCGCCCGCGTAGCTCAACTTGGGTCTAGAAGCCGCGCGGGGAGCTCAGCCTGGCGCTCGCCGGGCTCTCCCATCAGCGGCACGAGCGTACGGCGCAGGCTGCGCACTCCGTACCAGCTGCGCGCCACGAAGCCGGCAAACAGTGCCACATACAGGCCGCCCCAATAGACGAACGGCAAGAGCAGTGTCGGTCGCGGCATCGTGCCGTGACGAACAGCGTAGATCAGGGTGAACGCCACCAACAGCAGCACGCTGGTCTGCGGCAGGGTGTGACCCCAGTGCCAGCGAGGATCGTTGTGCTTGCGGGTCACCTTGTACACCGGCTTGCGGTTGGGACCGCCGAGGATCGCCTGGATCGAGGCCTTCATGAACACCGGCGCCATTCCGCTCCAGATGATCCGCACTCGCCACAGCTCGCGAATCGGGTGTCGCTGGCGACGACGGCGATCGTTGTAAGGGCGATTGATCGCAAGGAGCCATGCCTCGGTGGCGAGCACGATCGGCAGCATGTGCACGAGAAAGCTCCGGCCGCTGGCCGCAAACGGGACATAGCCGAGCAGCGCGCCGATGATGCTCGGCACATACACCAGCACGGTGAACGAATGCAGGTAGTAGCACAGCAGCTCATAGAACTGCGCGCGCTGACGGATGCCGAGGCCGCGCAGGTCGCCCCAGATCATCAGGCGCACCGTGTCGATCGCCCACGTACCGCGCTGCTTGTACACGTTGGGCACATCCTCAGGCGAGTGCTGGCCCATCGCGCCCACGATCGGCAGGTAGCGGCTGTGCCAGCCGCGACGCAGCGCCTCCACCCCCGACTGCAGATCCTCGACCAGGTTCCACGTGGGGAACAGCCCGATGTCCTCCAGCGCCGCCCTTCGCCACACAACGCCCGAGCCACACGGGAACGTCGCATTTGCGGCATTGCGCGCGAGCATCTGGCCGCGGTAGAACATCGCCTCGCGGTTGTTGAACGGATCCCCCGCGCTGACCTGCGATTCCTTGATCGTCTGCACATATGCGAGCCGCGCGTCTCGCATCAGCTGCCCCAGAACCTCGCGTAGGAAGCTCGTCGAGCCGAGCTCATCGTCGCAATCGCGCGTCTCGATGAAGCCAAGCGCGGGATGCGCCTCGATCAGCATCGAGAAAGCCGAGTTGAGGTTGCCGGCCTTGGCCGCACCATCGCGCCCGGGAGCAAATCGCGCAGGTGGCGAGTGGTACAGAACCGGCCAGCCGCTTAGCGCATCGGCAAGCGCGGGATCGTGACCGTCGTCGCTCACCACGATCGCCATCCGCTCCCGCGGCCAGTCCTGCTCGAGCACAGAAGTGATTGTCCGCAGCACCATCGCCACTGGCTCACCGCAGCAGGGGATGATGATGCCGACGAGCGGCTCCTCGCCGTGCGGCAGCGGTTGTCGCTCTGGCACCGCGCGCCACCAGTGGTTGAAGACGCTCAGCAGGGTGGTCGCCAGCGTGAGCAGGTTGGCCGCCAGGAACGGCCACGCCAGCCACGGGAGATGGCGGTCAAGCGAGGAGAACAGCCACGGCAGGTAGATCATCGCCGAGATCACATATGCGATCCCCGCACAGCGCGCCAGCCAATGACGGCTGATCGGCGGATAGTCGTCCCCGAAAGCTCGCGCCGCACACGCCATGGGGCTGGAGGGCGCGACCACGGCGCCTGCCGGGGCAGCAAAAGCCGGCACCTGCGGCGAGGCAGTTCTGTCAGCCGGGATAGTCGACACCACCTCGACATCGACATCTCACGCCTTCTCGCTTGAATGCGGTGCGAGCGCTCGCACGCCGGGGCCGGAAGGGAAGGGTCCCTCGAGCGGCTCAGGATCGCGTCGCTTTCGTTCTCCCGCACGCTCAGTCAACTCTCAGCAAGTCCTGAGCCTCTCCCCAGCCGGGCCCATTGTGATGGAGCCTCGAGCAGCGGCCCTTCAGCCGCCCACTACTGAGAGGATCTGAGAGCGATGGCCAAGCTACCTGCACGCGAGCACCGCAAACGCTTCGCGCTGATCGCCGCCACAGTCGGCCTCACGGTGATCGTGGCTGGCTTTCTGCTGATCTACTTCGTGGTCTTCCCCACATCCTCTCCGAAGCCGTTCAAACTCAGCTCCACCACCGGCACTGCCACCACGAGCACGAGCACGACCAGCACGCAGGCGAGCGTCAGCGCGTCGAGCTCCACCACAGGCGGACACTGGAGCGTCGCAAGCGGCTCCCAGGCCGGCTACCGCGTACGCGAGAAGCTCGCGTTCTTGCCTGCCGAGAGCGACGCCGTCGGACGCACCTCGCAGATCACCGGCGCAGCCACCCTGACGAGCTCGGACGGCAGGGTCACCATCACCGCCGCCTCGTTCAGCGTTGCCGTCAGCACGCTCAAAAGCGATCGCTCCATGCGCGATGAAAAAATCCACGAAATCGGCTTGGAAAGCAGCCGCTATCCCACCGCCACGTTCGTGCTCTCAAAGCCAGTGACACTGCCAGCGAGTGCCAGCACCGGCAAGGTCGTGCGCACATCGGTCTCAGGCGTCTTCAACATCCATGGCACCTCCAAGCTCGAGACACTCCCAGTCGAATTCAGCCTCTCAGGGTCCACGCTTCAGGCAGCCGGCGCGCTCACCTTCCCATGGAGCGAATTCGGCATGACCGCACCGAGCGTCGGCGGCTTTGTCACGGTGACGGGCAAAGCGACGATGGAATTCGACCTGCGTCTGCAGCACGCGTAAAGAGCGCTCGCGGCAAGCGCCCTTACCAGCAGGGACGGAAGACCCTGCCGTTGAGCGCCAGCTTGTAGCGCGCTCCCATGATCCCAGCCGCTTCGTCCGCGGCACAGAACTTGGCCCGCGAGAGCTTGTACTCGGCATTCAGGACCGGCTTTCCGGCCGCCAGATACGGCTGGAAGTTGGCGCATTCGTGGTACTGGTTGCACTGCTCGCTGAGAGCGCCGTCGAAGTAAGGGAGCTGTTCACGAGTCTGTTCGCTGTCGTTCTTCTGCAGAACAGCCATCCCCAGCGAGTGCACCTCATTTGCGACCCACTCGTTGTAGGTCAATTGCTCCTGCGCCGTCAGCGGAAAGCCACTGTCGTTGGCGTAGCCTTCCATGTTGTCCGGCTCCACCGCATCGAAGCCCTTTTCCTGGCACATCTGAAAGCGTGCCGTCATGATCGGCTCGAGCACGCTCAGCTGGCGAATGTCGAGCCACCTCTCCCCTGGCCAGCCATTGGAGGCGCCCAGCACCGATGCCGGGAACTCCGAGTAGTCGGGGCGCCAGTTCTCGGCGGTGCCCACGTCGATGTAGCAAATCACGTGCTTGCCCCGCGCGTGCAAGCTGGCCACCTCAGCCGCACTCGTTTCGAACCCGTCGATGTCATACGCGGCCACGGGCTCGTCGTTGTTGGTGATCTTGCCCGTCAGCTGCCAGTACCAGGTCAGGTGCTGGGGCATCACCCACCAGTGAGTGCTCGTCTTGACATCGTCCGCGCCGCCAGCGGGAGCGACGGCCACGAGCGCCGCCAGCAACATGACAGCAAGCACAGCCGGTCGCAGCGAGCGCGTCAGCATGATCATTGGCCCCCATTCTAGGGACCTACTGACAACCAGTGCCCGCGAAACGCCGATGCGCTCGACGCAATGAGCCCAGGCTCGTGCCAACGAGCTCTCAGGTAACTCTCAGGATTCTCAGCGGATACGCTCACACCGCCTGGCGATCCTGAGACTCGATGAACACCGCACTCCAACAGGAAGGCGCGCACATGTCTGAAAGCCCCGCCGCACACCGCGTGCTGGTCGTCGACGACGAGCCGAACATCGTCGAGGTGATCACGATGGCCCTGCGCTTCCAGGGCTTCACCGTCGAGAGCGCCGCCAGCGGCCGCGAGGCGCTCGCCGCCGTCGCCAGCTTCAAACCCCACCTGATCGTCCTCGACGTGATGCTCCCCGACATGGAGGGCTTCGAGGTGGCCGGCGCCTCGGCGCGCAGCGCGCCGGCGTGCCGATCATCTTCCTGACCGCCCGCGACGCCACCGAGGACAAGGTCCGCGGGCTCTCACGGCGGCGGCGATGACTACATGACCAAGCCGTTCAGCCTCGAGGAGCTCGTCGCCCGCATCAGGACGATCCTCAGGCGCACGGGCCAGGCCGCACCCGAGTCCGGCCGCCTGGTGTTCGAGGACCTCGAGCTCGACGAGGAGTCGCGCGAGGTGACCCGCGCCGGCGAGCCGATCGAGCTGACGGCCACCGAATACCGCCTGCTGCGCTACCTGATGCTCAACCCGCGCCGGGTGCTGACGCGCGCGCAGCTGCTCGACCACGTGTGGAACTACGACTTCGGCGGCGACGGGCGCGTGCTCGAGACCTACATCAGCTACCTGCGCAAGAAGCTCGACGCCCACGGCCCGTCGCTGATCAGGACCGTGCGCGGCGTCGGCTACGCACTGCAGGCGCCGCGCTCCTGATGGCCTCGCTGCGCGCGCGCGTGCTGGCCAGCGTGCTGCTGCTGGCGGCGGCGGGCCTGTGGCGCTGGCGCGCGGTCACCTACACCGAGCAGCGCTCGTTCCTGGAAGGCCGCCTCGACCAGCAGGTGCGCGGCGCCGGCCCCGTCCGTCGTCGCAGCGCGCTCGACCACGAAGGCTTCACAGCCACGCCGACGACGCCGAACGACAACCGCGCGCCGGCGGCTGCAGACCACGGCGGCACAGGCGCGGTCGCCGGGCGGCCCGATCGAACCTGCCCCCCGGCACCTACGGCCAGCGCCGCGAAGCCTCCGGCAAGGTGATCGGGACGTCTGCATTCACCTACGGACAGCGAACGCACCCGCCCGCGCCCAAGCTGCCCGACGCAGATCGCCGCTGAACAAGCTCTTCACCGTCGGCTCCGTGGGCACCTCGCGGCCTGCAGCTATCGCGTATATGCCAGCCGCGACCCCGAGGACAGCGGCATCACGTCGTCGCCGTGCCGCTGAGCGAAGTCAAACAGACGCTCAGCCGCCTGCTGCTCGTCGAGGCGTCTGGTGATCGTCGGCGTGCTGCTCGCGCTGGCTGTCAGCGCGTCGTTCGTCGTGCGGCTCGGGCTGCGTCCGCTCGACCGCATGGAGGTCACAGCGGGGGAGATCGCCGCCGGCGAGCTCTCCCGGCGCGTCAGCCCCGCCACCGACAAGACCGAGGTCGGGCGACTCGGGCTCGCTCTCAACGCGATGCTCGACCGCCTCGAGGAGGCGTTTGCCAAGCGCACAGCAAGCGAAGAGCGCCTGCGCCGGTTCCTCGCCGACGCCTCACACGAGCTGCGCACGCCGCTGGCCTCCATCCGCGGCTACGCCGAGCTGTTCCGCATGGGAGCGACCGCGGACCAGGACAGCACGGAGATGGCGATGCGGAGGATCGAGGAGGAGTCCAAGCGCATGGGCGTACTGGTCGAGGATCTGCTGACGCTCGCCCGCCTGGACGAGGCGCCCGAGCTCAAACGAGAGCCCGTCGACCTCACCGTGCTGGCCGACGACGCGGTCGAGGACGCGCGCGCCATCGCCCCTGACAGGACGATCGAGCTGCACGCCAGCGGCCCGGCGCTTGTCACGGCGATCAGCACCAGCTGCGCCAGGTGCTCGCCAACCTCATGCGCAACGCGCTCGTCCACACCCCCGCCGGCACCCCCATCGACGTGTCGCTCGCGCAGGACGATCAGACGGTCACGGTCACGGTGCGTGACCACGGCCCCGGACTGCCGGAAACCGGGGACGGCAGTCTGTTCGACCGCTTCTGGCGTGCGGAGGCAGGCCGCGAGCGCGGCAAGGCGGGAGCAGGCCTGGGCCTCGCGATCGCGCACACGGTCGTCTCCGCGCATCACGGCGAGATCAGCGCCACCAACGCGCCCGACGGGGGCGCCGTCTTCAGCGTCCGCCTGCCCAAGTCGCCTCCTGAGCCGCCGCGGGGTCTCTCAGCCAGCTCTCAGGCTCCACCCGCAGAGCGCTGAGCCTGCACAGCGACACTGGATACCAGTCAATCGCAACCGATCCGAAAGGCTCCGGAAATGTCCCTCACACTTGCCATCGCAATCATCGTGCTCGCCGACCTGGCCCTGATCGGCGTACTCGCATTCGTCATGTCTCGGGCCAAGCTGCTCACCCCCCACACACCGGCCGTCGCGACCGTTGCCCCCCAGCACCGGACCGTCAGGCACCCGCGCTCCAGGCAGCACACGGCGCCCGCCCGCACGGCGGCGCTTTCCGCCCGGGCGTAACGCGAGCGCGTAACTCAAGCGAGACGGCGGGCGGTGCCCCAGAGGCGCCGCCCGCCAGCCCCATCCAGTGCCCAGCCTATTCACAGCCCGCTCCCAGGAACCCCCGCTTTGATGACACACATGATCACCACGCAAGCCAACATCCTCGCCACAGCGGTCGGCCCCCACCTCTTCTGGATCACCAGCCGCGCGGCAGGCATCGCCGCACTGGTGCTGTCGAGCCTGTCGATCTGCATCGGCCTGCTGATGGGGGGTGGCATGCTCAAGACCGGCGCTGCCCGCCGCGCCGACCTACGGGTCACCCACGAGGCGCTGTCGCTGGCGACGCTCGTGGCACTGGTGATTCACGGCCTGACTCTGATCGGCGACGGCTATCTGCACCCAAGCCTCGGGGACGTGGCGATCCCGTTCCTCAGCGGCTACAAGACCTTCTGGACGAGCATGGGAATCGTCGCGTTCTGGATGCTGGCGATACTCGGCCTCTCCTACTACGCCCGCACGCGCATCGGCGTGCAACGCTGGCGCACGCTCCACCGCTTCACCGCGCTCGCCTGGATCCTAGGCCTCGTGCACTCCCTCGGCGAGGGCACCGACGCAGGGCAGACATGGTTCCTGGCGATGACAGCGATCGTCACCGTGCCCGCGATCGGCCTGTTGATCTTCCGCCTCGCGAGCGGGCGCCGCCGCTCAGCAACCTCACAGGCTGCCCCTGCAAAACGCCAACACGCGTCGCGCAAGCTTGCCGCTCCCGCTATCCCCCAGCCCGATTGGAGCGACCATGGACTCGCATGAGAACACCTCGCACCGCCCGCCCGCGCCCCCCACACCCGCGCAGCTTCAGGCCAGGGCGCGCGCCGCCGCTCACCGCGACGGTCTATACCGACGTGCACGCCGCATCCGCCGATCGGTAGCCAGCCTCGCCGCGGTCCTGTTCAGCACAGCCTTCCTCGTGATCTACGTGCAGCTCGCCTCAGGTCACGATCCCGCGCTCGTGGCCAACGCCAAACGAGCCGCCAGCGCAAGCACCACCACCGGCTCCTCCAAAGCGTCCACGACCTCCACCAGCACGGGGACCTCGACGACAGAAAGCACCCCTACGACCAGCGCCGGCTCCGCTGTGACCACCTCCCAGTCATGAGCGCAGAGACCGTAGAGGAGTTCGACTGCTTTGGCTCCAGGTGCGCCGTACTCGTGATCGGCTCTGGCGAGGCTGGCTCGGCACAAGGCGCCGCCTCGCTCGCCAGGCAAATGCTGCTGGAATGGCACGAGCGCTTCTCCCGTTTCCTGCCGGACAGCGAACTGTCGCAGCTGAACCGCGACTCCCGGCGGGAGGTGCCGGTGCGCGCGTTGATGGCACGTTTCGCATACGCCGTCCACACCGCCGGAGCGCTGACTCACGGGTTGGTCGACGCCACGCTGCTGGACGACATCGAGAGCGCCGGCTACAGCCACGAGCTACCAGCACCGATCCCGCTGGCTGAGGCGCTCGCGCTCGCCCCCACGAGGACGCCGGCAGGCGGATCCGCGCGCGCGGGCTGGCGCGCGATCGAGGTCGATCTCGACGCCCACATCGTCACGCGCCCTCCCGGCCTGAAGCTCGACAGCGGCGGTCTCGCGAAGGGGCTGTTCGCCGATGCCCTCGGCGAGCTGCTCGCCAGCCACCCCAGCTTCGCGATCAACTGCGCCGGTGACCTGATGATCGGCGGTAGCGCCGAGCTGACGCGCCCGATCAACGTCGAAAGCCCGTTCGACGGTCGCATCCTGCACACGTTCGAGATGTCACACACCGGCGTGGCCACAAGCGGCATCGGCAGGCGCAGCTGGCTGACAGACGACGGCAAACCCGCCCACCACCTGCTCGACCCGGCAACCGCAAGCCCCGCGTTCACCGGCATCGTGCAGGTGACAGCGCTCGCGCCCACCGCGCTGATGGCGGAGATCCAAGCGAAGGCAGCGCTCCTCAGCGGACCCGGCGCAGCCCGAGCATGGCTGCCACACGGTGGCGTAATCGTCTTCGACGACGGCTCCCACGAGGTCGTGCAGCCGCCCGCCGTCGTGACGCTCAGCCAGCTCTCAGCCTTCCTCCAGCGCCCTCGCAAACCAGCGTTGCAGGATGCGTGACATGAACCCACTCAGCCCCCACACCACCACCCCCATGCTCAGCCCCCACACCGTGGAGATCGTCATACCCGTCCACAACGAGCAGCGCCTCCTTGCCGCGAGCGTGCAGACATTGCACGCGCATCTGGTGCGCAACTTCGATCTCCCTTTCAAGATCACAATCGCGGACAACGCCAGTACCGACGGCACGCTCGGTGTCGCCCGCCTGCTCTCGATGGAGTTCCCCGAGCTGAGCGTGATGCACCTGAAGCACAAGGGACGCGGCCTCGCGCTGCGCGCCGCTTGGGGCACCAGCGATGCTGACGTCGTGGCCTACATGGACGTCGACCTCTCGACCGATCTTGACGCGCTCACAGATCTGCTGGAGCCACTGCTGGAGGGGCGGGCGGACCTGGCGATCGGCTCACGCCTCGCTCCCGGCGCGCGGGTCGAGCGTGGGATCAAGCGCGAGCTCATCTCCCGCGGCTACAACCTGCTTCTGCACACCCTGCTGGGCACCGGCTTCTCCGACGCCCAGTGCGGCTTCAAGGCCGCCCGCCGCGAGGTTGTGCAGACGCTGCTCGAGCAGGTCGAGGACGACGCATGGTTCTTCGACACCGAGATGCTCTATCTCGCACAGCGCAACAAGCTGTCCATCCACGAGGTGCCCGTCCACTGGGTCGATGACCCCGATTCGCGCGTGGACATCCTCGCGACCGCCTACGAAGACCTACGCGGGATTATGCGCCTGCGCCGACGCGCAGCGCAAGCGGCGCGCGAAGCTGCGACGCGAGCTCCGCGGCAGGCAGCGGTCGCGAGATGAAGTAACCCTGGCCCACATCGCAACCGAGCGTGGCGAGGTGCTGCATCACTGCCTCACTCTCGATGCCCTCGGCGACCACCGTCAGCTCAAGGTTGCGGGCCAACTCGATCGTCGAGCGCACGATCGCCTCACTGCGCCGATCCTCGAGGATGTCTGTGACAAACGAGCGGTCAATCTTGATCTCGCTCGCGGGCAGTGTCGCGAGATACTCGATCGAGGCGTTGCCTGTCCCGAAGTCGTCGATCGATACACCCACACCACTGGCCCTCAGCGCCTCAAGGCCCGCCACCGCTCTGCCGCGATCGATCACCGCCGCACTCTCCGTGACCTCCACCGTGAGCCGCTCCGCGGGGATCCCATGCTGATCCAGCAGCGAGGCGATCCGACCCGGGAGCTCGGCGTCAATCAGGTTACGGGCGGACAGGTTGACCGACAGCTCAAGATCGATCCCGCTGCTGCGCCAAGCGACCAACTGCGTCAGCGCCTGCTCGATCACGTGCATCGTCAGCGGACCCACGAGAGCGGTCTGCTCGATCAGCGGGATGAACCGCATCGGCGGCAGCATCCCGTGCTCGGGGTGCTGCCAGCGCACAAGCGCCTCCACACCGACGATCCGCCGACTCCGCATGTCGACCTTCGGCTGGTAATAGACGATGAACTCGCCGTGCTCGAGCGCCGAGCGCACCTGTCCGAGCAACGCGAGGCCGGTGGCATCGAACTGATCGCACTCGGGCGAATAGACCTGAAGGCGACCGCCCCGCGAGCGCGCGTGCGAAAGCGCAGCATCGGCGCGCCTGAGCAGCGCATCTGGGTCCTGTGCATGCTCACCCATCACAGCGACGCCGATACTCGCCTCGACGTTCAGCGCAACCCCATTGAGCGACACTGGCGCTTCAAGGCTCGCCTGCAGAGCCGCTGCGATTCTGAGCGCATCGGCGACGCCGCCCGTGCGTGGGCACAGCACCGCGAACTCATCGCCACCCAGCCGCGCCACGAGCGTCTCCCCAGGCAACTCGTCGCGCAGACGCCGGGCAACCTCACGCAGCAGTTCGTCGCCGTTGGTGGCGCCCAGCGTGTTGTTCACCTCGGTGAAGTGATCCAGATCGATCAGCAGGACCGCCACAGCACCGTCACTGCGGCTTTCGTGGCGAACCGCGTTCGTGACACGCTCGATAAACAGCGTGCGGTTGGGCAACCCCGTCAGCTGGTCGTAGCGCGCGAGGCGATAGTTCTCCCGCGATTGGCGTCGCAGCCTACGCGAGGCGCGCGCGACGATGCGATAGAGGATCGCCCACAACAGCGCCAACCCGATCGCCACGAGCAGCGCGATTGTTCGCTTGTCGCTCGCGAGCGCAGACGCGATCGGGCGATAGCTCAGATAGATCTCAAACGCGCCTTCCGGGGGTCCAGATGAAGCGAAGCGCAGCGGCACATAAACCTCAACCAGTTCACCCAGGCCAACCTCGCTGGCGGTCTCGGTGTGTAGGCGCGGCGTGACCACATCCGCGTCATCAGGCCGACCGGCGAGCGCGTGCAGCAGGTCATCGCTCGGCGTCAGTGTGCGCCCGATCAGGCTGTGATCGTCGGAGTAGATGACTTTGTAGTGCGAGTTCCAGATCTTGATTCGGGCGAGATCCTGCGTGACCGAGCGCGCGCTCAGCTGTTGGTCCAACGCACGGATGCCAGCGGGTGTGAGACCCGTGCGCAGGTCCTGCGGTGAGAGGTGCGGCTCGATACCGATGTGCGCGATGATCCGTGCTGCCTCGCTCTCATCGGCCAGCGTGCGCGAGACGATCTGCGCCTGCAGAACGCGCGCGAGGATGAACCCCAGCGCGACGATCGGCACGACGCTCAACAGCGCCACTTGTCGGGTGAGCGTCAGCTGTGCGCTCAGCCTCCTCAGTCCGCCAGGAAGGCGCATGCAAGCGTTTTCGGCAAAGACCCGTAATCACTGGAGTCCGATGGGCAAAACTCGGACGGAGCGTCCCTATACTCGGCCGCCAATATGCGAGCGCTCGTGCAGAGGGTCAGCCACGCCGCCGTGCGAGTGGACGAGCGCCTGGTCGCCGAGATCGGCCCAGGGCTTTTGGTGCTGCTGGGAGTTACTCACGAGGACGACAACGCCGCAGCCGACCGGCTCGCTGCCAAGGTACGCGCGCTGCGCATCTTCCCTGACGCCGACGGGCACATGAACGAGGCGCTCGGCGAGCGCGAGATCCTGTGCGTGAGCCAGTTCACCCTCTACGGTGATGCGCGGCGCGGCAACAGGCCGAGCTTCATCGCCGCCGCTGGCTCCGAGCACGCTCAGCCGCTATATGAGCGCTTCTGTGAGCGCGCCAGCGCCAAGCGCGGCGTGTTCGGTGCACACATGGCCGTAGAGCTGGTCAACGACGGCCCAGTGACGCTGATGCTCGAGGCTTGATCCCGCTCAGCGGGCGAACCTGGTCGGTGCGCCCAAACGAGGTCGCGTAACGCCTGTCGAACCGTCGCGAGGCAGCCAAGAACGAACGAAACCCCGGCGGTTTGGCCTGTCCCCCGAGAGGGACTGCACAGGGACCGTTCCGGGGTCTTCACGTCTTATCGTAGCGCGAACGATCTCTGATGCCTACTCCAAACCCACAGCTGCAGCCGCAGGACCTCGAACGTATTTTCAGCGCCGAGCGACTGAGCACGTACATCGACCATTGCGGTGGGGACTTCGCCTTGGCTATCGCGATGTACCGCTGGAACTCGGCGATCACTGCCGCTTTCTGGGAGCCAATCGGCCACATGGAGGTGGCGCTGCGAAACGTTCTCGATGAGCGGCTCGACGCGCGCCATCACCGACTCAAGCGGCCGGGCTCCTGGCTGGACGATCCCGCGCAGGAGCTGAGCAGCCGGGCGCGTCTCGACATCGCAAGTGCCCGCGACCGCGTGAGGCAAAAGGGCAAGCGCGCAAGCGACGGGCAGACGATCAGCGAGCTGAGCTTTGGGTTCTGGCGCTTTCTCATCACCAAGAAGCTCACCGGGCTTTGGCCGGATCTAGCCAGCGGTTTCCCGCACGCACCCGACCGCCAGCTTGGCACTATCGAGGGTCCGCTTGCTCGCCTGCATGTTTTCCGCAACCGTCTCGCGCATCACCAGCGCGTCTGGAGCCATGCTCCCGACGAGCGCTACGAAGACCTCCTCGCCCTCGCCGGCTACATCGACCTGGCTCTACCAGGCTGGATATCGGCCACCAGCAGGGTCCCACTGACGCTCAGGGCGAAGCCATAAGTTGGTCATCGCTGGGAACATCCTCACGGCGCAGGCATGGTGCCCGCGAGCGGCTGCTTACCGGCCCTACCCGTCACCTGCGCGATCGCGCCCGCACCGGCGGTCGTCCACGTGGCGGTGACGGAGGCCGTGTTCATGCCCGGCGCCTTCGCCGTCAGCGTCGCGAGCACGGTGTCGCCATCGCTCGAGTTCTGATCGGGCGCGAGCTTGACGGTGCCGCTCACAGCGACTTCCGGCACGAGCCGGTCGCGGTGCAGTTTCAACAGCGCACCGTGCTCGCTGGCGTGTACCTCGCCACCCGCCAGCCCGTGGTCGAGCGGCGCTTCGATCGCCTGGTAGCGGGCAATCGCATCGCCCGCTGCGGAGACGGCCGCGGCAGCCAGTCGCAGCTCTTCACTCGATGCGTCATTTGCGGATGAGGGTTGTAGCGGCGGAACTTCTGAGAGCCGCGCGGCATACACGCCGACCGTGTGGATCGGCGACACGGCGGGGGCGCAACTGGCGTTCAGCTTGTCGAGCGCGTGGGGGTTGATCACGAACTCCTGCACGAGCGTCGAGCCGCATTCGGTATCGCCCTCCCCCACCACATGCGTCGAGTTGGCGAGCTCGATGAAGCGCGCGTGCCCGCCGATCTCAGCGAGCACCTTGGGGACGCCCGCGGCTGGCGTCCACGTGTCGAATTCGCCCCCCAGGACGAGCACGGGCAGCTTGCTCGGCAGTAGTGGCAGATGGCCTGTGGTTGGCGGCTGAGCGATGGTCGGGCTCGGCCAGTCGAGGCAGCCTGTGTATGCCTCGGTGTTCTCATCCTGGGACAGCCATTCAGAGATGGAGAACGGGTTGAACGTCGTGGGCGCGAGCACCGCCTCAGCGGTGGCGAGTTCCTCAGCGCGCTGCGACGGGGTGGCGTGCATGTTGAACAGCTGCGGGTAGTCAAGACACGACACCGCGAGGTACAGCTCGACCGAGTATTCGCGGAAGGGCACACCGAAGTACGCCTCATCTACAGCCAGGCGCTGGGCGTACAGGCGCAGCAGCGGCGCGGGATCGCCTGCTTGCAGCCATGCGCGGGCCGCGGCGTCGAGCTCGCGGTAGATGTTCACGTCCTCGGCGGCGTCGCTTACCAGATTCACCAGCCCGTCCACTTCCATGCTCACCTCCTGCGGCTTGCCGTTCGGCCCCGGCACGACCCCTGACAGGGGATGCTCGCGCAGACTTTCAGCGAGCTCACCGATCCGTACCCACGAGGAGCCCGGCGCCGCGGTGGCGCACGCCGCTGAGCGGCTGCAGGCGGCGTTGAACGCAGCTGGCATCGATTCGATCGTGCTGCGATACCACGGGTCGAGGCCAACCGTTTCATACGTCGAGTCGAGGATCACGCTGCGAACAAGCGACGGGAAGCGCGATGCGAATACCTGCGCGAAGAACGAGCCGTAGGAGTCGCCGTAGAGGTCGACCTTGCCCAGGTCCAGCGCTCTGATGACGCTCGCGAGATCCTCCGCGGCGGGCGCCGAAGTGAACAGGTCCGACGCGTGAACCCAGCTGTGGTGAGGGCCTTTCCAGCGATGGTTCAACGCCGCCGCGCACCCGGCGGCCGCCTGCTGGAAGGCTTCCGTGCCGGTCGGCCCGGAGAAGTCCTGCAGTGCCACACAGTGAAGCGGGGTCGATTCCCCGGTGCCGCGATTGTCGACCGCGAGCATGTTGAAACGCTGCAGCAGCCCCCCATACATCACGCTGTAGCCGGAGGGCGAGCCGCCCGATTCATAAGCGACCGACCCGATCGACGGATAGCCCGGACCACCCTCAACGGGCACAACCGTGCCGGACGCCAACCCACCGGTGGGCGCGGAGGCGGGATACCAGCGGTAGACGACCGAGATGTGCGGCCCCGTGGGCATGGCATAGTCCAGCGGCACCGACAGCGTGCCGCAGTAGGAGAGCGGTGCAGTTGCACACAACGTCAGCGTCTGCGTGCCGACACGCAGCATGGATGGCGGAGCAGCCTGTGCTGAGCCCGGCCCAGCACATACGACGGCGAGTGCGAGCACCGCACCCGCCAGCGCCAGCCGTGCTCTCCAGCTGGCGGATGAACCCTTGCCTTCCTGGCTTGCGTGGTCGCTCACAAACGCCTCTCCCCTCGATATCGGGTAGAAGCGTCGCAGATGAGCGCACCGGCCGACCCCAACCGTTCTCACGACCGGCTACTGCCGTGGATCGCGGCCGAGCGTACGTTCAGGGCGGTTGTGCTGCTCGCCGTGGGGATCGTGCTCGTCACTCATCCGCACGCCAATTGGGCCAGCGACATCGCCCACCTCGCTGCGCACCTCGGGCTGGACCCCAAAGAAAACTGGATCCAGCGGATCATCAACGACGTCAGCAAGATCCACGCAAACCAGGACCTCCTGTTCGGGCTCGTCGCGATCGGCTACGGCCTGCTCGAGGGCGCCGAGGCGTACGGCCTGTTCAAGCGCCGCCGCTGGGGCGAGTGGCTGACCGTCGTCGCTACCTCGCTGCTGTTCATCCCCGAGGTGTGGGAGCTGACCAAAAGCGCCACGTTCCTGAAGGTCGGGGCGGTGTTGGTGAATATTGCTGTGGTGGCTTATCTGCTTTGGCGGTTGCGGCGGGGGTCGCGGTAGCCGGCGGGGCTCGGCGCGTGCCCTACTGATCGAGTCTCAACGTCGCATTGTGCCAACACCTCGGGCTTCAGTAGTCGAGCGTGCCGGTGGTCTGGACATTAGCGGCGTAGGTGCGCCGATTGATTACGCCGTAGAAGCCCGCATGGCCATGTGCGTGCGAATAGCGTCCTGTGCCATGCGTAACGGTGATGGTTCCTCCGAAGCTATCCCAAACTCCGGTGCCGTGCAGCTTGCTCGATCCGCTGCCGCTGATTGAGCCGTCCGGCGTCGAGATAGTGAAAGACGCGTACACGGTAGCGCCGAGGTTGAACTGCGCTCGGACGCGTCCCGGGAGGCTGCCGCTCGCCTGTCCTTCCTCTAGGAGGTCGGAGCCCGATTGCCTGACGGAGTGCAGCTGCGCTTTATCGCTGACGTTGAGGGCCGGCGCGACGCGCGCCGTGAGTCTGGCGGCAGTTGCGGGACTCGCGATGTTCGTGTCGAGCACAAGCGCTGCTGCACAGACCACGAGTGCGAGACTCGCGCCTCGGATTACTCGTCGATGTGCTTGGGTCTCCGCCATGTCGCTGCCCCTTCCATGTCTTAGAACCCAACAAATTAGCGGGTGGCACGTGACGCGTATATAAGGGCCGTCGTGCTTCATAGGAACGATCTCCCACCGGCGCTCGGACTACCCCCGCTGCTGCAGACGATCGAAGGTATAGCCCAGCCATTTGGCAGCGTCGAAAGACGTTGGAGACGACATGGACGCCGCTTCACTATCTACACGTTCGGCAAGCCGCCGTTCGTGCTCAGCTCGGACCCGAGAGACATACGAGCAATCGCCACCGCCTCTGCGGAGGACCTGCATTCCGGGGCAGGCGGAGCTCTTATGGAGCCGGTGTTCGGCGAGAGCGCGTTCATGCTCCACGAGAAAGAGAAACACACATGCGTGCGGGACGCGATCATGCCAGCGTTTCACAACAACGCCGTTCACAGCCACGCCGACATGATCACCGATGTCGTGGATCGCGAACTCGCAACGTGGCCAGCCGATACCGTCTGCTCGCTCAGCCAATACGTGTACGGGTTGACCTTGAAGGTCATGCTGATAGCCGCGATCGCTGATCGCGGCGGGAACAAAAGCTCGGTCTGCGAGCCACCGGGCCACGGGATACAGGTGCACGAGATTCTGTGTCAGCGAATGCTGGACATGCTGTCGGTGATGGCCACGCCACTACTGCAGGAGCCACGATTGCGTCACCTGCCCGGGTGGCGGGAAGCATGGCGAAAGTTCGAGCGTCGGCGACAAGCGGTGGACGAGATCATCTATCCGCTCATCTCAAGCCGCCGACGTACTTGCGAGCACCGGGATCAAGGCAATCGGCAAGCCGACCTGCTGGGCCTGCTCATCTGCGCCCGCAACCCGGAGGGCTCCCCCTTCTCAGATAGGCAAGTGCGGGACAACCTCATATCGGTGGTCATCGCGGGGCACGAGACAACCGCTGCGACACTCGCGTGGGCCTTCCAACTGCTGGCGCACAATCCAGCAGTGCAGGACCGACTGATCGAAGAGATCGACGAGGGAGCAGACGACATGTACATGAACGCAGTGATCCAGGAGGCACTGCGACACAAGCCCACTTTCCTGTTTCTACCCCCGCGAGTCGTCAAGCAGCCAATCGAGATCGGCGGCTGGGAATACCGCCCCCCAGCACAGCTGCTCGCGTGCACTTATCTGCTGCACCATGATCCGGAACTGTACGACAACCCCAACACGTTCATGCCAGAGCGGTTCCTGAAGGAAACGTCCCTGCCAGGGGCACTGCTGCCCTGGGGGCTCGGACGCAAGCGCTGCCCCGGGCGGCAGTTCGCGCTGATCGAGATCCGATCCGTGCTGCGTCGGGCACTGTCGACATGGCAGGTGCTACCCGCTAGAGATCGCATCGAGCGTCCGCGATGGCGAACCGCGCTGCTCACGCCACACGCCGGATCAAAAGTCATCCTGCGCACGCGCCACCGACTTTCGTGCTAGATCGTCAACTAATATCGTTCGGCTCAATAAGACAACGACGGTGTCGGCTGCGCGATGATCCGCGGTCGGCGCCTTGCGAGGTAATTCGAGATGCTGGAGTTGCGCGAGCTCGTCAAGCACCATCCCACCGGCGGAGGCGAGCCGGTGCGCGCCGTGGACGGCGTGTCGATGGAGGTCGGCGCGGGAGAAATGGTGGCGCTCTACGGCCCGAGCGGTTCAGGTAAGACGACGCTGCTGACCTTGGTCGCGGGGCTTGTGGCGCCCGACAGCGGCGAAGTGCTGGTCGACGGCCGCGACATCTCCGTGCTCTCGGACACCGAGGCGGCGAGCTACCGGCTGCACGAGCTGGGCTATATCGACCAGTCCTTCGAGCTGTTGCCCGGTGGCGACGTCATCCAGAACGCGGCGCTGAAGCTGTGGGTGACAGTCGGCGTGCGCCGCGGCAACCGCCAGGTCGTACCAATGCTGGAGCGACTTGGGCTGCGGGAGCGTCTATGCCACCGCGCCGACTCGCTTTCGATGGGCGAGCGTCAGCGGGTGATGATCGCCCGCGCGCTCTCGACCGAACCAAAACTGCTGCTCGCCGACGAGCCGACCGGTAATCTCGATACGCAGCGCAGCAGCGAGGTGCTCGAGCTGCTCGGCGAGGTCTGCCGCGAGCGCGGGACCTCTTTGTTGCTCGTCACGCACGACCCGCAGGCGACGGCGTACGCCGACCGTGTGCACGTGTTGCGCGACGGTCGGCTCGCCGAGTTCGACGCGGACACCGCGCCGGCCGTCCCGGCCGCAGTCGCGCGGTGAGCCTTTATGACGTCGCGTACCTGTACGTCGTGCGGGTGCGCGCGCGTGGCGTGCTCGTGCAGGAGTTGTTCGCGGTGCTCGGCATCGCCGTCGGGGTCGGGCTGTTGTTCGCCTCGCAGGTTGCGACCGCGAGTCTCGGCGGGTCGGTTGCGCAGCTGACCAACGGGGTGATCGGCCAGTCGCGGTACCAGCTTGAGGCCCGGTCGGCGGCGGGCTTCGACGAACGGGTGCTCGGTGAAGTGCAGGCGCTGCCGGGCGTGCACGCGGCGCTGCCCATGCTCGAAGCGCAGATCGGCCTGGTCGGCCCGGACGGCAAGCGTGCGGTCTACCTGCTTGCCACCGACCCGCGCTACGTGCGCTTCACGGGTACTCTGCTGCGCCACTTCACACCCGGCCAGATCGCGGGCCAGCGGGCAATCGTGTTGCCTGCGCCAGTCGCAGCTGCGATCGGCGCGGAACCTCTGCGGGTCATCGAAGCCCAGGTCGGCGCCCACTTCGTACCGACACTGGTCAGCGCCGTGCTCGAGCAGTCAGAGATCGGGTCGCTGATCCACAGCCAGGTCGCGATTGCGCCGCTGCGCTACGCGCAGAGCCTCACCGGGATGCAGGGTCGGCTCTCGCGCGTGCTCGTACAGGTGCGTCCCGGGCGCGACGCCGAAGTGTTGCGCGGCCTGAACCGGATCGCGGCCGGGCATCTGAACGTCGAGCCAGCGAACTTCGACACGACGCTGTTCGACGAGGCCGCAATCGCGATCAACCAGTCGACCAGCGTGTTCGCGGCGATCTGCGCGCTCGTGGGGTTCATGTTCGCCTACTGCGCAATGCTCCTCACCGCGCACCTGCGCCGGCGGCTCGTGGACGAACTGCGCATACTCGGCGCACCGCCGCGCCAGATCGTCAAGGTGCTGCTGTTCGACGCGGCCACGATCGGCGTCTGCGGCGCGCTGCTCGGGCTCGCAATCGGGGACCTCTTGTCGGAGCTCGTCTTCAACGCCAGCCCCGAATTTCTCTCGATCGCATTTCCCGTCAGCTCGGAGCGGATCATCACGTGGCAGAGCGTCGTGCTGGCCGTCGTTGCCGGTCTGCTGGCGGCGGCGATCGGTGTGCTTGTGCCGTTGAGGGACGCCCGCACGCACAGGCGGGCGCCGCCGTCTGCGGCGAATGTGCCGTCTGCGCGTGCCCGCTCGCTCGGTGGCGGCGTCCGCGTAGCCGGGATCGTCTGCTTGGCTATAACGACCGTCATCGCGATAGCCGCGCCTGGCTCCTCAGTGATCGCGATCGTGACGCTTGTGCTTGCCGCGCTGTTGTTGCTCCCGTCGCTGATCGACGTCGGTATCTGGGTGTTCGAGCGTCTGCAAGCACGGTCCGGCTCCCCGGCGGCTGCGCTCGCGGTCGTCGAGCTGCGTTCGCCATCGGCGCGCACGCGGATACTCGCGATCGCCGCGACGGCCACTGTGGCGGTGGTTGGCGGCGCGATGATCCAAGGTTCGCGCAGCAACCTGCAGGCGGGCATGGCGGCGTCCTTCCACACGATCTCCTCAGCCGCAGACCTGTGGGTGTCGCCCGCGACCGGTAACAACCTCTTTGCGACGATCGCCTTCCATGAAATCCCGCTCGCGCCGCTGCGCCGGCTGCCGGGCGTGCGTGCCGTCGGCGTCTATCGGGCGAGTTTCCTGAACGTGGGCGATCGACGCGTGTTTGTGGAGGCGCCGCCGGCCACCGCACCGCGGCTGCTGAGCGCGATCCAACTCTCAGAAGGCGACCTTGCGACCGCCGCTTCACGCCTGCGCAGCGGCGGCTGGGCCGTGATCTCGAAAGCGCTCGCTGAGGAACACCACGTCCAGATCGGTCAGTCCATCACGCTGCCGACCCCGCACCCGATCACCTTGCGCGTGGCGGCGCTCAGCACGGACCTCGGCTGGCCCGCGGGTGCGGTCATGGTGAGCCCGGCGGACTACGTCGCGGGGTGGGGCAACGCCGAACCGTCGGCTTACAACGTGATGCTCACGCCGGGCGCCTCGCCGGCGCGTGTGGCAGCCGAGGTGCACAGCACGCTCGCGGGGATGGGATACACGGGCCTGGCTGTGCAGACCGAGCGCCACCACGAACAGCTGGAGATTGCCAACGGGCGCCAGGGACTCGCGCGGCTGACACAGATGGCGCTGCTGATGCTGCTCGCTGGTGCGCTCGCGAGCGCGAGCACGATGGGCGCAGGAATCTGGCAGCGCCGCCGCGCACTCGCACGGCTGAAGGTGCAGGGGCTGGCGCGCGGCCTGCTGTGGCGCTCGCTGGTGTGGGAGAGCACGGTCGTGCTCGGCCTCGGCTGTCTTGTAGGCGCGGCGTTTGGCACTTACGGCCAGCTGCTTGTCAGCCACGCGCTGCTGATCGTCACAGGCTTCCCGGTCGTGATCTCACTCGCCCTGCCGACCATCCTTGAGAGCTTCGCCGTCGTGGCGCTTGCGGCAAGTGCGATCGTCGCACTGTCAGGCTACCGCGCGACAGCGGTGCAAGCGCAGGCCTGACGGGCAACGCGCCAGCACTGTTCGCCACGGGCAAGAGCTCGTGATCCGAGCTGAAAATGAACCCATTCGGGCGAGACTGCATTCGAGAGTTGAACCTCCTTTCGGGCGCGGGCGCAACAGCGGTCGTGTACCAATATTTGGACTTCTCGCCTCCCATTTTTTACCCTTGAGGAATGGACGGGCATGCCGTTACAAAGCCACGAGCGGAAAGGCTGCGCTGCTCACATGTGCGCAGCGGGCATGACGTCGCGCCGTTGACGCCGAGTCAGATGCGAGCACTGGGTGGCGCTGTGGCACGCGAGCTGTTGTGGGCCGAGCCGATCGTGCGGCACGAGCTACGGAGATGGCGAGCACGGGCAGCGGAGATCTCTGATGAAGGTCTACGCCGAGACGCCATCAGCGCGATCGACCACAAGCGCCAGAACGTGCATGGTGCGGCGCTGTTCTGCACCTTGGCCAGTAGGCGCAGCAAGGTGTTGCTGCGCCTAATCGTCGCCTATCAGGTGATGTGGGATTTTCTGGACAGTGCGAACGAGAGCGCTGCCGAGGTCAACGAGATCAACGGGCTGCAGTTCCACGCCGCGATGGTCGACGCACTCGACCCCGCGCGACCGATGCGCGACTATTACCTGTACGACGCACGGGAAGGGGATGCTGGCTATCTGCGCGCGCTTGTCGATGAATGTCGCCAGCAATGTCAGGGGTTGCGGTCATTTCGGCGGGTACAGCCCTTCCTCGTGGCGGAGGCGACGCGTGCGAGTGTCCAAGCGCTAAATCACGATCCCTGCCCCGCGTCGCGAGTAGCGAAGCTGCAAGCGTGGGCCGAGCGAGAGTTTCCAGACGAGTTGGAAGCCGAGTGGTTTGAGCTCTCGGCAGCGGCGGCGGCTTCCCTTTTGATCTACGCGCTGCTGGCACTAGCGAGCAATCACAACGTTGCTGATGAGGAGATTGCCGGCGTTTGCTGCACCTACGGGCCTTGGGTCAGCGTGCTCTCGACAATGCTCGACAGCTACGTCGATGCTGCCAATGATGTGGCCACCGGTCACCAGAGCTACATCGCGTATTACCCCAGTCGAGATGTCGCGATGGCGCGCATAACGGAGATCATGCGTCGCTGCCTCAACGAAGCGTCGGCGCTACGAGGTGGAGAGAAGCACATCGTCGTAATCGCGAGCATGATCGCGATGTACCTGTCAAAGGACAGCGCGCGCACCAACGAGAATCGTCTGACGACTCGCGCGCTCCTCACACGCAGCGGCTCACTACCGCAGGTGCTGTTGCCTGTGCTCCGGCTCTGGCTGATCTGCTACGGACAGCGTGGGGTGTGAGCACTGTGAACGCGATGCTCTCAGCGACGCCGTGAGATCGTGACCGGAGCACGCGACGCATCCTTGCGTGTAGGCACGAGCGAGCTCCCGCCGGGTCCACGACTGCCGCGGAGCGTTCAGACCTACATGATGTATAGACACCCTTTTGCGGTGTTTGAGCGCTGCCGCGCCCGCTACGGCGCTCGCTTCACACTCAACACGACTTCGTATCCTCTGCTCGTCGTTCTCTCCGGTGCCCATGACTTCAAGGCGATGTTCGCCGCCGCGCCCGACGTGCTGCATGCCGGCGAGGGCGCCCGCATATTGGAGCCAATAGTGGGCGAGCGTTCGTTCATGCTTCAGAACGACCATGCGCACGTAGAAGGGCGCAGGGCGGTACTGCATGAATTCCGCAAAGCGGCCGTGTGTGAGCACGCTGAGATGGTGCGCACCGTGGCTCGGCGTGTGATCGCGGACTGGCCTTTGGGCAAGTCGTTTTCGCTACACGCGAGCCTGCGCTCGCTGACGCTGGAGGTGATCCTGCGCAAGGCCTACAACCGGGTGGACGACGCGGCTCCGGAGGAGCTATGCAACATGCGGGATGCGCTTCTCAAGATGATGGAAATCGCACGCTCATCGTCGCTTCAGGAGTCGACGATGCGTCGAACAGTGGGCCGAATGGGCTGGCGGCGATTCATACGAGAACGCGAACTGCTCGACGAGTTGATGCACCCAACTATCGATGAATACCTAATGCGGACGGATCGTCCAAAAGGCTTGCTGGGGAGGTTCGCTTGGGACGCTGTGGGCTCGCCGGCGCCGCAGCAACTGCTGCGAGACAACTTGATGTCGGTGATATTGGCTGGTCATGAGACGACTGCCGCACAGCTGGCGTGGGGGTTTCAACTGCTCGCGCATAATCCACGAGCCCAAGCGCAACTGCACCGTGAGATCGACTGCGGTGAAAGCGATGCCTACTTGACCGCGACGGTCCAGGAGATCATGCGCGATCGTCCCGTATTTCCGTTCACGATTCCACGGATAGTGCATCGGCCGACGGATCTCGCCGGCTGGAGGCTCGCACCGCCGGCGGCAATCGCCGGCTGCATCTATCTGCTGCATCACGACCCCGCACACTTCCGTGCGCCCCACAGCTTCGAGCCCGAGCGCTTTCTGAACGACCCGCCGCCGACGCACGTCTGGCTGCCATGGGGCGGTGGCCACAAGCGCTGCCCAGGCTTGCATCTCGCCACCATGGAGATGAAGATCGTGCTGCAAGAGGCGCTGGCACACCTGACCGTACGCGCCGTAGCCAATCACATCGAGCGGCCACGTTGGCGCAGCGCGATCGTGACACCACACGCAGGATCGCGGGTACGCCTCGACCTGCGAGAGCCTGGCCAGATCGCCGTCTCCCAGTCATACAGACGCTCATCCTCGTCCGATCATATGTCGCAAAGCGTCGAGCTCGCACCGTCTGATCGCGACTGAGGGGCAGCGTGTCGCGGCTACAAACGCACTGTGCCGGGTCGACGCTGATGCGACGCGCTCGTCGTGACCTGCCACCCGGCGGTCTGCACCCAAGCTTGTTGCAAACGCTCGCCGCCCGGTTCGCTCCCTATGCCTACTTCGAGCAGTGTCACAGGCGCCTGGGTGATCGATTCACCTTGTATCCGCTAGGTCACCCGCCGCTTGTGATGCTTGCGAATCCGGACGACATCGCGGCTGTGACCGTGAGCGATCCGTGCGAGCTACATCCGGGCGAGGGCTCGAAGATGATCGAGCCGGTCATAGGCCGCTCGTCTTTCATGTTGCTCGAGCAGGACGAGCACATGAAAGCGCGCAGATCGATCACGCCAGCGTTCCATCGCCGGATGCTCACGGAGCAGGCAGCGCTGCTCGACGAGGCCGTCGAGCGCGAGATCTCAGCCTTGCCGCAGAACGTCGCTGTGGCGCTGGACCCATGGATTCGCGCGCTCACGCTCAGAGCAGCGCGCCAAGCAGCAATAAGCATCCATGCGGCGGGTCGTGATCGACTCCAACGTCCTGATCTCCGCGAGGCTGTCCCCGCGCGGATCGCCAGGCCGGCTGCTCGCTGCTTGGCTTGACGCGCGCCGGGATCGCCTTTGACGCGAGCCGCTCTTCAACGGGGAGCCTCCAGGCGCATGTAGCTGCAGCCACGGGCAACGATCTCGCTACGTGGTGGTTTGGGGCAGTGCGCGCGCCTGCAGCCAGCGCCAGAACACGCGGGCCGAACCTTTAAGCGCTGGCCGAGCGCGAGAGACCGCGCACAGCTCCCGGCCAAGGTCCACGTCTGAGACCGGGATCCCGACGAGGGTGCCGGCGCGTTGCTCGTCCTCAATCGCCAGGCGCGAGATCAGCGTGAAGCCGCCGCCGGCGAGCGTGCGCTTCAGGCTCTGCGCGCTGGCCATCTGCGCAGATGGCTCCAGACGCACTCCGGCACGCTCCAGCGAGGCCTGCGCGACCGCACGCGTGCCCGACGATGCCTCACGTGTGAGGTAGGGCTGCGTGCCGAGCTCGCGCGCACGCACCGTGCGCCTGCGTGCCCATGGGTGCGAGCAGGCGACGGCCACGACGATCTCGTCGCGAGCGAGGACGAGTGTCCGCAGGCCGTCCAGCGCGTCGTTGCCCCCCACGAACCCGATCCCC
The DNA here is from genome assembly GCA_963699115.1 of uncultured Solirubrobacteraceae bacterium. Lineage (GTDB taxonomy): Bacteria > Actinomycetota > Thermoleophilia > Solirubrobacterales > Solirubrobacteraceae > Palsa-744. Next base: position 206,805 of record CAVOTJ010000001.1, read on the forward strand.
TGCTGGGTCTCACCCATCGCGTCCAGCACTCGCCCGCTGTTGAGCACTTGCAGTTGCACGTGAACATCCGGACGCTCTGCGCGGAACTCACCAAGCCAGCCGGGAAGCAGGAACTCACCGATCGTGAGACTGGCGATAAGCCGCAGCTCGGCGGTGCCCTGCTGCTGGGACTCCGCGACCAGACGCGCGAGCGCGTCGAGGCCGTCGAGCGCGCGCTTGACCTCCGGATAGATCGACCGGCCCAGCGCCGTGGGGCGCACGCCGAAACGTCCGCGCTCGAGCAGCGGAGCACCGACGCGCCGCTCGAGCGAGTGGATTCGCTTAGTGACAGCCGACTGGGTCAACTCGAGCGCGTCAGCGGCGGCGAGGGTGCCGCACTCCACGGCGATCGCAAACGCCACGAGCTCGCTGCCCGCAAGCGGGTTTGCCAACGAGGCCACCGATCGCACCACCCGAACATAGCATTCCCATTCGGAATCGATGAAGGCCGGATACGACTGGTTCTCGTGCCATCGCCGCGCGATCCTCTCCCCATGAACACACGTGAACTCCCCACCACCGTCGCGGCCGGCGACGCGCGCCCGCCGCGACCGGCAAGGCGCCTATTGCGCGAGCTGGAGCATCCCAGCGAACCGTTCGCCAACCTCGGCCCGAACTGGTTTGCCTCGGTGATGGGCACCGGGATCGTCGCAAACGCCGCCGCGCTGCTCCCGGTCAGCGTGCCGGGTCTGCACACCGCGGCGCTCATCGTCTGGGTGCTCACGGCCACCATGCTGATCGCCCTCCTGGGCGCAACCGCAATCCACTGGCTGCGCCATCCCGAAACCGCCCGCGCACACGCCAGCAACCCCGCGATGGCCCCGTTCTACGGCGCACCGCCGATGGCATTGTTTCTGACCTTTGCCCCATGCACGGGACACTTTGAGCCGGACCGGCTTGACGGAGGTCAGATCAGGGCCTCCGTTAAAGCCGGCCTAGCTCACACAGGACCAGAGTACGCGGGTGGGGTCCGCGCGTCCCACCTATTGTGTGTAGTAGGAGTATCGCCAGACGGCAAGTGGCACCGTGATGGCCGTGATCGCGACCATCCAGATGAGCGCTGCCAGCACTTCATGCGTAACTGCCCCGCTGGCACTCGATGTGAGGATGCGAAGCGCATTGTCGACGTGTGACACCGGGCTCGCGCCGGCAATCCCGCGTAGCGACGACGGCATCGTCTCAACTGGCGCGAAGCCGGAGGACACGAAGCCCGCCAGAACGAACAGGAGGATGGACATCCCCAGCGTGGCTTCGACGGATCCGCTCCACAGCGCGATCAGTATCGAGATCCACGCGAACGTGAAACCGAGGCCGAGTAGCAGTCCTCCGGCCAGCGCGAGGTTCGGGAGTGTTCCATGGAAATGGAACCCAACGGCGATTCCGAGTGCTCCGACCAGCGGGATCAGGATCAGGTTCCTGACGACGTCGGTCATCACTCGCCCCGACAGAAAGGCCGAGCGCGCAATCGGCAGAGCGCGCAATCGATCGACCATACCTGAGGTCAGATCTTCGGCGACACCGATGCCGAGCGTCGCTGATGCGTTCACGATCGCAACCGCAAACGCCGCCGGCATCAGGTAGTTGACATAGCTCGTGCCAGGGATCCGGATCGCCCCTCCGATCGTGTAGCGGAACAGCAGCACCAGCATCAGCGGTTGGACTAGCACCAGCAGGATCGCGTCCGGCCGTCGCTGATAGCGAACCAGGTTGCGGAGCACCAGGGACGCCGTATCGCCAATGCTTCGTCGCAAATATATGGACATCAGCTTGTTCCCTTCGCCAGTACGCGCTCGTGCTGCACGTCGACCTTGCGCGTGAGTTGTAGAAAGGCCTCGTCGAGTGTCGGGCGCCGCACGATCACGTCGCTCACCTCGACGCCGTCCGTGTCCAAGCGCTGCAGGATCGTCAGTAGCGGAGGACTCGACTTGAGCAGAACAAACCCGATGGCCTCATCTGAGCCGCCGGGAAGCGAAGGGACGTCCCATCTGGCGAGGACCGCCGTGGCGCTTTGGCGCTGGAATGGATTCGCGAGTGTCAACTCGACAGCACGGCCGCCGATGTTGTCCTTGAGCGCATCCGGCGTGCCACGCTCGATTACCCGCCCTCGAGCCAAGACGACGATTGAGTCGGCGAGCACGTCGGCCTCCTCCATGTACTGCGTGGTGAGGAGCACTGTCGTGCCCTCGCGAGCGCGTCGGCGGATCGCGTCCCACATGCGCCCACGACTGTGCGGGTCAAGGCCATTGGAGGGCTCGTCGAGAAACAGCACCTCCGGGCCACCGACGAGGCTACTCGCGATGTCGAGGCGGCGACGCATGCCACCCGAGTAGCCGCTGACCCTGCTGCCAGCCCGATCCTGGAGCTCGAACTCCGTTAGAAGCGCTGCCGCTTCGTGCTCACGAGACGCACGCGGTATGTGGCGCATGCGTGCCACGAGTTCCAGCGACTCGCGGCCGGTCAGGAACCCATCGAGCACGGTCTCCTGCGAAGTCAACCCGATCACCTCGCGAACGTGCCGCGCATCGCGGCCAACGTCTCTGCCCGCGACGCGCGCCGAGCCAGAGTCGAGCGTGGACAGCGTCGCAAGGGTCCGAACCGTGGTGGTCTTGCCCGATCCGTTGGCACCCAGCAGCGCGAGTATCTCGCCAGCCTCTACGTCAAATGAGACACCGTCCAGCGCCTGAACGTCGCCATATCCCTTACGCAATTCATGGCATTCGATCCCTGCATGTCCCATTGGTCTCTCCGATCCTGGTTGCTCTGTCCTTGGAGACGATCAGGAGAGCACGGGGTCACTCACTGTGCGGGCACCCTCCGCGAAGGTCGCCACCGTAGCGATCGAGCGCGTCGCTTCCAGCACGGAGGCCGCCCACTGGTACGGTCCGGTACCGAGTAGAAGAATTCGATCACCCTCGCCGACTCCGTCGTTGTCGGTCATATCGCGCAGGTTGATCGGGTTATCCGCACACAGGGCGTGTCCGAAGCGGGGCACGTTGTCGAGGTAGAGCTTGGACTCATCGAACCCCGCCAGTTTGCAGATGGAGCGGCATGTCCAGCGGTTGTAGTTGTTGGGAACGACTCGCGCGATCTGGTCAAGGACCAGACTCGTGCCCATCACGTCGCTCACCGTACCTATCACGCCGCGCCGCACTCCCTCCATGTAGTCGACCAGTTGCTCGTTGCGATCCAACGAGCCCAGTGCAGCATCGAGGCGAATGCAGGTCCGCCCGACCCGGAACGGCCCATCGGAGGTGGAGATGACGAAGCTCGCCGCAGCGTCGCTGTTGACCGATATCTGCGGGGCGACCAGACGGTTGACGCTGGCCTTGGGGCACAGGTCGGCACAGACCACGAGTACGCTTTCCTCGCCATCCTGGATGAACAGCCGTGCCAGCTCCAGCGCGACATGGAAGTTCGCGCACCAGAACAGCGACGCCCACATCGGCACTACGTCGGGGAGGTCGAGATCTTGCAGCAGGTTGCTGAGCGCGGCAGTCGTGTGAAGCGACTCGTCCCACGCGCTGCTGCTTGCGAAGATCAGCCGTCGGATCGTGCCGCGCTCCTCCTGGCTGAGCGATTCGACCGTGCGCCGCAGCGATCCGCTGGCCAGCTCGATGACCGAGCGCTCGGTCGTGCGGTAGGTACTGAGCCCTCCCTCGTGCAGCGTCTGCCTGACCTCCGCGTCGATCTGCGTCAGCTCATCGAGGTCGTGCTCGTCCTCGCCAAGCTCGTAGCCCAGAGCCTTCAGGAACATCTTTGGTGGAGCGGTCTCGCTTGTGTCAGATCTCATTGGCCAAGCGTATTGACCGCCTCTTGAAAGACCTAACTGCTGGGTCGCGGCGAGCACCTCGCGAGAGTCCTCGCCCCACCTGGCGAAAGCCACCCACCAGGGCGGCCATTCGCCGCAGGCGGGCCAGGCGCCGGAGCTCAGGAACGGCGCGTGATGAAAACTGGATGAGCCAGCAGCGAGGTTCCCACCGGCAGCGCCCTGCGGCACCACTGTCTCATCGCTTGGCCTCGACCGGTGCTATGTAGGCGCGGTACATCCGCTCGACCGTGAAGAAGGACGGCAGGGCATTGGCATTCAGCAGCACCTCACGCCCGGTCTCGTCCTCGATGAACACCACCACGTTCAGCATCGCGAACGAGTCGAGATAGCCCGTTTCCCAGAGGTGAGTGTCAGGCGTAAGCGCATCGAGTTGGAGAGCGGGATCGAGCCCCTCCAGAAACAACTTGAACTTCTGAAAGAACTCGGTACTGCTCATGTGATCTTCACCGGTCACGCCGCTGCCGCCAGCGGCCCGTAAAGCTTGCGATACCAGGCCACCGGCCCATCCGTCCCGTGCCGTCCGCGGCGCACGCCCTTCGGCATCTCGGACTCCAGCAGCATCAGGTGCATCCGCGTCAAGCGCTGAACGTATGCCACGCGGGGTTGGCGTCGTTGCGCATAGGCGATCAGGGCCTCTGGCGTGGGCCCGCGGGCACATAGCTCCTCGGTGAGAACCCTGGCGTCCTCGATCGCCATCGCCCCGCCTTGCGTCGAGGCGGGCGAGAGCGCGTGGACCGAGTCGCCGGCCAAGCCGACGCGCCCGACGGCCCATCGCTCGCCGCTCACCGTCGACGCGGCGGCGAAATGCAGCGGCTCGCTGCGCAGGTGCTCGGCGATCTCGCGGATCCGAGGCGGGAACCCCGCCGCCGTACGCTCGAACAGCTCACGTGACCCCGCCTCGCCTGGCGCCGGCAGCTCGGCCCTCGCCATCTGCAGGAAGAAATGGGCGTACCCGCCGCCGACGGGTAGCCCCCCGGCGTAGTGCGACCCGTTGCGCCAGACATGCCAGTCAGAAAAGGCCAACGGCCCCGACGCCGGAGCGACGGTGCGCCAATAGATCTGCCCGAGGTAACGCGGCTGCACGCGCGGATCGACGACTTGGCGACGCACCCACGAGTGGATCCCGTCGGCGCCGAGCACGAGCCTGCAGCGCATCGCCCTGCCGTCGGACAGCCTCACCTCGACGGCGTCGTCGCTCTGGGTTAGCGCGAGCGGACGGGTCGAGAAGGCAACCGTGCCGGGAGCCAGCTCCTGGAAGAGCCGTTTGGCCAGGACACCACGCGCGATTCCGAGTGGCATGCGCCCGCCCTCCCAGACCGCATCCCACGAGAGCTGCGAGCGCACCCCGGCATGGTCCTCGACCACCTGCCGGCGGAGCTCGGCCCCGTGCGGAGCCAGCTCGTGGTCGAGCCTGCCGAGCGCCGCGCGCGCGTTGGGGTGCAGCGTGATCCCTGCACCGGCCGTCTGCAGCGATTCGGCGCGCTCGATCAGCTCGACGTCGAAGCCCCTCTCCTGAAGCATCACGGCGATGCTGAGACCGGCGAGGCCCCCGCCGACGACGAGCACGTCGCGTTTAGGCATTTCAGTCATTGGACGCCCCACTGAGGTCGAGCTTGCCGTGGGTGTTGAGCGCGAGATCGTCCACGACCGCGACGGTCTTCGGGACGACCGCGGACGGGAGCGCCTCGCGCAGTGCGCGCCTCAGCGCCCGCGTCACCTCGTCCGAGTCGGTGCCCGGCTTGGCGACGACGCTCGCGTGCACCGCGTCAACGTCCCCCTCGACCACGTGGAATGTCGCCTCGGCGATGCCTGGCACCGCCAGTGCGTGACGACGCAGCTCCTCGCGCTCGATCCGATAGCCACCCACGTTCAGCTGATCATCGAGGCGCCCGAGGAACACGAGGTCGCCGTCTGGGAGCAGCTCGACCACGTCGCTGGTGCGGTACGCGCGACCGCCTGGCTCGCCGCCCTCGAGTTCAGCCTCATCGAGGAAACGCCCGCCGTCTCCATCGAGGTAACCGCGGGCGACCGCGGCCCCCGCGACCACGAGCTGTCCAGACTCGCCGGCACCTACCGCTCGCAGATCCTCGTCGAGGACATATGCTCGGGTGTTCCACACCGGGCGGCCGATCGGCACGCTGGCGCGACCGTGCAGGTCGTGCAATCCAAACTCCTTCCAGCAGCAGCCGACCGTTGCCTCGGTCGGTCCGTAGTGGTTGATCAGCCTCACATCTGCAAGACGCTCGCGCAGCTGCTCGAGCAGGTCCTCTCGCAGCATCTCTCCGCCAAACAGAAGACGCTCGGTGACAGCCCCGTAGTCACCCTGCGAAAGCCGCTCGAACAGACGCGCGTGAGAGGGTGTCACCTTCATGAAAGACCAGCGCTTTGAGCGTGGTGTGAACAGCGCTGCCTGATCCCAGGTCCCGGCGACCAGCTCGACCGGCTTGCCGTGCGCGAGTGGAACCCACCACGACGTCACCGTGTGATCGAAGCCCATGCTGCCGAACAGCGGCGCTCCGCTGCCGCTGCCGGCCACGATCGCCCCGCACCATGCGACGTAGTTGGCCAGCGACCGATGCTCGACCACGACGCCGCGTGGCACCCCGGTCGAACCGGAGGTGAACATGACGTAGGCCGCATCCGCCGCCCCCGGGGGGACGTGCCGCCGCACCACGCCTGTCGCGTGTTCGTGCGACACGTCCAGCAACGCACTCGTGTCCGGCGGGGCAGGCCCGCCGCCCTTTCCGTCGTAGGCCAATGTTGCCGGCTGCGCGAAACGCAAGATCGTGCGCACACGGTCTTGTGGGTAGGTAGGGTCGATCGGGACATATGCAGCACCTGCCAGCCAGGTGCCCAGCGCCGCGCTGATCATCGCCGGCGTGCGTTGGGCCCACAGCGCCACGCGATCATCGGGCCCGATCCCGAGCTGCTGGAGCCGCGCGGCAACGCCCAGCGCACACCCGCAGAGATCGCTAAAGCAGATTACTGTCTCGCCGTCGCGGATAGCGGGAGCGTCCGGGGTGCGCTGGGCCCAAAAAGCGACCATCTCCGCGACCGACGGTGCCCCGACATCGCGACGATCGCCCTCCACTCGCCATTGACGAACGACTCGACTTCTCTGACTCGTTCTCACGATGAAAATCGCCTCTCCAAAGGGCCGGGAGCACTCAGGCCAGCGACAGTAACAAGCGCGTCACGGGCGCTCAAAATCTCTGGCGAGCAACTCCAGCGCATGGCGAGCGGGGAGCTCCGGCACCGAGAGCAGCCGCCCCAGAATCTGCCGACGCAGCGCCAGCAGCTCAGAGCTCAGCAGCCCCTTCGCGGAATCCCAGTCGGAGATCGATCCGTCCTTTCGCCATTGGAGCGCCTGATCGACGAGTTCGAGCCGTGACGCTCCCATCACCTGCCGGTAGTGGCCCACCGCATCGTCATTGCCGCCGATCTCCCCGGTCTCGGCGACGAACAACAGCCTGACTGGGAGGAGAACCAGCTTCGTTGTCTTGCGCAGTCGCCCCACACCCCGACCGGGAAGACCCATCGCCGTTCCGCTCGTCTCGGCGCTCAGATTCTCGACCGCGAAGCGCACGGCCTCCTCGATGACCTCCGCGCGCGGCGGCACGGGCAGCGTCGCCCGCAGCTCTGAGCCGTCAACCAGCACGCCGCGGTGCAGCAAATCGAGCCGGTCGATTGCAGGAAAGCGCGATCCCGAGGGCGGCGCCGCGAACGCTTGCCAGGGAACATAGAAGATCGAGAGCCTGCGCGAGAGCTCCGTTCGCAGCTCGCCCTCGGTGTCCGTCGCGATGCGGCTGACGACCTCGGCGTCGAGCGGACCCTCGGTCAACAGCGCAAGGTCCACGTCGCTGACCGCCGGGGCGAAACCGCCGTGGGCGAGACTGCCAATCGCGTAGGCCGCCCTCAGGCTTTCGCCCACCAGTTCGCGCGCTGCCGCGGCGGCCGTACGCACCACCGCCCACCCGGGCTCGCTGCTCATCACAGCAGCACGCGCGTATCGAGATCATTCAGCGAGGTCATTGCACAGAACTCCAGCTCAGTTGGGGACCGACGACTGCACGTGCCGCCGGCCCTAATGGGGTTATATGACGATAGGTTCTGGCTGGCTCGTGAGGCAAGTTGGGGGCGTACATGGTGCATCCAACGCAGCTGCCCCCAAACAAACGCGCTTTCCGAACCATCCCGCACAAAGCCGCAACGCGGCTACGGCGCCGACACCTCAGCTACCACGGCGCCGCTTCGGATGCCTGCCTGTATCTAGCCATTGACCACGCCATAGCTGTCGGGCAGAAGGTGATCCTCGAACTGCTTCAGCGAATAGAGCGTGTGTGTCTTCATCAGCCACCGTTGCAGCATCGAGTCCATATCGTAGATCTCATGCACCTCCCTACCATGAATAAGGTGATCGTTGGAGAACGCCACCATCTCGCCGGGCCGCGGGACATAGACGATCTTGTGGTCGTGCAGTGCCTGAACGCACCGCCCGAGCGCCTCCTGTGCCTCCTCGTCGAGACCGACCGTGCGTCCCTCGTATACACGTACATCCGAGTCCCCGCCCACGATGGCGTGATTCGGTGGCGCTTTGGGGGTGTCGTCGGAGTGTGTTGAGATATCGTCAAAGGGTGTGCGGAATCGCTCTTCGCGCAACACAGCAAGCGTCGCCTGATCGAGGCCGCGAACAACGTCACGGTTTACGACGTATGTCGAATACACCGAGTTCTTTGGTGTATCGCGAAGCACTATTGTGTTCACGAAATTCGGGCAGACGAAGTGGCTGGAGAAGTCGCGGTGGAAGCGGAGTGTCTTGAGCGTCTTCTGCGATTGACTGTCGAACATCGACTTCTTCGGGTAGATATCATGGAAGAAGTCGCCACCGTTCACACTGGCGTACGCGAAGGTCTCGGTCCCCGTGAGAATGGCATGGAGGGTAAGGAATGCCTCCGTGGCGAAAGTGCGCTTACGGGCATACTTGGAGCCCACTGGATCGGAGTTGTCAAATACTGGCAAGTCCCGGTCGATTGGGCAGTTCCTGACCAGGACGATCGGGCTCTCGGCCCAATCTCGCTCCTTTAGCTCCTCGCAGAAGGACGCATAACGCCAGTCGCCACGATGGACCCGCGCCAGCTCTTCGAGCCACTTCAAGAACCCCTGGTAGTCATCATAGGGGCTCGCGAGCGCGTGCAAAAACGCTTCGTACAGTTGATCTCTCTCGCCATCGTTGAATACGAAATCAGGACGCATCAGTCGTTCTCCTATCTCGGGTCACTCGGGACTGACAGGCTTGTCCGACCTACTTGCTCCCGCTCGACCTTCGTCTTAAATCGCTTGTTATCTACAAAACGGTCCTGCTCGCCCGTGAATACGCACTCTACGCCGTCAGGCCACACCGTCAAGATGCTCGACCTGCTCGTCACCGCACGCGGCAGCGACTTCGAAACTATTCGCTTCGCAACCGTGGACTGCGGCGAGCTTCTCCTCCGCTCTGGGACGTGGTGAGGCGACGCACGACAGGATAAGCCTCCGGAGGTATTGCGGTCGGTGGAGCTTCTCGCTTTTCACGCTCGAATACCGGGCCGCAATAGGGACACAGAGGAACGTGAGGGTCTTCTCAATGACGAGGGCCCAGGCCGGTCGCCGTTTTGCGGAGCGCTCTTGCTCAGAGCAGGCGCCGATCAGCAGCGAGCGCGCTAGCGAATGTTTCGAAGTCATCAATAAAACGCATGATCACTGCCCGGTCGTATTTTCCGGAGAGGAAGTCCATGCGCAGCTTGATTGTCGCGTCGGCGGCCGCATCGTAAAGCAATCGGACAGTCCGGTCGGACTCATCGCTCCAGGGAATGTCGAGGGGCCTTATGCTGACGCCATTCACCGCCAACGGGCCAGCTCCCAGGTGGGTTTCACCGAAGAACACGTCAAAGTAGCTTTTGTCGATATCCAGACCCGGTCCCGCTTGGTCATTAGCGATCCGGCTGAGGAGCTGGTAGGACTGATGCGGTCTTACCTCCCGCCTTTGTCGCGTCAGTTGTGCGACAAGGGTCCTGAAAGTGGTATCTCTGTCGACCGCTACCTTGAGTAGTGTCCGATTCGAAAAGCAGCCAAACACGTGCCCGTAGTCTGCCGGGCGCATGTCCACCGGGTAGCTGATTACCACTTCATCCTCGCATGCGTATCGCGATAGCAACAGACCATAGAGGGCGAATAGGACGATAAATAGTGTTGTGCGGTTATCATGAGCGAATGCGCGCAGGGATTGCGTTGTGGCCTCCTCGAGCTGAAAGTACATCGACTCCGCCAAGTTGCCGTGAGCCACAGCTCCTCTTCTCTGTGGAAAGGCAACGACAGGGGGAGTGCCCTTCAGAAATGCTCTCCAGAACTCTTGAGAGGCGCGTTGCTTTTCCGGAGTCTGCAGGGCGTGCAGCGCATCGATGCAGGCTGAGTATGAGTAATGCTGTGGCTCTAGACTGCTCGGATCGCGACAGATTGCGAGATATGCCAGAGCCACATCAGAGGTCATCATCCTTGCAGAAGGCCCATCAGCGATGACGTGGTGCGTCGTGACGATGAGATAGACCGTGTCCTCATAGGTCAGTAGATAGATTCTGACCAGCGGGCCCGCCACCAGATCAAATGGCTCGTTGCGGATGGCGCTCAGTTCAGTGCGGATGTCGCCCTCTGTTGCACAGGCTCGTTCTGTCATAAAATCATCTATGTCGAACTCGGTGTAGTATTGCGTCGAGCCGTCCGCGCTAAACGTCGCATGCGTGATGTCGTGCTTTTGAGTGGCGAAGTGAAATGCCTGTCTGAGGGCCTCTCGATCCAGAGGACCTGAGATCTCGAAAACCACCGATGTATTGAACGCGCTGCCGCTTGGACTGTCGATCCATTTCAGCCAATAAGGTCGCTGATAAATCGAGATTGGCAGAGTCTTGGTGTCAGGTGCTTGAGTGTGCCCCGCCATGGTGTGCCTTCCTGCCCAGCCTTCCGACTTGGCGTCTTCTCCCAACCGGAAAGGTCAATGATCCTGAACTTGCGGATGCAGGCTAGGTGGTTAGGGAGCCATGGTCAAATGCGAGACCGCGCGGCCAAAGACGGCCGAACCGATCGCGCCACGTGCTCAACGGCATGAGGTTGAAGAACGAAGTGAGGGTCACGAACGACTGGGCGAGGTCGGCCTCATCATCGTCGCTTTACAACGCTGTTTCCGGCGGTAGAGACTTGCTCGCGTGGTCGGCTGGGCGAGTGGGCTCCTCGCCCGCCCGCTGCACCGCCTGCCGGGAAAACGGTGCCGGCAGCCAACGTGGTAGCCACCAGTTGCGCTCGCCCAGCACCGCGAGCGCCGCTGGCACGAGGCCGCAACGTACCACCGTCGCATCGAGGAACACCGCGATCGCCATGCCGACGCCGAGCTGCCGAAAGCTCACCTGCGAGGTATTCGCCGAAGTCAGGAAGACCAGCATTATCAGCAGTGCCGCAAGTGTGATCGAGCGTCCACTCAACTCGAGCGCGCGCGTCACGGCGAGGTCGTTGCTTGCAGGGCCGCCTGATTCGTTCGCAGTGCGGCAGCGCTCGTGCTCCTCGCGTACCCGCGAGAGCAGGAAGATCTCGTAGTCCATCGAGATTCCGAAGACCACCGCGAACAACAACGGCGGTACGAACCAGGACAGTCCGGGGTCGCCGCCAAGACGCTCGAAGATCAAGGTCACAAGGCCAAGCGTCGCGGCGACTGACAGCAGATTGGTGAGCACCGCCTTCAACGGGACCACAAGCGACCGAAGCGTGACCAGCAGCAGCCCGAATGCAAGCAGCGCGGCAACTCCCACCATCACCATGAAGCGTTCTCGTACACGCGCGATCAGATCCACGCCGAGCGCAGCTTCGCCACCGACGTAGGCGCTCCCACGCGCGACCGAGGATGCAAGCATGCGGCGCAGCCGTCGCACTGTGTCGTTGGCCGCCTGACTGCCCGCCGCCGCCCCGGGCACCACGAACAGGCGCGACCAACCGTGCCGTCCTGCTTCTGCGGGTGCCACGTTGGCGACGCCTCGCGCGCCAATGACGGCTTCTTCGATGCGCTGCGCCTGGCTCGTGCGCGTCATCACTACGATCGGCGCGATCACGCCATTGCCAAATTCCCTCATCACCGCGTCGCTGGCCTGACGTTGAGCATCGGAGGCCGGCAGCATCCCGTCCACTCCAGGGAACATCAACCGGTTGCCTAGCAGCGGCAGTGCACAGACCATCAGCACCAGCGTCGTGGTCACGAGTACCAACCAGCGCCGCCGCACGACGAACACGCCCAGCCGCCGCCACAGCGTGCGGCGCTGGGAGGCCCTCATCGCGGGCTTCAGCGCAAGACGATCGATGCGAGCGCCAAGCATCCTCAGCACAGCCGGGACCAGAGTGAGAGCCCCAAGCGCCGCAAGCGCCGCGGCAAAGGTCGCGCCGAGCGCCATCGAGGTGAACACGCCGACGCCAAGCACCGCAACGCTTGCCAGCCCCAAGCTGACAGTGACCCCTGAGATCAGTATCGCTCTGCCGGTTGTGTGCAGAGTGCGCCTCAGCGCATCCTCCACCTCCAGTCCGCGACGGCGATTTTCCCTGTAGCGCGTGACGATGAACAGCGAATAGTCGATCGACAGGCCGAGCCCGAGCAGCTGCGCCGTATTCGTCACGTACACGCTCATGCTCATCAAATAGGAGAGCAATCCAAGGCCCGCGAACGCGATCAGCAGCACCACGACAGCCAAGCCCACAGGTACCAACGCCGCGCCGACGGACAGGAACGCAACGAGCAGGATCACGAGTGTGATGGGGATCGTCAGGCGCTCGGCCCGTGAGAGGTTCCGCTTTGCCAGCGAACTGGACTCGTGCCAGGTCGCGGCGTCGCCCACCAGCGTGGCATCTGCGCCCGCTGTCCTGTGCAGCCAGCGCTCGAGCGAGGGAACTGCCTTCTGAGCTTCGGCAAAGCTGCCAGAGAAGTAGAAGGTCTGCACGACCATCCTGCGCTTGGCACTGACATAAAGGGAGCCGACCGATCCGATTTCGCGCTTGCGCCTCAGCATGCTGGCAAGCGCCTGAGCACGAGCCCGAAGGCCGGCAGCGTCTGGGCTCGCGCTCGTGAAGACTGCGCCGAACGGCTGTCCGCTCTGCGCTGGGAAGCTGCTTGAGACAAGCTGCGCAGTTCGCTGGGATTGTGAGCCTGGTACTTCATAGCCGCCGTTGCCAACGCGCTGACCCAACTCGCTTGCAGGGATCGCAGCGGCCACCAGCAGCACCAGCCAGGCGACTACCACCCGACGCGGATGACCCAAGATGAACTCGATTGCCGCGCTCATGTGCCCCTCAGGGGTTGCTCTGGCACGTATTCGCCCACTTTCAGGAGCGCGAAGTCGATGGCCTGGCTCACTCGTCCAACTGGCCGGTGAGGCGGATCGTTACGATACGCCTCGAACGGTTCACCGTGCCATTTACGTGAACGGCGACCGCATGCGCGTGAGCGTACGACCCGCTACCGCTCGACACAGTTGCGAATCCCTCGTAGATCGTCGTACTACCTGACGGATAGTATTCCCCGCCCACTCGACCCGAGAGCTGGCCGGCATGCAAGCTTGCGCTGAATGTGGCCGTCATGCGCGAGCTGGAGTTGAACGAGATATGGACGCTCAGCGACCCCACGAGCGTTCCCGCGATCGATCCATACGCTTCGATCTGACTCCCGTGCGTTTTGGTGAATTTCAGGGTTCCGCTGGAGGACACTGTCACCGTCCGAGCCTGTGCGGCGGTGACCGATGACAACAGCAGCGCCGCTGCCGCCAATGAGAGACAGCACAGCCTGATAAGTGATATTCGAGGAGTGGGCCTTTCAGCCATGGCCTCGCCTGTTGGGGTGATTTCGCATTTAGCCATTGAGCGGATGATGCTCGATTCCGAGCACAATCCAAAATCTTTGGTCGGGTCGCGCCGGACGAGGCGGCTATCGCCTGCAGGGAACGCTGGCAGAGGCGTCGAGATGGCTGCCGTTGGCGAACGAGAGTCGTGCCAGGAAGGGAAAACTGTGGCGTCCGCGCGAGCAGGATTCTGGCACTGAGATGCCGACGGGCCGGTAGCCCACGCGCCTGCCGTGTACGGTGCGGTAGTAGGTGAGGTTCGGGGGCCCGATGACCAGCCGCATGCTCACGATGGCGGCTGGGGAGCCGCCAGGCAAAAACTCGGTCGAAGGCACAGGAGTCTGCATGTCGTACCCGAAGGGGGCACCTGCGGTGAGCAGCGAGCTTTCGAAGAGGAAGTCGGCGATTACCGGGTTGGAGCCGCTGGCGTAGAGCTCGAATACGTCGTGGCGGTCGACTGCCACACCCATGTAGATCGAGATCGCGATGTCCTCATGCACGAGCTCTGAGCCAAGCTGCGCCTGCAATTCGATCTTGCCTTCCCCCACTCGCGAGTTCGCGGGACATGCCGTCGGTCCGCTCGCCAGCAGGGCGCTGTGGTTGCAACTGGCCAGGCCGAGTGTGGTGGAGGCAAGTCCCAGATCTTCGGGGAATTCGATGTCGAGCATCCTCAGCGGCTGTGGTTCTTCGCCGCTGCGCACCCCGACGTGGAGCGTCAACGTGATTGTCGTGCTTGCACCCAGCCGGTCGGGTGTGAACTTTGCGGTGAAGCGGGTCGTAGGCGTGGCGCCCGCCGCAGCCACCCAGCCGAGGACCGCGAGGAGTGCCACGGCGCTGAGTGGCAGCACTCGCCACATGGGGGAACGCCGTCGCGCGGGGGTCCTTCCAAGAGCACGTTCAGCCATGCAGGCGCGATTCTGCCAGCAGCGTGATTTCACCGTGTTCGATCATCGAGGCCGAGGCCCTGCGCTGCACCTTTCCGCTAGTCGTCTTGGGAACCACGCGGGGCTCGCACAGCCCGATCCAGTGCAGTTGCAGATTGGTGTCCGCCATCACCTGAGCCCGTACCGCGGCCATCAGCTGATCGAAATCCTCCACACCGTCGGGGTCGACCTCCATCAGCAGACCTGGGGCCAGTCGGCCGTCCTGCGTGACTTCGAAGGCCACGCTGCAATGGCTGCGCAGCGCCTCATGTGCAGACTCGCCGCTGAACTCGACGTCGTGCGGATGGTGGTTGCGTCCGTTGACGATGATCAGGTCGCGCAGACGACCAACCACATAGAGCTGGTTATCCTGGAACACGCCGAAATCGCCTGTCCGGAGGTAACCCGGCCCCTCGCGCTCCTCCTCACCCACGATGAGCTGGTCGAAGCAGTCCTCGTCCTCCTGCTGGTGCCAATAGCCGCCTGCCACGCTTGGCCCAGATACCCAGATCTCGCCTACGCGTGCCGGCGGACAACGGCGCATCGTCTCTGGATCTACGATGGCGACGTCGTGGCGGTCGTTGGCCTCGCCACAGCCGACCAGCGTCACAGCACGCATCTCGGGGCGAGGGGACTCCGCGCGGCCCTCGGCCAGGGCGTCGGCATCGAAGCGAGTGTGGGTTGGCTCTGAGTGCTTCTCGATACCTGTGACCATCAGCGTGGCCTCGGCCAACCCATAACAAGTTAGGAAGGCCGAGCGGCGAAAGCCGCACCGGGCGAACATTCTGGTGAAAGCATCGAGCGTCTCGGCGCGGACCGGCTCAGCCCCGTTGAACGCGACCTCCCAGCAGGACAGGTCGAGGCCCTCCCGCGTCTCCTCGTCGATCCGCTTCACGCACAGGTCGTATGCGAAGTTCGGGCCGCCGCTGATCGTCGCTCGGTAGCGCGATATGCCTTCCAGCCAGCGCGCTGGGCGCTTGATGAAGGCCAGCGGAGAGATCAGCACCGACGGACGCCCGCCTCCGTAGAAAACTGGCTGCAGGATCCCACCAATCAGTCCCATATCGTGGTAGGGCGGAAGCCAGTTGAACCCGAGACTGGTGGGCTGGTGGCCGAACGCCTCGCCTATGAACAGCGTGTTATCGACGAGGTTGCCATGCGTCAGCATCACCCCTCGCGGCATGCGGGTGGAGCCCGAGGTGTATTGCATGAAAGCAAGGTCAGACATCGAGCGTGGCACCACGCCAACCTCGCTGGTCGGCTCCGGGAGTTCGTCCACGGCAATCCAGGTGGCCTTGGCCAGGGGACCGTCCTCGAAAAGCCCGCGCACGCCCTCGCGGATCGCGGCGGTCGTGAGCACCACCTCGACTTCGGCGTCCTCCGCTATAGCGATCAGTCGTGGAAGCGTGCGACTGAGCCGGTTGGGTTGCGGTGGCAGTGCGGAGACACCGACTACACCTGCCTGGAAGGCGCCGTACACGGCGCTCACGTAGTCCAGGCCCGGGGCGAACAGCATCAGAGCGCGGGCGCCTGGCACACACACGTCGAGCAGCGCCGCGACGACCTGCTGGGCGCGACGGTGAAGCTGCAGATAGCTGAGTTTTTCCTCGTCGGACTCTCCGTCGTCGAGGTAGACGAAGACGGGCTTGTCTGGTTCGTCAGCGGCTCGGCGAGCCAGTACCGCCCCGAAGGTCTGCGTTGGTGTGTCGATCGTGCTCATCGTGTCGCCCAGGCTAGGCGCAACGGTGCCCCGCTTACAAGAACCTGGTCAACCGCCAAGGACTTGCCATCTGAACGCGAACGTGCCTTAAGGAGCAGGCTGGGCAGTGCATGCGCGCCCCTGCGAGCACCCGCGCAGATGCATCGCAGGCCTCAGCGGCAACGTCAAGAATGACCCGATCGAGGGCCTGGACGAAGCATTGATGGAGCGGCTCTACACAGACTCGCGGTGAGCAGCGCCGCCATCGGCTGGCTCCTCCGCACTATCTCTGGCCAGCAGCGCCACCACGCAGCCTTCGACATCATCGACTGTCTCGATGCTTGCGACGTCCCTTTCGCGCAGGGCTGGCATCCCCAGCTCGTCCTCGAGCCGAGCCGCCAACTCGTACAGCTGCAGGGAATCGAATGCGAGGTTTCCCATCAAAGTCATCGCAGGTTCGATCGCGGCAGGGTCCTTACCCACAAGCTCGGCTATCTGCTGGCGCACGCTTTCACGCACCTCGACCTCACGCATGAGCGCTCCTCGCGTCGTCGCGACAGTGGCGCTCGGAACGGTCGAGTATCTCAGCACGCTTGATCACAGGCTCGCGACAGCCACCGACCGCTACATCTGTCGAACCCGTCACTTGGGCTCCTCTCTGGTCGATGAGCGTGTGGGCATCGGCCTCCGTCAGATCTACCGCTATGCCGACATGGCTCGCGATCGAGCTGCGTGTGGTACGCGGTAGCTTATGTCGCTGACAACCGATCACGGCAATGCGCACAAAACGTTTGATCTTGGTGCCATTCTGGCCTACGACACTGTAGGCGAGTCCAAGCTGCTTGCCGCACAGATTGGTGATGGCGCCGAGCAACGAGTATGGCCCGCGGGATAGACGGAGATCGAAGGATGAGACGGGCACGTCGGGAAGGTCATTGAACGTTGCGCTGATGACACCCTTGGGGGACACGTTCAACGTACCTTCTAGCTTGACTTCGATCCCTTCGCTCTGCAAGAGCATGACCAGCGCAGGCAGCGTGTTGCTGCCGTGGGAGACAAGATAGATAGGACCAGCCAACGGCGAGTGCGTCGCGGGACTCGTGACCGTCGCGTCGCCCACTTGCGATTCGGCGGGGCATGATGTCAGCGAACTGAGATGCGCAGCCACGCATGCATGCTGAATCGTGGTCAAGCGCGGTCGTAGCTGGGCCGGCATCTGTGTGGTGACCGAACGGATGCTGGCGCCTTCCCCTGTCGGACTGGAGACGTTGATGTCAAGGCTCGCGCCGTCACCCTGTTGGCTGGCCATGGCATGTGTTGATGCGGTGAGGCGCGGCTTGAACACGAGACCGGCGCAACCGACTACATCGAATGGCGTGGATAGCGCCACGGCATCACCTTGGCTGGAGTTGATCGTGGCGCTGAACACCTGGTGAGCGCAGTTGGTGGGATTCACGATGAATCCCGAACGGTCGAGGCTCACGTCGACCGCGCGAACGCGTAGGGGTATCCCGCCTAGGGTCTGCGGGAGGGTGTCCGAGGCAATGGTCAGGGCCATGTTGCTCGGATTCAGCAGGATGCGGGATCTGACAAGCGAAGTGCCGAGGTCGAAGGGTCCCGCGATCGCGTTGATCCTCATGTCAAGGCCGAACGGCGCTCCGTCGTACGGTCCAGTCAGGTACACCGGCCCCGACACGACCAGCGGCAGTGGCCCAGCACCGGCTGTGATTGTCGCAGCGCCAACTTCAGATGCCTGGGGACATGTGCCTTCGCCAGCCGCCGGTTCACGGCACAAGGGAACGCGACCCACGAGACCGACCAACCCCGGGGGTAGATGGGCAGTGAAGCTCGACAGACTCTGCTGCCCGTCGGTGCGTGAGACAGCCAGGATGAAGGAACTCGTGTGACCGGCCAGTGGGTCGGTTGTGCCAGCCGTGAAGCTCGGCGTGAAGGGCAACGCGGACTGACAGGCGCCCCCTTCCGCGGCTTCGTTGATTTCAAACGTCGAGGATAGGTTCACCATCTGGCCCGCGAACGAAGCGGCGCTGCCGCCGCTGGTTGCCGGACCACACGTCTCAGGGTTCGCGAGCGCCGCGGTCGCACCACCGAAGAAGTTCAGCCTAAGCGTGGCAAACGGTAGCTCCGGAAGGTCTTGGAAGGCAGTGGTCACTTGGCCGGTTTCTTCATTCGTTTCGACCTTGCCTTGGAGGGAGATGACGGTATTGCCGGCGTTGACTCTCAAGAAGACTCTGTATCTTTCGGTCGGCGTCGGCGTGCCGATATAGAGCGCGCCTTTGAGAGTTTCGGGTAGAAGAGGTGTGATGACTTCCGCTGTGCCGATCCGTGACGCATTCGGACATCGGTCTTCGCCGAATTGCGCCGGTTCGCACGCCTGCAGCCCATTTGCAAGCCCCGGAGACAGGGACGTGCCTGGCGGAAGCGTGACCGAGACGCGTTCCAATGCCGGTGTAGCCAGCCCATAAGGGGTTTCGTTCTGTGGCACGTGCAGGGCCACTTCATAGCCGGCCGGGGAATCCTGCCGCGTTGTGCTCGGCGCCACCGCCAAGCTTGGCGCCATGCTGAGCTGTTCGCAGCCGGTCAGCGACGGCAGCTGGGCGCTGCTCGTGGCAGATTCGCCTTGCCATGAAGTAGCAATCACTTCCTCTTCGGGAGACTCGCTGCACGACGTCGGGTTGGTCAGGAACGCTGCCGCCTCGTCGGGAGATGCTCCACATTCGTCGAGGAACTCGCTGCAGCGTTCCGGGTTGTGAACGTTGGCCGCCGGTACACCCCACAGGGTGATCGTCGCGCCCTGGATCTCGAGCTGCGTTGACGATTCAGCGATCGTCGCGGTCAGCCGGCCGTCTGGCTTTACGTTAACTTGGACGTAGACGTCCTCGAGCAGCAGCGATGCGGCGAAGGTGGCAACGTGCCCTGGGGCAGGTTCGACGTTATAGAGCGGGACCGTCATCTGGGTTGCCTTCGCGACGTGCGTCACCGCTTCACCGACGGGTTGGGGGTGCGCGAGCGGAGCCTCCAGCTCGATCGTCGTGTCATTGGCGACCGAGGCAACCTGCGCTTCCTCGGCGGAGGGCCCCGTCCCGATCATGATCGTGCCACCAGCTTCGCCGTCCCTTTCTTCGCTACAGAACGACTCGGCGTCTCCGACATGCAGGGTGGTCGCACCGGCTTCAGCTTCTGCGGTCAACGGAGCGCTGATACCTTCGCACGGAAGGAGCGCGAACCCGAGGACTCCGACCTGTGAGCCGCGCCCGCAGGAGAGACCTTCAAAGCTCGCGATCGAGCAGCGTTCAACTGCGTTTGGGTTGCCGATCAAGCCTGGCGGGAGTGTGATCGTGGCGTCTCGCAGTTGCCCGATCGGGTTGCCCAGCGCATCTGTGTTGAGGTCGAACGCTGTCGTGAGATCAGCGTGTGCCCCTGCCTGCGCGGTGGACTCGCTCGTGGAAAACGACGAGAGACCAAACGCAGCGCTGGCGACAGCGGGGGTGAAGGCGAGCGTGCCGCTCACCAGCACGGCGAGCGCGATCAACCACGTTCTGACGGTCGTGCTACGCACGCGCGTGACCTCGGGGGCCCAGCGGTTTGGCTACGGTGAGCTTGATCTCAGCGATCTTGCTGGTCCCGCTCGCCGAATAGTCAACTTCTACCCTGAGTGAGAGCACATGTGTTTTGGCCAGCACAGCTCGTGCTGCCTTGCTGAGCGTCAACGTAAGCGTGACCGTTTCACCGCCGCTCTTGAGGGTCTCCGTCGCATGCGCAACCCGCTCGCTCTTGCCGTGCAGTCTCATGGTCATGCTCGCGACGAGTTCGCCCGGCACGGAGGCACTGGCCATCAGGGACAGGCGCCCGGTGTCCTCGAGGGTGTGGCGCTGCGCTTTCGTGATCTGGCTGACAGAGAATGTCGCTGGGGTAGCTTCAGGGCTGACTTCGCCGAGGGTAGCGCTGGCTGGTGCGAGGAATTCGCCGCTACCGCCGCTATTCAACATTCTGCAGGCTTCAACCGAGCACGGTTCTCCCGGCGGTGGGGGTGGTTCGGCGAAGCCGCCGGCGACGCGGGCATCGTATATGTGCCTGTAGCCGGCGATCGCTCCCGGTGTCAGCGATGTGCGCGTCGTGAAGAACACATCGTTGCCGCTGGGCGTCGTACCGTTGAGTTCGGCTGTGTTCTGGGATCCTGCCGCGACGAGCGAGACGGTGCCGCCGTCCCACTCGTACACGTTTGTCGGCTCGAACAGCTTTGCGGTTTGCGCTTCGCCTGCTCCCGCGGTCAGCGGATCAGGCGATTCGAAGAAGATCTGTGAGCCGTCTTCGCTCATCGGAGAGAGGTGACCGTTCGGGGCATAGCTGCCGCCGCTGCCTTCGCCGAGTCCGGCCGGGCCGCTGGAGTAGACGCCCGAGGGAGTACAGGAGATGCAGGCGAGTGTCTCCTTAGTGGTGTCGTACCGATAGACCTCGGCATTGATCTCGCTGACTTCTGAACCTGCCGGGTGTTCATGGGCGAAGCCGTTGACGGCCCCGGGGCCTTCTTCTTCGAGCGTAAGTTCGGTCGCGCTGTCGATCTTCTTGACGACCTCGAGCTCCTCGTTGGCACCACTGCCAATCCCGATCGTGTGGCGGGGATCGAATCCGGCGGTGCTGTTGACGCGGATCGTGTGTTCTTCAGCGTGCGCTGGTTCGGTTAGTGTCGTCGTCGGGGCGTGGTCTTCCCCGGTGAGGTTGTTGGCCGAAGTGAACACGAAGACCGAGCCGCTCGGGGTCACAGCAGCCGGCCGGTACATGTCCGGCTCGCGGACGAGACCCGCCAATTGCCTTCCGCCGGTGCTGGCGCAGGTGGGGCGACAGATGCTGACGTCGGGCATGGCGACGGTCGCGATGAACGTCGTTTCGCCCGAGGTCGTGTCGTACATGTAGAGGTTCGGTTGTTCGGCGACCGCGGACTGGCCGTGTGAGTTGGCATTCGCGGCGAGTAGCGTCTGGGCGATGAAGAAGACGTGCGAGCCGTCGTTGGAGATTGCGACCGTGCCCAGCATCCCGGTTCCGCCTGCGAGTGGGATCGCCGACATCGCCGGCGCGCGGCCGATCGCCGCAGCTGTGCTGTTGAACTCGTAGAGTTCCTCTTCGGTCGATGCACCGTCGAGACCCTCGTTGCTAGTGAAGAACGCGAGGGCGCCGTCTGCAGAGGCCCCTTCATACTGGGCGCTGCCGCTCGACCCGGGGTCATCGAGCGCCGTCGTCGTGTTCGTGGCGAGGTCACGTAGGTACAGGTGCGGCTCCACACCTTCAGGCAGGCTTGCGCTCTGGGGTGGCGTCTCAAAGTAGATCTTTGATCCGTCTTCAGAGACGGCGTGGGTAGTCGAGCCCCCGGATATGAGCGAGAATGGGCCTTCTTCCGGTGGCCCATCGTTGCCGAGACGAGCGCCGTAGGGGCTAATCAGTTTGCCGCTGGGTTCGACGTTAATGAGGGTTGTCGCTGCGGTCGTGACGTTGCGCGCGTACAGGTATTCAGCTTCCTTTTCAGCGTTCAAGCCCATAGCGTCGGCGGTGAGCGGTTCGGCGGTGCTGAAGATGACCTCTTCAAGACTCGGAGTCGCGCCAGCGAAGCGGGCGCTTTGGGAGCTCGTGCCGCTGCCGGTCGGTCCCTGTGACAGCCATGTCAGCGCGCCCGTCGGGCTCTGGAGATAGAGGTCGTCCGCATCTGAGCCTTTCGGGCGTTCGTCACCGGCAGCGTATGAGGCCGGAGTTGAGAAGATTGTCTGGGCGAGGTTGCCACTCCAGAACGCGGGTGCCTGTTCTTCATACAGTCCGCTCAACGGCCTGCTGGGTGTAGGGCTCAAGGCCTTTGTCTGCCAGCCTTCGACACCTCGTTGCGACTGGTAGACATTGAGGCCTCCGGTTGTGGCTTTGCAGCACGCGCCGCGGGACTTCCAGTCGACAGCTTCGCCATCGGCTGCACCCGCGATGAACGTAGGATCAGCACCACCCAGGCCGACTTCGGTGCCGTTTTCCACGTAGCGCGTCACCAGCTCGTAGGCACGCTTGCCGGGAAGCGATTGCGCAGCCGCTGATGACGCCAAGAGCAACGCCAATGCCAGCCCGAACAGGGCTGTGGCTCTTGGGTTCACGCTGCGCATGATTCACCATCGACGTCTGCAAGCAATATGACACCTCCGCAATGCGGACAGATGAGTCTGTCGTCAGCAGCGGCGTCGCGAGTGGCGGCATCGATTGAGACCAGCTCGGTTTCACCGCTGGATCGTAGAGCGCGCTGTGCGGAGCGCAACTCGATGCGGAGGTCACCGGGCGACAATCTCAGCGACAGCGCGCGATCGAGCCACTGGTCCTGTTGATCTGGCGAGAGCGCGGCCAGCTCTGCGTGGTGCGTCCAGCTCAGATTGTCCCGGCGACGGGACAATTGAAAGCGGGAGGCCACGTAGGCGATGTTCCTCAGCGTCTTGGCGTCGAGTCCTGTGACTCTGGCCGCCTCGGTGTACTTTTCGCCCCAGCGCGCACTGCCGTAGCGGATCCAGTCGCCCACCCACCAGTTGTTCACGCGCCCGAATTCAGCGAGGCTGACGCCGGCTGCCAGCCATCCCGCGCGATCGAGTGCCTGCGGAGGCTGCCATCCGAGAGCCAGTCTGCGACGTGCATCCCTCTTCACAACGGCAGCATCAGCGTCAGCTTGCACGCTGGCGTCTGGCGAGGACGACAACCCGGCTGGATTCATGCGCTATCCATCCGGAGAATCTCACTGCGGAGGTCCGGAACTGAGTTGAGCGCTGCGGTCACGAACACCTTAACCCTGGGGGGCCGAGTCGGCGGCCAGCAGACACAGGGGACACCGCACGTCGGAACCTGGTGTCGTACACGGGTGACGCCAACCTTCGCGAGACGCACCCTTCTCCCCTCCTGGCCCACAGCACCGATGTGCCGTGCTGGCGAAGAAGGTCCGGCTGGTGCGCACCCCTCTGTCTCATCTGCCCCGCCTCCCATAGCTAAGGTGCCTACATCAGCACACGTGTTTGACAGAGTCCGAGCGCCGGGGACACCAACGACGCCCGGACCTGTCGACCGCCACACGACAAGACCGCGCGACGAGAGCTAGACACACCGACCTCTCCGGACCACGGGCCAACCGTAGAGGAGGAGCCTGCTCCTCTTGGCGGCATAGCCTCCCGCGGTCCTCGGTGTTCACGTCGGCGATCATGTCTTGCCTAGCATGGAGGCGACAGCAGAGCAGGTCAATACCTTTAAGTAGGTCGTTACGTCAGTGTTCACTAGCGTCGGTAGCGCTTCTCTGGGCAGCACGTACGCAGACCGGGCTCGGCCCGAATAAACGGAATTGGGGCGAGTGAGAGACGGCTGGCCGCATCTCGGCAAGGCACAGGCGAGTCCTGATTGCCGAGATGAACGGCCTTTAAGTAGGTGTTTGCACAGTCCTCGCTACCCGATAGTGTAGAGTCCGGGTGTGCGAATCGTCCGGTGGAGGGCGCGAGCACGATGGGGAGCGGAGTCGAAGGGAGGCTGAGTGTCTGCCAAGCATGCGTTGCTCGGATTGCTGCTGGACAGGCCCGCCTACCGCTACCAGCTCGGTGACCGCCTGCAGGAGCGTCTTGGGCCGGCGTGGAAGATCAACTCCGGCCAGCTGTACCAGACGATCGATCGGCTCGAGGTGGACGGACTGATCGAGCGGATCGACTCCGCCACGGACGACCAGCACGAGCGGCACGTCTTCGCGGTGACGCCAGCCGGCGAGGACGAGTTCGAGCATTGGTTTGACGGAAGCACGAGCCGGACGCGGCTGTTGCGCAGGCCGCTTTTGGTCAAGATCACGCTTGCCGGCCCCGAGCGACTGAAGGACACTCTGCAGGAGATCGACGACTACGAGCGCGAGTGCGCGGCGTGCCTGCGCGAGCGCCTGCGCTTGCGAGAAGAAATCCCTCTCAGTGGGCTCCGTGTCCGTGCCGATCACGAGCTCTTGCGCCTGAACTTGAGCGCCGACATCGCACAACTGGAGGCGGAACTGGGTTGGGCCAGACACGCCCGCGAGCGGATTGGCTGGCTGCTCGACCAGGACGCAATCTGGCCATCGGCACAACAGCGCAAAGCCGCAAACGAGCAGAGCCGTAAGCGCCAAGACGCTCGTGCGAAGCTCTTTGGCAGGATCGCGACCGGCAGCGGCAACCCCCGGCAGGGAGATGCGCTGAGATGACCCTCCGTCTGGAAGCAATATCCAAGCGATACCTTAGGCCTGACGGGGACAGGATCGTGCTGGACGACGTATCGCTCTCGCTCGAGCGTGGCCAGGTGATGGGCGTCTTCGGGCCAAGCGGCGCAGGCAAGACCACGCTTCTTCGCATCGCTGCTGGCTTGCGCAGCCCTGACACAGGCGCGGTGATCTACAAAGGCGTGCGTCTCGACAAGGTGTCGGCGCGCGAACGCACGCGCATCCGCCGCCGCGAGATCGCGTGTGTGTGGGCCGCGCAGTCTTGGCAGGAGCGACTCGGCGTGCTTGATCATGTCGCGCTACCGCTGCTGGTGGACGGGCGTGGCCGGCGCGAGGCCGAGCGGAGGGTACGCGAGGCGCTACTGGCCTGCGAGGCGGAGCAGTGCGTCGCCATGGAGCTTGGCGAGCTCTCCGACGGTGAGCGTCAGCGCGTTGCGATCGCCCGGGCCCTCGTAACAGAACCACAGCTGCTGCTGGCCGACGGCCCGACATCGAGCCTCTCGCTGACAGAGCGAGAGGGGATCATGGTGCTACTTTCGGCGCTGGCGCGCGACGCGCGGGTGGCGGTGATGATTACCGCCAGCGATGCGCAGACGCTTCTGCGTGCAGACCCAGTGGTCTATCTACGGGACGGCAAGCTGATCGGCCCCGAGCCGAGCAGCGAGGGCGGCCGCGTCTATCGCTTCCCGGCGGTCGGGTCTCGCCGAGCCGCCAGCGATGCTTGAGTTCGAGCACGCGCGCAAGCACTACGCGAGCCCGGGGGGCGTAGTCCACGCTATCGATGGCGTATGCATGAGCGTCAGCGCTGGGGAGGTTGTCGCGATCTATGGCCCGAGCGGCTCGGGCAAGACCACGCTGCTGCTGCTCGCGGGTGGGCTCTTGCGAGCGGATGGGGGCTGCGTGCGCTTCGAGGACCGCGATCTCGCAACGCTGTCCAGACAGGAGATTCTCACCTATCGGCGGACAAAGCTGGGCTTCGTCTTTCAGAACTTCAATCTGATCGCTGGTCTGACCGCTGCTGAGAACGTGGCAATACCGCTGCTACTGCGTGGGCTGGATCATCGTCGCGCACACCGTCGGGCGCTCGAGGCACTCGATCGTGTGGGCCTCGTGAACCGCGCCGAACATATCCCCGCGCGCCTATCCGGTGGCGAGCAGCAGCGCGTGGCGATCGCGCGAGCGCTCGTGGGTGATCCGCGGCTCATCTTGGCCGACGAGCCAACCGGCAACCTCGACAGCGACACCGGATACGGAGTGCTAGATCTGCTGAGCTCACTGTCGCGCGAGCGGGGAGCAACCACGATCTTGGTGACCCACGACGCGCGCGTGTCACCCTACGCCGACCGTGTGATCGGAATGAGCGATGGCAGCCTGATCGAGCCGGAGCTGGACACGCAGACGGTGATCGGTCGATGATCGACTATCTGCGCACCCTGCTGCTGTTTTACAAGCGTCACCTGCGCGTCCAGCCGCTTCGTGAGCTGATGGCCGTCGTGGGAGTGGCTGCAGGCGTCGCGCTGCTATTCGCGATCCAGGTCGCGCATGGCAGCATCACGGGCTCCTTTGAACAGATCGCTCATGGCGTAGCCGGACGGGCCACGATCGAACTGGCATCCCGCGGGCCGGAAGGGTTCAACGAGCGGATCTCCGAAGACGTTGAACACATGCCCGATGTCAGGGCGACCGCGCCGATTTTCGAGGATCAGGTCGTTGCCGTGGGGCCGAAGGGCCGAAGGGCCCTTACGCTGGTCGGTGCGACAGAACAGCTCGCTGGCCTTGGCGGAGCGTTCTCGCTGCAATTCCAGCGAGCCGGCGAAGCGTCTCGGCGGGGATTGGTCGTCTTGACCGAACCAACCGCGAGAGCACTTGGGGCAAAACCGGGCAGCACGCTCACGATCTTGGTCGGCGAGCGAATCGAACATCTCCCGGTCGCAGCGACCATACCGAGCGAGAAGATTGGCCCCCTCGCGGAAAGCTCGATCGCCGCCGCACCCTTGCCGGTTGTTCAGAGCCTCGCCGGATCACCGCGGCACGTCACGCGGATCCTGGTCGAGCCAAAGCCAGGACACGAACCGGCGCTACGCCGCGCTCTCGAGGAGCGTTTCGGCACAACCCTCAATATCCGTCCTGTCGACACGGAAGCACGGCTGTTGGGGAATGCTTCGGGGCCCGAACAGCAGGTGACGCTTCTGTTCAGCGCAATCAGCCTTGTGACCGGGGCGATCCTCGCTTACAACGCGCTGCTGCTGGCCAGTGACGAGCGTCGGCGGTTCATCGTCTACCTGATCGAGGCGGGAACCCCGGATTCCATGATCGTCGCGTCGTTGGCGTTCGACGCGTTCATACTCGGCCTCGTTGGATCGGTGCTGGGCGTGCTGGCCGGTGATGCCATTTCGTTGATCGCCTACCGCGCCTTGCCGGGCTACATTGCCGCGGCATTCGCAATCGGCGGCCAACGAGTAGTGGGGATACCGACGATCGCGATCGCGCTGGCGGGCGGAATGCTCGCGGCGTTCGCCGCGGCAGCATTGCCCGCGGTTGTGGCTTTGCGCGGAAGCGCGGCGGCTGAGCCTGAAGCCGTTGGACGCACGCTGACCTTCGCGCGTAAGCTGCGCGTGTCGGACAAGCTCATCTTCGCGTGCGGCGCATTGCTCGTATGCGCTTCGGTCGCGCTGTCCGCACTAGAGCCAGGAACGACCGTGATCGCGCTCGTCGGGCTAGCGGCCGGCCTGATGATCTGCCTGCCGCTGATCTTGCGCTATGTGCTGACGCTCGCCCATATCGCATCGCGGCATTCGAGTGACCCCGCGGCGCGCATCGCTGTCGCCGAGCTTCGCGGCTCGCCGACCCGGTCGGTTGCGCTGCTCGCCACAGGAACCGTCGCGGTCTTCCTGATGGTGCTGATCGGGGGCGCGGTGTCCGACGTCCAGCACGCCGTTCGACGGGGCGCCTCAGATCTACTCTCGGGCGCCAATATCTGGATCAAGCCCGGCGGACCCGAGAACGTGTACACCACGGAGCCCTTCACCTACGCTGAAACTCAACAGCGGCTGCAGCATCTTGGCGTAGTCAGCGCAGTCCTGCCCTGGCGTGACTCGTTCCTGGATCTGCCGGGACGGCGGGTCTGGGTGCTCGGCGTTCCGCCGCAGATCTCGGCACAGATCGCTCCAAGCCAACTCATCGAAGGATCCCTCCAGACTGCCGATGAGCGCATCCAAAAAGGCGGCTGGATAGCGATGAGCCAGATCATCGCCCGGGAAGATCACCTACGCATCGGCGAGCGCTTCAGCCTGCCGACCCCGGCGGGCTTCTCCTCGGTTCGCCTTGCGGCAACGATCGCCAACTACGGCTGGCTGTCTGGCGCGATCGTCATGAACGGCGACGAACACGCCCGGCTGTGGAGCGATGCGACCGCGTCACAGCTGGGTGTCACGCTCAAGCCCGGCATCACGGTCGAAGCGGGTAAGCAAGCCGTCGAAAAAGCACTTCCAAGAGGCTCTGCCCTTACGGTCGAGACCGTCGATGAACGGCGGGCGGAAGTCAGCTCGGTCCTCGGCAGCACGCTCGCACGGCTGAACAACACCACGATCGTCGTCCTGGTAGCCGCGGTGTTGTCCGTGATCGCGTTGATGATTGCCGCGATCTGGCAGCGACGCGAGCGGCTGGACTCGTTGATGTCGATCGGCATGAGCACGGGCCAGCTCACCCGGCTGATCTTCTTCGAGAGCGGCTCCGTATTGCTGGCAGGATGCTTGATCGGCATGGCGGCTGGCTTGGTCGGCCAAGACCTCATTGACGGCTGGCTGCACCAGACGACTGGATCGCCGGTCACGTTCAACCCAGCCTGGCAAATTGGGCTGCGCACGATCGCGATCGCGACCGGCATCTCAATCCTCGCATCTGGTGCAACAATCGGACAGACAAGCCGATATCACCCGAGGGCCTCCTTCTCAACCGAGTGAGAGACTCGTGTGACCTATCCCGCGAGACCCGATCGAGGGCTAATGTCAAAGACTATGACTCGCGCACGCGCGGCACGGACTCCCTGGGCTGAACAGACCCCCGCAACGCAGGCAGCGAGCACATTCGAGCCCGGACTGCGGCTGCTGCCACGTGATCTCCAAGGCGATGCCCGCAAGCTTTACGGGCTGCTGCGCACGGTTGACGATCTAGTTGACGACCATGACCCCCAGGCAGCATCCCGAGTCGAGGCGATCGAACGCTGGGCACACGGAGAAGATGCCGACACAGCCGAGACCCGCACACTGTTGGATCTCGCGCAACGATATCCCGTGCCGCCCGAGGCAATCCTCGAATTCTGTGAGGGGATGCGTCACGAT
This sequence comes from uncultured Solirubrobacteraceae bacterium, assembly GCA_963699115.1. Lineage (GTDB taxonomy): Bacteria > Actinomycetota > Thermoleophilia > Solirubrobacterales > Solirubrobacteraceae > Palsa-744. Next base: position 235,779 of record CAVOTJ010000001.1, read on the forward strand.
CTCGCTGGGGGAACACTCGCGAGCGAAGCTGATCTCGAACGCTATTGCCAGTACGTCGGGGGTGCGATCGGGGTCGTCCTCACAAGGATGTTCGGCAGCGCCGATCCGAGCTGCGAGAGCAAGATGGCCATGCTCGGCCGAGCCTTTCAGCGGACGAACATCCTGCGCGACATCGACGAGGATCACGACCACGGTCGCGTCTATGTCGCCCGCCGCACGATCGAGCGTTTTGGGTCCCCGACACCAGGCACACGCGAAGCCCTGATGCGCGATCAAATCGCTCGAGCCGACCAGCTCTACGACGAGGGACTCGGCGCGATACCGCTGCTGTCCCGCGGTGGACGCGGCATGGCCGTTTCCGTCTCCCTCTACCGCGAGATCCTGCGCCAGATCGAGCGAGAGGGTTACGGACGAGAGCGAGGGCGCGTGACCGTGCCGAGTTGGCGTGTGCACCTGCTGGTCTTAAAGCACCGTCTGAAATCTACATACGCATAGGCCGTATTTCGTCAAGTCTTGCAGAAGTGCGCCCCGCGCATTAGAGTCGCCCGTCTATCGAATGGTTTCAATCAGTTCGTCCGTTAGTGAGAAAGGCAGAACTCGCCTGTTGGCTTGCCTGCGACGTGTCGCGGCGGGCATCGGCGTGCTCGTCTTCATTGGCATGCTGGCCGGCGTCACGACGAGCGCGCCGACACATGCCGCGGAGCCTGCTGCGCATGCGACACGAACGTTGGATGGAGCTGACAACGCCGCGCTGCACCTCGTGCGTGCGGGCGAAAGGCTGCTCGAGGAAGGCACGGTGACGGGAGCGCTCCCTGGCCGTATGCGCGCCGAACTGTACATCGGCCCTCTCTACAAGGGCAGCTTCACGATCTACACCCACAACGGGCGTATAAGCGGCAGCGGCACGGCCACACCGCACGGCGCGGGCCGCTACCAGAGCTTCGCCGGATGGCTGAACATCACAAGCGGCAGCGGCTTGTACGCGCACGTGCACGGTCGTAATCATCTCTATGGAGTCTTTGACCGCAGGACATACGCGGTGACAGTCAAGACGACCGGAAGCCTCTCTTACTAACCGCCCCGCCGCGGCCCAAACGAGTGCGCACCTGCCAGATCTTGACGGCGCTGCTTGCGCTGCTCGCATGCATTTCAACCACGGCATGGGCGAATGCATCGGTAAGGCTCCACGCGACATTCACACCCGAGCACCTGGGGAAAGCAGCAGCCGTCGGTCTTGACATCGAAGTCCTCGCGCATGGTGCCCTCCCCTCTCCCCTCGCCGAAGTGAGCGTGCGCTACCCGGCCGGCCTTGGGGTCGCGCTCAGCGGCGTCGGCATCGACACGTGCTCAGCTCAGCGACTTGAATCCTCGGGACCCAAAGCCTGCCCGGCCGACTCGCTCATGGGCACGGGCAGCGCCCTGACCGCGCTGCAGGTCGGGCCACAGATCCTGCATGAGAAGACGACTGTCACAGTCGTGCGAGCGCCTGAAAGGAACGGACACCTGGCGATGTTCTTCTACGCCGCCGGCACTGAGCCCGTCATCGCACGCGCATTGCTCATCGGCGAACTCCTCCCCGCCAACCAACCATTCGGCGGCCGCATAAGGATCACGATCCCACCGATCACGACACTGCCGGGCCAGTACATCGCGATCGAACGACTCCAGCTCCTACTGGCTCCCCCCGGGCTCACCTACTACGAACGGATCGGCGGCAAGACGATTGCCTACCACCCCAAAGGCATCCCTTTGCCCACCGCCTGTCCACGCGGTGGCTTTCCGTTTACCGCCACTGTTGTCTTTCTGAATGGCCTTGCGGCGAAGGCTGACACTAGGGTGCCTTGTCCGGTGGGTCACGGTGCGAGTAGACAGGCGAGCAGGACACGCGCTGTCTGGCCGGGCATCAGCCCGGTGCTCTCGTCACCGGTTCCGGCTGTGCAGCTCCCGCTCGCCTAGCGCCAGCGGCCGTCCGCGATCGCGTGTCGCGGAGAAGACCCGCCGCTGCTTGCGCAGACGCTGCACGCCGCTGGCGATGGCGGCATCGCTCAGGCCGGTTAACGAGCCAGATCCCTCTGTCCGGCAAAACCCCCCGAACACTTATCCGATCGCCCCCACCGTGCTGCCTGTTCCGCCCGGACAACTTTCGTCGACTATCCGGCCATAGTCTTCCTTCACTACGATGCTGCCATTAGCTGTGCGTACAACGACTTCATTGGGCACCCACGGAAGAGCGGCGTAAGCGAGTTTCGCGGAAAGCACGCCGAGCGAGAGTGCGCCCGTCAGGCCGATGGCGACCAATCTGTTAGTGAGATTATGCACCACTACAGTATTTCTTGAAGGTCCACAACACCTTGCCGGCCAAGGCGTGTCGTTCCCCGACGCGAACCTGAGCGTGACAGCGGTGTACACATCTCTTCCCTACTGCGACCAGCCGCGCCAGCCACTGGCCCACCTCGACCATCACGACACCAAACCAGATCACCGCTATGCATCCAACCAGCCAGGTCGGGGCCGCCTCGCCGGCGCCCAGGCGTATGATCAGCGATACGATTGGGGCGACGGTAACTAGCGCAGCGACCAACACCATGACTAGTACCGGCCTGCCATCAATTTTCTCGCTCGAACCTTTATAGCGAGGGACTGTTCCGACAACCAGCTTTCGGCCTTGTCGTCCGAAAACCGTCTTCGCGTTATAGCCACCACCGCAATACCGAACCGCCGGCCCATCAGCTCGCAGACCAACGCCCGCGTCCGTAGAAGCCCTGGCAGCTTGAGCTGGTCAGGGTTCTTCTCCCGGATCGCCTTTGCGATCTGCGCCTGCTGGGAGGCTGTCAGCGCCGTCTTCTCGCCCGCCCGCCGGCCACGCTTGCCGGCCGCGAGCGCTCCATCCTCGCCAAGACGCTGAGCGCGCACCCACTCGCTCACTGACTGACGCGAAACGTCAAGCAGCCCCGCGACCTCGGTCTGCGACCAGCGAAACAGCACGCCGGCGAAGCTCCGCCTGAGCCGCCTGCCCCAGCCGCCTCGCATCCCGACTCCTCACACACCAAAACCTACCAGCCACGTCCGACGTTTACTGGGCCGGAGTAGTAACAACTCCCAGCAGCGAGGGGCTCATTCTTCGCACATGCCGAATCATGCCATGCCCCTCTCATATGATGCCGCGCCCACACGCGAGTTGGCGCTCCTTCAATCGGCCCGCAGACCACCGTCATGCTCCACCCGCCCCGTCCGAGGGTGCTTCGCCAACGCGCTCATAGAACAGCTCCACGGCAGCATCAAACATATGCTCCGCCCCGACGTTGCTGAGAAACGCCTCAAGGTATACATACGGTCCGATAGCAAAGCTCACCAAGTAATAGGCTTCGTCAGCACCACCCCTGACCTGATATCCCACCGCATCGACTCTCCGTGGGAACTTCAGCCTCGCAATGCCGTGCGCATCGAGACGGCGGCCGAACTGGGATCCACAGAGCGCATCGTCGTCCCGTGCAAACTCACTCGCCCTCCTGGTTGAGTCGAAGCGGGCCACCATGGAGAACGCAATACCCTCAGGAGCTTTCGTCACTAGACTCTCTCGATAGCCGGATACGAACCCAGCGGCACGCAGCACAGTCACCGACTCAGGCTTGATACACAAACTCGCGAGTTCTTCTCTTAGATTGCTCACTTTGCGGATCTTCCCATGTGACGAGACCACCGTAGAGCTACCAAGTTCGCTCGGTCTGAGGACGCGCTCTCGCAGCGGGGTCCGCAGGCCGCTGGCATTCGCCGTTTGCGAGCCGGCCGCCGCCAGGACCGCACAAACCGCCACAAGGCGCACCCAAACCCAGTGAGAGCGCACCTCAGCTAGCACTGGGCACCTTACTTGCGTCACGCGCCGACGCCTCATCGCAACTGCACTCATCATACTCGAGAACCCTGCTCGTACGCACCATAGCTTCGCTATATGTCGTCCCCATGTGAACTTGGCCTTACTTCAGAGGCGCATAGTAGAATCGCCACGTTCTCTGCCCCCGCGCAGCATTCCAGTCTCCCCAGGTCCAATTCCGCGTCTCGCGCATAAATCGTCGTCCGAGCGTACGCTCCTCCCTCCGTAGCTTCCACAACAGGAGCACCAACATGGTTCCCGCCATCAGCCAGATCCCTCCGAGCGCGCCATCGACGGGGTACAGGACTCGCTCGCCACCTATCGGCCCGACTACTACCACCACAAGCGTAGCGGCCATCGCGACACCACCTTTCAGTATCACCTCGAGTGCAACATGCAAGGCTCTCGTCATATAGGCATCGTCAGGAACCGGCTCAGCACACACCATCGATCGGTTGAGCAGCCGATACCATCTAAACCACGCAATCCCCCCGAACATGCTCGCACCCACGCACGCACTCAACAGCGTCTCCCGAAAATCGTGGGCAGCACCAAAGATTACGAGGACAACGCCAGGCACGAGAAGCATTACCGCGTCTGTCCCCACCTCAGTTGCCACTGTCCCCAGACACCTTCGCCGCTGGCCGGTCATGTCATATCTCGATCAATGGCCATCGTCATCCGCACTCATGCTTACTACGGTAATAGCCCACATTCGGAATGCCATCGTCGAGAGCGACACGAATGCAGTTATTATCTTCCACCTTTTTCACGTTATAAATCTCGGACGCCGCGAATGCTCCGGCAATGACTGCTGCATACACCGGATCAAGCTCGCTAAAGGTTGCGAGGGCCCAAGCCGCGGCTGCCGCCGGTCCTACCGCCGCTATATACAGTGAGTCTTCCTTACTGAAGTTGATCTGCACTTCCAGACCCCACCAGTGCACATTAAATGCGACCCATATGCCGTGTCCCAAATAAGGATCGGTGCCTGACGGGAGCTGTCCCGTTTCCACGTCATATTCCTCACACCAAAGCGCTTTCGCGCCGGCGCATAGTCCTTCTTCTGCGCCACCTTCGTTTGGTGTTGGTGTGGTGCCTTCCGGTGTAGCCGGGTGTTGTCTTTCCCATTGTTCTTGCGCTTCACGTTGTCGTGTTGCTTCGCGTCCCTCGGCGCCGGCGGCGAACGCGGCGGATGCGGCGTAGGCACCCGGTGTGATGGTGCTTATATACGGGCTGATGTAGGTGCCGTTGGGCGCAGCTCCAGGCGGGACGATGGGCTGTGTTTGCAGTGGTGCTCCGAGTTGCGGGTCGTAGCTAGTGCCCGCTGATGCGGTCGCGCCGGAGGTAAGTTCGGTCGAGAGGCCGGTGGCGCCAAGCCAGGAGTATTTGGGTGGTGTGCCGTTGACTGGTACGCCGAACTCTGTGGGGTTGTATGTGGAGAGGAGTTTGGTTTCGGTTTCGCTATCTGCGGCCTTGGCGATGATGTTGCCTTGTAGGTCGTGAAGTAGTAGGACTGCGGGTGCGCTGTTGGTTTGCGTTGCGGACAGTGTGCCGTCGATGCCCGCGATGTTTCGCGTTGAGCTTTTGCCTTCTTCTTCGCTGGTCCAGGAGACGGCTTCGCCGGGCCCGGGGTAGTGGTCGATGACAGCTGCTTTTGTGGGGCCTTCGGAGACGGTTTCCAGGGGTCGTCCTGCTGGGTCGTACTTGTAGTTGATCGTCTCTTCGCTTTGGGTTTGGTTTGCGACTTGGTTGTCTGTGTAGAAGGTCGCGGTGATTTCGTGTTCGCCCGCATCGGCAGCTGGGATTTGTGTCTGGTTGCCGAATGTTTCGTATTTGACTCCCGTGTCTGTGAGGCGATCAGCACCGTCGTAGCTGTGGCTTTGGGTCGTGCCGCCAGTCGTTGCGCATGTTTCCGTGGCAGATTCGCGTGTCGTTTGGCTCGTGCGGTCGGAGTCGGCGTTGTAGCCGTAAAGTCTGGTTCTACAGTCCTGGCCGACTGGCGTTTCATTTGTTTCGGTGAGGCGTCCTGCCGCATCGAACGTGTATTCCTCTTTGGCAAGCGTGCTCGTGCGGATCAGGTCTTCACCGTGTATTGACGGCACGGTAGTTTCTTTGAACCACGCGCATTTTTCGGTGCAGTGTGTCGTCTTTTCGTATTCGATGCTTGTCGGTTCGCCGGTGGCGTTGTAGGTGTAGTTCGCGAGCATGCCGTTGGGGTAGGTCTCGCTTTTCAGTTCGCCCCCGATGCCGTATTCGGCGGTGAAGGTCCCGGCGCCTTCTCCGCCTTCGGGTCCTATGTCCAGCAGTTTGGTGAGTTGCTCGCTGGTTGGGCTGTAGGCGTAGATTTGTGAGCCCTTTGAGTCGCCGTACTCGACTTCTTCAACCTGGTTGTCGCTCGCGGGCCCCGCATACACGTAGCGCGTGGTGTTGCCGGACGCGTCGGTGTATTCCGTGAGCTGGCCGATCTTGCTGTATTCGCTCTTGATCGTCTTAGTAGTTTCGCCGACGGTGGTGCTTTGTTCGACCATCTCGCCGGTGGCTGAACTGTAGGTGTCGGTGACCTTCGGCAGGGACAGGTCGATGGTCGCGGTCTCTTCGTTTGTGGAGAGACGTCCAGCGCTGTCGTAGGTCATTTTCTTTTTGCGCGTGGTAGCACCGAATTTTTCGGTGACTGTTTCTGGCTCGTCCCACATGTTGTAGGTGTCGGTCACGATCGGTAGTTCCGGGAGCCCCGCCGTCCCCGGCTGGGCAGCTGGCTGGGACTGGCACGGCAGGTTCGCCCATTCGGGGTGCCCACCGCACGTCGCGTATTTGGAATTCGAGCCAGTAGTATAGTAGATCGTTTGCGAGGCGTGTTGGCTCTGGGTGGCCGCTGTGAATTTCTCGAGGCGGTTGTTGTTTGTGTCGGCTACCCAAACTTCGCCAGAGCTGCTCATCGCTACTCCGCGTGGAGCTTTGAACTGGCCGGTGCCTGTCCCGCTTGTCCCGAACTGCGACAGATATTCCCCGTAGCCTTCTTTTTCGCGCTCAACGAGGTTGAACTCCTCGACGCGGCTGTTGCCGCTATCGGTCACGTAGGCTGTTTCGCCTGTGATCGCGATCCCCTGCGGGACATCGAATTGGCCGTTGCCTGTGCCCGCCGACCCGAACGACCCGATTTTCGCCGCAGCGGCTGACAGCTCGATTACGTCGTTTTCTTTCCCGTTGGTGACCCACACGTCCCCTTCCGCATTCGCGGCGATACCTTCTGGCTCATCCAACCCGGAGTACTGCCGCAAATACGTGCCCGTCGCGCTGAACTCCTGCACCCGATTACTCCAAGAATCCGTAACCCACACATTCCCACTCGAGTCGATCGCGATCGCAGACGGTTCCTCAAACTGCCCGTTTTCCGTGCCCCCCGACCCAAACGCTCTAATGAACGTGCCAGTCGAGGACAGCTCCTCCACCCGAAAGTTACCCGTATCCGCAACCCAAATATGCCCTTCGCCATCCACCGCGATACCACGCGGCTTATCGAAATCCCCGTCCGCTGATCCTTCTTTACCGAACTGCGTAATGTACGCCCCCGTCGCCGAGAACTCCTCAACCCGACTATCTTCCTTATCCGCCACCCACACATCACCACTCGACCTCACCGCAACACCACTAGGCTTCGAGAAGGGTTCGTTCCCTGCAGCGGTGACTTGAAGTGTGTATTTGCCGGCTGAGCTGAACTTCTCGAGCCTGTCATTGCCGCTGTCGGCTACCCAGACGTTTCCTTCTTTATCGATCGCGATGCCACGCGGACTGTTGAAGTCTCCGTTTCCTGACCCGCTCGCGCCGAACTTCGCCTCGTATTCTCCCGATCCTTTTCCTTCTTTGGCGGACAGTTTGAACTCCTGTACGCGCTCGTTGCCAGCGTCGACCACGTAGGCTGTTTCGCCTGTGATCGCGATCCCCTGCGGGACATCGAATTGGCCGTTGCCTGTGCCCGCCGACCCGAACGACCCGATTTTCGCCGCAGCGGCTGACAGCTCGATTACGTCGTTTTCTTTCCCGTTGGTGACCCACACGTCCCCTTCCGCATTCGCGGCGATACCTTCTGGCTCATCCAACCCGGAGTACTGCCGCAAATACGTGCCCGTCGCGCTGAACTCCTGCACCCGATTACTCCAAGAATCCGTAACCCACACATTCCCACTCGAGTCGATCGCGATCGCAGACGGTTCCTCAAACTGCCCGTTTTCCGTGCCCCCCGACCCAAACGCTCTAATGAACGTGCCAGTCGAGGACAGCTCCTCCACCCGAAAGTTACCCGTATCCGCAACCCAAATATGCCCTTCGCCATCCACCGCGATACCACGCGGCTTATCGAAATCCCCGTCCGCTGATCCTTCTTTACCGAACTGCGTAATGTACGCCCCCGTCGCCGAGAACTCCTCAACCCGACTATCTTCCTTATCCGCCACCCACACATCACCACTCGAGCTCACCGCAACACCACTAGGCTTTCCGATCGGTGCTGGTGCCGCTGAGGTCACCTCGCTTGAGTAGCGTGGCGCTTCGGCTGGTTCGGAGCCTCCCTCTGGGGCGCGCTGTTCAATGACGTCGCCGGTTTCGCGGTTGTAGTAGGTGCGATGCGTGAGTTTCAGCCCGGAAGGTTCGGTCGTCGTTGACGTCGGTTTGCGGAGCAGCCAGCCGAGGTTTTCTTGGCCGGAGTAGGAGGTCGTGGTGGTACGTACGTCAGCTTCTTTGCCTTCGTATTCCGCACCATCTGTAGTCTTTGTGACGAGGTCGTACGTTTCGCCTTTGGGTGCGCCTTCGTCGTAGTAGTAGTGCACATGGGCGCGAGCTTTGACTTCGCCGCCGCTCGCGAGCTTGACGTTGTGCTGCGGGCCGAGCGTTTCCAGCAGCCGCGTGCCGGGTTCAACGTTCCCGGCTTTTTCTTCTGCTTCTTTTTCTTCTTTTGTTTCGCCGTTGTATTTGCTTTTCGTGTCGAGTAGTTCAGAGATTTCCTTCGATTTTGTGCCTTCTCCGAGCGCAACGGCACGATTGTCCGCACTCAAACTGCGGACAACCTCGTTTGATTCGTTGTATTCGCTGGTCGCGACTCCGCCCGTCGGCGATGCGCGGTTGACTGTCCGGCCCAGTTCGTCGAAGTACGTGACGGTGGCGCGTTTGTAGTCCTTTGCGGGCCAGCCCATTGGTTCATCCGGTGGGAAGACTGCTGTTGCTTCGGTCGGTTCGTCTTTCTGGCCCCACCTTTCCAGTTCGGCTTTCGTCATCGTGGGAAGACCGGCTCCTGATAGGGGTACGGCGTAGTCGATCGTGGTCACGTCGCTCGTGCCGAGAGCTGGCGGTTCGGGCACGGGATTGTTTTTTGAGTACTTTGGTTCTAGCTCTTGCACGCGGTTGTTGTTTGCGTCAGCGACGTAGATGTCGCCCGCCGAGTTGATCGCGATCCCATCGGGGCTCGAGAATTCGCCGTTGCCTTCGCCTTTTTTACCGACCGTCGTGAGGACCGTGCCTGCGGGGCTGAACGCCTCGATCCGGTTGTTGGCCGAGTCTCCGACAAACAGATCTCCCGACACCGGTTCGGTCGCGATCCCGGAGGGCGCTTCCAGTTGGCCTTCCCCCGCGCCTTTGCTGCCGAACTTGGCGATGTATTCGCCAGAGATCGAGAGCTCCTGCACCCGGTCGTTGCCGCTATCGACGACGTAAGCGTCGCCGTCGGAGAATGCGATGCCGTCCGGGCCTTTGAACTGGCCGTTGCCAGTGCCTTCCGTACCGAACGACCCCAGGTATTCCCCGGTTTCTGAGAACTCATCGACGCGGTTGTTGCCGCTGTCGCCTACCCAGACCTCCCCCGTCGTAGACGACGTGATCGAACCGGCGGGGACAATCGCTACCCCCTCGGGTGCCTCGAGCTGCCCCGGTTCTTTGCCTTCTTTCCCGAACGCCCGAACGTATTCGCCTTTGGAGTTGAGCTCCTCGACCCGGTCGTTGCTCTTGTCCGCGACGTACACGTTGCCGGTGCTCTGGTTGACCGCAATACCTTCCGGGCTTTCGAACTGAAGCGTGCCTTTGCCTTTTTTGCCATACGTATGCTGCCATGTGCCGGTGGCGCTCCACTCCTCAATCCGGTCGTTGTTATGGTCGGCTACCCAGACATCGCCGGACGCGTCCGTTGCCGCCGCGACGGGTGCGTTGAACTGGCCTTTTTCGCTTTCGCCTTTTTCGCCGAACTTCCGCAGATACGTCGGGACTATCAGCGGCACCGCTTTGGTCGCCGCAGTCGTAGCGACGGCCGAGCCGTCATCGTTGACGGCTGCTACCTGCAGTCGCAGGGTATAGCCGGCGTCGCGTGCCTGCGGGGTATAGGTCCCGTTGTCGGCACCCGGGATCGGCGTGCACGTTTCTTTCGCTTCGTGGGTGTAGCAGTCCTCCCAGCTATAGCTATAGGCAAGCGGAGTGTTCGACCACGTGCCTTTAGAGGACACGCTCAGCGTCGTTCCGACAGCGGGGCTCGATGTCGAGGTCGTTGGTTCGGCAGTGTTAACCGGTGCCGGTTCGCTTCCCAGGGCCGTGGCTGGCGATGGGCGAGTGACGGACAGCACGCGCCCCGTGCCCAAGTCGGTGGCAGTCGTGCCATAGTGGATCAGCCACGGCTCTTGGCCTGGCGGATTGACGGCCACGACGTGCCCTTCCGCGTCATAGCCATACGTCGTCTTCAGCGGCGTCGTCAGCCGTGGGTCCCACTCCGCGCGTAGCCTTCCCTGTTTGTCGTAGGCGTATTCCGCGACAGGGATCGTTTCCATCGCTTTCGTAGCCGGGTTGTAGGCCGTGAAGGCGACCTGTTCCAGCCGGCCCTTGTAGCTTTTCCATTGGCTGGGTGCTTCACCTGTCGCGGTCGTTGCTGTCGCGTACGTGAAACTCAACGCGCGACAGCCACTCGCCAGTTCTTTGGGTTCTTTGACCGTTGCAGAGCAAGTCACACCGGTCGGCGCTGGTGCTAGCGCGAGCTTCGGCCTAGTCACGCCTTCGAGTCGTTCCCATTCGACCGTCTCTTTTTCTCCGGTGGCTTTCGAGAGGACGCCTTCGCTTGAGGCGATCACCCACGGCCCTGCCCCGCCGGGCTGTGTGTACTTCACGGTCGTCCCAGACGCTGGGTCCTTCAGCAGGTACGCGACGATCTTTTCGCCTTCCTTTTCATCGGTCAAGACGAGATTTTCATCGCCCTTTGGCGAGATGAACCCACCGGCACCGTTACTTTCGAAGGTCGTGCGTCCTCCACTCGCGCTGATCAGCACCACGCTTCCCGTCGCCTCCTGTTCGACTTCTTGAGACCCACTGACACTGATGCTCCACTGCGGCCCAAGCGGCCCTTCTTCGCCCTGCGTGAGCTGCCGCGAGTTATAGCTGCGAGACACCCCTAGCGACCCAAGCCCACCGCCGATCGATACGTCAGACGCGCTAAGACTCAACGCGCCCGTTATCGGATCTACAGAACCTGGGGCGACCGCCAGCGGAGAAGCGTGACGCACCGTGATGCTGTATTCCTTTTTTTCGACGTTACCGGCGTTGTCCGTCGCTACCAACGTCAGCGTGTGTTTACCGACACCGATATCTTCGCCGTTGAGGGTCCATTCTCCCGTAGCACTGCACGGCCCGGGCGTACACGACTCAGATTTACCCGGCACAGTAAAACCATCGAGGCCAAGCGCCAGCGACTTGATGCCAGAGCTCGGCGTTGGCGCTTTGCCATCCGTCGCCCTCGCCTGCAAATGCAACTCACTTTCGTTGACCACCCCGCTCGATGGCAGCCCGCTCAGCGACAGATTATAAGGGGGTTCGGTATCGATGTTGACTTTTGTTGTGGTCTCGCCGACATTTTCCGCGGCGCTCTCCCCATAGATGAGCAGTAGATCACGCCCGTTAGGCAATGATGCCGCTTTGTTATACGTAAAGGCAGTCGTCACATCCTCGGGACACTGCACCCCTTTGCACTTATTTTCTTTTAGGAGGTTCTGTTCATAGAGATATGGCGATTCATACCCGCTGTTATAGGCGAACAGCTTCGCGACCCCCATACCTTTTTCTTCGGCGGTAAGGCCCACTGCCCCCGCATACGGGCCCATCCACTTGTTTTCGCCGTCCAAGACGTTGAGCATTTTTTCGCCGTTGACGGTTAGATATTCGTCTTTCGTGTCCGGCGTGATCGTCGGCGTCACTTCTTGTTCGATGAAGACCGACGCGCTCTTGAGCGTGTCGGTGAAGTGGTTGCCGGGCCCAGTCGCGGACTGCTGATACTGCATGAAGTTGTGGTCCTCGGCTTTGCCCGGCGCACAACAGCTGAGCGTCCCGGATTCGCTAGCGTTTTTCGATGCGGATAGTAGCTTGATGCTTTCCTGTTCTTTGTTTTCGTTTTCTAGCTTTATGACGCTTTCTATCGCGTCGCTTTCGTTGTTGCTCTCTTCAGTACTGTACGACGCTTCAAAAATATGCGATTCACCCTGCGTCTGATAAATGAACTCAGCAAAGTTACCCGCGCCGTACGATTCCGAACTCGTCCATTCGTCGGTCAGATAGCCGTTTTCGCCCCAACCCTTCGATCTGAAATGCCCTTCTTCGTGTTCGCATTTACTTGAGACGCTCGTACAGAACAACCAGTTCGTCGGGGTCCCATAGCCCGTTAGATACGGGTCATGAACATCCTCAAACCCTGGATCAACGACAATCGGATACTCGTATTCCCCCGCAGGGTCATCAACCGTCAGCTCCAATGTGCTGCCCGACACCCTCATCGAAACCGGGACTGGGGTCCCTGTCGCGTCCTGAGCGCTCGGCGGCGAGATCGACGCGATCACCGTACCTTCATCGACCACTTCAACCGGCCCCGACCCGGCTACTTCCTGCGCGAGACTCGCGCCCTGCGGTAGCCCGACACGGAAGGCTAGCTGATGCGGGCTCTCGACAGAACGCAGCATCGTGTCGGCCTCGAACCCCAAGACCAACGGCTTGATCACCGTATCCGTATCGACCTGAGTGTTCGCATAGACGATCGTCGCTCCGTCAACTTCCCCTTCAGCGCCGTCGACGGGAGACCCGGTCGAGTCAAGCGGTGTGACCGAGATCCCCGCCGTTGCTAGCTGCACGCCAGCAGATAGCTGCTTGGGGATACGTACGTCGACCGCTGACTGATTCGGCTGGAAGGCCCCGCCTATTTCATTTAGACTCAGATCGACCGGTTCACGACGCCCGGCCGTCGTTTCAACCGCTAGTGGTTCGCTGGATTCGATCACGCCATGCCTGCCTTCAGCTAGGCTGACCTGCGCAACATTGTCGGTCGGAAAGCCTACGATCTTCGCCCCAACCGGCAATCGCGGCGGCCCACCCGCCGGATCATCGACAATCGCGGGAAAGGTCTGCTGGGCGAGCATCGCGGCCTGTTCGCTACTCAAATGCTCATACTTCGTCTGCGATTCTTCTCGCAATCTAATCACTTCAGGGTTCGTAATCGTCGCCTGTTCCTGAGCCTGCACCTCTTCGCCAGAGTTTGGTGAGCCCACAGTCACGAGCGGACTACTCGCCGCCAAAGACGCGTTGCCTACCCCACCAGACGCAGCGTTACCCGAGCCACCCGACCCAGCCCCGGCATACGCGACCGCCGCCAGGACACACACGCCAGACATGCACAGCAAAACGATGACCAGCAGCCTTACGGCAAGCCTCATTGAGCCCCCAAGTGATGATGAACCGGACCCCTCGGAGTCCGGGTAGCGGAATCGTTCGCAGCAACCTACACGCTCGAGCACGGTTTGTCGATCCCCCGCACCACGAACTTCGGGTGATGAAAATAAGAGCCAAACACAGACAGAATTCTCCCTAAGAACCTGTCTCAATACCTCGGGGGGAGGGCTTTGATCGACCCGGTCGAACTCTCTGGGTGACATAACCCGGCGAGGAGGTGCCTATGGCGGGCTTGGTTTGGCGGGTGCGGGACGAGCTGTGGGAGGCGGTCGAACTGCTGATCCCGGAGCATCGTCCCGATCCTCGCGGTGGCCGTCCGCGAGTGGATGACCGCATCTGCTTCAACGCGACCGTGTTCATGTTGTTCACTGGGATCCGCCTGGCGCCATCTGCCGGCCGAGCTGGGGTGTTCGCCAGCAACAGCACACCGGCGTCTATCGGAGGGGCAGTCCGAAGGTGTCCGGCAGCGCTTGCATCGTGAACTGCTGCGCCGCCTGAACGCCGCCGGCCTGATCGACTGGTCAACCTCAGTGGTTGACGGAAGCCATGTTCGTGCGCTTTTGGGGGGCTCCGCACCGGGCCCTCGCCGGTTGACCGCGCCCTCGTTCACTCCAATGCCACACCGTCTCTGTCGAAGTGGCTACTCCTCAACCGTAACGCCCTTCCAGAACGCAAACCGGTCCTTGAACTCCGCAGCCGGCTTGCCGCTGTAGTCCGCATCCTTCGGCTCGGGGTAGTACCACGCCGCGTCCGGGTTGCTCTCGCCGTCGACCTCGACCGTCTTGTAGCTCGCGGTGCCCTTCCACGGGCAGATCGTTTGCGTGTCGCTGTCGCTGAAGTACTGCTCGTTGATGCTCTCAGCGGGGAAGTAGTGGTTGTCCTCGACCACCAGCGTGTCGTCGCTCTCAGCCAGGGTCGCGCCGTTCCAAGTGGCTTTCATGCTCGCTCCTCGTTCGTGGTTGCCTTCCGGGACATAGCGTAGAAGCGCCCTCAAGCCCTCCCGTGAACCTAAACGTCGGCCGCTGCCCCGATAATGACCCCTATGAGGTTCTGGCACAGGCACATCTGGGGCGAGTGGGAGCGCGCTTGGGGCAAAGGCAGCCCCAAAGACTACGTTCTCGAACGCAGGTGCTCGGTCTGCGGCAAGACGCAGACGCAGGTCATTCGCTGAGCCCGTGGCGCTCCGCGAGATCGAAGCCGCCGTGCACGATGCCCGGCCCGGACGCGCGCAGCGCGGGCACGATCTCGCTGGTCACCAGCCCCGTCTCGCTGGTCATCTCATCGACGATCGCAAACCAGCGCTGCATGTTGGCGGGAGTATCGAGCAGCAGCGTGAGCACCGGCACATGCCGGCGGATCGACCAGAAGCGTTCTCCATGCGGCTGGTGCTCGCCGTGGTAGCCCCATTGGCCGCGTAGCGACGTGGCGCCTGCGGCCCCCTCACGGCGCAGCTGGCGGATCAGCGCGCTGTGTAGCGGCTGGTGCCCGTAGCGGGTCTGCTCGCTCGCGTACACGACGAGCTTCTGCCAGTAGGCGAGGCCCGTGGCGTCCGCGTCGGGCGGACGCCACGGCTCGGCCAGCAGCACACCGTCGCGCTTGCATACGCGCACGCGCTCGAGGGTCATCGCCGGGTCGCTCAGCATTCCCGCGATCTCGCCGAGCGCCGATGCGATCGACGTGCTCTCCCCCACGCTTTGAACCATCAGCGGCACCTGCGTGTTGCGAGCGAAGAAGCCGGCACGTTGGCGCACGCCGTGGGCGGTGCCGTCCAGACCAAGAAGCACGCTCGCACCTGCCACGCCATGGCGGTGCAGACACTCGACCACAGCCATGTGAGCGGGACGAGCCCCGACGCGCTCCTGGCGGCCGAGGTAGATGGTGAGCTTGACGGCATCACGATTAGAGGAGATCGCAGTGTCGACTGCGGCGCCGCTCAGCAGACGGGCGCGCTCGAGGGTGATCAGGCCGTCGCCGCTGATCGCACGCACCTGCTCGAGCACGGCCTCGATGCGCGGCTGGGTATCGACTGCGAGCGCCAGCAGCGGCAAATCTTCGGACAGCGTCAGCAGACGCTCGGTCTGCAGCCGGTGCTTGATGCCGAAGCCCTCGACGCCGCGCAAGAGGATGCTCGAGCGCACGCCGTGACCGGCGAACGCCTCGATCAGCTCGTCCGCGAGCAGCCGTCCGTGAGCACGGTCGCGCTCGCCGAAGTACACGCTCAGCCGCAGGCCATCCTCGATCATCAGCCCGCCCCCAACAGCCGGCCCACAACCGCGGCGCCGACACCCAACACGAGGCTAAGAGTGATGTTCGCCCACATGAGCCAGCGCTGCCCGTCCTCGGCGAGGCGATGGGACTCGAGCATCCATGTTGAGAACGTCGTGTAGGAGCCGATCACCGCGGTGCCCGTGAGCAGGTAGACGTTGGCGCTGAGCGCGAGGCCCACGAGCAAGCCGAGTACGAGCGCGCCTGAGAGGTTGACCACGAACGTGCCCAGCGGGAAACGCGCGCCTGTGGCTGAGGAGATGAGACCGTCGAGCAGGAATCGCGCGATCGCGCCCAGCCCACCGAGTACGCCCACTGCAAGCCATAGGAGCACGAAGCTCATACAAGGAGCCTCGCGCGGCGCACGAGCTTCGTCGCCAGGAAGACCGCCGCGAAGCCTCCAGCGATACTCACGGCGGCATACGCGACGGCCAGTGCCACGTGCCCGCCTTCGAGCATCTTCGCCAACTCGACCATCACCGTCGAGAACGTCGTCAGCGCGCCGCAGATGCCGGTGCCGAGAAACGCGCGGCGGTAGAGCGAGGGCGGCAGGCGCTCCTGTAGACGCGTGACGAAGTAGCCGAGCAGCGCCGCGCCGAGCATGTTCACGATGAATGTCGCCCACGGCCATTGGCCGGCCGGCGCCACGAGAGTCCGCTCAAGCGCCGCGCGCGCAATCGCGCCGACGAAGCCGCCCGCGAAGATAGCCGCGAGCTCTTGGCGGTCGGGCCTCATCGCTGCGCGGGGAGCATAGCGAGCGTGGGCGTCGGACCCCGCACGATGCGCGGCAGCGAGTGATGAGCGCAATAAGAATGCCTGCGAGCCAAACTCGGACCTGCTAGACCCCCCGCTGATGGGTGTACCGGAGAACGTCCCCCTCCGATCGCGCGGATTGGTGCTCAGGCGGGTGGGCATCGCACTCGCGGTGATCGCGCTCGTCGGCGCTGGTCGTGTTCGCGCTCTCGCGTCTGGAACTCCAGCGAGCGGGCCATGCACTCGATCACGGCCACGCCCGGGCTGGATCGCGCTGGCGCTGCTGCTGATGGCGCTGTCGCTGTTGATGCGCTCGGTCTCCTGGCATCAGACGCTGCGCGCGGCGCTGCCCGACACGGCGATGCCTTGGCCGCCGGTGGTGCGAGCGACGATGATCGGCGTGATGGCCTCGGCCGTCGTTCCCGGGACGCATCGGCGAGCCCACGCGCGTGCTCGTGCTCACACGCCGGCTGGACGGGCGCACGAGCCGCCTGCTGCCGGTCGTCGCCGGCACGGTCTTCTCGCAGACACTGATCAACCTGCTCGCGCTGCTGATCCTGCTCGCGGTGAGTCACCTTCACCAGCGTGCCCCTGCTCGAGCGGCCACATCGCCGGCATCGTCACCGCGCTGGCGCGTGCCGCTGGCCGCGTGCGCTGCTGGTGCTCGCGGGGCCGCGCCTGCTGGCGCTCGGCACAGCGCTCGCGCTCGCGCGCCGTGTGGCGCGCGCTGCAGACGCGGTCGCGCGGCTGCTGCATCTCGCCCGCCAGGGCCTGGTCGTGTTCGCCCGCCCGCGCTACGGCGCCGCCGCCGTCGCCTTCCAGCTGCTCGCGTGGGCGCTGCAGTGGCTCGCCTGCTACATGGTGCTGCTCGCGCTCGGCCTGCAGTCGCAGGCCGGCCTAGCCGCCGCCGCGGCGATCCTGCTGGCGGTCAACCTCAGCGCGGTGCTGCCCGCGACGCCGTCGAACGTCGGCGTCTTCCAGGCAGCCTGCCTGGTGGTGCTCGCCGCCTACGGCGTCGGCGCCGGCCGGGGCTCGCCTACGGGATCATCCTGCAGGCGGTCGAGGTCGTGACCGCGCTGATCTGGGGGTGCCGGCGCTGCTCAGCGAGGGCCTGTCCTGGCAGGACATCCGCCACAGCGCTGCGCGCCCGGAGGACGGCGCGCGAGGCCTAGAGCTTCTCAGCCGGCGAGCGCGCGCAGTGACTGGCGCAGCGAGCTGGTCGTCTGCAGCACCGCCGTGGGCTCATAGCCACAGTGGGCCATGCAGTTCTCGCAGCGCGGGTCCTTGCCGCGACCGTACTTGCTCCAGTCGGTCGTCTCGATCAGCTCTTTGTAGGTCTCGGTGTAGCCGTCGGCCATCAGGTAGCAGGGGCGCTGCCAGCCGAACAGCGAGTAGCTGGGGATCCCCCAGGCGGTGCAGTCGAATTCGGCCTTGCCCTCGAGGAAGTCGAGGAACAGCGGGCTGTGGTTCAGCCGCCACTTCTTGCGCCGCCCGTCGGCGAACGCCTCGCTGAACAGCTTGCGCGTCTGCTGCACGCCGAGGAAGTGCTCCTGGTCGGGCGCTTTCTCGTAGGCGTAGGCGGGCGAGATCATCATCTCGTCGACTTCGAGGTCGTCGTTGAGGAAGTCGAGCACCTCGCGCACCGTCTTCGGCGAGTCGTGGGTGAAGAAGGTCGTGTTGGTGGTCACCCGGAAGCCGGCCGCCTTGGCCGCCTTGATCGCGGCGACGGCCTTGTCGAAGACGCCCTCGCGCTCGACCGAGGCGTCGTGGCGCTCGCGCAGGCCGTCCATGTGGACCGCCCAGGCGAAGTACGGGCTGGGCTTGAAGTTCTCGAGCTTCTTCTCCAGCAGCAGCGCGTTCGTGCAGAGGTAGACGAACTTCTTGCGCTTGACCAGCTCCGCCGCGATCACGTGGATCTCGGGGTGGATCAGCGGCTCGCCGCCGGCGATCGAGACCATCGGCGCGCCGCTCTCCTCGATCGCGCGCGATCGCCTGCTCGACCGGCATCCGCCGGCGCAGCTCGTGCTCGGGGTGCTGGATCTTGCCGCAGCCCGAGCAGGCGAGGTTGCACTGGAACAGCGGCTCGAGCTCGACGATCAGCGGGAACTTCTCGCGTTTGGCCAGCCGCTGGCGCGCCAGGTACCAGCCCCATGCGCGTGCTCTGCCTGAATTCGGACTGCCATCGTGGCCTACCTTAGTCGCCGGGAGTCCAGTCGTGAAGGGCAGCCGCCACGCGGCGCAGCGACACGGGCCGCGCGCAGCGCCCCCGCGACCGCCCCCGGACGCAGCAGCTCGTGCGCCGGGCTGTCGAGCACGACCCGCACGACCCCGAACGGACGCTCGGCCGGCGCCGGCCGCCAGCCACACCGACTCCATGTCGACCGCGATCGCCCCGCCGGCGTGCAGCTCGGCGCGGCGCTCGCCCAGCGCCAGCCGCGAGACGCACACGATCCTGCCCGCTGCGCACCTTCATGCCGCGGCCCGGTCAGCCGCTGCAGCAGCTCCGGGTCAGTCGCAGCGCACGCGCTCCTCGGCGTGCCCTTCGTCGGCGCGCCGCATACACCTCCTCGGCGACGATCACTTCGCCCGGCACCGAGCTCGCGTCGAGGCCGCCGCAGAAGCCGAGCACGAGCAGTCGCCGCGCGCGGTCTGCGCGGCCAGCTCGCCGGCGGCCGCCTCGGCGCGGTCCGGGCCCATGCCGGTCTTGCGCACCACGCGCGCCGCGGCGCCGCGGACGCGATCAGCAGCGGCCTCGAGCCGCAGGGGCGCCGCGACGAGCAGCTCGCTCATCGCGCCAGCGCCCCGGTCGCCGGCAACCCGCGGCGCGCCGGCGGCGGCCGTGGCGCGCTGCGAGGCCACCCGCAGCCTGGCGCCGCTCGAGCGCTGCAGCGCGCTCTGCGGCGGCCGCATGCCCGCTGAGGACGGCGCCCTCGAGCGTCGCCGGCCAGCCGGTGGCCGTCCAGGTGCCCGCGAGCACCAGGCCCGGCATCGCCGGTCGCCGGGCCGGGGCGCAGCGCGGCCGCGCCGGGCGCCGCGCGGAAGGTGGCGGCGTGCTCGCGGGTGGCCAGGAACAGCTCGACCTTCGCCTCGCGCGCACGCGGCAGCAGCTCCTCGCAGCGCGGGCAGGTACGCTCGCGCATCGCATCGACGCTCATCCCCATCTCCCGCTCGGCGCCGGACAGCGACACCGCCAGGTACTGGCAGCCCGCGGGCGCGCCGCCGGCGCGCGGTGCGGTCGAACAGGTACTGCACCGGCGTGCCCACCCCGGCCGCGAACGGCTCCTCGAGACCTGGCCGGTCATAGACGACGTGCAGGTTGACGATCGGCGAGCTGCCGAGCCCGCTCCACGCGCGCGCGCGCGCTCGCCCAGCAGCGGCTCGAGCAGCGCTGGCCGGCGCGCGCGTGCGGCAGCGCGACGACCACCGCCTCGGCGCTCAGCCCGTCCACTGCTTCGGCGCCCTCGCCGCGCGCGCCGCGGCCGTGGAGCCTCGAGGCCGCTCGGCGCGTCTCGCGCCAGGCGCTCGGCCCGCCAGCCGAGCTGCACCTCGCACCCCGGCCTCGGCGCAGCGCCCGCTCGGCGGCGTCGCCGAGGGTCTCGCCGAGGGTGCGCGCGTGGAAGCCGATGTCGCCCGGCGTCCGGCGCTGGCGAGCAGCCCCGTGCGGAACACGAACGCGCCCAGCGCCAGCGAGGCCTCGGCGGCGGGCAGGTTGAGCGTCGGCAGCGCGATCAGATCCCACAGCGGCGCCGACCGCCGTGCGGTCCCTGGCCGTGGCGCGCCAGCCAGTCGCCGAAGCGTGACACGCGTCGAGCGCGGGCTCGGCCGGGGTCGAGGCGCATCAGCGCCAGCGCGGCGCGTGCGGCGCCCAGCCGCTGGCGCGACGAGCAGGTGGGGGTAGCGGGCAAGCGCGCCGGCGAGGTGCAGCGGCGCCGGCAGCGAGCCGCGGCGCAGGAGCGCGGGCTCGCAGCCGGGCTTCAGCACCGGGATCTCGCAGGCGCGGCTGGACGCGTCACCAGCTGCTCGCTGCCCAGGCGCGCGAGCAGCCCACGGTAGGCGCCGCAGCAGCGCAGGAACACGTGCTGGCCGTTGTCCATCTCGCAGGCCCTCGCGCTCGAACGAGTAGGCCGCGCCGCCGAGCCTGCGGCCGGACCTCCACGCAGCGTCACCTCGGCGCCCGCCGCGGCGCAGTCGAGCGCGGCGGCGATGCCGGCGAGCCCGCCGCCGACGACGACCACGCGGCGCCCGGCGCTCACGCGCCCGCCCCCAGCATGCACCCGAGCGGCCACCCACGCCTTCTCGCGGGCCGGCAGCGACATGCGCCGGCGCACGCGCCTCGCTCGGGGTCGCGCATCGATACGGTCCAGCAGCCGCCGGTAGATGCCCGCCATCGCCAGCACGCAGGCGGCGCTGCGGCGGTCGAGCAGCGGCGCGAGCTGCATGCCGCGGTCGAACCACTGCGCGGCGCGGTCGGCCTCGAAGCGCACGAGCGCGGTCAGCCGCTCGAGCTCGCTGCGCATCGCCACCGGCATCGGCGCGCTCGAGCGCGCCGAGCACCGCCGTGGCCGCTCGTGCGAGCCGTCGCAGGCTCGTCCTCGGCGATCACGCCGAAGCGGCGCAGGTCCTCGGCGGGCAGGTACACGCGGCCGTTCTCGGCGTCCTCGCGCACGTCGCGCAGGATGTTCGTCAGCTGCAGCGCCACGCCGAGATCGTCGGCGAGCGCTTCGGCGTCGGACCGCGTCGCGCCCGGCGCGGCTCGCGCAGGCCGAAGATCGCCAGGCACACCCGCCCGATCGCGCCGGCCACGCGGCGGCAGTAGCGGACGAGCTCCTCGAAGCTCTCATAGCGTGACGCCGGCGACGTCCATGCGCACGCCCTCGATCAGCTCGCCGAGCGCATCCGATCGGCAGCGCGAAGCGCTGCTGGGCGTCCGCGAGCGCGACCATCACGAGGTCCTCCAGTCGCCTGCCGCTCGCGGGCGCGCCGCGCAGTCGGCACGGGCCCGCTCGAGCGATCGCGGCGAGCGCACCGGCCTCGCGGTCGAGCAGCGCGCAGCTTCTCCTCGCGCTGGGAGCGTCGCCGTCGCCGATGTCGTCGACCCGCCGCGCGAACGCGTAGGCGGCGCACATCGCCCGGCGGCGATCGCGTGGCAGCAGGCGGATCCCGTAGTAGAAGTTGGCGGCCTGCTTGCGCGTGATCGCTTCGCAGTGGCGCGTAGGCGTCGGTGGCCTCCACTGTGCCGTTCACGATCGAGCTCTCCGTCGTGCGACGGCCCGACTGTCGCGCAGCGTCCGCGGCGAGCGCCAGCAGCGCGCCGTGCGCGTCCCGCCTGCGGCGGACCGGCGAGCACGTCATAGCCGGCGCGCTCGATCGCGTCGAGCGCGGCGAGCCCGCCGGCGACGAACGCCGCCACCGCGAGCCTCGGCGCGACCGCGCAGCTGGGCGATCAGCGGCGCGCCCGTCGACAGCAGCTCGCGCGCGCGGGCGACCTCGAAGGCGAGCAGCCGCGCGCAGGGCTGCCCGGCGTGCGTGCGCCGTCAAGATCTGCCCCGCTGACAGCCGAAGCGCGTCAGAGTCCTCCGGCGGCAGGTAGACGCGTCCCGCGGCGCGGTCCTCGGCCACGTCCTGGCAGTGCTCGGTCAGCTGCAGCGCCGGTGCAGATCGAGTCCGACAGCGCGATCCGCGCCGGGCTCGACAGCGCCGAAGACGCCCAGCACCAGCTCGCCGACGGGGTCGGCCGACAGCGCAGCAGTAGCCGCGCAGCTGCTCCCAGGTCTCATAGCGGCTGACGCGCTGGTCGAGGCGGTTGGCCTCGATCAGGCGCACGAACGGCTCGCGTGGTAGCGCGCACTCGCGCACGGTTGCTGCAGGCGCATCAGCAGCGGGTGCTCGCGCCTCGCCCGCGAAAGGCGCGGTCGAGCTCTGCTTCGCAGCCAGTCCAGCGCGGCTAGCCGCTCGCCCGGCGAGCGGCGTCGCCGAGCTCGTCGACGAGCCGCGCGAAGCCGTAGATCGCCAGCAGGTGAGCGCGCGCGCGGCGCGGCAGCACCCGGCTGGCGACCGGAGAAGTTCTCGCCGTCGGCGCCCGCGCCATCGACCGCCTCCGCGGCTGGGGCGTCGATCGGCGGGCGCGGCTGTCAGCGTCAGCGCCGCCGCTCGGCGCGACGCCGCCGGCCGCGGCGTCCCGACTGGGCGTCTCGAGCGCCCAGGCAGCGGCCGAGCGCCATCATCGGGAACGTGAGCCGGTAGAGGTGGTAGTTGATGTAGTAGTCGGACGGGAAGCCGGTGCCGGTGTACTGCGGCTCGTCCCAGCCGCCGTCCGGGCGCTGGGTCGCCACCAGCCAGTCGACCCCGCGCGCGAGCGCCTGCGAGCGCTCGCCGGCGGCGTGCAGCGCCAGCAGCGCCCAGGCCGTCTGCGAGGCGGTGCTCGGGCCGCGCCCGATCCAGCGCGGCTCGTCGTAGGAGCGCGGGTCCTCGCCCCAGCCGCCGTCTTCGTTCTGGTGGCCCTCGAGCCAGCGCACGGCGCGGCGGATGCACGGAGTCGAGCGGGCTCGACGCCGGCCGCGATCAGCGCCGGGCACGGCCGCGCCGGTGCCGTAGACGTGGTTGACGCCCCAGCGCCCGAACCACGAGCCGTCGGGCTCCTGGCTGCTCGATCAGCCAGCGCACGCCCGCCGCGCGGCCGGCGCGTCGCTCGAGCCCGAGCGCACGCGAGCATCTCGACGCGCGTGCGCGGTGACGTCGGCGCTCGGCTCGTCGATCACCTCGCCGAAGTCGAGGAACGGCAGCTCGCGGACGAGCGAGCGCGTGTTGTCGGCGTCGAACGCGCCCCAGCCGCCGCCGCGGCTCTGCATCCCCTCGACCCAGCGACAGCGCCCGCCCGACGGCGCCGTCGATCGCGCCGCGAGCTGCCGGCGGCGGCGCTGCCGTTCCGGCGGCGTTGGCCGCCGCGGCTCGCAAGCGGCAGCGAGCGCGAGCACCACCTCGGCGGTGTCGTCGACGTCGGGGTAGTTGACGTTGGCGAACTCGAAGGCCCAGCCCCCGGGCGCAGCTCGGGCCGCGCGACCGACCAGTCGCCCGGCTGCGGTGACCTCCTCGCCGAGCAGCCAGTCGGCGCCCGCTGACCATCGCCGGGTGCTCGCCGGCGAGGCCCGCGTCGCTGAGCGCGAGCATCGCCAGCGCCGTGTCCCAGACGGGCGACTGGCAGGCTTCCAGGCGCCGGCTCGCGCCCGCCGGGGCACCCGACGCCGCGTGGCTGTCGTCGCGGTCCTCGACCATGAAGCGCTCGATGCCCTTCCAGGCCGCGCCGCATCACCGGGTGATCGAGCGGATAGCCGCCCGAGGTGCAGCGCGATCAGCGAGTACACCCACGGCGGCTGGATCCCGCCCCAGGAGCCGTCGGCCTCCTGGCGGCGCACGATCCAGCGCTCGGCCCGTGCGCAGCGCGAGGCGGCGCAGCGGCGCGAACGGACGGCGCTCGTAGGCGCGCAGCACGCGGTCCAGGCGCGCAGCCAGCACGCGACGCGCCACGACGCGCGGGCGGCCGGGAGCCCCGTCGGACGCCCGCGGCCGGCGCGTGCAGCTCGTCCAGGTCGAACGGCAGCGCGCGCACCGGACGGTGGGCTTTGACGAGCGACAGCGCCACGATCGTCTGGCGCGCCCAGCAGGCGAAGTCGTAGACGTTCAGCGGCACCCACGAGGGCAGCAGGATGACCTCCGGCGGCAGCGCCGGCACCCGATCCCACGACCACAGCCCGAACAGCGCCAGCCACAGGTGGGTGAACACGCGCGCCTGCTCGATGCCCGCCCTCGCGCGCGGATGAACTCGGCGGCCGTGCGCATGTGCTCGGCTCCGCGGGTCGTCGCCGGCGAGGCGCAGCGCCCAGTAGGCCTCGATCGTCGTCGACAGCTCGCCGGGGCCGCCGTGGAAGTTCGCCCAGGTGCCGTCGTCGCGCTGCTGGGAGCGGATCCAGGCGGCCGAGCGCTCGGTCTCCTCGGCGCGGCGGATGCCGAGGAACTCGCGCAGCAGCATGTCCTCGGCGTCCATCGTCACGTTCGTCTGCAGCTCGCCCCGCCACCAGCCGCCCTCCTCCTGGAGGGAGAGCAGATGCTCGCGCGCGCGCTCCAGCGCACCTCTGCCTGGCTTGTGAGCCTCCACGGTCAGCTGCGGCATGCGCGGAAAGCTAGATCTTTTTCGTCGGAGACGACAGTTGCGCGTGCACCTCTGGCATCTGCACGCATCCTAGGCGGATAAGCCGGGCGTCTGCCGGGACGAGCACCTCGGGGTGCGCGAGCGTGATCACGTGCCGGCGCAGCGTCGCCTCGCTGACGAGCCGGGGCACCGGCGAGACGAAGCGGTAGACGATCAGGCCGTCGATGTCCAGCCGTGCCGAGCAGGCGAAAGCCCGGCGCGGGCGGCTCGCCGCGCCGATGCGCGCAGCGGCGCAGTAGCCGGTCTCGTCGATCTCGCTCACGCGCACCGACGTACCCGGGTGCAGGTTGTGCAGCCCGTGCAGGTAGTACTCGAGCGGCGTCGCGCCCAGCTCGACGGTCGTGATCGCGCGGTCGCCAGGCGCGCCGCGCCGATGCGCGTGCGCGAGCGCCGCGCCAGTTGCCCCGCTGCAGGCGCGGGCTGAGATCGACGTCGACGTGATGATCGCGAGGAAGGCGATCGCGATCAGCGCCGCGCCAGCAGCGATCCCGGCGCGCCCGGTGCGCGGCGAGGCGACGAGCACCGCGATCACGGCGTCACGGGGATCATCGCGCGCGACCAGGTTGCGCGGCGCCAGGTAGTCGGCCCCGAAGCGCCACGCAGCACGATCGGGATCAGCACGCCACAGGCGGCTATAACGCAGCGCCATCAACGCTCCGCGCTACGCGGGCGCTCTCGATTGATCGGGTCGGGACGCTCGCGGCCAGCTTGCATGCGGCAGACCCCGAGCGCGAGCCCGGCAAGGATCGGCAGCGCGACCAGCAGCTCGACGCCGTGCCCGAGCGGCGCGCCGGAGTAGCCGGTGAGGTAGTACTGCGGGATCGCCTCGCAGGCGTTCTCGCAGCGGCCAGCGCCCGATCCACTGCGTGCCGTGTCCGCCCTGGGCGATCACCAGCGGCAGCAGCGCCAGGCCGACGAGCACCAGCACCGCCGACCGCGGCGGCAGCGCCGCGCGGCGCGTCGCGCGATCGCGCAGCAGCAACAGCACCATCGGGATCAGCAGGAAGACGGCGAAGTAGTGGCTGAGCAGCGCCAGCGCGCCGGTCAGCGCGAAGAGCGCCATGCGCCGCGGCGTGGGCTCGCGTCAGCGCGCGCAGGAAGCACAGCATCGCGAGCGCCGCCAGTCAGCACGAACAGCCCGTACGCGCGCGCCTCCTGCGAGTACCACACGAACAGCGGGTTGACCGCCACGAGCGCGGCGCAGCAGCGATCGCCGCGCGCCGGCCCGGCGAGCTCGCGCCCGATCGCCCAGGCGACGGGCACGGTCGCGATCCCGGCGAGCGCCGAGGGCAGGCGCAGCGCGATCTCGCCGGTGCCGAGCACGCGCGTAGTCGGCCCACTCGATCAGGTACCAGAGCGGCGGGGTGTTCTCGGTGTGCGACGACCGAGCGCAGCGTCGCCGACAGGCTCGGGTGCAGGACGTGCACGGGCGTGAACGCCTCGTCGTACCAGAAGCTCTGCAGGTCGAGCGTCGACAGCCGCAGCACCGCGGCCAGCAGCGTGAGCGCGGCCAGCGGCCACCAGCGGGCAGCCGGCGCGCGGCGTCGCGGCGCGCGCCGGCGGCGCCGCGGCGGCGCGGCGGCGCTCATCGCGGGCAGCAGCTCCCTGCGTCTGCCGCGCCGAAGCAGCCGTAGCGCTCGACGCGCACGTCTTCGGCGCTCGGGCGGCAGGTACCAGCCGCCGTGCACCGTGCGCCTGCCGTCGACCGATCGGCCCCCAGATCGCCAGGCAGATCTGCGTCCTCGCCTTCGGGCGCGCCGGGGCTGGTGTTGCCGCAGACGACCTCGCGCTCGCTGGTGGCGCCGAGCAGTTCCTGGTCGATCGCAGATGTTCTGGTAGTCGTGGCCGGTGTAGGCGCGCCAGGTGCGCAGGTCGGCGATCAGGCGGTCGTTGACTCTGCGTCTGGCGGGCGAGGTCGTTGACCGTCGCGATCGCCGAGAACAGCGCCGACGATCACCAGCAGCGTCGTCTCGATCAGCCGCAGGCTGCCCGCTGCCGGGCTGCTCGACATCGCGCGGGCGCAGCCGCGCCGGCAGCCGCTCGCACAGCGCCGCTCGCGCGCGGCAGGTGACTCGTCGTTGCCGGGAGCGCCGCTCATTGCACCGGCGCCAGCAGCGGCGAGATCTGGTGGAGGACGAACAGCGCCTGGATCGCGAGCGTGGCGACCAGCAGCCGCCGGTCGCGCGCGACGACGGCGAGCGGCAGCGGCCACAGGATGTACCAGGCCAGCAGCCAGGTGCTGGTGACGGAGATCGCCAGCAGCGCCCAGCCCGGAGGCGGCGACCCAGTCATAGCCGCGCCAGGTCCGCCACAGCAGGTGCAGGAGGATCAGCACGAGCGCCGCCTTCAGCAGGTCGTGGTCGACCGGGAACACACCGGGCTTGCCGAACAGGTGGGCGATCTCGGTGGCGAAGCTGTCGGTGGAGACGAACGCGGCGTCGCGGTTGAGCGCGGCGACGACGTCGATGCCGTGGATGCCGAACACCGCGTAGCCGATCGAGCGCCGCCGAGCGCGAGCGCCGCGAGCGCGCCGAGGATCGGCGCGAGCCGCCGGCGGGAGAGGATCATGAACGGCAGCAGCGCCGCGACTGTGGCCTTGATCAGCGCGCCCGCGACGATCGCCGCGGCCGCCCCGCTTCGCGCTGCGCTGAGGGTGCGCTCGACGAGCGTGCAGGCTGACGGCGACCATCATCGCGAGCATCATGATCAGGTCGTTGTGGGCGCCGCCGAGGCCGTAGATGACGTACAGCGGGTTGGCGCCGACGACCAGCAGCGCCGCACACCGGGTCGAAGCCCGCGCGCGCGCGCACAGCGCCAGGTCAGCGCGAGCGTGCCGGCGCTCGCGAGCAGCGCCTCGAGCTTCATCGCCCCACAGCGCGCCCACCACGCCGAGCGGCGCGAGCGGATAGGAGAGCAGCGTGTACAGCGGCCCGTAGGCGGTGGCCACGCGCTTCCAGTCGTGGCCGACGTACTGGAAGACCGGGTCGCTGCACGATCGCCGACCGGGCCGTGCAGGTAGGGGTTGAGGCCGTGCTCGACCCCCATGCGCGCGTAGGCGATGTAGCTGAAGACGTCGGTCGAGAGCAGGATCGGCCCGACGAACACGATCAGCTGCAGGGCCGCGATCAGGACGATCGCCGAGCGCGTGGAGATCGCGCGGACGCTGGCCGCGGCGGGCGAGCAGCAGCAGCGCCCGCGTAGGCGCCGCACGCAGACCAGCAGCGCGATCAGGAAGACGCGGTAGCCCAGGCGCTCGCCGATGCCCCGACAGCCAGCCGGCGATGCTGAGGCGATTTGGGGATCAGCGCCGAGTGCCCGGCGGCGCCGTCGAGGACGATCTCGGCGGTCGCGGCGACGACCAGCAGCAGCGCGAACAGCGCGGCGAGCGCTGGCGCCCAGCGCTCGCGTGCGGCATGCGGCAGGGCCGCGTGTTCGCTCTGCGCGACGGCGCTCACGGAGCGCCGTGCGGCTCACAACGCGGTCCAGACCGTCTTGGTCTCCAGGTAGGCGTCCAGGCCGTCGTGGCCGTGCTCGCGGCCGATGCCCGGAGGCCTTGAAGCCGCCGAACGGCGCCGATGGGTCGACCAGCCCCCAGGTGTTGATGTAGACCATGCCCGCGTGCAGCATCGCGGCGAGCCGGTGGGCGTTGCCGACATCACGCGTCCACACGCCCGCGGCCAGGCCGTACTCGCTCGTCGTTGGCGCGCTCGGCGACCTCCTCGAGCGTGTCGTAGGGCGAGGCGACGAGCACCGGGCCGAAGATCTCCTCGCGCGCGATGCGCAGCTCGTCCGATGTGGTCGCGAACAGCGTCGGCGCGACGAAGTAGCCGCCGCTGTCGGTCAGCGCGCGCCTCGCCGCCGGCGAGCAGCTCGGCGCCCTCCTCGCGGCCGGACGTCGATGTAGCCCATCACGCGGTCGCTGCTGCTCGGCGGAGACGAGCGGCCCGAGCTGGGTGCCGGGTCGAGGCCCGGGCCCGAGCTGCGCCGAGCTGGCGGCCGTCGGCGAGCGCCGCTCATGACCTCGTCGAAGCGCTCGGCCGGCACGAACAGCCGCGAGCCGGCGTTGCAGGCCTGCCCGGAGTTGAAGTAGATCGCCTGGAAGGAGCCCTTGACGGCGGCCTCGATGTCGGCGTCGGGCAGGATGATGTTCGGCGACTTGCCGCCGAGCTCGAGCGTGACGCGCTTCAGCGCCGCGCCCGGCCTTGGCGCCGATCTCGCGCCCGACCGCGGTCGAGCCGGTGAACGCGATCTTGTCGACGCCGGGGTGATCGACGAGCGCCGCGCCCGTGCTGCCGTCGCCGGTGAGCACGTTCAGCACGCCCGGCGGGAAGCCCGACCTCGAGCGCGAGCTCGCCGAGCGCGCAGCGCGCTCAGCGGCGTCTGCTCGGCGGGCTTGAGCACGATCGTGCAGCCCGCCGCGAGCGCCGGCGCCGAGCTTCCATGCGGCCATCAGCAGCGGGAAGTTCCAGGGGATGATCTGCGCGCACACGCCGACCGGCTCGCGGCGCGTGTAGCAGTGCATGTTCGGGCGCCGCCACGGGCAGCACGCCGCCCTCGATCTTGCGTCGGCCAGCCGGCGAAGTAGCGCAGGTGCGCGACGGCGCCGTCGCACGTCCACGTACTGGGCGAGCCCGACGGGCTTGCCGTTGTCGAGCGACTCGATCTGCGCGATTTCCTCGGCGTGGTCTTCGATCGCCTGGGCGAGCGCGTGCATCAGCCGCTCGCGCCCGGCCGCGGGCATCGAGGCCCACGGACCGTCGGCGAACGCCTCGCGCGCGGCCGCGACCGCGCGCTCGACGTCCTCGGCGCCGGCGAGCGCGACCTCGGCGATCTCCCGCCCGGTGGCCGGGTCGAGCGTCGTCGAAGGTGCGCCCGTCGGCCGCCTCGAGGCGCTCGGCGCCGATCAGCAGGCGGTGGGGCTGTGCGATGAACTCGCGCGCGGGGGCGCCCAGCGCGTCGGGGAGGGTGTCAGCGGAGATAGTGGTCATCTGCGGAGCCTACCTCGCGCAGGCGCCCATCAGCACCTATGCTGCGGCGATGGCTGAGCCTTCCAAGGCGGTACTGATCACCGGCTGCTCCTCGGGCATCGGTCGCGCGAGCGCACTGCGCCTGGTCGCACTCGGGCTGGACGGTGTATGCGAGCGCCCGCCGGCTGGAGTCGATCGCTGAGCTGTCGGACACCGGCTGCCGTACGCTGGCGCTGGATGTGACCGACGAGGACTCGATGCGCACGGCGGTCGATACGGTCGAGCAGGCCGAGGGCGCGGTCGGGGTGCTGATCAACAACGCCGGCTACAGCCAGAGCGGAGCGATCGAGACGGTCCCAATGGAGGCGGTGCGACGCCAGTTCGAGACGAATGTCTTCGGCCTCGTGCGCCTCACGCAGCTGGTGCTACCGAAGATGCGGGCTCAACGCTGGGGCAAGGTCGTCAACCTGGGCTCGATGGGCGGGCGCCTGACGTTCCCGGGCGGCGG
Organism: uncultured Solirubrobacteraceae bacterium; assembly: GCA_963699115.1. Taxonomy (GTDB): domain Bacteria; phylum Actinomycetota; class Thermoleophilia; order Solirubrobacterales; family Solirubrobacteraceae; genus Palsa-744. The sequence goes on from CAVOTJ010000001.1 coordinate 266,084, forward strand.
CTACTACCACGCGACCAAGTACGCACTGGAGGCGCTCTCAGACGCGTTGCGCTTCGAGCTGCGCGGCCTTCGGCATCGACGTGGTTCTGCTCGAGCCGGGACTGATCACCGACAGAGTTCGGCAACGCCGCAACCGCGAGCATGAGCGACATTGAGGGCGCCGGCGGCGACGACTCCGACGGGAGCCCCTATGGGCACTTCAACGCGACAGTAGGGGCGGTGACCGCGGGCGCCTACGATGGCCCGATGCGCCATTTCGGAGCGGGCCCTGAGCGCGTGGCGAAGGTGATCGAGCGGGCGATCACCCGCAGCCACCCGCCGGCGCGGATCACGATCACTCCATCCGCGAAGGTCCTACTCGCGACCAGGCGCCTGCTCAGCGACCGCGCATGGGACGCTGCGATGCGCGCCCAGTTTCCACAGCCCAAGTAGCAGGAGCCAGCTCGCTACGCGGCGAGCGGAAGATGCGGGCTCGGACGCCCGACCTCGAAGCCCTGCGCGTAGTCGACGCCGTAGCTGCGCAGCATGCTCGATGCGTCGTCTCGTCGCCGACGAACTCGGCGATCGTCTGCGCGGCCCATGCCCCGCACGACGCCGGCGAGCGCGCGCACGACGAGCTGGTCGGTGCGCGAGACGGGCAGGCAGCGGATGAAGTCGCCGTCGATCTTCAGGTGGCTGAAGGGCAGGTGCTTGAGGTACTGGAAGGAGCCGAAGCCGGCGCCGAAGTCATCGAGCGCGACCGCGCAGCCGAGCGCCAGCACGCCGGCGCAGAAGGCCCTGGCGCTGTCCATGTCGGAGATCGCGGCGGTCTCGGTGACCTCGATCACCAGCAGCGACGGGTCGACCCGTGGAGCGTCAGCTGCCGCTCGAGGTAGGCGAGCATGCGCGGGGTCGGTGACCGACAGCGCGGACAGGTTGACCGCGATGCGACGCGCCTGCCGAGCCGTGCTCGCGCGCCGAGCAGCGCGGCGACCTTCTCCAGCACCATCCGGTCGATCTCGCGGATCAGCCCGTAGCGCTCGGCGGCCGGCAGGAAGCTGCCGGGCGCGATCAGCTCCCGCCGGCTCGTCGGCGAGCCGCAGCAGCGCCTCGTGGTGGGAGACGCGGCCATCGTCCAGCGAGACGATCGGCTGGAAGTGCAAGCACGAACAGTCGTCGGCCAGCGCGCGGCGCAGCCGCGCGAGCCACGGGCGCCTGTGCCGACCCGCCGGCGAGCAGAACTGCTCGGCGAGCACGCCCCCGTCGAGCAGATCTCGATAGCCCAGTTGACGGGCGGGCGCGATGTCCTGATGGACATGCGTGGAGCAGCATGGGTGCTCGTCGGTGCTCAGCATCACCACGGGGTCTTCGACAGCGCCGCGGCCTCACCTTCGAGTGACACGAGCGTGCGCGACGCCTCGTACGGGCGCCGCGCGCGGTCGGAGACCACGAGCAGCAGCGCGACGAGCACGAAGTTCATCACCACCGAGGAGCCGCCGTAGGCGACGAACGGCAGCGTCACGCCGGTGAGCGGGATCACGCGCGTGACGCCGCCGACGATCACGAACACCTGCAGCGCGATGACGAACGACAGCCCGGTGGCGAGCAGCTTGGAGAACGAGTCGCGCGCGAGCACCGCGGTCTTCAGGCCGCGGGCGACCAGCAGCAGGTAGACGACCAGCAGCGCCGCGGCGCCGACGAGGCCGAGCTCGTTGACGATGACCGCGTAGATCATGTCGCTTTCGGGCACCGGCAGGATCGAGCGTGCACGATGCGTGGTTGGCCAGTTCGAAGGGGTACTGCAGCAGCGAGCGGTCGAAGCCGGTGCCGAGCAGACCGCCGTCGGCCTGGGCGAACAGCGACTGCGCGAGCTGGTAGCTGCCGCCCGACTTCGCGGTTGTAGAGGGCTTCGTTGAACGGGTCTTCCCAGGCCTGCACGCGCGCCTGCACGTGGCTGACGTGGCCGGTCACGATACCAGGCGCCGAGCGCGAACAGCACGAGCCCGATCAGCGGGAACGACAGGCGCCCGGTGGCCACGTACAGCAGCGCCAGGAACGCGCCGTAGAACATCAGCGAGGTGCCGAGCTCGCGGGTGAGCAGCAGCGTCGCCATCGCCGCTCCCCAGACGATCAGCATCGGGCCGAACTGCTTCATCGGCGGGATCGTCAGCCCGAGCACGCGCCGTCCCGCGGTGACCAGGATCTGGCGGTTGTCGCGCAGGTAGCTGGCGAGGAAGATCACGATCGCGACCTTCGCGAGCTCGGCGGGCTGGAAGGAGACGCTGCCGACGTGGATGTCCAGATAGGCGCCGTTGACCTGCTCGCCGATCCCGGGCAGGCGCGGCAGCACCGTCATGCCGATGCCCGACAGCGGCGATCGTGTAGCGGTAGCGCTCGAGCACGCCCACCCCGCGTCTTGCGCAGCGCGAGGATCGTGGCCGCGAACAGCACCAGCCCGAGCACCATCCACTGCGCCTGCTGGCGCGCGAGCACCGGTTCGATGCGGTAGACCATCACGATCCCCACGCTCGCGAGGACGGCCACCAGCGGGAACAGGTAGGGGTCCGCGTGCGGCAGCGCGAAGCGGATCACCAGGTGCGCCGCCAGGCAGAGCGCCAGGAACAGGGCGCCGTAGCTGAGCGACACGCTGGAGGCGTGGTTGAGCGTGAGGTTGGTGGCGGCCTGCGGGGTGTTGTTCTGCGCCTGGATGAAGATCGCCGTGAAGCCAGCGGTGACCAGCAGCGCGGAGGGCACCAGGCCCAGGAGCTCTCGGTTGCGGGGGCTCAGCACCGACCGAGCGTACCCATCATCCCGGCGCGTGCACTCCGATCCGACCGCTACTCTCGCTCCGATTGGCCCGCTACCCTTGCAACTGGAGCACGTCGCCAGGGGGAGGCGCAAGCCCAACCTCAGGCCTTATGAGCTGCCACGTACCGACACCCCATGAATGACGAGCGCCCACCCTCGCTGTGGTGGAGCATGTGGAAGCGCTTCCTGATCGCCGGCGTGGTGATCGTCGGGCTCAGCGGCGCCGCAACGGCGACGGTGGCGCTCAACAAGGTCTCGAGCATCGCGCACGAGGTCTTCCCTGAACTAAGCCACATCAGCGCACCCAAGGGCCTGCTCACGGCGGAATACGGGGGCGGCCCGCAGACGTTCCTGGTCCTCGGCTCGGACCGCCGTTCAGGCTCCAAGAACGAAGGCGAACGCGACGCCTCGCCGCACAGCGACACGATCCTGCTGGTGCGCTTCGACCCCGAACAGGGGCAGACCTCGGTGCTGTCGATTCCGCGCGATCTGATGGTCAACATCAGGACCCCCGGCGGCCAGGTCTACGCGCAGGAAAAGATCAACGCCGCGTACACGATCGGCAGCCAGATCGGCGGCTCCAACGAGGCCAGCGTGCTCGCGGCTGAAACGATCAAACGGGAAGTCTTCCCGTCGCTGAAGCTCAACGGGATCGTCGACGTCAACTTCTCTGGCTTCATCAAAGTGGTCGACACGCTCGGCTGCGCCTACGTGATGGTCGACCACCGCTACTACAACGAGAACGTCGGCACCACGGAAACGGACTACACGACCATCAACCTGCAGCCCGGCTACCAGAAGCTCTGCTACGAAAACGCGCTCGACTACGTCCGTTATCGCCACACAGACTATGACTTCGTGCGCGTCGCTCGCCAGCAGGACTTCCTGCGCGATCTGCGCGAGCAGCTCAACCCGGCCAACGAGCTCGGCCAGATCGAAACGGTGGCCAAAGCGGTTGGGCACGCGATCAGGACGAACTTCCCAGCCTCGGCAAGCGAGCTGATCCTGCTGGCCAAGCTGGTTGCGTTCTCACAGACCAAGCCGCTGCGCCAGGTGAAGTTCCTGACGACCAACATCGACGACCAGGTCCCGGGTGGCGGCGACTACGTGACCTCATCACCGGAACTCGAGCAACAGACGCTCAACACGTTCCTCAACGACCGTGAACACACGCAGCTGCCGGCATCTAAGTCCTCCAGTGGACACAGCTCGAGCCACCATCACCATTCGAGTCATCACGCGAGCTTCTCGCCCGCGGACATCGGCCTATATCCGACGTCATCCACGGGCGAGGATGAATTGGTCAAAGAATCACTGTCGGTGCCATTCCGCGCCCTTTACCCGACGCTACAGACCGGACCAGCCGAACAGCAGACGGTCCGCGCATACACGCTGAAAGACGAGCAGGGCAGGCCACACCACGCGTACGTGATCGTGTGGCAGCAAAACGTGATCGGCGGCTACTACGACTTCGAGGCCACCGACTGGCTGGGACCGCCGCTGTTCGCGCACTCGCGCTCGGAGAACATCAACGGCACCGAATACAAAATCGTCGAAGACGGCTCGCACATCCACATCGTCGGGTGGGTTTCAGGGCACGTCCTCTACTGGCTAACCAACACGCTGCTTGAGGAACTTACTAACGCGCAGATGCTTACGATTGCCAAATCGGCGCAGCCCTTGCACTAGTAGAGGCAACGCTGCGCGTCGGGTCGATTTCGTCGCCGACGCTTCGCGTGGGGCTCCCGAAATCGACTCGACGCTCCGCTTCACCTCGCTCTGCAAGGAGCGGCGGTGGTCGGTGGATATTCCTGGCTAGCGGGAGGCCGCTGCGGCTTGGTCTAGCGCCGCGTTTACTAGCGCGTCGGCGTCTGCGTTCTGGGCTCGTGGCACCGTGCGGATCGACCACTTCTCGAAGCCCCTGAGTGCCTCCATCGCCTCTAGGTACAGCGGGCGCATGGATGGGTGCTTGACCTTGTAGAGACCTTTGACCTGCTTGGCGATTAGCTCGGAGTCTCCGATTACGTCTATTTCGGTAGCGCCCAGCTCGCTTGCTCGCGCCAGGGCGAGCAGCAGCGCCCGGTACTCGGCCACGTTGTTGGTGACCTTGCCCAGCAGCTGGGCCTGCTCGTCGACGACCTCGCCGGTGGGCGTGCTCAGGACGCATGCGGCAGCCGCTGGGCCTGGGTTGCCTCTTGCGCCTCCATCTACGTGGGCTATCAGCTTCATCGCGGCGGGATTATGAAGCTCGCTGGGGACGAAGCTGCTCGGCGCACGGTGGAGGGCGCCCCAGCGAGGGTCTGCCAGGGTCGATGGGCCGCGGCCCTCGCCGGCCTAGGACGCTTGCGCGAGCGGCAGCAGATCGCCAGGCACTCGTGCGCGACGACGGTCTCGCACGATGCGACGCTGCTGTGCGTCATCGCCGGCGGAAGCGTTCGCGCGGGCGTAGCGGGCGCGTCTGTCGAACTCGCGTCGGTCGACGATCACAGTGACGTTCTCGTCACCGCTGTAGTGCTCTACGAGCTTTGGATACAGCTCGTCTGCAAGGGGTCTGGGTACCACGCAGTAGATCATCGTGCCCCGATGTTACTCCGCACGCGCCAATACGCAAGCGCGGCACACGGAATTGTCACACGCCTGCGAGTTCCAGCTTGCCGGACTCGCTGGCGGTGGCGTTCGGGCGGCGATCGTCGCGGGCGAGCTCCGCTAGCTCGGTGCCCTGGGCGATCACCTGGGCCTCCACGACGGGTTCGCTGAGGTCGACCTCGTAGCGGTACCAGCAAAGCTCCCAGGCCACCACTATCGACACGACGCTCGATAGGTGCTCGGCGGAGCGGACGTTGACCAAAGGCGCCCCCAGCGAGCGTGTTACGCCTGCCACGCGGCGTGGGAACTCGCTCGCGTTGAAGACCTTGACTGCATGTTCGACGTACTCGGACGGCGGCTCGAGAGCGGAGCCTGTCTCTGACGGAGCCGGCGACGGGGCATCCTGCCAGTCCATCACGCCGCCGGCGCCAACCTCCCGCGCTTGCGCCTGCGGATGCGCGACGTCGCTCTCCGTCTCGTACGCCTGCGGTTCGGCCGGTCTGGCCGCGACGGGCTCGACACCGGCGCGGGTGTAGCCGTCGAAGAGGTCATAGGACTCCTGCGTCTGCTCCGGCTCCTGCACCTGCACCTGCACCTGCTCGGAGGCTGCATCCGCCACCCCGCCAGCAGCCTCTCCGGGAGGCCTGGCCACCTGGCGCAGGCGGTCGAAGAAGCTGCGCCCGCGTCGAGAGCGCATTGGCGGCAGGCTCACAGGATGGCTGTCGGTCTCACGCATCCAGCCCTCGTGGGCGGCGCGTGGAGCGCACAGCTCGCAGACGATCCGACGGCGTCCGGCAGCGAGGAACACGTCCGGCTGCTCACCCCGGAGCAGCCGTCGTTCGCAAACCTCGCACTCAACGTCCGGCTGGGAGGTGACGATCGTGCGGGTGGCCATCGACCCCCCACACTAGCTGGCGCGAGGCCGAAGGGCAATGACAGGACCCAGTAGACGACCTCTCGGCCGTCTAGACATGAGCCGGAGAGCGCTGCTCGCCGGCCTCCTGTACGACCTTCTGGGCGAGGTGGGCAGGGAGCTCCTCGTAGCGCAGGAACTCGAGCGTGTAGTCGCCCTGGCCCTGTGTGATCGAGCGCAGATCGGGCGCGTAGGTGAGCATCTCCGACATCGGCACCTCGGCTTTGATCTCGGTCATCGCACCGGCCGGCTCCATCCCCTGGGGACGCCCCCGGCGGCTGTTGAGGTCGCCGATCACGTCGCCCACGCACGCCTCGGGAACCGACAGGGTGACCAGCATGATCGGCTCGAGCAGCACCGGGTCGGCGAGCTCCAGCGCCTGCTTCATCGCCTGCACGCCGGCGAGCTTGAAGGCGATCTCGGAGGAGTCGACGGAATGGTGCGCGCCGTCGAACAGGCGCACGCGCACGCCCTTGACGGGGTAGCCGGCGAGCACGCCCGCTTCCATCGCCTCGCGCACGCCCTTCTCGACCGCTGGGATGAACGAGCCGGGGATCACGCCGCCCTTGATCTTGTCGACGAACTCGAAGCCGGTCGGATCGCGCGGGGTCTTCGAGGGGCTCGATCTCGATGTGGCAGTCGCCGAACTGGCCGCGCCCGCCGGACTGCTTCTTGTGGCGGCCGTGCGCGGCGGCGGTGGCGCGGATCGTCTCCTGGTAGGGCACGCGCGGCGGCTTCAGCGTGACCTCCACGCCGAAGCGGTCGCGCAGCCGGTCGACGATCACTTCGACGTGCACCTGCGAGAGCCCCGCGACGATCTGCTCGCCGGTCTGCTGGTCGCGGTGCAGATCGATCGTGGGGTCCTCCTCCTGCAGACGACGCAGCGATGAGAGCACCTTGTCCTCGTCGCCACGGCTCTTGGGCTCGACCGCGAAGGCCATCACCGGCGCGGGCAGCTTCAGGCGCGGGCATCTCGATCGGCTCGTCGCTGTGCGGCGAGCCAGTCGCCGGCGCGCGTCTCCTTGAGCTTGGCCACCGCGCCGATGTCGCCCGGGCCGAACTCCTGCACGTGACCGACGTCCTTGCCGGCGAACACCAGCAGCTGCCCGATCCGCTCCTTGACGTGTGCGCGCGTGTTGAGCACCTGGCTGTCGGCGCTGCATCAACCCCTGGTAGACGCGCAGCAGGTTGATCCGCCCGGCGAACGGGTCGGCCCGCGTCTTGAACACGTACGCGAACAGCTGCCCGCTCCTCGTCAGGGGCGAGCTCGACCTCGCCGACCGGTCAGCGAGCCGTGCTTGACCGGCGAGGGCAGGTCCTCGACGATCGCGTCGAGCAGACGGGTGGTGCCGAGGTTGCGCGTGGCGCACGCCGCACACGACGGGGAAGATCTTGCCGTGGTTGGTGCCCTCCTTGAGCGCGCCGACGATCTCCTCGTGGGAGATCTCCTGGCCCTCGAGGTAGCGCTCCATCAGCGTGTCGGAGACTTCGCACACCTCGTCCATCAGCTTCTCGCGATACTCCTCCGCGCGGGCGGCCTCGCCCTCCGGGATCGGGATCTCGCTCCAACCGGCACGCTCGGCGCTGTCCTGGCGGTAGGCCTTCATGTCGACCAGGTCGATCACCCCTTCGATGTCGTGCTCGACGCCGATGGGGATCTCGGTGGCGACTGCATGGGGACCAAACGCTCGCTTGATCTGATCGAGTGCGCGGAAGAAGTCGGCGCGCTCGCGGTCGAGCATGTTCACGAACAGCATCCGCGCGATGTCGAGCTCGGCCGCCCGCGCCCATAGGCGTGTGGTCGAGACCTCCACGCCCATCATCGCGTTGATCACGAACACCGCCGACTCGCACACGCGCAGCGCCCCCAGCGCATCCGCGACGAAGCTCGGCTCGCCAGGAGTATCGAGCAGGTTGATCTTGCGCCCCTGCCACTCGAACGAGCTGAGCGTCGTGGAGATCGACATCTGCCGCGCCTGCTCGTCGGGGTCGGAGTCAGACACGGTCGTGTGATCTGGAACCGACCCCAGCCGGCTCGTCACACCGGCCTCGAACAGCAGCGCCTCATGCAGCGCGGTCTTCCCCGACCCTCGATGTCCAACGAGGGCGACGTTGCGAATCCGATCCGCTGGGGGGTGCATGAGTATCTCCTTCCGCTGGGTCAGATCACCATACCGCTGAGTCTCGCCGCGGTCTAGCATCCGTCCAGCTGTGGCATCACCTCCGCTGCGATCAGCGCGATGTGATCGAGGTCGTCCATGTCGATCACCTGCAGGTAGGAGCGTGAGGCGCCAACGCCCGCGAATTGCCTCAGCCGCTCGGCAACCTCCTCGGGTGTGCCCGCCGCGCCCGATGTACGCAGATCATCCAGGTCCCGGCCAATCCGCTCGGCACGGCGCTGCAACTCAGCGGGGTTCTCCGCGCAGCAGACGGTCACCGCGTGGGAGAAGACGAGCTCCCCGGGGTCACGCCCGGCAGCGGTGCAGGCGGCCCGCACGCCCTCAAAGCGCTCGCCGGCCGTCCTGACGTCAGCAAAGGGGACGTTGAACTCCGCGGCAAAGCGCGCGGCCAGAGCAGGGGTCCGGCGTGTGCCCAGGCCGCCGACGATCACCGGTGGATGGGGACGCTGCAGTGGCCTCGGCAGGGCCGGTCCCGGAGCGAGCGTGTAGTGCTCGCCTGAGAACTGGAAGCTCTCGCCGGCCGGCGTGCTCCACATTCCCATGAGGATCTGCAGTTGCTCCTCGAGACGATCGAAACGCTCGCGCAGCGGCGGGAAAGGGATGCCGTAGGCGAGGTGCTCGGCCTCATACCAGCCAGTCCCGAGCCCCACCTCCACGCGGCCGCCACTCATCTCATCGACTTGCGCAACCGCCACCGCCAGCGGCCCGGGTAGCCTGAAGGTCGCGGAGGTGACCATCGTGCCGAGCCGGATAGTGCTCGTCTCCCGGGCGATTGCACCGAGCGTCACCCACGAGTCAGTCGGTCCCGGGTCCCCCTGGCCGGGTTTGATGCGCAGCAGGTGATCGGAACGGAAGAACGCTCCGAAGCCTTGTGACTCGGCCGCTTGCGCCATCGCCAACTGCTGCTCGTAGCTCGCGCCTTCCTGCGGCTCGACGAAAATCCTCAACTCCATGGCGCCTCCCTTTGGGCTGGAATGGACTGGTGTCCTCAAGATGACACCTGTCCCCCGTTGATGTTCGGGGCCACACATGTGCGGCCCCGCGCCAAGCCGCATGCGGCTTGGCGAAGGACGGCGCATGCGCCGTCCGGGTAGGGCCGCATGCGGCCCTACCTCAAGCCGGTACGAGCTCGGACTGGCGGAAGGGCGTCATGCGAAAACGAGCTCGGCGCTGGCTGTCGTCTCCGCTGGCTCCAGCCGCAAGGGCTGAAGGGTCACACTGGGAAGTTCCCCGTTCGGGCGCTCCAGCATCAGCGAGATGCCCCCCTCCAGGCTTTCCCTAAGCTCGTCCAGGTTGTCGCCCGTCGCGAACACGCCCGGAAACTCCTCGACCGTAGCCCAAAGTGAGTCGTCCTCATGACGGACGTTGACATGCAGGTCTTTGGTCTCGCTCATTGGCTCCATGATACGTATCGACCTTGAGGCGCTTGATCCATTCCTTTTGAGTGGCCGGCACTAACCACACATTCCGACGAACTAATCGTCGAAGGACTCCTCCTGCATACGCGAGCGCAGCCGCAGCACAGCCTTGGTGTGCATCTGCGACACCCGCGACTCGGTCACGCCGAGCACCTCACCGATCTCGCGGAGGGTGAGGTTCTCGTAGTAGTAGAGGGCGATCACGAGCTTCTCTCGCTCGGGCAGCTTGGCGATCGAGTCGGCGATCCTGTCCTTCAGGTCACCCACGTCCAGTGCTCGCGCGGGGTCTGGGGCGCCGGGATCCTCGATCGTGTCCATCAGCGATACCTGATCGCCGCTCGCGTCAGAGACGCTCCACAGCTCGTCAAGCGCGACGATCGATGAGTGCGAGATCGCCAGCAGCGATTCGTTCAGCTCATCCACCGTGATGCCAAGCTCGCCGCCAGCTCCTGGTCTGTGGGCGCGCGCTGGAGGGTGTGCTCGAGCTTCGCGTTCGCGCGCTCCACCTCGCGGGCACGGGCGCGCACGCTGCGGGGCACCCAGTCGAGCGAGCGCAGCTCGTCGATGATCGCGCCCTTGATGCGCATGATCGCGTAGGTCTCGAACTTGATGTCCCGCGACAGGTCGAAGCGCTCGATCGCTGAGATCAGCCCGACCAGACCGTAGGAGATCAGGTCGGCCTCCTCCACGTGCGGAGGCAGCCCCGCGGCGGTGCGCCCGGCTACGTACTTGACCAGCGGCGAGTACGCGACGACCAGCCGCTCGCGCACGCGGGCGTCCCCTTCGGTCTTATAGCGCCGCCACAGTTCGCGCAGCTCGATCGGTTTGACGTTCGTCTCCAGGGTTCCATCCCCCGTTCAGGCCCGAGGGTGACTGCGCGCATAGGCGCTTCTAAGCCTGGCGGACTCTACCCGAGTGTAAATCTGGGTGCTCGACACACTCGCATGGCCCAACAGCTCCTGGATGCTCCGCAGGTCCGCGCCACCGTCCAGCAGGTGCGTAGCGAAGCTGTGGCGCAGCGCATGTGGCGAGGCGCCCTCGGCGACGCCGACACGGCCCGTCCATGTGCGCAGCCGCCTGCGCACGTCGCTCGTGCCAAGCGGTCGGCCGCTCTTGCTCAGGAACAGCGCGTCTACCCCCGCGCCCCTGGCTGCGTCTGCCAGCGCCGGGCGACCACGCTCTAGATAGCGCCTCACAGCCGCCATCGCCGGCTCTCCCACAGGCACAAAGCGAGTCTTGCGACCCTTGCCCTCCACCCGCAGCTGCTCGCCGTCGTGATCGACGTCCGCGCAGCTCAGCGACACGATCTCCTCCGCACGCAGCCCACACGAGTAGGCAAGCTCGAACAGCGCGCTGTCGCGCACGGCCAGGGGATCGGACGCGGGGATCCCGTCCAGCAGTCGCCCCGCCTCACGTGCGCTCAGCACCCGCGGCAGGTGCGACGAGCGTCGCGGCGTGGACACCAGGTCCGCAGGGTTTTGGGCGATCAGCCCATGCTCACGTTGGCTGGAGAACAGCGCCCGCAGCGCCGCCAGCTTGCGGGCTGCCGTGCTCGGCGCGGCGCTCGCGCCGGCGGGCGAGCGCTCTGACAGATGAGCTATGTAACGGCGCACCGCCTTCGCATCGACTGTATCGGGGGACAGGCCGCGCGTATCGGCCCAACCCGCGAACTGCTCGAGGTCGACCGCGTACGCACGCCGCGTACGCGGCGCCGCGTCACGCCTGTGCAGGTCGTCCTGGAGCAGCTCGAGCGCCCGCGCCCACACGCCGCTTGACGCGGTCCCCACTGCCTCACCTGTCGCTTCCTGCGTCATAGCTCCCATTTGTCCAGCTGTAGTTCGCCGCCCACCGTGCTCTGCCTGCCTACCCAACGTGCCGTGTTTCGCCGGTGCGGTGCCACCATAGCTATACACCGGTTTTCTCTCAGGCGCACAGCACGACCGCGTACCTGGGGTACATTCAAGATATGAGCTTTGATTCGCATGGGCAGAGCGTCGCCGATTGGGCCGCCGTCCACGCCAACGGCGATGGCTCAAGCGACCAGGCGGCCGATCTCGGCGTCTACGGACCCATTGGGCGCTCGCCCTGGCTCGACGTCGACTGGCGCACACACCAGCGCTGGGTCGTAATCGACGGACAGCCCGTCAACACCATCGAGATCGGACCCGAGCGAGCTTCCATCGGCGCTCCGCTCGTGTTCATACACGGCCTGTCCGGCTGCTGGGCCAACTGGCTCGAGCAACTGCCCATGCTCGCAGGCGGACACCGCGTGCTGACGCTCGACCTGCCCGGGTTCGGGTACTCGCCGATGCCAACAGAGCCGATCACCATGTCCGGCTACGCCCGCCTGCTGGACCGTCTGCTCGACAAGCTGCGCATCGACGCCGCCACCGTCGTTGGCAACTCGATGGGCGGCTTCATATCCGCGGAGCTCGCCATCGCTTTCCCGCAGCGAGTGGAGCGCCTGGTGCTGATCTCCGCCGCGGGTATCTCCACCACCGGCCATCGCGGCTCCACGCGCGCCGTTCCCGTGCTGCGCCGCGCGGAGCGGGTGCTCGCTGCGACCGGCGCGTGGGTGGCCTCCAAGTCAGACGCCGTCGCCCGCCACCCACGCCTGCGCGAGGCGACGCTGAACGTCGTCGTGCGCCACCCCAGCCAGCTGCCTGCTGCGCTTGCCGCCGAGCAGCTGCGCGGGGCCGGCAAGCCAGGTTTCATCCAAGCACTACAAGCGATACTCGACTACGACATCCGCGAGCGCCTGCCCGAGATCGCGTGCCCGACCTTGATCGTGTGGGGCGACAGCGACCACTTGATCAACGTCAAAGACGCTGACGTGTTCGCCGAACTGATCCCCAACTCGCGCAAGGTGATCTTCAAGGACACCGGCCACATGGCGATGCTCGAGCGCCCCGCCGCGTTCAACGCGCTGCTCGAGGAGTTCGTCGCCGAATAACTAGCGCGCAACAGCGCCTAGGGCGGCGCTACCTACGAGCTTGGCGTACTTCTGGATGGCGACGTCCACGTGCTCGTCCGCGCGCGGGGGCTGGCTGTAGGCGGCCACGCGCGCGGCGATCTGCTCGTCGGACAGCGCCACGTCCAGACGGCGCGTGTCCGCGTCGATCGTCAGCTCGTCGCCGTCGGCGATCGCCGCCGATCGGGCCGCCGCGGACGGCCTCCGGGGCGACGTGGCCGACCATGAAGCCGCGCGAGGCTCCGGAGAAGCGCCCATCGGTGATCAGCGCCACGTCCTCGCCAATGCCCTCGCCGACGATCGCCGCGGTGACCGACAGCATCTCGCGCATGCCCGGGCCACCGGCGGGGCCCTCGCCGCGGATCACCACCACGTCACCCGCCTTGATCTCATGGGCGAGCACGGCCGCCATCGCGGCCTCCTCACCGTCGAACACGCGCGCCGGCCCGACGTGCCTGCGGCGCTCGTGCCCGGAGAGCTTGACCACGCAGCCGTCGGGCGCGACGTTGCCACGCAGGATCGCAAAGCCGCCTGTGGGTTTGATCGGATTGGAAAGCGGCCGCACCACGGGCTGGCCGTCCGTCTCAACCGCCTCATCCGCGTGCTCGCCGATCGTCTTGCCAGTCACCGTCAACGCGTCGGCGTTGAGGATCCCGGCCTCCTTCAGCCGCGCGAGCACGAGCGGCACGCCGCCCGCTTCATATAGCTCCGTCGCCACGTATTGGCCGCCGGGCTGCAGGTCGCACAGCAGCGGCGTGCGCTCGGAGATCGCCTCGAACTCGTCGATCTCCAACGGCACGCCCATTTCGTTGGCGACGGCGAGCAGGTGCAGGACGATGTTCGTGGAACCGCCGCTGGTGGCCCCGGCGGCAATGGCGTTTTCGAGCGCCGGTTTGGTGATGATGTCGCTCGGGCGCTGACCGCGGCGCAGCACGTCCATCACCAGTTCGCCAACCTGCACGGCCACCTCCAGCTTGCGTCCGTCCTCGGCGGGAACCATCGCAGTGCCCGCCGGCGAGATCCCGAGCGCCTCGAACGCCATCGCCATGGTGTTTGCCGTGAACTGCCCGCCGCACGCGCCCGCGCCCGGGGACGCGGCCTCCTCCAGTTCGTGCAGCTCCTGCTCGGTGATCTTGCCCGCGGCCAGCTCGCCGACCGCCTCGAACACCTGCTGGATGGTCACCTCCGCGCCCTTGTAGTGCCCTGGCTTGATCGAGCCGCCGTAGAGCATTAGCCCGGGGATGTTCAGCCGCGCAAGCGCCATCACGGCCCCGGGGATCGTCTTGTCGCAGCCCGAGATGGTGACCAGTGCGTCAAACGCGTGCGCCGAAGCGACGAGCTCGATCGAGTCGGCGATCACCTCGCGTGAGACCAGCGACGCGCGCATGCCGGCGGTGCCCATCGTGATGCCGTCGGAGATCGCGATCGTGTTCAGCTCCATCGGTGTGCCGCCGGCCGCGCGGATGCCCTCCTTGACCTTTGCCGCGAGCACACGGTTGTTGAAGTTGCACGGCATCGTCTCGATCCACGAGTGCGCGACGCCGACGATCGGCTTGGAGAGATCCTCAGCCGAGTAGCCGATCCCGTACAGGTAGGAGCGCGCGGCGGCACGCTCGGGCCCCTCGATGAGGGCACGGCTGCGGTGCTTGACGTCGAAGGTGCCGGGAGTGCTCACGCGGCGCGGATGTTATCCGGGTCCCAGCCGTCGGACCCGCCACGCCTGCCTGGGTGGATCGGCTCACGCGCGATCTGCTGCTCCCAGCGGCACAGGCGCACGATGTCGCGCCTGACCCTGTCCGGGTCCACCTGGCGTCCCGGCAGGTGCATGTTGGCCTCGCCCACCAGCCGCCGCTCGTCGGCGGTCAGCGCCATCCACTTGGCCAGCACATCGTCGGAGTCGGGCAGTCGCGAGCTGCCGTAGGGCTTGGTGTGGTCGGGGAACGCCACGCAGTACTCGTTCAGCAGCTCGCCCGTCTGCGGCATGTACGCGACGATCGGCTTGTGCGGGTAGATCAGATACGCGTACGCGGCGCCCGAGCCGCGGCCGTGGTCTCCCAGCCCGCCCCACACGCGCAGGAACCCTAGGTCGCGGTACATCGCCCAGTCGCGCTCGCTCACACACGAGCGTAGGAGCGCGCGGGCGCGCTGCTCAGCGCGACGCTCGCGTCCGGGGTCATAGCCCGCAGGGGCGCGGCCGCGTCTGTGCGCCTGCCAGAGCAGGTGCAGGCGCGCGAATGTGCGTTTGAACGTGGGGCGCGCGAGCTCCCACAACAGCACCACGAGCACGACCGCAGCTGTGCCCAGCGCGAGTCCCATACGCGGCTAACGAGTGGCCGGTGGCGCTCCGCCGGCAGCCCGCGGGAAGAAGATCACGCGCTCAGCGTCACGCGGCACTTCGTCGAAGCTCTTGACGAGCTCAGCCTCGCGGCGGCCGCCGGGCGTGGCGATGGGCACGGCGGCCCACATGCCCGCGTCCAGCTCACGACGAAACGCCTCGATTAGCTCCTGCTCCTGCTCCGGTACGTCCACGTCACCCTCAGCGAGCACGATCTCGCCATGACCCGGCTTCATACGCAGGAGCCTCATCGTCTTTGGATTATGGCAAACAGATGAACGTGGATGGTCAACTGCCGCGCAGGGCCGCGAGGCCGATCACGTCAACCGGGCCGGCGCCCGCTCCCACGTCACGCAAACCCTGCGCCACCGCCTCTCCGGCGAGCACGCGCGCCCTGCGCGCAGCCTCCAACGGCGTATGGCCAAGCGCCAGCTGAGCCGCTAGCAGCGAGGAGTGCGTGCAGCCTGACCCGTGCGCGGCGCCATCGGGGTGGCGCTCACCCTCGATCAGCACGGCCACGCCATCGCGGGAGTCGATGAAGAGATCGGCCGCGCGTGCGCGGTGCCCGCCGGTGAGCACAACCACGCGCGGACCCAGCGCCAGCACGGCCCGCGCCAGAGCCTCGATCTCAGCGTCCTCATCAGCGGCGTCCTTGATAGCGCTCGACTCGAGCTGGCCGCCGGCGAGCACACGCGCCTCGGGAACGTTCGGCGTGAGCACGCTCGCCCGCGGCAGGATCTCCCGCACAAGCGCCTCCTGGGCGTCTCCCGCGAGCAGCCGCGCACCCGACTCGGCGACCATCACCGGATCGACCACCACGGGCGTGCCAGGCGGCAGCTCATCCAGCGCCTGCGCAACAGCCAGCGCAACTTCGGCACTACCGAGCATGCCCACCTTGACCGCATCGACGCCGATATCGGAAAGCACCGCGCGCACTTGCGCGAGCACCATCTCTGGCGGGACCTGGTGAACGGCGGTGACGGCAAGCGTGTTCTGGGCGGTGATCGCTGTGATCGCGCTCATGCCGTGCACGCCGCAGCGCGCGAACGCCTTCAGGTCGGCCTGAATGCCGGCCCCACCGCCGGAGTCCGAGCCGGCGATCGTGAGCACCTTCGGCGTCAGCGCAGCTCCGGCGGAACGCGGATGGAGTAGCTGCCGACGGCGGTCACCAGCAGCCGGCCGTCCTCATGGCGCACCTCGGATTTCATGATCCCCACGGTGCGGTTGCGGCGGTCGAGCACCGTTTTGCAGACCACCTCCCCCTCGGTCGCCGTTTGCACGTAGTTGATCGAGATCGAGATCGTCGCGATGCGCTCGTTCTCGGCGGTCTGCACCCACAGGGTCGAGCCCATGCAGTAGTCGACCATCGCGTACGTGGCCACGCCGGAGAGCAGACCACCGCCGTTGATCAGCTCCGGGCGGATCTGCATGCGAACCGTCTCTGGGTCCTCCCAGCGCAGGCCCATGAAGCTGCTCACACCGTCCAGCGAGCGTGGCCCCCCGGACACGTTCGCCTGCCTGCTGGGTCCCGTCTGTACCCGCCCAGGCGCATCATCGCGGGATGTCGACTCGTGGCTGCTCGAACCGTCGCTCAAGGCACGCAGGCTACGCGAGCGACGTGTTGGATGCTCTCGAGCTGCCGCCACGAGCCCTCGCTCGCTGCGTTATCTGAGCTGCGCTCCCTCGCATTCTGCATAATCTTGATATATATAGTGAGAATTAGTCATCGCCTCGAAAGGACGCCGCGAACCGGCGCAAGCGCCCACCCCGGCTTCCTATCCTCATCCCTGAACAGCCAAGCCTCCAGCAAAGGAAAGCCCATGCCCCGAATCATCGTCATGGCCGACCCCATCTCATCCGATCTGGCGGAGGAGACGCCGGTGCTGCTCGACGAGCAGGTGCGCTCGGTGCACCTGAGCACCGATCACGCCGCCTCACAGCTCGTGCAACGTCTCGCCTGGGCGGTCGGCGACGCGGAGACAGCGGAAAGCGCACGCTCCGAGCACCCCACGCGCGCCCATCGCACGGTCAGGAGCCGCAGGTCAACGCCGCGCTCACGTGCGCGTAACGCGGTGCGTGCGTAACGACCGATCCAACGAGCCTCGAACCAAGTTTTACGCACGACTCACGAGCGCCAACCGCACTCGGACCAGCAGGGCGGGCAAGAGACACACTTTCGGCACATTTCCGACACTGAATAGGCACGCAGCGCACCCACACGTCACACCTATCGGCCTAGCGTGCCGGTGGTGTTCCCCGAGCGACCCCTGCAACGATCCGAGCGGCCGTCGCCGCACGCACGGCAGCCGGACCCGCGCCACGAGACCGGGCGCCTCGGCGAGAACCTCGCCGCGGCACACCTCAAGCGGCTGAGCTTCACGATTCTCGCGCGCAACGTTCGCACCCGTTCAGGCGAGATCGACCTAATCGCGTTCGACGGGGTGACGCTCGTTTTTGCCGAGGTCAAGACTCGCCGCGTGAGGGCGGGCGATCGACGCATACGCGCCGATCAGGAGCCGCTGCCGTGGCTGCGCCCACGCCAGCGCGCGCGCCTGCGACGACTGGCGGTCGCGTGGCTGAGCGAGAGCAAACACCTCCGCCCCACCGCCCACACGATTCGCTTCGATGCCGTCGGCGTGATCGTCGACGGGCAGGGCCGGCTGCTGCGCCTCGATCACCTCGAGGGGGCGTGGTGAGACGCGACACCCACAAGCCCCGCCGCTATGAGTCGCTCACTGGGCGGCGCGCTGCGGCCACTGGCCAGGCTCGCCGAGCAGGTCGATCGCGTGGCGCAGGTCACGTGGCGCGTGCCCGTGGACGTGAACCAGCGTGCCATCCGGCTGCGGCGAGAAGTCGACGTGCAGGTGATGGGCGCCGATGTCACTCAGGTCGTCTTGGGAGTCGAGCGGGCCCATGCGGCTGCGCGCGCCATACAGGCCCACGCGGGTCAACGAGCCAGAGGGGAGGTCATACGGAGCATCGTCTTCGTGCTCCCCCGGCACGCCGAGATCCTGATCGAGATCCTCATCGGCATCTGACAGGGGGCTCGCGTCAAGGAGACCATCCCTGTAGAGCAGGCTGTTAGGCCCTTCCTTGTGCAGCCCAAAGCCGGTCTTACGATGTAGCTCGGGGCCGAGTTCGTCTCGGAAGCGCGCGAGTGCCTGCTCCGGCGGCTCGCTGATAGTGAAGCTGTGATCGATGCGAGCCATGCCATGAGCCCCCTCTACAAAGCGAGCTGCTGATAAGCAAGCGACTGGAAGGACATCCTGTGCAGCGGCGAGACCCCTTGGCGCAGGATCGCGTCGCGGTGCGTTGGAGTGGAGTAGCCGACATGCTCGGCAAAGCTCCAGCCAGGGTGCTGAGCGTCTGCATATTGCATGAAGCGATCACGCGTGACCTTCGCGATGATCGAGGCGGCGGCGATCGCCGCGCTGGTGGCGTCACCGTCAACGATCGCCCGCTGCGGATGCTCGAACTCCGCCACGGCGAAGCCATCGACGAGGCACAGCACCTCCCCCGAGACATCTGCGGTGACAGCGCGAAGGGCGTCTCGTAGCGCGGCCAGATTCGTCTTGTGCAACCCTCGCCCATCGATCCCGCGCACGCACCGTGATACGACCACGACCCTGGCGGCGCTGCGCATGACGAGCGGGTAAAGCTCCTCGCGGGCCTCGGCGCTGTGCTGCTTGGAGTCGTTTAGCGCTCCGAGCGCTCGCAGCTCGCGCGTGGTGATCGCCTCGTAGTCGAACAGCACGCCCGCGGCGACCAGCGGGCCGGCCAGGCATCCGCGTCCGGCCTCATCCGCTCCCGCCACGAGGCGGGAGCCAAGGCGGCGATCGAAAGCGAACAAGCGTTTGCCGCTGCCCGCGCGGCGGGCACGGCGCCTGGCACGCGCCGAGGAGCCAGAGCTTGGCACCGTCACCTTCGCACCCACGGCGATGTCGTTAGAGGCTGCCGATCCGGTCGGGTGGCCAGTAGGTGGCGATGGCCTGTCCGACGACCCATCCGGTGGGGACTGGTCCCCAGAACCTGCTGTCGTCGGATTCGCCACGGTTGTCCCCCATCATGAACCAGTGTCCGGGCGGAATCCTGATCGGCTTGGGGAAGTTGCACTCGGGGCTTTCGCCGCAGGCCCGAATATAGGAATCCTGCTCGCGGACGAACTGACTCTTACCGGCCGCCTTGCGATAGACGTGGCCTTCCTTGATGTAGATTTCATCGCCCGGGCCGGCCACCACCCGCTTGATGAAGTTGACGCTGGCCTCCTTCGGCACGGGCGCGTCACACGGCGCTTCCCCGAGTTTGATTACGTGCGGGCTCGGCCCACACTCCTCCTGCTCGGCACCTTCAGGAGGGTGGAACACGGCGATCTCGCCGACATGCGGTTCGCCAAAGTCCATGCCGATGCGGTTGACGAGCACCCGCTGGCCGATCGCCAAGGTCGGCTCCATCGAGCCGCTCGGGATCTTGTACGGCTTGATGATGTACGCCTGGATCCCCAGTGCCAGGCCAAGCGCGACGGCAATGATGACGACCAGCTCGACGATCGCCCCCACAGTCGATTTGGAGCGCGTGGCACCTTCGCCAGTGCTCTTCCCGGAGAGCGTGATGCTCGCCTCAGTGTTTGCTTTCGCACGCTTGCCGCGACGTCCCGAGGGCGAGCTCTCGCCCTCGTCGGTCTTGGCGCTGGGGCTCACGCCTGCGTATCGCCGGGAGCGCCCGCGTCGGCGTCACCAGCGTCGGAGGGGGTATCGGCAGCCTCTGCGCTCTCAGCAGAAGCCTCGGGGGCCGCCTCGGCCTCCGTTTGGGCCGCCTGTTCCTGACTACCCCCCTCGGCGGACCCATTACCGACCTGCTCGTCAGCCTGCGACTGATCCACATCTTGCTCGAGAACAGCCTCCGCGGTGACGCCATCCGTGTCGGGCGCCTGGGCATCGGCTGCCTCCGCGGACTCCGCGGGAGCTGGCTCTTCGAGCAGACCAGGCTCGACTGCCTCTTCCGGCCCGGTGTAGCGCCGCTCACGTACACGCGCACGCTTGCCCACACGATCCCGCAGGTAGTAGAGCTTTGCGCGGCGCACATCGCCACGAGCGGCGACCTCGATCCGCTCGATCTTCGGTGAGTGCACCGGGAACATGCGCTCGACACCAACGCCGAAAGACTGCTTGCGCACGGTGAACGTCTCACGCGCACCGTGACCTTGGCGCTTGATGACGACGCCCTCGAACACCTGTACGCGGCTACGGGCGCCCTCGATCACCTGGAAGTGAACCTTGACGCGGTCGCCCGGCGCGAAGTTTGGGACGCGGCGCAACTGCGCGCGCTCGATGGTTGCGATAACGCTGCTCATAACGAATAAAGGAGGGCGCGCCTTCTTTGGCCCAGGTGGCCCCGAGAACGGATCTCGGCCAGCGCGAGGTGCAATGGTAGCGGACCGCCGGCTCGCTTCGCGTCACTGGCGTCAGCACCTATGAGTCTGTGCGCTGTGAGGGCGCTGCGATACCCCCACGTTCGCGGCTGCGCTCGCGGCGCCATTGCTCGATCCGCTCGTGGTGGCCGGACAGGAGCACCTCGGGTACGCGCCAGCCGCGGTAGTCGGCCGGGCGCGTGTAGTGGGGGTACTCGGGGTTCCCTTCGAGGGCGACGCTGAAGGACTCCTCCCGCGCGGAGTGCTCGTGCCCGAGCGCCCCTGGCAGCTTGCGCAGCACCGCGTCGCACAGGACCATTGCGGCCAGCTCCCCGCCGCTCAGCACGTAGCGCCCGATCGAGACGATGTCGCTGGCGAAGTGCTCCAGGATGCGCTCGTCGAAGCCCTCGTAGCGGCCACACAACAGCGTTAGCGCCGGCTCGCCGGCGAGCTCCTCGACCAGCTGCTCGTCGAGGAGCCGCCCGCCGGGCGCGAGCGCGATCACGCGGCGGCGAGATCGCAGCTCGACCGGGTCGATGCCGTAATGGGCGCGCAGCGCGCCATCGAGCACATCCACCCGCAACACCATCCCCGCGCCGCCGCCGAAGGGCGTGTCGTCGACCTGACCGCCGCTCAGCGGCGTGTGCTCCCGTGGGTTAACACACTCAAGCCGCGAGCCGCCAGCAAGGACGTTGCCTACATGACGCTGGGAGGAGAACCAGTCAAACCACTCTGGGAATAGCGTGAAGACATCGATGTTCACGTGCCCCCACCCACCTCGCCGCCACCTTGGCTCCCTTGCTCCTCGGGCCCGTCGTTGGTCTCGTTACGTCCACTGAGACCGAGGAAGTCAAAGTCGACCTCGATCCGCCTCTGCGCTGGGGTCACCCGGCGGATCGCGTCTTTGACCAGCGGCACCAGCACCACCTGACCACCCCCGGCCGGGAGAACCTCCAGCGCCTCACATGAGGGCAACTCGATCAGCTTGCTGACGGTCCCGAGCAGTTGCTCGCCGTCGCGGACCTCACAGCCCTCCAGTTCGTGCGCCCACCACTCTTCCTCGCCGAGGGCGGGGGCGTCGCCGCCGCCGATCAGCAGCTCCGTACCGCGCAGTGCCTCAGCGGCAACGCGGTCCTCGATGCCCTCCACGCGCACAATCGGCCGCTGATCGGTCCCTGCGCGACGCACGATCGTCGTCGTCTGGCCGGCCACGGTGACAGCCGTGCCGAGCTTCAGGAGCCGTATGCGCGGGCGCGTGACGTAAAAGCTCCCGTCGAGGCCGTGTGGGCGGCCCACCCGGCCCGCCGGCACGCTCTCGGGCACGTGCTCTGCTGCCGCGCCCGTCTCCGGCTCGACCGGCTCGCCCGTCAATCGACGATGTCGACGAGCACGTGCGAGCCCTCGCCCGCCGCTGCCGCTTTGACGACGGTGCGCAGAGCGTGGGCTGTCCGTCCACCGCGACCGATGACCCTGCCGTAGTCATCCGCGCCGACGCACAGCTCGAGCACGGTCGTACCGTCGTCCTCCTCGAACTGCTCGACAGCCACAGCGTCGGGATCGTCGACCAAGCCTTCGGCCAGATACTCGAGCAGCCGCTTGGGGTTCTCGCTTGCCATCTTCGCCCCGGTGAGCGCTCCGCTAGCTGGTCCTGGTCTCGATGCCCTGGATACGCAGAAGCTTGCGGACCGTGTCCGAAGGCTGCGCGCCTCGCGCCAGCCAGCTGCGGGCACGATCCTCGTCGATCACGATCGTCGAGGGGTCCGTCTGGGCGTTGTAATGGCCGATCGTCTCGATCACGCGACCGTCGCGCGGTGAGCGCTGGTCAGCCACCACCACACGCCATATTGGGTCCTTCTTGCCGCCCACTCGCGTGAGCCTCAGCCTGACTGACACGGTTTCCTCTCTGCTGCTTACAAGATCGTGACGTATACGGGCCGCTCACTCACGCAGCGCCGGTATACACATCAAGTCAGAGAGCTTAGACGGTGTGAACGGCCGAAGCGGACCGACCGTCCGATCGGGCGGCAATTATGGCGCCATGGCCTTCCCAATTCAGGAGAACAATATCTACGGTGATCCAATGGTTTGGGCGCTACAGCCCGGCGAGGCGATCGAGCGCACGATCCTGCATGAGCGCTACGGCGGGCGTAAGCAGGGTGGCATTGGGCCATCGCGGCTATCACCGAATGTCCTCGTGTTCTCCGACCCTGCAGCTGGGGAGCCGCACGGATACTTCGACGGTTGGCGAGCTGACGGGTGCTTCCACTACACCGGAGAAGGGCAGCGGGGCGACCAGGAGATGAAGTCCGGCAACGCTGCAATCTTGAACTACGAGGCTGAGGCTCGCTCGCTCAGGCTGTTCGTGGGAGCTCGCGGTCGTGTCACCTACCAGGGCCGCTTTGGGCTCGCGCCAGACCGGCCCTTCTATACGACGGACGCGCCCGAAACGGGTGGCGGAGCTAACCGCAACGTGATCGTCTTTCGCATGCTCCCGCTGGATATTCAGCCCAGGCCCAGTTCCTCGCGGCTCGACTTGGTCCTAGCTGGTGGCAACATTGAGGATGTACCGGTTGAGGAGCAGTGGACAGAGAAGGCGTTTGTGGCACCAAGCGGCAAGGAGTATGAGGCTGAGCGCCGGGAGCAGAAACTAGTCCTCGCCTTTCGCGACTACCTCCTGGGGCAGGCGCACGAGGTCAGCCGTCTGAAGATCGTGCCACCGGGTGAGGCCAAGCCCCTTTTCTCGGATTTGTTCGATCGCACCACGAACACGCTGTTCGAGGCGAAGGGCACCGTCGAGCGTGGCGCAATTCGCATGGCGATAGGCCAGCTCTCCGACTATGGAAGGTTCGTGCAGCCGCCTCCGCGACTAGCCGTTCTACTTCCCTCGCGGCCACGGCAGGACCTGTGCGAGCTACTCGCTCACGCCGGTATTGAGCTCGTCTGGCGTGAGGGCAAGAAGTTCCTGGGCACGCCCGCCAACGTCATCAGCTGAGCGCCGAGGTCGGCTACAGGCCTCAGCGCGCACCGCGCATCAGCGCACCGATGTCAGGCATCTTGCCACGCCCGACCTGGCGCATCACCTTGCGCATCTGCCCGAACTGCTTGACGAGTTTGTTGACCTGCTGGACGTTGGTGCCCGAGCCGCGCGCGATCCGTAGCCTGCGCGATCCCTTGATCAGCTCCGGCCGGCGACGCTCCTCGGGCGTCATCGACAGGATGATCGCCTGGATCCTGTCGAGCTCACGCTCATCGACCTTCATGTTCTGAAGTTGGTGGCCGGCGAACCCGGGGATCATCCCCAGGATGCTCGTCAGCGGCCCCATTTTGCGCACCATCTTCAGCTGGTCGAGGAAATCGTCCAGTCCGAACTCGTTGCGGCGCAGCTTGCGTTCGAGCGCAAGCGCATCGTCCTCGTCGAACTGTCGCTCCGCCTTCTCGATCAAGCTCAAAACGTCGCCCATGCCGAGGATCCGCTGAGCCATGCGGTCCGGATGGAAGCGTTCGAATTGATCGAGCTTCTCGCCGGTGGACGCGAACAAGATCGGCTTGCCGGTGACCGCTTTGACCGATAGCGCCGCGCCACCGCGGGCGTCACCGTCGAGCTTGCTCATCACCACTCCGTCGAACTGCACCGCCTCGGCGAAACTCTCCGCCACATTGACCGCGTCCTGTCCGGTCATCGCATCGACGACCAGCAGGATGTCGTGGGGTTTGACCGCATCGCGGATCCGCACGAGCTCAGCCATCAGCTGCTCATCGACGTGCAAACGTCCGCTGGTGTCGACGATCAGAACGTCCTTGCCCTCCGTCTTGGCACGCTCCAGCGCCCACTTGGCGATGTCCACTGGATCGCGGTCGGTGCCTTGCTCATATACGGTCGCTCCGGCCTGCGCGCCGACCTTGACCAACTGATCGACCGCCGCCGGGCGATACACATCGCAGGCGGCCACCGCCACTGTCGAGGAGTGCTCCTCGCGCAGGTAGCGGGCGAGCTTCGCCGTGGCAGTCGTCTTCCCGGACCCCTGTAGTCCTGTCATCAGGATCACCGTGGGCGGGCGCGGCGAGAAGCTGAGGCCGGCGGAGGCCCCACCCATCAAAGCCGTGAGCTCCTCGGCGACGATCTTCACCACCTGGTGGCCCGGGTTCAGCCCACCGATCACATCCGCCCCCAGACAGCGCTCCTTCAGCTGCGAGGTGAACTGCCTGACCACCTTGAAGTTGACGTCCGCCTCGAGCAGCGCGAGGCGGATCTCGCGCATCGCCGCGTCGATGTCCTGCTCAGTCAGCGTTCCCCGCTGGCGTACCTCGGACAGCGTGCCTTGGAGCTTCTCGGCGAGCGAATCGAACATAGACGTTGATTCTCGCAGCCCGCGGGCCCTATGAAGGCAAGCGGGAGAGCGATCTCAGGCGTTTGGCTCGCGTGGGCGCTCGGGCGCTCGCAGCGGCGTCGGTGGGGCCGGCGGTGGCGCGTTCCCATCTTGACGCCCTCTGAGTGCCTCGCCGATACCACCGAAGGCCTCGGCGAACTCGGACGGCACCACGAACACCTTGTTGGCGTCGCCTTCCGCAAGCTGGGGGAGCATCTGCAGGTATTCGTAGCTCAACAGCGCCCGATCGGGTTTGCCCTCGTGGATCGCTTTGAAGACGGTGTCGATCGCCTTCGCTTCTCCCTCAGCGCGCAGGATCGCAGCTTGGCGCTCGCCCTCGGCGTCGAGAACCGCCGCCTGCTGGGCGCCTTCGGCGGTGAGCACCGCGGACTGCTTGGCACCCTCCGCGGTGAGGATCTGCGCCTGCTTCTCGCCTTCCGCGGTGAGGATCGCCGCGCGACGGTCGCGCTCGGCGCGCATCTGCTTCTCCATCGCTGTCCTGATGTCCTGTGGCGGGTCGACCGACTTGATCTCCACCCGGTTGATGCGTATGCCCCACTTGCCGGTTGCCTCGTCGAGCACCACACGCAGCTCGGTGTTGACGTTCTCGCGGGCGGTCAGCGTCGCCTCGAGCGTCAGACCGCCGATCACGTTTCGCAGCGTGGTCACCGTCAGCTGCTCGATCGCCTGCAGAGGGTTGGCGATTTCATATGTCGCCGAACGTGGGTCGGTGATCGTGAAATACAGGACCGTCTCGATCCCCACCACCACGTTGTCTTCGGTGATCACCGACTGCGGCGAGAAGTTGACCACCTGCTCGCGCAGGTCCACCAGCGGTCGCACACGATCGATGAAAGGCGTCACGATCGTCAGCCCCGGCTCGAGCGTGCGGCTGTAGCGACCCAGCCGCTCGACCACACCGGCCCGTGCCTGCGGAATGACGCGAATCGTCCGCGCGGCCAACACCAGCGCAAACACGACGAGCACGACAATGACGATCAGGGCGACCATGGGTGGGTTCCTTTCTCGGTTACTGCTTCACAGAGCGTATCTCGAAAGTCGAAACGCGCGATCCAGGCGTTGGTATTGCCACTGCGCCCCTGACGCGGTCGAGTGTCAAGCGAGACAAGGACGCAGTTAGCGAAATGTGCTTCGCACATGAGCGATCGAGGACGCAGTATCGCGCCGGCAATCGACCGCGTCAGTGCATCACCAAAGCGGTTGCGCCCTTGATCTCGACGACCTCGACTCGCTCGCCGACATTGATGACCTCGTCCTCGTCGTAGCTGCGGGCGGTCCAGACCTCGCCGCCGTCGATCTTCACGCAGCCGACACCCTCGTCGTTTGCGATCCGCTCGAGCACCATC
Source organism: uncultured Solirubrobacteraceae bacterium (assembly GCA_963699115.1). Classification (GTDB taxonomy): domain Bacteria; phylum Actinomycetota; class Thermoleophilia; order Solirubrobacterales; family Solirubrobacteraceae; genus Palsa-744. The sequence continues at coordinate 292,415 of CAVOTJ010000001.1, forward strand.
GCGCGTCTACCCACGAGCGCCGCCGCCCCGGTGCGGATCGCGGGCGGCAGGCGCCGGTGGCGGCGAGCCACCGGACGCAGAGCGCCGAACACCAGCACGGAGGCAAGCACGAACACGAGCACCGTGAGCAGCGAGCCCACGCCGAGCAGGCTGATCACCGCCGGCGAGCGCCGCACCGACCGCGAACGGAAGCAGGTACAGGCCGCCGGTGTGCATCTCGCCGATGCCGAGAATGCATGCAGCCACAATCCACAGGATCCAATCCATGCGTTCAGATTACCTCCATTAGCCGCCGATGCGGCTGGATCATGTGCCGATCAAGGCTCGGCGATCAGCGCACGGGCGAAGTCCTGTGGATCGAATGGGCGCAGATCCTCGACCGACTCCCCCACTCCGATCAGCTTCACCGGCAGGTGGAGCTCCCGTGCGATCGCCAGCGCGATGCCGCCGCGTGCGGTGCCGTCGAGCTTCGTCAGCACTACCCCGCTGACCTCGGCCGCCTCGGCAAACAGCTTCGCCTGGCGCAGGCCGTTCTGGCCGGTGGTCGCGTCGATCGTGAGCAGCGTCTCGTGCGGCGCGCCCTCGAGTTGGCGGGCGATCACACGCCGTACCTTGCTCGAGCTCGCCCATCAGATCGTCCTGGGTGTGCAGCCGGCCGGCGGTGTCGATGATCACCACATCGATGTCGCGCGGCGCGCGCCTGTGCGATCGCCTCGAATGCCACCGCGCCTGGATCGGAGCCCGCAGGTCCGGTCACGATCTCGCAGCCAGCTCGCTCAGCCCACCCTTCCAGCTGCTCAGCGGCCGCGGCTCTGAAGGTGTCCGCCGCCCCCAGCAGCACGCTGCGGCCGAGCTCCTCTCGTAGGTGCCATGCGAGCTTGCCGATCGTGGTCGTCTTGCCCGTGCCGTTGACACCCACCGCCATGATCACGGTGGGCTGGGGCCTGATATCGATCCGCGCGTCGCCGACGGTAGCGGTCTGCGCGAGCAGCTCGATCAGGCGCTCGCTCAGCGCCTCGCCGCCCTCGAGCTTGCCCTCGCTCGCTTCTGTCTCCAGTGTCTGCACCACCGCCGCGGTCGTGCTGGCGCCGACGTCGGCCATGATCAGCGCCTCCTCGAGGCGTTCCCACGTCTGCTCGTCGAGGACCCCGAACAGCGTCGCCTGGATCTCCGAGCCGAGCGCCTGCCGGGTCTTGGCCATGCTCTCGCGCAGGCGGCGGAACAGCCCACCGCGTTTGCCCGCCCGCCCGCCCGCCGCGTCCTGGTCGCGCTCGTCCTTGACAGCGCCTTGACCGTCATCGGCGGTTATGAACAGTTCACTCCAGTCGCGAGGCACGGGCGCGCGCGACGATAGCAGTGCCCACTCGAGCATCGATCCCGCGGGATGCTCGATCCTCGCCCGAAGCGTAGCTCAGGCCACCTCGGCAACCTCGGGGACAGACTCCTGCTCAGCGGGCAGTCGTCGCGAGAGCACCTTGGAGACACCGTTCTCGCCCATCGAGACCCCAAACAGCCAGTCGGCGGCCTCCATCGTGCGCTTCTGGTGGGTGATGACGATGAACTGCGCTCGACCGGCGTAGCGCCGCAGCAGCGTCAGGAAGCGGTCGAGGTTGAGGTCGTCGAGCGCGGCCTCGACCTCATCGAGGATGTAGAAGGGGCACGGGCGGGCGAGGAACACGGCGAACAGGAACGCCAGCGCCGTCATCGACTTCTCGCCGCCGGAGAGCAGCGTCAGGCGCTTGGTCGACTTGCCCGCCGGTGTGATCTCGATCTCCACCCCGGGCAGCTGCTGCTCTTCGGCGCCCTGTCAGCTCCGCCTCGCTCTCGGCCTCGGCAGCCGCCTCGATCGCGTCGCCGTCGGTGCCCTCGCCCTCGGGCAGCGGCTGGCCGCCGAGCACCGGCCTGCGGTGCCTGCTCTTCGGCGCACCAGCCGCAGCCGCCCGGAGCCGCCGGGGAAGACATCGCCGACCAGCTCCTCGAAGTTGCGCGCGGCCGCGGCGAAGGTCTCCTCGAAGGTCTCCTCGATCTGGCGGTCGGTCTCGCGGATCACCGAGCGCAGCTCGCGCAGCGCTGTCTCGAGGTCGGTGCGCTGGCTCTCGAGCTCCTCGACGTGCGCGAGCGCCTCCGCGTACTCCTCCTTGGCGAGCGGGTTGACGGGACCGAGCTGCTCGCGCCTGCGCGTCAGCCGCTCCACCCGTGTGCGCAGCGCATGCACCTCATCCTCGCCGAGCGCCTCGCCGCGTACCTCCACCGATGCCTCCGTGACGAACTCGTCTGTGGTGGGCTGATCGTCTGTCGTGGCCTGCTCGCCGTCGTCCTCCTGCTCAGGACCTGTGGACGCCTGCTCAGGCCTGAGGGCGTGATGCCCAGCCGCTCGGCGACGGTGCGCAACTCGAGCTCGGCCTCGCTCGGCCTGGTCGCGCAGACGCTGCGCGGCGACCTCGGCCTCGGTGACCGTCTCGCCGGCAGCGCGCAGCGCTGCCTGGATCTCGGCCTCCGCGGCGGCGCATGCGCGTAGCTCGCCGGCCATCTGCTCGCCTGCCTCGCGATCGCTCGCCGAGCTCGTGCCTCGAGCTTGCCCACGCGCGCCTGCACAGTCTCCGCAGCACCGGCAAGAGCAGCCGCGAGGCGCTGCGCAGCGGGCGCCGTCTGCGTATCGCACTGCGTGCTGTGCGCGCAGCCGCTCGATCCGCGCCAGCCGCTCGACGCGCTCGCGCTCGCGCCGCTCAGCCTGGCGGCGCTCGGCCGCGAGCTCACCCTCGAGCTCCGCCTTGCGGACCGCCAGCGCGCCCTGGGCGGGCGCCGCCCGACGCTGCTCGATCAGCCACTCCGTTCGCGCTGCTGGCCTCGCCCGCCTCGGCGTGGCGGCGCTCGGCCTCGCGCAGCGTGTCCTCCGCGCCGATCCTGGCTGCCTCGGCGGCCCGCACCTGGTCGAGCGCCTGCTCGCAGCGCCGCGAGCGGCGTGCTCGTCCTGCGCCGGCTCGCTCGGCCGCCGTCACGCAGCCGATCGCGCTCGTTGCGTCGTGCGAGCACGCGCTCGGTGCCGCCTTCGCTCAGCTGGCGACCTCACCCCAGGCCGCGAACCACACCCGTCCCTGGCGGGTCGCGGCGATGCCGGCGAAGCCCTTCGGTAGATCCTCCAGCCGCTCGACCACCCACGCATCGGCCAGCAGCCGTCCAGCCAGCTCGAGCACCGCCGGCGGGCCGCTCGAGCAGCTCGAGCAGCCTGACCGCGTCCGTCGTCGGCGCCGCCTGGGCACTCGCGTCCGCTTCTGTGCCGGTGGACTCACCAGCGTCGAGGTCTGCCAACAGCGCCGTGCCGCCGTCGGGGCCGGCACGGTCGAGCAGCTCCTCCGCACCGGCGACGTCCTCGACGAGAGCAGCGTCGAGGCGCCCGCCGAGCGCAGCCGCCAGCGCGAGCTCATAGCCGTCTTGCGACGCGCAGCTCCTCGCTGAGCGCCGTGGCGCGCCGTCGCCGACGCCGGCACGCGCGTGGCGCGCAGGAACTGGTTGGCCGCGGCCAGCTCGGCGCCTACGCGCTCGGCCTCGCGACGCGCTTCCTGCGCGCTGTGCTCGGCTGCGGCCAGGCGCTCGCGGGCTCGCTCGGCCTGCGCGTCGGCATGCTCGCGCGCCGTGCGCGCCGCGAGAGCGTCTGCCTCGGCCTGCTCGACGAGCGCCGCGCTGGCTGCTCGCGCGCAGCTTTGAGCTCGGCGATCTCGCGCTCGATCTCCTGCTCGTGGCTGGCCTCGATCTCGGCCAGCTCGGCTTCGAGCGCGGCGATCCGATCGACGCTGCGGCCGCCTCGGCGGTTCTCGCCGGCCCGCTCGCTCGCCTGCTGACGAGCGCCTGCAGCTCGAGCTCGACGCGCTCGATCCTGCGCGGCCAGCGTCTGCGCGCTCGCGCCCGACCTGCTCGGCGCGCAGCGCCAGTCGCTCGCGCGCCGAGCGCGCGTCGTAGAGCAGACGCGAGAGCGCGTCGTGGCGCTCCGCGCGCTCGGCCAGCGCCCGCTCGGCGACGCCGCGGCGGTCGATCGTCTCCTGCAGCTCGCCCTCGATCGTCGCTGCGCTGCACGCGCGCCTCGCCGACACGCGCCTCGGCACCGCTCGAGCTCGACGCGCGGGCGCGCGCGGCGTCTGCGGCGAGCTCCCAGCGGGCTTGCAGGATCTGCGCTCCAGGCGCTCGTGCAGCTCGGCGGCTTCGGCCTGGCGCTTGAGCGGGCGCAGGCGGGTGCGCGCCTCGCGCTCGACGTCCAGCGCGCGGTCGAGGTTCTCCTGGGTGCGCTCGAGCTTCAGCTGCGCCCGGCGGCGGCGCTTGCGGTGCTTGCCGAGCCCGGCCGCCTCCTCGATCAGCAGCCGGCGATCGCGCGGCTTGGAGGTCACGATCGCGTCGACCCGTCCCTGGGAGATCACCGAGTGGGTCTCCTTGCCGAGCCCGTGTCGGAGAGCACCTCGATCACATCCGTCAGCGGCAGCGCGCGCCGTTGAGCCGGTAGCCGCCCTCGCCGTTGCGGTCCAGCCGCCGGACGATCGAGATCTCGCTGAGCGGCAGATCCACGCGTGCCGTCGGAGTTGTCGAGCACGATCTCCACCTCGGCCGCGCTGCGCGGCTGCACGCCGCGGCCGCCGCCGAAGATCACATCCTGCATCGACTGCCCGCGCACCGCCAGCGGCGACTGCTCGCCCATCGCCCACAGCACCGCGTCGGTGACGTTGGACTTGCCCGAGCCGTTGGGCCCGACGACCACGCTCACGCCCGGGCCGAAGTCCAGGCGGGTGCGATCCGGGAACGACTTGAAGCCGCTGAGCGTCAGCGACTTCAGCCGCACGCGCATGCGTCCTGATCATGCTCGCTCGCCGCACAGCTTGCTCGACGGCCACGCGCGCAGCCTCCTGCTCGGCGTGCTTCTTGCTGCGCCCGCTGCCGCTCCCGAGCTCGCGCCCGTCCACGCCGCGCGATCACCGCGTAGGTGCGCTCGTGCGGCGGGCCCTCCTCGCCGTGCACCTCGTAGCTGACCTCCGCGCCGCGCCGGGCCAGCAGCTCCTGCAGCGCCGACTTGAAGTCCGACGGGGTTCTCCAGCGCACCCTCGATCTCCGGCGCGAACGCCTCCACCACCGCCTCCGCGGTGCGCTCGTAGCCGGCCTGCAGATAGCAGGCGCCGATCACCGCCTCGATCACCGAGGCCAGCACGCGCTCGGTCTCCACCAGCGCAGCGGCGCTCTCGCGCACGCCCGCCGGCGCCGCGGCGCGCAGCCGCTGCCGGCAGCTCGCAGGCGCTCGGCCACCGCCCGGCAGGACACGCCCGAGACCGCCTGCGCACGGATCTTCGTGAGCCGCCCCGCGCCGAAGCGCTCGGCCTCCAGGCGCGGATACAGGTATGCGGTCACCGCCAGCGCCAGCACGCTGTCCCCGAGGAACGCCAGGCGCGTGTAGGAGTCGCTGCGGCGCTCGCTCCAGGAGGCGTGCGTGAAGACCTGGCGCGCGAGGTCCTCGGGCAGCTCGTCCAGCAGCTCGCCCAGCAGCATCATCGCTCCGCATCGACGGTCCCGTTGTGGGCGACACGAAGTCCACGGCCTGCGCCGACCGTCAGGATCTGCGCCGCCTGCTCGTCGGACATGCGCACCCCGTATGTGTCCTCGAGCTCCTGCACGAGCGTGTACAGGTCCAGCGAGTCGGCCTCGAGATCCTCCTTGAAGCGCGTCTCCCGGCGATCGCCTCGGGATCGACGTCGAGCTCGTCCGCCAGATGGGCCCGGATCAGCTCGAACACCTGCTCGCGGGTGTGGCCTGTGTCGCTCATTCTGTCTCGCGCAGGCTAGCGCCCGACGCGGACACGGGCGCGCGCCGTCAGCGCACCGGCCTGCTCGAGGGCGCGGTGGGTTTGCGCGACGATGTCCTCGCGCGCGCCGCGCTCGGCCCGCAGGATCGCCTGGGCGAAGCCGGTGCGGGTGAAGCGCCCGTGCGGGACGACCCCCAGGCGGCGCAGCCCGAGCAGGTAGGCGCCGCCGCTGGCCTCCGGGTCGATCTCCTCGCGAAAGCCGCCGCAGCGCGCCGCGCAGCAGCGCCCCGCCGAGCTTCGCCGCGCGTCGAGGACATCGCGGCGCTCGCGGATGGCGCCGAGCATCGTCTGCGAGACGCCCTCCATCAGCTTCAGGGCGATGTTGCCGGTGAAGCCGTCGGTGACGATCACGTCCGCGCGCCCCGTGACCACGTCGCCGCCCTCGACGTTGCCGACGAACTCGAACGCCTCGATGCCATCGCTGGCGCGCTCGCTCAGCTCAGCGTGGGCCTCGACGCACCAGCGCGCTTCCGCGCGCTGCCTCCTCGCCGTTGGAGAGCAGCCCGACGCGCGGGCGCTCGACCCCGAGCACGGTGCGCGCGAGCGCGGCGCCCATGAACGCGAACTGCACGAGGTGCTCGCGCCGGCCTCGGCGTTGGCGCCGACGTCGAGCAGCGTCACCGGCCAGCTCGGGGCACCGGCAGCGGGATCGCCAGCGCCGGGCGGTAGATCCCGCGGCGCGCGCTTGATGTTGAAGGTGCCGGCGGCCAGCGCGGCGCCCGTGCCGCCGGCGCACACGAGCGCCTGCGCCCGGCCCTCCGCGACCGCCCGCGCGGCCTGCACGATCGACGCCTCGGGCGTGGTGCGCGCCGCGCAGCACCGGGTCTGCGGCCTTGGCGATCGAGACCGGCGCGTCGATCGACCTCGACGCCCGGCGGGCGGCTCGCCGAGCTCGCCGGCGGGCCCGAACAGGAGCACGCGCGCGCCCTCGGCCGCCGCGAGCGCGGCGCCGGCCGCCACCTCGGCCGGGCCGAGATCGGCGCCGTTGCAGTCGACCGCGACCACCGGCCGTGCTGTGCTGCTCGGCTGGCGGCACTGACGGGGAGGACGAGGCCTCTGACGTCACTGCCGGCTAGTCGTGGTCGTGATCGTGCTCGTGATCGTGCGCGCCTGGCGTGACGATCTCACGGCCCGCGTAGGTGCCGCAGACCGGGCATACCCGGTGCGGCCTGCGCGGGCTGTGGCACTGCGGGCACGCGTTCAGCGCGGGCGTGCCGATCTTGTGCTGCGCGCGTCGCTTGGCCGTGCGGCTGTGCGATTGCTTTTTCTTGGGGACGGCCATCGGAGTCGAGAAGGCTACCAGGCGCGGCCACGTCCCGTGGCGGCGCGCTGGGCTACTCGAGCTTCAGCTCGCGCAGCTTCGCCCAGCGCGGGTCGGGCGCGGCGCTCGTGGTGGTGCTCGGGCCCGGCCTCGTTGAGGTCGCGGCGCACACCGGGCACAGCCCCGCGCAGTCCTCGCGGCAGAGGATCTTCGCCGGCATCGCCAGCGCGAAGGCGTCGCGCGCCCAGCCGCCAGGTCGAGCGTCTCGTCGTGCACATAGGGGCTGTCGAGCTCCTCGCCGCCGCCCGGGCCGGTCGACCTCGCGCGCCTCGACCTCGACGCAGCGGCGCGCGCCGTGCTTCAGGCAGCGCATGCACGGCCCCGCGACCGCCGCGGAGAAGCGCAAGCGCAGCGCGTAGCCGCCGCCGGTCATGCGCGAGACGTTGAGCTCGACCGGCACCTGCGCGGGCTCGGCGCGATAGCGCTCGCTGCCCAAGCAGCAGCGGCTCGATCGGCACGTCGCAGCTCCAGCCGGCGGCCCTCGCCGGCGCTCAGCCGCAGGCCCGCGAGGTCGAACTCGATCGGCGTCTCCGGCGCGCCATGCCATACCTCAGGCTAGCGCGGCCGCGAGCGCGGGCCTTTAGGCGTGCGTTCTGCAGCTCGCGCTTGAGGACCTTGCCGGTCGCGTTGCGCGGCAGCTCGTCGAGGAAGACGACCTCGCGCGGGACCTTGTAGCGGGCGAGGTTCTGCTTGACGTAGTCCTGCACCTCCTCGCTCGTCAGCCCGGCGCCGTCGCGCGGCACCACGAACGCCCTCAGGCGCTGGCCGAACTCCTCGTCGTCGACGCCGACGACCGCGACCTCCTCGATCTCGTCGTGGTCGGCGAGCAGGTCCTCGACCTCGCGCGGGAACACGTTCTCGCCGCCGCTGACGATCATTTCGTCGTCGCGGCCCTCGACGAACAGGCGCCCGTGCGCGTCGAGGCGGCCGACGTCGCCGGTGCTCATCAGCCCGCCGACGATCTCCTTGCTGCCGCCGCCGGTGTAGCCCTCGAACATCATCTCGTTGGCGACGAAGATCCGTCCCGCCTCGCCCGCGCGGCACCTCGCGGCCGTCCTCGTCGAGCAGCTTCACGACCGTGCCCAGCGGCGGGCGCCCGGCGGTCCCGGGCGCCGCGCGCAGGTCCTCCGGCGTGGCGATCGTCGCCCACGCGACCTCGGTCGAGCCGTAGAGGTTGTAGAGCGACGTCGCCGAAGGCGTCCATCGCGCGCGTCGCGAGCTCGCCCGGGCAGCGCCGAGCCGCTGAGCGGCGATCACCCTCAGGCAGCGCAGGTCGTAGCGGGCGATCGTCTCCGGCGGCCAGGTCGAGGATCCGCTGCAGCATCACCGGCACGAGCACCAGCGCGCTCGCGCCGATGCTGGGCGATCGCCCTCAGCGTCTCCTCGGGGTCGAACTTCCGGCGCAGCACGAGCGTCGAGACGAGCGGCAGGCCGAGCGTGAAGTGGGCGAAGCCCCAGGAGTGGAACATCGGCGCGGCGATCATCGTCGTCTCGCGCGCCCTCAGCGGGATCTTCGAGAACAGCGCGGCGGCCGGCTCAAGCGAGTCGCGGCTGCGTGCGCGCGAGCGCCCTTGGGCGTGCCGGTGGTGCCCGAGGTCAGGATCACGACGCGCCCTTTCTCGACCGGCGGCGTCAGATCGGAGTCGTCGCCGCGCGCGATCAGCTCCTCGAGGCTGGGGACCTCGCCTGTCCGCGATCCGGGTCGGCGCGCTCGCTCCAGGCGACGAAGCGCATCCTGCCGGCTGCGCCGTCGCTCACGAGCTCGCGAACTCCTCGTCGTAGATCACCGCCACGGGGTCCTCGCGGCGCGAGCACGTCGGTGATCTGCGGCCCGGCGAAGGCGGTGTTCAGGTACAGCGCGCCCGCGCCCAGCTTCGAGCAGGCGACGGTCGCCTCGATGAAGCCGCGGTGGTTGCGGCACATGATCGCCACGCCGTCTCCTTCGGCGATGCCGGCCTTGCGCAGCTCGCGCGCGAGCGCGTTCGTGCGCCGGTGCACCTGCTCGAAGGTCAGGGAGCCGCGCTCGTCGATCACAGCCGGACGGTCGCGGGTAGCGGACCGCCGCGCCCGTGTAGGCGCCCGCCGGGGTCGCGCCCCAGCGGCGCAGCGCGGCTAGCGACACGCACCAGCCGGTCGGGCCGCGTCGGCGCGAACATGCCGGTGTCCAGCAGCGGCCTTCACGACCGCCAGCTTGTGCCTGGACGGTGCGCGTGAGCGATTGGGCGTTCACGACATGACCCTACCCAATCGCAACGCTCAACATGCGAGCGAAGCGCCGCGAGCTGCTAGCTGACTTCGGCCGGCTCGTCCTTGCCCTGCAGGCGCTCGCGCCCGCGCTGGACGGCGGCGATGAACTTCGAGAGGTTGACCTCGAGCGTGTTGAGGATCTCGTCGGCGTAGTCCTCGGCGCCGAGCCTGATCTCGCGCTCGCGTGCGCGGGCGTCCTCGACGATGTCCTCGGCGGCGCGCTCGGCCTGCTTGGTGACCTCCTCCTCGCCGACCAGCTGCTCCTGGCGCTCGCGGGCGTCCTTGATGATCCGCTCGGCCTCCTTCTTGGCCTCCGCGAGCATCTCCTGGCGCTCCTTGACGATCCAGCGCGCCTGCTTGATCTCCTCGGGGATCGTCGCGCGCATCTGGTCGAGGATGTCGTAGATCTCCTCCTTGTCGACGCGCACCTGATCGGTCATGGGCACGGGCTTGGCGTTGTGCACCAAGTCGTCGAGCTTGTCTATGAGTACGAGGACATCCATTTTGTAGCCACCTCCGCGAGGCATCCAGCCCCACGCAATTGCTTCATTTCGTCAGCGTTTCAGCTCTTCCTGCAAGCGCCGGCCACCTCGTCGGGCACCAGATCGTCGATCTTGCCCCCGAACGTGGCGAGCTCCTTGACGCCACTGGATGAAAGGAAACTGTACTGCGGGCTGGCCATCAGGTAGACGGACTCGATCTCCGGGTCCTGGCGGCGGTTGAGCTGGTTCATCTCCAGCTCGTACTCGAAGTCGGAGATCGCGCGCAGTCCCTTGACGATCGCCTTCGCGCCCGACGCTCCTGCGCGAAGTCCACCACGAGCGTCGAGAACGGCTCGACGCGCACGCTGTCGAGGTCGGCGAGCGCGCGCTCGATGAAGCCGACGCGCTCCTCGATGCCGAACAGCGCGCTGCTCTTGCGCACCGAGCGGTTGACGACCGCCACCACGACTTCGTCGTAGAGCGCCGCCGCGCGCCGGATCACGTCGAGATGGCCGTTGGTGATCGGGTCATAGGAGCCCGGGCAGACGGCTGATCGTTTTTCGGATTGGGGTCATCGGTGGCGGTGGATTGTGATCGAAGTGTCGCCGTAGCGGCGTTCTCCGCTCGATCGGCAGCTCGAGCTCAAGCGGTGCGCGCCGGTCGCTCTCGACGACGACGCGCGCCTCGGGCGCGAGCAGCGACGGCAGCATGCGCCGACAGCTCGGGCCCCCAGTCGGGCGCCTGCCCGTAGGGGGGGTCGATGAAGACCAGATCGTATGTCTCTTTGCGCTCCTGTGCGCTCCGCAGCGCCGCGAGCGCGTCCGCGCGCCGCACCTCGGCAGCCTCCGGGTCGATCCCCAGCGCCGCCAGGTTCGCGCTGCAGCACCCGCACCGCGCGCGCGTCGCGCTCGACGAACACCGCCGCGCGGCGCCCCGCGAGAGCGCCTCGATCCCCAGCGCGCCGGTGCCGGCGAACAGGTCGAGCACGCTCGCGCCCTCGACGTCGCCGAGCATCGCGAACAGCGCCTCCCTGACGCGGTCGGAGGTGGGCCTGGTGGCCGTTCCCGCCGGCGCCTTCAGGCGCCTGCCGCCGAGGCGTCCCGCGATCACCCGCATCGCGCAACCGTAGCCGCGCGACGCTCGCTAAGCCGGGATCGGCTCGAGCGCCTCGCCGCCGAAGCTCGCGCTCGAGCGCATCGCCCAGCAGCGCGTGCTCGGGCGCCCGCAGCTCCGGGTCAGCGGCGAGGATCGCCTCGGCGCGGGCGCGGGCGAGCTCGAGCAGCTGCGCGTCCTCGGGCAGGCGCGCGACACGGAACTGGCCGAGACCCGACTGGCGCGTGCCGACGAGCTCGCCCTCCTTGCGCAGCGCCAGGTCGATCTCGGCCAGGCGGAAGCCGTCGGCGTGCTCGACGAGCGCGCGCAGCCTGCCCGAGCCGCCGCCCGGCGGCCCGACCAGGAGGCAGCTCGCGCGGTGCTCGCCGCGTCCGACCCGCCCGCGCAGCTGGTGCAGCTGGGAGATGCCGAAGCGCTCGGCGTTCTCGATCAGCATCACGGTCGCGTTGGGCACGTCGATCCCGACCTCGATCACGGTCGTGGCGACGAGCACGTCGGCCTTGCCCGAGGCGAACGCCGCCATCGCCTCCTGCTTCTCGCGCGGGCGCATGCCGCCGTGCAGCAGCGCGAGCTGATAGCCCTTCAGCTCGCCCTCGCGCAGGCGCAGCGAGCTCGGCGGTCGCGGCGCGCAGCCCGAGGTCAGCCGTCGGCGCTCCGCCGCGGCGCCTGGACGGGCGGCGCCCGCCTCGGCCTCCTCGATCAGCGGGCACACGACGTACGCCTGGCGCCCGGCGGCGAGCTCGTCGCGCAGCTCCTCGTAGGCGCCGCGCGCGCTCGTGCTCGCCCGAGACCAGGCGCGTCTCGATCGGCTGGCGCCCGCGGGGCAGCTCGCGCAGCGTGCTCGTGTCGAGGTCGCCGTAGCGGGCGAGGGCGAGCGTGCGCGGGATCGGCGTGGCGGTCATGTGCAGCGTGTGGGAGCGATCCGCCGGCACGCTCGCTGCCCTCGCGCTCGCCGAGCGCCGCGCGCTGGCGCACCCCGAAGCGGTGCTGCTCGTCGATGACCGCCACCGCCAGCGCGGCGAAGATCGACGTCCGGCTCGATCAGGGCGTGGGTGCCGACGATCAGCGACAGCTCACCGCTTGCGAGCTTGCCGAGGATGTCCCGCCGCCGGCGCGGCGGGGTCGAGCCGGTCAGCAGCGCAGCAGCCACCGACTCGCCACCCGAGCAGCTGCTGGATCGTGGCGAAGTGCTGCTCGGCGAGCGTCTCGGTGGGCGCCATCAGCGCCGCCTGGTGGCCGTGCTCGACGGCTCGCAGCATCGCGTACAGCGCCACCACCGTCTTGCCGCTGCCGACCTCGCCCATCAGCAGCCGCTGCATCGGCGCGCGCTGCTGCGAGGTCAGCGGCGATCGCCTCGATCGCTCGCAGCTGGTCGCCGGTGGGCGCGAACGGCAGCCCGGTCTGCAGCCAGCGCCCGCTCAGCGCATCCATGTCCGCGAGCACCGCGGCGCCTGTGCGCGCCCGCCGCGCGGCGCGGCGGCGCAGGAACACCAGCTGCGTCAGCAGCAGCTCCTCGAAGGCCAGCCGCCGGCGCCCCGTCTCGTGGTCCTCCGGTAGGCGCGGGAAGTGCATCGCCGCGAGCGCGCTCGCGCGGTCCGGGAGCCGCTCGCTGACACGGGTCGCCGCCGAGCAGCGCCTCGAGGACGTCGCCAGCGCGCCGCTTGGCGCGCGCGCACCAGCGTCAGGATCTGGGTCGAGCTGATCGCCCTCGGCGGCCGGGTAGTGGGCGACCGCGTCGCCGTCGGCGCCATCTCCTGCGCGCCAGCCCGGGCGATCGCGCTGGGCTCCGCCCCGACGTCCGCGCCGGGCGCGTGGTGGGAGACGCTGAAGCCGCCGCGCGCGTCGGCCTTGCCGTGCAGCAGCAGGCGCGTGCCCGGCGGATAGCGCTCCACCAGCCACGGCTGGTTGAAGAAGGTCGCGCGCATCGTCGCCGTGGCGTCGAACACGGTCGCCTCGACCAGCGGGCGCATCCCGCGGCGGCGCACGGGCCGCGCGGTGATCGCGCGCACCTGCACGGCCACCGTCGCCTGCTCGCCGGCCCGCAGCGCCGCGACCGTGCGCGCCTCGCGGCTGTCGCTCGGCAGGTGCTCGAGCAGGTCGCCGACGGTGCACAGCCCGAGCGCGCGCATGCCCGCCGGCCAGCTTCTTGGCCGGCAGGCTCCAGCGGGGCTGCCAGCCGCGAGGGCCGCGGCCAGCGCACGGGCGCGGCGATCAGCTCGTCGCGGCTGAGCGCGCGCGTGGAGGCGAATGCGCATGCTGGCGGCCGGAGCGTGCTCAGTCTCCGCGCTGGCGGCCATGTCCGGCGTGTGGGGCTTGGTCGCCGGCATTCGCTGCCTCAATCATGATCGCGGCGCCGGTCGTAACCGACGGATCGCCGGCCGGCTTCACTCGGCGGCTAGCAGCCACCAGTAGGCCGGCTGGCCGCCGTGGCGCAGCTCGAGCTCGATGTCGCCGTTGATCATCCCCTCGATCTCGCCGAGCGCGAGCGGAGCCTCCTCGCCCGGCGAGGACGCTGATCAGCTCAGGCGGGCCGTCGCCGTTGCTGCCCCGCGCGAGCGCGTGCAGCACCGCCTGCAGCGTCTCGCGCGGCTCCCCCCAGGCGAGCACCTCGTCCTCGACGAAGCCGACCGCCTCGCCGCGCTTGAAGCGCCCCTGGGCGTCGTCGCGGGCGGCCGGTGCGACGGCGCCGGTGCGCACCCGCGCGAGCGCCTCGGTGAGCGCCTGGGCGTTCTCCTCGACCGAGCGATCGGGCGCGAGCGCGACCGCCGCCGCGAGGCCGGCCTGCTGGCTGGTGGTGGGCGCGACCAGCACCTGCTTGTCGGAGAGCCGCGCGGCGTGCTCGGCGGCCATGATCACGTTCGCGCTGTTGGTCAGCAGCACGACCTCCTCGGCCGGCACCTCGTGGATGCCGGCCAGCAGGTCATAGGTCGAGGGGTTCAGCGTCGGACCGCCGTCGATCGTGTGCACGCCGAGCTCGTGGAACAGCTCGCGCAGCCCCTCGCCGCTGACGACGGCGACGGCGCCGCAGCGCACGCTCCGCCACCGGGCGCCGGGCGGAACCGCGCCTGGCGTGAGCACCGTCGCGCCCTGGCTCAGCGCGACTGCCGCCGCGCCTCGTCGTCAGGCGCCCGCTCGCGCTCGGCGACCTGGGCGTGCATGTCGGCGACGTCCAGATGCGAGACCTCGCCGGCGTCGGCGAACACCGCCGTTGCGCGCTCGGGCTGTCGGTGTGCAGGTGCACCTTCAGCGTTGCTGGCGTCGCCGACGACGAGCACCGAGTCGCCGAGCTCCTCGAGCGGCGCGATGAAGCGTCGCGGCGCTGAGCGCCCTGCCGGTGACGGCGAAGTTGGTGCAGAAGCGGTAGGTGCCCGAGCTGTGCTCGGGGTGGGTGATGCGCGCGGGCGCGTGGTGGTCGAGCGGCGGAGGCTCCTCGCCGCGCAGCGCCGCGACGACGCCCGCGAAGATGATCGTCAGGCCGTAGCCGCCGGCGTCGACGACGCCGGCCTCGCGCAGCGCGGCCAGCAGCTCGGGGCCGCGCTTGACCGAGTCCTGGCCGGCCTCGACGGCGCGCTCGAGCGCGGCGGCGATCGCCTGGTCCTGCTCGCGTCGGCTCGGTCGCCGGCCCAAGGCGCGGGTTCTCCGGCGCTGTGCGCGACGTCGGTGACGATCTTGTGGGCCATCTCGCGGGCGACCGTCAGGATCGTGCCCTCGGCCGGGTCGCGCACCGAGGAGTAGGCGCGGTCGGCGGCGTTCGCGAGCGCCGCGCCGATCAGCGGTCGCGTCGATCAGCTGGCCCGGGCGGCTCGACGAGCTCCTCGGCGGCGCCGCGGATCAGCTGGGAGAGGATCACGCCGGAGTTGCCGCGGGCGCCCAGCAGCGCCGCGCGCGCGACCGACTGGACGATCTCCTCGCGCCCGATCTCATCGATCGTGCGCTGCTCGTCGCTGCCCTGCAGGCGGTCGAGCTCGTCGAGCACCGCGCGCAGCGTCAGCGCCATGTTGTCGCCCGTGTCGCCGTCGGCGACGGGGAACACGTTGAGGTCGTTGACCTCCTGACGGCGCGATTCCAGATGGGCGAGCGCCCCGGCCACGGCGGCGCGAAAGCGGACCAGATTGGTATCGGTCACGGCGACAGGTCTATCAGCTTCGCCGGGCCGTTCGCCTGGCGACGGACGGCAATCGGACGCTTAAGCGCCTTCGTTGACCTTGCCCGCTTTGAGGCAGCGCGTGCAAACATAGACGCGCCGGGGGCCTTGCCCACGAGGATCCGCACCTTCTGCAGGTTCGGATCGAAGCGCCGCTTGGTCGCAACCATCGAGTGGCTGCGGCTTTGCCCGAACGCCGGACCCTTACCGCAGCTGTGACATACCTTTGCCATCGAGCAGCGCAGTCTAGATGGTTTTCGAACGAAACCCCAGCCACCACTCGGGGCCGCACCCGGCGAGCTCAGCTCCGAAGAAGCTCCGCGCGCAGCGCCGCCATCCTGAGCACGGCCTCGGCGGCGTGGCGACCCTGATCGCGCTTGTCGCCGCCCGCGCGCGCCAGCGCCTGCTCCATCGTCTCGCAGGTGAGCACGCCGAAGGCGCACGGCACGCCCGTGTCGAGCTGCACTTGCATCACGCCGCGCGCGGCCTCGGCGCAGACGAAGTCGTAGTGGTCGGTCTCGCCGCGGATGACCGCGCCGAGGCACGCCACGCCTGCGAAGCGGCCGCTGGCGGCGGCATAGCTGGCGGCCAGCGGCAGCTCGAACGCGCCGGGCACGTCGAAGACCTCGACCTGGGGATCACCCGCTTGAACGAAGGCTGTGCGCGCGCCGAGCACCAGCCGCTCGGCGAGATCCTCATAGAAGCGCGCGACGACAAGCGCGAACGGCCCGGCGCTCGCGCTCATGGCTTGCGGCGCTCTGTCTTGCGCCGCTCGCCGTGCAGCAGCTCCTCGTCGAGGTTCAGGCCCTGGTGGTGAAGGGTGTGACCCATACGCTGGGCCTTCGTGCGCAGGTAGGCCTCGTTGTGCTCGTTGGGCGCATGCTCGATCGGGATCTGGGCGCTGACCGACAGGCCGTAGCCCTCCAGGCCCCGGATCTTCTTGGGGTTGTTGGTCAGGATCCGGATCGAGCCGAGCCCGAGGTCGACGAGGATCTGAGCGCCGATGCCGTAGTCGCGCAGATCGGCGGGGAGGCCGAGGCGCTCGTTGGCCTCGACCGTATCCAGGCCGTCCTCCTGCAGGCGATAGGCGCGCAGCTTGTTCAGCAGGCCGATGCCGCGGCCCTCCTGGGAGAGGTACAGGAGCACCCCTTGTCCCTCGCGCTCGATCATCGACAGCGCCGATTCGAGCTGCTCGCCGCAGTCGCAGCGCAGCGAATGGAACACGTCGCCGGTGAGGCACTCCGAGTGCACCCGCACGAGCACGTCCTGCTGTCCGGTGACATCGCCCTTGACGAGCGCCACATGATGCTTCTCGTCGATCAGCGAGCGGTAGCCGACCGCCTCGAAGTCGCCGAAGGCGGTCGGCAGGCGCGTAGCGACAACGCGTTCGACCAGCTTGTCGTGGCGGCGGCGGTAGGCGATCAGGTCAGCGACGGTGATCATGCTGAGGCCGTGGCGCGCGCAGTACTCGGTCAAGTTCGGGGACTCGCGCCATCGTGCCGTCGTCGTTCATCACCTCGCAGATAACGCCCGCTGGGTTCAGTCCGGCGAGCCGTGCTAGGTCGACCGCTGCCTCGGTCTGGCCGGCGCGCTCGAGAACGCCACCGGCGCGGCTCTTGAGCGGGAAAACGTGTCCGGGCTGCACGAGGTCAGAGGGCCGGCTCTCCGGGTCGATCGCGACTTGGATGGTGTGGGCGCGGTCGTGGGCGGAGATGCCGGTGGTAACGCCTTCGCGCGCCTCGACCGAGACGGTGAAGGGAGTTTCGAACGGCGACTCGTTCTTGGCGGACATCAGGTCGAGCTTCAGCTCGTCGCAGCGTTCGGCGGTCAGCGACAGGCAGATCAGCCCTCGCCCCTCCTTGGCCATGAAGTTGATCGCCTCCGGCGTTGCGAACTGCGCCGCCATCGTCAGGTCGCCCTCGTTCTCGCGATCCTCGTCGTCGCAGACGACGACCATCTTGCCCTCGCGGATGTCTTCTATCGCCTGCTCGATCGTCGCGAACGGGGTTGTGGTTTGCGAATCACTCATATGCCCACCTTGTAGTTGATCAGCCGCTCCACGTGCTTGGCAAGGACGTCCACCTCGATGTTCACGATCCCACCGGTTGCGATCGCGCCAAGGTTGGTCCGCTCTTGAGTCTCGGGAATCAACGATACGGAGAAACCATCCTCGCCCAGCGCGCTGATCGTCAAGCTCACGCCGTCGACGGTCACAGAGCCCTTCTCGACGAGGTAGCGCATGAGCCTCGGCTCGAGCTCGATCTCGAGCACCAGCGCAAAGCCCTGATCGCGCACGGCGGTGACGATGCCGGTTGCATCGACGTGCCCTTGCACGACGTGACCGCCGAGGCGATCCTGCGCGCGTAGGGGCAGCTCGAGGTTCACACGCGAGCCGCCACTGAGGCCGCCGAGCGAGGAGCGCTCGAGCGTCTCGATCATCGCCTCTGCCTGAAAGCTCCCGTCGCCGATCTCGGTGGCCGTCAAGCAGACACCGTTGACAGCGATCGAGTCACCCTCGCTGAGTTGCGAAACGAGCCTCGTGGCAATCTCGATGCGCGCGCCCGCACCGTCGCGCTCCAAGGCGGTGACAGTGCCGAGGTCGGCGATCAGGCCGGTGAACATTCGGTCACCACTCGCGCAGGCGCGCGGAGATGAGTATGTCCTCGCCGACGCTCTCGCAACCGAAGGAGAGTGCCCGCAGCGCCTCGGAGATGCGCTCCACCCCTTCCCCCTCGAGCGGGTCGCGAGCGGCGCTGCCACCGAGCAGCAGCGGCGCTAGGAAGAGGCGGATTTCGTCGATCTCCTGGGCGTCGAGGAACGCACCGGCGAGATGCGGCCCACCCTCGAGCAGCACCGATGCGACCCCCATAGTCCCGAGCTGGTCGAGCGCTGAGCGGACTCGCGCTGGCTCGTTTTCCCCGGTCGCCACGATCACCTGCACCCCGGCTGCTTCCAGGGCGTCCGTGTCCGCGCGGGCGGCTGCCCGGGAGACGACGATCGTCAGCGGTATCTCGGCGGCAGCAGCAACCAGCTGGGAGGTGGGTGGCAGACGTGCGAGCGAGTCGAACACGACACGGCGCGGCTGCGATAGCGGCTCAGCGGGTAGGCCGTCTGGCCGGGCTGTGAGCTGCGGGTCATCGGCGAGCGCCGTGCCGATGCCCACGACTATGGCGTCGACTGAAGCCCGCCAGCGGTGGGCCAGCCCGCGGCTTTGCTCACCACTGATCCACTTGGAGTCGCCGGTGCGGGTCGCGACCTTGCCGTCGAGCGTCATTGCGGACTTGAACAGCACCCATGGGCGCCCGACGCGCGCGTGCTTGCGAAACGCCTGGTTGAGCAGCCGCGCCGTTGCGGCCAGCTCGCCGCTGGCGAGCACCACCTCGACGCCCTCGTCACGGAGGATTCCGAGGCCGCGCCCGGATGCCTTCTCGGTGGGATCGTCCGAGCCGACGACTACCCGCCTGATGCCTGCCTGGATAATCGCCTCGGTGCACGGCGGCGTCTTGCCCTCGTGGCAGCAGGGCTCGAGCGAGACGTACAGCGTCGCGCCGGTGAGGTCGGCTAGACCACATGCCTCGATCGCATTGACCTCCGCGTGCGCGGCTCCGTATTCCTCGTGCCAACCCTCACCCAGGACCTCGCCGTCGCGGGCGATGACGGCGCCGACGACAGGGTTCGGCTTGACCGACCCGGCGCCCTTGCGCGCGAGCTCGATGGCCCGCGCAAGCCATACCTCGTCGGTCTCGATCGATGTGGGCATATCCGCTTCCAGGATAACCTCGCCAAGCGATAGGCCGGGCTTAGGTCTTGCAGCTTCCCGCGCGCAGCCGGTAGATCGTCATCTGCGGCCCGGGGCGCTTGTAGGCCAGCGGGTAGTAGTCGAAGCTCCAGTCGAAGTTGAAGGCGACCGCCGCCTGGCCATGTTCGTACGGCGAGGCGCGGTAGACCACTTCACCGTCGCGGGCAAGCTTGCGGTAGTAGGCGATCGCGCCTGGAACAGCCTTGCGGTCGGCGAAGGCGCGGCCGGACTCGGTCGAGCCGGTGATTACCCAGCAGTAGCCTTCGCGCTCGTAGAAGTTGATGAGGGCCGGGTGCAGGGTCGTCTCGTAGTTCTCGAGGCCCACCTCGGGGTGGATGTAGTCGGGGGCGATCGCGCCGCTCGTCGTGATCCGCCGGAACAGCGCGGGATACAGCTGCCAGCGCAATGGGCTGTGGGCGGTCGAGCGCCCAGGGGTGACTTCGCGTGCCCATTCTTCGGGCTCCACCGGCTCGGCGACGATCTTCGCGCCGGCTGGTATGTGGGCGAGCATCCACTGGCGTGTGAGGTTGCGGGTGTCGGCGCGGGAGAGAACGATGCCGGAGTGCACGCTGTAGACGAACCCCTGGATTAGCAGCGCCACGACGAGCAGTGCGGCCAGCACGCCGCGCAGTGCCTGTCCGCCCTGCGCGCGGGTGCACCAGCCGATCGCCTGCACGACGAAGAACGCAGCCAGCAGGCACACGACAGGGAAGATCGGTATCAGCCAGCGCCCGAAGTAGCGTCCTTGCAAGCCCATGAAGAGGACGAACGCGAGCGCAGCGGGCACCAGCAGCCAGCCGAGACGGCGCTCGTCGCGCCAGACGGTAACGGCGCCTGCCAGTGCTGCCAGCGAGGGACCCCAGCCGAGACCCCAGGTAAACGACCACAGGTAGTAGACGAGGCCGCCTTCTTTGGGCGCGCCGAGCTTGCCCTGGGATTCGGCGGACAGCGTCGATTGGTGGACGAGTTCACCGTGGAAGGCGCTGTAGTCGAGCAGCGCATAGGGGTTTGCGATGAAGAACGCGAGCAGCGCGCCCAGACCGGCGAGCACGATGCCGACGAGCGCGCGTGCAAGCGCCCTTGTGCCGCCATCGAGGTAGCGGGCGAGGACGGCCACGAGCAGTGGCACGAGCACGATGCCGGCGGTGTACTTGGTGGCGCACGCGAGTCCCAGCCCGACGCCGGCCAGCAGGTAGTCGCGAGCGCGTCCTTTCCTGAGCACCCCAGCGGTGCCGAGCAGCGACAGCGTCGCGGGCGCGAGCGTGGGTGCGTCGTTGAGCGCGAGATGTGCATAGAACACGGGCAGGAACGCAACCGCCTCGACCGCGGCTGCGAGCAGCCCGACCGCCCTGTTCCAAAGCCGCGCCCCGGTGAGATACAGGAGCCACAGCGCGATCGTTCCGAGCATCGCGGCGGCGACGCGCGCGAGCGTGTACACCGCTTCGGGGTGAAGCGCGAATGCGCGTATGGCGCCGTTCGCGCCGCCGTACCAGAGGGCGAACAGCCAGTGGAGCACATACGTGAAGGCGGGCGGGTTGGCGAAGTAGTGCGGGTTGAGCGTGCCCCGCACGAACATTTTGATCGCGTGTGGCACAAAGTGGTCGGCCTCATCAGCGTTGTAGGCATAGGGCAGGCCTTGTCTGACACCCCACAGCCGCAGGCCGAGGCCGCCGAGCAGCACGACAGCAAGCGCCGGCCACACCCAGCTACGGGACCCGTGCGGCGCGGGCGCGACGTGCGGGGCCTCAGGTGTCCGCTCAGCAGTTGCCATATACGGCGTACAGGCTGCTGGCGTAGATGCGCTTGAAGCCGGTCAGCGGGATCTGGTCGCTCGGCTGGTCGCCAACGTCGACGATTGCATCCACGAACACGGCGCTGCCCAGCGGGTAGACGGCGATGCTGCCGGCGTGGATTCGCCGCTCGAGCTCGGGGTCGCCGTGTTCGGCGTCGGCACGCGCCTGGCTGCGGGCGACAATGTTCTGCTGACTGGTCGTGTCGAGGATCCAGCGGGCGTCGGGGATCAGCTTGTTGTCCGGCAGGCTCACGAGCGGGCAGCGTCGTAGTTCTGCCTTGACCTTGGGGTTGCGTAGCGCGAGGGCGAGGCCCTCGTGGAATTCCTTGTGCTCGGCGAGCGTGGTGCGCAGGCTCGAGAGGCTCAGCGTGCTCGCGGCTGAGGCGCCACTGTAGATGACGAGCACCACCGCCGCGGCGATCCACACCTGGCGCACACGCGAGCCACGCTCGAGCATCGCCCAACCGCCGATGGTGACCGCGCAGAACGGCAGCAGGGCCGTGGCGGCACCCATTAGGTAGCGATCGACGACGGATGCCCCTACTGCACCCTCGGCCACGTACACGCCGAGTAGCACCACGAACGTCGCCAACGGCACGAGCACCCGCCGCGGGGTCATCCACACGGCCAGACCGATGCCGAGCAGCCCTCCGACCAGCACCGGCAGCTTGTCGATCCGCACGCCATAGCTCCACACCGACCCGAGCACGCTGCCAAATCCCTGCGTGCGTTCGAGTTCAGCCGCGAGGCCGGCGGTCGAGCTGAGCGAGTACAGGGGATTGCCGGTCACAATCCAGTCGAGCGCGACCCACACGAGCGGCGCGATTGCAGCCAGCGCCAGGTACTTGGCGCGCGTGGTGTTATCCGCACGCCAGGAGCACCACAGCCAGTACACGCCGCTGAGCACCCACGCATCGGGGCGCAGCAGGCCGGCGGCGGCGAGCGTCAGGAAGACGAGCGTCCCCCGCCGGCGATGTTCGACCTCGAATACCACCGCCCACACGATCAGCGCCACATAGGAGATGTCGAGGTAGCCCTGGGCAGCGAGGTTCTCGATGAAGAAGCGGCTCAGCAGCAACAGCGCCGCGACCACGCCGACGACGGGCCCGAAGCACAGGCGTCCGAGCCGATACATGCCCGCGACGGCAGCCACGAAGGAGGCAATCGAGCCGAGCACCATCAGACGTGCTCCACCCTGTCCGAAGATCGAGCACAGCATCCCGAACGCGATCGCCAGCGGATGCTCGGTCGGCCCGCGGTAGACGCGGAAGTCGGGCAGGTGCAGGTGCAGCAGGTCGCGGCCCCACAGGAGCGCGTAGAAGGAGTCGTAGGTGGGATATGTGGGGAAGGCGAAGTAGCCGATCAGCGCGGCAACGCACATGACCACGAAAGCAAGCACCGCCCAGCTGCCGGGAGAACGGGCGCGCAGGCGCGTCAGTTGGATCGAGCCCGGCCTGCGCCGGGTGAGCATCGCGCTGTGCATCGACTTGGGACACTAACCTGAGGCCATGAAGCTCATCATCCAGATCCCCTGCTTCAACGAGGCAGAGCAACTGCCGCAGACGCTCGCGGACCTGCCGCGCGCGGTGGACGGCTTCGATCAGGTGGAGTGGCTGGTGGTCGACGACGGCTCGACGGACGCGACGGTCGAGGTCGCGCGCGCCCACGGCGTCGACCATCTCGTGCGCCTGACCAACAACAAGGGCCTTGCCGCCGGCTTTCAGGCGGGCGTCGACACAGCGCTGAAGCTAGGGGCGGACGTGATCGTGAACACCGACGCCGACAACCAGTACTACGGTCCGGACATCGCCAAGCTGGTGCGGCCGATCGTGGAGGGCCGCGCGGACATGGTGGTGGGCGACCGCGAGGTTGGCGGCATCGAGCACTTCTCGCCGCTGAAGAAGATGCTGCAGCGGCTCGGCTCGTGGGTTGTGCGCCAGGCCTCCTCGACGTCGGTGCCCGACACGACGTCGGGCTTTCGCGCGTACAACCGCGAGGCGGCGATCCAGATGATGGTGGTCTCGAAGTTCACGTACACGCTCGAGACGATCATCCAGGCGGGCAAGCTGCTGGTGGCGGTCGACCATGTGCCGGTGCGGACCAACCCGAAGACGCGCGAGTCGCGCCTGTTCCCGTCGATGGGCTCCTACGTGCGGCGCAACTCGCTGTCGATCTTTCGCATCTATGCCCAGTACGAGCCGCTGCGCGTGTTCTGGAGTCTCGCGCTGCTGATGGGTCTGGCCGCAGCCGGGGTTTGGATCCGCTTCGTGGTCGCCTACGCGGAAGGCGACGGCAAGGGCCACGTGCAATCGCTGATTCTGGGCGCGGTGCTGTTCATGGCGGCGGTTGTTCTGTGGGCGCTGGGTGTGATCGGCGACCTGCTGGCTGCGCAACGGGTGATGACGCAACGCACCTACGAGCGGGTACGGCGGATCGAGCTGCAAATCGGCGTCGAGCCCTCGCACTACGAACACGTTCAGCCCGGCAGCGTGCCGGCGCTGGATCCTCGGGTCGAGCAGGCCGAGCCCGAGCGTCCGGGCGAGGCGGTGCGGCTGTGAGCTTCCTGAAAGAGGCTCTATGAGCGGCGTAACGGTCTCAGACGACGGCATCGTCACCGGCAATACCTACGACAAGTACGGCTCCACCAACCCGGTCGTGCGTCGGTTGATGGCGGGCTTCGAGCGCGACCTGGATGAGCTGTTCGAGCTGGCGGCGCCGAGCTCGGTGCTGGACGTGGGCTGCGGCGAGGGGGTGCTGGTGCACCAGTGGGCGCAGCGCCTGGCCGCGCGCAACCCGGCCGACCCAGCGCGCGTGGTCGGGATCGACCTCGAGGAGGAGTCGATCCAGGCGGGCTGGACCGAACGCCAGGCGCCGAACCTGGAGTACCGCGTGATGGAGGCGGCGAACCTGCCGTTCGCGGACGGCGAGTTCGCCCTGGCGAGCGCGATCGAGGTGCTCGAGCACGTGCCCGACCCAGAGCACACGGTCGCCGAGATGGCCCGCTGTGCGGAGCGTCACCTGCTCGTGTCGGTCCCGCGCGAGCCACTGTGGCGGATGCTGAACATGGCGCGCGGCGCCTACTGGCCGGCACTTGGCAATACCCCGGGCCACCTCAACCACTGGTCCAGGCGGTCGTTCACGCAGCTGCTCGCCCGCCATGGCAAGGTCGTGGAGGTCCGCTCGCCGTTCCCCTGGACGATGTTGCTTGTCCGCCTCTAGCAGCGGCCGGCCGGGCGCACACGGCGCGCAGGCGCCCGGTGCGGGCTCGAGCCACCCCGCCGGTGAGACGGGAGCCCGCCCACCCCGCTCTTACGGCTCCGGCGCACGGATCCTGTCGATTGGGATCGCCTCGACGGGCCTTTTGACGTTTGCGTATTTCTCGATTGCGAGCCACGTGCTGGGCGAAGAATCGGCGAAGCTGCTGGATGTCCTGTGGTCGGTGATGTTCGTAATCATCTCGGTGATTTACCGGCCGATCGAACAGCTGCTCTCGCGCACGATCGCTGAACGCCGCGCGCGCGGCCACGCTGAGCACACGCTGCGTGTGCCGATGCTGATCCAGGCTGGTTTCGCGCTGACTTTTCTGGTGGTGGCGCTCCTCCTGCACAGCGAGCTGGTGGACCATGTGTTCGAACACCAGCAGGCTCTCTACGACGTCCTAGTGGTGGGCACACTGGCCTACGCGGCGAGCTATTTCGCGCGCGGCTGGCTGGCTGGGCATCAGCGCTTCGGCCTGTTCGGCGGCCTCGTGCTGATGGAGTCGACCTCGCGCATCAGCTTTGCGATCGCGGTGGCGCTGGGGATCGCGAGCGGGCAGACAGCGGTAGCGCTGGGCATCGCAGCGGCGCCGTTCGTGTCGCTGGTGGTTGTGCCGGTGGCATTCGCGCGCACTCGCCGCGAGCGCCCACCCGACGGTCGCGGCGGGACGAGCGACGGTGCCGGTGGGAAACTGGAAGAGGCGCTGGCCGAGGAGAAGGCGCCGGCGGGCGGGACGCTGATCACGGTGGATGAGGCGGACGCGGCGCTAGCGGGGCCGGGAACGGAGGGTGTGCAGGAGCTGGCGGCGCACGAGGATCTCTCGCTGCGCCGGGGCGGCGGCTTTGCGGTGTGGGTATCCAGCATCATGCTCTGCGAGCAGACGCTGCTGAACGCGGCGGTGCTAACCGTTGATGCGACCTCGCACAACGGCGCGCTGGCGGGCATTGTGTTCAACGTACTGCTGATTGCGCGCGCGCCTCTACAGCTGTTCCAGGCAATTCAGACCTCGCTTCTGCCCCATCTGACGGGGCTTGAGGCGACGGATGGCCACGAGGCGTTTGCGCGGGCGATCCGTCTGACGATCCTTGCGATTGCGGGCTTTGCGGTGGCGGTGGCGCTGGGCCTGCTGGTCATCGGGCCGTTCGCCCTGGAGCATGTGTTCTTCGGGCAGACGTTCAGCTATAACCGCTTCGGCTTGGCGTTGATCGGTGTGGGCATGGGCCTGCACCTGACTTCTGGAGCGCTCAACCAGGCGGCGCTCGCACGCGACCGCGCACGGGCGGCCGCCGGCTGCTGGGTGTGCGCGGCGGTGGTTTTTCTGGTGTGGATGCTCAGCTCACCGGTGAGTGAACAGCTGCTGCGAGCGGAGATCGGCTACGCGGGTGCGACGGCGCTGCTGGCGCTGCTGCTGGGGTTGCTCTACCGCAGCGGCACCCTCTCCGGCGGCTGGGGCTCGATTCAGTCCGAGAGCGGGTCCACGGCGTCGACGGACGCAGCGATCGCCCGATAGGCCTCGGCAGGGTCAGCGGCGGAGAAGATCGCGGAGCCGGCGACGAAGACGTTGGCACCGGCCTCCCGGCACGCTGGGGCTGTCAGGGGCTCGATGCCGCCGTCGACCTCGACAGCGACGTCCGCGCCGACGATCGCCCGCACGCGCGGGAGCTTCTCGAGCGAATGCTCGATAAACGGCTGCCCACCCCAGCCGGGGTTGACGGTCATGCACAGCGCCATGTCGATCGCGTGAGTCACCTCAGCGAGCGCACCGACAGGGGTACCCGGGTTGATGGCCAAGCCGACGCATGAGCCTGATTCGCGGATCAGGTTGGCGGTGTATGCGATGTGCGGTGTGGCCTCGGCGTGAAAGGTGATCGAGTCGGCGCCAGCCTTGACAAACTCGCTCACCTGCCGCTCAGGACGCTCGATCATCAGGTGCAGGTCGAGCATCCCACCAGCCGCGTGGACCTCGTCGGCAATCGACGCGGCGATGAGCGGACCGATGGTGATCGGCGGCACGAAATGCCCGTCCATCACATCCACATGGATGACGCGTGCGCCGGCGTCGAGCACTTCGCGCACCTGCTCACGCAGCCGTCCGAAGTCGGCCGACAGGATCGAAGGCGCCACCTGCACACCGCGCAGCAGTTCGCGGGCTACGTCGCTCATACGGCTTGGAGCATTGAGTCGCCGCAGTTATTGCACTTCATGATGGCGGTGGAGGACATCCTGACGATGGTTGAGTGCTCGCCGCAGTTGGGGCACACGGAGGTGAGCTCGAAGCGGTGTAGGCAGTACACGCAGCGGTAGCGTCCGGGGAGGTTTGTGGGGCGCAGCCATGGCTCGCCGCAGTTGGGGCATTGCGGCCCGAGGTCGATCGCGGCCCTGGCGGGCGTTTGCGGCTCCTCGGCCATCGGTCAGCTCTTGCGCAGTCGCGCGATGTAGAAGCCGGCGGTGTGGTCGCGATGCGGGAGCGTCACTGCGACGTCGGCGAGATCGAATTCGGTGTGGGAGTCGAGGAAGGCGGCGATCAGCTGCTCGTTCTCATTTGTTGAGATGGTGCACGTAGAGTAGACAAGCACGCCTCCCGGACGGAGGGCACGGGCTCCAGCGGCGAGGATCTTGCTCTGTACAGCGACCATCTCCTCGATTGCTTGGGGGCTGACGCGCCAGCGCAGATCGGCGCGGGCCTGCAGCGTGCCAAGCCCTGAGCACGGCGGATCGACGAGCACGCGATCGAAGGCGGTCATCTCCGGGTCTCGCCCGGCGCGCGAGAACTGCTCGGCGTCTGAGACCTCGACGATCACGTTGGTGGCTTGCAGGCGCTGTGCGGTGCGCACGAGGCTGCCGGCGCGGCGTGGGTTGCGCTCAACGGCGTGGACAACGCCACGGGCTTGCATGAGGGCAGCGAGGTGCGTGCTCTTGCCGCCTGGGGCTGCGCACAGGTCGAGTACGCGATCGCCGGGTGCGGGATCGAGCGTGCGCGCCACGAGCATGGCGGCGCGTGCCTGCGCGTGAAATGCGCCTGCCTGCCATAGCTCAGAGCCATGCACATCGAACGGCTCCTCGAGCACGAGCGCCTCGGGGATGCGGGGGTCGCGGTGTGTGCTCACGGGAAGCTGCGCGGCGAGCTCGTCGACGTCGCTGACGAGCGTGTTGGCGCGCAGCGCGACCTCCAGCGGCTCGTTGTCGGCGGCCATCAGCGCGCGGGCATCCTCGGCGCCGAGCGCATCCCACCACAGCTGCGCGATCCACTCGGGATGGGAGTGCTTGATGGCAGCCTGCTCGGGGGTGGCGTCGCTGAGCGTGGCGAGCAGCGCGTCGGGCCTTTCGCGGGCGGCACGGCGCAGGACGGCGTTGACGAGCCCGTGCCCGCCGCGGGCGCCTGACTTGGCGAGCTCTACGGCGTCGGCGACGACGGCGTAGTCGGGCGCGCCGCGCAGATAGAGCAGCTCGTAGAGGCCGATTCGCAGCGCAGCCACGAGCGGTGGGTCGAGCGCTGCGACGGGACGCTCGGCGAGCTGCTCGATGAGGTGGTCGAGCGTGCCCTTGCGCTGGACGGCACCGTAGGCCAGGCGCATGGCGAGGCCGCGGTCGCGCGGGGCGATCTCGGCGGCCGCGGCGGTGAGCGCTCGGTCAGCATAGGCGCCTTGCTCGAAGACGCGTCGCAGGACTGTGTAGGCGCATGCACGGGCGGGCGCGATCGTCGTGAGGGAGGGGCTGGGCATGGGAGGCATGATGGGCTATCCGCTGCGAGCGGCCCCAGTTGGGTTGAGCACGTGGGCGAGATCGGCTGCCAACCGCGAGGCCTCGGGCTGTGTGAGCGTTGCGGTGGTGGCACGGATGCCGGGGTGAGCGCCTCCCAGACGATAGGGGGCTCCGGGGGCGAGCACCCATCCGCGCTGCAGCAGTGCGCCCACCGCGTGCGCTTCCTCGGGTACGGGGATCCACACGTTCAAGCCGGATGCGCCGTGGGCCTCGATCCCTACGCCGGCTAGCTCGTCGAGCAGCTGCTCGCGCCGTTGCGTGTAGGTGGCGCTTGCCTGCTCGATCAGCTCGTGCACGGAGGGGTCGCTCCAAAGGCCGAGCACGAGGCGCTGCAGGATGTGGCTGACCCAGCCGGGGCCGCACTGCTGGCGACCCTGTACGCGGGCGATGGTGTGGTTGTCGCCGGCGAGTATCGCGAGGCGCAGGTCGGGCCCGAGCGCCTTGGCCACGGAGCGGGTAGCCGCCCAGCGCTCTGGACGGGCACCGGCGGCGAGCAGGCTGTGCAGCTTGCGGCCGGCGACGGGCCCAAGGTGATCGTCTTCGATCAGCAGCGTGCGCGGGAACTCAGCGAGTACGGCGGCCAGCTCGTGTGCCCGCGCGGCGTCGAGTGCGGCGCCGGTGGGGTTCTGGCCGCGGGGGGTGATGACGACGGCAAGGGCACCGCGGCTGAGCGCTTCGCGGAGGCTATGGGCGAGCATGCCGTGCTCGTCGAGCGCGACCGGCTCGAGCGCGAGACCTTGAGCGCGGAGCAGGTCATACAGAGCCGCGTAGCCGGGGTTCTCGACCGCCACGCGGTCGCCGGGGCGCAGGTTCGCCTGCAGCACGCGCTCGATAGCGTCCATCGCGCCGCTGAGAACGCACAGATGCTCGCCGGGGATGCCGTCTGCGCCCAGCTGCGCGCGAGCCAGCTTGAGTAGCTCAGGCAGCGCTTGCGTGCTCACCGTAGAGGCGCACGGGCAAATCGACGCGCGCGAGCACGTGGGCAAGGTCAGGGAGCAGCGCCGGGTCGGGGTTGCCGCGGGAGAGGTCGCGAGCGCCGGACGGCACGGGTAGCGGCGCACGGGAAGCTCCGATCGGTGGACCCAGGCCGATGCGGGTGCCGCGCCGTGGCTCGCTCTGCACGACCCCGCGTCGGCGCAGCTCGGCGAGCGCAGCGGCGACGGTGACGGGGCTGAGGCCCACCTCTGCGGCTAGTCGCCGCACGGAGGGCAGCCGCTGGCCGGGGGCGAGCGCGCCGCTGGCGACCGCTGCCTCGATCTCGCGGACGAGCTCCGCTGCACCGCGCGCCTTGAACCGATACTGTGTTAGTTCAGTCATTAAACTGTACTATTACAGATTAATCTTGAGAGGAGGACGTCGTGTCCCCACTGCAGCCAACTGAAGCAACCCCGGCCGCGGCCCCATCCGAGCGTGTGCGGGTGCGCCGCAAGCGCGAACGGGGCAGCTATGACCGTGCGCTGATCGACGCGATCCTGGACGAGGCGCTGATCGCACACCTGGGCATCGTCGACGATGAAGGCCAGCCGTTCGTGATCCCCACGCTGCACGCGCGCAAGGGCGACGTCGTCTACTGCCACGGATCGAGCGCCAGCCGTACCTTGCGGGCGCTCGCCTCAGGCGCACCTGCGTGTCTGACGGTGTCGTTGATCGACGGGCTGGTGCTCGCCCGCGCGGCGATGCACCACTCGGCCAACTATCGCTCGGCGATGGTGATCGGACAGGCGACGCTGGTGGAGGATCCGCGGGAGAAGCGGGCGGCGCTGGAGGCGGTCGTCGAGCACATCGTTCCGGGCCGCTTGGCGGATGTGCGCGCACCGACGGAGAACGAGCTGAAGGCGACGTCAGTGCTGGCGCTGACGATCGATGAGGCATCGGCGAAGGTTCGTAGTGGCGGGCCGACGGATGACGAGGAGGACTATGCGCTGCCCACATGGGCGGGCGTCATCCCGTTCATCACCAGTGCTGGCGCTCCCGAGCCGGATGGTCGACTACCGGCGGGGATCGCACCGCCACCTTATGTCAGCGCCTACCGCCGCCCCGCCCGTCGATGAGCGCTGCCAATGCCCGATATCCGCGTGAGCGCCTACCCCCGCCCGGGCAGCCCGTGACCGCGCAGGTATGCGGAGGCCTCCATCGCGCGTCCGCCTGGTGGCTGCACGACGAGCAGCTCGAGCACGCCGGGTTTGCAGTCGAGCAGCAGCCGGCCGTCGCGCTCAAAGGGCCCAGCACCGCTCCCCGGCTCCTCGGCCTCGGGCAGCGTCGCACGGTGCACGCCGAGCAGGCTGCCATCGGCTAGCGCGACACGCGCGCCGATGTGCGGCTGTAGCGCCCGCACGACACGCTCGAGCTCGACGGCAGGCCGCGATGGATCGAGCAGGCGGTCCTCTGGGCCGAGCTTCTCTGCGTAGGTGACACCGTCCTCGGGCTGCTCGTGGAAAGCTGGCGCCTGATCGAGGGCGCGTACGAGCAGCTCGCCGCCGAGCTCCTGCAGACGCGCGGCGAGCGAGCCGTAGGTGTCATCGGGGCGGATCGGCTCGGCGCCGGTAAGGCATACGGGGCCGCTGTCGAGCCCTGCGGTCAGGCGCATGATGGAGACACCGGTCTGGGTCGTCGCCGGCCATGATCGCGCGCTCGACCGGCGCGGCGCCCCGCCAGCGTGGCAACAGCGACGGGTGAACATTGAGCATCTCGTGCTCTGAGAGCAGCGGCTCCTTGATGAGCGCGCCGAACGCACACACGACGACCGTGTGGGGATGGGCGCGCGCGATCTGCTCCCTGGCGTGCCCGTCGTTGACGTTCTGGGGCTGCTCTAGTGGAAGGTCCAGCGCACGCGCGCTGGTGGCAACCGGCGGCGAGGTCATGCGCCGGCCCCGGCCGCTGGGGCGGTCGGGGCGTGTGATGACGAGCGCGGGCCGGTGAGCGTCGCTACGGGCGAGGCGCTCGAGCACGGCGGCGGCGAACTCTGAGGTGCCGATGAAGACGGTGCTCAACGCGCTAGGCCCCGACGCGGGCGCTATGCGGCATCGGCGGAGCGATCCGCGGCCGCCTCTTGCGCCTCGCGCATCGCGCGCATCGCATCCTTGCGGGCTTGGCGGGAGATGCGGTCGAGGATCAGCACGCCGTTGAGATGGTCGACCTCGTGCTGGATCACGCGCGCCTCCAGGCCCTCTGCCTCGACCTCCAGTTCCTCGCCGGCCTGATCGTGTGCCCGTACTCGCAGCTGCGCATGGCGCTCGACCTCCACGTGCACGCCGGGCAAGCTCAGACATCCCTCATCGCCGAGCTCGAGCTCTTCGCTGGCCCACTCGATCACGGGGTTGACGAGCGCTGTGACCGGGTCATCTACGTAGGCTTTGT
The DNA here is from genome assembly GCA_963699115.1 of uncultured Solirubrobacteraceae bacterium. Taxonomy (GTDB): domain Bacteria; phylum Actinomycetota; class Thermoleophilia; order Solirubrobacterales; family Solirubrobacteraceae; genus Palsa-744. The sequence goes on from CAVOTJ010000001.1 coordinate 323,526, forward strand.
AGACGAGCACGCGATGTAGCACGCCCAGCTGTGTGGCGGCCAGCCCCACCCCCAGCGCGTCGTGCATGAGCTCCCCCATGCGCTGCACCTCGGCCTGCAACTCCTCGTCGAAGCGCTCGACGGGAAGCGCGGTGGCGCGTAGAACGGGGTCGCCGAACTTGCGCACATGACGCAGCGCGGCGTCACGACGGGCACGCGTCTCGGGGTCGAGCTCGGTCGCCTCGGGAGCGTCCTGCTCGCGCTCGACCTCCACGTCGTCCTGCTCGGAGACTGGTGCAGGTAGCTCGATCGAGTCCTCGGGCTCGGTGGGGTTGTCGTCAGCGGGCATCGTGCAAGCAGTTTATGAGCCACAACGAGCTTGCGGCGTGCCGACGTCAGCGACCAAGGGCACCGTGCAGCGAGCGACGGCCGCGTGACGGCCAGCGGCTGGGCGATGCGGGGTGGCTAATGCCCGCCATGTGAAGCCTTGGGAGCGAGCAGCACCGTGATCGCTTGCCCGGTATGACTCGCCCCTGCAGGGTTATGAGCCACGATCGTCACCCGCACGCCCAGCGTGCGCAGGTGCCCGAGCAGCGCACGCGCCTTGGCTGACAAGTGCAGCACGACCGTCTCAACGTTGCCCCCGGCGATGGTGAACGCAGCACTACCAAACGTGATCACAACGGGCTTTGCCTTGGGTTTGCCTGCGACAGTGGCGCTGATCGCTTTTTGCGTGCGCAGCGTCAAGCTGCCCGCGCAGTTGACGTCACCGGCCGGACAGCTGATCTTGATGATCACCGCTCCCGAAGCACTTGCTCGCAGCGGCTTACCCACGAGCGTCACATCGGGAGAGGCTTCCTGAATCCCGAGCACCTGGATTTTCGCGGCTTCTTCTTCCTGACGGCGCTTTGCCGCCACAGCGGCCGTTTCCGCTTCGAGCTTCGTCACCGCAGCTCTGAGTTCTTCAGCTGTTTTCATAGCTACCGCTACTTCTTTTGCTTTCTGCAGGCCGGCCGCCACTTCTTCTTCTTCGACTTTCTTCACCGCAGCGGCAGCTTCTTCTGCCTTCTTCTTCGCGGAGAGTTCTTCTTCAGCCTTCTTCTTCGCGGCGGCTTCTTCTTCAGCCTTCTTCTTCGCGGCGGCTTCTTCTTCAGCCTTCTTCTTCGCGGCGGCTTCTTCTTCAGCCTTCTTCTTCGCGGCGGCTTCTTCTTCAGCCTTCTTCTTCGCGGCGGCTTCTTCTTCAGCCTTCTTCTTCGCGGCGGCTTCTTCTTCAGCCTTCTTCTTCGCGGCGGCTTCTTCTTCAGCCTTCTTCTTCGCGGCGGCTTCTTCTTCAGCCTTCTTCTTCGCGGCGGCTTCTTCTTCAGCCTTCTTCTTCGCGGCGGCTTCTTCTTCAGCCTTCTTCTTGGCTTCCGCTTCTTCTTCCAATTCCTTTTGGGTCCGCGCGGCAACTGTGACGGACTTAATGACGGGCGTACTCGTCAGGCCGTAGTTGTCAGTGACGGTGAGGGTGAGGGTGTATTCGCCAGGAGCGAGGTAGGTATGCGTCGGGGCGGCCCCGCTGCTTGTGGGCGTGCCATCGCCCCAGCTCCATGAGTAGCTGGAAATCGACCCGCCGGGATAAGGATCACTGGACGTCCCCGCGTTGAATGTCGCCGCTAGGCCAGCCTTGGGCGAGCTGGGCAGCGTGACAGCAGCGGTGGGCAACAGCGGCTTGAATAGGCTGAGCCCGTTCGGGGTGCCGACGCCAGAGGGACCGTCGAAGCCGGGGGCAGCGTCGCAGGCGGTCGTGTATTCGCAGTCGACCTGGAGCGCATAGCCTTCGACAAGGGCGCCAAACGCATCTGGGTGACCGCACTCAGACTCGGGGGCCGCGTCACAAAAGCCATTCCCGCCTTCGGTGACGTCATATAGCGCCGACGATTCCCCGAGATGACCGTAGAGGGTCAACGCGGGGTAGCTGACGCCGCCGCTGCCGCCGGCGAGAGCGTACAGCGAGCTGATGAGTGGAGTTGCCAGCGAGGTGCCACCGATCGTGATCCAGTCCGCGCCTCGTTTGTAACTTTCACAATCTTCGCCGCAGTTGTAGGTGTCGTAGATGTCGAAGCCGGTGTACGGATTCGCTACGGCCGCGACATCGGCAGAGAGGCGTTTGCCGCCGCAACCGCTCGCGGCGTAGCCGGGGGCATACTGCTGCCAGGGCTCGGCGCTGAATCGTGTGCTGCAACCCCCGCCTGACGCACCTTCGGCGTATTCGCTCTCGTCAAGCGGACCGTTGCCGTTCCATACCGTCTCGCTGCTGCGCTTGCCTTCGCTGTTGAGCTCCAGCGTGGTTCCGCCGACTGCCACAACGGAGGACAGCGAAGCGGGCATGTTCGGCCGGGCGGGGGGTTCGTAGCCTTCGTTGAGCTCAGTCCAGTCGTCATAGCCGTAATCGCCTGTCGCCGCGGTGATGACGACGCCCGGGTGGTTGAACGCAGCTTTTTCGGCGGTCTCGAGTTCTCCCTCTGGGCCACCGTAGGAGTTGGAGACCTCTGTCGCCCCGAGGGCGATCGCCTCGCTCACCGCCGCGGAGAGGTTTTTGAAGCTCGTGTCATCGGCCTCGACCAACAGGATTTTGCACTTTGGGCAGGTCGAATGCGCAGTCTCCACATCGAGGGAGATCTCGACCGACCAGCCCGTCGTGTCGGCTGCCGGTAGCGACGTTCTGCTCCCCGTCTGAGAGACCTTGGTGAAGCAGCCGTTGGCCTCGGTGCAAGCTGCGAGTCCGTAGTTGGTATCGAACGCGCCCAGGTCACTTTCGATGTTGGGGTCGTCATAGGCGTCGACTATCGCGATTGTCTGCCCTGCCCCTCCGGCTGTTGGTTCGTATCCGTAGGCACTCGCCAGCTCGGCGGGCGTGTAGCCACCTGCCGGCCCCGATTCCAAAGCACGGTTGACAACGTAGGGCCTAACCCCTGCATCGCCGGCGGCTGCTGCGGGGACCGGGACGCGGGCGAGGGCAAAGCACGTGGCGTCACCCGGCTGGGCCGCTGGACATACCGGGCTGATCTTGGCGTAGCGTGTTTCCTTGGACGCCGGCGTCGACTTCGCCCACGCCGCGGGCGGGGAGACGAAAGCACACAGGATCACCGCAAGCGCGACCCATTTTCTCAGCCCAGTTTTTCGGGCGCCTAGCGCGTCCATTCTCACATTCTCCTCATGTAGCCGCCAAGCGCCATGCAGCGGACGACCGACACTCGCCTCCACGAGCTCACCTCCGTGTGATTGGCCTCCCGAGCCGCGCCAATTTACCAGATGCTGGAATCTGTTTGCAACTATTGGGGGCGATTGCGCGATCAACGCTCGCGCAAGCCAGACCGTGTTCCTATGACGCCTCTGCGCGCACTACTGTGGATCGACGTCAACGCTGAAGTTCACCCCAGCGTGCTCCCGCCCCTCCGTTACCTGACGCACCGCCTCACCCACCGCCCACACCGCGGGACGGCGCTCAGTGGCCTTCACCATCAGCACCTGGCGCTCGCGCCCACGCAGCCTGAACAACGAGGCCGGGCCGAGCACAACGGGACTGGCGACGAGCTCAGCGTGGGGCTGCTCCTCCATGCACTCGATGAGCGACTGACGTAGCGCGAGCGCAGCGGCACGCGCGGGTGTGGACTCCTCGGCGGAGCAGATGATTCTGATCAGGTGCGAGAACGGCGGGTAACGCAAGGCTTGGCGGCGTTGTAGCTCCCCAGCGAGGAAGCCATCGCTGTCGTGCTGTGCGGCGTGTACGATCGCACAGGCTTCTGGGGCGATCGTCTGCACGAGCACTCGTCCGTGCCCGCCGCGCCCGGCACGCCCGGCGAGCTGGGCGATCAGCGCGAATGTCCGCTCCTCGGCGCGAAAGTCAGGGAAGCGCAGGGTAGCATCCGCATCGAGCACCACAGCGAGACCAACGTCGGGGAAATCGTGGCCCTTGGCGACCATCTGCGTGCCGATCAGAGCCCCGCACCGCGCCGCCTCGAAGCGCCGCAGGACCGCACCAACGCCCGTGTCCTCGTCATCACTGGTGTCGGCGACCACGTCTGCGTCGAGTCGAAACACGGGGAAGCTGCCGTCATCGAAGATCTGAGCCAGATCGTGCTGCAGACGCTCGGTACCGGCGCCGTGGCGTGCGACCGATGTCGAGGAGCAGTCAGGGCAGCGTGAGGGCGCCTGCTCGCGGTGGCCGCAGTGGTGGCAGGCGACGTAGCCGCCGGTGCGGTGCAAAACGAGCGCGACGTCGCAATCCGGGCAGCTCCACACGCGCCCACAGGAGCGACAGGAGAGGAAGTTCGACCAGCCGCGGCGGTTGAGCAGCACGATCACCTTGCCGCGCGTGGCGCGTACGTCGGCGAGAGCCTGCACGGTGACCGGGTGCAAACCCTGGACCTGTTCGCGCATGTCCAGGATCTCGACAGCTGGTAGCGGTCGACCGTCCACGCGGCGGGGGAGGCGCATTATCGGCAGACGCTGGATGCTCTCGGCACGCGGCGTGGCGCTACCGAGCAGCAGCACCGCGCCACAGCGCCGGGCGCGCTCGGTGGCAACGTCACGCGCGTCGTAACGCGGATCGTCCCCGGACTTGTAGGAGGCGTCGTGCTCCTCGTCGACGATCACCAACCCGAGATCGTCGACTGGCGCGAACACGGCCGAGCGCGGTCCCACACACACCCTCGCCTCACCCTCCCGCAGGCGCCGCCACTCCGCGTAGCGTTGGCTTTGAGTCAGCCGGGAGTGCAGCACGGCGACGGTCTCGCCGAAGCGTTCGATGAAACGCCCGACGATCTGCGGGGTGAGCGCGATCTCAGGAACGAGCACGATCGCTCCCCTGCCCTGCTCGAGGGTTGCGCCAGTGGCGCGGAGATACACCTCGGTCTTGCCCGAGCCGGTAACCCCGTGCAGCAGTTGCTGCGTGCTCCGGCGCTCATTCAGTGCCTCTAGCAGCGGCTCGAGCACAGCGCGCTGGTCATCGGTCAGCTCTGGGACGTGGGGACTGCGGGCACCGACGCTCAGATGCCGCGGGCGAGCGACCGCACGGCGCTTGCGCCCGCTGAGCCGGCGCGCGGCCCCGGGCGGCAGGACGAGGCCCAGCGCACGGGCGAGCGTCGTGCAGTACTCCCCGGCGATCCATTCGGCCAGCTCCATTAGCTCGGCGGTCAGGGTGGGCGGGCCTTGGTCCAGCGTCCGCAGTGGCGCGAGCAGCTTCCGCTCGGCTATCTCGCTGGTATTGGCCAGGCCAATGACCACGCCGAGCAGCTTGCGCCCGGCGAAGGGCACGACCAGCATCGAGCCGACATCCACACCTTGCAGCTCTTGCGGCAACCGGTAGTCAAACGGCCCACGCAGGGCGCGGGCTGTCGTCATCGGTTCGACCTGTGCGATCAGCAGCCCCGCATCTGGCTCAACCTGCGCGATCGTAGATGCCGCGCCGATCTCGACCTGCGGGCCGTCAAGTTGGGCAATGCTCGACACCGCCCCGACCTTAGACGGTCGACAGGCGGTGTCTGCTGGTGTCTGTGAGCGCCCGGCCTTAGATCCCTTAGAGACCGACAGCTGCACGCAGCGCGTCGCCCTTGTCGACGCGCTCCCAGGTGAAATCCGAGTCGTCGCGTCCGAAGTGGCCGTAGGCGGCGGTCTTCTGGTAGATCGGGCGGTGCAGGTTCAGCTCCTCGCGGAAGGACCCGGGACGCAGGTCGAAGACCTGATCGACGGCGCGTGCGATCTGTCCGCGCGTGAGGCCTTCCTTCTCGGTGCCGAACGTCTCGACCATCACCGATACCGGATGCGCAACCCCAATCGCATACGCGACCTGCACTTCGGCGCGACCGGCGAGGCCGGCGGCGACGATGTTCTTGGCAACCCAGCGTGCGGCGTAGGCGGCCGAGCGATCGACCTTCGAGGGGTCCTTGCCGGAGAACGCACCGCCGCCGTGGCGCGCCATGCCGCCATAGGTGTCGACGATGATCTTGCGTCCGGTCAGCCCGCAATCGCCCACTGGACCGCCGATCACGAAGCGCCCGGTGGGATTGACAAGGAAGTTCCGGCGCAGCTTGCTCGCGTCGTAGAGATCGCCGGGGAGGATCGGCTCGACGACGTGCTCCCACAGGTCGTCGGGGATCAGTGCCTCGGCGCCCTCGCGGTGCTGCGTGGAGATCAACAGCTTTTCAATCTCGACCGGCTTGCCGTCCTGATAGCGGACGCTGACCTGGGTCTTGCCATCGGGGCGCAGGTAGTCGAGCGTGCCGGCCTTGCGAACCGCTGACAGTCGCTCGGCGAGCCGGTGCGCGAGTGAGATCGGCAGCGGCATCAGTGTGTCTGTCTCCTCAGTTGCGTAGCCGAACATCATTCCCTGATCGCCGGCGCCAGCGACGTCGAGCTCGTCATCGTCGCTTGCGTCAGTACGAGCCTCGTAGGCCTTGTCTACGCCCTGGGCGATGTCCGAGGACTGCTTATCGATCGCGTTGAGCACCGCGCACGAGTCAGCGGAGAAGCCGAGGTCGGCGTCGGTGTAGCCGATCTTGCGGATCGTCTCGCGGGCGATCTCCTGGATATCGACGTAGGTTTCGGTGGAGATCTCCCCCGATACAACCACCAGGCCTGTGTTCACGAGCGTCTCGCACGCCACGCGGCCATACGGTTCGTCCGCCAGCACGGCGTCGAGCACCCCATCGGAGATCTGGTCGGCGATCTTGTCGGGATGGCCCTCGGTGACCGACTCAGAGGTGAACAGGAACTCGTTCTCGTTTAGCTCAGTCATGTGTTTGGAAATCAACTCCAGAAGTGGGTGGGTAGCGGTTTGGCGCCGGCGAGCGCGGCAAAAGTCGCAGAAGTCTATGCGGCACGGGCGCCTCCGCGCTGGCCGCGCTCGACGAAGTCGATGATCAGTGGCACGCCGTCCATGCCGTAGCGGGCGCGCAGGCGGTTCTCGATGTAATACGCGTAGTCGCGCGTCACGCGAGCGCGGGAGTTGATCTGGATGGCAAAGCGTGGGGGACGCTCGCCGATCTGAGCCATGTAGATCAGCTTCAGGCGATGGCCACCGGCGCCGCGGCGGGTGCCGACCGGGGGCTGGCGGGCCTGCGTGGCCTCGGCGAGAAAACGGTTGAGCTCAGGCGTGGGGATCCGTCCGGACATGCGCTCGCCGAGCGTGATCGCCTCGTTCAGCAGGCGTGCCACGTGCCGGCCGGTCTTGGCACTGACGGTCAACACGCGCGGGCGCAGCCGCAGCTTTGCGGCCACACGCGCGCGCTCGTGGTCGAGATCGAGCCGGCGCTCACCGTCGCTCTCGGCGTGCTCCTGCAGGTCCCACTTGTTGAGCACGATGGCGGTGGCGCAGCCCGCCTTCATCGCCAGCTCCGCGACGCGCAGATCCTGTGCGGTGACGCCGTCGCTTGCGTCGCAGACCACGAGCGCGACGTCGGCGCGCTCGGCGGCACGCTGCGATCGCAGGGATGTGTAGTACTCGACCGAATCTGCCACCTTTGACTGTCGCCGCATCCCGGCGGTGTCGACGAGGGTCAGCTTGCGTCCATCCACCAGTAGCGGCATGTCGATGGCATCGCGCGTGGTGCCGGCGAGATCAGAGACGATCACCCGCTCCTCGCCGAGAAAGCGGTTGACCAACGAGGACTTGCCGACGTTGGGCCTGCCGATCACGGCCAGCCGGACGGTGTCGTCGGCAGGTTCGAGATCGCCTGCTGGCAGCAGCGCAACGATCTCATCGAGTAGGTCGCCCGAGCCGAGTCCCTGTGCGGCAGAGACGGCGATCGGCTCACCCAGCCCGAGGCGATGGAAGTCGGCGGCGAGCGCCAGCTCGTTGACGCTGTCGCACTTGTTGGCGGCGACGATGGTGGGCAATCCGCCGCGGCGCAGCAGATCGGCCATCTCCTCATCGCCGGGGCGCACGCCAGCGCGCGCGTCGACCACGAGCACCGCCACCTGCGCATCGGCAAGGCCAGCACGCGCCTGGTCGCGAATCGAGCCCGCAAGCGGATCTTCGTCCTCGAAGTCCACGCCGCCTGTGTCGATCAGCGTGAAGCTCCGCCCGTTCCACTCGCAGTCGAGCTCCTTGCGGTCGCGCGTGATGCCGGGACGCTCGTGCACGACCGCCTCACGGGTGCCCGTGAGGCGGTTGATTAGCGAGGACTTGCCCACGTTTGGATAGCCGACAACGGCGACCTTCATCGGGCCAGTATGCCCAGATGCAGGCTCCTTCCCGGCCTAGGTGGCGCTCAGTCGAGGCCGTCGAGCAGCGTTACCTACCAGTCGAGATCCTCGATCAGCCCAACTATCTCCCCTACGACTTGCTCGACGCTGCGCCCACTCGTGTCGAGCGTAACCGCGTCTGGTGCGGTCTGCAGCGGGCTGTGCTCGCGGCTTTTATCGCGCTCGTCGCGCATTGTCTGCTCGGCGAGCACCGTCTCGACGTCGGCGCCCAATTCAGCTGCGCGGCGACCCGCGCGCTCGCGCGGGTCGGCGGTAAGGAAGATCTTGAGCTCGGCGTCAGGGGCAACGACGGTACCGATGTCGCGTCCCTCGGCGACCCAGTCACCGGCGTCGATCAACTGGCGCTGCTTGGCGACAAGCGCCGCACGCACAACGGGATTGGCAGCGACGACGGAGGCGGCCTTTGATACCTCAGGGGTGCGTATCGCCTCGCTGACGTCGCGTCCGTCGAGCAGTACTGAGCGCGACCCCGTCTGCTCCGCCCCCGGGGCGGCACCGCGGAACTCAATCGTGATCGCACGTGCAAGCTCGCCGAGTGAGGCTTCCTGCTCGGGCAGCTCCCCCCCACCCCGCTCCAGCGCTGCAAACGCGACGCAGCGGTACATGGCGCCGCTGTCGAGGTAGGTAAAGCCGAGCTCGCTTGCAAGCGCACGGGCGACGGTGGACTTCCCAGCGCCGGCTGGACCGTCGATCGCTACGAGCACAACCGCTTGAGGTCGTCGACGAACCCTGGGTAGGACACGGCGGCGGCGTCCATGCCGATGACCTCCACGCCCTCCTTGGAGGCGACCCCGGCGACGGCGCCCATCATCGCGAGACGATGGTCTGCGCGGGCGTCGATGCTGCCGCCGCGCAGGCCACCGGTGCCGCGTACGGCAAAGCCGTCGTCGGTGGCCTCGATGTCGGCGCCGAGGCCAGCGAGGCCGTCGACGACGCCGGCGATGCGATCGGTCTCCTTGATGCGCAGCTCCTGGGCACCGCGCACAACGGTCTCGCCCTCTGCGAAACAGCCGAGCAGGGCAACCAGCGGCAGCTCATCGATCGCGAGCGGCACCTCGTCGGGCTCGACGGTCGTGGCCTCGAGCGCGCCGTGGGCAACGTCGAGGTCGCTTACGGGCTCCTCGGGGGAAAGCTCGCCGGTCTCCTCCTCGAGGTCGCCAAGGACAATGCCCTGCATGCGGCGGACGATGCGCAGAAAGCCTGTGCGGGTCCAGTTGACGCCGACGTCGCGGATCAACAGACGCGAGCCTCCTACGAGCACGCCCGCGGCGATCATAAACGCTGCGGAGCTGGGGTCGCCGGGGATTCTGACGCGATCGATCAGTAGCTCGTCGGCATTGACGACGGTCACGTGGCGACCGTTGCGGTGGATGGCGACGCCGGCGCGCAGCAGCATGCGCTCGGTATGGTCGCGGCTGCGGGTGGGCTCGCCCACAGTGGTGGCGCCGTCGGCGGCGAGCCCGGCGAGCAGCACGCAGGACTTGATCTGTGCGCTTGCGACCTCGAGCTCGTAAGCGATGGCGCGCAGTCGCGTACCGCGTACGTGTAGCGGCGGAAAGCGCCCGTCGCGCGCGTCGAGCTCGGCACCCATCAGCCGCAGTGGCTCGGCGATGCGGTCGACGGGTCGCTGCCGGATCGACTCGTCGCCGTCGAGCGTGAACGAGCGACCCTCCTGCGCAGCGAGCCAACCGGGCAGTAGCCGCAGCAACGTGCCGGCGTTGCCGACGTCGATTGGCTCATCGGGCTCGTGCGCCTCCCGCAGGCCGGTGCCGCGGATGACGAGATCGTCGCCGTGGACCTCTACGAGCGCGCCCAGTGCGCGGGCGGCGTCAAGTGTGGAGTTGGTGTCGGCGGCTTGCAGGTAGCGCTCGATGCGCACAGGCTCGGAGGCCATGGTGCCCAACAACGCGGCGCGATGGGAGATGGACTTATCCGCAGGTGCTGTGAGCTCTCCTGAAAGTCGGCGTGCTGGCTCGAAGCGCTGGTTCATCAGTGGGCGCTCATGCTTGCACGACTGGGAAGCCAAGGTCGGCGATCAGCTCGCAGGCCCGCTGGGCGTGCTCCTGGCCGCCGATCCACAGAGCGACGACTCCCTGGCGGTTGTCCTGCGAGGGCGAGAGCACCATGTCGAGGATGTTCACACCGGCACGGCCGAGTGCGAGCGCGATCTCGGCGATCACACCGGGCCGGTTGGGCACGGACACGCGTAGCTCGAGCGCCGGCTCGCCCTCGACCCCGCCGACCAGACCGGCGCCGAGCAGGGCCTCGCGCTCGCCGCGCGCGCCCTCGTTCCAGGCGCTCACCGCATCCGCGTCCCCCGCGGCCAGCCAGCCGCGCACCTCCCCCAGGCGCCCGGTCAGCCCGTCGATGCCGGCGATCAGCGCGTCGCTGTTAGACATGTAGATGTCTGTCCAGATGGCGCTATTGGCACCGGCGACGCGGGTGGCGTCGCGAAAACTCGGTCCGACGGCGGGCAGCCGCTGTGACTCCTCGCTGAGCAGCGCCGCGGTCTCGGCGACGAGCAGGTTGGCGAGCACGTGCGGCAGGTGCGACACGCCCGCCATCAGACGATCGTGGGTCTCGGCGTCGATCGCCTCGGGACGCGCGCCGAAGCGGCCGAGCAGCCGGTGCAGACGCTCGTAGAGCACGCCAGCGGTGCTGCCTTTGGCGGGCGTCAAGTACCACGTGGCGCCATCGAACAGGTCCTCGCGTGCGTGCTCGACGCCGGCGGTCTCGGCGCCCGCGAGCGGATGTCCGCCAACGAAGCGCTCATCGGACGCGGCGTCGGCGAGAACGCGCTTGGTCGAGCCGACATCCGTGACGACGCAATCGGGGCCGGCGCTCTCGAGCGCCAAGCGCACGGTCTCCCCGAGCGCCCCCACCGGCGTGGCGGCGAACACGACGTCGGCCCCGGCTACGGCGCGTGGGATGTCATCGGCCGGCTCGTCGATCGCTCCCAGGGCGAGCGCGCGGGCACGAACGTCGGGGTCAGGGTCGTAGCCGCAGACACTCGCAGATGCGCGCGAGCGCGCGGCCAGTCCGATCGAGCCCCCGATCAGGCCCACGCCGAGGACCGCGATCCGCATCCGCTCAGGGCTGCGCCGTCTGCGCTGGGGCGACGTTGCGAGCGCGTACAGACTCTGCCAGCGCCTCCAGCACCTCGACGGTCGTCTCCCAGCCGATGCATCCGTCGGTGATCGACTGCCCGTAGCGCACCTCGACCCCGGGCCGCAGATCCTGGCGCCCGGGGACGAGAAACGACTCGAGCATCACGCCGACGATGGCGTCGTTGCCACTCGCGATCTGCCCGCCGACGTCAGCTGCCACGCGCGGCTGACGCTCGGGGTCCTTGCCGCTGTTGTCGTGGCTGAGGTCGATCATCACGCGCGTCGGCAGGCCCGCACCGTCGAGCAGCCCCAGCGCCGCCGCGACACTCGAGGTTTCGTAGTTGGGCTGGCCTTTTCCGCCACGCAGGATGATGTGACAGTCCTCGTTGCCACGCGTGTACAGGATCGCCGGCGTGCCATTCGGATCGATGCCGGCAAACGCGTGTGGCTCCGCCGCGGCGCGAACAGCGTCCACGGCCACCTGCACGTTGCCATCGGTGCGGTTCTTGAAACCGACCGGCATCGACAGCCCCGAACCGAGCTGGCGGTGGATCTGGCTCTCGGTCGTACGCGCGCCGATAGCGCCCCACGAGACGGCGTCGGCGATGTACTGCGGCGTGATCGGGTCGAGGAACTCGCATCCGACGGGGATCCCGGAGTCGAGCACGCCAAGCAGCACGCGCCGAGCGAGGTGCAGTCCCGCGTTGACGTCGCCCGAACCGTCGAGGTGCGGATCGTTGATCAGGCCCTTCCAGCCCGTGGTCGTCCGTGGCTTCTCGAAGTAGACGCGCATCACGATCAACAGCTCGCCGCTCAGATCGCGTGCGAGCTGACCGAGGAGCGCCGCGTACTCGAGCGTCGCGTCGGGATCGTGCACGCTGCACGGCCCGACAACGGCGAGCAGCCGGACATCGGTCCCCTCCAGCACGGCACGGACGTCGCGGCGGCCGCGGATCACGACATCCGCCTGCTCGCGGCTCAAAGGCAGCTCCTCGAGCAGCGCATCGGGCGCGAGCAGCGGCACAACCCTTTCGATCCGCCGGTCGCGGACGTAGTCAGCCGGACGCAGCTCGGCACCGGGCAGTTCAGGCAAGAGCCGACGCCCTCCCTGCGAGCGCCTTGCCGGCGAGCGCCGCGGCGCGTTCGACCGCCAGCACGTACTCGGCGAAGCCTTCCGTGGGCAGCGCCTGCGGCCCATCGCAGATGGCCTCCTCTGGGTTGGGGTGCACCTCGACGATGATCCCATCGGCTCCGACCGCGGCGGCGGCCAGCGACAGCGGCGTCACCAGATCGCGCCGTCCGGCGGCGTGGCTCGGGTCGACGATCACGGGCAGGTGCGAGAGCTCCTTGAGCACGGGCACCGCCATCAGGTCGAGCGTGAAACGGTAGGCGGACTCGAACGTACGGATGCCGCGCTCGCACAGCATCACGTTGGGGTTGCCTTCCTTGAGGATGTACTCGGCGGCCATCAGCAGCTCGTCGAGCGTCGCCGCCAGCCCGCGCTTCAGCAGGACAGGACGCCCGGCGCGGCCGAGCTCGGCCAGCAGCGAGTAGTTCTGCATGTTGCGTGCGCCGATCTGGATCACGTCGGCGACCTCCAGCACGGGATCCAGGTCGCCGATGTCCATCAGCTCGGTGACGATCGGCAGGCCCGTCTCGGCCTTGGCCTCGGCCAGCAGTTTCAGGCCCTCCTGTCCGAGCCCCTGGAATGCGTAGGGAGAGGTGCGCGGCTTGTACGCGCCTCCGCGCAGCAGCGTCGCGCCGGCATCGCGCACGACGCGCGCCGTCTCGAGCGTCTGCTCGCGCGATTCCACCGTGCACGGCCCTGCGATCAGGGCGAAGTTCTCCCCGCCGACCTTGCGCCCGTCGATGTCGAGGACGGTACGCTCGCCGTGGGTGATCTGCGCGGAGGCGAGCTTGTAAGGCTTCAGGATCGGCACCACGCGATCGACACCGGGCTGGCCCTCGAGGCCGAGGCTCTCGACGTTGGCATCCTGCTCGACGTCGCCGATCGCGCCAATCACCGTCAAGCGCGCACCCAAGATGCGATGTGCGCTCGCGCCGGCACGCTCGATCTTCTCGACGACCGCCTCGACATCCTCATCGGTCGCGGTCTCCTTCATGACGATCATCATCAACTCATCCTTTCACTGACGCCTGGGCATGTTAGAGGTGCTGCGCTTTCACACCACCTGCTACTTCGCGAGAGGGGCGCATGAGGCACCCCGGGTGGGTGGCGCTTGATCTCCCTAAGAGACCCAGTGCGGCCGTGGCGCCCGCTCACGAACGGGTCACGGCCGAAGCGCCTAGCTAAATCGCCAGGCGAAATAGGCACATGAGGACGGCCACGCGGCGTCTGCGGGGAAGCTGGGAGCTGATATGCCAATGGACGCGGTCATGGCTGTCACTTGAGTTTGTAGCAGACACTTGGCGCGCAGTCGAGTGATGGGAGACAATTTGACGCGTCCCCCTGACCGAGCTCTGCGTCACCGGTCCCCACGCTAGCTGTGCCTCAGCCCGCAACAGCGGGCGCGAGCACTTCGGCGAGGGCCTCGAGGAAGCGTCTGTTCTCCTCGGGCAACCCGTAGGTGACGCGCAGCGCGGGTGTTTCCGATCCCAGCGCGCTACCGCCGCGCACCAGCACGCCACGCTCGTCCAGCCCGCGCATGACCGCCTGCTCGTCGTACTCCTCGCCGAGGTGAAACCAGCAGAAGTTGGCCTGTGAGTCGGCGGGCTGGATGCCGAGCGCACGCAGGCGCTCGTCGACTGAGATGCGCTCGGCGACGGTGCGGGTGACACGATCCTCGACTGCGTCCTGGTGGGCAAGCGCCTCGACGGCGGCGGCTTGGGCGAGCGCGTTGCAGAAGAACGGCTGGCGCACCTGGTCGAGCGCGCGCGGCAGCTCATCAGAACCACTTAGCGCGAAACCGACACGCAGGCCACATAGGCCGTGGACCTTGGAGAAGGTGCGCAGCAGCGCCAGGTTGGGGTGGCTGTCGAGCAACTCCAGCGAGGCGTCGGGATCCTCGAGCAGGTTGAACTCGCAGTAGGCCTCGTCGAGGATCACACACACGTTGGGCGGCACCTCGGCGAGGAAGCCAGCGACCTCCGCGAGTGGGATGGCGGTGCTGGTTGGGTTGTTGGGGTTGCACACGAGCACGAGCCTTGTGGCAACGGTTATCTCGCGCAGCATCGCGGGCAGGTCGTGGCGCTCCCGCTCGTCGAGCGCCACGGTTACCGCACGCGCACCAGAGGCCGCGGCGAGGTGCGGGTAGACGGAGAACGACGGCCATGCGTAGACGATCTCGGCGCCGGGCTCGAGCAGCGCCTCGCCGGCAGCGAGCAGGATGTCGCAGGAGCCGTTGCCGATGGCGATGCGCGAGCTGGGCACGCCGTAGCGATCGCTCAGCTTCTGGCGCAGCAGCGCGTTGGTTGGGTCGGGGTAGCGGTTGAGCATTCCGAGGGCGCGCTCGATCGCCTCGCGCACCTCTGGCAGGGGCGCGTAGGGCGACTCGTTGCTGGCCAGGCGCACGAGCGGCTCTTGCTGCGCATAGCCGCCGGCAGCCGGATAGACGGGGATCCGTCTGACTCGCTGTGAGAACTCGAGTGCCACCGCCTTATTGTGCCGCGTCGAGATCCGCACGCAGTTCGCGGGCGTCTCCCAAGTACACGTGTGCTGGCACGTGGTCCTTGTCGGCGTGGTAATGGATCAGCACCCTGATCACGCGTGGCATCGAGCGCGGGACGGGGATCTCCTGCGCACACAAGAGCGGCACGCGCTCGAAGCCGAGGGCGCGGGCGGCGACGGCGGGGAACTCGGCGTTGAGGTCTCTGGTGGCGGTGAAGATGCAGCTGACGACGTTGTGTGGCTCGAGCGCGTTGCGCTGCATGATCTCGCGCATCAGCTCGCTGGTGGCGTCGAGGATGTCCTGGGCGTTGTTGAGCTTGACGCTTACGGCGCCGCGGAGTGCGAACAGTCGCATGGCGGGCGATTGTGTCAGAGCGTGAGCGCGCGCAGGCGCTCGACCTCTGCCGCTGGGAGGCGCCGGTGGGCGCCGAGCTCGAGGCTGCCCAGCTTCAGCGCCCCGAAGCTGGTGCGCTGAAGGGCCAGCACCGGATGGCCGACCGCCTGGCACATCCTGCGCACCTGGCGGTTGCGACCCTCGTGGATCGTCAGCTCGATCAGATTGGAGCCTCGGCCGCCAATACGGCGCACCTGAGCGGGCGCGGTACGGCCGTCGTCGAGCTCCACGCCCGTGCGCAGAGCCTCAAGGACATCGTCGGGAATGGGGGCTCCCCGCAGCTTGGCGCGGTAGGTCTTGGGTACTTCGAAACGTGGGTGGGTGAGTCGGTTGGCGAGCTCGCCGTCGTTGGTGAGCAGAATCAGCCCGGAGCTGTCGGCGTCCAGTCGCCCTACCGGGTATAGGCGCAGACCGTTGGCGGGCACGAGTTCGATGACCGTGCGCCGTCCGTGTGTGTCACGCGCGGTGGAGACGACCCCGACGGGCTTGTGCAGGGCATAGAGCACACGTGGCTCCGCTCCCGTGAGGAGCTCTCCGTCGACTGCAACACGGCTGTCCTCATCCACATCGCGGGCGGGGTCCGTCACGGTCTTGCCCGCCACTGTGACCCGTCCCGCGGCGATCATCGTCTCGGCAGAGCGCCTGGAGGCAACGCCCGCGTGGGCTAGGTACTTGGCTAGGCGCATAGCGGCTTCCCGGTGACTTCACGCATGTGCTGCAACCATAGGAGGAGATCCGGCGCGGGTGGATATCCCGTCCGCGCGTACCGGTGGCATCGATCATGGACCTTCAGCTACTCGACCAGACGCTCGCCGACCGTGGGGAGCCGCACTTTCGTGCCCGCCAGGTGTGGGCGTGGACGGCGCGCGGGGTACGCGGCTATGGCGAGATGACGAATATCCCGGCCGGGCTGCGGGAGGCGCTCGAGCGCGAGCTTCCGTTCTCGAGCCTCGAGCTGCGCGAGCAGGCTCATTCGGACGACGGGACCGTGAAGGCGCTGTTCACGACGACTGACGGGCGGGCGCTGGAGGCGGTGCTGATGCGATTCCGCGATGGCCGCCGCTCGATCTGCGTGTCCTCGCAGTCGGGCTGTCCGCTTACGTGCACGTTCTGCGCGACCGGCGCGATGAAGTTCGCACGCAATCTGACGGCGTCGGAGATCGTCGACCAGGCACTTCACTTTCGTCGTATGGAAGCGATCGACCACTGCGTGTTCATGGGTATGGGCGAGCCGATGATGAATCTGGACAACGTGTTGGAGGCGTGTGAGCGTCTGCCTGACATCGGCATCACGCATCGGCGTACGACGATCTCGACGGTCGGCTGGATACCGGGCATTGAACGGCTGACCGAGTGCGACATGCCGGTCCGCATGGCGCTGTCGCTGCACGCGGCGGACGATGCGCTGCGCTCGCAGCTGATGCCGGTGAACGAGCGTTATCCGCTGGCGGATGTTATTGAGGCGTGTCGCGCGTTCTATGCGCGCAAGCGCAGGCGCGTGTTCGTGGAGTACGTGATGCTCGCTGGCGTAAACGATCGCTACGAGCAAGCGCTGGCTTTGGCAGACGCGCTGTCTGGCGGACGCGAGGGCCAGCCGATCTTCAAGGTCAACCTGATCCCCTACAACCCCACCGCCGCAGGCGCGTATGAGGGATCTGGCCGTGAGTCGATCGCGGCCTTCCGCAGCGCGCTGGAATCGCGTCAGATCCCGGTGACCGTGCGGCTCACGCGCGGGCGCGACATCGACGCGGCCTGTGGCCAGCTAGCCGCCAGCGCGGCCTAGCCCCCACCGCCGGCACGCGCCTCACCCGCCCGCAACAGCCGCTCGCGCAGCTCCGCCTGCTCCTCGGGCGTGGGATCCCAGCGGGCGATATCGGGGAGCTCGTCGAGCGTGCGCAGGCCGAACAGCTTCAGGAACTGGGTGGTTGTGCGATAGAGGACGGCCCCAAACTGCGAGTGGCCGGCGTCTTCGATCAGGCCACGGTCGAGCAGCGTGGCGGTGGCAGAGTCTGCGCTGACGCCGCGGATACGAGTGATCTCCGGGCGGGAGATCGGCTGCAAATAGGCGACGATCGCGAGCGTCTCTGCCTGCGCGGGACTGAGCGTGGCAGTGCGTGGGCGACTGAATAGCCGGCGTGCTGCGTCCTCGGAGGCGGGGTCGCTGGCGAGCGTCCAGCCACCGCCCAACTCGCGCAGTGTGATCCCGCGCAGCCCCGGCGCGTACTGCTCGCCAAGGAGAGCCAGCGCTGTGAGCACCGCCCCTTCGCCTGCCTGGGCTGCGTCGGCCAGCTCAGCAGCGCTCAGGGGATCCGAAGAGAGGAACAGCAACGCCTCGACGGTGCGAGCGAGCAGCGGCGTCTGCTCATCGCTGGGGCTCGGCTTCTCGCCATTGTGCAACGCGTCGGCGAGCGCCTCGGCCTCGTCGACTACGTGCGCGTCGCTCCTGACATCAGCGTCGCCGCTCGCACCGCTGTCGCTGCTCACACCGGTGTCCTCAATGGCCTCTGTCTCGCTCATCCCGCGAGGCCTCCTGCGGCAGCCTGACCGCCGGCCGCGAGCGCAAATACAGGCGCGGGGGCCTGCCTGGCGAGTCCGCGCACGGCGATCTCCCCAAAGCTCTCCTGTTGCTCCCAGTCGGCCTCGCCGCGTTTGTAGAGCTCGAGCAGCGCGAACAGCGTGACTGCGACGGTCATCCTGTCGGCTCCTCGCACGGCCTCGTCGAAGCTGAAGCTGCCGCGGCGCAGCAGCGTGCGCAGGTGCGCCAGGCGCTCGGTGACGCTCACCCGGATGGTGGTGACGTGGTGCAGGCTTATAGTGGGCGGCATCGTCAGAAGCCGCCCGATCGCCTCGCCGAGCACCAGCGGGTCCTGGGAGCCGTCCTGCGCCTGAACGATCGTGCGGCGTAGGCTGGGAGGCGGTGGAGCCATGCGGAAGCGCACCCCGTGCTCACCCGCGAGCAACTCCCCCAGATGCGTGGCGGCGGCCCGGTAGCGACGCGCGTCGAGCATCCGCGCGAGCAGCTCCTCGACGGCCTGTTCGGGCTCGATGTCCAGCAGTTCCTGCTCGTCGCTGGAGAGCATCAGCCGTGACTTCAGCTCCAGCAGCGCCGCGACGAGCACGATGAACTCGGTAGCGGTCTCCAGGTCGAGCTCGCCGCGCTGCTCGAGATGATCGAGGTAAGCGAGCACCACCTCCGCCAGTTGCAACTCGAGCAGGTCGACCTCTTCGCGCAGCACGAGCGTGAGCAGCAGGTCGAACGGCCCGCTGAAGACGTCGAGGTCGAGTTCGAGCGCAGCGAGGCTCATGGCTTCACCGAAAGGATGCAGGTGGCGGTGCTGATCTGCTCACCGTACCGACCGCCGATGACGTGGTGCGCGCTCATCCACCGTGCTGAGCGGCACGGGGCGCCCCGACCCCCATCCGCTCGCGCACGTCCGCAAGCGTGGTGGCGGCGATCGCCTGCGCTCGTGCGGCGCCGTCGTGAAGGATCGCCTCGAGCTGCCTCTCGTCGGCGCGCAGATGCTCATAGCGCTCGCGTACCGGTGAGAGATAGTCGATGACGGCCTCGGCCACGGCTGCCTTAAGTTCGCCATAGCGCGCCTGGGAGAGCTCGGCCTCGATCGCGGCGATATCCACGCCACGCACGGCAGCGAGGATTTCGATCAGGTTGCTCACACCTGGCTTCTGCGGATCGCGGCGCACCTCGCTGCCGGAGTCAGTGACCGCGCTCTTGAACTTCTTTTCGATTGCTTTCGGCTCGTCGAGCACATATACGGTCCCCTGCTCAGAGCCACTTGTGGTCGACATCTTGACAGTCGGGTTCTGCAGGTCCATGACCCGGGCGCCGACCGTCGGGATGCGGTCCTCGGGTACCACCAGGACCTCCTCGCCGCCCGCGAAGCGGGCGTTGAAGCGCCGCGCAACATCGCGCATCAGCTCTAGGTGCTCACGCTGATCCTCACCGACGGGAACCTCGTGGGCGCGGTAGGCGAGCACATCGGCAGCCATCAGCACTGGGTAGAGCAGCAGCCCAGCGGAGACGAGCTCGCGCTGGGCAACCGACTTGTCGCGAAACTGATGCATCCGCTGCAGGCGACCGAGCTCGGTGACGCTTGAGAGCAACCATGTGAGCTCCGTGTGCTCAGGCACATCTGACTGACGGAAAAGGATGCAGCGTTCGGGGTCGAGCCCGGCAGCCAGCAGGATCGCGGTCGTGTCATACAGACGCTCGCGCAACTCCAGCGGGTCATACGCGACGGTGGTCGCGTGCAGATCAACGATGCAGAAGATGCCCTCGCCGCGCTCCTGGCTAGTTACGTACTGGGCGATCGCGCCGATGTAATTGCCGAGGTGCTTACGTCCGGTCGGCTGGATGCCGGAGAAGATGCGCATTGGTTCGAACAGGCCTTAGGTTTTGCTCTGGGTTGGGCGGAGATGGGCTTGGCCTGCGGCTAGCGGCGCCGCAGCGAGCTGTCGGTCAGCCAGGGCGGGTCCCAGCCGGTGTCATTTTGATTGACGTTCGTTCCCGGTGGAACGATCTCGTCGATGCGGTCAAGCACGTCGGCGCTCAGCTTCCGCTCGAGCGCCGGCAGCTGGCTCTCGAGTTGCTCCATCGTACGTGGACCGATGATCGCGGCGCTTACCGCGGGATGGCTTGTGACAAACGCGAGTGCCATCTCGATCAAGGTGATCCCAGCCTCCTGCGCTAGCTCGCCAAGCGCCTGCGCAGCATCGAGCTTTGCCTGATTACCGGGGAGCGACATGTCATACCGCGAGGGAAGCATCTGCGCGCGCCTGCTGTCAGCGGGAGAATCGCCGCCCTTGTTGTAGCGGCCGGACAGCCACCCACCGGCGAGCGGGCTCCACGGGATCACGCCCATGCCGTACTGCTCACAGACCGGCAGCACATCCTTCTCGACCGAGCGGATCAGCATCGAGTACGGCGGCTGCTCGCACATGAAGCGCTCGCGGCCACGCTTCTCGGCGGCCCATTGGGCCTGCACGATCTGCCAAGCGGGGAATGTCGAGGATCCGATTGCTCGCACCTTGCCAGCCGCCACCAGGTCCGAGAGCGCACCGAGCGTCTGGTCAATGTCGGTGTCGGGCTCGGGACGGTGGATCTGGTAGAGGTCGATCCAGTCTGTTTTCAGCCGTTTGAGGCTGTTCTCGACCTCTGTGACGATCCAGCGGCGAGAGTTGCCGAACTGGTTTGGATCATCGTCGTGCATCTTGCCGTGGGCCTTGGTGGCCAGCACGACGGCATCACGGCGCCCGCCGGCCAGTGCCTTGCCGACGATCTCCTCCGACTCGCCGCGGGAGTACACGTCGGCGGTGTCGATGAAGTTGATGCCCGCGTCGAGAGCGGCGTGGATGATCGCGATCGAGTCCTCGTGGTCGGTGTTGCCCCACGCGCCGAACATCATCGCGCCGAGGCACAGCGGGCTGACGCTGACGCCAGTTGCGCCGAGTTTGCGGTGCTCAACAGCCATCAGGCGAGTGCCTCTCTGATCACGGGGGTCTTTGCCGCGGCCACCTCGTCGAGACGGCGTACGGGGGTGCTGTACGGCGCGGCTTGGGCGATCGCCGGGTCCTCCGCGGCCTCCTTGAGGATCGCTGCGATCGCATCGGCGAACGCGTCGAGCGTCTCCTTGGTCTCGGTCTCTGTCGGCTCGACCATCAACGCCTCCTCCACCAACAGCGGGAAGTACACGGTCGGCGGGTGAAAGCCATAGTCGAGCAGCCGCTTGGCCAAGTCGAGCGTCTTGATCTGTAGCTCGCGCTTCATCGGCCCACCGGAGAGCACGAACTCGTGCATGCACAGCTCGCCGTAGGCGAGCGGCAGATACTTCGCCACGTCGTGCTCCTTCAGGCGCGCGAGCAAGTAGTTGGCGTTCAGCACAGCCACTTCGGAGGCGTCCTTGAGCCCGTCGCCGCCGAGTGAGCGCACATAGGCGTAGGAGCGCACGAAGCAACCGTAGTTGCCTTGGAAGCCGCGCAGGCGGCCGATCGACTTCGAGCGGTCGTAGTCGAGGTCGAACGCTCCGTCCTCATCACGAACGATGACCGGGACCGGCAGGAACGGGGCGATCCGGTCGGAAACCGCGATCGGCCCCGATCCCGGGCCGCCGCCGCCGTGCGGCTGGGTGAAGGACTTGTGCAGGTTGAAGTGCACGATGTCGAAGCCCATGTCACCGGGGCGGGAGATGCCCATGACGGCGTTGAGGTTGGCGCCGTCGTAATACAGCGTCGCCCCTACCCCATGCACGATCTCGGCGATCTCGGCGATGTTGGGGTCGAACACGCCAAGCGTGTTGGGGTTGGTGAGCATCAAGCAGGCGACGTCGGTGTCGGCCTTGGCGCGCAGGTCCTCGATCTCGATGCCGCCGTCGGCGTTGGTGGCGAGCTTGACTACCTCGAAACCAGCCATGGTGACGGTCGCAGGGTTCGTGCCATGGGCGGTGTCGGGCGTGAGCACCTTGTGGCGTGTCTCGCCGCGGTCCTCGTGGTAGGCGCGCGTGAGCAGCACGCCCGCGAGCTCGCCGTGGGAGCCGGCGGAGGGCTGCAAGGAGACGTGTGGCAGGCCGGAGACCGCTGAGAGCGCGTGCTGCAGGTTCCACATCAGCTCGAGCGCACCCTGTGCTCGCTCTGGGTCCTGCAGCGGGTGCAGCCGGGCGTGGCCGGGCAGCGCGGCAACCCGCTCGTGCAGACGGGGGTTGTGCTTCATCGTGCAGGAGCCCAGTGGATAGAAGCCGGAGTCGAGGTCGAAGTTGCGCTTGGAGATGCCGACGTAGTGGCGCACGATCTCCGGCTCTGAGACCTCTGGCAGGCGCGGTGCCTGCGAACGGCGAAAGCGCTCGGGCAGCAGCTCTGAGACGTCCACGTGCGGCACGTCCATCTCGGGGCACATGAAAGCTCGGCGCCCGGGTGCGCCCTTCTGGAAGATCGTCCGCGCCGCTTCGCGTTGCAGCGGTGGCGCGGGAGCGCTCGTGGCGCCAGTATGCGGATGGCGTGCCTCGATGCCAGGGTCCGCGTGCAGGTGGTTTTCGTCGATCGGGCTCAAGCGGGCACACTCATCTCGTTTGTCCTCGCAGGGTCGCGCTCAGCCGCGACCGCGTCTGCGAGTACAGCGACCAGCCGGTCGATGTCTGCCCGGGTACGCCGCTCGGTGATCGCCACGAGCAACACCCCACGGTCCTGCTCACGCCCGCTTAGCGCGTGCACATCGACGCCCGGGTTGACCCCTTGGCGAGTACACCTGCGCCTGACAGCCGCGACGTCCGCGTCGATACGCAGAGCAAACTCCCGAATCACAGGCTGCTCATGGAGCTTCTCGACGCCATCAACCGCCGCGAGCTGCTCGCGCGCGTAGTGGGTGCGTGCGAGCAGCAGCTCGCCCAGCTCCACGATTCCGCGACGTCCGAGCCATGTGAGGTAGACGACCCCCGCGAGCGCGTTGAGCGCCTGCGCTGTGCAGATGTTGGACGTTGCTTTCTCACGGCGGATGTGCTGCTCGCGGGTCTGCAGCGTCAGCACAAAGCCCCTGCGACCGTCGACGTCGACGGTCTCCCCGGCGATCCGCCCGGGCATACGTCGCAGATACTCCTCGCGCGCCGCGAACAGGCCAAACGACGGCCCACCAAAGTCGAGCCGGTTACCGAGCGACTGGCCCTCGCCGACGGCCACGTCGACGCCGCACTCACCTGGCGGCTTGAGGATGCCGAGCGTGATCGGATCAACCTGCGCAATGACAACGGGCGCGCGCCCCGGGGCATCCTCGCCACCCCCTGCTGACTTGGCGGCGGCGCTCAGGGCAGCTGCGTCCTCGACCGCACCGTAGAAGTTCGGCTGCGCGAAGATCGCCGCGCTGGTGTCAGCGTCGATCGCCTGCGCCCATGCATCTGGGTCGGTGACACCGTCGCGCAGTGGCACCTCCACCACCTCCGCTCCGTATCCGTAGGCGTTGGTACGCAGCGTCTGCAGTGAATGCGGATGCAGGCCAGCGCTGACGACGATCTTGTGTCCACCGGTGTGGAGCTTTGCCATGTACCCAGCAGCGGCCACCGCCGATGGCCCCTCATACACGGACGCGTTGGAGACAGGCAGGCCGGTCAGCTCACAGATCGCGGTCTGGTACTCGAACATCACCTGCAGCCCGCCCTGAGAGATCTCTGGCTGGTAGGGCGTGTATGGCGTGAGGAACTCCGAGCGCTCCATCAGCATGTCGATCAGCGCGGGGACGTAGTGGTCATACATCCCTGCGCCGAGGAAGCTCAGCTCGTCCTCGACGCTGGTGTTGCGTGCGGCCAGCGCCCGCAGGTGCTCGTACACGTCCTGCTCGCTCTGCCCATCGGGGAGCTCGAGCGTCTGCCGCAGCCGTACCCCCGCGGGTATTTGCCGGTCGAAGATCTCCTGGAGCGAGCCAACCCCGATCGCCGCGAGCATCGCGTCCAGATCGGCGGGGGTGATGGCGGTGTAGCGGCTCAAGGGCTCACGTCACGATAGAGGGTGGATCGCGGCGATCCCGCCGGGCGTGGCACTCGCAAAGCTAGCCCGTGAGCGTGGCCGTGTAGGTGGCCGCGTCCATGAGCGCGTCGCGCTCGGATGGATCGGACAGGCGCACCTTGACCAGCCACCCCTCGCCATAGGGGTCCTCGTTGATCATCGCGGGGTTATCAGCCAGGGCCTGGTTGACCTCGACGATCTCGCCTGAGAGAGGTGCCACCACGTCGGATACCGCCTTGACGGACTCGACCTCCGCGTAGGAGGAGTCCTTGACGAGCGTGGTGCCAACGGCCGGTGGGTCGAAGAAGACGACCTCTCCGAGCGCATCCTGCGCGTACCAGGTGATGCCCAGCACCGCGTGCTCGGGGTCGCCATCGGCGATGCGCGCCCAGTCGTGTTCGGGGTGATACAGCAGATCAGGCGGGTAGCTGGCCTGGCTCATTCACGAGCCCTTTCTGTAGAGCGGCTTGTCCTTGACAACGGCGGGCCGCATCTTGCCACGAACGTCTATCTCGAGTTGAGTGCCGACGGGGGCATGCTCGGCAGGCACGTAGGCCATGCCGATGCCGATGCCAAGACACGGCGAGAGGGTGCCGCTGGTGACCTCTCCACCACCGCTGATCGGGTTCCCCTGGCGGGCGATCCCTGGCCCCTCGATCGCGAACGCGACGAGCTTCTGTGCCGGGCCGACGTCGCGAACGCGTCGCACGGCGTCCGCGCCGATGAAGCCGGTGTCCTCCTTGCAGCACCACCCCAGCCCGGCTTCGATCGGCCCGCGATCGACGCTCAGGTCGTTGCCGTAAAGGTGGAAGCAAACCTCGAGGCGCAGCGTGTCGCGAGCGCCGAGCCCGGCAGGCACGGCGCCGCGACGGACGATCTCATCCCACAGCGCGGCGGCATCCTCGGGAGCGCACAGCAGCTCGACTCCATCCTCGCCGGTGTAGCCGGTGCCGCACACGAGCACTTCGGAGCCGGCCACGCGACGCATCTCGGCGCGCATGCGCGCAGGCAGCGGCCGGTCGGAGATCGCCTGCACCATCTCCCGGGCGAGCGGCCCCTGCACGGCGAGCATCGCCCACTTGTCGATGCGATCGGCAACCTCCACGTCGGGCACGTCGAGCGCGTGCTCGCGAAACCACGCGAGATCCGCATCGTGGTTGGAGGCGTTGGTGACGGTCAGGTAGCGCTCGGCGTCGAGGCGATAGGTGAACAGGTCATCGAGCACACCGCCATCCTCACGACACAGCACCGAGTACTGCGCACCGTCTGGAGCGATCTTGGCGACATCGTTGGAGAGCAGTCGCTGCAGCAGCTCGAGCGAGCCCGGCCCGCTGGTTTCGATCTCGCCCATGTGCGAGACGTCGAAGATCCCGCACGTCTCGCGTACCGCCATGTGCTCCGGGCGCACACCCTCGTATTGCACGGGCATCTCCCAGCCTGCGAAGTCCACGAGCTTGGCGCCGGCGGCTACGTGGCGGTCGAACAGGGGTGTGCGGCGTAGCGCCGAGGGAGCTGTCGAGGACACTGACGCCAGGCTAGCGTCAGCGGCGCTAGCTTGCGGGCGCGGCGGTGGAGCCGCGCAGAACTTCGCCGACCTTGTCGAGGACCGCGGAGACTTTGGGCAGGACCGTCGCGAGGGCCCGCTTTTCGGCGTCCGCGATCCGCCGGCCGATGCGCTTGTCAGCCGGACTCTCGTAGCGCTCCAGGTTGTGCATGATTGCTTCCTGCGCGCCTGCCGCTCGACTCGAAAGCGTCGACTCGCGACCCAGGTAGGCGGCGGTCGCAGCGGAGACGCTCTGAAAGTCACTGGCGACCCACGCGCGTATGTCCGAGCAGAGGTCCGGAGTTGGGATCTCTGCCTGTTCAACTTCACCGGCGGCGTAGGCGTGGACCAGCCGCGCCAACCCGCGGTCGCTCCACCTCAGACGCTCAACGGAATCAGCGAAGCGGCGGTGCAACGAGCTTTCGGTGCGCTGCGCTGCCCCGAACAGCGCCTCCTGCACCTCATCGCTGATCTCGATCGCCGATTCGCTGGGCTTCTCGCCTCGCGACGGCGTCGGCTCTTGCGCGAGCACGCCTGGGCATTCCCGCTGCAGCTGCCCGCGGAGCGCTTCCATCGCCGCGAACGCGGCGGGAAGGCCACTGTCTTCGGCTTGCGTCTGCACAAAGTCCGCCTGCAGATAGGCCTGCGTCGCACTCGCATCGCTTGAGCTCGCCTGCGCCAACGCCGCAGGCGAGAAGACCCCGAACAAGACCGCCGCGAGCAGGACCGCCGAGTGGATGCTGAAGCGGCCCATACTGGTGAGTCTGACAGCAGCCGCAGACGCGCCGGCTAGCGCAAGAACGGCGGTACGTCGATGTCCTCGTCGGAGATCTCCAGGCTGGAGCGCTGGCGATCTGAGATGCGGGGATTGCGGTCGGGACGCGTGCTCGCGCCTGAGGCGCGGCGGGCGCTCGCCCGACCGCCTGGGCGATGGTCGAAGCCGGTGCCGATCACGGTTACGCGCACGTCGTCGGACATGCTCTCGTCGATGACCGCGCCGAAGATGATGTTCGCGTTCGGGTCCGCCTCGTTCTGGATGATCTCAGCGGCGTCGTTCACCTCGAACAGCCCGAGGTCTTTGCCGCCGGTGATGTTCAGGAGGATTCCCGTGGCGCCGTCCACCGACTCTTCGAGCAGCGGCGAGGAGATCGCCGCCCTGGCGGCGTCCGCTGCGCGGCTCTCACCGCTGGCCGTGCCGATGCCCATCAGCGCGGAGCCGGCGTCGGCCATGATCGTGCGCACATCGGCGAAGTCGAGGTTGATCAGGCCGGGGATGGTGATCAGGTCGGTGATTCCCTGGACGCCCTGGCGCAGCACGTTGTCGGCCTCACGGAAGGCGTCCAGCATCGAGGTGCGCCGCTCCACCACCGCCAGCAGCTTCTCGTTGGGGATCACGATCAGCGTGTCCACGACCTCGCGCAGGCGCTCGATGCCCTCGGTCGCCTGGCGGCCACGCTGGGAGCCCTCGAAGTCGAACGGGCGCGTGACCACGCCAACGGTCAGAGCACCGATCTCGTTCTTGGCGATCTCCGCGATCACCGGCGCCGCGCCGGTCCCCGTGCCGCCGCCCTCGCCCGCGGTTACGAACACCATGTCTGCGCCCTTCAGCGCCTCCTTGATGTCGTCGCGGG
This sequence comes from uncultured Solirubrobacteraceae bacterium, assembly GCA_963699115.1. GTDB lineage: Bacteria > Actinomycetota > Thermoleophilia > Solirubrobacterales > Solirubrobacteraceae > Palsa-744. The sequence goes on from CAVOTJ010000001.1 coordinate 350,557, forward strand.
ACTCCGACGCCGCAGCCAGGCCGACGTCGGGGTTTGCGCCAGCACCGAGGCCCTTGGTCGACTCGTGGCCGATGTTCAGCTTGATGTCGGCGTCGCACATGGCGAGCGCCTGTGCGTCGGTGTTGGCCGCGATGAACTCGACGCCGCGTAGTCCAGCATCGACCATGCGGCTGACGGCGTTCGTGCCGCCGCCTCCAACACCCACGACCTTGATGACTGCCAGGTAGCTCCCGCCACTCTCCATGATGGTCCCGTCCGAAGCCTTCAGTAGGAATTTAGGGTTCGCAGCATACCGATCGCTGAACCGCCGAGTTGTGCACGTTATGCAGGGAACTTCGCCCTGTCAACGACGGTGTCCAGTCTCGCAACATTCATTGCAGATCGCCCGACTCTCGACCACTGCCTGAGGATCCGTCTTCGGGTGCCCTCAAGCTCAAGTTGAGGTTGATGGTTCTAGCCTCCTGTCGTTGGCCCCGTTTGCGTCGCCGGTGCTTCGTTGCCGGCTTCGCTTTCCGTCCCTTCCCCGGATTGGGTTTCCGAAGAGGAGCCAGGCGCGGATTCCGCGGCCTTGCTGCCCGCTGGCGGTTCACCTGAGCTCGAGATCGCCGTGCCGCTCGTGAGACCAGCGGCCAGCGAGGCGATCGTCGATTCAGTGTTGGCGACTGGTTCGCCCGTGGCTGTGGCCGTGTTGGTGCTCGCGCCAGGAGGCTGGACGCCAGTGGGAAATCCTGCCGCCGGATGCCCGGGCACGCGCACGTCGACGTAGGAGGCACCAGCGGAGCTCGAGTCCGCAAGCACACGGGCGAGCGACAGCCACTTCGCGTGCGGACGAGTGGCGTCGCCGAAATACACGAGCAGGCCGTTGCGCATCGCCACCGTCAGGCCCTTCGCGCCGGTAAACACCCGTTCCACATGCTTTGCCAGCAGCTCCGGCGCGGCGCCCAGCACGCTCAGCGCGGCCCGCAAGCCCGCTCCGCTGACACGCTCGCCCGGCGTAGGCTCATGCCAGCCGCTGACGCTCGGCAGCGAGCCGGACAGCAACTGCGGGCCAAGCACCATCCCGTCGGCGGCCACCGCCGTACGCACACCCGCGACCGTCAGCGCGGCGACCGGAAGCTGCTCTGAGACCTCGATCAGCAGCCCGTGCGGGAAGTGCGGCACGACGCGCACCGCGCGCACAACACGCAACGGTGCAACGGCGGCGCGCAGAGCGCCAGCGCTCACGTCGAGCGTGCTCATACCGTGCGCTGCCTGTTCAAGCGCGCCCTCGCACAGCCTGCGCATCCGGTCCATGCACGCCCGTGATCTGCACCTGCTGCACCGCTACGAACGATGAGCGGCGCAAAAGCAGCCAGCCGCCAGCAAGCAGCGGCATCGCAGCCACGAGCGCGAGCAGCGCGAGGCGTAGCCGCCGTCGCTGCCACACGAGCCGCAGCCCCGAGCGCGCGAGACCCCCAGCAGCTGAAAGCGCACCGGGGACACCCAGCCCGGAACTCGCCCCCCCGGAAGCCCTGGGAGCAGAGCGCCTGGAGGCACGGCGCTGGGAAGACGGGGCAGCGATCGAGCGGCTCATTCACGGGGTCTTCGACCTCTCGGCGGGAACCCCTACCGCAGCCAGGGAAAGCGCACGTCCCCGAGCGTCTGCACCTCAGGCTCCAGCTCGACACCGAAGCGCTCGAGCACCCGGCGGCGGCCCTCTGCCATCACCGCGATCACATCCGCGGTGCTGGCCTCGCCGGTGTTCTCGATGAAGTTGGCGTGCTTGGGCGCAAAGCGCGCATCACCGATCGCCAGGCCGTTGCAGCCGGCCTCCGCCAGCAGCAGCCCCGCGCTGCGGCCCTGAGCGCGCGGATCGTCGGGGTTCTTGAACGTCGAGCCGAACGTCTTGATCCCCTGCGGCTGTGCCGCATGGCGCCGGCGTCGCATCTGCTCGAGTGTGGCCCTGACAGTCTCAGGCTGCGACTGGGACAGCAGCAGGCTCGCGTGCGCAACGATCTCACCCTCGGCGAGGCTCGAGTGGCGGTAGGAGAAGCCGAGCTCGCTTGGTGTGCGACGCTGGATCCCTGACGCGGTGGCGATCTGCACCCACTCGAGCACCGACTCGAGCTCGCCGCCATAGGCGTTGGCGTTCATCCGCACCGCGCCTCCCACCGTGCCGGGGATGTTCACGCCGAACTCGATCCCCGACAACCCAGCCCGCGCCGCACTGGCGGCCACCGCGGGCAGACGTGCGCCACCGCCACACTGCACACGCGACCCGTCCACCGAGATCGCTGCGAGGTCGCGGTCGAGCTTGACGACCAGCCCCGGAACTCCCTCGTCGGCGATCAGCAGGTTCGAGCCCGAGCCCACAACATTGACCGCCACACCACCAGCGCCAGCCCACGCGAGCAGCTCGAGCAGCTGCTCATCGCTGCCCGCTCGCACAAACAGCTCCCCCACCCCACCCGTGCGCACGGTCGCCAGCCGGCTCAGCGGGAAGTCACGCTCGATGCCCGCCGGCAAGCTCATCGGTGGCCTCGTTGCGGTCGACCCGCCGACCCAGAGCACACGGCCGCCGTCGCCCTCATGGCGCCACCAGCGCGCGCGCCAGCTCATCGACATCACCAGCACCCATCACCACACACACGTCGTCCTGCTCCAACAGCCCATGCAGCACCCGCTCCGCCTGCGCAAACCCCGGCGTCCAATACACCGGCCTGCCGGCGCCCGCGTCCGCGCTCGCGCGGGCGATCAAGAGCCCGCTCACCCCCGGGTGATCCTCAGCGCGCTCGCGCGCCGGATACACGTCGAGGACGACGATCGCATCCGCCAGCGCCAGCGCATCGCCGAACTCCCGCGCGAGCAGCGCCGTGCGCGAATACAGGTGCGGCTGGAACACCGCCACCAGGCGTCGCGCCGGGAGCGTGCGCGCGCCCCGCAACGTTGCCTCGATCTCGGTCGGGTGGTGCGCGTAGTCCTCATACACAACAGCGCCCGCGGAGCTCTTGCCGAGTTTCTGGAAACGGCGTCCCGCTCCGCGAAACTTGGCAAGGCCATCGATCGCCAGGACGAGGTCCGCGCCGGTGATACGTGTCGCCTCGAGCGCACCGGCGGCGTCGATCGCGTTGTGCGCGCCAGGCACCTCGAGCCGAACTTCGCGGCCGTCCCAGTCGAAACGCGAGCCGCCCGCCAGCAGAGTCAGGGCACTGACGTTGTAGGGGACGATGTCGATGGCCGGCGCGGGCGGCACCAGCGCCAGCAGCTGCGGGCAGTCCCATACGACGATCGCCGTGCGCGCCAGCGCCAGGAACCCGCGAAACGCCCCTTCCAGCTCAGCCAACGAGGCAAACGCGGTGTGATGGTCGAGCTCGACATTCGTCAGCAAAGCGATCTCCACGCTGAGGCTGAGCATCGAGCGGTCGGACTCGTCCGCCTCCACCACCAGCCACTCGCCCTCCCCCCACTCCGCGTTCGCTAGGCCCGCTCCGATTGGCGCCCCCACGAGCCATCCCGGGCGCATCCCCGCGGCGCGCAGCGCGTGCACGATCATCGACGCGGTGGTCGTCTTGCCGTGCGTGCCCGCCACCGCGATCGTGCGCCGCATCGCGCTCAGCTCCCCAAGCAGCTCCGCGCGCGTGCGCGCGGGCAAACCCCGCTCGCGCGCAGCGACCCGCTCGGGATTCTCGGAGCTGACAGCCGACGAGTAGAAGACCTCGATGCTCGATCCAGAGGGGATGTTCTCCGCACGATGCCCGATTGCCGCATCGAGAATCCCGTCCGCGGCAAGCCGCTCAAGATAGGGGCCGGTACTCCCGTCAGAGCCACTGACATCGGCGCCCAGCGCATGTGCGGCGCGCGCGTACCCACTCATACCCGCGCCGCCAACGCCGATGAAATGCATGCGCCGTCCGTTCCACGTCCCAGCCGCTGTGCTCATCCGCCTGCCCCCGGCCCCTCGCTGTCCGCGTCGCCGCTCGCCACGTCCGGCCCAAGCAGCTCGCTTGCAACCTCGCGCGCGGCATCCGGGCGGGCGAGGCTACCGGCGGCAGCAGCCATCGCCGCCATCCGCTCGCGATCGTCCAGTAGCCCGGAGAGCTCGGTGCGTAGACGTGCGCCACTCAGCGCTGCGTCCGCGATCACCACCGCAGCGCCCGCATCGGCCATCCAGCGCGCGTTGGTCGTCTGGTGGTCGGCTGCCGCGTGAGGGTAGGGCACGAGGATCGCAGGGAGCCCGTGCGCGGCGATCTCGAAAACCGATCCACCTGAGCGGGCCACGACCAGGTCACTCGCCGAAAGCGCGTCGGCGAAATCCGCGAGGTCGAGGTACTCCAGCAGCTCATAGCCCGCAGGCAGCTCAGCCGCAGACAGCTCTTGGTAATCGCGCCGTCCGCTGATGTGAAGCACACGAATCGCCGGCCGCGGCGGCGAGGAGACCCCGGCCGAGGAAGACCCCACGGACTGACCTTGCGGCTCTGATCCCAGCGGCTCGGATGGGCCCGCGAAGGCATCAATCGCGGCAACGTTGATCGAGCGCGCCCCCAGCGAGCCGCCGAACACGAGCACGCACGTCTCATCCGCCGCTAGGCCGAACCGTGCACGCGCCGCTTGACGATCGCTCGTCACCGGCGGTACCGGCCGACCGGTCACCTTGTAGCGGCTTGCGTCACGTCCCGGAATGGCGAAGGCCAAGCAAACCCGCCGCGCAAACCGTGCCAGCAGCCTGTTGGTCAAGCCCAGGTGGCTGTCTGCCTCGGTCAGCACCAGCGGAATCCGCAGGCACACCGCCGCAAAGCCGACGGGGCCGGCGACATAGCCGCCGCCGCCCATCACCGCATCCGGCCGGAGCTTTCGCAACAGCAGCAGCGACCGCGGGATCGCAAGCGCCGCCAGGCCCAGCGCCCGCAGTGCACGCAGCGGGCTGCTGCGGCTGAGGCCCTCCACCTGGATGCGCTCGAACGCAAAGCCCGCCGCTGGCACCAGCTGCGCCTCGGCGCGCTCGCCGCCGATGAACGACACCTCCGCACCTCGAGCACGCAGCTCCCGCGCCACAGCGATCGCCGGCACCACGTGCCCAGCGGTCCCGCCAGCGGCGATCACGATCCGCTTTCCTGCTGCGGCGGGCACGGCGGGCGCGATCGCCTCAGACCCCTCTGCTCTGGCGGTAGATCGTGAACCCGATCGCACCGCAGATCGAGGCGACGATCCAGAAGCGCAGGATGATCTTCGTCTCAGACCATCCCCGCAGCTCGAAGTGGTGGTGAATCGGCGCCATCAGGAACACGCGCTTGCGCGTCATCTGAAAAGAGATCACCTGGATAACCACCGACAGCGCCTCCATCACAAAGATGCCACCCAGCAGGATCAGCAGCACCTCCGTCTTGGTCATCACCGCCAGCCCAGCGATCGCCCCGCCAAGACCCAGCGAGCCCGTATCGCCCATGAAGATCGTCGCCGGGAAAGCGTTGAACCACAGAAAGCCGATGCATGCACCGCCGATACAGCCGGCGAGCATCGCCATGTCGTAGTCGCCCGCGAAGAACGTGATGCCGATATACGCCAACAGCACGATCGCCGCGCAGCCCGCGGCCAGGCCATCGAGGCCGTCGGTCAGGTTGACCGCGCTCGTGGTGCCTGCAACGACCAGGTAGATCAGCAGCGGATACAGCCAGCCGAGTTCGATGTGGTAGTCGACGAAGTTCAGCTCAAGCTCAGGAGCCAGGTGGGCCTTGTAGCGAGCCACGTACCAGAGCGCCAGCGAGATCGCGATCGTAACCCCAAGCTTCGTCCGAGCCCGCAAACCCAGCGAGCGGCGCCTGACGAGCTTGATGTAGTCATCGGTGAAGCCCAGCAGCGCGCACGCTATCGCCACACCGAATACCCCGATCGAGCGCCATTCGTATTCCGTCAGGATCAAGAAGCAGATCGCAACCGCAAAGAAGATGATCAGGCCGCCCATCGTCGGCGTCCCCGCCTTCTGGTGGTGGCCCTGAGGCCCGTCCTCGCGAATCTGCTGGCCGAACTCGCGTATGCGCAGGAACTCGATGAACTTGGGGCTGAGGAAGATGCAGATCAAAAGCGCCGCGGTGCCCCCAAACAGAATCCGCCCCATTCAGTGCCGCTCCGAAGCGCCAAGCGCGCCACGCCCAGTGAGCTCGCCCACCGACGCGAGAGTCTGCGGCGGCTCGCTGCGCAGGACCTCGAGCACACGCTCCAGCCCCACCCCACGCGAGCCCTTCACGAGCACCGTGTCACGCTCGTGCAACAGCCCCCCGAGCAGCTCGCCGGCGGCCTGCGCGTCCGTCACCGCATGGCTCTCGCCAGCGAACCCCTCCCGCATCTCAGCCGCCAGCGGACCGACAGTCACGAGCAGATCGATGCCCCGCGCGCGGGCGTGCGCGCCGATCTCACGGTGCAGTCGCGGCGCGTCCGGGCCGAGCTCGAGCATGTCGCCGAGCACCGCCACCCGGCGGGCAGGAGCCGTCTCGGCCAGGTCATCGATCGCCGCACGCATGGACATTGGGTTGGCGTTGTAGCAGTCCGCGACGAGCACCACACCGCCGGGGAGCTCCTCACGCTGGCCGCGCATCGCCGAGAAATGCACATCCAAACGTCCCCGCGGCGTGTATCCAAGCGCCCGCGCCGCCGCCACCGCGGCGAGCAGATTGCTGAGATTGTGCGCCTGACTGAACGACGGCCACAGCTCGATCTCCGCCTCGCCATGGCGGATCAGCACAGACCCGTCGCCGCGACGCTCCGCCAGCGTCACATCACCGCCCTCGCCAAAGGTGATCACCGGCACCTCCGCGCGCAGATGCGGCACGAGCAGCGGCTCGTTCGCCGGCACCACCACGCTCGCCCCCGGCGCGAGCCCCGCGATCAGCTCCGCCTTCGCAGCCGCGATCGCCTCCAGCGAGCCCAACAGCTCCAGGTGCGCCGGCCCGACGTTGACGATCACGCCCACGTCAGGTTCCGCGATCGCCGTCAGCTCAGCAATTTGCCCAGGGCCACGCATCGCCATCTCCAACACCAGCAGCTCCGTCTGCGAAGGCGCGCTCAGTAGCGCCAGCGGCAATCCAATCTCGGTGTTGAAGTTCTCCCGGCTCGCCGTCACGCTCAGACGGTCGGCCAGCAGCGCCGCAAGGATGTCCTTCGTCGATGTCTTGCCCGTGGAGCCCGTGATCGCGACCACCATCGCCCCCCTGGCGCGCAGCTCACGCCGCCACGCCCGCGCGAGCGAGTGCAGACCGGCGAGCGGGTCGCCGTGAGCGAGCACCACGCCACCGGAGGTGGTCTCCGCGGCGCGCTCGGCGTGCTCGGGCGCCACCAGCACACCCCATGCACCCGCCTGCAGCGCCTGTGCGGCATGGCTACCGCCATCGGAGCGTTCACCGCGCAAGCCCACAAATAGATCGCCCGGTTCTATCTCGCGCGAGTCGATGCTCGCGCGCTCGGGCCCCGGCGCCCCATCCACGCCGCTGGGCCGGCGCACGAGCGTCGCGCCCACAGCCGCTGCCAGATGGCGCGCGTCCCAGTCCCTCATCGAATGCTCGTCTCCGAAGCGCCGGGGGCGACCGCCGTGGCTCCCAGCGTCGAGCCGCCAGCCGCGCGCAGAGCCTCACGCGCGACCATCACGTCGTCGAACGGCAGCTTCAAGCCGCCCTTGAACTCCTGCCCCTGCTCGTGGCCCTTGCCCGCGATCACCACCACATCGCCCCGGCGCGCACAGGCGATCGTCTCCTCGATCGCCGCCCTGCGATCAGCGATCGCCCGCACACGCGACCCCTGTGAGCCACTACGAACGCTCCCAGCGTCGTGCTCCACCGCGCCCACGTACCCACCCACCTCGCCAGGGGGTGCTATCACGCCATCCAATATCTCCTCGATGATCTGCTCGGGGTCCTCCGAGCGCGGATTGTCTGAGGTCACGATCGTCACGTCCGCCAGCCGGGCCGCGATCTCCCCCATCAACGGACGCTTGCCGCGATCACGGTCGCCGCCCGCCCCAAACACGCACAGCACCCTGCCGCTACCGGCGGCGATGAGCTCGCGTGCTGAGCTCAAAACGTTCTCCAAAGAGTCAGGAGTGTGGGCGTAATCGACCAGCACTGCGAACCCCTGGCCCTCCTCCACGGGCTCGAAACGCCCCGGAACACGCACCCCACGTTCGAGCACCGCCACCAGCACGTCCAGATCGAACCCCATCGCGTGCACCGCGGCAAGCGCACCCAGCGCGTTGGCGACGTTGAAGCGACCCGGCATCGGCAGCTCGATCTCGCGCTGGCCCTCTGGCGTTTGCAGCGTGAAGTTGCATCCCGCGAACCCGCAGCGCAGGTCCTTCGCGCTGTAGTCCGCTGGGGCATCGACCGCGAACGTCACCGCGCTGTCGAGCTCTGACGCAAGCCGCCGTCCATATGGGTCGCCCACGTTGACCACGCTCACCGTTGGCGTCGCCGACCCAATAGCCGGCTCCTCGCTCGCGCCCGCGGAGATCTGCGCAGGCACGAACAGCAGCCGCTTGGCCTGGAAGTAGTCCTCCATGCTCGCGTGAAAGTCCAGGTGATCCTGCGTCAGGTTCGTGAAGATCGCCGCCGCAAATCCGATCGCGTCGGTGCGTCCCAGCTCGAGCGCATGCGATGAAACCTCCATCGCGCACGCGCGGTCGCCGCCGTCCAGCATTGCCCGCAGATCCTCCTGCAGGTCGATTGCCTCCGGGGTAGTCCGCGCCACCTGCCGGTCCTCGCCGCCGATCACCGACTTCACAGTGCCCAACAGGCCGCACTGCTCACCACACGCTTCAAGCAACGACCGCACCAGGTACGTCGTGGTCGTCTTTCCGTTCGTTCCCGTCACGCCCACCACCCGCAGCTCGCGTGCTGGCTCGCCGTAGAAACGCGCCGCCGCCGGCGCCATCGCCGCACGCGCCGAGGCCACCACCACCTCCGGCACGCCCAGGCCCAGCGGACGCTCCACAACGAGCGCCGCGGCGCCCGCGCGCACGGCCTCCGGCGCGAACTCATGCCCGTCGCTGCGAAAGCCGCTCACGCAAAAGAACAGGTCCCCGGGCGCCACCTCACGGCTGTCATAAGCCAGGCCCGTGATCTCCACGCCGGCCGCTTCGCCCACCGGATCCGCGGCGATCAACGCGTCGAGTCGCATGCGCTGATGCTACTCAAGGGCTCCCAGGAGCCCATCCTCACCCCGGCGGGATGCCCAGGTAGGGCAACGCGAAGCTCATGATCTGCCCAAAGGCGGGGGCCGCGACCGTGCCGCCGTAAATCGAGCCGGACTGCGGTTCGTTGACGACCACCGCACACAGCAGCTGCGGGTCCGCAGCCGGCGCGAAGCCGATGAACGAAGCGACGTATTTGCTCTGTGAGTATTCGCCGGTTTCCGGGTTGATCTTGTTCGCCGTGCCCGTCTTGCCCGCCAGCTTGTAACCCGGTATCGAGACCTCGCTCGCCGTGCCTTCAGGCCCAAGCACGCCCTCGAGCATCTGGCGAATCTCCGCGGCGGTGGCACTCGACAGGATGCGATGGCCAGCGGGCTCCGGCTGTGGACGTCCACCAATCGAAGCGACGATGTGCGGCGGGCGCAAGACCCCGCCATTGGCGATCGCTGCGTATGCCGTGGCCATCTGCATCGGCGTCACCAGCTCGCCCTGGCCGATCGGCAGGTTACCCATCGAGGAGCCCGAGTATTCGGAAGGCTTCAGCGTCACGCCCTTTTCCTCGCCGGGCAGATCAACGCCCGTCGGTGCACCAAAGCCATAGCGGTGCACCCATTCGTTGAAACGTTCCGGACCATCCATCGCACCGATCTTGATCGCGCCGACATTGCTCGAGCGAGCGAGGATCTGTTCGGTCGTAAGCGTTTCTTCAGGGTGTTCAGTGTCGTCGTGGATCGTCCGTTCGGCGACCTGAATCTGGTCGGGGATGTTGAACGGCGTGTTCGGCGTGATCAGGCCCGCTTCAAGCGCCGCGGACACCGCCACCACCTTGAACGTCGAGCCCGGTTCGTAGGCGAGCCCAACCGCGCGGTCCTCCATCTCTTCTTCCGGCGAAGCGCTCGGATCGTTGGCGTCGACCTGCGGCCAGTTGGCCAGCGCAAGGATCGACCCGCTGCGGGGATCCATCACGATCGCCGTCGCATCCTTGGGGTCGAAGTCGCGAGCCACCGCGCCCAGCACGTCTTCCACCCGCTGCTGGATGTTCACATCGAGCGTCAGCGACAGCGACTTGCCCGGCACCTCGCGCTTGGTTTCCGTGATCGACACCGGCTGGCCAATCGCGTCCGAGACCACGCGTCGCTGACCGGGAAAGCCGGTTAGCGGCGCGTTGCGCGAATACTCGAGACCAGCAAGGCCCGTCCCTTCCGTCCCCACCTCGCCCAGCACCTGCGCCGCGAGCTCACCACGCGGATACACGCGGCGCATCACCGGCGTACCGGTGACACCCGCGATCTTCAGCGCAAGGACCTCCTGCGCAGCCTTCGCCGGAAGCGCGCGGGCGAGATACACAAAACCCGTACGTTCAGAGAGCTTGCGCAGCACGCTGTCCTGCGCCTGGCCCAGTAGCGGCGCCAGCTCTTTGGCTGCTTCCAGCGGGTCGGTGATCAGGTAAGGATCGGCCGCGATGTCCTGGGCCGGCTCAGAGACCGCCAGGTCGACACCATTGCGGTCGGTGATCGCACCACGCGGCGCAATCACCGTTTCCGTGCTGAGCTGCTCATTGCTCGCGAGCTTTCGCAGCGACGCGCCACGCACCACTCCCAGGTACATCGTGCGCCCAGCGGCAAGCACCAGCAGCACGAAGAACATCCCGAAGATCACCCCTATGCGGTGCTGGACGACAGGCACCCGCTCAGCCCGCGCCGCCCGCTTGGGTCCCGCTCGCGCCAGTACTCGCAGTCGCTTCGGTGGCGCCCGTCGCGCCGACCGCCGCGGTGGGCCTCGTTTCAGGACTCGCCGGCTGTGTAGCGATGGATGGCGGCGGGCTCGCGGCTGACGATTCGCTCGGCGCGGCTGCGCCTGTTTCGCTGGCGGCCGTGCTTGCTTCGCCGCTCTGGATTGTCGAGGACCCCGCCGCGGAGGTGCTCGCAGCGGCGGTCGTTTCCGTCGCAACTGACGTTTCAGCGCCGGCTTCGCCGCTTGAGCCAGACGTGCTGCCAGCAGCTTCTGTCGAGCCGGTGCTCGCCGTCTGCACCGGCTTGTTCAGCGCCGCCGCCGCACGTGCAATGTCAGAGGATGGGTTGATCGAGAGGAAGCGCAGAGCCCCCTCGGGCACGAGTTCCATGCCGAGCTTCGCCGTCAACGACTCCACTCGTTCACCGGCAGCCAGTTCCGAGCTTTCGATGCTGAGCGCCGCGTTCGTGCGCTGCAGCTGTGCCTCGCGCACGAGCGCGCGGCCGATGTTCGCGTTCAGCCTCAGCACCAGCAGCTGCAAGGTCACAATCCCGATCAGCGCAAACGCAATCAGCACGATCCACGTGCGCCCCCGAATCAGACGGTCGAGAGATGGGTTGCGCGAAAGGCTGTTGAGAGCTGCCAATACACCGAGCAGCAAGCCACGCTGGGTATCTGAGGAATGCGTGGGCGCAGCCGCGGGCCGGCGGGCAGGGCCTGGCCGGGCGGCAGGACGCGCAGGACCTGAGATCCGCCGCGGTTTGCGCGGCGCAACCGATGGGCGCGTCGGGACGGCGGTGCGTCCGCGGTGGACGGCCGGGGCAGCGGCCGCAGCTGATCCGGCAGGCGGCGTCACGAGCTCCTCGCTCCATCAGCGGCGAGCTTCCTCGCGGCGCGCAGGCGCGCCGAGCCTGCACGTGGATTACGCTCGATCTCTTCAGCGGAAGGCACGATCGAGCGCCGCTTCAGCAGTGCTGCCTGCGGCTCGCGTCCGCACACGCAGACGGGCAGATCGGGGGGGCATATGCAGCCGCGGGCGCGCTCGGCGAGAAAGCGCTTGACGCGCCTGTCCTCGAGCGAGTGGAAGGCGATGCTTGCGAGCACCCCACCTTCACGCAGCAGTCCCCACGCGAGCGGCAGCGCGCGCTCGAGCTGTCCAAGCTCATCGTTCACGGCGATCCGCAGGGCCTGGAAGGAGCGCTTGGCGGGGTGACCGCCAGCGAAGCGCGCCGGCGCGGGGATCGCAGCGTTGATCGTCTCCACCAGCTCGAGCGTCGTCTCGATCGGCGCCTGCTCGCGCCTGCGCACGATCGCGCGGGCGATCGCCCCCGCGTGGCGCTCCTCGCCAAAGTCACGCAACACGTGTGCAATACGACGCTCGTCCCACTCGGCGATGAGCTCGCGTGCGCTCAGCTCCTGCGCAGGGTCCATGCGCATGTCAAGCGGCGCCTCATAGGAGTAGGAGAACCCGCGCTCGCGCGTGTCCACCTGCATCGAGGACATGCCCAGGTCGAAGTACACCATGTCCGCCTGCACACCCTCGCCCGCAAGCAGCTCAAGCGCCTCCGCGTAGCTCGAGCGGATGAAGCGCAGCGAGCACGCCGCCTCCGCCGCCAGCGCCGCGAAGCGCTCCTCCGCCAGCGGATCGCGATCGATCGCCACAAGCGTGCCCGAAGCACCCAGCCGCTCGGCAACCAGTCGCGCGTGCCCGCCATCGCCGAACGTGCAGTCGATCGCCAGTTGTCCGGGCTGCGGGTCCAGCAGCTCGATCAGCTCGCTGGCCAGCACGGGTGTGTGGGATGCCTGCCCTCCTACAGCGCCGCCAACCTGTGCGGCTGCGCCGGCACGCCGCGCGCGCTGTTGGCGCTTGGGCTCACGACGACGCCGTGCAAGCTCCGGCGCGCAGTCGCGTATCTCCCTGTTCTCAAGCAGCGTCATCGACACGCGAGGTGACCTCCGCGACGCCCTTCAGAAGCGTCGATCGATGTTCGTTCCAAGCATCCTTTGCCCACAGCTCCAGACGGTCGCCAACGCCCACCACCACGACCTCCTTCTCCAGTGCAGCGTGCTCGCCGAGGAAGCCCGGGACCATGATCCGCCCGGCCGCGTCCAGCTCAGCGTCGTGGGAGCTGCCATAGAAGAAGCGCTCGAGCTCCGTCAAGCGCGGTGATAGCGGCGGCAGCTCGGCGAGCGCGCGGCGCGTGTAGCGCTCGTACTCCTCCGGACGCCACACACCCACACACGGCTTCAAGTCGACCGGCATCGCCAGCACCACTCCCTCTGCGAGCGCCGCGCGGTAGCGCGCCGGGACCGTGAGCCGGTTCTTGGCGTCGAGCGTGTGATCAAAGGTGCCGCGGAAGGGGACCACTGGGGGGAGCTCCAAGCTTGTTTACCGAGCCGAGATGGAGGAGTGGGAGGAGCCCCTCCATCCCGGCTCGCTGTGGCGAAGATACCCCACTTTCTCCCACAATGCAACTCCATATGCACATCTTCTCCCACTTTCCTGCCCCCCGGCCTCACAGCTCGCGAAAATCCCTGCTAATAAACGACTTTTATGCTGTTGTGGTGCTTTCGCCGACTGCACCTAAAACCGCAATACGGCGTGCAGGAGCTCACGCTGAAACGGCCATTGCAAAGTGATGGCCTGCGCGCAGCCTCCGCGCACGGTTGTACGATCGCCCCGAGCCATGCCCCCTCGCCGCCTAGCGGCACAGAAAGGAACCACGTTGCTCGCAGCCTCTGCCCCGCTCCGCTCTCACGTGCTAAGCCGCCTACGCCCAGCCCTCGCGTGCATCGTGCTCGTCATCGGTCTCGCCGGAGCGCTGGCTGGCTGCGGCTCGAGCAGCCCCAGCGGCACGAGCGCCGACCCGGCGAGCGCAGTGCCGGCCGCGGCGGCGCTGTATGTGGGCGCGACCGTGCGACCAGATAGCCAGCTGGGCACGGCTGCGCTGGCCGCAGGCAAGGCGCTCACCCACGAGGCCAACCCTTACCTGCGACTGCTGGCCGCCCTTCAGACCCCTGGCTCGCCTCAGCTCAACTACCAGCGCGAAGTGGCGCCCTGGCTCGGGCCGCACGCCGCGATCTTCCTCAGCTCGCTGAACTCCTCTTCGAGTGCACTGCTGTCGCTCGTCAAGCAAGGGCTGCTCGGCGGCTCGGCGCCCAGCACATTTCCGTTCGCCTCAGGTGGCACCCAGGGAGCGATCGTGCTCGACACCAGCGACCCCAGCAAGGCGCTCTCGTTCCTGAATACACAAGCTCACCGCGCGGGCGCACACGCGAGCAGCTATCGAGGCGTGACCTTCCAGACGAACTCAGCGGGAGTAGCGTTTGGCGTGGTCAAGCGCTTCGCGGTGATCGGTAGCGAAGCCGCTCTACACAGCGTCATCGATACCACCCTCGGCGGCAGCTCACTGGCAAAGGCAAGCGGCTACTCCAAGCTGCTCGCCGCCGCTCCGGCCAACGCCCTCGCCCACATCTACACCAGCCCCGCAAGCGTGGCGCAGGCCGGCACCTCCGAAGGCGCATCAGGTCTACTCGCGCTGCTCGCCGGCGGACGCGAAGCCAACATCTCACTCGTGCCCTCAGCCGGGTCGCTGACACTCGACGCCGACACGCTGGCAGCGAGCTCAGCCAGCCCAAGCGGAGGTCTACTGGCGGTGGATCCCGAAGGCGCACAGGCGCTCGGGGAACTGCCGAGCGAATCTTGGCTGGCGATCGGCCTGGGACACGTCAGCGCGACGATCACCCAGGATGTCCAGGGCCTGCAGAGCCTTGGCTCGCTGATGAGCACGCTCGGGGGCGCAGGACCGGAAAGCGACGCCGGCCTCAGCGTCAGCGGCATCCTGGGCGGGATGACGGCGCCGCTGAGCGTGCTCGGCGCCAACACCGCCCAGGCCAAGGCCGACTTCGCCAGCTGGATGGGCTCAGCAGGCATCTTCGCCAGCGGCTCGAGCCTGCTCGAACTGCATGCCGCGGTGGTGATCACATCGAAGAACGCAGCGCACTCCCGCGCCGCCGTGGCCGAGCTCGCCGACCAGCTGCGTAAGGCCGGCGGCTCTGTCAGTGCCACGTCGATCCCCGGGACCGAAGCGGCTGTAGCGGCCAGGCTGAACGGACTACCGGTGGTGCTGGACATCGCCGCCGGCCGCGACTCCGCCGGCCAGGCGAGGTTTGTGCTGGGTATCGGCGAAGCATCCGTGGCAGCCGCCCTGCGGCCTTCCGCCACGTTGTCATCCGCAACGACGCGCAGCGCCGCGGCGAGCGCCCTCGGCGAAGGCGCACAGCCGAGCCTGATGGTCAACTTCCCCACGCTCTTGGGGTTGCTCGAAGGTCTCGGCCTGACCGAATCACCGTCGATCTCCAAGTTCGTGCCCTACCTACACTCGCTGAGCACTCTCGCCGGCGGTGGCCATGACCTGGGCGGCGAAGTAGAACGCTTCAAGCTGGTCCTCGGCCTGCAGTAGCCGCTACGGGCTCGGCGGCCCGATCTTGATCGCACGGTAGAAGGCTGGCTGTCCGTTGACGATCCGATCCACGCCGTAGCTCGACAGCGTCGTTTCCCCATCCGCGTCGATCGAGTAGTTACCGATGACCGAGTTGCGATCTTTGGTGGCGAACGCGCGGTCGATCACCGTCTGGCGGTCGTTTCCGCGTGCGCCCGAGTCGCGCACCGCGTCGAGCACGAGCGTCATCGCCTCATAGCCATACAGCGCGTAGGGCGTGGCCTGCACACCAAACGTCCTGTAGTAATCGCTCAGCACCCGTTGCGCCGCAGGCGGGTAGAACCTCGCTGGCAGCACCGGCGTGGTCACATATGTGTTCGCCGCCGCTGCGCCGACCGCCGAGGTGAACGGTTCGCCCAGCAGCTGGCTGGAACCCGTTAGCAGCAGGTGCGGGTCGGCTGCGTAGAGGTCGCTCCACAGTTCAGCGGTACCCTTGCCTTCCCCGCCCGCCATGAACACCGCCTGGGCTTTGCTT
This sequence comes from uncultured Solirubrobacteraceae bacterium, assembly GCA_963699115.1. Classification (GTDB taxonomy): domain Bacteria; phylum Actinomycetota; class Thermoleophilia; order Solirubrobacterales; family Solirubrobacteraceae; genus Palsa-744. Next base: position 366,416 of record CAVOTJ010000001.1, read on the forward strand.
GCCATGATTTTTTCGACCTCTCCGGTGAAGACCGCGCCAGCGACGGTGGAGAGGCTGTCGTGTGCGAGCACCGTGATGCCCGCCTCTTCCGCGTAGTTGACGACGATGTCCGCCAGCGGCACATCGAACGGATTCTGGTCGTCGAGCACATACAGCCGCTGCACGCCCTTGGACTTCAGCAGCGCGACCTGCGCCTGGGCCTGGCCGATGTCGCCCGGAGCCAGACGCACGAACGTCCGCTGGCCACTGGGGTAGAAGCGTTCCGGCTCGTCCTGGCCCGCTTCAAAAGAGGACGTCAGACCCACATAGGGACTGCCCGCACTGACCTGCAGGATGCCCGCCGCGTTGATCAGCGGCAGTGAGATCGCTGTGGCAGCGGAGTCGTAGTCGCCCAGGTAGGCGATCGTGCTCGTGTCCTGTGCGGCCGTCTTGGCGTTCGTGGCAGTCACACCGGGGTTCCATTCGCCGCTGGTCGGGCTCGCGTCGTTAAGCGACACGTACGCGATCTTGAACGGCCCGGCGTGACCGTGCGCGTCGGACAGCGCGAGCTTCTCGCCACCGACGATCTGTTCCGCGATCGGAGCCGAGGGGCCCTGCAGCGGCTCACTCGAGTAGACCGTCAGCTGCCCGCCGGTCGCTTCGGCGACATCCGTTACCGCCACTCCCCCACAGCCCACCACGCCAAACAGCGCCGCGGCGAGTGCGAGCAGGCCCAGCCAGCGCGCGAGCACGGGGCGCTAGCTGCGACGGCCGGGCAGGTAGCCGGAGACGATCCGTACGGTCGCCCCGATCAGGATGACCGCGGTCGCCACCAGGAACGCATCGATGCCTTTGGAGCCGACCGCCCACATCACGATCCAGATGACGAGGCCAGCGGTGAGAGTGAGGATGAAACCCATTCCGCGCGGAATCCTAGCGAGCCTGAGCGAGACCCGCTGACAGTTCCCCCACAACCGCCCCCACCGCCGCCGCCGGATCGTGCTGAGCGCCCGCCCCAGGATCGCTTGCCGCACGCACCAGACGGGTGCCCACGATCACACCGTCGGCGCCCGCATCGGCCGCCTGACGGGCCTGCTCGGGCGTGGCGATGCCGAAGCCGATCGCAACCGGCACCTCGGTGTTCGCCTTCGCGCGCGCGATCACATCCGCAAGATCCCCGCCCAGCGCACGCCGCTCGCCGGTGGTACCCACGACCGACACCGTGTACAGAAATCCCCGGGCGCTCGCGCCGATCTGAGCGAGCCGCTCAGGCGTGGTCGTCGGCGCAACGAGCGGTATCAGCGCCACCCCCGCCTCGTCACACGCCTCCAGTACCTCCGGGGCCTCGCCGTGGGGCAGGTCGGGCACGATCAGCCCACAGGCACCCGTTCGCGCCAGACGCTCCACGAACGCGTGCGCGCCAGGCGCAAACACCATATTGGCGTAGCACATGAGCGCGACCGGGACGCTCGCCGAGAGCGCACGCGCCACCTCGAGCACACCAGCCACGTTCGCTCCCGCAGCGAGCGCCCGCGTGCCAGCAGCGTGGATCACGGGACCGTCCGCGAGCGGGTCCGAATAGGGCATGCCGAGCTCGATCACATCCGCACCCGCCTGTACGCACGCTTCGCCGATGCGCAGCGAATCATCGAGCGTTGGAAAGCCGCCCATCACATACGGCATCAGCGCCGCGCGCTTGCCGGTGTGCGCGAACGCCGCAGCCAGGCGCGCGACGCCGGTCGTCTCGGTCGCGCTCATGCGCTCTCGCCGGTCGCGTCAAGCACCTCGGCGAGATCCTTGTCGCCCCGACCGGACAGGCAGACGAGATCCAGCTCGCCCTGCTCCTGTGCCAGCACCCACGCAAGCGCATGGGCGGTCTCGAGCGCCGGGATGATCCCCTCCAGGCGCGCCAGCTCGCGAAACGCGGCGAGCGCGTCGCGGTCGTTGACCGCCACGTAGCGTGCGCGCCCCGTATCGCGCAGGTGGGCGTGCTGGGGCCCAGCCCCGGGGTAGTCAAGGCCGGCTGAGATCGAGTGAGCCTGCACGATCTGCCCCTCCTCGTCCTGCATCACCGCCGAGCGCGAGCCGTGCAAGATCCCGGGGCGCCCACCGACCGTCAGCGGCGCGCCGTGGCGACTCGTGTCGATGCCCTCGCCGCCGGCCTCGACGCCGATCAGCTCAACCTGCTCGTCTGGAATGAAGGCCGCAAATATCCCCATCGCGTTTGAGCCACCACCGACACATGCGATCACTCGCGCCGGCAGTCGCCCCTCGCACTCGAGCATCTGCGCGCGCGCCTCGTCGCCGATCACCCGCTGCAGATCGCGCACCAGCGCCGGATACGGCGCCGGACCTACGACCGAGCCGATCACGTAATGAGTGCTCTGCACGTTCGTCACCCAATCGCGGATCGCCTCCGAGGTCGCCTCCTTCAGCGTTTTCGCCCCCGCGTCCACAGGCTGCACGCGCGCGCCCAGCAATTCCATCCGCTGCACGTTCGGACGCTGGCGGCGCGTGTCCTCCACGCCCATGTACACCACACACTCCATGTCCAGCAGCGCACACACGGTGGCGGTGGCCACGCCGTGCTGGCCGGCACCCGTCTCGGCGATGATGCGCCGCTTGCCCATCCGCTTGGCCAGCAACACCTGCCCGAGCGCGTTGTTGAGCTTGTGCGATCCGGTGTGGTTGAGATCCTCGCGCTTTAGATAGACAGGCCGACCCAGGCGCTCAGAGAGCCTGTGCGCGCGATACAGCGGCGTGGGCCGTCCCGCGAAGTCGCGCAGCAGCCCTGTCAGCTCAGCCTGGTACCGCGGATCCTCACGCGCGGCCAGCCACGCCTGCTCCAGCTCCACGAGCGCGGGCATCAACGTCTCCGGCACGAACTGGCCGCCGTAGAGCCCGAAGCGGTGCTCCAGCGCAAGCATACTCGCGCCTGCGCCCTCCTGCCTGAGCCCTTCTGCCGGTGCCCCCGAGGGTGCGCTCACGCCGGTTGACCGATCGCCGCCGGCTGTGGCCGCGTGAGCGCGACCGCCTGGAAGAAGTCACGCAGCTTCTGTGGGTCCTTGTGCCCGGGGGCAGACTCCGTGCCGCTGGCGCTGTCCACGGCATATGGGTGTGTCACGCTCACCGCCTCGACGACGTTCCCTGCGCTCAGGCCACCGCTGAGGATCAGCGGCACCTTCGAGCGCCGCTCGGCAACCAGATCCCAGTCGAACGTCTCGCCCGTGCCGCCGCGCATGCCCTGCCGGGCGCTCGCCTTCGCACGCGCATCCAGCAGGTGGAAGTCGACGTGGAATCGCTCGAGATCGCGCACGTCGCCAGACCCGGACACCTGGGCAGCCTTGATCACGCGCAAGCCCGTCCTGCGGCGTACCTCAGCGCAGAACGCTGGTCCCTCGTCCCCATGCAGTTGGAGCATGCTCAAGCCGAGATCATCAGCGCTACGGACGATCTCCTGGAGCGAGGCGTTCACGAACACGCCGCAGAGCTCCACGCGCCGACGCAGCGACGCGGTGATCACCTGCGCCTGCTCCTGCGAGCAGCGACGGGGACTACCGTCGTAGAAGATCATCCCAACCGCCCATGCCCCGAGCTCAACCACGAGCTCGGCGTCCGCGAGGTTCGTGATCCCGCAGATCTTCACCCGGGGCAACGCCGGGGCCTCGCCATACGCGACCGGCGCGCTCGCGGGCTCAGGACTGGCGGAGGGCTGTGGCATCGCCGACATGCCTCAACGGTAGCGACACGCCGCCCCAGGAGCCAACTGGAGTCACGCCCCAGCCCAGTGCCACCAGCGGGACGAGCGTTCAGCCTTCAGGCGTGCTCGGGTTGGGCACCGAGTTCGGCCGCTGGCCGAGCGTGGCGGTCACGGTTTTCTGTTCGTAGTGGCCACCGCCCTTCGCGCGCCACAATTCAATGCTGATCCTGTCGCCCGGTCGCTTTTCCTCAATGTCGTTGGCGAGGGCTTCTGAGCTTGTCACTTCTCTGCCGTCGATCTTCACGATGACGTCGCCGCCAACCTCGACCTGCCCATTTTCGGTCGTCGCAGTGACAGTACCGCCCCGGATCCCCGCCTTGGCCGCCGCAGTGCCCGGCTCGACGCTCTCCACGAGCGCCCCTGATTTCGCCGGCAGATTGAGCGCCGACAGCGAGCTGTCGACCGTCAACGAGGTCAGGCCAAGGTACGCGCCGCGCACGGTGCCGCCCTTCTCCAGCGCCGGGAGCTCAGACTTGGCGGTATTGATCGGTATCGAGAAACCGATGCCGACACTGCCATCGCCGCTGCCGCCCGTCTCGATCTGAGAGTTGATGCCGATCACTTCCCCAGCAGTGTTGAGCAGCGGGCCGCCGGAGTTGCCAGGGTTGATCGGGGCGTCCGTCTGCAGCACGTTGTCGATCGTGAAGCCGTTGGGCGCGGTGATCTCTCGCTGCAGCGCCGAGATGACACCGGTCGTCAGCGTCCGTTCGAGATCGAACGGGTTGCCGATCGCATACACCGGGTCGCCCACCTGCACCGCGCTCGAATCACCGAGCGTCAGCGGATGCAGCGTCAAGCCGTCGGTCGAGATCCGCAGCACCGCAAGATCGTTGGAGGGATCGGTGCCCACCACTTTCGCTTCCACCGACTTGCCCTTTTCGAAGCTGACGGTGACCTTGATCGCGTTCTCCACCACGTGGTAGTTGGTGAGGATGGTGCCGTTGCCGTTGACGACGATGCCCGACCCCGTGTCCTCGTCCTGGCCTTGGCTTTCCTGACCGAACAGGAACGGCGATTCGGTTTTCGCCACGACCGTGGAGGTCACAAACGCCACTCCAGGTGCGTCCCGTACATACGCTTCGTGCGGGGTCAGCCCAGCAGTCCGCTGCGAAGCGTTCGACGGGGCAGGGGCGACCGAAGGTGTTTGGACGGTGGTCACGGTCGTCTTGTTTTCGCCAAGGCCGCCAGCGATCGCGATGACCGCGACGACCACGCCGCCGCCGAGCAGGGCAGAGATGAAGGGGATGAGGAGTGTGCGTTTCATATCGCGTGAGGATGATGGTGGGCGGCGATCAACGCTATCTAAAGCCTTGTGAGCGCTTTTCTAAATGTTCTCACGATGCTGTGAGCGCTCGCAGGGCCGCAGCGGGATCGTCGGAGCGCATCAGCGACTCTCCCACGAGCACCGCGCTGACACCGCGCTCCTCCAGTCTCGAGATCTGCTCCGCGCCGGCGATCCCCGACTCGGATACCACTTTCACACGTGGTGGCACTGCATCCATCAGCCGCTCGGTGCGCTCGATGTCGACACTGAAATCCCTCAAGTCGCGATTGTTGACCCCGACGATGTCCGCCCCAATGTCCAACGCCCGCTCCAGCTCCTCACGATCGTGGACCTCCACAAGCACATCCAACTCCAGCGTCCGCGCCGCCTCGTAAAGCGAAACAAGCTCGCCCTGCTCCAGCGCGGCCACGATCAGCAGCACAGCGTCGGCACCGGCGGCGCTCGCCTCATACAGCTGGTAGGGGTCGACGATGAAGTCCTTGCGCAAGAGGGGCAGGTCGCACACAGCGCGCGCCGCATGCAGATCCTCCAGTGCCCCTTCGAAGTTGGGCCCCTCGGTCAGAATCGACAGGGCGACCGCTCCCCCACGCTCGTACGCGCTGACGAGCTCCGCCAGTTGCGGCTGCTCGCGCAGCACACCCGCCGATGGCGAGCGGCGCTTGAACTCCGCGATCACGCCCACGCCATCACCGTTCAAAGCGTCGTAGAAGGGACGCTGCGCACCCGTGGTCCGTGTGCCGTGCTCGCGCGCGAGAACAGCCAATGCAGCCAACGGCAGCTCGCGCTTACGTCGTTCGAGCTCGTCGCGCGTTTCCGCAATGATGCGCTCGAGCACAGTCGTGGCCGGATCGCTCATCCGCTTGTCTACCTGCGCCCTTCAGGGCGCACCTGCGCATGGTGGCGGCTCGCCTGCACGTACCGCTCGAGTGCCTCAGCCGCGCGCCCGTCCGCGAGCGCTGAGCGCGCAAGCTCGACGCCCTGCGCGATCGAGTCCGCGCCACCCGCCGCGTAGATCGCCGCGCCAGCATTGATCACCGCCAGCGCCTCGCCCGCTGGAGCGCCGCCGTCCGTTCGTGTGCCCTCGAGGATCCCCCGCGTTACCTGCGCGTTCTGCTCGGGAGTGCCGCCCGGGGGACCCTGCGCATCCGCAATCTCAGCGGCAGGCTCGATGCCGACATCCCGCGGCTCGAGCACATAGCGCGTGATCTCCTGGCCATTGACCTCCACCACTTTTGTGGGTGCGCTCGCAGAGACCTCATCGAGCCCGTCCTCAGCGGCGACAACGAGCGCGCGATCAACGCCAAGGGCTGAAAGCGCGCCCGCCATACGCTCCAGGAAGCCCGCGTCGGAGACGCCGATCAGCTGGCGTCGGGCGCCGGCAGGGTTCGTCAGCGGCCCGAGCAGGTTGAAGATCGTCCGCACGGCCAACTCGTGCCGCGCGGGGATTACGAAGCGTGTCGCCTGATGATGCGCGGGCGCGAACATGAAGCCAAAGCCGGCCTCATCGATGCACCCCGCCACACCGGCCGGATCGAGGTCGATGCGCGCACCCAGCGCCTCGAGCAGATCCGCGGAGCCCGAACGGCTCGTGGCCGAGCGATTGCCGTGCTTTGCCACGGCGCATCCAGCACCCGCCGCGATCAGAGCGGCGGTGGTGGAGACGTTGAACGAGCTGCGCCCACCTCCAGTGCCTGCGGTATCCAGCAGCTCTCCGCCGCGGTCACTCGGCACGTGCGCTGCAAGCGCACGCATCGTGCGCGCCAAGCCCGTCAGCTCTTCGACGGTCTCGCCCTTCGTCCGCAGCGCAATCAGGAAGCCCGCGATCTGGATCTCGGAGACCTCACCGTGCATGATCTCCGCCAGCACCTCCGCTGTCTCATCAGCGCTGAGGTCGCGCCGGGACGCAAGCGCGTCAATCGCGCGTGTGAGCGTTGCGTTGGGCATCAGCTGTTCAGAAAGTTGGCCAACAGCTCCCGCCCCTGCTCGGTGAGAACCGACTCGGGGTGAAACTGCACACCCTCGGCCGGCAGCTCGCGGTGGCGCAGCGCCATCAGCACGCCGTCCCCCCGGGCAGTCTCCTCCAAACAGTCGGGCAGATCGGCGTCGACCACCAGCGAGTGATACCGGCCCACCTTCAGCGGTGTCGACAGACCCGTGAAGATCGTGCGTCCGTCGTGCTCGATGCGCGTCGCCTTTCCGTGCACCGGCGAGTGCAGCTTCCAGCGACCACCGAACGCCTGAGCGAGCGCCTGGTGACCCAGGCACACCCCCAGCGTGGGAACCCCTGCCTCGGGCATCCGCCGCACGGCCTCCAGCGTGATTCCCGCCTGGTCGGGCGTGCATGGCCCCGGCGAGACCACACAGCGCTCGTACGCGCCATCGAGTAGCTCATCCACCGTGACACGGTCGTTGCGCACGGTGTGCACCTCCGCCCCCAGCTCACCCAGGTACTGCACGAGGTTGTACGTGAACGAGTCGTAGTTGTCGATGACGAGCACTCTCACGGCTTATGCCCAATCCGGCTGTTCACATGCCAGTTTGACCGCACGCATGACCGCGCTCGCCTTGGCCACCGACTCCTCGTACTCGTAGTCGGGCTTGGCGTCCGCCACCGTGCCGCCACCGGCCTGCACGTGCGCGACGCCGTCCTTAACGACCACCGTGCGGATGTGGATCGCGGTGTCGAGATCGCCGGCGTAGCTCAGGTAGCCGATCGCGCCCCCATAGCCGCCGCGCTTGACCGGCTCGAGCTCGTCGATGATCTGCATCGCGCGGACCTTCGGTGCACCTGAGAGCGTGCCCGCGGGCAGCACCGCGCGTAGCGCGTCCATCGCACCCACATCCTCGCGCAGCGTTCCCGACACCGATGAGACGATGTGCATCACATGGCTGTAGGACTCGATCTCCATCAGCTCGTCCACGGTCACGCTGCCGTACTCGCAAACCCGGCCGAGGTCGTTGCGCCCGAGATCGACCAGCATCACGTGCTCGGCGCGCTCCTTCTCGTCCGCTAAGAGCTCCCGCGCGATGCGACGGTCATCCTCCGGGGTCGCGCCGCGCGGACGTGTCCCCGCGATCGGCTTCGTGCTGACGTGCCGTCCGCTCACCGTCAAAAGCGGCTCCGGGCTGGCACCCGCCACCTGGAAATCCCCGAAGTCGAGGAAATACATATATGGGCTCGGGTTGACCGCGCGCAGGCCGCGATAGATAGAGAAGGCTTCGACGGGCACCGCTGCCGACCAGCGCTGGGAGGGCACCACCTGAAAGGCATCGCCAGCGTAGATGTACTCGACGATGCGCGCCACCATCGCTTCGAAGCGCTCACGAGACATGTTCGACTCGAATGCCGGCATCGGACGCTGCGCGGGCCCCTCCGGGCTCGTTGACTCCCCACGCGGTACAGGCCCGGCGAGCGCACAGCGCACCTCGCCGATCGTACGCGCCGCCTGCTCGTATGCGCGTTCGATGTCGGGCTCGGCCTGGAGATCGGCGTTCGCAAGGATCGTGACCGTGTGCTTGAGATGGTCGAAGATGACGAGCGCATCGGAGAGCATCAGCGCCATGTCGGGCAGCCCCAGTGGATCGCCATCCGCCCCCCGGGCGGATCACCGAGCGGCTCGACCGCGCGGACGAGGTCGTAGCCGAAGAAACCAACCCCGCCGCCAATGAAAGGAGGCCCACCCGCACCAGGAGAACCCAAGCCCGGCCCCCCCGCTCCTGCATCATCGATTGGCGCCTGTTTGAAGCTTTCAACCCGTTCGGCCGCGAGCGCGTAAGGGTCGCCGCCATCGCTGAGCGACCAGCGCATCACCGCGCGAGGCTTGAAGCCGATGAACGACCAGCGTCCCACCCGCTGGCCCTGCTCGGCCGACTCGAGCAGGAACGCCGGCTCGCCCGGCGCAAGCGCACGTAGCTTCAGGAACGCTGAGACGGGTGTCTCGCAATCCTCGATGAAGCTATAGGTGAGCGGAATCAGGTTGTGCGTGCGCGCGAGCTCGCGTGCCTGCGGCAGATCCGGTGTTATGCGGACGCCCGTCGCCCCGGGCGCGCTAGGAGCGACGGCCATCGAGCACCCGCTCTGCGTCCGTCAGCGAGCGGCCCCGGCTTTTCACCAATACGAGCAGGTGGTAGAGCACGTCGGCGGCCTCTTCGTCAACGCGCTCGTCAGACTCCTCACGAGCGGCGCGGGCGACCTCCTCGGCCTCCTCCATCACCTTCTCGCCGATGTGAGCGGGATCGTCGAGCAACTCGACCGTGTATGACCCTTTGGGGCGCTTGTGCGCGCGCTCGGCGATCGTGCGCTCGAGTGCCGGCAGCGTCTCGTAGGGTGCGCCGGGCTGGAGCTCGCCACGGTGAAAGCACGTGCGCTCACCCGTGTGACAGGCTGGACCGGCCGGCTCGACGAGGGCCAGTACCGCGTCACCGTCGCAGTCGACGCGCAAAGCGCGCACAGTCTGAATGTTGCCGCTGGTGGCACCCTTGTGCCATTGCTCGCCGCGCGAGCGGCTCCACAGGTGCAGCTCGCCCGTATCGCGCGTGCGGCGTAGTGCCAGCTCGTTCATGTAAGCGAGCGTCAGTACCTCGCCGCTGTTCCAGTCCTGGACGACGCACGGCAACAGACCATCGGCATCGAACTCGAGCAGCTCATCGATCGACTGGGCGGCGGACGTGCTCATCGCGACGATTGTAGGTCCCGGCGCGCGATCTGCGGTTTCAGACACACTGCCACGAGGATGCAAACCGTGCTCGACCGCAAGCTGCTCGTGATCACCGGCAAGGGCGGCGTCGGCAAGACGACCATCGCCGCCGCCATGGGCCTGTTGGCGGCACGCAGCGGTAAGCGCGTAGTCGTGGTCGAGGTCGGCCAGCAGAGTCGGCTGCCGGCGCTATTCGGGGTCGCAGCACCCAAGCCGGGGGTCGAGACGCGACTGCAGGAGGGACTGTCGAGCATCTCCATCGACCCCGATCGGGCGCTATTGGAGTGGCTGCAGGCGCTTGGCGGGCGCGTCTCCGGTCGCGTGCTGGCCTCCAGCGGGACCTTCCAGTACTTCGCTGCCGCCGCGCCAGGCGCCAAGGAGCTAGTCGCCATGGTCAAGATCTGGCGCCTGACCCGTGGCAGCGGCCGCGGCAGGCGCCCCGATGGCTATGACCTGGTCGTGCTGGATGCTCCCGCCACCGGCCACGCGCTGGGCATGCTCGGCTCGGCGCAGACATTCGGCGCGATCGCCCGCGTTGGCCCGATCGCGGGACAGACGCGCGAGGTGCAACAGCTACTGGAGACACCGTCGCACACCGCATACATGGCGGTCACGCTGGCAACCGAGATGGCGGTCACCGAGGTACTGGAGCTCCAGGAGGGATTGCATCGCCAGCTCGGCCGCGCGCTTGCTGGCGTGGTCGTCAACGCCCTGCTACCACGACGCTTCTCGACAGAGGAGCTGCGCCGCATCCAGTCACTCGGCCAACAGACAGCCGCCGGCGCCGGTGCTCGCCCGGGAAATGTGCCAACGGCGGCCGTCCTCGCGGCGCAACACAGCGTGACCAACTCCGCCATACGGGCAGCCCAGGCTGTGCACGACCGTGGGCGTTTTCAGCACAACCAGCTCGCGCGCCTGCGCCGACGCAACTTCGACGTCATCGGCATCCCATTCGTGTGGGATGCACAGCTCGATCTGGCGGCCGTGGCCGACATCGCCAGGCGGCTCGAGCGAGCGCTGTAGACGGCCTAGGCCGCGAGTCGATATCTGCGCGTGGTGGGATCGCGCTCGAGCAGACCGACCGCCAGGAGGGTCGTGACGTATCGATGCGTTGTGCTCGTGTTCATATCCAGCCTGCGAGCGAGTTCCGCGATCCCCAGAGAGCCCCCCTCAGCCGAGAAGCAGGAGAGCACAAGCAAACCCGAGAGCAGCGAACGCGACAAACGCCGGTCCTCCATCTGCACGGGATAGGACCAGTTGTCGGAGTCGACCGCGAGCGTCCACTGCGGATCTTTGAGCGCCGAGAGCAGCACCGACATCGTCCCGCCCTCTCCAGCCGCACGAATGACCTGATCGACCTGAGCCTTCGACAGCTCAATCATCACCGGGTCGGAGTCGAGCGGCTTGCTGCGATGCTCTGGCCGCCGCGGAACGCCGACCCGACGCCGATGCTTACCACCTGCGGGCAGGACTCCGCTCGTGTTCTCATCTGTCATTCGCGTGCCTATCATGCCCGCAGCCATGACGCCCGCACAGCCGGCCCTGAATATTCAGTTCTGACTAAGTCACTTGCACGTGCGAGCGCCGCGACTCCTCCAGTAGACCCTCGAGCAGCTCGCGAGCATTCTGCAGCCACTCGATCCGCGACTTCCACAGTGCAACCTCAGCGTCCCTGACGAGAGCCTGCATCAGCCGCGACCAATCGCGTGGGTCGCCGCTCGTTGCACCCGCACCGCCCTCCTTGAGATCGCGCAGCCTACCTTGACACGCGAGTTCCTGGCCGTAGACGAGATCGATCAGCCGCGGCAGGTTGCTGGGCCGACACAGCGCGATCTTCATGTGCAACTCGTCACGCAGCGGCGGCGCGGGCGAGGAGCCAACGATCCACTCTTCGAAGTGATCGACGCCCTGGTCGGTCGCCTCGTAAATCATCCGCGGCGCCGCCCGACGCGCGGGACCAAGCCCCATCTCACCCGCCGCACGCACGAATTCGTCGCGGCTGAGCTGATCGAGCGCGGAGTAGACACCCGACGGCGCGAACGCGGAGGATCCAAAGCGCTCCTCTAGACGCTGGGCCAATTGGTAACCGTAGCCGGGACGCTCAATTACGAGTCCCAATATCGCGTACTTCGCGGACATGCATACCCTCCCCACGAGGCTGGCTCAACCCAGAACGTACCCCAAAACGCGCCGCCTCGCACTCACAGGTTGAATGAATCAGACGAACGGGAATTACCCGCAGTAGATCCGGTGTAGCTGTCGGAACGCCTGCCCGCCCCCCGCAGCGCGCCCGCAGGCAGGCCGCCACGACGGCAGCGCCACCCCTCTAGGTGATACCGAGCCGGTCCAGCAGACCCTCATCAGCACGCCAGTCGCGCCGCACGCGCACCAGCAGCTCGAGATGCACCTGACAGTCGAGCACGCGCTGAAGCTCGCGCCGGGCGGCCGTGCCGATCGCCTTGATCATGCGGCCATGAGCGCCGATCAGGATCCCCTTCTGGGAATCACTCTCCACCCAGATCAACGCCCGCACGCCGGCCAAGCCCTCTCGTGGATAGGTGATCTCCTCGACCACCACCTCCACGGCATGTGGCAGCTCCTGGAACGTGCGCCTGATGATCGCCTCGCGGATCAGCTCCGCAAACAGCAGCTCCCGCGATTGGTCGCTGGTTGCCTGCGGCTCATACATAAACGGTCCCTCCGGCATCAGCGCTATGAGATGCTCGATCAGCTCCGGGACACCGGACCCCGTACGCGCGGAGATCGGGAACACCTCCGCCTGTGGCTTTAGCTCGACAGCCTCCTCGAGCACAGCCATTAGCGCGGCTCGCGAAAGTCGATCGACCTTGTTGACCGCGATCGTCACCGGCACGCGCGCGTCGGCCAGCGTGCTTGCGATGAAGCGATCACCAGGCCCCACCCCCTGCTGGGCATTGAGCATCAGCAGCACGGCGTCCGACCCATCCAGCTCCTGCTGCACGCGTCGTGCCATGCGCGTCGTCAAAGCATCGCGCGGACGCTGCACACCGGGCAAATCCACCAGCACGATTTGACAATCCCCGCTGTGGTGAACACCGCGGATCGCGCGTCTGGTGGTCTGCGGCCGATCCGAGACGATCGCCACCTTCTCACCCACCACCGCGTTGACGAAGGTCGACTTGCCAACGTTGGGTCTTCCCGCAAGCGCGACGAAGCCGCTACTGGTCATCTCGAGCAGCTCGTCCTGGAGCTCGAGCATCTCACCGTCGTCCGTCTCGTGATCCATCCCCAGCAGGTGCAGCATGCCGTGGACAATTGCCTCGCGTAAATCGACCGTGTGCTCTGGGCAGATGACGATGTCGCCGAGCTCGCGGGGAAGCGCATCACCGTGCAGCGGCTCGACGCCGTCGATTGGGAACGACAGAACGTCGGTGGGTGCTGGCCTGTCACGGTGCTCGCCGTTCAGCTCTTGGATCCTCGCTGCGTCGACGAACTCGATCGCGACGTGCGCATCGTGGACGCCCATGCTTGCGGCCGTCTTCTCACACAAGCCGCGGATCTCCTGTTGGGACGGCGCCCCGGAGACGAGGCTCGCGCCGAACACCTCGACTTCGATCATCGCCGCCTGATGGTTGATGCCACGGTCTAGACGCTGCGGACCGCTGAGCGCGACGAAATGCCTGTTCGGGCCGGCACATCGTGCTGAGAGTGCACCTCATAGGCCTCCACGATTCGTTGCACGAGCTTGTGGCGCACGACGTCTTCCCCTCCGAAGCGAACGAACTCGATCTCCTCGACCGCATCCAGCACCTCACCCACAGCGATCAGGCCCGACTGCTGCTCGCGCGGGAGATCGACCTGTGTGACATCCCCCGTCACGACCATTTTCGAGCCGAAGCCAAGGCGTGTGAGGAACATCTTCATCTGCTCCGGTGTTGTGTTCTGGGCCTCGTCGAGGATCACGAACGAGTCGTTCAGCGTGCGTCCGCGCATGAACGCCAGCGGCGCGATCTCGATGACGCCACGCTCGATGTGCTGGGAGACCTTCTCGGGGTCGAGCATGTCGTGCAGAGCATCGAACAGCGGCCTCAGGTATGGGTCCACCTTGGCCATCAGGTCACCGGGCAGAAACCCCAGACGCTCGCCCGCCTCGACCGCCGGGCGCGTAAGGATGATGCGATTCACCTCGTGGCGCGAGAGTGCAGCGGCAGCCATTGCCACTGCCAGGAACGTCTTACCCGTGCCCGCGGGGCCCACGCCGAAAGTGATGGTGTTCTCGCGGACCGAGTCGACATAGCGCTTCTGGTTGATCGTCTTCGGCGCAACCCGCAACCCGCGGTGACGCCAGACGACATCCTCGAGTACCCGCGCTGGCGATTCGTGAGCGTCCAACGCGCCGGTAACCGCCGCGATCGTGCCGGGGCCCGACCTGGTGGCCGGCAGTGATCAGCTCAGCGAGCTCGCGCACGACACGCTCACCGGTGCGCGTCTCACTCTCATCGCCGTCGAACGTAAGCAGGTTGCCGCGCAGGAACACCTTGCAGTCCAGGTGTGCCTCCAGCGCCCGCAGCACCATGTCCTGGCTACCCGCCAGCTCGGCCGCAACGACGTTTGACAGTTCGATCTGTGTCCTCATCCCGCAAGCGCCGCTCGTACAAGCCCAGACACGCGCTTACCGTCAGCACGACCGTCGACCACAGCCATCGCCTGCTTCATGACGGCGCCCATGTCCTTAGCCGACGTTGCGCCGCTATCACGCACTGCCTGCTGGACGATCGCCGCCAGCTCCTCTTCAGAGAGCTCCGCCGGCAGGTAGGAGTCGATCATCTCCGCTTCGGCCTGCTCGCCATGCGCGAGGTCCTCTCGCCCGGCCTCACCGTAGGCTCTGGCGGCCTCCAGCCTGCGCTTACGCTCGCGCCGCAGCACCGTCAGCTCGTCGTCAGCGCCCTCCTTGGCGGCCTTCTGCAGCTCCGAAAGCAGCAGCCGCAGCGCACCTACGCGGTCTTTCTCACCCGCGCGCATCGCTGCTTGCACGTCGACTTTGATCTGCTCAATTATCGCCATCTGTAAGTCAGGATACGCAGCTATCGCCTTGGCGCCGCCATCTTCGCGCGGCCCGGAGGGTCGCGTTAGTCGTGTTCGAGGGGCGTAGGGCTGCCCAGGCGCCCCGGCGAGGAGGAATCGCGGCCGAACAGCAGCGCCACGTTCCAGTCCACCAGCAAACGCAGCTTGCGTTCAAGGCCGGGCATCAACAGCAGGTGGTAGGTGCGTGCGATGAGCCACGCCGGCAGGCCACTCCAGCGAATGCCGAGCGTGATCGCCACCGCCTGGCTGCGGCCGAGCTCCGCGACGACGCCTTTCGTGCGATAACGGAACGGGCGTGTGCTGCCGCCGGCAAGCGAGGAGGCGACGTTGCGAGCGACAAGTCGTCCTTGGCGTATCGCGTGCTGCGCCGTCGGGGGACACGGCTGTCCCGGCCTCGAGGCGTCGGGCACCGCCGCGCAGTCGCCTATTGCCCACACGCCGCTCCCGGAACGCAGGAGAGCGTGGGCGTCGCCGGAAGCCTGTGAGGGCTCTTGCACGCGCATCGACGCGTCGACCAGTACACGCCCCTCCCGATCCAGGGGAAGACCGAGTTGCGCCACTACCGGACTGGGCTTGACCCCGGCGGTCCAGACGAGCGTGCGCGCCGCGATCGTCTCGCCACCCGAGAGGGTGGCCGCGCGCGCGTTCAGCTCGAGCAGCGTCATGTTCGTGCGCACCTCGATTCCCCGGCCGCGAAGCTCGCGTTCGGCGAACTCGGACAGGCTGCGGGGGACCTCCTGCATGATCCGCTCCCTCGCCTCGACCAGCACCCAGCGCATCCCCTGGGCGCGACAGCGGGGGTAGAGCTCAATCGCCTGTACGGCGAAGTCCTGCAGGTCGGCGAGCCCCTCCACGCCGGCGTAGCCGGCGCCCACGAACACGAACCCCAGGTACTCCGCGCGCATCGCCGGGTCCTCGACGGACTCCGCGATGTCGAGGCAGCTCAGCACCTGGTTGCGCAGCGCCGTCGCGTCCGACAACGACTTCAGCCCGATCGCGTGCTCGGCCAGCCCGGGGATCGGGAGCGTGCGCGACACCGAGCCGAGCGCGATGATCAGCTGGTCGTAGTCGAGGTCGAGCTGCTCACCGTCGATCCGCTGCACCCCCAGGGTCCCTCGTGCGGGGTCTGCGCCGGTGACGCGCCCGATCACGAGCTCGGTGCGGCGCAGCTGCGAGCGCAGCGAGACGACTACGTGACGGGGGTCCAGCGTTCCCCCCGCCGCGCCTGGCAAGAGCGGCGTGTAGAGCATGAAGTTGGCGTCGTTGACGAGCGTCACCCGTGCGCTCTGAGCCGGCAGCAGACGCTCGAGCGCACGCGCCGCGTAAAAGCCGCCGAAGCCGCCGCCAGCTATCACTACCTGCCAGGCCACAGCTACACAATAAGGTGCAGGCCGTGGACGTATCCCTGTACGCCAACGCCCTGGCGCCGTTCCTCGCCGAAACCGAGCGCCTGCGCCCCGCGGACGCGGAAGTGATCGACGCGCACACCCACTTGGGCCTGGACGAGGATGGACGCTCGCTCACCCCCGAGCAGCTGCTCGCCCAGCTGGACGGCGCTGGCGCTCGGCGCGCGTGCGTGTTCCCGCTACATGATCCAGAGCGCAAGCCTTCCTACAGCGTCCCCAATGACCGCGTGCTCGCATGGGCCGCCGAGAGCGAGGGTAGGCTCGTGCCGTTCTGCCGCCTGGACCCGGCCGAAGCTCCGCTGGCGGAGGCGGAACGCTGTCTCGCGACCGGGGCCCGTGGCATCAAGCTGCATCCCCGAGCCCAGGACTTCAAGTTCGACGGCCAGGAGATGGAGGAGGTCTTCGCGCTTGCAGAAGCGGCCAGCGTGCCGATCCTGATCCACGCCGGCCGCGGACTTCCACCGCTCGCGGACGGGCTCGCTGATCTCGCCCTACGCCATCCGGGGGCGGTATTGATCCTTGCGCACGGCGCGATCTGTGACCAGGGCATCCTGACCTCGCGCTTGGCCGAGCATCCTGGCGTGCTCTACGACATCTCGTGCTTCTTCCCGCTCGACGTGATCGAGCTGCTCGCGCGAGCGCCGATCGAGCGGATCGTGTTCGCCTCCGATCCCCCATACGGCCTTCCGGCAACGACGCTGTACATGGCACTGCGTGTGGCGGCACAAGCAGGCCTCGACGAGGCAAGCACACGCACGATGCTCGGCGGCACGATGGCAGCGCTAATAGACGGACACCCGCTGCCGCCAGTGACACCGCCGCGACGCGGTTCCTCGATCCAGCTCTCAGGCCGTCTGGCCCGTGTCTATAACTACGCGAGCCTTGTCGGCCCCGCGCTATTCACCGGCGTGGTCGAGCAGGCGCGGGCGATGCTCGAAATGGCAATCGCTGGCTGCCGGGATCCTCAGCCGGGGCCTGACGGTGAGGCGCTCGAGACGATCGGCGCCGCGCTGAGCACCGCCGGCGCGTTGATGGGCGAGGAGGAAGGGGTGCGCCCGGCGATCGACCTGGTGTATCGCTCGATCGTGCGGGCCGCCACCGAGATCCCTGACGAGGCCTAGGTTCAGCTGGCCTGCAGCCACACGGCTGCCCACTCGCCGCTGGCGCGCCGCTCGCGCTCGCGCAGCCCCAGCCGCTCCCCGAACGCGCCCACGACCTCGTCGACCTCCTCACGCAGCAGCCCGCTGGCGATCAGATGCGCGGGCGCCACCTCCATGGTGCTCGCGAGCTCGAGCAGCAGCGGACGCAGCAGATTTGCGAGCACGACGATCGGCCCCGCGGGCGCGTCTGGGCCGTCGAGCCAGGGGAGCGGCTGTGTGCGCAGCTCGAAGCGGCGGACCTCGATCTCCACACCGTTGACGGCTGCGTTCTCGCCCGCGGCCTGCACGCTCTCGCGCTCGTGGTCGAGACCGAGCACCGGTCCGAATCCCAGTCCCGCCGCGGCGATCGCCAGCACGCCTGAGCCCGTGCCAACGTCCACCAGCGCCCCGCGCGGCGACTCGCGCACCGCCAGCTCCATCAGCAGCTCCAGACACATCCTGGTGCTGGCGTGCGCTCCCGTCCCGAACGCCTGACCCGGGTCGATCACGATCTCGCGCACGGGGCCGTCGCCATCGGTGCTGGGCGCCTCCCACGGCGGGCGCACATGCAGGGCTGGCACCACGTGCTCGCCCTCCCGCGCCCTTGGCGGCTCGAGCAGGACGGGGTGGTGAAACTGCTTCCAGCGCTCCTGCCAGTCATCGGCCAGCTCGCTGGTGGAGATCTCCACGAGCGCCTCGCCGGCAACCGCTTGTAGATCGGGAAGGCTCGGGAGCTCACCCGGCGCTCCGTACACGGCGTACTCGACGATATCCGCCCCCACCGATACCTCCTCGACACCCGCAGGCGCGAGCTCCAGGAGCTCCGCCAGCACCGTCTCGGCCTGCTCGGTGCTGACGCGAACGGCGAGTCTGATCACGCCGCTTGGCTACCGAGCGCGCGGCGGAGCTTCGCGAACATCGACTCCTGGGAGCGCAGGTTCTCCTCACTGAGACTGTCGTTGAGGCGTTCCAGCAGCTCGCGCTGCTCGGGATTCAGACGGCGCGGGACGATGACGTTGACGACGACGCGCAGATCTCCACGCCGGCTGCGCCTGAGCGCCGGCATGCCCTGTTCGCGCAGCGTGAGCACCTCCCCCGGCTGGGTGCCGGCGGGAAGATCGATCGAAGCGACGCCCTCGAGCGTGGGCACCTCGAGCGTGCCACCGAGCGCCGCCAGCGGCGCAGCCACATCGAGAGCGGTGATCAGATCGTCGCCTTCCCGCACGAAGCGATCGTCCTCGCGGACCCGCACGAGCACATACAGGTCGCCTGCCGGTGCCCCTGCCTCACCGGCATGGCCGCGGCCGCCCAGCCGGATCCGCTGCCCGTCGGCGATGCCCGCGGGAACATCCACCTCCAGCGTGCGGATGTGCGTCACGCGCCCGCGACCACGGCAATCGTCGCAAGGCTGCGTGGGCACCCGCCCGTCGCCGTGGCAGACGTCGCAGACCATCGTGCGCACCATCTGTCCGAGCAGCGTGCGCGTCACCGCCTGTAGCTGTCCCACACCGCCGCAACGCTCGCACGTCTCGATCGGTGTCCCTGGCTCGGCGCCGTTGCCGTGACAGTGCTCGCAGCGCTCGATCGCCTCGAAGGAGACCTCCACTTTGGCGCCGTTGGCCGCTTCCAGCAGGTCGAGCTCCACCGCGATCGCTGCGTCCGTGCCCTGCGCGGGGCCGCCGCGTGCGGCCGCTCCTCCGCCGAAGAACGCGTTGAAGAGGTCGCTGATCGAACCGAAGCCGTCGAAGTTGGGGGCGTAACCGCCCGAGCGCAGCCCCTCGTGGCCGTAGCGGTCGTAGGTTGCTCGCCGCTCGGCGTCCGACAGGATCTCGTTTGCCTCCGCTGCCTCCTTGAACTTCTCCTCGGCGTCGGGGTCATGCGCATTGACATCGGGATGTAGCTCCATCGCCAGCGCACGGAACGCCTTCTTGATCTGTTGCTCGGAGGCGTCGCGAGCGACGCCCAGCACCTCGTAGGGGTCACGCGGCATGTCGCTCCGGTCAGTTCTCGGCGTAAGCGTCTTCGATGAAGCGCGACAGCTGCTGGGCTGCCTCGCGCACGGTAGCGATCGCGACCGCGTAGTCCATCCGCACCGGCCCGATCAGGGACACCGTCCCCAGCTTGCGCCGGGCCATCCCGTAGCCGGTCGCGACAAGCCCCAGCGAGTGCATCGCCGGAAGCTCGTTCTCATGACCGATGCGCACGTACATACCCCGCTCGAGGAGAGCCGCGCGCAGAACCTGCAGCAGCGCCACCCGCCGCTCGAGTAGATCGATCAGCTCGTTCATATGCGTGGTGCCTTCGATCTGGCCCGTCTCGAATAGCCGCGCGGTGCCATCGACGAACAGCGTGTCCTCACCGTCGGAGGCGAGCTCGCCAAAGGCCGGCACGAAACGCTCCAGGAATTTGAGCTCAGTCACGGAGAGGCTCGGGTCCATCAGACGCTGCTGAAGCATCCGCGCGCCCAGTTCCAGTCCGACGAGCCGCTCGTTCAGATACTCGGCCGCCCACGCGACGAGGCCCGGATCGACGGCACGCTCGAACGTCGCGAACATCTTCGAGACGTTTCCCGCGGAGGTGATGATCACGACCAGCACCACCTGCGGCTGCAGGGCCAGTACCTCGATGTGGCGGATCGTCGCGGTGTTCATCGACGGCGCCGAGACGACCGCAAGCAGGTTCGTCATCTGCGAAAGCGTCTCGGTGGTGGCACGCATCGCCTCGTCCACCTCGCGGCGAATCAGCGACAGCTCCAAACGCTGCGGCGCCTGCGGCCCGTGCTCGGCGCTCAGCAGGCGATCGACCACGTAGCGGTGGCCAGCGTCGGTGGGGACGCGACCGGCGGACACATGGGGGTGATCTAGCAGCCCGTACTCCTCGAGCAGCGCGAGTTCGTTTCGAACCGTCGACGGGCCACAGTCGAGATCTCCGGATGCGGCAATCGAACGCGAAGCAACCGGCTGACCAGTGCGCAGGTAGTCATCGACGACCTTGCACAGAATGTGCTCCTGGCGGGGGCTCAGCATGATCTTGATTGTAGGCGGCGTGCTGACGCCGACCGGGCTCTCGCCGCTAGAGCTCGAGCTCGGCCTCTGCGTTGCGGATGATCTGCTTGCCGCCCTGCTCTGCGACCGTATCGATCGTCACGTGGCCGTCGGCAGCCTCCCGCACCGTACCCGTCACCAGGACCTCCTGCTCGGGCACACCCATGCCGCGGAACTGCACCGACAGGCGCTTGAGATGCTCGGGGCCACCAGCCGCATCCGTCTGTGCCCTCGCCACCTGGGCCATCGTCCACAGGCCGTGGAGGATCCGTCCGGGCAGGCCGACAGCGCGGGCAAACTCCTCGTCGGTATGGATCGGGTTGAAGTCCCCAGAGGCACCCGCGTAACGCACCGTCAGGTACTTGTCGGGGGTGACTCGCAGCTCGGGGATCTGCTCGCCGGTGTTGAGCTGTGCCATCGCGATCACACTCCTCGGACGATGTTCGTCCAGGTTCCGCGGCAGACCTGCTCGCCGCGCTGGTTGGTGGAGATGGACTCGAACACGTAGTAGCCGCGACCATCCTGTTCGGAGATGTCCTTGACGCTCGCGGTCGTCGTGATCTCATCGCCGGCGACGACCAGGGGGCCCCAGACGAACTCCTGTCCGCCGTGGACCATCATCGGGAAGTTGAGTTCGATCTCGGGATCGAAGATCGGCGGTCCGACCGCCGGTGCGCTGTAGACGACGGCGAACATCGGCGGCGCAACGACATCCTCGTAGCCAGCTGCTCGTGCGGCGTCCACCTCGAGATGCACCGGATTTGTCTCGCCCACGGCGCGGGCGTACTCCTTGATCTTCTCCCGGCCCACCGCGTACAGCACGGGCTCGTAGGTCTTACCGATCGCTCTTGTGTTGACAGGCATCGACGGCTCCTTGCGCGGCGTGGCTGATCTGGGGTTGCGGCGCGCCAGTTTACGCACTGCGACGACGGCGGCACGATCTGGCGCGAAGGTACTGGTGCAGTTGCTCCTTCGATCGCGCAGCTGGGTAGGCCATCCCTGCAGTCACCACCCCTCCCCCGCGTTTGTGGCTGCAGTCACCCTGAGGCCAGCACGGCGGGTGACTGCACCGCCATGACAACGACATTCGGCATCACAGAGCCAAACTGCGTCGCTCGACGGCAGGGCGACTGCGCTGATCAAGGCCCCTGATCCGGACACCGACCCGACCCCGGCGATCGCTGGCGCGCAAGCCGGGTACGCTGCGATCCTCCCTTCTTTCTCACTGCCTAAGCCATTCCGGCACACGCCGGCGCCTCCCCAAAGCTTGCCCGGCAAGCGATCGAGCAGAGCAGATCGGCCTTCACGGCCGAGCCGCCCATGCCAGCACGCATCACCCGCCGTCGAGCGACGCCGCGATGACACCGCGGAGATGAGCGCGTTCGCGCCAAGTTCGTCCGCCTAGCACTCGCCGATTGATGTTTTCCGAGAACCCCTAGGGGTTCTCGGAGCGCTGCCCGCGCCCACCAGACCGCGACCCGGGCCGCTTGACGAACGCCCCCACGGCTCCCTACAAGCCGCCGCACGCACCCCACGCACCCCACTGCAGTCAAACCCCAACCAGCAGGAGATCGCCATGACAGCCACGCTCTCGTCCACCGTCCCCACCCAGCGTCGAGCCGCGCGACGCAACACCGTCACACCGCCACGCCGGCGCCCGACACGCAAGCCCACACAGTCCAGCGGGGGCCAGGATCAGCGGCTGCTCGACCGCTACACCGACCGGCGGGGCAATGCACGCGAGGTGATCGCTCAGTGTGGCACGGCAGGGAGCGTGCTCGTCCTCGATCGAGATCGCGTCACGCTCAGCGACACGCGATTGGTTGCACATCTAGCGGCCGACGAGCCCGCGGAGAACGCGACCCTTGTCTGCGCCAGCTATCTGCGGGACATAGCCGCGACTCGCCAGCGCTGTCGCCTCGTGACGGACGAGGATCTGCGCAGCGCGCCCTTCCCCGATAAGCCAGAGGCACAGATCCACAACGAGCCGGCGAGCACCAGCGAGCCCGTCGATCGTCTCGGTCGGCACTACCGGCTGCAATCCCTGCAGTCGGGGATGTCGATCCCCGAGCTGCGCTGGTGCCGCGACGAGCACCTCCTTGCACCGTGCGCCAGCGAAGCGGTGAGCGTGCGCGAGGCGATCGCCGCGATTGAGAGCTATGAGCCTGTGCGAGCGTTGACGATGCGGGCGCTATCGCTGCACAACGAGGTCGACGTCTCCACAGCTGTGCTACGAGCCGAGCTCGCCCGCGTGCAGCAAAGCCCGATCGTGCTCAACCGGCGCTTGCGCGAGGTCGCGCTCGAGCACGTCGCCCGCGGAGACCTGAGCATGAGCGAGATCGCCGTTCGCTGTGGCCGGATCAAGCGCGATCGCAAAGGCAACGAAAGCGGTGAGACGAGCTGGCTGGCCAGGCGCCTCGGGCTGGTCCCTGAGGGCGGACAGCGCACGCCGACGCCGTGGATCCACAGCGACGTGCTTGCTTTGATAGCGCGCAGTGGGCTGGGGATCAGTCCACGTGAGGTCGAGCTCTGATGAGCGCCGATCCTCGCGGGCCGATCCTTGTGGTCGAGTCAGATCGCCAGCTCGGCCAGGCCATCACCGAGCAGTTGCTCGCCGACGGTTTCAGCGTCGAGCTGGCCCGCAGCGCCGAGCACGCACGCGTGCTCGCGGGTGTGCGTGCGCCGCGGCTGGCGGTCTTGGGCAGGCTTGACTCGCCGCGCGGTGCGCTCGAGCTGCTGGATGAGATCCGCCGGCCGGCGCGGGTCGGCACGCCCTGGGATCAAACGCTACCGGCGATCGTCGTGGGCTCCAGAGCACGCGAGCTCGACATGCTGCGTGCCTTCGAAGCGGGCGCCGATGACTTCCTGGCAAGGCCAGCCACCTATCTCGAGCTGCGGGCACGCCTGCGGGCGATCCTGAGGCGCACCGCGAGCGTGCAGGACCAAACGAGGCTGATCGAAGTCGGGCCGCTGACGATCGATACGAGCACGCACGTGGTCAGCGTCAAGAGCCGGTCGGTGGAGCTTCGCCGCATGGAGTACGAGCTGCTCGTTCACTTGGCACGCGAGCCCGAGCGGGTATTCGCCCGCGAGGAGCTCATGCGCGCCGTCTGGCAATACCGCGCGGGAGGATCGACGCGCACCCTTGACAGCCACGCCAGCCGCCTGCGTCGCAAGCTCGCCCCGCGGGACGCCAGCCGCTGGGTGATCAACGTCTGGGGCGTGGGCTACCGGCTGAGGTGAGCGCCACTCCGTCTGGCGGAGGCTCACCCAGACGCAACCGTGAGCTTCCGCGTTGCCGCTCGGTAGGCTCGCGCGTATGGGGACGATGACGCCCTCCGAGATGAACGCGGCGATATCGCGTGCAAGAGCACTGCAAGCCAGCACTGGGCTGACCGTCGTTGGCGAGGATCTAACCCGGCCATGGGGCGGCTTCCTGCTGATCTCCCAGGCTGATGTCAAGACGTTCATCCGCGTGTACTTCCCGGATGCCCGACTGACGGACATCGACCGATCGTCGATGTTGAGCCCGAAGGTTCTGCTCGTAGCTCCGGGTCGGCGCTTGTCGTGGCAGTACCACCGCAAACGCAGCGAGATATGGCGAATCGTCGAGGGGCCGGTCGGCGTCAGCCGCGGCCCGGACGACGAGGAGCCGCCGATGCGCAGCTACAACGCAGGTGAATCGCTACGGCTTGGGCTCGGCGAGCGTCACCGCCTCGTCGGACTCGACACGTGGGGAATCGTCGCCGAGATCTGGCGGCACACCGACGCGAGCGCACCGTCGAGCGAGCACGACATCGTGCGTGTCGCAGACGACTACGCCCGGACCTCGCTTCACCGTGCGTGAGGCGCTGCTGGTACAAAGGGTCCTCAGCAGCCAGGCAGAGCAGCTGCTGGAGTTGCGGCTACGTGCGCTAAGGCAGGACCCAGACGCTTTCGGCTCGACACTCGCGCGAGAGATGAGCCTGCCCGAGGAGCACTGGCTGCGCTGGGCCGCAGACAGCGAGGCTGGCGAGCACCGTGTGGTGTTCGTCGCGGCTCTGCCTGAGTGGGCGGGCATGGCTGGCGGATTCCTCGATGCCGAGAGGCCAGGCGTTGCAACGCTCGGCGCAATGTGGGTCGACGCCGCCTATCGCCGCCGCGGCGTGGGCGCACAGCTGCTCCACGCCGTTCTCGACTGGGCGGCGAGTCGCGGTGTGGCGAGGATCGAGCTGTCCGTCACCGACGAGAACGTCGCTGCCGAGCGCCTGTATTCGCGGGCTGGCTTCACCCACATCGGCGTACGCGCACCGCTCGATGACGAGCGAGCGCTCAACAAGAGCTTTATGACGCGAGCGCTCTGAGCGACCCCGACGAGCTGAGGACGGCCAGGCACACACCCTGACGGGCTGAGAGCAGCCCGAGACGCACCACACGCAGTACCGATGGCGAGCCCGAGGGCTCGCCATCGCTCGTTAACCACCGTGACCGGCTTGCGCCGGTCCGAGCGGGCCTGCTGTTCGTGGCGGGCTCTGAAA
Organism: uncultured Solirubrobacteraceae bacterium; assembly: GCA_963699115.1. Lineage (GTDB taxonomy): Bacteria > Actinomycetota > Thermoleophilia > Solirubrobacterales > Solirubrobacteraceae > Palsa-744. The sequence continues at coordinate 391,307 of CAVOTJ010000001.1, forward strand.
GGAGTGGCGCAATGCGCTCTTCGACTGCATTTCTAGAAAGCGAACGCAATCTCCATGTGGTCCTTGGAGAACTCACCCAATGGCTCGCTGGAGCAGCCATCCACTGCACCCTCGGTCTGGCTCTGGGGATGCTCGCCGCGCGGCGGATGCGCAGCTCTCATCTTCACTGGAGCTGGGCGGCGAGCGTCTTTGTCCTGGTGCTATGGGTGGATCCGGGGCTCGGCGGCTGGGCGTTCACACTGGCGCTCGCAACCGCATTCGCGAGCATCCGAGGTCGCCGCTGGCATCGCGAAGACATCGAGTCCGGCGCGGACCTGGCCGGCATCGCCTCTGGTCGGCGTACCCCGCTTGACCTCGTGCGCTCGCTGACGCTGGCGGCGACACTGCGAGCCCGCGACGAGCTCGGCAGGGGACGCTGGGTCCGTGACCGCCGGCTATTGCTCGGTCGAGACGAGAGCCACCGCACTGTCGCGATCCCGTTCGGCACGGGCCACGGCGGCAGGCACACACTGGTAGTCGGCGCGACGGGATCTGGCAAGACGGTGACGCAGAGCTGGATCGCCACACGTGCGATCGAGCACGGGATGGCAGCGGTCGTGGTCGACCCCAAGGGCGACCACGACATGCGCGAGCAGGTGCGCCGCGCCGCGCTCGCCGCCGGCAGGTCATTCATCGGCTGGACGCCAGCGGGCGATTACGTCTACAACCCATACGCACAGGGATCCCCCAGCGAGATCGCCGACAAGCTGCTGGCGGGCGAGCACTTCACCGAGCCGCACTACCTGCGCCAGGCCCAGCGCTATCTCGCCCACGTGGTGCGCACGCTGCGCCAGGCAGGTGTGGAAGTGAGCCTCGGTGCGATCGTCGAGCATCTGCTGCCAGCGCGGCTGGAGGCGCTCGTCCGTGTCCTGCCCGAGGAGCAGGCGCTCCCGACGCTCGCCTACCTCGACTCGCTATCCACGCGCCAGCAGAGCGATCTTGCGGGCGTGCGCGATCGACTGGCGATCCTGGCCGAGTCCGATGTCGGCAGGTGGCTGGATCCGCAGACGCCCGGAGCCGAGCGATTCGACCTGCTCACCGCCGTGCGCAATCGGGCGGTCGTGTACTTCAGCCTCAAGTCCGACAGCTGGCCGCTGCTCAGCCAGATGCTCGGCGCCGCGATCGTCCAGGATCTGCAGACAACGGTCGCGGCATGTCAGGACAGGCCGATCCCAACGCTGGTGGTGATCGATGAGTTCTCCGCGATCGCCGCCGAGCAGGTGGTGAGGCTGTTCGGCCGTGCACGCTCGGCCGGCTTCAGCCTGTTGCTGGGCACACAGGAGCTCTCCGATCTCCGAATTCCAGGTCGGGAGCGGCTACTCGAGCAGGTGCTCGGCAACCTCGCGGTGCTGATTGCGCATCGTCAGGTCGTGCCGAGCTCGGCCGAGCTGATCTCGAGCATGGGCGGCACCGTCGGTGCATGGAAGCTCTCGCGCCATAGCGATGGCAAGACGACGCGCACGAGGAGCCAAAAGCCGGTGCTCGAGCCGGGCCAGGTGATGAGCCTCGAGCGTGGCTGGGGCGCGGTACTCGAGCTCGAGCATGGCGGCAGCGTGCGCATTGCGCAGATGTTCTCACCGGCGCTCCGCGGCTGAGCCGAACGCTCGCCGCCTTCACGGCCGCCATCTGACACCTCGGCTGGCCTCATCGAATCACCCATCCGATCATTCACAACAAAGGAGGAGCAGATGCTCCGAGTAGTCAAGACATCATCACCCGAGCGCCTGGCGATCGTGCGCTGGGCGGGACGCCTGGGTGCGGTGACGGCCGAGTCGATCGCACGGCATGACGGCCGCACGATCGCCTCGGCACGAGCCCATCTGAGCGCCGCCGAGCACGCGGGGCTGCTCACGCGCAGACAGGTGCTCGCGGACGCACCAGCGCTATATGCGGTGACCCGCGCCGGGCTGCGCGAGTCGGGCCTGCACGGCTTGGAGCCCTCTCGGGTCAGCGTCGCCAACGCCCCGCACGCGATCGCCTGCGCCGAAGTGGCGGGCGCACTCGAGCACGCCTATCCAGATCACGAGGTGATGGGCGAGCGCGAGCTCCGCCGGGAAGAGCGACAAGCAGACGCTCCACTGGCAAGCGCACGCCTTGGCGACACACCCGCCGGTGGGCCGCTGCTACACCGGCCCGACCTGGTGCTGTGGCCGCATGACCCGCGGGAGTCCCTACCGGTCGCGATCGAGGTCGAGCTGACGATCAAGGCACCACGGCGGCTGCTTGAGATCTGCAGAGCGTGGGCGCGCTGCAAATGCGTCGCCGGCGCGCTCTACCTGACGGCTGCCGATGTCCGGCGGCCGCTGGCCCGAGCGATCGCCGCGGCGCAGGCCGAGGAGAGCGTCATCGCCGTTGGCCTGGAGGCGCTGCTCGACCACAACGAGCCAACGTGCCCTTCGAGCGCGAGTACCGTCCCAAGCGATGCGTAGCTTGGACGTGGGGGGTCAAACATCTAGCAATGGAGACCGATCATGGCCTACTTCAGCATCAACCGCGTCGTTCTGGTTGGACGTCTCACACGGGACCCCGAGCTGCGAGCGCTCCCTTCGGGGACGAGCGTTTGCAGCCTGCGCATCGCCTGCAACTCGAGCAGGAAGGACGCCGACGGGGAGTTCGTAGAGCGACCGAACTTCTTCGACGTGAGCGTCTACGGGGCACCCGGGGAGAACGTCGGCCACTACATGCGTCGCGGCAGTCGCGTGGCGATCGACGGCCGCTTGGAGTGGCGTGAGTGGGAGACCGCCGAGCAGGAGCGCCGTCAGGCGGTCAGCGTGGTCGCCGACACCGTTCAGTTCCTGGACAGCCCCGGCGAGCGTGCCCAGTCGGACCTCACTGGTGAGGAGTCCGGTGACGGTGTGGATGGGCGCGAGCTCGTCGGTGTGGGTGTCGGCGGCGAAGAGGACGATCTCGTCTTCTGAGTCCCAGCCAAAAGCGAGGGCGCCCAGCGGGGCGCCCTCGCCGTAGGCCTACAGGTCTGCCAGCGAGGCGACCGGCGTTTTCGCATTGAGCCCCCGTGGAGCTTTTTGCGTTTAAGGGGCTTTTTTGAACGGGCGGGCGGGGATGTGATGGTCTTGGAGAAGAAGACGCACTGGAACCATTCTCGGGCTGAAATCCGGGGGTTACTCGCCGTATCCGCGGATGCCCGCCAGGATCTCGCAGCCCTCGACCACGGCCTCTCCCGCACGGGGATCGCCGTGGGCAGCAGTGACACGGACCTCCGGCGGCAGCCTGGGCACGGCGTAGCCCTGCAACAGGCGCTCGTGGATGTCGCGCTCGGCCACGAACAGGATCCGCTCCCGTCCGAGGTACTCCCAGTCAAGCGGGTACTCGCCGGCGTAGGCCCTGCAGGCACGCAGCACGGGGTCCGCCGCTCTCGCGCAGGCGCGAGCCCGGGCACGATCGCGGCACACGAACACCACCATTGGCGTGGCCTCGGCGCGACGGCCGTAGCGATGGGTGTGCGCCGACCAGCCGGAGAAGAAGTGGTCATAGCGCTGCAGCTTGCGGGTGATCCCCGTGCCCGACAGCCGGTCCTCGCGCTCGACCATCACGTCGATAGCCCCCGGTCGCTGTGCAGCCGCGGCGAGCTCAATCGTCGCATCGGGACGGAGTGTCTCGAACTGCTCCACCTCCAGGCGCTGACCAGAGCCGTCCGATCGCAGGAAATCGTGAGGTGTGCGCCCTCCCGGCAGTCGCAGATCAGCCAGTGCCAAAGCCGTCCTCCCGTCGACGCCAGAGCGACGCGGGGGTGAGAGCACCGACGCTTGCGGCCCGCGCAATCCAGAGCAAGAGCCTTCGAGGACCTCCACGAGCGCCAGCGCCCAGCCGGTGACGTGAGTATCGTGGCACGCCTCTCTGAGGGCCGCGTCGCTGGCCGCATTGGATGTGCGCCGGCGCGCTTCGACAGCCTCGATGAGCTCGTCGCTCGCGACATGTGAGCGGTCATTTGCCCGCAGCGCCTCCAAGCCGGCAGGAGCGATCACGTAACACATCGGTATCCCTCCCCCATCGCGGCGGTGAAACTGGAAGCGCTCCACCAGACCCGCGTCGCAGAGGCGCTTGAGGCGCCGTTGAGTTGTCGTGGCTGACCGCCCCGAGTTGAACCGGCGGTGCAGCTGGCTGGTGAGCACGTGGCGCATCGTGGCGATCAGCGCGAGCACATCCAGGTCGAGCTGATCGACCTGGAGCGCCACTGGTGAGGAGATCGGTTTGGCCCAGCGGACACTGTGCGCGCCGTCCAACTCCACGAGCTCGCGATAGCTCTCGGCGGGCGTCGGCGGCAAGCCCACCTCAACCACCCCGCCTGCCCGCTTGCCGATTACCTCGGTTGGGCCCTCCGCCACCGCAATGGACACACTGGGGCCATTGGGGTCTTGATGATCCTTTGCGGCGCCCTGTGTGCGATCCCAGTGCGGCTGGCGTAGATCCGCGCGGTGGCGTCCGCCACGCTCGCTCTGACGGGCTGCGTGCAGCGCAAGGCACTCCCGATCAACCGTTAACGGAATCGTCTGTGCAACGAACGGCGTCTGACGTCCCTGCGGGGTGACCCAGCTTACGATCGCGTGGTGCTTGGGTAGATGCAGGCGCACGTCGGGGTGGCCGAGACTCGACAGGCGCTCGATGCCTGGGCGGACGGTGTCGGAGAACTCGGCCATCGTCAGCGCGACAGCAGCCCGTGCGTCGCTCACGGAGGCGGTCGCGAAGTACACGCGATGAGCAAACAGCGCGTCCAGCTGGTCGCGCACCTCGCGTTCGGTCCACTGCGCGTCCGTCTGCCAGCAGGCAACGGTCTCAAGGCCGGCTGAGCGCTTCAACGCCATCGTTTCCGCGAAACCACGGTTGATCACGAGCGGCGCCTCGTCGACCTTCAGCGCAACAGCAACCCGTTGCTCGGCGGGGACGAGATCCTGTTGACGCGCCAGCGCCGCGTCGAGCATGCCGACGAGCAACTGCATAAGCACGGACGTGTTGCCGGCACCCATGGCGCCAAGCGCTCCCTTCACGACAAGCACCTCGCCAAGGGCGATCACCCGGTCGAAGTCGATCCTCAGCGCGTCGTTGAGGAGCACCCGCTTGATCGATGGTGAGTTGAGCAGGCGCGCGAGCTTATTCACAGGCGCATCCAACTTGGCTGTAGTGGTGCTACGGGCATCCGCCAGCTGCGCGGCGAGCTCCGCGGTGAAGAACTCGGAGATCTCCTTGAACTCGGGCAGCGTCCGCACGCGCGCCCCCACGCTGCTGCGATACGCGTAGCCCTCCTCGCCGACCGACAACAGGCGAGCGGCATCCCACAGCGTGCAGTCGCGGTCGTAGGCGAGCACCGCGATGATCGCGTTACGTAGGTAGCGATCAGACGACGCTCTGATGTCAGCATCAGTAAAAAGATTCTTCAGCGCCGCCACCACGTAGTCGGCGATCACATCCGCGGGGGCATCCACTGCCAGCGGGTTGAAGCCGCAGGTCGGATGGGCGAGGTCCAGCAGCGTGCACGTACGCTCGGGCGAGACCACACTCACTGCCGCCTCCGCGGCGTCGCCCTTGGGGTCGAGCACGATCACCGCGCAGCGCTCACGGCGGAGGTCCTCGGCCACGCTGGCCACCAGGTAGCTGGACTTGCCCTGCTCAACCGTTCCGGGAACGGCGGTGTTCTGCTTGCGCAACTCCACGTGAATCGAGACCGGGCCGAACGCGTCGCGCAGCGTACCCCGGCCCTCCCCTGGCCGCATGACACCGGGCCCGGCAGGCGCCAGCGGCAGACCACTGCGCGCGAACGGCACGGTCAGGTAGTCGACCGAAGGTAGCTGCCAAATCGGCGCGAGCTCAGATGAGGCGAACACGCCCTTGTGAAATGACGGCAACGGGTTTCCCTCGCCGCGAAGCACGCGGCGGGTGTAGAGCCGAAATAGTCCGTGACGCACGCCCGTGCCGCGCTCCACCAGGCGGTTCTCGGCTCCCTCTGCGCGCAGCTCGGAGGCGATCTGCTCGCAGATGACGCGCTTGCCGGCGATCACACGCATGTCCACGAAGAACAGTGGTTTGTGCTGGACCTCCAGACCGCCGCGGAGCTCGGCGTCCTCGACCATCGAGCGATCGCGGATCAGCAGGTGCTCTCTACGTTCGGCGGACAGTCGCACCTCGTGGCGCTTATATAGGTGCTTGGCAAACGCCTCGAACAGCGCCGGCGTGGGCGTTAGCGCGATCTGCACGAATGCCGGCTCATCGCAGGCACCCATGACGGTCAGCAGTCGGTTGACGCTCGGCTCGCGATCTTCGTCGAAGCGCTCTGGCGTCTTGACGCGCTTGATGAACTCGGCGTGCTTCTTCAAGCGCAGCACGACCGGCGCCACGCCGAGTGACCGGGCCGCCGGAAGCAGATGGCAGTTTGGATATGCGGACTGCAGCGCTGCCTCGACCATGCGCTGGTGCTGTCTGGGGCAGCTGACCGCGAGCCATGCCGAGCTCGGCGTACCCGCCTCGTGGTGCACCTCCAGCGCGAGCGATGGCTGGCCGAACAGCAGCCGCCGCCACCAGCGCCGCAGCAGACGCTTGTGCAGCGCGCCGAACATCGTCACCAGGGCTTCGGCGCTCGCATGGTCCGCTCGGTAGGCCTCAACCCGCAGCCGTACATAGCAACGATGGCGACGGGCGTAGGCGCGCACGGTCGCGACTACCGTCAGCGACACCGCTGCGAGCAGCAACAACAACCTCACGGGCGCCACGCCTGGCGCGGGCGCCCATCCCCAGATCGCTCCAAGCCAACGATCGAGGATCGCGGGCACTGCACTCGGAACAATGTGAAAGACGACTGCGGCGCGCTCGCCACGCAGCGCCTTCCCCGGTCCACCGTCAATGAACCAAGTGAGCACGGCAAAGCCCGCGATCACCGCGAGCAAGCCCAATAGACGCCACAGCAAGAAGCGGAGCACCTGCCCACTGCTCCGACTGACTGCGGCGTACGGGACAACTACGCGGTCATCTCACGCACCCGTGCGGCCAAACCTAGGCGGCCAGCGGCGCGACCAACCGGCCGGCCGTGGCCTCCTAGACGAGTCGATGACCGACTGCGTCTTCTACGAATTCAGCGCGGGCGGGTCGCTCGCTCCACCTGCGCACCCCGGGCGGTCAGATGCCACGCGTTCGCGGCGCCCTTCTCCTGTCCCTCACCGAGATTCTCCACCAGCTTCAGCCGGGCCAGTCGGTTCAACAGCTTCGAGATCTGACCTTGGTCGACGATGCCCGACCCTTCGGCGATCTCGCGGTTGCTGGCGCCCGGATGCTCGGCGATCACCATCAGCACACGCACCGTCCGGTAGGTGAGCCGCATGTTCAGGCCTTCCAGCGGATCCTTGTGACGGGCCAGCGCTCGCGAGCGCCCCTCGGTGGGAACCTCCATCGGCGGCCTGCTGAGTTCTCTTCCCGCCGCCCTGGCTCCCAGATATGGGAGCACGATCATGCTCATCAGCGAGCCAAGCAGATCGGTCAGCCGCTCCTCGCCGTGCTCGAGCACGCGTGTGTGCAGTACCGCGAAGATCGCGCCTACGACGCCTTCTGCGGTCACGTCAGGTGGTTCGCGGATGGCGTGGGTGACCGTGCGGCCCCTGTCGATCACCTCGGCCAGTTCGTCGAGCACCTTCGCGCGGCGGTCCAGAACCCTCTCGCCCGCACCGAGCGCCTCAACTATGCAGAGCTTCGCGAGCCCTGGCTCTTCGTCCATGAACAGCAGCAGCCGCGCCAGCGCCGCACGCACGCCGTCGCGCCAGCTCGACTCCCGCTCGTATGCCTCCTGCGCGATCAGCCTGCGCCTGCGTGAGCGCCTGCTCGAAAGCTGCCAGGAAGCAATCCTCGCGGTCTGCGAATACGTCATAGAAAGTCTTGCGCGATACGCGAGCGCGACTTATCACCTGCGCAACGGTCATACGCGCGTAGCCAACGTCCTCCACCGCCTCGACTGCAGCTGCGAGCATGCGACTTCGCTGGATCTGCGTTACCTGCCCGCGTGGCAGCCCCCCTGGTCCCGGGCGCAATCGCGGTGTCGCCGTCCGTGTCTTGTACATAAGAGTCATGTCTTCCCACCTAGTCGTCTGTTTCGCCAGTAGTAGTGAACACTCGAGTCCGTTCGAGCCAAGACGCCCGGTGGGACTCCGCTTGCGAGCAGGCATCACCCCACTCGTGCGTATACAGGAGATTCACGGGTCTAGACGCTTAAGTCGAGACGCGTCTCTGACTTTTTTCCCGTTGGTTCGAACAATCTTCCGTAGGTTCACCGAGGGTTGACCCCGGCGGGCCGACTTCAACCCCGCCCTGCAGGGCACAACGAAGTCCACTATCCAGAAATGCTCCAATGTGATGCGAATACTACTCTTGTCGCAGGACGTCGTGTAGCCACGGCGGCCTCGATGTCGCATATGCCGGCTCGGCCTCGTGCCGTGCTATGGGGCTACTGGCACCTCGCAACCAGCATCTAAGCGGTCAAACGAGCGCCGTAGGTCGAGCAAAAGTGGCTTCCGAGGATCGGCCGCCGAAGCGATACCGCTACCGGGATTCGAACCCGGGTTTCCGCCATGAGAGGGCGGCGTCCTAGTCCCCTGGACGATAGCGGCGCAAAACGACTGCACCGAGGCTAGCAAAGCCCCCGCCCAGCTTGTCCGCCGCGCGGCGGACAATCGCTCGGGCCGGCGTTCCACCCGCCCGCAGCGTCCGTCTGCGATATCTTCGCATCCCCACGCGGATGTGGCGGAATTGGTAGACGCGCACGGTTCAGGTCCGTGTCCGGGAAACCGGGTGGAGGTTCGAGTCCTCTCATCCGCACCATTTGGTCTACGTTGGAACCAAGGCCCCCAAAAGACCGGGGGTCTTGGCCGTTTTGGGGCCTCCAGGCCTTGGCGGGCGTCTGGCAGCCGCGTCCAAGGCGGGTGATGTGGCGGAAGATGGGCTGCTGGTCGCACTGGATGAGGTCGCTGCGGATGAGTAGCCGCTCGAACATGGTTTGGTTCATAAGCCGTCTGAGCATCGGGCTGGCTTCCAGATAAGTCTCGTGGCAGCGCCCGACGATGGTCAGAGCGTCATCGAGCGCCTCCATGACGTCCGTAGCTTCGTGAGCGGCAGCCTCAACCCAGAGTGGTGAGCCTGGGTGCGCTCGGTCTCAATGCGCTCTTGCTCGGCCGTCAAGACCTCCTCAGAGACGCCGCCTTTGTAATAGAGCTGCACGAGCTTCTGCTGCTCTTCTTGGAGGATGCGTAGCCGGCGGCTGTGGTGCTCAGACTGTTTGCGGGCGACAGCTAGACGCTCATCGACCTGCTCACGGACATCCCGACGCACCTTCTCGATTTGCTCCGGGGTGAGTTGGATCTGGCGGTAGTAGCCCTCGACCGCTCTCTCGACATCAGCGACGGATAGGTACCGGGCTCCGCAGCTGGGGCGCCGTGCTTGGTGGCTGAGGCAGCTGAAGTATTCATAGACCCCGCCGTTGCCGCGATGGCGTCCGTAGACGAGCCTGCGTCCGAGTCAAGTCGTGTGTAGTGGTGTAATGCCTGTTCGTCGGTGGGGGCGTTCGTGGCTCAGGCGGCGTTGAGCTTGGTCACCTCCTCGTCTTGTTCTTTTTGTGGGAGGTCGTGGCTGTCTTTGACAGCGTCGATCTGGTTCATGCTCTCGGCGGAGAGATAGCGTCGGCATACGAGCCACTCGTCGTTTTGCTCGATCAATAGAGCGCCGGCGAGGCGGATCACGGATGTGTCGTTGGGGAAGATGCCGACGACGTCTGAGCGTCTGCCGATCTCGCGGTTGACCCGCTCGAGCGGGTTCGTGGATCGCAGCTTTGGCCAGTGCGCTTGTGGGAAGGCGTAGAACGCGAGGAGGTCTTCCTCGGCGTCCTCCAAGAGCTCGCAGACCTTTCCGACTGTCGGCTGGAGTCGCTCCAGGACCTGGGTCATGCGCTCGCGGGCCTGTTTGCCGTCCTCGGCGGTGAACAGCTCTCTGAGGGCCGCGGAGACCAGCCCGCGCTGGGACGGCCGGCAGTGCTGGTGCATATTCCTGACGAAATGCACGGTGCAGCGTTGCCACGGGCACGCCAGGACACGCTCGATCGCGTGCTTCAGTCCTTCGTGATGGTCGGAGATCGCCAGGCGCACCCCGTGAAGGCCGCGTGCCCGCAAGGAGCGGATGAACTCGACCCAGAACGCCTCGGACTCGACCTCGCCGACATCAAGGCCGATCACCTCCCGCACCCCTGACTCGTGCACCGCATAGGCGATCACGAGCGCCTTCGAGCGGACATGCCCGCCGGAGCGGACCTTGACGTGCTTGGCATCGAGCCACAGATACGGGTAGGCGCCTTCGAGTGGGCGCTCGCGGAAGACCCGGACCTGCTCGTCGAGGCCCTTGCAGAGCGCTGAGACGCGGTCCTTGGTCATCCCAGCGATCCCGAGCTGCTCGACGAGGCGGTCGACCTTCCTCGTGGACACGCCGTTGACGTAGGCCTCCAGCACGACCGCGACGATCGCCTGCTCGCTGCGTCTGCGGGGCTCCAGGAAGCTCGGGAAATAGGCGGGCCCCTGGCGCTTGCGGGGGATCAACAGCTCGATCTCCCCAACCCTCGTCTCCCACGGCCTGGGGCGATAACCATTGCGGTGCGCCGTGCGCTCGCTCGAGACCTCGCCGAGCTCAGCACCAACCTCGACAGAGATCTCGGCCTCCATCAGCTCACGAGCGACGAGCGCGACCGCCTCACGCACGAAATCGCCGTGCTCACCAGCCATCACGCTCGCAACGACATCAGCAGTGGTCATTCTTGTTGCTTCGGCCATCGTGGTGCTCCTATCAATCGGACTCCGGGAAGAGACCGACGAGTCTGGACGCCACGGTGGCCGGAACCATCTCCAGCTCACCCGCAGCTCGTTACACCACTACTACCGACACAACCTGCGTCCGCAGTGCTCGCAGAAGATCGAGCCCTTGAGGTAGTGGAAGTGCTTCTGTGTGCGATCACCTGAGAGGCGGTGCGTAGCAAGGACGGTCTGCACCTTCTCGAATGTCTCGCGGTCAACGATCGCTGGATGGCGTCCCTCGCCCTTGACGCCCTTATGGGTCACGACCCCTATGTAGTAGTCATCGCGCAGGATGCGGTAGATGCCGTTGCGACTCAATGGCTTCGCCGGGCGCGTGGCGGTCGGACGAGTACGCAAGCCCAGCTCCTCCATTAGGTCGCGCAACGTCGAAATGGAGTGATCCCCGGTGGCGAAGGTATCGAAGGCGATCTGGATCAGCCGGTAGCGATCCTCGTCGAGGGCGATCGAGCGAACCTCACGGCCACCGACAAGCTCGCGGACGTTGAGGTAGCCCACCCTGGCTCGGCCGCTGCTACCGCCGTCGGCGAACTTGCGCTCCAATCCCATCTTGACCTTCTCCCGTTCGGGCCGCCTATCCGGCGCGTTCGTTCGGATCGCACAGATATCACGCTAGACAGCGATATCGCAAAACGGCACTTGTCCGACCCCTCTACACCAACGCATAGCATCTGGCAGACAGGGCCGGCTGCTATCCCTAATCCGCGCTCAAAGATTGGCTATCCATCCGACCGTTCTATCCCTAGATGCGCTTCGAGTTCACCAACCACGGTGTAGTTGCGGACAAACTCATCAAGAAGCCCTAAGGTCCACGTGGTTGTTGTCGCGAGCGACTTCGGAATCACCCCGCCTTCGGCCAAGTTCCCAATATCGCGCGCCAAGGACGCAACCTCGGCTCGCTGGCGCGTTACCGGTCCCGACAAAATAGACAGATGCAGCTCAAGTCGCTCACGCATTCCGCTATCGGTTGCCGGCAAAAAGAACAGAAGTAGCTCGGCCATGGCCAGCCGCCCGTTACATCGCTCCGCGCTCGCCGTCCACCGGCTCAGGCTGCTCGCCAAGTCCCGGTCACCCCGCCCGTCAAGCGCACCACTCAGCAAACCCGCCACTGTTGCCGCGGTCGTCAGCCTCGGATAGTAAAAGCGCAAACCCGATTTGTTGTCGCTGACTTGCGCCAAAATCGCCGAGCAATCCAGGACGACATCGTCACTACATAGAGCGACCGCGTTTGCGCGCAACTCCTCTACTAGATGCTCGAGAGCGCCACGCCGGCGGCCTATCCGCCGCGCCCGCTGCTCGAGCATGACTACCGTCAGAGCAGAAAGAAATGAGCATGTCTCCACCACAATCTCCGGGTGCACGGTGCGTAGCGAGCCTTTGATCGCGGCAACAAGACCCCCGAGCACGAGCGCTACCAGCAGTGCGCGCCAACCCCACACAATCGTGGTATCCCGTCGCGACATACGTTAGGGGTGCCTCTTACCGACCGAGCGTCATTCTTTGGCGGCAGGGTGGGGACGGAATTGATTGGCACTTGCAGGCGGCGGCTCTTCTGGTGGCAGCTCCTGGCTCAGTAGCTGCATCGCTATGCCAAAGCCGGTGCCGCCGCCGGCTTTGCCGCTGTATCCGGATCGCGTATTCGCGCGCCGTGTGAGTTCCGACAGCAGCTCTTTTAGCGCCTCTGCGGTGTACTTGCGGGACTTATAAAGTTCAATGTCTTCACCCTTCTCAAGCACAAACGTGTCTCCGTCCTTGGATTCGACGGTAAGTCGTTTCGCGGCCGAAAATCTCGTCGTGATACTTATCACTCCGTCTTCTACTTCCGCGGTAGGCACCACCTTCCCCAATCCTAGGTGCAGATTGGTGTACTCTCGTAAGGTCGCCATAGCAAATTGATTAAATGACAAACTTCCTTCATATTCGCTCGCGGCCTGAGTGGCTGTCTGATCGTTGGCGTCGCCAGTTGTCGCAAGTTCGAGAAAAAACAGATCGCTCGGATCAGATAGCAGGGACGCAATACGCCTGAGCATGTCCACATCGTCGTGAAAATTGGCGAGTGTGTTACCCAAGAGCGACAATAGAACGGGCGTTTCTCCACGTATTGCTTCTATTACCGCACGAAGTCCTTCAAGTGCGTCCTCATTCGTAATGTCTAGCTCAATCGGCAACACTTCGACCCGTTGCTGGTCGATTTCCCGCGTCGACACGTCTAGCGCGTACCGCAGCAGCTCCGGACTGATATCGACTGGCACGTAGACGATGGTCTGTCCATCAAGAAGTGACTGAAGGTGCCGAAGGATCGTCTGATCCTTCTCGCCCGTTCCAGGCCCAATACTCACATAGTGAAATGGCATCGTGAGTTCTTGGCGAATTGGACCCCAGCGTCTGTGAAATGTTTCGATGCCGTAGCTCAACGTCTTGTAGTGATCGTCGTTCGTTGCGAGCCGCCACATGTGTGCCGGAAAGCCTCCCACGTATTGGTAGCCATCCTTGATGTGCTTTGGCTTTCCACCCGTGCCCTTGATCGCGCCCATAACCTCTCCGATGCGCGCGGCCGTGCGCATCTCCCACAGCCCAAAACCAAGCGGGCCGTCAAGGCTCCGCACCTCCTCAATCGTGGCAGCGATCCGCTGCGCGACGCTGCTTTCGGCCACATCGGCCCCAGACGGGATATCAGACGAATCAGCCATTCGGCGTACCGGCCATGTTTCGATGATTGCTCATATCATTTCTAATACACTATGACTCTCGCGGCGTCAACAGTGGTTTTTGATTCAGCCCCCTGGTCCACGAGCAGCCCGCGCTCTGGAAGGGTGGGTCACAACGACTTGCCGGGCACTGTGCCACACCGATGCGGCAACTGAGCCTCCCCGCAATTGGGGTCGTCTATTACCGGTTGTGCGACCCCGCGCTCTGCGCTGTCCGGTTAGCCTCCGACTATCAGCCCGACAACCCCGAGTGTGAGCTCGAGCACCAGCGCGTATAGCGAGAGTGTCAACCACCGGTTCTTCCTTTTTGCCCGAAGTTGCTCTCGCGCAGCCATAGCGCTCCAGACTGACACCAGACACCTGCGGACCTCGACACTGGATGCAGTAGTCCTAAACGCCTCCTCCAACGCCCCATCTGCCTCGGCAACAGCACGCTTTCGACGCAGGACCATCGAGGTAGGGTCGATCAATCTCAAAGGCGGCGGATATCGGGCACGTGCAAAGACGGCAGTCACTGATACGAGCAGCAAGGAAGCAGCGGCAGCCGCGAGCCATCCATTGAACGCAGGGTGAGCGTTAGCCGCGAGTGCGGCTAACGCCGCAGCTACAACGGCTGTTGCGGCCGCCTGGGTCTCAGATGACTCGGCACGCGAACGCTGGAAAGCAACGACCTCGCGCTCGTGTTGGATGCGAAGATCAAGAACGTCGACGGGAGTAGAGTCGGTCGCCTCCGCCTGGGACATCATCACGCAAGGCTACTGCCTAGCTGCAAGGGTGCGTATATGGAGCGCCGTAACTCGATTGTTCCGAGACAGGCTCTTGTACCTACTCCCGGGGGCAGCCGAATATAATTGCCTCAAGTGCCTGCGCGATCGGGCGCACCACGTCCTCCTCATATACGACGGCGTGACCCTTCTCGACTAGTCCCATCAAGTGCTCTCGCTCGTAGTGTCCGTCGGACTTCTTCTCGATGCTGCCGAGGTGCTCCTCCGTAGTAGTAAAGACCGCGATGGTGGGGTTATGGCTTACGAGCACCACACGATCCCTCCAAATACTTACTCTGCAACTCATTTCATCGTCTCCCTTTGGTTGATTTCAATCTGCAGTGCCATCAGCTATCGACGGCGAAGCAATGAGCGTTACGGTGGGAGGGCTATTGCTCAAGCGTCGGCGCCAGCTCGATGATTTTGGCCACCGTTGATTCAAGGAGTGGTATGTAGTCTTTAGGCGGCAGCTGGTCCTGTATATAGGACTGATCTCCAGTTATCACCCGATTGGCGTTTTCGCTGAGCAGCTGCAGCAAACCGATCGCCCCGGCGACGTGGATTTTGTACCTCAACTGGGGTCCGACATCGGGGTCGGGAGTGTCTTCGCCTGGCTCATTGGCTGACATTTGATGTTCTCCGATTTGGGTTGGTCGTTAGGGTTTCTCGTGCGGCGGCGCTAGTTGCCGCTGTGCCCTACCTGCGGGGATAGGGCACAGGTCGGCTGCTTGACGTACTCGTTCAATTTCAACCTTCTTCCGCAAGTTCGCGAGTAGCGAGGTAACGTCGGCCTTGGCGTGGGCATACAGGCTCGCGCTGGTTACACCGAGGGCACCCAGCAAGCCGATGGCCGTGCTCCACCCCGTGTGGCCCGCGCCGCTTGCTAGCAGCGTCGCCCCGACGACGAGCGCTCCGATGCCAGCAACGCCGCCGAGCAATGGCAGCCTAAGGCTGGAGAGTGCTACGCGGTAGAGCTTGAGGTCTTTCCAAACCTCGGCGCTAGGGGGTGCATCGACATCGGTGTTCAGCGGGAGATCTTGGGGCTGGCGTTCGCCTCGCACCAAGTCTCGCCAGAGCAGACACTGGCGGAAGAGGTCGGCGGTCACACCGGGCTGTGCCCGTCGTGTGGCGTCGCCCGCGAGGCGCGACCAGTCAGCGAGCGGCCCTTCAATCGCCGCGACAACCGAAGCGCCAAAGTAGCTGGATAGACGTGCTCCTAGGCGCTGCAGAATCTCGCACCGCCGTTTGCCGAGTACAAACGTCCACGAGCCCATTTCGTCGTCCGCTCGATCTGGTTCGAGCGCCCAGTAGGTCTCAGCAAGGCCACGCCCTAGCTGGTAGCCCGCTGCGCGGGTAGCTTGGAGCACGAGTGCGTCCTGGATGTGCGCATCCCATTTGAAGAAGTTGCTGACGACGCCATTCAACAGCGGTTGGCGATCGGTGGCTTCTTCCATCGTTGCCAGGAGTGCCTTGAGCGTCGTCCACGTCGCTGAGACGGTGGCATCCTCGTCGAGTTCGAGCGCCTTGCTCAGATCCTCGACGGTTTCGATCAGCTCCTTGCGGATTTCGGCAGGGCTGCGCTCACTGGCGAGTGGCAGCTGGAAGGCTCCCCGCTTGAAGACAGTTTCGGCGCCGGGGTCGCGTTTGTCGAACCGATCCGGCTGATAACGGCCCCTGAGCTCGGCCACCGCCCGGCCCAGCCGAAAGGCATAGCGCACGCTGTCAAGGTCTGCGGGTACCGGAACTTCTTCCCCCATCGGAAAACGAGCGTATCGAGCCATATAACGGAATGGCACGAAATACCAAGATCTTCACAAATCCGCTCGGCCGACTTCAAGACGGTCTCGCCGCAGAAGTCGAACAAACGGGACTCGTTCACATCAGCATGTAGCCGACCACACTGCAGAACGCCGCCTACAGGACGTTGAACCCGAGACTGCGCTCGCGCTGACGGGGTCGTGCGAATAGCCCCGGTGAGCCTCATACTCGCCATCCGTGATACTCCATTTGTCGTCATTGTCGCGAACGCATGAAAGGGAGCTGGGGGATGTCGATCGAGGGTATGCGTGTGGCGTGGCAGGGACTCGCCTTCGCGCTGGATGGGTTCTATGAGCGAGCGGAGGAGCCGCTGCTCAAGCGGCAGCGGCTCGGCGAGGACAGCTTCGCCGTGCTCGCCGAGTTTGTCGGCCCGATGGTGGACGCTTCCGCGACCATTCGAACCGAGGCTGAGGAGGAGCTAGCGCACACCGCGGATGAGGACCGCGAGCGGGTGTCTGTACTGTTGCTTGCCGGTGCGACACTCGACCTGGTGCTCGCGAGCGATCTGGCTGCGCTGGAGCCGATCGCGGTCGAGAGCACGGCCGTCCGGAGCCTCATAGGGACGTTCGACAAAGGTGTCATCGAGAGCGAGGCTCGTCTAGCGGAGATCCCAAGCCCCCGAGAGATCTTCGCCGAAGGACAGGAGACAATCGGTCAGGTTGCGGCTCTTTTCACTGCGATTCCGGCCGTAGGCGGAGGTGAGCACCGGCCGAGGAGCCGGCCGGCGCTGATCGGAGATGTCCGCGATGCGGTCGTCAACTTGGTCGATCTCGCCGAGAGCCCGGGGTCGGAGCTTGTGAAGGGATTCACGAGCAGCGTGGGTGCCGGGATCAGCCAAGTGTTTCGCGCGGCGGCGCACGGGGAGGGTGTCAAGGCCCTGCAGGAGCACGTCGGGGGCATTGTCGGTCACTCGCCAAAGTTCCTCCACGAGCACATCGCTAAGATCGTGAGCCTCTGCCCCGAAGCCTGGATAGTGGATGAGGCCACCTCGGCGCTGTCGGAGAAGTTGAATGCTCGCATTGTGCTCGTAAGGATCTCCGCTTCCGACGAAGCGTCCGAGCGATCCAGGGACTGGATCGAACACACGCCTCAGGCCGAGCGTCTTTGCGCTCGGCATCGGCTACCTCGCCTACAGCCTCACGGACCGGCTGGACGCGAGGATTCTTGGCGTCGCGGACCTAGTCAACGGTGTCGTCCGGCTTGTCGAGGCACGCGTGGATGGGCCGCGAGAGGCCAAATCCTCCCAACAAGATACCTCCCCTCCAGGGCCCTCCTCCGCCGAAGACCTCTCCGCCGGAGAGCACGATCGCTGACCAGCAACAGCGCTTCCGCCCGGTGGCGAAGGGCAGCAAAATAAAAATCAAAGGTCTCGACTGAAAAGAGCCCGCCTACATTGCCGCATGTGCGACAAGCCTGCGTGCGACGAGTGTCAGAACTCGCCGGCAGTCTCCCTCTCGTCTCGTTCTAGCGTCTCGGTGGGCGTAGCTTTCGCAGGTGACGGCTCGCTATGGGTAGTTCGTTCGCCCACGGCCTGCCGCATCGAGGACAGTAATAGGTCTGCTGTCCGTGGATGCACCACAGCGCCGAGGAGACCGGCCGCGACGGCGCCCGATGACCTCGGTCATCGGGCGGGATGCAGCCGGTGTGCCACGCGCCATCCTTGCGGGTAAGCACGCTGCCACGACGCACTGCCCATCCGCACGTCCGCTTACTCATCGACCTTCCTTTGCTCGCTCTTTTTCTCGACCGCCTCCCGTCTGTCTGCGAGCCACGATCGGCTGTCGGGGTTGGTTTGACCCCGCTGGTCACGGTCGTTAGGGGTCGGGCTGCGGCGGGGGTGGGAGCCCCTTGAACAGCTCCTCCGGCGCGGCATCGAGCGCACGTGCCACGCGGTGCAGCGTCATCAGGCGAAGATCGACCCGTCCCTGCTCGATGTTGCCGATCTCCGTACGATGTATGCCGGCCATATCAGCGAGGCGTTCCTGGGAAAGCCAGGGCGTGACTTCCTTACGCAGCCTGCGGACGTTCTCACCGAAAGCTTTTAGGTAGTTCGCACGGTCAGCCTTGTACGCATCACTCGGATCTTCGGCCATGCGCGGGAGTCTCGCGAACTCACTCTCCAGTCTCCACCGACGATATTCAGCCACATAGCCGTATGCCACATAGTTATCTGCAACACCGGCAGCCCGCTTCGTGGAAGGACAACCGAACCGAAGCCGGTAGGAACGACTTATCTACGCGCACCCAGAAGTGTCACTCGGCGCAACATTCGTTTAGACCCGGCGTCGGATTCATCAGGGTGCGGGATACTGCGGTGTTGAACGGGATCGCGATGCTGTGGGGCAGCATCACGGGGGACCCGAGTCGATTGCCAGGGGGTGCTCGATGAGCCACGAGGACACCTATGCAGCGGAGCTAGCGCGCTTCCGCAAAGGATTTGGAGCCAACGTCCGTCGCTTGCGCCGAGCAAGCGATCGGGCTTGGTCGCAGGAGGCGTTGGCCGAGCGTGCGCATCTGCACCGCACCGAGATCGGCAAAATCGAGCAGGGCATTGTCGAGCCACGACTCACCACCCTCGTAATCCTGGCCGATGCTCTTGGTGTCACGTTGGATGAGCTGGTCGCCGGGCTCGGCGTTCCAAAGCAACGCAGACCGCCACCTGACCGTTAGCGCGGGTGCCTCTAGCTTGGTCACGAGGCAGACTGGGGGTCTAGTAGCATCTCGCACATGATCTAGCCTCGGCCGACATACGCGACTCCCAACAGGTTCTCCCGGTGCTCAACGCTAACGCCACTGACGGCGATTTCCGGTCAGGGGTGCGCCACGACGGCGGCCAGGATCGACATCGATCCTCTGACCCCACAGAAAGGAGTTGAGCTATATGAAAACCTTCCAAGAAGGCATCAGCGAATGCTACATCGGCACCTAACGCGATCGAAAACCGATTAGTGACGTACCGACTAGAAAACCAGCTGATACATGGGAAAGGAAAAACCGAACCGCCGAACCGCAGTGAGGCCCCGCGAGCAGCCATAGCTCGCATCCAGTCCACCCAGCCTCCGAGGAAAACCCAATGGGAGCGCATCGCCAACGGCGAGGCGCTCGTCCCCACGGGTCACCTCGCGCACATAACGGCCGATCTAGATCGCACCGACGCTCTCAATCCAAGCGGATCGTCGGAATAGTTGCTGTCGCCATCGCCCTGGTGGGCCTCGCCACGGCAGCCATCAGCCTCAAGACAGCGATCATCACCGAGCACACGGCGCGCAACAATGAGGGGACAGCGCGCATCCAACTCGAAATCGCTCTTGCCCACGAACGCGCCGCACGAGTAGACGAAGCGATAGCCCGTCACCGGCTACTCAAAGCCAGCCAGCCGAGGCACCGTCCAAGGCCAGGAAAACACGCCACGGATGTCTTGCCGATAAGCCCTCCGTAGGCGTATCATTAGGGCAATAGCCGGAGTCTTACCTATGGAAACAAAGCAGTACGACGTAGTCCTCATCCCGCAAGCAGAGGGCGGGTTCGTAGTATCGGTCCCTGAGCTGCCGAGCGTTGTCACCGAAGGAGAAACCGTGACCGAGGCGCTGGCGATGGCCAAAGACGCGATCGAAGGCTATCTCGCCACCATGCGCGAACGGGGGTGGGAGCTGCCCTCAGTTCGCCGCGAGCGGTCGCAGTCAGCGGGTGAGCGACAAGCTCCCGGCCGTTCGACCACAGCAGCTTATCCGAGCCCTCGAGCGAGCCGGCTGGGAGCATGAACGAACCCGCGGCAGTCACCATTATCTCGTCCACCCCACCAGGCGAGAGGCGATCGCGGTTCCTGCCCACAGCCGAGACGTCAAACCGGGCTTGTTGCTCGCGATCATCAAAGCAGCCGGGTTGAGCCGACAGGAGTTTCGCCGGCTGCTGTAGACCATCGCGCAGTGCCGATCGTGCGACCAATTCGTATAAAGCGTGGGCGTCGCAAGGTGTTCGAGGCTAGCTATGCTAGCCATCAATGACGACGATTCTTGACGTGCTTGGCTTGGCGCTAGATGGCGACATCTCCGGTAAGGCTGCGATGAAGCTCTCGAAGAGTCAAACGACTGAACTTGCCGAAGAAGTTCATCACTTTCATGACGTATGGCAACCGCCATCACTCAAAACAGACGAGTACCGAGTGTCTTTGGGCTTTTTGGGGGAAGAGCGACAAAATGTCACCGCACTCGGGATGCGATCGGGTGAGCTAAGCTCTGCCTCTTCTTTTCACCTACAGGCGCGACGGATGTTCGCTAATACTCTCGCATACGGTGACAGCGTTGTCGCACACGATCCAACCTCGAACCTCGGGTGGGACGCAACGATCGATCGCTTCGCCGAAACTATCGAGTACATTGGGCGACTGGCGCCACTTATGCGCTGTGGCGGCCTTATCCTAGCTCCAGTTCTCACAGAGGTCCACAGAAACGCCCATCGGAGATGGAGTAGCACTGCAATCAGCCGTGAAGCGCTAGAAGCTATTCGCAGCCCGAACTTCGACTGGCCCGACGATACACCACGTGACGAGTACTGGGAGGGAATGGCCCATGCGGCCTACCGCACGTTCTGCGTAGACCTCGAGGAAGCCTTCTATTGTGGGGCTCGGTTCCTTCCATCCGATGCGTTTAGCTGGCGTTACCTTATGGCGTCTTTGGACTATGTGCGCAATGAGCTGCACCCATGCAAGGCTGAGCTCAAGATGGTGCCCGCGCTTGTTGCTGCTCAGCTTCCTCTCCTAGAGGGAGTGAGCATCTCCGCTCTTACGCAGATTCGGCAAGACAACGATGCCTTGGCGGAGTGGCGTGCCAAGCTTCGTTCAGCTGTTAGGGGCATCGAAGAGATGCCGTTCGTCGATAGGGCTTTTCCGGTAGAGGCACGCAGCGCGCTTGCTGATCAGCTAGAGCCGGCGGCGGCTGCTGTGCGACGATCGATGGCGAAGAGTCAGGTGATTAGACGTGTCGCTAGCGAAGGACTAACGAGCATCGTTCTAGGGGGAGCGGTTCTAGGTGGTCTAAGCGTTGCGAAGGGTGCCGGACTAGTAGCAGGGGGACTTGTTGGAATGACTTCGAGCCCTCTCATCTCCGCTATCGTCAGCTATCTCTTTAGACCTCGACCCGAAGGCGCCACTCTCGTGTTGGCGCGACTTGTAGAGGATCTGGATCGTCGTTCATAGGAGCGTCGCACTGTGCCTGCTTGGGCGACACAACCAGTCTCAATCGACGGGCTTGGCCGCATGCTCCCAATCCCTTGCGCTCCCCAAAGACGCGAGTTAATATTCGGGAGTAGTAAATACCGCGGAAAGAGTATTGTTATGCAATACGGCAAGGTGACTAAGCTAGCCATATGCGAGGATATGCCCACCGCTATCACTAGCTCGCAGGGTTGGGCGAATCTTGACACCGTTGGATTCAATATCGGATTTCTCTTACGGCGTCGCCCACTGCTGGCGATCGAGGTTCTCAAGTTGTACGACCAGGCGTATAGCGTCCGTGAGGAAGATCTCGAAGCTCCAGATGAAGACATTCGGCAAGCAGCCGAAGAGTGGAGACGCTTCAGCGCCGATAAGGTCGATGGCATCTCGTGACGTCGTGCGACTCCAGTCATCGTCGTAGCCGTTGATGCATAGCGCTCCTTCGGGCGAGTTCACCTGAGCTCACACATGGGCTGAGTTCAGGATGCAGATCGACCGAAAGGAGCATTTCATGCCTGCACGGCCAACTCCATCAGGAGCGGAACAGCCACACTCCGTGGCCGCCTCGCTTAGGCTCCGTACTGGGGATATTGGGTGTTGCTACGGCGATCGCGCTGGAGGCCATTGGTTTTTGGCATCTAATCGTTTGGCGGGAGTGGCGCGGTGGCACCAGCCTCGGCCTCATGGTGCTGGGTTGCTTTCTCCTGATGGCTGGGCACTACGTCGTTGACGGCTGACTGATGGGTACTGATCATGGGTGGCCGCCAGCCGCGAGGGGCCACCCATGTGTCTTGCTAGGGGCAGCCTCTAGCAGCTCGCGCTGGAACTGCTCGTTGAACTGCTGTAGGCGTCAGGCCCTGTCGCTTCGGCACTACTACTAGCTTCGGCATGGGCGCTGCAGCTGCTTTCGCGGGGCGGTGTTTCGCTTGCAGGAGCCACCGGCGTCGTGCTGGTCGGAGGCGACCCAGAGGGAGCCGATTCGCTCGGAGTGGTTTCGCCAGTCGGTTCGCTTGGCGTAGTTTCTCCAGACGGTTTGGTCGGCGTAGTTTCGCCAGGCGAGGTCCCTTCTGGTTCTGTTTCGCTCGCCGGTGCGGCTTCGCCAGTCTGCCCCGCCTCATCCTGGTAGGTGGGCTCCGTTTCGTGCGACGATTCAGGTTCGGTCTGCCCGGTGCTGGCAGCGTTCGCCACCGGCTCGGAGAGATTTGATGGCTGCGCGTTGCCTGTGCTCACAAACTCTTTGCTGGGCGAGGTCGCCGGCTTGATGCCACCGTGCGAACTCTGATTTGGGCCGCCGCCGGGCCGCGACGTTCCGGCTGCCGTCTTAGGTTCGTGAACCGTCGAGGGCAACTGTCCTGTACGGGGCGGCTGGCCGCCGCCCTCTCCGCTCAAGACCAGCACCGAGACAACACCGGTCGCGATGCCGCCGAGGACTGCAGCTACCGTAAGCAGCCTCCATATGACCCGAAGAATCGTCATCACATGCCTCACGTTCCTCTGATCGAAGGTAGCGCGAATCCGGCAGGCAGCGGCGGTTCGACCCCAACCTTCACAGCATGTTCACGGGCGCCCCGGCCCTCCGCTGGGACCGGGGCGCTTCGACCGCCTCCTTGATGCTGAAGCCAGCCAGGATTCCGAACGGCTACGCCACCTCCTTGATCGCCTCGGCCGCTCGTCGTCGGGCCTGCCGCGCCACCGGTTCCATGAGACTCAAGGAAGCCATCCAGGTTCGGTCGTCGTACCCGACCCCGCATCATTGTTGTGTCGCAGGACATCGGAGACTGATGTCTCGGGTGATGGTAGACGGGTTAGGGTTGTGTGAGGGGCTGGTAGTTGCGGGTTGGGTCGAGGTGAGCCGCCCCGGGTTCCACGGAGACGGGATCTACCCCTGTGGAGTCGCGTGTTTAGAGTCCTGGCATCGGCTAGGAGGCAGAATGCCGCGATGCTCCTCGATAAACGCGCTCACTTCGGATGGTGTAGATCGAGCTCGCCCGCGAAAAACACGCTCGCGGCCTTCAAGATCTCATTTGCTCGGCGCGGCCCAGACACCTCGCGGCGCAGCTTTCGGACCAGCCGCGTCGAGCGCTCCAACAACTCCACGGGATACTTCCTCGCTCTTGGCATCACCACAGGCTTCTCCCTCCGCCAGACGAACCCTGGCATCGAAGCCTCTCGCGAACTGGAGACGAAGGACCGCCGGCCGACTAATCAGCCATTGCCGCGGGAACAGCCTTGGGCGGCTCGATCATGATGCCATCTCTGAAATCCGGGGCAGTCACTATCTCTCGTCATCGCGCCGGAAGCCCAGTCGTGCCGATATGCGGGCGGCTGTGGCAATCAG
This sequence comes from uncultured Solirubrobacteraceae bacterium, assembly GCA_963699115.1. GTDB lineage: Bacteria > Actinomycetota > Thermoleophilia > Solirubrobacterales > Solirubrobacteraceae > Palsa-744. The sequence goes on from CAVOTJ010000001.1 coordinate 415,027, forward strand.
ATGCGGGCTCAGCGAAACCACCAGTTCATCGACAGTGATCGTCGAGCGCAACCCGACCAGGCCCACCGCGGCTATGACCTCGCCGCCGCTGGAACGAACCGGAGCCGCGATCGCCTGGACCTCCGCGGCAAGCTCTTCGTCATCTACCGCCAAACCTTCCTCGCTGATCTGCCCTAGCTCGGCCTTCAGCGCCTTTTTGGAGGCGATCGCGTTGGGACCGCCCTTGGCCAGCCTCAAAGACGCGATCAGAGCCTCCTGCTCGGCATCCGGCAGGTACGCCAGCAGCAGCTTGCCAAGCGCGGTGCAGGAGGCCGGTCGCCGGGATCCCACGTGCAGGTCAAAATCGATCTTGGATTGACCCGGACGCGATCCGCGCACACGATCGACATACAAAATCTCGCTGCCATCTAGAATCGCCAGGTTGACCGTGAACCTCGTTTCCTGGCGCAACTCCTCCAGATCGGGACGGGCGTACTCGCGCAGGCTCATCGAGTTCAGCGCCGACATGCCGAGGTCGGTCACGCGCAGGCCGAGGCGGTACTTGCGCGAGCCACCCTGCTCGAGGTAGCCCAGCTCGACGAGCGTGATCATGTAGCGGTGGGTAGTCGAGCGGCTCATGCCGAGCTCGTCGGCGATGTCCGCGATGCCCATCACCGGACGTTGGGAGGTGAAGCACGTAAGGATCGCCAGGCCGCGCTCGAGCGACTGGGAGTAGCGCGGCTCACGCAGGCGCGGAACCAGACGTCTGCCCTCCACACCTTCGCTTTGATCCAACTTTTTGGACTTCGACTTCGTTGATGGCATATGCGGTCCTTCAGCTGCTGGACTAACGGATGTTAGGGAACTAGACTAACAAACGTTAGTTTGCATGCCCAACCCATGATGGCTACCCTGAGACCGGGAGCTATGAGTGGAAACGGGGCTATGAGCGGGGAGCGTAGGACTGAAGCGCGCATCCTGGCAGTCGCCAGCCGGCTCTTCTACGAACGCGGCTACAAGGCCACGACCATGCGCGCTCTCGCCAAGGGGGTTGGGATCGAGGCGTCGAGCCTCTACCACCACTTCTCCGACAAGCAGGCGATCCTCGTGCGCATCTGCCTGGACGGGATGCAGGGGTTCTACCAGGAAGCGCTGGAGCGGATCGAGGGAGTGGATGACGTTCGCGAGCGTCTGCGCGCGCTGATCATATGGCAGGTCGTCGCCGAAACGCGCTATCCGTATGCGGGGCGGATCGCCGACGAACAGATGCACGCCCTCAATCCGAAGAGCCGCAAGCAGCTGATCGCGCTGCGCGACGACTTCGAAGCGCTGATCGACGATCTGCTCGGCGAGGGTCAGACGCAGGGCATCTGGCACCTTTCACACCCGCGCGTGATCCGGCTCGGGCTGATCGGCATGTGCAAGGTCGAACACTGGTACGACAAAAAAGGCGCGCTCACCGCCGAGCAAATCGGGGAGGTCTACGCGACATTCATCCTGCAGGCATTGGCCTACAGCCGCTAGCCATGCTGAGCCGAAGCGCCCGCGACCATCTCGAGCGCTCGTTCGCCCAGGAGCACCCTGTCGATCTTCTCGTTTCGCAGCGTCGGCAGCCGCTCGATGATCGTGATCGTCTTCGGCACCTTGTAGTTGGCCAAACGCTCAGAGCAGTAGGAGCGCAGCTCCTGAAGGTCGACCGACTCGTTGTCCACCCGCTCCACAAAGGCGTGCCCGACCGCCTGGAAGACCTCGTCGGGCACGCTTACCACCGCTGCCGCGCGGACCGCCGGGTGGCCATCGAGGACCACCTCTATCTCTTGTGGATAGATGTTGTACCCGCCGGACTTGTACGTATGGTCTGCGCGGCCAAGAAAGTCAAACGTTCCGTCATCGCGTTCGCAGAGGACGTCACCCGTGCGAAACCAACCGTCATCGCTGAATGCCGCGGCTGTCGCCTCTGGGCGGTTCAGGTAACCGAGGAACACCGTCGAGCTGCGCACCTCGAGCAGACCGGTGCTCTCCTTGGGGAGGGGCTCGCCGTCGGGCGAGACCAGACGGGTGAGGACGCCGTCGAGCGGCTTGCCGACGTTATGTTCGCAGAGGACCTCCGGGAGCGCGTCGGGGTCGGTGAACATGATCGCGTCTGAGGTCTCGGTCATCCCGTAGCCGCTGAAGGCCCTCGGCGTGACAGACAAGTACCGGTCGAGCAGCTCACGCGGAGGTACGCCGCCACCGTACCCGACAAGCCGCAGCGAGGAGAGATCGTACTGGTCTTGCAGTGGCGCGCACTTGACCCACTGTGTCAGTTCGCCGGGCCACACGGTGATGCGCTCGCGCTCGATACACCGCAGCAACTCATCCGGATCGAAACGATTCATAAACACGACGGTGCCGCCGCCCATCAGCGACACGAAGCTGGGTGCTAGCCCCGCGACGTGGTCGACCGGCAAATCGCTGATCATGCGGATCGGTCCTGTCCCGAGGTACGACAGCCAGTGCTCATATGCCCGCAGCTGGCCGTGACGGCTGAGCATCGCCCCCTTTGGCTGCCCCGTGCTACCCGAGGTGTAGACGATGCAGCTCAGGCTCCCGGGTCCTACCGCGCGGGCCGCCTGAGAGAGCTCCTCGTCTTGCACGTCGCGCGTGCGCAGAGTCTCGTAGAAGCGAGGGTCTGGCTGCTCGCCACCGATGATCACGGGCGCCGCCGGCAGCTCGTTGCGCCGTGCGAGCTCCCGTAGATCCTGCTCGTAGTCTCGCCCCTCGAAACGCTCGATCCCGAGCAGCAACCTGGGCGCCGTGTCCTTGACCACGTGGTCGAGCTCGGGAAGGCGATGCCGCGGGTTCAGTCCAACCCAGACCGCGCCGATCCTGTGCAGCGCCAGCAGCACGATCAAGAACTCGAGCCGCGGCGTGGTGAGCATCGCGACCCGATCGCCGGGCCGTACGCCGGCGTCCAGGAAGGCACGCGCACAACCGTCGACCGCCTCGGCGAGCTGGGCGTAGGTGAGCCGCAGCTGGCCGTCGACCGCAGCCTCCCGCTCGGGGAAGCGTCGCGCCCAGCGATCCAGGTAGTGCGGAAGCGAAAGCAGTTGCTCTTCGATATTTCCCAACTTCACGGCTCCCGCACCGTTGGCAGTACCAATCTGCGCGCCGCGTCCAACAGAGAACGGGTGTAGGCGCTCGTGGGCGCCGCGAACACCTGCTGCACGGGCCCGCGCTCGAGAATCTCTCCCTCGCGCATGATCAGCACATCCTCGCACACGGCGCTTACCACCGCGAGATCGTGGGCGATCAGCACGATCGTGAGCCCCAGCCGCTCGCGCAGTTCGAGAAGCAGGTTAAGGATTCCTGCCTGCACGGGGCTGTCGAGCGCGGAGACGATCTCGTCGGCGATCAGAACGGTGGGAGACACCGCCAGGGCGCGGGCGAGCGCCACTCGCTGGCGCTGACCGCCGGAGAGAACGCGTGGCTTGGCGGCGAGCGTCGCCGCAGTGAGACCGACCAGCTCCATCAGCTCACCGCAGTCCCGCTCGATTCGCTCGGGCGGCGTGAGCTCGTGAAAGCGCAGCAATTCCCCCAGGACCGCGCCCACGCTCAGCGCAGGATTCAGCGAGCTGCCAGGGTCCTGCGGAACCATCTGTATGGCTCGCGCCAGATATCGCTCGCGGGGATAGTCGATGGGCTCGCCGCGGTAGTGGATCGTCCCCGTGCTCGGGCGAATGATTCCGCTCAGCGCCCTCGCGAGCGTGCTCTTGCCGGCGCCCGATTCTCCGACGATCCCGACGACCCCGCCCTTGGGGATCTCGATGTCGAGGCCTCGCAGCGCGATCGTCGCTGCGGCCCGAGATCGACGCAACTGCAGGCGCCGCGCAGCGAACTCGACGCTTAGATTGCTGGCCTGCAGGACCGCGCTCATCGACTTTCCCGCTCGAGCTCATGCTCGATCTCCGAGCAGCGGATACACGCGCTCTGCCGAGAGTTGCCGCTGCTCTGAAGCTCATATGGAGCCTTTAGGCAGTCCGGCTTGACATGCATGCAGCGGGGATGAAACCGGCAGCCCTCGGGCCATTCGCCGGGTCCCAGCGGATCGCCTGAAAGCGCTCGCAGCGGCCTTTTGGCCAGGTCGATGCGCGGCTGGCTCGCGAGCAGCAGCGCGGTGTATGGATGATGCGGCCGGGCGAGCACCGCCGCGGTCGGTCCCTGCTCGAGGATCCGCCCGGCATACATCAACGCGACGCGGCTTGCCAGGCGGTTGATCACGGCGATGTCGTGGGTGACGAACACGATCGCCAGATCGCGCTGCACTCTCAGTCGATCGAGGAGCTCGAGAATCCGCTCCTGGACGATCACGTCGAGCGCCGTCGTCGGCTCGTCGCACAGCAGCACCGAGGGCTCCGCGGCCAGCGCCATCGCGATCGCGACCCGCTGGCGCTGACCGCCGGAGAGCTCGTGCGGCCAGGCGCGCGAGCGGCGTGCCGCATGGTCGATCCCGACCTCCTCCATCAGGGCGATGGCGGCCTCTCTGGCCGCCGCTCCGCGCACGCCACGGCCGCGCAGCCCCTCGGCGATCAAATCCCCGGTCCGCATCAGGGGGTTCAATGCGGCCTTCGGTTCTTGAAAGACCATGCCAATTCTCGCGCCCCCCTCGCGCGATCGTGATCGGTAGGGCCTGCCGTCGAGCAGCACCTCGCCGTTATCCAGGTAAACCGCGGCTGGCAGCAAGCCGATGATCGCCCTCAGCGTCAGGCTCTTACCCGCGCCGGATTCGCCGACGAGACCGAGGCATTCGCCGCGACGCACCTCGAGCGAGACACGGTCAACCACTCTCCCCTCTCGCGCGCGCCGACCGGCTCTGAGCGACAGTTCGCGAACCTCGAGCAGCGCTTCAGTCATCGACTCATCGACCCCATCGGTCCGCGAGCGCGTCACCGATCAGCGAGAAGCCGATGCCTACCAGGATAATCGCGATGCCCGGAGGAACTATCGACCACGGGCGCAGCCGCAGGAACGGTTCGGCTTCGCCGATCATCGCGCCCCACTCCGCGGTCGGACTCGATACCCCCAATCCCAGAAACGACAGCGAGCTGAGCGCGAGGATCACGAGAATCATGTCGCTCATCATGTACACGATCGGCTGGCTGATCACGTTCGGCAGGACGTGGCGGCGCAGCACCCGCCAGTGCGAAAGCCCTCCGGCCCTCGCGGCCGTTATGTAGTCAAGGCTCTTGACATGCAGCACCTCGCTTCGAACCAGCCTCGCGTAGATGACCCAGTCCACCAGCGCAGTGGCGATGATGATCGAGCCGGCGCCCGGGCCGAGCACCGCGATCAGCGCCAGCACGAGCACATACACGGGAAACGCGAGCACGAGATCGGCGGTGCGCATCAGTACCGTATCGGTGACGCGACCAAGATAGCCGGCCATCAGACCCACCAATGACCCGATCACCGCCGGGATCAGCACGGCCGCGCCGGCGACCGGCAGATCCACGCGGCTCGCGTAGATGACCCGCGAGAGCACGTCGCGACCGACCGCGTCGGTGCCGAGCGGATGCTGGGTGGAAGGGCCGGCGAGGGTGTGCAGGAGATCCTGACGGTCGGGGGCATATGGAGCCAGCAGCGGCGCGAGGAGGGCAGCCAGCACGAAAAGTGCGACGATCGCGATCCCCAGTCTCAACTTCAGCGAGCCCCTGCTTTCGCCCGCAGACCGTTCGTGCTCGGCTCTCTCCAATAGGCCGAGGACACCGCTCTGCAGGCTCTGAGTGCTCATCTGAGCTCCACGCGCGGGTCAAGCGCCACATAGGCGACGTCGACGAGCAGGTTCGTGGCGATCACGAGTACGGCTGACAAGAGTGCGAGGCCCTGCACCACCGGATAGTCACGCTCGAGCACGGCCTGCAGCATCGCTTGGCCCACCCCAGGCAGCGCAAAGGCGTTCTCGACGATCACCTCGCCGAACAGGATCAACCCGAGTTGAGCGGCCAGCAGCGTCAACGAGGAGCTGAGTGCGTTGGGCATCACATGGCGCACCAACACCCGCCGCTCGCTGAGGCCAAGCGCCCTGGCCGCGGCGATGTAGTCGCACTCCAACACACCGATCAGCGAGACGCGCAGCGCCCTGATCTGGATCGGTGCTATGCCTATCGCCAGCACGAGTGCCGGCAGCACGATCGAATGCAGGTGTCCGCTGAACCCGTGACTGAAACCCGACACCGGGAACAGGCCCGACGGTAGGGCTATGAAGCTCACGAACACGAGCGCGAGCCAGAACGTGGGGATCGAGAGACCGAGAACGCTGGCTGTGCGAATCGTGTGGTCAACCACACGATCTCTATGGAGGGCGGAGAGAGTCGCGAGCGGAACGGACACCACAAGACTCGCGAACAGCGCTCCTATGAGCAGCCAAAGCGTGACCCCCACCCTCTCGAAGATGATGTTCACAACGGGCGCCTGAGCCCTGACCGAGGTGCCGAGGTCGCCGTGCAGCGTGTGCCAGAGGTAATTCAGGTAGCCGCGGAGGAGGGGCTGATCGAGGCCCAGTTCACGGTCCAGCGCGCTGACGCGCGCCGGTGTCGCGTACAGGCCGAGCTGAGCTCGAGCGGGATTGCCGGGGATCAGGCGCATCAGCACATAGACGACGAACAGCATCAGCGCAAGCAGCGGCACTGTCTGGGCCAGGCGCCTGAGGATGAACGCGAAGCGTCTCATCGTCCTCGCTGAGAGCCGCTCATCGAGCCAGGCCTACTTCTGCAGTTGCAGAGTTCCCAACCGGTAGGTCCCAAACGGCTGCATCAAAAGGCCCCTCAGAGCCTTGCTGACCCCCAGATAGATGTAGGGATTGCCGATCGGATTGTCCACCCATTGCGAATGCGCCCAGCGCTCGAACTGAATCCCCGCTTCCCGGCGCTGGGTGAGCGTCTTGGCCAACGAGAATTCCTTCAAGTAGGTGAGCGCCACCAGGCTGTTCCAATGTGCTGTTTCCGCCCCAACCGTCGCATACGTGGTCATTGGCTCGCCGACGGTCGGCAGAAATGCATCCTGTGGTGTCAAGAAAAGGCTGAAGTTACTGGAGAGCAACTGCGTGACCGCGCTGGCGAAGTCGCGAACGCTTACGGTGACGTGAAAACCGACCGCTTCGAGCTCCTGCTGAAGGACATCCACAAGAGACGAGTCGATCCCTCGCTCATAGGTGGCCAGCAGATCGACCGCGGGATGGTTCGCACCCAGCAGGGCTTTCGCCTTGGCCGGGTTATATTCCCAGGCTTCAGAGCCGGTCGGAGTGCCATGGGAGTCGGACAGACCAGGAGGCAGCAGACCCTGCGACGGCGCCCCCTCCCCTTTCCAGATCGTCTCGAGGATCAGCGGACGATCGATCGCCAACGCTGCTGCCTCGCGATTGACGAGCTTGTTAAACGGTGCGCGCCCATTGTTGGTCACGAGAAGAACGAGATTCGCGCGCGGCTTACTGAGCAGGAGCTCGCTGGCTGGAAGCGCGGGAACCTGCTCGTCCGGCACATATTCGTCGAACTGAACATTTCCGGCGAGCAGAGCATTCAGACGCGCGTTTTCGTCGGGAATGATCTGGAAGACAATCCGGCTCGGTGACACGTGGGCGGCATTCCAATAGTGGCGATTTGGCTCGAGCACCATCTGGTTGTTCGGATCCCAGGATGCGATCTGGAATTCGCCCGAGGTAATGGGGTCCTTGAAAAAGTCAACCGGCTTCATGCCGTCCAGGTTCTCCGGCACCACGAAGCCGAAGCACAGCCCCACGAGCACGAGGTTGGAATAGCGGCTCAGCTTGATCTGAATTTCATCTGCCGAAGGTGAACTTATCGACCTGACCGCCGCGAACATGGGGCCATACTCGGGTCCTGAGGAGAAGCGTCTGATCGAGTAGATGATGTCCGCTGCCGTGATCGGCGTCTCGTTTGAGAACTCGAGCCCGCCACGCAGCTTGAATGTATAGGTGAGCGTCCGTTCGTCAAAGCTCCAGGAGGAAGCGAGGTCGCCTTCAATGCTCTTGCCATTTGCGGTGATGCGCACCAAGCCGGCATACAGCGCCTGCTGGGTCTCGTAGTCCTCGCCGATGTTCAGTTCCCGCGGGTCGAGGCTGCTTATATCCGACGAGCGCGCAATCGCGATGGATGAATGCGACAAAGCGCCCGAGTCCGGTGGCGTGGCGTTGACGGCGATCTTGCCCGTGCCCGATGACCCGCCGCACCCGCCGACCACTGCAGTCAGCGCCACCAGCCCAAGGCCGAGCAATCTCCTCATCTGCATCTGGATTCTCCCTATGAGACTTGATGACCGGCAGCGCCCGGCAATGAGCCATGGGACCGTGCTTTAGCTGGCGATGAACTCTATACGAAAGTTGAAAGGCTGCTCCGTTTCGGATAGGTCGTCGGATACGTGGATGTGGCACCGCCCGCTCTCCCCCAGCTCGATCAGCCGCTGCGCACGTACCCCCGTAGGCTCGCTACGATCAGCAAGCCACCCCCGCACGGTGCTTGGCTTCGCGCTCGTCGCCTGTGCGATCAGCTGATCCGACAGACCAGCGAAATCATGAATCTCTCGCTGCGCCGTGCCTCTACTCGCGATTCGCAAGCTGACGAGAACGGCCGACACGGTGGGCAAGCCGCCCGGCAGGCAGGGGCTTGGCGAGGAGAAACCCCTGAGCGGTGTCACAACCCAAGAGGCGCAGAAGCTCGAGCTGCTCTTGGCTCTCGATGCCCTCGGCGACGATCCTCAGCCCAAGGGCGTGACCCATGGCGATGATGGCCCCGATGATTGCCGGTGCCGTCCCCGCCTGATCCAGGTCGCACACAAACGAGCGATCGATCTTCAGCGTCGTCGCCGGCACAACCCGTAGATAGGACAGAGAGGAGTAGCCAGTCCCGAAGTCATCCAGTGCGATGCCCACACCCAGCGCCCGGAGGCGCGCGAGGTTCTCGGACACGTTCTCCTTGCCTGAGAGCATCGTCGACTCGGTCAGCTCCACCGTCAGCCGACTGGGCTCGAGCCCACTCGATGCAAGCGCCTCGGAAACCACTGTGACCATGTCCTCGCGAGCAAGCTCCTGAGCCCCAAGATTGACCGAGATATGCCATGGCTGAGGCCACCCCGCGGCCTCCCTGCATGCCTCACCCACAACCCAGCGACCAATCGTCGAGATCAAGGCACTCCGTTCTGCCACGGGGATGAACTGGTCCGGCCCAACCAGCCCATGACCGGGCCGGTTCCATCGGATCAGCGCCTCATAGCCCTGTAGCTCTCCATCGCCGATCGCCACCATCGCCTGGTAATGCAAGACAAGCTCGCCACGATCCAGTGCCTGACGCACCGCGCTCTCAAGCTCGGCGCGCTCCTGAGCGCGCACCTGCATCGCGACGTCGAAGAGAGCCGCGCATGCTCCGCCTTTGTCCCTCGCTCGATATGCCGCGAGCTCGGCTTGTCGCAGCAGGCTCTCAGCGGAATCCTCCGCACCTGACATGACCGCCACGCCAATGCTCGCCGAAACGAAGCTGGTGTGTCCTGAGACAACGAATGGCTCTTCCAGCGAAGCGACGATGCGTTCGCCCATCTGGCTCGCGTCGAGGGGGTCGGGCGTGGAGCGGGAGAGAATCGCGAACTCATCCGCGGCAAGACGTGCAACGACATCCTCTGCACGCATGCAGGTGGCGATCCGCTTACCCACTACGACGAGCAACTCATCCCCGCCGGGATGGCCGAGCCTATCGTTGATGACCCCGAAGCCATCGATATCGACATAGAGAACGGCCACGCTGCCACCGTGGCGACGCACCGAAGCCAGCGCGCTACCCAGATGCTCGAGCATGCCCAGCCTATTCGGCAGGCTCGTCAGAGCGTCGTGGCGCGCCTGCGTGATAAGCAGCTGTTCGTGCATGATCCGCATCTCAGCCGAGGAGACATCGATCGAGCGTTCCAGCGTGTAACGATCATCGTCAGCGCCCCGGTAGGTGGCTGAAACGGTCTCGAGCATCTGCTTCCACGCCTCGGCGGAAGGTCGCTGATCGGGCTCGAGCGAGAGGCGACGGAGCTGGCGCTGGAGTGTCCCGTGCAACTCGCGCGGCTCCACCGTCAGCCCTCGCTCGGCGGGCGCTCGCGCAGCGTCGTCAGCGTCATCGTCTGGTTGTGAAGTGAACAGCCACCATTGGTGGGCGAGATCTCTCCATAGGCATAGAAGCCGGTGAGGACCGCCTGCGCACCCAGCGCTGAGAGCACCACCTCGAGCTCCTCCTCTGTGCGAGCACCGAGGACGATGCGCCGTCCCACACAGCTGACCGCAATTGCCAGCGTCGGTACAGGACTCTGCTCAACGCCCATGACTGTCAGTAGCGCCGCCTCCTGGGCGCCGTCGATCAACCTGTCGACGTTTGCGCGCATCAGCTGCGCGAGCGACCCCTCGGGCACATCGCCCGCGAAGGTCATCGTCTGTGCCTCCTCGTCGATGCCCAGGATCGTGCGAACCACCCGCTGATCCTCGCTGCCGGACACCCTGACTGCCAGGGGGAACAGCATGGCGGTCGCCGGCAGACCCTCGGCGCGCTCGCCGAGATATGTCTTGTACAGAGCAAGGGCGGGCGAGCCGTCGAGCTCATATAGGACATTGCCCTGAGCGCGCGTGACAAGGCGCTCAGGACCGAAGATGTCCCAGCCGCCGCGTGAGCCGTACTCGACCTCCAGGTGCGCCCCCGAGAGCCCAACGGCGCTAACCCACGCCTCGCGAGGTGTCCCGTCGACCAGAACCCAGGTAGATCCGAAGCGCTCGCCATCGCCGGCCAGACCGCCGGTTATCGTCACCCCAGCGCCCACTTCGGCTGCCATGCCCGCGGTCATCTCCGAGCCGTTGACGTGCAGCCCGTCGGAGAGCACGAACACAGCGCGCAGCTCCGGGTCGAGCTCACAAAGCCGACGTCCGATCTCCGCGCCGCAGGCTTTCGATTTCTCGGCGGAGCACATGCATGCGGCCGATGTCAGCTTGACGTCATCGAAGCGCGCAATCGAGACGGTCACGGTGTCGTCATAGGGATGAAAGTCAAGTGTTGTGGATGGTGGGCGTCCTTTGTGGGAGAGTTCTTGTGGGTGCGGGTGACTGACGTAGCGAAGTGCAGGCGTCAGGGGCTTGTGGCCTGCCGCGCGGCTTTGTCCTTCGAGGGCCTGTTGGATGCGCGCCCCGGTGTCGTGCCCGCACCCGCTGCTTTCCAGTCGGCGACGAGCCGCTGGTAGGCGGCTTCGGCCTGCTCGGCGAGTGCGCGCTCTTGATCGCGGGTGCGGCCTTTGGTGTTCGGGCTGGTGGGCGGTTCGGCGCCGGCAGCGAGATGGAGCCGGCGCACCTTGCTGCGCACGAGTGTGGGGCGGGCGTAGGCATAGTCTTCTTCGTGGGTGAGTAGGTGCCAGCAGAGCACGGCGAGCTTGCGTGCGAGTGCAGTGGCGGCGACCTGGGAGCCGCGGCGAGCCCGGATGCGCTCAGCGAATGCGCGCATCGGTCCGGGGGTTCGCATCGCGACCCAGGCAGCTTGCCCGAGCGCGTGGCGGGCCTGGGCGGGCCCTCGCTTTGAGATGCGCCCGTGCCGGGCGGGCTCAGACCCAGATTGGCGGACCTTGGGATCGAGCCCCAGATAGCCGACCAGCTGGCGAGAGTTTGAGAAGCGGTGAATATCGCCGATCGCGGCCATCAGGGCCGCGGCGGTATAGACATCCAGGCCGGGGATCGTCATCAGCCGCTGGATCTCTGGCCAGTCGAGGGCTTGTCGTGCGATCTGCGTATCCAGCGCCCCGATCTCCTGGTTGATGAAGTCGATCTGGCGCAGCGATGCCTCGAGCGTCTCGGTCTCATCCACGGGCAACGCCAGCCCCGCGAGCCACCGGCGTCCGCTCTTGCCGAAGATGTCTGTCAATGGTGGGCGGCCCTGCAGCGTACGCATCAGCACACCGTGCACCTCGTTCTTGACACGGGTCCTGGCGTGCACGAGCGACATGCGCCGCGAGCAGCGCCGCCGTAGCACCCGCGTCGCCTCATCAGGAACCCATACCTCCCGCAGATAACCCTGCGCCAACAGTCTGGCCAGCTGCTGGGCGTCCAGCCGATCGGTCTTCGCACGCGCCTGAGCGACCGGCAGATCTTGGGCCTTGCAGACCACCACACGCGCGACATGGGGTTCGAGCAGCCGTGCGATCGCTGCCGCAACCCCGGTCGCCTCCATCGCGACCTCATCGCTCGCCTTTAGCGTCGAGGCGAACTCCCGCAGCGCCGCCGGCGTTGTCAGCACCCTGCCAACTGAGCGCAGCTCGCCATCCTCAGCGACCGCGACCTCACAGAAGTCGCGGTGGACATCCAACCCAAAGAACCTCAACTTCCCTCCCTTTGCTCGCTTTACATTGGGCGGAAGACGCGGGGGACGAACGACAAATAGGGATTCGGGCTCACAGCCCACCCGGGCGAGTCGCAGGGGCGGCCACATAGACTCACGGGCTCGCGGCCCACTACGACGGCGGCCTGCCCACCACGTTCTTCCTGAAGCCCCAGGACCCGGAAAACGGACGCTAAGCCCACCACCGGACACCAACAAGGCTCCAACACCCATTCTCATCCCCGTAGACCCGCGCGCCCTGGATCTCGCCCGCGGTCGAGCAGCCAGCCACCACCGATGTGGGATAGGTCGCGATGACATCCGCTACTCCGGGCGCTATGACGTCGGCGCAGCCCGCGAAGACCAGCACAAGCGTTTGCGGACCGTCTACAGCTGGAAGCGGCGCTGACCAGCCGCAGAGAGCCGACCACTGCCCGGCGAAGAGTTCCATATAACCGCTATCGTCATAGAATTGGACTTGCGTTAGGCGGGCTGACCCGTCTCGGCGGACCAGCACTCCCGGCCCCTGGAGCTCGCTGGCAAGGGTGCAACGCACGCGCACAGGGCACCACTGGCATTCAGCCTGAGATCCGGTATCACGGCATATTCGACTGACTAGACGTTCGAGGGATCTCGGGCGAATTACCTGCTCGACCCACTCGCCAATGCCGACAAGGGCCTGACCCCCACCCCATCAGGAGACCCCATGCCCCTATCAGTTGCTATCGCGGCCAATGTCTTGCTCTGTGTTGCACTCCTCGGCGGCTTGGCATACGCGATGTTGCAGGCGAACCGCCTGACGCCGCATTTGCCGGCGCCAGTAGCACCAAGTAGCCCCCACGAACGAGGCATCCTGCACATCGATCGATCTCCGCGCGTACGCGACGAGAGTGCGCACCACACATCCCGCGAGCAGATCCCTGCTTAGGCCATTGAGTGCTCGAGCCGTTCGGTGACGCGCGCGGCTCGAGACATTCCATCTATCAGTGATCGGGGCCCCGGCACTCAAGCGGCCCTCGGGCCCGGCCGAAGAGATAACGTGCGGACCGCTAACAGCGAACCAAGCGCGCAGCCGGCCGGCGACGCTGGCTCGATGACTGCTGGCACCCCCTCCCACGGCGAGGTGGCAGCCGTCCGCGTAGCGCGACAGCCGATCCTCGACCGCGAGGCACGCCTGGTTGGCTATGAGCTGCTGTTCCGGGCGCCTGAGGCGGACAGCGCCGACGTCTTCGACCATCGCGAGGCGACCGCCACTGTGATCCTCGACGGGCTGCTCGACGTCGGCCTCACAGACCTCGTCGGCGAGGGTCTCGCGTATGTGAACGTCTCGCGCGACTTCTTGCTCAGCGTGCGCCCGCTGCCGCTGCCGGCCCAGCGCGTGGTGCTGGAGCTGCTCGAGCAACAGCTCGTCGACGACGAGCTGTTCGCGGTACTCGACGAACTTATCGCACAGGGCTTCACGATCGCACTCGACGCCTTCCGCCTCACAGCCGAGACCGAACAGCTGCTCGCTTACGCCCGTATCGTCAAGATCAACGTGCTCGAGCACGCCGGCCAAGCCCTCGAGGATCTGCTCGCACGCCTGCGTGAACACCGCCCAGCGCTCACGCTGGTTGCCGAGAAGGTCGAGGCGCGCGAGGACTTCGAGCACTGTCGCGAGCTTGGGTTTGACGCCTTCCAGGGCTACTTCTTCGCCAAGCCGGCCCGCGTACACCAGCAGCGGCTGCCATCCCAGGGAATGGCTGCGTTGGGGGCAATGGCCGACCTCAGCGCCACCGAGGACTTCGACGAGCTCAACCGCATCATCACCCGCGACGTCGGCCTGAGCATGCGCCTGCTGCGCTATGCCAACTCGGCATACCTGGCGTTGCCCCGCCGCGTCGGCTCCGTGCAGGAAGGACTCGCCTGGCTCGGAGCGATCACCGTACGCCGCTTTGCGCTGATGGCAGCGCTCGCCAGTGCGCGCGACGTGCCAGATGTCCTGCTGGGGACCGCGCTCGTGCGCGCACACATGTGCCAGATGGCTTCCGGCGCCGGCGAGGGCACGATTGGCGACTCGTACTTCACAGTCGGCCTCTTCTCCGTCGCCGATGCGCTCGCCAACGCGCCCATGGCCGACGTGATCGAGCAGCTGCCGTTTCGCGAGGACGTCGCCTCCGCGCTGCTACACGCAAGCGGCGAGCTCGGCGAGACGCTCAGCGAAGTCATCGCCTATCAGCGCGGCGACTTCGACGCCGCCGGTGAGCTGATCGGCCGCCACCCGAACATCGAGCAGATCTACCGCGAGGCGACCGTCTGGGCGGACCTCAGCATCCGCGGCCTCATCTAATAGAGGCGCGCTCACCCCGCGGTCGTCGACTCCCCCAGCTCGATACCCATGAACAGGCCCTCGAGGTTCAGCAGGATGATCAGCCGATCGTCGACTTTGGCGATCGTGTCGATGAAGTCACCGCCAGCGCCTGGCACGCTCTCGAGCTCGTCGACCGCGACCGTGCGCACCTCGTCCACTTCGTCGACGATCACGCCGGCGATACCCGCTTCGGTTTCGACGATCACGATCTTCGCGTTGCTGCTCGACTCCGAGGCGAGCCCCAGACGCGCACCGAGATCGAAGACCGGGACGACCTTGCCGCGCAAGCTGATCACCCCGCGGATCCACGCCGACTCCGAGGCCACGGCCCGCGGCTCGGTGTAACGCACGATCTCCTGCACCTGTGTGATCGGCAGCGCGTACTCCTCCTCACCCAGCGAGAACACCACCAGCTGCCGTGTAACCTCGGCGCCAGCGGACGCCGCGGAGGTTGTTGTTTGCTGCTCAGTACGCGTGCTCATGCCAGTGCCCTGCTGATCGCGTCAAGCACGCGGTCGGGCTGAAAGGGCTTCACGACGAAATCCTTCGCTCCGGCACGAATCGCCTCGAGCACCTTGTCTTCAGCGCCAAGCGCCGAGCACATGATCACCTTGGCGGCGGGATCGGCAGCGAGAATTTCCCGCAACGCGTGCAGCCCGTCCGCTTCGGGCATCGTGATGTCCAAGGTGGTGAGGTCGGGGTGAACCTCTTGGAAGCGCACGACCGCCTCGTTGCCGTTCGCGCCTTCCCCGACGACCTCGTGGCCGCCCTTCGTGAGCGCATCACCTAGGACCTTCCGCATAAATGCGGCGTCGTCCACTACGAGAATTCGGGCCATTCTAGATTCCTCCTGTTTGGGACGCGAAGTCAGCGGGATCCACATCGAGCACGTGCTCTATGCGCATCGCCCACTCTGTTTGGTCGATGAGAAACAGCTGGCCTGTGGCGAACCGCTGGCCATTTACACAGAGGTCGATGGGATCCTCCAAGGTGCTATTGAGCTCGATTACCGATCCAAGCCTTGGTTCGGACAGCTGCTCGAGGCTCATCGTCGTGCGTCCGAGCTCAGCTGCGACGCGTACGCTTACATCACGCAACATGAAGGAGATCCGCGAGTCGCGATCGTCGTTTCCGTCGTCGTGATCGCTCGTCTCCTCTTCGGCGGCCCCATCATCGAGCGCCCGCGCCATGCGCACGACGAATGCGTTTGGAATCAGCTGGATCAGCCGACAGGACTCACCAAGCATCGTGAACGGCGCGAACGTCACGTATGGCGTCTGCGGGTAAATGCCGTCCGCCTCCTGCACCTCTGTGAGCACGCGCGTCGTCGGCACGGAGATGTCAACCGGATAGCCGAGCGCGGCCGCCAGAGCACCGGCGCTCCCGGCCATCATCTGGTTCATCGCCTCGCCGAGCGCAGACATCTCGATTTCGTCGAGCTCCTGCTCGCTGTCTTCGGTGGGCGGCTCCATCATCATCATTGCCGCCGCGAGCCGCCGTGCGCCCAGCCGCGTGATCGCAAACACGTTGCCGCCGCTCACACCTTCGGTGTAGGACACATCCGCGGCGATGATCGGGTAGGCCATCGACTCGAGCGCGGCGAGGCTCGAGGCAACGATCGCCACCTGTCCTTTTTCGACCGTGTCCATGCACAGTGAGGACATCACGCCCGCAACCACCTCCGCGGTCGTCTCGCCAAGCGTGATCAGCGCCTCGTCGGTGTTCATCTTCCGCCCCCCACCCGGTCGACGATCTGCACCGCGCGGCGCTTACCGCTGAGGCCGGGCCGCACACGGTGCAGACGGCTGTCACCGGCGATGATGCAGGCGCTACCGGCCGCCCCGAGCCGCACCACGTCTCCCTTGCTCAGCGACAGCACCTGGGCGAGCGTCAAGCCCGTCTCACCCGCCTCCGCTCGCACCTCGAGCTTCACCGACCCGAGCACGCTGCGCATCGCCTCAGCCTCCTCGACCGAGTCCTCATCGTCCGAATCGTGGGTGGTGGCACCGAGGCTCTTGGTGGCGGTCTTCATGGCCGCGTGTGGCACGATCAGCGAGATCGTCGAGGAGGCGCTGTCATCACGAGCCTCGATCGTGAGTTCCAGCGTCGACTCGTTCGAGGCGAATAGCTCGAGGGTTTTTTCGCGCGACTCGAAGTCGACGAGGCTCAGCCTCAGCCCCAAAAGCCCACGCCAGACACTCGACAGCGGCGCCAGCAGCCCTTCGAAGACGCCGCGTGCGAGCATCAGATCGATCTCCGTCAGCCTGCGCGAGGGCTGCGTTTCGGTGAAGCTGCCGCCAAGCAAGCGCTCGATCATGCGCAGCACCAAAGACTCTTCGACGCACATCAGCACCTTGGCGTCCCCCGGCGTGCACTTGGCAACGCCGATCACCGAGGGTTGCGGCAAGTCACCTATCGCGCCTCCCCACGCGAGCTGCGAGGAGTTGATGACCTCGAGCTCCACCGTTGTCAGGAGCTCGTTGGAGAGCCGTGATGCCGCGTCAAGGCAATAGGTCGTGTGTGCCCGCTCGAAGCGCCGCTGTTCGGCGAGGCTGAGCATCATCGGGCGACCGAAGTTGATTTTGCGAATCGAGCGCGCGCGACGCTCCGGCGGAGCGGTCCCGTCGGGCAGGTTGCCCTCCTCGGCCGCTGCGAACAGCTGGGCGATCGCGTCAGCGGAGAGAACGTCGGTCATCGCTTCACCCGTCTTCCATTGGCGCTCGTGAAGAGCTCGACTTCGGCTGCTCCCGGTTCCTTCACGGTGACAACACCCGTGTCGACGTAGGCCCGTACGGTGCGGCCCTTGCTGCCACCGGTGGCCGCCGCGCGCACCTTCACGCCCGCGTTCGTCAGTGCCTCACGCGCCGCCTCCTCGTTGCGTCGACCGACGTCGAGTGTCGAGGCTGTTTCGAGCGCGAACATCTGCGCGCCGCCGACGAGCACCGCCTCGAGCATGGGACGCCGCGCCCCGAGCGATGTCATCTGCTCGATCAGCGCCGGGATCGCGCAGTCGGCGAACTTGCCCACCATCGCGTCTGGATCTCCTTCGGATGACGGCAGCACGATGTGCGCGAGACCGACGAGCGAGCGCGAAGGCTCGAACAGCACCAAGCCGATGCACGAGCCCAAACCGATCGACGCGAGCACGTGCCCAGGGGTGCGCGAGACCGACAGCTCGCCCATCCGCACCATCGTCTCTGCACCCTCGCTGCTCACACTTCGAGCCCAAGTCGGGAAAGGATCTCGTTGACGCCGTCCTTGCCGGGGGCGAGCATGAACGACAGCGAGCACTCCGCGCCCTCGACCATCAGCTGCGAGTCCAGCAGCAGCGCGATGTCCGTGTCGGCTGCCTCTACCGCAAGCACCGAGGAGACGATCGCAGCGAGCATGTCGGTTGTGGTTTCCGGCGGACACGGTTCCAGCGCGAGCGACGTCATCGTGGTGAGCGCGCCGATGTAGGCCGAGCCGAGGATGTTGCCGATCTCGGCGAGCGCGGAGATCCCAACGGGGGTGTTGACGTCAACGCCGAGCAGCTCGCACAGCACGGCCGCATCCTCCGGCGCGAACAGCAGTAGCGCGATCGCGTCGAGGTCGCCGATCAGCGGCAGCACGACCGCGGTCACTTCAGCATCGGCCGGTCCCGCGGCGTCGACCGCGTCGGCCAGGGGCAGTGCGAGAGCCGTCGGCACCGAGATGTCGACCGGACGCCCGAGCATGCTCGAAAGCGCGGTTGCGGCCGTTCCGGAGCCGATGTTCGCGAGCTCGCGAAGCGCGTCGAGGTGCACCTCAGGGAAAGACTCTGGCATTTCGTGGCCTCCTTACGCGGCCGCCGCGACCGCGGCGACCTCATTTTTCACGGTCGCGGTCAGGGCATCGCAATCGAGCGACGAGGGCGATCTGGCCATTTGAAAGAACAGCTCCACCGGAGAGCGCCCTGTGAGCGCCAACGCCGTCTGGCAGCGGGCGGGTGACGAGTTCGCGTTGCCCCACGAGATGATCGACCGCGAGCACGACGCGCCGATCGGAGCCGCGCACCACCACCCCATAGGAGGCGTCCGTCGCCTCGCCGTAGCCGAGCGAGCCGGCAAGGTCGAGGACCGGCAGGACCTCCTCGCGCAGTACCAGCATGCGCTTGCCACCGACGCGACGCACCGGGTAGTCCTCGAGCTTGACCGTCATCTGCACGCGGTCGAGCTGCATCACGAACGGCTGGCGCTGGGCTTCGACGAGCAGCGTGGAGACGATCGCGAGCGTCAGCGGCAACCTGATGTTCGTCGTCGTCCCGACCACCGAGCTCCGACTGCACGAACACCTCGCCGCCGAGGCCGCGGATCGTCGTGCGCACCGCATCGAGGCCCACCCCGCGACCGGAGATGTCGCTCATCTCCTCGGCGGTCGAGAAGCCCGCGGAGAACAGCAGCTCGATCGCCTGCGCCAGGTCGACCGTCTCGGCCGCGTCGGCTGTCATCAGACCGCGCTCGACCGCCTTGCGGGCGACGCGCGCCGGGTCGATGCCGCGGCCGTCGTCGCGCACCGAGATCAGGACGCTGCCGCCCGTGTGGTGGGCAGCGATCTCGAGCGTTCCCGTCGGCGGCTTGCCCGCGGCCTCGCGCTCCTCGACGCCCTCGAGCCCGTGATCGAGCGAGTTGCGCACGAGATGCACGAGCGGGTCGCCGAGCGCATCGACGACCGTGCGGTCGAGCTCGGTATCGGAGCCCTGATAGCAACAGGTCGACTTTCTTGCCGAGCTTGCCCGACAGGTCGCGCACGAGCCGCGGGAAGCGCAGGAAGACGGCCTCGACCGGGATCATCCGCACCTGCATCACCATCGTCTGAAGCGCCTGCGAGCTGCGCGTGAGGTCGTTCATCGCGTCCTGCAGGCCAGGCACGTCGGCGTGGCTGAGGAGCGATTCCACGTGCGTGCGGTGGACGACCAGCTCGCCCATCATGTGCATCAGCTGATCGAGACGCTCGGCGTCGACGCGCACGCTGCTCGTCGCGTGCGGTGGTCTTGCGGTCGGGTGCGGCGCTGGCGGCCACTGGCGCGGGCACCGCTGGCTCGCTTGCACTCGGAGCATCCGACCCGTCCGGAGCTTCCGGCGTGTCGGGGTCCGCGACGGCTTCCTCGACGTCGCCGGCAGCCGGCAGCTCGGGCTCCTCCGCATCCGCGCCTGCTTCACCCGGCTCGGTGAACGTCACCTCGGCGACGTCCGGGACCGCGCGAAGGTCGGCCGCGATCGCCTCGTCCTCGTCGTCGCTTGCGAGCCACACCTCGATCGTCCTGCCGTCGAAGCGCTCGACTTCGCCCTCCGTAGGCAGCGACGCGAGGACCGCTCCGTGATCGGCGACGGCTGTGAGCACCATCAGCGCCCGTACCGACGGCATCAGCGTGGCGTCATCCAGGCGCACGACGGTGTGGATCACCGAGCGCCCGTCAGCCGCCGCCTGCAGCTCCTCGGGGTCGGGGCGTTTGACGACCTGCGCCGCCATCGCGACTCGCTCTGGCTGCGCACGAGCCCCTCCAGACGCGCAACCAGCGGCGCCTCGTCGAGCGTCTCCACGCCTTCGGTGTCGATCGCCTCGAACGCCGCGCTGAGCGCGTCGAGGCACTCGAGCAGGACGTCGATCGCTTCACGATCGAGGCCGCCGCGGCGCACGCGGAGCACCTCGAAGAGGTCCTCCATCGCGTGCGTGAGCGCGGCGATGCGCTCGAAGCCCATCGTCGCGCTCATGCCCTTCAGCGAGTGCGCGATGCGGAAGATGTCGCCGATCGTCGATACGTCGTCGGGGACCTCCTCGACGCGCACCACGGCCAGGTTGAGCTCCTGGAGATGTTCGCGGCTCTCGGCGAGGAACATCGGGAGGTACTCGTTGATGTCCATCATGCCTTCCGATAGATGAATGGTTGGGTTGGCGTCAGGCCCAGCTCGCCGATCGAGCTGACGCGCTCGGTCGATCCGACGATCAGAAAGCCGCCGCTGCGCAGCGAGGAGGCAAGCCGCCGGTGTAGCTCGTCGCGGACGTCCTCCTTGAAGTAGATGACGACGTTGCGGCAGAGCACCAGGTCATAGGCGCTCGACGGGAACTTTCATCGAGAGCAGGTCCGCCCGCTTCGAAGGTGATGACCTTGCGCAGCTCGCGCTTTGCCTTCCAGCCCTCGTCGGCCTGCTCGAACCAGCGGCTCGAGCGATGCCGGCGGAGCGGTGCGCACGTCGTCTTGGGAGAACACGCCCGCGCGTGCGCGCTCGAGCATCCGCGGGTCGATGTCGGTTCCCTTGATCTCGACCTTACGCCTTGGCGGCGCACTCGAGGCAGACCGCGGCGAGCGTGTAGCACTCGGCGCCGTAGGAGCAGCCGGCGCTCCAGATCCGGATCCGGCCGCTGGCCGCGAGCTGCGGGATCACCTTGCTGCCGAGCGCTGTCCACTGCTCCGGGTTGCGCCACAGCTGTGAGACGTTGATCGTCACGCGATCGAGGAAGCGCTCGAGCTCCTCGGGGTCGCGCTTGAGCAGCACGAGGTAGTCGCTGAGCAGCGGGATCCCCAGCCGCTCGGAGAAGGTGCGCAGCCGGCGCTCCATCTGACCGCGCTTGTACTGCAGGAGATCGAGGCGGGCGAGGCTGCGTACGCCCTCGCAGAAGAAGACGTAGTCATCGACCTCCTCCTTGCGCGACGGGACGCGCGGCGCCACTGGCGTCGCGACAGGCGGCGCTGCCGCCCCTGTTCCCACTCCCGCGGGTGGTCGCGACGTCGTGCTCATCTCGCAACCTCCCTGGAGATCGCCTCGGGCAGCTTGCCCAGGTCGTACACACCGTCGGCGAGGCCCGCCTCGACGATCGCGCGTGGCATCCCGTACACCGTGCAGCTCGACTCCGCCTCGGCGAGTATGCGACCGCCGCGACGACGCACCTCGCTGCGCGCCCTCCAGACCGTCTTTGCCCATGCCGGTGAGCACCACCAGCAGCACGTTGCGCCCGAACACCCGTGCGACGTCTGCGATCGTCAGATCCGCACGCGGGCGCAATGCGCCGACCGGCGGCTCATCGCCGAGCGTGGCGGTGTGGTCGGCGAGGATGTGAAGGTGGCGGCCACCGGGAGCGATCAGCATCGTGCCCGGCTCGAGCCTGTCGCCTCCTCGCGCCTCGCGCACGTGTAGCGGTGAGGCTTTGTCGAGCCGCGCAGCGAGCGAGCCGGTGAACCCGGGCGGCATGTGCTGCACGATCATCGAGCCGGCGCCGAGCGGCGAGGGAAGCTTCGGGATCAGCTCGGTGAGGGCCTGCGGGCCGCCTGTCGAGCAGGCGATGACGACGACTCGAGACGATTTCTTCGCGAGCCCCGGCGTCGAACGCACGGCTGCCTGCTGAGGGCTTCCGAGCGGCCGTCTGCGCTTGGAGGAGGCAGCCAGCTTGACCTTGGCGCCGAGATCAGCGATGAACTCGTCGAGGCTCTCGCCGGCGGCGGGCTTCTCGACGAGCTCCACCGCCCCCTCGGCGAGCGCATCGACCGCATATGCGCCATGCGCCGGCGAAAATGCCGAGACGACGACCACCGACACCGGCAGGTCGGTCTTTTGCAGCCCACGAAGCACACCGATCCCGTCGAGGCCGGGCATCGTCAGGTCGAGCGTCAGCACGTCGGGGCGCAGCTCGAGACACGCCTTCAGCGCCTGGTCGCCGTCGTTGGCGCTGCCGAGCACGTCGAAGCCGTGTTGCTTGAGCGCGTCCGTGAGCAGGCGGCGCATGAACGCCGAGTCGTCAGCGACAAGCACCCGTACGGGTGCCGGCGCGCTCACCGGGCTGTCCGTCGGTCAGCGAGCTCGATCCCCGAGAACAGGCTCTCGAGGTTCAGCAGGATGATCAGCCGGTCCTCGACTTTGGCGATCGTGTCGATGAAGTCGCCGCCACCGCCTGGAGCGTCCTCGAGCTGGTCGGCCTCGACGGTGCGCACTTCCTCGACCGCGTCGACGATCACGCCGGCGATGCCGGCCTCGGTTTCGACGATCACGATCTCCGCGTCGCTGGCGAGCTCGGAGGCGAGCCCCAGGCGCGCGCCGAGATCGAATACGGGAACGATCTTGCCGCGCAGGCTGATCACACCGCGGATCCATGCGGTCTCTGAGGCGACCGCGCGCGGCTCGGTGTAGCGCACGATCTCCTGCACCTGGGTGATCGGCAGCGCGTACTCCTCATCGCCCAGCGAGAAGACGACGAGCTGCTGAGCCAGCTGGCCGGAAGACTTCGCCAGCGGCTCTGTCAAAGTCAGATTATTGGACATACTCACCTCATCGACAATTCGACCGCAACCTTGAGTGTCCTTTCGGCAAGAACGGGTCAACTGCTCCCAGGGCCCCGAGAACGTCCTCATGATCACGCCTATAACGAGCCCGGGGACGTCCTGTCAAACCCCCAATTCTGGGCTATTGGTGCCGATTAGTGCCTATTATCGAGCGCCGTCGCGCCACAGTGATCATGCAAAGTGCTAATTCGACTTGTTTTGATATATGGGCGCCTGTGGCAACTCGGCGGCACCCTCGCCAGCAGCGAAATACGGCCGCGAATGCGGCCCCTCGACAAGCGCTTGCAGCCACGTCCTCTCCTCCGAGGCCAGCTGCATCGACTGCTTGCGCACGTCCAGCGCCACCCCTGGATCGGTGTGCCCGAGCTCATCCATCACCGTCCCCAGATCCTCGCCCAGCGCATACAGCACGCCCGCGAATGTCCGCCGCAAGGAGTGCGGCGTGATCCGCTCCGGCAGCGATTCCAGGCCGCGCTCGGCGCGGTTCGCGTTGGCTCGCGCCACGACTGGAACGAACACGCGTGCGCGGAAGTTGTGCGCATCCTGCGGCCGATTGCCACGGCTGGGAAACACGAGCGCCTCGGGCGAGACCCGCGGGTTTAGGGCGCGCACCGCACGCAGCTCATCGCCCAGCACCGACCTGATCCTGACGCGCCGCATGCCCGCATCGAGCTTGCTGTCTGCCAGCGTCATCCTGCCGCCCGCAAGATCAAGGTCACGCCAGCGAAGTGTGCAGAGCTCGCCGATCCGCAGGCCGGCGAACGTCAGCGTGGCGAGCATTGCCCGGCGCTCGATGTGGCGAGCGCCCGGCGCGGCCTCACGATCGAGCTCCGATGCGCTGTCCAGCAGGCTTTCGATCTGTGAGGCAGTCTGCAGATGGTTGCGCCGCGGCCTCGCCACGGGCACTCTCAGTCGAGACCCACGCGCCGGGTTGCCCGCGGTCAACCCGCGCTCCACGGCGCTCTCGAGGATGGCGCCGAGCAGGACGATTGTCATGTTGATCGAGGTCGCCGACAGCGGCTCATCCTCGGAGAGCTTCACGGCGATGTAGCCCTCGACGGCCTGCGCGGTGATCTCGCTCAGGCGCATATCGCCGAAATAGGGGAGCAGATGACGCTCCAGACGCCAGCTATAGCCCCTTTGCGTGGCGGCAGCCAGTAGGCACGCGGTGCTCTGCCACCATTCCTCTGCGAACTCGCGGAAGCCAACCCCCGCGCTAGCCACCGCCGAGGCGAGCTGCGGCGCCCGCCACGTGCCCTGCTCCACGTCCGTGAGTATCTCGTGGAGCTCGCGCTCGGCCTCAGCAGCCGTTACCGGCCCGAGCGTCATGTAGCGGCGCTTGCCGTACGCGGTAAATCGCAGCGCCCGGATGACGTCCCCGCCGCGATCTTGCTTCTCGATGATCGTGCCCGTCACTCGCCGTGATATCTGAACAACTTCTCACGACCGTCGGCCGGAACGGCGCTTTGCGTCGCCGATCGCGGTCTTCTTTACCGGACACTTAGCGTCCCAGATATCAAGGAGGGCATATGCATTGCCCTACCGCTCCCGTCCGGCTTTGCCCGGTACCCGCTCGCCGAGCACCGACGGCGTGAGGGCACGGCTACGCCCGCGGCACGCGGCGCTCGGCTGCATCGTGGCTGGATCAGCCGTGTTGAACATCAACAAGCTCGCCCAGAACGACTACGGCAACACGTTCTACTCGGCGGCCGTGAAGTCGATGCTGCACTCGCTGCACAACGTCCTATACGTGTCGTTCGATCCGGGTGGGCTGGTGACGATCGACAAGCCGCCGCTCGCCATCTGGCTCCAGGTCCTGAGCGCCAAGATCTTCGGCTTCTCTCCACTTAGCCTGCTGCTGCCGGAGGCGATCGTTTCGACGATTGCGGTGGCGGTGCTCTACCGCGTGATCGCGCCGCGACTGGGCGTAGCAGCGGGACTCGTGAGCGCGCTGACGCTGGCCGTGTTTCCCTCGTTTGTGGCCGTCTCGCGCGATAACGGCGTGGACCCGCTGCTGATCCTGCTGCTGATCCTTGCCTGCGGCGCGGCGCTGTCTGCGATCGAGAGTGGGCGCTGGCGCTCGCTGTTGGGCTGCGCTGTGCTCGTGGGGCTCGCGTTCAACACCAAGACGCTTGCCGCCTACCTGATCCTCCCCGGCATCGCCTGTGCCTACCTCGTGTGCGCGCCCGGCCCCGTGGTCGGACGCACGATCAAGCTGCTAGTCGCCGGCTTGGTGATGGCCGTCGTGTCGTTCTCGTGGATCGCGTTTGTAGAAATGACACCCGCCTCCCAGCGGCCGTTCGTGGGCAGTTCCACCAACAACACAGAGATCGGATTGACGTTCGACTACAACGGCTTCGGCCGCGTCGAAGGCGAGATCGGCGGCCCCGGCAACGTGCCCGTGGCAGAAGGCGCGGGGCTGCATATAACTCCCCGGCCGGCGCCGCTGCGACCGCTGACCACGCTGCACCGAGTGTTCGCGATCCGGGAAGTGACCTCCAAACGTGGCGCATCGCGATCTCAGAGCACTGTGCACGTCGCGCCAACCACCCAAAAGGTCTCGCCGTATCTACCCAACGGCAGGCTCGCCAGCCCGCTGTTCTTCGCCGAACCGGCTGGTCCGCTACGACTGTTCCAGTCGGGCCTCGCCGACCAGGGCGCGTGGCTGTTGCCGTTTGCGCTGATCGGCCTGCTCGCGCTCGCGGTGATGACGTTCGCCGGCGAGCGGGCACGTCGCAACCCACGGCTTGCAACGCTGATCGTGTTCGGCGGCTGGCTGATCGTGGAGGCGGTGATCCTGAGTTTCTCCAAGGGGATCGTGCACCCCTACTACGTCTCGGCTATGGCGCCAGGGGCGGCGGTCATGGTTGGGGCGGGCGCGACGGCGTTCGTGTGGCTGGCGCGTGCGCGCCATCGGGGCCTCGTGCTGTTGCCGTGCGCGGTGGCGGCGACGGTCGCGGCTCAGATCGTGATCCTGCACGAACAGCACTACATCGGCTGGCTTGTCCCCGTGCTTGTCGGCGGGGCGCTCGTAGGCGTGTGTGCAATGGCGGCACGCCGACTCGCCACAGCGGGGATGGCGCTGACGCTGGGGCTGTTGCTGATCGCCCCCACCGTCTACGCCGCGAGCACCTGGCTTGGCCCGGTCGAAGGAACGTTCCCCGCCGCCGGCCCGCACGAAGCGATCGCCAAGGGTGCGCTCGACAGCAACCACTCGGAACTGTATGTCGACCACCAGCTGATCCGCTATGTCACGACGCACGATCCCGCAACTCGCTGGACGGTGCTCGCGGACGCCGCACCAACAGCCGCGCCGCTGATCCTGCTCGGCGTGCGTGCCGGGGCAGTGGGCGGCTACAGCGGCACCGACCCCGCGCTCACCGGTCCGCGGCTCGCGCGTCTGGTGGCACGAGGCGAAGCAAGGTACGTGCTGCTTGGCGGCGCCTACGCCTCACGCGGAGGCAACCTTGCGACCAAGGCGGTGCTGCGCTCCTGCAAGCTTGTGGCACCAAGCGCCTGGCACGGGCCGCCGCCGGCGACGGTCTACACGCCGGTGCTGTTTGACTGTGCCGGGCGCGAACGCGCTCTTGCAGGCGCTCCGCGCGCCTCGCTCCGAACGGCCTAAGAGGACCAACCGGCGCGTTGCCGGCAGTCCCCGAAGGCCGCTATCAGAAGCTCCGTGTCGCTCAGCGCGAGCCGTGTCGACGCTGGCGGCGCTGCATTGCCAGGATCGAGAAGCCTGCGCCCAACAGCACTACACCGAAGCCGATGTCCCAGCGCAGGTCAAAGCCGGTGAACGGCAGCGTGCTGGCTTTCGTGCTCGTGGTGGGACTGGAGCTAACTTTTTCCGGTTCCGTCTGGCTGCTCGGAGTCGTCGGTTTTTCCGATTCTTTCGACGGCAACGTGCCGGTTTTCGGCGTTGTCGTCGTTGTCGTCGTGGCCGGGCTGGTGGTCGTGGTGGTCGTGCTTGGTTTGTTGGGTTCCTGGTTGTAGCCGTAACCCGACGTGCCTTCTGCCGCAACCGCTGTGCCCGGCAGGAGCACTGCCAGCGCGAACAGCAGCGCAACTGGTAGGACGCGCAGTGCGCGCAAGATGGTGGACGATCTCGTCCTTGACGGCGCTACACCTGGATTCCGTGGCCTGCTCGAGGCCATGACATCGGTCCGAGTCATGCCAACCTCCCATTCGTGGTGTGTTGAACGCTGCAGCCCCGTTCCAGGGCCTCTTTCCGTGCGTGTTCTATCCGTTCTCTGTGGCAAGGCATCGTCTCTGGTTCGCCGTTTCTAGGCAGTCGCCTGCCTTCCTTTATCAAAGGTGTATCAGCTCTGGCGGCTGACGCATATGCTCGCATGCGCTCTTTCCGTGTAGCAAGGCGCCCAAACGAGGCTCATTGGACGTGTACGCGACCCTCGAGCGTGCCCTCCGACAGCCGGCCGCGCAGCACCTTCTTGTCGAACTTACCCACGCTCGTCTTGGGAATTTCCTCGACAAACGCGAACTCGTCAGGCAGCCACCACTTGGCGACCCTGCCGCGCAAATGCTCCACGAGATCCTCCGCGCTGGCGGCTTCGGGGTCGCGCAGGACCACGCAGCACAGCGGGCGCTCCGCCCAGCGCTCGTCGGGCTTGGCGATCACGGCCGCCTCGACCACGTCGGGATGGGACATCAGCTCGTTCTCCAGCTCGACCGAGGAGATCCACTCGCCGCCGGACTTGATCACGTCCTTGGAGCGATCGGTGATCTGCACGTTCCCGCGCTCGTCCACGGAGGCGATATCACCGGTGCGCAGCCAACCGGTGGCGAACTTGGCGTCTTCGGAGCTGTCGGCGAAGTAGCGCGAGGCGATCCACGGGCCACGCACTTCGATCTCACCCGTGGACGATCCGTCCCACGGCACCTCATTGCCCTCGTCGTCGGCGAGTCGCAGCTCGACCCACGGCAGCGGCCGACCCTGCATCGCGCGCTCATTCCAGTAGGCGTCATCGTGCTCGCGCTCGCGCGGGCGCGAGTAAGTTGCGACCGGGCTCGTCTCAGTCATACCCCAGGCCTGGAAGATGCGCACATCGTGGCGCTCCTCGAAGTCTTTCATCAGCTGTCGCGGCACCGCCGAGCCACCGCACGCGGCGTTCTGAAGCGAGGACAGATCGACCTCCGGGTGCTCCTCGGCGTAGCTGAGCAACCCTTGAAAGATCGTCGGAACGCAGCCCATCAACGTCGGCCGCTCGCTCGCGATCAGGGCAGCCAACGGCTCAGGCTGCAGGTGGCGATCGGGCAGGATCAGGTCAGCGCCGGCGAGCGCCGCCCCGTAGGGCAAGCCCCACGCGTTGACGTGGAACATCGGCACCACCGCGAGGATGCGGTCGGCGCGCGAGATCGCGGTGCCGTCCTTCGCCAACGTGACCGTCGAGTGCAGGCTGATCGACCGGTGCGAGTAGAGAACGCCCTTGGGGTTGCCGGTGGTGCCGCTCGTGTAGCAAAGCGCCGCCGCCTGGCGCTCGTCGAGCTCGGGGTAATCAAACGGTCCGTCACCCGCCTGCTCGAGCAGATCCTCGTAGCGCACGGCGTTCGGCAGCGAGCTCGCATCGCCATCACCCATGATCACGTAGTGCTCGACCTTCTCGAAGCTCGGCGCCAGCTCTGCGAGCATCGGCACGAGCGAGTCGTCGACGAAGATGATGCGGTCCTCGGCGTGGTTGACGATGTAGGTGATCTGCTCGGCGAACAAGCGGATGTTCAGCGTGTGCAGCACCGCTCCCAGACATGGCACAGCGAAGTACAGCTCGAAGTGGCGCTGGTTGTTCCACGCGAACGTCGCGACGCGCTCCCCCTGCTCGACCCCAAGCGTTCGCAGCGCACGCGCGAGACGGTCGATCCGCGCCGAGACATCGGCGTGGCTCGCACGGGTGACGCTCGAGCCGTCCGGCGAAAGCGTGACGACCTCAGCGCCGTGGTTGCCGACGGCCAACCTCCCCCTGATGTGGTTGAGGGTCAACGGAAAGTCGTTCTGCATCAAACCCTCGAGCATCTGCGTCATCCCCTCCCTGCTCCCTCGGCTGCGGTCACCTGCCCAAACCCATCGTAGATGCCGCGGGTGCGCTGCGCGATGTCATCCCAGTCAAAGCGCAGGACATGCTCGGATGCCTCGGTGACGAGCCTGTCGCGCAAGTCATCATCGACGAGCAGCCGCTCGATCATCACGCCGAGATGCTCGGCGTCACCGCCGTTGAAGCGCAGCCCCACGCGCTCACCCTGCGGGACGACCTCGCGCAGACCGCCGGTGTCGGCGACGATGCACGGACAGCCGGAGGCCATCGCCTCGAGCGCCACCAGCCCAAACGGCTCGTAGATCGACGGCACCACACACAGGTCGGCGATGCGGTAGAGCGAGTGCAGCACGTCGTCTCCGATCCAGCCAAGAAACGTGCCGTGCTCGGTCAGGCCGAGGCGCTCTGCTTGCGCCTTCAGTTCGGCCTCGTGGGTGCCGCTGCCGGCGACGAGGAAGCGCACGTTTCCGACCCGTTTGATCACCTCCGGGAGCGCATCGAGCGCCAGCTGGAATCCCTTCTCGTAGACCAGGCGCCCGACTAGCAGCACGAGCTTCTCATGTGGCTCTGCGAACTCGCGCCTGAGCGCCTGTAGATCGCCACTCGGCTGCAGTTCACTCGGATCGACGCCGTTGGGAATGACGGTCACGCGCCCCTCATCGATGTCGAAGATGTCGGCCACGTGTCCGCGCATGTAGTAGGAGCAGACGATCACACCGTCGGCGCTGCGGGCCATGCGGCGCTCGACCGAGTGGATGTGCGATTGCGGCGGATCGGCGACCCAGCCCTGGTGGCGGCCGTGCTCGGTGGCATGGATGGTCGTCAGATACGGCACCTGCATCCGCTCGGCGAGCACCGCCGAGGCCTGTGCCACGAGCCAGTCGTGTCCGTGGACGAGGTCGTATGGGCGCTCCGCGGCGAGCGCTTCGCCCGCCGCCAGCATGTCCTCGTTCATGCGCTCCACCCAAGCGACGAAGCGGTCGAGGTCGCGCGGCCAGCGCGGCTCACGCACGCGGTGGATGCTCACGCCCCCCCGCTCCTCCACGCCTGAGCCATCTGTCTCACCCGCGATCGCGCGCCCACGGGTCAGCACATCGACCGTGACTCCCTGGCGCACGAGCGCCTCGGCGAGCTTGCGCACATGCCGCGCCAGGCCACCCTCGATCACGGGCGGGTACTCCCACGAGAGGATGAGTACGCGGTCTCTCATCCCCAGACCCTATATCCCCGCGCCTGCACAGCCCGTCTGGGACGCATCAGATCGCGATCAGCCCCAGCTCGTCCATGTGTCGCGCCGCGGGCGAGGCCCACAGCTCGCTGCCTGTTCGCCCGATCAAGCCCGTTTCCGCCAGCCGGCCCAGCGCATGCTCGAGCGCGTGCACGCTCGCTCCGAGCGCGCGCGCCAACTGCGCGCACGAATACCTCGACTCATCCTTCTCACTCAATAAAGCCAGCACGATCGCGCGTTCGAGCCGGCGATCGGTGCTAGCCGACGGTTGCTCGGTCATGGACATCATTCTGTCTGGTTCTGAAGCGTTTCGTCTGAGAGAGCGAGACACCGCTACAACAGCGATCAAGACGAGGAGCACGAAAACCGCGCACCAACACGCCATTTGCGATGCAGAAACATTCGTGATCGTGGATCATTGCCGCATGCCACAAGACACGCCGCAGTTCTTCCTTGGTGCCATGTCGCCCTACTCGTGGATCACCGCCGAGCGGATCGAGCAAGTACTCCCCCAGGCCCGCTGGCAGGGCGTGCTCCTGGGAGCAGTGTTCAAGGCGACTGATCGCATCTCGTGGGGATTGACGGAGCGTCGCGCCCAAGGAATGGCAGACTGCGAGGCTCGCGCAAAGACCTACGGGCTCGGACCGATCCGCTGGCCGGAGCCGTGGCCGACGAGCGATCTGCTGATCGCGCGGGCGATGGTTTACGCCGAATCCCTAGGGCTGCTCAAGCGCTTCGCGCTGAGCGCCATGCGTCTCTCCTTCCTGGAGGGCCGCAACCTGAGCGAGTTGGACACCGTGCTCGACGCCGCAGAGCGTGTGGGCATTGAGCGGGCCGAGCTCGAGGACGCGCTCGCCGACCAGGAGATCAAGGATCGACTCAGGGCGCAGACCGATGATGTAGTCGCGCTGGGGGTGTTCGGCGTGCCCACGGTGGTGGTCGGCACGGAGCTGTTCTGGGGGGACGATCGTTTGGAGGATGCAGCGGCGAGCTACCGCGCGCTCAGCTAGAGATCCATCTCCAGCTGGCGTGGAGACGGGCGCAGCGGCTCGCTGGTCTCGCGTGGGCGCCCGCGCTTGACCCAGTGGCCGACGACCTCGCGACTGCGGCACGTGTAGAAGTTCACCCGCCTGTCGGTCGGCTGGATCGCGAGACCACCGGGAGCGGGCCCGGTGACCACGGCATGGAAGCGCCGGCCTTTGTGGTCGACCTCCACGATGTCGCCCGTTTGGATGCCTTCCAGCCGCATTGGAGATGCAACTGTAGGCTGCTCGCCGTGCGCTGGCTCGTGGACGGCATGAACGTGATCGGCACGCGGCCGGACGAATGGTGGAAGGACCGCCACCGGGCGATGGTCAAGCTCGTGGACCTGCTCGAGCGCTGGGCCGCCGCCGACGGCGAGGACGTGACGGTCGTCTTCGAGCAGCCGCCGTCGCCGCCGATCCGCTCTACGGTGATCGTGGTGGCACATGCTCCCCGTCCACGCCGCGACTCGGCCGACGATGAGATCGTGCGGCTGTTACTGGCCGATGCGCAGCCGGGCTCGGTCAGGGTGGTCACATCGGACCTGTGGCTGTCCGATCGAGTACACGCGGCCGGCGCGACGGTGCAGCCGGCGGCACCCTTCCGGGCGATGATCGAAGAGTCATGATCGTCCCCACCACCCGCTATGCGCGTAGCGGCGACGCGAGCATCGCCTATCAGGTCGTGGGCGACGGACAGTTGGACATGCTGTTCCTGACCGGTTGGCTGACGCAGCTGGAGCAGCTGTGGGAGGCGCCCGCCAACCGCCGCTTTCTCGAACGGCTGGCCACGTTCGGACGGCTGATCATGTTCGACAGCCGCGGCACGGGTCTCTCCGAGCGGGTGCTCAAGACGTACACGATCGAGCAGGAGGCTCGCGATGCGCTGGCGGTACTCGACGCCGCCGGCAGCGAACGTGCGGCGCTGTTCACCTATGCCCAGGGTGGGCTCGTGGGCGCGCAGCTCGCCGCCGAGCACCCCGAGCGGATCGGCGCACTGGTCATGTACGCGTCGATCGCCCGCACCTCATGGGCTCTGGATTACCACTGGGCGATGACCAGCGAGGAACGCGAAGCGCTCAGCGAGCGCAACATCGCAACGTGGGGCGAAGCCAACAGCGACGCGATGTCCGCGTGGGCGCCAACGATGGCCAGCGACCCGGCGCTCGTAGCATGGTTCGCGCGCATGCAGCGGCTGGCCGCGAGCCCCGGCGAGGCACGCGTAATAACCAGGGCGATGGTTGATGTGGACGTGCGTCACCTGCTGCCACGCATCCGCGTGCCCACGCTGGTCATGCACCGCCCCAACGAGCTCGTGTGGGACGTTCGCCACTCGCGCTATCTGGCAGCGAACATCCAGGGCGCCCGCTACGTGGAGCTGGAGGGGATCGACTCGTTCCCCTTCCTCGGCGACAGCGACGCGATCGTGGAGGAGATCGAGGAGTTCCTCACGGGCGTGCGCAGCGGTAGGGAGCTCAAACGCGCGCTGCTCACGGTGATGTTCACCGACATCGTCGACGCGACCGCCCACGCATCGAGGATCGGCGACAAGCGCTGGCGCGATCTGCTGTCACACCACGACCGCGATGTACGCGCGGAGCTAGCCCGCTTCGGCGGCAGGGAGGTCAAGACGGTGGGCGACGGGTTCCTCGCGACCTTCGGCGGACCTCCCTCCACGGCGCTGCGCAGCGCGCTCGCGATCACCGTCGCGGCACGCGGGCTGGGCGTGGAGGTGCGGGTGGGGATGCACACCGGCGAGTGCGAGCTGATCGGCGATGACGTGGGCGGCATGGCGGTGCACATCGCCTCGCGGGTGAGCGCGCTCGCGGGAGCGGGCGACGTGCTCGTGTCGGGCACCGTGTTCGGCACCGTGGTCGGTGGGCCGTTCACGTTCGAGGACCGCGGCCGGCATGAGCTGAAGGGCGTGCCCGGGCAGTGGCCGCTGTTCGCGCTGGGGGTTTGAGCAGCCTGCTTCTAGGATGATTGTGTGAGCAACGACCCCACTACTCCGCTCGAGCGACCACTCTCGCGGGGTCTGGTGGCGCTGATGGCGGTGGCGGCCGGCGCGGCGGTGGCGAACATCTACTACGCGCAGCCGCTGCTCAGCACGATCGCGCACGACTTCTCCGTCTCGGACGGGACTGCGGGGCTGATGGTGACGGCCTCGCAGGTGGGCTATGCGGCGGGCCTCGTGCTGCTGGTGCCGCTGGGCGATCTGCTCGAGCGCCGTCGTTTGATCACACGGATCATGCTGGTGACGGTGCTGGGTCTCGCGGCGGTCGCCGCCAGTCCCAGCTTCACGCTGCTGGCGGCGGCGCTGGTGGTCGTGGGACTGACCTCGGTGGTGGCGCAGATCCTGGTGCCGATGGCGAGCATGCTCGCGGCCGAGCACGAGCGCGGCCGCGTGGTGGGCCACGTGATGAGCGGCCTGCTTGTGGGAATCCTCGTGGCCCGCACGGCCAGCGGCCTGATCGCCCAGGCCGGCGGCTGGCGCCTGGTGTTCGCCGTCTCGGCAGCGCTGATGCTCGTGCTGTGCGGGGTGCTGCGCGCGGCACTGCCCGAAGTGCGCCCCACGAGCACGCTCTCCTACCCGGCGCTGCTGCGGTCGGTGGGACAGCTGGTGATCGAGCAGCCGACGCTGCGCGTACGGATGATCTACGGCGTGCTCGGGATGGGGCAGTTCAGCGTCCTATGGACCACCATCGCCTTCCTGCTCTCGGGATCCCCCTACCACTACGGGGATGCCACGATCGGGCTGTTCGGCCTCGTGGGACTCGCTGGGGCCCTGGCCGCGCAGGCGGCTGGCAGGCTGGCCGACCGCGGGCGCCAGCACCGCTCGACCGGCTCGTTCTTCTTGATTATGGTGCTCTCGTGGGGGTTGATCGCCGCGGGGAGCACTTCGCTGGCCGCGTTGATCGTGGGGATCGCGGTGCTCGACCTGGGCATCCAGGGGGCGCAGATCACCAACCAGAGCGTCATCTACAGCCTCGCCCCCGCCGCCCGCAGCCGTCTCACAACCGCATATATGACAGCCGTGTTCATCTCCGCGGCCGTCTTCTCGGCGCTCGCCTCGACGCTCTATGAGGCGGACGGCTGGAGCGCGGTCACCGCGCTCGGCGGCGCGCTCGGCGGCGCGGGAGTCCTGCTCTGGCTGCTCGAGCAGGCGCAACGACGGCGCGTGCGCGAGGTTTCGGTATAGCCGCAGAGTTCATTTATTTGACTCAAGATTAAGTTCCAATTAGTCGACTCTCGGCGTACGTTCCCAATGCCGCGGAAAGCCGAGACGACCATGCCCACCAGCCCCACACAGCGCATCACGAAACCCCAGCCTGGTGCTCGCGGCCTCTCCGCCCGCTTCCAGGACATGACCGTGAAAGCTCGCCTGATCACAATGGTGGCGGTGCTCGCCATCATGTGGCTGATCTCGGTGGCGGTTGCGTCACAGGGCCTGCTCTCGGCCAAGTCGACGGTCAACTCGTCCAAGGGCGGGTTTCCCGCGTACGTGGCCGAGCGTAACGCCTACGAGGGCTGGCTGACGGAGGACGACCAGTCGAACATGGCCTCAGCCCTCGCGTCGCTACACGAACCCGCCGAGAAGGAACTGCTGGCCGCAACGATTGCCCAGATCACCGAAGGCCGTGAACAGGCGTACGCGGGGCTGAAGAAGCTCGCGACGCTCTCTCCCGCGACGAGTGCCGCGGCACAGGCGACGCTCACGGACGTGACCGCCTACAACGTGTTCGCGAGCCGCATCGTCAGCGCGATCAACGCGGGGCAGACGACGGAAGCGATCCACTTGGTCACGGTGGACAACGCAACCATCTCCAACAAAACGCAGGAAGACTTCAACGGGATGGGTAAGACGCTCGCCGCAGGGGTAACCGCGGTGAAAACCAACCTGTCAAACACCATCAACCGCTCGCTGCTGATCCTGCTGCTGGTCGTCGGGATCGGCCTGATCGCCGCCGCGTTCGCTGTTGCGCTGATCATCCGCGCGATCGTGAGCCCGCTGCGCGAGCTGCAGGGCGCGGCGCACACGATCGCCCAGGGCGACGTCAGCCACGAGATCACCGTCAATGGGCGCGATGAGATCGGCCAGCTCGGGGAGGCGTTTGGGGAGATGTCCAACTACCTGCGCGAGATGGCCGACCACGCCGATCAGATCACCGCGGGACACCTGAATGTCGACGTGCGCGTGCGCTCGGAGAACGACCGGCTCGCCAACGCCTTCGCAACGATGAGCGCCCGGCTGCGCCAGGAGCTGGGCGATAGCTCCTGCCTGGACTCACTGGTCGAGCGGATGCGTGCGCTGCAGGAGAACTGCCTCGGGGATCTGCAGGGCGGCCTTGAGAAAATGGCCGCGGGGAACCTGACGATCATGGTAACCGCGTGCACCGAGCCGGTGATGACCGAGGACGGAGTGAACCCCGGGCGCCTGGCCGAGATCTTCAACGCGATGCTCTACAGCACGCAGGACGCGGTCGGCAGCTATGAGGACATGCGCGAAAAGCTGACGGGGATGATCGGTGAAGTCACCCACACCTCACAGACGATGACCGCCGCCTCGCAGCAGATGGCGACCACCAGCCAGGACGCTGGTCGTGCGGTGGGCGAGATCGCACATGCGGTTGGCGATGTGGCCGCCGGCGCCGAGCGCCAGGTCAGCTCGGTTGAGAGCGTTCGCATGGTGATCGAGGAGGTCGCGGAGGCCACGCGCCAGTCAGCCGACCAGCTCTCTGAGACCGGTGAGGCCGCACGGCAGGCAACGGACATCGCCCAGGGCGGGATCGAAGCCGCGGAGAAAGCCTCGGAGGCGATGGCTGCTGTCGCCGAGGCGACGGGTGCCGCGAGCGAGCGGATCAGTGAGCTCGGTGAGAAGTCCGAGCGCATCGGTGGCATCGTCGCGACGATCACGGGGATCGCCGAGCAGACGAACCTGCTGGCCTTGAACGCCGCGATCGAGGCGGCAAGGGCGGGCGAGCAGGGCCGCGGGTTTGCTGTCGTCGCGGAGGAGGTCAGAAAGCTCGCGGAGGACTCCCAGCAGGCGGCGGCGCTGATCGAGGGGTTGATCGGTGAGATCCAATCGGAGACCCACCGCGCGGTTGAGGCGGTCGAGCTTGGTGCGCAGCGCACCAAGGACGGCGTGCAGACGGTCGATGAGGCGCGCGGGAAGTTCGAGGACATCGGTGGCTCTGTCAGCGACATGAATGTCCGCATCACCGAGGTGACCACGGCGATGGCTCAGATCAGCGCCTCCACCCAGGGGATCCTCGAAAGCGTCTCCGATGTGGCGGCGGTCGCCGAGGAGAACTCCGCCTCAACCCAGGAGGTCTCGGCCTCGACGCAGCAGACGAGCGCGTCAGCGCAAGAGATTGCGAGCTCAGCGGAAGTGCTTGCCACTGACGCGGCAGAGCTCGAACAGCTCGTCGGCCAGTTCACTCTGACCGCCGTATAGGGCCCCTGAATGCCCGGCTCCTTGGATGGGAGCCGGGCATTCATTTTCTGGGGCCGGTGCGTTCAGCGCGACGCGCTCGCGTAGCGCCTGGTGAGCACCACGTTGGGCTCGGCGCTTCGCTCGAGCACCTCCACGATGTCGCCCAGCCTCACGGTGACGCCGGGCGTGTATACGTGATTGAGGTTCTGCGCAAAGAACACACCCTTGTTGGTCTCGTCGTGGGCGTTGACGCCGCGACGAGTCACAAGCGCCCTGCGCACTGCCTTGCCGACAACGGCGGTGTTCTGGTCCACGTCAGGAACGACACATCTATCGCTGGCCTTGACGACGAACGCATCCAAGGCGCCGATCCTCACCTTGATCCAGTAGTCCTCGTCATACGGCGCCAGCTGTGCGCCGTCGACGACGATGTTGGGACGAAAGCGGTTCATCGGAACCGGCTCATCCATCTCCGTGTTCAGCTGCTCCAGAGACGGCTCGCTGGCGAGCAAAATCGCGCCGCCGTCGGCGAATCCGACTTGATTGGATGCCCCTGGCTGGTGGTAGAGGGCCTTGATGGCGCGGGGGAGATCCTCGCGCACGCGCAGCAGGCGAAAGCGCCGATTCTGCTTGTAGGGCGGCAGGAACGTGGTGAACCACTCGTTGAGCTCCGGCGAGACGACCTGGCCCGCGACCGGCTTTTCGTGCACCGTCGCCACCACCAGCTGATCGTCGTTTCGCTCAATCTGGAGCGGTACCTCGATGTCCTGCATACCCGGCGCCACGAGCGTGATCGCGGCCTCACCGATCGTGGGCACGACCAGAGCAAGCTCTGGCACCTTGCGCTGCGAGACGAAGTCATCGTCATCGTCGACGAGCATGTACTCACGATCGTGCTCCAACCCACAAGGTGTGAAGCGCGCCTCTGCGAGGGTGATGCCGGCGCAAGACTTGACTGGGTAGGTGGTCAGCCCAGTAACCGTAATCGCGCCCACTTCGCCGTATGTTAGTCCGGGCTCTGCCACCCTCCTCACCGCAACGACCAACGGCGGACCCAGCCTCGCTGGATCCGCCGCACGATCGTCACACTAACCGGCCTGGCCACCGTCTATTCGGGTCGCTTCACTGCCGAGACCATGTTCACTCCGACCGCCGCGGCGGCTGGCGCGGGGGCCGGGTGCGAAACGTGCCCGGGGGCGTGCAGGTGGTGCTGGTGCTCCTCCTCGCTGAGCGCGATCTCGTGCGCCGAGGCATCGAGCGCCCGTTCGAGGTCAAGCTGGATCCCCGTCAGCGCCGCAGGCTGTGTGCGGTGCATCCAGTACAACCGCGCACCACCCACCAGCATGTAGAGGAGGAAGATGTAGGGGAACAGATTGATCGGCCATGCAGGAGCCGGGTAGAAACTGCCGACCGTCGGCACCATCAGGCACACGAATGCCAACACCGCAACCAGCACATGGCGCCCGCGTATCTCACCGAGCTTGCGCAGGTAGAACGGCGCGGCGATGGTGATCATGAAGTACGCGAACAAGAAGCCAAACGCCGCAAGCGTCCCGGCATCACCGAAAATCGTCAGCGGGCCCGTGCCCGTGGCGTGCAGCACCATCGCGATCACGAGGATCACGGCCCCGTAGGAGGCAAGGGCCACGTGCGGGGTCATGTTCTTTGCGTGCACCGAGTGCGCCTGCTTGGGGAGGAACCCGTGTCCGCTGAGCGGGTAGATGATCCGAGCACCAGCATTCAGGCAGGACAGCGACAGTGAGAAGAAGCTGACCATCGCACCGAGCGCCACAGGAACCTTGAAGAAGCTGACGCCGTAGGCGGCGGATATCTCCGTCAACGGGGTGCTGAAGGAGCTGAGCGACGCGCCCATGTGGTGAGTTGCGAAAACCTCGACATAGCTCATGAACACCATGAACGCACCCGTTATCAAAAGGCTCCAGATGACCGCGCGTGGCACATTGCGAAGCGGCTGCTTTGCCTCGCCGCCCAGCGTCGTGGCGCTCTCAAAGCCGACGAGGCTGAAGATGCAGATGACAATCGCGAAGTCCATGCCTTTGAGGCTCACGCCCTGCAGCTTGATCTGGGCGGTGTCGACGGATAGCCCGTGCTTGAACAGCACGACTGCCGCGAGGGCGAGGATGATTGTCACGGAGATCGCCTCGAGCGCAAGTGTCAACAGTGACGAGATGCGGATGTCCTTCCAAGCGATCGTCAAACAGATGGCGCCACTGATCAGGAAGAAGACATACGGGCTGACGGTCCCATGTACTCCGATTCCGTTCAGGAACTGCTGTGCGAAGATCGCGAATCCCGCGAGCCCAGCGGTGGCGATGCCCCAATAGGACCAAACCAACGACCATCCAGACAGCACGCCCGCGGACGGGCCGAGCCCCCGGGCGGTATACGCGTACATTGAACCTGCGGTCGCCGATCGGCGCGCGAACTGATTGAGCCCGAGCACGACGAACAACAACATGACCGTGCCAAACAGATACGCGGCCCACGTTCCCTGGCCTGAGTCGCCGAACGCCAGCGCGATGATCAGCACCGCAGTCATCGTCGGCGAGATCAGAGCTACTGACTGGGCGAGTAGCGGCGGAAACCCGAGCGCGTGTTTCCTCAGGCCGGGAGACGAGGAGGTCCCCACGCTCCCCGGAGCTTCAGTCGCGGCGGTGGTGGTACTCATGCGGATGGTCCCCCTTATGGGATAGGGCTATATGTGACACGGCCTATCGCAAGTTAGGCATGGCGACTTCGTCTCTCCATAGCCAAGCGGCCGAGATCGAGTGCAATACATGTGACAAATGGCCTACGCGGCGAGATACCGCACCCGCCTCAATGTCATTTTTGACACATACTTACGGCACCGGCACGGCACATAACGCTGCTTTTAACACATTTCCGTCGGTGAGCATGTGTGTTGACACACTGGCTACGCGGCCAGGCGGAGTGCGTTGTGTTCACCTCGGGCGACGTGTGGATTGACACAAACTTGCCGTGCGGCCAGGCAGAGTGTGTTGAGTTCACATATCGCCACCAGCCAACATGTGTATCGACACATACCGGCCGATCGCGTCGATATATGTCAGCCAGTTCGGCGGCCCGGACTACGCGACAGCGTCAAGACCGAGCGCGAAGGCGATCGCGTCGAGCGCCGGCCCATGCTCTACGTGCGATACAGAGACGGTCAGCCGTCGCCGCAGCGGCTCCCAATCGAGTGCGAAGAATGGGCAGCACTCCCGCTCAATCGCAACTGCCTCCTCGATCAGCTTGCCATCCGCGCGTACGTCAAGATCAACCACCACGCGACTCGGTGTCCGCTCGATCAGTCGCGCGCCCTCTCCAGCGCGGCGATAGCGCTCGAGCTGCAGGCGCAACCCAGCCTCGTCCAGCGCACAGCTCGGCGCCATCGGCAGCAATTCCATACCAGCAGCTTACGACGCCGCCATCGACCGGACTTTCGGAAGCGCGGTGAGCGTGCAGCGCACTCGTGATTCGGATGATCTTCCACAAGCGGCCACATGTGGATCACTGAAAGTAGCTGCAAACACTGAGATCATCCACCATAAGTTAGATTATGTTAGGGTCCTCGGTCGTGGCATTTGCAACCGCGCACAGCGGGCTCACGGCGCAGATCCCGTCGCGGGTCCCGACCGATTTTCGCTACTGGCAGGCATCTCAAGAGCCAAAGATCAAGCTCGCCCGCGCGCTCGCAGAGCGCTTGCTTGGCTTCGACCTGTGTCCGCCCGACGAGGCAATGGAGCGCTTCATCGCCGACATGTGGGCCGGGGACCCCATCGCTGAGCGCTTCGTCGATGAGGTGTTCTTCGGCGAGACCGGCCCGCGCCCGGGGCGCAACCTGCTCGACCAGGCCCTCGCCGAGGGCATCGACGCGCTGCCCTCGGCGCCCGAGTCGATGCGCGCGCTGTTCGAGCAGTTCGAGACGGTGCCCGACTGGGTGGATGCGGATCTCGTGGAGGAGGGCGCACGTATCTGGAGGCGCTGGGGAACGGACCTGTTCGCGGTCGCCGGTGCGGGCACCCTGGAGATGTACACCGAGAGCGCTGTTGCCACGCCGTTGTCACTCGCCGGCGGCTATGCGGGGGACAACGCACTACGTCGCTTCCTCGAGACGACGCGGTTTTGGATGGACGTGTCCGAGCCGGGAGCGCTATTTACGCGCGGTAGCGCCGGGCGCCTGACGGCGATGCGCGTGCGCGTGATGCATGTGTCCGTACGCCGCCGTGTCGCCGAGCACACCGAGTGGGACGCCTCCCGCTGGGGACTACCGATCAGCCAGGCGTACATGATGCTCACGCTGCTCGGCGGCAGCGTCGCGCCAGCGCTTGTGATGTGGATGCTTGGCCACGTCACCCCCGCACGCGAGATGCGCGCGCTCCTTCACTACCAGCGCTACCTCGGACACCTGGTGGGCGTGTTCCCCAGCTATTACCCCGACACGATCGCCGGCGCCGTGCAGATGGTGTACGCGGTTGCGATCGCGCGCACTTACACCTCCGGCAGGCACGGCGCGGAGCTGATCGAGTCCTTCCCGCGGGCGTTCAAGCCAGACCCGAGTCTCACCGGCCATGCGAAGCTCAGAGCTGGCTATGACGCGCTGCTGATCGATGGGCTCGTCAACCTGCTGATGGCGCCTGGTACGCGCAAGCGCTACCAGCTACCGCGGCCGCTGCCTGGCCTGCTGCTGGTCGCTGCGCGTGCACCGTTGATCAGTGCCGCGGAGCTCGCGGGACACGCCTCCCCCACCATCGCCAGCTGGCGCGAGCGCCGCTCGGTGCGCAGGCGCGAGCGGTGGTACGCGGATCATATGGCCGGGCGCGAGGCCAAGTTCGAGGCGCAGTCGCAGCTGCGCCGCTGAGGATCAACACAGGAAGGTGCGCACAGCATGGCGAGCATCCAGGTAACCGACCGTTGGACCGGACCAGGGCGTACCGATCGAGAGATCCTCACGCCGCCAGCCAGCGCGGACGGCTGGCATCCGAGCGCCCAGCGCGGCCAGTTCGAGCATTGGTACTTCGACGCGAGGCTCGACGACGGGCACGTGGTTATTGGCTTCCTGCAAACGGCTGAGCTGATCACCAAGCGCCCTGGCGTCGAGCTACATGTGTACAAGCCAGACGGCACGCGCATCGAGATTCGCAAGCGCTATCCGCTGGCCGCGGTGAGCGCGTCCACCGACGGCTGCCAAGTACAGGTGGGCGCCAACCGGGTGCGGACCGACTACCCACCCGACGGTCTGCCGGTGTTTCACCTCCAGCTCGACGAGGACGGCGTGCGCTTCGACCTGCACTTCCACGCCGAGATCCCCGCGTGGCAACCCGGCCTGGGGCGCACCGACTACGGTCCGCGCGACTACTTCGCTTGGCTCGTCGGCGCGCCCCGCGCGCGCGTCAGCGGCACGATCGCCTATGAGGGCAAAGAGTTGGCGGTCGCCGGGATCGGCTACCACGACCACAACTGGGGCGTCGGCAACATGGCGAAAATCGTCGACCACTGGTACTGGGGCCGCGTTTACGCAGAGGACTTCACGCTCGTGTATGCCGATGTCACCGCCCGTGGGAAATACGGCTCACACGCGTCCACGCCCGTCATGCTCGCGCGCGAGGGCCGGATCGTGCTCAGCACCGGCGAGGTCGAGGTGGAGACCGGGCCGGAGGTGTTCAACGCGACCGCCAACCATTCCTACCCCAGCAGCTTGACGCTGCGCTCGGGCTCAGCGCTCGAGCTGGTGCTCGAGGTGAAGGACATCATCCACGCCCACAATCTCCTCAACGATGTGCCGGTCGTGCGCTCGCCGCTGGTCAAGCCGCTGGTGAACATGCTCGTTGGGCACCCGGGCTACTTCCGCTTCCGCTCGGATTTCACGTTGACCGTCGCGCTGGATGGCGGGCGTGAGATCCGCCACGGGTCTACGCTGCATGAGATGGTCGCGCTGCGGTGACCCGCAACGCTGTACGTGGCCCGAGGCGCACCCTCGGTCGTCTCGACTGGATCGATGCGGGCCAGCAGCTGCTGATCTCCGGCGGGCTCGGGGCGGTCACGCTCGCCGCTCTAACCCGCGAGCTGGGGGTCACCAGCGGCAGCTTCTACCACCACTTCGCCGATTTCCGCCACTACCTGGAGGCGCTCGCCGACTACTACAGCGAGGAGAACGTCGAGCGGATCGAGGGGGCGTGGGACGCGAACGCGTCACCTGCCGAGCGGCTGCGTCAGCTGCACGTGCTGCGCGAACAGTGGGATGTGGCCCGGCTCGATAGCGCCATGCGTGTGTGGGCCACGAGCGATGAGCGCGCCCGTTCGGCGGTGGCGCGCCTGGACGACAAGCTGATCGAGATGATCAGGGCGGCCTTCACCGACCTCGGCTTCTCCTATGAGCAGGCGCGGATACGGGCACTGCTCGTGTTCTCTGCCGGCGTCGGGCAGCCGTTCCTGTTCGGTCGTCCCTCGA
The DNA here is from genome assembly GCA_963699115.1 of uncultured Solirubrobacteraceae bacterium. Lineage (GTDB taxonomy): Bacteria > Actinomycetota > Thermoleophilia > Solirubrobacterales > Solirubrobacteraceae > Palsa-744. The sequence goes on from CAVOTJ010000001.1 coordinate 458,223, forward strand.
GCGCCGAGGACGCGGCGGCTGCGCTTGAGTTGCTGCTCATGCGCTGAGGAGCACGAAGCGCTCGATCGCCTTCGCGAACCCCTCATCCTCATTGGAAGCCGTCACTCGCCGCGCGGCCCGATGTACCTCTGGGCCGGCGTTACCCATCGCGATACTCAAGCCAGAGCGGGCGAACATCAGGATGTCGTTTGGCATGTCCCCGATCGTCGCGAACTGCTCGGCGGGGATGGAGAGGTGCTCGGAGAGGTAGCTGACCACCTCGCCCTTGTTCGCCTTCGGGTGGGTTATGTCGAGGTAGTACGGCTGGGATTGGGCCGCGGAAACGTGGTCGCCGAACTTCTCACGCACCTGGTCGGTGGTCTTCGCCACCAGGTCGTGGTCATCGGAGATGCCGACGATCTTGGCGATGTCGGTGACACCGTCGAAGCTCTGCACGATCTTTGGATCGAACTCCACAGTTTTTTTCTCGCGGTCGACGTGCGGGGCGTTGGCGTCGCGCACTAGCCAGTCGGCGCCGCTGTAGAGCCACACGTCGAGGCCCTGGCCGCCGAGCAGCTCGATCGCCGGCTCAACGAGATGCTCGGGGATCGTCTTCTGCTCGATGACAGACATGTCCGGACGTACGATCAGCCCGCCATTGAACGCTGCGATCAGTGTGGTCAAAGCGAGCGGCTCGATCAGCATGGACATGCCACGCGGAGGCCGACCGCTGGTGACTGCGAACTCGATACCGGCCTCGCGCAGGCGCTTGACCGCCGCCACCGCACGGGCGGTGAGAGCCTTCTCTTGGGTCACGAGCGTGCCGTCGACGTCGGCGAGCACGATCTTGATCGGCGGTTGCGTCATCGCGCTGTCTCGCTTGCCTTCAGTGCCCGGTAGCGGCGGATCAGGGCGTTGGTGGAGGAGTCGTGCTGGAGCTCGGGCTCGGACTCGCTCTCAAGCTCGGGGATGATTGCCTTGGCGAGCGCCTTGCCGAGCTCCACCCCCCACTGGTCGAAGGAGTCGATGTCCCAGATCGCTCCCTGGGTGAAGACGCTGTGCTCATACAGCGCCACCAGCGATCCGAGGATGCTCGGCGTGAGCTTCTCCGCCAGCAGCACGTTGGTGGGGCGGTTGCCCTCCATCACGCGGTGCGGCACAACCGCCTCGGGGGTTCCCTCAGCGCGGACCTGCTCCTCTGTCTTTCCGAAAGCGAGTGCCTGCGCCTGTGCAAAAACATTTGAGGAGAGGATGTCGTGATGGTCGCGCAAGGGATTGATGCTCTTGCCGAAGCCGATCAGATCGACGGGGATCAGCTTGGTGCCCTGGTGCAGCAGCTGGTAGAAGCTGTGCTGGCCGTTGGTTCCCGGCTCGCCCCAGTAGACGGCGCCGGTCTCGTAGTCGACGTGCTCTCCCGTTAGCGTCACGTGCTTGCCGTTGGACTCCATCGTCAGCTGCTGCAGGTAGGCGGGGAAGCGCTTCAGGTACTGCTCATAGGGCATCACGCCGATCGACTGCGAACCGAAGAAATCGCCGTACCAGACCGCCAGCAGGCCCATCAGAGCGGGCAGGTTCTGCTCCAGCGGGGTCGTGCGGAAGTGCTCGTCGATCGCGTGAAAGCCAGCCAGCATCTCCGCGAACTGCTCCGGCCCGATCGCGAGCATCGTCGACAGGCCGATGGCGGAGTCCATCGAGTAGCGCCCGCCGACCCAGTCCCAGAAGCCGAACATGTTGGCGGTGTCGATGCCGAACTCGCGCACCAGCTGCTCGTTGGTGGAGACCGCAACGAAGTGCTTGGCGATCGCCGCCTCGTCCCCCAGCTGCGCCAGCGTCCACTCACGCGCGGACTTTGCGTTGGTGAGCGTCTCCAGCGTCGTGAATGTCTTCGAGGAGATGATGAACAGTGTCTCCTCCGCGCTCAGATCGCGCGTGGCCTCGACGAAGTCCGTGGCGTCGACGTTCGAGACGAAGCGGAACGTCAGCTCGCGCTGCGTGTATGCGCGCAAGCGCCTCGTAGGCCATCACCGGCCCGAGGTCCGAGCCGCCGATGCCGATGTTCACGACGTTGCGGATGGGCTTACCCGTGTGGCCCTTCCACTCGCCCGAGCGCACCCGCTCGGCAAACGCTGCCATCCGGTCGAGCACCTCGTGGACCTGGGCCACCACGTCCGCGCCATCCACGATCAGGGAGGCATCGCGGGGCATGCGCAGCGCGACGTGCAGCACGGAGCGGTTCTCTGAGACGTTGATCCGCTCACCGCGGAACATCGCGTCGCGTCGCTCCTCGACACCCGACTCGCGTGCCAGCGCCATCAGTAGGCGCAGCGTCTCGTCTGTTACCCGGTTCTTCGAGTAATCGAGGTAGAGACCGCACGCTTGCGCAGTCAGGCGCTCGCCGCGCTGGGCATCCTCGCTGAATAGCTCGCGCAGGTGGCGATCCTTGATCAGCTCGTGGTGGGCCTGCAGCTGCTTGAAGGAGGCTCGCTGCCTTAGTGGGAGAGGGGCCATTGTGCCTTCGACTTTCTCGCGGTGGGCGTGAGTGATGCGGAGGTGCGTTTTTGCTGGCGTACCCGTCCGTGCGACTGTAGCGTCGCGCAGATCGCCTAGTCGGCGCGAACACCCTCAGGAAATCTGCGTTTTATGTCGATCAACCCCTTAGATGAAAGTTCAACAATCGGATTTCCCACCTGACCTCGGCTATGCCGAGCCAGACCCGCAGACCCCCCACGTGCTGGTGCTCGGCGGCGGCGGGATTCTCGGCGAGGCGTGGATGAGTGCCTTGCTGACGGGCCTCGAGGACTGTGATGAGTTCGACGCGCGCAACTGCTCCTCCTACGTGGGAACCTCCGCCGGGTCGATCGTCGCCGCGTCGCTTGCTGCGGGCCTGGAGCCGGGCTTCCGCCTGGGACCCCTTTCGCCGTCGGCTCCAACGCTCGTCGCAGATCAGCCGACGAGAGTGCTCGGACAGCTATTTGGGGCGGCGACAAACATCGCTGGTGCACTGGCCGCCCCGTTCGTGTCGTTGGCTTCGGCTTCGACGACGACGGGTGGCGCGGCGCTTCGGCGCACGATTCTGCGCGGCATGCCGACCGGTGAGCGCTCGCTGGCAGAGCTTGGTCGAGAGCTCGACCTGGCGGGCGTTCACTGGAATGGTCGCCTGAGGATCGTCGCGCTGGAGGTCGAGTCCGGCCGGCGCGTCGTGTTTGGCTCACCGGGCGCTCCGGAGCTCTCTGTCGCTGGCGCCGTCGAAGCGTCCTGTGCCATCCCCGGCGTTTTTCGCCCAGTGCACGCGAACGGCCGCACGTACGTCGACGGCGGGATGTGGAGCCCTACGAACATGGACGCGGCCGCGGTTCGCAAGGGCGATCGTGTGCTGTGCCTGAATCCAACGGGCTCGTTGCGTCCCGCGATCGGAGCGCTGATGGGCGCGTTTGGCCCGGTGTCCCGCAGTGCCGCCCGCGCCGAGGCACTCGTGCTGAGGAATCGAGGCGCGACGGCCACGACCATCAACCCCGACCATGCGAGTGCTGCTGCGATGGGAACGAACCTGATGGATGCAGAGGCCCGCCAGGCAGTGATCGATGCGGGGCTTGCGCAGGGGCGCCGACTTGCGGCTCAACGGCAGGCTCGGGCTGCGTGAGTCTCGACATCCGGCGACCGAGCCACCCGGCGGTGCTGCAAAATGGAGCGGCGCCCGCGCCAATTGCACGCGGACGCCGCTCCCCCACTCGCTGCTACCTCTTCGCCAGCGCCGCTAGGACCGTGCGGGCGATCGTCGTTCCGCCCTTTACGGAGATCGCAAGCTTGCCCGCGAGCCTCCTGTGCCTGGCGGCCAGCATCGCCTTGGCGCCAGCCCCAGTGAGGCGCAGCGCGACGGTGCCGTGACTGCCCGCCGCGAGTGAGTAGGACCCTTTGGCGATCACCACCGTCCTCTGGCGTCCATGCCTGGCGCGCACGCGGGCGGTGACTTCAACGGTGCCGACACACGCGGCGTTCGTGCAGGCGATGCTCGCCTTGGCTGTGTCTTTCACGAACACCAGCCGTGAGCTGAGATCGGCGATTGCCGCCACCGGCACCGTCACCGAGTTGCTCTTGCTGGCTTCGTGGCCGGCCGCGTTGGTCGCTGTCACTTCGCAGGCGAGGCTGTGGCCCTCGTCGGCGCTTTGCACCATGTAGCTCGCGAGGGTGGCGCCGCTGATGGCGCTGCCTTCACGCAGCCACTGATAGCTGAACGGCGTCGTCAGCGGCCATCCTGGCTGCACCGAGAGCATGCCTTCCCCGGTCCAGGAGCCGTTCGAGCACGTGAGCACATCGCCCACCAGGGATGTGCCTGCGATCACTGGAGCAGCCGTGTTGTGCGGCGCGGAAGGCACCATCGCGACGCTGATCCCGGAGGTCGTCCCGCCTTCGCTCACCGGCACAGTATTGGCGCTTGCCACCGATGTCTGTCCGTTGTAGTACTGGGTGATGTACTTGGGGATGAACGCCGGCGCCTTTTCATATTCTTTTTCTTCTGCTTCGGAGTATTCCCACGAGTACTCCACGTCGTAGGCACCGCTCGACAGACCGGTGATGGTGTATTCGCCTTTGGAGTTGGTGCTGGCGAAATTCCCGCCGTGGCCCGGCACGTATGCGTAAACGCTGATTTTTTCGAGCCCGGCGTGAGTGTAGACATTAGTGACAGTGCCGCTGATCTTGCCCCCTTCGCTCAACTTGACGTTGACTATGTGTTCTTCGCCTTCGCCAAGCAGTACCGAGATGGTCTGGGACAGGTATTCGCCACCCGCGTAGAAGACGACGATCTCATAGTGACCCGGTTCGAGATGCCTAACCCGGTAGTGACCGTTTTCTTCGGTGGTGACCTGGTGGAAGTCTTCTTCGCTGCTTTCGGGCCCCTCGATCTCAACTTTGACGCCGCTCAATCCGGCGCCGGTGGCGGCGCTCGTCACCTGTCCGGAGATCGAGCCGGCCTTGGTCAGCACGGCGTTCGCTTCCGTGAGTTTGCCTTCTTCCACCCTCACCGGCACCGACTTGGTCAGGTACGTTTCATTTTTGTCGACGAAAACGACCGTGTATTCGCCGGCGGAGATATCTTCGACCGTGTAGGTGCCGTTGCTGGCAGTGGTCGTCCCACCGACTTTGGTTCCTTCCGCGTCGACGAGCGCGACTTCGATTTCTTTGATGTCTTTGCCTTCGTGGTTAGTGACTGTGCCCCCCACCGAACCGGTACCGCTCGCTTGCGCCACGCCCGTGGCAGCGAACATCACTAGCGCCATCGCAGCGAGCACCGCCACCGCCCGCAGGTGTGGTCTACCACCATCCTCGGCGCCCCCTACCAATTCGCTTCTACTGCCTCTATCCAGCCAACGCAAGACCCACCGCATATTCGTCTCCATTCTCGTCGTCTGACGCTTCCACCCGAGCGCGTCGCAGTAGCGACGCGCTCGCAAATACGGACTGTGCCGTTTTTTAGGATTGTGCGGACCGTAAAACACCGCACTATCGCGTTCGATGCGGAGGTGCGTGGGTCGGCCATGACGCTGAGATCCGGCCCATCGCCTGCAGGCCAGTGGGGGCGACACCGAATGTCGCGCGGCACACGCGACTGAAGTGCGCCAGATCGCTAAACCCGGCGGCGTGGGCCGCCTCGGTGAGGGACTGTGTTCGCCAGGCGTGCTCGGCGGCGCGTCGCAACCGCAACCACAGCACGAACCGACGAAATGGGATGCCGACCTGCTCGGAGAACGGCAGGATGTCGGCGAGATCGCGCCCAGTAACTTGTGTTGTGCGCTGTGTTAGCGAGAAGCCGATCGCGCTGTGTGGCTCGACCAGCGCATAGAAGATCCGCCGTCCATCGGTCCGGAATGCGTGAGGCACGCCGCTTCCGACGAGCACGGCCCGCCCCCGCACCTGCCGATCATCGAGTGACAGCTCCAACGGCTCATCGAACGAGATCGCCAGCTGCAACGCGTGGTGAGAGTGGCGATCGGAGGAGCCACCCAGGCCAACATAGGACAGTAGCCCCGGCTGCCAGAGGAAGTGCCCCGACCAAGGCCGCGCAACACACCTGTTTGCGATCGCACTCATCGGGGCTTGCGCAGCGAGCGCCAGACGACACCGAGATGCGGCGCCATCTTCGGTCCGACGACGAGCGCGTCGACGGTCAGCGCTAGCCATGGGCGCACGAATGGCCTGATCCGCTGGATACGCCCATCGTCAGCGAGCTCGAACACGGTCACGTCGTAGCGGTGCGCCACCCCGACCCGCGACTCGCCCAGCACCACGCACACGTTGCCGTCACATACCGGGGCCTGCCAGCTGACGCCGCGCAGGCTGCCGTAGACGACCTTCAGCAGCACTCGCAGATCCTCCCGGCCGCGGAACACCATCCGCCCCGACAGCGGCGAGATCAGCTCCGGATCGCCCGCCAGGGTTTCGACGAGTGCATCGATGTCGTTTGACTGCGCGGCAGCCAGATACCGGTCGACCACACCTGCAGCGCCGGAGTTATCCATAGCAATCGAGCTTAACGAGCCGCCCGCGCCGTGGCTTGAACGTTACGGCTGACTTTGTGCGCGCGTCGTTTCCCCCGAGCTGCTGGTTACCGTGGGCGTCCGTGCCTGAGCTGGACGCCTTTCCTCCCGATGTCATCCCGAAGCTGAAGACCTACGTCTATCGCCTCATCGACCCACGCAACGGCGAGACCTTCTATGTCGGCAAGGGGCAAGGCAATAGGGTCTTTGCGCACATCCGCGATGAGCTGAGTCAAGACGGCGACGAGTTGAGCGACAAGCTCAAGCGCATCCGCGAAGTACGTCTAGCTGGTTTCGAGGTCGCTCACGTTATCCACCGTCACGGCATGGACGACGCGACGGCGTTTGAGGTCGAGGCAGCCCTGATGGACGCCTACCCCGGCCTCTCCAATGTCGCAGGTGGCACGGGGTCAAACGAATACGCAGCCATGCACGCTCGCGAGATCATCCGCCGCTACTCAGCCCCACCCGCCGACTTCCGGCACAACGCCATCCTCATCAGCATTAATCGCAGCGCCGCCGAGACATCGATCTACGAGGCCACTCGGTACGCCTGGAAGATCAACCGCAAGAAGGCAATGCAGGCAGAGGTCATCCTCGCCACACAGCGCGGACTCATCGTCGCCGCGTTCATCGCGGAGGACTGGCTTCCGGCTACGGCGCGAGACTTTCCGGGCCACGAGGACGCACCCGGACGTTTGGCCTTTATCGGCCGCGAGGCCCCAGCGGAACTGCGCGATCAGTACGTCGGCAAGCGAGTCCCGGACGAATACCGCAAGAAGGGAGCAGCCAACCCGATCAGGTACACCTGGACACGCTGAATCGCTACATGGGACGCCGTAGGCTTCGGTCAGCGGCAGAATCGTTGCAGGCGATGTCCGGGCACGCTGGCACGATTTCGGCCGATGTCATGAGATCCGTGGCAACAACGCAAACCAACGGGATCCCAGACCGCCTCAGCCCCGAGCGGCTAGCTGAGCTGAAGCGTCCTGCGACAGCCAAAATTCCCGAGGAAAAATGCGCAGCCCTAAAGAGCGCCACGGAGGGACTCCGGGTCAAGGTTCACGTCACGCCCGACATGTACGGCCGCCGGTAGGCCATGGCCTCTCGTGGTTCTTTACCAATCGGGGCGGCCGGATTCGAACCGGCGCTCTCTCAGCCCCAAACCGAGCGCGATACCAGGCTTCGCTACGCCCCGCAGCGTGACCTCAGTCTACTGCCACTCCGAACGCAAGCGGTCCATCCACGCCTGGAGCCTCGCTCGAAGGAGCGTCTCGCACAGCCGGACGGTCATGACCCCGTATCTGGATCGCCAGGTACGTCCGGCCATCTGGTTGCTGTTCGACTTGCGCTGGAGCCGGATGGATGCCGCATCGACGCTGAGCGCTGACGCCCAAAATTCGCGTAGTTCGTTCAGGCCCTGATCAGCGTGATACTGGATGTAGAACATTGGCGGCCCTTCGCCGAGACGGCTTATCCACCCCGTCGCGAGCTTCATCACTGCCGGATCAGAGTTGGCGAGAGAGACGATGTTCCTGTCCCGCTTGTACCCCTCCGCGATGTACATGCAAACGAAGTCCCGAAACGTAGGGTCGGCAGCGAGCCCCTCGTATTCCCCCATCCCCTGCTCATACGCGGCCTCCCGCAGCAGCCTGTACTTCCGCTGCATTGCGACGTTCCCCTTGCGCCGTGCCGCCTCTGGCCAAGGGCCGCCTGGCCCCGACCCAGGGATCGGCAGATCCCTTACCCAGTAGTACACGGTGCTCCGTGACAGAGCGAGCCGCTCGGCAAGCTCGTCGATGGTGAACTGGCGCTCGATTCGCATCGAACGCGCCTTCTCTCGGAGGTATGCAGCGTGCGCCATTACGAACATATGTTCTCATGTGGTGTGGACGGAATGCTGGCCCGCCATGCAGAACAACACGACCCATCAATCACAATCCCGGCCCCACCGCTGGTAGCCTCCGCCCGGCGATGGCCGACGTCCAACCACTGCGCGCCCTGCACTACAACCCCGACGTTGTAGGCCCGCTATCGCAGGTGGTTGCACCCCCCTACGACGTCATCGACGCCACCCAGCGTGAGGAGCTGATCACGCACTCCCCCTTCAACGTGGTTGCAATAGACCTGCCGAAGGGCGACCCCGATCCGTACACCGCAGCAGGCGATCTGTTCGAGCAGTGGCAGCTCCAGGGCGCGCTCGTGCGCGATGAGCAGCCGGCGATATGGGCGCACACCCAGGACTACACCGGCCCCGACGGCCTCGCGCGCACCCGCCGCGGCTTCTTCTGCAGGGTGCGGATCGAGGACTACGGCCCTGGCCGCGTGCGCCCGCACGAGCGCACCCACCCTGGCCCCAAGGAGGACCGGCTGCGACTGACGAGGGCCACGCGCGCGAACATCTCCCCCATCTTCTCCCTTTACTCAGACCCGGCGGACGCTGCCTGGAAGGCGCTCGCGCCAGCCGCAGAGCAGCCCCCTTGGGCGGACATCACCGATGCGGACGGCACCGTCCACAAGCTGTGGCGCATTGGCGACGACGAGGCGATCGCGGCAGTGCAGGCGGCAACCCGCGACGCGGAGCTGCTGATCGCCGATGGCCACCACCGCTACGAGACGATGCATGCCTACGCGGAGGAGATCGGCGGCGAGGGCGAGCACCGCTACATCCTCATGTGCCTGGTCGCGCTTGAGGACCCGGGGCTGACCGTCTTCCCCACCCACCGCCTGATCAACAAGCTCGATGACTCCCACCGCGCGACGCTCGAGCAGGCGATCGAACGCGACTTCGACATCTCCGAGGTGCCCTTCGAGCAGATAACGCCGGCGCCCGGCGAGGGGCCGCTGGAGCTCGGCTATTTCGATGGTCGCGACGGTCGCGCCCTGCGGCTGACGCTCAAGGAGCAGGCGATCGCAGACGCGGCGCTCCCCGGCTACTCAAAGGCGTATCGCCACCTCGATACAGGCGTGCTGGAGACATTGGTACTGAAGAACGCACTTGGCTACAGCGACGACGACATTGCGCATTTCAACGGCCTTTTCTACGCGCGCGATACGGCTGAGGCGCTTGCGATGGTGCGCTCAGGCGACTACGAAGTCGCCTTTCTGATGCGGCCTACGCCGGTAGCGCAGGTTCGAGACGTGGCAGCCGCGGGCGAGAACATGCCCCCGAAGTCAACCTACTTCTACCCCAAGTTGCTCACCGGTCTTCTGATCAACCCGCTTGCCTAGTAGTGAGCACGTCGCAGTATGATGCTTGTATAAGGATTAGGACGTGGTGATTTGAGGGGCTCTAAATGACTCAGACACAAGTGCTCACACGAATGAAGGCCTCCGCCAAGCGAGACGGCGGGACCTTCAAGCACACAGTGCAGATACGCGACCACCAGATGACGGTGGACGAGCCGCTGCATGTGGGCGGAGACGACACCGGCCCCGATCCCCAGGAGCTGCTCGCAGTGAGCCTCGCCACCTGTACGGCGATCACGATGGAGATGTATGCCGCCCGCAAGGGCTGGGACATCGGTCACGTGGAGGTGGATGTCGAGTACACCCCAGCGGAGCGGGGGTGCCCGACCAAGTTTCAGCTCGTGACGCGCCTCCCTGACAACCTCCCCGAGGAGCAGGTGGAACGCCTGAGCGTGATCGCCGCCAAGTGCCCCGTGCACCGTGTGCTCGACGGCGAGGTCATGTTCCAGGAGCGCATTGAGCGCGTTCACCTGGCCACCTGACGCATCCTCTGCCGGCCACGATCGGCAGCAGACCGACGGGCAGATCCAGGCGGCGGTGCTCGTGCCGCTGTTCATCGCCGGCGACACGTCAGAGCCGTACGTAGTCCTCACCAAGCGTCGCTCAGACCTTCGTCGCCACGCCGGTGAGATCTCGTTCCCAGGCGGCCGCAAGGACGCTGAGGACGCCGACCTGAGCGCAACAGCGCTGCGCGAGGCCGAAGAGGAGATCGGCCTGGATCGATCGCAGGCCCAACTACTGGGAACCCTGCCCACGACCTCCACGTTCGTGACCAACTACGTGATCCACCCGTTCGTAGCCACGATCCCCGCGGGCACCGCCTGGACGCTATCGGCAAGGGAGGTGGACGAGGTGCTCGAGCTGCCGCTGGAGGTGGTGCGAAAAGCCGAGACCAAGACGAACATCGAACGCCGAGGCATTACCTTCCAAACAGACGCCTACATAGTCGATGACAACGTCATCTGGGGCGCCACGGCAAGAATCCTGCAGCACCTGTTCGAACGCCTGCACAGCGACGGCCCCGCCGGCCAGCTTTCGCTGACCTAGCGGGGCCAACCGACGCCCATCACAGACGATGGGCTACGGAGCTTGCTCAGCTGGGTTGAGGTACCAGACGGATGTAGGGCTTCGGCTCCTCCCATCCGTCGGGGTAGATCTCTTTGGCCTGGTCGTTTGACACGGAGCCGGCGATGATGACCTTGTCGCCTTTTTGCCAGTTGACGGGCGTTGCGACTTTGTGGTTGGCGGTCAGCTGCAGCGAGTCGATCACCCGCAGCACCTCGTCGAAGTTGCGCCCTGTGGTCATCGGGTAGACGAGGATCAGCTTGACCTTCTTGTCTGGCCCTATCACGAACACGTTGCGAACGGTCTGGTTGTCTGCGGGGGTGCGTCCGGCGACGTCGCCGGAGGTGTCCGCGGGCAGCATCCCGTACAGCTTGGACACGTGGAAGTCGCTGTCGCTGATGATCGGGTAGTTGGGAGCGGTGCCCTGGGTCTCCTCGATGTCCTTCGCCCACGCCTCGTGGTTGTCGAGTTTGTCGACCGACAGGCCGATGATCTTCACGTTGCGGGAGTCGAAGTCTGGCTTGGCTTTGGCCATGTAGCCCAGCTCGGTTGTGCATACGGGGGTGAAGTCCTTGGGATGCGAGAACAGCACCGCCCAGGAGTCACCGATCCAGTCGTGGAATTTGATGTGGCCCTCGGTGGTGTCAGCCTCGAAGTCGGGGGCCTCTGCGCCAAGTTGCAGCGTCATTTTTTGTTGTTCCTTTCTTGACAGATAGCCGTCGCGAGCATCGGCGAGGCAAACAGCCTTGAATCCTGATCGGCTTTAGGGGAATTACTTATCAGGATAGCGTGCAAGGAGCGTTCTCCACGCCCTGCCACACCTCCCAGCGATGGCCGCACCCGCTCGCGCGCCGCGGCGAATCAGCGATCAGCCAGAGACGCCTGGCCAGACGCCATGCATGCGCGCGTCGGCCGGCTCCATGGAGCCCACGTGCCGCGGCCACATGCCGCCAAGCATCATCAGAAGTGAGGCCATCAGCGCGATCCACGGGCCTGCAAGCAGCGACACAGCGACGCCATCGCCGCCGAGTCCTGGCGGATCGACGATGCGGTAGAGCGCACACGCCGCGGCCAGCCCTCCCAGCAGGGCAACCGAGCCGCCCGCACCGCCGGGGATCGGCCCGTTGGTCCGCAGCAGAGGCAGCATCGCATCGAGCATCGCCAACCCCACAAGCACGAGCAGGAACACCTGCATGTCGGGCAGCGCCTGGTGGGAGCTGATCAGCGTCAGCGAATGCGGCGCGGCGGAGCCAACGCTCGCGTGCACAACCGCGCTCACCCGATACCACGGCAGGAACGCCGCAAACGCAAGCGCAGCCGCGCCCAGAGCGGACATCGATAGGCCATATCGGGAGCGATCTCCAGCCATGATGCTCGCAACATCGGTCACAAACTCTTTGGGCTTGACCCAAGTGGACGATCATGCACCGATCAGCAGCGAGCGCACGGCGGCGCTGGCATCCGCCAGCCAGCCCGCGTGATCGTCCGGATCGGAATCGAGGAACGCCATCGGGATCTCGTTGCGCGCGGCGAGCGCCCGTGCGATCGCTTCGCCACCGCGCAGCAGCTCCGGCGCGGCGCCGCGTCCCTCGTAGACGATCCCCCGCACGGTGGTATCGATCGCCTGCGTGAAGAAGAACTCCAAGCGCGAGGTGTGAAGCGCCTGCAGATCCTCAGCTGAGCCCACGGCTGAGCCAAGCAGCCAGCAGAGGATCGTCACGTTGTCGAGCGCCCCGCGCAGCGTGGCGAGACGATCGGGCGTGCCGATCCAGCATTCGGCGCCCGCGTTCTCGATCGCCCCACGGCCGTCCTCGCTGCGCGTGGTTATTCGCACGGCATAGCCCTCCTCGACCATCGCCGCGGCCAGCTGCCTGCCCCTGCAGCCCCCTGCCACGATCAATATCCGAGCCACGGCGCGGGATCTTACGCACCGCTCGACTACCATCCGCTGCCCGCCCATGCCCGAGCCCACCCCCACCTCCCCACTGACGCCAGATGTTGTGACGATGGAGAAGATCGTCGCGCTGTGTAAGCGCCGCGGCTTCGTCTTCCCATCGTCGGAGATCTACGGCGGCGTCGGCTCGACGTATGACTTCGGCCATTACGGCGTGCTGCTGAAGACGAACGTCAAGAACGAGTGGTGGCGGGCGATGCTGCAGGAACGTGACGACATCGTGGCGATCGACTCGGCGATCCTGCAGCACCCGAAGGTGTGGGAGGCCTCCGGCCACCTGGCGGGCTTCACCGACCCACTGGTGGACTGCAAGACATGCGGCCAGCGCTTCCGGGCCGACCACCTGCAGGAGCTTCCGTGCGGGCGCAAACCATCCAAGCACCCGGGCGAAACGGACGAGTGCGACCTGACGGACGCGCGCGACTTCAACCTGATGTTTGAAACGACGATCGGCCCGGTCAAGGAGTCCGGCTCGGTCGCGTACCTGCGCCCGGAGACCGCGCAGGGGATCTTCATCAACTTCAAGAACGTGCTGCAGTTCTCGCGCAAGAAACCGCCGTTTGGGATCGCGCAGGTGGGCAAGTCCTTCCGCAACGAGATCACGCCTGGCAACTTCATCTTCCGCACACGCGAGTTCGAGCAGATGGAGATGGAGTTCTTCGTGCCGCCGGCGGAGGCGCAGGAGTGGTTCGAGCACTGGCTGAAAGAGCGCGAGCGCTGGTACACGGAGCTGGGAATCCGCCCCGACCATCTGCGCCTCAGAGCCCACGACCAGGATGAGCTCTCGCACTACTCCTCGGGCACAAGCGACGTCGAATACCTGTTCCCAATCGGCTGGTCGGAGCTGGAGGGGATCGCCAACCGCGGCAACTTCGACCTGACCCAGCACGCGCGGTTCTCAGGCGAGAAGCTCGAGTACTTCGACCAGGCAAGCGGCGAGCGCTACGTGCCGCACGTGATCGAGCCGGCAGCTGGAGCGGATCGCGCAACGCTGGCCTTCCTAGTAGATGCCTACGACGAGGAACTGGTGGAGCGCGAGGGCACGGGCGAAGGCGAGATGCGCACGGTGCTGCGTCTGCACCCGCGCCTGGCGCCGGTGAAGGCGGCGGTGCTGCCACTGGTGGGCAAGGACGGGCAGCCGGAGCTCGCGCGCGAGGTGCACCGCGCGCTGCGCTCGCGGATGCAGGCCGAGTACGACACAGGCGGGGCGATCGGCAAGCGCTATCGCCGCCAGGACGAAATCGGAACCCCGTTCTGCATTACGATCGACCATATGAGTCTCGAGGACCAAACTGTCACATTGCGCGATCGCGACTCGCTAACGCAGGAGCGACTGCCGATCGACGGCCTGGCCGAGGAGATCGAACGTCGCATTCATGCGCCTTGGAGCACCCCCAAGCTGACTACCGAATAGGAGACGGATGGACTTCGACCTGACCGACGAGCAGCGCCTGATCAAGGAGACGGCGCGCGAGTTCACGGACAAAGAGATCGTGCTGCAGTCGCGCGAAAACGCGCGCAACCACCACTTCGACTTGGAGATGGTTAAGAAGGTCGCAGATCAGGGGTATCTCGGCGCGATCGTGCCTCAGGAGTACGGCGGGGCGGGGTTGGACTACTTCAGCTACGGCCTGGTGGTGGAGGAGATCGGTCGCGGCGACTCCTCGGTGCGCACGGTGATCTCGGTGCAGACCTCGCTGGTGTGCTCGGGGATCGTGAAGTTCGGCACGGAGGCACAGAAGCAGAAGTACCTGCCGAAGCTGTGCTCGGGCGAGTGGTTGGGCTGCTTCGGGCTGACGGAGCCGGACACGGGCTCGGACGCTGCCAACCAGAAGACGCGCGCGAAGAAGACGGACGGCGGCTGGGTGCTGAACGGCTCGAAGATGTGGATCTCGATGGCCAACTACGCGAAGCTGGCGCTGATCTTCGCGCAGACCGACCCGGCGCTGGGGCACAAGGGCGTGGCGTGCTTCCTCGTGGACACCGACCAGCCGGGCTACTCGGCGCAGACGATCGAGCACAAGATGGGGCTGCACGCTTCAGACACGGGCTCGATCTCGCTGGAAGATGTAGAGGTGTCAGACGAGGACATGCTGGGCGGCGTCGGGGATGGATTTAAAATCGCGATGTCGAACCTCGACTCGGGTCGCTACTCGGTGGCCTCAGGCTGTGTGGGCATCTGCCAGGGCTGCGTGGATGAGTCGGTGAAATACGCGAAGGAGCGCGAACAGTTCGGTAAACCGATCGCAAGCTTCCAGCTGGTGCAGGCGATGATCGCGGACATGGTCGTGAAGACGGAGGCCTCGCGCCTGTTGGTGTGGCGCGCTGGCTTCCTCAAGGACAAGGGTCGCCCGAACACGCTTGAGACGTCGATCGCGAAGCTGCACGCCACGGAAGCATCTTTGGAGTGCGCGAACATGGCGATCCAGGTGCATGGCGGCGCGGGCTATGTGGACGACCACCCGGTGGAGCGCTATTTCCGCGACGCGCGCGTAACGACGATCTACGAGGGCACCTCACAGATCCAGAAACTGATCATCGGACGCGGCGTGACGGGGATCAACGCGCTCGTCCCCTCCTGAGCGCCGACGGGATCGAAGCGAGTGTCCGTTCAGGAGCGCGAACAGCAGGATGATGAGGGGGCCGGCTCCGCCGGCCGGGTGGGTAGGCCGGCGTCTGTCATCGGCGTGTTGGGAGCAGGGACGATGGGCAACGGCATCGCCCAATTGGCCGCGCGCTCGGGGGCGCGCACGCTGCTGTACGACCCGTTCGCGGAGGCATTGGCGCGCGGTATCCAGAGCGCGGAGGAGGGCCTGCGCAAAGAAATGGTCAAGGGCAAGCTGAGCGAGGAGGACGCGGCGGCGGCATCCGAGCGCCTGCAACCGATCGAGGACATGGCTGCGCTGGCCGACTGCGAGCTGGTGATCGAGGCGGCGCCCGAGCGCCTTGAGCTCAAGCACGAGATGTACGGCAAGCTGTCTGAGATCGTCAGCGAGCAATGCGTGATCGCGACGAACACCTCGTCGCTACTGGTCACGGCGATCGCCACCGGCGCCACCTATCCGGAGCGTGTGGTGGGGATGCACTTCTTCAACCCCGCGCCGCTGATGCGCCTGCTGGAGGTGGTGGCGGGTGTCGAGTCCTCGCCGCAGGCGCTTGCGCTGGCAGTGGCAACTGGCGAGGCGATGGGTAAGACGGTGATCGTCGCGAAGGACGGCCCGGGGTTCATCGTCAACCGCTGCAACCGCCCGTTTGGCCTCGAGGCGCTGCGCCTGCTGCAGGAGCAGACGGCGGATCTCGAGACGATCGACCGTATCTGCCGCATGGAGGGTGGCTTTCGCATGGGCCCGTTCGAGCTGATGGACCTGGTGGGCGTGGACACAGGCTTTGAGATCTCAAAGAGCTTCTACGAGCAGAGCTTTGGCGAGCCGCGCTGGCGACCGTCGATGATCGCCGCGCGTTATGTCGCGGCGGGGCTATATGGGCGCAAGAGCGGCCGCGGCTACTACGACTACACGGAGGTCTCAAGCGCCCACCGCACCCCGGACCCCGAGCCGCTCCAGCCAGGGGCGCCTGGCCACGACGGCGAGGGCGTGGTGGTGATCGCGGGCGAGAGCGTGCTAGCGGAGGAGCTGCGGGCGGCGGCTGAGCAGGCCGGCTATGAGGTGCGCTCGCCGCATGCGCCCAAGGGCGGAGTATTGCCGTCGCTGGTGCTCGACTGCGAGGCGAGCCCCGTCAACCAGAGTGGCTCGGGCGCGCCTGACGGTCAGCCGGACCGTCGCGGCCTACCCCATCCGCAGGGGGGCGCGCGCGTGTTGCTGTGCGCGCAGGGCTCGCTGGCGGCGCTCGACCCCGGCGGTAGCGCCGTGGGCTTCCATGTGGTGGGGCCACTGGAGCACGCGGGCCTCGTGGAGCTGACCCGCGGCGAGAGCTCCTCACCGGTTGCAGCGGGCCGCGCAGAGCGCTTCTTCACGGCGCTGGGCAAGCACGTGGTGTGGGTTGGCGACGCGCCGGGTCTGGTGCTTGGGAGGATCGTCTGCCAGCTGATCAACGAGTCCGCGTTTGCGCTGGGTGAAGGTGTGGGCGCCGCCCGCGACATCGACACGGGCATGGTGCTCGGGCTGAGCCACCCGCGGGGCCCGCTCGAGTGGGCGGACGCGATCGGATTGGATCACGTGCTCACGGTGCTGGGGGCGCTGTGCGATGAGTACCGCGAGGAGCGCTACCGCCCGGCACCGGAGCTGCGCCGCCTGGTGGCGGCGGGACGGCTGGGACGCGAGACGGGATCGGGCTTCTTCGATTACGAGGGCTGAGGCCGCCGCGGTGGGCGCTCACGCGCCACCGGGTTCGGCGCCGCTCGAGGCTAAGCTAGCTGCGTTTGCCTGCCGAAGGATCGACATTGAGCAAGGCCGCAGAAGAGCCAGTGACGGTAAGCGACGCGGTCCCACAGAAGTTCACGGCTGGGGATGGCCTGCGAGCGCTAGCGGCGCTGTTCGTGCTGGTCTTCCACGCGGGCATAGCCACGCTGATATGGAGCCTCGGCAAAGGCTCGGTCAGCGGCGAAGGCACATCGGCTCAGTTCAAGCCGATCTTCGGCGTGCTGGCGCCTGAGTTCGTGAACATGCGCGCGGGGATCTACATCTTCTTCGCGCTGTCGGGCTATCTGCTCACGCGCACGTTCCTGGCGACGTACACGCTGGGCACACCGCTGCCATCGATCCCGCGCTACTTCCGTAACCGCGCGCTGCGGATCATCCCCGCCTTCTGGGTGGTGACGACGATCTACGTGATCTGGGATCGCGGCGAAGGTGGCGTTTTGGGTCTACTGACGGTTTACACCTTCGTGCAGAACTACCACCCGACGGCGGCGATCAACGTGATGGGCCAAGCGTGGACGCTGGATTTGGAGGTGGCGTTCTACATCCTCATCCCAATCGCCGCGGTGGCGTTCGTGGCGAGCAAGCGACGCCTTGGCAATACGCCCGGTCAGCGACTGGCGATTGTGCTGAGTGCACTCGCGGTGGCTTATGTGGTGAGCCTCTACTTCAAGCACCTGGCGGGCAACCCGCTGGCGCTCACGTACAACATCGCCGAGTACCTGTTCGCGTTCATCCCCGGCGTGGCGCTGGCGGCGGTGGAGCCGTTCCTCGCACCGAAGCTGAGTGGCACGGGCGCGGGGCGAATGTGGGCGTGGGGCTCGCTGGCGTTGTGCGTGGCGCTGCTGGGCGTGTTCGTGTCGCTGCCGTTCTACGACTACGGCGTGCGGGAGATCCTCGTGACGCTCGGCTGCGGAGCACTGCTGGCGGCGCCGCTGGTGCTTCAGTGGACGACTGGCGGCTGCTGGCGGGTGCTGGACAACCGCGTGATGCACTGGCTTGGAGAGCGCTCCTACGGCATCTATCTGATCCACCTGGGCCTGATGACGCACGTGCTCGCGCGCTTCGGTCACAGCCACGGCGTGAAGACGACCTTTGCGCTGCTGCTCGTTGGCGTCACCGCCGCGACCCTGATCGGCTCGGACCTGTTGTGGCGCTTCGTGGAGCGACCGGCGCTACACCGCCGCCTGCCGTGGCGCCAGGCAGAGTTCAGGCGCAGCGCACCCGCCGAGACCTAGACCCGCCCCGGCTCCCATTGCGCTTCTGCCGGATCGCCCAGGGGCATGCCCTCGGGGATCGGGATGCCGGGCGTGTCGCGCAGGTACCACTCGGCGTCGAGCGCCGCCTGACAGCCGGAGCCGGCGGCGGTGATGGCCTGGCGGTAAGTGTGATCGACGAGGTCGCCCGCGGCGAACACTCCGGGGAGCTTCGTGCGGGTGGACTTGCCCTCGGTGACGACATAGCCATTCTCGTCGACGTCCACCTGTCCGCGCACGAGCTCCGACTGCGGCTCGTGGCCGACCGCAATGAAGACACCGGAAACGGGTAGCTCGCGCTCCTCACCGGTCTCCGTGTTGATGAGGTTGGCGTGGCCGAGCGCGCCGTGCTCGCCAGCGACGAACTCCTTGACGGTGTATGGCGTGACAAACTCGATGTTCGCCTGCTCGCGCGCACGCTCGAGCATGATCTTCGAGGCGCGGAACTCGTTGCGGCGATGCACGATGGCGACCTTAGAGGCGAACTTCGACAGGAAGATTGCCTCCTCCATGGCGGAGTCGCCGCCGCCGACGATGATCGTTTGCGCGTCGCGGAAGAACGCCGCGTCGCAGGTGGCGCAGTAGCTGACGCCGCGCCCGGAGAGCTCCTCCTCGCCGACCACACCGAGCTTCTTGTGCTCGGCACCCATCGACAGCACGACGGTGCGGGCCTGGTACTCGGTGTCTCCCACCCACACGCGGTGTATCCCACCGGGCTCGCTCGAGAGCTCGACGCGATCGACCTGCTCGGTCAACAGCCGCGCGCCGAAACGCTCGGCCTGATCACGGAACTTCTGCATCATCTCGGGGCCCATCACGCCGTCGGGGAAGCCGGGGTAGTTCTCCACGTCGGTCGTCTGCTGTAGCAGGCCACCCCAGGCAAAACCCTCGATCACAAGCGGGTTCAGGTTGGCACGCGCGGTGTACAAGCCTGCTGTGTAGCCGGCGGGTCCACTGCCGATGATGATCACGTTCTCGACGTCGCTCATCTCTTCTCCTGGTCTAACCCTGAGCCCTTTTCCAGGGTCACTTTACTTTGTAAAGTATAGCAATTCGGCTGCCTTTCGAGTGGCTCTGCAGCCCCGCGAGCACATCCACCCTACGCCCCGCAAGCACCTCCACCCTACGAGCTCTGTAGCGCCCGTGCCGGCTCAGGCGCTCCCGCAAGTGTGCCACCAATGCTCGTGGCCAACTGCTCGTCCTGCCAACGAGACACGGTGCGACGCAGCTGGAAATACGCCACCACTCCCGGCAGGGTGGGCAGCCAGAAGGAAATCGCCCGGTAGGAGAGCACTGCCACGACCGCCAGGTCGAGTTGCACCCCGAATGCGGCCAACGCGCCGATCAAGGCGCCCTCGACGCCCCCGAGTCCACCGGGCAACGGCAGCAGGTTGCCGATCATCCCGATGAAGTAGGCCATCCAGATGACGGTGAACTGCGGCGCGGAGCCAAACGCATGGAACATCGCCCACAGGACGGAGATGTCAAAGCCCCACCAGGCAATCGCGCCGAGGAGACCAGGGTCGCGACTGCGGAGCAAATCGATCGCTGTACGCACACCGCTGGCAGCGAGCGCGGGGATGGTCACCGCACGGGCAACCCAGTGGGCGGCGCGCCCCGAGCCTTTGGCCCACCCATCCAGGCGTCGCTCGAGATCACCCGGCAAAAGCGCCATCGCACCGGCAACAGCGAACAGGACCGCCGCGACAATGGCGGGGACAATCGTGATCGCGAAGGAGCCACCGCCGGGAAACAGGCCGACCCCCAAGCCGATGCCGTCAAGCAGCAGCGAGGCGGCAAAGATCACGTACAGCAACACCATGAAGGCGACCATCCGGCAGGCGACCAGCCGCGGCTCCATGCCGGAGCGCCGTAGCGCCCACGCGGTCAGCGCCACGCCACCCGCGCCCGCAGCGGCGAACAGGCGCGTGGCGACGAGACCGGCCATCGTGATCTCATAGCTCTCCATCCATCCAACCTGCTCCTGCCCACGCGCGAGCACCGAACGGAACAGCACGACATATCCAGCGAATGACAGCAGCTCGAGCACGACGCCGAACGCAAGCCACCAGCTGTCGCCGCCCTCGATGCGGTTGAGCGTCTTGCCCACGCCAGCGAGGTTGGGCAGCACGAAGTACAGGAAGCCAACAACAGAGAGGATGAACACCGCAAACAGGACGATCTGCCGCCGCGTGAGGATCACACGCGGCATTTCCTCCTCCCGCGTCGAGCGTATGCCAGCGGCTGCTAGCTCATGCTCTGCCTGCTCCCCCACCACCTGACGCTCCTCGCCTCGCTGCATCTCGCTTGTCCTCACTCCCCTCCTCAACCCGCCTCGTGGGCCAGCTCCTCGAGCCTTGAAACTGCGCGCGCCACACCTGCGATAGCTGGCCCTGCGCGCGGACCTAGGCGCCTTACCGCGGCAGTCAGCGCCGCACCCCCAATCAAATCGACGACGTAGTGCTCGCCGAGATACACCAACGCAAAGCCGAGCGTGGCCGCATACCCGAACCCAAGCGCGCCCGCCACCGGCCCCACCTCGGCGAGGAGGAGCGCTGCCATCACGGATGTGGCGAAGTGCAGAGAGGGCATCGCAGCCAGGGGATTGCCTCCGAACACACTGTAGAGCGAGCCCCAGCGGTCTCTCCAGAACAGCTCTCCGTACTCGACCATCATGCGCCTGACCACAGGCGCCGGCTCACCCCGCTCACGGGCCACTGCGGCCGCATACCACGGTGGAGCTGTGGGGAGCAGCCAGTACGCGCTGGCGCCGATGTCGAACACCGCATAGGTAAACACCGCGGCGCGCGAGAAGCGCGACGGGTGGCGCACGAGGATGTACAGCAGCGAGCCGTGTGGGATCAAGAACCAGCTCCAGTGCGCCCACACGAGCACGCGATCGAGCGCCGTCCAGTCCTCGGCGGTGGCGCCGCTACCGGCCACGGAGCGCTGCAGGCGCACGCTGGGCAGCTCGCCCAGCCCGAATATGCGATCGATGTCGATCGGGTAGTCGATGTGCACGCGTCCCGCCTGCGCATCGGGGTTGTCGTGCGGGGTCTTGTAGGCAGCCAGGTACGCCCACATCTGCAGCGCACACGTGGCGATGTCACGCCCGCGGGAGCGGGGTACCGCGATGCATAGCCCGAGGGGCGCACCGAACGCAACGCTCTGCACGAGTAGCGGCGGAGCGCTCACCCGCTTACGTACGAGCGGCGCGGCGACTCCGGCCGCCACCATCCCCCAGGCGGTTGCTCTGATCGCCTTCGACAGCCGCACTGGGCGGTGAGTATATGTACGCGTCCGGGCCCCTACTCGGAGACCCGGGCCGCGGCGGCAGCGTCGACTAGCGCTGCGACGACGGAGCTCGCCGTGTCAGCCTCGGGGTGCCACTGCACGCCGAGCACGAACTGAGCGTCCGGCAGCTCGATCGCCTCGGGCAGCTCATCGAGCGTGGAGATGCCGCTGATCACCAACCCCTCCCCCAGCCGATCGACGCCCTGGTGGTGGTGGGAGCGGGTGCTGTGCGCAAGCTCACCCGCGGCCGTTGCGGCGAGCGAGCCCTCCGTGAGCACGACGTCGTGCTCGGCGCCGTCGAACGATCCGGGCACGCGCCTGTGCTCCTGATGGCCGAGGTACTCGGGCAGGTGTTGCACGAGCGTGCCGCCGCGGGCGACGTTCAGCAGCTGCATCCCACGGCAGATGCCGAGCAGCGGCAGGTCGCGCTCGGCCGCGGCACGCGCAAGCGCGATCTCGAACGCATCGCGCTCGGGCACGGTGTCCACGGTCTCGGGGTGCGCTTCCTGGCCGTAGCAGGAGGGGTCGATGTCGGCGCCGCCGGCCAGGATCAGGCCATCGAGGAGCGCCAGCGCCTGATCGGGGTCCTCGACGAGCTGCGGATCGGGTGGCAGCATCGCCACCAGGCCGCCGGCTCGCTGCACGGCCTTGATGTACGCGAGCGGCAACAGCGCCGCGGACTGGTCCCATACCCCCCATTTGGCCCGCTCGATCGCGGTGCAGATGCCGATCACCGGACGTGTCATCCCCCACACCATAGGATCAACGCGCGAACTAGCCAAGGGAGAGCGATGAGCGAGCAGAGCATCCAGCTTGAGACGGTGAACGTGCACGTGGCCGACGCGACCGCCACGATCGAGCTGAACCGGCCGCGGGCACTGAACGCGTGGAACGTGCAGCTGGGTGTGGATCTGCTCGCCGCGCTGCGCCAAAGCGCGGAGGACGACGCCGTGCGGGCGATCCTGATCACCGGCGCCGGTCGCGCGTTCTCCTCGGGGGCGGATCTCAAGGACGTGAGCGGAGGAGAGCTCACGGAGGACGGCCGCCCGAACGTCTACAAGACGCTGACCGAGCGCTACCACCCGATCATGCACGCGATCCGCGAGGTGCCAAAGCCGGTGATCGCCGCGGTAAACGGCCCTGCCGTGGGCATCGGCTGCTCACTGGCTCTGTGCTGCGACCTGATCGTGGCAGCCGAGAGCGCCTACTTCCTACTCGCGTTCGTCAACATCGGCCTCGTTCCCGACGGCGGCTCGTCTCTATTCGTCCCCAGCCGCGTGGGGATGGCCCGAGCGAGCGAGCTGGCGATGCTGGGCGAGCGGCTGCCGGCGGCGCAGGCGCTCGAGTGGGGGTTGATCAACCGCGTATTGGCCGACGAGAGCTTCGAGAAGGAGTCCCTCGCGCTCGCCGCGAGGATGGCGAGCGGGCCCACGCGCTCCTACGCGGGCACCAAGCGCCAGCTGAACAACTGGCTGTATCCGCGCATGGCCGAGCAGCTCGAGCTGGAGGCTCAGATCCAGCAGGAGATGGCTGGCAGCGCGGATTTCCTGGAGGGCGCGATGGCATTTGTGGAGAAGCGCCAGACCCGTTTCAAAGGCGCCTGAGAGGCGCTCAAAAGCCTCGTGGCAAATGTCATCAAGCGCGTCCCGCCCGGGCGTGAATAGAATCCCCCCGCCTTGAACCACATGCTCCCCTCAATCCTCGCTTTCTTCACCCCCGAGTCGGGCGGCTCGCCGAACGCGAACGACATCGACACGCTCTACAAGATCACGCTCGTGATCGCGCTGATCATCTTCTTCGCGGTCGAGGGTGGTCTCGGGTACGCGCTGATCAAGTTCCGCAAGCGCAAGGGCGCGGTGGCAGCGCAGATCCACGGCAACACGCGCCTTGAGATCGGCTGGACGGCAGCCGCGGCGATCATCCTGGTGGGGCTTGCGGTCCTGACCTTCTCAAAGCTCTCCTCGATCCAGAACCCGCCCAACTCAGGGCCCGATGGCGCGGCGACGCTCGGCGAACAGAACAACCTGCTGTACGCGAGCACCAACCGCAGGCTCCCGCCCAACGGCAAAGCCTTGGACATCAACGTGATCGGCCGGCAGTACATCTGGCAGTTCGTGTACCCGGGAGCAAACGAACCGGACGGCCTGGGCGCGCCCTACTCGTATGAGGAAATGGTCGTCCCGACGAACACCACCGTGAGCCTGAACCTCGTTTCCGAGGACGTCGTGCACTCATGGTGGATCCCGGAACTGGGGGGCAAGTTCCAGGTGGTGCCGGGCTACCACAACTACACGTGGTTCAAGATCTCAAAGCCTGGCATCTACCGCGGACAGTGCGCGTTCCTGTGCGGCCGCGGCCACGCGCGCATGATCGCCACCGTCAAGGCCGTGCCGCCGGCCCAGTTCGAAACGTGGCTGGCGCACCAGAAGGAAGCGATCGCCGAAGCCAACGCAGAAGCTGCGAAGGCGCGCAAAAAACTTGAATCGCAGTCTGGCCCCGAACAGGTCGAGAACCCCTAGGACATCGAGGAGACCAGCAGACACATGGCCACCTACGCAGCCCCCATCCCGCAGGTTCACGCCCATCACGTGGAGCATGAGTCGACGGGCTGGACGAGCTGGCTGACGACGACCGACCACAAGAAGATCGGGATCATGTACATGGTCCTGACGTTCATGTTCTTCTGCCTCGGTGGCGTCGAGGCGCTGATGATCCGCCTGCAGTTGGGGGCTCCGAACAACACGCTGGTCACGCCGGAGACCTACAACCAGCTGTTCACGATGCACGGCACGACGATGATCTTCCTGTTCGTGGTGCCGATGATGGCGGGCCTGGGCAACTACTTCCTGCCGCTGATGATCGGCGCGCGCGACATGGCCTACCCGCGTTTGAACGCGCTGTCCTTCTGGCTGCTGCTCGCCGGCGGGCTCGTGTTCTACGCGTCGATCTTCTGGAGCCCGCCGGAAGCCGGCTGGACCAGCTACCCGCCGCTGTCGAGCGCTCTCTACTCCCCCTCTGGCGGCCAGGACGCGTGGATCTACCTGATCCACCTCACGGGCATCTCCTCACTCGTGGGCGCGATCAACTTCTACGCGACGATCGCCAACATGCGCGCCCGCGGCATGAGCTGGGGGCGGCTACCGCTGTTCGTGTGGGCGATGCTCACGTACTCGGTGCTGTTGATCTTCGCGCTGCCGGTGATCGCCGCGGCCGTGACGATGCTGCTCACCGACCGCCACTTCGGCACCCACTGGTTCGACCAAGCCGAGGGCGGCTCACCGCTCCTCTGGCAGAACCTGTTCTGGTTCTTTGGGCACCCGGAGGTCTACATCATGGTGCTGCCAGGGTTCGGCATCGTCTCGGAGATCCTGCCGGTGTTCGCGCGAAAGCCGATCTTCGGCTACAAGGCGATCGCGGCATCGACCGTGGCGATCGCGTTCCTGGGCTTCTTGACGTGGGCGCACCACATGTTCACGACGCCGATACCCGAGGCGATCCTCGTGTTCGTGATGCTCAGCTCGTTCCTGATCGCGATCCCGACGGGTGTGAAGATGCTCAACTGGATCGCCACGCTGTGGCGGGGGACGATCGAATTCAAGACGCCGCTGTTGTTCTGCGCGGGCTTTCTGGCGCTGTTCTTGATCGGGGGCATCTCGGGCGTGTTCCTGGCGATCTTCCCCGTCGACTGGCAGCTGAACGAAACGTATTTCGTGGTCGCGCACATCCACTTCGTGCTCGTCGGCGGCGCGGTCTTCCCGATCTTCGCTGCGATCTACTACTGGTTCCCGAAGATCACCGGACGCATGCTTGGCGAAGGACTCGGTAAGCTGAGCTTCTGGCTGATGTTCTGGGGGGTGCTGATCACGTTCTTGATCCAGCACGTAATAGGGATGGACGGGATGCCGCGGAGGGTGTATGAGTACGACAACGTGGGGAACCTCGCGCTGTACAACCAGATCTCGACTGTGGGGTCGTTCATCCTGGCGGCAGGCGTGATCGCCACGATCGTCAACGTGTGGCGCAGCCTCAAATTCGGAGCGATCGCGGGCCCCGACCCATGGAAGGCGAACACGCTCGAGTGGTTCACGGCCTCGCCGCCGCCGGTCAACAACTTCGACGTGGTGCCGCTGGTGCGCTCGGGCGAACCGATGAAGGACATCCGCCGTGAGATCGAGCGGCGTAGCGCAAATGCAGCCGGTACAGCCACTGTTCCCGCGGGAACCACGCAGGTCGGCGTGTAGCCCATGAGCGCCGCGCCACCCACGCGCGCAGCCGCATCAGCCATCGAGCCGCCGGTCCTTGCGCTCGAGCCCGACAGCCGATCATCCGCCTTCCTGCAGCTGATCAGCGACTACGTCGAACTGACCAAGCCGAAGGTCCAGTCGCTGCTGCTGCTGACGACGATCGCCACGATGTACATCGCCGGAGATCCCTCGCCGCTACTCGTCGCGCTGACGTGCCTCGGCGGCTATCTGTCGGCCGGTGGCGCGGGCGCAGTCAACCACTGGTTCGATCGCGATATCGACGCACTGATGGCGCGCACGGCCACGCGCCCGATCCCAGCGGGGCGCGTGTCGCCGCGAGCGGCGCTGCTGTTCGGCTGCACGCTCGCGTGCCTGTCGCTGCTCGAGCTCTCGCTGACCGTCAACCCGCTGGCGGCTGGCCTGTCGTTCTCGGGCTTCCTTGGCTACGTGTTCGTTTACACCATGTGGCTGAAGCGGCGCACGCCGCAGAACATCGTCATCGGTGGAGCCGCCGGCGCAGTGCCGCCACTGGTTGGATGGGCGGCGGTCACGGGCTCGGTCAGCGGCACCGCGGTGATCCTGTTCTTCATCGTCTTCTTCTGGACCCCGCCCCACTTCTGGGCGCTATCGCTGCTGATGAAGGGCGACTACGAAAAAGTGGGCGTGCCGATGCTGCCGGTTGTCCGCGGCGAGGCGGAGACGCGCAGGCAGATCCTGTTGTACTCGGTGCTGCTGTATGCGGTCACCCAGCTGCCGTTCTGCGCGGGTGGCTTCGGCGTCTTTTACGCGGTGGCTTCGTTCTTGCTCGGGGTCGGCTTCATCGCTGGCGCAGCGCGCCTTTACCGGCGAGCCGACCGTCAGTCGGCGCTACGGCTGTACCTCTACTCGCTGGCGTACCTGGCGCTGCTCTTCTGCACGATGGTCGCCGACAGACATCTATAGAATGGGGGCCTGCTAATGATGACTCGACGCCTCGCGCTCAAGAACATTCGCACCGGCCTGATCGTAACCGCGATCTGCATGTTCATGTTCGGCATCACCTTCGTGGTCGCCGCCGTCTACGTCTCATGAGCCCACTCGATCCAGACGTCCCGCCTGTCGGCGAGGAGATCCACCTGCCAGGACCCAGCATCCTGCCGCTCCTTACCGCGGTGGGGGTCACGCTGGCGCTCGTAGGCATCACGACGTTCATCGAGTTCACCGTCATCGGCGTGATCCTGACGGTCGTCTGCGTAACCCGCTGGATCAAAGACACCGTCCGCGAAACAAACGAACTCCCGCTCGACGCACCCGTCGAGCACTGATCCGCGCTAGCTGAGCCGCGGCTCCAGCTGAGCCACGGCCCTACGCGTCAAAGAACAAGACGCGCGCGCTGGCGGCTAAACAACTGCAGCCACCGCGCGCGACGTCATCGTCAGCCGTGGTGGCGGCAAGCCCATTCCCCATTGTGGGCCTGCCACCTCCCCATTACCCCACGGCCACCCTCGCCGGCACCGGACAGATTGCTCCGTCCCCGGTCCAGCAACGTACGACGTCGCGGACCGACAGGATGCCGACAGTCTCGCCCCCGTCGAGCACGATCAAATGACGAAAGCCGCCGCGCACCATCGCCGCCGCGGCCTCCTCCAAGGACCAGTCTGGCGCTGCGTACACGACGTCACGAGTCAAATGCTCAGCAACGGACTCGATCTCGGGGTCCAAGCCAGCCCCGACAGAGATGAGCACGTCGCGCTCGGTGATGATCGACGGGCCATTGCCGTCGGGGTCCATCACCACAGCGGCGCCAACCCGCCGCTCGGACATTAGCCGCGCCACCGTGCGCAAGCTATGGCTGGGACCAACGGTGAGAACCATCTCGCTCATGCCTTCGTGAACCTGCATGCGCTCACCTCCTGCTCGCCCAACGCTTGTAACGCTCTGCACAACGATCTCGCAACCATCGCCACAAAGATTTTGCAACGATTGCCTCAATCTAGTCCTTGAAGCGTCTCCCGTCAAGGGGTAGCTATCCGTCCGCTCACTGGTTAGGATCGTCAGCGGGATGGAGTTGGTCGCAGCTCATAACGTGAGTGCGCGCGCCGAGGTTGACGCGGGTGTCTAGACGACGCTCGATCACCCTGGCGGCAATTGCGGCGGCGATCGCCACCGCGATCGGCATCTTTCTCAGCTTCGAGATCAAGTGGTTCCCGGTGCAGGCCTCGGCGCAGGCCCACAACACCGACACGCTCTACCACGTCCTGATGATCGCGTCGATTCCGATCTTCGTACTTGTGGTGACGGTGATCCTGTACTCCGTATGGCAGTTCCGCATGAAGCCCGGCGAGGAGCTGAAGGATGGCCTCCCCATACATGGAAACACTCGCCTCGAGGTTTTCTGGACAGCGATCCCCGCGATCCTGATGCTGGGGATGGTGGGCTACTCGTTCGTGATCCTGCACGACAACGAAAAGAAGCCCGCGCACGAGATCCAGATAGGGGTCACCGGCCAGCAGTTCTACTGGTCCTTCCAGTACCCGCCATCGGTTACTGGCGGAGCGGAAATCAATAGTTACGACCTGTACCTGCCGGACAACGAGTCCGCGTACTTCAACATGCGCTCCAAGGACGTCATCCACGCCTTCTACATCCCCGCCTTCCGCCTGCAGGAGGACGTGGTGCCGGGGATCACCACGCACTATCTGGCCACGCCCGACCGCGTGGGCAACTATCCGGTCGTGTGCAACCTGCTGTGCGGAGTAGGACATTCGCTGATGCGCACAACCGTGCACGTCGTTACGCCGACGCAGTTCCGGGCGTGGATAAACAGCCAGTTGCACGCCAGCACGAGCAGTACGGGAAAGATCTCCACCGTCTCCAGGACGAGCGGCTAATGTGCACAGCGAGGCGACCGCTTCAAAGGAGATGGGTTCGTGGGGAGATGAGCTCGTGAGAGGGTTCCGTCCAATGGGTTTGCGGGAGCGACGCTGATGGCCGCGAAACTGCGAGCCCCGGGCTTCTACCGCGCCAGCTGGCTGATGGTCGCCGGGGTGGGCTTCGCAGCGCTACTGACGTGGTTGGTACGCATGTCCACCGGACATACGACCTACCATCATTTCCTCTCCGGGGAAGCGATCTTGACGGTGTCGCTGCTGGCGGTGCCGCTCGCGTTCCTCGTTGGGATCGGCGGCTTTGACTACTGGTTCTACTGGGCAACCGGGCGCCCAACGCGTCCCGAGGATCACTCCGGGCATGGCGCGTACACGTGGAAGGACTACTTCCGCATCAACACCGATCACAAGGTGATCGGGATCCAGTATCTCGTCAACTCCTTCTTCTTCCTGCTGGTGGGAGGCCTGCTGGCGATGCTGATGCGGGCCCAACTTGCCCAGCCCGGCTCGCACTTCGTGAGCGCCAACACCTACAACGGCCTGTTCTCGGTTCACGCGACGATCCTGATCTTCCTGTTCATGGTCCCCGTGTTCGCGGGCTTTGGCAACTTCGTGATCCCGCTGATGATCGGCGCCCCGGACATGGCGTTCCCGCGCCTGAACGCGCTGTCGTTCTGGCTTTTGCCGGTGGCTGGCACGATCATGCTGCTGAGCTTCCTCGCCCCCGGCGGAGCGTTCGCGGATGGCTGGACGGCATATGCACCGCTATCGACCGACATGCCGGTCGGACAGACGTTCTTTTCCATCGGCGTGCAGTTCGCAGGCGCCTCCTCGATCATGACCGCGCTCAACTTCCTGGTCACGATCATCACCATGCGCGCGCCGGGCATGAGCTTCTTCCGCCTACCGCTGCTCGTGTGGGCAAACTTCGCCACCTCCCTACTGGTGGTGATCGCCACACCGTTCATCGCCGCTTCGCAGTTCTTCGTGCTGCTCGACCGCGCGCTCGGCTTTAACTTCTTCAACGCGGCCAAGGGCGGCGACGTGCTGATGTACCAGCACGTCTTCTGGTTCTACTCGCACCCGGCGGTCTACATCATGATCCTGCCGGGCTTCGGCATCATCAGCGAAATAATCGCTGTGAAGGCGCGCAAGCCGATCTTCGGCTACCGGATGATGGCCTTCTCGCTGCTGGCGATCGTCGGCCTGGGCTTCACAGTGTGGGCGCACCACATGTTCACCTCGGGCATGGCCAGCTGGATCCGCATCCCGATGTCGATCACCACGGCGATCATCGCGGTGCCCACGGGCATCAAGATATTCTCGTGGCTGGCCACGCTATGGCGAGGGGTGCTGCACCTCGACACGCCGATGTTGTTTGCACTGGGCTTCATCACCACGTTCACGCTCGGCGGGATCAGCGGCATCATGCTCGCGATGGTGCCGTTCGACATCGACGTCAGCTCCACGTATTTCATCGTCGCGCACATTCACTACGTGCTGTTCGGGGGATCACTGATGACGATCTTCGCGGGCGCGTACTACTGGTTCCCGAAGATGACGGGGCGAATGTATGACGAGCGGCTGGGCAAGTGGCACTTCTGGACGACTTTCGTATTTATGAACCTGACTTTCGGGCCAATGCACATACTGGGCCTGGAAGGCATGCCCCGGCGGGTGGCTACATATGCAGCACAGTTCGCGGACCTCAACATGTGGATCTCGATCGCGAGCTTCGCGCTCGGGCTCAGCACGCTGCTGTTCGTCTACAACATGGTCAACAGCTGGCGCGGCGGCCCACGGGCGGAGGCCAACCCGTGGCGCGCGATGACGCTCGAGTGGCTCGTGTCCTCGCCACCGCCGGTATTCAACTTCGACCGCGTACCCACGGTTGTGGGAGGTCCATACGAGTACGGCGTCCCTGGCGCCGTCCACGGCATCCTCGCGCCGGCCCCCGCCCCATTGGTGGCAGCTGGATCGGGGATGGCGCGCGCACCAAGCTAATGAGGAGGAAAATCCAGTGAAGGAAGTTCTTGTAATAGCCAACAGAACCCTCGGCGGCGCGAAGCTGCTCGATGCGGTTCGCGAGCGTGCATCCTCCGGCGATGTTCGGTTTCGCCTGGTCGTGCCACAGACCAAGCCATCAGCCGGCCTTGTGATCTACGACGAGGCGGTACGTGAATCGGCGCAGGTTCGTGTCGATCTAGCGCTGTCAGCGGTTGCCGCAGAGGGAATCCAGGCGACTGGAGAAGTGGGTGACCAGGACCCGTTCATGGCGACGATGGACGCGATCGCCGTGCACAGACCCGACGAAATCATCCTGTCAACACATCCGGCGGCGCGCTCCGGCTGGCTGCGACGAGACCTGCTGGAGCGCATCGAGAGCACGACAGGGCTGCCGGTGCATCACATCGTCGTGGATCTCGAGCAGGAGGGATTGTCGTTCAAGGTGACGCTGGTGATCGCCAACAAGACCTCCAGCGGCGAGGAGCTGTTGGAGCGCCTGAAGACGAAGGCCGCCGAGGAGAGCCCACACCTGTTCATCGCGGTGGTTCCCCAGGTGGACGGCAGCGGCAGCGCTCCGGTCGAGGCGCGGGAGCGCCTGGCGAGCATGCTCGATCGCCTACACGCTGCCGGCCTGCTCAGCTCAGGGATGATCGGTGACCCCGATCCGTACACGGCGGCGATGAACGCGCTGGAGCTTTTCCACGTCGATGACGTGGTCATCTCGACGCTGCCAGGGGAGCGCTCGGGGTGGATGCGCTCGAAACTGATCGAGCGTGTGCAGAGCGCCACGTCAGCGCCGGTGGAGCACATCGTTGTCGATCCCCAGCCCAGCCCGGTCGCGGCGGCGGCAGGGTAGCGGGAGCGCGCGTGGAGGCAGCCAGCATCGCCAATGCGCCCGCGCACGGCGGGCATGCTCATGGCAGCGCGGGGGATCACCACGGTCCCCCGCCGGCGAACCATAGCTCGCGCGTGGAGGCGCCCCTGCTGGGGATGATGCTTTTCATCATCTCCGAGGTGATGATCTTTGGGGCGTTCTTCACCGCGTACTTCTTCATCCGCATCGCTGAAGGTGAGTCGTGGCCAGCACCGGGTATGCATCTGCCGGTGCCGGTCGCTGGGGTGAACACGGCAATCCTGATCTCCTCGTCGTTCACGCTTCACTGGGCGGAGAAGTCGATCAAGAACGGCAACCGCTTCGGCCTGAAGGCGGGGATGTTCACCACGTTCCTGCTCGGGTGCACGTTCCTGTTCATCCAGATCAACGAGTACGCCAACATCGGCTTCGCACCGCAGGACCACGCCCAGCAGACGATCTTCTACTCGCTCACGGGCCTGCACGGCGCACACGTCTTCATCGGCCTGTTGATCCTGCTGAGCGTCACCGTGCGAGCATTCCGCGGCCACTACAGCCCCGAGTCACATCGCGGCGTGGAAGTGCCCGGGATCTACTGGCACTTCGTCGACATCATGTGGATAGTCGTCTACACCAGCGTCTACATACTCTGACAGTCGCGCTGCTCACCGAATCGGCTGATCTGTGCTGAACCCGCTGCGCTCCGAGGATGAGGCGTTCCGCATCCTGCTGTACGTGATCGCAGCGTTCGCGGCGATCATCGCGATCGTGCTGATAGTTCGCGCGATCTTCTAGCCCACAAGAGTAGTTCGCCCACACCCGCCACAGCGGAGCGCTACTTGACGGTGACGGTGCCGTACATCCCTGCCGCGCGGTGGCCTGGCGCCTGGCAGAAGAACGTGTACTTGCCGGGTTTCAGGGTGACGGTGACGGAGGTGGTGCCCTTGGTGATGAACTTGCTTGCGGCAATCGGCGTCCCCTTGCCGGTGGCTCCGCCTTCGCCTGGTTCGATGGCGATGTTGTGCATGACGCCCGACATGTTCGTCATCGAGATCGTCACCGCCCCTGGTGTGGCTTCAGCCTTGTCGGTCGTGTAAGCGAGCTGGCCTGACGGGCTGGCGTCGATTTCCAGCTTGCCTGCCTTCTCGACCGCGGGCTTGCCAGCACCGGGTGCCTGCACGGCGCTGGCCAGCAGGCCGGTGTCCTTTCCGGACGCATCGACCGACTGCGCGACATAGGCGGCGATATCGGCGAGGGTCGCTCCGCTCGCGAGATCTTTGGGCATAACGCCCACGGGGTTCGGGTTTTGCACCTGCCCTTCCACAACGGTGCGCACCGCGTTGCGCTGCAGGCCTTCAGCGACGCTCGAACGGAACACCTCGTCGAGGTTGGGGCCGACGATGCCTTTGGTTTCCGCCCGGGCCATTGTGTGACAGGAGCCGCATTTGGCCACGAATGCCTGCTTGCCGACGATCAGGTTGGCGTTGTCCGCACCCTTTACCGCACAGCCGGACACACTGATCGCCACAACACCCGCGAACGCGAGGAAGCCGGTCCGCGTGGCGAGCGCGTGCAGGGAGTTCCCAGGGGCGCTGAGTGGCCGGCGTCTCTCCTCCAAGAACCGCACGACAACACACTAACCGAACCGGCACTCGCCGGACAAATTCTTGTCAATGGTGCAGCGGCGGTGCGCTCTACGGCCGGTCCAGAGTCTCTAGATCGCCGCTGGCGGCGACGATCACTCCCCTTGCGACGCCCTGCCATGACCAGCGCTCACGCACCGTGGAGACCAATCCGGCGCGCGTCCTCTCTTTTAGGGCCGGCTCCGCCCGTAGCCAGCCAGCTAGGGCAGTTGCGATGGCTCGGACAGCGTGATCGTCGACTGGAAACGACAGCCAGTCCACCGCTGGCTCGGGCAGCGCCCGCGCCAACACGCTGGTCACCTCGGCGAGGCCCGAATGAGCAGCGCTGAGCGGCAACACGCCGCATGCGGCCGCCTCTGCCGCGACCATCCCAAATGCCTCCGGGAACGTGCTCGGCACAACCGCCGCCTGGCAGGCGGGAAGCAGCTCGGCGAGCTCCTCGTGGTCGAGGCGCCCCACGAACACGACCTGCTCAGGGAGGCTGCGTGCGGCTGTGAGGAAGCGCTCTCGCTCATCGCCTTGCAGACCGTCGAGGAACGCCAGCAGATGCTGCAGGGGCTGCGAAGGCGCGGGCTGCCCCTCGAGCGCCCTGCCCAGGAGCGCGAGCTCACGCGCCTGCTCGAGGTCGCCCGCCGCCAGCGCCGCACACAGACGCTCGAGCCCTTCGCGGTACGCGCCGAAGCCCACCACCACGAGCCGGGCGCGTGGCAGCTGATCGAGCACGAGCGGCCAAGAGGCGAGCAGCAGGTCGACGCCCTTGCTGACGATCAGCTTGCCCACATACACGACCAGCACATCGCGATCGGGGTCCAGCCGCGCGAGCGCCTCACTGGCGGCCAGCCCGTCGCGTGCGAACGCGCTTGCCTGCTGGCCTGTCGCTTCCTGCGCCCCCGGCTCTTGCGCTTGGCGGCGTAGCCGCGCGGCTAGTGCCCTAACCCCCTGCGCTGCCGCCTCTGGCAAGCGCGGAGCGAAGCGCTCGACATCGACGCCTGGAGGCCCCAGCCGTGTGCGCCGCGGGAGGTCCTTCTCGCCAATCGCCTCCCACAGACTCATGGCCGTATGGCGCGAGCCGACGAGCACCGCCCTGGCGCCGGCTAGACCCTCGCGGGCGAGCTCGAGAAAGCGCTCGGGCTGAGGCTTGACCGTGTACTCCAGCGCACTGCCGTGCACCTTCACCGCATAGGGAACCTCGCCTCTGAGCCCCCGAGCGAGGATCACCGGCCCCATCACCAGATGGTTGGCAAGCGCCAACCGCGGACCCACCAGCTCGAGCAGATCGCCCACGGCGGCGACATTCGCATCGATATACCTCGAAACCTCGAGGTCGCTGCACTGCGCGAACGTGCGAGCCTGGATCCCCTCGTAGCGGTCAGCCACATACACCGGCAGCAAACCGCTGATATTGGGGCGATACACCGTGCAGCGGCCCGCTTCGGGCGCGCGCTCGAGCCCCGGCCGCTGCCTCTCCAGCTGTTCGACACGAAGCTCTCCTGTGTCCCAGTCCGCGACCGCGTCCACGAACGGCTGGTGCTCGGGATGGCGGTCCTGGCTGAGCAGATGCACATCGTGGCCGAGCGCCACTAGCGCAGCCGCCAGCCGTGCGTTATAGACGTTCGATCCGGTCCCGTCGAGCAGGTAACCGTGGAAGATCAGCACGCGCACGCACGGGCAGCCTATAGGCGTCGTGATCCCTCCCCCACCCGCTCAGGTAAAGTTGCGGCCATGAGTACTAAACAGCGCTATCGCCTGCGTGTCCCTTCGACTGGACGGGAGATCTTGATCGCGGCAGAGCCCGACGAGATCTACCGCGACCGCGACTCCGGGGAGAAGCTGGAGATCGTGGGCAAGGTGCTGCCGATGGCGCCGTCCACCTCGAAACTCCCCTGGGCGGTCGAGACCCTGCGTTTCTGCCCGTGGTGCGACCAGCACGCCCAGAAGGACCTCAACGACTGTCCCACGTGCGGCAGGCGCATGGGCCCGTTGTGAGATCCCGCGTCGCGCTCGCCGCCTGTGCGGCGTTGCTGTGCGGGCTGGCACTGAGCGCGTGCGGCGGCAGCAGCGTCTCAGACGCGGTTCCCAAGAGCACCCCCGAAATCACGCCGCCGAACAACACGAGCGCTGAAGCCGCCGCCGCACAGACGACTTCGACGTCCACAACGGCTGCCAAAGCGACGACCAAATCGACCGAATCATCCTCCGCGAGCAGCGAAAGCGCAGCGAGCGAAAGTAGCGAAACACCTGCCAGCACGGAAGCCGCGAGCGAAGCGAGCCCCACCGGCGGCGCAACGGCAGAAAAAGAAAAAGCCGCCAGCAACGAAAACGCCGCCAAAAGCGAAACGCCCGCCAGCCCCACCGGTGGCGCCAGCGCCCCGTAGACGTCTACGGCGTAGAGATCAATGTGGCGCTGTAGGTCAGGCGCGCGGTCTGGTAGAGGCAGTAGTACTGCACGGCGCTGCCCACTTCCGTCTGCGTGGTCTGGGAGGTGGTGGTCTTGCAGCCGGCCTTGGGGCGGCTGGCACGCCAGGAGGTGTCGTTGCCGAAGCCGAGCGCTAGCGCCGGCGCCCAGGTGGGAACGGTCAGCGCGACAACGTAGCCCTTCTTGACGGGGATCGTTGTTTCGAGCGGGAACTGGGCGGTTTTGCCGAAGTACGGCTGCAGTTTGACCAACGGTCCCTGCGCCACGAGCTTGTATGTGAGGTTTGGCTTGCGCTGTGGCGCGAGGATCGCGATACCAGCTTCAGCGGGACCGCCCTCGTTGGCTTCGAAGTACTTGATCTGCGTGGCGTTGGGGTTGCCGAGGCTGATCGTCCAGGCGACGATCGTCCCCGCGCGCGGCGCGCTCAGGATGTTGCGTTCGGTGCCCACCTTGACCTGGAAGCCCGTCGTGCGGCTAACTGCCAGGCATGGGCTGGTGGGCCCGCTCCCAGGACAGCTGGGCACTGTGGCGGGCGTGGTCGTGCCGATCACGCCGACTTCGCTCAGCGTTGCCGGCGCGACAGCGGGAAGCACAAGCGCGAACGCCGTAACGCCCGCGAGCACAGCTATGGATATGCGTCTCATATGTGCCATTCAACACGCCTGCCCGCTGTATGTAGCGGTTTGTTTATTTCGCTACTCCCCCGACAGTTCCTGCGCAGCAGCCGCGATCTCGTCTGGATCTCCCGCAGACGGCACCCACGGTAGGCGCAGCGGGTCGTCGTTGTAGCGGGGAATCACATGCACGTGGAAGTGGAACACCGTCTGCCAGGCGGCTTGGCCGCACGAGTTCAGGAGGTTCACGCCGTCAGCGCCAAGCCGCTGCTTGGCACGATCCGCAAGCCGCTGGCTGGCGAGCGCGACCGCGCTCAGATCCTCCGGATCGATGCTGAGAAGATCGGTGCTGTGCGCGCGGGCGATCACGAGCGCGTGCCCACGCGTAGCGGGCGCGATGTCCATGAAGGCGATCGTGCGCTCGTCTTCGTCGACGATCCGCGCGGGCAGCTCGCCTGCGACGATTTTGCAGAAGATGCAGTCGGGATCGGCCATTCGGGGCAGATCCTACGTCAGCGCGCCTCCGTCTCGTATCACGACGCTATGTGTCCCTGCCCTCCATCAGCTCGCGCGCATATGCGAGCGCCCCCTCGCGCGTGCCCAGCTCACCGGCATATCGCGCCGCGGCGATGGCCTCCAGCAGCTCGCCCACGCGCGGCCCGGTAGGGATGCCCAGATCGCTGGCGAGCTCATCGCCGCGCAGCAGCGGCCGCGGCGGTCCGTGCACGTGCCACTCGAGCGCGTCGCCCAGCACGCCTGTGGCGAGCGTCATGTGCGCCTCGATCGACTCCTGCGCGCGATCTCCCCTGGTGGCAAGGCGATCGGCGATCGACAGGAGCGTGACGTCGACCTCCACGGGCGAGCAGACCCGCAGGTAGGTGAACAGGGTTCTGCGGGCCAGCGGCTGTGGCTCGTGGACCAGGAAGCCCAGCCGTAGGTGGTTTCTGACAAGCGCCGCGACGTGCGCGCGCAGCCGCTCGCTCGCGCGCAGCCGCGCGAGCACCGTGCGTGTGAGCTCCGCGCCGCGGACGTCATGGCCGTAGAACGTGACGCCGCCGTCAGGACGGGCCTCGCGGGTCAATGGCTTGGCGGCGTCGTGAAAAAGCGCGCCCCACCGAAGCGCATCGCCGCGGGTCAGCTCATCCGCCAGCGGCTCGGCGAGCAGCGCGTCCAGCCGCTCGCGGTACTCGCCGATCGTGGCGTCCAGCTGCGGCGTGGAGCCGGCGGTATCCGCGGAGCCGGTCAGCTCAACCACGCGGTCGAAGACCTCGAGCGTGTGGCCGTACACGTCGCGGTGGTGGAAGCGGTTCTGCTCCACCCCACGCAACTCGTCGAGCTCGGGCAGCACCACCGCCATGGCGCCGAGCGAGTCCATCATCTCAAGGCCCCGGCGCGCAGACGATGCGGCAACGATCCGTCGCAGCTCCATGAACACACGCTCCGCGGACACGCGGCTGAGGCCGCCCGCGGATGCGCCGGCATGGCGCGCGGTCTCGCTCTCAACCTCCAGATCCAGCTCGACGGCCAGGCGCACCAGGCGCAACACCCGCAACGGGTCCTGCTCGAACGCCGCGGGCCCCGACATGCGCAGGCGTTTGGCCTGCAGGTCGGCAATGCCACCGAGCGGATCGACCGGCGTGCCCCCCGCGAGCGGCTCGGCGACGGAGTTCAGGGTGAAGTCGCGCAGTCCGAGGTCATCCTCGATGCTCGTTCCGCGCAGCGGCTCGACGTCGACCTGCCACGCGCCCCCGCGCGCCACGACGCGCCAGGAGCCGAACTCCTCTGACAGCGCAAAGCTGGCCGCGCCGCGTGCCGCGCGTGCCAGTGAGCGCGCCGCCTCGCCAGGATCGCCGTCCACCACGATGTCGACGTCCACGGTCTGCCTGCCCAGCAGGCGGTCGCGCACCGCGCCGCCGACCAGCCAGGCCCGCGTGCCCGCCAGCGCTTCGCGGGCCACGTCCAGGCCGGTGCTCATACCGGGTCGGGGTCCGCCGTCCGGGAGGCAGCGAGCGTGCCGGCGTCCAGCGGAGCACCGTCGCGGTGGTAAACGCGTGGAACCCGCGAGGTCAAAGCGCAGGTGATCTCGTAGTTGATCGTCTCCAGACGCCTGGCGACCTCCTCGGCGGTGATCCGCTCGCTGAGCTGGAAGCCGATCAGGATCGCGCGCTCACCGCGCAAGCGCTCCGCGTGGTCGTCATAGCCGAGGTCGACGGTGATGCTGTCCATGCTCACCGTGCCAACCAGCGGGTGGCGATGTCCGGCGATCAGCACGTCTGCGTTGTTGGACAGCCCACGCCGCCAGCCGTCGCCGTAGCCGATCGGCAGAACACCTATGTAGGTGTCACTGTCGGCTACGAATTGCCGTCCGTAGCCAGCGCTCTCCCCCGCCCGGCATAGCTTTACGTCCGCGAGCCATGAGCTCAGCTCGAGCGCCGGCTCGAGCGCGCGCGCGGCGGGATCCTTGCCGAACGGGTCCATGCCGTAGATCGCGATCCCGCAGCGCACCATGTCGAACTGCGCCTCCACATCGCGCATCGTCGCCGCGCTGTTGGCCGCGTGGATCAGGATCTCCGGCTCCTCGGCCTTGACCGTACGCGCCCAGCGCGTGAACGTGGCGAGCTGATCCGCGAAGAAGCCGTCGTCCTTGAGGTCATCCGCGGTCGCGAAGTGCGTCATCGCCCCGACCAGGCGCACGCCCGCGGTCTGGCGCGCGACCGCGGCTACGCGCGAGGCCTCCGCCGGGTCACGGGTTCCCAGCCGTCCCATGCCGGAGTCGAACTTGACGTGAACGCGGCCGCCACCAACAGCCGCCACAGCCGCCAGGTACTCCTCGTTCCACACGACAACGTCCGCGTCCGCGGCAAGCGCCTCGCGGAGCTCGATCGGGCTGAGGGGGCCCATCACCAGCACCGGCACGTCCTTCAGGCCGGCTTCACGCAGCTCAGCGGCCTCACGCGCATCGGCCACCGCCAGCCAGCTCGCACCGCCGGCCAATGCCGCCCGCGCGCTCTCCACGGCGCCGTGGCCGTATCCGTCGGCCTTCACGACCGCGCACAGAGCAGCCCCGTGCTGCAGCTGCGTGCGCAGGCGCGAACAGTTGCGCTCGATCGCTGCGACGTTCACACGCGCCTGAGCGCGGCGTGCGCGCGATGCGTCCTTGTACGTTGAGCGAGGCGGTGCTCCGTCAGCCATCGTCTCGATCCCCCTGATGCGACTGTCCGCCCGCAGGTTGCAACCGCGCAGCGGGGAGCGCGCTGATCACATCGGTCGCAATCACGCCCTCTGCGCAGCCGACGCGACGCGCGGCCTCCCTGCCGGCGTGCGCATGCAGCCAGACGCCAGCTGCGGCGGCAGTGAAGGCCTCGAGCCCCTGCGAGAGCAGAGCCGCGATCACACCCGTGAGCACATCCCCCGTACCTGCCGTGGCGAGCGCGGGACTGCCCCCCGGGCTCACCGCCACGCGACCACCGGGCCCGGCGATCAGCGTGTCATCGCCCTTCAGCACGACCACAGCCTGTGCCTGCGCTGCAGCCTCACGCACGTGGCGTAGGCGCTCGCGCTCGATCTCGGCGCTATCGCACTCGAGCAGCCGGCCGAGCTCGCCAGCATGCGGCGTGAGCACGGTGGGCGCGCTGCGCGCGGCCAACTCGGCGAGCCTGCCCGCGTGCGCGTTCAACCCATCCGCGTCGAGCACCATCGCCACGTCTGCCTCACTGGCTAGCGCCCGCGCGAACTGGACAGCACCGGGGCTGCGCCCCAGCCCGGGGCCGAGCGCCAATGCGCCGCCGCGGGCACCCGCCTCGATCACCCCGGCAACCCCCTCGCGCGTGTGCGCGCCTTCCTCGTCTGGCATCCCCCGAGTCATCATCTCCGGGGTTCCCCCGCTGGCAATGATTCCCTGCTGAGAAGAAGGAACGCAGACCGTCACGTAGCCGGCCCCCGCACGCATGCTCGCCTCGGCAGCCATCCTCGGCGCGCCAGTCAACCCACGCGATCCTCCCGCAATGAGCACATGGCCGGAGACGAACTTGGTCGACGCGGCTTCCCTGCGTGGCAGCCGAGCGAGCACGCTCTGCTCGATCAGCCCGACCGATGCGATCAGTGGCGCCCCGCGCGGGATGCCAATCTCGAGCGTCTGCACCTCGCCGGCATGAGTCTTACCCGGGTGGATCCACAGCCCCGGCTTTGCGGCATGGAAGGTGATGGTGAGCGACGCGCGCACCGCCGCACCGGAGACGACCCCACTGGAGGCGTCAACCCCGCTCGGCACGTCCACGCTGATGACGCGTGCACCAAGCTGGTTGATCGTGTCGATCGCCTCCGCCACGGCACCGTGGGGCTCTCCTCGGAAGCCGGTCCCCAGCAGCGCGTCGACGACTAGCACCCCGGCAGGAAACACCTCGGTGCCGGCGCCGGGCGTCGGCGCAACCTGCTCGCGCCCATCCTCAGACCACGCCTGTCCGCTCAATCGCACCGGCGGCTCTCCCAGCAGGCGCTCGAAGTTCGTGCGGGCGTCCCCGGAGAGCTCTCCTGGCGGCGCAACGCAGACGACGGTCACCTGCCGCCCGGACTGGCGCAGCAGACGCGCGACCACCAGCCCATCGCCACCGTTGTTGCCCTTGCCGCAGACCACCGTCACCGAGCCATCCGGTGCCAAGTGCTCCACCGCGTGAGCGACCCCTGCGCCAGCCCGCTCCATCAAGTCGAGTCCCGCCACCCCCTGCTCCTCGATCGCCCAGCGATCGATGCCGCGCATCGTCTCGGCATCGGCGAGCGGCATCAGCCACGACGGCAGGACAGTCACGCTTGCGATGCTAGATGGTCACTCCCACCCAGCGCTAGTGGCAATTCTTCGTCGCAGCTATGAAATCGCGCTGATCTACTCGACGGTTACGGTCTTGGCGAGGTTGCGCGGCTGGTCCACGTTCAGCTCCCGCCGGCGTGCGATCCGGTAGGCGAGCAGTTGCAGGGGGATGACCGCGAGCATCGGCTGCAGCATCCAATCCACCGCCGGCAGCGTGATCACCGCGTCGGCGCTGTGGCCTATCTGCTCATTGCCGGTGGTGGCGAGGGCGATCACTTTTGCGCCCCGGGCACGGACCTCCTGCATGTTCGAGACGACCTTCTCCAGCACAGGAGAGTTGGTCGCGACACATACGACTGGTGTGGAGTCGTCGAGCAGGGCGATCGGTCCGTGCTTCATCTCGCCAGCGGCGTACGCGTCGGTGGCGATGTAGGAGATCTCCTTGAGCTTCAGCGCCCCCTCAAGCGCGACCGGCAGGCCGACGTGGCGGCCTATGTATAGGAAGAACTCGCTCTGCCAGTAGGCCTCAGCGATGCGTCCCACCTGCTCATCCTCGGAGAGCACCTCGTCGATGCAGTGCGGCAGGCGCTTGACCTCGCGGACGAGCTCGGCCAGCCGCTCAGGTGTGAGCGTGCCCCTGAGCTCCGCAAGACGCAGGCCGAGCAGATACATCACGGCGACCTGGCATAGGAACGTCTTTGTCGCCGCAACCCCGATCTCCATACCGGCGCGCGTATACAGCACGCCGTCAGCGTCGCGCGTGGCTTGCGAGCCCATTACGTTCGTCACCGCCAGCACCCGCGCCCCGCGCTCGCGCGCCAGGCTCATCGCCGCAAGCGTGTCCGCCGTTTCGCCGGACTGGGTGATGCCGAGCACCAGGTCCCCCGGCCCCACCACGGGATTGCGGTAGCGGTACTCGGAGGCGATGTCCATCTCTACAGGTATCCGCGCCCACTCTTCGATCGCATAGCGCCCGATCAAACCCGCGTGGTAGGAGGTCCCACAGGCGACGATCACGATCCGTTTGACGTCGTCGAGCAGCTTCTCGTCCATCACGCCCTGCTCGTACAGGTCGACGCCAGTGCCTCGTGCGGTGCGGTCGGCGATGGCGTCCGCCACAGCGTCGGCCTGTTCGTAGATCTCCTTCAGCATGAACGTCTCAAAGCCGCCCTTCTCGGCGGTCTCCTCGTCCCAGTCGACGGTCTGCTCCTCGCGCTCCACCGGCTCGCCCTCGGCGGTTGTGATGGTCACGCCCTCCGGCCGCAACACCGCGATCTCGCCGTTGTCCAGGTACTGGATGCGCCTGGTCTGTGACAGGACTCCTGGCACAGCCGAGGCGATGAACTGCTCGCCCTCGCCGCGCCCGACGATCAGCGGGCACTCCTTGCGAGCACCGACGAGCACTTCCGGCTCGTCAAGGCTCATGG
Organism: uncultured Solirubrobacteraceae bacterium; assembly: GCA_963699115.1. Lineage (GTDB taxonomy): Bacteria > Actinomycetota > Thermoleophilia > Solirubrobacterales > Solirubrobacteraceae > Palsa-744. The sequence continues at coordinate 500,804 of CAVOTJ010000001.1, forward strand.
CAACGAACGCGTAGTGACCGTCCAGCTCCGCGTAGGCGGCGCGCACGGCGTCGGGCAGGCCGCCGTCGTAGTGCTCGGCGATCAGGTGCGCGATCACCTCCGCGTCGGTCTCCGAAGTGAAGACGTTGCCGTCTGCCAGTAGGCGTTCCTTCAGCGTGATGTAGTTCTCGACGATCCCGTTGACCACCACGTGTATGCGGTCCTCACTATCGCCGTGGGGATGGGCGTTCTGCTCGCTCACCCGCCCGTGAGTCGCCCAACGCGTGTGGCCGATGCCGGTCGTGGCGGGCCGCTGGGCGACAGCAACGCCACCCCGCTCTGCCGCGGTAGCGCGCTCGAGGAGCTTGGCTTCCAGCGCGCTTAGGTTGCCGACGGCGCGCACCGCATCGATGTGCCCGTCGCAGACCATTGAGATACCGGCCGAGTCATACCCCCTGTACTCGAGCTTGCTCAGCCCCTCGAGCAAAATGCCCTGGACAGGGCGCCTGCCAACGTAGCCAACGATGCCGCACACCCGCTCGAAGATATCAGTGGCACCCGAGCGCACCTGGGCGCGTTGGCACAGCCCTGGTGGCGCAACGGTGGGAGCATCCGACGACGCCCGACCGACCGCCGGGCGTGGCTTTCAGCCGAGCTCCCGCTCCACGAGCGCCACGAGCTGGCCGCACACGGCGTCTGCCTCCTCATCGGTGGGCGCCTCGACCATCACCCGCACAAGCGGCTCGGTGCCGCTGGGGCGCACAAGCACGCGCCCGCGACCGTCGAGCTCCTGTGCTGCCGCACGCACAGCCGCATCTACCTGCTCGGCCTGCTCGAGCGCGCCGCGGTCACGCACGCGCACGTTCACAAGGCGCTGGGGCAGCTTGCTCATCGCGTGGCGCTCGCTGAGGTCTCCGCCGCCGAGCGCCTCCAGCGTCAGTAGCGCACTGGCGATGCCATCGCCGGTGCAGTTGAAGTCCATGTCGATGATGTGCCCTGACTGCTCACCGCCGAGCGTCCACCCCTGGGCGCGCAGCTGCTCGAGCACGTAGCGGTCGCCGACCTGTGTGATCGCCACGTCCACGCCGGCGCTCTTCATGGCGGAGTGAAAGCCGTAGTTGGTCATCACCGTCACCGCCACCCCATTGCCTTTGAGCCGTCCGCTGTCGCGCAGGTGAAGCGTGGCGAGCGCCATCAGCTCATCGCCGTCGACGACCACACCGCCCCGGTCCACCGCGAGCACGCGGTCGCCGTCGCCGTCGAACGCGAACCCGATCGCGTGGCCCCCAGCGACGACACGCTCGGCCAGGGCGCCGAGGTGCGTGGAGCCGCAGCCCGCGTTGATGTTGCGTCCGTCTGGCGTGTCGGCGATCACCGACACGGTTGCGCCCAGACGCCTGAAGATCTCTGGCGCAACCTGGTAGGTGGCGCCGTTAGCGCAGTCCAGAAGCACATCCACGCCATGCAGGTCGAGCTGCTGGAAGCGGACATGCAGCTCGCGCAGGTAGTCCTCAGGGGCGCCGCGCAGCTCGCGGATCCGCCCGATCGCCGCCGGGGCGCCTGCAGGCGTCACCTCTCCCGCGTCAGCGTTTGGCTCGGCGGCAGCCCGTGCGAGCTCGTGCTCGATCGCGAGCTCGGACTGGTCGGAGAGCTTGTAGCCATCCCCGGCGAAGAACTTGATGCCGTTGTCCTGGTAGGGGTTGTGGGAGGCGGACAGCACGACCGCCAGGTCAAAGCCGTAGCGGCCGATCAACAGCGGCGCGGCGGGCGTTGGCAGCACACCTCCGAGCAGCGCGTCCCCACCGGCGGCGCTCACGCCAGCGGCCAGCGCCGCCTGCAGCATCTCACCGGACTCGCGGGTGTCGCGAACGATCAGCACCTGTGGGCGCTCGGCTCTAGTCTCGCGCGTCGCCGCACGTCCGAGCGCCAGCGCCAGCTCGGCCGTCAGGAACTCACCGGCAACACCGCGAACGCCGTCGGTCCCGAACAGCTTGCGGGTCATGCTTGAGGGTGTGCGCCTAGCGCTTGGAGAACTGCGGACGCTTACGCGCCTTCTTCAAGCCGGCCTTCTTGCGCTCCTTGGCGCGCGAGTCACGTGTCAGGAAGCCCCTGCGCTTGAGCTCGCCGCGCAGGTTCGGGTCCGCCTCCAGCAGCGCTCGCGACACACCGTGACGCAGCGCGCCCGCCTGTGCGGAGATGCCGCCGCCGTGCAGCCTCGCGACCACGTCCATGCGGTCCTGATAGCCGACGGTCTCCAGTGGCTGGCGGATGTTGCGCTGCAGCGTCAGCCGTGGGAAGTGGTTCTCAAGCGTGCGTCCGTTGACGACATAGGTGCCGGTGCCTGGCTTGAGCGTCACCCGTGCGATTGCCGACTTACGCTTGCCGGTGGCGCGGTAGCGGGCGCCGGAGGCGAGGTCGATCGCAGCGGTTGAGATCGGCTCGGAGAGCACCTCATCCAGCCCATCCTCACCGTCCTGCACCTGATCTGACTCGTCGTCGTCAACCGCGTAGGGGTCAACGGCGTAGGCGTCCTCGTAGCTTCTTTCGCTGCGGCCCAGCGGATCGACGCCCTCGGGGACGATATCGACCTCCAGGTGGGCGCCTGGTACAGCCGGCTTCTCGCGCGGCGCGGGCTCCTCTTCGTCCTCGTCCTCGACGATGACCTCCTCGACGACCTCCTCGACAGCTACAGGCTCCTCGACGGGCGCGGGCTCCTCGGCAGCTGCTGGCTCTTGCTCAGCTACCGGCTCCGCTGCTATTGCGGACTCCTCGGATGCTGGGGTCTCGGGCTCCTGCGTCCCCTGCTCGACCTCGGCTGGCGCCTCCTCGGCGACGTCCGTGATCTCGGGCGTCTGCTCGTCGGTGCTGTCCCCCTCCGGGGACGATGCGGGGTGCTCCTCGTCTGCCATCAGGCCTCGATCTCCAGCGGTTGCGGTTTCTGGGCAATGTGCGGGTGCTCGGGCCCGGCATAGATCTTGAGCTTCGTTATCTGCTTACGCGCCAAGCGGTTGCGCGGCATCATGCCCTTGACGGCCAGGCGGATGATGTCCTCGGGGCGCCGCGCGAGCATTTCCTCGAACGTCCGGGAGCGCAGGCCACCTGGGTAGCCGGAGTGGCGGTAGTAGCGCTTGTCCTGGCGCTTGTTGCCGCTGACGTGGATCTTCTCCGCGTTGATCACCACTACGAAGTCGCCTGTGTCGATGTGAGGCGTGTACTCGGGCTTGCGCTTGCCCCGAAGCACATCAGCGATCTGCGTAGCCAAGCGCCCGAGCGTCTTGCCGTTGGCGTCAACAATCAGCCAATTGCGCTCGCGATCGGTCGGCTTTGCTACGTAGGTTCTAGTCGAGGGTGCCATAGCGTCAAAAAAGGCCACGCGTAACCGCGCGGCGGAGCGGACATCATAGCTAAAGGCCAGTCCCCCGTCGGCTCCCGCCGCTACGCCCAGGTAAACGACACATCCAGGCAGCCGAATCGCCGTTCCCCGCAGGGACTGGATCCGCGCGTGGGACGCAACCGACCCCCGCCAAGCGCAGGTCCCTCACATAGATGCCCACGCAAGTCGGCATCTATGTGAGGGGCCGGAGCGCTAGCGCTACTCCCACTCTATGGTGCCCGGCGGCTTGGAGGTGATGTCCAGAACGACCCGGTTGACCTCACGCAGCTCGTTGATCATGCGTGAGGCGATTGTCTCGAGCAGGTCATATGGCAGCCTTGCCCAGTCGGCTGTCATCGCGTCGTCGCTCGTGACCGCGCGGACGACCACGACGTAGCCGTAGGTGCGCTCGTCGCCCTGCACGCCCACGGTGCGGACATCGGGCAGCACGCAGAAGGACTGCCACAGCTCGCGATAGAGGCCCGCTTTGCGGATCTCGTCCTGGAGGATGTGGTCGGCCTCCCGCAGCACGTCTAGGCGCTCCTTGGTCGCTTCGCCGCCCACCACGCGAATCGCGAGCCCGGGGCCGGGGAACGGCTGGCGCCAGACGAGACGCTCGGGCAGACCCAGCTCGGCGCCCACGGCGCGAACCTCGTCCTTGAACAGTGCGCGCAGCGGCTCTACAAGGTCGAACTGCAGGTCGTCTGGCAGGCCACCCACGTTGTGGTGGGACTTGATCGTCGCCGCGCCTGTGCCGCCGCCGGACTCGATCACGTCCGAGTACAGCGTGCCCTGCACAAGAAAGCGCGCGTCCTGGCCACCGCCCGCTTCCGCGAGCTTTCGAGCCTCCTCCTCGAAGACCCTGATGAACTCCGCGCCGATCGCTTTGCGCTTGGCCTCTGGCTCGGTCACTCCCGCGAGCTTGTCCAAGAAGCGCGTCTCCGCGTCGACTGCCACCAGCGGCACCTTGAACGTGTCGCGGAACGTCTTCACCACCTGTTCGCCCTCGTCCTTGCGCATCAACCCGTGGTCCACGAACACACATGTCAGCTGCTCCCCGATCGCACGGTGCACCAGCAGCGCTGCCACCGAGGAGTCAACGCCACCGGACAGGCCACAGATGACGTTGCCGTCGCGCACCTGCTCGCGGATGCGCCGCACCTGTTCCTCCACGATCGACGCTGCCGACCACGTCGGCTCGCAGCCGCATATCTCTGTCAAAAAGCGCGTCAGGATCTCCTCGCCGTAGGGCGTGTGCACGACCTCCGGGTGGAACTGGATGCCGTAGATGTTGCGCTCGTGGTCTTCCACCGCCGCCACCGGTGAGCCAGTCGAGGACGCCAGTGCAATGAAGCCCGGCGGCGGCTCGAACACCGTGTCGCGGTGAGACATCCAGCACGTCTGCTCGCGTGGCATGCCCTTCAGCAGCACGCCTGGATCCGCCACGTGCAGGTCCGAACGACCGAACTCCCCGACCTCCGCCTGCTCCACACGGCCGCCCAGCGTGTGCATGAGCAGCTGCATGCCGTAACAGATGCCCATCACCGGCACACCGAGCTCCAATAGGCCGAGGTCCAGCGGCGGCGCACCCTCTGCATACACCGATGCCGGCCCACCAGACAGGATGATCCCGCGCGGCTTTCGCCGTGCGATCTCCTCTATCGATACATGATGTGGCAATAGCTCGCTGAATACGCCGCAATCGCGCACCCTGCGCGCGATCAGCTGCGAGTACTGCCCGCCATAGTCCAGCACCACGATCTCCTGCACATCGGTGGGAGCGGGCGTGCCTATCCCCCGTGGCTCGCCCGTCGCGATTACCGTCTCAGCAGCCATCTTCAGACGTACCACCGACGAGGCTGGCAAGGACGCAGGGAGCGTGGCGTACTACGTACGCGAGCGACCGAGGACGCTGCCAAACGAAGTCGGGGGTGCGTCTGAAGTCAGTCATTTACTAGGGCGGCTACCTTCCCGTTGGTCGCGCCCATGCCGACCTGCTGGTCACGCTGCAGCGACTTGCCCTCCGTCTGCAGTGACGGCGCCACCACGACCTCCGCGCGGTTGAACTCCGCCAGGTCCTTGTGGCCACACGTCGCCATCGACGTGCGCAGGCCACCGAACAGGTTGAACGTACCGTCGTTCTCGCGCGCGGGACCCGTGAGGATCTCCTCGAGCGTCCCGTTCTGCGTGGTTGCCACGCGTGCACCACGGGGGAGCGTCGGATGGAACGTCGCCATGCCCCAGTGAAAGCCGCGTCCCGGAGCCTCGTACGCGCGCGCCAGCGGTGAGCCGATCATCACAGCGTCCGCTCCCAGCGCGATCGCCTTCGACACGTCGCCGCCGTTGCGCATGCCGCCGTCCGCGATCACCTGGCAATACTCGCCCGTCTCCAGCATGTGCGTTGAGCGCGCGTGCGCCACGTCGGCGATCGCCGTCGCCTGCGGCACGCCGATACCCAACACGCCGCGTGTCGTGCAAGCCGCACCTGGCCCCACACCCACGAGTACACCCGCCGCGCCCGTGCGCATCAGGTGAAGGCCCGTGTGGTAGGACGCACAGCCGCCCACAACCACCGGCACGTCCAGGCTCGGGATGAACTCCTTCAGGTTCAGCGGCTCTGTCACCGTCGAGACGTGTTCGCCTGACACAACCGTGCCCTGGATGACCAACACGTCCAGGCCCGCGTCCATCGCGATCTCGTGATAATCGAGCACACGCTGTGGGGTAAGCGAAGCCGCCACCACCACTTTCTGCTCCTTGATCTCACGAATCCGCTGCGCGATCAGCTCTGGCTTGACCGGCTCGGCGTAGATCTCCTGCATCCTGCGCGTCGCCAGGTCCTTCGGCAGGAGCGCGATCTCCTCCAGCTGCTCCTCCGCGTCCTCATAGCGGGTGAAGATGCCCTCGAGGTTCAATACCGCCAGGCCGCCCAGGCGGCCGACGATGCCCGCTGTCTCCGGTGAGACCACACCGTCCATCGCTGAGGCCAGCATCGGCAGCTCGAACTGGTAAGGGCCGAGCTTCCATGAGATGTCGATGTCGTCGGGGTCGCGCGTGCGCCTTGAAGGCACTATCGCGATGTCGTCGAATCCATAAGCTCGACGGCCTGTCTTGCCGCGGCCAATTTCTATCTCCATCGCAGCATCCTCGCAGTTGTGGCGGACGAAAAGACCCCGCTCGCGGCGGGGCCAATGAGGGGGCGCATACGCGCCAAACGTGCCTTGTTGCTCACGGCAGCCAAGTGAGCTTGAGCATAGCAATGGCCACACCGGGGCTAATGCCCTTGGATATGCTCGATCGTATGGGCAATCCGAGCCGCACACGCTATGACGCGCACGCCATCGAGGCACGCCGCCAGGCCGCATGGCGCGAGCGCGACGCGTTCCGCACGCCACCGCTGGCGGAGGAGCAGCCGCACCTCTACATCAAGCCCTCCGCCCCCTTCACCTCCGGCAACATCCACATCGGACACGTACGCAGCTACTCCATCGGCGACGCCTACGCGCGCTTCCGTCGCGCTCGCGGGGACGCGGTGCTGTTCGCGTTTGGCTTCGACGCCTTCGGACTGCCTGCCGAGCTTGGCGCGATTTCCAGTGGCGAGCCGCCCAGCGACTGGGTAAAGCGCTGTGCCACGCATATGACCGGCCAGCTCGACCGGCTCGGCTTCTCCTTCGACTGGCAGCGCTCGTTCATCAGCTCCGATGCGCTCATGTATCGCTGGTCGCAGTGGCTGTTCCTCGTGCTGCTCGATGCCGGGCTGATCTACCACGGGACTGGCAATGTGGACTGGTGCGACAACTGTCAGACCACACTCGCATCGATCCAGGTCGAGCCGGGCGGCACCTGCTGGCGCTGCCACGGGCCCGTCCGCCTGATCGAGCTGCCGCAGTGGTACCTGAAGATCAGCGCGTACGTGCCCGAGAACGACCTGCGCCTGCCAGAGCTGAAGGACAGCGGGATCTGGGATGAGGTGGCGCTTGCCTCCCAGCAGATCGTGCTCGGGCGCATCGACGGTGTCGAGCTCGAGTTGCAAAGCCCCGACGGCGCGCAGCTGAGCGTGTTCTCGCCTTATCCCGACGCACTCGAGCAGGCCCGCTTCGTGCTGATGAGCCCCCGTCACCCCGACGCCGACGTGTGGGCCGCGGATGATGCCGTGCGCGAGCAGCTCGAGCAGCTGCGCTCTGGCGGCTGGGAGCGCAGCTCACGCGAGGCGGAGACGATCCCCGTGATCGACACCGGCAGGGTGGTCCTCAGTGCCGACGGAGCAACGCTTCCGGTGCTCGTCTCGCCCCTCGTGGACTCGCGCTTTGGACCGACGATCGTGCTCGGCGTGCCCACACTCGACCGCACCGACGAGGTGATCGCCCGCCGGATCGGCCTGGCCGCGCCCGAGGTCGAGAGCCCTGAGGATGACGCTGGCCATGCACACGAGGCGGGCGTTGGGTCGAGCTCCGATCCCGCTGCTCTGGACTCTGCAGCCGGCGCCACCCCGGCGGTGCGCTACCGCGCCGCGGACTTCGTCATCTCCCGCCAGCGCTCCTGGGGCACGCCGATTCCAATCGTCTACTGCGATCGGTGCGGCACCGTGCCAGTACCGCGCGAGCAGCTGCCTGTGATCCTGCCGCTCGATCTGCGTCCAACCGGCGCCGGCAACCCGCTGGCCGAGCTGGACGAGTTCGTCAACACCACCTGCCCCAGCTGCGGTGGACCCGCCCGGCGCGAGACCGACACCCTGGACTGCCACTTCGACGCCCTGTGGCTATGGGTGCCCGCGTGTGTGCCCGCAGAGGCTCGCGAGCGGCCACTGGAGGAGATCTTCGCGCTCCCCGACCTACGCCACTGGCTCCCCTCAGAGCGCCTCGTCGCCGGCTCGGACAGCGGCAACTTCGTGTTCGATCAGCGGATCGTCACCAAGGCGCTGCGTGACCTCGGGCCGCTCGAGTTCCTCTCCGACGGAGAGCCGTTCGCAGGCTGCCTGTTTCACGAGATGGTCACGGCCGACGGGCGCAAGATGAGCAAGCATCTCGGCAATGTCGTCGATCCCGACGAGCTCGTCGAGCGCTACGGCGCCGACACCGTGAGGCTCGCCGTGCTTTACGCCGCGCGCCCCCAGAAGTCGCTGAACTGGGAGGACTCCGCGGTGCTGCGCTGCCACCGCTTCCTCAACCAGGTGTGGGACTTCTCACAGGCAAAGCTCGCGCAGGCACAGGAGGATCGCAAGCGGGCCGCCGCGGGAGCGGAGCCTGGGACGGAGACAGAGCCCATCAGAGACACCAGCGAGCACCTGCGGCTGAAACTCTCGCAGTGGTGCCAGGCGGGCGCGGAGAAGGTCACCGAGGACATGGAGAGCCTCGAGATGCATAGCGCCGTTCGCAACGTCATGCGGCTGTTCGACCGCATCAAGGACTTCGAGAAACGAGTGCTCGCCCGCCAACCGGCGCTTAGTGGCGCCGACACGGAGGCGCTCCTACAGGCGCTGACCGTACTCGTACAAATGCTCGGTCCGCTGGCGCCGCACATGGCTGAGGAGCTGTGGATCTCCTTCGGCCAGGACGAGCACGGCGCACAGACGCCGTGGCCAGGCGTATCGTTGCGGATACCCGCATGAGCACACATACCGCCAAGAGGCCCGCACAGGACTCCAGACAGCGGACGCGCTCCTGCGCCACCGCGCTTGTCTGCCACCGCTGTGACAACAGCTATCCGCTCGAGCAGGCCATCTTTGCCTGCCCCGATTGCGGCAAGGGGCTCGACGTTGTCTACGACTACGAGCACGCCGCCCAGTACTTCCGCGATGTGCCCAGCTCCGAGCGCCCGCAGAACATCTGGCACTTCGAGGAGCTGTTGCCGATCGTCGACGCATCCGCGCAAGCTCGCGTCGGTCAGCACTCCGGCTACACGCCGCTGATCCGCGCCGACCGGCTCGGCGCCGAGCTCGGGCTCAGCAACCTCTACATCAAGGACGATTCCAGCAACCGCCCAAGCCTCTCCTACAAGGACCGCGTCGTCTCGATGTCCGTCGCGCGCCTGCTCGAGCGCGGCGGAACGGAGATCGGCTGCGTGTCCACAGGCAACGTCGGCACCGCCGTCGCCTCACTCGCCGCCAAGGCTGGCGTCGACGCATACGTCTTCTATCCAAATGCCCTAGAGGCCACCAAGGCCCGCGCGTGCATGGCGCTCGGCGCGAAGGTCTGTCAGGTGGAGGGCAACTACGACGAAGCCAACAAGCGCTGCCGCGAAGTGGCGGAAAGCACCGGCATGGACTTCGCCAACATCACGCTGCGCCCGTTCTACGCCGAGGGCGCAAAGACAGCCTCGTTTGAGATTGTCGAGCAGCTCGACTGGCAGTCACCCGACCACATCATCACCGCGGCTGCCGGTGGCACGCTGTCCTCGCGCCTGCACAAGGGGCTCGTCGAGCTGCAGCTGCTCGGCCTGGCCGAGACCGACTCCACCCGCATTCACATCGCCCAGCCCAGCGGCTGCAACCCAATCGCCACGGCGATCGTCGCCGAGGAGGCGGAGATCCGCGCCGTCACACCCGAGACCGCGGCGCACTCGCTGGCGATCGGCAACCCCGGCGATGGCTACCTGGTGATCGACGCGGTGCTCAAACGCGGCGGCACTGGCGGTTTCGCCAGCGATCCTGAAATCTTCGCCGGCATCGACCTGCTCGCCGCTACCGAGGGCCTGCTTACTGAGCCAGCCGGCGGCACGACCATCGCGGTGCTCGAGAAACTCGCCGCCAGCGGACGCTTCGCTCCCGACGACACCGTCGTTGCGATCATCACCGGCAATGGGCTGAAGACGCTCGACGATCACCCGCCCAAGCCGTGGCCGGCCAAGGTCGACTGCGAGCTCGACGCGATGCTCGCGGCGCTGGGCGAGCTCAAGAGCACCGGCACGCTCGTCGACAGCGCACGCCAGCAGCTCCACTACTAAGGGCCTATCCCGTTTGGGTGGTGGTGTGGTGGGCCTTCTTGAAGGCGATGAGGCCGCTGGCGAGTTGGAGTAGCGCGAGGTGGTTCTCGTCCTTCTTGGACCAGCGGATGAGGATTCCGCGGTTGCGGTTCAGCCAGGAGTGACACGCCTCCACGACCCAGCGCCGGGCACGCCAGCCGGGGGTGTGAACCTTGAGCTCGATCTCCTCGCCGCGGGTACGCACATGGGGTGTGAAGCCATGCGAGATCGCGGTCCCTCGGGCGCCGGCGGAGTCGTAGGCGCGGTCGAGGCAGAGCCCCTGCGGGTGCTTGCGCGTCGGCTTGGGCCGCGCGATCGGGATGCTCTCGAGCGTCGGCTCGAGCAGCTTCACGTCGTGGCGGTTGGCGCCATCGTGCGCCAGCCCGATCGGGACCCCGCGCGCCTCGCACAGAAGCGAACGCTTCGCCCCCCCTTGGCTCGGTCAGTGGGATTCGGGCCGGTCTTCTCACCACCCAATGGCGCTTTGCTCATCGCGCCATCGGCTGCCAGCCACTCCCAGTCGATACCGACGACCTTGTCGTACTCCAACAGGCCCTGGCGCCAGATCTCGGCGAACACCCCAGCCTGCTCCCACTCCTGAAAACGCCGGTGAGCGGAGCTCGAGGAGCAAACCCCGGTCGCGTTCAGCGCGTTCCACTGCATCCCAGTCCTGAGCACCAAAAGGATCGCGTCCATCGCGTCACGGTCAGGCACCCTCGAGCGATGTGTTCCCAACGGGTGAAACGGCGGAGGCGGCAGCAACGGCTCGACCCGCTCCCACAACCAATCCGGCATCCGCCAACCATCATCACGACTGACCATGCAGCCCATCACAGACCCCCTGATCGAGTGACATGACGACCTCGACCAAGAATTCAACACAGATCTACATAACCCTTCCGGGATAGGCCCTAAGCGTCTCCGGAGCTCTAAAGCACCTTCGACAGAAACGCGCGGGTGCGCTCGTGGCGCGGGTTGTCGAGCACATCGGTCGGCCGACCCGACTCGACCACCACGCCGCCGTCCATGAACACGACCGTGTCGGCTACCTCACGTGCGAAGCCAATCTCGTGCGTGACCACGATCATCGTCATACCGTCGCCAGCGAGCTGCTTCATCACCGCCAGCACCTCGCCCACCAGCTCCGGATCGAGCGCTGACGTCGGCTCGTCGAACAGCATCAGCTTCGGCTCCATCGCCAGTGCCCGCGCGATCGCCACACGCTGCTGCTGGCCGCCTGAGATCTGCGCGGGATAGGCCTCGAACTTGTCGCCCAGGCCGACCCGGTCGAGCAGCGAGCGACCCTGCTCATTTGCCTGCTGGCGCGACATGCCCTTCACCCGCAGCGGCGCACATGTGATGTTCTCCAGCGCCGTCATGTGCGGAAACAGGTTGAAGCGCTGGAAGACCATGCCGATCTCGGCGCGCTTGCGCGCGACCTCCGACTCGCGCAGCTCGTGCAGCTTCTCCCCCACTTGGCGATAGCCGACCAGCTCGCCGTCCACCCACAGCCGACCCGAGTGAATTTTCTCGAGGTGGTTGATACAGCGCAGGAACGTCGACTTACCCGAGCCTGACGGGCCGAGCAGGCACATCACCTCGCCCGGCTGCACCTCGAGCGTGATTCCCTTCAAAACCTCCAGCCGACCGAAGCGCTTGTGCACACCCTCGGCGTTTACCATCGCGGCGCTCATGACCACTGGTGCTTTGGTGAGAACACCGCCGCACGCCAGCGCGCCAGCGCGGTTGGCGACAACTCGCGTGTAGCGCCACGCCCATAATAGCGCTCGAGGTAGTACTGGCCGACGTAGAGAATGCTGGTGCACACCAGGTACCAGATGCTCACTGTGATCAAAAGCGGAATCGGCTTGAAGTTGACCGAGTAGATCAGCTGCGCCGCATACAGTAGCTCGGTGACCGTGATCACACTAGCCAGTGAGGTCGTCTTCAGCATCGAGATCGTCTCGTTACCCGTTGGCGGGATGATCACGCGCATCGCCTGTGGCAACACGATTCGCCTGAGTGTCTGCACACGCGTCATGCCGAGCGATTGAGCCGCGTCGGTCTGACCATCGTCGACCGAGATGATCCCCGCCCTGACGATCTCCGCCATGTAGGCACCCTCGTTCAACCCGAACCCTAGAACAGCCGCGCGAAACGCCGTTATCAGGGTGTTCGCGTCAGGGTGAACGAACGCGGGGCCGAACGGAATTCCCAGCGAGAGCTTCGGGTACAACGCGGAGATGTTGTACCAAAAAAGCAGCTGTACGAGCACCGGCGTGCCACGGAAGAAAAAGATGTACAGCCAGCTGGCGCGCGAGAGCAACGGGTTGGGCGACAACCTCATCACAGCAAGAACCACACCCAGCACGATGCCGATTACCATCGCGATGACGGTCAGCTCAATCGTCACCACGAGACCTTCGAGAATGCGGTGGTCGAAGAGATATTCGCCGACGACACCCCATTGGAACCCAGGGCTGGTGATCACCGAGCGGATCAGCGCCGCAGCGATGACGATGACGATCGCCGCAGCGATCCAACGTCCCGGCCGGCGGACCGGGACGGCCCTTATGTCATCGGGCCGCCCGGTCGGGCTGGTGGCCTCGGGAGAGGACACCAGCTACCGCTCAGCTCTTCGCGCCGTTGATCGTCGGCGTCGAGATCGCGCCTTCCAGCAACCCCCATTTGGCCATGATCGAGTGGTAGGTGCCGTTGGCGATGATTACCTTCAATGCGCTCAGCAGCGGCTTTGTCATGCCTGTCGTCTTCGGCACCGCGAGGCCGTAGGGGGCGAACTCGTAGCTTTTACCGACCAGCTTGAACGCACCGTTGGAGAGTTTGATCTGGTAGGCGACAACAGGTGAATCGGCCATGCCGACTTCCGCCCGCCCATCCGACACCGCGAGGTTCACCGCGTTCTGCCCGGTGAAGATCAGCACCGTCACCGACTTCTTGCCTGCTTTGCCGCACTTCTTGTTCTGGGCTTCCGCTTCTTCCTGCTCGACCGTTCCCTTCTCGACGGCGACGGTCTTACCGCAGAGGTCAGCGACCGTTGAGATGCCCGGGTTGGCCGAGCTCTTGGCGTAGAAGGAGATCCCCGCGCTGAAGTAGTCAACGAAGTCGACCGTTTTCTCGCGTTCCTTCGTGTCCGTGAACGAGGAGGCGCCCACGTCATACCTACCCGCCGCGAGGCCCGGGATGATCGTTTCGAAGTTGGAGTTGATCATGTCGACCTTCAGGCCCATCACCGTGCCGAGGGCGTGCATCAGATCGGCGTCCATCCCGATCACCGTGTGGCCGTCAGGCGCGATGAACTCGTTGGGGGCGTACTGCGCTTCGGTAGCTACGTTCAGCGTGCCTTTGGATTTGATCGCCGCCGGAACTTCAGCGGCAACCGCCGCGTTCGTGCCGCTGGACGCCGATGTGGCTGTGGTCGTCGCGGTCGTGGTGCTCGTGGTGCTCGAGCTGCTGCCGCACGCGGCAAGCACGAGAACGCTGAGCACGGGTATGCCAAGTCGAGCGACCAGCTTGCTCATCGGAACCCCCTTCATGGGTGTTGACAGTTACGCCCCAGGCCAAGCGAGGCCGCGCAAGTATATGTCGCTCGCGCCCTGAGATGACCGCTCGTTTTCGAGCGCCTCAGCCCGCCACGGCTTCGGCCTGTCGGCCGCTTGGGCCGAGGGCGCGGCGCACTGACGCTCAGCTCGCCCCGCTCCTGCCTTCCAGGAGCAGCACCTGACGACGGTCCTCGCGTGCTCGGCAGCACGCGAACGAGACGCCCGCCAGGCATTATCGTCGAGTGCCCGCCGGGGGGCGACGAGCAACATCGGTGGCGCGCTCGAGCTGCCCACGCCCGTCGAGCACCACCAGATGCCTGCACAGCATGTCAAGCCTTCCTCAGGGGCAGCACGCATCGCCCTGTGCGCACCCCACTGCCTCGGCGTTGCGGTAAGCACCTACCGAGTCGGGCGTAATTCACATATTCAGATTTTGCGTGGCCCGCAATGGAGGTGGCGGCACCGCGCAACCACACATACACCGGTTGCTATCTCAGTATTTTCCGCAGGACGTGTGACGTTAAGCCCCTTGCCCTTGCGTCTGGCTCCGCAAATATAGTAGACACGAATCCTGTCATGAGTACAGGATTCCACTGACATCTGGCATATATATCTATTAACTCCGATATGCAGACCATTCTTACCGTGGAACTTACCGCCGCCTACCCGAACGCTGTCGATTAACGGATGTCACCGTGGCGCACCCCCATCCGGGCCCCAGACCTGGCCGAGCTCGAGTCGCTCGTCGCGTGTGCGGTTGCGGGAAGCCTCGCTGGCGCAGCAACGGAGTTGGGTATCAGTCGCCCGGCGGTCGCCAAGCGCATCAGCAACCTCGAGGCTCTGGCGGGTCGCCCGCTGCTACACCGCGGGTCGCACGGTGTCAGCCTGACTGACGCCGGCGCCGACGTACTGGCCGGTGCGCGCCGCATCCTCGAGGAGCGCGAGCTGCTCGTTGGTCTGCTCACGGAGATTCGTACCCGCTCGCCGTGGTCGATCGCCGGTCTGCGCGAGCTCCTGGGGACCAATGATCTGGCCGAGCGCGCCGGCCAGCTCCCGGAGACGAAACTGGCCGACATGGAGCGGGTGCTCGAGCTGCTTCTGCGCGCGACGAACTCCGGCGTCGTGATCACCGAGATCAATACCGGCATCGTGCATCTCGTCAACGACGCTTTCTGTGCCCTTATAGGCCGCACCCGTAGTGATCTCCTCGGTCAGCCGCTGCGCACACACGTGGACTGGTATCAGGACGGTGAGCTCAACAGCCGGCTGCGTCAGACCGGCGTAGTCGAGAAGGTCATCGTCGCGATGCCCCAACCGGACGGCTCTGAGAAGGTCGGCGAAGCCAACGCCTACGCGCTGTCCCTCGGCGGGCGAGGCCTGGTGCTGACGGTGATCGAGCACGTCACGCGGACCGAGGACATGCCCGGAATTGTGACTGTCGCCCACGGCTAGCGACATCCGCGAATCGACATATAGAAAAGCCCCGCCGGAGCGGGGCTTTTCCTTAGCAGGTCGATAAGCCGGATTCTGTCGTTGAGCAGCCATCCATCTGAGCGGCCTACCTGGACCTCGGCGGGTACCTACAAGCGGTCCTGTTTGGCCTTGCATCAGGTGGGGTTTGCCCAGCCGCCGCGTCACCGCGACGCTGGTGCGCTCTTACCGCACCATTTCACCCTTGCCGGCCCGCCGTTCACGTGGGACGGCGGACGTAGGCGGTTTGTTTCTGTGGCACTTTCCCGCGGGTTTCCCCGGGTCGATATCTCGACCACCTTGCCCTTTGATGTCCGGACTTTCCTCGAAGGCACCTGGCCTCCGCGGCTGCCTGACCTGCAAGGCCAACGTAGCGGGTATAGCGTGCGCTGTGAAGAGCTGGTCGCAATGAGCCGGGCAACGCCCAGCTCGACTGCGCCCCGTCACACCTTCCTGAGAAGTCCCACCACCCGGCCCAGAACCTTGACCTCTTTGCTGCGGATCGGCTCCATTGTCTCGTTCTCCGGCTGCAGACGGATGTGGTCGGCCTCACGGAAGAAGCGCTTGACGGTCGCCTCCTCGCCCAGCAGCGCAACCACCACCTCGCCATCGGTGGCCGTGTCCTGAGGATGCACGACAACGTAGTCGCCCTCGAGGATGCCAGCGTTCTTCATCGAGTCGCCCCTGATCCGCAACAGGTACTCGCCATCCTCACCGCCCGCGATCTCAGGCACCGAGACGTAGTCCTCGACGTTCTCCTCCGCGAGCATCGGCTGCCCCGCAGCGACTGAGCCGAGCAATGGCAGGCCCTCCGCGCGCACTATCCCGCGGACGCTATCCACCGCACTACCCACCGCCCGATCGAGCAGCTCGATCGCACGCGGCTTCGATGGATCGCGGCGCAGCAGGCCGATCTTCTCCAGGTTCGCCAGATGCGCGTGCACCGTCGAGGACGAGGCCAAGCCAACGGCTTTGCCGATGTCGCGCACCGTCGGCGGGTAGCCGTACTTGGCCGAGTACTTGCGGATGAAGTCGAAGATCTCCTGCTGGCGTTTGGTCAGATCCATGCTTGCGTGCCTCCGTATCCGGGTGGATTTCGACTTGCAACGAACATGTGTTCGCACTGTAGCGATGGCTGTGGACGGATGCAAGGCCCGAGACGATCCAATCGCCTGCGGCAAGGAGCATGGCGGGGCTATACTCGCCCCCCTGCGCCCGTGGCGGAATTGGTAGACGCGCAAGGTTGAGGGCCTTGTGGGGAGTTTTCCCCGTGGTGGTTCGAGTCCACTCGGGCGCATAGAAAAAGCCCTGCAAAGCGGGGCTTTTTCTCGTTAACGGCCTTTCCATCGCGAGATCGCGCTAGTGTTCGGATCTGTGCCACTGACACTTCCGAACATTTTTCCGAACATTTTGCGTGCCAATGTTCGGACAGAGATGCCCTCATGAGTTGCAGCTACGCGAAGGGCGCTTGGGAAGTCCGCTGGCGCGACTCCAAAGGCCGGCAGCGATCACGTCGGTTCGATGAGGAGGCGCCAGCGAAGGCATTCGACGAAGCCATCCACGACCAGAAGGTCAAAGAGCGCAAGCGGACCGACTACGGCAAGAGCGGCGGTGTCTATCCATATGAGACAGCCGACGGCACCAGGTGGCGGTGCAAGGTCAAGCGCTCCGACGGCCAGTGGACGAGCAAGCGAGGCTTCGTGAGCCAGGCAGCTGCCGCGAGCTGGCGCCGGCGCCAGACCGAGAAGGTGGAGCGTCGCGAGGTCATCCACACGAAGGAGACCTTCGGAGGCTTCTGGCCGCGCTGGCTCGATCGCCGCAAGCCCTACCTCGAGGAAGGCACTTGGGGAGCCTATGAGCGAGACGGTCGGTTGCGACTGATGCCGGCCCTCGAGTCGGTCCCGCTCGAACGCATGGAGGTCGAGCACATTCACGAGCTGATGGATCAGATGACGGAGGCGATGGAAGCCGAGGAACTGGCGCCCAAGACGATCAACAACACGCTCGGCACGCTGGTCGTCTGTCTGAACGCGGCCGTCAAGGAAAAGCTGATGGTGGCAAACCCAGCGCTCGAGGTTCCGAAGCTGCCGGCGGCACATATCGAGCGCGACTACCTGCGCCTGCACGAGATCCCGCTGTACCTCGACTCGTGCTCAGACGTGTACCGGCCGCTCGCCGAGGCACTGATCGGCAGCGGATTGCGCATCTCCGAGGCGCTCGGCCTGCAGATTGGGGACCTGGAGCTCGAAGAGTCGGGCGGAGTGATCGTCGTCTATCGCTCCCGCAAGAAGCGGAAGGTCGGCTCAACGAAGTCCGATCGTTTTGGATCGGTCGAGATCGGGCCTGGACTGTCGAAGATCTTGCGTAGGCAGGTCGAGCTGCGCAGCAGGATGGAGGGTGGCGAGCGGATCGACGCGCTGCTGTTCGTCATGCCGGTGCGTGAGCGCAAGACGGATCGCGGGCGCTGGGAAGGCGATGGCGACGGTAAGGCTCTCGATCGAACAACCGTCTCGCGCGACTGGCACAAGGCCGCTCTCCAAGACGCGGGCCTGCGTGACATGCCACTCCATGCCCTGCGTCACACGGCGGCAGCCGCGTGGCTTGCCGGCGGCAACTCGCTGAGGTATGTGCAGCAGCAGCTCAGGCACCGGGACATCAGCACGACCGAGCGCTACTACGGGCACCTTGAGCGCAACGTGCTCGCCGCCGGGGCCAAGGCGACCGAAGAAGCGATCGCCCGTGCCGTCAAAGAGCACAACGGCCGCAAGCGCAGCAGCTACGAGCCGCGCCGCGCCCGGGCTCCCAAGCGCTGAGCGACCTCCGCACGGGAGGTCGGCCGAGCACGCGGTGCGGGCGTCCTCCAGCCAGCGCTCGATGTCTTCGGGGATGAACCGCAATGGCCCCTCTCCCCACCGATCCTGATGGAGGGGATGCGTCCTGCTCTCGCCGCGTCGTAGAGCCAGGTGCACGAGACGACCCCGAGCCGCGCTGCGACGTCCGAGGGCTTGAGCAGTTCTGGCAGGTCCCGCGACTTGGTGGCCATCTATCTTTAATGACCGTGAGCGGCCGAAAGCATCCAACGAATTACGGGTGCGCGTCAACTCGGAGGGGGCGGCTCGCACGCATGGCGATCAGCGAGTACATCAGAAGGCTCACGACAGCAAACGGAGCGGCACAGGTAAGACTGCCAAGCAGGGTTACCGTCGCTAGTCCCGTGCCAGTTACGTGGTAGACGATTGCTGACCCGCCGAAGCTCGATACTGATGCAAGGAAGGCAGCGGCGAGCAAGGCTGCGCCCAGGACCGAAAGCACAAGGCGCATGACGTTGAGCACTTCTGGCTTTGGCTCGGCACCCGTTTCCAGTTGGACAACACGAACATCGAGCAGTTCCGAGCCTCCGATGGCTGCAGCGACTCCCAGCTCGTTCCATTCGGGACCGCGCACGACCTTTAGCAGCGCCCCTGCGAGAGGGCGGCGCCCACAGACCGCGACTGCGCGTCGATCGGCCGCGAGCTCACGCCCAGCGACATAGCGGGCGCGCAGCGAATCCAACGCAGGCAGGAAGAACAACGCGACCGAGAGCGCGCGCACCAGCACGACCTTCAGCGGGTCGAGGTTGCGCACGTGGTAACGCTCGTGCTCGAGCACCGCGCGCAGCTCCGCGCGTGTTGCGCCTTTGAGGAAGCCACTGCTCACTGCGACGCGCGGAGTCAGCCCTCCGTAGACGAACGAGAACGAGTCGGTCGCGTCCACGAGCACGACACGCCCAGCCAACCCGGTCTGCATGGCCGCTCGCGTCAGGCGGTAGGGCGCCGGCAGCGCCAGAGCATGCACGAGGCGCGCAAGCCTTCGCGAAGCAGCCATTTGCAGCAAAAGCGAGCGAACTCCGAGTCCCAGACCCACCGCGATCGACGCGACGAATAGGAGCACTGGAAGCAACAAGACGTCATCGTGTGCCAGCGCGAGGAAGCGGCCATTGGATATGCGCTCCAGGATCATGGGAACGAGCACGCCACCTAGCGCACCGCACAGCAGAATCGCTGTCAGCAGCAACGCAATCGCCATGAAGGCGAGGAAACTGCGGTTGGCGCGGTCCAGTTTCATTGGTCCTCCGCGAGCAGAGCTCGTAGACGGAGTAGCACGCTGGGGTCGGCGCGGGCCTCATCTACGAGGTGCGCGACGGCTGCATCGCCGTAGGTGCGGATGACATCGCGTACGGCGATGCCGGCTGCGTCTTTGGCGGTTGCCCTGTACACGTAGCTTCGCCGCTCCCCGGTACGGCTCAGGACATTCTTCGCGGCCAGCCGGTTCATCACGGTCATCACAGTCGTGTAGGCCAGCGGTTCGGAGCGTCGCGCGTTGAGGGAATTGACAACCTGTCTCACGGACACGGGGGCACTGGCCTGCCAGACGGCGTCCATGACCTCGGACTCGAGCGGCGCGAGCCCGATACTCCCCTTCTTCGGCCTTCCTGCCACAAACCCCACGCTACTACATTTCGGTCGTGTATCTTCGTACAAGCACGAACCAACGACACGCAACCCCGAAACGAGGGCAGGGATCATGCGCGAACGAACCGCGCGCAAACTTTCGGCACCGTTCCTTATTCCGGCTTGGGCGCCATCCCAGATCCAGATGTGGTCCCGCCGCCAGTGGAAAGTGGTGGGATGGGCCTATCTGGTGTCGCTGCTCATCATGGGCGGGATCGGCGAGACGCTTCCGGGTGCATCAGAGGGCCGGGTCGTGCCGGTGGCGTGGTGGAATTACGTCACTCTGGTGATGTCTCCACCATTGATCGCGTTGATTGCCGGGACCTTTGTGCCAGAACAACCGAAGGGCTCACGTGTGCGTGGCGCTACCGGAGCGGGATTGGGCGGCGTGATTGGAACCGTCGCAATGGCGTGTCCTGCATGCAATCCCGTGGCGATCCCGCTTTTCGGTGCCGCCGGCTTGCTTTCGTTCCTCGCTCCAGAGCGGGGACTCATTGCGTTGCTCTCCGTTGTTCTCCTCGCATTGACACTCGCAGTACGGCTTCGCACCACACGTGCATGTCAACTCACGAATCAATCGCCGAGCAGCGATGGGGTCATCCAAGCGGGCGCAGGTCAAGCGAGGCACGAGCTGGCCGACCGGCGGTCCTAAAAGCAGCTTTTGCGTGGCCCCAAGCTCTGGGCGCGAGGCCGCTCAGCTGAGTACCGGCTCCGCCGCAGGCTGACCAGCGATGAGTGTGCCAACGTAGCCAAGCACGACATCGTGGCTATCGACGTGCTCGTGGAATCCTGCCCGGAAGTGGATGTCGACAACGGTCGCGTGACTCTCCATCGAGGGAATACGACCCATGCGTATGTCTGAAAGCACCTTGGGCATGTCAAACTCAAACTCCACGTCACTCTTTACGTAGACCTCGATTCCTTCGACTTGCTCGCGGGGTAGAGCAACTTCGTCGGCGTCGTAGATCTGTCTGGTGATCTGGTCATACCGAAAGATTTGTCGGGCCAACCGCCGCCGCTCGGCGGGGATGCGGTGCTCGATCTGCTCATCCCACCAACGATCGAAGAGTTCTACGGCAGCCGGAGAGCTGTAGAGGTTGCGCAGCGCCTCGGAGACTGCGTCACCGTCCATTACGCGTGTGCCATCCCACTGGAGGAAGCGCGCGTCCGGGTGATCGCAAGCGTCGAAGAAGTCGGCGATGCTGAGCAGGACCTCAGACTGGCTTAGACCTGCAAGCACTCTAAGCGCGCGGAATATCTCACGGAAGAATGAGGCCTCAGCGAGAACCCGGGCGCCAAACATAAACCGTTGTATTCGCTGGTTGTCTTGGACCGACATGGTGTTGTGCGCGATTGGGAACTCGAAGTCGTTGCCGTCTCCGCGTGTCGCTACGAAACCCAACTCGTCGCGTCTGTTCCAGTACTCGGTGTTGGGCATGAGCATCAGCGGATAAACCGAGATCTGTGATATTCGCCTCGCGAGTTCGTCATACCCAGCGAGGAAGGACTCAGGCGTCTCACCCGGCATGCCCCAGATGAGCTCGGCGTTGCATACGACGCCTTTCTCGTCCAGCCAGGCGGCGAGCTCTTCCCAGTGATTGATGGGCATATTGCGCCGTCCGGCCAAGCTAAGTACATTGTCGTCTAGGGTTTGGAGCGAGAAGGTGAAGGTGGTTCGCAGCCGTGCCTCGGTAAGTTTCTCGACTACCTCGTAGAACACGTCGGACTTGTTCTTGGCCCACGACGACTCCAGCGCGTGCGGATAGCCATATCGGCGCTTGATCTCTACCAGGTCGGTAACGAAGTCGATATCCGTCGGAAGCATGCCGAAATTGGCGTCGCACAAGGCCAAGGTCTCGACTTTGAGTGAGGCAAGCAATTCGACCTCTTCACGCAGCCGCTCGCGCGGGAAGCGGCGAACCTTCTGTCCGATCGCTCCTCCCCAGTAACAGAATGCACAGCTATAAGGGCAGCCGCGGTTCGTCTCCATCAATGCAGCCTCGTAGCGAAACCCCCCGTTCTTGTTAGCAAGGGGTATTGCGCCTGTCAAAAACGGTGATGGAATCTCGGCCAGATCTTGTATGCGCCCGCGTGGCGTTGTCTGCACGACGGCACCGTCCTCGCGCTTAAAGGCGATGCCGTCTATGGCTTCCAGCTCGTGCGGCGAGCGGTCTTCGAGTCGACTAGCGAGAAGGTCTGAGAAGACCAACTCCCCCTCGCCGTCGACCACTACGTCTACCGCTGGATAGAGGTGGAACGCGCGCTTCGCCTGGTGTGCAACGTGGTTGCCGCCCCAGATCACCCATCCATCCGGTCTCATCTGACGGTAGGTGTCTGCAACGGCTCCAAAGGAATGGTAGTTCCAGGCAGTCACGGAAAATGCAAGAACGTCTGGTGGCCTAATGCGAAGAAGCTGCTCGGCCATCGAAATAGCGCTACGCGATCCGTCGAAGCTGTGGATCTCGATGTCGACTTCGTCCGTCAGCCGGGGATCCGCCATCGCAGCGGCCTTCAGATAGCCGGCGGCTAGCGGGATGGACTCGAGCGGCATATGCCAATAGCCCTGCTGCACCAAGGCAACTTGGAGCTTCGATCTTGGACTCGACATCGGTGACGCTCCTCTGGTAGACGCCTGCCACCGCGGCCATAAACGCAGCGCCCGAGCGCAAGTCCATGATCCCAGATGCCCAACTTTTGGTCAAGGGGCTATCGAGGAAGAGAGAAACACGACTTGTACTGAGCACCGACACTACGTTAATTACTCGAATCGAGTCTGTGTTGGCGGGCAGCTATAGTCGCTCCGCCGCCGCCGCTCGATGAGCCTCGGTTGCCCTCCATGGCGAAACGCACCTCATATCCCCTCTTCTCGAGGCTCCATCCCGTGCTCACGGCGATCCGTGAAGGTCGCGGCGATGACGAGAATCGCCGGAACCTAGTGGCAGGTTTGAGCGGGCGAGTGATCGAGGTCGGTGCCGGCATCGGCGCCCACTTTGACCGGTATCCCAGTGCGGTCACGGAGGTGGTGGCTATTGAGCCGGAACCCTACCTGCGTCGGCAGGCGCAGCGCGCCGCTGAGAAGGTGGACGTTCCGATAACGGTGATCGATGGCGACGCTCATCAGTTGCCCGCTGATGATGGCTCGTTCGACGCGGGTGTTGTCTCTCTCGTGCTCTGTAGCGTCGATCCCCAACAAGCCCTTGCCGAGCTCTTCCGAGTCATCCGTCCCAAAGGGGAGTTGCGATTCTTCGAGCATGTGATCGCCGAGAATCGCTTGGGCATACGACTTCAGCGCCTTGCCGATGCGACCTTTTGGCCGCACGTGGCTGGCGGGTGTCACATGGCTCGGGACACGCGAGCGAGCATCGAGCACGCTGGCTTTATCGTCGGGGATTGCCAGCGTATACAGATGAGGCTAGCCTTCTTTGTGCCGCCCGAGCCCCATCTCCTAGGGAGTGCACGGCGCCCGTAAGTTGCGCCCACCTGTGCGCAGCTCGCTTTGCTAGTGCGAAGCCGTTTGTGATCTGCGCTTCGGCAACACGCATCCAGTCACAGCGATAGCTGTGCGCCCGATGATGCGCTTGCCATTGTCTCCTTCGATCGTTGTAGGCATGGTTAGCTTCTGTCCACATAGCTTCCCGATCGCACCAAACGCCGAGTGAGGGCCCTCGGGAAAGTTCAGGTTCAACAACGTGACCGGTACGTCGGGAAGCGTCCGAAAGGTACTGCTGATCACCCCGTTTTTGGCAATACTGATCACGCCGGCGAGCGTAACGGATACGCCTTCAGCTCGGAGTACCATAGCCAGGCTCGGAAATGCCGCGCCGCCGTGCGATATGAGGTATATCGGTCCGACCAACGCCGAGTTCAACACCGGGGTTCGTACGGTGCCCGTCCCGATCACAGCACCAGGGGGGCACGACGTAGGATTTCCGGCAAACATCGGCGCCCTACAAGCCTGCCGGAGCGTATCCAAACGCGCCTTCAGTTGTTTCGGCAGCTTCACTATCACTGAGCGGATGTTTGCTTCGGCGACGGCCGATGAGTTCGAGGGCGGTCCGCCGTGCGCAATGATCGTGATCGCGAATGCTCCACCTGCTCCACCGGAAGTGGCGTAACCGCGCGTCGACGCCGTGACCGTCGGCGCGAAGGGCAGCCCCATACACCCCCCCACCTTGAATGGTGCGTAACCTATGGTGATCGCGCCTTGATTGCTCACGAGTGTTCCGGTGACTGTCTGCGAAGAGCAGTCGGTGGGATTAAATAGAAATCCGGGGCGGCTTAGCGTCAGGTTGATGGTTCGTAGCCGAAGCGGCATCCCGCCGAGAATCTGCGGGATGGGGTCAGAGGCGATCGTGAGAGCCATGGTTGTCGGATCCACAAGGACGCGTGACCTCAGGATCACGGTGCCGAGACTGAACGGTCCGGCGCTCGCGTTTACGACGACCGCTAGCCCGAATGGCGCGCCGTCATATGGCCCAGTGAGATAGACCGGCCCTGATAGGTAGAGCTGTTCCGGTCCGGCGCCTGCGCCTATCGTTGCCGTCCCGACTTCCGCCGTCCTTGCGCAGGCGTCTTCCGCGGCCGCTGGTTCCGGACACAGCGGTACCGACGTCAAAAGCCCCACTAGACCTGCCGGAAGCTTCGCGGTGAATCTGGAAAGGCTCTCTTCGCTGTCGGCTCGCGATATGGTCAAGGTGAAGGGGCTAAAGCTGCCGGCGAGTGGGTCGGTGGTACCCGCCACGAACGTGGGTGCGAACGGCTGGCTGGGGGGACAAGCTCCTCCGTTGCCGTCCTCGTCGACCACGAAGGTCGACGAGGGGCTCGCGGTGTCACCCGCGTACGAGATGATCTGCGAGGTGCTGGTCGCTGGGCCGCAAGTCGGGGGATTGGCGAACGCTGCCGTCGGACCACCGAAGAACACCAGCTTGAGGTCGCTAAAGGGTAGTTGCGGCAGGCCGTTGAACACCGCAGTGACCTGGCCCGTAGTTTCGTCGGGTTCGGCGTGTCCTTCCAGATCGATCGTTGTGTCGTCTGCTTTGACACTCATGACGATTCGGTATCTTTCGGTAGCTGTCGGAGTGCCGATGTAGATGCCTCCCGTTAGGTGGTCGGGCAACATTGGCGTCGCGATTTCGGCGGTGCCAATCTTTGAGGCAACTGGACAGTTGCCATCGGTGAACGCTATTTCGCTGCACGTTTGTAGTCCGTTCGCGAACCCCGGGGACAGTGAGGTGCCTGACGGGAGCGACACGCTGACGGTCTTGAGCACTGGTGTGGCAAGACCATATGGTTCTTCTTCCTGCGGGAGTCTTAGGCCGACTTCGTAGCCCGAGGGAGTGTCGCGCTGCGTGGTGCTCGGCGTGACGGCGAGTGTCGGTGTGATTGTGAGCTGTTCGCAGCCTGTTGGTGTCGGTAGCGTCGCCGTGCTCGCATCTACCTGGCCCTGCCACGAGGTGACGCTAAGTTCCGCTTCGGTCGGACCGGTACACGCGGTGGGATTGGTGACGAATGGTGTCGGCTCTGCGGATGACGGTCCGCATTCGGGAATGAGCTCGCCGCAGCGAAGGGCATCGTGGCTCGGCGAGGCAGGCACCCCCCACAGCGTTATCGTGCTTGCCTCTACTGGAAACACCGTTGATGTTTCGCTCAATGTTGCGGTCAGTCGGCCATTTGCGCCCACATTGAGCTGCACATAGATGTCGGCAAATAGAAGCGAGGCTGCGAAAGTTGCGACGTGTCCCGCAGTTGGTTCGACGTTGAACAAGGAGACAGATGCGTGGCTTGCAGTGGCGATGTGGATGATGGGTTCTCCGGCGGGATGCGCATAGGTCAACGGCGCTTCCAGCCTAAGCGTCGTGGAATTGACAATTTCGATAACCCTTGCCTGCTCGGCCGACGCTCCGGCGCCAACGGTTACCGTGTCACCGGATTCTTCAGTACA
This sequence comes from uncultured Solirubrobacteraceae bacterium, assembly GCA_963699115.1. Lineage (GTDB taxonomy): Bacteria > Actinomycetota > Thermoleophilia > Solirubrobacterales > Solirubrobacteraceae > Palsa-744. The sequence continues at coordinate 526,577 of CAVOTJ010000001.1, forward strand.
GAATGCCTTCGCATTTGGCACGCTGACCGTGGTCGCTCCGGCTTCGGCAGGTGCTTCCAGGGGTGTGCTAAGCCCCTGGCAAGCGACCACGGCAAGAGATATGACGCCGACCTGTGAGGCGCGAGAGCAGACAAAGGTCTCAAGGCTTTGTATCGAGCATCTTTCGGTCGCCTGAGGGTTACCTACAAGCCCTGGCGGCAAGGTCGTCGTGGCATCCCTGATTTGGCCGATTGGATTGCCGAGCGGTTCCGTGTTCAGCGTAAAGGATGTGGAAAAGTCAGGGTGCGCCCCGGCCTGCGATGTCGACACCGTGGTCGCAAAGGATGCGATTCCGAAATCTGCCTGAGCGGCTGCTGGAGCGACCGCAAGCGCCCCGAGTACGAGTGCCGTTATCGAGAGCCTTCTGGCCCTTGCGATGATGTCATGCACGGCGATGGCTTTCCGAGGCGGCTCGCTTCGACGTAGAACCGCCTACGGTTAGGTTGGCTATGTCGGTTGTCCCTGTCGTGGAGTACGTGACCTCGAGTCTGAGCATCAAGGTTTTGTCTGCGGCGAGCGCGACCCGCGCGGCCTTGTTCAGCCGCAGCGTCAACGTGGTTGTCATGGCATTACGCGTGGTGGCACTCGCGTGTGCTACCCGCTTGGCCTTCCCATCTAGACGCGCAGTTGCGGTCGCCGTGAGTTTGCCAGCGGCGGTGACGGTGACAGTCAAGGTCACTTGACCGGTGCGGGCTAGTGCGGTGCGCTGTGCCGCCGTGATCTTACTGACGGCGAACCTCGGCGAGAGCGCTCCGGGGGGCGGTTCGGGGCTTACGGTGAGGCTTGCACTTCCGGGAGGCGGGGAAAAGACTGTAGGGTTGCCGGAGGGTCGACAGGCTTCATTGGCGCAGGGGGCTTCTGGCGGTTGCGATGGTTCGGCAAAGCCGCCGCCGACCCTCGCGTCGTAGATGTGGGTGTAGCCGGCGTCGGGGCCTGGCGTTAGTCTGCGCCTGGTCGTGAAGAACACGTCGCTGGCGCTGGGTGTCGTGCCGTTGAGGACCGCTTCGGTAGTAGCGCCTTCTGCGATTAGGGATACGGTGCCGTTCTCCCACTCGTACACGCTTGTGGGCTCGAACAGCTTGCTGGTCTGCGGTTCGGCTATGCCTGGAAGCAGTGGGTCGGGGGAGTCGAAGAAGATCAGCGACCCGGTTTCGCTCATTGGGGCAGCATGATTTGCTGGGGCGTAGCTCCCCCCTCCGGTTTCGCCGAGTGTCGCACTGCCGGTCGCGACTACGCCAACGGGGGTACAGGACACGCATACGAGCGAGTTTTCGTTGCTCTCGTATCGGTAGACCTCTTCGTTGACCTCGGAGACTTCGCTACCTTCGGGTTGTTCCTGAGCTAGGCCGTCGACGATGCCGGGGCCGTATTCGCTGAAGGTGAGTTCGGTCGGGCTGACGATCGTTTCGACGTTCTCGAGTTCCTCTTTGTCTCCTCTGCCTATCTCGATCGTATGGCGCGGATGGAAGCCGGCTGTGCTTGCGACCGTAAGCGTGTGTTGTCCGGCGTATGCCGGGAAGGTCAGTACGGTATTCGGCGTGTGGTTGTTTTCCGTGAGGTTGTTGCTCGAGGTGAACACGAACACGGAGCCATCAGGCGTTGTGGCGTCAGGCCGGTAGATGTCGGGCTGACTTATTGGGCCGAGGTTACTTAGTTCGTGGCTCGCACATGTGGGCTTGCAGGTGTAGATGTCCGGTGGCGCCAGAGTTCCAACGAATACCGTGCGGCCAGTACCGGTTTCGTACATATATAGGTTGGGTTCGTTGGCGAGAGCCGCGAGGCCGACCGAGTTGACGTTGTTGGCAAGAACGCTGCTAGCAACGAAGAACACCTTAGATCCATCATTTGATATGGCGGCTACGCCGATTATTCCGGCGCCAGAAGCCACGGGGACGGCCGACATGGGCGGAATGGGCCCGATCGGCGTGGTAGTTGTATTGAACGCGTAAAGTTCGTTTGCGGTGGATGCGCCATCGATCCCCTCATCGCTCGTGAAGAACACGATTGAGCCATCTGCGGATGCCCCCTGATATTGGGCCGAGCCGGTTGATTCGGGGTTGTCGAGGGATGTCGTTGTGCTGTCGGCGAGATCACGCATGTAGAGGTGCGGCTCGACGCCTGCTGGTTCCGACACGCCTTCTGGTGGGCTCTCGAAGAAGATCTTTTGGCCGTCTTCGGAGACGGCATGAGTGACGGTCCCGCCTGCCTTGAGGACGATGAGCGCTTCCTTTGGCGGCCCGGCGTTTCCTAGGCGCGCGCCATAAGGACTGATGAGTTTGCCGCTGTTGTCGACGTTGATGAGACTCGTCGTTTCATCTTCGACATCGCGGGCATAAAGGTATTGTGCTGTCTTCTGGTGTTCGAGTCCCGTCGCGTTGGCTGTCAGCTGTTCAGCCGTCCCGAATAGGACCTCTCCAAGATTGGGGGTCGCGCCCTCGAATTGGGCAACGTCGGTACCAGCTCCGGTTCCCGTAGGCCCTTGGGAGAGCCACGTGAGAGCGCCTGTCGGTCCTTGCAGGTAGAGGTCGATCGAGCCCGATTTTGGGGCACGTTTGTCGGGGGGAGCATAGGAGGATGGCGTCGCGAAGATAGTCTGGCTGAGATCGTTGCTCCAGAAGACGGGCGCCTGCTCTTCAAGGAGTCCGGTCAGAGGTTCGCTGGGCGTTGGCGACAATGTCTTTGCCTGCCAGCCTGCGGTGCCGCGTGAGGATTGATAGACGTTTACACCTCCCGAGGTGGCTCCACAGCACGCGCCGAAGCCCTCCCAGTCGATGACATCGCCGTTGGTGGCAGCAGCGGTGAAGTACGGCTCGAGCCCATCTAGGCCGACTTCTGTTTGATCTTGCGCGTATCTGGTGACGAGTTCATAGGCTCGACCGTCAGGGAGATTGGCGGCGTGCGCTGATGATGCGGCTGCCATATATATGCAAGTCAGCGCAAGTATCAATACCGGAGCGAAGTGTTTGAGCCGACCGTGATGCTTAGATCTTGAGGCGAGCTGTTTCCGATGTTCGGACACGGTCACACGTCCCGGTGGCCGGTGGCTACTGGGGCATTAGTGTGGCCTTCTCGTTCTTCTTGGAAGGCACGACGCACTACCGCTGAGGCAAGTTCGATCTCCTCGTCGAGTAGGGTCCGGGGATCGATGAGCACTAGATCGTGGGCGATTCGTGTGAGCAGCGGAGGGTCGCTGATTCGGAGTCGTGCCGCGAGACGGGTGGGAGTATCAATCGGGTCAAGGGCAACGACAGGCCCAGCTAGCTCGAGGAGGGGAAGCGCTCCACCACCGACTCGTGCGACTGCTTCGATGACCTGGCCGTCTGTTTCGCTGGCCAGGCGCTTGGCGCGATCTTGAAGCACGGACTGATCCGCTGTCAGCATCGCGAGGACTGGTATCTCGCGAAGCGCTCTATCAGGGTCGCGGTAGAGAGCGAGCGTAGCGGCGAGACCGGCTAGTGGCAGACGCCCGATCCGGAGTGCGCGCATGAGCGGATGCTTGCGACAGGCGTCTACGGCGGCGTGGGAGCCAACTAGGATCCCGGCCTGGGGTCCCCCTAGGAGCTTGTCACCGCTGAAGCAGACAAGAGCGGCGCCGGCGCGAACCGAACGCCCGACAGGTGGCTCAGAATCCACGATCTCTACGTCTCGAGCCAGGACTCCAGAGCCAATGTCATCGATGACCGGGGCGTCGAGGGCGCACAGCTCCTCAACGCTGGCTTCGCTGACGAAACCGAGCGTACGAAAGTTTGATGGGTGTACGCGCAGGATGAGCGCACCGTCGTCCAGCGCAGCCTTGTAGTCCTCGACTCTGGTTCGGTTGGTTGTGCCGACCTCCACGAGCGTCGCGCCAGCTTGAGCGACGACGTCCGGAATCCGAAACCCCCCACCGATCTCGACGAGCTGACCGCGCGAGACCACGATCGATCTCCCTGGACCTCCAAGGGCAGCGGCGGCAAGGAGTAGTGCGCCAGCTCCATTGTTCACGGCAAGGCCATCCTCAGCTCCGGTGAGCTCCCCGAGGATGTTGCTGAGATGTGCATCTCTGCTCGCACGCCGTCCACTGGCTAGATCGAGCTCGAGGTTCATGTAGCCACGAGAGGCCATCGCGACGGCGTCGATCGCGGTGTCTGCCAGGGCGGCGCGACCGAGGTTGGTGTGGACAATGACGCCGGTACCGTTCAGAACACGCCGCAGTCGCGAGGCGAGCCGCTGGTGAGCACGTATATGAAGGTCAACATCACTGGTGTCGCCTGCGAGCAGCTCGGCCCGACGGTCGGCAAGTACGGCGCGCGCCGCCGCTACGGCGTCTGCCGGTGACAGCCTCTCAGCACCGTTCCCGCTCGTCAGGGCTTCTGCGAGCTGGTCGACCGATGGAAGCCCGCGAAGCCGGTCCTGTGCGGCCGCTGGGGGCGCGGATGATGAGGAGGCATTCATGTGCGCGCTCGGGCGAGGCGGTTGGAGAGGACGCGGCTGTCGTCAGGCTGCCTGCGAGTGACATGCATTGAGTCGAAGTGCTCGAGCAGGGCCTGAGCTGACTTGCGTGAGATCTCGAGCTCATCGCGTAGTCCCGCAAGCGTGATCGCCCCGTCACGTTCAATCGCTTCGATAGTTCGAGCCTGCGCTGCAGCGAGAGGCTGCACATGGAGGTAGAGCTCCCCGCTGACGCGAACTGCCGTCCCATTTGTCCGAAGCATCTTGAGGGCGTCGCTGCTTGCGCCGAGCTGTGCGGATGTTTGGGGGCGCAGCCAGTTCTCGAGCAGGCGCTGTTCCAGCGCCAGCTGAGCCTCATCCGCCTCGGGCGCTTCGGGCTGAGTGACCACGGTAGGCTGCGGAGGCGGTGGGTCGTTAGCTTCGAGTGCCGGTTCGGGTTGACCGTCTCGACGTCGGCGCAAGCGGTCGATGATCTGTTGGCGGCGGCCATGTCGCCGTGCACGAGCGTCGAGAATGACGCCGCCTCCCAGTGTGTCGGGGGGCGAAGTCCGGCGGATCACGATGCGGTCACCGTCGGCGGCGAGGATTGGCCGCTCCAGTCGCAGTTGCCAGAGGTCGTCAGCGAGCGCTGTGAGGCGACCGGGCGCCTCACGTGTGCCGTGATGCACGTGTACGGGGATATTGTGTTCGGCCTCGTGGAGCTCCAACGAGCAGTCGAGAGTCTTGGTCTCTTGCAGCAGGCCAGGGGCAGCCAGGACATCGCCGCGGCTGACCTCACGGAGACGTATACCCGTGAGATTCACCGCGACGCGTTGGCCTGCGGCGGCATGCGTCGTCGGCTTGTCGTGCACCTCGAGCCCGCGCACTCGCACAGGATCTCCAGCGGGTAGTAGAGCTAGCGTGTCGCCCTGGGAGAGTTCCCCGGACCACAGCGTGCCGGTCACTACCGTGCCCTGGCCACGGATACTGAAGCTACGGTCGATGTGAAGCACGGGTCCGCCCGGTGCGCCTGCGCGACTCGGAAGGCGTGCAACGACTCGGTCGATTGCGCTGTGGAGCTCCTTGATGCCCTCGCCCGTGCGTGTTGAGCAAGCGACCTGCTCGCAACCTGGAAGCAGCTCATGTGCTTCTTGCATCGCGGCCTGTGGGTCAGCTAGGTCTGTCTTGGTGACAGCTATGACTCCTGAGCGCACCCCCAGCGCATCGAGCACGGTGGCATGCTCGATGGTCTGCGGCATCACGCCGTCGTCTGCGGCGACGACCATCACGAACAGGTCAATGCCTGTTGCGCCGGCGACCATGGTGCGTACGAAACGCTCGTGGCCGGGTACGTCGATGATGGACAGCGTGCGACCCGCTGGTGTGGTTAGTGGCGCGTAGCCGAGGGTTATGGAAATGCCCCTTGCCCTCTCTTCGGGCAAGCGGTCGGTGTTGACCCCAGTCAACACCTCGACCAGGGCTGTCTTGCCGTGGTCGATGTGGCCGGCGGTGCCGAGTGTGAGTGGACCGCTAGTCATGGTCCACCGCCTTTGACGGAGCGGCGAAGGAGTCGAACCTTCTCGACGCGTTACCCGCGCCGCCAACGGCTTTGAAGGCCGTTTGGGGCACCGGCCCCGGGCCGCTCCATGGTGGGAGTGAGATACACGTGAGCATGGTCAGCGCACCGAGATTGAGCCGGCTGGTCCGTCGTGGAGCCGACCGATCACGTTTCCTGGGAGTCGGTCTGCGTGGTCGGCGCTCACTGCGGCCAGCAAGCCTCCCGAGGTCGTCGCGTCCGTTACTAGGCGAGCGCGCCACGGCTGCACTTGGGAGGCGATGCTCGCGAAGCTGTCGGCCCATTCAGCATTGCGCATACTTCCGCCAGAAACGCCCGTTTCATCTTCGAGGAGCGCCTGAACGCCGGGGATTGCCGGGACGCTCTCGGCGTGCAACTCGGCGGCGAGCCCGCTCTCTCGACAGAGATTGTGAAGATGCCCTAGCAATCCGAAGCCCGTCACGTCGGTCATCGCACGGACGCCGGCGTCCAGCGCCGCTGTGGCGGCGCGGTCATTAAGTGTGACCATCACCTCAATCGCTGCTTGAAGCAGATCGTCTGAAGCGCGATCTCGCTTGCGCGCAGTGACGATCGCACCCACGCCGAGCGGCTTGGTCAGCACCAGAACGTCGCCCGGCAGAGCCGCGGCGTTCGTTGTCATGCGAGCCGGATCGACGACTCCGGTCACGGCCATCCCGTACTTCGGCTCGGCGTCCTTGATCGAATGACCCCCTACGAGAACCGCACCGGCGCTGGTGACGATGTCAAGTCCGCCGCGGAGGATCTCGCGCAGAATCTCGCCGCCCAGCTCCTCCAAGGGAAAAGCGACGACGTTCATGGCGGTGAGTGGCGTTCCTCCCATCGCGTAGACGTCGGAGAGGGCGTTCGCCGCGGCGATCCGGCCGAAGTCGTATGGATCGTCCACGAGTGGCGTGAAAAAGTCGATGGTCTGGACGAGCGCGACGTCGTCGCTCAGGCGAAACACGGCTGCGTCGTCGCTAGTCGCTGAGCCAACGAGGAGTCGCTCGTCAACTGCGAGGGGTAGGCCACGGACAATCGGGAGCATGTCGGCTGCGGCTAGCTTGCACCCGCACCCGGCGCCGGAGGAAAGCGCGGTCAGAGACGGGTACGGCTGGGCATTAAGCCGCTGAGTAGTGTCCGTCATCGTCTTGACGCCAACGGACTGGGACCTTGATAAGTCAAGCGAGTCGCTCGCATCGAACGCATAGTCCCGCAGCTAGGCATCTGATGAGAAGACGAGGATTGCGTTGTGACCGCCAAGCCCAAATGAGTTGGTAATGGCCGTCAGGCGCTGTTTCTCGCTAGCGGGTGGTAGCGGCTTGGCGCGCAGTGGGACGTAGTCGAGGTCGAGTTCGTCATCTGGATGCTCGAGATGAAGAGTTGGCGGTGCAACTCGAGCCCGCAGCGCGCTGATCGTGGCGACGGCCTCGACCGCACCCGCAGCGCCGATCAGATGTCCGAAGGCCGACTTGGGTGCAGAGATCGGGATCTCATAGGCGCGGGTTCCGAGCGCCTTCTTGAGCGCCAGAGTCTCTGCGGGATCATTGAGCCTCGTTCCCGTGCCGTGTGCGTTAACCCAGTCGATCTGCTCGGCTTGCAAACCGGAATCGATGAGCGCGTTCTTGATCGCAGTCGCTTGCCCCTCCCCCTCGGGGTCCGGGTTGGTCACGTGGAATGCGTCCGTCGACGCTCCGTACCCAACGGCCTCGGCCAGGATTTTCGCGCCGCGCCGCTTTGCGATATCCGCCCTCTCGAGGATAAGCACACCGGCACCCTCGCCTAGAACGTAGCCGTCTCGATCGCGGTCAAACGGCCGGGCTATCCCGGCGGGCGAAAGAGCGCCACTGGCACCGTAAGCCTTGACGGACCAGTCATTGGCTGCGGTGTCGGACCCACCGACGATCGCTGCGTCGAGGATCCCTATCCGCAGCATCCGCATGGCAGCTCCTATCGACTGCGCACCGGATGAGCACCCCGAGACCACGGCGAACGACTCACCCTGGAGTTTGTAGTGCAATGTCACGGCGGCGCACGCACCGTTCGCCATGGCCATGACGGGCAACGCGGGAGGGACATGGTGTTGTGCTTTCCCGTAGAAGACTTCGTACATATTCAGCATGGTCGTCATGCCGCCGGTGCCTGTGCCGATCACGCAGCCGATCCGAGAGCGATCTGCTGGCAGTTCGTTAGACCAGCCCGCTTGATCGGCCGCCTCTCCTGCGGCGTAAAGCGCGAATTGAGCAAAGCGATCAAACCGGCGAATTTGCTTGCGTGAGAGCCTCTCGGCCGGATCGAAATCGCTACAGCGTCCAATGCCCTCGATCACGCCGCATTCGCCTGCAGCCCACCGCTCGTGTGTCCGTGGTGCGCTCGTGCCGAGCGGTGTTACAGCACCAAGTCCGGTGACGTAGATTCTTGCAGCGTCGCCGTTTTCACCGTAACCGCGCTGGGTCTCAAGTAGCTCATCCATCAGCAGCAGCCCTGGGCATCGGATAGGCCTCCAGGCGGCCGCCCTCTGGGGTGTCCGACGTGAAGGCGAGATTGCGCATGAGGACCCCTCGCCGGGCGGCGATCGGCTCTAGACGCCGCGCTAGATCCGCCGAAGCAGGGCCAACCGCATGCTCGCGAATCCCGGCGACGGCAAATAGGCACGTCTCTGCCAGGCAAGCGGGTGCTGTGCCGGGCGGCGCATCGGGGTCGTCTTCGGTCATCAGATCACGATGATGGTGGGAGCTCGTGGCTCCGGGCAGTCGCACCCATCCACCCCTGACGACGTGCACACGGCTCTGTAGGAATGAGCCCCGCGAGCTGGTCGGTATGTTCGACGGCTGCGCGACATCGACGACGACGCGCTCACGAGCGTTATCGAAGTGATCGGGCGAAAGACGCGCCGAACTGTCACTAGTCAAGACGAGCACGACATCTGCTCTGCGGACGTCGGAGAGGTCGCTGGAGAAGCGTACGCCTCTTGCGTGCCGGGGAGCGGCATCACGTGCGCGTTGCGTCGAGCGTCCAATAAGCCAAAGCTGGAGGTCGTCATCCATGAGGAGGCTGGATGCTGCGGCACCAACTGAACCCGTCGAGCCTAGAATCGCAACGACTGGGTGCGAGCGCTCAAGGTACTCACAAGCTTCGCGCACGTTCTGCCGTGCGACCAAGGCAGTGAAGGCATTTCCGTTCGTGAGTGTCACACCAGGTGGTAGCGAAGCAAGGAGCGATTGGCCTCCGCGAGTCGCAGGTGCGGTGAGGCCCGCCAAGCCGACGACTGGCGCGCCGCGTTCGGCGGCGATCTCAACAGCGCGGGCTACGAGCTCGGGCCCGTCGCCGTATATGACGTCCTCCGGCAGACGAGGGATCATGATGAGATCGCCCGTGACGGGGGTCGATCGAAAGCTGATCGTGCTGAGCACCACTGGAGGCGCGCGAAGAACCTGGTCTTGCCAATGCTCGGCCACTGCGCCACTGCTCCGCATAGCCGCGGTGACGTTCCATTTGTCGAGGTCACGACGGGACCGTAGGTGTGCGATGAATGCGAACCACGGAGCCGGCAGGCTCTGTTCTGCTGGGGCCATCAGGCCCCTGCCTTTCAGGTGCGTCACAGCCGGGTAGCGCGCTGCGTGACGCAGCGCGCTATCCGTGAACGCTCCTTAGACACCGTCGAGTATCGGCGTGAGCACCATCGAGCCATCAGCGTCGATCTCAACAATCCCGCCACCTAGGAACTCTGGCCACTGGACCATGAAGTGCGTAGTCCAATCCACATAGGCTGGCCGACCTTCGCGGAGATTCGAGAGGTTGTTCTCCAAACTGGAGAACCCGCGACCAGTTCAGCCACCGCCGGTACTGGACCACAACGAGCCGGGGAGAAAGTCGATGCAGGTCTCCGACTGCCATCCTGAGTAGTCCGGATTGATCTTTGCGGTCGTGATCGACACGCCGCGTGGCGGGTTCAGCAGAGTGCGATCGTAGTCTCCACGCGCCACCAGCTTGTGAAGACCGCTGAAGACGAGCTGAAGACCATTACGCATTCGCATGGTGTTCGGCCCGAAATCGACGACACCTACGTTCGCGGACGCGTCAGCCTCTGGATCGAGTGTGAGAATCGTCGGGCCAGAGTCGATTGACTCAGTCGGAGAGATTGAGATCGGAATGCTTTCGCGCGTAATCCCATACAGCCCAGAGACACGAAACATGACGCGGCTTGCGAGCTCCTCGCCGTGTCCAAACGTGCCTGCCTGGTGTTGCTGCTCTTGCAACGCCATGGGGACGCTCCTCTCTGTACTTCGGTTGTTCACGCAAACGTACCACGCGCGACCCCTGCTACAAACAGGTGTTTCTGTCTATCGGGACTTATCCTAGGAGCCGGCGCGCGAGGCGAGGTGCCGGATATTGGGACTTGACAAGCTCAAGAAATGCCGGGAGAGTAAGCCGATCGCCCGGTCGGGTCTTAATCCGGGCGAGGTCTCTGTCTTCGCCGCTAACGGACAGCGCCAGGGTCGACACGCCTACGGAATTTTTTCGCTGAAAGGAACGAGCTTTGTCAAGCGAAGCACGCGATATCGTGGAAGCTGTTCGGAACGTTGCTGCGGACCAGATCGCACCCAAAGCGGCTCAGGTCGACCGTGAACGCACGTTTCCGAGCGACGGCATGGCCGCACTTGCGGCGACCGGCGGGCTCGGGCTCGTCGCACCGAAGGAGCATGGTGGTGCTGGCGGTGGGCTGCTGGCGCTCGCCGAAGCCTGCGAGGCCGTGGGCTCTGCGTGCGCGTCAACCGGAATGGTCTATCTGATGCATGCCGTGACCGCCGCGACAATCGCGGGCGGCGGCGGAGAGCGCGCGCCGAGCTATCTGGAGGGGCTCGCCACCGGACGTATCGTCGGCACGCTTGCTTTCAGCGAGCGTGGTACAGGCGCGCACTTCTATGCCCCTGAGCTGCAGGCCGTGCAGAGCAATGGCGGCGTCAAGATATCGGGGCGCAAGAGCTTCGTGACCTCGGGGGGCCACGCCGATGTCTACTTGGTGCTCGTCAAGAGCGGCAGCGGAGAGGGCTTGGACTGCTTTCTCATAGAGCGCGAAGCGGACGGCATGCACTTCGACGGCGTGTGGCAAGGCTTGGGCATGGCCGGTAACTCGAGCATCGCTTTGGAGCTCAGCGACGTCGCCGTCGATGCCGACGCGCGCATCGGCGCGCCGGGCGACGGTGCGAACTTGGTCTTCTCCGTGGTCGCCCCATTCTTCCTGGTTGGGCTTGCGGCGGTAAACGTGGGGATCGCAGCTGGAGCCCTGAAGTCCGCGAGCGACCACGCAGCCAACAGACGCTACGCAGACGGGAGTGCGCTCGCAGAGATACAAAGCATCCAGCACCTAATCGCGGACATGGACATCAGCGTGCGCAGATCGCGACTACTTGTGCGCGAGGCGGCTCGGCTCGGCGCTGCTGGCGACGAGGGTGCCCTCGTCCCGATCATGGAGGCAAAGATCTGCGCGACGGATGCCGCGGCCGAGGTCACGCAGAGCGCACTGGAAGTGTGCGGCGGACAGGGGTACACCCCTGCGTTGCCGATCGAGCGGTGGCTTCGCGACGCACGTGCCGGCGCGGTGATGGCGCCAACGAATGCAGTGCTGCGGAATTGGGTCGGCAAAGCGCTTACCGGGCTTCCCGTGCCATGAGCGCTACGGGCGAGATCACGGTCGGAGCGGTGGCCTACCATCCACGCGTCGTCACGATCTGGGAGAGCTTCCGTGAGTATTTTCGGGACCGGGGAGTCCCTACCGACTACGTTCTGTATTCCAACTACGAGCGACTCGTTCGTGCAGTTCTCGAAGGTTCGGTGGACATCGGCTGGAACACGAACACCGCCTTCGTGGCCCTGGAGCGCCAGCTCGGGGGCGAGGGCCAGATTCTCGGCATGCGCGACATCGACGCGGAGTTCGCGACCGTGATCGTTACGCGACGGGGCGAGGCATTCGACGATGTCCACGAGCTTGCGGGCAAGCGATTGGCGCTCGGCAGCCGCGACTCCGGGCACGCCGCGATCCTCCCCCTTTACTACCTTGCCGAGCAGGGCCTGCCAACGGGATCGATTGGCGAGCTCGTGAGGTTCGACACGGACCTCGGCAAGCACGGTGACACCGGTGACTCGGAGCTCAAGGTCGTGCAGGCGGTAGCTGAGGGCGACGCCGACGCCGGAGCCCTCGGTGATGCGACGTGGGCCAGATTCCGCACGGAGGGCCTTCCAGCCGCCATGGAGCTTGAGGTTTCGTGGCGCTCGCCTACCTACTACCACTGCAACTTCACTGCGTTGCCGTCCTTCGACTCAGATCTCGCAAGTCGCTGGCAAGCGGCGTTGTTGGCGATGAGCTTCGATGACCCGTCGATGCGTCAGGCGATGACGCTCGAGGGCGTGCGGCGCTGGCTGCCGGGCGATCGCAGCGGATACTCTTCGCTCGCTGTAGCGATGGACAGAGAGGCCGCGGCGGTGTGAACCCACACCACCTCGACGCGGAGCTGCTAGAGCTAGGCGGCGGCCTCGAGGTACTGCTTCACGCGACCTTTGCCGGACTTCAGCCGGACGAGCTGGTAGATGTCGCTGTCGCGTCGCGCGCAACGGCGCTGGAACTGCCGGGCTGGGCACGGCTGCATGGCCACCAGGTGGTGGACGAGCTCGATCGTGGCGGCCCAGGCTTTGTGCTGCGAATACGCCGCGGTCACGACGAGCGCGTGCTTGGCGATCACATCGCCGCCCGTCACGAGCCGCCGTCTCTCCGACCCGGAGGGGAGTTCCATTCCGGGGACTTGCGTGGCGCCAACGACGTGCCCGAGATGGTGCCCCGTGATGTCGGTTTCGTTCCGATCGGCGCAGTCGCCGAGCGGGGCGCGCCGCCGTTTGATTGGAGACTGCATCGCCGCGACGGGGTCTGGGCTCCCGAGGTGGCTGAGCTTGCTGAGCAGGCGACGGCGGAGCAGTGGGACGCTTCGCGCGACATCCCTTGGGAGGCTGCACGCGACCTACCAGAGCATCTCGAGCGCGCGGTTGCGCAAGTGATGACTTTCATCGCCCAGAACGAGTACGCCGCGCTCTACGTGCCGGCGGGCTTCCTGCCGCAAATGCATCCTTCGTATGCAGAGCTGGTGATGTGGCTCTCGAGTCACATCAACGACGAGGCTCGCCATATCGAGGTGTTTACCAAGCGTGCGCTCATCGGCGGCTATGAGGGTTATGCGTTGGCATCGACCGAGCTCTCTCTTCATAGTCTCTTGGCCGAGCACGACTTCACGGCAGCCGCGCTGCTGCTGAACGTTCTCGGTGAGGGCACCTTCCTTGATCTTCTGCGTTTCGTCGAAAGTCATGCGCCCGATGCCGCGACTGCTGCCGCGGCGCGGTTGGCTCATCGTGACGAGCGCCGCCATGTGCACTTCGGCATCTCCCATGTGCGCAACGTGCTCACGGGAGACCCCGGACAGCGCGCGATGCTGGTGCATTCCGCCGAGCAGCGTGCCGCGAAGCTGACCGAAATGTCTCTGAGTCCCCTATTGACCGAAGGGCTCACGATCATGGCCGCAGGATCGCTGCAACCGCGGGCTCTCGGGGAAGGCGCGGCCGCGGTGCGCGCGCTGATGAAGACAATGGAACGCAACCGAATACGACGTCTGCGTTCTGCCGGCTTCGATGAGGTCGAGGCGCGTTTGATCTCCGATCTTCATACGCCGAACCTCATGTAGTCGCTGACTAGCCGCGCGTCAGGGGTTATATGTCGGGCTTGGCGGAGATCACGACGTGTGGAGAGACTGGGCAGGATGAGCCCAGCGTCACAAGCATCCGGATCCGTATCACAAGGGCTCCGGCTGCCAGCAGAACAGCAATGGCGCCGAGGACTGGCTGTATGGGCTCAAACAAGGTGGTAGCCCCGGAGGTGCCCAGAAGCGCTAGAACGATCTTGTTACACAGAGGGCAACTGACCGCGAACCATCCGAGCACCCCAGATCCGACCCCGGTGCGGGCCCCCACGAGCGAGGCTCGGCTGAGCACGAAGGTGACGACGAGCGAGCCCGTCAAGAGACTGATGGCGATCAGGACGAGCCAATCAAAGGTCTGGACAGGAACCTTACGTTCGAACCACGGGTTGGATATGACGTCGGTGGTCACGCCGACAACAGCAGCGGTGGCGATCGCAGCCGCGATACCGGCGCTCACAGAACAAATAATCGTGCGAGTGCTCAGCGTTCCGATGGCTGCGCGCATGCGAAACATCAAACCTGGAGACTAGCATTGGCTCGGCGCGTAGTGGAGCGCGTTCTACCACGTTCGTTCGGCTGATTTATGCGGTTCGGACAGCATGTATCCCCCCATCCACGTGGAGGATCTCGCCCGTGATCCCTCTCGCGTGCTCTGAAAGCAGAAAGCAGACGGGCTCGGCGACGACTGCTGCGTCTTCGGCGTCCCACCCGAGCGGAGCGTTGGCGCCCCAAGCGTCGGTGAGGGCACCAAAGCCCGCGAAGGCGCTTGCGGCGACGGTCTCGATCGGGCCCGCCGAAATGAGGTTTACTCGTATGTTTCGGGCGCCTAGGTCGCGCGCGAGATACCGACTTACGGCCTCAAGCGCTGCCTTCGAGACACCCATCCAGTCGTACGATGGCCACGCCATCGAGGCGTCGAAGTCCAACCCGACAACGCCGCCACCGTCTCGAAACAAGGGCAGAAGGGCAGCGGTTAGCTCCTTTAGCGAGAAGGCACTCGTCGTGAAGCTGAGCTCGGCGCTTGCGGCGGGAGTGTTGAGGAAGTTGCCACCGAGCGCGTCGGGTGGCGCCGACGCAATGGCGTGGACCACGCCGTCGACCCGATCCCAGCGTTCTTCCACCTCTTCGCGCAACCGAGGGAAGTGATCGGTGCACGTGACGTCGAGCTCAAGTACCTCCGGGACGACGGGCAGAGACCTGGCAGCTCTCTCGGTGAGTTTTTTGGCCCTCCCGAAGCTCGTCAGGAGCACCTCCGCCCCATACGTTTGGGCGGTCTCTGCAATGGCATATGCGATCGAGTGGCGAGTCAGGAGACCCGTGACGATGATGTTCTTGTCTGCAAGCATCACGTCGTGGGGTGCTTAGGCGGCCCTGATTGCGAGCGTGGCATTGTGTCCTCCAAGTCCGAACGAGTTGCTGAGTCCGATGAGTCCTGTGCTGTGAGATTGGATGAGTTCAGCCGGCTCACCGAGAACGAGGTCAAGTTCGCATCCCTCTTCCGGCTCCTCTAGCCCGATCGTTGCAGGTGCGAGACCCGCCCGCAGCGCGCAAAGAGTGGCGATCGCCTCGACGGCGCCCGCAGCTCCCTGTAGGTGGCCCGTGGCAGACTTCAGCGATGACACCTTGACCGCTCGCGGGCCGAACACTTCGCAGATCGCGCGCGCCTCGGGGCCATCGTTTCGAGCCGTTGAGGTGCCGTGGGCATTGACGTAGGCGACCTGCTCAGCGGGAATGTTCGCATCCCTGATTGCCCGTGTCATCGCTGCGCGCGCACCTTGCCCGTCGGCTCTGGGTACCGATAGGTGGTGGGCATCGCTGCTCGCTCCGTAGCCGATGATGTGGCCGAGGATCGGCGCGCCGCGTGCTGCGGCAGTCGCCGTGTTCTCGAGCAACAGGACCCCTGCGCCCTCGCCCGGGACAAAGCCGTCATGGCGACGGTCGAACGGACGACAGGTTCCGCTCGGGGACGTGCCTCCCATGACATCGAAGAATGAGCGAAAGAGGTCCGTGAACGAGGAGTCCGCTCCACCGACGACAGCTGCGTCCGCGGTGCCGGCGCGGACCATCTGCACACCCGCGCCGACTGCCTGCGTACCGGCAGCGCAGGCTGACACTAGGCCATAGGACTCCCCTGTCCAGCCGTAGCGAATTGAGAGCATCGCTGCCGCGCTGTTTGGCATCTGGCGTGTCACTCCAAGTGGGGAGACGCCCGTTGAGCCACGGTCCCGGAACCTCGCCCCTTCATCGTGGAGAGCCTGCATACCGCCGGCAGCGGTGCCGATGATGCACGCTGTTCGTTCGGGGTCTGGAGGTCTCTCATCCCAATGCGCCTGATGGATCGCCTCGTCGCACGCCGCGATCGCGAGCGCAGCGAACCGGTCTGCGTTGCGCATCTCGCGTCGGGCCAGGAAATGTGCGGGATCGAAGTCACAACGCGCCTGTCCGTCGGCGATGGCGCTGCGCCCGGCGACCCAGCCTGAAAGCAGAGCGTGCACGCCGATGCCCAGTGGAGTCACGGCCCCGACTCCCGTGATCGCAACGTCTCGGCTCACCTGGTTGCCTTGCCCGCCGAACTCGCTGGCTGCAGGTATGTCCATCCGGCGCTTCTTGCTGCCATCGCCAGATCTATTTTGACGCCGGCAAGCCAGAGCTTCGCGGCTGCACCTGCGAGCACCTGCCAATCGCGGCCACTTCGTTTGAGCGACGGAAGCCATTGGGCGACCTCAGGAGCAACGCAGCGCTCGCCGAGACTTGTCAACGTCGAGTGCGGGCCCAACTCGAGAAAGATCGTGCAGCCGGCTCGCTCCAGCTCGCGCATGGTGTTGAGGAACTGCACCGGCTCGCGAGCATGCCTACACCAATAGGAGGCGTCTGGAATCTCGTCTTGGGTCAGCAGACGGCCCTCTAGCGTAGAAGCGAAAGGAATCTGTGCCGCATTGAAGGGCGTTTTCGCCGCGGCTTCCGCCAGCCTTGGAAGCATCGGGTCAATGCAACGTGAGTGGAACGGGTGAGAGATGTTGAGCGGTTTTGCAGACACGCCCTCTCGGTCGGCGACAACGAGGAACGCAGCGATCGCCTCGACTTGACCTGAGACGACCACAACCTCGGGCGCGTTGACGGCGGCAATCGAGAGGTCAGCTCCGTGGGTCTCGAGCGCTGTGTTGACCCACGCCTCACTCGCGAAGACAACGGCCATGCGCCCCGGGAGCGCATATGAGTGTGTTAGGTGTCCGCGCGCAGCCACTAGCCGGGTTCCATCATCGAGGCTCATCACGCCGGCAACGGATGCCGCAGCGTACTCGCCGAGGCTGTGACCGGCGACAAACTCGGGAGCTACCCCCCACTGCTCCCATAGCGCCGCAAGCCCACACTGAAGTGCGAACAGCGCCGGCTGAGCCAAACGAGCGTCATCCAACAAGCTCGGATCGTCGGATTCATATAGAGCC
This sequence comes from uncultured Solirubrobacteraceae bacterium, assembly GCA_963699115.1. Lineage (GTDB taxonomy): Bacteria > Actinomycetota > Thermoleophilia > Solirubrobacterales > Solirubrobacteraceae > Palsa-744. The sequence continues at coordinate 543,787 of CAVOTJ010000001.1, forward strand.
GACGCGAGGGCGGTTCCGAGTGTCGCGCCCATGGTCGCGCTACAGCGATCTATAACGCTGGCGAAGCATGCGCTTTCGTCGTAGATTTCCTGCCCCATACCTGCACGGGTTTCACTCTGTCCGGCGAACATGAATGCGATCCGCGGGTCCGAGGTTCTCGTGTGTACCTTGGCTGACGAATCGGGTTCTCCCGAAGCAAAGGCAGCCAGCGCATGCGCAACCTCCTCGACCGTGGCAGCCCGGACAAGCAGCCGAGCCTTCTCCCCGGCCGCATCCTCGAGCCTTGTCTGATCACCATTGTCGTGCAACGCGGTCGCCGCAGCCGCCGCGCTCCGCCGCAGTTCCTCCTCGTCGGCGGCCATGAGGGTGGTTACGCAGAGTGGCGAACTCATGGCCTGCTGGAGGCCGCTTCAGCTCCGGCAGCGTGACCGCCACCAGTGAAGTCCAGGGGCGCCTGTCCGGGTTCCACGACGAGCACTGTGTTGTGTCCGCCGAAGCCAAAGCAGTTGCTGACGGCCATCGCCGGGCCGTGTTTGGGCTTTCGCAGGGGCTGGGCATGCACAGGAACGAAGTCGAGGTCGAGGCCCTCTTCTGGCTCCTCCAGTCCGATCGTCGGTGGAACCATCTGCGCCTGGAGGGCGTAAAGGGTGGCGATCGCCTCGACCGCTCCCGCTGCTCCGATTAGGTGTCCGATCGCGGACTTGGTCGACGACACCTGCAGCTGGTAGGCATGCGCGCCGAAGACACTCTTAAGCGCGAGGGTCTCGGAGCGATCGTTAAGGACCGTGGAAGTACCATGCGCATTGACGTATTGGATGTCGCCGGGCTCAACGTCGGCATCGCGTAGCGCAGATCGCAACGCCTGTACTGCTCCCGCTGCATCAGGCGGCGGCGCAGTGACATGAAAAGCATCTGAGGATCCCCCGTATCCGACTATCCGTCCGAGTTCCGGGCCACCGCGCGAACGCACGAGGCTGGCTGACTCGAGCACAAGGACGCCCGCACCCTCGCCGAGCACGAATCCGTCGCGACGACGATCAAAAGGACGAGAAATGCCAACTTGCGAACTCGCACCGAGTACCTGCAGCGAGGCGAGCACCATGTCGGAGATCCCCGACTCTGCTCCGCCGACGATCATCGCGTCAACCTCGCCGCCTCGAATCATGCGTAGGGCCGCTCCAATCGCCTGCGCGCCGGCTGCGCACGCACCAACGAGCCCATAAGACTCACCCTTAACTCCGTATCGGAGCTGGACTCCTACGGCCGCAGCGTTGCCCATCGCTGTCGCGAGCTGTAGCGGTGGCAATGCGAGAGCTCCCCTCTCGCTGAAGACGATCGACTGCGACTCGATCGTGGTCTGCGCACCGATACCTGTCCCGATCACGCATCCTACGCGCTCAGCGTCGCACGGGAACCCGTCTGCCCAGCCCGCTTGGGCTAGGGCCTCGTCAGCTGCGGCGAGTGTGAGCTGCGCGAAGCGCGGTGCCCTACGGATCTCCTTCTTGGAGAGCCACTCGCCGGGATCGAACTCAGCGCAACGTCCAAGTCCGTCGGCAAGGCCGCATTCGCCTGCCGCCCATCGCGCATGCAGCGTCGGCGCACCAACACCCAGCGGTGTGACGGCACCCACGCCCGTAATGATAATAGGCTCACTCACTGTACCTTCGCAACGATGACGTCAACGGCCTGGCCGACAGTGGTGACCTCGACGAAGTCCTCCGGCTTGAGACGGACTCCGTACTTCTCCTCAACGAGCTGCCCGAGCTCTGTGATGTCGAGTGAGTCGATATCAAGGCTCTCCAGGGTCGCGTCCCTATTTACGTCCTCGGGCTCGGGACCGAAGGCTACTAGTGACTCGAACACGAACTCTTGAACGTCTTGTTGACTGTTTGACACGACTGGCTCCTGTCTCGGTTTACATCTAGGCGCTGAGTCCGCCGTCAATGGGTATGGTCACTCCAGTGATGTAGCCCGCCGCCGGCGTAGCCAGAAATCGAATACACGCTGCGACATCGGCCGGAGCACCTGCGCGGCGCGCAGGTATGATCCGTAGGAGCTCATCGCCGACGTCCGCTGTCATAGCCGTGCGAATGAACCCCGGTGCTACCGCGTTGACGGTCACGCCGCGTCTTGCAACCTCGGCGGCGACAGTTTTGGTAAATCCGATCAGGCCGGCCTTCGACGCCGCATAGTTGGCCTGCCCAGGGTTGGCACGCATGCCGATGATGGAAGCGACGTTGACAATCCTCCCCCAGCGGGCTTTCACCATCGGCATGAGGGCACGTCGCGTCGTCCGATAGACGCCCGAGAGGTTGGTCTCGATAATCTTCAGCCAGGCGTCTTCCTCCAAGGACACGGCGAGCATATCGTCGCGCGCACCGGCGTTGTTGACGAGAACCAGGACAGGGCCACCACTTTGCTCAAGTTCGCCAAACATGTTCTCGATCGATTCACGGTCGCAGACGTCCCCCTCGAGCGCAAGTGCCCTGCCGCCCGCGTCGATGATCTGCCGCACCACCTCGATTGCACCGTCAGCGTCGCGTCTGTAGTTGACGCCGACCATCCAACCGTCTTGCGCGAGCAGACGCGCGGTCTCGGCACCGATACCTCGCGACGCGCCGGTCACGAGAGCGCATCCGTCGGCTCTCGCGCGCGTCTCACCCCGCTCGCTCATCGCCCGCCGCCGTCTAGGCCGCTCGGCCCTTGAGGGCTGTCCGCGGCAGGGCTTTGCTCGGGCGGGATCATCATCTGGCACGGCCAATCGCGACGGAGACGCGCCGCTAGCCGCAAGCAACATACTCTATCCGAACCCGATTTCTTCCCTTTGGATCATTCGGTTTAGTTGATCGCCTTTGTTTCTGTCTCGTCTAGCAGCGCTTGGGGCCTAGGCCGTTGAGCAGGCCGTCGACTGAACCCAAGCCGCAGATGCCAACCGGGCCGGTATCGTCCTCTAGATGAGGCGCGGGGCAGGAGCAGGAGACAGGACTAGCCGGCTAGTCGGACTACCTGGACATACCGACACGACCAGAGGCGAGGAAGCAACAACCACGACCCGCCCATTGGTTTCGTTGGTCGACGTGCAAAAGGCGTATTCGAGCGACGGACAGACCCAGCACGTTCTCACGGGCATCAACCTCGAGATACGCACAGGCGAAATCCTTGTGATTCTCGGCAGGTCTGGCTCTGGTAAGACCACGTTGCTCAACCTCATTGGCGCGCTCGACCGCGCGGACCGCGGCCTAGTCGAGTCATGCGGGGTTGATCTCGGCTCCTCGACGTCAAAGCAGTTGAGCCTTTACCGCGCGAGGGCCATCGGCTTCGTCTTTCAGTTCTACAATTTGTTGCCGACCCTTACGGCGGCGGAGAACATCGAAGCAGGGCTGCGGGTCACCGGAGTGGGACGAGAGAACGCACGAAACGAAACGGCGCGGATGCTTGCCCGCGTGGGACTGGATGGCGCGCACGAGAAGTTTCCAAGCCAGCTGTCAGGGGGAGAGCAGCAGCGCGTCGCCATCGCGCGAGCATTCGCTCGACGACCTCGGCTACTCCTTGCGGACGAGCCCACCGGCAACCTCGACGACGAGACCGCACAGCGTGTGATTACTCTCGTTCGCGAGCTTGCGGCCGAGGTTGGCAGCGGTGTTGTGATCGTCACGCATGACACCTCGCTGAGCAGCATCGCGACGCGAACCGTGCACATGACACATGGCGTGCTTCAGGAGCAGGGTCCGTGATCCTTCGTCGAGCGGTGCGCGACCTCAAAGCGTTGGGTATGCGTGCCGTTCTCGTGGTGCTGGCGATCGCTATGGCCGCGGGTACCGGTGGTGGGGCGTCGCTCACATCCACGAACGTTCAGGGAGCGCTTGACTCGTTCTACTCGAAATACCACCTTGCGGACATCGAAATGTCACTTAAGAAGCTGCAGCCGCAGTCTGCCCTCTTGGCGCGAGCAAGAAGGGCGGGTGCTACGCGCTCGTCTGTGCGATTGCTAGTTCCGGGCTCAATGACGCTCAACAAAAGCGACGCCCCAGCGTTGCTCGTGGGGATGCCTGCTCACCCCGCGCTTGATCAGCTCGAGGTCCTGCAGGGAAAGGGAGTGGAAGCACTTAAGAAGCACGGCGCCGTGGTTGAGGCGGATTTCGCCCACGTTCATCACCTCCATGTCGGAAGTCGTGTAACGCTCGAAGCGGCGGGCTTCTCCGCTCCGGTGACGATAGAAGGGATCGGTCGAACGCCGGATTCGCTTTTTGCGAGTGCTGATCCTGAGTACTTCGTCCTACAGCGAGGATCGTTGGCGTACGTCTACCTCCCTCTGAAAGAGGTTCAAGATGCCGCTGAGTCTCTCGCAGGAGCTGGCTCTGGTGGAGTAGACGAGCTGCTGGCAGATTTCCCTGCAGGTCACGAAGCCGAACGAGAACGGATCCTGACACGTGGGGAGCCAGTCGATCAGGTCGTCCCACGACGCGAGCAGCTCGGATATCGCGGCACACAACTCAGCCTTTCAGAGCTGACAGCGTTCACGCCGGTCTTGACGGCGGTCCTGTCAGCAGTCGCTGTGCTCTTGATCGCCGTAACAATGATGCGTCTCGTTCAGACGCAACGTAGAGAGCTCGGCACGATGCTCGCTCTGGGACACAAACGCTTCTCAGTTGCACTTACGGGAGTACTGCCGGCAATGACGCTGGGGCTCTTGGGCGGCCTACTGGCGATTCCTGTGTGTGTAGCGGTCGCGAAGCTAATAGCCAGCCAATTCTCCACCAGCTATGGATTTCTCGCGGTGCCTACAAATCTCACCGTCAGTGCGGCCGCCCTCGCAGTTGTGCTTGCGATCGGGACGACTGCGCTCGCCGTGATCTTCCCTGCGGTATCGCTGACGCGGCTGACCCCCGCCGAAGCGTTGCGCGGTGATACCCCATCTTCGCATCGTCTCCCGGGCTGGGCGCGCACCGCCACGGGTGCGGCAGGCGCGGCATGGGCCTACGGTCTGCGGAGCGTTCTGCGGACGCCCGTTCGCTCGACACTCACGGCGCTCAGCCTCGGGGGCGCGATCGGCCTCGGCATCTCTCTGCATATCGTGGAGAGTTCGGTGCAAGCCGCAAACAACGCGTGGTTTGCGAAGCAAAGCTGGACACAGACTGCCGTGCTCCATGAACCCATGCGAGAGGCAGAAGCACTCAAAGTCGGCACTGAAGCGCACGCGCGACGCATCGAGCCAATTGTCAGCGGCTCGGTTGAGATGGCGGATCGCACCGGTCGACTTGGCGATGTGAACGTCGTGGGTATCCCGCCGACACCGCAGCTTCAGTCGATCGGGATCCCCTCCGCCGGGATCAAGCAGGGAACGACGCTCGTCAGCAAGCAGCTCGCCACGCAGTTTGGGCTGCGTAGCGGCCAGCGACTGACGCTCAACGGACCACAAGGCCCACTCACAGTCGTGATCGCGGGCACGGCCAATACCCTCGCAGAGGAGGACTGCTATTTGCCACTAATCGCGGCTCAGATGCTGCTGGGACAGCCGAATAGGGTGACGAGCCTGCTCGTCGAAGGCGACTCCCGCACTGGGGCAAACCTTCGCGCCTCGCTGAACGTCGCGAAAGTCGTGGCTAAGGCTAGCGTCAGAGCTGGGGTCGGCAACGTGATTACCCAACTGACTCTGCTCATGAACACGGTGGTAGCGATCGGGCTCGCTGTCGGCGCGCTCTTTCTCATATCCAGCCTCGCGATGTCCGTACTCGAGCGACAGAGCGAGTTTGCGCTGCTGCGAGCCCTCGGATGGGGAAACCGTGACCTCGCTGCAGTCGTCCTTGCCGAGAGCATCACAGTGACGATCCTCGGTGGCATTGTGGCGTCCGTCGTCGCGCCAGCGATCGCCTCGCCACTCATGCAGCGGATAAACGCTGCTTGGTTTCACGTCAGCTATGACCTCCGACCAGCCAACTTCCTGGTTGTCGTTCTCCCTGCACTTGCGCTCGCCGTAGCTGTGGCACTCCAAACCACGATGCGCATCGGGCGACTCGATATCGGGCGGACCGTTCGGACTCGTACCGGGTAGCGAAGATGCCGCTGCGATCTCCTCAGACTCGAACGCTGCCCCCCGGCCCTGGGTGGTCACCACCCAGCGCAACTTTGAGATGGCTTACGCACCCGATACGTGTGATGGAAGGATGTAGCAATCGGTACGGTGACACCTTCACAGTGAATTTTCTCCACGAGGGCGCTACCGTCCTAATCGCTCATCCGGAGGATATACAGCGTCTATTCACGGCGGACCCTACGGCCGTACACACCGGCGAGAGCCGGCGGCTTGTGCGGCCGCTGTTTGGCGTTAACTCTTTGACGTGCCTAGACGAGGACGATCATGCCGCGCAGCGTCGGCTCTTGCTTCCCTCCGTCCATGGAGACATCCTCCGCGAGCACGTACATATAATGACCGACGTGGCGCGTGGAGAAATCACGAAATGCGCTGTAGACGAACCCATAGCCTTCACGCCTGTTCTGCGCTCGATCGCCTTTGAGATCATCCTACGGGCCGCGTTCGGGATTCAGAACACTACGCGGACCGCACCGCTACGACAAGCGATATCACAGATGATGGACTTTACGTCCAGCCTTTTCCGAATGGCACCGCTGATGTTGCTCGGCCCCGACAGGGCGCAGCGCATCCCGTTCATCCGCCGGATGCTGAAGGAAGTAGACGACTTGATCTATCAGGAGATCTCGCACAGAGCCAATGAGCGTCACCTTGAGGTGCGCTCCGACATCCTCTCGACACTCTTGAGGAGCGAGCACCTGGACGGTACGCCGATGACGGCGGCTGAGATTCGCGATGAGCTGGTAACGATGCTCATTGGCGGACACGAGTCGACAGCAGCTTCACTATCGTGGGCCATTGAGCACCTTGCACGGTCTCCCGATGCGATGGCACGGGTGCGCCGCGAGATAGCAGAAGGGGACGAGACATACCTGGACGCAGTGGTAAAAGAGACGTTGCGTGCTCGCTCGGTGTTGCCTGTTGTCAGCCGCCTCGTGAAGACACCTTTGGAACTGCGGGGGCACACGATTCCTCCTGGGACCATGGTCGCCGCTTGCATATATCTCCTGCATCATCGCCCAGACGTCTACCCGGAGCCCTACGCGTTTCGGCCCGAGCGCTTCATCGAGCGCGCAGCCGGCACCTACACCTGGATTCCATTCGGAGGTGGTGTCCGACGGTGTATAGGCGCCAGCTTCGCGATGCTAGAGATGAAGACCGTGATCCGCGTTCTGGCCGAAACGATGTCCGTGAAGCCGGCAAGCCCACGTCCCACGCAAGTGGGTCGTCGCGCCATCATGCTGGTCCCAAAGGACGGATGCCGAGTCGTCTGCGAACGGGTCGCCAGCCCATGAGCGCGGCAACCGGCGTTCGCTGCTCTCACCGCCTGAGCGTGCCGAGGCACGACGGCGTGGCAAAGGGATCTCCTCTACCATCGCTCAGCCCTCGGCCTCGGGACACGAACGGGCAACGATGAGCAGCCCGGATGACCTCGTCGCTGACGGCATGCCGATCCCCGGCCAGCGCATCGCGAGCAAAGCGCGAACCGTTACAGAGGCCGATGTAGTTACGTTCGCCCATTTGACCGGCGACCTACACCCGATCCATCTAGATGCGGAGTGGGCTAAGTCAAGCCATTTCGGCGAGCGGATCGCGTCAGGCATGCTCGTGCTCTCATTCTCGCTTGGGCTTGCCGACTTGGACCACACGCGGGTAGTTGCTCTTCGGCGGCTTCGCGACGTGGTCTTCAAGAGACCGACGCCCTTCGGCACCACTATCCATGTAGACGCCGTCATCGACTCAGTGAGGGCACTCAGCCCGGACGTCGCTCTCGTCGGTGTTCGGTGGATCATTCGAGACGCGGAGGACAAGATGCTCGTGAGAGCATTCATTGACGTGCTCTGGCGCACAGGATCGCAATCCGCAGCCGAACCTGCCTAGAGTCCTGTGGGGCCCGCATCAGAGGACGACAAGTCAGTCGCGGGCGACCACGCAGTTCAGCCCCATGCCGACGCCTATACGTGTCCGCGAACTGTTTCTAGCGTGCGCGCGGCAGACTCGACCGCGGCTTGCCTGCGCCAGCGCCCCGTAGGGCTTGATCCAAACTCCAATAGCTAGGCTGCTTCATGTCATTAGCGGCTTGCGGACGGCCGCGGCTGCGGTATGTTTGATCAGCCGCGTGAAGCGACTATGGTGCCTCAGGAGGAGCGAGATGGACCGATTGCGAGGGAGACGAAAAGGGCAGGTGCGAACTCTCGCCTCGGCGGGGATCGCTTGGTACTTTGTCCTAGCTTGGATCGCTGCACTCGGCCCAAGTATTTCGCGCGCCGCGAACGCGCACGCACCTCGGGCTCGGAGCGCGCGTGAAATGTCGGTATACGACAAAACCTATCTGCATCTTGTCGGTAGCCCGGGCATTGAAATCACAGAGAGCGGCACGACTTACGGCACATTCAGCGGTTCCGTCTCAAGTCATCTCACGCTCTCGGGTAGCCATATAAACGGAACTTTTGTATTTCGTACACGAAGCGGACTCGTTAGGGGAAGCACGCACGCATCGGTAGTTGGCAAGGCCGCGCTCCCTGTCGTCAGCTTTGCCGGCAGCGCGACTATAACTGGCGGCACCGGAAGCTATAGCCACGCATCTGGCCAGGTAAGTCTGAAGGGCTCCATCCGACGCAAAAATTACGAAATCTTCGAGGAAACCTCTGGGAAAGTCCACGTGTAGGGGAACGCGACTGGTGGCTCGACAGACAATTGCACGATTTCGCGTAGCCCTCACTTTGCTGGCGGCTTGTGGCTGTCTTGCGAGCACGGCGACTAGCACCCACGCCGATACACTCAGGGTGGGATTCGAGCCAGACCGGCTTGGTTCAAGCACGACGCTCGCGTTCGACTTTGCGCTCAACACGGGCGAACGAACGACATCATCGCCGCTGGAGAGCATTGCGCTTCACTTTCCCGCGGGCATTGCATATGAGACCTCGTCGCTGGGCGAAGCGAGTTGCGAACAGCAGGTGCTGACGAAGCGAGGAGTGCGAGGCTGTCCGACCGACTCGCGCATCGGATTCGGCAAAGCGCAGATCGACGTTCCTCTGGGCGGTGCGCTTCTCACCGAGACCGTCAACATCACTATCTTCGTCGGGCGCTCCGAAAACGGCCAGATAGAAACCCTGTACTACGCAACTGGTACAACGCCTGTTATCGCGCAGATCGTTTTCCCGGGCGAACTCATCTCGGAAACTACTGGCGGTGAGCTCAACACCTCGATCCCCCTTATAAGCACGCTGCCTGAAGCGCCAGACGCCTCGGTAGTCACACTCGACTCGACCATCGGCCCAAAGAAGCTGCTCTACGTCACAGAGGCTCACGGTAAAAGCGTGAGCTATCACCCAAGAGGAATACAGCTGCCCAAACTTTGCCCACGAGGAGGCTTCGCGTTTTCGGCGACGTTCCGTTTCGAGGATGGGAGCTCGGCAGTAGCTCGTAGTGTCGTTCCTTGCCCGGATAGGGGGCATGAGCGCCATCTCTAGCCAAGTCCGAGCGCGAGCTTGCTGAGTGCCACGAGCGTTGTAACGACGCTTGGCTTGTGTTCAGGACTGGGGGCTCATCGCCTCGGCGAGCCGATCGATCCTGTCGGTGTCGTGGCCTTCCACGCCGAGGTCTTGCCGGGAGACGTACCAGTCGGTCCCGTGCCGGGCGCGGGACGCCTCGACGTAGGCGGGCTCCTTGCTGGTCTGCCAGCCGCCGGTCACGACCAGGGTGCGGGTAACGGTCGCGCCCTGTGCACGGTGGATGTGGCTGGCGTAGCCGAGGCGAAGGCTCGCGAGGTCCTTGCCGGCGAGCGTCCGCTGCCGGCCGGTGAGATCGAACTCGATCAGCACCTCCCCCGTGTCGGTGATCTGGAGCACTTCGCCGCGCTCGCCGTTCTCGATGCGCTCGACGCCCGGCTGGTGGTGAGCCAGGACGGAGGCTTGGATCCGCTCTCCGTCGCAACCGGTCCGGCTCAGCGGCATGCGAGGATTGCCTCTGCTGCCCACGCTCAGCTGCTCGAGAAGCGTCGCCCAGTGCGAGTACGATAGCCGGGCGTGTACTCGGCACGCGCGTCATCTATCCAGCGCTGTAGGTCATTGGGGACGAATCGCAGAGGCCCGTTGCTGCCGCCGATGCGAATCGAGGGTATGCGACCGTCCTTCGCCGCGTCGTACAGCCAGGCCCGAGACACCCCGAGTCGCGCCGCGACCTCGCTCGGCTTGAGCAGACCGATTGGAGTAGCAGGGGTGCCGGTCATCTGCTCGCTAGCCGCCAGTGCGCCGGCTCGATGTTCAGTGGTTGACCGTCCAGGACGTGATCGGCGAGCGTCTGCATGGCTTCACGCAGGTCCGCGTCGACGACGCCCGCAAAATGGACGATGCTTTTGCCCTCGAACTCGGCGATCAGCCATTCCTCGCTGCCCGCCTGCTTCAGCCACCTAGCGACAGTGTGACGCAGATTCTCTGGCGTAACTGGTCGTTCGACTCCGGCGTGACAAGCGGCGCGGTCGATAATTCCCGCAAGCGTGTTTCCTCCCAGTGGTCCTCCGCCCAGTCCGCAGAACACCCGGTCGACCAATGCCGGTTCCTGACACTCGCACCTGTGCCGCAGGTGCGCAGCGAGTTGCCTTGACAAGGGTATACGCCGGTGCCTCGACCGCTTCCCGCGGCGGATGGAGAGCGCCGGGCATCGCTCGTCGAGGCTCACATCCGCCCACCTCACCGCGATGAGCTCCCTGTCGGTCATGCCGGTCAGCATGAGCGCCGTCAGCGCCAGCTTGTCGCGCTCGGCTAGACCGGCAACGTCCCGCGGTGGGCGTTCAGCGCCAGCGAGCATCTTCGCGAAGTCCTCACGCGTGAGCTCGCTGGGTCGCGAGCGTGGCTTCGGCGGTGGTTGGAGTTCGCGGAAGGGAGTGGAGATGTCGTGGCAGTGATCAAGCCACACCATGAATGTCCTCAGCAGGGAGAACCGCCGGCGGTAAGTGGCGGGTGACGGGCGGCATCGTCCTCGGTAGTCAGTCATGTAGTCGACGATGGCCTGCTTTTCGAATAGCTCCTCTGTGCGCCGCTCTCGCAGCCCCCACGCGAGCAGGTCATCGATCGCCACGCCGTAGGCACGCACCGTGGCCTTGCTGCGCTGTTGGCTTTCGAGCCGCCGCAGCCACACGTCGCGTTCACGGAGGATCAGACCTGCGGGGCGCCCTGGGAAGATCCCACCACGTGCGCGGAGCTCAACCAGCGATCCCCCGACGACTTCGAGTGCTGGGCGGCGATCCCCTGCCTTGCGTGCATCCTGAAGCGCTACCTCGATCGCGCCCAGGGCCAGTCGGTCTGCAAGCGAGAGCACCATCAGCGATTTCTCGCGTGTTCGCGACCGCGCCCGGCCCCGTCTGGCAGCAGACTGAGTGGAGCGTGGCCATCACTGCCGGCTCGTATCAGAGGATTGCGACCCGCTGGTGTCGGCGTAAGTGCGAGGTTGCCGAGCGGATGGGTAGTTGAATCGAAGAAGAGCACCTGGTCGGCGTCGAGCAGTGATCGGATGCGTGCTTGGCTGCGTCGGTTCTCGCTTCTCGTCCGTGGGCGCATCCCCACGGCAATCGGCCGCGTCGTGCGGGAGTTCAGAGCGCTCACGAGGTGTGCGTCCTCTGTGCGGAGACTGACGCCGAAAATGACCAGTCCGCGGCGGCCGCGACCCAACTGGTTCAGTCCGAACGACAGGTAGTCGTTGTCATTGATGATGCGGGACTTCTCGTGTGCGGAGCCCTCTGCGACGAGCAGCGGACGCATCAGTGAATCGGTGTTGTCCGGTTCGCCGAACTGCTCGAGCAGGGTCGTTACGTGACTGCGACGCTTGCGCACCACACCGTTGCGATTTACGAGCAGGTGAAGCGCACCGTGGAGGTACACGAGGCGTGTCGTCTCAGCTGGCACAGCGACTTTCGCGGGGTTGAACTCGAGACGCTCGTTGCAGAAAAAGAAGTCAGCGAACCCATCGAAACTGTCCCCGAAGGCGGCGCACCAGTAGAGCACGAGGTCGTAACTGGTGCTAAAGACCCAGTGGTATTCGCGCAGTGCCTGGCGGACATTCCTGCGCGTGCTATCCGGCAGCGCCCCCAACGGGACATGCACGCCTCTGACGGCAGCTCCAAGGGCTCTCTGGATGCGCATATAGCGCGCACGCAGACGTTTGGCCGAAGACTCTCCGAGCGTCTCCAACGTGCGGATCGAGATCGCGAGAGCACCGAGGACACTCTCGAAGTTCTCGCTGGAGTTCGCTGCAAAGAGTCCGCAATCACTGCTCCTGAGCATGCCCGTCTGGCACGCTCTCGCATAGAGGGAGCGGTAGGCGAACGCCGGCCAGATGTGGCTGCTGAGGCCGTTGCCGACAAGCAGGTCACGCCATTGTTCCTCGGAGGCGACGTCTTGCCAGGACGCGAGACGACCATCGACGGTGTGTCCCGGCGCGGCGGTGCGCACATGCATCGTGCGTGTGGGTCGATCGACGCGCGATTGCGGCGATGGGTTCTGCAGCCCGGAGTCGGCGTGCACAGTCCGTCTCGGATCGCCACTCGGTGGCGCGGAGCCATGCAGTGATGACACAGGCAAATGTTTCGTGCTCTCGCCGGAGGGGCTCGTCGAAAAGGCCGCGCAATGTGTGGTCACACTCGTACATCGCGGTGAGAGCCCTGATGCCCCCATACAAATTTCAGATTTAGGCCACTACCTGAAAGACAGGCTTCACAAGCAAGGCCGAGGAGCAAGTGCTGATCGCCTTGACGCACGAGCGATGGCACCATGTGCGACGGCGAGGAGCCAGTCGCGAAGTCGCCCTGAACACCGGGGCCACGTGGGCATAGCGCGGCACCCCGACTCGGACACACGCAAGTCGCCGAGGAAACGCTTGATGCGAAGCGGCGCCTATATATCTGTCACCGTGTTCAGGTCCGCCGCAGATCCCCGACAATCCGCTTGACCAAGCCAAGTTTATGCCGCGAAGAGGGTTTGAGCCCGCTGTGCATGCGGCGGATTAGCAGGCCGGCTCCTAAACTCCGCCGCTAACCGGTAAATCGGCTTCACGAAGCCAAGAGTGGCTCATGCCGCGGAGTGTCAGCGGCGGAGTACGCTGCATTTACGGCGGACAAAACGGCACCGGAGGCGAAGGCCCCGTTTGTAGACCTAACCCGATTGGTACTCGTTTGCCTTCGCACCCTTCACAACTGGGGCGAGGACCAGCATGGTCGTGGGTCCGCTCACCTCGACCGCCCGGAGATGCGCTTCAGGACTTGCCCGCTCCCCGAGCTTCGATCCGCTCCGCGCGCGCGTGGATCGCCGACGCCGGGACTTCGAGTGCAGCGGCCAGCTTGACGATGTTCGTGAGTGCGACGTTCCGCTCGCCTCGCTCGATGCCTCCGTAGTAGCCGCGGTTGATCCCGCTCTTGAGCGCGAGGCCTTCCTGGGAGATGCCGCGCTCTTTGCGCAGGTCGCGCAGCGCGGCGCCAAACGCGGCGTGGGTCGGCGACAGGACAGCCATCCGAGCCAGTCTCATGCGGTGGACGCTATAATGCCACTCGCTATAAGGAGCATCGGCATTCATAGTGGCGACGACGCGGTTAGGGCCGCGCCGCCGCCTACACGAGAAGGAGGTAACCCTTCCCATGCGGGACAAGCGTATTCAAGACGAGCTGTTGCTGGCTGCCCTGGACCGAGCCGAACGCCACTCCGGACGTGAGGAGCCCGGCGTACTACTCGCATCGTTCGTGCCTCACCTCGGACTGGTTCACGGATCGTGGACCACGCGGCGGATCAGGCCACAGCTAGAAGACCTGCAGGCAGCTGGGCTTGTAGAGCAGTTGCGCCGCCATAGCCTGGTGCAATGGACCCTGACCACCACCGGGCGCAAGCGGCTCACCGCCGTGCCCGGCGTGCACTCTCGGTTGCCCGAGTCTCCGCAACACAAGCGCTGGGGGGAGGCGCGCAACGCTGCGAGTAAGAGGATCGACGAGTTCCGGGAGACACTTGGTTGCTCGCTTGACGACGCCAGGTCGCTGATCGACCTCGATCCCCGACCACAGTCGGACGTGTGGTTCGAGTTGGGCAAGCGACTGAACTGGGCGTGCTGGCTCGTGGGATCGGCGACCTACTGCCTGTGCGAGTGGGCAGAGCCAGACGACGCGCTCGCCGACACCGATCCGGACCGGCCCCACGGACGACGGAACGTCTTGAGATGGCCTGATCGCTGATGACACGTGACCCGCGTGGTGGCACCCTGAGAGGGCGATGGGCGCCTTCTCGGGGGCCGCGCCCGCCGAGTATGCATTGGCAGCTCGCGCGCTTACGCGACCGTCGGCGACCCGCGCACGCACCGACTCGTTATCGCCGAGGTTCACCAGCGAGGATTCGTGCTGGCTTTGGCAGGCTTCGCCCCCGCAGGCGGGCTCTATGCCCTGGCTGGGACGCTGCGCACGGCGTAGTGGACGAGCCAGACAGGAGCGATGACAGCAACAGCGATGCGGTCGGTGACGTCGGAGAAGCTCGCGCCGTCGAGCACGCCGCCTTGGGTGCCGTGGCTGAGCACGAGCATCCCGAGGCCCAAGAGCGCCAGCGCGAGAAATCCCGCGATCCGCCGCATTCGCGTCTGTTCACCGAGTTCGTTCAGGCTTTTGGCGTCAACCACGAAGCGCCACGCAATCGTTGCCGCGAGCACCGTGAACGGCGGCAGCCAGTCGTAGTGCCAGACGGCGTATGCCCAGCAACCCATCAGCGCGAGCGCGATCACAAAGGTGGCGATCATCTTGTTGCGGCTAGCGGAGCGATCCATGAGCAGAAGTGCGGGAGCGGCGCCGGCGCCAACCAGCAGGCCGGCGTATGGGTGGCTCGCCGCCTTTATCACCGGCACGAGTGCGATCGCGATCGCCGCGATTGGCACCAGCAGCCACATGAGCTTCCCGAGGTCTTTGTAGGTGCCGCTTATCCGCAATACCGTGTTGACGACCGCGCCCATAAGCATGAACGCGATAAACCCAAGGCTGTATAGCGCGATGTCGTCAATGCCGTGGCCGAAGATTCCGGCGACGCTCACGCTCGGCACGTGGTCGACCCCGAACTCCCGCCAGAAGTAGACATAGCCATCGAGTTCAGAGGGAAGCCGAAAAGGTCCCTTGATCCCTTGCCAGAGATCCACGCACAGTGGCAAGAGCGCGGGGGCAGCGAGCACCAAAAGCACCCGTCCTATGGGTGCGGCCTCGCGCCAGTCCTCGCCGATGCCGGCGCGCGCGCCTACGGTGGCTAGTGCCGGTATCGCCGACACACGTTGCAACAGACCGCCGGTCGCAAACGCGACGAGACTGGAGAGGGCGATGGCGCCCGGGATAACCAGCGGTGCACCCTCGGAGAGCGCGATCGCGCATCCCGCGAACATCGCCAGAACAGCGAGCGCGCGGTAGTCAACCGATTTCCTGAGCCGCACGCACACCCTGTTGCGCTCGGCAATCGTGAAGAACGCCCGCGCCGACTCCATCCCCTCCCACATCCCGACGAGCAGTGGAAGAAACGCCAAGCGGGCGAAGGACTGCCAGACCGCCGCGTCCAGGATGCTGATCGGAAAGTTGAGCCGTGAGCCCTGCAGTGTCGGCGAGCTGTAGCCCAGCGACGCGGACAGGCCGCTCGGCAGGATGGCGCAGATGCCGACGATGACGCTCGCAGCCGCAATCGGCGCCAGGAGATAGTACCGGCGCCGCGAGAGCCCGCGAACGGCGGTTTGGTAGCGCGCGGGCCCGTGGGCATGGGGAAGCAGGTTCGCCAGCGCCACAGCGAGGGGCAGGATGAAGGCCGCGGTCGCCACCGCGACGATTGTCACGCCCCAGTATGCACTCGGCCCTCGATCGCGGGCCGAGTTACCGGCGAGATAAAAATGGTGCAAGATCGCGAGTTGGAGGACATCTCGGTAAACGGCGCCGAACTCCGCCACGCTGATAAGGGCGAACACTACGATGGCTATGCCAGCTACCCGGGTGCTTGGGAGAGCTCGCATGGCTGCCCACAGTGCAGCTGCCAAACACGCGCTCCCCAGCACGAACGAGAGTGTCGGCATGAGTGGCTGACCCTCGACGTGTGCGAGCGAGCCGCCCAGGTGAGTCCACGATTCGGCCGGGATGCTGAGGGCGGCCATTGCGAGCAGGAGCAACGCTGCTGCCGCGAGTAGCTCGCGACGAGCTGCTGTGCCAGTCGGGGGCAGATGCACCGGGTGCACCAGCTTGCGGGGCGAGAAGCGCATGGTAGCGTCAGCTGCCACCCGAGACCGAGGGCCCCACCGTGCTCAGGACGTTCGCGATCGCCGAGGTTGCCACGAACCTGCTGGGTCCCCGACCGGACTGCTCGAGGAAGCCAGCGAGGGCACTTGAGGTCGGCGTGATCGCCACGACAGGCGCGCCGACTGTGACACCGCCGACCGGGCTGGCTATCACTCCGCCCTGGTTGGCGGCATCGAGCGTGCCGTGACTCAGCACGTACGTCTGCTTATCTGGTTCCCGCCTGGTCAGCATCAGCGGCACTAGGGTTGGGTCGGGCGCTGACAGGGTGAGCCAAAGCAGCGACGAGTCAAAGGCCGGCAGCAGGTGATTATTGACGGCGGCCGACACGACGGCAAACCCCATCGAGGATTCGTTTGTGACGACTGTGAGCCTGTATCGGTCGCCTTTGATCGCGACGTACAGCACCCCGCCTTGGAGTGTCACGGAGGGCACGACGAACAGGATGGTGTTGTGGCTGCCGGCGGAGAACTGGTGGATCGTGGTGCCCAGCGACTGGCCGAACACGTTGAGAGATGGCGGGGTGGGCTCCGGGCCGCCCCAGTTGGCGGGTGTGCCCACGAAGACGGCGGTGGCGATTTGCCTTTCCGGTCCGTGCTCGAGTGGATAGGTGATGTGGCTTAGGCTCGCGTAGGTTTCGATGAATCCCGGCGGTGGCCCTATCCGCTCCATCCTGGGTGGGTCGACGTCTCGGCTAGGAAGAGCACCCCAGCCGGTGAGCGTGAGCACCGAGAACAGGAGGAGTTGGAGCAGCAGCGTGGCCTTGACGAGGCTTGGTAGCAGGCGTCGCGCCTGACCCCGTGGTCGGGGAGAGAGTTCCGGCTCGCGCCGGACGGGAAGGGATCGGGTCGGCGCACCGGGAGCTTTCGTGGGTGACTGGATGGCGTCGAGTTGAGCGCGGAGCGTCGCTCCTTCTTCGACAGCGGCTGCGCCGTCGCGCAGACTTTGCGGGTCCGCGCCGAATGCCGCGAGCGCCTGGCCGGCCAGAGATGTGCCGTCCTCTGCGAGCGCCACCAGCAAATGCATAGTGGTGACAGCCCTCGCCCGACATCTCACCGACTCGCGCAGCGCTGCCTGCAACATCTTCTTGAAGCGAGGGGTGACAGGGAGGTCACCACGAGCGCGGTTCGAGCGAGCGGGTGCGTCGGTACGCATCTCCTCCCGCAGCCTTTCCGGGCTAATGGCGAAGCGCTCAAGGACAGCAGAAGCTGGGCTCGCCGGGTTGCGCACAAGAGCCAGGAGCACATGGTCGCTGTCGAGCGACTCGTGGCCCAGCGCCCGCGCCTCCTCCTGCGCTAGCTCGAGCACCCTTCGCACCGAATGATCGAAATGCTTGAGATGCTCGAACACTTGCTTTTATTGCGGTCAGGTGGGCTGGATGTACAGATGGCAAAGGTCGTACGAGTTGGTCACGATCTGCGCCGTTTCGGATGTGCAGGATGTCACCGATCTTCTGCACTTGCTTTGAGGTGTTGTGCGCGCCAGCTGTTGTTTCGAGCAAACGGCTTCGTGATCACGCGCTGAACGTGGTCCCAGGTGACCTGACTGGCCCCGCGAGCGGAACAGTTCGTATTGGCTTCATCGGCAAGCTGCGAGGGCGCGCGGTCGCCTCTGGCGCCAGGATGGTGACGCTTCGGCAACGCCGGCTGACGGTGATGTTCAAGCTCAACTCACGAGCGGCAGCGCATGCGTCGATTCGAGTGAGCGCGAGGCTCGATCACGACTTGGCGGTGACGAGCACGCTACGTCGGCCCGGAGCGCGACGGGGACGCTGACGGCTCCAAGACCATTGCGGCGGACCGGCCGTCAGCGGGCGGCGGCCTCGCGGATCAGCCGTTCCCAATCGTCGCGCAGCGGCTTGGCGCCAAGCTCGGTAATCGCGAGCGCCACGACTCGCTCGAGACCGACGGGGCCGGTGGGTAGGTGGACCTTTCCGAGCCAGCGATCACCGACCTGGACGTTGGCCGCGACGTGCAGGTGCGGCCAGGTGATCGGGCTATGCCCGCTGGGATGCCAGTGGTAGGAGACGAGCTCGCGGCCCTCGTATCCGATCGCGTAGAGGTAGCCGAGGATTGCAACACGCCAGCCGCCGGTGTCTTGGCGTACTTCGTATTCCTCAGCGACGTCGATCGAGAGAGGACCACCATGCATCTTCGCCGTGTCAGCTAGTTCGAGCTCGTGCGGCTTGTCCGAGAGGTGGTAGGCACGGGCGACGACGTGGACGCTGGTCACGCAGGACAGCAGTCGCACGGTCCTGCCGCGGTAGTGCTCGACGGCCTCGGCGGGTGTCTTACTTGTGCGTGGCATGGAGCGGGAGCATCATCGCAACGCGCGTCACGTCGGGGCTATCGTCAATGTCGATCTCGCCCGCGTTCAGACGCCGCTCGAACTCCTCGCCGCTCATGCCCAGGCGCTTGCGTGCCTGTTCATCTACTCGCTGGTCCCACTCCTCGGGGCTCAGCTCGCGGATCTCGTTGTCAGTTCGGGTAGCCATTGCAAACGCTCCTAGTAGGGAATCGACCGCTCGGGTCGGCTCCTTGACCATTCATTGTACGTGAGTACGCGGGTGCTTCGGCGAGTCGATCGCGACAGACTCGGCGGGGATCGCAGGTCCGCCGAGCCTGCCCAGGTCACGCAGCCGCGACGAGCTGCAGCGCGAGGGTCTTCTCGGGTCCGTCATCGAGCGCGCGGGCGAAGCGCTGACCGCTCGAGCGCATCGGGCGCAGCCAGTCGCCGTACTCCACCACGGCGTTCACGGCAGCCCACTTGGAGCCGGGCGCGTTGCCCTGCGTCTCGCCACGCAGGAACAGCTCGGCGATGCGGTCCTTCGTCTGCTGCCGGGACTTCCGCGTGCGGCCGCTCACCGAGTCGCTCGTGCCGTTCGGGTAGAGCTCGTCGAGGACTCCGCGAAGCTGGCGCTCCGTGCAGCGCTCTGAGGCGAGTTGGTCGCCGTAGCGCTTGAACTGCTCGTAGTAGTTGATCGATAGATCGAGGACTCGGCGAGCCTCGTGCACGCGCTGCGTGACCGCTTCTGTGTGGCGGATCGAGAACTTCTGGCGTGCGCTTTGGAGACCCCAGTTGAGGGTGTTTTGGCAGACGACACGGACCGGTGTGGTCGCGGCGATCACGGCCGTCGAGCCATCGTGGCTGTTCATCAGCAGCACGTATGGGCGCACGGCATCGCCCCCGACTTCCACGTGGTCCGGCAGCGTGGCGAGCACCCACACGCGGCGACCGTCGTGCAGGCTCCCGGCCGTCGCGAAGTGGATCGAACTGCCGAGAAGCTGGTCGATGAACGCGAACGCCTCGTGGTTCTGCACGATGCGGTAGCGCTCGCCGACGATCCCGAGCACCTCGCGAGTGTCCTGACGGACCGTCGCGTAGTAGCCGGGGATCTGCTCGCAGCGAGGCAGCAGCCAATCGTCGTCGGGCTCATCGCCACGGTCGACGGCAATGCGCTCCTTCGCGACGCTCCAGCCGAGCCCCGACGCTTCGATGGCCTCCGCGACGGTCGCCGGCGGCTCCTCGAGCACGGCTCCCAGGCCGTGCCAGGGTGCCTTGCGTACCGAGAACATGCTGTCCGAGTCTGTGAGTCCAGCGGACATTTGAGCCTCCTTGGATGCGTGGTCCCGCCGGGTGCCGGGCCGGTCGCAGCCCCGGCCGCATCCCCGTAAGGGGATGCGAGAATGGCCGGGCAAGCCGGCTCCTGCTCCCGGCGCCGTTCCCTCGCCCGCTGGCGCCCCATGACTTCGTGGTCAGTCATCTGAAAGACCTGCGAGAGAGTGGTGGATGCGCTGTGCCCAGGGCCTCAAGGCGGCAGACATATCCGGCGTCAGTGTGCGCATTCGCACTCGCTTGCGTCCACGGCAGGGCTGCCCAAGCAGGGCGACGCCGGCTACGCATCGAGCTCTGATCGCTTGTTTAGCCCAACTGCCTGCCTGCGATCCTCGCCAACGACTACAGTCCGCACAATGGCGGTCGAGCGGCACTTCTCCGAGAGCTTCGTGGCGCGGCTCTCGGCGCGCGAGAAGCAGATGCAGCAGCACTATCGCCCCGTTATTAGCGTGCACAAGTGGTTTGCGCGTCGTCCGGGTTCCTTGTTTCGTGCGCTCGTTATCGCGGAGTTCGGAGAGCGTGCTGTGCATCATCGTTATTCCGAAGGGCAGAAGGTTTCCGGTGTGTGCCTCGATCCCTTTATGGGGGGAGGTACTCCAGTGTTGGAGGCGGCACGGGTGGGCATGTCCGTCATCGGCTACGACACCAACCCGATGAGCCGTTGGCTTGTTGAGCGCGAGCTCGAAGCGCTTGACCCCGACGCTCTAGCGGCGGCCGGCGAGCGTGTCGCGGTTGCGGTCGAGCGCCGCGTAGGTGCGCTTTACAAGACGGCATGTCCCAGCTGCCACGCCGACGCCGACGCCCGCTACTTCCTCTGGGTACGCCACCATCGCTGTGCCTGCGGGAGTGCGCGGCCACTTCTGGCGGATACAACGCTAGTCTCCACCGGGCTCGGGCGCCACCCCGTGGAGGTACATATCTGTCCGAGTTGCATGACCATCTCGGAGCACAGCTCCAGCAAACGCGCCGCGCGCTGTCCTCACTGTGCGGAGCGCTTCGATGACGGGCTTGTCGCACCAGACACGCTGCATGTGTGTGAGTGCGGGGAGCCTTACCGCATCCCGCCGCGCGGAAGCATTGAGACGCCGTGTCAGCGCTTGGCCGCGGTCGACTACCACTGCGAAGCCTGCCATGAGCCCGCACAACGGGCCTACAAGACTGCCGATCCGCGCGACCACGAAGTCCTGCGGAAGGCTGAACGGCGGGCTCGGCGCGTGGCGGACGTGTGGCCCACTGAGCTCATCCCCCGCGGCACCGAGACGGAGCGCCTATTGCGATGGGGCTATCAACAGTGGATCGACCTGTTCGGCCCAAGACAACGCTACGGGCTCGGCGTGTTGGCCAGCACGATCGCTCGTGAGCCCAACGCGCAGCTCCGCGCCGCGCTCCAGACCATCTTCTCGGACGGGCTGCGCTACCAGAACGCGCTCGTGCGATATGACCGGCAGGCACTTAAGCCGACCGACATCTTTGCAGTACATGGCTTCCCTGTACCTCGCGTCTCGTGTGAGGTGGCCTTGGTCGGCAAGAGCGGGCGTGGGTCGGGCGGGTTCCGGCAGATGCTTGCGAAGTACGTGCGTGCTAAGCGTTGGTGCGCAGCTCCATACGAGACGGTTCCTGATTCCGACGGTTGTCTTAAGCGTCACGATACCTCTCCTGAGCGAATCGCCGCCCTACCGATCGGGACGACAGATCAGCTTGGTGACGGCGGCCGAGCGCTGCTGCTTCGTGGATCTCTAAGCGATGGGGACGTCCCAGAGAACTCGGTCGATATCGTGCTTACCGACCCTCCCTATTTTGCCAATGTGCAATATGCGGAATTGATGGAGTTCTGTTACGTGTGGTTGCGGCGCCTCGCGCCCGACACAGAGTTCTTTGATGTCAGGCACGCGAAGACGACCGAGGACGCCGTGGGCTCAACCGGACAGGTGGATCTCGGCGAGTTCTCAAGACGCTTGGCCGCGGTTTTCGTCGCAGCCGCGCGCGCACTTAAGCCAGAGGGCGTATTCGCGTTTACCTACCACCACAACGATCTAGAGGCATATGCGCCGCTGGTTGTCGCGTGCCTGGACGCTGGCCTCGTACCTACGAAGGTCTTCGCGTGCCCATCGGAGATGCGTGCCTCGACACATATTCACGGCCGATATGCCGCCACGACCGATGCTGTCTTCGTCTTGCGCAAGCCACCCCTGAGGGAGCCCGGTGCCGTTGACTTCGTCGATGTCGATGTCGAGCGCCACGTCGCCGCGCGCGTACAGGCCCTGCGACGCGCTGGTACAGCCGTGAACTCTGCGGACCGTGCCTGCTTGCGTTACGCGACGCTCGCAGCTCGAGCGATGGCCCGCCTCGCCGATGACTGGCGCGACCTACCCCCAGAGGAACGGATGGGCGCAGCGCTGGCGGGCCTTGGTTCGCACGAGGATGTCCGGATAGTCGTCAGCGTCTAATCCTCGGACCGCCGGTCAGGCTGCGCGCGTTCCTGTCGATGCGTTACCGTAAGCAGCGCTCAGTAGGCGCTAGAGCGTCGGCATTGAGGTCACCGGACGGAGCACATGAGCAGCCTATCGACGGCCACAGTGCCAGACCTCCCGCTCATCGACGCCGAACATCCGATTGTGGCGCGCCTGGCGGCAGGTATTGACCGCGACCCGGTTCTCACGCGCAAATTCGATGAGGGTCTCGTATGGGTGGCGGGAGCGCCCGTGAAGCCAAGCGGACCGGATCGCGTGGCGTGCGCGGTGGCTCGCGCTGTCGCTGTGACCCCGAATGGGGCCGCAGCTATTGCGGTGCCGCGCGGCGGAGACTCGATTGCCGTCATGATCGCTACTTACCTGGCGCTTTGGCGCCGGCAGCCAGCGGCCGCCGAGGGCCGACTCGTTGGATCTATCGCCATCTCGACCGCTCGCGCGACACTGCGCGCCTACCTGGCCGATCTAGAGTTCACAACCGATCGCCAGGGAGCGGAGGGCTTCAAGCCCGGACTTCTTATCGCTCTCCCCGTGGCGGACGAGCGCCGGCTTCGCCCGGCCGCGCTGAGTATGGACCGACGCGAATACGACGGCCTCGACCAGAAAGATTCATGGCTACTGTTCCAGACGCCGAATGTCGCTGCACCAGTCGCATACAACGTCATCAGCGCAATGGTTGTCGACACAATTGGGGCGTCACCCACGTCGTGGCACCAGACCCACGAGCGCAATCAGACTGCGCGACGCCGACAGCTCTGGGTGGGTGAGCTCGGTGACACGCGCTTTGAGACATTCTGCACGGATCATCGGATCCCGCTTCTTTGTCTCGACTGGGAGCTCCTCCGTTCGGCAGCCGGTAGATGGGGCACTGGCCGTAGCGCGCTCGCGAGCACCTCGCTCGCCGAGCGCGCGTTGCACCCACGCCCGCTTGGCGCGCGCTTGGTAGTCAATGAGGAGGTCGAGCGATATCTACGCATGGCGCAGTCCTCGCTGGCGCAGATGAGCGAAAGAGCGCGTGGTGAGAAGCCGCCTCTGGTCTATCTCACAGCGCTACAGGCTGTCTCGCTTCTCCGGCGCATGGCGGTCCCCCTCGGATACTACGAACCGTTCGCCGAGCGGCTTGGGTACAGCGACCCTGCCGAGCGTCTTGTCGAACAGGTCGAGCATGCGAGCGCGAGTCCCTTCCGGGGACGCTGGAAGCCCACCTACACGTCGTACTGGCCGGCTGTCAAGGCGACCCTGCGTCGGCTGTTGGTCCTCCTCTCCGACCCTGAAGACTCCCCAAAGTGGTGGGCGCTCAACGCTCGTCTGCTTGAGGCCCAGGAGCGTGGGGAGCGACTTCGCTTTCTCGTGCAGACCCGCGCTGAGCGCCTAGCGCTTACCGAGGCACTGTGCTCGGACGACTGCATCCTTGACGCTAACGAAGTCGGACAGCTTGCGCAGGTGAGCGCGTTCTCGGACCGCGCGCGAGCGGTGCCCGAGAGTCTCGTGACCATCTTGATGGGTCCCCCACCTGATCGCCACGCCGGCATCTACTTGGCCGGTGAGACCGATCGCGTTGAGGTTCTCTGCTATGCCCACGAGCGTCGGCGTCTGTCGCGCCGCGCCCGTGAGAGTGCACGCCGCACCGCCAATGTCGAAGCCGGGCACCTGGCGCTCGATGCCCTACGACTCGGCAAGCGCGAGGACTCGCTTGGTGCGCATTCGCGCGAAGAGCCCGCACTCGTCGTGGACCTCGATGGCTTCATCGACCCACGCCCCGCGCAAGAGCACGAGCTGGAGGACTTTCTCCCGCCGCCAGGTCCAGAAGACGAGTTCTGGGACCGCGCTCTGGAACTCCATGGGACCGAGCTCGCGGCCGCCGAACAGCACGATGACCCCGCGCCGAGCATGGCGGCGGGGCAGCGGAAGGTGAGCGCGTTGCAGCTTGCCTTTGAGGAGGCTCCAGACATGCTTGTTGCACCAAACGCCGAAGCCACGGTCATCGTGGTCGGTGAGGACGGCGCAACGCGCGCAGCAGCTCTATGCATACGCGAGCTTCAGCCGGGCATGCGCGTTGCCGTCGTCCCAGGCTCCGAGCGTGGAACCCTCGTCGCCGAGCTCATGGCCGCCTGGGACGAGCAGCTCGCCTTTGCTCACGATCGCTACATGCCGATGTACTACCGAGCGCTCCGCCAGGCCATCGCTGTTTACGGGACGCAGGGTCTCGCTGAACATATCGGCGTCACGAGCGGCGCCATCCGTAGCTGGGAGCGCGATGAGGCGCGACCTCAGCAGCGAGCGCACCTGCGTGCTGTTTTGGAGGCGTCCGGTGACCAGCAAGCAATCATGAATCAGGCAGTCATCCAGGACTTCATCACCCGGACCCGCGGGGCGCATAGCCTCATCGGACGTATCCTCAACGAGGCCATCGGCAATATCATCCTCGCTCGCGGCGCGACCGAAGAGAACCTGCGGCGCCTACGCGATCTCATCGGCGACGATTCTGATGCGATAGAGCGCGTCGCGATGGTCTTCGACAACGTCCTTGTCCTCACTATTCACGAGGTCACCGGACCTATCGAGGAGGTGCCGGCCAACGCGCTGGGCTCTTTTGTCGATCATGAGACCACCGAGGGAGTTCGCCAGTGACTGACGTTCTTGCCTCATCGGCGACAGGCACGCCCATACGTGACGTTGCGCACGACCAAGAGCGCATCGTTCGCCACCTAGCCAAACGCGTGCAGGAGCAGCTCAACGGCCGAGCTCCGGAGATGGCGCTACTCGACCAACGGCCGAGTCAGCTTCTGCAGCTCGGCGTCCTCCCCCCGCTTCCAACCCCCGACGATGACAGTGGGATGACACCCGAGCAGCTCGCGCGAGAGTGGGGTAAGCCGCCATCACATCTCGGGTTCACGTTCACGCTCTCGCCCGCCCCAAGCAGCGCCTCAGCCAACTTCGAGCTGGAGGCCGACTTCGTCTTCTATATCCAACGCTACCCAACACTCGATGATCAGCGCGCTGCTCAGGGTGTTGAGGAGAGCGAGAACGAGGACGATCAGGAGCCCAGCACAGGATCCGATGCCCAACACACGGGCACCATCCCGGTTGCTGAACGCTTCGAGCGAGTAGAGATCGACAGCGGACGCTTCGGTGTCACTCTCGATCTAACAAAGATGCGAGACCGCCTGACCATCTCTCTCGACGATGTCCTCGACCCGATCCTGCGCCCCATCCTCGACGACGCGCGGACGGCCTACCCGTTCACCCTGGTTGGGCAGCGCATCAACGCAGAGACCCTCGACGGAACTGAAGCAAGCTGGCGTCTATCGCTGACCGACTCAGAGATCCCAGGTATCCGAAGCAAACAGCCGCACGCCACACCAAAGGCTGCGATCGAGGTCGACTGGCGTCGTCAACCTACCGGCACCATCCGTATCCGGTGCGTGCTACAGAATAAGACCCTCGAACCGCGTGACCCTGGCAAGCGCCGAAAAGAAAAGACGCCGACCATGTGGCGCGAGCTTGCGTTCTTTGACAGCCGCCTGCGCGCATACGAAACCGGCGAGCAGTTCACGCCAACCTTCTTCCGCGAGGCGCCACGAGGCTTTCGCTACGACAAGCTGAGGACCGTCGAAGCCACGAGCACAAATTGCACAGCGCGTCGGCTCGCCGAGGCCGAAGACACTGAGCGGCCGCTCAGCACCGATACCTTCCCGCTGTACCGTCAGCCACGCGTCGACCAGAACAACGACGAGCAGGTCCGCATGGAGTTCGACGAGCTACGTGGGCCGGACACGCTGGCGGTGCTGGCCAGGATAGAGCAGGCGATGGCCGGATACGAAGCCACATGGCGACGCATAATCGCCGAGTGGCGAAACGACGGTACTCGCGCTGACGCCGAACAGGCACTTCGATACTTTCAGGAGCGCGACGTAAAGCTGTTCGCGCGCGGACTGCGCTGTCTGCGCGACGACGAGCAGCTGCTAGCCGCGTTTAGGGCCGCAAACGAGGTCTTCCACCGGATAGATCAGGCCAAGCCCGAGGGCCGGCGTTTCGGGACATGGCGTCTGTTTCAGGTCGTCTTCCAGGTCTGCGAGCTCGGGGCACTCCGTGTACGCGAGGCGCCCCAGGAGCACGACCTGCGCGCGCAGCTTGATGTGTGCGACGTATTGCACTTCAGCACCGGTGGTGGAAAGACCGAGGCATACCTCGGGCTCATCCTTGTTGACCTATTTTACGCTCGCCTTCGGGGCAAGAAGCGCGGCGTTAGCGCCGTCCTTCGCTTCCCCCTGCGGATGCTCTCCGTGCAACAACTCGCACGTATTCTCGACGTGCTGTGGTGGGGAGAGCATTATCGCCAAGAACTCATCGAGCAGGAAACAACTGTCAACGGTGGCGACTACACAGGGGATAAATTTCTCTTGGGATACTGGGTCGGCCGCGGGAACACACCGAACTCGCTTACAGACACACGTGAGAGCAACGAGCGCGACAACATCTTGTGGTGGGCGGGGAGCAGCGCGGAGGACTTGAGGGAGGAGCGAATGGTGACCCTCTGCCCAAACCCAGCGTGCGGCGGCGAAATCGACCTCGTAGCCGATGTCGAGAACGTCCGACTGAAGCACATCTGTCGCGCGTGCGGCGAGGACATGCCTCTTGTGATGACTGACGATGAGGTCTATCGCTACTTGCCAACTGTCCTCGTTGCCACGGTCGACAAGCTCGCGCACCTCGCGCGCGCGCCTGAGCTCGCAGGCGTGTTCGCCGGACCCGCCTACTACTGCCCTAAGCATGGCTACTTCCAGAACCACCAACTCGTCTTCGGAGAGGGACGTGGGGTCAAGGAAGACGACCGCTGCTTGGCCGGCCGCTACTGCACGCTGGATGCGTCTCAGTACCAAGTCGTGGGGCCGACACATGACCCCGCTCCTGAGCTGCACATTCAGGATGAGCTTCACCTACTGGAGGAGGAGCTAGGCAGTCTGGACGCACACTACGAGACGCTGTTTGAGTTGCTGAGTGTGGAGCTTGGTTCGGGTCTTCCACCGAAGGCGATCGCCGCATCCGCCACGGTCGAGTCGGTGGAGGGACAAGTTCTCCACCTATACGCGCGAGATGCCCGGGTTTTCCCGTCATCGGGTTGGGCGCTCGGCGAGTCGTTCTACGTGCACACAACCCCGGCTGCACGGCGTCTGTATTTCGGTGCGCTTCCGTATCGTGCCGACCCGGCTGAGTTTGGCGAGCGCGTGCAGCGCTACCTTCACGAGGAGGTCATCCGGATGCAGGACGACCTCACCGCAGCGCTCGGTCAGCTCAAGTCCAGTGGCCTGAGCGCCGAGCGAGACGAGGCGTGGCTGGCGAGTCAGCTTCTGCACTACGAGCTCTCGCTCGGCTACGTGAATCGGAAGCAGGACGCCGACCGGATCGGATCTCGTATTCGCTACGCGACATTTGGCGCGGACGACGAGCATCTCGATGTCGAGACGCTCGTGGCTGACTACACAACGCTGGCCAGCATATCGGCCGTGCTGAACCGGATCGACGAGCAGTACGACCGTGAGCCGGACCGGACCCGGCGCCTTCGGGCGCTCGTCGCAACGAGCATCGTCTCACATGGCGTTGACCTGAACGCCCTGAACCTCATGGTTCTGAACGGAATGACCCCGAGCGTCGCCGGTTACGTGCAGTCCTCATCGCGCTCGGGCCGCACGCATGTGGGGCTAATCGTCGTCGGCTTCGATGCCCGTAAGGCTCGCGAGCGAAGCTTCTATGAGTATTTCCTTCAAGTATCACGAATTCCTAGACCGACTGATCACGCCCGTTCCGGTGAACCGCTTTGCAAAGTTCAGCGCACGCTGGACCGTTCCTGGCGTCATGTCCGCAATGCTGCTCATCGCGTACCAGAACGAACGCGCACAGCGGCTCGGTCTCGATGCAACTAAGCCGCGCAAGACCCTCGCCTACGCTCCCGAGCTGCGAGGCTGGCTCGGCAGCGCCGAGGCGCCCAGCCCGGGCAAGGAGGATCACATCCGCGCACGCGTGCATCGCGCACTCGGCTTGGGTAAGCAAATCCATGAGGAGGATGGGACGAGCCGCCCGCTGTTCGACCCAGTGTGGGAGGAGTCTCTGGGCGAGGCCGTAGACGCAGCGTTCAGTTCCCAGATTGGTCGCCTAAAGGAGGAGGGTGGCAAGAACACGACCTCCGAGCGGTTCCGTCCAGGCGTCCTCGCCTCGTTCCGCTCCGTGGATCTGCCGATGGAGTTCGCTGCCTACGGCGAATCGCAACGGATAGAGCACGATCTTGCCGCCCGACGCATTGGTCGCGGACGACCAGCAGTGTCCACCGACCCAGAGGACTGAAGAGTGGCGACGACACTAAAGCGCTCGCTGCCACAGGTGATCCGCGGCTTCCTTCCCGAGCAGACCTTTGAGCACCCCAACGAGACGATTGGAAGGGTGTTGTGGATGCCCGTCGGTAGCGCGGAGGTCAACCGCGACGTTCTTATGGAGGCACTTCAGGAGCGGCTCGAGGACTGGGAGCTCACCGACCCGGATACAGGAACGACGGTGAGCCGGACCTCCGGCTTTGTTAAGCCAGCGACAGACCATGCTGGCGAGTACGCGATAGTCGAGCCGGAGGGAAGTGTCTTCTATTCGACTTGGCCCTTGCAGCTGCGCTGTTCGGACCAGCGATGTCAGCGTGTCCAGATCTTTCAGAGCGAGGACTCATGGAAGAGGGCAAAAGACCCAGCGAGTTGTCCACGCTGCGGCGGACGCCTGCGCCAGTTCGAGTACATGCTTGTCCATAACTGCGGGCGCGCTCGCGACCTCTTTATCCAGCCCTGCCCGCAGCATAAATGGGAACATGTGTACCTTCACGACACTGGGTTGTTCCCCACGTCGAGTTGGCGCTGTCGCGCAGGGGCTCACGGTGCCACGGCTATGGGTCACCGACTCAGCGGGATGCGCGCCCCTGGGTGCTCCTGCTCCGAGCCAGGCAACTACCGCCACGTGACGATGCGACAGGACATGCGGCTGTACACGCACGTCCTGAAGTTTGTGAGCTTCGACCCGCAGCCAATGAGTGCGCTGCGTACCCACCCTGGAGCAGGAAAGATCGTCGTCGGTTCCTACCTTGAGTATTTTGGTGCCGATTGGGAGCAGGCACTGAGCGAGGTGAGCAAGGACCGCGCAGACCTCGAGACCAAGGCCCGCAAGGTGCGCAGGCTGATGGAACTCGACGGTGAGACACCCGACGCCATCGAGGACATGGTGCGCACACTCGTTGGGGAGGCTGGAGGCGACTTTGAGAGCATCGAACGCCTTGTCGACGAGGACATTGTTGAAGCCGTGGGGTCACAGCAGCGACCCCGAGAGCGAACCCTCATCTGGGGTGAAGCCGCTGACCTGTCGATCTGGCGGCTCGAGCGCTTTCGCGAGGCGGCTGAGCGCGGGGGACGTGCTGGGGCGCTTCATGTGCTCGACGCCGCAGAGCAGAAGCTTGCCGAGCTGGGGTTCTCCGATCTTCTCGTCGTCGATAACTTCCCAGTCGCGCTCGCAGGCTTTGGGTACAGCCGCATCTCGCGACATCCTCAGCAGGCGATACTCAACTCATTCAAGTCGCTTTCTGGCGGCGGTGCTCGACTGCGAGGTAGAACGCCTATCTACTGCGCGACTGCTACGACGGAGGCAGTCTTCTTCGAGCTTGATGCCGAGCGAGTGATCGCCTGGCTCCTCGCCAACGGACGGCTCACAAATACACCTAACCTTCCTTCGCGGGAGGACACCCTAGGTCGCCGGCGCGCAGCCAAGGCGTTCATGCTTGCCGAGCAGTGCCGAAACCCGACGATCAAGGATCTCTGCTTCCTGCTTCAGCACACGATGGCACACGCGCTGATCAAGAACCTCGGAGAGCGTTCTGGTTTCGGTGAGGAGACGATGAGCGAGTACCTCATTCCGGACATGCTCACCGTCGGTCTCTTCGCTGATGTTCATCAAGCCGTGTCGCTTGGGGCGCTGGTTGCACTCGTCGAGCACCGGCTAGCCGAGTGGCTTGACGCAACGCTTGTCGACGCTGAACATTGCCCCTGGGACCCCCACTGCGGCGAGGAGGATGGAGCGTGTATGGCCTGCCTACACCTGGCGTTCAGCTGCGACAAGTACAACGGCGAACTTAACCGCGCCGTACTGTTCGGCAGTCCCGAGGGCCAGGAGCTTCAGATTGCCTCTGGCTACTGGGAGACTTTTCAGCCTCTCGGATGAACGGCCCCGTTCACAGCGGCGAGGCGCAACGTCTTGTCGCGGCCGCCTACGGCGCCCGCGACCTGTTCGGCTCGGAGGCCGACCTAGCGAGATGGTCGCAGAGCCTCCGGGCAGACCGGCCGTTGGCAGACATAGCCCCGCGGCACTTCGCCATCGCTAGCGCAAACGCCCTGCGTCGAGATCTAAGCGACGCCGGGGTGATCCAAGCCGACGGCGGTATGGACGAATTCCAGCTGCGCCAGCTGCAGCAGATCATCGCGCTGCTTCCGTTCGTGCGCGCAGAGGAGGAGTCTCGCCGTCCACCCCAGCGACCGAGGGTTGTCTTCACGGTGCCTCCGAGCGTAGAGCTACCAAAACATGCCGCACACATGCAACTCAGCCTCGCGGAGCGTGTGTTCGACGCGTTGGTGTCCTCCGTAGAGCGGACCCTTTTGGCGTCGCCATACTGGTCTGATCTCGGAGCGGAAGCACTTTGGGCGCCGCTGCAGACATCTGTCGACCTTGGCCTGCCGGTGACGCTTGCCGGTGCCAAGCATGATGCCGAGCGCGACGACCTCGAGGCGATGGTTCGCCTCGCCACGAGGCTGAAAGAGGAGGGTGCGACCGTTCGCGCACTGCAATTCGCACCGCCGAGGCCAATGAGCATCTTCCACGCGAAGGTCGTCGCGGGTGCCGTGGGTTATCTAGGCTCGGCGAACCTAACCACGGCGGGGCTCGGTTTGCACGTTGAGGCAGGTCTGCCGCTCGACGAGCCCGACGTCGAGCGGATCTGGTGGCTTCTGGACATCCTCGTCGGCGCTGGTCTTCTGCGCGAGATGGTCGTATAGCCCGTCGAACGAGGCACCATGCCGGGCTTCGCGCCGGTTGCTGTGATGTACTGATCAGGAAGTTGCGCCCTTCGGATGGAGCCGAAGGCGTGGCCGAACCGCCCTGGCGTGACACATCTCTGACACAAGTCATTTCGTCCGATGTGTCCGATGCGTCCGCAAACCCGCACAAAACGGACGATCTGGACGCGGACGGACGTATATGGCATGGGCGAATAAGGTTGAGGGCCTTGTGGGGAGTTTTCCCCGTGGTGGTTCGAGTCCACTCGGGCGCACCAAAATGTTCGGACTCCAACCGTCGCCCTCATCAGGGGCGGCGGCCGTGGCACCCACAAGAGCCATCTCAGGCTCGCGTGGGTGCCACTTTTTGTTGCGCTCGGCTTGCTCGATCGCGTCCGTCAAGCTCTCGGCTTCTCGAACGGCGACCGCTCTGCGCAGCTCCTCCCCCAAGATCACGTCCCACGGCTCGGCCAGCTCCCCGGAGACGGTGCCCTCATCGCTGATGGTGAGCCGCTTGAAGAACGCCAGATTGAATTGCCGTCGCATCCGGTCTGTTGCCTCGCGGTAGGCCGCTTGGCAGTCCCCAGCACGGGCTAGTGCTCGTTCGAGGTTCGTCTCGGCTGTCTTGAAGTCGGCGGCGATGGCAGCCAATCGGCCTTCCGCCCCAGCAATCGCCGTCGTGAGGCGATCCTGCTCGCTCTTGAGCAGTTCCAGCGGGATCGCATCGGCGTAGTGAGCTTGCAGCAGCTTCTCGCGTTCGCCTTGGAACTTGCGCAACCGACGCTCTTGCACGCCCCGTTCATGGTCGGACTCCCTGCGCAGCTTCGCTAGCTCCTCCCCCAAGAAGGCGCGGAGCCGTTCGACCTCCTCAACGGGTAGCTGCACGGTGCCGTAATGGGCGATGATCGCGGCCTCGACCAGCTCAATCCTTACCGCCCGCTGCTTGCAGCTCGACGGGTCGCGCTGGCGTCCACCGCAGACGAAGTACGGGTAGTTGCCGCCGTTGCCTTTGGCGTGATTGACGATCAGACGAGCGCCGCACTGGCCGCAGTAGATGCTGCCCTTCAAGTAGTGCGGGTGCTCGCGGTCCTTCTCGCCCACCAGGTACTTCGCGCTCAAGACCTTCTGGACCTCGTTCCAAATCTCAGGTGTGACCAACGGCTCATGCCTGCCCGCGTAGATCGCGCCCCGGTAGCGCACCATCCCCATGTAGTAGGGATTGCGCAGCAGCGTGTGCAAATGCGAGACACCCAGCGGTCGCCCAGCCTTCTGCCGTCCTGGCGCTGTCGTCAGACCCCGCGCCGTCAGCTCAGCCAGCAGGCGACGGATCGTCCACTCTCCCGTCGCATACGTCTCGAACGCCCACCGCATCAGCGGCCCACGCACCGGGTCGATCTCGATGGTTCGAGCTTCGCGGCCCTCGACCATGCACCGCACGTTCAAGTAGCCAGTCGGTGCTCGTCCGGGCGTCCCGCCGTTCTTGGCCTTCTGCATAGTGCCCTTCATGACCTCGTTGGCGAGGTTGCGGCTATAGAACTCCGCGATGGAGGACATGATGCCGTGCAGCAGCAGCCCGGATGGCGTTTGGTCGATGTTCTCACTGACGCTGACCAGCTCGGCTCCGGCCTGCCGGATCGCCATGTTGATCGCCACATCATCGGCCCGATTGCGCGCCAGCCGATCGACCTTGTGGACGATTACGTACTTGACGCGGTGCTCGGCAACGTAGGCCAACATGCGCTGTAGCTCTGGCCGGTCAGCGGTCTTGGCGGACTCGCCGCGCTCCACGAACTCCTCGATCACAACCGCATCGAGGCTGACAGCCTTGCGCTTGCAGCCGTCGCGCTGGGCAGGGATGGAGTAGCCCTCAGCCTCGCCGCCCTTCTCGGCTTGCTCCTTGCTGGACACCCGCAAGTAGATCACGGCTGGATCGCCCTCAAGACTACGCTCAACCGCCCCGCTCATCGAGTCACCTTTATTACGTTCACGCACCAACTCCATAATGTTGTTAAGTGTACCACATTATTATTAAAGGTTAAGTGTGAAATCATGGAGATACCTCGCGGAGAATATCAAGGGCGGAAGCTGTCGTGACTACCACAAACAGTCCTTCGGGCAGTGCACGATCCCGATCAATTGCGCTTTGCAATCGTGCGGCTCGCCTCTCGTCCGGTACGATCCAGCAGACGCGGGGAAAGACCCCGCCGTCGGCCTGCTCCTTGCCGGATTGGTAGTAGTCGGCATACAGCCGACACTTGCGGACAATGACCGGCAAACTCTCGCTTGCACGGTCTACCTCGATGAACCAGCGCAGCTCGAACTCGCCGACACCCAACGCCAGGAACGCATCGGGTCGGAGCAAGCGTCGTCCACCCGGCCCGGAGAACTCCCGCCAGCTTCGCGGCTCAGCCTGAGAGTCCAGCACGTCGAGCGACCCTTGCCGAGCAGCCACGCTCACGTCTACGACGAGTTGGGACAGGGCAAGCGTGTGATCGACAAACCGCAGCGTTGGCTCATACGATCGGCGACGAGTCCCACTCTGCGCTAGCACCCGTTGGCCGACTGGCCCGAGCGCCAGCACCAGCCCAGCCGAGCCAGCCCGCACCCCTCCAATCCGACGCTCCAAAGGAATCAGTAGTCGCTCGCGGCAGAGGCGTTCTAGCACTCGCTGGCGAGCGCGGGTCGCGGCCTGCTCGTTGTCGTGCTCGCTGCCTGGGAAGTAGATCGCCTGAATCTGGCGGGCGCTCATCAGTCGCAGCTCGGCTACCTGGGCGATGATCGTCATGTCTCGCACCGACAGTCGATCACGGAGCCGTGCGACCCCCCTCGCCGAGATGTACGAGCGTGTGAGAGCACCGCTCACGACACAACCTCATTTCTACACCCTTTCGTTACCAATGTAGATGTGTTGAAAGGTGTTGCGCCGGGCGCTGGTGACGACGCGAGCCGACGGGTATCCAAGGACTTTGGAGAGCGCCACACCCCCGCTGAACTTCCCTGACGCAGACCTTGCGCATCAGCCATCTCTCGCTCTGCCGTCTGCCACTGGCCCGTGCCGGCACACACCAAGAACGACTGAAACAAAGGGTGAAAGACTTTCGTTGCCAAAGTTCGGCGGCCTCCAGCGTCACTACAGGAGTTTTCAGGCGTTCTCATCGACGCGATGCGACGGGCGATACGTCGCCCTCTCATTTGGCGCTCCTGTCGTCTCGACGCCGTGGCGTAAGGTCGTTGCCGCCTGTTGAACGGCGACCGAACAAGAGCTGGTGCAGCTCGGCTTCAACCACGGCGCGATCGGCTCCATAGCTGCCCCGTGAGGCGGCACGGATGATCGCCGGGTCGCTGAATGGCTGGCTTGGCGGCAGGGTGCCGACACTGCACCACGGCTGGATCGCACCTTGCGCGACGAGCTGGGCGTAGCACTGGAAGGCACCTAGACTCACGAAGTCCTCCGCGTCGATCGAGCTGCCCGCCGCAATCACTCGCGCGTCCTCGCTCGGCAACCGGAAAGCGATCCGAGACTGTGCGTTGGCGAGCACCGCCGAGCGCATGGCGGGATCGAGCTGGTGCATGTACTGATGAGCCAGGGCGAAGCCCACGCCAAGACCACGCGCCTGTGCCAGCGCGTCCGAGAAGTCGAGCGGCAGGTGCAAGTAGTCCTGAAACTCATCGATGTAGACAAAGACCGGGTGACGGCGCTCCGGTGGGATCGCGGCTCGTCCGAGGATGGCCTGCCACAGCTGCGAGATGACCAGGCTCCCGAGCAATGCCGATGTCTCCGGCCCGAGTAGTCCCTTGCTGAGGTTGACCAGCAATATGCGCCGCTCTGTGAAGACTTGGCGCAGATCGAAGCCGCCGCGACTCTGCCCAACGATGGCCCGCAGTTCGGGCCGCAGCAGCAATGGACGGAGCTTGTTCATCACCGGCGCTATGGCCGTGGCGCGCTCCGCCTCACTCCAGGCTTCATAGCCGCTCCAGAACGGACCCAAGCCAATCGGATCAGCGACCCGAGGCACAACCTGACGCCGGAACCCAGCATCAGTCAGCAGCAGGGGCAAGGCCGCCAGCGTCATGCCCGGCAAGCGAGCGAGCGTCAGCAGCGACGCTCCGAATATGTCGTGCGTCCGTGGCCCCCAATGCGCCGCATACAACGAGTGGAACAGCCCAAGCAACTGATCGGCGACCAGCTCCGGGGAGCGACCACCAAGCGCCAGCGGATTCAGACCGACCGGGCGCTCGGTATCGGTGGGATCAAGCAGCACCACATCGCCGACTCGCTCAGGCGGGATGCGCTCCAGCACGTCGGCGATCAGGTCGCCCTTCGGCTCGATCACCACTACCGCCCGGCCAGCCTGCATGTCCTGGGTGATGAGGTTGAGCAGCAACGTGGACTTGCCCACGCCGGTCGGCCCAAGGAGGTGCAGATGACGCAGCGAATCGACAGGCGACAGCGCCACAGGACGCTCCCGGCCCGGAAACGAGGCTGTGCCAACGACTCTGCCCTTGCGGGGGATCGCCGCAGACGGTGCGATCAGGCGACTGCCGATCATCGACACCGGCAGCTCGCCAGTCAACCCGATCGGCCATGACGAAACGGTGGCAAGCTCAGTGGCGTTCAATCTCAGCGGCAGACGCCAGCCAGCGGTCGCATCGACCACGCGCTTGACGCTCGTTCCCCGGACCCAAAACCGAACGCCAGGAGCTTCGGCGCTTCCAAGGGCACCAACTACCTGCCGGATCAACTGCCGTTCACGGCCGACTGTCTTGGCCTTCACGCTTACGCGACCAACGGCCCGCCAGCCCGGCTCTGCTTGCTTGGCACGCACGGCGTTGCGCAGCTCGACATCAGCCTGCGGAGGGCTTCCAAGCGGTGCCATCAGCAGCGCACCGATCCATGACTCCCGGCCCAATCCCTCCAGTTGATTCGGTACAGCCACGGCAGCCAACGATCGGCCAAGCACCCATTGAATAGACAGGTGCTCGCCCCCGTGCAGATGCGCCAGCGCCGTCAATATGGCGCGGTTGACCCCAGCCAGATCATCGCTACGCAGCGGCCGACGCTTGGTTGACAGACGCAGCTCAACAGCGTGGCTCGCTGCCAGTGGCGGACGCTCCGATACTTCCTCGACGCTCAGACCGGGGATCGCGGCTCGAAGCTGGTCAACGACGGCCTCGGCTCGACTGGCTGGCAGCGCTAGACGATGCTCAACCATGCCAGGCGAACCAACGGCCTCGATCGCTACTGGCGTGCCGGCAGCCGTCGCCACCAAGCGAAACACCTGTGCAACCTGCTCGAGCGTGACTTCGCGCGGCCAACGCAGGCGATACCAAATCGGTGCAGCCGTCCTCACGATGCGGCCTCTGCGTTTGCGTCGTTACGCGACTGGCGCTTACCTCGTTTGGGTTTTCGCTGTTGGTTATGTGCGGCCTCGGCCTCAGCTTCGGCCTGGGCCTGTTGATACTCCAGCTCGATCAAGGCCCGCGCCAATCGGCGCAAGTCAGTGGGTCGGCGGACACCTTGGACTCTAATTTTTCGTTCTCCATGATGATAGGTTCTGCTCATAGTTGAACCTCCTTTCTCTCCACTAACGGGTCTGTTTTTGGCACGCAGAAACCCACACCCCGCTCGGGGAATGATTCACCTGCTACGGGTAAACCCCGTACCTAAACTAAACCGCCGTATTGCTTATGGCAATATCGGGAGCCTGCCTATTACAAAATGAAATCGGGATTTAGTCAATAGCTTTGTCACATTCCACAACACCGATACGACGCCCTTGACCTCAAGGACATTTGTCACCAACGCGACTTCCGAAATTGATAGAACGACCAGCCTGCGAAGCCCACCAAAGCAATGCCGCCGACTATGAGCAGGACGGGCAAAACGGCAATAATGAGCCGGGCAGCCACGTACAGCATCACCGCAACCATGAAGGCGCTTGTAGCCAGGTTCACGGCAGAGTCGCGCCAGCGAGAAGGAGGCGTAGTCATAGCTTGCCCTGCTCGTCTAGATCACGCCGCAAGGCTCGCCGCAGGTAGGCAGCATCCCGCCGCAGTTCAGTCTTCAATTGAGCGGCTTCCATGCGTCGCCGTATGCCATACAACCGGATGACGGTCCGATGCGTTCCCTTATTGGATGCGAGTCCATCACAGAAAAGCCCGCACAGGAACACCACGATTACCGCCACAGAGAACACGACAAGCACCCACAGCAGCACTGTTACCATCTCTCCCACCTCCGCCGCCGAGCCCGACGTTGCTGCAAGACATAGGCCAGCCGCAGCTTGCGCGCGATCAGCGGCGCAGCTCCAGCTTGATCGTGAGCAGCAGCCCAACGATGCGCGGCCTCGTTGATCTGATGGTCTACAGCGGGGTCGATGGCATCGTTTTCAGGAGGCACGCACGGGACGCGTCGCCTACACAGCCACCACCCTGCGAACCCACCGGCTACGGTGCCTCCGAGGGTGCCAACCAAGAGGGCGAGGAATAGGGTCAGCACCGGCCTCACCCTCCAAAGCGCCGCGTGATGCGGCGATCGTTGATCGCGGCCATACGCTCGACGTGACGGGCGACCAGCTCGACCTTGGCAGCCGAGCCACCAGCACGGCCTAGGCCGTACTCCAGCAGGCCAACCTCCTCGTCCAGCGCGGTACGAGAGGCGTCAGATACGGCTTGGCTGTCGATCATGTCTATCTCCGCACGGGCGCGAGCGCCCAGGTTGTAGCGATGGACCTCCAGGGCCTGACTCGCTTCCAAGCGTCGAGCCGCAAACACCTGGCGCGGACTCAGCCCTGCCTCATCAGCGAGCTGTACGTCTAGGGATCGCCGCATGGCTGACCTCCTTCCGAAAGTCGTGGGAAAGTGGATCAAGCGGAGCCGGCAGCAGCAGCCCCAGCCGCACAGCAGCCGGCAACCCCGCTGGCTTGGCTGCATCGCTGCGCACGAGCCCGGCCAGAGTCGGACTGCTCTGGGCATCCTGTAGAACAGCAGCGTGTAGCGCCGCTGCTCGCCTTCGAGCGTCGGCCGCCTCTGGGTCGTAGCCGCCGCGCACCATCGGGCAGGTTCCGCCTGTGCGCTCATGGAGGAAGCAGCCGGTGCAGCCGACCTCAACATTGAGGGGAGGGCTCATTGAGCCTCACCGCCCATCATGCGCGGGAGCTTGACGAACGTGTCGCTTGAGTCGCTGTAGGGCTGGCCGTCGGCCCAGATCATGGCATCGATGCCATCCTCGCCCCACCACACGTCCGGGAACGGCTCCCAGTGCCATCCGGCGTCGGTAGCCACCTCTTGTTGCGTTGTTGTCTGCATGGATACTCCCTTCGGCTGAACGGGTTTGCTCGACAGCCTTGAGTCAACCGGCGCACTCGCCGGTTTGGTAGGGACAACAGCCGGACAGTCGTCGGACCTGTCTCGGACCCCGAGCCTTCTGCCAAGATGCGCCGTATGGAGGGGCAGCCCGCCTTGGTCAACAAGCTCGCAGACGACCTGGAACGCGTCAGCTACTACGGCGTCGGCCGCCCGATGGACCTCATCGAGACTGACATACCGCACCTTGCAGTCATTGCCCGTTATCTCACCCCCGATCCAAGGGGCAGGTTGCGTGTGTCCATTGCTCTGGCGGTTCGTCAGGCCGTGCTGCTACTCGACCCGCCGACGCACAGCCAGGCCGCTGCGACTCTCCTATGGCTCGATCTCTCGCGGTCTGACTATGACGAAGACGCGACCCGAAAGCGCAAGACCCTGAAAG
This sequence comes from uncultured Solirubrobacteraceae bacterium, assembly GCA_963699115.1. Taxonomy (GTDB): domain Bacteria; phylum Actinomycetota; class Thermoleophilia; order Solirubrobacterales; family Solirubrobacteraceae; genus Palsa-744. The sequence continues at coordinate 583,058 of CAVOTJ010000001.1, forward strand.
AGCGTTACCCAGAAGTCGCGGCTCTGCTTGGCAAGGGCCTTGCTAGCTACGAACGGCGAAAACAATGGCGCCAGCTATATGAGCGTATTGCAAGCAATCTTCTCCTTCTGCGCGACCGCAAGGAGCAGCCTCTCGGCGGAGCAAATCACGCTCCGGATGCCACCGCCACACCTCTCACAGAGGAGGAGCAGGGCATCGCGCATTTGCTACTGATCGCCGAAGCTGGTGCTGATCTTCACTACGCGGCGCTGACCTCACTCTTTGTCGCCCATTTCCATAACGAATGTGCCATCACGCATTTGGCCAATCCACGGCTCACCGATTGGGATCAAGCCTCCGATTTGCTTTTCTGCGCCTTTTGCCGCCTTCTAGGCCGATACGTAGATGCGTTCGGTGGGCATCGCTCTCCTGATCCCTTGAACGCAATCTTGAAGGTCGCGGCCCGATACGCGATGTACAACCTCGACCAGCTCATACGTCTGGTTGAGCTGTGCGGGCCATACGCTAACCCAGACATGCTGGCCATCGCACGCAGCTATGGCCTACAGCTCGACACCGGCCGCACGGAGAGACGAAACAGTGCTGTGTCGAGTCAAGAGCTTGACGTGCAAGACATCTCAGAGGGCGCTTGGATGCCGTGGTACCACATACAGTTCCTCGGCGACGCCGAGCCCTGGCCTCCAACCGTAGATCGCCAACTCCCCTATGAACGGCTTTACCCAGACTCAATTTGCCTTTTGGTTGCCCTCGGGGAGCGAGTCGTATCGCTAATCGCTGGCCAAGTCCAGCTAACGAAGCCAGTCCTTACAGCGAGCCGCAAACGCACGCGCCGCATCATCGCCACGCTCTATGACATCGATGAGGGGGAGCCAATGACGGACGGGATTTCACTAAGGGATCGTGCCGATCGGTTCCTTGATGAGGCTGACTACATGCTTGCGCCGGGTGCTCATCCGTGGTATTACAAAGACAGTAGTATTGAGGAGCTGAGTGAACGATGCAAGAACGCAAAACGGGACTGGATAGCGGACGTGAAGAATCGTACAAGGCCGGATGGGAACTCTGTGAAGACCTAGTAGACGAAGCCCGTCTGGCAGCCATGGAAATGGAAAAGAGCTGGGCTGGCTCTGATGGTGACACCCAGATGGCAGAGATGCGGGCGCTACGGTATGGAGCCTTCCTCGCGTACGATTGCAACAGGGCGACTGCTCAAACTGACGAGGGTCGAGAAGTCAAGATTCTCATGATGTACCACCATGACCCGGCTGCAAAATACGAAGCCAGATCTGCACTTACCGCTCTGGCTAGCTACCACGATCAGATGGCTCCCTATTTTACCGCTCTCGGCGAACTCACAATACCCAACGAAGTAACCCTAGATGCTATATGTCAACAATTTCTTATACAAGAACCGGCCCTTGCCAAGATGTGGCACAACTGGCTCTGGCCGAAGGGCTTATCTGAGCACGATCACGGTGAGGCATCTCTTTTTGCAATCGCAGCATCTCGCTTGTCACATAGCATGGAGGCGATCCTCGGTCTAACGTCCGATAGGTAGCCTGCTTGGTGGCCCACCTACTCGGTAGGACACTCCGACTCATGCACCGTAGTGGGCGTGTCGCCCACTACGGCAATGTAATGCTCATAGCCTCCGATTCCAAAGTCTTCTGTCCTACACCGGACGACCCTTGGCCCACCGAGCTTGCTTGGAGTACCTATGCCTTTGCCGTTGACCAGTGGCGTAGGCACTCCCATCAGCCACAGATCAGCAGCAAGTGCGCGTGCTGACGGGTGAGGATCAGCCGGTGTGATGGCATCCGGTAGCACCACCCACATTGTAAAGCTGACCGACTGACCTGGCTGGACACTGCCAAAGTTAGCTTCTGCATTCTTCGGTTCTCCACCCTCACAACGGGCTCCTTCCTTGAAGCCCATGACAAAACTGACCAATGGCCCAACAATGGGGCTGGTTGACAGCGTGACTTCCCCCGCCAGGCTCGATTCCAGCGTCACGCTCAGGTCCAGTCGCACCACTAGCTCCCGTCCATCAGGAGCGGGCGGTGTGCATTCGCTGAGCGCCGTCTGATCTACGTCTGATTCGCTTGGACGCAAGGGCGATCCGAATGAGCCTTCCACCTTCACTTTGTCGCCCTCCTGAGTGGTGCCCTGGACTACGAACGACGGCGCACCAGCGGGTGCCGTATCAGCCGTTGTCGAGCTGGTTGTTGATGAAGTAGTTGGATCGGATTGCGTCGGTGTGCTGATAGATGCCGTGGGCGTGGTAAAGCTGCTTGTGCTTGATCCACTGGAGCCACAGCCGACCAGCAGCACGACACACAGAGCCGACAGTGCCGCCGCTCCCTGCAAGCGCCGTGCGTTGCCGATCGTCATGGCTCCACGCATTCTTATTTCTTGCTCTGTTCTTTGAGTTCCTGAGCCAGCCCGACGCCGTAGCCAAGTTCAATCTCTTCTACGCCGCCGTTCGCTTTGCCACCAAACAGAAAGCTGGTGAACGACTTGCGGCCGTGAGTGTGAGCGAGGACTGCGCAGTAGAGCGACTTCGGGCCATACGGTCCTTCGGCGCACTTGGCCTGGGGATAGGCCCTTTTCAACTGAGCCCGTGATGAGCCGATGGTGATGCCCTTGGAAGTCTTTTGCTTCTTGGAGAAGGACAACACATCATTGACCTTCCCGGCTTCGAGACTGATGTGCAGCCCGACACTGGAGGGATAGACGAGGTTGACGACGTTGGGATACGCAGGACCGGCGTTTTCTTTGCTCGTTGGTGCCCCGAGCACTGCCGTCACCTGGGCTTCTGATGCCCCGAGCTTGACGCCGGCGATGCTCTGGCCGATGACGATGCTCGCCAGGGCAGACGGGGCGATAGCCAGCACCCCGGCGCTCAACAGCAGGCTCGCTACGACGGCAAGGCTCGATCGCCTGACGGCCAGGCTCGTTGTGCTGGTGGGTTCGGCACGGTGCGCCTTGCGATTGCGGGCGTGCATTGCTGATGAATCTCCTTGTCTTCGGATTGGCCAGGATCAACGCTCATGCGTCTGTGTTCCCGGAATAGCGGGCCATATCCTATATCACGGGAACCGGCAAGGAGCCCGGCCTGGCGGGTTGAAAGCAAGGAAACGATGCCTACCCCCAGGAGCAAGACCGAGGCCGACCGTGCCCTGGCGCTGGGTGCTCTGGTGCGCAAGCTGCGCCGTGATCGGCACCTGACGCTCAACGAGCTCGCCGAGCGAGTGCCGATGTCGGCTTCCAACCTCAGCCGCATCGAGCTTGGCTCCCAAGGACCGCCAGCCGACGAGATCATCGAGCGCATCGGCTTGGCGCTCGAAGCCGACCCTGCCGAGCTACTGCGGGCCGCTGGCCGCTACGCCACCGGCAAGACCTTTGAGGAGACGGTGCTGGCCCGCCTGGACGCCATTGGCCGAGACGTACGCGAGGTCAAGAAGGCGCTCATCGCTAGCCGTAAGACCTGATAGCCTCCGTCCCGCTCGCCGGGCTATCTGCCGGGCAGGCGCAAACACCATAGGCAAGCAAAGTGCCCCCGACCGCTGTAACGGCCGGGGGCGTACATAGGAGGTATGCGCTCCCATGCAGGCCAATCGTAGACGCACCGATGACCCGCTGATGGCCCAGCGAGCCATCTTTCGTCAGCCAAACCCGCTCGATCACCGAGAGGACCAGCCGTACCCCCAGCTCCTACCCGGCCACGGCGGAACTGTCCGCCGAGCCGTCGCCTGAGCGGGGTACTTCATGCGTACAAGCGAGCTGAATATCAGCGCGGCCACGTATGCCTGCGTGCTGGCGGCCGGCATCCACAACACCGACGACTTCAAGCAGTACCCCTGTGACTTGCTTCTCAGCAGCCCGCACTTCGGGCCGCTGGAGGTCTACGAGCTTGTCCGGGAGCTGAACGAGCACGACCTGACCTTGCCGCCCATCCCCGGCAGCAAAATCCGAGTCCCCTCAACACCGAAATACGAAGTGCTGCGCCTGCGGCTGATCGAGGGTTTGACGTTCGCGCAGATCGGGGAGCAGGTGGGCCTAAGCAAATCGCGCGTGCAGCAGATCCTCCGCGCGCACTACGGCCTGAAAGCCCTCCCGCCAGCCGTTGACGCACGACGACGGCGGGCGACCATCGAGCGGATATGGAAGTCCTCGTAGGACGCACGACGTGAAGGGCCGCAGCAGGGCGACATCGCCACGGTCCTCGGTACACTCAAGACTCCTGTCGAAAGGAGGCCCCATGCCCTTTATTTCCACGGGACCGGAAAACCCACACGCAGGGATAACCACGCCCATCCGGCAAGCCCCAGATGGCCGAGCAGGGACCGGGGAATTGGGACACGACGTGGGATCGCGGTAAGCCAAGGCCGCGAGCCGAAGCGGTTTGCGGAGATCATCTCGGGCCTGCTCCCCGAGATGCCTATTGACGAGGGCATCAAATGGCGCTTGTGCGACGTACAAGCCCGTTGAACAAATCTGCGTGTGCCAGGGAGCGCGTTATCCTACATGCGTGCCTATTACGCCGACGCAAGTTGCCGCCCGGATCGTGGAGATCATTGAGCAACGCCACGAGTTGTCTCAGGTCGATGCCGTCGTAATCATCGAATCCGAGTTCGGCCCAGAGTTCATCCGAGACACCACGAGCGGCGGCTCATCCATCGACCGTCGCGTACTTCGAGCGATGAAGGCACTGTCTGATGAAAACGAGTGGATTGAAAACGGCAAGCTATGGCGCATCAAGGATTAGAGAACACGGTCGCATTTGTGTCACGCGCAGTCGCAGTTATGCCCCAACCAGAAAACCCCGCTTGCCTTGCGGCGTCCACCGGCGCATGATAAAGAGTATGGACGAGGCATTTATCATTATGCAGATTGGGGATACATCACTCGATTCAGTTTGTGATGAGGCAATCATTCCCGCGATTGAAGGAGCGGGTTTTACCGCCCGGCGAGTTGACCGCCATAACGCGGGCGACCTCTTGAAGAGCGAGATCGTCCAGTTCATCGAGCGATCTCAGATCATCATCGCCGACGTCACAAACGAGCGGCCCAATTGCTATCTGGAGATCGGCTATGCGATGGGACTCGGCAAGAAGGCCAACCTGATCCTAACTGCACGCGAGGATCACCACCACAGCAGCCCGAACTTCCGAGCGGATGGGCCGAAGGTCCATTTTGACTTGGAAGGTTACGACCTGCTGTTCTGGAAACCCGATGAACTGCCGGCATTTCGTACTGAGCTGACCAAGCGGATCAAGCGCAGGGCGGCAATCGTTCAGAGCAACGCACGCGACGCCAAACGCCCACCGGAGGATTCCGACTGGTCGCGCGAGCTGCATGACAAGGGCATCGCCGGACTTACCGGCGTTAAGCGGACCGGCTACATGGAGGTGGTCGCGCAGCTAAGGCCGTCGGGCAACTGGCCTCAGCCTGTCCTACTTGACGCGGTACGTGCCGCTGAGGTGCACACGTTTGGCTGGCCGATCGGCGTGACACTCGACAGCCGCGACGAGTACCGACCGCGTCCTACCGCAGACGGCATCGTTGCTGAGGTTGCCATTACCAACGGCGCAATGACACGTACATCGTACGATCTCTGGAAGCTGTTTCACGACGGGCGGTTTTACACAATTCTCAGCTTGTTCGAGGACGAGCGAAGCCCTGACACGATCTTTTTCGACACCCGCACGATCCGGGTTACTGAGGCCCTTATGTTCCTTGTCCGTTTGTATCGTCGCCTCGAAGCCAGCGACACAGACGAGATCACCGTGCACATCAGACATGGGGGCCTCGCAAACAGAACACTCGCCGCCGCTGACCAATTTCGACTTATGAGCCGAGACGGCCGCACTACCTCAGAGGATGAAGTGCAGGCTGGCTTTACGGCGACTGTTAGCGATCTTGAGGCAAACTTGGTCGAGTATGTAAAGCAAATCGTTCAACCGCTGTTTGTGCTTTTCGACTTCTTTGAGGTCAACGACGGTGTGCTCACCGATCTCGTCGAGAATTTCGCAGCTGGTAGGGTGAGGTAGCAAAGATGGCGGCAACGGATCGATGGACCGAGCAATGGGCACGCATCAAACGGTGGTTCAACCTCTTTAGTACGACCAACGCTGGCCGTCCGCATGATCGGGAATCCGACTACTACCGAGACGAGGCGTACACATTCTTTCAGAACGCTTACCATCTCAAGGACTGGCTAAAGCATGATCCAGCCGTATCGGCACGTGTGAGTGATGTAGAGACCTTCGTCAGCGGCTCTCAAAACTTGCGCATCTGCGCTGATCTCTGCAACGGTTCCAAGCACCTAACACTGACAACCCCCAAGGAGAGTGCCGATACAAAATTGGGCAAACAGGCTTTCCAACTTGCCTTGGGCGGCGAGCCCCCAACTATCTCGGCGCGGTATGAGGTCGAGTCCAGCGGTAAGACATACGATGCGTTTACGCTAGCCCAAGCCTGCGTGGCAGAGTGGGAGTCGTATCTCACAGCAAAGGGGTTGCTGCCTCAGGGATAGCCTGCTGAGGCGATTGCGCGTGGCTCCCACAATGCCGCTTGCGCGACATTTGGACGTATAATGCAATAGAAGTAAGGTAGGAGTCCAATGGATGAGCGCGACACAATTATCGACGTGCTTGAGCGGTCGCTCGGCACCCTAACGGCCGACCGCGTTCATAAGTTGACGCCGAAAGAGCTGGATACTTTCGCAGATGACGTCAACGAGTTCTATGGCGGCTGGGCTGCCCCTCCAATGACGGATGATGAACTTCGCGTGTATTCCGGGGGCTGGATTGCTGGCAACTTGGAAGGTGTGGAGCCCCGCCAGTATCTCTTTACCTCACTGATTTATGCACCCACCGTGATCATCCACGATCATATTGCAGAGTGGTTCTATCCTGACCGGGCAGCCCTACGTTCACCAGCGCCTATTCCGGCGAGGCGGAACCAAATGATGATTCAGGGCGCGGAGCCTTCACTACTTCAGGGAAACGGGTTCTACGCATTTCGAGGGGAGCCGGAGCGAAGTCGAGCATACCTTGCGCAGGTCATGCCTACGATTGCGTTGCTTGCGCCCTTGATTCGCTCGGGCGCCGTCATACCCGTTCCTCACCTGAGCATCATGCGGTCGCAGCAAGACTCGATTCTTTCTGCGGTCCGTCACGATGTGCAAAACGCGGAGTTTGTCCAACTGGTTTCCAATCCTACCGATGTGGAGCCACCTCGTTCAGATCAGATTCGAGGCATGGACGTGATGCCCGACGACGGCGTCGCCGTCGGTCATGAGATGCGGGCCGTAGGGCAAAATCCATCATATTTCCTCAATAAGACACTCGCGATCGCAGATGCTACCGGCAGCCTCTATGTACCACCCGCCGCGACTGACGCGGCCCTGTTCGACTATCGCATCCGCTCCCTTGTCAGCGACCTAACCAGAAAGAACATAGACCTCCAGGTTGCGGCTGGCCTCACAACCACAGACCTCCCGTTTCTCGGCAGTCTTGACCCCGCCACTCTTGTTGCGATCCGCCGAGACGAAGCCGCCTTCGCGGACTGGCGGCGTGAGCTTAGAAGCATCGGCCGTCTGATTCAAAGCACTCCCGCCGACGGGGCAGCGTTTGCCCGCGAGGCGAACGAGGTGCTGTCGGACGCACTAATGCCTCGGGTGCATGAGATTGAAAAAGCCGTGGCACGTTCGACGGTCATGAATGAGGCGGCCAAGAATGCTGGCGTGGAGTTGGGCATCGGTACTGCATCGGCAGTCGGTGCTGCGCTGACAACGGGCGATCCGATCGCAACGTCAGCACTCGCCACCCTCGGACTCTCGGCGGTGGCCCGATGGGTCTATGCGACTGTGTTTCGCAGCACGCCCTCGGGTACCAAGGGCGTCCTGGCGACGCTCATCAAGAAGCGCTAGGGACGTCTTGTCGAGGCGACGTGACCGCATGTGGGCCTAGTCGCTCCGTGGACCGAGCACGAGGGACGAATCAGTTCGAGTCCCCCGGCCGTACTCCGAGGATCGCTTTCAAGCTTGACGAAGGGTTGGAAAGCTGTCCTACCAAGCGCATGCAGGTGGACGTCAGGCGACAGCCGCGAACTCGCGCTCGACCTCTCCGTCCACGGTGCGCTGAAAGCACACGAGCAGCTCCTCGTCCAAAACGGCCGCGATGCGCTGCAGCGTCGGAAGCTGCGGGATATGGGTGCCCTTCTCCAGCCGGGACACAGCGCTATGCGATGTGCCGGCAGCCTTAGCGACTTGCTCCTGCGTCATCCCTAGCTCAAACCGACGCTCACGGAGATGCGCGGCAATCGGATTGATCTCGCGCAGGGCACGGATGCGCGTGTATTCAGCACGAGCGTCACGGTAGACCTCGCTGCGCTCCGCGCGACCCTCAGCCACCTCGAAAGCGCTACGCCCAACAGGACTCTTGACGGTGCCAGCCATCGACAAAGCTTACCACGGATGGTAAGTCGCTTACCTGTCGCGCGAGCCCGGCGGCGCATCACGCCCCGCCGCCCGCGGCGGCCGTCGAGGGCGCGTATCCATCCTGGCCCGGAAGTCATCCATCCGCGCTTCCGCCTTCTTCCGGTCGCTCGCTGCAACGGCGCCAGTATTCTTCTCAAAGGCGTGCAGAAGGATCATCAGGTTGCCCGAACGCTGATAAAGCACGCGGTAGCGCGTCTTGGCGAAGCGAACACGCAACTCGCGCAACTCCCCGGCGATCTGCGAGGTGGCCGGGAACTCCGGCGGCGGATCACTCGGACGGCGACCGTTCAGATGCTCCTCTATTGCGTCATCAATCTTGGCGACGGCGAGAGGCCGCGAACCAAGCAGCCCCTCAAGAAAGTCATCGACATGCTCTCTCCCCTGCCTGTCGCGGTAGAAGACAGCCTGAGTGCGCCCACGCGACTGCGCCGGACTCGCCGCCGACGGCTTTGCCGCTGCTGATCGTTTCGGACTTGCCACGGGTCAACAGGCTAGAAAACGTCCCGGCGCACAACCGCCGCCACCGCCTCAACCGCGCAGGCCCGTGAGAACATTTTGAGAACATCCACCCCTCCAGATGCGTCCTATGCGTCCAGAATCTGGACAGAATGGACGATCTGGACGCCCCTGGACGCATCTACATCAACCGATTCAGGTTGAGGGCCTTGTCCTGTGTAAACGGGGTGGTGGTTCGAGTCCACTCGGGCGCATAAAAAAATAGCTGCAAATGAGGTGTTTTGGGTAAGCGTTCAGTTGGTGGCTGTTCAGGTGAGTAGCGGTACTGGGTGGCCGCGGGCGTGGGTGGTGAGCGCGTCGGTGAGGTAGGCGAATAGTGAGCGGTGTTGTATGCGGCAGGTGGTGTGGGCGGAGAGGAGGCGCTCGATGCGTCGCTCTCCTTGCTCGGATTGGGTGCCGAGGGAGAGCTTGCGATAGATGACTGCGCTTCTGAGCCCGCGCTCGGCGTGGTTGTTGGTCGGCGTGACCCCGTCGTGTGTCGCGAAGCTCCATAACGCTGGCCAGGCCTTCAGCAGGTTGCGGGCCATGCCGCGGCAGCGCTTGTTGCGCGCTCGCTTCTCGGCATAGCCAGCGATGATCGGCTTGTACTCACGCTGCAGGCTGGTGATGGTGCGCTTGAGCTCGCTCCGGTCGTGGGTGTCCTGGAAGGCCCTCCACGCCTGGAATACCTCTCGGGAGAGCTGCAGGCCGTGCTCGCCGAACTCTTTCTCAGCAGCGAGTCCTTCCGCGTGTGCTTGGAAGTCGCGCTTGAGGTGTGACCAGCAAAGCTGGCGGCGATTGATTGGCAGGCTGCGATAGGCCCACCAGCGATCCGAGGTCACGACCGCACTGGTGCCTTTGAGCAGGGTCTTGGCGTGTTCTTCGTGACGGCTGGAGGCGACTTGGAAGAACGCGTGGCGGCCGGTGAACAAGCCCCACAGCGCGCGACGCTCCCCGCTGGTGCGCCAACCTGTCTCATCCGCGTTGAGCGCTTTCGCGGCGAGGACCCGCTCACGCAGATCCTCATACGGTTCAGCGAGCGCGTCTGACACGCGCGTGAGGATCGCGTCAACGCTGCCCGTGGACAGGCGGGCACCGAAGAGCTCTTCGCCGAGCTCGACCACATCCCGGCGCGAGACACGGTTACGCACCGACAGCGCGACCAGCGCGGCCTGCAGACGAGGACCAAAAGCGCTCCCGGCGACTTCCTCCGGGAACGCGGCGCGCGCATACTTGCCACACGCAGGACAGCAGAGGTGCTGCGCGCGGTGCTCGATCACCCTCACGGTCAAAACGGGTAGCTCTTCGACCTGGCGAACAGCAGGCTCACCCGTCGGATCGCGCTCCCCGGCACAGAACACGTGTCCGCAGTCACAAGACGCAGGCCAGTGATCGAGCACCTCGTCCACCGCGCACGCCGGCAACAACTCACGCCCATGCCCCTCATGCCCGGACTGGGCGCCTGGCTTGCGACCGGAGGGATCCGTGCCGTGCCGCGGCGGCGAAGAAGGCCCGTCAGCGCTCGGCGGCACAGAGCTATTACGCGAGCTGCGATTCAACCGCCGCTCAAGTTGAGCAATCCGCTCATCCTGACGCGCAACCCGTGCTTCCAGACGAGTGATCTGCTCATCCATCCGCAACAACACCGCCACCACGACCTCGCGGCCCTGGTCATAGATCGCCTCAGCCTCACAGCGCTCCACACCCCACAAATTCGACAACGCACAGTCATGTCCCCGCCACCAACTGAACGCTTACGGTTCGAGCCCGGTTAGCAGGCGAAACTTGTCGGCGCGCAAACCACGCGCTGATGGCGGCGCCCGCTGTTGTGGTCGCGTGATCGCGCTGACTCAGACGCGGGGCGGCTGCATACTCTGTGGTAGTCGATCCGACGCGCCATGAGGATGTGATGGAGCGCGTCGCGTCGGCGCATCATGCCTGTCGGCTGTGCTGGCGAACACTTCAATCCCCGCATTCATACGGCGATCGGCGCTACGCTCGCGCTCACCACCGCACTTGACTCTCCGCGGGAAGCTAGTCCGAAACATTCCTTCCCTCACGCTTCCGCTGGCAAACGCGCCGGCTGTGGCTCCAGCACGACCACACCCAGCTCACGGCAAGCTTCTCGCCATGTTTCCAACCCGGCGCATCGGAATCAGCGTAGCGTCCTGTACCACAAGCCCCGGTCCAGATGACTGCGTGGCACGCAGGTGCCGGACCTGAATACAGCTCGAGGGCGAGATGCAGGACTACAAGGACAAAGACCCTTCCCAACCGCAAGACGAGCAGCACACACCAGATCCGGCTGAGCCAGAGGACTTAGCCGCGAACACAGCGCGCCGGAAGCGACCTCGGGCGCCGGCGAGCGCTCTGACCGCCGTTCGGCGCGGCGGTGATCGCCACCACCGGTGGTGGCGATATCTCAATGACACCCGCCAGCGAGCGCCGGACAAACGCCGGTGCAGGAATCAGCGCACCGCTCGACAGGATACGAGAGAGCGGGAAGGCGCTGGGGTCCCCCGCTGCACCGGTGGCCCCTGCGGTATTTCGGTGATCTCGAGCGCTCGACAACGCGAGCATTCACGCTGGAGGCACTGCTTTACATCATCCCCAAGAGAAAGTAACCGCGAGTCGCAGTCGGACGATTCGCTCCGCATTTCCTCATCTCCGCGACTCAAAGACAACCACCTGTGACCCTAGGAGGGACCAAATGCGTTCACGCGTGTCGCGACACCTCAAACATCTAACGGTATCGATCATGCTTCTAGGTACGGTCGGCGTGCTTGCCGGTACAACTGGCATGCTAGCCAGCACCAGCACCGCCTGTGGATGCGGAGTACAAAAACTCGAGCTCGTCAACAAAGAAGGGAAGGAACTCGTTAAAAAGGACTTTACTTTGACCAGCGGCGCTGGCCACTTCGAAAGCGTAGGGGGAGACCGCCTCAGCTGCACAGCAGACTCGGGCACAGGCAAATACGTCAATATATCCTTGTCCGAAGCGACTATCAAATTCACAGGCTGCAGCGCATTTACCAACGAATGCAATAGCGCGGGCGCAGCGTCAGGAGAAATCGTGGTCTTTGCGGATTTGAACCTCGAGTTTGTCCGCGATCCGTTGCTCGGGGACAGGGAGGAGCCCGTATGGAGGGTTAAACCGGGAACGTGGAAATCAAATGCGGCACCGGACAGAGAGTCGGAGTGCAAGGATCAACTATAGCCGTCATCGGGCAGGTGAAGGAACTCGTGAAAAAACTCACGCTCACGCTATCCGAGAAAGCAGGAGTGGAGGAATACACCGAATACGAAACTGAAGCAGGGGAAAAAATAAAAGCTAACCTTGAAGAGGAAGGCAGTGGCCTAGAAAACTTCGGCCCTGAAGAGGCCGGGCTGGAAAGCAACGAGACGCTGACCTTCGAAGAAGAAGTAGAAGTCAGGTAGCCCAAATCCTGCAGATCCGTGTCCGGGAGGCCGCTTGTCCGTACTTGGCCGGGCGCTTCCCGGCACCGTCTGGAGCGGGAATCCGTTCCCCCGAGCCAATATCGGTCTGGCACTAGCAAGCGGCGGTCGGGGTTCGAACCCGCAACCTCAAGCTTGGTGTCTAGTTGACAGCGTCGGCCTCGGACTGGCACTCCATGCCCGCGGGCGGTAACCGTCAGCGATGCGGGATCACCTTGGTCTACGAGCATTTGCGTGGCAACACTTTGGCAACGTCCATATCATCCAATGCGTCCAATCCGTCTTGGAACGCTCGCAATCTGGACGTTTTGGACGCACCTAAACGGATCTACACGGCCTGTCTAAGGTTGAGGGCCTTATGGGGAGTTTTCCCCGTGGTGGTTCGAGTCCACTCGGGCGCACCATTTGGTCTACGTTGGAACCAAGGCCCCCAAAAGACCGGGGGTCTTGGCCGTTTTGGGGCGCCGGGGCTTGGCGGGCGTCTGGCAGCCGCGTCCAAGGCGGGTGATGTGGCGGAAGATGGGCTGCTGGTCGCACTGGATGAGGTCGCTGCGGATGAGTAGCCGCTCGAACATGGTTTGGTTCATAAGCCGTCTGAGCATCGGGCTGGCTTCCAGATAAGTCTCGTGGCAGCGCCCGACGATGGTCAGAGCGTCATCGAGCGCCTCCATGACGTCCGTAGCTTCGTGAGCGGCAGCCTCAACCCAGAGTGGTGAGCCTGGGTGCGCTCGGTCTCAATGCGCTCTTGCTCGGCCGTCAAGACCTCCTCAGAGACGCCGCCTTTGTAATAGAGCTGCACGAGCTTCTGCTGCTCTTCTTGGAGGATGCGTAGCCGGCGGCTGTGGTGCTCAGACTGTTTGCGGGCGACAGCTAGACGCTCATCGACCTGCTCACGGACATCCCGGCGCACCTTCTCGATCTGCTCCGGGGTGAGTTGGATCTGGCGGTAGTAGCCCTCGACCGCTCTCTCGACATCGGCGCGTATTCCATCTAGCGGTGATGATGCACAGCCGCCGATGCCGTCATCGACTCGCATCAAAGGCGGATACAAGATCCCGGCCCATTTATGGGGCGGGATCTCTTGCTTTCACCACGAAAGCCAACGAGCAAATGCTGCACGTGATCGAGCGCCACTACCGGTTGTGCGACGCGACGTAATCAGCATCCGCAGAGCGGTTCCGCTCTGATCAGACGCCCGTTGCAGAACCCGCCTGCTGTCCGCTCTCGTGACGACGCCGCACTGGCTCGACCCGTCGCCTACTCTGCCTCAGAGGCTGTGAGCATCTGGCAAATCGCGTCTTCGGCAAGTCGCTCTACGTCTCGCGAAGGGAGGCTTTGGACCTGAGCCCGCATTCGGGCGTCATCGCCAGCGGCACTGATGGCCTTCTTGCGCGCCTTGTCCGGTCCGACCTCCTTCGCGGCAGCGTCGAGAGCTTGCTTGAGCTTCGCGCGCTGCGTCGAGCTGCCGATCATTTCGTCGGCTGCTCTGGGCGGAAGCCGACCGAAGGCTTGATCTGCCACTAGGCCCCCGATAAATGCGGCATCCTTCTTCAGCTGCTTTACCGCTTCGCTATCGAACCAGCCCACAACTCACCCCAAACGATGACCAGAGCACGCGAGCATAGCGCGTCGTAAATCCTTGCCTCGGTTTCGCTCAGCGGACGCCGCTGGCAGTATAGTTCCGCCCGCCCGAACCCAAAAGATTGGGGAGGCTATGCAGTCGCAGAAAGAGCTGTTGATCGAGTGGACCAAGCAATGCTTTCACTCCGCTGGTCTCGAGACGAGCGACAAAGAGGTGCACAAATTTGCTGCGACCGCCGCAAATGAAGTGATCAACGAAGGGTTCATAGGCTTCGCGGAAGGCAATTCGGTACCTCACGGATCGGGCTCCAAATCGATTGCCGGGGGAATCCTAGTTCCGGGGTTCATCGCCTATCTCAACCGGTCGGCACCCCAAGACGAGGAGGAGCGACTTGAGGTATTTGACGAGATTGTTCAGCGCTTCATCGATCTGACTACAACGGCAGAGGCCGCCGAGATCGGGCCTCTAATGAACACCAACCGCGCGGTTAACGCGGCCAACGAGATCCTGCAGCAGTACTTCGAACTACGGAGCAAGGAATTTGTCCAGATGCTCCACGATGGCTTCGGCGACGGCGACACACCGGCAATCGATATGTCGAAGGTCACCACAGGAAAGACGATGGCTGGCAGCGGCTGCGCAATAGCTGCGCTCGCGATCGTGTGCTGCATGGTCATACCGGCGCTGCTCCTCGTCATCGTGTGATCAAGAGTTGAGCATCTGCGGCTAGAAGGATGGCCTTCGACCCGCAACGCCAACTGTCCAACATCGGCTCTGGCGACTATGCAAAGCTATGTGAGGATTTATTATGAACCAAGCTGACCGGATAGCCCGGCAGCGCTTACGCTCACAGCAGGACGCGATGCGCACTGAGCAAGAGTCGAAAACACGTAGCGAGGCCGCAGACGCACAGTCTCAGCTCGATGCTATCGTGCTACTCAGCCGCGAGGTCTTGGCTTTGCTTGCGATCCGCGAATATAAGGACCCGGCGCCGAAGCCAGTGTCGGTTTCGGTGTTCCGATTCCCGCCACTAGGAGACCTCTTTGGTTATCGTCAACTTGTGAAGGGTGGCTGGAAGATCGCGCAATGGAAATACGATCGCGAGAAGCCCGGGCATACCATTTGGCTTCTCGCAGGCGGCCGCTATGGTTGGAATTCGCAAATAGTACGGATCTCAGCTTTCGCTGATTGGCACAGAAGCCCTTATGTGAGTCAAGGACCGCCCCTGATGCAACAAGGCTTGAGCGCCCTCAAGGAGCAACTGGAATTCTCGTAACTTCGTAGGGCACTCTTTCAACTGTATCGTCGTACGGTGCCGCTTGTGCGGGCGCCTCTTTCGGACGAGCTACGACAGAGCAAACACCTGTAGGCTTGGGACAGTTAGCGTGGACGGCTCGCGTCGCAGTCGGCCTCCACGCCAGCTTGCCTAGACTGAGCGGTCCCCAAACCGTCCGCCCTTTAGGCTATATGCTCGCCTTGCGGGCGACCTCGACATGCGGTTCATGACGCCCAAAGATACCCGAACGAGTATTCGCATGCCGTTCTCAGTCCCGAGGGATGGGACGACTACGTAAGCCGCAGCGGTTGGTAGATTCCCCAGTGATGCTACGCAAGGCAAAACACACGGTCGGTCGGCTGCTGGAAAAAGCGAGTCATAACCCGCTCGTGGCGGGAATTGGCCGGCTGTGGGAGAACGCCAGCAAAAACCAGATTGTGGCAGGAACAATTGCAGGGATAGTGGCAGGGTTGGTGGTAGCCTTAATCACCGTTCAGTATCTGACGGGCGGTAGCCAAGAGCGTCTAGAAATTGCGGCAGCATCCAGCAAGAGTCCACTCCGTGTCGCTGTGCAGCCTCAGCCTTTGCAATTTTTCGACATCGCGTTTGATCGCGATATCGGTACGCCTGCTCCGAACGAAGCCTGGACCTCCCTGCATGAACGCGGTGGGATAGACGACGTCGCAAGTCGTATCGAGGTCACGCTTGCCAATCGCTCTTCCACACCGCTCACCGTAACGAACGTCGAAGCGGTCGTCCTGAAGTCTTGGCCGGCTCCCAGTGCCTGGGACGGCTCCCAGGCTTCGCAAGGTGGCGAGGGCCTCGCACAGTTCTCGGCATGGCTCACCAGCGCCACACCCCGTACCGGTGTACCTGTTTCACAGAGCGACAGCGGTGGGGCCAAACTAAACGGGCCACCATATTTCGAGACGCACTACATCTCCTTGCAGCCCGGTGAGGTGTACCAGGCTACTATCTCAATCGTTAGCACTGTGACGGGGCGGGAGCTGGAATATGGCTTTGTCATCGACGGCAACACCGCGGCAAGCTCATTCGCGGTGACCACACCCAAGCTACTTATCACCAGCCGACGCTTCTATGCCCATAACTACATGCATATCTCGGGTCGTGGCAATACGGAAAGTTGCTGGATTGTGGAAACATACGACCTCGGTATCCCGCGCTGCCCCTAGCTCTGACGTTAGAGAGGGTGCCTGACCATCAAGGCACGGTTGGCAGTGCCTACTGGGTAATGCCCGTTGTGCGACGCGGCTCTTGCTGGTCTCGGTCTGCGATGGGTATCGACCATCCTGCTGTCGCGTGGGCGTACCGACGGCCCTGTGCGTTAGCTTGATTTCATGCAGCGATGTGAGGTAGCGACGACATGATCATGGCCGACGTAAGCGAGTTCTTCGCCTGGGCTGACCTCGTCGTGAAGACCCTCGCGCTTCTCGCTCTCGCCACCGGCGTCTTTCAACTGCTTGAGGCCAGGCGAACGCGGCACGTCGACATGTACTGGGAACTCATGAACCGGTACCTTTCGCCTGAAGGACGAGCGGCGCGCCGCGTCGTGAGTGAGGTTGCACAGGCGCTAGGACTTGCCGTGCCGCAGCAGGTCGAGGTGACCGATCCTGCGAGAGCCGCCGAGTTCCAGCGGTTGGCGGGGCGATACAACGAGCTCTTTCACGACACTGACGTGCAGGAGCGGAAGCAAGTGCATCCCTCCGTGCTCTACAGGCTCCGCTACCTCAACCAAGCGGGAGTGCTGCTCAAGAAGAGACTCGTCGATCCAGATTTGCTGCTAGGGCTGATTGCGGCCGGGGTGAAGATCGACCGTCCTGTCATCGACATCACGCTCGATGCGGTACGTAAACACGAGGGATTCTGTGTGTATCCATATGTTGAGTACGTACTCGAAGAGGTTGACAAGTATATCGTTCGAGATCGCGTCCAACAAGGCCGACTAGAGAAAGTCGGCGGGAGAATTTCAAGCCGACGGAAGCGACTACGTTCGTAGCGCTTAAAGTAGACCTCGCGGTCCTCTTGGTTGTCTGGAAGTCGATCTGCCATGGGTCCACTATCCGCCGATATGTCGAATCTTGTCAAGGACTTGCGGAGCGTCGACAGGCTGATTCGTGTCCGCATAGCTCCACCATATGAAGGACAGTCGAAACGCACCGGCCTCCCAAGAGGCGGGGGCGTTGGCGTCTCTCGGGCGCGGGAACGCGTAGAAAGGCTCCTAGCGGCTCTGCTGGGCATGTAGCCGCCAGAGGCAACCGCTAGGAGCTGACGATGCGCTGGCCTCTGCAGTTATGCGTGACCTGCAGGCTCCAGCCCTCCAGCACTGCCAGTGCCTGCTCTCGGGCAAGCACCTGGCCGATTTCGCCCGTGCGGCGTGAGTCGATGCCTCGAGCCGCCGCGACGACGACACCGGCCAAGTTCGGGTGCCGTCGCCGCTGCATCCGCTGGGCTCAGGAAACTCCTGCCGGCGAGCCGGCCGCGAGCGCGTGGACGGCCTCGGTGGTCAGGCACTGACCTGCGATTCCCCAATCCCCACTCTTGACCTCCTCGATCACGCACCATGTCACCTGGCGCATGTTCTCGCCCTCGATGCTGACCATCGCGTCGGTGAGGCGCTCGATGATCTGTGTCTTCTGGTCGGACGTGAAAACGCCGTCGATCAGCTTGACATTGATTAGTGGCATTTGCGGCTCCTCTGCTCGTAGTTGACGAGCCACAGCGCACCATGGCCGCGTGTGACGCAGCGTGTGATCAGGCCAGGGCCGCGATAGCAGCCTGCAGCGCGGGGCTGTCGATCGCCTCGGCCAGCGGCCGGGCGGCCTCCACTCCAGCGGGATCTCCGAGTGCCGCCCGGTGCAGGGCTGCGCGAACGATCAGCTCCCGCATATCCGATCGCGCAGCGATGCGCTCGAGATCGGCTACGAGCGCAGCAGCATCGTCGGCCTCGGACCAGATCGCCAGGCCGGCGAGGGCGTCCAGGCTGTGCGCGTGAACCCATACATACGGGTCGCACACCCGTACCGCCCGCCGCGTGGCGTCGCGCAGGCACTCGAGCGCCGCCGTAAGCTCACCGCGAGCTGCGTGCAACAGCCCAATCGCACGAGCCGCCAACGCCTCCCAGCAAGGATCGCCGAGCCTGCATCCCAGCGCGAACGCATCGTGCAGCAACTCGTTTGCCTGCTCGAGCTCACCGCCCATCAGTGCCACCTCCCCACGCAGCGCCTCCGGCAGGGGCCGGAAGGCGACCCAACGGTCTTGCTCTACGAGCTCTAGCGACCTGTCAAGGGCAGCCGTCGCGGAGCGCAGGTCGCCGCGGAGCAGCATTGTGCGGCCGAGTAGTGCCAGCGACCATGCTGTCTGGCGAATTGCCCCGCAGCGCTCAGCGGTCGACACCGACTCGCTCAGCAACGCGACCGCCGGCACGTAGTGCGCTCGGTCTGAAAGGGCCATTCCGCGCACGCCAAGAACCGCCGCCCGCTCGCCGTCGGTGATGGCCATCTGCGTGGACCGTTCCAGCCACCGCCCAGCCGAGGTTCCGCGCCCGGCCTGCACATCGATGTATCCGAGCTCGCGGCAGACGCGCCCGGCCATCTCACGATCGCCTATCTGCTCGCTGATCGCCAGCGCCTCGTGCAACAGGGCGGCTCCCTCTTCATCATGGCCACGCACGGCATGAACGAGGGCAGACCCCAGCTCTGTCAGCGCACGGGCGAGCAGCTCTGGTTCAGCACAGGCGTGAGCCTCGGCGCATGCCATCCGCATACACGCCACTCCCGGCTCCGCCGCTCCGGCGGCCAACGCCGCCATCCCGGCCTCCAGCTGTCCGATCGCGGCAGACCGGTCACCGCTCGGCGGCGGCCCCGCGGATCCGCCCTCCTCGGCGGCGCGACGCACCCGGGGATCCGGTGAGCGTCCCAGCTCCCGGCGAAACAGAACCTCGCAAGCGCTGGCCTGGTGACGAGCGGCTCCAAGCTGTCCAGCTCTCGCGAGGCAGCGCACCAGCAGCTCATGCAAGCTCTCGTCGAACGGGCTCAGCGACAGCGCCCGAGAGGCAAAACCGGCTCCCTCCAGAGGCACCCCCGCCGCCAGCGAGCCCAGCGCGGCGTTGCGCAGAACTCCCTCGCACACGCCGGCCAGCCGCCGACGTTCGACCAGCAGCCATGCGTCGAACGCCTCACCAGCATCGGGGTCTGTGCCCTCCAGCAGTTCACCGCGGACAAGCCCAGGATCGGCGTTGCCATCAAGCAGTGAAAGCACATCGACCTGAACCGAGCTCGGCAGCTCGAGCTCGAGCGGGTCGCCCCGCAAGGCCCCTGCAAGCCCAAGGGTCCGCCGCACTTGCGCAAGCTCCCAGCGGAGCGCCCCGAGCGGGTCATCAGCACCCCCGAACATGAGCGCAGCCAGCCGTGCCCGGGGCACGCGCTGCTCGGCCAGAACCAGATAGGCGATCACAGCCCACACCTTCCGGCCACGCGGACCATCCACGATCGCGCCGTGGCGCTCGATCTCCGGGGCGCCGAGCAGACGAATCACGATGCCAGACACAGCCAGCCGATCCTACAAGTCGAACCGCTAGGCGCTGTTCTCCCCGACGGGAGCGAACGCGCGAAGCGACAGGTAGTCGTGAGCGTCAGTGCGCGCGATGTGCCGCAGCTCTCGCAGTCGCCGCCGGGTCTCGGGGTCCTCGAGCGCACGATCGCGCTCGAGAGTTGAGCCCATCACGACGACCGACACGTAACGCGTCGTGTTGGCGCCCTGCAGGATCTGCCCGTGCACGAACCCAGGCACAGTCCGGACGTGCTCGAACAGGTCCGTGAGGCCAGCCACGAACTGATCCTGCAGACCGTCTTGAACACTCCAGGTGTTCACGATCAGAGCACCAACGCCTTGTGTCTGCTCGCTCATAGCTGGTTCGCGCACGGTCGGTGCTGCACGGACACGAGATGCTCCGTCGTCACCTCGTCGAGGATACAGCGCCCACCGAAGAGTCTGATGCCCGGCTACTTCTCGCCGCCTCTTTTCTGCATAGTGGTTGCATGCGGACGGATGGCAAATGCCACCCGAGCTCAACCCGCGGCGTAAGGGAGCGCGCTCGGCGCCTTCAGCTGCTCGAGGTGCAACAACGTCACGACCCGCTGGGCGCCTCCCTTTAGCGACAGCGCGAGGATCACCTGCTGCAGCTCGCTGATATCGCGTGCGACGATGTGGAGGATCGCGTCGGTCTCGCCAGCCACGAGCTCGCCGGAGATGATCTGCGGGGTCTCCCTCACCAGCTTGCGAAAGCGGTTGTCCGCGGCGAGCGTGTGCGCGCCCAGCGTCACCTCGACGTGGACCTGGATTGGAAAGCCCGCAGCCGCGGGGTCCACACGAGCGTGGACCCCCGCGATGATGCCGTCGTCCTTCAGGCGCCTGACGCGGTGCAGCGTCGCCGCTGGCGAGAGCCCGACCACGCGGGCCAGCTCGACGTTCGTGCGGTCTGCGTTCTGCTGCAGCTCGCGAATCAGCGCGCGATCAATATCGTCAATCGAATCTGCCATTTCACGCAATTATATTGCAAGAAGTAGTCGTTCTATGAGATCCATACCGGCATTGCTGAATCTGGACAACACAATGTTTGTCAATGCAACGCATCAACTCGATCTCCGAGCGCCCCCGCGCGCTCATGGCACTCGTGCTCGCCGGGAGCACGTGGGGCCTCACGCTGCCCCTGTCCGCGGTAGCACTGCGAGGCGTCGCCCCCGCGGCGCTCGTGAGCATCCGCTTCGCGTGCGCGGCCGGCGTCCTCGCTGTCATCGCCCGTCGTGGGAGCCTGCGAGCGGCCCTCACATGGCGCATCGCCTGGTGGGGCGTGCTCGGATACGGGGCTGTCGTGCTCGCCCAGTGCGAGGGCATCGAGCGCACGAGCCTCAGCCACGCCGCTGTTCTCGGCGGGATCGTTCCGGTGCTCGTGGTGTTGATCGCGATCGCACGCGGCTGTGAGCGGCCCTCCGCGCTCGGCACACTCGGGCTGCTCGGCGCGGTCGGCGGTGCGGGGCTCTTCACCAGCGGTGGCGGCCACGCGAGCCTCGCCGGCGACGGGCTGGTGCTGCTCGCCGGTGTCTGCTTCTCGGTCTACATCGTCGCCCAGCCCTCGCTGCTCGCCGGCCGCGACGCTATTGCAGTCACCGCCGTCCAGATGGGTGCGGCGTCGATCGTGCTGGCGCCGATCGCCGTCGTGGGTGAGCCTGCACCTCACCTCTCCGGCTCGATCGCGCTCGCGCTGTTCGGCCTGGTGGTCGTCGGCTCGCTGCTGCCATTCGCGCTCTACGCCTGGGGCCAGGCCCGCGTGCCCCACGAGCTCGCAGGCGCGTTCCTGAACGTCGAGGCGCTCGTCGGCGGGCTGATCGGCGTCGTTGCATTCCACAATCAGATGGGCCTCAAGCAGGCACTAGCGATTGCGCTGATCGCCGCCGGTCTGCTGCTTGTCGCCACGAGCGCACCGGGGACTTCGACCACCGTCGGGCTGGATGAGCCAATGTCCTCAGGCCGATCGAGTCCGGCGTAATCGTCAACCATGAGGGAGGCAGCGCTCCAGAGCCCACCGCTACGCTGAGGACTTGGCTCGGCTCCATCCGGGGTCATTGAGCGAATCTGCGTTACAGGAACCGGCGAGGAGGAGCATGAGCGGAGAGCACGTTGCGATCAAAACCGAGGACGGCGTCGCTGACGGGTACCTGGCGAGGCCAGCGGACGACGACGGCCGCCGGCCGGGAGTGCTGTTCCTCGTAGATGCATTCGGGCTGCGCCCCCAGATCGAGCAGATGGCCGATCGGATCGCGGAACGGGGCTTCGTGGTGCTCGCTCCCAACGTCTTCTACAGACACGGCCGGGCCCCGGTTCTGCCAATGCCAGACCTCGAGGATCCCGACTCGCGCGGGCCGTTCATGGAAAAGATCAGGCCGATGATGCAGGAGCTCACACCCGAACTGATCGCGAGCGACAGCCGGGGCTACCTCGACTTCCTCGCCGAGGTCGCCCGCGGGCCGTTCGCGATCACGGGGTACTGCATGGGAGCACGGCTCGGCTGGCGCATCGCGACCGCCCATCCTGACCGGGTGGTGGCGCTCGCCGGCTTCCACGCCGGGGGACTGGTGACCGACGACGAGGACAGCCCGCACCGGAGCGCCGGCGAGCTGACCGTCGAGGCCTACTTCGGCCACGCCGACAACGACCCAAGCATGACCCCCGAGAACATCGCCGCACTCGAGCAAGCACTCGTCGAGGCCGATGTGACCTACCGCTCGGAGGTCTACGAGGGCGCTGCCCACGGGTACACGATGGCCGACACCTCGATGTACAACGAGGGTGCCGCCGAGCGCCACTACGACGCGCTGTTCACGCTGCTGGACCGCACGATCTGAACGCTCGCGGATGATGCGGATGCCACTGCCCGGCGAAGCCCAGCTGGATAATCCAGCGTACGCGGCGCTGTGCGGAGCTCACGCGCGGTTTGCTCATGTGCGCGGGCGCACCCGCCGCTACGACGTCGACGTCGCGCCGTTCTTGGCGCTGCCCTCGTCGCCGTCGGCGCAGGACTGGCAAGACGCCGCCGGTCTCGTTGCTCCAGGTAGCTATGTCGCCGTTGGCTACAGCGCCGCGGAGCTGCCCGGGGGCTGGCGGGCCGTCAGGACGTTCGATCTGGCACAGATGATCGAGGACCGGGTCACCGCAAGCGAATGCCCGGAGGCGATCCGGCTGGGCGCCGACGACGTGCCGGCTATGCTCGGGCTGGTTGCGCAGACTGAACCGGGCCCGTTTCTGGCCAGGACCGTCGAGCTCGGGGACTACCTGGGAATCCGCTGCGACGGGGCGCTTGTGGCGATGGCCGGCGAGCGGTTGCGTATGGATGATTGGACCGAGATCAGCGCAGTCTGCACCAGGGCCGACTATCGCGGTCAAGGGCTTGCGTCGCGACTCGTCGGTGCCTTGATATCGGGCATCCGGCGTCGCTCGCAACGCGCATTCCTTCACGTCCTCCCGACCAACGCGTCAGCGATCCGGCTCTACGAGCAACTCGGCTTCCGCGTACGACAAACCACGACCCTCACCGTCGTGACGCGCGACTGAGCGCCGGTCAGGCGTCTCGAACGATGCGCAGAATGACCGCGCGTGATGCATGACTTGTTGCGTCCAGCAGCATGGCCAGCTCGCTCTCCCGCAGTTCCTCGGCCGCCTCCACCTCGACGATAAGCGGCTCGGTCCCCGTCCCGGCATGCGCGATCACGCGGCGAACCTGGCCAGCCTCCTGCTCCAGTGCCTCAGGTGAGAGCAGCGACAGCACGACCTGTCCAGCTGCTGGCGCCTCGAGTTGGCCGTCAGCGTCGGTCGGGCCGACCTCGACCACGACCTCGCCGCGAGCGATGCTCGGGAGCGTCTGCGTTTGGAGCTGCCGCTCGACCATGCTGCCACGTGGCACCTCGATGATCAGACTCGGCTGGAAAGCCACGCGCCGACCTTACCGCAGCAGCTCGGGTTCCACGAGCAGGACGTTCACGCTGTGAGCGCCACCGCGGCCTCGGGTGTGGCGGCAACGAACGAGATGCTCTCCTCGATGTATAGGTGAACGGCCTGCTCATCGTGTCGCCGGTAGCCGATCGAGAGGTCCTGCCCACAGTCGAGGGTGAAATCGCCGCCGCGCTGGCTGAGCACGACCGCGCCGTCGAGGCCCGGCGCCCACACGATCGGACCGTCGAGGATCTTGCGCAGATGGTCCAGCAGCAGGTGGCCGCCGTGCTCGGCGGTCTCAACGACGCGCCGGTATTGCTCGCGTCCGAGCGCTATTGCGTAGGGGCCGCCGATGCCGTTCCGCAAGAGCAGCTCAACAGCCCCCGCAACGACGCGCGGATACAGCTCGAGATCCTCACCGAGCGGCTGTGGCTCGTGCGGCGAGGCGCCGACAATCCCCGTTATCCCGGCCTCGGACCAGCCGTGGAACACAGCAACGTTCTCGGCGACGGCAATGCGATGGGCGGCATCGTCGAGCGAGGCGAGATCCACGTCCTGCGCCCCGCGCTCCTGGTCGGCAAGCTCGGCCAAGGAGACCGTGAAGTCGGCCCGCAACTCCGCCAGCGCCAGCACACGGCGCCTCAGAGCGGACACACCCTCCTGGGGTGAGACGGCGAGCGGCTCGGTGCGTCCGAGGTTCGTGGCCGAGTGCTCCCAGCCATGCGGTCCGGAGAAGTCGACGAGCCTGCGCGCCGCCAGCGCCGGCGTCAATCGCTGCCTTGCCTCCGTGTCCAGGAGCTCCCAGCCAGAGTCGGTGATCGGCGCGTGCGAGCGCAGAAGATGGCTCATCAGCGCATGCTCCCAGCGTCCCCGCCAATAGCCAGCGAGCCCGAGCTGTCATCGCTTGCACCTGGCTCATCTGAGGCCTCGCCGGTCGCTCGCGCCTCGGAGTCCTCGCCGTGCTCGACGATGTCACCCGACTGGAACAGTATCCCGCGCGCGATCTCGCGCCACAGTGGCGTGCGCCGCAACAGGAACTCCAGGTCCATGCTGAAGTGCTTGAACTCCTCGCCCTGCGCGTCTCGCATGATCGCGAGCGCTTCCGCATCGCCCTCCACCGCCAGGCGCTGCTCATACCAGCCGATCGCTTCAGCCTCCTCTGTCAACGACGCGCACATGCGCGCAAATGTCCTCGTCTTCTGTGGCAGCTCGTCCGGTGGCTCGTGATACTGATCAAAGCCCATACGACCTCCTCGATGATCTGGTCTTGCGCATCATCCGCGACGCCCGATCGGCATGCACCGATCGTACCGTGCCGCAATCGCTGGGCTCGGCCCGCAACCGGACCCACTGCGAGCCGGCCCGGACCACTAAACGGCGTCGGAGCTCGTGTGCGCGTTACGCCCCTTCCCAGAAGGTCATGTCGTGGGCGGTCGCGGTGACCGACACTTTGGTTCCGCCCGCAACCGGGAAAGGCGAGAGCGAAAGCCCCCCTTCGCTGCCATTGCCGAGATCCCCGTAGTCGCCTGATCCCCAGGTGTAGACCTGGCCTGAGCTGGACAACCCGAGGGAGGTACGGCCTGCCGTCACTACTCGTGTCAGGCCCAGCGTAAGCAGCTCGCTCGCCACAACCGGCGCGTATTTGTTGACGGTCTTCCCGTCTCCTATCTGTCCTTCGCTGTCGTCGCCGCAGCCGTACGGTACGCCGCCAACCATGAACATCGAAGAGCCGTCCGCGGATACGTCGCCGCCGGCTGATATCTCGCTCGCCGCTCCTGGCAGATTGACTTGGGTGGGACTGAAGACGTTCTTGGTTGTCTTGCTCTCGCAAACCCGGCCCTCTCCGTTGCTGCCAAACGCATAGACCGTCCCTTCAGCCGTACGCTCCAATGACTGCCCCCAACCAGCCGAGATTTCAATCACGTCCGGCGGTCCAGGAACTGCAGTCAGTGCGTGGACAGTCTTGACAGACTTTTCCAGCCCGAGCTGTCCGAAGCGATTTTCTCCGCAACCCACGACGGTTCCATTTTTGAGCAGCCACAGGACATGATCGCTGCCACCCTGAACGGCGATCGCGCCGGTGACGGGGACTTCCTTGGGCACGTGGAGATTATTGGCGCCGTTACAGAACATCCCCTTTGCGCCTTCACCCCATGCCCATCCTTTGCCGGTGGTGTCGATGGCAAAGCAACTGCGCCGAGCCTCTCCGATTGCCTTGATGGATACGCCGGGAGGAAATTTGACCTCTACTGCAGTGTTAATCGATGCTTCGGCGCCGCCATTACCCAGCTCGCCATTGGCATCATAGCCCCAGGCATAAACACGGCCGCTTGGCTCCAGTGCGCAGCTGCTGGCGTTGCTGGCGTCAATTACGACTGGCGGTTCAGGAAGACCCGCGATCGCCAGCGGGGTTGACGTTGTCGAGGTAGCTTCTTCCTCGTTGCCGAAGCGGAAGACTTGGGCGCAAGCCGAACCAGCGCACACGAGCACGAAGAGGCAGGCCGCCGTGACGCCTCGTGCCAGCGTCAATTTCGTCGCCTCTGCAGTGACGTTACGGACCATGTTGACCTCTTTGGGTTGATGTCGATGCACGCGCACCTCGCCGGTGGAACCAGAGGCAGACATGGCACGTTTGTGGGCGCACCCTACCAGCAGGCAGCGATTCCCGCGGTGCCCAGCTTAGGCGTATAGTTCCAATGCGCAAAACCTAATGGTCCGGCGCCGAGTCACGTGCAAGAGTGTCGTAAGCGCGATGCGGCGACGAGCGATTACTTTGATCACCGTTGCGGCGAGCGCTATCGCCGCGCTCTTGCCGGCGTGCGCGTCGGCTGGGACCTTCTCGGCCCCTATGCCGCTGGCAGGTAGATACAACGAATGGAGGTTTGCGGTCAACGACCGCGGCCAGGCGATCGGCGCGTATCCCGCCGGGAAGCACGTCGTAGTCGCCGAGTTGACCAGATCGGGACACATCCGGCGCTCATGGTCGCTGCGACTTCCTGGCCAGGTGGCCGAAGCAACTCTTGTGTCGATCGCCCTTGGCGAAAATGGTGGCGTGGCCGTTGGGGTCAGCGTCCGCCTACGGCACAGGCTGTCTCGCCGCGGCTGAACCCGTCGGCCGAAGCCGATCGTCAGCCATGGCCAGCTCCTGCGTTGGTAGTTGGCCACTCCACCGTCACGGCACTGTGGATACGCGGCGGCGAAAGCCCCAATGCCTCTGCTGAAGACCAGATCGAAGAGGCATTCGGGCACCTCGGAAGACGTATGCGCACCGCACGGCTGCTGTCGGTGCCCGGCGAAGTCGACTTGCTCGATCTGCACCTGGCGCCTGACGGCAGGCCGACCGCGAGCTGGATCGACGACGGGGACATGATCAGGGCGGTGAGCGGTCTGCGCGGTGGCGCGCTGCACTCGCCACTGGACTCCCAAGAGATCCCCAACTACGCCGCGGGCGTGGGCTTCAGCCATGACAACGAAGGCCACACGGTCTTCGCCTACCTGTCCGGCTCCCCCCAAGGCCCACGCAAGCTCATCACGATCACCAGCACGAACGGCGCGAGCTTCACGGGGAGACGCACGATTGCCTCTATCCCGCGGGGCGGCGAAGTGGCTCTTTATGCCGGCGGACAGGGGTCGCTCCTCGCCGCGTGGACCTATACCTCCGAAAAACACGCTTTCACCAGGTACCTCAAAGCGCGCCGCGGGAGCTTGTTCGGAGGATTTGAGCCACCGACCCAGCTCGATCGATCACCGTTTCTGGAGGACCAGACCAGTGGCTTCATCGACGCTCGCGGACGATCCGTCATCCTGCAGCAAGCCCCCGCGAGCGATCATCGCGGAGGCTATGAACTGGAGGCATTCGCAGCTCCCCTGGGTCGTCCCTTCGCAGGCCCGCTACGAATTGCGCCTAGCCTTCGCGACTGCTCCTTGGATGTCGCGGAAAAGGCCGATCCGCACCCCATCGCCACGAGCCCAGACGGACGAGCGATCCTTTTGGCTACCTGCGAAGAAGGAAGTCATCAGCGAGGGCGCCAGTATGTAATCCGGTACACGCCGTGATCCTCTGGCGCATCACCGAGTAGCTCCAGGGACTCCGACGCGCTCGATGAGCGCGCCCTCAGCACGCCTGGGTGGTTCGCAGCCTCCCAGCAAAGAACGCCAGAATCTCATCGCGCGCGGCGATCGTGGGTTGGCCCGCTTCGTCGATCAGGTGGGCCGTGACAACGCTGTGGGGGCGGCCGACAACCTCCTCGAAGAACGGCGGCGCCTCGCTGTTGGCCGCACTGTCGGGAAGCACCCGTCCCACGAAGCGCTCGCCGAGTGCCTGCGAGTAGGCAGCAAAGCGCTGCGCCCTGCAAAACGGATCTCCCTTGAAGCGGTAGGCCATCACTGTCAGATCCTCGCGCTCCAAGCGCGCCCGCACGGCGGCGAGCTCCTCGGGAGCGATCTCCAGGCCGGCGGGGTCATCAAGCGGCAGCGACGGCTGGGAGAGGACCGGTGCGAGCATCGCCGACTCGAGCATCATCGTCAGCGCGAAGTTGCCCGTGAAGCACATGCCGATCGCACCCACGCCCGGACCGCCGCACTGCTCGTGCGCCAGCCGCGCGAGCGCCCGCAGCCACGCGGTCACCGGGCTCGACTCGTTGGCCGCAAACGCACGGAACTCGGCGCTCACGCAGACACGCCGAAAGGTCGCGGTGCCCTCCTCCACGCCCGGAACCGCGCCGTCGCGACCGAACAGCGAGGGCATGTACACGGTGAACCCAGCGTCCCTGACCCAGCGGCTGAAGCGGGCGACATGCGGGCTGATGCCCGGCATCTCGGTCATCACGATCACGGCCGGTCCGCTGCCTGTGACGTGGACCACCTTCGTGATGCCGTCCAAGGTGATCGCCCGAGGCTCGAAATCCTCCAGCTGGTCGTCCTCTTCGATCGTCCTATCCATGAGTCTCATCGCCTCCTCGCTCGCGTCAACCGCACCGCCATGCGGAACTCGCCCGGTTCATGGGTCGAAATGATATAGACGATCGTTCGTATTGTTGTGAGATAGGATGAAGGCTTGATCTCACGAGCGGCCAGACTTGGGGCATTGCATCCCGGACCTTCCAACGCCAGACCGGAGAAGCACCAGTGACGAATCCCCCAGAGCCTCTCGTCACGCACGCGCCGCAACCAGGGCCAAGCGACGGACGACGGGCGCGCGGGATGCGCAGCCGCGCCGCCATCCTCGAGCGCTCCGTGCAGCTGGCTTCTCGTGATGGCCTGGAAGGTCTCACCATCGGCGCTCTCGCCGCGGACCTTGGCGTGCACAAGAGCAGCGTGCATGCGTTGTTCGGCTCAAAGGAAGAGCTGCAGCTCGCCACACTCGCAGCCGCACGGGCGATCCTGATCGACCATGTCATCGCACCCGCGCTCTCCAGCGACGTCGGCCTACCGCGACTGCGGGCAATCGGCGAGGCCTGGTGGGACTACCTTGGCGCCGATGTGTTCGTGGGTGGCTGCTTCCTGTGCGCCGCCTCCGCGGAGATGGACGGCCGACCGGGGCCTCTTCGCGATGCGGTGCAAGACGTCATGCGTGAGTGGATCGCCGTGCTCGAAGCCAACCTCGAGGCGGCAGTTGCGGCGGGCGCGATGCGTGCCGATCTCGACCCGGCCGCTGCCGCCTTCAGGCTGAACGCGCTTGGCATGGCGGCCAACTGGCAAAGGCAGCTCATGAACGATCCGTCCGGTATCGAGCACGCGCGCGGTAGCTGGCGAGCGGAGCTGGAGAGACTCGAAGCAGACGAGACTTGATAAGCGGCATGCTCGACGAAAAGCGGCGGACTCTCGCTCCGCGATAGGACAGATAAAAAAAGTTCGGAGCTTGCAGGGAACAGCCCGGAAGGGGCGCATGAGTTGCTCCCTTTTTGCGTATTGTTCGAGACACAGTGATTCCACATACGCGGTCAAGTATCGCCGTTGGGATTACGCCTTAGAGGACGGAACGAAGTTCGCGGTCACATGCTGGCCGCAATGCGCTGGTCCGTTGCACGGGTGACGCCTTTGGCGTGAGAAACGGTCGCTCTACAGCCACCGGGAACCGGGGATCAGATGACAGATGGAGTGTTCTTGACGGGTGCCACGGGGTTCGTGGGCATGGAGCTGCTTGCGCGCTACCTGGAGCACACCGATCGCCGCGTGTATGCACTCGTGCGCGGACCAGATGATCGCGAGGCCGCGGCCCGCATGGAGCGTGTGCTGCTGTGCCTGTTCGGTCCTGAGCACCCCCATGGTGAGCGAGTGGTCGCCGTGCGTGGCGACATCACACGCCCAGCCCTGGGCATTCGCGATGGACTCAACCATCTCGCCGGGCGGGTGAACGAGGTAGTGCACGGTGCGGCGACGGTCGCGTTTGATCTCGATCTGCAGACTGCGCGTGCGATCAACGTGAAGGGCACCCAGCGCGTGCTCGAGTTCGCGGAGCGCTGTCGTTCACGCGGTGGCCTACGGCGCTTCTCCTATATATCGACCGCATACGTCGCAGGTGAACATGCGGGGTGCTTCAGCGAGGACGACCTCGACGTGGGCCAGCGCTTTCGCAACACCTACGAGCAGTCGAAGTTCGAGGCGGAGTGTGTCGTTGGCCGCTTGCGAGAGCAGTTGCCCGTCACGGTGCTGCGTCCGAGCATCGTCGTCGGCGAGCGCGACAGCGGCTGGACGGCGTCGTTCAACGTGCTCTACTGGCCGTTGCGCGCGTTTGCGCGCGGTGCTTATGCGGCTCTACCCGCTCGCCGTGATGCACCGGTTGACGTCGTGCCGGTCGACTACGTGGCCGATGCGGTCTTCGCGCTCAGCCAAGCTCCGGAGGCGGAGGGCAGCACCTTTCACCTCACTGCGGGGACCCACGCAAGCAGCGTCGGTGAGCTTGTCGAGCTCGCGACGAGGTTCTTTGGCCGCCCATCTCCCCGCCTGATCGACCCGTCGCTGTATCGGCGTGTGGTACACCCGCTGCTCGTTCGCGGGGCACGCGACGAGCATTACCGCCGCGCCCTCACGCGCAGTGAGATCTTCTTCCCCTACTTCGCCATGCGTGTCGCGTATGACGATCGCCGTACTCGCGTGGCGCTTGGGGGGACCGGCATCCACCCCGCGCCACTGCACAGCTACTTCGACCAGCTCGTCGAGTTCGCGCTCGATGCCGAGTGGGGGCGCCGGCAGATACCACGTGCCGGCGCCGTGAGAGGCTTGACAGCGTCGCCTCACCGGGCGACACAGGTCCCGCGAGCCCACGCACAGGCGGTGCTGGCACGATGACCAGCCTGCGATTGTCTGCGCTCGATGCATCGTTTCTCGCAGTGGAGACGCCCACGGCGCACATGCACGTGGGTTGGGTCGCGGTGTTCTCGGCGCCCCCCGACGGTCGACTGCCGAGCTTCCGTGAGCTACGAGATCACATCGAGCGGCGGCTGGCTCACGCACCGCGCTACCGTCAGAAGCTCGCGCCCGTGCCACTCGGCCTTCATGCACCGGAGTGGATCGATGACCCGGCATTCTCGGTCGATCGTCACGTCTACCGGGCGCCTGGTCCGGTCGCGCATCTGGCCAACGAGGTGCTGTCGATACCGCTTCGCCGCGACCGCCCGCTGTGGGAGATGTGGATCTGCGAGAACACGCGGGAGCACCAGTTCGCGATCGTCGGCAAGAGCCATCACTGCATGGTCGACGGTCTCGCGGCGGTAGAGCTCGCGTCGCTGCTGCTTGACCACACGCCCGAGCCCGCCTCCTGCGATCCCGATAGCTGGCGCGCCGCGCCGGAGCCAGGAGGCGAGCGACTGCTGGTCCGCGGGCTGCGCGATCTCCTCGCCCAGCAGCTCGACTTGCTGCGCTTCTCGGCGCGCGCCGTGGCCGCACCCGCTCCCACGGCGCGAGAGACCGCCGCGGGCGCCGTGCGAGCAACCCGCGCGCTTCACCACCTGCTCAGCGGCGCACCCTCGAGCGTGTTGAATGGAGAGCTCTCGTCTCTACGCAGCCTGGCCTGGACGCAGCGTCCCCTCGCCGACCTACAGGCGGTCAAACGCAGCTGCGGCACGACCATCAACGACGTGGTCCTCGCCGCGGTCGCCGGAGGCATACGCACCTATCTGATCCGGCGCGGCGAGCAGCCGGTCGCGCTCAAGGCAATGGTCCCCGTCAGCGTGCGCAGCACCGACGATGTCCTCGGTAACCACATCTCGTTCGTGTTCACCGAGCTTCCCTCAGACGAGCCCGACCCGGTTGGTCGCCTGTATCGGGTGCACCTCACGATGAGCCAGCGCAAGCGCGACGGCGAGCCGGAGGGATCCGACCTGGTGCTTAAGGCCGCCGCACGCACGCCGGTAGCGGTGCAGCAAACCCTCTCGCGATTGATTGCCAGCCCTCGCGCGTTCAACCTGGTCGTATCCAACATCCCGGGCCCTCCCCTGCCCACATACATGCTCGGCTGCCCACTACAGGCCGCCTACCCGGTGGTCCCGCTGGCCGAGCACCATGCGGTCTCCGTCGGTATGACCACCGTGCACGACCAGGCGTGCTTCGGCGTGTATGCCGATCCCCAGGCGCTTCCCGACGTCAACATGCTGGCCCACGACATCGATGACGCGATCACCCAACTGGTAGAGCACGCAAGCGCATCACGTGCCCTACCAGGCCCCTCGTTCGAGGGATCTACACGGCCGTAAGCACAAACTGGCCGACGAGCTCATCGAGGTGCTCGGCGGTACCAGCGAGACTTTGGGCGGAGGCGGAGATCTGTTCGGTCGACGCCGCCGTCTCCTCCGTCGAAGCCGACACCTCCTCGGTTGAGGCGGAGTTCTCCTCGGCGACAGCCGCCACGTCGGACACGCTTTCCAAGATCCCCTGCGTGGAGGCGCTGATCTGCGCCATCGCGGTCGTCACCTCGGTGATGCGCTCGTTCATGTTTGTGACCGAGCCACCGATGTCCTCGAACTTGCTGCGCGCCTCATCGACCGTGTGCACGCCATCCTCTGTGCGCTTGGCGCCGAGCTCAACCGCCTCGACAGCGCGATGCGTCTCGGTCTGAATCTCACCGATCAACGTCTCGATCAGTGCTGCTGCCTGCTGTGAGTCCTCCGCCAGCTTCCTGACCTCCTCGGCGACCACTGCGAACCCGCGGCCCTGCTCACCCGCGCGGGCAGCCTCGATCGCAGCGTTGAGCGCCAGCAGGTTCGTCTGCTCGGCGATCCCTGTGATCGTGGCAACGATCCCACCGATCCGCTCAGACTTCTCACCAAGCTCACTGATCCGCTCCGATGCTGCACCGGTCGCCTCGGCAACAGCGGCCATTGCCTCGGAGGCCTTCTCGGCAGCCTCAATCCCTCCCTGGGCGATGTCCGTTGCCTGCCGTGCGGCCGCACCGGTCTCAGAGAGCTGATCGGCGGACTGACGGGTCGCCTCCGCGACCTCCTCGATCACGATGCGCACGCTCTCAACCGAGCTCACCTGCCGCTCAGCACCAGCAGCGACATCACCGACGGCGTGCGCAATCTCACCAACCGCACGACCAGCCTCCTCGCTCGTGGACGCCATCTGCTGGGAAGCAGCGGACACCGTCTGCGACGTCTGCGTCACCTCACCAAGCATCCCCGTCAACTTCCCACGCATGCCTTCATAGCTCCCGACCGCTGACTGCGCGCTGTGCAGCATCGCGTTGAAGATCTCAGCCAAACGACCACCGCTGGTACCGGCCTTCACTGGCACAGGTGTCGTCTGATCGCTCACCGTCACCGTCAGGTCACCGCCCGCCATCGACTCCAGGGCACCCTGGAGATT
Organism: uncultured Solirubrobacteraceae bacterium; assembly: GCA_963699115.1. Taxonomy (GTDB): domain Bacteria; phylum Actinomycetota; class Thermoleophilia; order Solirubrobacterales; family Solirubrobacteraceae; genus Palsa-744. The sequence continues at coordinate 616,682 of CAVOTJ010000001.1, forward strand.
GGTCAGGCCAGCCTGCTGCAGCGACTGCATCCGCTCGACCAACGCCTCCAGGCAGGACTCATCGCCCAGCCCATCGCGCAAGACCGAGCTCATTGCGATGAACGCATTGGCGAGACGGTCGCGCTCCGAGCGGGAGCGCACCTCGACATCCAGGTGTCCGGCGGCGATCTGGTCGGCGGCGTCGGCCATCTCCTTCAGGTACGCGGTCATCTCGCCGAACGCGTCCTCAACCGGGGTAATCTCGGCGATTCCGCTGGCGACAAGGTCGTGGTCGATGTCACCCTCGGCGATCGTCTCCGCTGCTCCCTGCAGTTTGCGCAGCGCCCGGCCGATCCCGCGCGAGAGCAGCAGCCCGACCGCGAGCGCTGCCGCGAGCGCGACGATCGCGAGCACGATCGCGAGCAGCGTCTTCGAGCTTTCCGCGGAGTTCCCGTCTTTGTCGGCGAGACTCGCGCGCACCGTCGCGAGGCCGTTCAGTGAAGTCGATAGGGCGTCGGCGGTTTCGTTGCCACGCGTGCTCACGAGCTTCACAAGTGCCGGTGAGAGACCTTTCTCACTCAGCTTGACGATTTCCTTGTCGGCCACCGTCCACGCGTCCACAGCGGCTACGACCTGTTTTACTGCTGGCTCCTCCGCAGCGGCAACCTTTTCCTTCTTCAGCGGAGCGGCCACGAGGCCGAAGGTCGCGATGTCCTTTTCGTGCTGCGCGAGAAACTTGCCGCCGGTAATGGCATTGATGGACTGCGAGTCGGCCATGTTCTGAGCCGCCGCGTTCAATGCCTCGGTGGTTGCTGCAGCTCTGTAGCCGCTGCGCACCGTCGAGGCGACCGAAGATATTCCGTTGACTGCGATAACCAATGCGATGACAAAAACGATGATCACCGCGATGAAGCCGGCGAGCAACTGGTTCCGCACAGACGAGGTTACAAGACGCTTGAGGAACATAGGTTCGCTTTCTATCGCTTGGAGATCATTTGGATCAGGTTGTGAGTATTAATCCGAATATCGGAATTAAGGCTGTTCGCTTGAACTCTGCGCGAATCGGCTCAGGCGACGCTCAGCGTGAACTGGCCGACGAGCTCATCGAGGTGCTCGGCGGTACCAGCGAGACTTTGGGCGGAGGCGGAGATCTGTTCGGTCGACGCCGCCGTCTCCTCCGTCGAAGCCGACACCTCCTCGGTTGAGGCGGAGTTCTCCTCGGCGACAGCCGCCACGTCGGACACGCTTTCCAAGATCCCCTGCGTGGAGGCGCTGATCTGCGCCATCGCGGTCGTCACCTCGGTGATGCGCTCGTTCATGTTTGTGACCGAGCCACCGATGTCCTCGAACTTGCTGCGCGCCTCATCGACGGTGTGAACGCCGTCCTCGGTGCGTTGTGCGCCGAGCTCAACCGCCTCGACCGCACGGTGCGTCTCAGTCTGGATCTCACCGATTAGGCCCTCGATCAGCGCGGCAGCCTGCTGCGAGTCCTCCGCGAGCTTCCTTACCTCCTCAGCGACCACCGCAAAGCCACGACCCTGCTCACCCGCGCGGGCGGCCTCGATCGCAGCGTTCAGAGCAAGCAGGTTCGTCTGCTCGGCGATGCCTGTGATCGTCGAGACGATGCCGCCGATGCGCTCAGACTTCTCGCCGAGCTCGCTGATCCGCTCACTCGCCGCACCTGTCGCCTCAGCGACCGCCGCCATCGCTTCAGATGCCTTCTCCGCGGCCTCGATGCCGCCTCGCGCGATGTCGGTTGCCTGACGAGCAGCCTCTCCCGTTTCAGAAAGCTGATCGGCCGACTGACGGGTCGCCTCCGCAACCTCCTCGATCACGAGGCGAACACTCTCGACCGAACCGACCTGCCGCTCAGCGCCAGCCGCGACGTCACCGACCGCATGCGCGATCTCACCTACCGCACGACCAGCCTCCTCGCTCGTGGACGCCATCTGCTGCGAAGCGGCAGACACCGTCTGCGAGGTCTGGGTCACTTCGCCGAGCACCCCGGTCAGCTTGCCGCGCATGTCCTCATAGCCGCCAACCGCCGCCTTCACGCTGGCGAGCATCGCGTTGAAGATCTCAGCCAGCCGCCCTGCGCTGGCGCCGGCCTCGACCGGCACCGACTCGGTGACGGACTTTACGGTTACCGTGAGATCGCCCCCAGCCATCGACTCCAGGCCACCCTTCAGATCAGCCAAGCAATGAGCCTCCAGCGTCTGCATCCGCTCGAGCAATGCCTCCAGGCTGGAATGGTCGCCAAGGGCGGCGCGGAGCTGCTCGCGCATCTGCCCATATGCCGTGATCGATGCCTGGGTCTTCTCGAGCATCGCGTTGAACGTGCCGACCAGCTCACCGATCTCGTCGTTACGTGTGTTCTCCAACGGTGAGACCTCGGAGGTAACGTCCACCGTCAGCGTCCCGTCGGCGATCGCCGCCAGGCCGTCACGTAGGTCGTTGAGCGAATACTCGTCGAGCGTGCTCAGCCGCTCCCCCACCCCGTTCAGCCCCCTGACGATCCCACGTGAGAGCAGCAGCGCGGCGGCGAGCGCGGCGGCGAGCGCGGCCAGAGCAAGCACGAGCGCGAGCACGAGCGTCGAGGTTTCCGACGAGCTCGCCGAGCTGTTGGCCTCGTGCTGGCGTAGCGTCGCATAGCTTTCGAGCGCTTCCGATAGACCATCGGTCGCTTCGTTGGCCGGCCCGGTAGCGAGCGACACCAGCGCCGGCGAGACACCTTTGAGGGCGAGGTGATCGACCTGCTGGTCGAGCGCACTCCACTTCTTGAAGGCAGCTTCGAACCGTGCCTGGTCGACGTTGTCGGCGCCGGAGACCGCACCTTCGATCAGCCGCTTGTACACCACTTGGAAGCTCGCGACGTCTCCTTCGTGATTGGCAATCTCACTGGCACCGCTGAGCGCAACCAGGAGCTGCGAGCCGGCCATGTTCCGAGCCGACGAGCTGACTTCCTCAGCGAGCTTCGCCGCACCGTCGCCCTTGTTGACAGTCGCCGAGACCGATGATACGCCGCTGATGGCGATCACGAGCGCGATCGCGAAGGCCACGATAACGACGAGAAAGCCAGCGAGGAGCTGGTTGCGTACCGATGAAGTGACGTACCGCTTGAGGAACATGGGACCGCTTTCTTGGAGGGGGAACGGCGCTTTAAGCCGAACCGTTGTTAACCGCTAAATTCGTGATGTTGGTATCGGTCCAAGTTCACGATCACTTGAGTTGGGGTAAACTACGCATTTGCGTGCGATCATGCCTACCACCTGACGGTCAGCGTTACGGTTAACCGCCCAGCGCCCGCTGGCCGGCGCGCGCCTGTCACTCCCGCGTAGACACCGCTACTTACGCTGCCGCCGCTTTTCACTGGGCGGAGCGCGCCGGGTCAGAGCAGAGCGTTCACTTGCTAGGCAACGAGCGCGCGTACCCGACCCCGCGCGCAACCCACCGCTCGAGCTGGCGCTTGGTGCGCACACCCGCCTCGTCGACCCGGAGCCACCCCTGCATCGCACGGCCGCGCATCTCGAACGGCCGCGCGTGCTCGCCGCGCAACAGCACATCGGTCTCCGCCGGATCGACTCGCAGCAAGAGCCCCCCTTGGCCGCTGACGCTGACGGACATGTTGCCGTTGATCAGGAACGCCAGACCGCCGAACATGCGCTTCTCGCTGATGCCCTGCTCCATCATCACGAGCTCGCGTATGCGGTTGGCGAGATCCTCGTCGTATGCCATGTGGGGATTATTCCCCATGCGGGCCGCGTAGTTGTAGAGTCGCAGGCGTGACGCTAGTGCTTCTCACCGGGGCCACCCGCGGCATCGGCCAAGCGGCCGCGATCGAGCTCGCGCGCGAGGGGGTCGAGCTGGCGCTGGTCGGGCGCGACCCCGAGCGCGTAAAAGCGGTGGCAGCCGAAGCGCAGGCGGTCGGCGGCAGCGCACCGATCCATGAGCACGTCGCCGACCTGACGCTGATGAGCGGCGTCCGCGCCCTCGCCGAGGAGGCGAGCGCTCGCTACGAGCACATCGACGTGCTCGCAAACAACGCCGGCGCGCTGTTCGCCTCACGCCAGGTGACCTCCGAGGGCTTCGAGCGGACCTTTGCGTTGAACCACCTGGCGCCGTTCTTGCTCACGAACCTGCTGCGCGAGAGCCTGCGCGGCGGGCGCGTCGTGACGACCGCCTCCGACGCTCACAAGTCGGGGGTACTCGACCTCGACGATCTGCAATCGCAGAAGTCCTACGCGGCGATGAAGGTTTACGGCACCTCCAAGCTGTGCAACATTCTCTTTACCCGCGAGCTTGCCAAGCGCGCGCCGGAGCTGCACGCCAACTGCTTTCACCCCGGCGTCGTGCGCACGGGCTTTGGCAAGAACGACAACGGGGTGTGGAAGGTTCTCACGACGCTCGGCGGACCTTTCTTCCGCTCGCCCAAGCGCGGCGCCAAATCGCTCGTGTGGCTCGCGGTCTCCCACGGCGCCTCCGATCTGGATGGCGAGTACGTGGTCGACGAGAAGGTCCAGACCCCCAGCGCCCAGGCGCAAGACGACACGCTCGCCGCGGGCCTGTGGGAGCGCAGCGCCGAGCTCGTGGGCCTGTCGAGCAGCACGCCCGCCTGAGAGACCCGACCGCGGGAAACACACGCTGAGCCCGAAGAGGCAACGAAGAGCGTGAGCTACTGCGCGGGCGGCGGCGCCGCGAGCCCGAACGGACTGCCCTCTGAGTCCTTGCAGATCGCCCAGCGCTCCCCCGGGTGAACGACGCTTCCGCCGAGCGCGAGCACCCGCTCGAGCGCCTCGGCGAGGTCGCCGACTGCAAAGTAAGGAAGCGAGAAGGAGTCGCCGGGGCCGCGGCCGCGCGCATGCACCCCTACGGCGGGCGTCGCCGAGGACGTCTGCCAACCCTCCCCCTCCGCCTGCGTGCGCTCTGCCAGCTCATCCTGCAGCAGCCCCGCCCAGAACCGCCGCGCCCGCTCGGGGTCGTCGGCGGGGAACTCAATCAGCGATGGCGAGACGGGTGACACCTCATGCACGATAGCCCTACTCGGGAAGATGGAACGGCACGGTCGTGACCACGATCTTCGGCAGCGGCCGCAGCGCGCGGCGTAGGCGCGGCGCGGTGCCGTTGTGCAGGACGCGCTGCCAGGCAGTGGCGTACGACGATCTCCGGCAGGATCACTGTGAGCGTCAGCTCGGGGCTCTGGCGATGCAGCGACTCGATGTAGTTGACCATCGGCGCGACGATCGCGCGGTAGGGCGAGACGACGACCTCCAGCGGCAGGTGATCGCCCCACGTGCGCCAGTAGCTCGCCGAAGCGCTCCGCCTCCTCGTCGCTGGGGCTGACGTGCAGGGCGAGCACCGGCTGCTGCAGCGACGCCGCGTAGGCCATCGCGCGCATGCTCGGGCAGGTCCAGCGACGCGACCGCCACGAGCACCAGGTGGTGGATCTGCTCGGGAGTCTCCTCGCTCTCCGCGTCGGGCTTTCGTGGCTCCTCCTCGACGTCCTGCACGCTTGGCGTCGACCCGCCGGCGGCAACGCCACCGCGGGCGCTGGGCACAATCGATGCTGCTGGGCAGCTCGATCGTGTGGGGATGTAGCGCGATCGCTTTCGCCACGGTCTCGTAGTGGCGGCGGATGCTGGTCGCGACGAGCACGAACAGCCCGACGACGACCAGCGAGACCCATGCTCCCTCGGTGAACTTGGTGATCCCGGCGGTGATGAACACGATCGCCGACAGCAGGCCGCCGGTGGCGTTGAAGGCGAGGCTCCGCCGCCAGCCCGGATCGCGCCCGCGCCACCAGTGCATGACCATCCCTGTCTGGGAGAGCGTGAACGCAAGGAACACGCCGACGGCATACAGCGGTATCAGCGGCCCGGTCTTGCCGCCGAACGCCACGAAGATGATGGCCGCGACCACCGACAGCAGCACGATGCCGTTGCTGAACGCGAGGCGGTCGCCCATGCGCAGGAACAGCCGCGGCGCCTGGAAGTCCCGCGCGAGCAGGAACAGCACGCGCGGGAAGTCGTTGTAGGCGGTGTTGGCGGCGAGCAGCAGGATCGCCGCGGTGGCGGCCTGCGTGACGGGATACATGAGGCCCGAGCCAAAGCTGCGGTGGGCGAGCTGCGAGAGCACAGTTTCGTGCGCGCTTGGCACGATGCCGCCGAGCTGGACCATCGCGATCGTGCCCGCGAACAGCACGATCAACAGGCCGACCATCCATGTCAGCGTCGTGCGGGCGTTGCGCCACTCGGTCGGCTTGAACACCGGCACCGCGTTTGAGATCGCCTCGATGCCGGTCATCGCGGTCGAGCCGGATGCGAACGCGCGCAGGACCAGCAGCACGCCCACCCCCTCGGTGGCGGTCAGCGGCGGCCTCGGCGTCGCGTGAAATCCGTGTCCGGCGGATTTGACCAGGCCGACGGCGACGAGCACGAACATCGCGACGATGAACGCGTACGTGGGCGCGGCGAACAGCGCGCCCGCCTGGCGCACGCCGCGCAGGTTGCCGGCGAGCAGCACCGCGATCACGCCCACGCCGATCGCGCACCGCGTCAGGAGCAAGCGACGGGATCGCCGAGGTGACCGCTTCGAGGCCGGAGGCGACCGACACGGCGACCGTGAGGATGTAGTCGGTCATCAGGCCCGCGGCGGCAACCAGCCCGGGGGTGCGGCCGAGGTTGTCGGTGGCAACGATGTAGGAGCCGCCGCCGTGGGGATAGGCGCGGATCGTCTGGCGGTAGGACACGCCGACGGCGAGCATCAGGAAGGCGATCGTCGCGGCGATCGGCAGCGAGTAGCTGAGCCCCCCGCTGCCCGCCAGCACGAGGATCGCGAGCATCGCTTCGGGGCCGTAGGCGACCGAGGAGAGCGCGTCCGCGGAGAGCACCGGCAGCGCCACCAGCTTGCGCATCCGCTCACGCGCGATCGCCGTGCTGCGCAGCGGCGGCCCGAGCAGCGCGCGCCGCAGCCGATAGCCGACGTGCCCGAGCGTCGATGGCTCCGCCTCGGTCTCCGCTGTCGCGCGCACCTCAGGCGGCGACTCGCTCTGGACGGGCACGAAGCGCCCGAAGCGCGTCGGGCGGATGTCGGTGGAGGCGGGGTAGCTGGCGGAGCTCGGATCGACGGGCAGCGCGCGCCGCCACACCTCTGGGTTGCCGCACACCCTCCCCCACTCGCGCCCCACGCGCCGCAGCACGCCGAGCTGGCGCTCGTCGAGCTTGACCAGCGGCGCGTCGGGGCTCGGCGCGCTCGCGTCGCCGCCGCCGCCGTGGTGCGCTAGAGGTTCGACTGCAGTACCTTCACGATCGTGACACTCGACGAACTGGCTGAGGCGGTCGCGCTGGGCACCATCGACACGGTACTGCTGGCGATGACGGACATGCAGGGGCGTCTGCAGGGCAAGCGACTTACGGCTACGCACTTCCTGGAGGAGGTCGTGGAGCACGGCGCGGAGAGCTGCAACTACCTGCTGGCGGTGGACGTGGACATGCGCACGGTGGACGGCTATGCGATGTCCTCATGGGAGGGCGGCTACGGCGACATGGTGCTGAAGCCCGATCTCGACACGCTGCGCCCGGTGCCCTGGCAGGAGGGCACGGTCGTGTGCCTGGCGGACGTCGCCTGGCCGGACGGCTCAGACGTGGTGGCTTCCCCGCGTCAGGTCCTGCGCCGCCAGCTCGCGCGGCTGGCCGAGCGCGGCTGGGTCGCCAACGCGGGCACGGAGCTCGAGTTCCTGGTCTTCAAAGACACGTACGAGCAGGCGTGGCACAAGGGCTATCGCGACCTGCGACCCGGCGAACCTCTACAACGTCGACTACTCGCTGCTGGGCACCGCGCGCGTTGAGCCGTTGATCCGCCGCATCCGCAACAGCATGGTCGCGGCGGGGATGGTGGTTGAGGACTCCAAGGGCGAGTGCAACTTCGGCCAGCACGAGATCAACTTCCACTACGCGGACGCGCTGCGCACCGCCGATGAGCACGTGGTCTACAAGAACGGCGCGAAGGAGATCGCGGCGGAGGAGGGCATGGCGATCACGTTCATGGCCAAGTACGACGAGCGCGAGGGCAACTCGTGCCACATTCACTTCTCGCTCGCCGATTCAGAGGGACCGCTGTTCGCGCGGGACGAGTCGCTGTTTCACTCTTTCCTCGCGGGCCAGCTCGCCTGTCTACGCGAGATGACGCTGCTGTTGGCGCCTCACATCAACTCCTACAAGCGCTACGCGGCTGCGCAGTTTCGCGCCGACCACGGTCGCCTGGGGTCACGACAACCGCACGTGCTCGCTGCGCGTAGTGGGCCACGGCCCGTCGCTGCGCTTCGAGAACCGCGTGGGCGGCGCCGACCTGAACCCGTACCTTGCGCTGAGCGCGCTGATCGCCTCTGGGCTGCACGGGATCGATGCGGGCCTCGAGCTGGAGCCGCGCGCTCGAGGGCAGCGCCTACGCCGCGCGCGAGCGCCCGCGCCTGCCGGCGACACTGCACGACGCGCGCGGGCTGTTCGCCGCGAGCGACGTCGCACGGGCAGGCGTTTGGCGAGGATGTCGTCGCGCACTACCTCAACGCGGCGGACGTCGAGCTTGCGAGCTTCCAGTCAGCCGTGACAGACTGGGAGCGCGTGCGCGGATTCGAGCGACTTTGAACCTGTGGGAGCCGGAGAACAGATGGCGGGCAGAGCCGAGCGATAGAGCTGCTGCGGGGGTGCTCACCCCACCGGATGCGGTGTTCGCGCCGGTGCGCTCGCAGACCGCGTTCGAGGAGACCGTCGATCGCCTCGGCACGGCGATCAAGCTCGGACTGCTGGCACCCGGCTCGCGACTGCCGGCCGAGCGCGAGCTGTGCGCGCGGCTGGGGATCGCCCGCTCGACGCTGCGCCAGGCGCTGACCGCGCTGAGCCAGAGCGGGCACGTGTTCGCCACGCGCGGGCGCGGCGGCGGCACGTTCGTGTCAGATCCACAGCCGCCCAGCGACCCGCCCTCCGAGCAGATGCTCACGCAGTGGCGCGAGACGTGCGACCAGCGACTGGCGGTCGAGCTGGGCGTGGCGGTGCTGGCGGCTGAGCGCGCCGACAGCGCCGACCTGGACGCGCTCGACGAGGTGGCTGGCGCGCTCGAGGAGATGCTCGAGGACTTCGTCGCCTACCGCCAGGCGGACATCCGCCTGCACGTGGGGCTCGCCGAGGCCACACGCTCCACCAGCCTCGTGCGCGCGATGACCGAGGCGCAGGGCGCGATGACCGACCTGATCGCCTACATCGCCCACCCGCCGCAGGTGCTCGCCTCCTCCAACGCCCAGCATCGCCGGCTGCTTGCAGCGGTGCGCGAGCGCGACGCGATGCGCGCCGCACGCGTGATGACCGAGCACCTGCAGGGCACCGAGCACATCCTCGCGGGCCTGTTGCCCGGCGGCTGATCCGGGTCGATTGGCCAGCTGTCCGCCTGCAAGCTCGCGATTTGCGCCAACTGCACTTGACATCCATCCGCGATCGAGCGTATTGTCACGATTGAAGGACGGACAACCAAACCTTTTACTTCGAGGGGGCAGCCGATGAGCGCGACGAAGAGTTTGGGCAGCGACGAGCAGAAACTTGCCGAGCTCGGCTACAAACAGGAGCTGAATCGGGGTTGGAGCTCGTTCTCGAACTTCGCGATCTCGTTCTCGATCATCTGCATCCTCGCCGGCTGCTTCACCACCTACGGCCAGGCGCTCAAGAACGGCGGGCCGATCGCGATCTCGATCGCGTGGCCGCTGATCTGCGTGCTGATCCTCGCCGTCGCCGTCTCGATGTCCGAGCTCGCCTCCGCGTACCCGACCGCGGGCGGCATCTACTACTGGGCGTCGAAGCCTGGGCGGACCGGGCTGGGGCTGGTTCACCGGCTGGTTCAACCTGATCGGGCTCGTCGCCGTGGTCGCGTCGGTGGTCTACGTGAGCGCGACCTTCCTGATCAACCTGCTCGGCCTCTACGAAGTCCACTTCATCTTCAACTTCGTCAAGGCGGCGGCGGGAACGAACGTCCACTACTCAGCGCACGTCAACTTCGCCATGTTCGTCGTCATCGCGATCGTGTGCGGAGCTGATCAACGTGTTCTCGCGCCACCTCATCTCGACGCTCTACAACGTGTCGGCGTGGTGGAACATCATCGGCGTCCTCGCGATCGTCGTGATCCTCATCGCCGTGCCCTCCCACCACGCGAGCCTGTCCTACGTCTTCGGCCACAAGGCCAACGAATCGGGCTTCGCCGGAGGCGCGACCAGCGGGCTCAAATTCTGGATCTACATCCTGCCGCTCGGCTTCCTGCTGACGATGTACACGATCACCGGCTACGACGCCTCGGCGCACATCTCCGAGGAGACGCACGGCGCCGAACACTCCTCCGCGCAGGGCATCTGGCGCTCGGTCCTCTACTCGGCGATCTTCGGCTGGATCGTGCTGCTGGCGATCACGTTCGCGATCCAGAAGAGCCACGAAGCCGAAATCTACAAAGCCGGCTTCCCCGCGCTCGCGATCTTCACCTCCGCGCTCAGCGGGGCAGCGGACAAGGCCGTCGTGCTGATCTCAACGGTCGGTCAGCTGTTCTGCGGGGTGGCGTGCGTGACGAGCGCCTCGCGCATGACGTTCGCGTTCTCGCGCGACGGCGCCGTCCCCGGGCACAACCTGTGGCGTCGCCTGAGCGCGAGCAAGACGCCCACCTGGGCCGTGTTCTTCGTGGTGCTGTTCGCGATCATCGTCACCGTCCCCGCGTACTTCCCGAACCACCTGGGCACGCCGGTGGCGTTCTTCGCGGTCACCTCGATCTCCGTGATCGGGCTCTACATCGCGTACACGATCCCGGTGTTCCTGCGCTGGCGCACCGGCGAGCGCTTCGTCCCCGGGACGTGGACGCTCGGGCGCAAATACAAATGGATCAACCCGATCGCGGTGGTGTGGGTGGGCCTGTGCGTGATCATCTTCTGCCTGCCGTTCTCGTCCCGAAGGGGTCCCGTGGGAAAGCGCGTTCAACTGGTCGGCCGTCAACTACGCGCCGATCGTGACGATCGGAGTGATCCTGGCGGTGACGATCTGGTACGCGGTCTGCGGCGAAAAAGACGTTCAAGGGCCCGATCCGCACGATCGACGATCTCGACGTCGAACAGTCGCTGCCGGCCATCGCCGAGGCGCCGTAGGAGCGGCGGCGATGATCTCTGTCGCCTGGGCCCCGCAGCCCAGACATTCACGGCGGGCTGAGCGCTGAGCGGTCAGCTGTCAGTCCTCGAGCCCGCCACCGAGGCGGTGCTCGCGGAGGTCGCCGCGCGCGGGCGTCGAGGAGGTCGACGCGGCGGTCGCGGCCGCGCGTGAGCGGCGCTGCCGGCGTGGCGCGCGCTCGCGCCGGGCGAGCGCGCGCGCATGCTGTACGCGCTGGCCGACACGCTCGCCGAGCACCTGCGAGGAGCTGGCGGTGCTCGAGGCGCGCAACGCGGGCAAGGCGATCGGCGACGCGCGCGGGGAGATGGGCATGGTGGTGGACACGTTCCGCTACTACGCGGGCGCGCCCGAGCGGCTGCTCGGCGACACGATCCCGGTGGCCGGCGGACAGGCGTTCACGGTGCGCGAGCCGGTTGGCGTCGTCGGGCTGATCACGCCGTGGAACTTCCCGCTGACGATCGCCGCGTGGAAGCTCGCGCCGGCGCTCGCCGCAGGCAACACGGTCGTGCTGAAGCCCGCCGAGCTGACGCCGCTGACCGCGCTGCGCTTCGCCGAGCTGGCGCTCGAGGCGGGCATGCCCGAGGGCGTGGTCAACGTGGTCGTCGGGCCGGGCAGCACCTGCGGGCAGCGCCTGGTCGAGCATCCGGACGTGGCGAAGATCGCGTTCACCGGCTCGACCGAGGTGGGACGCTCGATCGCCGCGGGCGCGGCGGCAACGATCAAGCGCGTGACGCTCGAGCTGGGCGGCAAGTCGGCGAACATCGATCTTCGCCGACGCCGACCTGGAGGCGGCCGCTGCGGCGGCGCCGCTGGCGGTGTTCGGCAACGCCGGCCAGGACTGCTGCGCGCGCTCGCGCATCCTCGTGCAGGAGAGCGCGCTCGATCGCTTCCTGGAGCTGCTGGAGGCGGCAGGTGAAGGCGCTGCGCGTCGGCGACCCGCTCGACGAGCAAACGCAGATGGGGCCGCTGATCTCCGCCGCCCAGCGCGAGACGGTGGCCTCGTTCCTCGACGGACAGGCGCCGATCGCCTTCCAGGGCAGCGCGCCGGAGGGCCCGGGCTTCTGGTTCGCGCCGACCGTCCTCTCCCCTGTGAAGCCGAGCGACCGCGTCGCCCGGGAGGAGGTGTTCGGCCCGATCGCGGCGGTGATCCCGTTTCGCGACGAGGCCGACGCGGTGCGCCTGGCGAACGACTCGATCTACGGGCTGTCAGGGTCGATCTGGACGCGCGACGGCGCTCGCGCGCTGCGCGTGGCACGCGCGGTGCAGACAGGAGTGCTGTCGATCAACGCGAACACGTCGGTGCGCGTGAGCACGCCGTTCGGCGGCTTCAAGCAGTCGGGCTACGGCCGCGAGCTGGGACCGCACGCGCTCGAGGCATACACGGAGCTGAAGACGATCTACTACGCGACGGAGGCATGATGAGCACACCGGGCAGGCTCTCTGGACGCGTGTGCGTGGTCACCGGCGCCAGCGGCGGCATCGGCGCGGCGACGGTGCGAGCTGTTCCAGCGCGAGGGCGCGACGGTCGTGGGCGTGGACCTGCAGCCCGGCTCGCCGGGCGACCTCGCGCTGCAGGTGGACGTGACCGACGAGCAGCAGGTGCGCGAGTCGCTGCAGCGCGTGCGCGATGAGTACGGGCGCATCGACGTGCTGTTCAACAACGCGGGCATCTCCCCGAACGACGACGGCTCGGTGATCGAGACGACGCTCGAGGCGTGGGAGCGGGTGCAGAGCGTGAACCTGCGCAGCGTGTTCCTGTGCTGCAAGCACGGCATTCCCCACCTGCTGGAGAACGACGGCCCGCTGCGCGGCTCGGTCATCAACACGGCGTCGTTCGTCGCGGTGATGGGCGCCGCCACCTCGCAGATCTCCTACACCGCATCCAAGGGCGGCGTGCTTGCGCTCTCACGCGAGCTCGGCGTCGAGTTCGCCCGCCGCGGCGTGCGCGTCAACGCGCTGTGCCCCGGCCCAGTGGACACGCCGCTGCTGAAAGAGCTGTTCGCCAAGGACCCCGAGAAGGCCGCCCGCCGACTCGTGCACGTGCCGATCGGCCGCTTCGCCTGCCCCGAGGAGATCGCCCAGGGCGCACTGTTCCTGGCGAGCGACGACTCGAGCTACGTGACCGCGTCGACGTTCCTGATCGACGGCGGCCTCAGCGGCGCTTACACGACGCCGCTGGACTAGCTCCAATTGCTGCGGCACCGCGCGACGGGACAAGACGGGGCGCAAGCCTCCAATCAGCCCTACGATCGACTCGCGAGCGCGACGAACTCCTCGCGGACTGCTCTCAGCGGTGCGAGATCACACTGAGCGCGAGCGAGGATCAGCGCTCCCTCGACGGCGCTGAGGATGAACAGCGCCCGCTGCTTGGCTGCCGCAGCCGTGAGACCAGCGCGCACCAGTCGCTCCTGCAAAGGCACGAGCCAGCTTTCGAAAGCAGCGGCAGCAGCGTCGCGTATCGCCTCGGAGTCGCCTGATGCCTCAAGCGCCACGGTGGCAATCGGACAGCCGTCTCTGTAGTCAGACGCCTCGAGCCCGGCAGCGAGCGCATCCACGAGGCCGCCAAGCGCCTCGCCCAGATCCTCGCTCGAGCTGAGGATTGCCGCGATCGCCGCCGCCAACTGCTCACCGGCGCGCGTCATCGCGGCGACGGCCAGCTCCTCCTTGCCCCCCGGGAAGTGGAAATACAGCGAGCCCTTGGGTGCACCGCTACGGGCGACGATCTCGTTGAGGCCCGTGCCCGTATAGCCCTGACGGCGCAGCAGGTCCCCGGTGGTGTCGATAAACGATTCGCGGGACGACGGGCGCGATGTCGGGCGCCGCGAACCCTCGCGTTGGGAACCATGACCCTGGGCGCCGCGGCGCCAGGAGCCGTTTTCACTCCGCGCGCTCTCCACCTCTTCCATTCCATTAGTATAACGACCGGTCTACCGATTCGAGAGGAGCGGTGCAATGCAGCAGCTCACCTACACGGGTCCAGACGCGCTCGAGTGGAGGGAAGCTCCAGAGCCGCGGCTGAGCTCAGACGCCGCGGCGCTCGTACGCCCGCGCGCGGTCGCCACGTGCGACCTGGACGCGCTGATCATCGAGGGCAGCTCGCCGTTCCCACCTCCGTTTGCAATCGGCCATGAGTGTGTGGCCGATGTGCTGGATGTGGGTGATGCGGTGCAGACGCTCGTCCCGGGCCAGCTCGTGAGCGTCCCCTTTCAGATCTCCTGCGGAGAGTGCGACGCGTGTCGGCAAGGACGAACCTCCAACTGCAACGGTGTGGACTTCATGTCGAGCTATGGCTTCGGCCCGGCAGTCGATCGGTGGGGCGGGTTCCTTTCGGACGTGGTGTGCGTGCCCTATGCCGAGCACATGCTCGTGCCCGTTCCCGCGGGCCTGGAGCCGTCGGCAGTGGCGAGCGCCTCGGACAACATCAGCGACGCGTGGCGCACGGTCGGCCCGGCGCTCGCCGAGCAGCCCGGCGCGGACGTGCTGGTCGTCGGCGGCGCGGGGCCCGGCTCGATCGGCCTGTACGCGGCAGGGCTCGCGGTGGCGCTCGGCTCAGAATCGGTGCTGTACGTCGACGCCGACGAATCACGGCGCGTGACCGCCGCGAAGCTCGGCGCGCAGACGCTTGCCGAGATGCCCAAGCGCGTGGGCCCGTACGCGATCACGGTGGATGCGAGCGCCGATCCCGACGGCCTCGCCTTGGCGCTGCGCTCGACCGCGCCGGACGGCATCTGCACGAGCACGGCGATCTACTTCGGCGAGCAGCCGTCGCTGCCACTGCTGGAGATGTACACCAAGGGCATCACGTTCAAGACCGGCCGTGCGAACGCACGCACGGCGATGCCGCACGTGCTCGAGTTGGCAGCCTCCGGTGCACTACACCCCGAGCTGGTGACAACCAGTGTGGTCGGCTGGGGCGACGCGGCGGACGCGCTGCTGGAGGGTGGCTGGACGAAGCTCGTGATCGAGCGCTAAGCGGCCTCTTCAATGGCGCGGGCGAGCGCCCGATGCCCGTCGCGGAGAGTGGGCTGGCCGTGGGATACGAGCACCCGCTCGATTGGCAGCACGAGCAGCTCACGCAGCATGCTGGCGACTTCGGCGCGATTGGCGGGCACGTCTTCGAGCCAGCTCTGCGGGCATATCCGAAGCTCACCGTCTTTGTCGCCGATGAGGCTGTCCCCGGCGACGAGCGTGGCCACTCTCGGGAGCCAAAAGAGGATCTCCTCTGCGCGATACAGCGGGCGCTGCTCTACTCCAGGGGGCAGGTAGTTCCACGCGCGCGTGCTGTGCGTCCGGTAGCGCTCGGCCAGCTCCTTGCGGTCGCGCCGGTGCCAGCGAATGGTCGTGAGAATGCTGACGGGGCGCGCACCCACGCGCTCGTCGAGCCAGGAGAGAAACTGCTCGCGCCCGTCTGAGGGCAGCAGCGGGTCGATCAGCACGACCACGTCGGGCAGCTCATAGAGCACCGAGCCGACCATCGGGTCCCAGTCGCCTGAGCTCCCAGGGGTGGCCTGCGGATTCCATTCAGGGTGACGCGCGCTCCAGCGCCAGAGGCCGGGGACTAACTCGGTGAGAGGCGTTGGATCGATACGCCGCAGGCTAGCCGCGCTCGCGACTCGTGACCACTGCCGTTCGCACCGCAGCCGTCATGGCCGATCCGCGCTCCGGCTAGCCACCAACCGGAGCGCGTGCGTTGGTGCCCCAGAAGATCTGCGTGCCGAGAGCATCGAGCACGTTCACGAGTATCAGGTTCAGCACCATCGACTTCGCCGTCGCCTTGCCCACCCCGACAGGGCCACCGCCGGCGTTATAGCCGTAGTAACACGCCACAAGCACGATCGCCGTTGCCATCGTCATGCCCTTGATCACGCTGAACAGGTAGTCCGTCGGATTCTGGAACAGCCAGAAGGTCAGCAGATAGCCGCCGCTCGAGGTAAATCCAAGCTGGTCCACGACCGCCAGATATGACGCCGCGAACGCAATGCCAATCGACGTTATGTACATGAACGGCAACACGATCCATGCGGCGAGCAGTCGCGTGGCGCACAGAAAAACCATCGAGTCGACGCCCATCACCTCAAGCGCGTCGATCTCCTCGGAGATGCGCATCGCGCCAAGCTCCGCCACAATCCCCGTGCCCACCTTCGCCGACATCATGTAGCCGAATACCAGCGGCACCGCCTCACGCAAATTGCACCACGCAGCGAAGAAGCCGGCGTAGGCGGGCGTGCCGGTGGACTCTGTGAAGTAGCCCGCCTGGATCCCACATGCGCCGACGCCGATCAGGAACACCAAACCCCAGATCACGGCGGTCGAGCCGATAATCAGGATCCCGGACTGACGCAACGCCTCGCCGAAGAACCTGAACACACGCAGGCTGAACACATCGCGCACGATCTGCCCCGTGAAGCGCGCCATCGCGCCGGTCGCCGCCAGCCATTCACGTGGCATCGCCAGCAGTCCAGGATTCATTTGATCACCAAAATCTGCGGGTGCGTTGCCAGC
The DNA here is from genome assembly GCA_963699115.1 of uncultured Solirubrobacteraceae bacterium. Classification (GTDB taxonomy): domain Bacteria; phylum Actinomycetota; class Thermoleophilia; order Solirubrobacterales; family Solirubrobacteraceae; genus Palsa-744. Next base: position 633,344 of record CAVOTJ010000001.1, read on the forward strand.
AGCGTCTGCGTGAACACGTAGTTGAATGCGCCGATCCCCAGGAACGCGATCACGACCGCTTCGTTGACGGCCCGCCCGACACCCTCGGCGCCACCGGAGGCGGTCATGCCCTTGTAACAGCAGACGATCGCGATGATCGCCCCGAACACCGTCGACTTCAGCACCGACCCCCACAGATCGGTCGTGTCAGCGTTTGAGAACAGCGTCGCCCAGAACGGCCCCAGCCCGCCGCCGTTGAAGAGCTCCGCCATGATCCCGCCGTAGAACCCGAACAACAGCGCGTAGATATCGAACAGTCCTGTCACGACCATCAGCGACAGGAACCGCGGCACAACGAGGTTCTTCACGGGGTCGACACCCAGCACCTGCAGCGCATCCAGCTCCTCACGCACCTTGCGCGCCCCAAGATCCGCGGTAATCGCAGTACCAGCCACACCCGCCACCACGATCGACGTGATGAACGGGCCGATTTCGCGCACCACGATGATCACGAAGAAGCTGCCGAGACGATCGGGCGCACCGAACAGCCTGAGGAAGCTCGCCGCCTGCAGCCCGGGAGCGCCGTAGTTGATGGCGATGGTCGAGATGAGCAGCGGGAACCACACGAGACGCAGCGTGAACAGGAACTGCGCAACCAGTTCACCGCCATACGGGTATGGGGGTCGCAGAGCGGACCAGACCGTCCTCCCCGTGAGGATCATCATGTCCCCGAACTCTTCCAACATGTGCCTCGCGGGCTGGGTCGCCCGTTTGGAGAAGTCCGTGGCAGTGGCGAGATAAAGTCGCACAGTTAGACTGTACTAGTTCACCGGCACACTATGCAACTATTCCTGTCGGAGCTACAGTTCAGGTGTGAGGCGCGAGGCAGCCCAATCGCTTGCCCTGGACATCGCCGTCGATCGCGATGCGGAGATCCCCATCGGCGTGCAGCTCGCATGGGCGCTGCGCACACGGATTCGCGACGGCATCCTCATGCCGGGTGACCGGCTGCCGGGCCTACGCGATGTGGCGGAAGCCACGGGCGTCAACGTCAACACGGTGCGTACCGTGTATCAGCGCCTCGAGCAGGAGGGTCTGATCGACAGCCAACAGGGCAGCGGCACGTTCGTGGCTTCGACGCCGCGACACGCGTCGGCGGTGACCACGATCGCCGCGGACGCAGCGCGTGAAGCACACGAGACGGGCGTCGACCCACGAGAGGTCGCCGCTGCGTTGTACGTCTCGCCCGCTACAGCCGCGCCGCCCGCCGATGAGGCCGCCGAGCGGCGCCGCCTGCTGCGCGAGCAGATCGACGCGCTGGAGCGAACGCTGGTGGAGCTGGAAGCCAAACACCCCGGTGTGGCGCCCGCCGCCCGCTCCGTCCAAGGCCGCAAGAACGGCGGCCCGGCGCTGCTGGACGCCGCTGAGCTGGAGCAGGTGCGAGCGGTGCTTTTGCGTCGCCTCTCGGCGGTGCAACAGGCGATCGACGGCATTGGCGCCGAGGAGACCCCCGCCGACGAGCAACCGCTCGAGTCAGCGCCCGCTAGCAAGCGCGCAGCGAGGACGCGCACAGCACTTCGACCCGTCGCGGAAGGCACGTAGCGCGATCATGGAGATGTACTTCCTTGCGGTGGTGTTGGGGCTGCCAGCGGTGATCTTGGCGATCGCACTGCTGGCCGCGCACCTATACAAGGAGGGGTACTCAGAGCTGCTCGACTGGAAACCCACGCGCTCGCCCCAGCGAGAAGCCGAACTCGAGCTCGGCGAGCTCGACCAGATGCTCGCCGCGCAGAACAGGTATCGACTCGAGCGCGGCGCGCCAACCCGCTCACTCGAGGAGGTCAGCGGGCAGGCCTGGGCTGACTTCAACGTTTACGGCGAGATGCTCTCGCCGCCGGATGGGACCTCATAGCCGGCGCGATCGACGGTTGAGGCCCGCGCAATACCAGCTGAGGATCGACCATGCCGATTCGCGGCGCTCGGCGGTGTGAACCTTGATCGACTCAGTCAAAGCCTCGGCTAGGGCACGCGGCGCAACGCCCTTGCGGCGGTAGGCGATCGCCCCCGCCTCGATCAGCTCGCGTACGACCCCATCGGCACCATGGCCGGACAGCATCACGATCGCGGTATTGGGAGCAACCTCGAGGATCCCCCGCACCGCGCGCAGGCCGCCGCCCTTGGGCATGACGACATCGATCAGCGCAGCGTCGGGCTGCCCCACCCTGGAGAGCTCGATTGCCTCCTCGCTGTCGGCCGCCACACCGACGACCTCGAACTCGCTGGCGAGAGAGGAGTCCAGCAGCATCCGAGCAATGGGGTCATCATCTGCGATCACCAGCCTCGGGCAGTTGCGGGCGGGCGCAATCGTTGTACTGCCAGCTCCCCCATGCGACCACTCCGAGGCGGGCGCCGCGACGGTGGTGAGCTCGGTGGCGCCCCCTGCTAGGAGGGTCCCAGGGGACGCCGCCGGCTCCATCATCGCCAGTGGGCCCGCCTTGGGCTCACACGCACTCGTTGCCTCTGGCCGATGTCGGTGGCTGGGGCTGCCCGGCATCCGGCGACCGCTCATGCGCGTCGGGATGATGCCTGGCTCGAGGTGGCTGGTCATGCGAGCCTAAAATCGGATTTTCACCGTGCTGATGGACCGTAGTTTCCGCTGAGCGCGATCGGCGGCCCGACGCGGCGCGGAATTCGCAAGGCGCACCGGCAAAATCACCCGGCGCTGCTTTGGGCGCGGGTTAGCTGGTGCTGGCCGATCGTCCGATGGCCTGCGGCAATTCCGCCGTGAACCAGAACGTCGCGCCTCTTCCAGCGCGACTTTCGCCACCGATCTCACCGCCCATTCGCTGCACGAGCTCACGCGAGATGGCGAGTCCCAGCCCGGTGCCTCCGTAGCGGCGGGTGCTCGACTGATCGGCCTGGGTGAATGCCTCGAAAAGCGATTTCGCCTGACCGTCCTCGATCCCCACGCCGCTGTCGCAGACAGCAAAGTGCAAACGCTCGCCGCCATCGCGGCGCACGTGCAGCTCAACCTCCCCGATAGTCGTGAACTTGATCGCGTTGGAGAGCAGGTTCACGAGGACCTGACGCAGCCTGCCGCGATCCCCGCTCACGCTGACAGGCACATCGCTGTCCACCTCGTGGCCGAGATGCAAGCTCTTGACTTTCGCCGAGCTCGCGAGCATCGCGAGCGTCTCGCCGACCAACTCGCGCAGGTCGAAGTCGCCGAGGTCGAGCTCCAACTGCCCCGCGTCGAGCTTTGAGAAGTCCAGGACATTGTTAACCACTGACAGCAGCGACTCGCCGGAGATCTTCAAGGCATCCAGGTACTCGCGTTGTTCCTGATCAAGCGCAGTGTCGTCCAACAGCCCCGCCATCCCGATGACACCGTTGAGCGGCGTGCGCATCTCGTGGCTCATGTTCGTCAGGAACTCAGACTTCGCGAGGGCGGTCTCCATCGCCGTCCTATGTGCGAGCGCCAACTCCCGCTCGGCTTGCTTGCGAACAGAGATGTCGCGTGCGATCGTCGCGGCGCCGGTGAGTTTGCCGGCTGTGTTGTAGATCGGTGAGATCGTGAGCGCCACAGCAATTGAGACGCCGTCCTTTCGCACACGCACGGTTTCGAGCTGATGCGTTACTTCGCCGCGTCCAATCCGAGCAAGGATCTCCGGCAGCTCATCGGGGCGCTCGGCCGGGACGAGCATCGCGATCGACTTGCCTACGACCTCGCTCGAGCTGTAGCCGTAGAGCTCCTCAGCACCACGATTCCAGCTCAACACGATCCCGTCGAGCGTCTTGGCGATGATCGCATCCTCCGAGGATTCGACGATTGCTACGAGCAGCTTGCGGATCTCCTCGGCACGCTCCAGCGCGGCAACCTTTTCGATCAGCTTGGCGTTGGCGGCGCGCAGCTGCTCCCGTCCGAAGCGATCGCTGGGCTCCGCGCGCGCGGGCTCGGGCTCGGGCTCCGCGTCGAGCGTTTCCGCGACGATTCGCAGGATCTCCTCCGGCTCGACGGGCTTGATCAGCACGTGTGAGACCCCGCATGCCAGCGCGAGGCGCCGAACTTCGTCCGCGTGATACGTGGCCGTGCAGAGGATCACGCGCATGCTCGCTGTGTCCGGATCCTCGCGCAGCGCGTGCACGAACTCATAGCCATCCATTCCAGGCATGAGGATGTCAGCGATGATCAGCTCGGGATGCTCGGCTTGGGACAGCACAAGCGCATTCTCGCCAGTGGACGCCTGCAGCACCGTGTGGCCGGCAGAGCTGAGAATGACCTCGAGCAGCTCGCGTTCGACGGCGCGGTCATCGAGCACCAGTATCGAAGCCATTACCGCCCCCCAGACCGCGCGTCGGCAATGGCTTGCTCAGGCAGCCAGCGCTCGACTTCTGGCATGAACCTCTCGGGGTCGATCGGCTTGTCGATGTAGCCGTCGAAGCCAGCGGCCACGATCTGCTCGCGGTCGCCGACCATCGCCGAGGCAGTGACGGCCACAACACGAGTGTGGTCCAATCGCGCGTCCGCTCGAATGGCACGAGCCACTTCGAAGCCATCCATCCCGGGCATCCGGATGTCGAGCAGAACCACATCGGGACGGTGCTCGAGCGCGAGCCTGACGCCCTCAATGCCGTCGCGCGCGAGCAGCGGCGCGTAACCGTGCGCTTTGAGGAGGAAGTCGACCAGCGTGATGTTGTCCTCGTTGTCCTCGACCACGAGGATGGGCGCCGTCACCGCGCCACCCCCTCGCTGACGTCGAGAGCGAATGTGCTGCCGAGATCCACCTCGCTCTCGAAGCTGATGATGCCGCCGATCAGCGGCGCCAGCGCCCGGCAGATGTAGAGGCCCAGTCCGGTGCCTTCATACGGGCGCGGATCCGATCCACCAATCTGCTCGAAAGCCGCGAACAGGCCCTCCCTGTCCTCGGCTCTGATTCCACGACCAGTGTCGCGCACCGCAAACCTCGTTACCGACGCGGTGTCGCTGCGCTGAAAACTGAGCTCCAGGTAGACGCTGCCCTTGTCGGTGAACTTGATCGCGTTGTTGGCGAGATTGATCAAGATCTGGCTTAGCGCTCGCCGGTCGCTATAGATCTCCAGGAACTCGTCCGCGATGACCGCGAGTGCGATCCCCTTCTCCTCGGCCAGCGGCCGCAGCCCACCGGCGACCTCCTCGAGCAAAGCACGACAATCGATCGACTCAGGATGCAGCTGAATCTTGCCCGACTCGATCCGGGCGAGATCGAGCAGGTCGTTGATCAGCGACAGGAGATGCCGGCCACTGCGCTGCACGGTCCGTAGCTGCTTGGTCTGCTCCTCGTTCAACGGCCCCGGCAACTCCATCAACAGCGTGCCGGTGAAGCCGAGGATGGCGTTCAGCGGTGTGCGCAGCTCGTGACTCATGCTCGCGAGGAAGCGGTCCTTGGCACGGTTCGCGCGCTCCAGCTGAAGGTTCATCTCACTCAGGTCCCGCTCGACGCGCTTGCGCTCGCTGACGTCGCGGATCGCGGCCATCGCGAAGAACCCGTCCTCGGTTTCGAGCGGGCTGAGGCTGATCTCGACCGGGAACTCGCTGCCATCCTGGCGATGACCTGAGAGATCGAGACCTTGCCCCATCGAGCGCGATCGCGGCGCGGCGAAGAAGCCCGCGCGATGGTCCGGATGGCGCTGCTGATAGCGCCCAGGGATCAGTATCTCGATTGGAGAGCCGATCAGCGCATCCCGCTGGTAGCCGAACAGTCGCTCGGTGGCAGCGTTGGCGAGCTGGATCGCTCCCTGTGCATTGACGATCACCATCGCGTCAGGGGCCAGCTCGACAAGAGATCGCGCGTAGTCGAGCTCCCGATTGAGACGAGCGGCTTCGCTGACCTCGCTGGCCATCAGGAGGCGAGCACCTCCGCTGGCGCGTAGTGGTGGCAGCTACTCATGTCTTCAACAGCCCGCGCTCGAGCGCGTAGCGCACGAGCTCAGCTCGAGTGGAGAGTCCCAGCTTGAGCTGAATATGCGAGCGGTGAGACTCGACCGTCCTGATCGACAGGTACAGCTGCCCGGCGATCTCTGCGTTTGTGTGACCCAGCGCAATCAGCGCCAGCACTCCGGTCTCGCGCTCGGACAGCGTGTTGGGCCCTCTCGCGATTCGCTCGGAGAGGAGGAGAGCGCTGAGCCTCGGATCGACGAACATCTCCCCCGCCACAACGTCACGCACGGCCCCCACCAGCTCCTCGCCGGCGGAGTCCTTGAGCACGTAGCCAAGCGCACCCGCATCCAGTGCCTGCTGGGCGACGGCGGGCTCCCGTTGTGCGGTTAGCACCACGATCTGCGTCGCCGGGAACTCCTCCCGGATGCTGGGGATCGTCTCGAGCCCCGAGATCCCCGGCATGCCCAGGTCGAGGATCAGCACCCGCGGGTGGTGACCACGCACATAGCGCCTGGCGCTTTCGACGTCTCTGGCCTCGGCAACGACCTCGAGGTCCGGCTCGCTCTCGAGCAACAGCCGCAATCCGGTACGAACTACCTCATGATCATCAGCAAGGACGATACTAATGATCGGATTTTTGCCCGCGCGGGGCCTCCCGGCAGCCCTGGTGTCTTCTGCAGTGATTTCCTTGCCTCCCATCGCCTAGAAGGTAGCGCGTTTGACGGCGGCAGAAGTTGTGCCCTGCTAATAGTCAAGTACCACGTGCGTGGTGTCGATAGATGTGAACCCTCACTCGGAAGCCGGTAAGGAGCCGATCTTGATGAGTTCCATTCTTCGTGATAGTTCTGTTCCACGGCTGATGATTGCCGACGATGATCCGGTCGTGCAGTCGCTGTTGGACATGTCGCTCAGCCATGAGTTCGATGTCGTCGGACTGGCCGCCGACGGCGAGCAGGCAGTGGAGCTCGCCAAGGAGAGCCAGCCGGACGCCGCCCTCGTCGACGTCGAGATGCCGGCGGGCGGCGGCCTGCGGGCTGTCCGCGGAATCCACGACGTCGCACCTGACACGGCGATCGTGGTTCTGTCCGTGGATGAGTCAGACGCACTGGTTCGCGAGCTCATAGAAGCGGGAGCCACCGCCTATCTACGCAAGGGCCTCGGAGCCAGGGCGCTGTCCGACGCACTGATGGCCTCGATCGAGGCTCACGCCGTCCAGCGCTCCCAGCAGCTCTAGGCGGATTGGCGATGCACTGGCCATCGGCACAGCGTTGAGAAATGGACTTCGTTCGCCCAGGCTTGCGTTCACGGGTGTTCAGCGCCATCGGCGTTTTGCTTGCGCTCATCGCCGCCGTGTTCGTGGTGCTCGTCCTGAGCATCGCAAATCTAAGGGGCGATGAACAGCGGGCCAGCCAGGCTGAAACCGTAAAGCGAGCCGCCGGAGCCGCCGAACGCTCGTTTGAAGAGCTGCAGACGGGGCTGCGTGGATACCTGCTCACCGGGGAGCGCCAGTTCCTCACCCCCTACGTGCGTGCCCAGGCGATGCTCGCGCCGCAAATAGCTCATCTGCAGACCCTCACCAGAGACGAACCATTGGCGAATGCCCATGCCCGCACAGTCGCCTCCACGGTCGCTTCCTACGAAGCCTCTTATTCAGCCCCGTTGACACGCAGCGCAGGACGCTTCACCCACGCGCAAAATGCTCGCTTGATCCTTCAGGGGGACTCGCCTAGCAGCACGATCCGGGAACAACTATCCGAGTTGCACGGGGTCGAGACGCTCCACACGGAAAGATGGCGGATGGCCGCCGCGAGCAGTGCCAAGGCGGCACTGCTCGCGGCAGCGGTGGGCTTTGCCGTGCTGATCTTGCTGGCCGGGGCGTTTGCGGCCTACCTGTCGCGGGCCGTCCTGACCCCTATACGACGTGTGGCGGAGGCAGCGGTACAGCTGGGCGAGGGCAAGCGCGGAACGTCGGTCCAACAGCAGACGCGCGGCGAGCTGGGAGCGCTCACACGTGCGTTCAATGAGATGGCGCGGACGCTCGAGGACCGGGAGCTGTTGCTGCGCATCACCGGCGAAAGGTTCCAAGGCATCCTCGACAACGCGAACGCGACGATCTACGTCAAGGACGCGGACAGCCGTTACCTGCTCGTGAATCGCGAGTTCGAGCGCATCCGCGGGCTGAAGGCAGCGGAGGTGATCGGTCTCAGCGAGGAGGAGATCAGCTCGCTGGAGACCGCGCAGCAGATCCGCTCGCGGGATCAAGCAGTGATCGATAGCGCCACGGCGATGTCCTTCGAGCAGGAGCTGCTCACGCCTGATGGCCAGAGGACGTTCCTGTCGCTCAAGTTCCCCGTGCAGAGCGAGAACGGCAGGGTGACCGCGATCGCCGGCATCTCCACCGACCTGACCGGCCAGAAGCAGATCCTGGCAGAAGCGGTCGAGGCCTCGCGGCTGAAGTCCGAGTTCGTGGCCAACATGAGCCACGAGATACGCACGCCGCTGAACGGCATCGTCGGGTATGACAAGCCTGCTGAGCGACACGCCCCTGGATCCCGTCCAACGAGAGTACGCGGCCGCACTGGAAGCCTCGAGTCGGGCGCTACTCAGCGTCATCAACGAGATTCTGGACTTCTCGAAGATCGAATCTGGGCATCTGGAGCTCGATCCGACGGACTTCGAGTTGCGCGGCGCGATCGAGGAGACGTGTCGGATGCTCGCCGAGCCGGCCCACGCCCAGGGACTGCTCGATCAGCCACACGATCGATGCACAACTACCAAGGACCGTCAACGGCGACAGGGGCCGCCTGCGCCAGATCCTGCTGAACCTGCTCTCGAACGCGATCAAGTTCACCCCGCGGGCGAGATCTCTATCCACGTAACACATGAGGAGGCTGACATGGTGCGCTTCGAGGTTTCCGACACTGGTATTGGCATCGACGGCGAGCACGCCGCACGACTGTTCGAGCCGTTCGTGCAGGCCGATCAATCCACGACAAGGCTGTTCGGCGGCACCGGCATCGGCTTGACGATCGCGCGCGAGCTCGCACATCAGATGGGCGGCGCAATCGGAGCGCAACCGCGGGAGGGCGCCGGCAGCACATTCTGGTTCACCGCCACGCTGCCGGCCGTGGCGACACCGGAGGAGCCGGTCCGGTCACGTCCCGAGCTACAGGGACTGCGTGCCCTGGTCGTCGACGGCTACGAGACCAACCGCACGATCTTCACGCAATACCTGGCGAGCTGGGGACTGGCCAGCGAGAGCGCCGAGAACTCAGCCGTGGCACTCGAGACGCTGGAGCACGCGGCCCGCAGCGGTGTGCCGTTCCAGCTCCTGCTGATCGACCTCGACCTGCCGGAAGCCGACGGCATGGAGCTGGTTCGCGCGATCCGCGCACGACCTATGCTGCGCGCGCTGCATCTCGTGTTGCTGAGCTCCTCGCGGCCGGAGCGCACGTCGTTCCCTGACCTCGGTGTCTCGGGCGTGCTGCACAAGCCGATCCAACAGTCATCGCTGTACAACGCCGTCACGGAAGCGCTCGCCACCGCGCCGTCGCAGCGGGAGCACAAACCAGGGCCGAGGACGCCCACGGACGGGGACGGCCCACTGGTGTTGATCGCCGAGGACAACCCGATCAACGACCAGGTGGCCACCGCTCTGCTGCGCAAGCAGGGTCTACGCTCGGTCGTCGCCCACAACGGCCGCGAGGCGGTGGAGATGGCGCTGGCCAGCGACGACTACGCGGCGATCCTGATGGACTGCCAGATGCCCGAGCTGGATGGCTACGAGGCGACCAGGCGCATCCGTGATGCTGAGTCTGGGCGCCATATTCCGATCATCGCCATGACCGCTCATTCGATGACCGGCGACCGCGAGCGCTGCCTGGCAGCAGGCATGGACGACTACCTGAGCAAGCCCGTCCGTGCGGAGGAACTCGAAGCTGTGATGACCCAGCACCTTTCAGGGCGCGCACGCAAGCGCAGCGCTGATAACACACACGGTGAGATCCACGCCGAGCTCGAGCGTCTGAACGCAGACATAGGCAGGCTGCTCGATGACGAGGTCATCGGCGAACTGCGTGAGATGCTGCCCGAGCAGACACGCGAAAGCCTCGTTAAGGCGTTTGATGATTCCTTGCCCAAACGCGTCGCTGCGATCGAGGACGCCGCCCGCTGCGCCAACACGAGCGAGCGCAAACGCGCGGCGCATCTGTTGAGGGGTAGCAGCGCGAGTCTCGGGGCGAGGCGCCTGGCGCTTAGCTGCGAGCGATTGGAGCAAACCAGCGAAGATCAGCAGGTGACCAAGAGCCTGCTGTTCGCCGAGCTACACGCGGCCGCCGCATTGACGCGTGTTGCGTTGCCAGACGCTCTCCTCTGAGTTGGCAGCGAATCCGGGGGAGCGGCCTAACCACCACCGCTTGCGATAGCGTCCAGATTCCATAAGTCAAAATTACGAGAAGAAGTGGGCATGCGATGAATCTGTTCGAGGCGCTTCTGGATTCAGCAACGGATGCGGTAGTGCTCGTCGACGGGAGCGGCCGCATCACGCTCGTCAATCACCGCGCCGAGGAGATGTTCGGCTATGGACGCGGCGCCCTGTTGGGTAGCGACATCGAGCTGCTAGTTCCCGAGCGTTTACGCCCCCAGCACGAGGCTCATCGCGGTGACTACGCGACCGCGCGACGCTCACGGCAGATGGGGGTGGGCCTGGAGCTCTATGGCCTGCGCGTGGATGGGCGAGAGTTCCCCGTGGAGATCAGTCTCAGCCCAACCGCAGTTGAATCTGAGGGCTTCGTGATCACGATCATCCACGACATCAGCGAGCGGCTTGCTGCTGATCTCAAGCACGCACAGCTGGCGCAGGAGCGGGTGGCACGCGCAGAGGCGGAGATGGAGCGCACACGGCTCGCATCAATCCTGAGCGAGGTCGACGCAATCGTATGGGAGTCCGATCCGAGGCGGCGTAGGTTCAGCTTCGTGAGCCAGCGCGCGGAGGACATGCTCGGATATCCTCAGGCCGCTTGGCTGGAGGAGGATGGCTTCTGGCAAAAGATGGTCGAGCCAGAGGACCTACCGCTCGCGGAGCTCTACCTGCAGGACGCGGTCGGCCGTGCGAGCGACCATGACCACGAATATCGCGTGCGCAAGGCCGACGGAGAGGTGATTTGGGTGCGCGACCGTGTGCACGTCGCCGTCAACGATGAGCGCGGGTCGCGGCTGCACGGCGTCACGGTGGACGTGACGGCTCGCCATGCATTGGACGAGGACCTGATGCAAGCTCAGAGGATGGACGCCATCGGCCAGCTCGCGGCGGGAGTGGCACATGACTTCGAAAATCTGCTCGTGTCGATCACCAGCCAAACCGATCTGCTGCTCGCGGGAGCCCAGGACAACGACTCGCTGACACAACTGCGAGAGATCAGCCGAGCAACGGGTCGCGCAGACGCGCTCGTGGAGCAGCTGCGCGCGGTCGACCAGCGGGCTTCGCGCTTTGGCGAGCTCGACGAGCGACGGACCTTGGGCAGCGCGGATCCATACGCATCCGAGGAGGATGAGCAGACTGGGGCTGGGGTCGTTCTGGTTGTGGAGGAAGATGCCCCGGTACGACGGCTTGTCCGCTCGGTACTCGAGGAATCCGGCTATCGCGTGCACGAGGCCACGAGCGGGCGCGATGCTCTCGCATACCTTGAGCAGGAGCAGACGCCGCTGGATCTCATCCTCAGCGACGTGGCCATGCCGGACATCACGGGGCTCGAGCTCGTCGCGCTTGTGGCACCGTCCAGACATTCGCCACGTGTCCTATTCATGTCAGGCTACGCCGATAGCCAGATCCTCGACGAGGGTGTTGGCGAGCCGAGCATCGGCGTGCTGCACAAGCCGTTCACATCTGCCCAGCTCTCAGCGCAGGTGGCACAGATCATGTCCAAGGGGGCGGTGCACGCTTCCCGAGGTTGATTGAGCGCTGCTGCACGAAGAGCGCTCACAGCCCAACTTTCGTGGTGTCGCCCATGCATCGCGGCACCTCATGGCTGAGAGCGCTGCTAACGACCTCCGCGAGCGCCGAAAGCGCCGGCGCTCGCGATGGCTCGGGGCAATCAAATTCCAGCTGCAGCTCATATGCAGTCTCTGACTCGTGTGGAAAGCCAAACAGGCCCAACGAGCCGCTGAGCATGTGCGCCGCCTGCCTTGCTTGCAGACGGAGCTGCTCGTCGAGCTGGGCGCCACCGAGCGCAGCGATTGCCCGCTCGATGACGCTCGCCTTTTCCAGCAACCCCGCTCGATGCTCTTCCCAGACATCTCGCAAAGCAGCCGCCTGCGGACCTACGGGCCCCGGCGATTGCGGTAGTGGGGACGACCCACGGGCAGATCCCGCTTCCACTAACTATCTCATTATATCGAATTTAATATCAGCCGGGGCCACACGCGGATCAACACGCGTGCGCGACTGGCGTGAGGACAGGGTTCGCGCACTGATCGGCGGCGGTGCACGCTTCGCGTGAATAAGTGTCGAGCATCGACTACGCCTACACGGAGCCACGCAGCCGACGCGCGGCATCGACACCGCGAACTACCTCGCCGTGCCGATATGCGTCGTCAGCCTCGCTGATGTCGGCAAGCGCATCCTGATCACGCAGCACTTAGAGGGTCTCGTCTATTTCGACACCGCCTGTGGTGTCCATCGCACGATCCGCGGGTGGCGCAGCTTGCAGGTCGCTGAGGATCGCCGCGACGACGGCTTCCATCGCGGCGGGCGCTTGCTCTGCCGTGGCGCGGAGGTTGCTCGTGACCCCCGCAAATGCAAGCTCGGGACGGAGCGCCTCGAGCAACTGCCTGGCGGCGCTGGCCTGCATGTACTCAGAGGCCGCTGCCACGTCCTCGCTGCGGGACCACCGCAGGATCGTGCGCAGCACGCCGAGGAGCTGGGGCCACTCTTTGTGTAATGGCATCTCGCCGGAAGCAACGCCGAGCAGTGCACCCCATGCCGACTTGTCGATCGTGTAGCGCAGTTCGCCGCCGACGGTGAACGCCGATACGACGCCAGCGTCGACCAGGCCGGTGAGCGCATCATGCACGTTGCGCTTCGCGTACACGCTGGAGCGCGCGAGCGCCGATGCCGTCACCTGCGGGGCACCAGTGCAGAGCAGGACACGCACAACCTCTGCGCGGATGCTCACGCCCAGAATCACGCGCAGACGGAAAGCGAGATTGATCGGGCTGGTGAAGTCCGGCGCCAGCGACTTGCGTGACGCCTCTACGACGGGACGCATGAACCCTGCCGCAGCAAAATCTGGGTCCGGGCTTCGAACCCGGACGCCACCCTCGAAGAGCGCCTCAAGTCCTGGTGGTGCGAGCAGGCGATCGGAGCCCGGCAGCCGAGCCCGTGGGCGACGCCGCGCCAGCCACGCCATCGCCCCTGCCACGAGCGCCCTATCGGCGTCGTCAATGCACACAGCACGCAGCCGGCGCACCGTGAGAAGCGACTCGTTGCGAAGCATCCAATCGAGCAGCTCATCGAACAGCCGCGGATCCGCACGCGCGACCTCGAGCGTGAACACGATCAAGGCCTCAGGATCCTGCGCCCAGCGACTCACGCGGCGCGGCACGGCCGAGATACCCATCTGCGCCCACTCGTCCCAAGCGAACCCCAGCAGCTGCCCTCGCAGCTGTTCGCTAAACGCCGTCAAGTCCATCGCTAACCCCAAAATGCTCGAGGACCTCAACAAGCACGCCGCGATAGCCCTCAGACGGATCATGCGTGAGAGACCAACGTGCAGCCTGCAACAACTCAGCCTCATTTGGCCGCAGCGCCCGCAGATCCGAGAGGTGCCGACCCGGCCCCTGGTCGACAACCGCGTAGAGCTTGAAATGAATCTGATCCAGCCGCGACGCGAACATCACCGTCAGCGCATCGCCATAGCTGCGCGTCAACGCCCGCCCAAGGAACCCCTCTGGCAGCCCGAGCTCCAGCATCGACGCCGGACCAGAATTGAGCCAGTCCAGCGGCAACCCGAAATCGCCCGCCACAATACCCGCCGCCTCGCTCAACACCTTTGGGAGGGGTTGCGCGGAGACAAGCTCCTCTCCCTCAACGAGCGCGACCACATCAACATCACGGGTGGTCCGCGTGACGAGCCCCAGCACCAGCAACGAGGCACCACCAACCACCGCCAGCGTGCGCGACTCCCCGAGCAACGCGAGCTGCTCACCAAGCGCACGCAACAGCACATCCGCTCGATCAGCGTCTATCGGTGCGATATCAGACATCCTGGTTCAGGATGTTAGCCATCCCGAGAGGATCGTTCAAGGGTACGGGACAAAAAGGGGGCAAGCGAGGCGCACCCGCGCGTGATCGCTAACTGCGCGGTCGGCGCGATGCGTGCCGCGGCGCAATAGAGCACCCGGCCACGTTCGGGCGTGGGTGATACTGCGCTGGTGGTTTCGGCGGTGATCATCACCGGTGCTCCGGGCGCGGGCAAGTCTTCTGTGCTTGAGGAGCTGGCGACGCTGCACGACATCGAAGACATCGAGCATGGCGCGATCGAGGCCGAGTCTCTTTCGCTCGGGCGACCGCTGCTGCCGGCCAGCAGCTGGGTGGCGCAGCTCAACGCCGTCCTCGCGCTTCAGCGGCAGGCGGGCCGGCAGAGGTTCCTGATCACAGCTACGTGCGCGACCGCCGAAGAACTCGCCGGCGTGAAGGCCGCGACCGCGGCCGAGATGCTGCTCGTCGTGTGCCTACAGGCGTCGCCCGTGACGGTCACAGCGCGGTTGGAGACCCGCGAGGCGGACTACTGGCCGGGCAAGGCGCCTCTCATCGAGCGTGCCCGCCGATTTGCGGTCTCGACGCCCCGTCTACCCGGTATTGATCTAGTCATCAGCACCGAGCGGCGCGACGCACAAGACGTCGCAGCTGAGATCCTCGACGCGATGAGACGCACGGGGATGGCCTGATCGCTGTCGGCCAGCACGGCCGGAGCGACCCTGGACGGCAACGACCCATCCGACGACCGCATCCGCCGAGCGAATCGGGAGCCAATCCCGTCAGGCCGCAGCACTCCTGGTCGTCCAGAGCCGTAGCTGCTTGTACCTCGGCGATGTTTGCTGCTTTCCGCGCCCAAGCAGGCAAGCCCAGCCCGCCCGTGCATTCGCAAACTCGGATGCCTGCGATGAGTAGCACCGCCTGAATATCCGGTTCAGCGAGTCACATTTTCCGAGTTAGCACGGCTGGGGTTTCCGAGATGACGACACGCCGGCAGGATTCATCGGGGAGCCATTCAATGGCGGCCGCCACGAGTTCTACGACCTCGATGTGGACATCCTCGACCTGATCCCTCTCAGCGGCAGACTGCTACCGCGACTCATGCGCCTGACTGTGATCGTGCTGCTCTTGTTCTTCCCCAGGATTGCGGTGGGGATCGTGCTTCAGGCCGGGCAGGAAGAGGGAGCAACTTTCATCACGACGGTCCACGCGCTTGTTCAGAAGGAGCTGCATCGCCCCGGGATCGGTCGCGAGGCCGGAACACAGGCGAGATACCGTCTCCCCGTCAAGCGTTAGGATTTACGGTCGATATATAGAGCACTAGTATCTATAGTGATCTGTATATGGACCCCAAAAGTAGAACAAGCGGCCGCCCTCCTCTTCCTGTGCGGCGAGCGCTTAGAAGCCTCGCCGACAGCGTCTCAACGTGGCGGCGGCTGCGCGGCCTCACCCAGGCCCAGCTCGCCGAGCGCGCCGGCGTATCCCGCGGCGTAGTCGGCCGCCTCGAGGCAGCGGACGGCGGCGTCAGCGCCGAGAACCTGCTGCGCATACTGCGCGCACTTGGCGTCCAAGAGCTGATGACCGACGCGCTCGACCCGATGCAAAGCGACATCGGCAGGCTCCGCGCCGAGGAGCAACTCCCAGTCCGCGTACGTCCCAAACGACTAAGCGACAATGGCTGAGCAGCCAATCCGCGTCAGCGTGCAGATCGCCGGCCAGGATGTCCCAGCGGGACGCCTTTGGAGCCACCGGCGCGGCCGCAGCGAGACGGCAACCTTCTCGTACCTGCCCGACTATCTCGCCCGCCGAGACGCCTACAATCTCGACCCGTCGCTGCCGCTCCAAGAGGGACAGCAACACACCGCCGCTGGGCAGGCCCTTTTCGGAGCGTTCACCGACTGCTCACCGGACGGCTGGGGACGGCGTCTCGTCCTACGAGCCGAGCAGCAGCAGGCACGCGATGACGAGCGATCACCGCGTGGGCTCTCTGAGATCGACTTCCTGCTCGGGGCGCGCGACGACCTGCGGCAAGGGGCACTGCGATTCCAGGACGCTCACGACGAGACATATCTAGCAGCTAGTGACCGCGTGGTTCCGCACCTTCTCAACCTGCCACGGCTGCTGAACGCCGCCGAAGAGCTCGAACGCGACCAGCCAACCGCCGAGGACCTCAGGCTGCTGTTGGAAGGCGGCAGCTCGCTCGGCGGCGCCCGGCCAAAGGCCCACGTCCTCGACACAGCCGACCAGCTGTCGATCGCAAAGTTCCCGTCTCCCACCGCCGATCACTGGGATGTCATCCGCTGGGAGTCTGTCGCCCTCACGCTCGCCCATCAAGCCGGGATCACCATCCCGGCGCATCAGCTACACGAGCTCGCCGGACGTCCTGTGCTCGTGCTGCGACGCTTCGACCGCGACGCCGAGCGCCGACTCGGATACGTAAGCGCCATGACGATGCTCAGTGCCCGCGACGGCGAACAGGGCAGCTATCTGGAAATCGCCGAGACCCTCGAAGAACACTCATCCCATGCCGCCGCCGACCTACATGAGCTCTGGCGGCGCATCGTGTTCAACGTACTGATCTCAAACACCGACGATCACCTACGAAACCACGGACTCCCGAAGACAAGCACAGCCGGCTGGAGCCTCTCCCCAGCCTTCGACCTCAACCCAAACCCCGAAGGGGAAACCAAGCAGCTCAGTACCGCGATCGACGAGGACAGCACAGTCGCGAGCATCGAGACCACGCTCGAGGTGGCCGGGTTTTTCGGACTCGCCGATCAGGACGCGCGACAGATCGTCGGCGAGGTCACAGCGGGCACAGACAGCTGGCGAGAGATCGCGCAATTGTCGGGCCTCGGAAAGGCCGAGATCGAGCGGATGGAGCCGGCGTCCGAGCACCAGCAGCGGGACTTGGCGCGCGGACTTGTGCGGCGCCAATGAACTCATAGCCCACCCTCCGCGTAGCGGCACGCGACCTGGCCCCACCAAGCGGCGCTTGGGGGAACGCGGCGGTCAGATGGAGCACGGCGATCGGGCTGAGCTTCCCAGAAACCAGTAAGCGTGGGACTGTCAGTTTGTTTGTGTAAATGACTTGTTGGTTGTGAGATGTCTGGCTAGCTACTGCGTGGCGTCGAGTCTGTCGCCGTAGTGGATGGTCAGGATGTTCAGTGCTTGCTTCCAGTTGCTGATTCTGCCGGTCAGGTTCTCACGGTTTTTCCTTCGGGTGGTGGCGACGAGGTAGAGGACCTTCATCGCGGCTTGCTCATTCGGGAAATGACCGCGGTGACGAACGGCTCTGCGGAATCTAGCGTTCAGCGACTCGATCGCGTTTGTCGTGTAGACGATCCTTCGGAGCTCGACGGGGAACTCGAGGAATGGCACGAACTCCTCCCACGCGTTCTCCCAGGAGCGGATCATCGCTGGGTAGAGCGCTCGCCACTCTGCCGCGAACTCGCCGAAGCGTGCTTCTGCGGCCTCGACAGTCGGCGCGGTATAGATCTGGCGAAGACTTCTTGCGATCTGGCCCCAGTACTTCTTTGAGGCGTAGCGCAGCGTGTTCCGCACCAAGTGAACGACACACGTTTGGACGGTGGCGTTGGGCCAGGTCACGCGGATCGCTTCGGGGAGCCCCTTCAGCCCGTCGCAGCACACGATCAGCGCGTCCTGCAGGCCGCGGTTGCGTAGCTCGCTGAGCATGCTCATCCATTGCTTGGCTCCCTCCCCGCCTGTGGGGCCGAGCCATAGGCCCAGGACATCGCGTTCGCCGTCGAGGTTCACGCCGATCGCGACATAGACCGGCCGGTTAGCGACCTGGCTGTCACGGACCTTCACGACGATCGCGTCGATCAACAGCACTGGGTAGACGCGGTCCAGGGGCCGGCTCTGCCACGCCGCCATGTCCGGCAACACCTGGTCGGTGATCTTCGAGATCGTCTCCCGCGAGACTTCGGTGTCGTAGATCTCAGCCAGATGCGCCTGGATCTCCCCGGTCGTCAACCCCTTCGCGTAGAGGCTGATCACGTTCGCACCCAGCCCCTGCAGGCGACGCACGTGCTTCGGCACCGTGACCGGCTCAAACGTGCCCTCACGGTCACGCGGCATCCGCAGCTCCACTGGGCCGACATCCGTCCTGACCGTCTTGGGATACGCGCCGTTGCGGCTATTGCCCGTCCCGCGGCCGATCGCCTCATACGGCTCATAGCCCAAGTGATCGGCCATCTCCACATCCAAACCGGTCTGAAGGACTTCCCGGACCATCGAGGTCAGCAATCCTCCCTCGCCTGTGAGAGCGACTCCTTCGCTGCGAGCGCGATCGACGAGCGCTTCCGCCCACGATCGCAGCCCGTCCACTTCGAACGCCGCAGCAGCTGGCGCTCCCATCTGCTCGCCGCCGTCGACCGGCGCCGCTACCTGCTCATTGCTCATCAGCACGATCCTCCTTCACGGGCCCGCCGAATGCGAACCCTCTGATCACGCCAAATACACAAACTTCCGGACAGACCCGTAAGCGTTCAGTTGGGTTGGGGGATATAACTCTGCTTCGTCGAATTTGTTGGTGTGGAGCGCTCTGAGGCGGAGGCGATCTATGGCCAGGGCCGCGAGGCTGTGGTGGCGGTTTTGTTGCGGATGGATGAGCAGATCGGCGGGCTTGAAGCGCGGGTTGCGCGTCAGGATGAGCGGATCTCCCAGCTTGAGCGCCGGTTGAGTCGCAGCTCGCGTAATAGCTCCAAGCCGCCGAGCACAGACCCGCCTTCTTCGGCGCCGCGGCTTGGTGAGGATCCGTCCGGACGCAAGCCTGGCGGCCAGTCCGGCCACGAGGGACACGGGCGGGAGCTGTTGCCAGCATGCGCGGTGGACGAGGTGCTCGAGCACTGGCCCGCGAGCTGTGACTGCGGACACGTCTTCTGTTCCCGGGAGCACGATCCGGCGGGTGAGCCTGCCGTTCGCCAGGTCGAAGAGCTGCCCGTTTTGACCGTGAAGGTGATCGAGCACCGCGCGCAGCGCCTTTGCTGCCCTGAGTGTGGGAAGTATGCGCGCGCTGAGTTCCCGGATGAGGTGTCCGCCAGCGCATTTGGTCCTCGCCTGCAAGCGGCGCTTGTGGCGCTGTCGGTACGTAATCGTGTCTCGCGCCGTGACGTGGTCGAGCTCGGCGAAGAGCTGTTCGGTGCGCGCCTGTCGACAGGTAGCGTCGATGCGATCCTCACCCGCGCCTCAAACGCACTTAGCGAACCGTATGAGGATCTGCTTGAGCGGGTCCTTGCCGCGGGAGCGCTCAACGCGGATGAGACAGGCTGGCGCACCAGCGGGGAGCGCCGCGCGCTGTGGGGCTTGTTCACCGAGCGTCACGCGTTCTTCCACGTCGCGCCCAGCCGTCACGAGGATCACGCCAAGGCCCTGCTCCAGGGCACCAATGCGGTAGTGACCTCTGACCGCTGGTGGGCCTATCGCAGCCTGCCAATCAATCGCCGTCAGCTGTGCTGGTCGCACCTAAAGCGCGACTTCGCCTCCCACGCCGAAGGGCTCGCCGCTGAGAAAGAGTTCGGCGAGCACGGCCTCCAGCTCTCCCAGAAAGTGTTTCAGGCGTGGAAGGCCTTCCAGGACACCAACGACCGGCGCGAGCTGAAGCGCACCACCACCCAGCTGCAACGCGAATACAAACCCGTCATCGCCGGCTACGCCGCCAAGCGCGCACGCAACAAGCGCTGCCGCGGAATGGCACGCAACCTACTGAAGGCCTGGCCAGCGCTCTGGAGCTTCGCCAAACACGACGGCGTACAGCCAACCAACAACCACGCCGAGCGCGCGCTACGCAGCGCAGTCATCCACCGCAAGCTCTCACTCGGCACCCAATCCGAGGGTGGCGAGCGACGAATCGAGCGACTCCTCTCAGCACACACCACCTGCCGCCTACAACACCGCTCGCTCTTCAACTACCTCACACAGCTCCTCACCGCCCACGCACGCGGCCACCCAGCACCCCTACTCACCCGAACAGCCACCCACTGAACGCTTACAAAAACCCGCCGATTTGCAGGGCCTTCACAAGGGGTGAGCGATGGGGCTCGAACCCACGACCGCCTGGACCACAACCAGACGGACGGGGTAGCGGTGGGTGCGCAGGCCCCGGATTCATTGGGTTTGTTGCTCCTGAGTGCCGCTGAGTTTTCCTCAGATTGGACCCCAAATTGGACCCCAGATCGCGCGCGAGGATTCGGCTGTCAGAAGATCCCAAACTCACGCACCAGCTTGGGGAGCGAGTCGGTTTCGAAGAGCATCGCGAGCAGACCGTGCTCGAGCTCCTTGCCGAGCCGGGTCGCCTCCGCGAACACCGCGGAGCTGCCAGCCTGAGATCGCGTGAGCGCTTCAAGCTCCGCCCGGCTTGTCTCGTCATCGAGGATGGCGAGGAAGTCGTCGTAGGCTCCGAGCGCACGGCCGCCGGGGTCGGCGGCGCCATGGCGTAGGAATGCTTCGGCGATTCGATCGACCGGCGGCATTCGCAGCTGCTCGCGTAGATATTCGGGCATCTGCTCGGCGGTGAGCCGCGCGCATTCGAACACGGGCAGAAGCCCACCGGCGAACAGCACCTTGCGTGCGGTTCTCAGCTTCACGTTGCGCAGCCCCCACTTCTCTGGCCCTTCATACTCCTTGCCGGCGAAGTCGACGCATATCGTTCGCCAATACCGGATCACGTCGTTGAGCAGGAACCTCGGCGGCCGATAGTCCTTCACAGACTCGTCCAGGTAGCGGTCCAGGAGCTGATCGCGGGTTGTGTCGGCCAGCTCTGGGTTGGTCGCGTCTGTCGACTCCAGCAAGAACAGCATTCGCCGGCTGAGGTTCGTGTTCGAGTCTCCATCCAGGCCGATCTTCTCGACCATCACTCGGCTCGAGACGGGCTCGCCAAAGATGCCTCGTTTGCCTGGGGCGCGATCGAGAATCGTCTCGATCTCCGCTTTCGAGGGTCGCACCTCGTCACGCATCTCCCCGGTGACGAGCACCATGTAGTCGTCGTCACTGCCGCTCGTGACCTCGGATCGCCCCCATGACCCCATGAGCACGATCGCCACGTCCTCGTCGTGCTCCAGTTGCTGGAGGCGTGGCCTGCGCTCGGCAAGCTTGGCCGCCGTTAGCTCGCGGGCGCCGAAAAGATGCGGGAAGTCCGTTCCGGTTGCCTCCGCAAGGTGCTTCAAGGGCGTGGCCATGCCCAGAGGCCCGTCAGTCTTGCCGGGCCGGCGCCTCGAGGATCCAGGGAACGTCAAGGCAGCGGTGCAATAGCGGCATGAACAGCTCTTCGTCGGCGTCAGTGAGAGGAACGTGATGCAACGACGGCCCCATCGAGCTGACGTGAACGTGTCGTAGACGCGTTCGGAACGCGTCCAGTAGCTCATCACCCAGTGTCATCGTCGCGTCAAGCGACCAGGCGTGGGCGATGTCGAAGCAGAATCCCGCGTCGGGAAGCGCCGAGAACCACGGAGCGAGCTCGTCGGGGGTTCGTCCGGTGTTCTTGCGGGCGTCCATGTTCTCGAGAACCAGCTTGCGGCCGAGGATGCGGTAGTTCTCCGGGTCCTCGATCGTGTCGGGATGCATGACGATCGCTTGCGCTCGGTCGGCCAGCCGGGCGAGAGAGCTCGCGAGCTTTGTCTCGGGCATGGTGCGGCCCTTGGACGGTCCGTGGATGCTCAGGTAGCGGAACGGAAGTCGCGGGTTGCCGTCGAGGTAGCCGGCGAGCCCGTCAAGCTCGCCCTCCGACAGCGCCGAGAGCTCGACCGCGAACGGCGATACATCCCACGCCTGACGTACCTGTTCCGGCCAGTTGCCACGCGACTCGCTCATGAAGCCCGTCGAGACACCCAGCGGGTGGTGAGCAAGAAGGGAGTCGGGCGCGGCCAGGGTAGGCGTCGACATGGTTCCAAAGCTAGCGGCATGCGAGGACGACGCGCACCCAGCGCGTGAGCGCTTCGGTTGGCGCGTCAGCCGAGGCCGGCCTTGTCGAGCATCGCGATGAACGTCGGGCGGCGACGATGATGTTTGCGAAGATCCGCGATCCGGGTCGCGAACCACTCGCCCTGGCCGGCCGCGTCGGCGGCGCGACGGGCATGCTTGAGAACCGGGACGGCCCGGGCGTAGGCCCGCCGGCCGGTCTCGAGCAGCATCTCATCCGCGACGAGCATGTAGAAGGGCAGTGCTTGCTCCGGTCGCTGTGCCTCGCGGGCTTCGGCGAGGCGCAGGCGCCGGTGGGACTCCGGGTCCCAGTCGGGGTCCTCGTGCGCGACGCTCCAGGCTCCCTCGACGTCTCCCTCGTCCAGTAGCGCGTCGACGAGGGCGCCGAGGTCGCGCTCGCGCAGGACCAGGCGTGCGGCGTCACGCTCGATATCCCACGCGCCCAACGCGTCGGCCGCGCGACGCAACAGCGAGTAGGTGTTCGCCGAGGCCATTCTGTTGTGCTGCTCGCGGCGCAAGCTCAACACCTCCAGCGGCGCCGGGCGCCGCTCGTGGACAGCGCACGCGAGGCCATAGAGTTTTTCGACCTGCCAGCCGTCCGTCTCGGCGATGCCGCGCCTGGCCCACAGCAGAACCTCCTCATCACGCCCGAGCTCGGCCATCGCCTCACAGACCCTTATGAACTGGTGCGGTGCGCTGAGGTCGCCGCCGAGGAGCGCGACGATCGCCTGCTCATCGCCGTCGAGCACCGCCAGGCGCTCGCGCGCCCAGCGCACCGCAAAGACCCGCTCTCCGTCCTCGCGTTCTTCGATCGCGCGACGGTAGGCCAGGAGCCCGCGCTCGCCGAGCGCACCGGCGTATCGAACGGGGTCGACCTGGAAGAAGTCCTGATCCTCGCAGCTGAAGCGCACCATCCACGCGGCGAGCTTGACCGGATCGGCGACCCCTGCATCACACGCCTCGGCGTGGACCTCCAGCAGCTCCCGCGCGAGATCCCCGATCGTCCCGCTGGAGTCATCGGCGTGCATGATCACCTTCACGACGTGGCCGATCGCCCGCTCTACCAGGGCGACGAGATCCCGTGACGGCGAGGACGCGGCAACCGAGCGCAACTCCTCAACGACCGGCCGCGCCGCGCGCGCCCACTCCGAGCTCTCCCGGTATCCCAGGAACCGCCGCGTCCGCAACCCACGATCGACCTCCGCTCGCAGCTGCGCCAGGTCGCCCTCCTCGCGCGCCGCCGCCAACCGCACGTGCCGCTCGACGTCATCGTGGCGCTCCGCGGCGGAGGCCACGATCTCCCAGAGCACCTCGGGCGTAAGGTCGCGCACGACATCCCCGAGATCCCTCCGCTCACGACCGCCTTTGCCCGCCACCCGGCAATCCTCGCATCCAGGCCCGAATGTCGCACCCACGCGCCCTAGCCAGCTTTTACCTTCGCGAGTAGCGTGGCGGCTCCGACCAACAAATCATCGCTCCCTACATGATCCGCTGAGGCACGTCTCAATAGTGCAAGCGCGTCACGGATTGGCGGTGGCAACATAATGTCCCCGCCACTGTGGTGGCCCGTGAACAACTCGTGCATGCAACGCGCAGCGAGCTGGGCGTCCGTCGCCCAGTCACAGCCACTCGGTCCAAATATCAGACCTGCGGGAAGCCATGTGGCCTTCCGTGCACCCAGGCCGCTCCCGAGCACGATGGTGTCGACATCGATTAGCCTGGCCGAACCCTCTGCGACGATCACTTGCTCGATCCTCACGTCTTGGAATACGAGTCCACACGCACGCAAAGCGCCGAGCGCCTGAAGGAGGTCGAGCGCTTGACCGATCTTGTCACGCAATGGAATGCCCGCGAGGAACCGAACAAAGTCAGGCGTATTCTCGCCCAGAGAGTCATGTTCGTGAGCGAGGTTCACACCGTCCACATGCTCGAGGACCAAGTAGATACTGTGCATATGTGACGCCCAGCCGATGATCCGAGGCAGCTGTGGGATCGCGGCCGCCGTTAGGCGCATTAGCGTCTCGTCTATCTCAATCAGCTCTGTCGGCAACAATCTTCGAGACTTGACCACGAGCAAGCGTCTCGATCCGGCCTCAATCACTCTCGTAACACGACTAGACCAAGCGCGGCTCCTCTGAGCGCTGCTCAGATCACTTGCGAACGTCAACTGGTCGGGCTCGTCGGCTGTCCAGCGCCAGAACCGGCGAGGGACGAACGCCCTCGGGTCGCCGTCAGGTTGCGAGCTTGACAGCAACGACCTGGCCGTAGTAGCTCACTGCGTACTCAGTAACGGGCGTAAGACTGAGTACAGCAACATCGAATCCTGTAAAGAGTTGGTGCACCTCTGCGTCGCCTCCGATCGGATAGCTAACATTGCGTTCGGCATATTCGCGCGCTAGTCCCTCGATCTCCGCGGGATCTACGCCCGCCGCTGTCGCGGCTCGGGCGCCCTCCTTCGCACGACGGGCATACTCAGCTATCTGATCCTTGTCTGCGCGCACGGCGGTGTTGCCCTGTGCGTCGATCTTGACCGTCGTGAGAACCTGGCCTCCCTCGACCAGAATACGCCTCCACTCCGCAACCACTGCCTCCCGCCTGTCGGGAGGCAGCTTCGTTAGAAACGCGTCCGTCACGATAAGTTGGAACGACGCCTCGCCAAGCTTGGTCTCCGCGGCGTCCGTTCTCCGAGTTACAACGTGCCGGTGCCTCGCATTGGCATACCACTCGGTGTTGCGCAGTGGTGTATCGCAAACGTCCAGAGCGGTGACCCGGTGCCGTGCCGTCGGAACCTTAGCCAGAGCGTCGAGCACAACTGCATACATCTCGTAGTCGGCGAGACCGCAAAGTAGGATATTCGCATCGTCACACGTCTCGAGATATTTGAGTATGTACGTCATAAAGAAACTCTCGTGAAGCCTAGGTGTCTCCACGAGCCGTAGTAGCCTCAAGTACTGCCAGGCTGCGTGGTACCAGAGACACGTGTCGCGATCCAGATAGCCGCCGAGGCACTGCTCTTGGGCAACCGCGCGCATACGCGGCGCCGATTGTGCTAGCAGGTCTTTCGACGACGTCGGCTCGTCCCGCGTGGCATCTGGGCCTGCGTTGAGCTGCTCCGCCTCGTGAAGGATCAACTGGCGAAGAGCCTGTGCGCGCTGCAGGCCAGCAGGTGTCGTGTCGTACGTGGCGTCGAGCACCTCTCCTGGGGCGGAGATCGATGGCCGCAGTGTACACACCATCTTGTCGTCCCATATACCAAAGTCGGACACGGCGTCTCGCGGCAGCTTGCTGGCAGCCACATGCCAAACATCAACACCGGCGGTTGACTGCTCTCTAAGTAGTTTGCGCATCCGAGGATCCTTCAGCGCCTCGGACGAGTCGAGAATGAACACGCGGGTAATTCTGCGGCCGCGTTTCACGATTTCGAGGTTCTTGTGGTGGTAGTCGGGACCCTCGCTCTCCGTCCAGAAGGTGTCCATCGAGACCACACTTGTCGCGAATAGCGACACACTCAAATGCTCTAGCGCCCAAATGCCTTCCATCTGGATCTCCCGCGAGTCGGTAATCGTCATTAGGCCATTGCTCAACTGCTGGATTTCGTCGACGAACGCAACAAGCCGATCATGGGCCTGGCGGGCGAATAGCGGGTGGCCAGTCGCCGCAACATCAGTCAGATCTCGGACGAGATCCCTCAGAAGCTCGCGTTGCACCCCGCTGTCGGCGATCTCCGTCGAGAGACCAACGGCAGATACGACTTCATCGTTGTGGCGAGTGCGATCATCGTCGGACGAGACCTGTAGCGCAATAACCTCGAGGATGAGCGCCACCAAGAGCGAGTTGGCGGCGCCGGCATGGAGCAGCGCGGCTACTCCCCCGCCGATGACGGCAACGAGGGTGCCTACGAGCCTATGGTTGGTGATCCGCACGCGATTCGATATCCCTATTAGCTTCCAGAGTAGAGGCCAGGCTACGAAAGCTTCGGAACCCGCCGCTCGATCTCTGCATCCGGCGCGAAAGCCTCGTTGACCATCTGCACCTCATGCTCCGACGGCGCGTAGTGCGCGTAGATCTGCGTCGTCTTGCTGTCGGCGTGTCCGAGGAACTCCTGGATCGTCCTCATCGGCTGGCCGGACGCTGCAAGGCGTGTGGCGAAGGTGTGTCGTAGGTCGTGGAACTTGACCTCGCGCACACCAGCGTCTCGGCAGGCTGCCTTGAAGCGCTTGCTGAGCTTTGAGCGATCCAGCGGCGAGCCTGTCTGTGGATGCGCGAACACGAGGTCGCCGTCGCCGCGGTACTCGGTGCGCCTGGACCAGCGGTCGAGCTCGCCGGCGAGGCGGTCGGCCATCGGCACTGAGCGGCGTGTGGAGAGGTCGGACTTGCCATCGGTTGAGTGCTCGCCGCGGACGAACGTGTTGCGAACGCGGATGCGCTGTGCGGTCCAGTCGACGTCGCGCCAGCGTAGGCCGAGCAGCTCGGACTGGCGCAGGCCGGTCATCGCTGCTGTGAGGATCACGACGCGCGAGACCGGCCCGAGCACGTCGGGCGATGGCGGTGGCGCGGGGCCGGGTCTGCCTCGTCTTGTCGGGGCTGGTTTGCGGATCACGACTTCGTCGGGGATGGCTCTTATGACGGCCTCCAGCTCGCTGACCGTCAGGAACTGGATGTCGGGGTTCGCGCCGGTCCTTCCGCGCCTTGGCTTCTCGGCGCGGCGTGCTGGGTTCTCTCGTAGCCAGCCGCGGTCGATGCCATGCTCGAAGACGCTGTGGAGGAAGCCGAGGATGTTGCGGACGCTCTTGGGCGCGAGGCCGTCTTTGAGGAGCTCTCTGCCGAACGCCTCGACGTCGGCGGTGCTGATGTCCATAATCTTGCGGTCGCCGAGGTGCGGCGTGATGTGGACGCGTTGCATGTACTCGCAAGCCTCGCGGTAGGACTTGCGTGTGCCGCGCAGCTCGAGGCGCTCGCGTAGGGAGGTAGTGAGGTCGTCGAGGGTCGGC
Organism: uncultured Solirubrobacteraceae bacterium; assembly: GCA_963699115.1. Taxonomy (GTDB): domain Bacteria; phylum Actinomycetota; class Thermoleophilia; order Solirubrobacterales; family Solirubrobacteraceae; genus Palsa-744. The sequence goes on from CAVOTJ010000001.1 coordinate 660,423, forward strand.
GCGCGTGCGCCGGGCTCGGGGCGCGGGGCGTGCTCCTCGGCTTCCTGCATGCGGCGGAACTCGCGCTCGGCCTGTGAGCGCGTCAGCCCGTCGTCCTCGCCGGGCGTGCGGACTCGCCCGACCTTGCGGTTCAGACGCCTACCGGTCCCGGTGCGCCAGCGTCCGTAGTACGCACCGGACTTCTCGTAGAGCTGACCGGTTCCGTAGCTGCGCTTCGCCATCACGTCTTTATACGTGGAACTGCGGATGCATGCGATCAACGGGCGCGTGGGGATTGGCGGCCGGTTGAGGATCGTTCCATGTCGTCCATCCACGCCTGCAATGCGAATCGTCGGTAGCGGACGTATCGACCGAGCCTGATGTGCGGTATCCGGCGGCGGCGTGTCTCTGCGTAGACCCACGCGGGCGTGACCTGGAGCAGCGATGCGACCTCCTCGGCCGTCAGTAGACCGTCCGTTGCCGTCGATTTGGGCTCGGTCATCGTGTTCGCTCCGGTGCTGGTGGTGGTTTGGTCATGCGGTGGATCGTTCGGGCGGCGCCGGGCAGGAAGCTACGGCTGGGTGCGCGGGGGATGTGGAAGAGTGTTCCCCATTCGGGATCGGGTAGCTCGGGGTGCGCGAGCGATGGAGTTTGGGCGTGGCTGCGGCTCATGTTGTGGGCGAGGCGTTTGATGCGGTCGGTGTCGTGGCCTTCGGTGCCGAGCTCGTCGCGGTTGACATACCAGTCGGTGCCTTGGCGGGCGCGGGACGCCTCGACGTAGGCGGGCTCCTTGCTCGTCTGCCAGCCGCCGGTCACGACGAGCGTGCGGGTGACGGTCGCGCCCTGCGCGCGGTGGATGTGCTGCGCGTAGCCGAGACGCAGCCGGGCGAGGTCGTCGCCGGCGAGTGTCCGTCGCTGGCCGGTGACGTCGAACTCGATCAGCGCCTCGCCGGCGGGTGTGATGTCGAGGACCTCGCCGCGGCTGCCGTTCTCGATGCGCTGTTTGCCGGGCTCGTGGTGCTGGCTCGATCAGCGCGACGCGGTCGCCCTGGCGGATGCCGTAGTGGATGCCGGGGATCTCGACCTCCAGATCGCCGAGTTCGCCGCGCTGTGCGCGGTAGTGCTGGGCGCGGGCGTTGAGACGGTCGATCTCCTTGTTAGATGCATCGGAGATCAGCGCGACCTCGCTGATCGGGTGCGCTCTCGGTGAGCTGTGCCCAGCCCTGTACGGCTTGCTCGACGGCCTCGTCGCGGGTGTCGAGCATGTGCAGGCTGTCCGTTTGGCGAGGTAGTGCGCCATCGCGCGGTCGCTGCGTCCGGCGCGTAGGTCTGCCCACGCCCGCTGCTCCGCCGGGTCCATCGTGCGGCGCACGTCTGAGAGCTCAGCGCTGGGCGCGATCTCGGCGAGCCGGTCGAACATGCCGCCGGCGCCGATCGAGGGGAGCTGCGCGCCGTCGCCGATCGCGACGAGCTTCGCGCCTGTGCGCTCTACCATGTCGGTGAGCTGGTCGAGCCGGGCGGTGTCGGCCATCCCGGCCTCGTCGAAGTAGATCGTCGTGTCACTGCCGATCTGAATGCTGCCCGCGCGTCGACGCGCGAGATGAGCGCGTCGACGCTGTATGTCTGCCCGGCCAGCGCTGGGCTGTCTCTGGCCGAGCCGCTGGGCGGTCGACCAGGACACGGCGATCCCGACTGTCTCGCGGCCGGTGAGCTGCTCGGCGCGGGCGGCGGCGTCGATCACGACGCCCTTGCCGGTTCCGGCGGGGCCGATCAGGATGGCGGCGCGCTCGGGTCCGGTGATGACGCTGTAGCGCGTGTGTCTGCTCGTCGCTGAGGTGCGCAGCGATCCGCTCGGCGACCTGTTCGGCCGCGATCTCGCGGGCGGTCTCCCCCACCTCTCTGTCGGCCGGCTCGGCGAGCCTGGCGAATCTCCGCTCGATCGCCTGCTCTCGGGCGCGCACCGCGAGCGTGGTCATCAGCCCGCCCTCCAGCGGCAGGATGCGGCGTTCGGCGATCATCGCCGTCGCGCGGGCAAGCGCCTCGCTGTGGTGAGAGCTCGCCGACGGACTGCTCGAGCAGCGACGGCGCGGAACTCGCTTGGCTCGAACGTCGCGGCGCGCTCGGTCAGGCGCTCCTCGACGCGATCCTCAAGCGCGCGCTCGCGGCGCGAGCCATGTGCGGCGTCCAGCAGCAGCTCGGTGCGCTCGCCGGTGAAGCCGAAGCGTGCTCCCGTTTCGTTCCACACCTGCTGCAGGTCGACGCGCGTGACGAGGACCTTCGCCTTGCGGTTCTCGAGCTTGAGCCGTCGTAGCTCGCCGCGCTCGGGCGCCCTGCCGTACTCTCGCGCGGAAGCGCTCGGCCGCGCTTGCCACCTCGCGGCTGCGTGCCGAGAATGCCTCCAGCAGCCCGCGCGGGACGCCCGCGATCTCGAAGTAGCGGCCGTGGTTGCCGGTGCCCGCGTCGATCGCGTAGCCCCGCTGTGTGAGCTGGTGCGCGAGCGCGGAGCGGTAGTACGCGCCCACCTCGCGCGCGGAGCGGAAGATCGGCCGGGAGGCGACCGCGACGATCCGCCCGTCCTCCCTGACCGCGCTGGTGATGACCACATGGCTGTGCAGCTGCGGGTCCGGCGCGTCGCCGTCCAGGACGCCGCGTGCGGTCGTGTGCCGGTACTCGGCGGCGACCAGCTCGCGTGCGGGCTCCTCCACGACCTGGCCGTCGTAGCGGCGACGCACCGTCGGCACCGTCTCGGTGAGGTAGTCCATCGCCTCGCTGCACTGCGGCGGCGTGCGCGGCCTCCATGTCGCGGCGCTGCGAATCGTCGCCGAGCGCCCACACCGCGGACACCGACTTCGGGGCGCTGAACGTCAGGTCGATCCCGCCGCCGCGGCCGCCGCCGGCGCCCTCGGGGCGAAGCCAACGGCCGGTCCGCGGGTGCCGGCCCTCCATCAGCGCGATGAAGTCTGGGCCGTCGACCGCGCGGCCCTCGATCCCCAGCCGCGCGAGCGTCTCGGGCGAGGCAAGCCAGCGGCCGGGAGCCTGGGTGGGCTCCCCGCCGGGCGTCAGGTAGTAGTCGCCGCGCTCGGGCTGCGACCGTCTTCGACTCCAGGTAGCGGGCGTAGCCGCCGCCCTTGGCGGCACCGATGCTGGAAGCGGTCATCACATGGGGTACAGACCCCTTCGGCCCCAGACCGGCCAACGAGTTTCGGGAACCACCGGGCGTCGTGCCTGTCGCCGACCGCAGTTGGCCGGATCTGGCGATGACTTCGCGACAGCAATCGCACACTGATCGCACACCCGTGCATCAGGTCTGTTCGGCAGTTCGGCGCTGTGCGTCGGCGGGCGCCGAGGACCGCGGGAGTGTGGCGTCGGGATGCTGCGGTAGCGTCGCCGCGTGGCTTCGAAGTCGCTCATAAACTGGCGGACGGACGCGTGCGCGGCGTTCGACGAGATCGAGAACGCTCATAAGGCGGTCGGAGGGACCAAGCCGGGCAGGCGGTTCTTGACCCAGCAGCTCAACTACGCCTACACGATGCTGCTCGCGGCGCGTTTCCAGGGGTTCGCTCGCGCGCTACCTTGAAGATCATGGCACCCGCTCAACCAGCCGCTACCGACTCGCTAAAGGTCGGCGACCACGTGACCTCGAAGCTCCCAGCCTTCAACTGGAAGGGCGTCATCGTCGAGGACCTTGGTCCCCTCGGTATCGACGGCAGCGAGATCTTCGTGATCCGCGTAGGCGATGAGGACGATGGCCGGCACTTCAATGCGCGCGCTGAAAACCTTGAGCGCGTAGCGGCGTAGCTGACGCCATTGCGGCGTCCCGGTCGATCGGCGTCAGCTACGTCTCTCGCGCTCACCCCCAGCGTTTCATCCTGCCGACTCCCCGAGGGTTTGCTGACCACCGTCGCGAACGCGCGCAGCGCCACTCCGCTCGCGATGATCTCGTCCTTCCTCGGGGTTTGCCGTGCTCTGCGCGCCACGCATCGTTGGCGTCCGCCTCGCCTTCCTGGTAGGCAAGCAACGGCAGATATCTCTCCACGGCTTCCTTCAACGGCCGCCCGAACGCGCGGACGTCGATCTCGACCTCTCGACGCTCGCCGTCGGCGCTCCAGCCGACCAGGTCCAGCAGTGCGAAGACGTCTTCCAAACGCCGGCGGTCCACGGTGAACCACTCGGGGTGGAGCTCTCGCTCGCGCTGAATCAGGGCGCCGCCGATCTCTTGGGCCGCGTCGCCCATCAAGGAGAACAGGCTTTCGCGCACATCGGGGACTACGGCGGGGATCTCCAGAGTGGTGCTCATCGGTTCATCCTTGGTCGGAGGCACCGGGAGACAGCTTGGCGAGCAAGGCCAGCGAAGCCTGGCCGGGATACGCTGCCTACGCGCCGGGAGCTAGACCTCTCGGAGCCACGCCCCCGGCTGCTCGAACAGCGCGGGGGCACGACCAGCCAGACACTCGCGCCGAGGACAGACGTGCGTTTGGCCGCGCGCTGCGAGCACTCCGCGATCGAGCCGGCCTCACCCAGCGGGAACTCGCCTCGCGGACAGGCACCGACAACACCTACATCAGCCACGCGGAGGCCGGACGCTTTGGGGTCGGCTGGGACTCCACGATGCGCCTCCTACGAGCCATGAACAACACCCCCAGCGATCTCGCTAGCGAGATCGAAGGACAGCAGACTCAATATGAGCACCACAAGCCTCGCCCCATGTCGTAGCGCGCGCGAGCGGTGCGACCCGCGCCTACCCGCGTATGGCGGACGCGGAAGCTCCCGAACAACGAAATAGTCGACCTGATCGGCCGAGCTATTCCGTCTGAACGTGCACTAGCCTTGAAGGGCCATGGCATACGAGCCCACACCGGCCGAGCAACTCGATGGTCGCGTCATCGGCGACGGGTGGACCGTCATACGGCGTATCCAGAAACCGCCGGATGCGACGGGCGAATCCTTCTCGACATGCTACGAAGTAGAGCGCAAAGGTCGCAACGCCTTTATGAAGGCGATCGACATCCATGGCGTACTTCGCGGCCACCCCAAAGAGGTAATGACCGTCCTACAACACGTCTCGACGGCCTATAACTACGAGCTAGGCTTGCTCGAAGTGTGCGAGAACCGAAACATGGATCGCGTTGTGAGGGCGTTGGATCACGGTCAGGAGACAATCGACCCATCCGATGTCGCCTCGATCGTATTCTTCCTGATCTTCGAACTCGCAGAGGGTGATCTTCGACAGGTCCATGACACAGGTGCCGAGCTGGACTTGTCGCTTATCTTTCGCACATTGCATGATGTGTCGGTGGGCATCAGACAACTCCATTCGGCCGAGATAGCCCATCAAGACATCAAGCCGTCAAACGTGCTTGCCTTCGAGTCGGCAGAGCGAGCGCCTCGCCCAGTCTCTCGGATAGCAGACCTTGGTCGCGCTTCGCGCCCGGACGCATCGATGCCCCACGATCAGGAACACTGCGCGGGGGATCGCTCACACACGGCGCCGGAGCTCCTCTATGCAACATCTCCACCCGACTGGAACGGACGACGGGCGTGCGACTTGTACCAACTTGGCAGCATCTTGCTCTTTCTCTTCTCTGGCACGACGGCTACCGCCGCATGGCTCAACGAGCTTCACCCGGACTTCCGCCCGCGGTCACTTACCGGACATTACGATGGAAGCTACGCCGATGCTCTGCCCCACCTACGTGCCGCCCTTCAGCAGGTGTGCGACAACTTCCCTCATTTTGGCGACGAGCGGGTGCGCAACGTGGCGCTGCGGATCTTCCGCAAGCTCTGTGACCCCGATCCACAGCTCCGTGGCGCCACATTTGTGGGAGCTGGTAATCGGTACGATCTGGAGCGATTCATCACAGAGTTCGACCTTGAGGCCCGGCGCACAGCTCGACAGTTCGCCAAGAAGATCGCGTGATCCAGCCCGGCGATGTTCGCCGACGCATTATCCCGCGCTGGCGTAGCGTCGACGACGCAATTGACCCAGGTGTAGGCCGCGAGCATGCACCGGATCTCCGTGAGTTGCGGGACGATGTTATTGCGCGCGAACATGCCTGGTTGGCGGCAGACAGGCAGTCGCGGGGGCTCGCCCTGGATCTCGTAGCTGCGGCAGCGACTGCGCCTGATCCGTCGCTCGCAGCCAAGGAAGCAGCTCAATGGCTCATCGATTCCGGGCCGGTATCAGCTCTCATGCGTCGCGTAGCAACCAGTCTGCTCGGCCCACCCGGTCATCAGCCGGAACTAGATCTGCCAAGCACCGACGATCCGGCCGAGAGCAAGTCGGTGTTTAAGCGAGTGAAATATCTACGGATCGCGCTGCAAACCGATCCCCGCAACGCTCTGGCATGGGCTGAGCAGGCCCGCATGTATACGCTGATCGGTCAGGCCGAGCCCGCAAAGAGAGCGATGGCAAAAGCAGTAGATCTGGCTCCCCATCATCGTTTTCTACTTCGCGCCGCGTCGCGGCTCTCACTCCACCTGGATGAACCGGATCACGCCCACGCTGTACTGCTGTCGAGCCCGCGCACGCTGAGCGACCCATGGCTAATGGCGTCAGAGATCGCCGTAGCGTCGTTCTCTAGTCAGCCCTCACGACAGATCGTGTCTGCGCGGAATCTTGTCGCGCAGGGTAGCTGGACCAGACGCGATCTCACTGAGCTGGCCAGCGCAGTTGGGACTATTGAACTCGAAGCAGGCAAGGAGAGGCGAGCACGCAACCTATTTCGAACGTCACTTGACGATCCAAACGAGAACAGCCTTGCCCAGGCCGAGTGGGCGGCACCCAAGGTCGCCGGCATGCAGAGTCGTCTTAAGCCAGCGATGTCGAGCACGCCAAGATCCTTTGAGGCGCATAGTCGCGCCGCGGCGGCCGCCGCCGACCATCCCAAAGCGGTCGAACAGGGCTGGCTGTGGCTACTCGACCAACCATTTTCGACTCAACCCGCATGGTTCGGGTCCTACCATGCGGCACTGACTCGCGACTTCCAACGCAGCTTCGAGTTCGCGAAGCGTGGCTTGCAGGCAAACCCAGGCGACGTGACCTTGCTTAACAACGCCGCGTTTGCGCTCGCGCTAGCTGACAAGCCCGACAACGCAGCTTCTTATATCGCAGAGGTCAAGAACATCGATGGACTAGCCCCAGCTCAACAGGCGATGATCGTGGCCACCCAGGGTCTGATCGCGTTCCGGTCACGGCAGCCCGCCCTGGGCAAAATGCTCTATATGCATGCCATAGACATAGCGACGGACGCGGCAACAGAAACACTCGCGACCATCATGCTCGCATCTGAGCTAGCTCGACTTCGAGCACCTGGCTACGAAGAGGCACTCCGGCGAGCCGCCGAACAGTGCAAGAGACACCTCCGGCAGCAAGACCAAGCTTGGCTAGGCTACCTGCAGCCCTAGCCTTCGCGCTCCACCCGCCGAGGAACCCATCACCATGGTGAAGCCCGTGACATCCCAAGACTGCCGGAGCGACGTTTCGGATCTCGTCCTCATGTCAGCTCTGGTCGTCACTCATGATCTACATGGAGGTTAGAGCTATGAGTACAACTACTTGCCAAACTTACTTACGGCATCGAGCAACTGACCCACAAGGGAAATGTCACCACCAGTGAGCGCCGAGGTACCTGCGTCCGGACCTGGATCCCCGACAAAGATTCGCTCGATCAACTCGGCACGAACCTTCTTTTCCTCATCTGGGTCTTTCAGACCCTCCGTGAACGGCCCGAACGCGGTGAGCTCCAGCTCCAAGCGCCGAGCGCGCACCTCGCGGCCACGATGCTCGGCCGATTGTTTCGCCGCGTATCCCGCAAGGCCCAGCAGAGCCGCTGCAAGCGCCACCTTCGCGGCGATCAGAGCAGGTTTAGCTTCGACGACGGCGGCATAGACGACTGCGAAGGCAGCAACGGCTACTGCCGCGAGGCCGAGGCCGATCGCATACACGCGCCAACGGTCGGCCTGTGCTTTCTGGGCGTGAGCCTCTTTGCCGAAGGCACCCGCAGTGGACGAGGTAGCGACGAGATCAACCAGCTCGGACGCCCTCTCACGGCTCTGTTCGAGCGACTCCAGCGCCTCAGCGCTTCGGTTGCGTAGGTCTGTCTCAAATCCAGCCAGGATCTCCTCTGCTCGCGAAGCGCGCTCCACCTGGGCCGCCTGGAACGCCTCTACCTGCTCGCCACGCTGCCTCAGACCCTCGGCGCGCTCGGTCTCCAGGTTCGACTCGTAGCCCTGCAAGCGCTCTTTGAATGTTGTGTCAGCATCAGTGATCGCCTGACGCAACTCTTGGAGTCGACTCTCGCTCGCTGATGCCTGCTCCACGCTGATCTCCTCAAGCCGCGCTTGGAGTGCTTCTGCGTTCTCCTTCGTGGAGCCGTATTCGCGCTCAAGAACGCTCAAGCGTCGTTGCGCTGATCGTTGGAACGTTGCTGCAGCGTTCTTAGCCTCTTGCTCGAAGTCCCGGCCTTGGGCGATCGGGAGCCTCGTCAACTGATCGAGGAGCCTCTCCATCCAAGACTCGAATTCAGTCGCTATCTGCTCGGGTGCGTTGACAAACTCTGTCAGCGTAGCTTCGACGTTTGAACCGGCAGAATGAGACACCAGGGCTCCGTCCGAGCGCGAGATCACTAGCAGTGCATAGGCCAGGATGTCGCGGACCCGCTCGCGCGATGCCGGGTCGGGCCACATCGACTCGTCGAGTTCGCTCGCCCGATCTACCGCATGCCCGGCGGTCTCGAGCAATGCCTTGATCTTCTCGTCGTAGTCAGCCACAGCGTTTCGACGCTAGCCGAGAACTCGGACGTGTTCGCTGTTTCGGGATTACTCGTCGGCTCCTCTGTCCAGCCTTGTGGTCGAGCATGTTCGGACACGACGTCCTCGGCGACACCTTGCCGAAAGAATTGGACCCCAATTGGACCCCAACCCAATCTTTCGCCACCTCCCCGCAAACCTAAAACCACCGAATTTGCAGCCACTTCGTAAGGGGTGAGCGATGGGGCTCGAACCCACGACCGCCTGGACCACAACCAGGAGCTCTACCAACTGAGCTACGCCCACCACGAGATGCGAGCTGCAAGTTTAGCGCCGAGTCAGCCCTGATCTCCACTCGCCCGGCGGATCGCACGTTCGGCGAGCGCAAGACTGTCGCTGGGAGCAAGACCGGGTGACCCCGCGGCGGCGGCCCGCCAGGCGTCGAGTAGCCCCATGGGATCGGGGCCGAGCAGCGCTGCAAGCTGCACGCCGAGCGCGACGGGGTCGCTGAGCGGACTCGTAGCGCCTGGGCCTGCAGGCGCGGCCGGAGCACTCGCGGGCGCCGGGACACCCGGCGCGGCTGGGACGGCGCCAAGCACGGCCTGCGTCATAGGCGCGACCGGCTCACCAGCGGGCGCGCTACCTCCAGGCGGAGCGCCCTGAAGAGCATCCTTGGCGGCTTCAAGCACCTGCTGGGTGACCTCCTCGCTTCGGCGCTGAGCGGAACGCCAGCCACGGCCCATGCTGAGTTCAGTGACGTCGAGCTTTGGCCCCTCGAGGATGGTCAGTTTGGCGAGATGGGGGCTCCATTTGCGTTCGCCCATATCGACGACCTGTTCGCGCACCCACGGCTGGACGATCGTGCCGAGCTCCTGCTGGCTCAGGTTGAAGCGCCAAGCGCTATGGGGGAAGTGGCGTAGCTCTACGTGGAACATCCGCCAGAGGCTTGCAGGTCCGCCGCGGCGCTGCCCAGCCGCGCGCGCATGATCTCGACGGCCTGCGGGTTGGAGTCGATCAGCACGTAATGGCGCCCCAGCGCGCCAGCGACCGCTCCGAGCGTGCCGCTGCCGGCAAAGAAGTCAAGGCACCAGTCACCCGGACGGGTGGATGCCTGGACGATGCGCCGGAGAACGCCCTCGGGCTTCTGGGTGGGGTAGCCAGTCTTCTCGCGGCCGCTGGTGGGAACGATCGTGTGCCACCACACGTCCGTGGGAAGCTTGCCTTTAGCGACCTTCTCCGGGGTTACGAGACCGGGTGCCATGTACGGCTCACGGTCAACCTCATTCGAATCGAAGAAGTAATCGACGGGGTCCTTTACATACACGAGGATCGTGTCGTGCTTGGCGGGCCAGCGGCGCTTGCTGCGCGCGCCGTAGTCATATGCCCAGATGATCTCGTTGAGGAAGCACTCGCGCCCGAAGATCTCGTCGAGCAGCAGCTTGCAGTGGTGGGCCTCGCGATAGTCGATGTGGAAGTACAGTGTCCCCTCGCGGCTGAGCAGCCGGTGTGCGTGCTCCAGGCGCGGAGCGAGGAATGCGAGGTAGTCCTCGAAGGAGTCTTTGTAACTTGATTGGGAGATCAGGTGGGTTCTATAGCGCCTACCTTGGAACCCTGTGCGCTGCCCCTCGTCGTCGCGTACCGCGGCGAGCGTCTTGCGTGACTGCACCTTGCCCGTGTTGAACGGTGGATCGATGTACACGAGTTGGAAGGACTCATCGGTGAACGCCGGCAGCAATTGCAGGTTCTCCCCGAGCAGGATCTGGTCAATCGCGGGGGTTCCGTTCGAGGCGCTCACCGAGGAGAGACTACGTTCGTGCCCCGATGGAGGTGGCCGGGAGAAGCTCGACCCACTGGTAGCGCTGCCCGCACAGCGACTGCCATCGCGAGGCGGGCACCGTGCGTAGCGTGGCTTGCGAGCCAGCTCCGGCGGGGGTGAGGAAGACCGCATCGAGGACCGCCGAGCCGAGTTCGCCCGGGCCAAGACCCGCGCTCGTGCGGGTAAGCGACAGGCTGTGCGTGCCTGCGGCGAGCACTACGGGGATCGGCGGAATGGTGTCTGGCACGAGCGAGTTGCCGCTGAGCTGCCCAGAGATCGACGCAAGCTGGCGACCGTCGATGCTCAGCCGCACGGTGGGCATGATGTCGCCCTGTACCCATACCTCCCAGCTTCCGGCCGCGGGGACGGTGAAGCGAGCGTGCAGGGTTCCTGCCTGGCCCATGACGAGCGCCTGGCGCTCGTGCCCCCAGTGGGCGGGATGCGGGGAGCGTCGCAGCGGGATGCGCACGATTGTTGGCGCCTGAGAGACGGCTAGCTGCGCTCGGGCGCCGGTGGCAGCCGACCGCGCGACGCGTTCGAGCTCGTCGCATTGCGTTGCGGGCGAGCCGCTCAGCGCCACATGCTCGAGTGCCGCGGGCGCACCCCGCCGGCGCCCCCACACTTGGTAGTAGCGGCCCTGCCACAGCAGGTGGTAGGCGGCAGGAGGCCGACTGGCGGCGGGATCGCTGCGAGTGATGATCAGCGGGTAGGCGAGCAGTGCCGTGGGCGCTATCCGGTCGAGGTCGACGGGCTGGCCGTAGCCGCCCGCGGATGCAGCGACCGCAGCGGGCGGGTAGACGAAGTCGGGGCCGCCGATGTCCAGGGCGCGCAGCTCGTACATGGAGTATTCGTCGAAGTCCGTGAACAGCGCGGGGCCCTTGCCAGCGAAGCGCGCGTCAAGCGACGCGAGCTCTTCATAGCGAGCGGTGGGGGCAAGATCGGAGGCGCGGTACTGCATCGCGTCGGAGACCACCACGCCGCCGCCGAGCGCCAGCGCTAGCAGCGCAGCCGCGCCGAGCGAGATAGCACGGCGGGGCACATTGCACAGCGCACCGACCCCTCCCCACGCGAGCAGCACGACCACGGGCGAGGTGAGCATCAGCGTCTTGGCGCTCCCCCAGGTCGTCACCCAGTGGGTGATGGCGAGCCACGCGAGCAGCATCAGCGCGATCCATCCGGCGAGCGCAAACGCGCGGATACGCAAGACGTTCACGGCACCGAGCACGGCTGCGAGCAGCGTTACGAGAATCAGCACGTGGGTGAGCGTCAGAGCGCTGCCGACGGGGGCGAGCTTGTAGCTGCCGTTCAGCCACACACCGAGCACCTGCTCTGCACGCAATGGACTGTGAAGATTGCCGGAGTTGCTGGTGGAGGCGATCGCATTCGCAACCTTCAACGAGCCGGACAGGTCGATCCAGGTCGGCCACGCCGCAATCAGCGCAGCTAGGATCCCCGCACCCAGCAGCAGCGCAAGACGCCGCCTCTCCCCCGTTTGCATGTGCCGGTCAAGCAGACCTCTCACCAGTACAACTGCGAGCACGGCCACTCCCACGAGCGCCCACGCACCGAAGGCGACCCCCAGGGCGGACACGCCGGCGGCAGCCACCAGCGCAAATGGGATCGCACGGGTTGCGCGTGCGTGCATCCAGCTGCGGTGTGAGACGACCAGCGCCCCGACGGTGAGGATCATCGCCAGGGCGGTGATCTCCTTGACGGAGCCGAACAGTCCGTACGCGTACACGAGCGCGGGCACGACGGCCGTGAGCGAGGCGAGCGCCGCCCAGACGCCGCGCAGGCGCATGCACCGCGCAAGCAGCCACGCGGGCCCGGCGGCGGTGGCGAGCATGAACGCGTTGAACGGCTGAAATGCCCAGATCAACGGCAACCCGAGCAGGAAGCCGCTACCGCCGAACAGCGTGTCCGCGCCGGACGGGTAGCTGGTGTTGTAGTAGTCGTTGATGAATTGCCCGTAGGAGTTGCGCAGGTCGAGGTGCACGTAGTGCTGGCCGTGGTGGATGAGGAAGTCAGCCCCGATCAGGTGCACGGCGGAGTCCGAAAGCGCCATGAAGGAGGACATGGTGGTGCGCCCGGCGAGCAGAACGGGTGCGAGTGCGAGCGCATAGGCGAGCACGCACGCGAGCACCGGCCATGGCTGCTGGCGAATGCCTCGCGTGAGGCTGCGCGCCCTCCCCCACCCCGCAACAAACCCGGCGATGGCGAGTGCGGCCATCAGGTAAGGCGTCGCGGGCGCGAGCGGATAGGCGTCGGTACTCAGCTGCGAGAGCGCGATCAGTGCGGCAGCGCCGACTGTCAATAGCAGCGCGCCTGGCAGCCAGCCGCCGCTGAGGCGATCGACGAGCAGACCCGCACCCGCACAGAGCGCTGCTAGCACGCATGGATAGAGCAGCGCAGTGGCGATGAACATCAGCGCCCCGGCTGGATTCGAACCAGCCGCCGTGCGATCGGCAGCCACCATGGGGGCGGGCGGGGCAATGCTATATAGCCCCCGCCCCGAGCCGGACGCGCGCGGGCCCTAGACTCGGTGTGAACTGGGTAAGGAGGGTCGTTGAGCGTCACTCCGGGGAGCGCAGCGCCGGCAGTTCCCGTACAGCAGGTCTCGCAGGCGTCCACGCGACGACTGGTGTTCACAGGTCTGTTGCTGGTGATGCTGATGGCGGCGCTGGACCAGACGATTGTGGCGACCGCGCTACCGACGATCGTCGGCGATCTTGGCGGTCTCAGCCACATCTCGTGGGTGGTGACGGCGTATCTGCTGGCGCAGACGGCGGTGACGCCTCTGTACGGAAAGCTCGGCGACATGTACGGGCGCAAGATCGTGCTGCAGGTGGGCCTGGTGGTTTTCCTCATCGGCTCCGCGCTGTGCGGCCTCAGCCAAAGCCTGGATGAGCTGATCGCGTTTCGCGCGCTCCAGGGACTGGGCGGCGGCGGGCTGATGGTCAGCGCACAGGCAGCAATCGGCGACGTTGTCCCACCCAGCGAACGTGGCCGCTACACGGGCCTGTTCGGGGCGGTATTCGGACTGGCGAGCGTCGCGGGACCGCTTCTGGGCGGCTTCCTGACAGGTCATTTGAGCTGGCGCTGGATCTTCTACGTGAACCTGCCGATCGGCGTGCTCGCGCTGTTCGTGCTGGCGGCGACACTACCGTCGGCGTCCGAGCGCGTGCACCACGTGGTCGACTATCTGGGCACGCTGCTGCTGGCGGCGGGCTTGAGCGCGATCGTGCTGGCGACATCGTTGGGCGGCAACTCCTACGCGTGGGGCTCGCCGGTGATCGTCGGGATGGCGATCGGCGGGGTGCTTGCGCTGGTGGCGTTCGTATTCGCTGAGCGCCGCGCGGTGGAGGCGGTGCTGCCGCTGAGGCTGCTGCGCAACAGCGTGTTCTCGGTGACCAGCGCGGTGGGTTTCGTGGTCGGCTTTGCGCTGTTCGGCGCGGTCACCTACCTGCCATTGTTCCTGCAGGTGGTCAAGGGCGCGAGCCCCACCGGCTCTGGCCTGCAACTGCTGCCGTTGATGGGCGGCCTTTTGCTCACATCGATCGGCTCGGGGCAGCTGATCACGCGCACAGGCCGCTACAAGGCGTTCCCGATCGCGGGCACAGCGGTGATGACCATCGGTCTGTACCTGCTCTCTACGCTTGACCCGGCCAGCAGCCAGGTGACGATCTTCTCCTTCATGTTCGTGCTGGGACTGGGCCTGGGGATGGTGATGCAGGTACTGGTGCTGGCGGTGCAGAACGCGGTGAACTACTCCGACCTGGGCGTGGCCACGTCGGGCGCCACGCTGTTTCGCTCGATCGGGGGCTCGCTGGGCACAGCGGCTCTGGGCGCGATCTTCTCCAATCGTTTGAGCAGCCAGCTGAAGAGCGTCCTTCCCGCTGGCAAGGCGGGCTCGTCAAGCGCAGCCAGCACGATCAGCGCGAAGGCGATCGCGAAACTGCCGCCGGCGCTGCGTGACGGCTACCTGCATGCGTTTACGAGCTCCCTGAGCACTGTGTTCGAGGTGGCAGCGGCGGTGGCGGTGGTGGCGTTCGGGTTCTCGTGGTTCATCCGCCAGCTGCCACTGCGCGACTCGGTGGCGACGGGCGATATGGGCGACACCTTCGCCACCCCGCGCGACACGGACTCGCTGGCTGTGATCGTCAACAAGATCGGGCAGCTAGACCGCCGTGAAGGTGCCCGCGAGCTCGTGCAGCGCGTGGCGACGCGCGCGGGCGTGGACCTCGACCCGGCGGCTTGTTGGCTGCTGGCACGAATGAACGCCGACCCGTCTGTGGAGTTGGAGGAATTGGCGCAGCGCTCGCAGGTGCAGATCACAAGGCTCCGTGAGGCCAGAAACACGCTGCGCGAGCGCAGTCTGATCGTCGCGGAGGAGGGAGGCAGCGCTGGCTTGGAGCTGACGGCCTCCGGACACGCAGTCTTGGAGCGGCTGTCCGCGACCGGCACGCAGCGTCTCTCGGACCTGCTCGAGGGCTGGCGCCCAGACGAGCACCCGGATCTGGCACGCCTGATTGCCACGCTCGCGCATGAGTTCTTCATCGACGCCTCAGCGCTGCGAGGCGCGGTTGCAGAGCCGGCGGGCACGCCGGCGCATTGAATGCCCCCGGCTGGATTCGAACCAGCGACCCTTGGATTAGAAGTCCAATGCTCTATCCAGCTGAGCTACGAGGGCGGGCCCAGATTGCAACATGGTGCCCTACTTAGGCGCGCTTGAACAGAAATCTGTAAAAGTTGCATCCATGAGCCCAGTAGAGAGCGACGAAGAGGACCTGACACGCAAGCAGCGCCGCGAGCAGGCGCGTGCCGATCGCAAGGCGATGGAGGAAGCGGCAGCGGCCGCAATCGTGCGCCGCAACCGCCTGACGCAGCTCGGAATCGTGGGTGCGATCGTGGTGGTGGCGATCGTCGTGATCCTGATAGCGACGGGCGGCGGCGGCAAAAGCAAGGTCATTACAAAACACGAAAAAAACGAAGTTACGACGAAGGTCGCGAGCCTGCTGAGCGGCATCCCCCAGAGCGGGAACGTCCTCGGCAGCCCGACGGCGCCGGTAACGCTCCAGTACTTCGGCGACCTGGAGTGCCCGATCTGCGCGAAATTCACGCTGGGCTCGCTGCCAACGGTCATCCCGAAGTGGGTGCGCACGGGCAAGCTGAAGATCGAATATCGCTCCCTCTCGACAGCCACCGGTAACGCGGAAGCGAGCGGCGCGGAGCCCAAGGAAATCTTCAAGACTCAGCAGGTCGCGGCGCTGGCGGCGGGCAAGCAGAACAAGGCGTGGTACTTCATCGAGACCTTCTACCACGAGCAGGGAGAAGAGGACTCGGGCTACGTCACCGAAAAATTCATCCAGGACGTCGCCGGCCAGGTCCCGGGCCTGAACCTGGCGACTTGGACGAACGACCGCAGCGATCCGACATTTGCAACCCAGGTGACGGCCACGGACGCACAGGCGGCCAACAACAACGGCTTCACCGGCACGCCGTCCTTCCTGATCGGCCGCACCGGCGGCGCGATGAGCAAGCTCGAATACACCAACCCGGAAGACCCCACGTTCGTCAACGAAGCCGTCGAAAAACTCCTGAAGGAATAAGGAGAGCGGGCGATGAGCTCACGGGCCCTGAGGATCACGCTGATCGTGCTCACGCTCCTCGGGCTCGCGGTGGCCAGCTACGTGACCTACGTCCACTACGCGGGGATCAAGCCTGCGTGTACGGCCGGCGAAAGCTGCACAAAGGTGCAGACCTCTCGCTATGCCGAGATCGAGGGCGTGCCGGTGGCGCTGGTAGGGCTGATCGGCTACGTGGCGATCCTCCTGACGCTGCTGGCCCCCGACGGCGAGAACACCAGATTCGCGCTTGCGGCCCTGACGGTCGGCGGCTTCGCCTTCAGCGCCTACCTGAGCTATCGCGAGATCTTCTCGATTCATGCGATCTGCGAGGAGTGCGCTTCGAGCGCGGTGATCATGACGATCATGATGTGCCTGGCGGTGTGGCGCTTCCTGCGTGGCGCACCCCCGCCGGGAGTACTCGCGGCCGCGGCCGCTGGTCAGAGCACCACGCCCGACTCAGCAGCGCCGCTCGGCAGCGCCTCCTAAGAACCAGGCTGCAGAGCCAAAACGCCCCCGGGTCTGGGATCTGGGATCGATCCTGGCCTATACGTCCATTGCCGGGAGCCCGGTCCGGGCAAGAGTGCCTCCGGAGCCGACGTGATTGACGAGGATGGCTTCCAACGCTACGAGCACCCAGGCCCACGCGAGCATCGAATCGACGCTCGAGGGCGAGGCGCGTATTGCACGCCTGTTCGAGATGACCAGTGACCTGCTGGCAACAATCTCGCTCGACGGCCGCTTCACGCTGTTGAACCCTGCGTGGGAGCAACTGCTGGGCTGGACGAGTGATGAGCTGCGTGGACGATCGATCCGCGAGTTCATGCATCCGGAGGACGCCGAGCAGCCACTGGGACTGATGCTTCCGGACGGCGGTGAGGCGGACCAGATTGAGGATCTCACAACTCGCTACAGACACCGTGACGGCTCGTGGCGCTGGCTGTTGTGGAGCGCGCGCCGTGACGGCGATACCTGGTACGCGGCGGCCAAGGACGTAACGGACCGGATGTGGCTGGAGCGCCAGGCCCTGCACGATCCGCTGACGCACCTGCCCAACCGGTTGTTGTTGATGGACCGAGCGCGTCAGGCGCTCGCGCGACTGAATCGGCACCGCAGCCACGGCGTGGTGGCGATGCTGTTCATCGACCTGGACAAGTTCAAGGCGATCAACGACAACCTGGGCCACGACGTTGGAGATCGACTGCTGATCTCCGTCTCAGAACGACTGGCGGAGCTGATGCGCGACAGCGACACGGTGGCGCGACTCGGGGGCGACGAGTTCGTGATCCTGATCGAGGACATCGAAAGCGACGGCGAGGCGCTGGCTCTGGCCGAGCGCGTACTGGACGCGCTTGAGAAGCCGTTCCCGCTGGGCTCCTCGGATGTTGCAATGCTGGCGAGCGTGGGGGTATCGGTCTCCCATAACCCGGACACTGATCCGGAGGCGATGCTGCGCGAGGCGGATGTGGCGATGTACCGGGCCAAGGGTGCCGGCGGTCGGCGGCTTGAGTTGTTCGACGACCGCCTGCGCCGGGAGCTCGACAGCCACATGGAGATCGAAGGACGCCTGCGCAACGCGCTCCCGCAGCGCGAGCTGGTGCTCGCCTATCAGCCGATCATGAGACTCGCGGGAGGCCAGGCGATCGGGGCAGAGGCGCTTTTGCGCTGGCGCCCCACACGCGATGGACGTACGAGCAAGGCGGAGATGCTGCCCTCGACGTTTCTGCCGCCGGCTGAGGAGAGCGAGCTGATCGTGCAGATCGGCAACTGGGTGCTCCATGCGGCATGCGCGCAGGCGGAGATCTGGCGCCGCAACGGGATTACGATCCCCGTCTCGGTGAACATCTCGGCGCGCGAGCTGACAGAGCTCGATCTCGCGGAGCGAGTGCGTGAGGAGCTCGCGTACTGCCGCCTGCCGGGTCGCGCGCTGTGCCTGGAGATCAGCGAGGAGGCGGTGCTGCGAGACCCCGATCGCGCCCGCTCGGCGTTGAAGGACCTCAAGCGTCTGGGGGTTCTGATCGCGCTCGACAAATTCGGTTTCAGCCAGCTGTCGCTCGGACTGCCAAGCAACTTGCCACTGGACGTCGTCAAGCTCGACCGCGGGCTGACTGAAAACTTCCACCAGGACAAAGACCGGCGGGCGATGTTCGCGGCGACGATCGCCCTCGCCAAGGAGGCGGGTCTGACGGCTGTGGCTGTGGGGATCGAGACCAACCGCCAGCTCGCGCTCGCCAGAGAGCTCGACTGCTCGGTGGGACAGGGTTTCCTGCTGCACGGTCCGGCGTCGGCTGAGCGCGTACGTCTCAGAGGTACCGCCGGGTCGGTAACGTCCGCACCATGGCGTCCCCTCGTTCGACTGCGCGGCAACAACGATCGCCACTGAGCGACGACGCCACCGTCGCCGCTCAGAAGCGCGCAGCGGCGCGGGCGGCTGCTGAGCTGATCGAGGAGGGCATGCGCGTCGGCCTGGGGACCGGATCGACAGTGGCATACCTGTTGCCGGCGGTCGCCGAACGCGGGTTGAAGGGACTGCGATGCGCAGCCACCTCACCGGCGACCGAAGTGGCTGCACGCGCGCTCGGCCTGTCAGTGCACATGCTGGACGAGCTGGGTGAGCTGGATATAGCGATCGATGGCGCCGATGAGATCGACCCGCATGGATGGCTGGTAAAGGGCGGCGGCGGAGCGCACACGCGCGAGAAGATCGTGGCGAGCGCGGCGCGGCGCTTCGTGGTGATCGCCTCGGCGGAGAAGGATGTGGCGGAGCTGGCGCCGCCGGTGCCGCTGGAGCTGGTGGCGTTTGGCGCGCGGCGCACGCTTGCAGGTCTTAGCCCTGCCCGCCTGCGCGATGTCGAGCCCAGCCCCGACGGAGGCCTGATCGCCGACTACCTCGGCCCGGTCGGCGACCCCCGAGAGCTGTCCGCCAGACTGAGCGGCACGCCGGGAGTGGTCGAGCACGGGCTGTTCGCACCGGACCTGGTCAGCCTGATCCTGATCGCCCGCGACAGCAGCGTGGAGCACCGCAAGGGCGCCAAGAGCGAGGGCTAATCCCGCCCGTCGCGCGGGCGGAGCTCTTCCTCGTATGACATTGGATGGCGCGCCAGCACGCCGTCCTCGCCGATCACGTACGCGCCCATGCGCAGTAGCGGCGGCGAGTAAACGTGCAGGGTGACAGCAGGATCGGAGCCGGCGTGACTGACGCGGTGGATATCCGCTGCGGAGAAGTGAAAGCTCCCTCCCGCGCGAAAGACCCCGTTGCGGGTCGGCCCATCGATCGCCAGACGTTCCTCGCGCACGGCACCGCTGACGACGGCAACCGCTCCCGCGGAGATGTCGTGGTCGTGAAATCCGGTGTCGTGCTCGTCCATCCAGCAGATGAGCCATGCGGTCACATGCTGGTCGCTCAGCAGCTCCTCATACACGCGCTGGGTGCTGTCGTGCTTGACGAGATGGATCCACAGCTCAGGGCGGTCGGCGAGCTCACTCACAAACGCCTCCAGCTCGGGCCCCGACAGGTCGCGCCCAAACGGGCGGGGAACACTGGCGAGCCCGTTCCAATCGACCGCGGGCGATGCCTGGACTGCGCTCGCGGGAGTTACGGGGCTCAAGGAGGTGGCGCTCATCTCGCCAGCTCCAGGCTCCGAACGCCGAGCGCGAGACGGGTGGACTCGGCGACCGGGTGCCAGTCGAGACCCGCGAGCACACCGTGCTCATCCGGCTCGACCACTGGTCGATCGGAGCCGTAGAGCAGCTGCTGGGAGCCAACGAGATCCGCGACAGCGCCCACCGCCGCCGGCCCATAGGAGGATGCCTCGTAGAAGACGAGCGGATCCGGCGAGAGTGGCGATGGCCCACCACGAGAGCACAGGCGCTCGGCGTGCAGCGGCGCTAGCCCGGCGAGCATCGAGAAGACAACCCGCAGACGTGGATGGCTCGTGCGCCCGGCGACGAGAAACGCGAGCCACGCCTCCTGCATGCACGCCACGTAATCGGTGAGCGCGGGCCACCACAAGGGGTCGTCAAAGGACGCCTGCGCGGCATAGCGGGCAGCATCCACGCGCAGCCGGGGCCCGGGATGCACGAACAGCGGCGCACCGAGCGACTCCAGACGCGCAAGGATCGGCGACAGGCTGGCAATCGCCTCAACGCTGGCGAGGGCACCGGCTGGCAGCGACAGGCCGACGCAGCCGCGGGCTAGCGTGCGATCGACATCGTCGGGGTCCGCGCGGTCCAAGGCGATCGCGCCCCACACCCCAAATGGATCGTCCAGCGCGAGCGCACCCTCGTGGTATGCGTCGATCAGGGCGCGCGCCTGCCGGCGAGGCAGCCACTCGATCCCCAGCGGACTGGAAAGGCAGACAAGCGCGCGATCGAGACCGTCACGCGCAACCAACTCGGCGCGGTGAGCCGGATCCTCGCTCGCCAGATCGATCACATAAGGACGCTCGCCCGCGAGATACAGAACGGTCAAGCCATGCTCGTGTCGCACGAACGGAAGCTCACCCCTCTCGGCAAGCGCCTCTACGAGCGGTTCGGTCCAAATGTGCTGGTGTACATCGATCTTCATCAGATTTCCGATCAGATTTATGGAGAATAGCACAATCATCGCCCTTCCCCTCCCCAATGCGGAGATCTGCATCGGATCATGCACCGCGCGCGCCGCGGACCGCCCACGGACCCCGTAACCGATGCCTACAGCCCGGCGCTGCTCAACAAGTCGGACGCTGAGAGACCCAGCGCACCCGCAATCTTCAGCAGCGTCTCCAGGGTCAGATTGAACTCGCCCCGCTCGACAGCACCCATATAGGACCGATCGAGACCAGCAGCGAGAGCGAATGCTTCCTGGCTATAACCCTGCCCCTTGCGGGCCTGGCGGATCGCACGACCTACGGCTTCGCTGGCAGCGGCCTTCTTGGCGGCGGTCTTTCTGGTTGGCATCGCCCCGTAGCTTGCCCGAATACTGCGCACTATTCCACTGGATATGTCGCCACGGAGTACACCAGGCGGGATGGGGCTAGAGCCTGGCGCGATTGAACAGCTCTGAGGCTGACTCTTCGAGCCCAGTGGCGATCGTCATGATCGTGTCCACCGTGATGTTGAACTCGCCACGCTCAATAGCTCCGTAGTAGCTGCGGTCGAGCTCCGCCTCGGCGGCGAAGGCTTCCTGCGTGTAGCCCTTGCTCTCGCGCACGCTCCGAATAGCTTTCCCTAGCGCCTGGTTGGCTGCGGACTTTTTTGTCGGCATCTGCCCATCGTGTCTTATTGACGCGCCCTATTCCACCGACTAAACTTCCACCGCGTATAATTCCCAAAAGGCGGAGACTCCCCGCTGCCCAGTCCTCGCAGCACACGCGATAGGAGACGACCTCGCTCCAATGCAGAGCTCAGAATATTTGGTGGTCTTGGAGGTTGTGGGGCGTGTCCGAGGCCGCGAGCGAGAGCGTATGTACAACGCGCTACGCCGCCCGCCCGCTGAAATCGATGCGGCGATCACGAGCCTCGAGCAGGCCGGCGTCGTCGCGGTCAAAGGAGCGCGGGTCTACAGCTCACCCGCGCTCGAGCGCCTGAACGACCTAGGTCTGATCGGCGTCTGAGCGGGTGGCACTGCGAACCATGACCCCGGCGGAGATCGCGGCTATGCGCGACCTTGAAGCCGCCGAGCAGGCCGTCAGCAATGCCGTAGTGGCCCGTGAAGCCGCGCGCGAGCGGCTGGCGGACATCATGAGCCGTGAACGCCACCGCGAGCGCACCGTGGAAAGGACACGTACGCATTTACGGCTGGTCGCCGGTTCGAGACGATGAGCGGCGACACAAGCGACGCCGCGCATCGCACGTACTCCGTAGCGGCGTGGGGCCTTAGCGACCGGCGCGCGCTCGATGCAAAGTCGAGGTCCTCGGCGCATGTAAGGGTTTGCGGTGGGCAGCGCGGGTAGTTGCAGATACGTGCTCAGTGTCGAGCGGATCAGCGAGTGGCTCGGGCAAGAGGTGGTGGACGCCGAAGGCGAGCCGCTGGGCAAGCTCGAGGACGTGTACTACGCGCGCGGTCAAGCCGAGCCCCGGCTGGCGCTCGTCAAGAGCGGCCTGTTCGGGCGCAAGCAGACGATCGTGCCGCTGCAGGGCGCCAGCGTCGGCCGCGAGCACGTGCGCGTCGCCTATACCTCAGAGCAAATCGCGCAGGCCGCGGACGCTGCCCAGCTCGAAGCCGCCGAGACGCTCGCTGGCGCCGACGCACAGCGGCTTGCGAGCGCTTACGGCGTGCAGCTCGGCGCGGAGGAGCTCGACTCGGCAAACGCGCTCGAGCAGCGCTATGCCGCCGCACAGGAGGCTGAGGCTCGCGCCGCCAAGCTGGAGACCGAAGCCCAGGAGCGCGCAGAGGACGCTGATCAAGCACAGGCGAGCGCCCGCGAGCGGTCCGCCCAAGCGGCCGAGGCCGAGCAGGCAGCGCTGGACGCCCGCGCTGAGGCCGAACGCCTGAGCCAATAGCTCGCTACGGGATCAGGCCCGCAGCACAACACCCCGCGATCGGCTCCAGAAAGCCAAAAACCCCGATAAATCGGGGCCTGGCTGAAGCGGGGGACCGAGGAGTCGAACCTCGCGTTGCGGTTTTGGAGACCGGCTGCTTTGGGTGTTTTTGCCAGTAAATACCGCCTACTGTGGCTTCTAGGGATAGTTGTAGGGATAGAAGCTCCCACCGAAAAGCGCGCGTCGCGATGGGGGACGGGCTGTTGAGCAGAGCTTCCACGCTCCGCTGCATTTCTGGCCGAACCCACCGCAAGCTAGCCCGCGTTGCGTGTCGCTTCACCGGCACCAGTCGGAGCAAGTCCCGAGACCTGTACGCAAGTCGAACAGCCGAACGTCCGTCGGGTTCGACGGGCGCCGCGTCCAGCGATAGGCTCTGAGGATGACGCCGACCCTGATTGCCCCCTCGTCCCCGATGCTTCGCCAACACGGGCTGGTCGGGGCCTCCACCGGCTACATGGAGGGCCAGCGCGAAGAATGGGAGGAGCTTGTGGTGCAAGCGGCCGCCGTCTCGGCCCTCGCCACCGAGCTTTCTGCGCTGTCGGAGTGCGAGCTGCCCTCTCTAGTGCAGTACCTCCACAGCCGGCCTCTTCTGCCTTTTCGATATTTGAGCGTCCACGGACCTTCAAAGCAGCGACAACTCGATGAGCCCGAACTTGTTGAGCTACTTCGGAGCCTTCCACCGTGGGTTGATGCGATTGTGATGCACCCCGACACGATGGAGCGGCCGGAAGCGTATAGATCGCTCGGTCGGCGACTCGTGCTCGAGAACATGGATGCTCGCAAGCAGGGCGGACAAAGCGCCGCTGAGCTAGGCGCCTTCTTTGACGAACTCCCGGAAGCTGGCCTGTGCTTCGACATTGCACACGCGAAGTCGGTTGACCCAGACATGCTGGAGGGACACAGAATCCTCGACGAGCACACGACCCGACTTCGACACGTGCACTTGAGCTCACTGGACGACCAGTCCCATCACGTGCCGCTAAGCGACGAGGACGAAATCCTCTACGCACCACTGCTGCGCAAGTGTCGGGATGTGCCGTGGATCCTCGAGGCGCCGGCGAGCTAGCCGACGACCCAGCCGGATCCTGCGACCGGCTCGCGAAGCGAGTCGGTCTGCCGTTGACGAACATATCTAGGGCGTTCGCGCATACCGAGTTGCGCCTCGCCGAGTTGCAGCAAGTGCTCACCAGAGAGCGTCTTGCGCCCGGTATCTCAGTGTGCGTCTTCGGATCCTGGGCACGTGGGGAGCTGACGCCGGGAAGCGACGATGACTGGGCTGTGCTCACGCTTGACCCGCCCGTCGCCGAGCAGCAGACTGCGGTGGATGAGGCGATGGCTGCCGCGGGCCGGCATCTTGGAGCAGGTGTCCACGCCCCCGGCTCCCAGGACATCTTTGGCTGCGCGTTCGACGCGGCTACGCTCGCGAGCAAGATCGGACTCCATGAGGACACCAATCAGAACCTCACACGTCGGATGCTGCTGCTGCTGGAGTCCCGCGCGATCGCCGGCGATGTGCACGAGATCGGGTGGTCACGGGTGCTTGAGCGCTACCTGAACTACGGAGTAAAGGACTACCACGTGCCGAGGTTTCTGCTCAACGACTTGGTGCGCTACTGGCGCACGATCTGCGTCGATTTCGAGGGAAAGCATCGAGAGGGCGGCGGCGAGGATCCCAAGTGGGTGAGCCGCAATGCGAAGCTGAAAACCTCGCGCAAGCTGCTGTTCGCCGGCGGCCTGATACCGATCATGCTGTGCGATCTGAAGGACACTGACCAGATGCCGGGGTTTCTGACTAGCTGGCTCAAAGCGCGCCCGTTGGACCGGCTCGCCGCCGCATTCGACTGGGCAGACATGCAGTCTGAGGCCGTCCGCACGCTCGACGCGTATGATCGCTGGCTCGCAATCCAGCTTGATGAGGACGCTCGGGCACATTTGCGGTCGCTGAGTGAGAGCACCAGACACGACTCGCCGCTATACATCGAGATCCGAGAGATCGGAGAGAGATTCCAAAGAGGTTTGGAGGCTCTGCTGTTCGACTCACCACTCGCGCCGTTGGCACGCAAGTTTCTGATTTTCTAGTGCCTGGCTGCCGGGCTGGCCAGCTCGCTCTGCTCATCTACAGGCGTATAGACGATCAGCCGGATGCGCCGGAATGAACCGTTGCGCAGAAGGAAGGGGCGTGCCCTCCAACGTCGTCGCCTAGGGTGGCGGCGTCCGAGGATCATCGTTACCGGTGTGCACGTCCTGGCCATCGGCTCCGCCGCGACGGCTGCGGCGGTTTTGCGATCAATCGGGCTCGGGTGCCCGGAACCACGCGGGTGGGAGTGCCAGTCGCCGAGATAGGTGACTGTGCGCCCGCTCTGTTCATAGGCTTCATCCAGACGGCGCTGCTGCCAGTCACCGTCAGGCGTGAAGCTTTGCTGGCTGCGCTTCGCTCCGGGACCCGCCGGGATCTGCGAGGTCACGACGATCGCCCGCTCATGGCGCCAGCCGAGCAGCATTCCACCGGTCTCCAGTGGAGCGTGGTGTTCTCCCTGTTCGGTGATCTGCGCAAGCAGCGGGCGGGGGAGCCACAGTACCGGATTGGCTACGCGGCCTGGGCGACGGCGGAATGACATGGGCACTCCGGGTGTATTTGCAGGTGGTGACTGCTCCACTCGGGTGCGAGACGCTCGCTCCCGTCCGCGTTTCGGGTGCTGCACAGGTGCACCGTGGAACAATCCGTCGGGGTAAGCAGCAGCCGGCGGGTGGCACGCATCGCCTGCGCAACAATCTCGAGCATGTCGAAGCTTGTCGCCGAAAATGTCGGCGCGGAGCAGCCTCGCGGCTGAACGTTGCTGCTTGGCTCGCCCGGCGGTGTTGGAATCGTCCCGTCCGCCAGGCATAGCTGAAGGCAGTACCAGCAGCCGGAGGTGCCCGGCGCTATCTCGGCGACGGCTCCCCCCCAGCCGCCCTCGGTCGCCCAGATGCTGAGCAGCGGGATCCCTGCCGCTCGCGCCAGATCGGCGAGCAGCTGGGTAATGCCGAGCTCAGCGGTAGCGTCGATCAGCAGATCCACACCGTCGAGGAAAGTGCTCAGCACCGAGGCCTCCCCGGCAGCCCTGTGTCCGCCCGGAGGAGACGCCGCGCCGATCTGTTGATGGAAGGCCGAGACATCTGTAAACGGATATTCGGTATGAATGCGGTTGGCCAGGCAGACACTCTTCGCCATTCCCACGGCGGTCAGACCGAAAGGCCAGCGCACCGTGTTTCCCGCTTCTACGTGATCGGCGTCGAGAACGCGCAGCTCGCCAATTTGAGCGCGAGCGAGCTCCATTGCCAACGGCGCCCCGAGAGTACCGGCGCCCGCGAGTGCAACGGACTTCTCGGCGGTGCCCGCCAGCGCGGGCGTGCGCTCTTGAAGATCACGCAGCGAGAGCCGATCACCGGCGATCATGTAGATCTCTACCGGGCTGCGAGGTGCCGCCGCGGCCCGCCGGCGCACGAGTAGCACCCAGGCCAACTGGATCTCGCCCCTACGGACCTCCTCCTCGATGAGGATGCCCAGCACCGCAACCTGCCCGTCGGCCGACTGCTGCCAGAGTGGCGTGGCGGCCTGTGGGTTGAGCAATCGTACAGCCTCGATGATCGCCCTCGGGTCGCGGCTCGCTGGCAGATGGGGTAGCCGAACCCACCTAGCATGAAGGCGGCTTGTTGCGAAGCGTCCCGCAATTGCCGGCGCAACCTCCGGCGAACTCCACGCGGTCCTCCCGTCCGCGGTCTCACTAGCAACGGACAGCAGCGCGCAGCGCAACTGCGCCCCCACCGGCTGTGTCATTCCCAGGCCCAGAACCAGCGAGCCACAAGCAATCTCGCCCGGCACCTGAAGCGCGGTCTCGGGTACGAAGGCGACAGCACCCGTCGCAGTTGCAAGGTAACTCGTAACGGGCTCTCCCTGAGGCGCCTCCCCTTCCGCCAAGACCTCGCCGCCTCGCGTGAGCAGGTCGAGCAAATGAGGCAGGCGCTCGGCGACCAGCCACGCACCGGTATCGTTCGTGTCCCACTCCCGAGTCGAGCGGTCGAGTAGGCAGAGGTTGCCGTCGAAGGGGTTTTGGTGGCGATCGAGGATAAGGTCGGCGCAGTAGACCTCTGGACGGAGGTACGGAAAGGAGTCCGGATATACGACGGTTATCGCCACCGTTCCCTCCCCCACACTGACCGGACCGCGCATCACAAGCCGGTGACGCTTCCGCAGCTCGCGCTCGTCGGGCTCCAGTCGCAGACCACGACGCGTGAACTCCTCGATCTCGTATGCCAGGCGCTCGGGAAACTGCTCAACCCAGGGACGCACAATCTCACACCGTTCGCGAGCCGACCGGTCGGTGCCGCGGCGGCTTGGGCGGCGTGGGAGGCCCCGGCGGCGGCGGACCTGGCGGCTGCGGCGTCGGGTGTGGCGGGCCGGGCGTCGGATGAGGTTTGGGCTCTGGTGAGGGGTGCGGCTCGGGGTGATCTTGCTCATGCATTGGTTGGTGCCTCTCGGTTAGGTACGTGGGTTTCGGGGCGGCTTAGGTCTGGCTCGGCGCTCGCCGCCTACGAGACGCATCAGCAGTCGCGACATCGCACTGCTGTCGAGCAGGCCGGGGGACAGAAACGGAAACTCGTCGTCCAGTGTGCCCAACCGGACGACATCAAGGTTGGCGGTGGCGTCGGCGTGCACCGCGAAGTCTCCGCCGACAGCCTCGCCTGGCGGCAAGCGCAATGCGGAGTTGCTGTGTCGGTCGCGCAGTATGCGAACAATCTCCCAGCACAGTGCGCTGGCCGGCTGGGAGCGCAGCTGCGTCGCCGTGACAGGAACCCGGTAGTTGATGGCGTGCGAGCCTAGGTCGGCAACAAGCATGGGGTGCAGCGAGCGAACTCGATATATGTCGCGGCGGAGCCCCCCACCGGCGAGCACCTCGAACGGCACACCGTTGAGCTCGGCCGACATCAGGTAGTTGCGCAGCAACGAGTCCCTATCGGGATGTAGGGCGAGCTCATAGCAGCGGTATGGACAGTGCGGATCGCCGCATTCATCTCCGAGCGGCCGGTCGAACGGATGCCACCCGGGGGCCATGCTGACGAGACCTTCCAGGTGCAGGTACTCAACGGCAACGGAGTCGGCCGAGAATGTCGCGAGCTCCGAGAGCCGGAAGGGGATCGATCCATCGCCTACTAGCTGGGCGGGGTCCGGCTCGCTTTCTTCGGTCATCAGCGTCTCCGTCGGTACAGGGTCTCTAGACGCGAAGATACTAACACACGAGAGCTGAACTGGTAGGCAAATGTGGGCATCAAATTGTGTTTGGTTGCATTCTTGGCTATTTCTCTTGGACGGTTGCCGTGGCAAAGCTGCGTACGCGTAACGCGTTTCAACTTGACGCAACCGTCATTTCATTGCTATATTCGTACCCAGAAAGACCGATAGCGCAGGACATACGTCGATCACGGAAGCACCGAGATGACCGACAGGAAAGGAACATGACATGCCCACTCCCCAGGCAACCGCTGATGACGCCATACAGCAGGAACGGCACCCGTCCGCAGTCGAAGGAGGGGCCCTAGAGGAGTTGCACGGGGCCCTCTATTGGGCCGACAACTGGATCTCAGTTGTCAACATGTTGCGATCGGAGGTCGGGCTGAGCAGCGCCGACATCAGTCGCGGCGCGGACGTGTCCCTCGCGACCGTCGCGAGGTGGCTCGACAGCGCAGATCACGCTCCGGTGAAGGCGTCTGGTCGATTGGACGACCTGAGATACGTCGTGCTATCCCTGATCCAGTACGGCATGACGCCTCAGTTGATCAGTTTCTGGCTGGCCGCCAAGAATCCGCAGCTACGCAGCGATCCACTGAGCGCGATTGCGGCTGGGCGTTTCGAGGAGGTCGTCGACGTCGCCGAGGCGTTCGCGGCCGGCCGGAGCGGAGGGTCTCGCCCTCATTTCAGCGCGCTTCGCCCCGCCGACGGCTGATTGCTTGCGTGCCATTTCTTGAGCCCTTGGCCATCAAGCCGCTCACGCGGATCGTTGCGGTGCTCAACATGAAGATCTGGTTGCTTTAGTCACGTCTACGCTCGATCAGCGCTCGTGTGGCCGGGCGAGGCGCTCGTCGCCCGCGTCCGTTGCTGCAAGCCATCGATCGAACTGCTCGCGCGCCTGCTCTAGCTCACCAGGCAGCGCGTGTGTGTAGCGCTCTTGCGTGATCTGCGCCGCGCCCATCTGTCGCGCCGGCGCCGCGTGACCCATGAGCTGGGAGACAAGCACAGGGCGTACCCCTGCGGCGTCGAGCCACGATGCGCAGGTGTGACGACACTCGTGGGCCGTGATCCGCTCGCCGACCTTCTCCCCAGTCGGCTTGCCGTGCTCGTCCTTCGGTTCCCACGTGTCATCGACGCGCTTCTGCAAGCCCTCGAACGACAGCATGCCGCTGTTCCTACCTCCGAGCTTCCGGCCAGGGCAGAGCAGCGCGGATGGGTTGGGCCTACCACGGCGCATAAGCTCGCGGCGCAGCCTTACTGCGAGCGGCTTGGCGATCGGGACAGCGCGCTGCGCGGCGCGCGACTTGCGACCGCGATCGTCGGCGCCAAGGTAGATAACTCCTAGATCGAGGTCCACGTCGTCCACCCGTGCGTGCCGAATCTCGGCCCTGCGGGCGGTCGCGTAGACGGCGAGCGCGTAAGGGAGGGCGTCGGCGGGATCGAGGGCGTCGAGCAGCACCTGCATCTCAGCGACAGTGGCTACTCGGTCTCGGGGTATGGCGCTCATGGCCGGCAGGCGCACACGGGACGCGGGATCGTGATCCACGAGTTCTCGGTCTTGCGCCCATGCATAGAGGCTGCGGACCGCGTTGACAACGGTGCGCACGCGACTACCGGACTTCTCGGGCGTCATCGAGTCGATGAGTCGCTGAATGTCGCCCCGGCGCACGTCCGCGAGTTGGCGTCCACCGAGGGCCGGTTGCACGTAGCCTTCGAGCGCACCCTGTAGGTCGCGGATGGCTGATGGCTTGTATGGGCGCCCATGCTTGTTGAGCGCCTTGCCCGCCTCAATCGCATTGAGATACGCCTCGATCGCCTTTGCGACGCGCATCGCGCTCGATGTCGGGAGCATCCCCGCGCGGAGGGTCGCTTCCAGATCGGCACGGGCGTTGCGGGCCTCGGCGATCGAGCGCAGAGTTTTCGTCTTGCGCGGCTTGCTGGCGGCCCGGTCCCATACCTGACCCCAGTAGGACGGCGAGCAGTTGCATGCTCGCTCGTGCTCCACGGCACAGTCGAGCCGATGGCGGGCGTAGATGCCCTGGTATCGAGTCTTGGTGTCCTTTGGCATGCTGGTCACGCTACACGTCGCCCCCGTTGGATTGTGTGCTCGTTGAGCCACAGCTCGAGCGCCTGTCGTGGATACAGCCGCAACGACCCCGAGTAGACAACCGGGAGGTCGGGCTTGACGTGCCGCGCGAAGTGATCCACGGATACGCCAAGTGCTTCCGCAGCCTCCTGCTGGTTGAAGGCAAGTCGTGGCACGGCACGCCGAATGCGCTTCTCACTGGTCATCGTGTCCGCTCGGGTGCTGGCGGTTGGGCGGCGCGGTGGAGGGTGCGGATAACTCTTGGTAGGCGTGGGGCGTAGCGCGCGGGGCCACGACTTTCGACGGTGCGGTCGTAGCCGGTCCAGCGCTCGTGGCCGTGTGATTGGCGGTGTGCGAGTGATGGTGTTTGTGTGTGGCTGCGGCTCATGTCTCGTGAGAGGCGTTTGATGCGGTCGCTGTCGTGGCCGTGTTCGCCGAGGTCTTGGCGGTTGACGTACCAGTCGGTGCCTTCGCGGGCGCGTGATGCCTCGACATAGGCGGGCTCCTTGCTGGTCTGCCAGCCGCCGGTCACGACGAGCGTGCGGGCGACGGTCGCGCCTTGCGCACGATGGATATGGCTCGCGTAGACGAGCCGCAGCCGAGCGAGGTCGTCGCCCGCGAGTGTTCGCCATTGGTGGGTGGCGTCGAACTGGATCAGCACCCCGCCGGCCTCGTTGATGTCGATGACTTCGCCGCGGGCACCGTTCTCGACGCGGTCGACGCCGCGCTCGTGGTGCTGGTCGATCATCGCCACGCGGTCGCCGGCACGGATGCCGTAGTGCACGCCGGGGACCTGGGCTTCGATGTCGCCGAGTTCGCCTCGCTCGGCGCGGTAGTGCTGCGCGCGAGCGTTGAGCCGGTCGATCTCCAGGTTCGATGCATCGGAGATGAGCGCGACCCGCTCGACCGGGAGTTCATTGGTCAGCCTCGCCCAGTCGCCGACAGCGCGCTCGACGGCCTGGTCGCGGGTGTCGGTCATATGCAGCTGGCCGCGGCGGAGGTAGTGCGCCATCGCCCGGTCTGAGCGGCCGGCGCGTAGGTCTGCCCACGCTCGCTGCTCAGCGGAGTCGAGCGTGCGCCGCACATTCGATAGCTGCGCGCTCGGAGCGAGTTTGGCGAGCCGGTCGAACATGCCGCCGGCGCCGATCGAGGGGAGCTGCGCACCGTCGCCGATCGCCACGAGCTTCGCCCCTGTTCGCTCCGCCATCTCAGCCAGACGGTCGAGGCGGCTTGTGTCGGCCATTCCGGCCTCATCAAAGAAGATTGCGGTCCGTGAGTCGATGTCGAGGCGGCCGTGCTCGACGCGGGCCACCAGGGCGTCGAGCGTGAGCGTGCGCCCGGCGAGCGCGGGGCTGTCCTGTCCCAGCCGCTGCGCAGTCGAGCCCGACACGGCGATCCCGAACGTCGCGTGTCCGGTGAGCTGCTCAGCCCTGGCTGCGGCGTCGATGACTACCCCCTTGCCGGTGCCCGCCGGGCCGACAAGGACCGCGGCGCGCTCAGGGCCAGTAATGACCTCAAGCGCGTGGGCCTGCTCATCGCTGAGCCGTGCGCCGATCCGCTCCGCGAGCTGGTGGCCTGCGGCTTTGCGTGCCTGCTCGCCCACGTCTCTGCCAGCGGGCTTGGCGAGCTGTGCGAAGTTGCGCTCGATCGCCTGCTCTTTCGCACGGATGGCGAGCGTCGTCATCCGGCCGCCCTCCAAGGGGAGCACGCGACGCTCGCCGATCATCTCCCGAGCCTTGGCGAGGGCGTCGGCTGGGGCGAGTTCGCCAGTCGGACTGCTCAAGCAGCACCGCGCGCAGCTCGCCCGGCTCGAACGTCGCCGCGCGCTCGGTCAATCGTTCTTCGACGCGATCCTCAAGCGCACCCTCGCGCCGCGAGCGACCATCCTGTCGGCTGTCGTGTCGCTCGCGGCCCTGGCCGCATCGTGCAGCCTTCTCATGCCACACGCGCTGCAGATCGCCGCGGGT
The DNA here is from genome assembly GCA_963699115.1 of uncultured Solirubrobacteraceae bacterium. Taxonomy (GTDB): domain Bacteria; phylum Actinomycetota; class Thermoleophilia; order Solirubrobacterales; family Solirubrobacteraceae; genus Palsa-744. The sequence continues at coordinate 692,431 of CAVOTJ010000001.1, forward strand.
CACGGGGAGCTTGGCCTTGCGGTTCTCCAGCTTCAACCGGCGCAGCTCCCCGCGCTCGGGTGCTCTCCCCCACTTCGCCCGGAATCGCTCAGCCGCTGCCGCGACCTCGCGGCTGCGGGCCGAGAACGCGTCGATCAATCCTTGCGGCACGCCGGCGATCTCGAAGTACCGGCCCTCCTTGCCCGTTCCTCCGTCGATCTCGTAGCCGCGCTGGGTCAGCTCGTGTGCGAGCGCGGAGCGGTAGAACGCGCCGACCTCCCGAGCCGAGCGGAAGATCGGCCGGGAAGCGACCGCGACGATCTGCCCGTCGTCGCGGACCGCGCTCGTCACGACCACATGGCTATGCAGCTGCGGGTCCGGCGCGTCACCACCGACCACCCCACGCGCCGTCGTGTGCAGATACTCCGCGGCGATCAGCTCCCTGGCGGACTCCTCCACCACCCCAGCGCCGTAGCGGCGCCTGATGGTCGGCACTGTCTCGGTCATGTGCTCGATCGCCTGCTCGACCGCGTTACGGTGGGCCTGCTCGATCACCCCGCGCTCGTGCTCGTCGCCGAGCGCCCAAGTCACCGACACCGACTTCGGAGCGCTGAACGTCACGTCGATCCCACCACCACGGCTACCGTCCGCGCCCGCCCGCCGCAACCAGCGCCCGCTCGCCGGGTGCCGGCCCTCCATCAGCGCGATGAAGTCCGGGCCGTCAACGGCGCCGCTCTCGATCCCGAGCTGAGCGAGCGTGTCCGCCGAGGCAAGCCAGCGGCCGGGCGCCTGTGCGGGCTCGCCGCCCGGCGTCAGGTAGTAGTCGCCGCGCTCGGGCTGGACGGTCTTGCCCTCCAGATACCGGGCGTAGCCGCCGCCTTTCGCGGCACCAATGCTGGAAGCAGTCACCACTACGGTTAATGACCGCCAGACCGCCGAAACGGCCAGCGAGTTGTGGGTCTGTGTCTCTGCACACCGGGTAATGACCCCAACCGCCCCGAAGCGGCCAACGACTTTCCCGCCAGCACCCTCATAAGCGCCGAAAACGAGGCCAGGCCCGAGACAGCAATCGCACAGCACGCGCACCATGTGCATGAGGTCTGTTCTGGCTGTTTTGCTGTGCGTCGGCCGAAGCGCGAGCGACAGCAGGAGCAAGCAACAGGAGGCCGGCTTGGATCGATCGGAACGGCATGCGACGCTACGGGCTGCGATGGAGCCGGCTCGTGTGACGCTCAGTGGGGACCTATCTGGCGACTACCTGGTCGAGGAGCTTCGTCCTGATGGACGAGTCGTCTTGCGCCCCGACCTGAGCGTCCATGCGACGCTCGCCCGCCACGGCGAGCGCGAGCTGACCCCCGAGGAGTTCGAGCAACATTTCGCAGAGTCGCCCACTGACGGCGAGGGCTGAAGGCGCGGACACTCTGGCCGGCGCTGCGATGCCATCAGTTCGGTGCTCGCGGCTGCAAGCACCTCGCTCTATGTCGCCTGACGCTTCTCTCCGTCGTCGGGCATCAACGCAAAGAGCGGGACGTCGATCCCGTCGGCCAACGCGCTCATCACGTCAAACGGAGGATCAAACCGTCCAGCTTCAAGGGCGGTGATCTTCCGCGCGTCGACGCCGGTCCTGGAGGCAAGCTCGGCGACGCTGATTCCCTCCCGCTCGCGCACCTGCCTGACCTTCTGCCCGAAGCGGATCAACTCAGCTCGCGTGTCCATGTGTCCCTTTCGTGAGTTGTTGTGGACGTGGAGCGAGGCAGTAGCCCACGCCCCATGTCGAAGGCACCCAGCCGACCGCGCCGGCCTTCGCGAGCTTGCAGCGCAACCGGGAGGCGTGGGACTCCACCGTCCTTGACGTGTCTTGCGACGGGTATCCCCAAACACCGCACAGCAGCTCAGTCTTGGGCACGACGCGGGTGGGTTCGCGCGCCAGGTAGAGCAGCAGCGCGTACTCGCGTCGGCGAAGCTCCACAGGCGTCGATCCGAAGATCACCGTCCGGGTTGCCGTGTGGATCGTCAGCTCCCGGAAGCGGATCACTGGCGGCGTCTCGCCAGTCGGACGCCGCAGCAACGCTCGCACTCGCGCAAGCAGCTCTGCGTACACAAACGGCACACGGATCACGTCGTCCGCGCCCGTCTCGAACGCTCGCAGCGTATCGACGGCATCACCGATTGGTGCTCATCCAAAGGATGCGGGCTCCGGAGCCCGCGAGCTGGCCCTGGCGCAGGGCTCGTAGAGCACCGAGACTTGCACCTCTCTGCGACGTGCGACCGAACACGATCAGGTCGACCTCGCCGAGCATCGCGGGGTCGCTGACCAGTCGCACGTCGTAGCCGTCAAGTGCCAGCTCGTCGGCCAGCACTTCGTTTTCGCTCTCCTGGCCGTAGATCGCCACGACCGGGGGCGCAACTCGCGGGATATCCTCCGGCTGCATGGGAAGGTCTGTCCTTTCCAAGCCACGCCCCCGGCCGTTGACGCGGCGCGGGGGCACTTTTGTTTGGTTTGCTCGCCGCCTAGCTTACCGCTTTGGTCATGGCCTGTTTGGTTCTAGGCGTCGAAGATGCGGACATGGACGACGCGATCCAGCAGTTTGGCGAGAACGTCCGCCGCGCACGCCACGAGCGCGGATGGACCCAAGAAGACCTATCCGCCCGAACCGGCCTCGCCGTCGTACAGATATCGAGGATCGAGCGCGGCAAGCGCGAGATCCGGCTCACGACGTTGGTACGCCTGCTCGACGCGTTCGATGTCGCGCCCGAGGTGCTCCTATCTCGCCTGCTTGATCAGTGATAGCCAGTTGAACGCACGATGGCAAGTGTCTTGTCGGGGATCACTCGGCTACAACGCCCTCAATGCGCTTGCAGCCTTCGGCATCGAGTGGATCGCAGGTAAGTCGAGCCAAAAGGTGGTCGCAACGACCCGTGCGGCGGATGCCGAGAACGCAATCGCGCGAGTCCGCGACGTGATCGAACCGTATGGAACGTTCAGCAACTGGCGCGCGACACCAATCAATTTCATGATGTATGTCGGGTTCCTTGAATCCGAGGCGAACGCAATCGACGCAGCAGCTGTCGAGCTCAGGCACTCGGACCTGCGTGTTAGATCGGTGATCCGGGAGCCCTCAAAAGCCTCCGCGGAGTTGCTCTTGGAAATGTCGGCACAGGATCGCGAGGACGCAAGCGAGCAGGCACGAGACGTCTACGCCGACGTGCGAAGGCGCGCTGGGCTAGCCGAAGCGAAACCGCTGTATGGCTTCCTAGGTCACATCGGCTCGGCACCTCTGCTGCCGGCAGAACCACCACCGCGACACGCTGCCCTCGCTGAGCGCGCGCATCGCCTGCTGACTGACGGCGTCTACGACTACGCGATCATCGCCGCTCAGACGAGCTGCGAACTCCTCGCCTCCAACGCAATCAGCGAACTGCTTGATTACAACGACGACGGTTCGAGCTTTGGTTTCGCGCAATTCGCTCGCGACTGGTATGCGGCAAGCAGAACAAACTCGCTCAACGAGGACAAGGTCCGTGCGCTTTGGAATGCGCTAGCTGCCGACCAGATACAGAGCGAGCCCTGGTGGAGCAACTACCAGGAGCACATCGTTCGTCGACATGGTGTCGTCCACCGCGGGACACAGCCAACAAGAGCAGATGCTGAGCAATCACTTGCGGCTGCCGATGCATTTAGGACCCACATCGCCACGAGGCTCGCGCATCGACGCGGACGCTAACGCGCGCCACGAGACAATCATCGGTGCTCGCCGGGGGCATTTCTCGCCAAGAGCCATGACCCCAGGGGATAGTCCTAGGGATAGAAAGGGATCGATTCGAGCGGATTCCAGCGGATCGATGCGGATCACCGCCCGCGGCAGCATGACCACGCATTCGGCTCTAGAAAGCGGAAAAGCCCCATTTGCGGGGCGTTTTCCTGAGCGGGGGACCGAGGAGTCGAACCTCGCGTTGCGGTTTTGGAGACCACCGTGTTACCGATACACCAGTCCCCCGGGGGGATCGCATTGTAGGCACCGCTCTCCCCAATGGCACCTGCTGACGCTGCCTCATTGGCGTCGACAGTTCCCAGCAGCTATCCGTCCACGTTGGTTTAGGCCAGAAATTCCAAACGTTTATCCGAGCGGCGGCAGCTAAAGCGGGCGCTCGCGAGTGCCGACACCAACCTAGTTCCGGACTTTCTTGTGACAATGCGCACTTTCTTCGCCAGGCTCTGGTACTCCAGCCGACCCCTAACCGGTATCGGCTCAAATACCCGACGCCCCGCTCACCTGCCCGGGCGTCTAGCTGACGTCCGCGCAAGCGTGGGCTCGCAGGACGGCTTCCTGCTTATCGAAGTGCTCATCAGCACGCTGCTCGTGGGCCTGATGGTCATCGCCACCTACAACGGCCTCGACAGCATCAATCGCTCGACCGCCGAACAGCGCCGCCACGACCAGGCCGCCGAGCTCGCCATCGAATCCCAAGAGCAACTGCGCAGCGACTCGGCCTCCACCCTGCTTTCCCTCCCCGCCACCGGACATGCCTACACCATGACCGTAGGCGGCACCCAGTACACGATCACCCAGAAGGCCAGCTACGGCAACGGCGGCACACAAACCGGCTGTAGCGCCACAGAAAAAGGCAGCACCGGCAAAGGCACCTACATCCTCATCAGCTCCACCGTCACCTGGCCCCACTCCAAGTCCATCCCCCTCACCGAGTCGAGCATCATCACGCCGCCGACCGGCTCAGCCCTCAAGGTCGACGTCACCAACGGCGGCGCCACGCCGACCGGCGGCGTCCCCATCGCCGTGACCTACACACCCGTAGAAAGCGAAACCCCCACCACCATCGAAGCCACCACGAACAGTAGCGGCTGCGCCCTCTTCGCGGGGATCCCCGCCACCGCTGCCACGATCGAAGCGAAGGAAACTCAAGGAATTGTCACCAAGTGGGGGGCCCTCCACCTGCCTCCCGTCGAAGTCACGCTCGTGCCCAACGTCCTGACGGAAGAAACCCTGGCCCTCGCGCCCGGCGGCCGTATTGAAGCCGAATTCCACTACAGAGGCAGCAATTCCTACAAGCATCCCCCCAATGGCAGCGGCGCCGAAATACCCGAATCCGTCACCGGCGACACCTTCGTCGCGTTCAACAAAAACATGAAACAAGCGCCCTACTTCGAGACAGGAAGCAACCAGGGAAGCATCTTCAAAATGTCGGGCGAACTCTACGAAGTTCTCCCCGACACGGCCGGGGGCGCATACGAAGCCCAATCGACCACACCCCAGGAAGCAATCAAATACCCGAAGGGCAACCTCTTCCCCTTCGCCGGGTCCGAAAACAGCTGGACCGTGTACGCCGGCGACTGCACGTACAACGACCCCACGACAGTAACCGAAGCCGCAAAAACCACGGTTGTCAATCCCGAACCCCCCTTGGAAGTCATCGCCGCTGGAAAGGCCACGATCCCCGTGCCGATGACCTACGTGCTCCTGAATGTATATGGCGAAAAGACCCAAGCGAAAATCGCGGAAGCAGGCGGAACCGCCTGGAAATACCTCGAAACGACCCACTCCTACCCCGTTACGCTCACAAACACCAAATGCGCCGGCGTGGCGCCCGACAACGAGACCGCAATCAAGGCACAACACACCCAGCAAACCACCACTGGCAGCATCTGGGGCGGCCATCTCGAAGTCCCGTTCCAGCCGTTCGGTGAATATGACCTCTGCCTCTATGACGGCGGTAAGACCTACACCGTCAAGCCATACACCAACACGAGCACCACGACGCCCGTAACGCGTAATATCTACCTTGCAGAAGTCTCGAACAAAGAAAAAGAAGCCGCGCGCAAAGCTGCAGAAACGGCAACCAAGAACGCCCGCATCGCGACCGAAGCCACCGAAAAAACAACGTGGGAAGCAGAAGTAAGAACCAACGGGAAGAGCGCGAGCACAAAAGAACGCGAAGACCTAGAAAAAGGCAGCGCGCAAGAAACGAAAAGGCGGTCGGCGGAAACCACCGAAAAAAACAACGAAACCGCCGCGATCACCGCCGAAACGAAAGAAATTAGCGAAAAAGAAGTCACCGTCGAATCCGGGAAGACCTCATGCTGATCCTACGCCTCCTGCGTTCCGCCGCCCGCGAGGACAGCGGCTTTACTTTGATCGAACTGGTCGTCGCAATGCTGATAAGCGGCGTCATCGTGGTCGTGATCCTCACCGTGCTCATCTTCACAACCAGACAGACGTCACTGCTCACCGAAAAGGTGCAGGCCACTCGGACCGGACGTCAAACCATGGACAAGCTGCTCGACGAGCTGCACTCCGCCTGCATCGCGTCAGGGACCAGCGAATACTACCCCATCCGCGAAGGAAGCACACCAACAAAGCTGATCTTCTACAACGCCTACAGCAAGCAGGCAGCTATCCCCAGCGCCAGCGAAAGCACATCCGAAGGAGTTTACCAGCACGAAATCGTGTTTAACGAAAAAGCCGACAAGCTCGAAGACAACTCTCTTGCGAGCACCAGCGTAAGCGCGTGGCCCGTTGTGTCGTTCACCGGCAGCACGGCGAAACCTCACCTTCTTGGCGAAAACCTGACGCAGACCGAAGAAGAAAACCCTGTGACAAAAAAAACCGAACCGGTGCCGGTCTTCAGGTACTACAAGTACGCGCAAACTGCCAGCTCCAAAACCGGCTTGGAAACGCTCGAACCAATCAAATATGAAACAAGCGCAGGACTAAACAAAGAACAGGCCTCAGAAGTTGCCTCCGTGCTCGTGAGTTTCACTGCCCTCCCGTCGAGTCACATCACAAAATTGAACCGCGGCATCAGCCTCAGCAGTCAGGCGACGTTCGCGTTCACCTCACCCAGCTCCGAAACCCCCATCAGCGACTCCCCATGCGAATGAGCCCCCCTCCCATCAGACTCCGCCTCGCCGCCCGCTCGCAGGACGGCTTCTCGCTGATCATCACCCTCGGCGTGCTGCTCATCACCAGCCTGCTGCTCGTGGCCGCGTTCACCGCGGACGGCACCGATGTGAGCCTCTCTCACGAAGACCTCACACAGAAGCAGGCCTACAACGCAGCCATGGCAGGCATCCAGAGCTACGAGTACAAGCTCCAGGTCAACCCCGACTACTGGGAGGCCTGTGAATCACTGAAAGCGAAACTTCCGCAGGAAGAAAGCAGCTCCTATGAAGTCAAGCTGCTCGCCGCGAGCACCTCGAAAGGCTCGACCTGCAACACGAGCGACCCCTTTGAATACGCGATCGAATCCAGCGGGCGTGCCGCCAACTCGTTCAGTATCGAGTCGACCGGCTATGCGGGCAAGGACAAACGCTCACTGGTTGCCAACTTCGCCGTCAACGGCTTTCTGAACTACGTGTACTTCACCCACTACGAGGACCAAGATCCAGCGCTAACGATATCGCCGACCGCAAACGAAGAAGAAAAACGCAAACATTATGAAGAATGCGCACAGTACCACGGGGTGCGTCCCGACGCGCAGTGTGGCGGCAACATCGAGTTCGCGCCGCAGGATGCCGTAAAAGGGCCGATGCACACCGACGACGCGGCGCTCGTATGCGGCAAGACCGAATTCGGGCGCAAAGGACACGTGCCCGCTGACAAGATCGAAATCAACGGGGGCATCTACGGCGAACGTTGCACCTCTGAACCGATTTTCAACCCCAACGTACCCCCCAAAGGCTACAAGGTGGGAGAACCAATGGTCCCGCCGGAAAGCGACTCGAGCCTCGAAGCTTATGTCGAATCAGGATACGAGTTCGAAGGTGCGACCACGCTCGAACTCGAAGGCAAATATGTGTGGGTTACGAACGCTTACTACGAAGGTGGCAAACGTGTGAAAATCTCTTTGCCGAAAAACGGCTTGATCTACGTACGTCCGAGCAAATCGGCTTCGTGCACCTTCGAATACGAACAGGAACCCGCCGACACGAGCGCGGAAGTGACCGAGGAAGCCCCCTGCGGAACGGTGTACCTCAAGGGCAACTACGCCGAAGCGCTGACGATCGGCGCTCAGAACGACATCGTGATCAAGGGCAACGTCACCCCCACCGGCGTGACCCCGCCGGCAAGCGGCAGCGAACCGAGCGAGCCCGCGAACACCGTGACGCTGGGGTTGATCGCGACCGGCTATGTCCGCATGTGGCACCCGTGCACACGCTCTGGCGAAGAAGGCTTGAAAAACCCGTGGGTCTACGCCGCGATCCTTTCGACGAGCAACTCGTTCCTCGTCGACAACTTCGCCTGCGGCAACTCACTCGGCGACCTCAACATCTTTGGGGCGATCGCTCAGAACTTCCGCGGGATCGTTGGGACGACGGGCAACACCGGCTACCTCAAGAACTACAACTACGACGAGCGTCTCGCCACGGACGAGCCGCCATACTTCCTCGCCCCCCTGAAGGCCGGCTGGGAAGTCACCCGTATCACCGCGCCCACAGGCGGCTGAGCACGCGCCAGCTCCGGCGCCAGAATGCGGGCGAGAGGACTCGAACCTCCAAGGGCTTACGCCCACTGGCTCCTAAGGCCAGCGTGTCTACCAATTCCACCACGCCCGCGCGGCTCACCAGAGCCTACCTCGACCGTGTGAGCTTGTATCGTGATATCTGCCATGTCTTCGGTGCCGTACCAGCAAGGGGAGCCGCGAGTGATCATCACGCACCCCAACCGCGACAAGCCTGTCGTGCAGACCACGCGCGCCATCGTCGTGCTGCTACTGCTAGTCAGCGCCGCACTCGTGCTGGTCGTCACCGTCGGCGGCTGGAACCTGCTCGAGGGCGCCATCCCGCTGCAGATCGGATACATCGCCGTGTATCTCACGTTCGCCTTCTTCGCTGCCCGCTGGAACCGGGGCGTGCTGCCCATCTCTGCCGCTCTCGGCGTACTGCTGGCGATCTTCGCGGCCGTTGCGGCGCCCGGCTGGTTCGATCGCAACAAATCCGGCTTTGCCCAGCCCACCATCAACTCGGGGCTGCTTGGAGTGCTCACTCTGCTGATCGTTCCCGTTCAGATGCTGTTGGTGGCGTTTGCCATGCGCGGCTTCTCCCAAGGCTGGAACGTCGAGCTCGAGCGCCGCGAGCCCGCTGTATCCTCGCTTGGCCCGGATCTAGCGGCGGTGGCGGAACGGTAGACGCGGAGCCCTCAAAAGGCTCTGTCCGAAAGGGCGTGTGGGTTCGACTCCCACCCGCCGCATCGATCTGGCGACGGGACATACAGCCATAAAGGCTTCCCGGGCAGCCGTAGGCGCTGTTACGCTGCGCCAATGGGCAGCGCCGGCCAGGCTCTCTACCGCCGGCTGATTCCCAGCCGTACCCGCCACTGGCTGTATCTTGTGCGCTTCTTCTGGGGCGAAAGCGCTGGCATCACTGGGCTCGCGAGCCCTGGTCCGCAGCGGCTGTGGCTGTCGTTGGTGAGGGTGCTTGTGTGCTTCAAGGTCGCCCTGCCGCTGCGCTCGCTGCGCGGGGCGCCACTACCACTATGGATACGGGACACCGACCGTGTGTTTGTGAGCCATTGGTGCGATCTGCTCGTCCTTGGCGAGATCTACAGCCCGCCCCGCGAGTACGATTTCTCCGGGCTGCCCGACACCGCGCGCACGATCGTCGACCTCGGCGCCAATGTCGGCCTCTCCGCGAGGTTCCTGTGCGAACGCTACCCCGATGCGCGCATGTTCGCGTTCGAGCCAGACCCAGAGATCTTCGAGCTCGCCAAGCGCAACGTGCGCCAGCATCCACAGGTGTCGCTGCGCAACGTTGGCGTTGCCGGCAAGCAGGGGCAGCTCGAGCTGCACCGCTTCCCGGGAGGAAGCTGGGGAACGTCCTCGTTCGTGACCATTCAGGAGGTGGCCGAGACGTTCACCGCGGATGCCGTGACGTTGGACTCGATCATCGACGAGGTCGGCGGCATCGACCTGCTGAAGATCGACATCGAGGGCGCCGAGTACGAGGTCCTGGAAGCCTGCCAGCAGCTTCACCGTGTGCGCTGCATCGTCGGCGAGGTCCATGCGATCCCCGGCGCCAGCGCCGAGCGGTTGTTCGCGCTGCTCAGCGACTTCGAGGTCTCCGCCGAGCGTGTGCAGGGCGGCCAGGGCCCGTTCATCGCCCACAGGGTCGACGTCCAGCAGCCGAGCCAAGCCGCGATCTGATCACAAGCGCTGCCGACAGGCTGCCAAGCCGCGCCAGGCGCGGGCGTTACGGCCCGCCGACCAGCTCGAGCAAAGGCTCCGCCAGCTCAGCGCGTGCCACGAGGATCCCCCACGGCAGCTGCTCGTGTACAGGCAGCTCCAGTACACGCAAACCCGCTCGCTCGCAGATCAACGCCCCCGCCGCGATGTCCCACTGCTTGACCGTCCGCTCGAAGTACGCGTCGTAGCGCCCAGCAGCGGTCCAGCCGAGATCCAACGCGGCGCTGCCGAAGCGACGGATGTCGCGTACCCTGGGGATCACGCGAGCGAGCACCCGTCCCTGCGCGGCGCGCACGTCCGCGTCATACGCCAGGCCCGTCGCGACCATCGCCGTCGCCAGATCGCCCCCGCGCGAGCGAGCGATCTCCTCCGCTCCCAGCTCGATCGTCCCCTGCGCGCTCACCAGACGCGCGGGCGAGTGCCTGGTGGCGGTGAACAGCTCGTCGCGGTTGGGGTCGTACACCGCGCCCGCGATCGTCCCCGCGTGGTCCTTGACAGCCACGCTCACGCACCACTGGGGGATGCCGAACAGGAAGTTGATCGTGCCGTCCAGCGGGTCCACGACCCAGTGCAGGCCGCTGGTGCCCTGCACGTCATCGCCCTCCTCCCCCACGAAGCCATCGTCCGGCCGTCGGCTCGCGAGCAGCTCGCGGATCGCCCGCTCGGAGGCCAGATCGGCCTCGCTGACGAGATCCGTGGGGGTGCTCTTGGCGCTCACCTGGTGCTCTGCGCCGTGGCGCACGCGCTCGAACAGAAGCGCACCTGCCATCCTCGCCGCCTCCACCGCCAGCTCCAGCAGCTCGTCGGCTTCGCCCGCGTCCGGCCTCGGTGCATCGCTCCCGGGCGCGCCCGAGGCCTGCGCTTCGGCGTCGCTCACGAGAACTCGGGCGGGCGCTGCTGGGCCCACGGGCGCTCAGACTCGAGCTGGCCGGCGAGCGACAGCAGCGTCGACTCATCGCCAGGGCGTCCCACGAGCTGCACCGCACGAGGCAGACCGTCTGCGCCGAAGCCCGCCGGCACCGACGCCGCCGGCTGGCCGGTCACGTTCCACACGCCGTTGTAAGGGACCCAGCCGCCAACCATGTTCAGCGTCCACAAAGCGCCACGGCCCTGCAGCTGGCCGATGCGCGGGGGTGGCGCGGCGGTCGCGGGCGTCAGCAGCACGTCGTGGCTCTCGAACACGCGGTTCAACCTGCGCGTGAACTCGGGCTCACTCGCGAGCGCGCGCTCGAGCAGCGACTGTGGGATCAAGCCGCCGAGACGGGACATCGCCTGCGTGCGTCGTTCCAAGCGCTCCGGGTGGGGCATCGCCACCGCGTTGTCGTGGATGCCGCGCAGGTAGCGCACGAGCACCGCCGGAATCGCGCCCGGGCCATAGTCGGGGTCCTGCTCGCTCAGCTGGTGCCCGAGCGAGCGCAACAGCTCCACTGTGTCCTCGAAAGCCTTGCGCTGGTCCGCGTCGAGCTTTGCGATCACGCCCACGGGAAAGCTCGTCGAGTACGCGATCCGCAGAGCGCCCGGCGGCTTCGCGGCGGAGGTCGCGAACGGGACATCCGGTGCGGGCACGCGGTCGGCGTCAATGTCGATCGCCCCGGAGGCGACGTCGTGAAACAGCGCCGTGTCCGCGACCGTGCGCGCCAACAAGCCCTTCACCGACAGGCCATGCCAGCCACGCGCGCGCGGCGCCATCGATACACGACCGCGCTGGGGCTTCAAGCCAAAGAGGCCACACCATGCGGCGGGAATGCGGATCGACCCCGCACCATCGGAGCCAAGCGCCGCGCCCACCAGGCCCGCGGCCACCGCCGCCGCGCTACCGCCGCTCGAGCCTCCCGGCGCATGCTGCAGCTCCCACGGGTTGCGTGTCGCGCCGAACGTCGCGGTCTCCGTGAAGGGAAACATCGTCAGCTCGGGCACGTTCGTCTTGCCGATGATCACCGCGCCCGCCTCGCGCAGGCGGCGAACCACCTCCGCGTCCGCACTCGCCGGCGGCCCATAGGCGTTCGTGCCATACGTCGTCACCTCGCCCGCCACGTCGATGTCGTCCTTGACCGCAATCGGCACGCCCAAGAGCGGTCGTCTGCCCGCGTCGCCTCCCGCGCCACGGCGGGCATCGGCCTGACCGGCCTCCAGGCGCACACGTTCGTCGAACACCACACGAAACGAGTTCAGCCGCGGGTCGAACCGCGATATCCGATTCAAATAAACATCCACCAGCTCCCGCGAGGAGACCTCCCCCGCGGCGATCAGCTCCGCCTGGCGGGCGATTCCTGCGTAGGCGAGATCGACGGCGTCCATGACTGGCAATGCTAGACGGGCGTCACAGCGTTGCGCTTGGCGGGCCAGTCGCGGCGCTTGGACGCCGCGTGCGCGAAGCGGCGCACGAGCTCTGAGCGCAGCTGCTCGGGCTCGATCACAGCGTCGATCACCATTTCCGAGGCCAGGTGCAGGATGTCGATGTCCTGCGCGTACTCGCTGCGCAGCTCCTCAGTCTTGGCCGCGCGCTCGCCCTTGTCGTCGATCGCCTGCAGCTGGTTGTAGTAGACCGCGTTGATCGCCGCCTGCGGACCCATCACCGCGATCGAAGCGCTCGGCAGCGCAATGCAGCAGTCCGGGTCAAACGCCGGACCCGCCATCGCATACAGCCCCGCGCCATACGCCTTGCGCACGATCACCGAGATCTTCGGCACTGTCGCTTCGCTCACCGCGCTGATCATCTTCGCGCCGTGGCGGATGATGCCCTCGCGCTCAACCTGCGTGCCGATCATGAAGCCAGGCACGTCCGCCAGGAAAAGCAGCGGCACGTTGAACGCGTTGCACGTCCAGATGAAGCGCGCCGCCTTGTCAGCCGAGTCGGTGAACAGCACGCCGCCCTTGTGCTTGGGCTGGTTCGCCACGATCCCGATCGCGCGGCCGTCCAGGCGCGCGAAGCCCACCACCAGCTCCTTCGCCCAGCGCGGCTGGATCTCCAGCAGAGCGCCGTCGTCCACCAGCCGCTCGATCAGCAGCTTGATGTCGAACGGCTTGTTCTCATCCGCGGGGATCAGCTCGGCGATGCCCGGCGCGCTCGCCCCGCCCGCGGCCGGCGCGCTCACATCCGGCCCAGCCGCGCCAGGCGCCGTGGCCGGTGGCTGCTCAGGCGGCTGCGAACGGGGTGGGTCGGCTGTCCAGTTGGTCGGCAGATAGGAGAGATAGCTGCGTGCGAAGTGGATGCCGTCGGCGTCGCTCTTGACGAGCTGATGGGCACACCCGGAGACGCTCGTGTGCATGCGCGCTCCGCCCATCTCCTCCAGCGAGACCTTCTCGCCGATCACCATCTCCGCCATTCGCGGCGAGCCGAGGTACATCGACGCGTTGCCCTCGCGCATGATCACGATGTCGCAGAACGCCGGGATGTAGGCGCCGCCGGCCGCGGAGGGGCCGAACAGCACGCACACCTGCGGCACGAGCCCCGACAGCTTCACCTGGTTGTGGAAGATCCGCCCCGCGCCGCGCCTGCCGGGGAACATCTGCACCTGCTCGGTGATGCGAGCCCCCGCCGAGTCGACCAGGTAGACCATCGGGATCTCCAGATCGAGCGCGCGTTCCTGGATGCGCAGGATCTTCTCGACCGTCTTCGGCCCCCACGAGCCGGCCTTCACGGTCGGGTCGTTGGCCATCAGCGCGACCGGGCGCCCGTCGATCTCCCCCACCCCCGTGACCACACCGTCCGCGCCCAGGCCGTCTCCGTCCCAGTTGGCCAGCAGCGCCTCCTCCGCAAAGGAGCTGTCATCGAGCAGCAGCGCCACGCGCTCGCGCACGGGCAGCTTGCCCTGCTCGATGGCCTTCTCCCTATGGCGTTCGGGACCGCCACCGAGCGCGCGCTCGGTGGCGTCGCTGAGTGAGCTCACGGGCGCGGCAGCCCTCGGTAGCGGTGCCGGTGCCGACCACGGCCGCCACGCGCGAGGCGGCGTTCGTGGCGCGCCTGCAGCCGCGCGTGGACGACCTCCAGGTCCGAGCCTGGCCCGAGCAGCCCCCAAGCGTCCCGGATGACCGGCAGCAACGTCACCCCGATCACCCACCCCGGCCAGAAGGGAGTGTGGGAACCAACCGCAAGCCACACGCCGACGCTCGTCGCCGAAACCCCAAGGCTGCCACCGGCCTCTTGGATCAGGCGCCGGCGAAGCTGGCCCTTGCGTTTGCGTAGCGCGAGCGCGACCGACGTCGAGCTGACCGGCAGGTCGGCCCTCAGCGCGTCGAGGTCGGCGCGTGTCCTCGCGCGGTAGGCACTGCCGATGCGCTCCTCCATCTCCTCCGAGGACAGCCGCCCCGCGAGCGCGTGCTCGCGCAGCTCCTCCACCATCTGCTCGCGATCAGCGTCGGCGACACGCAGTTGAGAGGGATCGCTCATGCCATGGAATGTAGTCCAGTGCGACCCCGCCCGACCCGCCCGTCTTATATGCCGGGGTTCTCGACGGGCGCCTCGCCTGAATAGTCGTAGAAGCCAATCCCCGTCTTGCGCCCAAACCAGCCGGCGCTGAGCATCTTGCGCAGTGTCGGCGGGCGCGCGAAGCGGCGCTCGCGGAACTCGTCGAACAGCACGTCGCAGATCGAGCCCATCGTGTCCAGGCCGACGAAGTCCGCAAGTGTCAGCGGACCCATCGGGTGACCCGCGCCGGCCTTCATCGCCTCGTCGATCTCTGACACCGAGCCGACACCCTCTTCGTAGGCGCGGATCGCGTCGAGCATGTACGGCACGAGCAGCCGGTTGACGATGAAGCCGGCCTTGTCCTTGGTGGGAATCGCGAGCTTGCCCTCCGAGCGGGCGAACTCCAGGGCGGTGTCGAATGCCTCGTCGGTGGTGGTCACGCAGCGCACGACCTCCACGAGCTTCATCACCTGCGCGGGGTTGAAGTAGTGAAGGCCCACGAACTGGCCGGGACGGCCGGTGGCGGCGGCCTGGTCGATGACCGCGAGCGATGAGGTGTTGGTGGCGAACACCGCCTCGGGCTTGACGATCCGGTCGACCTCCTTCCACATCTCGAGCTTCAGCGGGAGGTTCTCGGTGATCGCCTCGATCACCAGATCGCAGTCGGCTAGCTCTGAGTAGTCGGAGGTGCCGTGAATACGCCCGCGCAGCGCGTCGGCATCCTCCTGCGAGGACTTGCCCTTTTCGACCGCTCGTGCGAGCTGCTTGTCGATCTTTGCGATCCCCTTGGCGAGAGTCGCCTCGTCGACCTCCCGCAACACCACCTCGTAGCCGGCAGTTGCAGCCACCTGCGCGATGCCGTGACCCATGAGCCCCGCTCCGAGCACTCCAACCTTCTCGATCCGCTGCGCCATCAGACCTCCGCTCGCATTCCTCGAATTGGACATCGGGCAGCCTATACGTACTGCTCGAGATCGCGACCAGGGTCGGCCCTGATGCGCGACGCAGGGAAGCTAATCCAGCACGCGGAGTCCTTGCACGGTGAACCCGTCAATCACCTGGGAGGGCAGACATGCTCAATCGTTTCCAAATCCTCGGCTTGCTGCTCGCAAGCGCACTGCTGTGGCCGGCCTCGGCGCTGGGCTTCGATCACTCGTTCATCGGTCAGTTCAACACCGTCACGGAAGTGGGCAGCACGGTGCCGGCCAACGGCGACGTGAACCCATATGGGATCGCGGACGTGCCGAGCAGCATCGGCTCGCTCGTGCGCGGCGACATCCTGATCAGCAACTTCAACGACCAGGAAAACCTGCAGGGAACGGGCACGACGATCGTGCAGGAGTCCCCCGGCGGGCAGCTGTCGCTGTTCGCGCAGATCAACCCGGCGACGCTCCCCGGCCCGTGCCCCGGCGGCGTGGGCCTGACGACGGCCCTGGCGATCCTGCCGGACGGCTACGTGGTGGTGGGCAGCCTGCCGACGAGCAACGGCTCGGCTGCGACCGTACAGGCGGGTTGTTTGATCGTGCTCAACAGCGCAGGCCACGTGGTCAAGACGATCTCCGGCGGCCCGATCAACGGCCCGTGGGACATGAGCGCCGTCTCCGACGGCCCATACAGCGCGCTGTTCGTCACCAACGTGTTGAACGGCACCGTGGCCTCCGGTGAAACGCCCACGGACGGTGGCACTGTCGTGCGCGTCGACCTGGCGAGCTTCTTCGGGCACACGCCGATCGTCACCTCCGAGCGGGTGATCGCGACGGGCTTCCCCGAGCGCACCGACGAAGCAGCGCTGGTGATCGGCCCTACGGGCAACGCGCTCGCCAACGAAGGCACGCTGTATGTGGCAGACACGCTGGGCAACCGCATCGCGGCGGTGCCGGGGGCGCTGTTCCGGCAGACGCCAGTTGGCAACGGCGGCTTCACTGTGGCCAAAGGTGGCTACCTGAACAGCCCGCTGGGGCTGACGATGGCG
Organism: uncultured Solirubrobacteraceae bacterium; assembly: GCA_963699115.1. Lineage (GTDB taxonomy): Bacteria > Actinomycetota > Thermoleophilia > Solirubrobacterales > Solirubrobacteraceae > Palsa-744. The sequence goes on from CAVOTJ010000001.1 coordinate 708,987, forward strand.
CCCAATGGCGACATCCTCACCACGAATGGCGGCGACGGCAACATCGTCGAGACGACGCCGTTCGGGGCGGAGTTCCAGCCGTTTGAAACGGAAGCGGGCGAAGGCGGGCTGTTCGGTTTGACGGTGGCGCCCTACGGGCAGGGCGTGTACTTCGTCAACGACTCCAACAACACACTCGATCTTCTGCACTGACACGCCGGGGCGATGACGCTGGGAGGGCCTGCCGAAGATGTGGGGCGGCAGGCCCCCCAGTGCGGGTACTCTCCAGGAGGTGGGCGACCCCGAGGGCACACCCGAGCTGGCTGGAGCAGACGAGGACAACTTCGATCTGGCGGCCGCTGGCCTGCGCCTGGATGGCGCGGACCTGGCGACGTCGGTGCAGGTGCTGGCGACAAAGCTCGAGCAGGCGCTGCCGGGACAGGCGCGGGTGGAGCGCAGCGGCGGTGGCCTTTTGGGTCGCGGCGAGAAGCACGTGCGCCGGGTGAAGGTGGAGGTCGGCTCGTGCGCGTATGAGCTGGCGGTGGATGGCGCGCGGGTGCAGGGTTCGCGCGTTCGCCAGTCGGGTGGCATCGCGATCAAGCGCGAGTCGCTGGATCCGGATGCATGGATCTCCGCGCTGACAGCGGATCTGCGCGTGGAGGCCGAGCGCAGCGCACAGGCACGAGCGGCGCTTGAGAAGCTGCTGCGATGAGCCGCGACTCCGAAGCGGGCGCACCTCGCGAACCGAGCACTCCCGACGCGACGCTGGAAGCCGAGCAGGCCGAGTCGCAGCGTCGCGTGGAAGCGGGTGGCATCCCGCTCAATGCCGAGCGCCGCCTGAAAGAGCTGAGCGAGCGCGGTGGCTCGTTCACGTCAGACCTGTCGGTGAACGGCTTTGCGCTGAGTCACCAGCTCGGCCTGAAGCCTTTGTCGCAGGTGATGGGCAGCTCGATCTACCAGGTGGGCTACCAGGGCACGCAGATGGGGATGGGCTACGGGGCGTTCGGCGGAGCGTACGGCGCAGGGACGATGGGCGTGCTGACAGAGCTGCGCACGCTCTCCGACGCATGGAACGAGGTGCGCCGGCTGGCGCTCAACCGTCTGGAGCTCGAGGCGCGCCACGCGGGCGCCGACGCAGTCATCGGAGTGCAGGTGCGCACGGGCTCCCACGACTGGGCGGAAGGCGCAATCGAGTACGTGGTGGTTGGCACGGCGATGCGCCGCAAGGACGCAAAGCCAAGGGAGAGCCCGGTGATGACGGAGCTTTCGGTGAGCGACTACGCCAACCTGCAGCGGGCGGGCATCGAGCCGTTGGGGATCGTGGCGTGGACGTCGGTGTTCTTCGTCGTGGATACCGCTGAAATGCAGATGATGAGCGGCTTTGGCGGCCGCGCGATGTTCTCTGAAAATCAGGAGCTGAGCGGCTACACCCAGGGCGTTTACAGCGCGCGCGAGCAGGCGATGGAACGCCTCGGCTTCCAGGCACAGCAGCTGGGTGCGTCGGGCATCGTGGGCGTGCGTATCGGACACACGATGCGCCGGCAGAGCATGGGCGGTGGCATGAACAACCAGCTCAGCGGCATGGTGGTGACCTTCGACGTGATCGGCACCGCGGTGAGCGACCGCAACGAGATTCAACAGCAGGCACCGAAAACCACAGTGGACATATCGATCTAGAGGAGCAGCGCATGAGCGACCCGACATACGATCCGTCCTCGCTGGAGGGCGTCCCGGAGGCAGGCCGCGCCCGGCTGGAGCAGAACCGCAAGGGCCTGTTCACCTCAGACCTGTCGGTGAACGAGTTTCTGCTGGTCAAGCAGGCGGGCTTCGAGCCGGTGGGGCTGGTGGTGGGCAGCTCGATCTACCACATCGGCATCCAGATGGCCGGCTGGAAGAAAAGTCAGGAGATGACTGTCCTGTCGGAGGCGATGTACGGCGCGCGCCAGCTGGCGATGACGCGTATGGAGGAGGAGGCGGACCAGCTGGGAGCGGACGGCGTGGTGGGCGTGCGCCTGGACATCGGACGCTACGAGTGGGGCCAGGACATGGCGGAGTTCATCGCCATCGGCACCGCTGTGAAGCACCGCGACGGCGTGCTTCACCGTGCACCCAACGGCAGGCCGTTCACCAGCGACTTGTCGGGCCAGGACTTCTGGACGCTTTTGCGCACCGGCCACCGCCCGGTGGGGATGGTGATGGGCAGCTGCGTGTATCACGTGGCGCACCGCGGCATGCTGCAGTCGATGGCGCAGACGGGTCGCAACGTGGAGCTGTCGAACTTCACCCAGGCGCTGTATGACGCACGCGAGCTGGCGATGGAGCGGATGCAGTCGGAGGCGCAGACGATCGGCGCGGAGGGGATCGTCGGCGTGCAGCTGCAGGAGAAGAGCCACGGCTGGGGCAGCCACACGATCGAGTTCTTCGCGATCGGAACGGCGATCATCCCGCGTGAGGGCCACAGCGAAGAGATCGAACCGCCGACAACCGTTCTGGACCTGAGCTGAGAGAGACGTTTAGTAGCTCCGCCTAGCGGCTCCGCCGGGTGTTGGGAGCGCGCCGCTTCGGCAGCGCACCCTAAGCGGAACTACGCCGGCAGCAGCTCCAACGCGTCCACGTGCCGGGGCCGCATGACGGAGAAGTGGCGGTGGTCGAGTGTCGCCAGCTTGGTCTCTCGCAGCCGCTCGACAACAGCAAGCACTGCAGCGTCGACGAAGCCGACGCGTAGGTCGGCGTAGGTGCGCATCAGTTCGGCTGTGCGTTCGTAGTCCCGATCGGTGAGGCTCTCCACGACAAGCACGCCATCGCGAATCTGATCGAGGAAAGCCGGAAACGCATCGGGGCCGAACGCACGGGAGACCATGTAGTCGAGCTCAGCGAGCACCGGCGCGGGCACGATTCTCGATCCCCTGACCGAGCGCAGCAGCTCGGCGCACGAGGCGTGCTGCTCATCCTTCGTGTCAACGGCAGCCAACAGCGGGCCACTATCGAGGACTAGCGAAATGGCTCGGGCTCGTACTCGTCTTTGCTAGCGCGACGCGATAGGTCGCCGTGCTCGGAGGAGAACGCGCCGATCAGCGTGAGCGGCGGGGCCAGTGGCTCCTCGTCCCCCCCAGCTCGTTCTCCAACGCCTCACGCACGACCTGCGCCACAGACACACCGCGTTCGCGCGCACGGCGCTTTGCGCGTTCGACGAGCTCCGGCTCAGCCTGGATCATGATCCTCTGCATCATTACTGCAATCATGCTAGCAGTGGCCTCCTTCCGTACGCTGTGGTGACCAATTGGCCCTGTACGAGGCTCATCCGACCGGAAGATGCCCGACGGGACGCTCACCCACAGGAGGCGCGCCATGAGCATCGTGTTCACCGAGGACCACGGCCACGTCAGGCACGTGGTGCTGAACCGCCCGGAGAAGCGCAACGCGATGAACCAAGAGCTGCTGCTGGCGCTCGGGTCGGCGCTGCGCGAGGCGGCTGCGGACCCGGAGGTGCACTGCGTGGTGCTGCGCGGCGAGGGCCCGGTGTTCTCAGCGGGCGTGGACCTCGTGGAGCTCGCCTCATCGGCCGGCACGCCGGGCATGCTGCGCCCGTTCAGAAAAGTCTTCCTCGACTGCGCGAACATCTGCGAAGAGATGGCCAAGCCGGTGGTCTGCCAGATCCACCGTACGTGCGTGGGGGGCGCGCTGGAGGTGGCACTCGGCTGCGACCTGCGGATCGCCTCCAGCGACGGGCAGTTCGGCCTGCCGGAGGTCAAATTCGGGATCATCCCTGACGTCGGCGGCTCCACGCGCCTGCCCGCTGTGGTGGGTCTAGGGCACGCGAAGGAGCTGATCATGACCGCGCGCACGATCGACGCTGAGGAGGCGGAGCGCATCGGTCTGATCAACCGCGTCGTCGCGCCTGAGGACCTCGAGCAGGCAACGCAGGCGTTGGTGGATGAGCTGCTCGCCAACTCCCACATCGCGGTGGGCCGTGCCAAGCGTGTGATCGACGCTTCCGCCCGCCCCGCGCTCGCGCAAACCCTGGAGATGGAGGTCGCGGTGCAGGAGTACTGCGTAGCCGCCGCCCGAGAGAGCGCACGCGAGCAGAGCCAGGCTGAAGAGCCAGTCGCAAGCCTCTGAGCAGATGGCAGGGGTAGACGCGGGACAGCCAATCGTCCGGGACGCTTCCGAGCTAGACGCCGCGGCGGTCGCTGCCGTTTACGCGCCGTACGTCACCGACACGGCCATAACCTTCGAGGCCGACCCTCCCTCACCGGCGGCCATGGCCGAGCGCATCGCTGCCGCCCAGCACGCTCACGCGTGGCTGGTACTCGAAGATGAAGGACGCGTCGTCGGCTATGCGTATGGCAGCCGCTTCGAACCGCGTGCCGCCTATCGGTGGGCATGTGAAGTGAGCGTGTATGTGGAGAAAGGGCGTCGACGCACCGGCAGCGGCAGGGTGCTCTACGACGCGCTCTTACGACGTTTGGCGGACCGCGGCTATCGGATAGCGGTCGCCGGCATGACGCTGCCAAACGACGCCAGCGTCGGCCTGCACCACGCAATGGGGTTCGAGCCGGTCGGCACCTATCGGCGCATTGGCTTCAAGCACGGCAGCTGGCACGACGTCGCCTGGACGCAGCGCACCCTCGCGCAGGGCGAGGATCCGCCGGCGGATCCGATCTAGGCTGGCCGCCTAGAGGCGGTTGCGTCGCCGAGCGAACATCCAGCCCAGCCGCACGACAAGGGCCACAATCACGGCAATCGTGCCGACGGGACCCAGAGAATGACCCATATAGAAGTACGCCTCAGTCATCGCTCGGCCGTCGATGCCAGTCGACTGGCCCAGCCACCAGTGTGTGGCTGCCGAGCGGGCGCCCCAGGATCTCCCGCACACGCCTTGAGCATGCGAGCAGCGCATCGAGATTGATGCCGGTCTCGATCCCCATCTCATGCAGCATCGAGACGAGATCCTCGGAGGCAATGTTGCCGGTGGCGCCCGCGGGCACCGGGCAGCCCCCGAGCTCGCCAAAGCTCGACTCAAAGCTCGTGACCCCAGCCTCCAGTGCGGCCAGCACGTTCGCGAGGCCCTGCCCCCGAGTGTTGTGGAAGTGGGCAGTCAGCTCCACATCCGTCCCCAGCCGCTCTCGGGCCATCACGAAGAACTCACGTACCTGAACGGGGTTGGCCATGCCGGTGGTGTCGCCGAACCCGATCTCCTGCGCGCCGGCATCGCGCAGGGCCGCCGCGATCTCCAGCACCCGCTCGACTGGCACGCGGCCCTCGTATGGGCAGCCGAACGACGTCGAGATCACGCCCTCGCAGCGCAGGCCCGCTGCACGCGCACGCCCGAGGACAGCCTCGAGGCCGGCGAGCGACTCGGCGATTGAGCGGTTGACGTTCTTGCGGTTATGGGTCTCCGACGCGGACATGAACACGTTGATCTCGTCGAATAACGGGCGCGCGCCGCCATCGCCGTCGCCGACGCGCTCACGCAGCTCGAGCGCCATCTCGAGCCCGCGCTCGTTGGGGATCAGCACCGACACGCTCACCTCCCGCGGCACGTCGATTCCGGCGAGAACCTCGGCAGCGTCAGCCAGCTGTGGGATGACGTCGGCTCGCACGAAGCTCGTCACCTCCAGACGCCGCAGGCCGGTGCGAGCGAGCGCGTCGACCAGCTCGATCTTCTGCTCGGTGGGAATCACCTCCGGCTCGTTCTGAAAGCCGTCGCGGGGACCCACCTCCCTGACGCTCACTGCCTGGGGAAGCTCGGTCATGGCGTCCAGGGTCGCAGGGGCAACATCGCACTCAGCCTATACTCGGCCGCCGTGACACCGTCCAGCTCCGATCCGGTCGCCGTCATCGGTGCCTCAGGGGCGCTCGGTTTCGGTCTTGCTCTGCGTCTCGCGCGCACGGGCGTGCCGATCGCGATCGGCTCCCGCGATGCTGACAGAGCCGCCGAGACGGCCGAGCGCGCACTCGCGATCCTGCCCGACGGGTCCTTCTCCGCACACGACAACGCCGGTGCGGTGCGCGCAGCGGGTGCCGATGGCATCGTGATCCTGAGCGTGCCCTTCCGCAACCAGTCCGAGACTCTCACGAACCTCAGGGAGGCGCTCTCGCCCGGGCAGCTGCTGATCGATGCCACCGTGCCGCTTGCGGCTGCGGTCAGCGGCAAAGCCACACGCATGCTCGGCGTATGGCAGGGCTCAGCCGCTCAGCAGGCGCTGGAGATGGTGCCCGACGGCGTACGCGTGATCTCAGCCCTGCACACCGTCAGCGCGGCGTCGCTCACCGATCTCGAGCATCCGCTCGCGCAGGATGTGCTCGTTTGCGGCGATTCGCGCGCCGACAAGCGCGTGGCCGCGGAGCTGATTGAGCGGATCGATGGGCTGCGCTGCGTCGACTGCGGCAAACTGGAGATGGCGCGAACCACCGAGGCGCTGACCGCGCTTCTGATCTCCGTGAATGCCCGCTACAAGACCCACGCGGGCATCCGCCTCACGGACCTGCCCGAGCATTTGTGGCAATGAGCGACCGCGACATCGTGATCCTCTCCGGCGGCACCGGCGGCGCCAAGCTCGCTCGGGGCATCGCCGACGTGGCCGGCCCGGAGCGGCTGAGCGTGATCGCCAACACGGGCGATGACATCGAGATCTACGGCGCGCACGTCTCCCCCGACCCCGACCTGGTGTCCTTCTGGCTGGCGGACACGATCGACGATCGTGGCTGGGGGCTCGACGGAGATTCCTTCGCCGTCATGGACGCGCTGCGTGAGCTCGGCGTGGAGGTTTGGTTCAACCTCGGCGACCGCGACCTCGCGTGGTGCTTGGAGCGCGCACGAATGCTTGCCAAGGGACTGTCCCCCACCGCGGCGCTCGCGCGTCTAAACGAGGCCATCGGCGTGCGCACGCGCGTGCTGCCGATGAGCGACGACCCCGTGCGCACATGGGTCCGTACGGGCTCCGCCGGCTGGTGTGCCTTCCAGGAGTTCATGATCCGCGAGCGCGCCGCTGGGCTGATCGAGGGCCTGGAGTACCGCGGCGCCGAGCAAGCTCGTGCGAGCGCGGAGGTGCTCGAGGCGATCGCGGGAGCAAGCGCGATCGTGATCGGCCCGTCCAACCCGCTCGCGTCAATCGCACCGATCCTCGCTGTGGCAGGTATCCACGAGGCGCTCCAGGCCGCACCCGCGCCGATCGTGGCCGTGAGCCCGATCGTGGGCGGCGAGGTGCTGAAGGGCCCCACGGAGTCGTTCATGGCCTTTGGCGCGCTCACCTGCAACGCCGGCGGCGTGGCCGACTTCTATGGCGAGCTGCTCGACGGCATCGTCGCCGATGAAGATGTGGCGCGCCTGACCACGCTGCAGACCGACACCCGCATGGACGACGCCAGCGGCCGCGCACGCGTGGCCGAGCAGACCCTGTCGTTCGCGCAGGCGCTCGCCGCCTAGCGTAGACGCGCTACGCGGCGGGGTTACGCTCGCGCCAGTCGTGAAGCGTGCTCAGCGCCCCGTCGATAACGCGCCCCAGGAACGTCTCGCGGTCGTTGGCGTGCGGGAACGGCTCGGCTGGAACTGGCACTTCTAGGAAATCGCACAGCGGCTCCCAGCCTTCGCGCGCTTCCCATACCAGCAGGCGATCGGCAGGCACGTCGCGCTTGACGCGCTCGTGGTGGGCGACCATCTGCTCCATCAGCTGCTCTGGCTCATGTCCCTGCGAGAACGTGCCCTCAGGCCCCCAGAACATGCGATCGACCAGCTTCAGGTAGGCATCGAACTTGGGGTCCACAGCCGCGCGTGCGTGCGCGAGCAGCGGCATCAGCGATTTGCCGAAGGACATCTCCACGATCGTTTCGCGGAAGCTCGGCTCCCACGACTGCGGATCGCGCACGCTGAGCAGCACCTTCGCGTCCGGGTAGGCTTCCAGCAGCTCGCGATAGAAGTAGCCGCCCGGCCAGTCCGCGCTCGACTGGGCATCGCCGAAGATCTGCTCCCACGGAGCGTTGCCGTCCATGGCCTGATTCCACAGCTCGACGTGGTCCAGATCGGCCAGCACGTTGACCCAGTGGTAGCACGGCCCCAGCCCAAGTTGCTCGAAGGCTTGCTTTTGCGTGAGTGTGGCGGTTCGCGGCAGACCAGCCCCTATCAGCTTGATGCCGGTAGTCGTCGTCGCTTTCATCTAGACTTCTCCCCTCGGATGATCGTTTTCATCGCAGCAAATCGACCTGCGAGCACGCGAAGAAGTCGGTAAGAACGGCGTTGATGCACCGGGTAGCGGCGCTCGGTGCACATATCGTCGAAGCCTCAGCCTGATGGCCCCGACTGGGTGCCACCGCCAACCAAGGAGCATCGACTGTGCAGAGCGTCTCGTACCGGACATACGGCAACGGCGGACCATCGGTCCTCACCAGCCCAGTTGTCACTCCGCGCCAACCCGCGCGACGCTCGGGACCACGGATCGCGGGGATCGCCGTGTCCGACTCGCAGGAGGTCTTCTCACAGGAGCAGGTGCTCGACCGCCTGGGCTTGAAGGGAAATGAGTTTGCTGAGGGCATCTTCGAACGTTGTGGGGTCAAGCGCCGCCATCTGGACCTAAGTCCGGACTTCCTGGCGCGGTCCCTGCAGGGTCGCGCGACGCAGATCGAGCAGCAGCTGATGGCGCACTCTATCCAAGCCGTCGACGCACTCGAGCTCGACCCACAGCGGATCGGAACGGTGATCAGCTCGAGCCTCTACTCGGTCGGCTGCCCGACGCTCGCTCATCGTTTGCTCGACCACTATGAGATGGACCCCACGACCGACAAGTACCACATCAGCGGCGTCGGCTGTGCGAGCGGCGTGCCGCTGATGAAACTGGCGGGACAGGCGATGCACGAGCATCCCGAGAAGCTTGCGCTGATCGTGGCGGCGGAGAGCATGAGCGGCACGCTGATGCCCGCCACACCCGATGACTCCAAGGCAAAGACCGTCGGCTCTGCGATCTTCGGCGACGGCTGTGCCGCCGCCGTTCTCTCCAGCGACCCTCGCGCGGATGGGCCAGTCATCATCGCCTCCCAGGTCCACCAGCTCCCGGGCACGCTCGACGCGGTTCGCCTGGATCTGGCCCCCGGGGACAGCTACCTGCACCTCGCGCGCGAGCTTCCCGACCTCGCCGGCGCGGGCCTGCCCGGCGTCGTAGGGGGATTCCTGGCCCGCCACGAGTTGCGCCACACGGACATCGATCACTGGATCGTGCACCCCGGCGGCAGGCGCATCATCGAGAACGTGCAGACAGCGCTGGAGCTATCCGAGGCAGATCTCGTGACCAGCTGGAACGCGCTGGCCGAGCACGGCAACGTGGGCACGCCGTCGATCTTCTACGTGCTCAAGGACACGATCGAGCGCTACGCGCCGGAGCCCGGCGAACACGGGCTGATGGTGACGATCGGCCCAGGTGTGACCGTCGGGCTGATGCTGCTCGGCTGGTAGCACCGGAGCTCGAGTAGTTCTCACTATCGTCTGCGGCAGATGCGTACCGCCGCGGTCCTCCCCGTCAAGAGCTTCGCCCGCGCCAAGCAGCGCCTCGGCGCAAGCGTCGCCGACCAACTGCGACTGCAGCTCGCCAGCGCGATGGTTGCCGACGTGCTGCTCGCACTCGCACAGACCGAGGCGATCGAGCGAACGATCGTGGTCACACGCGAGGACACGGTCGCGGTGGTGGCACGCAGACAGGGAGCGATCGTCGTCGATGACGCCGCTGAGAGCGGCCAATCGGCAGCCGCCACGCTCGGCGTACAGCGCGCACTCACCGAGGGGATGGAGCGGGTGCTGTGTATTCCCGGCGACTGCCCCGCACTGGACCCTGCCGAGCTCGAAGCGCTGCTGCGCACAGACGCCGCCACACACGACGGCGAGCGTTCGGTGGTGATCGTCCCTGACCGGCACGGCACTGGCACCAACGGCCTCCTGCTCACCCCGCCAGACGCGATCGCAGCGAGCTTCGGGCCCGACAGCTGCGAGCGCCACCGTGCGCTGGCACTCGCCGCGGGGATCGGGCCCGCCATCGAGCAACCCCCTTCGCTGCTGCTGGACATCGACACCGGCGCCGACCTGGCCGCGCTGCGCGAGCGCCTTGCCGGATTGAGCGCACGCGCACCGCGAACACGTGCTGTGCTTGGTCTGGGCGAGCACACCGACGTCCTGCCCCTCACCGCCCCAGCCTGAGGCTCGAGCAGTCGTGGCGAGCCTGTCCGCGCGAGCTCTCGGGGGTATCCCAGAGATACGCCCAGGCGACGACCTCGCCGCGCTGATCCTCGATGCCATGGGCGCGGAGCCGCTCCGTGACGGGCAGCTCGTGGCGATCGCCCACACCGCCGTGTCAAAGGCCGAGGGAGCGCTGGTCGCGCTCGCTGATGTGGTCGCGGGTGAGCGCGCCCGCGAGCTGGCAAGCGGCGACGGAGACGCCGGGACGGCCAGGGATCCTCGCGTCGTGCAGGTCGTGCTGGACGAGTCTGAGGAGGTGCTGCGTGCGGCCCGGGGCGTGCTGATCTGCCGTACGCGCCACGGTTTCGTGTGCGCCAACGCCGGCGTCGATGCCTCGAACGCCTCGGCTGAGGCAGGCACGGAGACGCTGATCCTGCTGCCACGGGATCCCGACGCCTCGGCCAGGCAAATCCGCGCGCGCCTGCGCGAGCTCACCGGCGCGAACGCTCCTCAGCAGGCGGCTCCAGCGGTGCTGATCACCGACAGCTTCGGGCGCGCGTGGCGCCATGGTCAGGTCGACGTGGCCATCGGGCTGGCAGGCATGCAGCCGCTTGATGACTGGCGCGGGCGAACTGACGCCAGCGGCATGGAACTCAGAGCGACATGGCTTGCGATCGCCGACGCCGCCGCGGGCGCTGCTGACCTGGCTCGCGCGAAGGACTCGCGCGAGCCAGTCGTGATCATCGACGGCCTGCAGCGCTTCATCAGCCAACAGGACGGCCCGGGAGCTACGGCGCTGTTGCGTCCTCTGCAGGAAGATCTGTTTCGTTGAGCAGCTGTGACCAGAAGCGAATGAACTCGCGCTCATGGCCGATGCCCGCCTCCAGCGCCAGCCGCATTCCACGAGGCAGCTCCGCGGAGTTCTCGTGCAGATGCTCATATGCGCGCAGCTGGCGACGGTGCGCGTCGATCTGCGCCGTCGCTAGCGCGGCCGGATCAGCGCCGAAGAACAGCTTCAGCGTGCCCGCGTCACGGACCTCCTCCAGCGCGTCCGTCGGCTCCGAGCGCCAGTGCTCGAGCGCCCGCGCACCGAGCTCGCTGACGCGGTAGATGCGCCTGCGCCGTCCCGTCTGCTCGCGCTCCTCCAGCAACAGGCCGGCCTGTGCGAGGCGCGCACACTCGCTGTACAGCTGGGTGTGAGGAACGCTCCAGAAGTTGATCGTGCTGATCTGGGCGAGACGCTTGAGGTCATACGGCGTAGCCGGCTGGAGACGCTCAAGCAGCCCCAGGACGATGTACGAGGTCTCCGTCAACCGGGTGCTTGACATCCCCCGCAGGGTAGCCTACGGTATGGATCGTTCGGTCCGAACCATTCAGGAGGAACTATTATGGCCGCGAGCGCAACTACGCCGGCATCGCCCGCCGTCGCGCCCACGCTCGGCTTCGCGACGCTCGAGCAGGAGACGACCATCGCTGAGCTACAGCTGAGCGGGGAGCTGCCGTCCTGGCTGGGAGGCTCGCTACTACGGACCGGTCCAGCGAAATTCGAGGTCGGCGAGCAACGCATGAGCCACTGGTTCGACGGTCTTGCGATGCTGCACCGCTTCACGATCGACGATGGGCGCGTGTCCTACGGCAATCGCTTCCTGGAAAGCCGCAGCTACCGCGCCGCGCGCGAGCAGGGGGAGCTCGTCTATAGCGAATTCGCCACGGACCCATGCCGTTCAATGTTCAAGCGCGTACAGACACTGTTCACCTACGGGGGCGTCCTGACGGACAACGCCAACATCAACGTTGCACGACTGGGCGAGCGCTTTGTGGCGATGACCGAGACGCCACTGCCCGTCCAGTTCGACCCGCAGACGCTGCAAAGCGCCGGTGTGCACCCGTTCAAGGCGCCGGGTCAGCTGACCACCGCGCACCCGCACATCGACCGCGCGAGCGGCGCGATGCTCAACTACGCCGCCAAGCTGGGCGTGCGCAGCAGCTATCGCTTCTTCAGCATCGACGGAGCGGGCGCCCGCGGGACGGGTAAGCCGCAGGTGATTGGCTCCGTGCCGGTGAGAGAGCCGTCTTACATGCACTCCTTCGGCCTGACCGAGCGCTGGTTCGTGCTGGCGGAGTTCCCGTTCGTGGTCAACCCGCTGGCAGTGGCGCTTTCGGGACGCCCGTACATCGAGAACTACCGCTGGGAGCCCGAGCGAGGCACCCGCTTCACGCTCGTCGATCGCACCACCGGCAAGGCGACCGCGGGCTTCGAGACCGATGCGTGCTTCGGCTTCCACCACGTCAACGCCTTCGAGGACGGCGACGAGGTCATCGTCGACGTCTGCACGGTTGCAGACGCGAGCATCGTCGAGGATCTGTACCTGGAGCGCCTGCGCAGCGGCCACCCGATCTCTCAGCCGCAGCTCACGCGCTTCACGCTCTCCCTGCGCGACCACTCCGTTGCTCGACAGCGCATCGGCGAGCGGGGCATCGAGCTGCCGCGCATCAACTATCGCCGCTCCAATGAGCGCCCTTACAGATACGTGTGGGGCAACGACCTTGGCGCGAGCGGCTGGTTCGAGAAGATCGTCAAGCTCGACGTGAGCAACGGAGCCGCGCTGTCCTTCTGTGAGCCCGACTGCTACCCCGGCGAGCCGGTGTTCGTGGCATGCCCGGGCGCTGAGCTCGAGGATGACGGGGTGCTGCTGTCGGTGGTGCTCGACGCCCGCGCGGGCACGTCGTTCTTGCTCGTCCTCGACGCGGCCGACCTCAGCGAGCTGGCGCGGGCACAGGCGCCCCACCACATTCCCTTCTCCTTCCACGGCCAGTTCGCGCGCAACTAGTAGGGCGCGATACTAGACGCATGATCGATGAGCGCCGGGGCGACTGGCATGATTCCCCCAGTGAAGCGACCGGCAGTCACAATGCTCGTCCTCGCCACATGCAGCACCCTTGCCGCCGGCTGCGGTGCAAACAGCACCACCACCTCCACCAACAGCGGAAACCTCAGCGCGAGCACAGCGCTCACGCGAGCGAGCGCCACCGCCTACGCACACGCGGTCAACCTGCGTGCAACAGACGTCCCCGGTATGAGCGCCGGATCCCCCGAAGGCGAACTCCCGCAGACGCCCGCCAGCCGGCACTCCAGTTCTGAATTCACCCGCTGCTTCGGGGGCGTGAGCACGAACGCTCGACTGGTGAAGATCCACTCGCCTGAATTCTCGGCTGGCCACGGCGCCCACGCCCAGCTGGTGGAATCCAGGATCGAAGTATGGCCCAGCGCAGCAATCGTGGCTCACAACAACGCCGCGTACTTCAGCGCGCGCGGCCAACGCTGCTTCACCCGCCTGCTTGAAGCCACGCACCGGCAGCTCAACAAACGCCAGGCCGGCAAGCTTCAATATCGCCCCTTCCGGATCGCCACGGTGGGGACGCCGATGCCGGGGGCGTCCGGCGGTCATCTGACCGCCATCAACGAAATCCTCACCCGCAGAGGACACGCGGGAATTCACCTCTACCACGACATCTTCACCTTCATCGTTGGCCCAGCTGAAATCGAACTGGAGGCCATCGGCTTCTCCAAGCCGGTGCCGTCCGCGACCGAGGAGCGACTGCTGTCGTTGCTGCTCAAGCGCGCCACGGCAGACAAGCTCGAGTGACTCAACGCGATCATCCGATGAGTGTTTACCGGGCGAATGATCATCGAATTATCGGACTCGGGTCACCAGCTCGCAGCGGTGACCAGAAATGGCTGGACACGCCTCAAGTCAGTACCTACTACGGTCGATCCTCATAGCGAAGCTTGCGCAGGAAACGTCCGTTCGTCGAGACAGGGGACCTCGACGAATGTCTCGTGCTAGGCAATCAAAGGATGACAACCGTCATAGAGAAAATCCCCACCGGTCTCGCACGAGGCCGCTTGGCGTGGACGACCGCGATGGCCTCGCTCGCCCTGCTGGTACTGCTGGGCACGATGTCGGCAGGCATTGTCCTCTCCCGTCAACAGTCCAGGGCGCACATCCTTTCGAGCTTCGAGCTGCGCGGCACCAGCTCAGCAACGTTCGTGTCAGAGTTCCTGATGCAACAGGCCACCCGTGAGCAGCAGACAGCTCAGCAGTTCCTCTCAGGACAGCAGGTATCGCCCGAACGATTCAGGTTGGTCGTGTCCGCCTTCGGTAGCAACGCCGCGGTGCTGCTCGACTCGTCCGGACGCCTACTCGACATCGTGCCCTCCGACCCGTCGCTGCTGGGCCACCCGCTCGCGAGCCGCTACGCCCATCTGCAAGCCGCCGAGCAGGGTAGATCAGCGATCTCGAACGTCGTTCCGTCAGCGGCACGAGCCACCCCGGTGACAGCCATCGCCGTCCCCTTCTCGACCGCTCGGGGCCGTCGCGTGTTCAGCGCCGCCTACGACGCCAGTGACTCGGCATTGGGCCGGTTCGTCCAACACACCGTCCCCTACCGGCAACACGAGGTGGTCCTAGTCGACGGTAATGGCCAGGTGATCGCAGCCAGCCCCGCCACCGCCGCGAGGACGCTCGCCCAAGCCGATCCTCAGCTCGCACGTGCAGCGGCTCGCGCATCGCACGGTCCCGTCGCCGGTGCACAGACTCCCACGACGTTCGCCGACACCCCTATCCCGGGAACGTCGTGGAAACTTCTCATAGCTGTCCCCGACAGTCGGATGTACGCGTCGATTGCCGGCTGGACGCAGTGGATCCCATGGCTGGTGCTCATCTTCATGAGCGTCCTCGGCTCCTTGCTCGTCGCGCTGTTCGTCCGCTCGCTCGCCGATCGCGCCAGGCTCACATCCCTGTCAACCAGGCTTGAGCAGATCGCCCGCACAGACGCGCTGACTGGGCTCCTCAACCGCCGAGCGCTGAACGAACACCTCACTCGTGCCGCCGCTCACGCCCGCCGACGAGACGAGCCTCTGTCGCTGATGATGATCGACCTCGATCGCTTCAAGGAGACCAACGACCAGTTCGGGCACGAGGCGGGCGACCAAGTTCTGTGTGCGTTTGCCGGGTGCTTGCGTGACGCGTTGCGAGCAGATGACATCTACGGACGCTGGGGGGGCGATGAGTTCCTCGTCGCGCTGCCCGCCACAGACGGCGAGAGCGCAAAGGCAGCGGCCGCGCGACTGCGGCATTGCGCGCAGTCGCTGGAGCTGGGCGCGATCGGCCTGCCCGACGGCATCCCCTTCAGCATCGGCCTGGCCACCTCAACCGAGACGACACCCGCCGAACTTGTCCGTGAGGCCGATGTCGTCCTCTATGAAGCAAAGGTCGACGGCCATCGTGACCTGCAGCGGACTGGCAACCCTCGAACGATCGCTGTCGATACCGATTAGCGGCAGGGCGGAAGCCGCGCCTACACCGCCACCGGCAGCTCGCCCGGCGCCGCCGGCGCTGCCAGCGCTGCCAGCGGAAACTCGCACCTGATGCCGTACAGCGTCGTGCGCTCCGCCGCTGGACGCCCTGCGTCGTGCGCGGCTGCCACCAGCTGCTCGGGCTCCAGGCGCGTGCCGTGGTAGCTGCCTGCGAGACGGCTGATCGACTCCTCCATCAGCGTGCCGCCGAGATCGTTCACGCCCCAGCGAAGCGCCTCCGTGGCAGCGTCCAGACCCATCTTCACCCAGCTCGCCTGCACACTCGTCACCGTCCGCCCCAGCGCCAGACGGAAGACCGCCGTGTGCTTGAGGTTCTCCTCCCGTGAGATCTCCTCCACCCCATGCGTGCGCCCAAGCAGCGTCTGGAAGGGGATGAACGACAGCGGCACGAACTCCGTGATCCCGCCCGTGCGCTCCTGTAGCTCGCGGATCACCCGCATGTGCTCCGCCAGCTCCCACGGCTCCTCGATGTGGCCGAACATCACCGTCGCCGTCGATCGCAGCCCCGCCTCGTGCGAGGCCTCGATGATCTCCACCCAGCGCGCCACCGGCAGCTTGTTCGGCGAGATGCGCTCGCGCACACCGTCGTGCAGCACCTCCGCCGCCGTGCCCGGTGTCGAGCCGAGACCCGCGTCGCGCAGCTGTGCGAATACCTCGCTCGGCGGAAGGCCCGAGATATCGCACATGTGCGCGATCTCCATCGGGCTGTATGCGTGCAGATGCAACTCTGAGCCCGCCCCAATTGAAGTGTGCTTCGCCAGCCGCAACCAGCCGAGGTAGTCCTCGAACTGCCAGTCGGGGTGGATCCCAGACTGGATGCACAGCTCGCTCGCGCCGAAGTCGATCGCCTCGTGGACGCGGGCGACGAACTCCTTCTCATCATGTTCGTACGCATCCGGCGAGCGCTTGCCCTGGCCGAAGCCACAGAACGCGCAGCCAACCGTGCACACGTTGGAGATGTTGATGTTGCGGTTGACCACGAACGTCACCGTCTCCCCCGCCAGCTCCGAGCGCAGCTCATCCGCCGCCTGGCGCATGTCCTCGATCGCCTCCGGACGCGTCTCCGCAAACATTGCCGTCAGCTCATCCGGCGTCAGCGCAAGGCCATTGCGGGCGCGCTGCACCGCGCCTGCGACGAGGTCCGGGCGGATCGGCGCCGGCGGGTCTGTGCGGCCAGATCCACGCCGCGGGATGAAGCTCCAGTACTTGACCTTGATCGTGTCCAGCACGCCCTGAGCAATCCACTCTTGGTCGATGTACTGCGGGGTACACGCACAGCCGCTCCGTCAGCGCCACGCCGTCCTTCTGCAGCTGCTTGCGCACCTGGTGCGGCGAGGGGAACGGGTGCTCCGGGGAGATGTGATCGCCGTTCGCGCTCAAGCCCCCCAGGTCAGTTGCGCCAGCCGCGACCAGCTCGCCCCACCAGTCCGCCAGGTTCGGCGGGATCTGGATGCCCACGTCCGGCATCAGCCGCCTCGTCTCCGCGATCAACCGCTTCATGTCCTCAATGTTCACCGGGCACGCCCAGTCGGGCAGAGGTAGCTCCGGACGGGAGTCCGCCACGCCCGTGCGCCAGTATTCGCGCGCCGCCGCGTCCGCGATCTCTGCCGGCTCTTCGCCGTAGTAGCGCTGGTGGGGCACGAAGTTCTGCAGGATCACCTCCTGGATGTGGCCGAACTCCGCGTGCACAGCCGCCAACGCTTCCAGCGATTCGACGCGCTCCTGCTCGCGTCTCCCCGATCCCCACCAGGATGCCGCTCGTGAACGGGATCTTCAGATCACCCGCCGCGCGGATCGTCTCCAGGCGCCTGGCCGGGTGCTTGGTCGGCGAGCCCGCGTGCACCGTCTCCATCAGCCGCTCTGAGATCGACTCCAGCATCAGCCCCTGCGAGGCCGTCACCTCCCGCAGCCGTGCCAGGTCCTCGCGCGCCAGCGCACCCAGGTTCGTGTGCGGCAGCAGCCCTCGCTCCAGTGCCTGTTCGCACGCCCACACCACGTACGCCGTGAAGTCCTCGTGGCCGTAGGAGTGCAGCCTCGAGGCGACATCCGGGTTGACCTCCGGCTTCTCGCCCGTCAGCACCAACAGCTCCTTGACCTGGCGCTTGGCAGCGCCGTCCAGGATCTCCAGAACCTCGTCCGGCGCGTATAGGTGCGCCTGGTGCGTCGCGAACGCGCAGTACTTGCAGTAGCAGCGGCATGTGCGCGACAGCGACAGCGTCAGGTTGCGGCTGAACGTGACCCTGCGACGCATTGGCATGAGTCTAGGACGCCCACGGCAAGCCCCCGGGCAGCCGGCGTGCCAGCACTGCCTAGCGCGCGGCGCGGGCTTTCCACAGCGCCCGCCCGATCGTCAGCGGATGGCTGATGAGCGTCGTCACACGGCCCGCCATGGAGCTCGGGTCGTGCGCGACGCCCAGCTGGCGCAGGATCGTCGCCTGGTCGAAGTACACCCGCTCGCACACGATCCGCTCGCCCTCGAAGAGGAAGAACGAGGTCATGCGAGCCCGAAACGAGCGGCCCGTCGGTGGCAGCGTTCGCAGCGGACCAAGATGCGTGCCCAGGAGATCGAACTCCACGATCACCGCGTCGTCGGCGTGGTGCAGCGCGATCAGCTCGTTGCGCTGGTCGGGGAACGCAGTGCGGCTCTCCTCGAAGTAGCGCAGAACCTCCTGCTCGCCGTCATACACGTCTCCCGTGGCGATCAGCTCGTATCGGGGATGCGCAAACGTCGCGATCGTCGCGTCGAACTCGTGCCGGTTCTCCGACTCCATGTGCTCGCGAACCAGGGCCTCGCGCCGCTCCCGAATCCCTGGAGTGGTGTCGCTCGTGCTGGGGGTGGACACGATGAGACTTGTAGCACAGGGTCGTGGCTACCACTTCCCGGCTGGTGGCTGCTGATCGCGATGTTTACGCCTCGATCCCCCTTGCATCGCTACCCTCGTTGCTTGCCGCCGGCGCCGGCCTCTCTCGATCTAGAGCAGCGGCCCGTCAGACCCACCTTTGACCAGAAACAGACAGGAGCAACATGACTGAGAGCACCAGCGAGAGCGAGAACCCGGCAATCCCGAGCCCGACTCCCGAGGTGCCCCATCCCAGGACGAACCACGACTGGTGGCCCAACCAGCTCGACCTGAGCGTGCTGCACCGGCACTCGCCCCTATCTGACCCGATGGGCGAGGACTTCGACTACGCCAAGGAGTTCCAGACCCTCGACCTCGACGCACTGAAGGCTGACCTGGTCGAGCTCATGAGCACCTCGCAGGACTGGTGGCCCTCCGACTACGGCCATTACGGACCGCTCTTCATCCGCATGAGCTGGCACTCGGCCGGGACCTATCGCATCACCGACGGCCGCGGTGGCGGCGGTAGCGGCGCCCAGCGCTTCGCCCCGCTCAACAGCTGGCCCGACAACGCCAGCCTCGACAAGGCACGCCGGCTGCTGTGGCCGATCAAGCAGAAGTACGGTCGCAAGATCTCCTGGGCCGACCTGCTCGTCTACACCGGCAACGTGGCGCTGGAATCGATGGGCTTTCAGACCTTCGGCTTCGGCTTCGGCCGAGAGGACATCTGGGAGGCCGAGGAGATGTACTGGGGCATCGAGGACACCTGGCTCGGGGACGAGCGCTACAGCGGCGAGCGGGAGCTCGCCAAACCACTCGGCGCCGTGCAGATGGGCCTCATCTATGTCAACCCCGAGGGCCCCAACGGCAACCCGGACCCGCTGGCGGCGGCCAAGGACATCCGTGACACCTTCGGGCGCATGGCCATGAACGACGAGGAGACAGTCGCGCTGATCATCGGCGGCCACACCTTCGGAAAGGCCCACGGCGCCGTCGACCCCAGCAACATCGGCCCCGAGCCCGAGGCCGCCCCCCTCGAGCAGCAGGGCCTGGGCTGGAAGAACAGCGCCGGTAGCGGCGTCGGCGCCGACGCCATCACCAGCGGCCTGGAGGGCGCATGGACGCCGCAGCCGACGAAGTGGGACAACGGCTTCCTCGAGATCCTCTTCAAGTACGACTGGGAGCTGACCACGAGCCCCGCCGGAGCGAAGCAGTGGACGCCCAAGGACCCGGAGACCGGGGACACGGTGCCGGACGCTCACGACTCCTCAAAGCGCCACGCGCCGATGATGCTGACGACCGACCTAGCGCTGCGATTCGACCCGATCTACGAGCCGATCTCCAAACGCTTCTACGAGAGCCCCGACCAACTCTCCGACGCCTTCGCCAAGGCCTGGTACAAGCTCCTGCACCGCGACATGGGTCCCATCGCGCGCTACCTCGGCCCGTGGATTCCCGCGGAGCAGCTGTGGCAGGACCCCGTCCCCGACGTCGACCACGATCTCGTCGGCGCTGCCGAGATCGCCTCGCTGAAGGAGAAGATCCTTGCCTCCGGCCTGTCGACCGCACGCTTGGTATCCACCGCTTGGACGTCGGCCGCTTCCTTCCGCGGCACCGACATGCGCGGCGGTGCGAACGGAGCGCGGGTTCGTCTAGCACCCCAGAAGGACTGGGAGTGGGGCGAACCAGCTGAGCGCGCTGGCGCACTGCAGACGCTCGAGCAGATCCAGAAGGACTTCAACGAGTCGCAGTCCGACGGTAAGCGGATCTCGCTGGCAGATCTGATCGTCCTCGGCGGCTGCGCTGCCGTCGAGCAGGCCGCCAAGAACGCCGGTCACGACGTCTCCGTCCCATTCACCCCGGGGCGCACCGACGCCTCCCAGGAGCAGACCGACGTCGAGTCCTTCGACGTGCTCGAGCCAACCGTAGACGGCTTCCGCAACTATTTCCGCCCGGGAGAGCCCCTCCCCTTGGAGCATGGCCTGCTGGAGCGGGCCTACATGCTGAGGTTGACCGCCCCCGAGATGACGGTGCTGATCGGCGGCATGCGTGCCCTGGGGGCAAACCACGGGCAGTCGCCGCACGGCGTCTTCACCGACCGGCCGGGGACGCTCAGCAACGACTTCTTCGTGAACCTGCTCGACATGAGCACAGAGTGGAAGCCGTCCGGCTCGGCGGAGAACGTCTACGAGGGGCGCGATCGCGCGAGCGGCGAGCTCAAGTGGACCGCCACCTCCGTCGATCTCGTCTTCGGCTCCAACTCCGAGCTGCGGGCGCTCGCGGAGGTCCACGCCTGCGACGACGCCGAGGAGAAGTTCGTGGGCGACTTCCTCGCCGCCTGGGACAAGGTCATGAGCCTCGACCGGTTCGACCGATCCTGACCGAGCGCTCAGCCACCGGCGTCTACCTCGCCCGCCACGGCGAGACCGCCTACAACGACGAGGGCCGCTTTCAGGGCCAGCAGGCGATCCCGCTCAACGACACCGGCCGCGAGCAGGCCGCCAAACTGGCCCAGCGCGCCGCCGGCTATGACTTCCAGGCGTTGTGGTGCAGTCCGCTGCTGCGCGCCCGCGAAACCGCTGACATCGTCGCCGCCGTCATCGGCCTCGAGCCGAAAGAGGACCCCCGGCTGATGGAGACCGACGCGGGCAACTGGACCGATCTGACCTTCACCGAGGTGCGCGCCAAGACGCCAGAGCTGTTCGATGCGTTCGCCGCCGCCGAGCCCGGCTTCGCGTTTCCCGGCGGCGAGTCCTTCGCCCAACAGGAGCTACGCGTTGACGCCGCCCTGCGCGACGTCGAAGCTGGCGCGCTGCCCGCGCTCGTCGTCTGCCACGGCATGGTCATCCGCGCCGCCTTCGCCGCGCGCGCAGGCGACAACAGCATCCCGTTCAAGCGCGTGCCCAACGCCGCGCTCGTGCCGCTCGCGGATACGCTTCATTGATGCGGGATCGACTCGGCCTATGGCTGAGCCTCGAGGAAGCGTCAAATGGTCTGAGGCCCAGCTGAAAGCTCGTCCCCGGGCGCGTCCCGATTACACCTCTATCCGGGCAAGTCCGTTGACATCCTCGCCCGCCACGAGCAGGAACTCGTTCCGCGCGCCCGCGCCGCGGGCCTCGCGGTAGGGCCGGTATTCCTCGCTCGCGTAGAACTCGTCCGCGGCCTCCTTTGAGGGCCACTCGATCAGCACGACCACCTGCGGGGCAGGGCGCTCGCCCTCGACCTTCTCGATCGTTGCCGTGCGCGACAGGTAGCGGCCGCCGCGGCGCTCGACCATGCCGGTGACGCTCGCCACGTAGTCCTTTATCCAGGCTGGATCGGTTATGTCCATCTCTGCAACCGCGTAGTGCTTCATCGTCCCTCCTTCGCTCGATTGTCTCTCAGCTTGCGGCCATATCCACATACACCTGCAACGCCTGTGCAGAGGCAGGCTCCATGTGGAAAGCCAGCGTCGGCCCCTGGTCCACCCAAACATGCACCACATTCACATGCTTGCCCACCACCATCGCGCCAAGAACCTCGCTGAGGGAAAGAACCTGAGCGCTGACCTTCTCTTCGAGGGCGGCTCCTATCGATCTCACCTGCGAGGAGGTCCAGAGCAGCAGCCCATCGGTGCAGAGCACGATCTGCATCTTCGGAATTGCCGCCGAGCTCGGCGGACCACGCCACCCGCCGAGCGATGGCGGTGGCACACGCAGGAAGGAGCAGGTGCGCTCCTGGAATGGATAGGCCTGCGTCGAGCTGAAACCGCCATAGGAAACGCATACCCCGATGTCACGCTCATCCGGCAAGATCGTCGAGATAGCCTCGACGATGGCTTCTTCCTCGGGATCTTCCTTGCCGGAAAGGAACCCGAGGCGGAGCAGTGTGGCGGTGACCGTTGCCCGGGCCTCGTCAGAGCCCTGCTCGTCGGTTGTCATTCGCCAATGCTAAGCGTCCACTGCCGGTCGTTGACATCCTGTTCAATCCTGCATCCCCAGGAACCGCTTCAGGGAGCGCCTAGCACCCGGCACCCGGCGCCCCGCCTCGAGCTCGCGGATGGCGATCTCGGAGGTCATCGCCGCCAGCAGTTGCGCCGCCGCTCTCGCGTCGGGCCAGCCCATCGCCCTGAAGCTGGGGATGGCCGAGGCGGCGAAGCTCTCATGGCGAGCCGACATCGAGGCCGTCAGAGCGGCATCGGTACGTGCCTCCAGGGCCAGCGCCTTGATTGCGCGGTCGGCGAGGCATACGTCGAGGTAGGCCTCCACACCCACCACGATGCGCCCCGCTCCCGCTGGGATGCCGGCTGTCGCGGAGGCCACCGCCTCCCGGACCCGGGCGTGAAAGCGCGCATGCAGCGCATCAACGAACGCCTCCCTGTCGGCGAAGTGCACGTAGAAGGTCCCCTTGGCCACGCCCGCCTCTGCGACCACGCGGTTGACGCTCAGGCCTGCCAACCCGTCGCGCTCAGCCACCGCCACGCCGGCGTCGAGCAGCGCCTCGTGTGTGCGGTGGGCACCGCGAGGAACCTCGGGTGCGGCTGCTGGTTGCGCTGACATCGCACCCGTCAGCCTACCTGACCGGCTGGTCATTCTTTATGACCAACCGGTCAGTCATGTGATACGGTAGCGGCCGTGCCGATGCTCGAAACCCCTACCGGCCCGATCGCCTTCGATGAGCAGGGCCAAGGTGAGGACACACTCGTGCTGCTCTCGAGCGGAGCACACGACCGCCACGACTTCGACGAGCTGCGCTCACTACTCCCCAAGCACTGGCGCACGATCGCGTTCGACTGGCCCGCCCACGGCGAGTATGCCCCAGGCGCGGGACCCGGGAGCGCGTTGCGCCTGGCAGACGTCGCCGAGCATGTCGTCGAGCGGCTCGCCCCACAGGGAGCGATCGTGCTCGGCAATTCCGTCGGTGGCTTCTCCGCTGCGCGCATGGCTATCCGCCGCCCCGAGCTCGTCAAGGGCCTTGTGATCGTCGACGGGGGCGGCTTCGCCGGGCGCCCGCCGCACGTACGCGCCGTTTGTGCGCTGATGGCAAAGCCCCGGTTCCTGCGGGCCATCTACCCCGTCTTCTCCTCGCTCTACATGCGAGCGCGCACCGACGCTGACAGGCGCGCACGTGACACGGGTGTGCGCACAACCAGACAGGACCCGGGCCTGCGCGCGGTCAGCGAGCTGTGGCGGAGCTTCGCCTCACCGGAGCATGACCTGCGCCACGACGCTCCGAGCATCGCGGCACCCACGCTCGTGATCTGGGGCAAGCACGACCCGGTCATCTCGCTGAGGATCGGCCGGAAGATCGCCGCTACGATCACCGGCGCACGCCTCGTGGTGATCGACAGCGGTCACGTGCCCCACACCACCGATCCCCAGGGGTTCGCCGCCGCACTGGTTCCGTTTGCCGACGCCCTGTTCGCCGACTCAGCCCAGGATCACGGAGCCGGTAGTCGCGTGGGCGAGGAGCGTCTCGCCGGACTCCGCGAATAGCCGCCCCTCGGCGGTTGCAGTGCGTCTTCCTCGGTGCACCACCCGCCCCTCCGCGAGCACGCGGCCTGTGGCGTGACTCATCCCGCGGATGTAGCGCACCTGCAGGTCCGTGGTTGTGTAGCCGACGCCCGCCGCAAGCGTCGTGTGCACCGCACAGCCCATGCACGAGTCAAGCAGCGTCGCGGCGATGCCGCCGTGCACGGAGCCGATCGGGTTGTACATCCACTCGGCGGGCTCCATCGCGAAAACCGCGCGCCCCTCGTCCAGCGCCACGATCGTGAAGTCCAGCAGCCGCGCGATCGGCGGCGGCGGCAGCGTCCCGTCCATGATCGCGCGCATGCACTCGAGCCCCGTCATCTCCAAGCCCGCGGCGGCTGTCTCGCTCGGATCCTCCCAGCTGAAGCTGCGCGTGCGCTCGGACATACGCCCTACTCCATCAGCATCGATTGCCGCGCGCGTTGTACTCATGCGGCGTCCTCGATGATCAGCGGCTCCGTGATCAGCGGGTCGGCGACTGGCTCGCTGATCACAGCGCGCCCCGCCTCCGGCACGGCTGCACTATGCCTGACTGGCGCTCCAAGCGCCGCCAGTGCGAGACCCGCAGTGATGCCTCCCGCGACGCTGATCAGCCACGCCGAGTGGAAGTCCGCGGCGGTGTGCGTGCTTGTCCCCAGCACCGCCACGAGTAGCGCCACACCGAGCGCCGCGCCGATCTGGCGACCCATCGTCAGCACCGCAGCGCCTGTGGCGAAGCGCTCGGGTGCGAGCGAAGAGGCTCCTGCGCCCGTGAGCGTGGGGATCATCAGGCCCACGCCCGCGCCGCTGATGGCGATCCCCGGCAGATACTCCGACACGTAGTCGGGCGTGTTGCCCGTCTGGGTGATGTAGAAGAGCTGGCCGCCCACGAACAACAGCGCACCGACGATCCCCGGGATGCGGTAGCCGAGACGCGCGCCCAGCCGCGCCGAGGGCACGCTGAACGCGGTCGCCATCGCCGGCCCGGGGAACAGCATCAGGCCCGCGGTGAGCACGCTCTCGTGCCACACGCCCGTGAGGAACAGCACCCCGGCGAGCAGCATCGCGCCGAAGCCCGCGAAGAACAGCACCGAAGCGCCCACAGCGAGGCCGAAGCTGCGCACGCGCAGCATCGCCGGCTCCACGATCGGCGCGGGATGGCGCTCAGAGCGCCACCAGATCGCCGGCAAACCCAGGACGGTTACGGCGAACAGGGCAACGATCGCCGGCGAGCCCCAGCCCCATTCCTGGCCCTTGACGATCGCCACCACGAGCGATCCGATCGCCACGATCAACGCGAGTGCGCCGAGCACGTCCGGGCGCCCGGAGCCGAGCTCGCGTCGCTCTGTGAGCGTGCGCAGGCCAAAGCCAAGTCCGGCGAGGCCAATGGGGACGTTGACCAGGAACACCCAACGCCAGTCGGCCTGCACGAGCAGACCGCCGAGCGGCGGGCCCGCCGCGGCGGCGATGCCACCGGTGGCAGCCCACACGCCGATCGCCACATGGCGCTCGTGTGGGCCGAACTCGGGCAGCATCAGGCCCAGCGACGTGGGCAGCATCAGCGCACCGCCCGCCGCCTGCACAATACGCGCTCCAACCAGGAAGCCGACCGACGGCGCGAGCGCGCACGCTGTGCTTGCCGCCACAAAGACGCCCAGGCCGAGCAGAAACGCACGCTTGCGCCCGAATGCATCCGCCCAGCGCCCTGCCGGTACCAGCAGCGCGGCGAACACGATCGCGTAGCCGCTGAGGATCCATGACACAGAGCCGAGAGACGCCCCGCCGAAGTGCTTTGAGATCGCCGGGAAAGCGATGTTGACGATGAACAGATCGAGGCTCGCCATGAAGACCCCGATACACACGATTAGTGAGATGCTCCATTTCCGTTGCATGATGAAACTGACCATATCACAAGAGTTGCATCACGCAACTGATAACCGCTAAGCTGGTTACATGCTCAGAAACGACTACGAGAACCAGTCGTGCAGCATCGCCGGCGCCCTCGAGGTGGTCGGTGAGCGCTGGTCGCTGTTGATCGTGCGCGACGTACTGCTGGGTCTCAGACGTTTCGATGAGCTCCAGGCGCACCTGGGCATCGCCCGCAACGTGCTGCAGACGCGCCTACAGCGACTGCAGGAGCACCGCGTGATCGAGCGCACCCCCTACCAGCAGCATCCGGCGCGCTACGAATACCGCCTCACGGAGAAGGGCTTGGATCTGTGGCCGACGATCGTCGCGCTGATGAAGTGGGGCGACCGCTACGCCCCTCCGGAGGGCGGCCCGGCGGTATTGATCGAGCACCGCGGCTGCGGCGGCGCCGTCGATGAGCATCGCATCTGCGAGCGCTGCGGCGCCAAGCTGAAGGCACGCGATGCGATCGGGCGGCCCGGCCCCGGCGCCAGCCCCAACCACCCGCTGCTGCGCAAGGCAGAGCACACGCAGGCCGCCTGAGCGGAGAGCCTTTCCGGCTTACAGCCCAGTCCAGAGATCGGCTCGATAGGCGAGATCGAGGACGATCCTCGCGGTGTCGGTGAGGAAGTCCTCGCGCTCGATCGGCGGCTCGTCGAGGACGTAGCGGACGAGCAGGTGCTGGGTGAGCTCGACGATCATCCACGTGGTGCGCTCGAGGTCGGTGTGGCGCAGAGCGTCTCTGCGTGAGGCGAGGCTGTGGTAGACGAAGTCGGCAAGGCGGCCGCGCACCGGCCGCAGCGCCTCCTGCTGCTCGATCGCGGGCACCCGGTCGGCGAGCGCGCGCAGCAACGCCGTCTGCTGCTGCAGCGCGTCGAGCACTGCAGCGAGGATCAGGCGAATCGCATCCGGGGGCTGCTCGGTGGCGGCCGCACGCAGCGCCGGGGTGATCGCGGCAGCGAAGTCGGCAATCAACCGCAGGATGATCTCGGCGACGATCGCGTCCTTGTCGGGGTAGTACTGGTAAAGGCTGCCGGGGCTGATACCGGCCTCACGCGCGATCCGGTTCGTCGAGGCGTCCTGGTAGCCGCTGTCCTCGAGAACGCGAGCACCAGCGCTCACGATGCGCTCGACCATCGCCCGCGATCGTGCCTGGCTGGGGCTTCGTCTGCGTGTGGATGCCATCGGTGGAGGTTCTCACGAATGCGACTTGAACGCGAGCGGTCGCTCGCTTTACTGTGGGGCAATGCCCACACCCCCCGCCGAGGCCCCCTCCCACGATCGACCCGAGACCGTCGTTACGGCCCTCGGCGGCGCACAGCCCGGCCCGAGCTCGGGCGCGCCGCTGGGCCCGGACTCGTTGACGTGGAAGTACTTCGCGGACCTTCGCGGCGTGCTCCTCGCCCAGCGCGCTGGCGTCCTTCAGGTCATGCACCCGGCGATCGCGGCCGCCCTGATCGATCACTCCGATGTGTTCGAGAACCCGCTGCAGCGACTGATCCGCTCGGCCGGTCCGATCCTCGGCGTCGTCTACGACGAGGATGGCGAGGCGACCGCGCGCTGGGTCCGCGATCAGCATCCGCCGATACGCGGCCGCGACGCTTTGGGCCGCCGCTATCACGCGCTCGACCCCGACACCTACTACTGGGCGCACGCGACGTTCTTCGAGTCCCAGATCGCCACACAGGACCTCTTCGGGACGCCGCTGACGGCTGCCGCGAAGGAGCAGCTCTACGCGGAGTCCGTCACCTGGTACGCGCGCTACGGCCTGAGCATGCGCCCGGTTCCCGCTGACTACCGGGCCTTCGAGCGCTACTGGCAGACGATGTTCGAGGATGTGCTGGAGCCCACCGCGATCGCGCTCGCCGGCGTGCGCACCACGCGCGAGCTGCCCGCACCGCATCCCGCGATCGACGGTGTCGTGTGGTCGGCCGCGCGACCGCTGATCCGCCGCGGCGGCCCGTGGCTCACCCGCGGCACGCTGCCACCACAGGCACGCGAGATGCTCGCCACCACGTGGAGTCGCGGCGATCAGCTGGCACTCGATGGTCTGCGCGCGCTCGTGCGTGCCACGTGGCCGATCGTGCCGCCCGCGGCGAGACGACTCCCTCGCGCTGCCCAAGCCGCGAAGCGACATGCGAGAAATACATAGAGGATCCTCAACCAAGCCTCGAGCTTTATTGCTTGATCACCTATGAGTGAATAGGCCATGCTGGCAACATGGAAGGGGGAGGCGGCACAGCGGCACGGACGACGGTCGACGTCGCCCTGACGCCCGCGCACGCCAAGGCCGCACAGGTGACGGTCGTGATCGACGTCATCCGGGCGAGCTCGACGATCGTGCAGGCACTCGGCGGCGGCTACCGGCGTGTTCTGTGCACGGATTCACTCGACCGGGCGCGCGCGCTCGCGGGGCCCGGTCGCGTGCTCGCGGGCGAGCGGCGCTGCATCCGCCCAGCGGACTTCGACCTCGGTAACTCCCCCGGCGACACGCTTTTGGCCAAAGGCGAGGAACTGGTGCTGGCCACCACCAATGGCGCCCCCGCGGTCGTCCTAGCGGGGGCGCTTTCGTCTGTCGTGCTGGTCGGCGCGCTGCTCAACCTGGACGCCCTGGTGGCAATGATCGAGCCCTTCGAGAAGATCCAGCTGTTGTGTTCGGGGACCGACGGTGGCGTATCGATCGAGGACACCTACCTGGCAGGACGCATCGTCGCCCGCCTGCAGCGTGCGTGCTCGGATTCTGCCCTGGTCGCGTGCGGAGTCGCCGAAGCCCACCCCAACGCGCGCGCCGCGCTGGGTGCCGGACAGGCGCGGCGGCTGCTGGACGCCGGTGGCCTCAGCGCCGACCTCGACTGGTGCGCGCGCGAATCGACGGTTACAGCCGTTCCGCGTGTGACGTCGCTCACCGAGGGCATTGCCACATTGGAAATCAATAGAGATAACTCAATACTCCAAGCAAGACATATAGCTGGAAGACTTTCTCTAGAGACCGTAGCATCGCGCTCAGAAGCAAGCCCTGCACTTCAACCAACCCCCTTCTGAGAGGACAGACAACATGAGCGCAACCGCATCCACAGGCCCCAAGGGACGCTGGACTGCGGGCGTGACCCCCTATGCGGACATGGGCTATTGGGACCCCGACTATGAGCCCAAGGACACCGACATCCTGTGCGCCTTTCGCATCACCCCCCAGCCGGGCGTGGACGCGATCGAGGCGGCGGCAGCGGTCGCGGGCGAGTCCTCGACGGCGACATGGACCGTCGTGTGGACGGACCGCCTGACCCCCCACGAGCACTACCAAGCCAAGGCCTACCGGGTGGATCTCGTGCCCGGCACGGAAAACGAGTACCTGGCGCTGATCGCCTACGACATCGATCTGTTCGAGGAGGGCTCGATCGCCAACCTCACCAGCTCGATCATCGGCAACGTGTTCGGCTTCAAGGCACTGAAGGCATTGCGGCTGGAGGACATGCGCATCCCGGCGCACTACGTGAAGACCTTCCAGGGACCGCCGCACGGCATTGTCATGGAGCGTGAGTACCTCGACAAGTTCGGCCGCCCGCTGCTCGGCGCCACGACCAAGCCAAAGCTGGGGCTGTCGGCGAAGAACTACAGCCGCGTCGTCTACGAGGCGCTGCGCGGCGGCCTGGACTTCACCAAGGACGACGAGAACATCAACTCGCAACCGTTCATGCGCTGGCGCGACCGCTACCTGTATGCGATGGAGGCGGTGATGCGCGCCTCCGCCGCCACCGGCGAGGTCAAGGGCCACTACATGAACGTGACCGCCGCCTCGATGGAGGACATGTACGAGCGCGCCGAGTTCGCCCGCGACATCGGCAGCGTGATCATCATGATGGACCTGACCGTCGGCTTCACCGCGATGACCTCGATGTCCAAATGGGCGCGCGCCAACGGCATGATCCTGCACCTGCACCGTGCCGGACACGGCACCTACACCCGCCAGAAGAGCCACGGCGTGTCCTTCCGCGTGCTCGCCAAGTGGTGTCGCCTGCTCGGCGTCGATCACATCCACGCGGGTACGGTCGTCGGCAAGCTCGAGGGCGACCCCGGCATGGTCGCCGGCTACTACGACATCTGTCGCGAGCGCCACAACCACGTCGACCCCTCAAAGGGGATCTACTTCGAGCAGGACTGGGCGTCGCTGGCGGCGGTGATGCCGGTCGCCTCCGGCGGCATCCACGCCGGGCAGATGCACCAGCTGCTGCACTACCTCGGCGAGGACGTCGTGCTGCAGTTTGGCGGCGGCACGATCGGCCATCCGATGGGGATCGCCGCCGGCGCAACGGCAAACCGCGTGGCGGTCGAGGCGATGATCCAGGCGCGCAATGAGGGCCGCGACTTCTACGAGGAGGGTCCCGACATCCTCCACGCCGCCGCCCGCGGCTGCCCGCAGCTGCAGGCGGCGCTGGAGGTATGGAAGGACATCACCTTCGACTACGAGTCCACCGACACCCCCGACCTGCTCGCGCTCCCGACGCTGGCCTAGGAGGCAATCATGCGACTGACACAGGGAACCTTCTCTTACCTCCCCGACCTCAGCGAGGCCCAGATCGAAGCCCAGCTGCGCTATGCGCTGCACAACGGCTGGGCGATCATGGTCGAGTACACCGACGACCCGCATCCGCGCAACGCGCTGTGGGACATGTGGGCGCCACCGCAATTCGACCTCACCGAGGACGAGGTCGAGACGGCGATGGACGAGGTGCGCGCCGCCTGTAGCGCCTGCCCCGGGCACTACGTGAAGGTCGTCTGCTACGACCGCGCACTCGGGCGCCAATCGAGCCGCCTGTCGTTCATCGTCGGGCGCCCCGACCATGAGCCGGGCTTCCGTCTCGAGCGCCAGGAGCGCTCCGATCGGCGCATCCGCTACACCCTGCACTCCTACGCAACCGACGCGCCCGTGGGCGCCCGCTACAGCCAAAACGGAACCGGGTCATGAGCGTGGCCGTGGCTGCGCGCGCGGGCGCTCCCGCCCTCGCGACGCCGAGCGTCCACCCCGGCGCGCACGACGCTGCAGCCGGGATTCACGAGGTCCTCGCCGAGCTCGATCGCGACCTCGTGGGCCTCGCACCGGTCAAGCGGCGCATCCGCGAGATCGCCGGGCTGCTGGTGATCGACCGTATGCGGCTGGAGCTGGGCATCGCCTCCACGCGCCCGTCGCTACACATGTGCTTCACGGGCAACCCCGGCACGGGCAAGACGACAGTGGCCACCCGTATGGCCGAGATCCTTCACCGCCTCGGCTATATCGAGCAGCCGCGGATCGTCACCGTCACCCGCGATGACCTCGTCGGCCAGTACGTCGGACACACCGCCCCGAAGACCAAGGACGTGATCAAGCGCGCCTACGGCGGCGTGCTGTTCATCGACGAGGCCTACTACCTGCACCGGCCCGACAACGAGCGCGACTACGGCGCCGAGGCCGTCGAGGTGCTGCTGCACGTGATGGAGGCTGAGCGCGAGCGCCTGGTGGTGATCTTCGCTGGCTACCGCGACCGCATGGAGAGCTTCTTTGGAGCCAATCCTGGGATGGGCTCGCGTGTGGCCCACCACGTCGACTTCCCCGACTACACCGCCGATGAGCTGCTGGCGATCGGCGAGCTGATGGCCGAGCAGCGGGCATACGGGCTGACCGACGACGCGCACCTGGCGCTGCGCCGCTACGTAGATGCGCGCCGCACGCAGCCGCGCTTTGCTAACGCGCGCAGCATTCGCAACGCGATCGATCGCGCCCGCCTGCGTCAGGCGGCGCGCCTGTTCGACCAGCCGAGCACACCCACGCGCACGCAGCTCACCACTATCGAGGCGAGCGACATCCTGCAAAGCTCTGTGCTTAAGCAGAGCGCCAGCCACCGACCCCGAGCACGATTAGTGCTCGCGCCATGAAAGCGAGGAGACCGATGCCTCGTCCCATCATCCTCGGCGTCGTCGGGGACTCAGCGGCCGGCAAGACCACGATCACCCGTGGCCTCGTACGCATGCTCGGCAAGCAGCACGTGACGCACATCGCCGCCGACGACTACCACCGCTACGACCGCCAACAGCGCGCCGAACGGATGATCACGCCGCTACACCCCGACTGCAACTACATGGACATCATGGAGCAGGATCTGGCCCACGTGCGCGCCGCACGCCCGATCCTCAAGCCCGTCTACCGCCACCAGGACGGCACGTTCGGACCGCCGACGTATGTGCAGCCGGGGAACTTCACCGTGATCGAGGGCCTGCTCTGCTATCACACGCCGGCGCTACGCGACCTGTTCGACGTGCGCGTTTTCCTCGCCCCACCGGAGGAGCTCAGGCGCCGCTGGAAGGTGCAACGCGACTGCTCACGCCGCGGCTACACGACCGACCAGGTGCTGGAGGAGCTCGATCGACGCGAGCCGGATGCCGTCACGTTCATCCGCCCACAGCAGCGCTACGCGGACGTCGTCGTCTCGTTCATGCCGAGCACCGGGCCCAAACAGCATCAGCTCGATGCCAGCGTGATCCTCCGCGACGGGCTCGGGCATCCCGACCTCGAGCCGCTTGTCAATCACCACGGCAGTCGTATCACGCTCGAGCAGCATGGCGACGCGCGACACCTGGAGATCCCGGGCGACATCGACCGCGCGCACGCGGAGGCGATCGAGGAGTCCGTCTGGGATCGCATGCACTTCGCCAACCACCTGCGCACCGAGCGCCTCGGCGAGTTCACCGTCGGCACCGAGCTGCAGCGCTCGGAGTCGCTGGCGATCGTGCAGGTGCTGATCCTTTACCACCTCGTAACGGCACGCGCGACCGTCGCGCTCGGGGGCGAAGTCAGCCGCAGCGATCGCCCGCGCGTGCCCACCGAGACCCGCTTCGCTGAGAGCGTCGAGGAGATCCAGGACGAGGACGAGGCAGGCGCAGAGGCGAGCGCCGAGCCGATCGCCCCTTAGACACCGCCCCTAGCACTGCCAGCGTCGCTCAAGAGGAAGGCAACGAAGTCATCGACGACCGGCCGCGACGGCCCACGTGCCGAGCGCAGCAGGTGCCACGCGCGGGACTCGGGCGCCTGCGCGATCGGCAGCGTGCTCAGAAGACCGGCCTCGAGCTCCACTCGAACCGCCTCGCGCGAGACGAACGAGATCCCCAGGCCGGCACGCGTGGCCTGCCTGATCGCGCCGTTTGAGCCCATCGTGAGCGTCCTCGAGCCGAGCTGGTGGCGCGCGAGGAACTCCTCGTTGGCGGCGCGCGTACCCGAGCCCGGCTCGCGCAAGAGCCATGTGTCGCCGGGGAGATCCTCGGGCTGCAGCGGCGGCCCGGAGGACCGTGGGTCATCGGGAGCGGCGATCAACACGAGCTCGTTGGCGCGTAGGAGCGCGCTCGCCTGGATGCGCTCGTCCTGGGGCGGTCGACCGGCGAACGCCACGTCCGCGCGGTGCTCGGCGACGAGCTCGATCACAGCCGCGCGGTTGGCGACGCTCAGCACCAGCGCCACGTCGGGGTGCGCGTCGCTGTAGGCGCGCATCAACCCGGGTACAAACGACTCGGCGGCGGTGGTGACGGCGGCGATGTGCACGCTGCGCTGCGCCGCATCGGCAGCCTCGCGCGCGGCTCTGGCACCCTGCTCGAGCAGCCCGATGACGTGCGATGCGAACGGCGCGAAGGAGCTTCCCGCGGGCGTGGGGCGCACGCCGCGACCGTCGCGTTCCAAAAGCTCGCTACCGATCTCGCGGCTGAGCGCGGCGACGGCCGCCGAGACAGACGGCTGGGTCACGTATAGCTCGTCCGCGGCTGCGGTCACCGAGCCGTTGCCGATCACCGCCAGGAAGCTGCGTAGCTGGGTGATCGTGATCGACATAGCCACGCAAAAGCATAGGGATTTGGTTGTTGGTGGGCAGAGATATTTCGTTTGTTATCAATGAGCGGCCCTGCCATGATCTAGTGGCAATGCACACAATCTTTCCAGGAGAGTGACGGGTGTCGCGCGGTGCGCAATTCCGGCTGTCCCGCGAGCGCCTGGTGGCGGCCGCGAGGACGATCGTCGAGGAGGGCCGCTGGTGCACGCTGCAGGCGCGCGAACACAGCGGCGCGTGGGAGACGCGAGCGGTGATCATGCGCACCGTGCCCGAGGCGGTGGCCGACGCGATCGAGGAGTGGCTGCGCAACGACGAAGCCACCGACTGGCGCCTGGGCAGCTGCACGCGCGACCTGCGGCCGCTACCCAAGCCGGCGATCCTCTGTCACCTGGCCACGCGCACGTACTCGGCCTCGAGCTGGTGGTCGGCCGCGCGCGCCTTCGGCGACTAGAGAGCTCTCATCAGGCGAGCAGCCCGGCAACCAGCTCAGCGCCTTCGCGAGCCATGCGCGAGCGCGCCACCACGAGGTCGAAGCCAGCCTGCTCGGCCTTTTCGCGCGCCGCGACCTCCACGTGTGAGTAGAACGCCAGCGTGCGCGTGGCACCGAGGCTCCCGTCCTCGCGCAGCGAGGACACGATGCTCGCCCCGTCGAGCTCGCCATCGGTCAGATCCGCAACCAGCACCGCCGCGGGTGCGCTCGCTCCATCGACACCAACAGCCAGCCGCTCCCTCAGCCGCGGCTCATCACCGACCAGCTCCACCTCGTTGCCGGCGAGCGTCAGCGCTCCCTGCACGTTCGAGCCGAACAGCAGATCCCTGGTCAGCACCAGCACCCGCGCCATCGGCTACTGGGACCGCAGGCGGCGAAACTCCTCGCGTGCGGACTGCGGACGCCCCCACATCTGCGTGACCTCCACCCGCCCGCTGCGCGTCTCGCGCAGGACCAGCTCGCACTCGATGCCGGCGTTGTCGAGCAGCACAAGCGCGCCGTGAACGGTCTGCGCTGCGGCGGCGTGGCCGAAGTGATGCGCCACGAGCAGGCGCCAGTGCCAGTCATGGTGGGAGTAAGGCCGCGCGTTACACGTGGCCAGATACAGCGCCGCCTCCACGTAGCGAGACTCGTCGGCGATCCGCAGGTCGAGCTCGAGATCGGTCCAGTCCTCGGGCAGCGAGTCGACGATGCTCTGGAAGCTCTCAGCGATAGCCATTGGCACGAAGCCTACCGCGGCTATTCTCGGGAGTAGTGGCAAGCGCACCGATCGACACGCTGGACGGCGAGTACAGGTCCCTCCTGGAGGGCTGCGGCGTGCTCGATCGATCCGAGCGCGGCAAGCTCGCGCTGAGCGGCTCTGGCGCTGTTGAGTTCCTCAATGGGCAGGTCACGAACGAGCTGATGACGCTGCACCCGGGTGAGGGCCGCTACGCGGCTTTCCTCACCCCCAAGGGCAAGATGCTTGGCGATCTGCGCATCCTAGCGGTGGGCGAGCGCCCCGAGGGGCCGCCGACGGAACTGCTGCTGGACACCGAGCGAGTGGCCCTGCAGGCACTGTTCGACATGATCCGCCGCTTCAAGATCGGCTACGAGGTGGAGCTGCACAAGCGCACGCTCGAGCGCGGGCTCGTCTCGCTGATCGGCCCGGGCGCCGCGGCAATCGCGAGCGGCGACAGCGCCGCGATCGGCAATCTGGCCGAGGTCGAGCACGCGAACGTGTCCGTGCAGATCGAGAACATCGCCTGCCTGGCCGCGAGAACGGACGTGGGCATCGATCTGATCTGCGAAGCCGCCGACACAGAGCGGCTGCTCGAGATCCTGCACGGGCGCGGCGCGCTACCGGTCACCGAGCATGCCACTGAGTGCCTGCGTGTCGAGCATGGTCGCCCCCGCCACGGCGTCGACCTCGACGACACCGTCATCCCCCAGGAGGCGGGGCTGAACGAGCGCGCGGTGAGCTTCACCAAGGGCTGCTACGTCGGCCAGGAGACGGTCGCGCGTCTCTTCTACAAGGGCAAGCCCAACCGCCATCTGCGAGGGCTGCGACTGTCGGCGCCGGCGAGCACGGGCGAAGAGCTGCTGCTGGGCGAGCGAGTGGTGGGACACGTGGGAAGCGCAGTGCTCTCCCCCAGGCTCGGCCCGATCGCGCTGGCGCTCGTACGACGCGAGGCCGAGCCCGGGACGACAGTCAGCGTCGGTGAGCACGGTACGAGCGCTGAGGTGCTCGAGCTGCCGTTCCCCACGAGCTAGGCGCCGCCCTGCTCGCAGGGCCAACCCGGGCGGCTACTGACTCGACGGATTCTCGCGGGGCTTTCGGTCCTGCAGGTGCTTACGAATGACGGCGTCGTGCGCCTTCACGGCATCAGCGCTTGGCGGTACGTCGAATGTGCTGACCACGTTCGGCCCGCGCAATGGGAGCTTCGTCGGCTCCATCTCCTCGGGGCCCTTGCGCGGCGCTTCTTCAGTCATCGTGCCCGCTTTCAGGCGGCACGCCCGATTCCTTGGTGTACTCGCGCCACTGTTCGCCGAGCAGATCCAGCAGCTGACTGGCGAGCAGCGGCGAGAACGACACGCGCGAGACGACCATCCCCTGCTGGCCTTGGGGCCCGATGCGCATGAAGTCGAGCGTGAACTCGTGCGGGGTGCGCGCGATCGCAGCGGCGTTCGCCCATTTCCCGGCGAACTCCTCCGAGGGCATCATGATGTTCGGGCCCTGCTCGGCAGGACTCTGGTCGGACTCGTCAGGGGGCTCTGCGTCGGACACTGCCCATCGAGCGTAGCGCGCTGCCCTGTGTGATGCTCACGCTTGGGTCGATTGGCCCGCGCCCGCAGCGTTCCACGTGAGCAGGGATCCACGGAAAGCGAGGTTGGTGATGTCGCGGCCGGCGGCTATCTGGTGCGTGCCACGCGAGTCGTGCAGATAGAGCACAGATTCGTGGGGCGCCGCGGGCGATTCTGCTGTTTGGCCGAGCCATGCCACGTCGCCGCGTGCATTGAGCACGAGCTGCTGAGCCCCGCGTCCGATTGGAGTGCCCAATTGTTCGAGGTCGGCGACTGGTTCGGGCAAAGGTGGTTCCGCGCGGTAGACGTCGGTGGTGATCAGGAACGTGGTCCGCCCGGTTGGGACGTCCTTCACCCAGATGCTCCGGGTACCACGTAGATAGCTTCCCTGCCCCTCCGAGGCCGCCACGAACAAGCCGGCAGAGACAAGCTTTTCGACAGCGCTGTCTGCCTGTGGGACCGAGAACGTATGGTCGAGGACGCGCGCCTTGCCATGCGGCCGTTCGCACGCGTAATACGTCGTGCTGAGGTGTTCCTGATCGCCCGTCTTGATGTCCCACACGATGATGCGAGCGCTATCCACGAGCACCTTGAGATGCCGTGGCCTGGCGCAGACAGCCGCGTGCGCACTCGCCGGCGCCAGCACCGCGACAGATAGGCCGGCGGCGAGTACCGCTCGGACTGTGGCCGAAATCCAGGCTTTCATTCGCTCTCCAAACCATGTCATCGGCCAAAAGCTCGCAACATCTGTGTTGCATCGCACACAGGCAATCATTGCGCCACTCATATAGTTGCATGCATGCAAGCAACTACTGCAAAGGCGCAACCTGACCGCCAGGCGCTGACGCGCGACATGTATGCGCTGGCCAGCTACCTGATGCGCACGGCCAACGTGGGCACGTTCAACGCGATCGCGGAGCTCGACCTGTCGTTCACGCAGATCAAGGCGCTGTGCGCGCTTGAGGCGGACGGCGAAGAGCGCTCGGTCAAGGCCCTGGCCGAATCGCTCGGCGTCTCCCTCCCGGCGATGAGCCGCGCGGTGGACGGCCTGTTCGAGCGCGGCTTCGTGGAACGCGAGGAAGACTCCGTCGATCGGCGCATGAAGCGAGTGCGCCTGACCGAGGCCGGGCGCACTGTGCCGCAAGCGCTCAACGAGGCGCGCCTGTCGGCCTTGCAGGAGCTGCTGAATTCACTCGGCGATGAGGAAGCCGTGGCGCTGGAGCACGCGCTCGAGCTGATCGTGGAGCGCCGCGCGGAGATCGCCGCCTATAGACCTACGAAGAAGGGAAGCGCCCGATGACCGAGAGGATCCGCTCGCTGCAGATGAACGACGAGAACCGCCGCTGGTGGGCGCTGGGGGCGATGTGCTTCGCGCTGTTCATGATCATGCTCGACAACACCGTCGTCAACGTCGCGCTGCCTTCGATCCAGCGCAGCCTGCACGCCTCGACGGCGTCCCTCGAGTGGACGGTCAACGCTTACACGCTGACGTTCGCCGTGCTGCTCGTCACGGGCGGGCGCCTGGGCGACCTGTTCGGCCGGCGCAAAATCTTCCTCTTCGGGGTGGTCGTGTTCGCGCTCTCAAGCGGCGCGATCGGCTTCTCCCCAAGCGACACGTGGCTCGTCGGCTGGCGCGCGATCCAGGGCATCGGCTCGGCGATGATGATGCCGGCAACGCTGTCGATCATCACCAACGCGTTCCCCGCCGCCGAGCGCGGCAAGGCGATCGGGACATGGGCGGGCGTCTCGGCGCTGGCGCTCGCGATCGGCCCCGTCCTCGGCGGCTTCTTGGTGGAGAGCGTGAGCTGGCAATCGATCTTCTTCCTGAACCTCCCGGTCGCGGTTGGCGCGGTCTTCATCACGCTGTTCGCGGTGCGCGAGTCGCGCGATGAGAGCGTTGCGCAGCGGATCGACATGCTCGGTGTGCTGACGCTGACGACAGGCCTCGCAGCGCTCGTGCTAGCGCTGGTGGAGGGCAACGAATGGCATTGGGGCTCGGCGCGCGAGCTCTCGCTGCTGGCGGTGGCCGCGATCGGCCTGGCTGCCTTCGGCTTCGTCGAGCGCCGACAGAGCTCACCGATGGTCGACTTCAGCTTCTTCCGCTCGCGCACATTCCTGGGCGCGAACATCGTCGCGTTCATCGTCAGCTTCTCGATGCTCGCGATGTTCTTCTTCATGGCGCTGTACATGCAGAACGTGCTTCACTACTCGCCGCTCCAGGCCGGCTTGCGCTTCCTGCCTTCGACACTGATGATCGTGCTGATCGCCCCCGGCGCCGGGCGGCTGTCCGATCGCGTCGGCCCACGGCCGCTGATCACCTTCGGCCTGTTGGCGGTCAGCGGGGCGCTGTTCTGGCAGTCGCAGCTGACGGTCTCGAGTGGCTACGGTGCGCTGCTACCGGGCTTCGTGCTGATGGGCATCGGCATGGCGTTTGTGATGTCGCCGATGAGCACCGCCGCGATGAACGCGGTCGCACAGACCAAGGCGGGGGTCGCCTCGGGGATCCTCTCGATGAACCGCATGGTCGGGGGTACCTTCGGCGTAGCGGTGCTCGGTGCGATGGTCGCCACGCTCGGGCGCTCGAAGATCAACGAACTGCTGCCACAGGCGTCCTCGACGGTGCGTGCCAACCTGGCCGCCGGCTTGGGCTCAGGCGCGGCACCGCATGGAGTTCCCGCGCAGATCATTAGCGCGGCTCAGCACGCGTTCGTGTACGCGCTGCAATATGGGCTGCGCCTGGGTGCGGCGGTGGCACTGTTGGGTGCGCTGCTCGCGTGGACGCTGATCCGAGCGCGGGCCAGTGAGCGCGACCTTCCCACAGATCCCCCCGCGGAGCTAGGCGCCGACCATGCGCAGGGCAGCGTTCAGCGAGAGCGGGTCGCGGTCGGGGGCTAGGTTGGCGGGCACCCACAAAGCCTTATATGTGGAATAACCCGGATCATTGGATCTCAAGCGGACGGTGCTTCAAGCCGATAGATGTGCTCGCAGCATCCGCGCTCAAGGGAGAAAATGATGGCAACAGCACAGCCTCAAGCAGCTACACCGGAACATTCGCCCCGCGCTGGCGTAATCGAGCGCATAAGTGGGATGAAGGTTCGCACGCGGCTGGTGGTGATGGTCGCGACGCTTGCTGTGCTTTGGCTCGTGTCAGTGGGGGTTGCGCTGCAGGGCCTGTCGGGCGATCATTCCAAGTCGAACGCGTCTGCTGGCGTGTTCGCTGCGTCGGAGGCTGGTGGCGCGGCCTTCAGGGATTGGCTGGTGGTCGCCGATGAGTCGAACGCGGTCGCTGCGTTCACCTTCACCCGCAACGCACCGGGGGTCACCGCGGGGATCGCCACGGCCACTGGATACGTGACAAAATTCCAGGGCGAATCGGTCAAGGAACTGACCGCGCTCGCACGGATCGCGCCCGAGGCGTCGATCCGCGCGTCGGCGCGGGCCATCCTCGGCTCCCTGACGGTGTACAACGGCTACATCAGCCGCTTCCTGAGCGAGGTCCACGAAGGCAACATCGCGCTAGCACTCAAAGCCGTGGAGGTCGAAAGCCAGACCGAGGTGGGCAAGATCTACGTCGGGCTCACGAAGGTCGATGCGACGCTCCGCACGGACTCGCAGGCGATCAAGAAGCAGGAGGCCAGTGCGTCCAGCAACGCGCAACTGGTCCTGTTGCTGGTGGTCGGGATCGGCCTGCTCGCGGCAGCCGTTGCTGTGGCGCTGGTGATCCGCTCGATCGTGCGTCCCCTGGGTGAGCTGCAGAGCGCCGCGCACACGATCGCTCAGGGCGACGTCAGCCAGATGGTTGCAGTCAGAGGTCGCGACGAGATCGGACAGGTCGGAGAGGCCTTCACCGAAATGTCGGACTACCTGCAGGATATGGCTCATGCCGCCGACCGGATCGCTGCTGGCGAGCTCGATGTCGAGGTGCACCCGCGCTCCGAGCTCGATCGTCTCGGCGTAGCCTTCGAAAAAATGGGCGCGACGTTGCGCCAAGCTCTGGGCGATCGTTCGTGCCTTGACGCACTGGTCGAGCGGATGGAGTTGCTGCGGGCTGGTTGCCTAAGCGATCTGCAGCACGGATTGGAGTCGATGGCCGCCGGTGACCTGACCGTGGCGGTGGATTCGAAGACCTCACCGGTGCCAGTGGAGGATGGCCGTAGCGCTGGGCGCCTAGCTGAGATCTTCAACGCGATGCTTTCGAAGACCGACGAGTCGGTCGGCAGTTACAGCGACATGCGCCAGAAGCTCACCACGATGCTCGGCGAGATCACCGCCACGTCCTCGACCGTGTCGTCTGCATCGCAGCAGATGGCGGCGACGTCGGATGAGGCCGGTCGTGCGGTTGGTGAGATTGCGCATTCGGTGGGTGATGTGGCTGCTGGTGCTGAGCGGCAGGTGAGTTCGGTCGAGGGCGTGCGGGTGTTGGTCGAGGAGGTTGCGGAGGCGACGCGCCAGTCAGCTGATCAGCTGACTGAAACCGGTGAGGCGGCGCGTAAGGCGACGGATATCGCTCAGGGCGGGATCGACGCCGCGGAGAAGGCCTCGGAGGCGATGGCTGCTGTGGCTGAGGCGACAGGGGCTGCCACAGAGCGGATCAGCGAGCTTGGCGAGAAGAGCGAGCGGATCGGTGGGATCGTGGCAACGATCACTGGGATTGCAGAGCAGACGAACCTGTTGGCGCTGAACGCCGCGATCGAGGCTGCCAGGGCTGGTGAGCAGGGACGCGGATTTGCGGTTGTGGCAGAGGAGGTGCGCAAGCTTGCCGAGGATTCCCAGCAGGCGGCGGCGTTGATCGAGGGCTTGATCGGGGAGATCCAGGCGGAGACTCACCGTGCGGTTGAGGCGGTTGAGCTTGGTGCGCAGCGCACCCAGGACGGGGTGCAGACCGTGAATGAGGCGCGCGGGCGCTTTGAAGACATCGGCGGCTCGGTCACAGACATGAACCAGCGCATCAACGAGGTGACGACGGCGATCGCCCAGATCACCGCCTCCACCCAAGGGATTCTGCAGAGCGTGTCCGAGGTCGCTGCGGTGGCTGAGCAGAACTCGGCATCGAGCGAGGAGGTGTCGGCGTCTACTGAGCAGACGAGCGCCTCGACGCAGGAGATCGCTGGTTCAGCGCAGGTGCTCTCCGGGACCGCCGATCAGCTCGAGCAACTCGTCGCCCAGTTCACGCTGACAGCTGCTTGAGCCGCTCGGCCGGGCACGATTCGCCGGCATCGGGATGAGTGGCGCGGCGCACGCTGCGTATGGTCGGCTCTAGATGATTGATTCCGTTCTCATGGGCTCAGTGGTCGTAGGCGGTGAAGTGGCGTCCGGGGGTGTCGATCTTGCCGGCTTCCCAGAGCAGCCAGTTGTGCCAGACGCCGGCGGCGAGGGCAAGTACGCGCTGGCAGACGCGGGCCCAGACCCCGTCGGGGATGTGCCCGCCGTGCTCCTCGAGGGAGAGCTGGCCCTTGGCGGTGTCATAGACCGACTCGATCCACTGGCGCATCCCACCGAGTTTGCCGAACCGCGGCTTCTCGCCCTTGCGGTCGGGGCGGATGAGCTGCGCGCCCAGAGCGGCGACGGTCTCCTCGAACTCTTGGCCAGCGAACCCCTTGTCGGCGAGGATGACCTCGCCGCCTTGGAGCAGCCCCTCCTTGCGGGCACGTTCGAGCATTGCCGCAGCGACCTCGCGCTCCCCCTCGTTCGCCGGCGCCAGGGCGAAGTAGACCGGCATCCCGTCCGGTGCGCACAGCAGATACAACCGCAGCCCCCAGAAGTAGCGGCTATGGCTGGCGCAATACCCATAGGCAGCCCAGCCCACGAGCTCCGAGCGCTTGACGGTCTCCCGGGAGGCGCCACAGGGCACCGGCGTGGAGTCCAGCAACCTGAGCCGGTCACCGAACGACGGGGAGATCCGCGCCAGCTGGTTGATGATGAGGCAGATCCGCGGGGCAAGCGTCCGCAGGCGCTTGTTGTAGCCAGGCTGTTTCGGGATGTAGGGGAACAGGTGCGAGAGCCGGCGGCAAGCGAGACGCAGAAACCGCCGCTCGGAGTGGCAGTCGAGCATGATCTGCGCGACGGCGAGCGTGATGAGCTCCGCGTCGGTGATTCTTGGGCGTCGGCCTGCACCGGTTCGAGCGGGCAGGAGATCGTCCACCAGCACATAAAGTGCGGTGAGCAGGCTGTCAAGGTCGGCGAGCACGAGGCCACCTCCGTGGTCGACGTTGCGATAGCAACGCCGACCTTCGACAGCCCGCCCATGTCCCCTCGCGCCCCCGCCACCCCAGGCGCCAATTCGGAACCAGTCATCTAGGCGCCGACCATACGCAGCGCCGCCAGCAGCGAGACGGGCTCGCACTCGGGCGCCAGGTTGGCAAGCACCGCGCGCGCGGAGCGAGCGAGGTGGCGGGCTAGCAGCACCGCCGCGAGCTCAGCTTCGCGCGTCTCGCACGCGTGCAGGATCGCCTCGTGCTCGCTCTCGCCGAGGCTCCATCCAAACGGCCGCTCTGAGAGCACCGACATGCGGCGGTAGTGGTCGGCGCGGGACATCATCATGCGAATCTGACGCCTGAGCGCGGGCTCGCAGCCGAAGATCAGGCGGGTGTGGAAGGCGGTGTGGGCGATGTCCCAGGCGGTGAGGTCTTCGCGCGCGCCGGCGGCGCGCATCGTGTCGAGATCGGCGCGCAGATCGGCCAGCTCGCCGTCGCCCATCCCCGGCACGGTGATGGAGATGGCGAGCGTCTCCAGCAACACGCGCGCGCAGTAAACGGCGTCGAGGTCGCCGGCGTCGAAGGCGGGCACGCGCGGGCGTCTGTTGCGACGTGATTCGACGAGACCCTCGACCTCCAGCTGGCGCAGTGCCTCGCGTACGGGGGTGGCGCTGACGCCGACCATGCGCCCGAGCTCGACCTGGGAGAGCTCTGCCCCAGGCTGGATCTCACCGGAGAGGATCATCTGGCGGAGCGTCTCGGTGGTGTAGGCGGCGGCCTCGCGACCGCGACTGCCCGCGGGCTTTGCCTGAGCGCTCGCCGCCTTGGCGGTCATCGCGGTGCCACGTCCAACACAACGCGACCGAAGATATCCCTGCCGGAGGCGGCCTCGTGCGCGGCTGCCGCGTCAGCCAGCGGGAAGCGGTGGAACACGGGCGCAGGCTCGATCTGCCGGTCGCTGAGCGCCTGCCAGACCTCGCGTGTCATTGCCTCGCTGGCGCCGCGCTCGCCGATGATCGACAGATGCTTGCGGTAGAGCAGACGCATGTCGACGGTGACCGCACCGCCGCCGTGTGCGCCGCAGGTGACAAGCCGGCCGTACTCGCGCAGCGATGCGAGCGACTCGCCAAACAGCTCGGGCGAGGAGATGTTCTCGAACACGACGTCACAGCCGCGGCCGTCGCGTGTGAGCTCGCGCACCCGCTCGGACCAGCCGGGCTGGGAGTAGTCGACGAGTGCATCGATTCCGAACAGCTCACGGCAGCGGTCGAGCTTCCACTGGGCGCCGGCCGCGGCGATCACCCTCGCGCCGAGCGCCTGGGCGATGAGGATGCCGGCGATGCCGAGCCCGCCGCCGGCGGCCATCACGAGCACGTCCTGGCCGGCCTGCAGGCGCCCGGCG
This sequence comes from uncultured Solirubrobacteraceae bacterium, assembly GCA_963699115.1. GTDB lineage: Bacteria > Actinomycetota > Thermoleophilia > Solirubrobacterales > Solirubrobacteraceae > Palsa-744. Next base: position 752,958 of record CAVOTJ010000001.1, read on the forward strand.
TACTTGAGCAGGTTCCACGCCATCGGGTAGTTGACGGCCATGGCGGCCGCCTGGGAGAACTCGACGTGGTTGGGGATGCGCACGACGCTCACCTCGCGCACGGCGCACAGCTCGGCTGCACCGCCGTCGACGTGCACGCCGAGCGCGCGATGCTCGAAGCAGGCGTTCGTGCGCCCTGACAGGCACATGTCACATTCGCCGCAGAACAGCGTGCTCGTGGCCGCGACGCGGTCCCCCGGCGAGAAGCCGCTGACGCGATCGCCCACCGCGACAACGACGCCGGCGGGATCGGAGCCTAGGACCCGGGGCAGCGTCACGTGGAAGTCTGCTCCGCGTCGCCTGACCTCGACGTCGAGCGTGCGTCCGACGCTGACCGCGCGCACAGCGATCAGCACGTCGTCGGGGCCTGGCACAGGGTCGGGCCAGTCGATGTGCTCGAGCACCTCGGGGCCTCCGAAGGAACGGATCACGAGTGCCTTCACAATGCAAAGTCTATAGACTTATTTTTATGAGGGAGTTCGCGTTGGGGAGCGTCGCTGGAGCAATCGGCCCGGTCGCGGTTGCGATCGAGGGTGAGCTCGTGTTCAGTCTGCCGGGTGAGCCGTCGATGCGCGCGGTGCTCGATGACTGGGATGGGTGGCTGGCGCGGATCGAGCGCGATCTGGAGGAGGGCGCGCTCGGCACTGGTACCACACTCTCGGAGACGAAGCTGCAGGCACCGCTACCGGAGCCGCGCAACCTGTACATGGCGGGCGCCAACTACGCCGACCATGCGCGCGAGATGCGCAAACTGCCGCCCGACGCGCCGATCGTGCCCTCGCCACACGGACCGTTCTTCTTTCTAAAGCCGACAACGACGGTGATCGGCCCGGGCGATCCGGTGATCATGCCCGACGGCGTCAAGCGCCTGGACTGGGAGGTGGAGCTGGCAGCGGTGGTTGGCCGCCCGGCGCACCAGCTCAGCGAGGCCGAGGCGCTGGAGTGCGTGGCCGGCTACATGGTGCTGAACGACATCTCTGCCCGCGATCGCTTCAAGCGCGACCCCGCGCCGGAGCCACCGATGACCTTTGACTGGTTCGCGCAGAAGGGCTGGGCGACGTCCTGCCCGATCGGCCCGTGGCTCGTGCCCGCCAGCTTCTGCCCCAACCCGGGTGAGCTGCACATGACGCTGACGGTCAACGGCGAGACCGAGCAGAGCTCATCGACGAGCGAGATGATCTTCGACCTCCCCCAGCTGATCGCGTATGTGAGCGCGATCGTGCCGCTGCTTCCGGGCGATGTGATTTCGACAGGCACACCGGCGGGCGTGGGCGCCGGATCTGGCAGGTTCCTGTCGGTGGGCGATGAGGTGGTGGCCGAGATCGAGGGTCTCGGTGTTCTGCGAAACCCGATAGCTGGGAGTTGAGTCGATGTCAGAGCTGATCAAGCGCATGGCCCATGTCGCGCTGCGCGTCCCTGACCTGGATGCGTCGGTGGGCTGGGCGACGACGGTGATGGGCATGCGCGAGGTGACGCGCGAGGACGGAACTTCGTATCTGACGCACGCCGACTGCCACCACTCGCTGCAGCTGATCGACGCCGATCGCTCAGCGCTCGACCACATAGCGATGGAGGCACACGACGAGGCGGCGCTGGAGCTGCTGACCGCGCGGCTGCGCGAGCGCGGGGTGACGATCGTCTCGGAGACTCCTGAGGAGCTGGGTATCGAGCGCGCGGTGCGCTTCCTCGGTCCGGAGGGGCACGTGATCGAGGTCTTCACAGGGATGGCACAGGCTGGTCCGATCCACACCGGTCGGGGCGTGCAGCCGCGCAAGTTCGGCCACCCCACGCTGACATGCCCGGACATCGGCCCCACGAGGACGTTCTTTGAAGAGGTGCTGGAGTTCAGGCTCTCGGATGAGATCGGCGACGGCGTGCTTGCTTTCCTTCGCTGCAACGCCGACCACCACGGCATCGGCTTGCAGAAGGGCGAGCCGGGCTTGAACCACTACGCGTGGGAAGTCGAGAGCCTTGCGATCCTCGGCCAGCTCGGCGAAACGCTGGCCCGCAACGACGGCCGTTTCATCTGGGGCCCGGGCAGGCACGGCGCGGGACAGAACCTCTTCACCTACCACTTCGACCCGGCGGGCTGTGTGGTCGAGTACTACGCGGACCTCTACAAAGTGTGGGATGAGCGCAGCTATGTGCCCGGGCACTGGAGCTTGGACGACAATCGCGGCGAGAACCTGTGGGGACCGAGAACCCCGCCCGAGCTGATGCGCGCGGCGACACCGCTTGCCGAGCCGCCCGGCTCCTGAGCCGATGAGCGCCACCGATCCGAGCCCCCGGACGCGCACAACCCCGGCGGAGATCACGGCGGAGGTGATCGCTCGCTATGAGGCGTGCCCGGGCCCGCGCCTGCGGGAGATCATGCAGAGCCTGATCAAGCACCTGCACGGCTTCGTCTCGGAGGTGGGTCTCAGCGAGCAGGAGTGGGCAAGCGCGATCGCGGTACTGACGGCCACCGGTCACATCACCGATGAGCGCCGCCAGGAGTTCATCCTGTGGTCGGACACGATGGGCGTGTCGATGCTCGTGGATGCGCTCGCCAACGAGCTTCCCGAGGGTGCCACCGAGTCGACGGTGCTCGGCCCCTTCTACGTGCCGGGCTCGCCGCTACGCGAGTACGGCGCGAACATCGCCGAGGAAGAGGCGGGCGTGCCCGCCTGGATCCACGGTCGCATCCTCGACATCTCAGGCCAGCCGCTTGCGGGCGCGGAGCTCGACGTTTGGCAGAACGGCGATAACCGTCTCTACGCGGTCCAAGACCCGAACGCCCCTGAGGATCACCTGCGCGGGCGCTTTCGCACCCGCGAGGACGGCTCGTTCGCGTTCCTCGCGGTGCGTCCCGTCCCCTACACGATCCCCTTCGACGGACCGGTGGGCGAGATGCTCGCAGCGACCGGCCGCCATCCGTGGCGACCGGCGCACATCCACATGATCGCTCGCGCGGACGGCCACCGCACGGTGACCACGCACATCTTCGATGAGACAAGCGAGTACCTCGACTCCGACGCGGCGTTCGCCGTCAAGCGATCGCTCCTGCGCACATTCGTCGAGCGCGCGGCCGACGACCCAGAGCGACCAGCGGGCGTCGAGGGCGAGTGGTGCTCACTGGAGTGCGACCTCGTGCTCACCCCCGCCGAGGAGGCCGGCGAGCCGGTCGACCACGGCCGCACCGCCTGAGGATCGCCCATAACCAATATGATTATTTGTCGATGCCTGACAGCCTGATCGACTCACGTATCTCGCGCGCGGAGTCCGTGGCGAGCCGGCTGGAGTCAGAGATCATGGACGAAGTGGTCGCCCCGGGCGTGCTGCTCGGGACAAAGGACGAACTGCGCCAGCGCTTCGGCGTGGCGCTGGCGACGATCAACGAGGCGGTGCGGCTGCTGGAGGCACGCGGGCTGATCGAGGCGCGTCCCGGCCCCGGCGGCGGGATCTTCGTCGCGAGCGGCTCGGCGGCGATGGCGCTGAGCCACTCGACGCTGCGCTTCAAAGGCGGGAGCAGCGGCTTCTCGGAGTACCTCGCCGTCCGCGACGCGCTCGAGCCGTTGATCTGTCGCGAAGCGGCGCGCAACCATGAGCCGAGTGACATCGCTGCGCTCCAGCGGATCCTCGACCAGATGCAGGCGCGACTCGACGACCCGCACGCGTACATGCGCCTGAACTACAAGCTGCATCGCCGGATCGCGAAGCTCGCCGCGAACGCGCCGCTGCACGGCATCTACACGATGCTGCTCGACTCGATGCAGGCGGCGCTGGAGCGTGCCGACCTCGAGGACTTCGACGGCGCCGCGCACCTCGCCGAGCACCGCGATCTGATCGTGGCGATCGAGGGCGGCGAGGGCAAGCGGCTGGAGGCGGCGATCGCCCGCCAGTCGCCGAGCTACATGGGCTCACGAGCTCAGCCATCGAAAAGGAGATGAGATGAGCAACTCGTTCACTGCCGCTGGACGCGTGGAGATCGGTGACGAACAGCCGGTCACGAGCGAGCACGCCGGCGGCACGCCGGAGGGCATCGCTCCCGGCTACGCGCTCGGCACCGGCGAGGGACCGGCGATCTGGTTTCAGGGTGGGATCGTGACGATGAAGGCGCGCAAGCCCGACACCGACGGGCAGTTCGCACTGACCGAGTGGTACGGGCCGCGCGGGATGGTCGCACCGGGCCACATCCACGAGCACGAGGCCGAGGGCTTCTACATCGTCGAGGGCACGCTCGACATCGGCGTCGGCGACGCCGTCTACCACGCCACTCCCGGCACCTACATCTACGTCCCCAAGCAGACGGTGCACGACTGGGTCGTCACCTCAGCGATCTGCAAGTTCCTCGTATTCATCATCCCCGGCGGCTTCGAGCACTTCTTCGAGGAGCTGGCCGAGCCGGCGCTATCGGCCACCTACCCCTACACCGAGCACCGCAACCCGCCACTCAGCGAGATCGAAGCGGTGGGTGAGAAGTACGGCTGGAGCAAGGGCCACGGCCCGCTGGAGACGGAGTCGACGGCGCCGGCGCCAGTCGGTCGTCTCGAGCGAGAGGACTGAGCCCATACCGAGATCGCGCCCGGCGCCGTGGCATAACAGGGCTGCGGCGATGTCTCGGCGGTGCGAGCCCCGCTCAGACGACGTAGTGGTCGAGCACCTGCGGCGCGAACAGCTCCTCGGGCTCCAGCCGCCGCTTGCAGACGCCCTGCTCGTAGGCCATCCCCAGGAAGGCATCGAGCGCGACGCGGTTTGGCTGGAGGCCATATGGCCATAGATCCTCCCCCATCAGCTCCTCGGCACGGTGGGCGTTGGCGAAGCTCCATGGCACGGGGTAACGGGGGGTGTTCGGGTCGATCGCGCGGGCGACGCCGCGGCGCTTGGCCTCGGTGAACGCCTCGAACAGGTTCATCGCGATCCATGGGTGGCGCTCGACCGCGTCGCTGCGTAGCGCGATCACATGCATCGGCGGGAAAATGCCCGTCTCGCGGAAATACCCTTCCTCGACCGTGCGGTAGTCGCTGAACAGGCGCACCACGCGCCCGCTGCGGCGCTCGAACTCATCCGGCGGGTGGGGGCAAATCAGCGCCGCGATCTCGCCGGCGAGCAGCAGCTCGTTGAGGCTGCGCTCGGACTCGTTGCTGACGTCGAAACGCTCGGGGATGTCGAGCTTGATGCCCTCCACGCGACCGGGCTCGTTGGTGCCGCCGCGCACCCAGTGCACCTCTGTCAGATCGATCCCGTACTGGTGCTGGAGCAGGCCGCGCGCCCACACTGTGGCCGTCTGCGTCCACTCGGGCACGCCGATGCGCGCGCCGGCGAGCGCGGCGGGGTCGTCGAGCGGCCCGTCCTCGCGGATGAAGATCGCCGAGTGGCGAAAGCTGCGCGAGGGGAACACGGGGATCGCGGTGATCGAATCGTCACCGCCTGCGCGTAGCGCGCAGTACTTGGCGAGCGACATCTCCGAGACCTCCCACTCGCGGTGGCGGGAGAAGCGCCAGAAGATCTCCTCGACCGACAGCGTCAGGCAGGTCAGGTCGATTCCCTCGACTCCGACCGCACCGGTGACCAGGTCGCGGACGTGGTCGTAGTCGTTGATCGCCAGCGTCAAATGGACGTTCTCGCGCCCGCTCACCCGCTCGCCTGACATCAGACGATGGTCGCGATCTGACCGCCGGCGGGTCTGCCGATTCGCCGGCGTCTCATCAGACGATCGTCGCGATCTGACCGCCGTCGACGCGGAAGTCGGAGCCGGTGATCTGCTTGGCGAGATCGCAGGAGAGGAAGGCGACCATCGCGGCCACGTCCTCGGGCTCGCCGATCTTGCCGAGTGGCATCCCGCGAACCTCCTTGACGAAGTGCTCGATGCCGGACTCGAGATCCATCCCCCACTCCTTGGAGAGCTTGTCGACGACGCCGCCGGGTCCCCATGCGGGTGTGCGGATCGGCCCCGGCGTGACCGAGTTGCAGCGCACGCCGGCGCGGCTGAACTCGTTGGCGAGCAGCTTCGTGAGGACGTGAAGCGAGCCCTTTGTGACCGCGTAGTCGCTGAACACTGGCGCTGGCTGTAGCCCCGACTCGGAGGCAATCGTCGTGATCGCGCCGCCACCCGCCTCGATCATCAGCGGCAGCGCCGCCCGCGAGGCGCGCACGGCGCTCATCAGGTTTACCTGGAAGGTCTTCTCCCAGCCGTCGTCCTCGACGCTCAGAAAGCCGTCGCGCGGGATGCAGATGCCGACGTTGTTGACGAGCACCTCGATGCCACCGAACTCGCGTACGGTCGCCGCGACGGCCTCCTCGGGACCGCCGGGCACGCCGAGGTCGACCTCGAATCCGACGATCTCAGCAGCAGCGCCGTCCCCAGCCGCAGCCGTCGGTCGCAGGTCGGCGCCGAGCACGCGTGCGCCGCAGGCCGCGAGCGTCTGTGCGATCGCAAGACCAATGCCCTGGCCGGCGCCGGTGACCAGCGCACGCTTGCCTTTGAGGTCGATCTCCATCCTGTGCTCCCCTCCCCTTCCCCGTCATTCAGTTGCCCCGCAGCGGGCCCTCGTCGATGTAGACCTTCATGCTCTTGATCAGCTCGTCGCGACGCTCGAGGATCGTGAACGTTTCCAGGCGCACCTCCGAGCCGTCCTTCATCGAGTAGAGAACATCGAAGGCGATCAGCGTCGTGTGGCCCTGCTGCCAGATGTCGACGAAACGGTGTAGGGAGCTGGTGAACGGCTTGTGCACGTCGGCGAGCGTCGCGCCGACCGCCTCCTTACCGACCGCGGCGGGGCGGTTGCCGAAGCGGACTTCGATGTCATCGGCGAAGCGTTCGCCGAGGTAGGCGAAGTCGTTGGCGTCGACGCGCTCGTAGTGCTCGCGCAGCCACGTTGGTGCCAGCGAGGCGTTCACAGCTCACCCTCGCCGGTCTGCGTCATCGTGCCGAACTCGTGGCGGCGGTACAGCAGCGGGTTGCCCGGCCCGCTCTCGGCGTGCTCCACGAGACCGACGGCGATCAGATGATCGCCGCCCTCGTGCAGGTACTCGAGCTTGCACACCAGCCACGTCGCCGCACCGACGATGCGGGGCACGCCCCGGTCGAGCTCCCACTCGATCCCGTCGAACTTGTCGGGGCCCTTGCGCGCGAAGTTGAGCGCCAGCTCCTTCTGGCCGTGGTTCAGCACGTTGATCCCGAATACACGCGACTCGCTGACGATCGCCAGCAGATCGGAGTTGCGATCGAGCGAGACGAGCACCATTGGCGGCTCCAGCGAGAGCGAGCAGAAGGCGCTGACGGTCGTGCCATGGGGGTGACCCTCGCGGTGGCTCGTGACCACCGACACCGGCGTGCAGACGCCGGCGAGCGCCTCTCTGAACGTCTCAGAATCCATCGTCGGGGACTCGCTTCCGGTTGTGGGCCAGGCGGTGCAGGCCATTAGATCAGGCCGCGCCCACGCCAGCCGCAATGGAGGTCTCGCGGATTGGGCTGCGCAGACCTGCCTCTACGAGCCGCGGCAAGAGCTCCTGCTCCATTTGCGCGAGGCCCTCGTCGAAGTCGGGCCACGACAGCGCGATGCCATCAGCGCCGGCCTCGTGCAGCTCGATCATCTGCTGGACGATCTGCTCGGGCGTGCCGACGAACGCCAGCGCGAAGAAGCCGGCGACCATGCTCTCGACGGTCTTTTGCATGCTCATGCTCTCCCAGTCGGTGCTCTGCGAGTTGGGCATGTTCATGCGCACGACGTTGCGCGCTCCCTCGGTGTCGGCGAGCTCTCTGTGGATCTGCCCGTAGTCGCGACGTGCCTGCTCCTCGCTGTCGCGGCAGACGACGTGCGCGCGGGCGAACACCTTGATCTCGCGACCATGCTGCTCGCGCGCCAGCGCCTTGATCTCGTCGATCTGCTTGGCCGCCGTCTCCACGCTCGTCAGGCCGGCGAAGATCAGGTCGCTGTGCTTGGCGGCGAACTCGCGTCCGGCGCCGCTCGTGCCAGCGTTCATGATCACCGGGTAGGGCTTCTGTAGCGGCTTGGGCTCGGAGAAGCCACCGGGAACTTTGAAGAAGCGCCCGTCATAGCTCGATTCGCCGGGGGTCGTCCACAGCTGCTCGAGCACCTGCGCCCACTCGTCGGCCACCTCGTAGCGTTCGTCGTGCTCGCGCTGTGTCAGCCCGAACATCGCGAGCTCCTCCGGGTTCCAGCCGGCGACGACGTTCACGCCGATCCGCCCGCCGGAGATCTCGTCGATCGTCGCGACCATCTTCGCGACCATCGCGGGGTGGATCAGCGGCACGTGCACGGTGGCGAACACCTGGATGCGCTTGGTTGCCGCGAGCAGCCCGGTCGCCCACGTGAAGGTCTCAAACGAGCGATCGCCGAGGTTTGAGCTGCCGCCGTATCCGCGCCAGCGGGCAATCGGGATCACCGCGTCGAGGCCGATGCGGTCGGCCCATTGCGCGTAGCGGACGTTCTCCTCCCAGCTGCCCTCGACTTTGCCGTCGATGTCGGCGAGCGTCACCCCGCCGCGCATGTTGATGGCGAAGATCCCCAGCTTCAGCCGGTTCTCCTGCTCGAGTACGGGCGTCGTCTGCTTGTCGATCTCCATGCTCATCCTCTCTCTCCTGCTCCCCGATGGCTGGTCTCGTGTTCGTCCTGACCTGGAGCATAATGCACCAAATCAATATATGTATTTACGGCCGGTCAATTCGTGACCGGGGCTATTTTGTACCCGGGCTCTTTGTGGCCGCCCTCTCTTGTAGCCGCCCTGTCTGTGGCCGCCCTGTCTGCCGTCGCCCTGTCTGTGGTCGCGCTACAGGCGGCCGGCAAACAGCGCGCGTGTCGTCTCAGCGAGGCGAACGCCCAGCTCCTCCGGCTCATAGCGCGCCCACAGCTCATCCGAGAAGACCTCCGGTCCGCTGAGCGCCGGCAGCTCATCCCCCGGCATCGCGCGCAGGAACCGCGTCAGCTCGAGCTCGCCCTCCCCGGGCAGCAGGCGGCTGTGGAGCGACTCGTGGGCGACCTCCTCGGACGGCAGCGCCGGCGCGTCCTCCAACTGCAGTCCGAAGATGCGATCCGCGGGGATCGAGGACAGCAGCGCGAAGTCGGGCGTCGAGCGGAAGAAGTGCCAGCTGTCGATGAGCACGCCGCCGTTGGGTCGGTTGGCCAGGCGCACGATCTCCCATGCGCTCGCGAGGTCGGGGATGCCGGTTCCGGGGATGAACTCGAGCTGCAGGCGCAGACCGCACTCGCCGGCGTGGTCGCACAGAGCGGCAAATGCCGGGACGCCTGACTCCGGCTCGACGCGCGGATCGAACAGCGCGAGCACGCTTAACAGATCGGCGCCGAGTGCTTCGCTCATCGCGAACAGCTCCTCGGGCTTGAAGTCTCCTGTCGCCGGATCGCCGGGCGGCAACTGGGGGCGCCGCCACGTCGGTAGCCAGCGCGCCAGTGGGTCAACGACCGCGATCCGCACACCTGCGCTCTCGAAGCGATCGCGGATCTCGGCGGCCGTGATCCCAGCTTCTTCGGCGCGACGCACTTCGAAGGGGAACAGCGACGTCGCGGTGAAGCCACCGGCCTGTGCGGCGCGAATCCGCTCGTCGAAGTCGAGCGGCATGACGCTCGCCGCCCACAGTGTCAGCTCGACGCTCATGTGCGCCGCGCGGCAAGCGGCCGCAACGCGAGTGGGTCGGCGTCTTTGCTCGCGCTCACAGCGCCGGCGAGCGTTGCCAGCTCGCGTAGGAGCGCGTCGAGCTGCGCGGCGGCGCCATCGCTAGGAGCACCGTCGTCGAAGTCGGCGGAGGTCAGGTAGACGGCAAGCGGAAGGACGAGCGCACCGAAAAAGGCGAGGACGTCGCGCAGGTGGCGTTCGACGCCGAGGTAGTGGTGTTGGCTCGCGCCCATCGCAACGATCGCGACTGGCTTGCGCTCGAGCGCCTCCACGGGCGTGTGGTCGAGCAGGTTCTTGAGCACCCCGGTCATCGACCCCCGATAGACGGGCGTCGCGAGCAGCACCGCGTCGGCGCTGGCGATCGCCTCGACCACGTGTGCGGTGTCGTCGCTGAGGGCAGCCGGGGGGCGCCCGTCAGCCGATGCGACGTCGACGTCGGCGAGGTCGATCAGGCACGCCTGCACGAGCTTCGCGTCCTCCGCGCGGCCGATCGCCTCCTCCAGCGCCCGCCGCAGGCGGCCGGGTGCAGTGGCGCTGCCGAGAACAGCTGTCAAACGCACGCTCACGGTTGCTCTCCAGGGCTATTACCCGCGTAGGCCGCAGTCAGAACCACGCGAATCGCGTCGGCGTCAACCGGGCGCGGGTTATCGACCGGCACGGCCTCTGCGATCTGCTCGACGACTCGCTCGATCCCATCCTCGGGCATGCCGATCTCGCGCAGGGACAGCGGTAGTCCACAGCGCTCAGCAAGCGCGTAGAGAGCCACGGCCGCCCCCCCAGGCTCCGCGCCGAGGCGGGCGGCGACCGTGTCCATCAGCTCCGGCGCGGCCGGCTGCTGGAAGGCACCGACGTGTGGCAGGACGATGCTGTGCGTCTCCGCGTGCGGGAGATCGAACGCGCCGCCGAGCGCGTGGCAGATCTTGTGGTGCAGACCGGAGCCGGCGACCGCGAAAGCAGAACCAGCAAGATATGCACCATAGAGGGCGCCGCTGCGACCCTCGAGCCCCTCTGGGTCGGCCAGCACAGGCTCCAGCGAGCCCGCCAGGACCTCGATGCCCTCGGCGGCGATGAGCGAGCTGATCGGGTTGCGCCCGGGCGCATACAGCGCCTCGACACAGTGCGCGATCGCGTTCATCGCACTGGCAGCGGTGATCTGCGCAGGAAGCCCGAACGTCAACTCGGGGTCGTACACGACGACCTTGGGCAGCACCTTCGGCGAGCGTCCGGTGGTCTTGCGCGCCCCGTCGGTTGAGCCCCACACAGGCGTCACCTCCGAGCCCGCGTAGGTGGTTGGCACAGCCACTATCGGAAGCCCTGTCTCGAGCGCGACCGCCTTGGCGGTGCCGGTGGTCGAGCCGCCGCCGATGCTCAGCAGGCAGTCGGCCGCGCACTCGCGGGCGAGCGCGATCGCGCTGGCTGCGACCGCGACGGGGACATGGGGACGAACCCCGTCAAAGCGCGCCACGACCGTCTCACCCAAGGGGCCAGCCAGCTTTGCGGCAAGCTCCGCCTCTGCCGCGGCAGCGATCAACAGCACCCGCTCGGCCCCCAGGCCACCGATCTCCTCGGCGAGGCGCTCACGGGCGCCACCGGCGCCGAACACGATCCTGCCGGGCAGCGCGTCGTAGGTGAACGACAGCGCCGCTGCCGCGGTCCGCCGCTGCTCGGGATGCACCGCCGTCACTCGAACTTCACGTTCACATTCTTGACCTGCGTGTAGGAGAGCAGCTCCTCCTGGGACTCCTCGCGGCCAATGCCGGAGTCCTTGTAGCCACCGTACGGTGTGCCGGGGAAGTGACGCGAGGCGTCGTTGACCCACACGTACCCCACCTCCACGTCACGTGCAAAGCGGTGGGCGAGAGCGAGATCGCGGGTGAAGACGCTCGCGGTCAGGCCGTAGGAGACGCTGTTGGCGATCGACAGCGCCTGCTCGTAGCTCGAGAACGGGATCGCCGCGAGCACCGGCCCGAAGATCTCCTCCTGGGCCAGGCGCGAGTCAGGGGCCACGCCATCGAACAGCGTCGGGCGCAGGAACAGGCCGCGCTCGTGCCCGGCAACCGCGACCGGGCCGCCGCCGGCAACCACGCGCGCGCCCTCCTCGCGGCCGATCTGCAGGTAGCTGAGCACCTTGTCGTACTGGGCCTGGTTGACGATCGCACCCGTTTCTGTTGCCTCATCAGAAGGCACACCCGAGCACATTGCGTCCATCCGCTCGGCCAGGCGCCCGACGAGCTCCTCGTGGCAGGACTCGTGGACGAGCAGACGCGAGGTCGAACCGCACGACTGGCCCTGCCAGGTGAAGTTCATCCCCCGCAGCGCGCCGTCGACCGCAGCGTCTAGGTCCGCGTCGGGGAAGATCACGATCGGGTTCTTGCCACCGAGCTCGAGCGTCACGGTCTTCACTACTGCGTCCGCGGCGCGCTTTTGGATCAATCGCCCCACGTGCGCCGAGCCGATGAATGCGAGGCGGCGCACGAGCGGGTGCGCGACGAGCGCGTCGCCCGCCTCCTGGCCGTAACCGCTGAGCATGTTGACGACGCCCGCTGGCATGAACTCCGCGATCAGCTCTCCCAATCTCAGCGCCGAGAGCGAGGTGTGCTCGGAGGGTTTCATCACGACGGTGTTGCCCGCGATCAGCGGCGCCCCGAGCCTGCTCGCGGCGAACATCAACGGATGGTTGAAGGGGATGATCCGGCCGACGACGCCATAGGGCTCGCGCAGCGTGTAGTCGAGGCGTCCGTGCTCGCCGGGGATGGTCTCGCCGCGAACCTGCAGCGTTAGCCCCGCGAAGTAGCGCAGCAGCCCGACGGCAATGCGCGAGTCGTTTCGCATCTCCCGGATCGGGCTGCCGTTGTCGAGCACGTCCAGCAGCGCGAGCTCCTCCGCGTGCTCCTCCACGACATCGGCGATCCGGTGCACGAGCGCCGCGCGCGCGAGCGGACCGGCGGCACGCCACTCGGGATAGGCGCGCTGCGCCGCCGCCACCGCGTCCTGCACGTCATCCGCTCCGCAACGCGGCACCTGCGCGATCGTCTCACCGCTGGCTGGATCAATCGCCGCGAACACCTTGCCGCCGCGGGCACCCACGAGATCCCCGCCGATCAGCGCCCGCGGTTGCCACCCGTCCAGTCCCGCCTGCAGCCCGGTACCCGACATCGCACTCCTCCTCCCCAAATCCTAAATGCATTGTGCGTCATACGCACGCATAGGCGCTTATCGCACGAACCTTATACGATCGGGTTGGGAGGACTCAAACAGGGAGGAGACACGATGACAAGCGACGACACGATCCTCGATCGGCTGGCGATCCGCGAGCTGACCGACAACTGGAGCATCTACCGCGACAACCGCGAATGGGACAAGTTCCTCGAGGTCTGGCACGAGGACGGCGTGATGATGACCACCTGGGGCGGCAAGGCGACCCCGCAGCAGTTCGTCGACGCCGCAAGCAAAGGCTTCGCCAAAGGCGACCGCATGCTGCACTCGGTCGGCGGCGTCACCGCACAGGTGGCGGGCGACCGCGGCTTTGGCATGTCGAAGCTGCGAATCATGCAGCGCGGACCCGTCGAGGGCGTGATCTGCGACGTCGTCTGCATCGGCGTGACGTTCGACTTCTTCGAGCGTCGCGACGGACGTTGGGGCCTCGTGCTGCGCCAGCCGGTGTATGAGCGCGACTACATCGTGCCCGCCGATCCCACGCAGACGGTCGAGCTCAATCCCGAGATCATGGCCCGGCGCCCCGACGGCTACCAGCGCCTCGCCTATCTGCAGGAGGGGCTCGGCTACACGATCAAGCCCGACATGCCAACCGAGGTGGGCCCCGAGCGCGAGGCGCTCAAGCAGCAGGCCGCGGCCTGGCTGCGCGGCGAGCCGCTGAACTGGCCACCGCCCGGCCAGGAGGTGTGATGGCGATGCCGCTGTTGCGAACTGGCGCGGGGATGTGATGGCGAGCTCCGAGCAGCTGCGCGCGCTGTGCGAGGCGATCGTGCCGGGCTCGGCCGCCGTGCATCCCGAGCTCTACGTCGACGCGCTGCTCACGCGCATGCCTGAGACCGAGCGGCTCGCGGCGCTGGCGGACCTCGACGTGGCGGCTGCTGCGCTGCAGCGCGGTGAGCTCGAGCAGATCGCGAACACGCCCGCGTTCGCCCGCGCGCGCACGCTCGCGATCGAGGCCTACTACAGCGACTTCGTCGGCGATGGGGCACCCGGCCCCGGCGCTTACCGGCGCATCGGCTTCGAGTTCCCACTCGCCGACCGCGTCCACAAGGACTGGTCCTATCTGGGGATCGGCGATGGCTGAGCGCTTCGACGTGGTTGTCGTCGGCTCCGGCGCAGGCGGCGGCGTGGTCGCGGGGGAACTGGCCGAGCGTGGGCACGAGGTGCTGCTGCTGGAGGCTGGAGCACACCGCACGGCAGCGGATTTCAGCCGCTGGGAGGCGCGCGCCAACCATGAGCTGTGGTGGCCGTTCAGCGAGGCGCTGCCGGCAAGCCCCGACAGCGAGGGCGTGACGCTGTTTCGCGGACGCTGCGTCGGCGGCGGCACGACGATCAACACCAAGGTCGGGCTGCGCGCCGATCGGGCGGACTACGAGAAGTGGTTCGACGCCAGTGGCTTGCTCGGCGCGAGCGGCGAGCCCTTCGGCGAGGCGGATCTATTTCCCCACTACGAGCGCGTGGAAGCGCGGCTGGGGATTCGCGAGCGCAGCGACTGGCTGCCGTTCGTTGGCAACACCGAGCGTGGCTTCCAGGCGCTCGGCGCGAGCCTCTCCCCTGTTCGCTCCTACACCGACACAAACTGCATGCGCTGCGGATCGTGCCTGCAGGGCTGCCCCACAAACGCGGGCAAGTCGACGCTCAACACCTACATCCACCACGCGTGGGCGCTCGGCAAACTCGAGCTGCGCCCCGAATGCGAGGTGCGCAGGGTCGTGATCGAGGACCACGGCTCCGGTCCTGAAGCCACAGGCGTGGAGTACGTGGACAGCACCGGTACCGAGCACGTTGTCGCGGCGGCGACGGTGGTGGTCGCCTGCGGCACACTCGCGACGCCCGGGCTGTTGCTGCGCTCGGGTGTGGTCGAGGCAGCCGGCGGCTCGCCCTCATCGCTCCAGATCGGACGCAACCTCGGCTTTCACCCCTCGCGACTGGTGATGGGCCTCTTCGACGAAATCCAGGACGCCCACCGTGCCTACCCGATCACCGCCCACTGCATGGACTTCCAGAGCGACGCCGACGGTGGCTTCGTGATCGAGTCGGCGACGGTGATGGATCCGATCGGCTTTGCCACGTCGGTATGCGGCGAGGACGGACGGCCGCTGTGGGGACAGGACCTGGTTGAGGTGATGGACAGCTACCGGCATTGGACGGGCCTGCTGGCGATGGTCAACGACGAGAACAACGGCGTGGTCAGCCTCGCCGCGGACGGCTCCGATCGCTTCACGGCGGACTTCAACGAGCGCGAGCGCGAGCGGATCGCCAGCGCGCGCGACTTCTCCGCGGCGGTGCTGCGTGCCGCTGGCGCGAAGCGGGTGCTGCGCACCGACCTGTTCACCACGCACGTCCAGGGCAGCTGCCGCATGGGTAGCGACCCGACACGCTCGGCGGTGGACACCAACTGCGAGTCCCACGACGTGCGTCGCCTGTTCGTCGGCGACGGCTCGCTCGTGCCGCGAACGCTGTCGGTGAACCCGTCGCTGACGTTCATGGCGCTCGCCGAGCGGCTCGCGGACTACCTTGCCAGCGGCAAGCACGGTTACTTCACCGCCGCCACCTGAGCCGCTGGGCTGGGCGTTGGCTTCCGGCACGCGCGCGCTCGACCACGAGATTGCCGTACGATTGTTCGCATGATTGTAGACAATCCCCCGTCGGTCGCGCTGCTTGGGCTCGGCGAGGCGGGCTCGGCGATCGCGGCGGACCTCGTCGAAGCGGGATGCACGGTCAGCGGCTGGGACCCCGTGCCGAAACCAGTGCACGACTCGGTACGCCTGGCAAGCGGCGCGCATGACGCGGTGGCGGGTGCGGAGATCGTGCTGAGCGTGAACCTCGCGGCGGTGGCGCGCGAGGTGGCGGAGGAAGTCGCGCCTGTGCTCGCGCCTGAGGCGATCTATGCCGATCTCAACACCGCAACCCCTGGTGTCAAGCGTGAGGCGGCCGCGCCGGTGGAAGCTGCCAGGCACCGCTTTGTGGACGTCGCCTTGATGGCACCGGTGCCGGGGCGGGGTCTTTCGACGCCGGCGCTCGCGTCCGGATCGGGAGCGAGCGACTTCGTCGCGAGGATGACCCCGCTGGGCATGTCCGTACAGGTCCTCGGCACCCTCCCTGGCGAAGCGGCGGAGCGCAAGCTGCTGCGCAGCGTGTTTGCCAAGGGCCTGGCCGCCGCCGCGCTCGAGAGCCTCGCGGCAGCGCGGGCGGCAGGCTTGGAGGAGTGGCTGCACGAGCACCTCGTCGAGACGCTGGAGAACGCCGACGGCGAGCTGCTCGACCGGCTACTAGAGGGCAGCTTCACCCACTCCGTGCGCCGCACCGAGGAGATGCATGCTGCCGCATCGATGCTTTCCGAGCTGGCGGTTCCCGCGCGAGTCAGCGAAGCTGCCGCAGGCTGGTTCGAGCAACTGACAGACGAGAAGGAGTCGAGCATTGGCTGAAGAGGGTTACGAGCAGCTGCGGGAGGCGATCGTCAGCGGTCGGCTGCAGCCGAACGAGCGCCTGATCGAGGCTGAGCTGAGTCGCGAGCTCGGTGTGGGGCGCGCGGTCGTACGCGCGGCGCTTGCGCGGCTCGAGCAGGAGGGACTGGTCGAGCGCGAGCGCAACCGCGGCGCGCGCGTACGGATGATCTCCGAGCGTGAGGCGGTCGAAATCCTCGAGGCAAGGACGGTGCTCGAGGGGCTCGCCGCCCGCTACGCGGCCGAGCGCGCGGACGCGGAGGCGATCGGCGATCTGCGCTCGATCCTCACCGAGATGCGCAGCCGTTTGAAGGACGGGGATCTGCTCGGCGCCTCTGACCAGAACGCGCGGCTACACGAGCGCATGCGCGAGGCCGCCGACCACCCGACGAGCGCCCGCTTGATCTCGGGCCTGCGCTCGCAGCTGGTGCGCTTCCAGTACCGCACGATCCTCGTGCCGGGGCGCAGCGAGCACTCCTACGCCGAGCACGAGGCGATCGTCGATGCAATCGCCGCGCACGACCCGGATGCAGCGGAGGCGGCGATGCGCGCGCACCTCTCGCACGTCGCCGAAGCGCTTCACGCCGCCACACAGGAACCCGGCGGCGCGGGACACGCGAACGGCAGCGCCGTCGCGGGCGCCAAGCCGAGCGCGCCCGCGAGCCGCTCTCTCGCCGCGCCGTACGCGGAGCTGGCCGAGCTCGGCTCCGCGACCGTGTATGAGGCGGGGGGCCGGCGCGGCTATGTCGACGCTGACCTGATCCAGGCCGTGCCCGGCTCGCGCGCGGCGGGGCCCGCGCGGACGGTGCGCTGCGGGCAGGACGACAACCTGATGGTGCACGCGGCGATCGCCGAGGCCGAGCCGGGCGAGGTGCTCGTGCTGACGATGCCAGAGGCGCGCCCCGTGGCGCTGGTGGGCGATCTGCTCGCGACCCAAGCTCGCGAACGCGGCGTGGCGGCGCTGCTGATCGACGCTTCCATACGCGACGTCGAGGAGCTGCGGGAGATGGGCCTGCCGATCTGGGCGCGCTGGGTGCGCGTGCGCGGCGCTGGCAAGGACGTCCCCGGCGCGATCGGCGAGCCGGTCGTCGTCGGCGGCGCAACGATCCGCCAGGGCGATGTGGTGGTGCTCGACGCGGATGGCGTGGCGGTCGTCGAGCAGGAGCGCGTCGAGGATGTGCTCGAAGCCTCGCGCGAGCGGCTGGAGCGCGAGCGCGTCAAGCGCGGCAAGCTCCAGCAGGGCGCGCTCTCGTATGAGATCGACGGGTTGCGCGAGCGGGTCGAGGGGGCACGGTGACTAAGCCACTCGGAGACCTCGCGCACATCGCGCACGCGGAGCTGCTCACGCCGACGCCGCAGGAGAGCCTCGAGTTCTTCGTGGAGCTGTTCGGGATGGAGGCGGAGGCACGCGAGGGGCAGTCGGTCTACCTGCGCGGCTTTGGCGACTACGGTCGCTACAGCCTGAAGCTGACGGAGGCGCGCCTGCCGGGCATCGGCCACGTGGCGATCCGCGCGTGGGACGAGGACTCGCTGCGCCGGCGCGTGGCTGCGATCGAAGCGAGCGGGCGTGGCGAGCACTGGATCGAGGGCGACGTCGGCCACGGCCCCGCGTATCGCTTCACCGACCCCGACGGCCACCCGTTCGAGCTGTACTACGAGCAGGAGCGCTACACCCCACCCCCCCACCTGCGCCCGGCGCTGAAGAACGTCGCGCAACGCTTCACCGGCCGCGGCGCGGCGGTCAAGCGCCTCGACCATGTGAACCTGCTGACGGTCGACGTGGCCGCCAATCGCCGCTTTGCGCAGGAGACGCTCGGCTACCGCCTGTTCGAGCGGATCGAGCGCGATGACGGCAGCGAGGCGGGCGCGTGGCTGAGCCTCTCGATCGCCGCCCATGAGCTGATCTATGTCGCCGACGCCCACGCGGTGGGCGGACGGCTGCACCACCTCGCCTTTTGGGTGGACACGCGCGAGGAACTGCTGCGCGCGGCCGACCTGTTCCTCGACGCCGACGTGCCGATCGAGGCGGCCCCGTCCAAGCACGCGGTGGCCAACGGCTTCTTCCTGTACGTGTTCGAGCCGGGCGGCAACCGCGTGGAGGTCACCTCCGGCGGCTACTTCGTGTACGACCCCGACTACGAGCCGATCGTGTGGACCCGGGCCGAGCGCGCCCGCGGCCAGGCATGGGGCGTGCGCACGGTGGAGACGTTCCACACGTACGGAACTCCCGACGTGAGCGGCGAGGCGATCGGGCCGCCGCTGCCGCCCACGAGTGCGATTCCTGGCGGCTGACGCCGCCAATTCAGGTCGGGCTCTCGGGCGCCGGCCCAGTCAGCGCGGCGATCATCAATTGCACCCAGGTGTCGACGAGCGCCTCATCGTCGACCTGGGCGGGAATGCCCACTACGTCACGCAGGAGGCGGGAGGAGATCAGCGAGCCGAGCCCGACGGCGGCTATCGCCGTCGCATCCGCCTCAGAGATCTGCCGCTCCACTCGCTCGCCGATCCACTTCGCGAAGCCGTCGAAGGTGGAGTTCACCAGCTGGTCGACCGCGGCCGTCAGCATCTTTGGCCGGTTGCGCGCTTCGGAAGCGAGGATGCGCAGGAGCTCTGACTCGCTGTCGAGCTCGGTGAGGATGTAACGGGCCGTCAGCGTCAGTTCGGCCTCGAGGTCTCCGAGGGGGGTGAGCACACGCTGAATCTGGCGAAGCGCGTCCAGCCTCGCGAGATGGCGCTCAATGCCGGCGGCGAGCACGGCTTCCTTGCTCTTGAAATGGTGGTACAACCCGCCAGCTCCAGGCGTGAGCCCAGCCGCCGCTTCGATCTTGGCGATGCTGGTGGCGGCATAGCCACGCTCGCTGAAGAGATGCATCGCCTGATCGATGATGCGCTCGCGCGTTGTGCTTGACATGGCCTCATAGCAAAGCATACACTTAGCTTTGACCAGTGAGGACTGGATAGGAAGAGAATTGGTTGTGTCCGATTTCGAGCTTCCTCCAAATACAGGCGAAACGACGTATGCCGGTGACAGCATCAGTCGTGGACGCCTGCGGCGCATGGCACCGCTGTTGGCCCTGACCGCACGCACGGCTGGCGAGGTGGCGACGGCCAAGCTACGCAGCCCTCCGAGCGACAGCAACCGGGCCGAGTTCCATGTCCGTACGGCAGAGAGCTACGCGGAGCTACTCGGCCAGTCGAAGGGCGCACTGATGAAGGCTGGCCAGATGCTCTCCTTCGCATCGGTTATCCCCGCTGTGCCGGCGGAGTTTCAGTCGATCTACCGGTCCGCGCTGACGCGCCTGCGCAGCGACGCGCCGCCGATGGCACCGGAGCTGGCGCGGAACGTGCTCGAGCACGAGCTTGGCTGCCCCGCCCACGATGTGTTTGCCGAATTCGACTGGACGCCGCTGGCGGCGGCTTCGGTTGGCCAGGTCCACGTGGCGCGTCTGCACGACGGTCGCGCCGTCGCCGTGAAGATCCAGTATCCGGGTGTAGCGGACGCGATCGCCGCCGACCTGCGAAACACCGAGTTGCTGGCAGCGTTCGTGAGCTTGTTCGTCGGCGGCCTATCCCCGCGGAAGATCAGCTTCGACCTTCGCGGCGCCGCGCGCGAGATAAGCGTCCGTATCACCGAGGAGCTCGACTATCGGCTCGAGGCAGCCAGCCAGACTGAGTTCGCCGAGCACTACCGTGGGCATCCGTTCATCCGCATCCCTGAGGTAACCCCCGAGCTCTGTACCGACCGGGTGCTGGTCCAAGAGCTCGCACAGGGGCTGTCATGGAGCAAGGCTCTCACCGCTCGGCAGGGCCTGAAGGACCAGTGGGCAGAGGCGATCTGGCGCTTCACCTATGGCACTTACAAACGTATCTGCATGTTCCATGCCGACCCGCACCCGGGCAACTATATGTTCCACGAGGATGGCAGCATCACCGTCCTTGATTTCGGCTGCGTCAAGCGCTTCCGCCGCGAGCAGGTCCAGATGATGGACGAGATCATGCGGGCTTGCCTCCGCCAGGATGTGATTGGAACATGGCGCGCATGCGTGGAGGCCGGATTCTGGCGATCGTCGGACCCTGTCACGCCTGAGGAAGCGTTCGCGTGGTGGTCGAAGGACTATGCGATGCTCAGAGCAAAGCAGCGCTTTGTCGTCACCCCAGGCGACGTGGCAAAGCGGATCGAGCGCCGGTGTTCACCAAGCGGCCCATCGGGCAACGCCTTCCGGCACCTCGTTATGCCTCCTGACTACACCGTCATGAGCCGGATCGAGGTTGGGGTGGCGTCGGTGATTGCGCAACTGCGAGCCGGGGCTCGCTGGGGCGCAATAGCAGCCGAAGGCCTGGAGAACGCCGCCCCGCTCACCGCGATGGGCAAGCGCGAGCGAGCGTTCTTCAAGGAGCGCCAAATCACAGGTCATGCCTGAGTGGCACCTGAAGCTCCAGCGCAGGCCACCGCGCTACCGGCGCGGGCAGGGCACCTTGTAGACTGTAGTCACCTTCTCCGGTTTCGACGGTTCGCCGTTTTCGGCGAAGATCGTTTCGGCCTTCACTGGGAATCCCCCTGTGGGACAGGTTTTGGGGAGTCGGCCGTAGTAGATCGTCTTGCCGTGTGACTTGATCGCCGCGCCAAAGGTCCCCTTGATCCATTTCACAGATGCATAAGGTGCCCCCGGAACGCTGGCGATCAGCGGAATTTCCAGTTCTTCCTCGAACCCGTACCCGTCGATGCCACCAAAATGGGTGAAGTGGCCCTTCGACAGGATTTCGAGCGACACTGGCGAATGGCCATCGGCGAGAGACTCGATGCCACCCTCGGGGCTGAAGAAGGTGAACAGTTCGCCCTTCTCTTCGACGCGTTCGCCAGCGAACGTCACAAAGCCGACCACGGTGCCGACCGGCCCGGCCGACGAGCCCTTCGGGCACGCGCTCGGCCCGTCATTGATGAGCACTTCTTCAGGACACGTGGGGAATCCGCTTCTGTGCAGCACGGTCCCCTTCGGCACGTAGAGGTTGACGCCGATGATCGGCGGCGGCGAGCCGAAGTATTCGGTCCCTCCAACTGAGAATTCGATCGTCACGTCGGCGCCTGCCCCAAGGATGTTGCCCGTGTGTGGGAATCCCGGGATCGGCACGATCTCCGCTTTGAAGGCGACCGCCGGTGCCGCCGACGCCACGTCCTGCTGGGCTAGCAGAGCCAACCCAAGAACGGCAATGCATATGAATGCTCTTCGCATCGGATATCTCCCCTCTTTGAATGGTCAGATCCGCCTCGATCGTGGTGGGCGCACGGCTTGAGGTCAGCGTCAGTTCGACCCTGAGATTTCGCAGCGGCGCCAGTGCGGCGCGTATCTCACGAAGCGCTTCCAATGCGGCGAGGTAGCGCCGCAGCCAGGCGGCGAGAACCAGTTCTTCTGCGCTCGACATCGGTCTCGACGGACCGGCACGACGCTCGGCATCGGGGGACAAGACCTCACCCTTTCAAGTTTCACTTGGACTTCCTAAGTATGCACTTAGTTCATTGCGTTGTCAAGCTCGTGTCCTGAGTCAGACATTGGGCGAGGGTTTGCCGGATGGATGGTCGTGTCTGACCCTCGGCGGCGGCGCGGTGCGTACCTGGTGGTACGTGAGCGTCGTCGGTGGACGTCCCGGCCCTCTAGGGAGATCTCTCTCAGTGGCGCGGCAGCATCAGCTCGCCGACACGGCGATATCGACGGACGGCCCGCTCGGCGCCTCGCCGTTCGCGTGCCGCACGCGAGCGTCGGCGCGCGACTCCGAGCAGCGGGGACAGCGGCCGCGGTTCTCCGCGCAACATCGCCGCTGCCACCCATCGCGCCGCGCGCTCGGCTGGGATCAGGTCATATGGCGAGAGCCGACCGTCGATGACCTGGCCGAGCCGATCCGCAAGCTCGGGCTCGTGGGCGAGGCGGGTGGCCGTGAGGCGTTTGAGCGCGTCAACCGGCTGCGGGCGACCGAGTTCCCCGGCCCACCGGAATAGCTCGATGCGTTTCGCGTCGCGCTGCAGCCACCACAGTCGCAGGGCGCTCTCATCCGGATCGCCGTTGTCTGTGATCGCGCGCGCGAGCTCGTGCGCGTCGCGTAGCGCGTCGGATATCCCAAGCCCTACGAAGAAGTCCTTGTGGTGGCCGGCGTCGCCGATCAGCGCCCACCCCGCTCCGGCTGAGGTGCGAAAGAAGTAGCGGGCCTTCAGCATCCCGCGCACGCGGCCCACCGGGCCATCGCTGTCGAGGTGTGGGCTGATCGATGGGCAGGAGCGAACGCTCTCCAGATAGGCGGCGGTGTGGTCGCTGCGCCAGGCTGCCGCCCGCGCGAGCTGTGGGGTGCTAGCGATCAGCAGCAGCTCCCCGTCGGTGGGGAACACGACGTACGCGTCGAGGCCGCGATAGAAGTTCGCGAGCTGATTGTCCTGCCAGCTGTCGGGTCGCCGCCAGTAGGCCCAGTAGCACGCGCGCGGCCCGTCATAGCCGAGGTACTCCTCTGCGCCGACGAGCTTTGCGACCGTCGAGTTGCGCCCATCAGCGCCCACGACAAGCGCCCCGGAAAGGCGTTCGCGCGCGCCGCCTTCATGCTGGACCTGAATGCCGCATACTCGCCCATCATCCGTTCGCTCGAGTGCCACCACTCGGCTCTGGTCACGCATCTGCGCTCCAGCGTCGAGGGCCGCCTGCTGTAGAAGACCGTCGAGCGTCTCGCGGCGCAGGCAGTGTGCGGCACGACCGGGACCGTAGGAAAGCAGGGCCTCGTGCTCGTCGAAGGAAAGCCGGAACTGGCTCAACGCGGGAGCGAGCTCGCGCACACGCGCGGCTACGCCGAGCGTCGCGAGCTCGTCCATCCCGGGCGGCTGAATCAGGTGCGTGGAGCTGCTCTGCCCGCTTGGCATCCGCGCGGCGTCGAGCATCAACACCGACATCCCCGCATTTGCGAGGTGATACGCGAGCGCCGAGCCCGCGCAGCGCGCACCAACGACGATCACGTCGCAACGCGCTCCGCTCATGGCAGCAGCGGCAGGCTTCGATTGGCGTGTAGCGGATCGCGTATCAGCTCGCGTACAGGAACTCCCAGGCCATAGGTGGCGACTCGCGGACCGGGGACGATCGTCACGAAGCACGAGTCCTCATCGTCAAGCTCGCCGTGCGATGTGATCGTCTTCAGCCGCCCGGTGTCGAGTGGTGCCGAGATCGCAGTGTCGTCGCGTGCATGAAGCTCGGCGTGTCCCTGAAAGGAGACATGAAACGGAGGCACGAAGGGAAAGCGACGCACCGGGATGCAAACCGCCACGCGCGGGTTCTCGCGAATATTTCGAGCCTTCACACTTGTTCGCAGCGTAGAGATGTAGATCACACCGTCCAGCACGACGTAGAGGACCCCCACCACGTGGGGCCTGTTCGCCCGTGAGGAAGTGGCAAGTGTGCAGAACGAGCTGCTTCGGATCGTGCGCCCTACAAGCCTTCGGTATTCATCGTCGCCCAACAAATCCATCCTCCACGTACGCAAGTTAACTGCGCATATTATGCAGTTTGGTTGCGCATATGTCAAGATGCAGGCGATGGCGCGCACCCGCCCGATGACGCTGATCGCTCTGCAGCGCAGGACCGCGCGACTGATGATCGACGAGCTGACCGAGCGGATGCACGCCTCCGGCTACAGCTGGGCACCCGCCCGCCACTATCCCGTGTTCGAGAACATAGATGCCGCCGGCACCCGCCTAACCGTGCTGGCGAGCCGCGCCGGGATCACACACCAGGCGATGGCCCAGCTCGTCTACGAGCTCGAGGAGCACAACGTCGTCGAGCGCGTCGCAGACCCCTCCGACGGCAGAGCAAAGCTCGTTCGTCTCACAGACGAGGGTCGCGAGCGCGTGGACGTCGCGCTGCGCCATATCGCCGCGATCGAAGACATGTGGACGCAGCTTTGGCGCCGCTCCGGGCTCGCGGACGATCCACGCGCTGCCCTGGAGAGGGCGCTGCACGACGTGGAGAGTACCGACCGGCATTCGGCCTAAAGTCGCCTCGGGATGACCCGAAAGAGCGATATCAAGCAGTTCCGCCAAGCCTGCAGAGAGGCGGGGCTCTCCGCGGTCGAGCGCTACGAAGCCAGCCAAGCACTTCACGCAGAGAAGGAGTCAAGCGGGGATCGTCAGCATATGAGCTATGGAGAGCTGCTGGCTTGGCTGCGAGAATGGAGAGAGTCATGGCAACGGTCGTAGATCTAGATGCCTCACCCTCGAGTGTGCTGCGCTTGATGCGTGGGTCGATCGTCGCCGCACGCATCGCGTATCCGAATGTCCTTCAGGTCGAGATTCAGGACTCGAGAGGCGATCTCTGGCGGCTAGCGACCCAAGATGCCGATTGGTCGCCATCCGATCCCGCGCAACTGACCAAACTATCCATTGAGACTGCCGAGATCGATGAGACCTCGGGAGAGTTGCGCTGCCGACTGTCAGACGGCTCGGAGCTCGACATCAAACCCACGGCCTTCGACAAAGAAGATGACCCGCCGTACTGGGAACTGATCAGTCCCACTGGCGTCGTACTCGAGTTTGGCCCGGGAGTTCGGTGGCAGATCAGCAGCGCGGACGCCCCGACATCGTCGCGCCGCTAGACGCCTCGCCATCTCACGCCGCCGAATCGAGTCAGGCTGCTGAGGCGCTCGTCAGTCGCTGGAGCTCATCGGCGCTTAGCTCCAGCCCTGGCACCGCCAGTAGCGGCGCCAGCTGCTCGACGTTGCGGGCGCTTGCGATCGGCGCGATCACGGTCCGCTGGCCCAAAAGCCACACCAACGCCACCGTCGCGACCTCGGCGTTGTGAGCTGCTGCGACCTCGTCGAGTGCCTCGAGCACGGCGATGCCGCGCTCGTTCAGATAGGCCGCGGCGCCGGCCGCGCGGGGACTGTCCACGTCCGGTCCTCCCGGGCGGTACTTGCCTGTCAAGAAGCCACGCGCCAGG
Organism: uncultured Solirubrobacteraceae bacterium; assembly: GCA_963699115.1. Classification (GTDB taxonomy): domain Bacteria; phylum Actinomycetota; class Thermoleophilia; order Solirubrobacterales; family Solirubrobacteraceae; genus Palsa-744. The sequence goes on from CAVOTJ010000001.1 coordinate 778,252, forward strand.
CCCCAGTAGGGGATGCACGCGAGCCCCTCGCGCTCACACAGCTCCATCAGCGCCCCCTCATAGGCGCCGCGCTCGACCAGGCTGTACTGCGGCTGCAGCGCTACGTAGCGGGGCAGGCCCTCGCGCTCGGCGATCTCCAGGGCCTCTGCCAGCCGGGGGGCGCTGTAGTTGGAGGCCGCCACGTGCCGGACCTTGCCCGCCTCGATCAGCGCCGCGAACGCCGCCAGCGTGTCCTCGATCGGCGTGTTGGGGTCGTCCTCGTGCGCGTAATAGAGGTCGATATGGTCCGTGCCAAGGCGCGCCAGCGAGGCATCGGCCGCGGCACGGATGTTCTCCGGCGCGAGACCCATGAAGTCGGGGTGTTTGCCCACCTTCGTAGCGATCACCACCTGCTCGCGAGCTCCTGGGTGCGCCGCGAGCCATTCGCCGATCGCAGTCTCCGACTCGCCGCCTGAGTTTCCGGGGACGAACGCGCTGTAGGAGTCCGCTGTGTCGATGAAATTGCCGCCGCCATCGAGGAACGCGTCCAGCACCGCAAACGACGCGTCGCGGTCGGCTGTCCAGCCGAACACGTTGCCGCCGAGGCAAATCTCGGAGATCTCGAGGTCGGTTCCGGGGATCGTCTTCACGGTCGTAAAGACTATAATAAATATGGTGATTTCGAGGTGAGGGTCCTGGTCACAGGCGCCACCGGTGTGATCGGCGTCGAGGTCGTCCGCCAGCTGCTCGAGCGCGGCGACGAAATCGTCGCAACAGGGCGCAATCTAGCGTCTGGACCACTGTCGCTACGGGGTGGCGAGTTCGAGCGTCACACCGCCGACATCCGCGACTCCGCGCGGATGAAGTCCCTCATCGAGGGCTCCCGCGCAGAGGCCCTAATCCACCTCGCTGCCTCGCTGCCCGCGAGCGCGGAGGCGGACCCGGTCGGCGCCGCCGAGCTGAACATCCTTGCCACAGCCGCGCTGTTCGAGCTCGCCTCCGGCGCTGGCGTTGAGCGCTTCATCTACGCGAGCTCCAAGTCCGCATACGGCCCACTGCCACAAGGAGCGATCGTCGACGAGAGCTATCTCGCGCGGCCCACATCCTGCTACGGAGCGACGAAGCTCGCGGCGGAGATCGCCATCGGCGCACAGGCCCTGCGCGGCGGACCCGAAGCGAGCGCGCTGCGCTTCGCCACCGTCTACGCCCCCGGTAAGGCCGACAGGCACGCCGGCGCGTCAGTGCTCAGCCGGCTGCTCGATGATGCCGTGACCGGCAGGCCGGTGCGGATTGCGAGCGGCGGCGATCAGGTCGACGACATGATCTGGATCGGTGATGCCGCCGCCGGGGTTCTCGCCGCCACCCATGCTTCCGGCACGCTCGCGCCGCTCTACAACATCTCGACCGGCGTTGGGATCACGTTGAGCGGGTTTGCTGACGGCGTCCGCGCGGCGCTGCCCGGCGCGTCGATCGAGGTCGGCCCCGGACGTGACTACATGGGCCCCGGCTTCGTCTACGGCGTGCTCGATGCCACCCTTGCCCGCGAGCAGCTCGGCTTCATCGCCGATGCCGACCCCGCCAGTGGCGCCCGGCGCTTCGCCGATGCGGTCGCGCACCGCTCCGCCCCCTGACGAACCGACAGCCTAAAACCCGAACCGGCGTATCTCGGTCACAACTACATGATAGGTCATGACTTATCGCCGCCTCGATCGTCGCGCGTGAGCCAATGCACGCCAAGCTGCATCAGGCCAGAGTCAGAACACCGGCGGAGCCGCATCAGGGTCCTGCCAGCACAGCTCTCGGGAATTCCACCGGCCCTGTGCGACACCTAAGAGCACTGGATCGATGAAGCGTCCGACAGTCTCGACGGCGCTTGCGACGTCACGCTCCCTTAGCCGAGGCGCGTCGCGTGCGACCCGCGCGTAGCCACTCAGCCAATCTGTCCCGTTGGGCACCGCGAGGTGGTCGGGCAGATTGAGGCTGCGCCGTTTGGCCTCGGATTTCAGCGCTACATAGAGTTCGGTGGCGTCGACTGCGATTGCGTGAGCGAAGATCGCTAGATCGGCCAGGTCGCGAAAGCGCGTGCTCGGCTGCCTCAACCCGCTGGCACGCTCGTGGGTTTCGAGCAGAGCGCACACCTTGTCGGCGACATGGTCCACGAGTGGATACACGCTGTAGCTCGTCGCCACGAGTCCGGGTAGCTCGAGCGGCACCAACGGAGAGACAGCGTCCGGGACGCCCGTCATCAGCAGGTCGGCGACGAGGTCGACATGGAAGCTCGCAAATTGATCGAGCCCCAAGAATGCGACGACATCCACGCGAACTGCGCCGACTCCCTGCGCGATGCGTCGGCCTGGGTTAAGCGTGAACGTGAAGTAGTCCCCCAGGTCGCGTGCGGCGGCAGCGCGTAGTGCCCGCTCTGACTCGTCCAGGTCGCCTGCCCGACTGAACAGGTCGATGTCGCGTGTATGCCGAGCGTCCGCTCCGAGCCGGGCGAGCATCGCAGTCGCGCCCTTGAGCACCCATCGCTCGGGTTCAACTCTGAAGACGCGGGAGAGCGGCCGGTCGTAGGCGAACTGGCGCTGCAGATTGCTGAGCTCGACGCCGCGCTCGCGCGCGAGTGGACGCAAGCGATCGGCGATAGCGTTGCGCATGGCACGCGGATCGCGGTATGGATTAGCGCTCATCGCCTCTAGCCAACGCCACCATCTCGGCCCGATTCGAGTAACTGGCAAGCATCAGTAGATGGTCGAGCAGCGCCACACCATCGCCCCGGCGGAACCCGTAGCGAGCCGCCGAAGGCGCTATGCACTCCGCTATCGAGCTCGGGGAGTCGAACACCCGCTGGACGACCTCTGCCGTAATCTGAGCCACAGTCTCTGGCTCGATGTGATCTTCTAGTAGGTCAGCGATCATCAGGCCGGCGCGGGTTGTGGGGAGACCGTGCAGCAGGAGCCGCTGTCCGTCGGGCACCACACCGCGATGCAGGCGTACATCGGTTCGACGGGTCTGGCGCCGCACAGGCATCGTGAACTCGTGCACGTCCGCACGCAGATCACCGACGCCGTACAGCGACGCAGCCGACGCGTGCGAGACGAGCGCAACATAGGGCGAGCCCACACGCACCCACGCCGGCGTTTCGGGCTCGAGCTGAAGCCACGCTGCCCTCAGCTCGAGATGGTCTGGCTCGGCAGCCCCACGGACCCTGTAGACGCCGTGGGCGACGCGTTCGAGTAGCCCATCGCCGGTAAGGCGTGCGAGCGAGCTCGCGCCTACGCCGGCTTGCTGCGCCTGCTGGCGCGTACAAAGACCCCACTGGTCTTCCGCGACGCCAAATAGCCGTTGGAGTGGACGAGCCATGCTGCGAAATATACCGAAAATAGATTATTCTGCAGTACTACATCTCAAGCTCTGCTGCAAAGTACCCTAGTTGCGAGGCACTTTGCAGATGTCGTGTGTGCACCCTCAAGCCAGCCTGCGGACCTCCGCTCGGCCGGCAAGTTCCCGCGCGCGCTGGGCATCCAGGCGAGCCGCGCCGGGGATCTCGGCGTTGGCTGCTGCCGCACCTAGGGCCAGCGCGGCCGCGCTTGGCCATGACTCGCCCGCCGCGAGGGCCGTTAGCAGGCCAGCCAGGAACGAGTCGCCGCTACCCACCGGGTAGGCGCCGCGCACCGCAACAGCGCCGTGCCAGACCTCGCCGCCCGGGTCAGCCAGCACCATGCCCTTCTCGCCCAGCGTGATCACACACGCGTGGCCCTCGCCGCCGATGCGTGTGCGAATCTCAAGCGCCACCGCGCCCGCCTGCGCGATCCCCTCGATGTCGCCGTCGAGCAGCTCCTGTGCCTCGTGGACGTTGATCTTCACCAGCTGCGGGTGAGCGGCGATCGCCTGCTTTAGAGCCGTTCCCCGCGTATCCACCGCGGCTGGAACGCCAGCGCTGTGCGCCACTGAGATCAACCTGGGATAGCCCTCGCTGTCACCGCCCGCTAGCGGCAGCGACCCAGCCAGTGCCAGCCAGCTCGCACTCCCAATAAAACTTTCAACGATCTGCACCAGCTGCGACCAGTCCTCGGCGCTAGCCGGGGTTCCATCCTCGTAGAACTCCGTCAGCCGTCCCGTCGCGCTGTCCGCCACCGACAGGCTCGCGCGCGTCTCGCCCGCGCCCCACGCGAATTCAGCTGGAACGCCTTCCGCAGCGAGCGCCTCAGCAACCCAGCGGCCGGTGTGGCCCGCCAGGATGCCTGTGGCCAGCGCCTGAGCTCCGAGGGTGGTCGCGACCTGGGCGACGTGCAGGCCCTTGCCGCCGGGCAGCGACAGGAAGGAGCTTGGTCTGTGGATCTCGCCAGGCACTAGCTCCTGGACCTCGAACAGCTTGTCCACGGACGGGTTGCCCGCAACGCAGATGATCATCTTGGGGGCGTCCTCGCTGTCGCTTGGCGGTATTGTGTCCATATTGATGCTCACTCTTGCAAACTTTTGATGAAAGTAGAACAATCTCGCGCATGCCTCGCCTAACCCTCATCGGCGCCGGGTCCGTCGAGTTCACCCGGATCCTGCTCGCCGACCTGATCGCCTTCCCTGAGCTCGCCGAGTCCACCATCGTGCTGCACGACATCGATCCCGAGCGCCTGGACACCGCCGAGCAGATCGCCCTCGCAACCAACAAAGCCACTGGAGCCCAGCTGCAGATCGAGACTCACCTCGATCGCCGCGCCGCGCTCGAGGGCGCCGACTTCGTCATCAACGAGATCCAGGTCGGCGGCTATGCCGCCACGCTGCGGGACTTCGAGATCCCCAAGCGTTACGGGCTGCGCCAGACCATCGGCGACACGCTCGGCGTCGGCGGCATCTTCCGCGGGCTGCGCACCATTCCCGTCGTGTTGGCCATCGCCGACGACATCGCCCAGGTGTGCCCAGATGCCGTGCTGCTCAACTACACCAACCCCATGGCCATGCTGCCCTGGGCCGTCTGGGAGAGCGGGCGCAACACACGCGTCGTCGGCCTCTGCCACTCCGTGCAGAACACCCATGAACAGATTGCCGAGATCGTCGACGTACCCGTCGAGGAGATCGACTTCCTCACCGGCGGCGTCAACCACCAAGCGTTCGTGCTCAAGTTCGAGCGCGACGGCAAGAGCCTCTACCCCCTGCTCGACGATGCCATCGCCCGCGATCCCGACGGCCTCGGAAGGCGCGTGCGGGTCGAGCTCTACCGCCAGTTCGGGCATTTCCCCACCGAGTCCAGCGAGCACAGCGCCGAGTACCTGCCGTGGTTCATGCGCCACGACGATCAGCTCGAGCGCTACCGCATCCCTGTCGATGAGTACCTGCGCCGCTCGCAAGAGAACCTCGAGGAGTATGCCCAGATCAAGCGCACCCTCGCCGCCGGCGAACCGCTCGAGACCCTTAGCGAGAACGAGCTCGCGCCCCGCTACATCCACTCGATCACCACCGGCACCGAGCGCATCGAGTACGGCAACGTCCGCAACGACGGGCTGATCGACAACCTCCCAGATGGCTGTTGCGTCGAGGTGCCATGCCGCGTCGACGGAGAGGGCGTGCACCCGATCGCCATCGGCAAGCTCCCGCCCCAGTGCGCCGCGCTCAACCGCACGTTCATCAACGTCGTCGAGCTGACCGTCCGCGCCGCCCTTGAAGGAAGACGCGACCACGTCTACCAGGCGGTCATGCTCGACCCGAACGCCTCCGCCACGCTCACCATCGGCCAGGTCCACGAGCTCGTCGATGAGCTGATCGAGGCCCACGGCGAGCTGCTACCGGCGGGCATTCGCGCCTGAGCGCTCGGCGCGCCTGCGCGGGCGACCGGAGCGCCTACGCATCTCACTCCGCGTGGCCGTTCCGCGCGGCGTCCGAGGGGACGATCGTGACCTTCACGCCTGCCTCCTCGATCGCCGCCACCGCCGCCGGGTCGGCGCCGTCGTCGGTGATCAGCTGATCCACCTCCGATAGCTCGCAGATGCGGGCGAACGCCACGTGGCCGATCTTCGAGCTGTCGGACACGACCACCACCTGGTCTGCGCGCGCCATCAACGCCCGGTCCGTTCCCGCCTCGATCTCGTGATGGGTCGTCAGGCCCGCCCGCGGTGAGATGCCATCGACGGCGAGGAACGCCATATCCAGGTTCAGGCCCTCCAGGCTCGCCTCCGCGATCGGCCCCACGAGCTCGTATGACTCCGCACGCGCCACGCCACCCGTCACCACCAGCTTCAGGTTCGGGCGCACCGCGATCTCCGACGCGATGTTTAGCGCGTTCGTCACGATCGTCAGGCGCGGGCGGTCCACGAGCGCCCGGACCACCTCCGTCGTGGTCGTGCCGCCGTTGAGGCCGATCGCCCACCCCTCCAGCACCAGGCTCGCCGCCTCTTTGGCGATCCTGCGCTTCTCCTCCGGCTGGCGATTGGTCTTGTAGCGCAGCGGCAGCTCATACAGCACACCCTGCGGAACCGCGCCGCCGTGCGTGCGCTCAAGCAAACGCTGGTCCTCGAGTAGGCCCAGATCCCGGCGCACGGTCGCCGCAGACACCCCCAGCGTGCGCGCCAGCTCGACCACACCCACGTTGCCGTCGAGCGAAAGCCGCTCGAGAATTGCTCCTAGGCGCTCGGATTGCTGCATCGCGTGTCCAGTTTATGCGCATGGACGGCCAGAGCGAACATATTTCTGCAGAGATTTGTTGCTTAATGATCGATAGCAACGTATATTGCTCAGAAATGAGCGTTACTGAGCAAGAGATTTTCAGTCAGCCACAGATTTGGCGCCAAGCGCTCGAGGTTCTGCCGCAGGTCGCCGAGCGACTTCCCACCGTCGGCGAGCGCGTCGCGATCTTCGGCTGCGGGACCTCCTACTTCATCGCCCAAGCCGTGGCCGCCATCCGCGAGGCCGCCGGGCACGGCGAGACCGACGCGTTCGTCGCCTCCGAGATGCCCACCACGCGGCCGTATGACACAGTGATCGCGATCTCGCGCTCGGGCACCACCACCGAGGTTGTGCGCTGCCTCGAGGCGCTGCCTGAGAGCACGCGAACGCTTGCCATCTCCGCTGTGCCCGACACCCCCGTACTTGCAGCAGCCACAGATGAGATCGTGCTGCCGTTCGCCGATGAGGTCTCGATCGTGCAGACCCGGTTCGCCACCACAGCACTCGCTTTGCTGCGGGCACACGTCGGCCAGGACCTCTACCCCGCGCTAGCCGACGCCGAGCGTGGCCTATCCGTGAACCTCGCGGTCGACCCCGCCGATTTCGAGCACTTCGTGTTCCTCGGCCACGGGTGGACTGTGGGCCTCGCTTCCGAGGCGGCGCTCAAGTTCCGCGAGGCGGGACAAGCGTGGGCCGAGTCCTACCCAGCGATGGAGTACCGCCACGGACCGATCAGCGTCGCCGGTCAGTCGACGCTCGTGTGGGTGCTCAGCACCCCCGACCCGGACCTCGCCCAGGACGTGAGCGCCACCGGCGCGACCGTCATGCAGGCGAGCGGCGACCCGATGGCAGAGCTTGTGACGCTCCAGCGTGCAGCGGTCGCGCTGGCCGAGTCCAAGGGCCTTGACCCAGACAACCCCCAGCATCTGACGAGGTCCGTCGTGCTGGGCTAACGCCGACGCACAGGGAGAGACATGATCAAGCGCGCAGCCCTACCACTCATCCTCTCAAGCGCGCTGGCATTGGCCGCCTGCGGGGGATCCAGCAGCACCAGCAGCAGTGGAGGCTCGACCACATCAGGCGGGCGCACCACGATCTCACTGTGGGAGGGCTACACCGGTCAGGAAGCGACCGCGATCAAAAAGATCGCCGCGCAGTTCAACGCTGAACACCCGAAGACGAACTTGGAAGTGCAGTTCTACGGCAACAGCGACTACGCGCTGCAGAAGGTCCTAGCGGCGATCGCCGGAGGGGACCCGCCGGACATCTCCTACCTATACGGATCGTGGGCGCCGAACATCGCCACCAACCCGCAGATCGTCACGTTCAACAAGCTGATCGAAGAAGACCCCGGCTTCAACTGGGACGACTTCTGGCCGGCCGAGCGCCACGTGGCGACCGTCAACGGCAAGATCGTGGGGATTCCCGCGCTGGTGGACAACCTCGCGCTCGTGTACAACAAGAAGCTGTTCGCCAAGGCCGGGCTGTCTGCCCCGACCGCGCAGTGGACGTGGAGCGATTTTGAAAACGCAGCGATCAAGCTGACGAACACCGCCAGCAAGCAGTTCGGCTGGGCGTATGTCAACGACGCCAGTGAGGACACGGTTTGGCGCTACTGGGCAATGCTGTGGCAGGCCGGCGGCACGATCCTCACCCCCAACGGCAAGGAAGCCGCGTTCAACTCCGCCGCGGGTCTACGGGCGCTGACTTATCTGCAGGGGCTCGTCAAGCACCACGCGATCTACCTCGACAACGGCAGCGACAACTACCTGCCGCTGTTCAACTCCGGTCACATCGGCATGCTGTGGACCGGACCGTGGGACCTTGCGGAAATCGTCGCCTCGAAAGTCTCCTACGGCGTCCAGATCCTGCCCGGCGAAGCCAACCACCAGACGATCTCCGGGCCCGACAACTGGGTGATGTTCAACAACGGCGCAGCGCGTCGCGCAGCCTCATGGGAATTCCTGAAGTGGTTCACCTCGCCCAAGATCGACCTCGAGTGGTCGACTATGACCGGCGACCTGCCGATTCGCAAGTCGGTCACCGCCCTACCCGGGTACGCGAGCTTCATCAAGAAGTACCCCGGCATCGAAGTGTGGGTGAAAAACCTCGGCAACGCCACGCAGTCGCGCCCGGTGAGCACGCTCTACCCGAAGATCTCGACCGTGATCGGTCAGATGGTGCAGTCGGTGTTGCTCGGCGCGGCCGAACCGCAAAAGGCGCTCAGCCAGGCCGCCCAGCAGGTCAACGGAATCCTGGCCGTGCCGGAATAGTGAGGCGTGTAACTGGATGAGCGCCCACGCGCACTCGAGCCCAGCGCCGGCCGCCGCCCACCGGCGGCCGAGCCTGTTGAAGCGGCTGGCAGCCTCCGAGCACGTGGCAGGCTGGGCGTTCGTGACGCCCGCGGTATTCCTGATCGTGGTCTTCGCGCTGATCCCGATCGGCTGGTCGCTGCTGCTATCGCTACAGGCCAACAACCTGATCGCGCCGGCGCACTACGTCGGACTGGCCAACTACAAGGCGCTCTCCAAAGACGCCGCCTTCCGCTCCTCGATCGGCCACACGCTCCTCTACACGGTCGTGTTCGTGCCGATCTCCGTGTTCGGCGCGCTCGGCCTCGCGGTGGCGCTCAACCGCAAAATTCGCGGCATCCGCTTCTACCGCCTCGCGGTGTTCGTGCCGCTCGTGACCTCCACCGTCGCCACCGGCATCATCTTCCTGTGGTTGCTCGACCCCACGTTCGGGCTAGTCAACTACTTCCTCAGCCTCCTCGGCATCCCCCAGCAGCAGTTCCTGCAGGACCCCAAAGAGGCGCTCTACTGCATCGTCGCGATGACCGTGTGGGGATGGCTGGGGTTCGACGTGATCATCTACCTCGCCGCGCTACAGGGGATCCCGCCCGATCTGATCGAGGCAGCGGAGATGGACGGCGCGAGCCGCTGGTCGACGTTCCGTAGCGTCGTCGTGCCGCTGCTCGGGCCGGCGACATTGTTCCTGGTGGTGTGGTCGACGATCAACGCACTGCAGCTGTTTGACGAGATCTACGTGACCACGCGTGGCGGCCCGCTCGGCTCGACCACCGTGATCGTCTACTACCTCTACGAGCAGGCGTTCCAGTTCTTCAACGGCGGCTACGGCGCTGCGATCGCCTACGTGCTGTTCGTGGCGATTCTGATCGTGACGCTCGTGCAGCTGTGGGTCGGCCGGCGACGCGTCTACTACAGCTCATGAGGGAGCCGTCATCGCCACCCCGTCGATAGCCGCCGCGCCCGAGCGCTTCCCGCCGATCCCGGACGCCCGGCGGCGCAGCCGCGTGCGCCTGCCGTTCAGCCCGTGGCACCTGTTCCTCGCGCCGGTCGCGGCGATCATGCTCGTACCGCTGGTGTGGATGGTGATCGTCTCGCTGGAGAGCGAGTCACAGGCACACAGCTTCCCGCCCGTGCTGATTCCCTCCGCGCTTCATTTCGGCAACTACGCGGCAGCCTGGAACTCCGTTCCCTTCGGCGACTTCTTCCTCAACAGCGCCATGTATGCGCTCGCCACAGTGGCTGGCAACCTGCTGTTCTGCAGCCTCGCCGCGTATGCGTTTGCCCGCATCCGCTTCTTCGGCAGCAACATCCTGTTCGTGGTGCTACTGGCGACGCTGATGGTCCCCTACCAGGTGCTTTTGATCCCCACGTTCTTGATCGTCAAGAAACTGGGGCTGGTGAACAGCGTCGGCGGCCTGATCGTGCCGAACCTGTGCAGCGCCTTCGGCATCTTCATGCTGCGCCAGTTCTTCCGCACGCTGCCGATCGAGCTCGAGGAGGCCGCGCGAATTGACGGCACCTCCCGCCTCGGGATCCTGTTCAAGATCGTCCTACCCCTCTCCCTCCCGGCCCTAGCCACGCTCGGGATCATCCAGTTCATGTGGTCGTGGAACGACTTCCTGTGGCCGCTGATCATCATCGACAGCTCCAATAACGCGCCGCTGCAGCTGGGCCTGTCGACGCTTCAGGGGGCGCACGCTACGCAGTGGAACCTGCTGATGGCGGGCACGGTGATGAGCCAGATCCCGATGCTCGCGATCTTCCTCCTCGCCCAGCGCTGGTTCATCAGGTCAATCGCGTTTACTGGGATCAAGTAATGACCGATCGGAAGGACCGACCATGCCCAGCGTGAGCCTCGAGGCAGTGAGCAAGATCTTCCCCGGCGGCGCCGTCGCCGTGGACGAGCTGTCGCTGGAGGTCAACGACGGGGAGTTCATGATCCTGGTCGGCTCCTCCGGCTGCGGCAAGACGACCGCGCTGCGGATGATCGCGGGCCTTGAGAAGCCCAGCGGCGGCACGATCCGCATCGGCGAGCGCGCCGTGCAGGACGTCCCGGCGCGCGACCGCGACATCGCGATGGTCTTCCAGAGCTACGCGCTCTACCCGCACATGACGGTCGCACGCAACCTCGCCTATCCCCTACGCCAACGACGGATGCCCAAGCGTGAGATCGCAAAGCGCGTGCAGGAAGTCGCGGAGATGCTGAGCCTCGAGGAGCTACTCAAGCGGCGGCCCGCGCAGCTGTCTGGCGGCCAGCGCCAGCGCGTGGCGATGGGACGCGCGCTCGTGCGCGAGCCGCAGGTGTTCCTGCTCGACGAGCCATTGTCCAACCTCGACGCGAAGCTCCGCGTGCAGATGCGCGCCGCGCTGAAGCGGCTGCATGCGCGGCTGGGGGTTACCACTGTGTATGTGACGCATGACCAGGTTGAGGCGATGACGCTCGGCGACCGCATCGCGGTGATCGCCGAAGGCAAGCTGCAGCAGCTGGGCGCGCCGCAGGACGTGTATGACAACCCCGCCAACGTGTTCGTCGCCGGCTTCATCGGCAGCCCGCCGATGAACCTGCTGCGCGGGCGGGCGCGGGGCGGCGTGGCTACGGCCGGGGATCTTGTCGTGCCATGTCCCGGTGTGGCAGACAAAGACGTGATCATCGGCGTGCGGCCGGAGTGTCTGCGACCGGCGCGGAACGGGATGCCTTCGCTGGCGTTCGAGATTGCGGTGGTCGAGCCGTTGGGCGATGAGGTGATCGTGCACGGGCTCGTGGGGGCGGAGATCGCGAGTGTGCTGCCAGATGACGAAGGCGAGGCGGTGCTGATGGCGCGCAATAGGGGCAGTCGCGCGGAGGCGGTGGCTCGGCTGGATCCTCGCGAGCGACCACAGGCCGGCACCACGATCCAGCTGGGCGTGGAGCCCGAGAACGTTTACCTGTTTGACTCCGCTACCGGGCTGGCGATTCGGTGAGCTTGTTCGGGCCCGAGGGGCCGGGGCGGGATCTCGATCTGCTCATCCTTGGGGACGTGAACCCAGATCTCGTGCTTGCTGATGCCGAGCTGGACGTGGCATTTGGGCAGGCTGAGCGACTGGTTAGCGACGCTGAGCTGACCATCGGCGGGTCCGGCGCGATCATGGCCTGTGCTGCCGCTCGGCTGGGGCTGCGGACCGCCATCGCCGCCGTTGTTGGCGATGATTTGTTTGGGCGGTTCATGATTGATTCGCTGCAGGAGCGGGGCGTTGATACGAGCGGGGTTGTCGTTGACCCCGGGCTGCGGACAGGCGTGACGGTCGTGCTCGCTCGGCCGGACGACCGGGCGATCATTACGTTCCCGGGCGCTATCGCAGAGATGACGGTGGAGCGTCTATCTGCTGATCTCCTCGGCCGGGCGCGTCACATTCACGTTGCATCGTTCTTCCTACAGACGAGGCTTGCCGCCGGGCTGCCCGCGCTCTTCGAGGCCGCGCGGAGTGCTGGGGCTAGTACTTCGGTCGATCCCAACTGGGATCCGTCGGGGGGCTGGGACGGCGGGCTGCTCGGACTTCTCCCCCTTGTTGATGTGCTGCTGCCCAACGCAGCAGAGGTGTGCCACATCGCCGGCGAGCGGGATCCCGCGGCCGCTGCGCAGAGGATCGCCGCGAGGGGACCACTCGTGGCAGTCAAGCTCGGCGCCGTCGGAGCCCTCGCCGTGCGAGCTGGACATGAGCTGATCACCGCCGCCGCGCCGGGCGGGATCACCCCGGTCGACACGGTTGGCGCCGGCGATACGTTCGACGCGGGGCTGCTTGCCGGGTTGGCCGCTGGCGAGAGCATCGAGCGGGCACTGGCGTTGGCTTGCGCGTGTGGGACGCTGTCGACGCGAGCCGCGGGAGGGACTGGTGCTCAGCCCACCCTCGAGGAGGCGCAAGTGTCGAGCCGTCCCCCCACAGGTGGGTAGGTGGACGTGGCGCTCAGTACAGCTCGAGCCGACTCACAACCAGGGGCACCTGCACAACAGCCCTCACGTCAGCCTGGCAGTGGCTGCAGATCAGCTGACCTTCGGCGATGGGCGCGCCACAGTTCGGACAGCTCGTCTGCCCGATGGTCACACTGGCGCCAAGTTGTATATCCCAGAACTGGTTGTTGATGGCCCCCGTGCCGTCCGCCTGCTGCGCCTGAATGGCCAGATGCGCCCTCAGTACCGGATGCCCTTCGGCCATGTGAGCACCGACGAGCTTGACGGTCGCCGACACCGGCCGCTGAGCTTCCAGGCGCCCGGCGGCACGCTGACATTGGGCGATCACCGGTTCGGTGAAAGTTCCCCGCAGGAGAGCTGCATCCTTGGTGGCGTCGGCCTCGAACAGCAACGGCACGGCGCTGCCGATCATGCCGGTGAGCATCTCAGGCGTGACCTGGGTCGGCAGACCGGACTCGGACGCTACCTGCGCGGCGATTTCCTGCCACTCCCCCCCATTCTCGATCGATGCCGGGATTGACGAGATCTGTAGCTGGCTCGTGGTGGTCACGACCTTTACCTATGCGATCGCGGCGCCGCATTTCGAGCAAAAATGCGCGCCGGGCTCGACCGGAGTCCCACACTGGCTGCAGAACCGCGCGACCGCCTCCTGTCCAGGTGACCCCGCAGCCGACGACGACGTGGTGGGAGCAGGCGCGGCAGCGGAGGCTGCCCCTGGCGCAACTGGAACTCCCATCATCATCCCCGCGACGATTCCCTGCTGAGCACCGACGTTCCCCTCAGAGATCCCGTGGGCGATTTCGAGGGCGGCCTCTCCTCGCACGGCGCTGTCAAACGAGCCGGCCACGCCCGTGTATGCCTTGGCTGCGGCGAACTGCTTGAGCTCCTGGGCATCAGCATCCGGCAAGTTGACGTTCAGCTCGCCGAACGTGGTGATGCTCAGCCCGTAGGTGGAAAGCGTCTGGTTGGCGCGCTCCAGTGCAGCCTTGGCGGTCGCGTCCTGCAGTTGTCCCATCGCGAGCACGCCATGCGAGGCCACCAGGTCGGGCAATACAGCCCTGATTGCAGCCAGGGCCTGGTCCTTTACCCAGGTGGATATCTCCGCGTCGAAGTCACCCTCAGCGCCCGTGCCGATCAGCTTCGCCAGTACGACTGACGGATCTGTCACCTTGAACGCGAGCTCACCGAAGACCCTAAGGGTCACGACCAGTCCTGTTGGGCCGTCCGTGAGGTTGTCCACAGGGCCTCCGAACTCTATGTTCGGGATGTCTCTGGTGGCGATGAAGTAGAGCTCGGCGTCGTAGTAAGCGTTGCCTGTGAGCCGGTCGACCAGCCACCCGAGGGCCAGCGAGGCGCCTTCGTCGAGCGTGTACCGGCCGGGTCCCATGACCCCGATGACCTTCCCCAGGTTCGTGAACACCGCCTGGTAGTCGAGATCGACGTTCAACTGCGAGTGCTGAATGATCTGCTGGTCTGGCCACTTCCAGGCGATGTTGTCCTTTGCGTCGTCGGGCATCTCGATGAACAGACGCTGTAGTCCCGTGTCCTTGTGGCCCTCGAAGAGTGGCATTTGTGTTTCCTCCTGTTCGACGGGGCTAATCCAGCCGGTCCTGCTCGACCAGCTGGCGAAGAGCCACCATGGATTCGTGGTTGACGAGGTTTTGCTGGGCCACCTGCTCGAACAGAGCCGTGGCCCAAGCCGAGAACTGGAGCTCCTCCCTCACCGGCTCCGCTCCGATCGATGTGACCTCACTCCCACAACGGATTGCATCGCGCTCGGACTCGAGCCAGTAGGAGTGAGGACCCAGCGTGACCACCACCTTCTCGATGGGAGCCCTCGGGCCGTGTAGACCGTTCAGGTAAGGAAGGTCGCCGACAAGCCTCGCGAGCCTGCCCCGGGGGTACTGAACGACGGTCTTCAAACCAGGTACCGCAGACAGCCGTCTGACGAGCGCATTGAGGGTTGCGTCCAGGTGATCGCACTCGGCCCGCACCATCGCTGCGCTGGAGTCGAGCCCAGCCCCGGCACTCACTTGGCCTGTCCCCGATTGTCGTCTGGCGACGCCTGCAGGTACTTCAAGAGCTCTCGCGCTTGCCAGGGTGCCTCGGGATCGCCGCCGTGCTTGTGCGCCGCGTCACGACACCAGCGTGCGGCCTCACGAGCGGACTCCAGGGGGTCGGCTCCGCACAATGCTCTAGCAGCGCGCGCCAGCGACACTTGCACAGCCCACTCGTGGGCTTTTGCGTGCCGATCCGCCCTGCCTTGCGACTGGAGCTCGCGCTCATTCCAGCCAAAGAACTCGTGTTCGAGCGCCCCGCCCGCCACGATCGTGGCAGCAGCTCCAGCGCCACCGTGCTGAAGCTGCTTGAGCAGCTTGTCGATCTCGTCCCTCAGCGATTGCACCTGCGCTGCCTGGAAGACGTGATCCGTCGCGTAGCGCCGGGCGAGCACGAGCGCTTCAGCGACATTTCCATCGACGCCGTCGATCCGCGTGGCGAAGCCCTCCACACAGTCGGCGCCCCACAGCAGGGCCGTCGCGGGACTGTAGTGCTCGCACCTCTCCATTAGGCAGATCTCCCGCCCGCGGCGCTTGGCAGTCCACAGCTCTGGGCCGAGCGCGTCCAGCATCTCCTCCAGGTTGCCTACGATGCCGTTCTTGGGGATCGAGCCGTAGGTACCGGGGGTTGGCCAGGCTGACTGGGCCGTGGCGGAGCCGCCGCTGTCGCCGATGATTACGTATACGTCTTCGTCGAGGTACAGCTTCTCTTGGTGACGCATGCGTGGGACGACCCCCATGCGGGACGTATCGGGTGGTGTTCGCAGGCGCTTGAGTCACGTGCTGTCTCAACCGCCCGGCCGGCCATGCACCAAGCGCAACGAGCACACGCAAGTCGGCGTCGGGTTCTTCGGCCTCTTGCTCGCGCTTCTACCAATCGCCAGCCGGCCGCTCGCACCTAACTCCCACTTGACAAACGACACGACATATCAGTTTACTTTCAACGCCTCGGTGTTGGACGTTGAACCGCCGAAATGTGAGGACTGGTCGAGCGCGGCCGTGAGGCTATACGTGCCGCTCTTGAGCGCGGTCGACTTGGGTCTGCATGTGCCGGTGCCGTTCAGAAGCGTGATCTTGCAGACAGTTGCGGCGCCGGCGCTGACGGTCGCCCGAGCCTTCGGGATCGTTCCACCGCCTGCAGCGATGACTGTGGCTGTGATCTTGAGGGCCTGCTCGCTGCCATAGGAGACAGTGGCCGAGGACAGTGAGAGTTCGGTGTGAGTGGCTGCTGCGGTCGCGGTTATAGTCATTGCTTGCTGAAGCTGCGGCGCCGGCAGGTAAGCGCTGTTGCCGGCTTGGTTGGCATCGATGATGCAGGTGCCAGGCTTCTTAAACGATACGGTCTTGCCGGCTAGCTTACACGCCCCCTTCGTGGTCGCCTTATCGATTGAAAGGCTCACGGCGAGTCCCGAGCTAGCCGTTGCGTCGGGCAGGTATACGCTGCCGACGTTCGGGTGCGACGGTACTGGGGCCTCGAATATGACGGTCTGAGGCTGAGGGCCGCCCGACTGATGCACTGGAACAATCGGGTCAACAATGACGCCGTTCGCCTTGCCATCTTCGTCGCCGAGACCTCCGTCGGTCAGGTGCAGGGTAATCGTATTCCCCGAGATCGTCGCGATCGAGCTGACGTTCACGAGGGTTCCGTTGATGAGCTTGTAAACACCCGTGGGTTCGCTCCCCGGCGGCACTTCCAAGTGCACTTCGATCGTGCCGGCAACTGGCACAGATGTGACGCTATATGACAGCTCCCCGACGATCGCCACCGAACCCGCTGGAAGCTCCTGTCCCTCGACCGGCTTGGCCGACAACGGCGATAGGGCCGTGCCCACCGGCGTAGTGATTTGGACCGTGCCATCTGCAGTCCCAGCTGAGGGGGCACTGGCAAAGTTCGAGTAGACGATTGCGCGTGTTTGGTCGGTGGTGGTGTTGGTGAGGTCGAAATAGGTGGGCTGTAGTGGTGTGCCTTCGGGGGGCTCGGCCTCGTAGCGCACTTCGCCGATGGGGTCCGGCACCGATAGCGTCGCGATGCCTTCCGTAGACGTCCTAGCGTTCTCGACCACATAGGCTTCTCGAGCTTCCAGGCCCGGCGCTAGAGTGCCAGCGCCGGCTGCGAGTGTCCGGGAGGCTTCTGGGTTGGGGAAGAGACCGACATTTGCGACCGGGACACCGCCGGCTCCAAGCGTGCGAACGGTCACCGCATGGACAGGAAGCGTGAGATCCTCGTGCACTTCTTTGGTCAACGTGACTTGAGCTCCCCTGAACGCAAAGTAGGCCGGCGCAGCACTCGCCGGTACCCCTTCCGCGCGCTCGCCGCTCACTTCGACTTCATAGAGCTGCTGCCTTGATTCGCCTCCCGCTTCGACCGAGAACGAGCCATCGCTAGCCGTTGTCGTGCTCCAGCTCTTAGTACCTTTTGGTTCTCTAAGCAACACCGCGACACCAGGAAGCGGAACACCGCCCTCGCCAAGTAGCACACCCGACAAGACAGGCGCTTCATTCATCGACACAGAGATCGTCTTATCTTCAGTGACTTCAGTAACACCGCTAAACGCAGTTTCGCGATACGGACCACTTATCAGTGAATCCAAGGACCCAGACCCTTCCGTGACATCAGGAACCAAGATCGACCAAGTACCATCAGCGCCAGTCGTCCCCTCGCCCCCAAAGCTTGCCCAGGTCGCCGTTATACCCGGCGCTAGAACGGCACCCCCGGACGCGACATGCACCCCAGACGCCTCGCTCGCGATACCAGCGAGCGGCACACCACCAGCGCCAACCACACGAACCGTAAGCGTATGCACCGGGAGCGTGAGATCCTCATCAAGATTCCCACTCAAGGTCAGATCCGCATCTTCAAAATCCAAGCCCTCGCCGCCCGATTCCGTTTCAATCGAAAGCGAATAAGAACCAGGCACAACCGACAACGAAAACGCACCACTAGCCCCCGTCCTCACAGATACAAACGACCGACCCGGCCCTTCCAGCGCAATAGTCCCACCAGACACCGGCACCCCACCCTCACCCCGCAAAACACCACTAAACGTAACCAACGGCGTTTCAGGCAACTGAATTACGCGTGTTTGGTCGGTGGTGGTGTTGGTGAGGTCGAAATAGGTGGGCTGTAGTGGTGTGCCTTCGGGGGGCTCGGCCTCGTAGCGCACTTCGCCGATGGGGTCCGGCACCGATAGCGTCGCGATGCCTTCCGTAGACGTCCTAGCGTTCTCGACCACATAGGCTTCTCGAGCTTCCAGGCCCGGCGCTAGAGTGCCAGCGCCGGCTGCGAGTGTCCGGGAGGCTTCTGGGTTGGGGAAGAGACCGACATTTGCGACCGGGACACCGCCGGCTCCAAGCGTGCGAACGGTCACCGCATGGACAGGAAGCGTGAGATCCTCGTGCACTTCTTTGGTCAACGTGACTTGAGCTCCCCTGAACGCAAAGTAGGCCGGCGCAGCACTCGCCGGTACCCCTTCCGCGCGCTCGCCGCTCACTTCGACTTCATAGAGCTGCTGCCTTGATTCGCCTCCCGCTTCGACCGAGAACGAGCCATCGCTAGCCGTTGTCGTGCTCCAGCTCTTAGTACCTTTTGGTTCTCTAAGCAACACCGCGACACCAGGAAGCGGAACACCGCCCTCGCCAAGTAGCACACCCGACAAGACAGGCGCTTCATTCATCGACACAGAGATCGTCTTATCTTCAGTGACTTCAGTAACACCGCTAAACGCAGTTTCGCGATACGGACCACTTATCAGTGAATCCAAGGACCCAGACCCTTCCGTGACATCAGGAACCAAGATCGACCAAGTACCATCAGCGCCAGTCGTCCCCTCGCCCCCAAAGCTTGCCCAGGTCGCCGTTATACCCGGCGCTAGAACGGCACCCCCGGACGCGACATGCACCCCAGACGCCTCGCTCGCGATACCAGCGAGCGGCACACCACCAGCGCCAACCACACGAACCGTAAGCGTATGCACCGGGAGCGTGAGATCCTCATCAAGATTCCCACTCAAGGTCAGATCCGCATCTTCAAAATCCAAGCCCTCGCCGCCCGATTCCGTTTCAATCGAAAGCGAATAAGAACCAGGCACAACCGACAACGAAAACGCACCACTAGCCCCCGTCCTCACAGATACAAACGACCGACCCGGCCCTTCCAGCGCAATAGTCCCACCAGACACCGGCACCCCACCCTCACCCCGCAAAACACCACTAAACGTAACCAACGGCGTTTCAGGCAACTGAATTACGCGTGTTTGGTCGGTGGTGGTGTTGGTGAGGTCGAAATAGGTGGGCTGTAGTGGTGTGCCTTCGGGGGGCTCGGCCTCGTAGCGCACTTCGCCGATGGGGTCCGGCACCGATAGCGTCGCGATGCCTTCCGTAGACGTCCTAGCGTTCTCGACCACATAGGCTTCTCGAGCTTCCAGGCCCGGCGCTAGAGTGCCAGCGCCGGCTGCGAGTGTCCGGGAGGCTTCTGGGTTGGGGAAGAGACCGACATTTGCGACCGGGACACCGCCGGCTCCAAGCGTGCGAACGGTCACCGCATGGACAGGAAGCGTGAGATCCTCGTGCACTTCTTTGGTCAACGTGACTTGAGCTCCCCTGAACGCAAAGTAGGCCGGCGCAGCACTCGCCGGTACCCCTTCCGCGCGCTCGCCGCTCACTTCGACTTCATAGAGCTGCTGCCTTGATTCGCCTCCCGCTTCGACCGAGAACGAGCCATCGCTAGCCGTTGTCGTGCTCCAGCTCTTAGTACCTTTTGGTTCTCTAAGCAACACCGCGACACCAGGAAGCGGAACACCGCCCTCGCCAAGTAGCACACCCGACAAGACAGGCGCTTCATTCATCGACACAGAGATCGTCTTATCTTCAGTGACTTCAGTAACACCGCTAAACGCAGTTTCGCGATACGGACCACTTATCAGTGAATCCAAGGACCCAGACCCTTCCGTGACATCAGGAACCAAGATCGACCAAGTACCATCAGCGCCAGTCGTCCCCTCGCCCCCAAAGCTTGCCCAGGTCGCCGTTATACCCGGCGCTAGAACGGCACCCCCGGACGCGACATGCACCCCAGACGCCTCGCTCGCGATACCAGCGAGCGGCACACCACCAGCGCCAACCACACGAACCGTAAGCGTATGCACCGGGAGCGTGAGATCCTCATCAAGATTCCCACTCAAGGTCAGATCCGCATCTTCAAAATCCAAGCCCTCGCCGCCCGATTCCGTTTCAATCGAAAGCGAATAAGAACCAGGCACAACCGACAACGAAAACGCACCACTAGCCCCCGTCCTCACAGATACAAACGACCGACCCGGCCCTTCCAGCGCAATAGTCCCACCAGACACCGGCACCCCACCCTCACCCCGCAAAACACCACTAAACGTAACCAACGGCGTTTCAGGCACGAAGCCGACATTCAACGTGGTGTCCATGGTCACCGTCTCGCCACTGATTACTACTGATTCCCATCCCGATCCAGCGGGCGGCTTGAATGAGACGTCATAGCCGCCTTCTGGAACGTCGACGCTGTAGGCCCCGTCGACCGCGGTAGCACCATGCGCTACTTCGACTGCCGTGCCGGCCTTGTAGAAGACAACCGCAGTTTCGGCGATCCCAAGGCCAGTCGCCTGCGCGGTCACGAAGCCGGAGACGGAGTACACCGGTGCAGCTAGGGCCGCGTCCGTCGAAGCACTAACAAACCCGAGTGCGAGCATGACGACAATTGCTGTACGGAGCGCCCCTACCTTACGCGCTAGAAGACGCTGATCGCCTACGCCAGCCATACGGCGGCACGCACAGATCACTGATCGCCACGCGCTTTGCGCCGCTCTTATGCAGCTGAGAGCGATCATCCACAGCATAAGCACTGTCGGGACAGTACTGGAAATCAATATCCGGCTTTCTCCTCTTGTGTGCCATGCGAGCGTCTCCGCTTCGACCCGGCTCCGATCACGGCTGGGGCGGTCCTCGAGCGTCAGAGCCCTTTGTAGGGTGCGACCAGCCCGCGACTGGCAATCCAGGCGCTTGCCCGCTCGAACCCGTGGCGCAGCTGTTCGAGCTCGCTCCCTCTGCAGATCGCGCCACCGCCGGTATGGGGCGACTAGGAAGGTTTGGGTTCTTCAGCGTGTTGGAGGTACTCGCGGTCCTTCGGTCGATCAGCTTGGCGCTTTGACTCGTGGATGTCCGCCAGCGCGGCAACGGACACGACGACGGTCGTTTCGGCAGCTGCGCGTTCTGTCGCGCGTGGCTCCAGATCGCGGTAGCCGCCCGGGAAGCCAGTGGGTGTGAAGCACAGATCGAGCTGGCCGTGTCGCGTGGCGAGGTTCCAGACGCTCGCGGCGAGGAGGCTCCGGGGCGTGAAGTAGTCAGATGGCAACGTCACCCAGCTATCAGCGTCGGCTGGGTCGGTGATGAGCCGGCAGTTCAGCTCGCTCAGCGCGTCGGCAAGCCGCGTGAGGTTCTCGGGCGCGGTATCCGGCGTGAGGTCGATGTCCTGGGTATCGAAGCGCCGCCCATGCGACTGAATGGCGGCGCCGCCGATCAGCACGAACGCCACGCCATGACGAGCGAGCACACCGAGCAGCGCCTCCCGGTCGGGATCTATGCCACCGGGATCTGTTCGCTCAGCCAAGCCCGGATCCTCTCCTCATCGGTGTGCTCGTCAGCCGTCGGAAGCTCACTCTGGGCACGTTGAACATCGAGGACGGCTTGATAAGCCAACGCATCACGCCGAGTACCGGGATCCGGGGACGCATCCGCAATCCGAAGAAGATCCAGAAGGCCAGCCACCCGTACGTCTCCCCCATCAACCTCGATCAGTTCAGCGCCGCGTGCAAGATCGCCATAGCCCGACGTACCAACTGGATTCTCAGTGATCAACAAGCGCCCACCTGAAGGAAGCTCATAGGCGCCACCGGCAGCTTCAGTGGCACCCACGCGCTCCAGCACTGCACCCAGAGCACCCTCCCGCACACAGATCTCCACCGCCTCCCCGTGCAGCACCATCGGCCAACCATGAAGCGCCCCAGCGACTTCTCCGATGACGACCACCGGCAAATTTGCCCCGGCGAGCTCGTCGAGCAGAGCCACGACATCAGAGGAGACCGCCCGCGGGGTCAGTTGGCGAACGCGCTCAGATGGCGCACGAGAGAGTTGCGCGGCGATCTGCGGCCACCACGAGCGATCCACCGGGAGAAGGTGGGCATCGAGCTGCAGTCCGCAGACGTCGACCACATCCTGCACGTCCTGGAAGGCAGGTTGACGGTCACCGCGCTCCCAACGCGCGACAGTCGCTTGCTGACAGCCCAGCCGCGAGGCCAGCTCCCGCTGCGTCAACTGCGCACGCCTGCGAGCCATCATGATCACGTTCCCGCCATTCATACCGCTATGGTATCAAGGATGGACTAGCGGTCGAGGCGACCGCGACATCGCGATGGTCTTCCAGAGCTACGCCAACGGGCCTGTGCTTTGTGGGACGCTCTCGACGCGGGCTGCGGGTGGGACGAAGGCACAGCCGATGATTGAACCGACACGCACATTGGGCTGGAACTACGCAGATCGCCAATGCAAAGCGGGCAATAAGACACCGGCGGCGCTACCGCCCGATCTTTAGTCGTCGAGGTAGGTGGTGTGGATGCCGCTAGAGTGCAAACTCCGCGACTGACGACACGGATGTGGGCGGTTTGATCCCAGATCAGCGACTGGGGCCATCACGCGGAGCCTTCCCCCAGTCCGCGCTTGGCCTGCACCGGCAGCGCTTCCCGCTTCTCGTTCTCGATGAAGATCTCTGGGTCGTGCATCAGTTCGTGACAAACGAACTCACATACAAGATCCGTGATGTAGGCATGCAACGTGTCAGAGCGATCAAAGATCTCAAAAGTGCCCCGCCGAAACGTGATCTCCTCTCCACTCCGTACGATATCCGCCACCACAGCAGCCTGCGCATCTGGGTTGAGCCGACCATACGTTTCCACGGCTGCCACTCGCAACAAATTGACCTGCTGATAGCCACTCCCGAGCGACCGAACTCGTCGAACGAAAAACTCACAGTAGACCCGGTCAATGAGCGCCCGTAGGCTTTCGCCTTGAGTTTCCTGCGCAGCGTCCAGATCAAGCATCGCGGTAGGTTCTGTGGTGAGCGTTAGGAGCACTCCTCAACCGGCTATTAAGCAAGTATCCGGTCCGGCCCGGCGGAAGACGATGCCTGGGAACTATGCCAGCGCTTGGGTGGCTGATTCGTCATTGACCCGGGCCCGCTGAGAGCCTTCGAGCGGAGGCGGGTTAGTGGCAATTGTACTTATCTTTTGCATGGATGATGTCGTCCGGGGGGTAGATTAAGGTGCTCAACCGTGCCAGCGATTCCGCCCCCTCTCGCGCTCCGTCTGAGCCAGCCTGATCGTCATGCCCTTGCGCGTCTGCTGGAAGCAGCAGAATCGACGCTCCGTCATGTCTATGAGACGAACGTCGCTGACTACAGGGAGACCCGCGGAGACGATGCGCAGCTTTTCGGTTTGAAGGTGTGGAAGCACGAGTGGTATGCACTCGATCAGGCTCTTGCAGATGATCCAGATATTAAGCTCGTCGAAGTCAATGGTTCCTATGAGATTCATGTTGGCCCGCTGAGAATCGGCGTCTACGGGTTGGGTCACGTTGCAAGCGATGACGTTCTCCAGTGCTTCCCCGACTCGAGCCCATTCAAGCGAGCATTCGGTGAGCAGAACCAACTACGCCTTTTCGCGCTTGAGACCGTTGAGCGGCCGCCAGACGCATCTAGCTTCGAGCTGAACTCGCTGACTCTCGGGCACTTCGGCAACGCTCGCGACGGCTTCGTCAAGTGCTATCTCGGTGCGTGGGTAGTCGATGACTCCAATCGACGACGCTGGGCTTGGATCGAGCGCCTCGATCAGGGTGAGGAAGGGATCGAGCCGCTACCCGTACGCCCACCGATTGTGCCCTTCAGCGATCGACCTAGGGAGGCGCTTCAGGTAAGACCTCGCACACCAGCGTAGAGTCATGGCTTCCAGCTCTTCGTCTAGCGTGCCGCGGGTGCGTCATCGTTCCTTGTTGCCCGAGCGACTCTCGCTCGCTCGTCGATTCCGTGGCTTGACGCAGCAAGCTCTTGCCGCCGAGCTACACGTAAGCGCCTCCGCAATCTCCCAGTTTGAGGCCGGTGCGGCGGTTCCAGCCCCGCAGACGATTGAACGTCTGACCATGGTCCTCAAGGTTAGTGCTAGCTTCTTGGAACGCCCACTCGGAGCACGGCCTCAGTCGAAGCCCTTCTTTCGGGCGCTCAGCCGTACGCCAGCGCTGGAAAGGGATCGAGCATCGTCCTACGCCGTACTGCTAAGCGAGGTCGGTGAGATGTTGGACGACTACGTAGAAATGCCACCCGTGCGTGTCGAGCAGATGGTGAATGCCGACCGCACGACGAGTGACGATGAAGTTGAGGCGGTCGCGATGGAAGCGCGATCTCGTTGGCGGGTCCCTGCAGGACCTATCGCCGACGTAGTGAATCTCGCGGAGGCTGGAGGCGTCCTAGTCGCGGCTGTCGGAGACTTCGATCCCGGGATGGACGCCTTTTCGATGCGGACAAACAAGCGCCCTGTTGTCGTGCTCTGTACGGGCAAGGGTATAGCCGCGCGTCGACGCTTCGATATGGCTCACGAGCTCGGGCATCTTGTGCTGCACAAAGATCGAGAGGCGGACCAGCGCAGGCAAGAGGAACAGGCACATCGTTTTGCGTCTGCTCTCCTGATGCCGGCACAGGAAGTTGGCCCATTTCTTCCCCGTCGTGCCGGCGACCTAGCTGCACTAGAGGACACCGCTAGGACTTGGGGTGTATCAATGCAGGCGGCTCTCTACAGGGCCAAGCACCTCAAACTCCTGAGTCAAGATGACTACACAAGGGCAATGCGCCGACTTAGTGCGGCTGGCTGGAGAACCCGTGAGCCAATCGAGATAGGCCCGCCAGAGCGTCCCAGACTTCTACTTCGAGCTGTCGCCACGCTGCCTCAGGCAGGGACGTCGCTTGGTCAAGTAGCCGAGGCTTTCGGAATGCCCGAAGGACGGCTCGCCAGAATGCTCGCACTGCCTGAGGATCGCGACGACGCACGCGGAAACGTCGTTGACCTTCGCTATCCGCGCGCCGCGCCTGTCTCTCGATAGAACTCCGGCGCACCACAGGCGACAAGCGCTTTCCGCAACCCCTACGGGCACTGCGCCCCTCGCGCGGGCACTCGAGCGCGTCACCGTCGGTACGAACAAACGGCCCCTAAGCGCATGTGTGGCTATCTGATCTTGGACCACACCACTCCAACGGAACTGTGCGAAGTCGCCAACCTCGGAATTTCTCGAACATCCGACACGCTGGGACGCTTCCGCGTAGGATGCTCGCGTGCCCTTCAACCTCAACCAAGATCCGTACACGCAGCTCCGGGATATTGTGGCCGAGCAAACGCGGCCGGTACTGGCCTGGGTTGGATCTGGTGTTAGCGCAGGTGCCGGTCTTCCGACCTGGCCCGCACTCCGCGAGACCCTTGTTGATGGACTGCACAACAAGGCAGAGTCGTTTGGGGATAACCGGAGCGAGCGTCAGCGTCTACATTCAGGAGCTGAACTAGCTACGGCCGAGGAGAGCCCCTGGGTGGCTTTCGAAATGTTGCGTTCGCTTCTCGGTAAGACGAGCTACCGGGAGCTCGTTCGCGGGTCATTCGCTGATGTGCACCGCGTGGCTACACCTGATCTGTATAGGGATCTATGGAAACTCCGCATCAAAGGGATGCTGACGCTGAATCTCGACCGTCTAGCGGCGCGTTCTATGGGAGAAGTGCATGGCGATCAAACACCCATTGAGCTAAGCGGCACCGCAATCGATCGCCTGCGGACAAGCCTGTCCGGCCGAAGGCCAATTGTTGCCAACCTACATGGGATATTCGAAGACACAGATACGTGGATTTTTACCCATAAGCAGCTGGCTGCGCTCGGCAAAAAAAGCGGATATCGCTCTCTGATCGAGACCTGCCTGTCGATGTTCACCATTGTTTTCGTTGGGATAAGTGTGGACGACATCGCCGTTGGCGGACACCTAGATCGTATGCGTGCACTCGACATCGAGCTTCCAACCCATTTTTGGATCAGCGACCGAAGGGATTTTGCGATCGATCAATGGGCAGAGGATGCGGGGGTGCGAATGATTCGCTACGCAGCGAAAGGTGGTGATCACTCTCAGCTTGCCGAACTCTTTGGTGATCTAGCCACATACCTATCCCACGACGCGAATGGTTCTCCCCCCGTCAGCCGAGTGTCTACGGCCATGGCGGCACACGATCTTCCGGACGAGGCTGAGATGCTGTCATGGGCTGCTGAGGATATTCGAACAGCGCTGAATGCCCACGCGACCAAATTGCTCACGCCCAGGTCGGTCACTGCATATGAAGAGTATGAGCGATTCGCGCGGGAATATGATCAGGCGATCTATCGGGCGTGGTATGCAACGACCCAATCGGACAAGAATAAGCTGCTCGGCTACGAGCTCGAAGAGCATGTCGCGCGCGGAGCATTCGGCAATGTGTTTAAGGCGCAGTCACCCCGTGGCACCATAGTGGCGATCAAGATCCTACTCGATGAGGTACGTCAGGATGCACAGGCACTACAAAGCTTCCGTCGCGGCGTGCAGTCGATGAGGATCCTCGAGGAACGTCAAGTATCCGGTATGGCTGCATACTTGGAAGCGTCGGAGATTCCGGCGTGCGTTGTTATGGAGTGGATTGAGGGTCCGAATCTCGCAGAAGCGAAGCAGGCTAAGAGGATTGATGACTGGTACAGCCTGCTCCCTATTGCACAGAAGCTGACCAGGATCATCCGCACTGCCCACATGCTGCCAGAGCGTGTACTTCACCGAGATATTAGGCCATCCAACATCATGCTGCGAAACTATTGGCTCGATCCGGAAGCGTGCGATGTGGTCGTTCTCGACTTCGATCTGTCGTGGCACCAAGGAGCACTTGAGCGATCAGTCTTGCACGCGGCGTCTGCTGGTTACCTCGCGCCAGAGCAACTGCGAACGACAAAGTACGCATCCACTCGAAGCGCGCTTGTGGACTCCTTTGGTCTCGGGATGACGCTTTTCTACTTGTGCGGAGGACGGGAACCCATTCCTGAGCAGCATAGGCACAGCTCATGGATCGACGACGTCCAGCATGCTTGCGGTCGACTCGAGGGATCGAGCTGGCGATCGCTACCAACGCGATTCGCCAGATTGATAATTGCATGCACGCGAGATAAGCAGTCAGATCGGTGGGGCATGGCTGAAATCGAGAGGGAGTTGGGGCTTCTGGGCTCTACGCTGGGCGCGGATGTGGAGATCGACCCGGAGTTGATAGCTGAGGAGATCGCTGCGCGCTCTGACTCACTACTCGGATATGTCTGGGATGACGATGCTGCTGAAGCCTCAAGGGACTCGGGTACCGGACTGCGGCTCGCGGTACGCGCCGATATGGTTAACGAAGAAATTGAGGCCCATGTGCACTATGTCAGCCAAGGATCTGGAGAGCGCGGGAAGCTGAATCGATATCTAAACGAAAGCGTCCGGACTCTAAGAGATCAATTTGCATCAGCTGGCTGGAAGGTGACGCAGAACCAGTCAGGCTTCGGATATCTGGATGTGTCTGCGAGGGTTCCGGCAGATGCGGTCGCGCCGAATGTCGACACGGCCGTGCAGCTGCTAGACCGCCTGTTCGGAGCATTAAAGATGGATCGCGTCTAGTGCGGAATCGCGCATGCCCTTGCAATCGTGTTACGCGTAGCTCAAGCCCGGAACGTCGGTAGTCACTTCAACGGGAAGCGGCTAGAGGCGATCTGGGCTGCGATGGTGTTCAAGTGAAGGGGGTCCCAGGAATCGGGTGACTTCATCGGCGGCTGCGGAACCTTGAGTGCTCCTGGGTCCGTGGTCGACACTTGTGGCCCGTCGCGCGACAGTCCCGAGTTTCAGTGATTTCGCACGCGAGTCGCCAGGCAGCCGGATCGGCACTAGCGTAGATGCCTACTTTCCATAGCTCCAGGCACACATTGCATTGACTAAAGAGAAGGCCATGCCCGCATGTTCGCGGAGGGTCGGCGCGGAGGCGTGTTGCTACTGCTAGCGCGTCGTGCAGTTGTCTTGAAACTGGGGTCGCTGTGTGTCCCGTGGACATTGCTTCACCTTTCAACATGAGTGGCGGCTAATGGTCACTGCGGACGAGGTCCGCCATTTTGCGCGTTAAGCCAATTGATGGAGGAGGTAATTGTTCGGGCGGACCCGTCTTGTCTACTTATGCGCGAACGCTCTTGGGTCGCCAGTGCGTCGGGGGCAGTCGAAGGCATCGAGCGCTTAAGCCCGCCGGGCCGCCAGGTGCGGAGGCGCGGTGCCGGCCTAATCGATTGCGCCAAGTTGGTGCTCATCGTGATCTCCTTAGAGTCGAGACGGTCGAAGTCCGCTACAGCATCGGCGACGCCGGTCGGTTAGTCGAATTCGTGTTTACGATCGGGATCTCGCGCTCTCGCTAGGTGGCGGCAGGCCGCACCACTAGACGCCAGCGACCGCCTTCTCCTACTTGTCCTGCGCCGATCTCCGCGCGCCAAAACCTGCAATTGCAGTAGATGTCTGGGCTATTGCGGTAGCCGCAGTCAACTCATGAGCAGGTGTGGTAATACCTGGTAGCATCCTTGGATGGCGTGGTTGGCCCCGTTTGAGGAACTTCCGGGCGAAGAGGTCATTGAGGAGGGGCTAGCGCGGCTGTGCACCAAGGCTCTGAGGACCTACTGGATCCTCGAACCAGACGGACAGTCCCTGCTCAGACTCGTGTGCGTTCAGGCGTACCTAAAGGCCGACGTGGCCGAGCCTGTCGAGCGGGACTACGCAAAAGCCTTGCGGGCCTACCTGGAGGACGCTGTGCAACGGGTTGCGTCTCTGCCTTATAGGAAGATTCTCGAAGTCGTACTGGGCTTGGGCGATCCGACCTGGAAAGCGAAGTCTTGGCGGCACCAGACTGCCAAGGTGCGTCGCGCTGAGGCTGGCAGGCTCTTTCGAGAACCTGAAGAGGACGACGATGACGATGAGGTCAGCGCAGACGCTCTTGCTGGTGAGAGCGCGGGAGACGGTGTAGCTGGCGACACAATCCGCCAGCATCACGAGCGGCGAGCTATAAAAGTTCTTGCCGAGGTTGTCTTTCTAGACGAGCAGCAGGCGCAATTGGCTGCTGCAAACGGCACCAAGACGCGGTAGCTAACCCTGACGCAGAGGGCTTACGACGCGACGTCAGCAATTTGCTGGGCCGTCCGACGACCCGAAAAGACCGCCAGGCCCTCCGCCGCTTACCGGCATCGGAGAAGCCGCTGCGGCCACGGTAGAGCGATCAAAGCGTGCGATCAACTGGTCGCGGTACTGGGACCCGGTGCGCCCGCTTCAGATCTGGGGCTACCAGCAGAGAACACGTAGTCCAACGATGAGAACTCATGATCCGCTGAGAGCGCGGACGCGTACATAAGCCCACCAGGGACTCAATCGAGGTCGATCGAACGGTGCTAGCCGTAATAACCGCAGCTACATAGGGGCCGGAGGACACCGGCTGTGTTTCCGTCGCACATGACCTCCGCGGAGACAGCGGTTGCCATTGGGCTCATCGCGCTCTGGGGCGCTCCTCAGTGGGGCATGCGCCTCCTGCAACTATGGGAGGAGATTAGAAAGCGGCGACGGCAATAGCTGTACGGTCGAACATCCATCTCTTTGACTACGCGATAGACGCTTACTCCGATCACCTAAGCCACTGTCACCCCGCCTACCGCCCCCGAATATCTAGGTTCGTAGATAAACGCTTATAGAGTTCGGACCGCCTACTCCGCCTCAAGACCATCCAGCGGATACTCCCGCCGCAGATACCCACCAAACAGCGGCACCGTGAAGTCGATGAGGCCTCGCCTCGGGCTGTAAACAAGGTCCTTCCGGAGCAACGCGTTGCGCACCACCGACGCACCGGCGCTGTCTTTGTAGCCGGCACGCGATGCCACGTCAGCCGTCCGGACCGGGCCATCGCCCGAGTCGGCCATCGCTGCCAGGTAGCGCTGCTCGGCATCAGAAGCCATCTCGAAGCGATCCTTGAAGAAGCGGCGATCGAGGGCATCATCGATAAGCGCCCGTGCGCCTTCGACATCGGCGGCGCTGATCGGCGAGCGGTCCACCTCATTCCACAGCACCCGCCCGTACTCCTGAATGAAGTGCGGGTATCCGGCCGACGCTTTGACGATCAACTCAACCGCCTCGGCCTCATATGCGACGTCGTGCTGACCGGCGGGTCCAACCAGTGCCGTTCGCGCCTCTGCATCCGAGAGACGATCGAGCTCGTGGTAGCCGAACATGCGCTCGGCATAGGGCTTCGCCATTCGCAGCAGCCGCGGCAGGGGTGGCAGGCCTGCTCCCACCAGAGCGACCGGCAGTTCCCTCTGGCCGACTCGGTTCATCGCCATGCAGACTGCCGCCAAGGCAGTCTCGTTGAGCCCCTGCATCTCGTCGAGGAAGAACACCGCGCCGGTGCCGCCAGCCTGTGCGACCTGGCCGACCTCGACCAGCAACACGGCTAGGTCGCGCTCGGGGTCTCCGCTGTCCGCGGTGCCGGTCGCGGCTTCGACATCTATCCGCGCGCTCAAGCCGCCCGGTATGCCTATCGAGAACGCCTTCAGTACGCCGAATGCCTTGCTGGCACGCTTCTGCATCCGCTCGCGAAGGCTCATCGAGAGCAGCAGCTGGTACGCGAGCTCCGCGAAGGTCTGGCGGAAGTCGCCTGAGCCGACCTCCTCCACGTCATTGCAAACCCAGCCGCTCTCGCGGGTGAGCGTCTCGAACTCGAGAAGGAGCACGGTCTTTCCGACGCCGCGAAGACCCGAGTAGATCAGGCTTCGCTCCGGCCGACCGTCGGCCAAGCGCTCGAGTAGCACCCGGAACGCCTCCAGATCAGGATCTCGCCCCGCGAGCTTGAGCGGCTTCACGCCAGAACCGGGCGTGTAGGGATTTAGACGCTGATCCATCTCTATCTACGAACGTAAAGAAAAGCAGATAGAGCCGATCGAACGGCCGCCTTGAGCGCCTACCCTGTCCGCGCCTGCGCCTCCCGCACCCGCTCCCCATGGAGCTTCAGCGTCATCCCCAGAACCTCCCAACGCCCGAGCTGATGCAGCAAGAAGTAATTGGACCCCCTAAGTCCAAGCTCCCCCACCTCGCCATCCAGCACGAGGCGCACCTCCTCCTCGCTAAGCGGCGGCTCCGCCGCCCGGATCGCCGCCTCGGCCGTTCCCCGTGACCCATTCAGCGCCTCGCGCAAGCCCGGCTCATGCACCACACGCCGGCAGAACTTGTTCACCGCGTACACGCTCATCGGGTGGCCTCCGTGGCGCTAGCCTCCGTACCACCGGCCTCCACGGCGCTGGCCTCCACGCGCCCACCCTCCACAACCGGCCAAGCAGCAAACGAGTGCCCGAACTGCGGCTGCGTCTCCACAAACGCCGGGGCCGCCGGATCGATCATCCCTAGCATCGCGATCCAGTCGAGCAGCTCCCCCGCGGCGTTGCCCGCCTCCCCCATCTGCTCATCTGTGGCCTCCTCCACGAGCTGCGTGAAGTCCCCCGCTTCCAGCAACTCGACCACACGCTGCGTCCAAGTCGGGTCCGGCACCCCCACATGGGAGTCAGGCGCCAGACGAGGACCCCCGATCTCCACCGAGAAGCTGCCGCTTGCGATGATCGCCACGCGCTCAGGGAACTCGGGCGCATCCGCCCCCTCGATCGCCTCCCGAATCGCCTGCCCCAGCGCATAGCAACGCTGCGCCGAGGGAATCGGCCGCAGGAAAGCGCTGATGTACACAGGCACCAGCGGGATCTCCCGGTCCGGCAACAGGAAGTGAAGCGGCGCGATCACCGTGTGGTCGAACTCCAGCTCCTGCAGCATGCCAACGTCGAAGTTGCACGCCATCACGTGGCGCTGCACCGCGCGCGCCAGCCCTGATGCGATCGGCAGCTCGCGACGCGCGATCGTCAGGTAGTCGCTCGGCCCCGCCGCCGACGGCGCCACCGCGATCGAGAAGATCGGCACGCTCTCGAAGAACAGGTTGTAGTGGTCGGACGTGAAGTACACGATCGCGTCCGGCTCCACCGCCCGCAACTGCTCCGCAACCCGGCCGTAGTAACGGTCGACCTCCTCGCCCAACGGATGCCCTTCCTGCGACCACGACGGGAAGTGCGGGTTGTGCGGAACGCCGAAGGCGCCCACGATCTTCGCCATGTCAGGCCACCCCACCCATAGGCATACACATCGCCTGCTTGAGCATCGCGATCTCCTCTTCAAGCATGAACCGCACCGCCATCCACAGGGATCGTCTGGCCGGTGATGAAACCCGCCGCCTCTGACACAAGGAACGAAACCAGCCCCGCCACGTCATCCGGCACCTGCGTGCGCTTGATCGCCTGCTCCTGCGCAACCAGCTCGAACAGACCTAGCTCCTCGTGCGGGCCCTCGTGCGTGCCTTTCGTCCGGGTCAGGCTCGGCGCATATGCGTTCACCGTCACGCCGTCCACCCCCACTTCGCGCGACAGCGAGCGCACGAAGCCCACCACCGCGCCCTTGCTCGCCACATACGGCGTCAGGTTCGGCAGGCCGCTGTAGAAGCCGTTGCTCGCCGCCGCCACGATCCTCCCCCAGCCCGCCGCGCGCATACCCGGCAGGAACGCCTTCGTCACGTGAAACAGCGAGTCCACGTTGATCGACATCACCGCCCGCCACTGCTCCCACGTGTAGTCGTCGAAGCTCGCCATCGGGTAGATGCCAGCGTTTGCGATCAGAACGTCGCAGCGCCCAAAGCTGTCACGCACGGCCCGTGCGAACGCGCCCACGCTCACCGCTGACGCCACGTCGCAACGCTCCGCCAACGCCTCCGAGCCCGCCGCCTGCACCAGCTCAACCGTCTCATCCGCCGGGGCGATGTCCGCGATCGCGATGCGCATGCCGTCGCTCGCCAAGCGCTGCGCCAGGGCCTGACCGATCCCCGCCGCCGCGCCCGTGATCACCGCAACCCGCTCCCCTGCCTGTGGCTGTCCTTGCACGCTACTCACCCTTGCTCCCCATTCCCCACGGCGCCCTCGCGCCGCGCTAATAAGGCATAATCATTACTTGTTTACGCGGGGCGTGTCAGCTGCCCGCGAACGAGCCGCAAAGCGCCCGGGCCGAGAGCCCGCCGCGGGAGATCTACCCTGACCGACACAACCCACACCCACGCCGAGCAACCGCCCGTGCCCGCCCCCGCCGATGCGCCCATGGCGTGGTGGAGCGACGCCGTCGCCGAGCTGCTCCGCCGCTTCGACATCGACCACGTCAGCCTCAACCCCGGCGCCAGCTTCCGCGGTCTGCACGACAGCATCGTCAACCACCTCGGCAACCAGCGCCCCGACCTCGTCCTCTGCCTGCACGAGGAGCACGCCGTCGCGCTCGCCCACGGCTACGCCAAGGTCACCGAGCGGCCCATGGCCGTCGCGCTGCACACCAACGTCGGGCTCATGCACGCCACCATGGCCCTCTTCAACGCCTTCTGCGATCGCGTCCCCATGCTCGTCATCGGCGCCACCGGCCCGTTCGACGCCGACCGTCGCCGGCCGTGGATCGAGTGGATCCACACCACCGCCGACCAGGGCGCGCTGATCCGCCCGTTCGTCAAGTGGGACGACCAGCCGAGCTCCGGCCCCGCCAGCCTCGAAGCGCTCGCCCGCGCCAACGCCATCACCCGCACGAAGCCCAGCGCCCCCGTGTATGTGTGCCTCGACGCCGCCGTCCAGGAGACCGAGCTGCCCGCAGAGGGCGTCGAGCTACCCGACCCCGCCCGACATCCAGCGCCCGCACCCGCCGGGCCGCTACCCGAGCAGGCCGAGCAGGCGCTCGAGCTGCTCGCATCCGCCCAGCGGCCGTTGATCCTTATGGGCCGCGTCAGCCGCGATCCCCAGGACTGGTCACAGCGGGTCGCACTCGCCGAGTCGCTCGGCGCCGCCGTCCTCACCGACCTGAAGGTCGGCGCCGCCTTCCCCGCCCCGCACCCGCTCAACGCAGCCGTGCCCGGCACCTTCCTCACCGACTCCGGGCGCGAGCTGCTAGCCGCCGCCGACGTCGTCCTCAGCCTCGACTGGGTCGACCTCGGCGGCACCCTCAAACAAGCCTACGGCCAAGACCCCGTCGACGCGAAGATCATCTCCGCCACCCAGGACCACGTCCTGCACAACGGCTGGAGCAAGGACCACTTCCAGCTACCGCCCGTCGACCTCGCCATCGCCTGCGACCCCGACCTGCTCGTCAGTGCGCTTGGCCAGCGGCTCGCCGCGGGCGCGAGCACAGCGCCAGAGCGGGACGCCTGGCCACCCACCGACCACGGGACCGCCACCGGCACTGGCCACGCGCCCACGACCGACGCCGACTCTGAGCCCACCGCCGGCGAGATCGACATCCGCATGCTCGCAAGCGCCCTACGCGAGGCACTCGACGGGCGCGACGCCTGTCTCGTGCGCCTGCCTCTCAGCTGGCACGGGGCAGACCTGCACGTGCAGGGGCCGCTCGACTACCTCGGCCAGGACGGCGGCGCCGGGCTCGGCTCCGGGCCCGGCATGGCCGTCGGCGCCGCGCTCGCGCTCGCCGACAGCGACCGGCTCGCAGTCGCCGTCCTCGGCGACGGCGACTTCCTGATGGGCTGCCAGGCGCTCTGGAGCGCCGCCCGCTATGGGCTGCGCCTACTCGTCGTCGTCGCCAACAACCGCTCCTTCTTCAACGACGAGGTCCACCAGACACGCGTCGCCCGCGCCCGCCAGCGCCCGGTCGAGAACCGCAGCGTTGCCATCGGCGTCGGTGACCCCGACCCCGACCTCGGCGAGCTCGCCCGCTCGCTCGGCCTGCGCGGCCACGGCCCCATCGCCGATCCCGCAGACCTCGCCGGCGCACTTTCCGAGGGCGTGGCAGAGGCCCTCGCCGGAGCGGCCGTCGTCGTGGACGTGCGCGTCAACACCCTTGGCTACCCCGGTAGCGCAAACGCGGCGAAAGGATAGACATGGCAGACGGAGCACTGCAGGGCAAGGTAGTTGCCATCACCGGCGCCTCCTCCGGGATCGGCGAGGCGACAGCGCTCGCGTGCGCGCACGCCGGCGCGCGGGTGTCGCTCGCCGCCCGCCGCGGGGAGCAGATCCAAGCACTCGCAAAGCGGATCGAGGCGGAGGGCGGCCAGGCGCTCGCGATCGCCACCGATGTCAGCGACGAGGCGCAGGCGCGGCACTTCATCGACGCCACCCACGAGCGCTTCGGGCGCCTCGATGCGCTCGTCAACAACGCCGGCGTCATGCAGCTCGGCCCGATCGCCGGAGCGCCAACCGATGAGTGGCGGCGGATGGTCGCCGTCAACGTCTTCGGCGTCCTCTACTGCACGCACGCCGCGCTCGAGTACATGCGCCCGCAGAAAGACGGGCACATCCTCAACGTCAGCTCCGTCGGCGGCAAGGTGCTCGGCACCTACTCCGGCGTCTACAGCCTCACCAAGTTCGGCATCGGCGCCTTCACCGAAGCGCTGCGCAAAGAGTCGCTCGAGGACAACATCCGCGTGACCTCCATCGTCCCCGGCTCGACCGCCACCGAGCTTCGCAGCCACACCCGCCCTGAGGTGCTCGAGAAGATCCTCCCGGGGTTCGCCGGCGTCACGCCGCTCGAAGCCGACGACATTGCCAGGGCCGTGCTCTATGCGCTCGAACAGCCCGACAACGTCAGCGTCAGCGAGGTCGTCGTGCGCGCCGCCAAGCAGGGCATGTAGGACAGCGGTTGGCGCACCGCACCCAATCGCGTGGGCGAGTCACCACGCTGCTGATCGTCGGCTCGCTGTCCGGCCTTGCGCCGCTGTCGATCGACTTCTACCTCCCCGGTCTCCCCCACCTGACCGCCGACCTCGGCGCGAGCGCCTCCACCGGGCAGCTCACATTGACTGCCTGCCTGCTCGGGATCGCCGTCAGCCAGATCTTCGCCGGCTCGCTCTCAGACACGCTCGGGCGCCGCCGGCTCGTGCTCGTCGGCCTGCTCGCCTACATGGCCGCCTCGCTGCTCTGCGCCGTCGCCTCGAGCATCTGGATGCTGATCGGCTTTCGCCTCATCCAGGGCGCCGCCTGCGGCATCGGCTTCGTCGTCGCCCGCGCGATCGTCCGCGACATCTACAGCGGCAACGACGCCGCCCGGATATTCGCCCTGTTGGTCCTGATCAGCGGCGTCGCGCCCGTGCTTGCCCCCGTGCTCGGCGGGCAGGTATTGCTACTTACGAGCTGGCGCGGCATCTTCGTCGTGCTCGTCGTCTTCAGCGCCACCATGCTCGCCGTCTCCACACTGCGCCTGCGCGAGACGCTGCCCGCCCACCTGCGTCACGAGCCCGGTGTCGCCGCCAAGATCCAGGTCTTCAAGGGCCTGCTCGTCGACCACAGCTTCGTCCCCTACGCAACCTCGGGGAGCCTCGCGTTCGCCGCCATGTTCGCCTACATCTCCGGATCTCCATTCGTGCTCGAGAACATCTACACGCTCTCCCCTCAAATCTATGGAGTTGTCTTTGGCGTCAACGCCGCCGGGATCGTGATCCTCTCCCAGGTGAGCCGCCGCCTCGTCGAGCGCGTCGGGCCACGCGCGCTGTTGACCGCAGGCAACCTCGCGATGGCGCTCGGCTGTGTTCTCTTGCTCATCGCTGTCGCCTTCGGCGCGGGGCTCGCCGCGGTGCTCGTTGCGCTCGTGTTGACGATCTCGAGCATCGGCCTGATCCTCCCCAATGCCACAGCCCTCGCGATGGCCGAGCAGCAACACGCCGCCGGCAGCGCATCCGCGCTGTTCGGGCTCGGACAGTTTGGCGGCGGCGCGATCACCGCCCCGATCGTCGGCCTCGCCGGCTCCCACGACGCGCTGCCGATGGCCATCGTGATCGCAGTGTGCGGGCTGGGTTCGCTTGCGATCGAGCGGCTGGGGCCGGCTCGCAGCGAGTAAAGCGCACTCGCGTCAGGCCGCGACCGGCAAACGGCCGGTGTTCATCGTCTCGAGCAGCGCGTGCTGGGAAAGCGTCTCGCCGCTCAGCTCCGCGCAGATCCGCCCCTCGAAGAACACCGCCACGCGGTCGCATACCGCCACGATCTCATCGAGGTCCGTCGACGCGAGCAACACGACCGTGTCCCCGCCCGCGGCGCCACGGATCAACCGGTGCATCTCCGCCTTCGCGCCGATGTCAACGCCCCTTGTCGGGTCATCCAGCAGCAACACGCTCGGCTCCGCGTCGAGCCACTTCGCGAACACCAGCTTCTGCTGGTTGCCGCCCGAGAGCTGCCCCGCGTTTTCATCGATCGACGCCGCCTTCACCTGCAGGCGCTCGACCATCTCCTCAGCGCGGCGACGCATCTTGCGCTTGCTCACGATCATGCCTTCGCGCGCCAGCGCCACCGAGCGGACCTGCGCGATGTTCTCCCAGATCGGCTTGTCCAGCATCAATCCATAACGGCGGCGGTCGCCCGTCACCATCGCCACCCCCGAGCCGACCGCGCGGTGCATCGAGCGGCGCAGCTTACGCCCGCTCGGCAGGATCGCCTCGCCACCGCTGATGCCAACCTGGCCGCTGATCAGCTCGAGTACCGTCAGGTGGCCGGAGCCCGCGATTCCCGCGACGCCCACGATCTCACCCGCCTGCGCCTCCAGGTCGATGCCATCGAGCTTGCCCTTCACGCTCACACCCTTCAGACGCAAGCCACCGCCCGCCCCAGCAATGCCGGGGGCCGTGCTCGCGCTCGTGTCGTTGGCGGCAGCGACGGAGCCATTGGCCGGGACGCCCGGCGAGTCGGCCGCGGTGCGCTCGGCGCCGCTCATGACGCGCTCGTGCGAGCCCTTTTCACCAAGCATCGCGTCGACGATCACGGGCACGGAAAGCTGCGCGCGCGACTCACCCTCGAGCACCGGAAAGCCATCGCGCAGCACGGTGATCTCATCACACAGCTGCATCACCTCCTCGAGGATGTGCGACACGAACACCACCGCGACGTCGCGCTCGCGCAATACCTTCAAGACGTTGATCAGGATCTCCACGCTCGAGGCCTCAAGGGCCGAGGTGGGCTCGTCGAGGATCAGCACCCGCGGCTCTGTCACGAGCGCCTTGGCGATCTCCACCAGCTGGCGTTCAGCCAACGTCAGCGTGCTGACCGGCTGGCGCATCTCCAGTTCCAGGCCGAGGTCCGCGAGCACGGGACGCGCCTTGCGCTCCATCGCCTTGCGGTCGATGAACGGCCCGCGTTTGATCTCTCGCATCGGGAAAAGGTTTGACAGCACATCGAGATCGGGGAACAGGCTGAGCTCCTGCGACACCGCCGCCACACCGTGCTTGCCGGCGTCCGCGGTACTCGAGAAGGAGACCTCCTCGCCGTTCAGCCGCAGCACACCGCTGTCCGGGCGCACCGCACCGACGATCACCTTCACGAGTGTCGACTTGCCCGCCCCGTTCTCACCGAGCAAAGCGTGCACCGAGCCGGCGCGGACCGTGAGGCCCGCGCCGCTCAGCGCCTGAACACCGCCATATGCCTTGCGGATGTCCTTTGCTTCCAGCATTGCTACTAGCCGAGCGCCGACAGTGGCTTGAGGTAGGCGCTCGGGTCCGCGAGCTCTTTTTCGATCAGCGGCTTGAAGAACGCGTACTTGTTCGCCGCGCTGCTCTCCCGCTTGATGATTTCGTTGATGTTTTCAGACGTGACGATGCCCTGACCGGGGTTCCACCAGCCTTCCGGCAGCGCCTTGCCTTTGGCGTGCTGGGCCAGCAGCGTCCCAGCGATGTAACCCTTCATGTAGTGGTAGGGGTCGCCGAGCGCGTACACGTAGCCGTCCTTGACCGCTTCAAGCGCGATCGGGTCGACGTCGCAGGCTCCAACCAGGTAGTGAACGCTGTTCTGCTTCTGAATCCGGTAAAGCGAAACCGCGTCCTGGTCGCCCGGCGCCAGGTAGGCGACGGCGTTCGGGTGCGCTTTGACCAGGTTGCTCCAGTGGTCATAGTTTTCCGCCGGCTCTGAGCCAACGGCGTACGGTCCTGAGATCTTCAGACCGGGCCGTTCCTTTTTGAGCACTGCCTCCATGCCTTTGATCCTCAGTTCCAGCAGGATCAGGCCCGGGATGTCGTTGCCGATCACAACTTCACCCGTCTTCGGCAGCTTTTTGAGCATGTAAGTGGCGAGCCCTTCACCCACAGCCACGTTGTTGTTGCCGACATAGGTGGTGACCTTGCTGCCGGTCGGCGGCGGCGCGTCCATCGTCACAACCGGGACCTTTTCTTCAACCGCCTGGTTGTATGCGCGCACGAAGTCTTCCGGCGCGGTGGTCATGATCGCGACCCCGTTCTTGGCGGTATGCGTAGCCGCGAGGAACTGGCTCACCTCCTGCGTTGGGTTGACCCCGTTAGGAGCCGAGGAAGAGATGCTGACACCTTCGTGTTCAGCGGCAGCCTCAGCGCCATCGGCCATCTCCTGGAAGGCGTTCTGCGTAGTAGACGCGGTGACGACCGCGAGCTTGATGCTGCTGGCGCTGGTTGTGGCTGTCGTGCTCGAGCTGCTGCTGCCACTGCTGCTGTTGCTCGAGCCGCAGGCGCTCAGCACCAGTGCCGTCACGACAGCTGCCGTGACGCCCAGGATGCCGCTCCGTCGCCTCCTTGTACTTCCAGATTGCCGTGTTGGCATTACCTTCTGTCTCCTCTCTAGGGAACAACCCAATGTGAAAACGACGTGCCGGCCACTCGTCTTGATGCTCATAGCCCGAGACCTCCCGCGGCACGTCCTTTACCTCGACGTCGGACGATGCTGTCGAGCGCGACCGCGGCCAGAATCACCGCACCGGTTGCAAACGCGCTCCAGTTCTGGGGCACGTTGAAATACACAAGCCCGGCGCTCACCTCGGTGAGCAGCACGGCGCCGAACATCGCTCCGATCACCGTGGCACTGCCGCCCGCGAGCGACGTGCCGCCGATGATCGCCGCGGCGATCGCCTGCAGTTCGAAGCCCGCGCCGATGTTAGGTTCGCCGGAGGCGAAGAAGGCGAGTCCGAGGATCCCCGCGATCCCCGAGAGCACGCCCATCAGAACGAGCGCCTGGATGCGCACCCGCGGGATCGAGATGCCCGAGAAGCTCGCCGCCTCGGGGTTTGAGCCGATCGCGCGCACGCGGTGCCCGAACGGCGTCAGCCGCAGCACGGCGGTGAGCACGATCGCGACGATCAAAAGCACCCATACGCTGACCGGCAGGCCGAGCTTGTTGCCGCCGAAGAAGGTGAAGAAGGAGCTGTTGAACGGCAGGTGGTTGACCTGCTGGCCGTTGCTCAGCGCGAGCGCGAGGCCACGGAACATCGACAGCGTCGCGAGCGTCGCCACGATCGCCGGGATCTTGATCGCCTGCACGAGGATCGCGTTGACGAGGCCCATGCAGCCCGCGAGCACAACGCCGATGACGCACGCGATGTAGGGGTTCATCCCGCCCTGCATGAACAGCGCCGCGATGATCAGGGTCAGGCCGAAGACGGATCCGGCGGAGAGGTCGATCTCGCGCATCGCGATCAGGAACGCCATGCCGCCGGCGATGATCGCCACGTAAACCGACTCCTGCAGGACGTCGCGGATCTGTGAGGAGGAGAGGAATTCGGGGTGAATGATGCCGATTACCGCGCCGAGCGCCAGCGTCGCCAGCAGCACGCTCGTCGACTCGAAGCGCAGCACGCGCAGGATCAAGGACAGGGCCGTCGAGTGGACGGGACGCTTCTCCGCGCCGTTGCCGGCGCCTGCCATCTCCAGGATCGGCGCTTTCGTCTGCTGGATCTCGGGAACGTGGCTCATGCCCCGCTCCGCTCAGTACTGCACCTCATATCTCTCCTTCCCCGGCACGAACACGCTTCTACCCTTCCCCGATACTTGTGCGGATGGCGCACGTCCATCCACGATCCGCACTAGATACTCTCATAGACCGCGGAGTAAATGTCAAGTGCCAGTTGCCGGCGCTCCGGACTGGTGCCCCGCCCGCGGCATTCGAGGGGCTCACAGGACCTCACGAGCCCGCCCCCAGCTCGACTACGAGCAGCATCGGGCCGTCGCGGCGCTCGAGTCCCGGGAGCAGCTCATCGAGCGCGGCCAGCAGCTCGGCGTGCTCTGAGATCCGCCGCGCCGGACAACCGAGCCCCTCGGCAAGCAGCGCGATGTCGACCGTGGCGAAGTCCGGCCAGGCACCCCGTCCACCGGCGCGCGCGGCGAGACCGTCCATTACCGCGTAACGGTGATTGGCCATCACGATCGCAAGCAGCGGCGCACCGTAGCGGGCCGCGCTCCACAGCGCCTGGATCGAGTAGAGCGAGGCGCCGTCGCCGAGCACGGCCACCACCGGGCGATCGTCGAGGGCCATCGCAAGCCCGGTCGCCGCGGAGATGCCAAAGCCGAGCGCGCCGTTGGCGCCGCTGATGAAACCGAGCGGCTGGCGCGCGGGGATCCGTGCCATCAGCTCCGGCCGGCTGGAGGGGCTCTCCTCCATCAGCACCACGTTCTCCGCCAGCCGCTCGCGCAGCGCCACGAACACGTGGCCCGGCTCGAGTGGCCCTCCGGGTGCCGGCGCCGGCGGGTCGGGCAGAAGCTGGCGCGGCGCGGGCGCCGGCCCCTCACGCTGGGTGAGCTGCTCGGCGAGCATCGCGCAGGCGAGCGCCGGGGGCCCGAGCAGCGCAAGCTCGGCGCTGGAACGGTTGACCTCCTCGGGCACGTCGCTGATCACGATCACGCTCGCCGCCGGCGCGACCATCGACCCGGGGTCGTAGATGTAGAGCAGGAAGGCAGCGGTGCCGATCGCGATCACCAGGTCGTGCGCGGCAAGCGACTCGCGCATCCGCCGCCGACTCCAGTGCAGGTGCCCGGCGAACAGCTCATGGTCCTGGGGGAAGCCAGCGCGCGAGCCGAACTCCTGCCCCCACACCGGCGCGTTCAGCCGCTCGGCCAGTGCCACGGCGCCGTCCCAGCCCGCGCGCGTGTCGATGCCGGCGCCGACGACCAGCGCCGGCGAGGATGAGCGCTCGACAAGCGCCGCCAGCTCGGCGATCGCCTCCTCTGAGAAGCTCGGCGCCTGCAGCACCCTCGCCGGTGCGCCCGCGGCGCCCTCGGCTTCCGCCGGCTCCTCCCAGTCGCCCATCGGCGCGACCACCAGCGCCGGGCCGCGCGCCTGGCTTGCCTCGTGCCAGGCGCGTGCGATCGCCCCCGGCAGATCCTGTGCCCGCGAGGGCGTCTCCGTCCACACCGGGTAATCGCCCGCGAGCCGCTCGAGCGAGCGGCCGGTGAGGAACGGCGCGAGCGCGAGCTGGCGGCGGTCCTGCTGGCCGACGAGGATCACCAGCGGAGCGCGATTGTCGCGCGCACCTGCGATCGCGTTGACCGCGTTACCGAGACCCGGCGCGGTGTGGAGGTTGACGAACGCAGGTCTGCCGGCGCCGATCGCGTAGCCGCTCGCGATCCCCACCAGCGACCCCTCGTGCAGGCCGAGCACGTAGTCGAAATCGGCGGGTAGATCCGTGAGGAAAGGGATCTCCGTCGAGCCCGGGTTGCCGAAGATCTTCGTCATCCCGTACTCGCGCAGCACATCGAGCACGGCCTCACGGACGGTCCGGACGGCACCCGTGCCGGGGCTCGGCGCAGCGCTCTGCGCGCGGGGCGCGCCCTGACCCGACTCAAGCATCCTCGTCCCTATCCCCTTGATTCGATGGCATACTTACAACAATATTGTCAACAATATTCGGATCCACTACCGAAAAGCAAGAGGGGAAGGCGAGGCGATGAGCGATCCGGTCCCGTCCGAGCGCGCGAGAGAGCTGCTGCGCGGCGCACTCGACACGCACGTGCACATCGACCCGGACGTGGTCGAACGCAGCATCGATGACCTCTCGCTGGCGAAGCGCTTCCTCGAGCTGGACATGGCCGGCTTCGTGATGAAGTCGCATTAC
This sequence comes from uncultured Solirubrobacteraceae bacterium, assembly GCA_963699115.1. Lineage (GTDB taxonomy): Bacteria > Actinomycetota > Thermoleophilia > Solirubrobacterales > Solirubrobacteraceae > Palsa-744. The sequence goes on from CAVOTJ010000001.1 coordinate 821,249, forward strand.
ACCTCCACCGCCGAGCGCGCGAGTGTGGTCCGCGCCGCGGTCCCCCCGATCCAGGCGCTCGGCTCGATCGTGCTCAATCGCGCCGTCGGGGGCATCAACCCGCTGGCGGTCGAGATCGCCGCGCGCGAGGGCGCCCGCATCGTCTGGCTGCCCACCGTGGACGCGCTCAACGAGGCGCACGAGCGCGAGGCTCCCCCCGGCGCAAAGGTACCAGTGTGGGTGAGCCTGCAGCGCGAACTGCTCGAGCGCGGCATCGAGATCGAGCCGATCGCCGTGCTCGACGGCGACGGACAGCCCACTCCCGAGATACGCGATGTGCTCACGGTGGTCGCCCAGCACGGGATGACGCTCGCGACCGGGCACCTCGGCCGCGAGGAGATCTTCGCGATCGTCGCGGCCGCACGTGAGGAGAAAGTGGCGCTGACGGTCGTCACCCATCCGGAGTTCCCCTCGCAGGCCCTGAGCGTCTCCGACCAGCTCGCCCTCGTCGCGGACGGCAACGTCTTGCTCGAGCGCTGCTTCACCACCCCGCACACCGGCAAGATCAGCTGGGAGCGCTGGCTCGAGGCGATCCGCGCGAGCGGGCCCGAGCACTCGGTGCTCTCGACCGACCTCGGACAGGTATTCAACCCGCCCGTCGCCGACGGCATGGCGCTGATGGTCGATCGCCTGCTCGACGCGGGCTTCAACGACCAGGAGGTACAGACGATGGCCGTGACCAACACGCAGCGGGTGGCAGGCGTATGAGCGCCGAAGGCGGCGCACCGACGCTGCTCGCGATCGGCGCGCATGCGGCCGACTTCCTGTGGCGTGCGGGCGGCGCGCTCGCAGCGACCGCGGCCGCGGGCGGCAAGGCACATGTGCTCGCGCTCTCCTACGGCGAGCGCGGAGAGTCTGGCGAGCTGTGGAAAGAGGAGGGCCAGACGGTCGAGCGCGTCAAGGAGATCCGCCACGGCGAGGCCGAGCGCGCCGCGGCAATCCTCGGCGCTGACTTCCGCTGCCTGGATCTCGGCGACTACCCACTCGAGGTCGCAGGAGAGGGCTTGGAGCGCCTGGTCGATGCGATCCGCGAGCTCGCCCCCGATGTGATCGTCACGCACACCGACCGCGACCCCTTCAACCCCGACCATCCCGTCGCTTTCCACGCGGTCGAACGCGCCCGCGCGCTCGCGGCCGGCGCTGGCGTGGCGAGCGCCTTCCCGACGATCAAGCCGCCGCGACTGCTCCTGTTCGAGCCCCACCAGCCAGAGCTGTGCAACTTCACGCCGAGCACGTTCCTCGACATCACCCACGTGATCGATCGAAAGCGCAAGGCGATGGGCGAGATGAAGGCACAGGCCTACCTGCAGAGCTACTACGAAGAGCGGGCGGGGCACCGCGGCAACCACGCGCGGCGCTGCTCCGGCAACCAGGAGGTCCGCTACGCGGAGGCGTTCATGCGGATCACCCCGCAGGTGGTCGCGCAGCTGTAGGGCGCCGTGGTGACCCACGACGCTAGATCGGGTACTCGCGGGGCAGCCCCTGGACGGTGATCCAGCGAAGCTCTGAGAACTCCTCGACAGCGGCGCTGCCACCGAAGCGACCCCAGCCGCTGTCCTTGACGCCGCCGAACGGCATCTGCGGCTCGTCGTGGACGGTGGCGTCGTTGATGTGGCAGATGCCGCTCTCGATCCGCCCCGCGAGCGCGAGCGCGCGGGGGACGTCGCGGCTGAATACGGCCGCGGAGAGCCCGTACTCGCTGTCGTTGGCCGTGCGTACGGCCTCCTCCTCATCGGCGACTGGGATCACCGAGACGACCGGGCCGAAGGACTCCTCGCTGTAGATGCGCATCTCGGGGGTCACGCCCATCAGCACCGTCGGCCGATAGCAGGGGCCGTCGGCCTCGCCGCCGCTCAACACCCTCGCGCCCTTGGCGGCAGCGTCCTCGACCAGCTCCGCCACCCGGTCGATCGCAGCAGCGTTGATCAGCGGGCCGATCTGCGTGTCGAGCTCGCGTGGGTCGCCGACCTTCAACAGCGACGCGCGCTGGGCCAGCTGCGTGGCGAAGTCCTCGGCGACGGTGTTGTCGACGACGATGCGCTCGGTCGACATGCAGATCTGGCCCTGGTGCATGAACGCACCGAACTTCGCCGCTGCGACCGCGCGCTCGATGTCGGCGTCGGCGAGCACGAGAAACGGCGCCTTGCCCCCCAGCTCGAGCAGCACACGCTTGAGATGTCTGCCTGCCTTTTCGGCGATGATGCGCCCGACCTTCGTCGAGCCAGTGAAATTGATGCGACGAGTCTTCGGATGCGCGATCAGCGCCTCGACCACATCGCCCGCGTCCTCAGGGGCATTGGTGATGAAGTTGACGACCCCCGCCGGCAGCCCCGCGTCGGCAAGTGCGCGGGCCACGCAGGCGTGCGTGCGCGGGCACTGCTCAGAGGCCTTCAAAACGACCGTGTTTCCAAACGCCAGCGGTGTTGCGACTGCACGCGTGGCGAGGATCACGGGCCCGTTCCACGGTGCGATGCCGACGACCACGCCGGCCGGCTGGCGCACGGCCATCGCCGTCTTGCCGGGCACGTCAGAGGGGATCACCTCGCCGACGAGCGCATATGCCTGGGCTGCCGCCTCGCGCAACATCCCGGTGGCGAGGCTGACGTTGAACATCCCCCAGCCGAAGGTCGAGCCGGTCTCCTCGGTCATGACGCCCGCGATCTCGCCGCCGCGTTCGGACAGCAGCTCGGCCGCCTTGGCGAGCAGCTCGCGCCGGCGCGCGGGCGGCGTAGCGGACCATGCGGGGAATGCCTCTGCGGCGGCGTCAACCGCGGCGCGTGCGTCCTCCACGCTCGCCGCGACCGCCGAGCCGACCACCTCGCCGGTGTAGGGATGACGGTTCTCGAAGCTGCGACCGGAGACACCAACGGTCCAGTCTCCACCCATCAGCAGTTCCTGTTGCTCTGCTCGAGCAGTTGCCATCGTCTCTCCCCTTGAATGCTCGTGGATGCGCTATGCGCACAAAGATTCGCTTAGCGACTAGTTTCGAGCGACGCTGGGAACTTGTCAAGTCGCTTGTGTCAAGTCGCCGCGCCGGTGCGTGACGCACCCTGCGCAGCCAGCCTCAGCCGACGCTGTCGTCTTCAGCCGACGCTGCCGCCGGCGCCGCGGATGTCGTTCTCGATCGCCGCCGCAGCTGCTAGCACCTGCGGCACGAAACGTTTGCGCAGCGTACGGAGGTCCGTGCGACTGGCATGCACCGAGACGTTCAGCGCCGCCACGCTGCCGGCGGAATCGCGGATCGGCACAGCGATCGAGCGCAGACCCTCCTCGAGCTCCTGGTCGACCATCGCGAAGCCATCGCGGGCCACCCGCTGGAGCTCCGCGCGCAGTGCCTCCTTGCTGGTGATCGTGTGATGCGTGTATTTGTGCAGCTCGATCTCCGCCAAGCGCTCCTCGAGCTGTTCCGGTGGCAGCGCAGCGAGCAGCACGCGACCCATCGAAGTGACAAAAGCGGGTAGCCGCGTGCCGACCGCGAGGGTGATCGTCATGATCCGCCGTGTAGGGACGCGCACGACGTAGACGATGTCGGTGTCGTCGAGCACCGAGACCGAGGAGGACTCGTTCAGCTCGTGCACGAGCGCCTCCATGTGCGGCTGGGCGATCTCGGCGAAGCTGAGGCTCGACAGGTAGGCATAGCCGAGGTCGAGCACACGTGGGCGCAGCGAGAAGCGCCCGTCCTCGAGACGCACGTAGCCGAGCTCCACGAGCGTCAGCAGGAAGCGACGCGCGGCGGCCCTCGTCAGACCGGTTGACGCGGCGACATCGGAGAGACGCAGGTCGCGGTGCTCGGCGTCGAACGCGCGGATCACCGCCAGACCGCGCTCGAGCGACTGGACGAAATCTGATCGGCTGGCTCTGGGGGCGGGCATTGACTTGGTCGGCTCGTGGTGCGGGATGACGGTCCGGAACGTGTGGGTTCGTGATGCGAACACTAATGCACCCTGCGTGCTAATTGCCATAGCTGCAGGAAGAAGATTTGTCGTATCACGGGCCTTGCGATATGGTTCGTACTGTGTCCGTCTGTTCTCATTGCGGACTAATGTCAAGGGGCGCGGAGGGGTAGAGATCAGCTTTATCGACGACATGCAGTCGGGGGAAACGACGTGCCGGTGACGGAGATCCTGCCGCTGGCGGACGCCGTCGAGCTGGTCATCGCCGACGGCGACGCGGTCGCACTGGAGGGCTTCACGCACCTGATCCCGTTCGCCGCGGCGCACGAGATCATCCGCCAGCGCCGCCGCGAGCTGACGCTGATTCGCCTGACGCCGGACATCATCCTCGACCGCATGATCGGCGCCGGCTGCGCCCGCAAGCTCGTGTTCTCCTGGGGCGGCAACCCCGGCGTGGGCTCGCTGCATCGCTTCCGCGACGCCGTCGAGAACGACTGGCCGGCACCACTCGAGCTCGAGGAGCACAGTCATGCGGGGATGGCAAACAGGCTCGTCGCCGGCGCCTCCGGCCTGCCGTTCGCGGTGCTGCGCGGCTATGTCGGCACCGACCTCGCCGCGCACACGAACGGCATCGCGACGATCACCTGCCCGTTCACCGGCGAGGAGCTGACCGCGGTCAGCGCGCTACGCCCGGACGTCGCGGTGATCCATGCTCAGCGCGCCGATCGCGACGGCAACGTCCAGCTGTGGGGCATCGTCGGCGTACAGAAGGAGGCGGTGCTCGCGGCCCGCCGCAGCCTCGTGACCGTCGAGGAGATCGTCGACGAACTCGACCCGCACCCCGGCGCGATGGTGCTGCCCAACTGGGTCGTCACCGCCGTCGCGGAGGTCCCGTGCGGCGCACGCCCATCCTATGCGCAGGGCTACTACGACCGCGACAACGAGGACTACCGCCGCTGGGACGCGATCGCCCGCGACCGCGAGCGATTCCGCGAATGGCTCGAGCGCGAGATCCTCCAGGCGGAGAGCACCGCGGCATGAGCGAACTGGGCGGCGCGCTGTCCGCGGACGAGCGGATGACGGTGACGGCAGCTCGCGCGTTGGGCGACGGCGCCATCTGCTTCGTCGGGATCGGCCTGCCCAGCACCGCGGCCAACCTCGCCCGGCGCACGCACGCCCCCGATCTGGTGCTGATCTATGAGTCCGGGACGATCGGCGCCAAGCCGACCACCCTGCCACTGTCGATCGGCGACGGCGAGCTCGCGATCACCGCCGACTCGGTCGTGAGCGTGCCCGAGATCTTCAACTACTGGCTGCAGCCGGGACGAATCGACGTGGGCTTCCTGGGGGCCGCGCAGATCGACCGCTTCGCCAACATCAACACGACGGTCATCGGCTCCGACTACGACAAGCCCGCAGTGCGCCTGCCGGGCGCCGGCGGCGCTCCCGAGATCGCAGCGTCGTGTGGGGAAGTGATCGTGATCGTGCGCCAGAACCGGCGTAGCTTCGTCGAGCGGGTCGACTTCGTAACCTCCGTCGGCTTCGGCTCGGCGGCCGGTGACCGCGAACGCCTCGGCTTCTCCGGGCGGGGGCCGGTCAAGGTGATCACCGATCTCGGTGTGCTCGAGCCGGACCCCGAGACGTGCGAGCTGACGCTCACGAGCGTGCACGAGGGAGTCGAGCTCGAGCAGGCGCGCGCAGCGACCGGCTGGCGGCTGGCGGTGGCAGATGACTTGGCAGTGACTCCCTCCCCCACGCAGGAGGAGCTGGTTGCGCTGCGCGAACTGCTGGCCACCCAGGCCACCGCGAGCAACGGCGGCTGAGAACGATGAGCGATAGGAGCGAGATGGAAGTCGAGCGCAAGGCCGAGCTGGGCGGCGACTCCCCGCTGTGGGCGGGTCCCGGACGCGGGCTGGTGATCCCCGGCTACCGGCGTGATCACGAGCTGGTCGACCCGCCCCACGACTGGCCGTGGTATCGAGGCACGATCCTGCGCCACCCCAAGCGCCCGCTCGTGCCGATCGCAAACACGCTCAGCGACGTCACCGGCCCGCTGTTCGGAGAGGATCGCCTCGGCGAGCTGGACTTCGACCTGACCGCCGGCCACAGCGGTGAGCCGCAGGGCCAGAAGATGGTGCTCCACGGCCGCGTGCTGGACGGCAACGGCCATCCGGTGCCGGACACGCTGCTCGAGATCTGGCAGGCAAACGCCGCCGGGCGCTACTGGCACAAGGTCGACACTCACCCCGCTCCCCTGGACCCCAACTTCAAGGGTGTGGGGCGCTGCATGACCGACCCGGAGGGCCGCTACCGCTTCATCACGATCCGCCCCGGCTCCTACCCGTGGGAGAACCACTTCAACGCCTGGCGCCCGGCCCACATCCACTTCTCGCTGTTCGGGCGGGCGTTCACCCAGCGGCTGGTCACGCAGATGTACTTCCCCGACGACCCGCTGTTCGCATATGACCCGATCTTCAACTCGGTTCGCGACGAGCGCGACCGCAAGCGGCTGATCTGCGAGTTCGACATGGACGCGACGACGCCCGAATGGGCGCTCGGGTTCCGTTACGACATCATCCTGCGCGGGCGCGAACAGACACCGTTTCAGGAGGGCCACCGATGAGGCCGGCGATCGACCGCGAGAAGGAATACCCAGGCGCGCTGATGCCGACCCCGTCGCAAACAGTGGGCCCGTACTTCGGCTTCGCGCTGCCGTGGGCCGAGGGACCGTTCGTCGTGGCCGAGGGCACCGCGGGAGCGATCCGCCTCGAGGGCGTGCTGCTCGACGGCGCGGGCCAACCGATCCCGGACGGGATGATCGAGACCTGGCAGGCCGACGGCGACGGGCGCTTTGCGCACCCCGACGACCCCCGTGGCGCGGTCGCATGGTCTGGCTTTCGCGGCTTCGGGCGCTGCGCCACGGACGCTGAGGGCCGTTACTCAATCCTCACCGTCAAGCCCGGACCAGTACCGGGCCCCGGGAGCACCGAGCAGGCGCCCCACATCACGATGTCGGTGTTCGCGCGCGGCATGCTGCAGCGTCTGGTGACGAGGGTGTACTTCGCCGACGAGCTCCAGCGCAACAGCGTCGACCCCGTTCTGTGCAGCTTGCGGGGCGAGGAGGAAATGCGGCGCACGCTGAAGGCGGAGCCGATCGAGGGGGGCTACCGATTCGACGTCCGCCTGCAGGGGCAGGATGAGACTGTCTTCTTCGCCATCTGAGCGACCCCGGACGGAGGCCTGGCCCCGTGTGTCCTGAAATCTTTAGCGGCCTGTTCGCCCGTGGCGCGGTCAGCGCCCAGCTCGATGACCGCGCGTGGATTCGCGCGATGCTCGACTTCGAGGCGGCGTTGGCTGCGGCCGGTGCGGAGGTCGGCATCGTGCCGGCAGAGGCCGCACGCGAGATCGAGAGCCTGTGCGCGAGCGCAGAGCCGAACCCGGCGGCGCTCGGTGAAGGGAGCGGGAATCAAGGCACGCCCGTGCCGGCACTGCTCGCGGCGCTGCGGGCGGACCTGTCCGCAGAGGCCAGCGCCCACCTGCACCGCGGCGCGACCAGTCAGGACGTGGTGGACACGGCTGCGATGCTCGTCACGCACCGAGCACTCGTGCCATTGGCCGAAGAGCTCGACGGCGCCGCAGACGCTTGCGCGATGCTGGCCGAGCGCCACCGCGAGACGCTACAGATCGGGCGCACGCTGCTGCAGCAGGCAGCACCGGTGACGTTTGGCCTGACCGCAGCCGGCTGGCTCGTGGCGCTGGACGAGTCGGCCACACGGATGCGGGAGATCCGCGAGCACACGCTGGCCGTGCAGCTCGGGGGCGCGGTGGGAACGCTGGCCTCGCTCGGGGAATACGGCGTGGCGGTCACAGCCGGGGTCGCGCGACGTCTGGAGCTAGCCGAGCCGACGCTGCCGTGGCATGCGAATCGCACGCGGCCGGCGCTGCTCGCGGGAGCGCTTGGCGCCTGCTGCGGGATCGCGGGAAAGATCGCCACGGATGTCGTGCTGCTCGCACAGACGGAGGTCGCAGAGGTCGCCGAAGGCGGCGGTGGCGGGGGATCCTCGACGCTCCCGCACAAGCGCAACCCCGTCGCGGCAATTGCCGCGCGTGCGTGCGCCGACCGCGCTCCAGGTCTCGTGGCGACGATGCTCGCGGCGATGAACATCGAGCACCAGCGTGCGGCCGGCGGCTGGCAGGCGGAGGCGCAAACGCTGACGGAGCTGTTGGGTCTGACCGGCTCGGCGGCAGCGGCGGTGCGCTCGCTGCTGGAGAGCCTCGAGGTAAAGCCGGAGCGGATGCGGGCAAACCTCGAGCTGACGGGCGGCTTGGTCATGAGCGAGGCGCTCACCACCGCGCTGACCGAGAGCCTCGGGCGCGTGCAGGCGCACGAGCTCGTGCAGCAAGCAGCACGGGACGCGCTCGCGCGGGGTGCATCCTTTCGCGAGATCGTCAAGGGCGTGCCCGAGATCACGGCGGCGCTGGGCGAGGACGGCATCGACGCGGCGCTCGAGCCGGCGGACTACCTTGGCTCCAGCGATGAGCTGATCTACCGCGCGCTCGCCGCTCACGGCGTGCTCGTGGATCAGCGCGCGAGCCCACAGGAGCCTTAGTTGGCGCTCTGCGAGGTGCACCGGCTCGTCGAAGGCCCGGCGGATGCGCCGGCGGTCGTGCTCGTGAACTCGCTGGGCAGCGACCTGCGCATGTGGGACGCCCAGGCGAGCGCGCTGCGCGAGCGGTTTCGCGTGGTGCGCTTCGACGCCCGCGGCCACGGCCGCTCACCTGTCCCCCCCGGCCCGTACGCGCTCGCCGACCTCGGTGGCGATCTACTGGGGCTGCTCGACGAGCTGGAGCTCGCGCGCGCGTCTATCTGCGGCGTGTCGATGGGCGGCGCGATCTCCATGTGGACCGCGCTTCACGCACCCGAGCGAGTCGAGCGGCTGGCGGTGTGCTTCAGCGCGGCATGGTTCGGGCCGCCACAGGGCTGGCTGGAGCGGGCTGGGATCGTGCGCACACAGGGCCTCGAGGCGATCGTCGACGCGGTCGTCGGGCGCTGGCTCACTGACGCCGCCGGACGCGAGCAACCGCAGCTCATCGCCCCGATGCGCGCGATGTTCCTGGCCACCCCTGCCGAGGGGTACGCGGCGTGCTGCGAGGCAATGGCGGGTATCGACCTGCGCGAGCGGCTCGGCGAGATCACCGCGCCGACGCTCGTCGTCTCCGGCAACGAGGACCCAGCCACCCCGCCTGAGAACGGCCGGCAGGTCGCCGCGGGTATCTCGGGAGCGCGCTTTGTCGAACTGGCCGGCGCGGCGCATCTCGGCAATGTCGAGCGCGCCGCGCAGTTCAACGAGTTGCTGCTCGAGCACCTCGATCAGGCGCACGCCGCGAGCGAGCGCCACACCCCCACGGAAGCGAAGGAGATGAGCGGTTGAGCGACCTGGAGCGGGGCATGAAGATCCGCCGTGAAGTGCTGGGCGACGCGCACGTCGATCGCGCCGAGGCTCGCAAGGACGAGTTCACGGCGGACTTCCAGGAGTTCATCACGCGCTATGCCTGGGGTGAGGTGTGGGCGCGTCCCGGCCTCGATCGGCGCTCTCGCAGCGTCGCCACCCTCGCTGTGCTGGTCGCGCTTCGTGCGGAGGGCGAGATCGCGATGCACGTGCGGGCGGCGCTCGGCAATGGTCTGAGCGCGGATGAGATCAAGGAGGTGATCCTGCACACCGCCGTGTATGCGGGGGTGCCGGCGGCTAATGCGGCGTTTGCTATTGCGCAGGGGGTTATTGCTGATGAGGCGAGCGGCTACTAGTGGGTTTGTAGACGCGGGCGCATACGTCTGGGCTTCTCATGGCCCGAGGGAGGCGATTGAGGTGACGAGGACGCCGTCGAGTCGTGTGTAGGTGGGGGTGTCCGCGACGATGACAAGCAGGGCGCCACATGCGGCGTTTGCGTCGGGGGTGAGCTTCTCCTTGAGCGCGAGCAGGTTGCGGGCTGCCTCCTCCACACGATTGTGTCCGAGCTTGATCTCCGCTGCTAGCCAGCGACCGTTCGCCGCCTCGATGATCGCGTCGATCTCGAGGCCCTTGTTGTCGCGGTAGAAGCGGACCTCTGCGCGATGTGGTTGGGCGTAGACGCGCAGGTCATGGGTGGCCTGCGACTCAAAGAGGAATCCTGCGAGCTCGATCTGAGGGCCAAGCAGCCGCTGGGGTGTGGCGCCGAGGGCCGCGACCGCGAGCGAGGGATCGGCGAGGTGACGCTTCGGTGTCGCTGCGAGGCGCACTCGCGAACGCAGTTGCGGCTTCCAGCTCGGCTGGTCCTCAATCAAGAAGAGCCGTCCGAGTACCCGCAGGTAGTCGTGCAGCGTCGTCTCGCCGAGTGGCTTCTCTGCTGTGCGAGCAATCGTCCGGAGGCTCGCATTAGTCGCGACGTTGCGGGCGTAGGAGGCGAGCAGGCGTCGGACTCCGTCGGGGTCGCGTCGGGCGCCGTCAACGCGAGGGACGTCCGCGTGGACGATCATGTCGAGGTAGTCGGCGTTCGCTTCGAGGGCGTCGGCTGGCGTGAGAGTGAGATTGTCTGGCCACCCGCCGATCGAAAGCGCCTCGATCGCCTCGGCTACGGTGATCCTGTGCGACGTAGCCTCAGGGGTGGAGCCATTGAGGAGTCCACCCACAGAGACGGCGCCGCTGGAAAGGCCACGCTCCAGCAGCGTCATCGTCCGCATGTGCACGGCGGCGATCCTGCGCGCGCCCGTGTGACTTTGCTCCTCGATCTCAGGAGTCGATGAGCCGGTGAGCAGGAATAGGCCCTTGCCGCCGAGGTCGTCGATCCGCCCCCGCACGGCGTTCCAAATCCCGCTGGCAAGCTGATACTCGTCGATCAGCCTCGGAGGCTCACCGTCCAGTACGAGGCGCGGATCGATCTGGGCCGCGGTGAGCGCTGCGCGATCCTGGTCGAGGCGTACCTCCGAGACCGCAAAGCAGCGCGCGGTGGTCGTCTTGCCGACTGCCTTTGGACCATTGAGCAGGACGCCCCCGTGAGTACGCAAGCGTGCCTGCACGAGCTTCTCGACGATCCGCTCGCTGTGCCCTGACGAAGGGATTGTACCCGACATGACGGAGGTGTTGTACTCCCGATCACCAGCGTCTCTCACTCCCACGCTCGAAGCGCCCCCTCAGCTGAGCAGCCCGCGGACATCCTCCGCGGTGATACTGCTGGCGAACAGGTCGCCCTCGTCCATGACCCCACTGAACAGCGCGGCCTTGCGACGCGCAAGGGCGGCGACCTTCTCCTCGATCGTGTCGCGCGCGATCATCCTGTAGGCCAGCACCGGGCGGGTCTGGCCAATGCGATGGGTGCGGTCGATCGCTTGAGCCTCGGTGGCGGGGTTCCACCACGGGTCGAGCAGGAAGCAGTAGTCGGCCTCGGTGAGATTCAAGCCAAACCCGCCCGCCTTGAGGCTGATCAGGAAGACTGGGTCATCGCCGTCCTTGAAGCGCTCGAGCACACGATCGCGCCGGCGGGTGCGGCCGTCGAGGTAGCAGTAGCCGATGCCCTCGGCGTCCAGGCGCTCGCGGGCCTTGGCGAGGAACCCCGTGAACTGGCTGAACACGAGCGCCCGGTGTCCGCCGCCGACGACCTCCCCCAACTGCTCCACGAGCGCGCCGAGCTTGGTGCAGGGCACGGCGTCGTGGTCGTCGTCGACGAGGCCCGGATGTAGGCTGAGCTGGCGCAGCAGGGTGATCGAGCGCAGGATCACGAAGCGGTTGCGGTTGAAGTCGTCGATCAGCCCGAGGACCTTCTGACGCTCGCGCTGCAGTTGGGTGTCGTAGAGCTTGCGATGGCGCGGATGCAGGTCCACGTCGAGGGTCTGTTCCTGCTTTGCGGGGAGATCCGCGGCCACCAGCTCCTTTGTGCGGCGCTTGATGAGCGGCTTGATCCGGCGTCGCAGGCGTGCGAGCTGCTCCACATCGCCGTTGCGCTCGATCGGTCGCACATACTGTTCGGCAAATCGGCTCGGGTCGGGAAACAGCCCGGGAGCTGTGATCGACAAGAGTGACCACAGCTCCATCAGGTTGTTCTCCATCGGGGTTCCGGTGATCGCCAGCTTGAATGGCGCGGCCAGCTCGCGAACGCAGCGGTAGGTCTTTGCCTGGTGGTTCTTGACGTACTGCGCCTCGTCGAGGATCAGTCCCGCCCAGGGCACCTTGTGGTAGGCGTCTGCCTCGAGCCGGAACAACGTGTACGTCGTGACGACGACGTCCGCGGCAGCGACCTCCTCGATCGTGCGGCCGGATCGCGCCAGCGTGTCGATGATCGCATCGACCTCGAGTCCGGGGGCGAAGCGACCCGCCTCTGTCACCCAGTTCGACACGACGCTCGTCGGGGCGACCACCAGGAATGGGCCGACGCCCGGATCACGGACGCGTGCGTGGCAGATCAACGCGAGCGCCTGCAGCGTCTTGCCGAGCCCCATGTCGTCGGCGAGGATCCCACCGAGCTCGAGCTCCCACAGCGTCGCCAGCCAGCCGAACCCGTCGCGCTGGTAACGGCGCAGTTGTGCCTCAAGTGTCGCCGGCACCTCATGCTCGGCGATCGCGTCGATCCCAAGCAGCGCGCCGACCTGACGCTGCCACGTCTGCGCCTGCTCGGTCACTACGCCGAGCGCCGCGAGCTCGGCCCAGAGCCCGGCCTGGTAGCGGCTGATCCGCAGCGGCGCCGATTGCGAGTCCGACAGCGTCCTGGCCTCCTCGATCAGCCGCCGCAGCTCCTGCAGGCCCGGCTCGAGCAGCGAGAAGTGAGCGCCGTCGTCAAGCAGCATGTGCGACTCGCCGGCGGCGAGTGCTACGAACACCTCGGCGAACGGCAGCTCACGGCCGTCGACGCTGATCGTTACCCCCAGGTCGAACCAGTCGCGCTCTCCCGCGATGTCAACGGTGGAGAGCCCGATCGTTAGCGACTCGCCGACATCGCGATAGTCGGCCGGGTCGCCGACGATCTCCACGGCCACGTCCGCCAGCTCCGCGAGGCGCGGGAGCATCTCCGTCGTGAGGCGCATGCTGTCAATGCCCCTCAGCGCGACCGCGTTCGCGTCGGCTGGCCGTCCGGCGCCGTCGAGCAGGCCGAGGCGCTCGAGGCCTGTCCCGGTGAAGTCGGCAGACGCGAGGATCGAACGCTCGGCGTCGGGGTCGCGGAACCCGGGCCCGGCCTCGTTGCTGGCGAGCGCTGCGTGCCGTGTGGCAGCGCCGACCCGGTAGGCCCACTCCCATCCGACATCGACGGCGTGGTCGGCGCCGTAGCTTGCGCGCAACACCAGCGTGGGCGAGGAGATCTCCGGTGGCGTGAAGGAGCCGTCCGAGGACACCACCGTAGCGACGCTGCGAAGCGCGGGGCACAGCTCTTCGGCGAAACGCTCGAGCTCGCCCACCGGGATCTCCAGCCGTTCTTTGCCCAGAACCATCCGCTGCAGCGGCGCCGGTGCCGGCTTGACGAGCCGCACGAGCCGCAACCGGCGGCTCTCGGGCTCCTGGCTGGACTCGCCGTCCTCACGCTCGGCGCACACGACGCCATGTCCGCTGGAACCGATGAACAGCAGCGGCTCCAAGCCCTCCGTCTCATCACCGTCAACCCGGAGGACAGTGCCAACTGTCGATCCCCACTCGCCCTGCCGGGTCACGTCGATAAGCAACTCGCCCTGCTCATGGCACCGCACCTCGCCGAGACCGGGCCGCGTGTGCACGAGCTTCAGTCCGAGACGGTGCGCCTGCTCCAGCAGCGACCACAGCTGCACGCTGTCGCAGCCGCCGAGATCAAGCGTCTTCTCGGCACCGTAGCTGTAGTAGTAGGCGGCCCGTCTCTCGCTCGCGCTATGGACTGCGTACAACTCGCGGACCAGCGCCAGGTGAGCGGGGTGGTACTCACTGCCACTGACACGCCAGGAGTCGAGCGTATTCCACGTCAGGGAGCCGTTGACCCAGCCGCCGCGCGCGCCAGGGCGCATCAACCTCGCCAGCAGCCGCGGAGGGCCGCCACCGGCCGCGCCGCTCGCGTGCAGCGCCAGCTCGATTGCCAGAGGGTTGCCCGTCGCCCGCGCCTCCGGCGCCTGGATCAGCGCGCGCAGGGACGTCTCCCACGTCTGTGGCTCCACCACCGGCGCAATCCGGAGCGGCGGGCGCTGATCGCCTCGTAGCTGACGGGCGCCACGCCCATCGGTCGCTGCGATCACGATCGCCGCGACGTGCTTGCAGTTGTATCCAACCGGGCAGGTGCACTCGCCATCGTCGAACGCGAGCAACCCGCCTCCATCGGAGGCGAAGAACGCAGCGGTCTCATACAGCGCACCCTGGCCGACCACCGAGCCGGTCAACGTCGCCGAGTCCGCGTCCCACTTGATCGCCATCACCCTGTTTCCGCGAGCGTAATCGCGCCCGCGCCTGAAGGACCGCGCCCCGATGGTCGCCTCAACCGTGGACAGCTCCACGTCGCTCAGCTCGCTGATCGCACTCAGCACAAACGCAAGGTAGCTACCGCGCCGGATCGTTGCGCGCTTCTAGGCTGTCTCGCCGCCGTCAGCCGTATAGATGGCCCCTGTTACGTAGGGGCTCTCATCGCTGAGCAGCCAGGCAACGAGCGAAGCGATCTCATCGGGCTGCCCCACCCTGCCGACCGGCAGTGATGCCGCGACACCGCTCTTGAGCTCATCAGGCAGGCGGTCAAACAGCGGCGTGTCGACGGGGCCGGGCACCACGGCATTGACGCGCGTGCCGCTGGCGGCCGCCTCGACGGCGGCGTTGCGGGTGAGCATCAGCACGGCGGCCTTGGTGCAGGCATACAAGCCCATGCCCGGCACCGCGTGTAGCGCCGTCCCGGACGCGGTGTTGACGATCGTCGCGCACGACCCCTGGGAGACAGCGAGACGCAGCATCTCGCGTAGGCAAAGATAGGTGCCGCGCAGGTTGATCCGCATGAGCGCGTCGAGCTGCTCGACCTCGCTATCGACGATCGGGCAGGCGTGACCCTCGATGCCGGCGCAGTTGTGCAGGGAGTCCAAGCGGCCGAGACGCTCGCGCGCTTGAGCAAACGCCTGGGCGACCTCCTGCTCGGAGGAGACGTCGGCGCCGATCGCGATCGCCCGATCCTCCCCCAGCCCCGCGGCGGCACGCTCGCAAGCGTCCACGTCCAAATCCAGCAACGCCACGCGGCCGCCCTCGTCGAGGAGCCGCCTGGCCACGGCCAGGCCGATGCCACCGGCGCCGCCGGTGACGAGCGTCACCCTTCCCTCGAGTCCCTTGAGTCCCACCAAACACAGCCTACCGATATCGTCAACCGCATAGCGCACTCATCGACGCTCTGCGCACATGACGGGCACGGTCACACCCCGATGGGCCGGTCGGGGTAGGATTGCCTTCCCATCCCGTTCCCGACCGACGAGGTTTTAGAGCACGTGGCGATCGATCTGCAACAAGTCTCAGCCGTAGACACCGAGCCCGGCGAGCTGCCGAAGACGATGGCCGCGTGGGTCATCCGCGAGGAGCGCTTCGGGGAACCGAAGGATGCCTTCCAGATCGAGGAGATCGAGGTCCCGGAGCCGGGGGCGTTCGAGGTGATCGTGCGCGTGATGGCGGCGGGCGTGAACTACAACAACGTGTGGGCGGCGCTGGGTAAGCCGGTGTCGGTGATGCGCTACGGCGACCACCCGGAGTTCGGCCACCACATCGGCGGCTCGGACGCGTCGGGCGTCGTTTGGAAGGTCGGCGCTGGAGTCACCCGCTGGAAGGTGGGCGACGAGGTGGTGGTGCACTGCAACCAGGCCTCCTACGAGGACCCCGAGGTGCACGGCCTGGACCCGATGGCCGCTCCCTCCCAGAAGATCTGGGGATATGAGACAACGTGGGGCTCGTTTGCGCAGTTCACCAAGGTGCAGGCCCAGCAGCTGCTGCCCAAGCCCAAGGCGCTGAACTGGGAGGAGGCGGCCTCCTACGGCTTGGTCTACTTCACCGCCTACCGCATGCTGATCACGCGTTGCAAGCTGCAGGCGGGCGCGAACGTGCTGATCTGGGGCGCGGCAGGCGGCCTCGGCGTGTTCGCGACGCAGCTCTGCGCGGCCGCCGGCGCCAACTGTGTGGGCGTGGTCTCCTCAGCTGAGAAGGGCGAGCTGGTCAAGCGCCTTGGCGCCGTCGACTACATCAACCGCGACGAGTTCGCGGGGATGATGCGCAAAGGCGGCGAGTCAGAGGAGGAGGAGGCCGCGCGTTTCAAGGTCTCCCGTGCGTTCGGCAAGCGCGTGAAGGAGATCCTCGGCGACTCTCCCGAGATCGTCTTCGAGCACGTCGGCAAAGCGACGTTCCCGACCTCGGTGTTCGTCGCCAAGACGTTCGGCAAAGTCGTCATCTGCGCCGGCACCACCGGCATCGACCTCGACTTCAACGTGGCCTACCTGTGGATGCGCCAGAAGGAGATCCTCGGCTCACACTTCGCGAACGCGTACGAGTGCACGAAGGCCAACGAGCTGATCGAGTCGGGTCAGATCCGGCCGGTGCTGTGGCGTACGCTGGGCTTCGAGGGCGTCGCTGAAGCGCACCAGCTGATGCTGGAAAACAAGCATCTGGGCAAGATCTCAATCCTGGTGGGCGCCGACTCGGAGGGTCAAGGCAAGACGGCCGACGGACCTGGCGCGATCCACGCGGAGGTGGGTGCCTGATGGCCGGCTCGGTGATGATCCCCTGGTACGCGACGGGCTTCCGCCACGACGCGTTTGAGCAGGCGCTGAACGAGGCGGCCGCGGTAGCGCTGCGCTATGGCGCGACCTCATACGACGTGTATCGCTCGCGCGAGGACAAATACCGCTTCCAGCAATTCGCGAGCTTCGAGGAGTACCTCGACTGGGAACGCTACTGGGGCGGCCCGGAGATGACGTACTTCCGGGCAGCTCACTCCAGCTGGTACCAGGTGCCCGTGCTGTACGGCTGGTGGGACCACACCACCCATGGTGCGGTGACCGACGAGGCGCTGGTGGCCAGCAATGGGCACAGCAACGGGCACGCGGTCAGCGACATCGACTGACTTAGGTCCGGCCGGCAAGAACGGACCTGGCGAGCCTGTTTCCTGGGCGCGCGCTTCTTTCAGTCTGGCTGCACGTATCCGCGCGCAAGTGCGATCAGCTCTGCAGTTGCCTCGCGCGCCTCGTCCACACTCGCCTGGGGGATCAGCATGGCTGCGTAGGAGGCTTCGTTTCGCCGGGAGCGAGATGCTTCCAGACGGTCGAGAAGTTCGTCCGTGTCGTGCGCGAGCTGAGCGAGAGCGGTTTCGAGGCGCAGTTGATGAGCACCGTCGCCCAATGTCACGCGCAAGCCTGTCGCTTGCAAGATTGCGTCAGCAGCAGAGACGGCGGCGTTATGCAGCAGCACAGAGCGAGACTCGGCGCTGAGCTTCTGATCAGCATCCGTTTGAAAGGCTTTGGCTTGATCCAGGTATATCCGTGCCCCGCTCCTATCCGCGTGGACCTCTTGGACCCGAGCTTCGCTCATACGACCGCGAGCGCCTCGAGATCACCCATGAGCGCCACCACAGGCGAGTCCAACACGCCACGAACGAAACTCGACCGATCAGCAACAAGCTCGTGGAACTCGTGGTCGTTCAGCAAAGTGAGATCCACCCGTCGGCTGGTGGACTTTTCGATGGGCCGGATCAGGCGGCGCAGATCGCGAAGACCAGCATCGCCGACGACGAGCACATCGACGTCACTATCAGGTCGCCTTGCGCCGGATGCCCACGAGCCATAGATCGCAGCAGCATGTACATCAGGGCGATCAAGCGCCGTGCGCAGTTCGCTCTCGACACCCACCGTGCGATGCAGTAGGTCGGCGAGAGCCGGGTACGAAGCGTCTTCAGTCGCCGCTGAGAACCTATGAGGCTTTGCCTGGTCGTCGCGATGGATCATGCCCGCGTCCGCTGCGCGCGAAAGCTCGCGGTGGACTGAAGACAGCGGCGCCCCGAGCACATCGGACAGCTCCTGGAGGCTCCAGCGACGCTCAGGTTGCAAGAGCACCAAAGCCAAGAGCCGTACCTGCATCTCGGAACGAAACAGTGGCAGGAGCCGGGGGACCGCAGTTCGCATTACTGAGAAGTATATCTACGAAAAGAGAATACTTCCATCACGGCCCCGCGCCGCGTCCACGCCCGTCTCAGCCGTGCTCCAGCGGCGCCATCGTTAGCCCCGCGCCCTTCAGCTGCTCCCAGTAGTGCTCGGCAGTCTCCTGCGGGCCGGTGTAGACGATTGCCTTGCCGGAGGCGTGGATCACGTTGGCGATCTCCATGCCGCGCTTGAGGGTGATGCCGGGGATGAACCGCGCGAGTGTGCTCGCGACGTGCTCGAAGGTGTTGTGATCGTCGTTGCGCACGATCACTCTCCAGTCGCCACCCAGACCGGTCCCCGGTCCACCGGTCCGCGGCTTCTCGATTGTCTGATCCATGCCGGCAGGATAAAGCCCTTGGCGCAACCGTACAATTGGGAGCATGAGCGACGAACACACTGCGCGCCTGCCTGAGCGCGATCGGCCATGGATGATGCGCACCTACGCGGGGCACTCCACGGCGAAGGCATCGAACGAGCTTTACAGGGGCAACCTGGCGAAGGGCCAGACGGGCCTGTCGGTGGCGTTCGACCTGCCGACGCAGACTGGGTACGACCCAGACGACGAGCTGGCGCGCGGCGAGGTGGGCAAGGTGGGGGTGCCGATCTCCCATCGCGGCGACATGGCGGCGCTGATGGATGGCATCCCGCTTGACGCGATGAACACGTCGATGACGATCAACGCGACCGCGGCGTGGCTTTTGGCGCTCTACATCGTGGCGGCCGAGGAGCAGGGAGTCCCCGAGGACAAGCTCCAGGGCACGACCCAGAACGACATCATCAAGGAGTTCCTGGCGCGCGGGACCTATGCCTTCCCCCCCGCCCCCTCGATGCGGCTGATCGCGGACATGATCGCCTACACGGTGGAGCACGTGCCGAAGTGGAACCCGATCAACATCTGCTCGTATCACCTGCAGGAGGCGGGCGCGACGCCGGTGCAGGAGATCGCGTTTGCGATGAGCAACGCGATCGCGGTGCTTGACGCCGCCCGCGAGCGTGTCCCGGAGGAGAGCCTGGAAAAGGTGTTCGGGCGGATCTCGTTCTTTGTGAACGCGGGGGTGCGCTTCATCGAGGAGCACGCGAAGCTGCGGGCGATGTCGATCCTGTGGGAAGAGCTCGGCCGTGAGCGCTACGGGGTGGAAGACGAGCGCCATCTGCGCTTCCGCTACGGCGTGCAGGTCAACTCTTTGGGGCTGACGGAGGCCCAGCCGGAGAACAACGTGCAGCGGATCGTGCTGGAGGCGCTGGCGGTGACGCTGGGACGCGACGCGCGCGCACGGGCGATCCAGCTGCCGGCGTGGAACGAGGCGCTGGGGCTGCCGCGACCGTGGGATCAGCAGTGGTCGCTGCGCATCCAGCAGGTGCTGGCGTATGAAACGGACATCCTCGAGTACCCGGACATCTTCGAGGGCTCGAAGGTGATGGAAGCGCTCGTGGACGAGCTGCTGGAGGGCGCGCGGGGGGAGATGGCGTTGGTGTCCGAGCACGGCGGCGCGGTGGAGGCCGTCCCGTACATGAAGGCCGCGTTGGTGGACTCCCACCGCGAGCGCATCCGCCGCATCGAGACGGGCGAGCAGATTGTGGTGGGACAGAACCGCTACACGGAGACGGCGGTTTCGCCGCTGACGGCAGACGCGGAGGGCGGCATCCTGGTGGTCGACCCCGCGGTTGAAGCGCAGCAGGTCGAGGACGTGCGCCGCTGGCGCTCGGAGCGCGATCAAACAGCTGTTGATGAGGCGCTCGTAGCGCTGGCCGCTGCTGCCGGTGACGTCAGCGCCGAGGAGAACCTGATGGTGCCGACGATCGCGGCCGCACGCGCGGGCGCGACGACCGGGGAGTGGTCGCGGACGCTACGTGAGGTGTTCGGCAGCTACCACGGACCGACGGGCGTGGGCGAGGCGGCCGCGGCGACGGCGGATGCCGACCTGAGCGAGCTGCAGGGCGAGGTTGCGCGCCTACAGGAGAAGCTGGGGCGCCGGCCGAAGATCCTGGTGGGCAAGCCGGGCCTTGACGGGCACTCCAACGGCGCAGAGCAGATCGCGGTGCGCGCGCGCGACTCGGGCATGGATGTGGTGTATGAAGGCATCCGCCTGACGCCGGCGCAGATCGCGGCGTCGGCCCTGCAGGAGGGCGTGCACGTGATCGGGCTGTCGATCCTGTCGGGCTCGCACCGTGAGCTGATCCCGGCGGTTATCGACGCGCTGCACAGTGCGGGGGTGACGGCGCCGGTGGTGGTGGGCGGGATCATCCCCGAGCAGGACGTGCCGGCGCTGCGCAAGGCTGGCGTGGCGGCGGTCTATACCCCTAAGGACTTCGACATCACGCGCATCATGCGCGACATCGTGGCACTGGTTGGCGCGAGCGCGAACGGCGGCGAGGCAAGCGCAAACGGCGCGTCGGCCAACGGCTCGGCGTGAGCGCTGACGGCGCTGCGCTGGGCGCGCGCCTGCGCGAGCGAGACGTGAGCGCCGCGCCGGCGGCACTGAACCTGCTGGAGAGCACGGCGCCGGGCGACCTCGAGCAGGCGGCGGCGCTGGCGCACGAGATCTCCCCCGCGGCGCTGGGCAGCGAGGCGCCGGGGCATGTGATCGGCGTGACGGGCCCCCCGGGCGCGGGTAAGTCGACGCTGCTCTCGTCGTTGCTACACGCCTGGCGAGCGAGCGGACGAACCGCTGCTGTGTTGGCGGTGGATCCGAGCTCGCGCCGCTCGGGAGGCTCGCTGCTGGGTGATCGCGCGCGGATCGAGTTCGATCCGGCGGACCGCGGCACGCTGATCCGCTCGATGGCCGCGGAACAGCGCCTGGGCGGCCTCGCGCGAGCCACCCGTGTCTCGGCGGAAGCCCTGGCGGCGGCGTTCGATGTGGTGGTGATCGAGACGGTGGGAGTGGGCCAGTCGGAGACGGATGTGGCGGACGTGGTCGACACGGTGGCGCTGGTCGTGCAGCCGGGCAGCGGCGACGTGCTGCAGTTTTTGAAGTCGGGGATCATGGAAACGCCGGATGTGCTGGTGGTGACGAAGGCGGACCTGGGCCAGATCGCGATGCGCGCCCGGCGCGACTTGAGCGCGGCGCTGCGCTCGCTGGGCTCCTCGCGCGCACAGGTGCTGGCGGTGTCGGCGCTGGCGCCGCAGAGCGGGATCGATGAGCTGGTGTCAGTGCTCGACGAGCACCGTGAGGGCCTTGATGTGGGCGAGCGCCGCGCGCATGCCCGACGCGCTGGCGCGCTGAACGACTTCCTCGTCGAGCGCGGCGAACGCGGAATGCGCGCGCTGGGAGGCCGCCGCGCCGCGGAGGCGCTGCTCACTGAGCAGGACCCCAGGGCGGATGTGCCGGCGCTGGTGGCAGTGCTGGAACAGCGCATGGGATGAAGCGCAACCTGCTGTACATGTTCGGCGCGTTCGTGCTCGCGAGCGCGCTTGCGGGAGCTCTAGGGGCGGTCAACCTGGGCACGGCGCTGGCGTTTGGGCAGATGGCGTTCGCGGCCACCACCGTGTACGTGATCCTCAGGCGCTGAGGTATACGGTCGGGCGTTGGGGGACTCAGCATGCGTCCTAGCTGCCCTCGCTGAGTCGGCTGACCAGTTCGAGCATTGCGTCAAGCGCGGCTTCTAGGGGTTTGGTGTCGCGTTGGATCTGCGTGAGGAGCAGGCCGCCTTGTAGGGCGGCTAGGAGCGCGAGGGCGAGGGTGTCGGGGTCGGTGTCGGGCGTGAGCCGGCCGCGTGCGTGCATCTCTCGAAAGCCGCTCTGGATGGCGGCCTCCCACCGCTTGAAACCCTCGGCGACCTGAGCTCTCGCTTCGGGATCGGTCTCGGCTAGCTCACTTCCGAGAGAGCCGATCGGGCAGCCGCCGCTGCAGTCGAGCTCGCGCTGGTACTCGATCACCCAGTCACGCCAGGCCCGCAGGCCATCCAAGCTGCTGAGATCGAACATCTCCTGCCCGTCTACGATCGTGTCGGCCTGGCGGTCAACCACCGCCCGGACCAGGGCCGGCTTGTCGTCGAAGTAGTGGTAGAGCTGCGAGCTCGAGACGTCCGCTGCCGCGCGTACGTCCTCGATTGTCGTGTGGGCGACGCCCCGCTGGAAGATCAGCTCTGCGGCCGCGTCAACTATGCGCTGGCGGGTCTCCTGGCCCTTGCGCGTCAGTCGGCGAGGGGAGTCAACAGCCGCTGTCATAGTGCAGATTCTAACAACAGAATGGATCGCGCCATCCATTCCGATGCTAGAATGGAACGCGCAATCCATTCTGGGTTCGCGACCACCACTCGAACGGAGAACGCGACGACATGACACTTCAAGGCAAGACCGCCCTTATCACCGGCGGCACATCAGGCATCGGCCGGGCAGTCGCAGAGCGCCTCGCCAGCGAGGGCGCCGAGGTGATCATCACCGGCCGCGATCACGCGCGTGGCCGCGAGGTCGTACAGGCGATCGAGGCCGCTGGGGGCAAGGCACGATTCATCGCTGCTGACCTGGCGAGCTTCGAGGATGTCAGACGCCTCGCCGAAGCCACGAGCGATGTCGACGTGCTGGTGAACAACGCTGGGGTCTTTCCCGGCGGTCCGACCGAGCAGACGACCGAGGAGGCGTTCGACGTCACATTTGATGTGAACGTGAAGGCTCCGTTCTTCCTGACGGCAGCGATCGCGCCGCGCATGGCGGCAAAGGGCGGTGGCTCGATCATCAACATCTCGACGATGGCCGCGACCATCGGCATGAACGGATTGGCTGTCTACGGCGCGTCCAAGGCGGCACTCGAGTCACTCACCAAGGCGTGGACCGCCGAGTACGCCGCCCAAGGCGTGCGTATCAACACGGTTGCACCCGGGCCGACACGTACCCCCGCGAGCGCGACGATGGGCGAGATGTTTGAGGTCTTGGCTTCGAGCACACCGGCCGGCCGCGGCGCAACCCCTGACGAGATCGCCAACGCCGTGAGCTTCCTCGCTTCGGAGGAGGCAAGCTTCATCTACGGTGCGATCCTGCCTGCCGACGGCGGCCGCGTCGCCGTCTGAGCCCCGAACAAAACCGGCGATGAGTTTCCAAAGTGGGCCGAGTCCATGTGTATATGACCCTGACCGCTAAACGAGGAGATCGTTCGATGCGCAAAGTTGCGGCCCTTCTTCCTGTCCCCTCGCCGGTTCCGCCGAGCAGCCAGACGACTTCGTGACCGACGTGGATAACGCCACGGAGGCGAACCTGAGGGGCGTCTCACGATGACCATCGTCATCACCGCGTTTGAGCGGTCGCCCGATGGCGGCAAGGGCCTGGCGCGCGATACACGCGTTCGCTGGGCGCTTGAGGAGGTGGGCCAGCCCTACGAGGTTCGCCTCCTCTCGTTCCGCGCGAAGAAGGAACCCGCGCATCTGCGCCTTCATCCTTTCGGCCTGATTCCGACCTATGAGGAAGGCGATCTTGTCCTGTTCGAGACAGGCGCGATCGTCTTCCACATCGCCGAGCACCACGCGGGACTGTTCCCGGACGATGCCAATGCGCGGGCGCGGGCAGTCACCTGGATGTTCGCCGCGCTCAACACCGTGGAGCCACCGATCCTCGAACTCGTGACCGCCAGGTTCGCGGAGGGTGAGGAGCCATGGGCCGAAGAGCGCCTGCCTCTGGTCAAGGACCGCATTCGCGATCGACTGGTCCAACTTTCTGCCCGCTTGGGCGATGCCGACTGGCTCGATGGGGACTTCAGCGCGGGCGACCTCATGATGGTGTCGGTGCTGCTCAGGCTTAGACCTTCGGGCCTTCTGGAGGAGTTCCCGAAACTGGCCGCCTATGTTGCCCGCGGCGAAGCGCGGCCTGCATACGAACGAGCTTTCGCCGCCCAATGGGCGATCAACGCCGGTCATGCGCAAGCTGGGTGACGAAGTTCTGCATTGCGTCGCCGTCGTCCCGGGACTTGGCGGTGGGCCGTGCTGCCCGCCGGCTATAAGACGTTCGGGCCCGATGGAACCGAAATGCCCAGCTAGCAGCCGGGAGCGCGACACCACCGCGAACACCCAGCTGGTCTAGGTCGAGCGGCTCGGCGGGCCCCTCGGTCGCCGGCCATACCCTGGGTCCCATATGCTCCTTCGCGTGGGGACCGGGTGCTTCATATCGACCGGACGCTCGCTTGAGTCGGCTATCGAGCGGGTCAAGCTCGCGGAGTCACTTGGCTACGAGTCGGTGTATGTGACCCACATCGCGGGGCGAGAGTCGCTGACGGTGGTGACGGCTTATGCGCTGGCGACGAGCCGCATCCGTGTGGGCACGGGCGTGGTGCCGATCTACACGCGCACCCCGGCGACGATGGCGCAGACGGCGGCTACGATCGACGATCTCTCGGGCGGGCGCCTGACGCTCGGCCTGGGCGTCTCGCACCGGCCGGTGGTGGAGGGCTGGCACGGGCAGACGATCGATCACCCGGTGACTGAGATGCGCGAATACGTGTCGATTGTGCGCGCGATCCTCTGCGGCGAGGACCCGCCGGCTGGCGAGAAGTGGCAGACGGGCTTTCACCTGTTCGGCGTGGATCACTGTCCGCAGCTTCCGATCTATGTGGCGGCGCTCTCCCCCGCGATGCTGCGTCTCGCGGGCGAGGTCGCAGACGGCGTGATGCTGTGGCTATGCAACCCGAGCTACATCCGCGATGTGGTGATCCCGGAGGTGACGGCGGGGCGCGAGCGCGCCGGTAAGACACTCGACGGCTTTGACGTCGTGGCGGCGGTGCCGGCAGCGCTGAGCGAGGATCGGGAGAGCGCCTACCGCGCGATGCGCAAAGACCTGATCCCCTACTTCGGCCTGCCGTTCTACCGGGCAATGATCGAGCGCACCGGCTTCGCGCAGGACATCGAGCGCTATGACCACGCCGCGGGCGACCTCGAGGCGATGCAGGGCGCAATCTCCGACGGGTTCCTCGAGGAGCTGACCGCGGTTGGGGATGCACGGATGCTCACGGCCGGCATCGAGCGCTACCGGGCAGCGGGCACGACCTCACCCTGCATCGGCCCGATTCCTGGCACGGACTTCGAGGCAACGCTGCGCGCGGGAATCGACTCGTAGCGAGCTCATCCGTCGGAGCCCGTCGATCCCTGGCGTATGACGAGCCAAGTTCCCACAACATCCACCATCGCAAAAAAGACCCTAAGCGGGTAGTTGACGATCTGCACGAGAACGCGGCGCAGAGAGCTTTGCTTGGCCGCGAGCGGCGGACCGATTGCGCTGGCAAACGCGGCGATGCCGTCCAGCGGCCTGATGAAGACGGTAACGTCGCAGATCCTGCCGTCCTGATCGACTCGCAAGAGGTCCGTGCCTTCGATCTTCCGCCCTCGGTAGTCGGCACGCCAGTACAGGACGGACGAACCAGCGGCTGAGAACTCGTCGGTGAACTCGAGGTTGCCAAGCCCTTTGAACAGCACGCTGTACAGCTCTACAGCCACGTCCAGGCCGATGAAGGGGGCCGTGAACATTGGCGAGTGCAAAACAACGTCCGGCGAGAGAGCCTGGGTCAAGACGTTGAGATCGCGCGTCTGCCAAGCGGCTCGGTAGGGATGCACATCCCATGGGAAGCGGGAGCCTTTTGTTCTCTTGCTGGCTTCGCTCGTCGCCGACGGATGGCCTTCGGTTGGTGCCATCGCTAGCTTGCTCCCGGCGGGTCGAGTAGGGCGAGACCGAGTACAACTCGGCGCATCGCGGCGATCACGTCGGCGCGAGCCGTTCGGGGGTGATCCATCCACCACAGCGCCAGTCCGGCGAGTGAGCTGCGGATGACCTCACCCAGAGGCTCTAGCTCCGGCGCTGGAATATGTGGCGCGAACTCGCGAAGCAGCGCGACGTCAGCGGCGCGCTGGCGGTCGTGGAGCTCGGCGACCAGGGCTGCGACCTCTTGGTCCCCGCTCGAGTCGTGCAGCAACAGCCTCACGAACGGGTGAAGCTCGACATAGCCAAACCAGGCGTCGAGCATCGCATCGAGGCGGACGGAAAATGGCCTGTCGGCGAGCGCCAACAGCGCGTCGAGCGGCGCGGCTGCCAGCTCGTCGCGGTGATGCTCCAGAAGCGTCATCACGAGCGCCTGCTTTGACTCGAAGTGCCGGTACAGCATCGGCTTGGTGACCCCAGCACGAGCGACGATGTCGTCGATCGTGGTGGCGGGATAGCCCTGCTCGGCGAACAGGGATTCTGCCGCTTGCTCGATCAGCTCTCGGCGTTCTGATGCCGAGAGTCGTCGGCGGGTCGGCGGCGATGTTCTTGGCACACGTTCTAAGTTACCATACGGTGTACTCGATAGTAACTTATGAATTGGCGTGTAACGAAACCCGCGCCCGCCAGACTGTAGGACAAGTAGATGCTCGTTCTCTTGACCTTCGCAGTGCTCGCCGGGGCAGGCACGGCGCTTTCGCCTTGCGCGCTGCCGGTGCTGCCGGCGCTCCTGTCGGCGGGCGGCGTCGGTGGACGGCGTCGGCCGCTGGGGATCGTGCTCGGACTTTCGATCACGTTCACGGTGACGGTGGTGGGGCTCGCGAACGTCGTCGACGGCGTCGGCCTGGGCGACGATCCACTGCGCGACGTAGCGGTGGTTGTGCTGTTGATGTTCGGGTTGGCGCTGTTGCTGCCCGATGTCGCCGCGCGAATCGAGGCGCCGCTGTCGCGCTTGGCGCGTTTCGGGCCACGGACCACTGGCGATGGCTTTGGCTCGGGCCTACTTGTAGGCGGGGCGCTTGGCTTTGTCTACACGCCGTGCGCTAGCCCGATCCTTGCTGCGGTCATCTCGGTCAGCGCCGCGTCAGGCAAAACGATTGCAATCGGCCTCGCCTACGCGGCTGGCTCGGCTGTGGTGCTGCTCGCGTTGGCACTCGGCGGCCGGCGTGTGTTCGACCGGGTGCGCAGGGCTGGGCGCGGGCCGATGCTGCAGCGTGCACTCGGCGTGATCATGATCCTCACGGCAGTCGCGATCATCACCAACCTGGACGTGAACTTCGACCAGTTCGTGGCGGAAAAGATCCCCGACGTGAACCTCACCGCGTCGCTTGAGTGCTCGAAAACGGTGACCAGTCGCCTGGATGAGATCACCGGGCACAAAGCGAAGTTCGTGGCGGCCAACGGCTCCTCGGACTGCGAAGGCTCGGGCACATCGAAGCTCGATCCGGTCGCTCACAACGCAAGCCAGGCGACGCTGCTGGCAGCCGCTCACAAGCTGCCGGTGTTGGGTACTGCGCCGGAATTCACGGAAACCCAGGACTGGTTCAACACGCCGGGGGATAAGCCGCTGACGCTCACGTCATTGCGCGGACGCGTCGTGCTGGTCGACTTCTGGACGTACACGTGCATCAACTGCATCCGCACGCTGCCCTACCTAAAGGCATGGAACGCCGCGTACGCGAAGGATGGCCTGACGATCGTCGGCGTCGAGGCGCCGGAGTTCGAGTTCGAGAAGAACGCGGCCAACGTCGCCAACGCGATCGACCAGTTCGGGCTGCGCTACCCGGTGGTTCAGGACAACAACATGGGGACGTGGAACGCTTATGGCAACGAGTACTGGCCGGCCGACTACCTGATCGACGCAAAGGGCCAGGTCCGCTACGCGACGTTCGGCGAGGGCTCCTACAACAAGACTGAAACGGCGATCAGGGCGCTACTTGCCGAAGCTGGTTATCAGGTGGGCGGTAAGAGCCACCCGACCGACGTGGTCGCGCCGTCGGAAATCGCGACGCCTGAGACCTACATGGGCACCGCGCGCGGGGAAGGCTGGGTCGAAGGACCGAAGACCGGCACGCACGACTACGGACCGCCTCCAAGCGGCGCACTGGCACTCAACCAGTTCGCCTACAGCGGCACCTGGGATATCACGAGCCAGCCCGCGGAAGCGATCTCCGGGGCGGGTGTGGACATGGAGTTCAAGGCCAAGAACGTGTACCTGGTGCTGAGCTCGCCTGGCGAACGCCCGTTGCCGGTGCAGGTGCTGCTCGATGGGCATCCAATCCCGGCGGCCGAGGCGGGCAGGGACGTCCACCATGGCGTCGTCACCGTCCGCCGCCAGCGCCTTTACTGGCTCGTGTCGCTACCGAACGACCAGCAGCATCGCCTGTCGCTGCGCTTCGCCGACGGCGTTACCGGCTACGACTTTACGTTCGGCTAGCCGTCGCACCACGGTCAACCGGTGGCGCCCACCACAGCGTGAGCGCCACCGGGACTAAGCGATCAGTGGTGGTGTTTGTGTTTTTTGGGCACGCACGTGTGGAACGTGCGCGTGTCCTCGTAGCTGGCACCGCTGGCTGTAAACGTGACGAGCTCGACTTTGTAGGCGCCCTTCGGCAGGCCAATCAGGTCGACCGAGGTGGCGTTTTTGTTGAGCTTGCCCTGCTTGGCGAGTTTGCCGTTGATGAACTCCTGGTAGGAGACGATCTTGGCGCCCTTAGGGAAGCGCGGGTGAATCGCGAATGCCCGTTTGCTGTAGCACTTCTTGCCGCTGGACAGGCCGAGGTTGGTCTTCGTCGAGACGATCAGCTTCTCGCTGCCACAGGCACTCGAGGACGGCGCGTCGAGCCCACCGCCACTGTATGTCGCTGTCCAGTAGTACGTGCCGACGGCGGGGCTTACCGGCGCTGACGGCAATGCCACGCCACCGGTCACGCTGGCCACGCTCGACGTGAGCACCGTTTTACACGCTGCATCCTTGTACAGCGTGTAGGTCACCGTGCCGGTCGCGGTAGCGGCCTCAGTACCGGCGATGTGAGCTGTATCGGTCACCGCCGAGCCCTTCAGGACTGGGATCGAAGCGCCGATCACGCCGCCACCGCTCTGGATCGTGGTGGTCGTCGTGGGCGCCTCCACGGTGAGCACCTCAGAGCCGCATTCGCTCGAGACGGCTTTGTTGTTGGCGTCTCCGCCATACGTTGCCTGCCAGTAGTACACACCCGGCGCAAGGTTGACCGCGGACGAGGCGGCAGCCGAGCTACCGGCGAGTACTCCTTCTCCCGCCGCGGCGACTAGCTGCGTGCAGGTGGAGTTGCTGTAGACCTTGTATGCGACGGCACCCGTGGCGGTCGTCGCGTTGGCCCCCCCGAGCGTCGCACCGTCTGTCACCAGTGTGCCCTGCAACACCGTGATCGATGCGCCCGCCTGGCCACCGCCGCTGAGCGTCGTGGTCAGGGTCGAGGCGCTACCGAATCCGCCGGCAGGCGGGGACTCCAGCCCGAAGTACGTGGAGCCTCCCGGCGGGATCGCAGGGGAGAAGTTGATCGTGCCGGAGCCAGTCGCATTGGATCCCAATGGCCCGATCCCCGTGTACCACGACGTCGGGCCCTCGTAGCCACCGACAGGATCGCCGTTTTCGGCGTATCCGACAATGTCGAGCCCTTCCGGGAACGTTAGGCCTGCCGGCTCGGCGGCCGGGGGGTCAAACGCGCACGATTCCTCTATCTCTTCCGTCGCCTTTACGCCTTTTTTGGTTTCTTCGTCATAAGCGCATTCCTTGCCCTTGTTGATGTTTTCCGTCTTTTCGGCGTAATTGCTGTAGCGCTGCACCTTGCAGCCTTCCGGCAGCGGTTCCCCGCCTGGGTCGCAGATCCCGTCGCCGTCGAACCCGAATAGTTCGTCTTCAGCCGAGAGGTGGATCTGAGTGATTGGGGTCGTGGAGTTGTTCTGCACGCCCACGAGCGCATCGTCGGATTGCTCGTAAGGGCCCTGCGTCGGATCTTCGCCGATTGTCTCGCCGCTGTTGGTCACCGTGACGAGGAACTGGCAACCAGTGTCGTGGAAGACCGGCGGACACTGCGTGTACTGCGCGGCACTCGCTGATGAGGGCGCCAACCACGCGACACACACCGCCGTGATGACAACCAATAGAGCTCCGACCCGACGCATTTGCAACCCCCCGCTTAGCTATCGCCTTAGGGCCTATCCCGGAAGGGTTATGTAGATCTGTGTTGAATTCTTGGTCGAGGTCGTCATGTCACTCGATCAGGGGGTCTGTGATGGGCTGCATGGTCAGTCGTGATGATGGTTGGCGGATGCCGGATTGGTTGTGGGAGCGGGTCGAGCCGTTGCTGCCGCCTCCGCCGTTTCACCCGTTGGGAACACATCGCTCGAGGGTGCCTGACCGTGACGCGATGGACGCGATCCTTTTGGTGCTCAGGACTGGGATGCAGTGGAACGCGCTGAACGCGACCGGGGTTTGCTCCTCGAGCTCCGCTCACCGGCGTTTTCAGGAGTGGGAGCAGGCTGGGGTGTTCGCCGAGATCTGGCGCCAGGGCCTGTTGGAGTACGACAAGGTCGTCGGTATCGACTGGGAGTGGCTGGCAGCCGATGGCGCGATGAGCAAAGCGCCATTGGGTGGTGAGAAGACCGGCCCGAATCCCACTGACCGAGCCAAGGGGGGGCGAAGCGTTCGCTTCTGTGCGAGGCGCGCGGGGTCCCGATCGGGCTGGCGCACGATGGCGCCAACCGCCACGACGTGAAGCTGCTCGAGCCGACGCTCGAGAGCATCCCGATCGCGCGGCCCAAGCCGACGCGCAAGCACCCGCAGGGGCTCTGCCTCGACCGCGCCTACGACTCCGCCGGCGCCCGAGGGACCGCGATCTCGCATGGCTTCACACCCCATGTGCGTACCCGCGGCGAGGAGATCGAGCTCAAGGTTCACACCCCCGGCTGGCGTGCCCGGCGCTGGGTCGTGGAGGCGTGTCACTCCTGGCTGAACCGCAACCGCGGAATCCTCATCCGCTGGTCCAAGAAGGACGAGAACCACCTCGCGCTACTCCAACTCGCCAGCGGCCTCATCGCCTTCAAGAAGGCCCACCACACCACCACCCAAACGGGATAGGCCCTTAGTCGGCGCACCCGGCGACCGACCCACAGTGGCTCGGAAATCTACACGCTGGAGCGGAGGTTTTCATCCACAGAGCCAAAAAGATGGACGGTTGGGCCACCGTGAGCATGGCGTCCCCGGGGCAGGGCGGCGCGGCGCCTACAATGACCCCCATGGAGGGCTCGATGGCAGAGACGAGCGCGCGCAGCTGGCTGCGTTGCTATCGCTGCTGGTCGCAGGATCTGGAGGTCCAGGTCCACTACGAGGGCATCCACAAGATCGACCCTGATACGGGGGAGCGAGCCGAAGTCGTCGACGAGCTCCAGGAGGCCGTCGTGCAGTGCCTGGACTGCATGCACGACCAGCCGCACCTCGGCTTCAACAACGGCCGCGTCGAGCCGATCGAGGATCGCTGGGAACGAATGATCGCGGGCACTCCCTGGGTCGCCTCATGCACCGTCACGGTCGACTCCGAAGACGTCGAGAGCTGCTCCGGCCCAGAGGCCGGGGACGCGCTCTCCTACGCAGCCTTCGGCGAGCATGGCGTGCGCGAGTTCTTCACGCACGTGCGCTTCCACAAGCACGAAGACGACGCGCGCATCATCGTGCACCTGCTCGTCGAGCTGTACGCGCGCTCGCTCGAGGAGGCCACCGACGTGCTCGAGTCATCCGCGCGCGGCGCGCTGACGATCACCTCGCTGGCAGAGGAGTCACGGCCGCCCGCGGCCGGCGGCGAGAACCACGGCCACGACTAGGGGCGCTGTTTCTAAGCAGGAGTAAGGCGCATCACGGGGATGCGCCTGATGCCCGCGGTTCGCTGTTCGTACTGGTTGTAGCCGCTGTAGACGAGCTTGGCCAGATCGAACAGGCGATCACGATCCTCCCCCTCCGTCTCGTGCGCGACAAAGGACCCCGAGCGTCCCATCGCTTCGAGGCGCACCTCGGGGTTGGCCTTGATGTTGTAGTACCAGGCGGGGAACTTCGCTTTGCCGTAGCTGGATGCGATCAGGATCACGTCGTCTTTGTCGGTGAAGTAGAGCAGCGGCACCTTGCGCTCCACACCACTGCGCGCGCCGCGGACGGTGACCA
Organism: uncultured Solirubrobacteraceae bacterium; assembly: GCA_963699115.1. Classification (GTDB taxonomy): domain Bacteria; phylum Actinomycetota; class Thermoleophilia; order Solirubrobacterales; family Solirubrobacteraceae; genus Palsa-744. Next base: position 853,177 of record CAVOTJ010000001.1, read on the forward strand.
CGACGACTGGTATCACGCCGAAGGTGGAGTCCACGCGCCCCCGCGTCATGCGCACCAGCCAAGGATCGATCCGCGCGCCTACCTGCGAGGAGTACCAGGTACCGGCCTTGGTCAGCGCGAACGCGGTTACGCGTCGCTTCAGCTCCGAGTTGGCGGTCTTCGCGGGATCGACCCTTGGGATCGCCCCGGGCACAGTGTTCAGCCCAGGCGCTGTGCGAGCGCGTCGAGCTGCGCGGTCAGCTCCGCCGGCAGGTTCTCGAATTTGGCGAGGTACTCGCGGAACTGAGGCAGCTGGGCCTTCCACTCGGCGGTATCGACGCGGAGCAGCTGCGCCATAGCCTCGTCGGTGACGTCGACACCGCGGGTGTCGATCCCCTCCGGGCCCACCGGCGGCATCCAACCGATCGGCGTCTCGGTCGCCGCGCCGTGCCCGGCGCAGCGCGCGAACACCCACGAGAGCACGCGCGAGTTCTCGCCATAGCCGGGCCACAGAAAGCGCCCGTTCTCGTCCTTGCGAAACCAGTTGACGTAGAAGATCTTCGGCAGCACCGCGCCGTCGCGGCGGCCGATCTCAAGCCAATGAGCGAAGTAGTCGGCCATGTTGTAGCCGCAGAACGGCAGCATCGCGAACGGGTCGAAGCGCAGCTCGCCGACCGTGCCCGCCGCCGCAGCGGTCTTCTCCGAACTCATCACCGCGCCGAGGAACACGCCGTGCTCCCAGTTAAGCGCCTCGGTCACAAGCGGCACGACCGTCGAGCGGCGACCGCCGAACAGCATCGCGTCGATCGGCACGCCCGCCGGGTCCTGCCACTCTGGCGCAATCGCCGGGTCCTGTGACGCCGGCGTCGTGAAGCGCGCGTTCGGATGCGCCGACGGTGTTGTCGACTCAGGCGTCCAGTCGTTGCCGTGCCAGTCGATCAGGTGCGCGGGCGACTCCTTGGTAAGGCCCTCCCACCAGATGTCTCCGTCATCGGTCTTTGCGCAGTTGGTGAAGATCGTGTTGCTCTCGATTGTGTGAATCGCGTTCGGGTTGGTCTCCACGCCAGTGCCTGGAGCGACGCCGAAGAAGCCGGCCTCGGGGTTGATCGCATACAGCCGCCCGTCCTGCCCGAACTTCATCCACGCAATGTCGTCGCCGATCGTCTCCACCGTCCAGCCCTCGAGCGTCGGGATCAGCATCGCCAGGTTGGTCTTGCCGCACGCGCTGGGGAAGGCCCCGGTGATGTACTTGACCTCCCCCTCCGGCGAGGTCAGCTTGAGGATCAGCATGTGCTCGGCCATCCAGCCCTCGTCGCGTGCCATCACGGAGGCGATGCGAAGCGCGAAGCACTTCTTGCCCAGCAGGGCGTTGCCGCCATAGCCCGAGCCGAAGGACCAGATCTCGCGGCTGTCGGGGAAGTGCACGATGTACTTGTTCTCCGCGTTGCACGGCCATGGCACATCCTCGATGCCGTCATCCAGCGGCAGGCCCACCGAATGCAGGCACGGGACGAACTCACCGTTGCCGAGCGCGTCCAGTGCGCCCTGGCCCATGCGCGTCATGATCCGCATGTTCACGGCGACGTAGATCGAGTCGGTCAGCTGCACGCCCACATGACTCTTGTCGGAGCCCAGCGGCCCCATCGAGAAAGGCACCACATACATGGTCCTGCCATGCATCGAGCCCGCAAACAGCCCGCTGAGCATCTCGCGCATCTCGCCCGGATCACGCCAGTTGTTCGTGGGGCCGGCCTCTGCCTCGGTGGCAGAGCAGATGTACGTCCGATCCTCCACCCTTGCCACATCGCCGGGATCGGAAAGCGCGAGGTAGGAGTTAGGTCGCTTGGCGTCGGACAGGCGCTCGAATGTGCCGGCGTCGACGAGCTCCTGACAGAGGCGGTCGTACTCCTCCGCGGATCCGTCACACCAGTAGATGGCGTCAGGCTCGGTTAGCGCGGCTACCTCGTCTACCCAGGTCAGGAGGCGCTCGTTCGTGGTGGGGGCGGGAACGGTGGTGTTCATGGGGTCCAAACGACTCCTAGGTTGGCGGGCAAGATGGGCACGCGCCGTGCGGCGCTGCTGCCGGGCCACGGCTGGCTCCGGTAAACAGAAAACGCCCATCCCTGGGCGAGAGGCAAAGCGTATCGCACGATCGGTGCCCCGACAACTCGCCTGCTAGTCGACGCTCGCCTCGACGGCTGCTGTTCCGGGGTTCTTACGCGGAACAAGCACAAGTCGCTTGAACTCGGCGACGAGTACGCCGTCCTGGTTGAGCACACGCGTGTGCACCTTGACGGTGCCGCGGTCGGGCTTTGACTGCGACTCTTTCTTCTCGAGCACCTCAGACTCGCAGTACAGCGTGTCGCCGTGGAATACGGGCGCCGGGTGCTTGAGCTCTTCGGTCGCGAGGTTGGCGATCGCCTTGCCGCTGACATCGCTTACGGACATGCCCAGTGCCAGCGAATACACGAGCGGCCCCACCACAACATTGCGACCTTGCTGGGATTTGGCCGCGTAGACATCATTGAGGTGCAGCGGGTGGTGGTTCATCGTGATCAGGCAGAACAGATGGTCGTCTGACTCGGTCACGGTCTTCGCAGGCCAGTGCTTGTACACGGCACCGACCTCGAACTCCTCCAGGTAGCGGCCATAAGGGTGGGCGCCGCTCGCCTCGCGGGCGGCCTGCTCGGTCTCGAAGGTCTGGGCGGTGTCAGTTGCGCTCATGTAGGTCGTGGGTCTCCTGTGGCAGGGGAACAGATCGAATCGCAGCAGCAGACGCCGCTGCGGGCTGGCGCCCACTCGGGCGCCTAGCCGGCACCGCATCGGACATTCTCAGCCGCGGCACCGCGAGCACAAACTCTAGTGGGCGCACACGGCCATTCGCCGCTAGCCCTCGACGGCCGCCGCTCTCGGTCTGCCGTCGAAGGCCGCTGGGCACGCGTAACCCGGCATCGGCACGCAGCCTTCGCCAGGTAGTTTGCCGACAGGCGGTGTCGGCGACGGCACCGGAGACGGCACGGGCGGATTCGATTCGGATACCGGCGAGCTGGCGACAGCCTGGGTGAAGGAGCTCGAGTGCGGCAGACCGCACCCCAGGTCATAAGCCTGCGCGACCGCACTCGCCCCGCTGAATCCCGCGAGCGCCTGCCCACGCGAGCGCAGCGTCAGTAGCTCGGGCGCAGTGAGCGCAGCTCCGTGCAGAGCCAGATCGCACAGAGCCGGCATGCGAGCGCCGGCCGACCGCGAGAGCGGATCGACGCTCTTGAGAACTAGCGGCGCTCCGAGCTCGCGCGGAGCAGTCAAGCCGACGCTCACGGATACCGGGTCGAGCAGTGGCGTGGGTCGATTGACGAGCACCACCAGCACCCGCAAGATGCCCTCTGTGGGCAATCGCAGCGCGGCCGCAGCCAGATAGTCATCGCCGAACTGCGACCCCACGCTCACCCGCAACGAGCTGCCTGGGATTCGCCGCCCCTGCCTGGGCTCGCGGAAACTGACCTCGGCAAGCGTCAGGTCATTCGGCGCCGCAGACATGCTCACGGGCCAGCTGCGCCCGAGGGAAGCCTCCACACCAAGCTTCACCGCAGCCCCGGCGCTGGCCTCGATAACCGCGAACAGACCCCCGCCGAGCACCAGCACTCCGCATGTAACGAGCAGTATCAGCCTGGTCAGAGGACGGCGCATCATCGATACTTCCCTTGCAGCGATCGTAGCGTCGTCACCCGAAACAACCCAGGAGAGCCCTTGCGCAACCCCCGCGATTTCTTCAAGCCCCTCGCCATCGACGCACCCGAGCCGGCGCGCGAGATCCCCTTCAAGCCATCTCGGATGATCCACTTCATGGACTTCTCGAACCCGAAAATGGTCGAGAAGACGCCCGACCTCGCGCCAAAGGTGGACATCCTGCTCGGCAACCTCGAGGACGCCGTGCCGTTGGAAAAGAAGGAGGCCGCGCGCACGGGCCTTATTCGCGTGGGACGCGAGATGGACCTGGGCTACACTTCTTTGTGGACGCGCGTCAACGAGCTCGCCTCGCCGTACTTTCTCGACGACATCACGCAGCTCGTCGCCGAGATCGGGCACCAGCTGGAGGTGATCATGATCCCGAAGGTCGAGGGTCCGTGGGACATCCACTATGCCGACCGCCTGCTCGCGCAGCTCGAGGCGAAAGCGGGGCTCGAGCGTCCGATCCTGATCCATTGCGTGCTCGAGACCTCCCAGGGCGTCGCCAACCTCGAGGAGATCGCCTCCGCCAGCCCCCGCATCCAGGGGATGAGCTTCGGTCCAGCCGACCTCGCAGCGTCGCGCCGGATGAAGACGACGCGCGTCGGCGGCGGACACCCCGGCTACCGCACGATCGCTGACCCCGACCCCGAGCACCCGGACGCGCCGCGGGCCAGCTACCAGCAGGATCCGTGGCACTACTCGATCGCGCGCATGGTCGACGCTTGCACCGCGGTTGGCGCGCTGCCGTTCTACGGCCCCTACGGCGATATCTCAGACGAACAGGGCTGCGAGACACAGTTCCGTGCCTCTTTCCTGCTCGGATGCGTCGGCGCCTGGTCGCTGCACCCCAGCCAGATCGCGATCGCCAAGAAGGTCTACTCGCCCGACCCCGACGAGGTGGCGTTCGCCAAAAAGGTGATCGCCGCGATCCCAGACGGGCGCGGCGTACACATGATCGACGGCAAGATGCAGGACGACGCCACGTGGAAGCAGTGCAAGGTGATGGTCAACCTCGCTGAAATGCTCGCCAAAAAGGACCCCGAGCTGGCGGAGGCCTACGGGCTCTGACGCGGTGACGTCGTGGTGCGGCGGGTGCTACGCGCCAGCTGGCGCGTCGCGCTCGCGCGCCTGTTCGCGCGCGGCTATCTCCTTGACGCGGGTGGGCCAGACGCTCCCGTGCCGCGACCTCCCAAATGGCGGCATCGTGGCCGGCTTCTCGATGACGCTGACGAGCGGATAGTGGTGCACAGAGGCGACCTGCTGTTGGAGGGAGCTGACCGGCTGGTTTTCGTAGCGACCGCCGAGCGCGCTCAGGGGACGCGAGAGCCCATCGACGAACGCGTGGAATGGATTCCACGGGAAACGCATGTCCTCGCAGATGTAAACGCCCCCAGGGCTGATGTGGGGCAGCAGGCTTTCGAGCGTGACCGCTTGCTGGTCCGGACGGTGCCCGCCGTCATCGATCACCACGTCGATCGTCGGCGAGGTGGCCAGGTAGCTTCGCCAGAACTCGGGGTCGGCCTGATCACCGATGAGGATCTCAACGCCCTCGGGTGCGAGCGCCCTGCACTCTGGGTCGACGTCCACTCCCGTCAGCCGGGCAGCCGGGCCGAGATAGTCGCGCCACATCTCCAGGCTGCCACCGCCGAGCACCCCGATTTCAAGGACATGGACGGGCTGCCCTCGGAAACGCTGCAGATGCCGGTGATAGATCTCGAAGTAGTGGCGCCGCTTGAACAGGCCTCGACCATCTGTGTGCGCGTCGAAGTACGCCTCCAACGGGTTCTTCTCGGCGTCCTCTGGGGGTAGAGAAACGGCTGGGATGCGCTCGGCGTAGCGCAGCCCCCGATTGAAGTAGCGCAGGGAGTCCGAGTAGTCCCGTAGTCGCCTAACCGTCTGATAGCGCCACAGCATCTGGCGGACCTTGGCGCCGGGCCTCACGACACGCCCGCTTTGACGGGTGGGATCAGGGCGGCCACTACTGACAAGTCTAATTGGGTCACTCGTCAGCCGTCAGCCCCTGCCGGGCGCCCACGCAGCTGAGGCGAGATGCGCGCAGGTACTGCCGCCCACGCGACCAGACGCGCTTGGGATACATCAGCGCATGGCTCCGTATAGGCTTCCGCGCCGCATGAGATTCTTCGAGTTCGAGGCGCGCGAGATCGTCAAGCGCGCCGGCATCCCCGTCACCGACTACGGCTTCACCACAGATCCCGCCGAGGCGAGGCAGATCGCAGAGCGGATCGGCGGCCCCACGGTCATCAAGTCCCAGGTGCTCACTGGCGGGCGTATGAAGGCGGGCGGCGTCAAGTTCGCGGACACGCCTGAGGAAGCCGAAGGCCACGCCCGCGACATCCTCCAGCTTGAGATCAACGGGCACATGCCCCGCGGCGTGCTCGTCGACCCGAAGGCCGAGGTCGAGCAGGAGTACTACGCGGGTGTCGTCTGGGACGGCACCGCAAAGAAACCGCTGATGCTCTTCAGCGACATGGGCGGCATCGACATCGAGCAGGTCGCCGAGGAGCATCCCGACCACGTCGGTCGCGGCCACTTCTCCACGCTCGAGCCTTTCTCCGACTTCCAGGCCAAGCAGGTCATCGCAGCGGCCGGCGTCACCGGCAGGGCCCTGCAGCGCGCCACCCCGGTGCTCGCGCGGCTGGCCCAGCTGTTCCTCGACAACGACATGACCCTCGCCGAGATCAACCCACTGGCGGAACTGAAGGACGGCTCGTTCGTCGCACTCGACGCGCACATGGAGATGGAGAACGAGGGCATGCCGCGTCAGAAAGGCCTGCTCAGGGCGCTGGGCATCGGCGAGGACGAGGGCACCCGCGAGGACCACACGCCGACCGCGTTCGAAGAGGCCGTCAAGGCGATCGACGCCGCCGATCACCGCGGCGTCATCCAGGGCAAGGACACCGGCTTCAACGGCAACATCGGTCTGGTGATCGGAGCCGGCGGCGGCTCGCTGACGCTGACCGACGCCGTGCGCCAGCAGGGTGGCAAGCCCGCCAACTACTCCGAGATCGGCGGCAACCCGTCCGTCGCCAAGGCCTGCGGGCTGGCCAAGCAGGTACTGCAGAAAGACGGCGTCGAGAAGATCGCCGTGATGATGTCGATCGTCTCCAACACCCGCGTCGACATCGTCGCCCGCGGCGTGATCAAGGCCTGTCTGGAGCTCGGCAAGGACCCCGGTGAGACGATCGCCATCTTCCGCATCCCCGGCGCCTGGGAGGAGGAGGGCTTCAAGATCCTCGACCGATACGGGATCGAGTACTGCGACCGCTCGGTGTCTTTGTGGGAGGCCGCCGGTCGCGCGGTCGCGAAGATCCAAGGGGCCTCTGCGTAGCGATGTCGATCCTGATCGATCAAGACACGACGTTCATCATCCAGGGCATTACCGGACGTGAGGCCGTCAACCTCACGCGCGAGTGCCTGGACTACGGCTCGAAGATCGTCGGCGGCGTGACGCCGGGGCGCAAGGGCCGTGAGGTCCACGGCGTTCCCGTGTTCGACACTGTCGAGCAGGTGGTCGAGCACAATGGCGGCGTCGTGCCAGATGGCTCGGTGGTCACCGTCCCGCCGGCAGGCACGCGAGACGCGGTCTTCGAGGCGCTGCACGCCGGCATCAAGACGATCGTGATCGTCACCGAGCGGATCCCGCGCCGCGACGTCGCGATGATGGTCGAGCTCGCCGACGCCAAGGGTGCACGAATCATCGGTCCCAATTGCCTTGGCGTAATTGTCCCGGGCGTCGCCAAGATGGGCGGCATTGGCGGCCCCGCACGCAACGCAGCTGTGGCCTATCAGCCCGGCGCAGTCGGTGTGATGAGCCGCTCCGGCGGCATGACCACGGAGATCTCCTCCACGCTGACGGCCGCCGGACTCGGGGTCTCCACGGCAGTCTCGATCGGCGGCGACGCGATCATCGGCTCGACCTACGCCGAGCTGATGCCGTACTTCGAGGCCGACGAGCAGACCCAGGCGATCGTGATCTACACCGAGCCCGGAGGCCGCATGGAGGCCCAATTGGCGCAGTGGGTCAAAGATCACAACTCGCGCCTGCCGATCATCGCCTTCATGGCCGGCAAGTTCATGGACGACGAGGAGATGCAGGGGATGTCCTTCGGGCACGCCGGCACGATCGTCGAGGGCAAGGAGGACAGCGCCACGGAGAAGATCGCCCGGCTGGAAGCGGCCGGCATCCCCGTCGTGCAGCGGATCGACGAGATCCCCGACCTCGTCAAGGCCAAGCTCGCCGAGAGGAGCCAGGCGTGAGGAACGACGGCCTGTTCATCGCGGTCGAAGTCGATGACGCCGCCGCCGCCGACACGGCGCTCACACGCAAGCTCACCGAGGCCTGCCCCGTCGACATCTTCGCGCAGGACGACAGCGGCAAGCTCGAGATCGTCGAGAAGAACCTCGATGAGTGCGTGCTCTGCCGCCTGTGCCTAGATGCCGCGGCCGCCGCGAGCGCCGATGGAGCAGTCAAGATCATCAAGCTCTACGACAACGGCGCCGTGCTGGCCTAGCAAGCCGCTCCGGGCGCCTGCTCGGTCAGGTATCGTCTCGGGGAGAGCTGATGAACGAAAACTTCTCACTCGTCGTGATGTGCATCTGCCTGCTTGGCTCGCTGGCGTTCCTGGCAGAGCAGCTCTCCGCATACCACTGATCGCCCACGCGCCGGTCCCGGCGCCTATGCGTGCTTGCGGGCCTTCGGCGTGCGTTCGCGCTCCTGCTGGCGCTCGACGACGTTGACGATCAGGCGGATGAACTGCTCCGGCCCCGAGGCCTTGGCCTGCCCGTAGGCGAACGCCTCGACCCAGTCGGCAACCTTGCCTTCGCGGGCCATCACGTTGAAGAACTCGCGGCGCATGTCCACACGCACGCGCGCGTCCGCGGCGGGCCCCTTTGTGACCTTGACGTCGGGCATCTCCAGACGAAAGTGCTGCACATCCCCACGGCCGCGCAGTTCGACGCCGACCACCAGCTTGATCGGCTCCAGCGCCGGCACTTCACCGACGAACCTGCGAGTTGCGAGTTCGATCAGAGCCTTGGCGTCATCGGCCATATGTCTGCTTGCCTCCTCCTGGACCTTGTGACGGTCCGTGACTGTCCTGTCAGATCTTATGACGCTGCAGCAGCTTGCGCCCGATCACCATGCGCTGTATCTCCGATGTGCCCTCGCCGATCAGTAGTAGCGGGGCATCGCGATAGAGACGCTCGATCTCGTACTCCTTGGAGTAGCCGTAGCCTCCGTGGATGCGAAAGGACTCCTCCACACAGAAGCGGCCGGCCTCCGACGCGAACAGCTTGGCCATGCCTGCCTCCAGGTCCGAGCGATCGCCCGCGTCCTTCAAGCGCGCGGCGCGCAGCGTCAGCAGACGCGCAGCTTCGACCTGCGTGGCCATGTCGGCGAGCTTGAACTGAATCGCCTGGTGCTCTGAGATCGGCTTGCCGAACGTCTTACGCTCCTGGGAGTAGCGCAGCGCCAGCTCCAGCGCGCGCTGTGCGATGCCGACACCGCGAGCTGCCACGTTCACGCGCCCTACCTCGAGCGCGTCCATCATCTGCGGGAAGCCCTTGTTCAGGCCAGCGTCCTCGCCGCCGAGGATGTTCTCTGCCGGGCATTTGTAGCCGTCGAACACAAGCTCCGTGGACTCGACGCCCTTGTAGCCCATCTTTTTCAGCTGATCTGGCACCAACAGCCCGGCGTATGCACCGGTGTTCTCTTTGACGCCGCCCTCCTTCTCGGCGATGAAGCAGGTCATGCCCTGGTAAGCCTTCGCCGCATTCGGGTCGGTCTTGACGAGCACGAACACGAGGTCCGACCGCAGGCCGTTGGTCACCCACATCTTCTGGCCGTTGATCTCGTAGTCGCCGTCGTCGGTCTTCTTGGCTGCCGTTTTGATCGCCTGGACATCGGAGCCGAGCTCCGGCTCCGACAGCGAGAAAGCCGCGCGAATCTCGCCGGTTGCCATCCGCGGCAGGTACTTCTGCTTCTGCTCCTCGCTACCGAACTTCATCAGCAGGTAGGAGCCGATGAAATGCGTGTTGATCACGCCCGAGATCGAGATCCAGCCACGCGAGAGCTCCTCGACGATCATCGCGTAGGTCGTCAGGTCCAGGCCCATGCCACCGTACTCCTCGGGGATCGTCACCCCGAACAGGCCCAACTCCTTCATCTGCTCGACGATCGGCGCGGGAAACTCGTCGTGGTGGTCGTAGTGCTCGGCGTTGGGCAGGATCTGCTCATCGGCGAACTGGTGGACCATCTCGGTGATCGCCTGCTGCTCGTCGGTCTTCTCGGTGTACTGGGAAGCGGCTACGGCCATTCTGATCTGCGCTCCAGGGTCGGTGGCGGGCTATCGAGTTCTAGCCTCGCAGAATACCGGTCCCTCCCAGCACGGCAGCTGTTACTGCCTGCCCGGCCGCCTGTGACGACCGGGCAGTTCCTCGCGGTCGGCCCGCGTCAGGGGCGAGCCTTGATGTGGCTGTGGCCGGCGCGCATGGAGACCGGCAGTTCGACTTCGGCTTCCACGGTCGACGGTCCGCTTTCGAACAAGCCGTGCAGTGCGACCAACTTGCCCACGTGGCCCTGCAGCGCTCCTTCGATGAGACTGCTCCCACGGGTCGGACAGCCGACTTCCAGCTGCACCGCTTCGAGCCTATCGTCGTTGTTGGGGTATTCCCTGACCAGCACCGACTGCCACGGCAACCCGAGAGCGTTGACTGTGCAGCCCGCCACGGGTGTTGATGCGCACGCCGACAAGGTCATGCTGTCGAGGCGGTCTTCACCCGCGCCGGCGGGGGCCGGGTTCCAGATTTCGCCGGTGTAACCGGCTCCGCATGTGACCGACTGGCCTGCCTGGCTTCCCGTGAGGAGCCGAATGGTGAGTTTGCCCTTGCCACTCACGGGCAGCGGGGGCCCGCCGCGGGGAACTTCTCTCCTCCCCACGAACCAATGACTTTCCACCGCCTGCGCGACAGCGGGCACAGCCGCGAAGGCGAAAATCGCCAGCACCGCGGCGAGGCCTCTCAAGCGACGCGTTCTCATGTTCCTATCCCCTCCCATCCGTTGGCGCAATAGGGGCAAAGCCCACCAGCGCTCGCCGGCCCAGGCGCGCGTGCCCACTTGTCGCGATCCTAACCATGCTGGAGTCTAAATGTCAATACTTCGAACAAGCTCGTAACAGGCGCTGGTGGGCGAGAATGCCGGAGTGAACTTCGCACACGAGATCGTCGACGCAACGGCACCCGAGCGGCTTGCCCTGCTCGAGCTCGCGCGCGACGGCACCCGACGCGAGTGGAGCTTCGGCGAGGTCAGTGATCGCTCTGCACGCATGGCAGGTGCCCTGCGCGAACTGGGCGTGGATCGAGGCGACGTCGTGATGACGCTGATCGGCAACCGCCCCGAGTGGGTGCTGACGATGCTTGCGTGCTTTCGCATTGGCGCGATCGTGCTGCCCTGTACCGAGCAGCTACGCGCGAAAGACCTGCGCCTGCGAATCGACACCGCCGATCCGGAGCTGATCGTCTCCGACCAACGCAACAGCCAAGAGCTTGAGGCGGCCCTCACCGGCTCGAGCGCATCCGTCCCTGTCGCATACGTGCCCGATGAGCGCCTGTTTGCGGCCGCGCCGGCGCCCGCAGTCGATCTCGATAACGAGGACCCATGCCTGATCACGTTCACGAGCGGCACCGCAGGCGAGCCGAAGGCTGTCGTTCACGCGCAGCGCTACCTCGACGGCCAGCGCGTGCAGGCAGAGCATTGGCTCGGCGCCGAGCCAGGTGATCTCGTGTGGTGCACCGCAGCCAGCGGCTGGTCTAAGTCGGCGCGCAACGTCTTCATCGCACCTTGGCTGTCCGGCGCGGCCGCGCTGCTACACGACGCGCGCTTCGATCCACACGAGCGCCTGGAGCTACTGGAGCGCGAGCGCGTCAACCTGCTGTGCATGGCGCCCACGGAGTATCGGGTGATCGCCAAGCGGGCAACGCTGCGCCCGCTCGCACATCTGCGTGGGATGGTGGCCGCCGGCGAGGCGCTCAACCCCGAGGTGCTGCGTGCATGGAAGGAGGCGACGGGCCTGGAGATCCGTGACGGTTACGGCCAGACGGAGACCGGACAGACGACTGGCACTCCCCTAGGCATTGACGCACGCCCAGGCTCGATGGGCAGAGCGCTGCCGGGCATGGGCCTCTCGATCGTCGAAGGCGAGCTGACGGTCGACCCGGCGAGCGTGCCCACGTTCTTCCTCGGTTATCTCGGCGAGCACATCAAGCGCGGCGCCAACGGCGCTTGGAGCGTCGATGATCGACGCGATGGCGACCCGTGGTATACGGGCGACAAGGTCACCGAAGACGACGACGGCTGGTTGTATTTCGAGGGCCGTGCCGACGACGTGATCGTCTCCGCCGGCTATCGCATCGGCCCGTTCGAGGTCGAGTCCGCGCTCGTCGCCCACCCTGCGGTCGCCGAGGCCGCCGCCGTGGCCGCGCCCGACGAGGAGCGTGGGGCCGTCGTGCGTGCTGTGGTGGTGCTGCGCGGAGAATATGCACCATCCCCGGAGCTGGTACGAGAGCTCCAGGAGCACGTCAAGCGTGAGACCGCGCCATACAAGTACCCGCGCATCGTGGAGTTCGCGGAGGAGCTGCCCAAGACCGCCAGCGGCAAGGTCAAGCGGGCGCAGCTGCGCGCATAGACGAGGCGTCTACAGCGCGGCGAGCCGCGCGTGCACCAACGCTCCCCCCACACGGCCGCTTAGCGTCATCCCCCTCAGCGTGAGCTCACCTGCGAGGCGACCGCGAACACTCAGATGACCGCTAATCGAGCCAATGCTGCCCCCTCCGCCGATGGCGCCGCTGACGATGACGCCGGGCACGTCGCGAATCCCGTGCAACACCAACCCTTGCCCGCCCGGTGCCCACGAGCCTCCCCGTAGCCCGCCGCCTGAGGGGCCCGTCTGGCCGAAGAGGTCCTCGATCGTCATCACCACCGCGGTCGCGACCTGCCCGGCCAGCCGTGAGCTCGAGGCGGCTGCCGGCACCCTGGCAAGCGACGATGGCGGCAGCGGAAGCGCCTGGGGTTCGCTTGACGGCGGACACGAAGCCGGGGACTGCCCTGCAGCCAGGAACTCGATGGCCGCTTTCTTTGCACAGCCACTGCGATCAGTGCTGAACGTTGAGTGCCCAGTGTCGGGAATCCTCAGCAGCCGCGCATCGCTGTAGTCCGAGACGGTAGCTAGGTCCTGTTCGTAGGGTGTGCGCAGGTCGTCGTCACCGGACAGGATCAGCGTGGGAGTCGCGGAGACCCCCGCCGGCGATGGCGGCGCTGAAGGCGTGGCGGGCCAGTCCATGCAAAATCGCAACGGGGATAGGGCGAACGCCGCGGCCAGCGAGAACGGTGCGGTGGAACCGGCTGGCAGTGATGCCAGCCAGCTCTTCAGAGTCGCGGCCCGCCCGGCGGGAGGGGATTCGGGCGACCATGGCAGCTCGCTCTCGACGCAGTAGGTGGCCGCGAACAGCGTCAAGGAGATCGAGGAGTCGCTCGCGGGCGCCTGAGCCGCGGCGTATTCATTCCCAGTGAGCGCGCCCAGCGGGCCGAGGACGCGCGGAGACGCTGGTTCGGCGGCAGTCGAGTCGGCATCGCTGCCAGGTATTTCCGGCTGCAGGGCGTGGACCAGCCGCGCGAGCGGCGCAACGTCACCGTGGGCGGCCGCGGCGATCGCGGCGGGTGCGAGCTCACGCGTCTCCGGCGCTAGGTCAAGCCCATCAAGCAAGCGCAGGAGCCCATTTTCGGTGACACGGCCGGTGCTTAGGCGTCCGTGTGCGTTGTAGATCGTCGTGCTCAGGGGGTGGCGGTGGAGCTCGTTGACCAGGCGTGTGAGATTCGCGTAGACGTTGCTCGAGAACGAGCGACAGGCACCGGCACCGCAGATACCTTCGTCGAGCACTCGCCGTATTGCGTGCAGGCGTTGGAGCTCGAGCGGATCGGACCCGGTCGTCGGCACGAGCGAGTCGAGCACCATCCGCGCGACGCCCTGCGGATACTCGCGCGCATACATGCCCGCCACGCGCGTGCCATAGGAGACGGCGAGCAGAGATAGTGGCGTGCCGCCGAGCGCCTGGCGCAGCGCGTTGAGGTCTTCAACCGATTCCTGGCTCGTGTAATAGGCGCGCGTGGGGCCAAGCGCCGTGCCACACGCGCCCAGGTAGGCGGGCAGTCCTCCCTTTGGATTTCCGAGTTCCGGACACTGCAACCCCTCTGACTGGCCGGTACCGCGCTGGTCGAATGCCACCAGTTCAAAGCCCCGCAGCGCGGGTTCGCGCGCGAGCGGCGCGAGCAGCGACTCGAACGCCGGCAGCGCCGGCTGACCGGGCCCGCCCGCGAGCAACACGATCACCCCCACCCGTGGCGCGCTCGCGGGCGCGCGCTGGACGGCGAGCGCGACATCGCCGATGGCCGGGGCAGCGCGGTCGAAGGGCACGTCCAACGTCGCGCACTGCAACCCCGCGGTGGGGACGATGACCTGTGTGGGGGAGCAAGCCCCAAACGCCAGCGACGACGATTGTGCAGCAGCGCCCGCGGGCACGGCAAACGACAACGCCACGGCGAGCGCGAGCGGGGCCGCAAACCGGGCGCGGGCGCTCATAGTGTGGAGACCCCGAGCGCGGCTGCGAGCTTCGACTGGGCGGCTTCCTCAGCCTCACCCAGCATCCTGTAGGCGCGCTGATCGTGCTGTTTGATCCGCTCCATCGTCCGAAGCTCACGCGACCCCTCATATGGCTTGAGCAGGCGGTTGATCAGTGCTTCGCGTGGTTCTTCGGACGGCCCGAAGTACGACCCGGATTCGATCGCCGCCACACGCGCGAGGAACCCTGTGGCGCTCTGCGGCAGCGTCGCATACGCACTCGCCTTCCATGCTTCGATGTCCGCACATACGTTCGGCAGGGCAAGTGCTACTTCGGCGACTTCCTCGACGGCCTGCGCGTGTACGAGCCGCGTGAGCCTGCGATCACGCCAACGCAGCCCGCCGACCGCGTGGGCGAAGCCAAGCCGCGTGGCGCTCATCGGCGCAACGTCCGAATAGAACAACGCAGTGCTCGCCTCGTCGCCGATGTCTCCAAAGGCGGCGTCACGCGGGGCGTAGGTCAGCGCGGACGGACATTCCCCAGCGATCTCACTTGCACGGTCTGCGATCGCCGCTACGCCTCCCCCGACTTCTGTGCTCGCGCCACGCGCATACGCTTCACTCGCGCGCACGTACGCCCGTGTAGCGGCCGCATCGTTCGCCGGCCCAGACGCAAGCGCCGGTACCGCCTCCCAGAGCGATGCTACGCACGCCAGCACCACGACCAGCCTGCTCGCCCCCACCAGCCCGATCGCCGTTCGCCCTTTGGCCGCTGCTCTTCGGCCTGTGACTGTCGCCGCGATCCGGCGACTCTATCCGAGGCAGATCCCGGACAGCCATACGCATCCAGTCGCCCGACGGGCACAGCTGCGCGGATAACGCAGCTGCGCCCGCCAAAAACCCGGCGAGTGGTGAATCTAGGCGGCGATCAACTCCATATCGGCCACCGGCTCGTCCTGGTCGGCCATCTCCTGCAACCTCGAGGCGGGCGGGCGGAGCACCAGGAACGCCGCAAGCACACCCACGCCGACGCACGCGGAGGCGACCACATAGGCGAGGTGGTAGCCACCGGTGAGCGATGCCAGCAGCGGGTGCCCGGCGGCACTCAGTGCTTTCGTGTGGTCCGTCGCGATCGTGCCGAGCGCGGCCAGGCCGATTGCCCCGAACAGCTGCACGGAGACGTTGATGATGCCTGAGGCCAAGCCCGCGTCGCGCGCGGGTGCGTCGGCCATCCCGATCGTAAGCAGCGGCAGGAACGAGGCGCCCGCGCCGAAGCCGAGGACGAGGAACGCGAAGAACAGGCCGGGGAAGTAACTCGCGTGCACTCCCTGCACCGCCAGCAGCAACAGCCCGACGATGATCCCAGAGAGTCCCGCGGCGAGGGTCGGCACCGCACCGAAGCGCCCCACCGCACGTGCTGAGAGTCCCATCGACATGGTCGCGATTGCGATCGTCAGCGGCATGAACGCGAGCCCTGTGTCGATCGCGTTGTATCCGAGCACGCGCTCGAGGTACAGCGCCCCGAGGAAGAAGGACGAGTACATGCCCGTCACGAGCAGCCCCCGGACAAGGCTCGAGCCCATCAGCGTGCGCAGCCGCAGGATGCGCAGCGGCATGATCGGGTTCGCCACCCGTGCCTCCACGGTGAAGAACCCAGCCAACAGGACCAGCGAGGTGCCGCCCGCTCCCAGCGTGCGTGCCGAGAGCAGTCCGTAGTCGCCGGACTTGACGATCGCGAATGCGCCGAACATCGTCGCCAGCGTGATCAAAGCCGAGCCGAGCACGTCGACGCCACCGGCGAGGCCGATGCCCTCGTTCTCCTCGATCAGCATCCATCCCAATGCGAATGCGACGATGCCGATCGGCACGTTCACGAAGAAGATCCAGTGCCAGTTCAGCGACTGTGTGAGCGCGCCGCCGGCGAGCAGGCCGATGGAGCCGCCTCCGGCGGATACGAACGCGTACATCCCCATCGCCTTTGCCTGCTCCACCCGCTCGGGGAACTCGGTGACGATGATCGCGAGGATCACGCTCGAGGCCACCGCGCCGCCCACTCCCTGCAGCAGGCGTGCGCCGATCAGCATCGCCTGGCTGTCAGATACGCCACACAGAATCGACGAGGCGACGAACAGGACGAGGCCACTGAGGAACACCCGCTTGCGACCCACGAGGTCACCGAAGCGGCCAGCAAGCAGCAGGAACCCGCCGAAGGTGATCATGTATCCGTCTATCACCCACGTGAGGTTCGATTGGGTGAAGTGCAGATCGCGTTGGATCGATGGCAGCGCGACATTCACGATCGTCGCATCGAGCACCATCATCAGCTGGCCAAGGCACAGCACGGCGAGAGCGATCCAGCGCCGACGATCCGCGTTGGCGGCCTGCGTGGGGGTTTTGAGTTGGTTGAGCAAAGCGGTCATTGGTGTCCTCCAAGGTTGCGTGGAATACACCATAACATCTATCATCCATATAACATGGATGATCTGTGAAAAATTGGTGATCGCTGCTAATGTGATGATTGGTGCTTAGAGGATGTATAAACTTCAAGACGTGGCTAACCAGCGTGACTGTGCCCCCGGCTCGGCGGTGCTGCTGAGTCGCTTGGCAAAGCAGGTCTACCGGCGCTCCAACGAGGAGCAGCTGGGCATGCACTTGCGCCATCTGGTCGCGCTCAGCTACGTCTCAGACCATGACGGATGCCCTCAGCAGGATCTCGCGGATGCGTTCTGCATGGACGCCAACAACGTCGTGCTGCTGCTGAACGAGCTCGAGCAGCAGGGCTACACCACGCGTGTGCGCGATCCCAGCGATCGACGCCGGCATCTGGTTGAGATCACCCCTTCCGGCCGTGAGGCCCTGAGCATCGCCGAACGCGCTCAGGTGGAAATCGAGGACGATGTGCTGGCGGCGCTCGACGCCGATGAGCGCAGGACCCTGCGCGAGCTGCTCAACCGCGCACTGCGCAGCGTGGAGCCGACCGACGCCTACAGCGAAACCGTAGCGTCGATCTCCACGTAGGCGCCCTTGGGCAGCTGCGCAACCCCCACGGTCACACGCGCCGGGGGATCCTCCGCGAAGAATGAGCCGTACACCTCGTTGACCGCCGCAAACGCCGCCAGGTCGGTCATGTAGATGGTCATGCGCACCGCGCGCGCGAGCGTGGTGCCGGCCGCCTGACACACCGCCTGCAGGTTCTCCAGACAACGCTGCGCCTGTTCCGCGGCGCTGTCGCCGACCAGCTCCCCCGTCTGTGGGTCAAGCGGTATCTGCCCTGAGCAGAACAGCAGATCACCGGCGCGCACGGCGTGGCTGTAAGGCCCGATCGCAGGCGGGGCCCCGGGTGCATTTACGGTCTCGCGTGCGTGCGACATCGGCGGGACACTAGCGCGAGCGACGCGAAGCGATCGGCACCCCTACGCCGCGCTAACCACTAAATTCCGATCAATGCAACCTCGCGTACTTCGGCTCGTGGCGGTCGTGTTGAGCGCTTGCGCCTGGATCTTCGTCCTGGGCGGCTCGCAACTTGCGGCATCTGCCGGAGCACAGATCGCGTTCACGCCCTGCGGCGACAGCAACAACTTCGCCTGCGGCCATCTCACCGTGCCACTGGATCCCAGTGGCACCATCCCGGGCACGATCACCCTCGCGCTGCGCCGCCACCGCGCGGTGGTGGGAGAAGCACACACCGCGATCATCGCCCTCGCCGGCGGGCCCGGTCAGCCCGCGCTGCCGTTCGCGGAAACGTTTGCCGAACTGCTCGGCCCGATCGCCTCGACACGCGATCTGATCGTCTTCGACCAACGCGGCATCGGCCTCTCCGATCCACTCTCCTGCCACGCTTTCGAAGTGCCGCGGCTGTATCACTCCATCGGCCCACTGATCGAAGCCTGCGCCGATCAGATGGGCAGCAGCCGCGCCTTCTACACCACCGCCGACACGGTCGCCGACATCGAGGCGATCAGGCAGGCGGGAGGCTATGAAAAGCTCGTACTGTACGGCACCAGCTATGGCACGAAGGTGGCTGAGGAGTACGCCCAGGAGTACCCGAGCCACGTTGAAGCGCTGGTGCTCGACTCAGTCGTCCCACCGAACGGCCCTGAAACGCTCAGCCGCTCGACGTTCGCCGCCGTCCCACGCATCCTGCGCCAGCTGTGCATCGATCACCTGTGCGCGCACATCACCTCCAACCCCGTCGCTGCCCTTCGCCGTGTCGTCACACGCATGGAACGCTCGCCGCTGGGCGCCCAGGTGATCGACGAAGACGGCAAGCCTCACCACATCTTCCTGTCGGCCGGCGAGCTGCTCGAAATCCTGCTTACCGGCGACTTCTCCCCACCCCTGCGGGCCCAATTTCTCACGGCGATCGCAGCCGCCGCGCAGGGAGACACGGCGCCACTTGCCCGCCTGATCACCACCGCCGCGCAGGCGGAAGGCGAACCTGAAGACTTCGACACGCCGCTCTACTACGCCACGAGCTGCGAAGAGCAGGACTTCCCGTGGAGCCGTGCAGCCAGTCCCAAAGGACGTATCGCCGAAGCGAGCGCGGCCGCAAGAGCATTGCCGGCAAGCGCATTTGCCCCCTTCACGACAGCGACCGCACTCGAGCTCAGCGACGTGCAGGCATGCGCCTACTGGCCGTTCACCAGCCCCGCGCCTGCCGTCGAGGACACGCCGCTTCCCAACGTGCCCACGCTGATACTGAGCGGCGCGGATGACCTGCGCACGCCAACCGCAAATGCCCGTGAAGTCGCGGCGCAGATCCCCGACTCCCACCTGCTGGTGGTGCCGTACACGGGCCACTCGGTGCTCACCGATGAGCAGACGCGGTGCGCAAGCGAAGCGCTGCAGGCGTTGTTCGCGCCAAGCACCATCGAGCCGTGCCGCCCAGCGCCCCCTCCGGCCGACCTACGTCCGCCACCGCTGCCGCCGCAGCGACTCGCGCTCGTCTCCCCCACCAAGGGCTACAGCGGTCTTCCCGGCCGCACGCTGCACGCCGTCCAACTGACCCTCGAGGACTTCGTGCAGGAGCTCGTGCTGCGACTGACGTTGAGCGACTCGTCGGAAAGCATCGTCGCGCTACCCACGCTGCGCATCGGTGGCCTGCGCGCCGGATGGGCCGAGCTCGCCGGCGGAACGTTCAGCCTGCACGACTACTCATATGTGCCGGGCATGACCGTATCCGGCTCGATTCAGGCCGGCGCCGTGGATCTACAGGTTGGCGGACCGGCGGCCGCGCATGGCACGCTGCGGCGCGGAGCGCACCACGCGCTCGTGGGAACCCTGGGAGGTCTGCACGTGGTGCTACCGGCGAATGCAACTGCCAGTGCAGCTATTGTCGGCGGCGATGCGCAGGCGAGCTACCACTTTGGCGCTGGCGCTGGCGCTGGTGCCCGTGCTGGCGCTCGCCAGCTGGCCAAGCTCCTCAACGGCCTCCAGCCTTAGCTTCATACCCTGTCCCGGATCGGCGGGGTTCGCGTGCGCCTCGCTTCCCGTTCCGATCGATCGCACGGGAGCGGTCCCAGGCACGATCTCGCTCAGTATCGAGCGCAAGCTCGCCGGCGCAAGCCCCAGCCATGACGCGGTGGTGGCGCTGGCGGGCGGCCCCGGTCAGCCGGCGCTCCCGCTCGCGGAATTCATCGCCCAAGCAATCGCGCCCGCGCTCGGTTCGCGTGATCTGCTGGTGTTCGACCAGCGCGGCACCGGCTCGTCTGACCCACTGGGCTGCCCCGCATTCGAAACCTTCAGCCTCAAGTCTGAGAGTCAGGTATTCGAAGAATGCGCGTCGCAGATCGGTCCCGCCCGCGCCGGCTTTACCACTGAGGAATCTGTACAGGACATCGAGGCCCTGCGACAGGAGGGCGGCTATGAAAAGCTCGTCCTCTACGGCACCTCCTACGGCACGAAGGTCGCGCTGGAGTACGCCGAACGCTACCCCCAGAACGTTGAAGCGCTAGTCCTCGACTCAGTCGTGCCGACCGATGGGCCGGAACCGTATGCCATCCCCACGTTCCAGGCGATCTCAGGTGCACTCGAGGAGCTCTGCACGAACAACGCCTGCGCCGGGATCACGTCCAATCCCGTCACTGACATCGCCAATCTCGCGGCAGAGCTGCACAAGCAACCCGTGAGCGGCTCGGTGTATGACGGCTCTGGCAAGCGCCATGCGAGCACGCTCAACGAGAACGGCCTACTCGACATCCTCGAGGCCGGCGATCTGAACCCAGCCCTGCGGGCGCTGCTGCCCGCCGCGGTGCAATCGGCGCTACGGCACGACCCTGACCCCCTGCTGCGGCTACACCTGCTGTCCGAGGGCCTGATTCCCAACGTGCCCACAGAAGGCAACACGGGCGAAACCTCCCAGGAGATAGACGAAGCCCTGTTCGTGACCACATCATGCGAAGAGGAGCCCTTCCCCTGGCAACGCACGGCCTCGCCGACGACCCGGCTCGCTGAAGCCACCGGCTACCTTCATGCCCAGCCCGCAAGCGCCTTCTACCCGTTCGATGCGGCGACCGCCTATACCAACAGCCTCGTCCCCGCGTGCGCCAGCTGGCCAGACGCAGCGCCGGCACCGGGACCCGCGAGCGCCCTGCCCAACGTGCCGACGCTGATCTTCTCCGGGGAGCAGGATCTGAGGACGCCGACGTCCAACGCACGCAGCGTCGCCGCGCAGATCCCCGACGCACAGCTGCTGCTCGTCCCCTTCACCGGACACTCGGTTATCGGCAGCGATCTCAGCGACTGCGCCTCCCTGGCACTGAGCGCGTTCTTCGCCGGTAACGCCGTACAACCGTGCGCAGCCACCGCCAACGAGTTCGCGCCCACCCCACTGACGCCCACCAAGCTCGCCTATGTGCATGCGCCGGCGACACTCGGCGGCAGGCCCGGACGCACGCTCGTGGCCGTGCTCGACACGCTCGTGGACCTCAACCGCCAGGTGATCGCGGCCACGCTGCAGGCCAACGAGAAGCTCCCCAGCGGCTCGAGCTTTGGCGGTCTGCGCGGCGGCTACGCCAAGCTCACCAGATCCTCGGCGACCCTCAAGGACTTCTCCTTCGTCCCCGGCGTGCAGTTGACGGCCACGTTTCCAGTCCACGACGGCGAGCTGCAGGCGACCAGCATCCAGATCTCCGGCCAGGAAGCCGCGCCCGGCTCGGTGCGCTTCGGCGCCGGCTCCGAGCATGTCACCGGCACGCTCGCCGGCAGGCAATTCGACGTCAGCCTCGCCAAGGTCAAGCTCTCGCGCGTCGGGCCCGCTGAATGGCCCGCGCTCCCCGCCGTCGATCAGCTCGTCGCTCACCGCTGGGCCGTATCCGCCCCGTAGGCGGGCACCGCAGTCGCATGTGGTCGACGTGGCTACTCTGAGCTGGTGCCCAACGCCCTAGCGCAGGAGACCTCGCCGTACCTGCGCCAACACGCTTCCAACCCTGTCGACTGGCTGCCGTGGGGCCCCGTAGCGCTTGCACAGGCGCGCACAGAGGACAAGCCGCTGTTGGTCTCGATCGGCTACTCCGCGTGTCACTGGTGTCATGTCATGGAGCGGGAGTCCTTCGAGGATCCCCTCACGGCGGCGCTGATGAACGAGAGCTTTGTCTGCATCAAGGTCGACCGCGAGGAGCGTCCGGACATCGACGCCATCTACATGGAGGCCGTCCAGGGCATGACCGGTCACGGCGGCTGGCCACTGAACGTGTTCCTCACGCCTGAGCAGCTCCCCTTCTACGGCGGCACCTACTTCCCGCCCGACTCTCGCCAAGGCATGCCCGCCTGGACACAGGTGCTGCAGGCGATCGCCGAGTCGTGGGAGCAGAACCGCGAGGAGATCCGTGCCGGTGGAGAGCGCCTGCGCGAGCGCCTCTCGGGCGGCGGATCGCTGACGCCATCCAGCCAGCCGCTGCAGCAGAGCTCGCTCGATCAGGCGGTAACGGCGCTGGCCAAGAGCTTCGACTCGCGTAACGGCGGCTTCGGCCCGGCACCGAAGTTCCCCCAGGCTCCCGTGCTCGAGTTCCTGCTGCTGGGCGAGGCCGGACGCACGATGGCGCTCACGACGCTGCACGCGATGGCCGCCGGTGGCATCCACGATCAGCTCGGCGGCGGCTTCGCGCGCTACAGCGTCGACGCCACCTGGACGGTGCCCCACTTCGAGAAGATGCTCTATGACAACGCTCTGTTCGCGCGCACGTATCTGCACGGCTGGCAGGCGTCAGGCGAAGCGCGCCTGCGAGACGTCTGCATCGACATCCTGGATTGGGTCCTGCGCGAGATGCATGGCCCCGAGGGTGGTTTCTACAGTGCGCTCGACGCCGACTCCGAGGGTGTCGAGGGGCGCTTCTATGTGTGGAGCGTCGCTCAGCTAAGAGACGCTCTGGGCGAGGACGCAGATGCGGCGGCCGCATGGCTGGGCGTCACCGAGCAGGGGAACTTCGAGGATCCTCACCATCCTGAACCGGGCTTGAACGTGCTCACCGATCGTGGGCCGCATCCGCGGGAGACGACCGCTGAGCGCATCCGCGCAACGCTGCTTGCAGCACGCGAACAGCGAGTGCGCCCCGCCCTGGACGACAAGCGCCTCACCAGCTGGAACGCGCTGATGATCACCGCGCTCGCGGAGGTGGGCGCGGCACTCGGCGGCGCCGAGGGCAGTCGCTACACGGACGCGGCTGTTGCCTGCGCAGAGTTTCTCCAGAACGACATGCGCGATGACCGTGGCCGCCTGCTGCGTACCTACAACCACGGCCAGGCCAAGATCGATGCCTATCTCGAGGACCACGCCTTCCTACTGGAGGCGCTGATCGCGCTCTTCGAAGCCACCTGCCAAGAGCGCTGGTTCCATCAGGCCATCGCGCTCGCCGCTGAGATCATCGCCCGCTTCGCCGATCCCGACAAGGGCGGCTTCTTCTCAACAGCATCAGATGGAGAAGCGCTGATCGTCAGGCGCAAGGACCTCGACGACTCCCCCATCCCCTCCGGCTCCTCCAGTGCTGCCATTGGCCTGCTGCGCCTGGCCCAGCTCACCGGCAGCGATGAGTATGAGCGTCACGCTCTCGGCGCTCTCGCGCTCGTCGCCGAGATCGCGCCGCGTCACCCCAGCGCGTTCGGGCACATGTTGCAGGCCATGCACTGGCAGCTCGCTCCCGCTCGGCCTATCGCGTGCCCGGTGCCCACCGGGCCCTGAGCGCATGGGCCCGGCTCGCCACGCAGCGATCACGCGGCAGGAAATCCAGTGCCAGAGCCGAATGCGTGCCCCATGGCCACCAATGCACAGTCGACCACCAGCCAGCTGCCGGCCGACCATCACACTCCGTTCGGCGGCGACACGTTCGGCGTCCAGGCTGAGCGCTTCGCGCGCTTCTTCGGAACGCCAACCTTCATTCTCGGCCAGACGGGATTGGTCGCGCTTTGGATCCTGCTCAACGCGCTTGCCATCACCAACGCGATCGCGTGGGACAGGTACCCGTTCATTGCGCTCAACCTCGCCTTCTCCCTGCAGGCTGCCTACGCTGCGCCGCTGATCCTGCTCGCACAGACCCGCCAGGCCGACCGCGACAAGGCACGCGACGCGCTCCTTCAGGCCCACCGCGAGGCTGAGGCCAAGCGCGCGAGCGAATACGAGGCGAGCCAGGCACGAATCCTCACCGACGACAAGGCGCTAGCCGAGCAGCACTCGCAGATGCTCCAGCAGAACACCGAACTCACCCGCCAGGTCGCCCAGCTGACCGCCGACCTCCACAACGCGATCTGCGTGCACGGCCACACGGCCGCTGCCGACGGCGGTCCCCCTACAGGATCGACAGGTAGCGGTCGAGCTCCCACTGCGTGACGTTCACGCGGTAGTCGTCCCACTCCTGGCGCTTGATCTCCACGTAGCGGTTGAACATGTGCTCGCCCAGTGTGCGCAGCACCAGCTCCGACTCAGCCGTCAGCTCGATCGCCTCGCCGAGGCTCTCCGGCAGCTGCTCCACCCCCAACCGCCGGCGTTCCTCGCCAGGCAGGTGGTAAAGGTTCTTCTCCATCGGCTCCGGCAGCTCGTAGCCCTTCTCGATTCCCTCCAAGCCCGCCTGCAGCAGTGCAGCGAACGTCAGGTAGGGATTGCACGCGGGATCCGGGCAACGGAGCTCCATGCGCGTTGCCTTCTCGTTGCCCGGGTGATACAGCGGCACCCGCACTAGCGCCGAGCGGTTGCGGCGCGACCACGCCACGTACACGGGCGCCTCAAAGCCTGGAACAAGGCGCTTGTAGGAGTTGACCCACTGCGCGAAGATCGAGCAGATCTCCCGCGCATGCTTGAGCTGGCCGGCGATGAACGCCTTGCCCACGTCTGACAGGAAGTACTGGTCGTCGGGGTCGTAGAACGCGTTCTTGCCGTCCGCGAACAGAGACTGGTGGGTGTGCATGCCCGAGCCGTTCTCGCCGAACAGCGGCTTGGGCATGAACGTCGCGTGCCAGCCGTACTTCATCGCATACTCCTTGACCGTGATGCGGTACGTCATGCAGTCATCCGCCATCTTCATCGCGTCCGCGTAGCGCATGTCGATCTCGTGCTGGGAGGGCCCCACCTCGTGGTGGGTGTACTCCACGTGGATGCCCAGCTGCTCCAGCGCCAGCACCGTCTCGCGGCGCACATCCGAGCCGGCGTCCAGCGTCGTCAGGTCGAAGTAGCCGCCTTCGTCGAGCACTTCCGTCGACTTTGAGTCTTTGAACAGGAAGTACTCGAGCTCTGGCCCCACGTTGAACGTGTCGAAGCCCATGTCCTTCGCACGCTGCACCGCACGGCGCAGCACATGGCGCGGGTCGCCCTCATATGGCGTTTTCTCCGGCGTGATCACATCGCAGAACATCCGCCCCACGCCCTGCTCCTCCGGGCGCCAAGGCAGCACCGCGAACGTGCTCGGGTCGGGCATCGCGATCATGTCCGACTCCTCGATCGCATTGAAGCCCGTGATCGAGGAGCCGTCAAAGCCCATCCCCGCCTCGAACGCGTCGTCCAGCTCGGCCGCGTTGATCGAGAACGACTTCAGCTGCCCAAGGATGTCCGTGAACCAGAAGCGAATGAAACGAATATCGCGCTCCTGGACGAACGCCTTCACGTCCTCCGCAGTCTTCGGCTGGTCCGGCATCGCCGGGCACCCTAGCTCATGGCCGCATGCGAGCGCTATCGACTAATGGCTAAACCGACGCGAAGTGGCCGTCAGCTGCTTAGTGACCAGCCACTGCAGCAACAAAGTCTGCGACGTCTTCAGCTTCCTTGCCGACGTACAGCCCGGCCGGCATGTTGCCGAGGCCACGCGCCCGGCCTTCGGTGATCGCACTCAGCACGAGCGCTCTGCGGCCTTCTGCCCTGGGAATGTCATCGCCGACGCGTATGTCCAGGTTGGGGCCAATCTGCCCAACGGACTTGACCGCCGCGAGCGTGTGGCAGACGACACAGGTATGCGCGAACAGTTCGCGTCCCTTTTCCTCGTCGCTGTTCAGGTGCACTTCGCCGACGGCCACGCTCGCCTTGTGTTCCGCGTTGGATGCGAGGACAAGCGCGGGTATGGCAAGACCAGCAGCGCACACGATGATGATCGTGATCGTGACCGCGCGCTGGGCGAGCCGCGACTCTGACCCGGCGGATTCGCCCGTCCCGCGGGCGCCTCCACGGATGGCCACGAAGAAGACGACCAGAGCGATAACGATCCAGAAGATGATGAAGACGGTAAGCATGAGGCCGGGAAGATATCGGGTGGCGCCTCAGAACGGTCCATAGACGCATCGTCGGCGTGTCGAACGCCCGCCACCACAGGCTTTCAAGTGCCGGCGCGAAAGCCTTCCAGCCCTGCATGAGAGCCCTCCCACCTTTAGGAGCGCCAAAGCCCCCGCGCTACTGTGGATGTGGTCTTGCAATTCAAAGGATGTGATTCGGCCGTGAATCTTCTTCGTCGCCTCCCCCTCTCGCGCCTATTGCTCCTGTGCGTGCTGGTGGTGGCGATCGGCGTGTCCGCTACCGCAATCGCCGTCGCGCTCGGCTCCGGACCCACCCCGCCGCCCAAGCCCCTCGCGCAGGCGATCCACGATGCGCTCGGCGGGGGACAGCTGGAAGGAGCCAGCGCCAACATCACGCTCACGGACAATCTCCTAGAAGGCGCCAGCCTGGCCAGCGGCGGGCACAACGCCGCATCGTCCCCGGAGGGGGAACTGACCTCCAACCCACTCGTAACCGGCGGCTCCGGACGACTGTGGGTCGCCAAGGACGGCCGTGTACGCATCGAGCTGCAGTCCCAGCAGGGCGACACCCAGATCCTCTACGACGGACACACGATCTCGATCTACGACGCCGCCACCAACACTGAGTACCGCTACACGCCCAAAGACGAAGGCAGCTCGAGCTCCACCACACCGGACAGCGGCTCCCACGAAGTCCCTAGTGTGGCCAAGATCGAAGAAGCGATCGCGCACCTGAGCAAGCACGCAGACGTCTCCGGCGCGACCGCCACCGATGTTGGCGGCCAGCCGGCCTACACCGTTCGTGTCTCGCCGAAGGAAAGCGGCAGCCTCTTCAGCGGCGTGGAGCTGTCGTTCGACGCAAACCACGGTGTGCCACTGCGCGCCGCCGTCTACTCCACCACCACCTCCACTCCGGTGATCGAACTCGCTGCCACGGAAATCTCATATGGCCCGGTTTCCAACTCCGTATTCGAAATCAACCCGCCCGCCAACGCCAAGGTCGAGGAAATCACCTTCCCGTCAGGTGGCACGCAGCCGGAACACAAGCCCACCACGACAGAAAAGCCAAACCTCACCACGCAGGGGCACGGCCCGTCCACGATCGCCATTCTGGAAAGCAAGACAAAGGCCGGCGCCAAGAGCCCGAGTGAAGCACTCGAAGGGCTGCCCAAGGTCACCATCAACGGCACGAGTGCAAGCGAGCTGCGCACCGAGCTCGGCACGCTGCTGACGTTCGAGCGCTCCGGCGTGCGCTACCTGCTCGCGGGCTCCGTCACGCCCGCCGCAATCGAAGCGGTCGCACGAGGGCTCTAGCGTGAGCGACGAGGCGCCGCCCCGGGGCGGCGAGGAGGCCCAGCCGGTCAAGGCTCGCGGCCTTGTGAAGCGCTACAAGGACGTGCTCGCGGTCGACCACATCGACTTGAACGTCCGCCACGGCGACGTATATGGCTTCCTTGGCCCCAACGGGGCCGGCAAGACCACCACGCTGCGCATGGCGCTGGGCCTGATCACACCGACGGAGGGAACGGTGGAGCTGTTCGGGCGCGACCCCATGCGCCATGGTGCCCGCGCGCTGGAGGGAGTGGCCGGCTTTGTCGAGGCGCCGCGCTTCTATCCCTACCTGACTGCGCGCAAAAACCTGCAGCTGCTGTCCGCCCTCGACGGCGACGACGCCGCATCGCGGATCGACGAGGTGCTCGACGTCGTCGAGCTGTCCCCGCGCGCGGGGCACAAAGTCGGCGGCTACTCACATGGGATGCGCCAGCGCCTGGGCATCGCCGCGGCACTCTTGCGCAGGCCCCGCCTGCTGATCCTGGACGAGCCCGCCACAGGCCTCGATCCCGCAGGGATGCGCGACATGCGCGCGCTGATCCGCCGCCTCGCCGACGAAGACATCACGGTGCTGCTCTCGAGCCACCAGTTGCCAGAGGTTCAGGAACTTTGTGACCGTGTGGCGATCGTCGAGTCTGGACGCGTCGTCTACGAGGGAGCGCTGGCTGATCTGCGCCGTCAGGGCGGCGCCAGCTACCGGCTGCGCACGAGCGACGACGCCCGTGCGCTGGAGGTAGCGAGCGCACAGGCAGGGATCGAGCACGTTGTTATCGGGACCCCACCCACCCCGCACGGCCTCAGCCTCCAGGCCGACGAGCAGCACGTAGGCGAGCTTTCGCTCGCACTGGCCCAAGCGGGCATCGCCATTCTCGCGCTGACCCCAGAGCTCGCGACACTCGAGGATCTGTTCTTCAGGCTGACCGAGGGCAACGGTGCGACCGATACCAGCAACGGAGCAGAGCCCCAGGCGGTGCAGGTGGGATGAGTAGCGCAGCTGGCACAACTGCAGCCACTCCAGCCTCCACCGCGCCGGCCCGCGCGCCGCGGCAACGACGACCGTCGACGCTGTCGGTCTACCGCTGGGAGATACGCAAGCTCATCGCGCAGGTACGCACATATTTTGGCCTCGGCCTGATGATCATCCTGCCGTTGATCTTCGTGATCTTCGAGAGCGTGCACCACGGACACAACCACGGCGGGACCATCTTCGCCTCTGAGATCACACAGTCCGGCCTCGCCACACCGGTGCTGATGCTGCTGTTTATGTCCGGCTTCTTCCTGCCGCTTGCTGCTGCGCTCGTGTCCGGCGACATCGTCGCTAACGAGGATGGCAACGGCACACTCAAGACGATCCTCACGCGCTCGGTCGACCGCGGCCAGGTATTCGCAGCAAAGACTCTCGCCGCGATGACCTATGCCGCCACCGTGGTCTTCGTCTCAGCCGCGGTCGCAACGATCGCAGGCATCATCTCCTGGGGCTTTCACTCCGTCAGGACGTTCTCCGGGACCGTCGTCTCGGCACCGGAAGCACTGCTGCTGGTGTTCGCCGCCAACGCCGTATACCTGATCCCGCTGTTCGCGCTCGTGGGCATCGGCGTGCTGCTGTCCACCGCCACCCGCAATAGCGCCGCCGCAGTCGTCGGCACGATCGGCCTGGTGATCCTGCTGTTCATCGTCGCCCAGATACCAGGGCTTGAAGGCATCAAGCCGTATCTGCTCACCGAACAGTTCCAGAACTGGCAGGGACTGCTCCGCACCCCCACGGACTGGTCCCCAATCGCACACTCCGCGTGGGTGTGTGCCCTGTATGGGGTGCCCGCGCTGATCGCGGCCTACCTCACGCTGCTGCGCCGCGACGTCGCCGGGGGCTAGCTCTACGCGACCAGCCGGCGCAGTGTGCGGTCCGGCTTGCAGCTCTCAAGTGCATGCGCAAAGTGCGTCGATGGGGGTCCTGTTCCCTCGAAATTGGAGCAGGTAATGCACATAATCGCGAAGCAAACGGTCAGGCCATCGGCAGCCGAGGTGCGCTCGACGTGGGATGAATATCGGCAGACGGGAGACCGCCAGCTGCGTGATCGGCTGATCTTTGCGTTCATGCCGATGGTCCGTCACATTGTCCTACGCAAGGTCAACGGCACACCCGCGCATGGCGAGGTCGAGGACTTCTTGTCCTGCGGCCTGGAGGCGCTGATCCGCTCGATCGAGCGTTACGACCCCAACAAGGGCGCGACGCTCGAACAGTACGCATGGACGCGTATTCACGGTGCTGTGCTGGATGAGCTGCGTCGCCACGACTGGGCGCCCCGATCAGTACGCCGCGATGAGCGGGCAATCGATGCCGCGCGCGAGCGCTTTGCCTGCACCCATGAGCGCCAGCCCAGCCGTCAGGAGCTCGCCGCGCAGATGGAAATCACGCCAGGCGAGTTGGCCGGCCGGCTCGACCAGGTGGCACTCGCGGAAGTCAGCTCGCTGAACCGTGCGGTGCAATCCGAAGGGGACCTCGCGATCGAGCGGATCGACACGCTGGTGAGCCCCGACCGGGAGTGCGACCCTGTGAGGCAGTCAGAACGCCAGGAAGCCAAGGCGCATTTCCGCAAGGCCTTCGCGCGGCTGTCAAAGCAGGAGCGCGAAGTGGCAGTCCTGCTGTATGTGGAGAACCTCAAGCTGCGCGAGATCGGCGAGCGCCTCGGTGTGTCAGAGAGCCGCGTCTCCCAGATCCACACGCGCCTTCGCCACCGCCTCTACGAACAGCTCTCCGGCGAGCTGAGCTTGTTCGCAGAGATCGTCTAGCGGCGGACGCCGCGTCAGCTGACCTCAGCGGGCTGCTCGACAACAGTCAGCTCGACGCCGCCCATCAGCCGACGCGCCTCGCGCGGATCGATCAGCCCCGCGCCCAGCCGCCCCGTGGACTCCGCGCCACAGGCCACACCGAAGCGCAGGCACTGGTCCGGCGCGCGACCTTCATAGCGAGCTGCCAGATAGCCGGCGAGGAAGGCATCGCCCGAACCACTCCTGGCGACAGGCTCGCGCGGCTCGATGCGGGCTCGCTTCAGTCGCTTCTGACCATCCACCATCACCTGCGCGAAACAGCCGTCGGGAAGTGTCATGATCGCTTCGCGCGGTCCCAGCGCGGCGATCTCAGCGACCACCAGCGCACGCTCTTCCTCGCCAGAGAACTCGTGCCCCACGAGCTCCTCCGCCTCGAGCACGTTGGGCGAGACCACGTCCGGTTCCGCGCGCACTGCCTGGCGCAGCGGCTCCCCGTCCGTGTCCACCACGGTGATCACGTCGAGACGCTCGAGGTCCCTGATCAGCGACGCGTAGATGTCTGGTTCGACGCCACGCGGCAGCGAGCCGGCGAACACAACGATCGCGGCGCCCCGCGCCAGATACAGCAGCTTGTTGGCAAACAGCTCAACCTCGCGCGCCGACACCGACGGGCCGCGTTCGTTGATCTCCGTCTGTTCTCCTGTCGTCGGATCCAGCACGGAGGTGTTCGTCCGCGACTCCTCGCGGATGCGCACGAAGTCGTTGAGGATCGACTCCTCCGTCAGCTGCTCCACCAGATGCGTCCCAGTGGCGCCACCTGCGAACCCCGTGGCGATCACCGGCTGCCCGAGCGCCTTCAACGTACGCGCGATGTTGACGCCCTTGCCTCCGGCCATCGTCCGTTGATCGACCGTGCGATGGCGCCGCCCGAGCCGGAAGTTGGGAACCGCGAGCGACTTGTCGATGGCCGCGTTGAGCGTGACCGTGATGATCATCCTGGCTGCCTACCCACCTTCCGGCACGCCTGAATGGCAAAGAGATGCCCCGGCGTCCACGACACAAAGGCTAGCGGACCCGATCGCAGAGCCCCCATGCCACCTCTCGTAGACGCTCGGCCTCCGCGCGAGCCGCCGCGGCGGGCTCTCCGCCTGCCACGCGATGAGCGCCCGCGATGCTGCGCGAAGCCGACACCAGACCACCCGCCTGCCCGGGCGCGAAAGCCGGCGCCAGGTCCTCCACGCGACCGCCCTGCACGCCCACCCCCGGTAGCAGGAACGGGGTGTTTGGCATCAGCTCACGCGCCCGCTCGAGATGACCTGGCTCCGTGGCGCCCACCACCGCACCGACGTCGCTGAGGCCAGCCTCGCCCACGCCCGGCGCACCCAACTGCTCGACGAGCGCTGCCAGCCGTTCCCAGACCGTTTCCGACTCCCTCAGCTCCAGATCCTCGATGTCCGCGGCGCCCGGGTTGGACGTGCGCACGAGCACCAGCACGCCGCTGCCCGCGGCGCGTGCACCGCTCACGAACGGTTCGAGCGCGTCTCTGCCCATCAGCGGGTTGACCGTCGCCAGGTCAGCTCGCAATCCCTCGATCCGCCCAAACGGGCTGTCAACGCCACCAAATAGCGCGCCCGCATAGGCAGTCGCGGTCACGTCTATGTCGCCGCGCTTGGCGTCGGCGATCACCAGCAGACCCGCGCTGTGGGCGTATGCCACGACCGCTTCCAATGCCGCCCACCCAGCGGCGCCCAGCAGCTCGAAGCGAGCCAGCTGCGGCTTGACCGCCACACACGCCTGCCCAGCCGCGTCGATCAGCGCCCGGCAGTGCTCCAGGACCGCCGCCGCAGCCGCCTGCGCAGGGGAAAGGTCCCCCGCTAGGTTTGCGCCTGCACCCGACCACAGCGAACTCGGGTCAGGATCAAGGCCGAGCACGATCTGCGACTCGCGCTCGGCCACTCGAGCGGCCAGCGTGTCACCGAAGGAAGACGCCGCGCTCAGCGAGCCTTCACCGCGCTCTTGAGACCACTGCCCGCCGTGAAACGGGGTACCCGCGACGCCGCGATCTGGATGCGCTCCCCTGTACGCGGGTTGACCCCCATCCGCGCCCCGCGCTCGCTGACGTGGAACTTGCCAAATCCCGACACCGTCACCTCGCTGCCACGGCGCAGCGCATCCTCCACTGTTGCGAGCACCGCATCCACGGCCCGCGAGGCATCCTGCTTGGTCAGATCGGCGCGATCGGCCACCTGGTCGACCAGCTCGGACTTTGTCACTTCGCCCTCCTCGTTCGTGAAACCGTTGTGATCGAAGCTAACACTGCGTGCGGACGAGCGTATCCGCAAGAATACGCTTGTGGCAATCGCTCGCATCGCGTGGATGGTGACCGTGCTCGTGGCACTGATCACCGCGCTACTGCTGCTCCTATCCGGCTACGACGGCTATGCCGGGCTCGGCGTTGCCGTGGCCGCGTCCGCCGCCATCAACCTTCTCTAGTCGAGTACGGCGCGAAGCGGCGACCTCGACGAACTCAAACGGGCGACCCGCTCTCCAGCCATGCCTGCAGCGCCCGCGCCGCGCGGCCTCGATGGCTGATCGAGTCCTTCTGCTCATCGCTGAGCTCAGCCATGGTCAGGCCGGGCGGACCGTCGTCGGGCAGGAAGGCGGGGTCATAGCCAAAGCCACCGTCACCGCGCGGCTGCGCTGCCAGGCGCCCGCTGCAGCGGCCTTCGAACAAGCGCTCGACGCCGGCGGTTGGATCCACGTAGGCGATCGCGCAGATGTATTCCAGCGGGCTGTCCACCGGCGCCTCGCGCAACAGCTTCTGGAGGTTCTGCTCGTCGCTTGAATGCTCGCCCGCGTAGCGCGCCGAGCGCACACCTGGCGCACCGCCGAGGGCGGCAGCGGCGATGCCTGAATCGTCGGCGATGCTCACCTCACCCGTTGCCGTAGCGGCGGCGCGGGCCTTGCCGAACGCGTTCTCGGCGAACGTGTCGCCGTCCTCAGGCGGCATCTGGACTGTGTCAGGCAGCGCCTCGATCTCCCAAGCGCCGCCGCCGGAGGCTGCGAGCAGCCGTGCGAACTCGCGGCGCTTGTGCTCGTTGTGAGTGGCCAGCAGCAGCTTCAAGATCCGGCGGCTATCGCCCGTTCCTGGATCGCGCGCAGCTGCTCGATGCCCCCAGCGGCGAGCACGAGCAGCTCGTCGAGATGCGCTCGCGACAGCGGTGTGCGCTCGGCCGTTGCCTGGACCTCCACGAGACCGTCAGCACCGGTCATGACCACGTTCGCGTCGACCTCCGCGGTGGAGTCCTCGGGGTAGTCCAGGTCGAGCAGCGGCACGCCGTCGATCATCCCGCAGGAGACCGCGGCGACGGACTCGCTCAACGGCGAGCGCTCGAGCCGCTGTTCGCTCTGCAGACGTGCGCACGCGAGCGACAGCGCTACGTAGGCGCCGGTGATCGACGCGCAGCGCGTGCCACCGTCTGCCTGCAGCACGTCGCAGTCGAGATAGATCGTGCGTTCGCCAAGCGCCTCGAAGTCGACCACCACACGCAGCGAGCGGCCGATCAGGCGCTGGATCTCGATCGTGCGCCCGTCCTGGCGCCCGCGCGTGGCGTCGCGCTGCTTGCGATCGCCGGTTGAGGCGGGCAGCATTCCGTACTCGGCTGTCACCCAGCCACGGCCCTTGCCGTTCATCCAGCGGGGAACGCCCTCCTGTGCGGAGGCGGTGCAGATCACACGCGTCTCGCCGACGGAGATCAGCGCCGAGCCGGTGGCCGTGCGCACGAACCCCGGCTCGATGGTGGTGGGGCGCAGCCCATCCGCCGCGCGACCGTAGCTTCGCTCTGTTTGCTCGCTGTGCACGCGGGCCATCATTCCAGAGCGCTACGGTCGGGGCATCTTGCGTGCGCTGGTGGTCTCCAACATGCTGCCCAACGCAGCCCATCCTGAGCGTGGGCGCTTCGTACGCGACCAGGTGGCGGCGCTGCGAGAGCTCGACGGATTGGAGGTCCAGCTGCACGAGTTCGCGCCGGGCGCGAAGGCGCTCGCCGCTGCAGCGCTCGAGCTGCCGCGGCGCTATGGCGCGCATGCGCTGCCTTCCCGCCGACGGCCGGCGCCGCGCTTCGACGTGGTGCACGCGCATTTCGGGTTGACCGCCTGGCCAGCGCTTGCAATTCCAACCCGCGTGCGGGCGCTCACCGTGCACGGCACCGACGGGCGCCACCCGCGCACGCGGCTTGCCACCGCGGCGGTGCTGCCTTTGATGGATGTGCTTGGCGCGGCATCTGCACCGCTCGCGCAGGAACTGCCTGGCCGCTCGGCGCGGCGACGCGCGCTCGTATTGCCGTGCGGTGTGGACATGGAGCGCTTCCATCCGCTGTCGCGGGCGCTTGCTCGCTCAGAGCTGGGGCTCGATCCAGCCAAGGCATTCGTGCTGTTCCCCGCTGATCCCGCCCGCCCGGAGAAGCGTCACGATCGCGCGCTCGAGCTTGCGAGGGCCGCGGAGGTCGAGCTGCTCACGCTCGGTGGGGTCGATCCTGACCAGGTACCGCTGTGGGTGAACGCCGCCAACGCCGTGCTGGTGCCGTCCGAGCGGGAGGGGTTCGGACTCGCCGTGCTGGAGGCGCTCGCGTGCGACGTACCGGTGCTGGCCACGCCCGTGGGCATTCACACTGAAGCCCTCGATCGGCTTGACGGCACGCTGTGCGCACCGTTCGAGCTGGCGAGCTGGCGGGCTGCGCTGGAGCCGCACCTACGCAAGGACGACCCTCGCGTCGACGGCCGCGCGAGCGCCGCGCGCTTCTCGGCCGGGGCGATGGCTGCACGGGTTGCCGACGCGTGGCGGCAGGCCCTGGAGCGCCGTCACTAGCGGCACCCGGGTGTGGGGTTCACGGACCGGCGCTCCGGATAGCATGGATTTGGCCGTGGATCAGACATCTGGCACAACCACCTCAGACGCCGCAGTGCAGCTGCCGCAGCAGGAGCCGCCGGCGGGCGCCAGCCCGGCTGCGGAGCCCACGGGCTTTCGCTCACGGGGCAGCGCGCGACGGCGCGCACGGTTCCTGCGCAAAGCGCGCGAGCTCGGCTATCGCGATCTTGGGGGTCTGGTTTTCAACCTGCACCGCTTCGGACAGCGCAACGACGCGCTGGTCCTCGCCAAGCTGACGACGCTCAGCCATATCGACACCGAGTTGCGTGCGCTCGAAGGCATGCTGGGGGAGCGCCGGCCGGTGACCATTCTGCGCGAGGCGGGCGTGACCGCATGCCCCCGCTGCGCGGCGATCCACTCGAGCGAAGACAACTTCTGCCCGAACTGCGGCTTCTCGATCAGCCACCAGGCCGATCTCCCGATTGCCGCCCCCGCCCCAACAGCCACCCCTACACCGGTAGCCACCCCCTCCCCAGCGGCTCCCCCGGCCGGCGCGCAGACCACAAAGGCGCCGCCCGTCCAGGGGCCGCCTTCGGCTCCGGTCTCGCCATCATCACCCTCGCCCTCAGCATCCGCCGCGGCGGCCGGGCGCTCGCCGTCGCCACCGAGCACCCCTGCCAAAGCGCCGGCAGCGTCATCCTCGATGCCATCTTCGCCACCCACGCCCAGCGACGAGGACGGGCCCACCGAAATCATCAGCCCGCCCCTACCGGGTTCGTGAGCTCCGCCACCTCGCAGCCGCCCCACGGGGACATGCCCGTGGTTGCACCCCCGCCGGTGCCGAGCGGCGAGGCCTGCCCAGTGTGTGGTGCGCCGCTGCATCCCGAGCAGTCGTGGTGTCTGAGCTGCGGGGCCGCCGCCCGCACACGCCTGGCTCCAGCCCCCAGCTGGAAGCGGCCGATCGGCGTGTTCGCGGTCGTGGGGGTACTCGCCCTCGGTGTGCTGGCAGCCGCCCTGGTGGATCTCGCGGGAGGCTCGGCGCCGGTGCCTGCGACCACCACCACCGTGACCACGCCGGCGGCTGCGACAACGCCAAGCCCAGCGACCACTCCCACCACTGCGACCACTCCCCCTACGACCACCACCACTCAGGGCAGCACCACGACGGGGACGACCGGCTCGACGACAACGCTGGGCACGAGCACGGCAGCGAAGACGACCTCGACGCCGGCCGCCACGACCCCCAGCACGACCGACCCCGCGACGACCACCGCTCCAAAATCCTCAGGCGCACCCAAACTGAACGGCAAGACCAAAAGCGCGATCGAAAAGGGGATCGAAGAAGCGCTTCGCAAAGCCGGTGGCAAAAAAGCCCTGCCCGGCACAGGGTCGCCTGGATAGCGCAACTGCATCGCTCCCGGCACCCGCAAGCAGGACGGTGAGCCCGGGCAGTACGGTTCCCGCGATGTCAGACCCTTCCTCGGCGAGGATCCACGACGCCGATATCGCAGTGGTGGGCGCGGGCGCGGCTGGGCTGTATGCCGCGCTGTGCGCCGCGCGCGAGCACGCGAACGTGGTGCTGATCTCCGCCACGCCGCTGGCGCAGACGGCCAGCTACTGGGCCCAGGGCGGGCTCGCGGCGGCACTCGCGGCTGACGACAGCTTCGAGCTGCATCTGCGGGACACTGAGGTGGCGGGACGCGCGCTCGTACGACGATCGGCCGCGGAAGCACTGGTGCACGAGGCTCCCGATCGCGTGCGCGACCTGCAGGCCCTGGGCGTGCGCTTCGACGCGGACCGCTTCGGGCAGCTGGCGCTTGGACTGGAGGGCGGCCACTCGGTCAGGCGCGTGGTCCACGCGGGCGGTAGCGCCACCGGTAGGCGCGTGGTGCGCCAGCTGTCGGCGCTCGCTGCGGAGGAGCCGCGTATCACGGTTTTCGAGGGCGCCCGGGCACAGGCGCTGTGGACCGACGGGGATGCAGCGGAGGCGCGCTGTCGCGGGCTCGTGTGCGACGACGGCCGCGCGATCGCCGCGCGGGCGGTGGTGATCGCGACCGGTGGCGCGGCGGCGCTGTGGTCGCGCACGACCAACCCACCGGGCTCGCAGGGAGTGGGGCTGCTGCTCGCGCACGCCGCGGGGGCTGCTCTTGCGGATCTGGAGCTGTTGCAGTTCCATCCGACAGCGGTGATCGGCGTGCGCGGACGCGAGGGCTTCCTCGTGACGGAGGCGATCCGCGGCGAGGGCGCGACCCTGCATGACGCAAACGGTGAGCGCTTTGTCGAGGAGCTCGCGCCGCGCGACGAGGTCTCGCGGGCGATCCAAGCGCTGCTACAGGAGTCTGGGGCGCAGTCGGTGGGTCTTGACATGCGCGCGATCGACCCTGCGCACTTTCCCAACGTCGTGGCTTCGCTGCGTGATGCTGGGCTGGATCCCACGCGCGAGCTGATTCCAGTGGCGCCAGCGGCGCACTACATGATGGGGGGCATCGTCACCGACCTGCACGCCCGCTCGACGGTGCCGGGGCTGTATGCGGTGGGTGAGTCTGCGTGCACGGGTCTGCATGGAGCCAACCGGCTGGCATCCAACTCGCTCAGCGAGTGCTTCGTGTTCGCCCGTCGCGCTGTCGCCGACGCGCTGTCCGCCGGGGCGCCCAGCTTCGCGCCGCCCAGTGAGCATGACCTGCAAGCGCTGCGTGAACTTCCCGCACCAGCTGTCGCCGAGCCGTCGACCAGGGCCGCTCTATGGCAGGACGCTGGGGTCGTGCGCAGCAGCGAGGGCCTTACCCGACTACTGGAAGACCGCCATCCTCTCGCACGCCTGATCGCCCGCTGCGCGCTGGAGCGCACAGAGAGCCGCGGCGCGCACCTGCGCGCGGAGTACCCCGAGCGCGACCCCTCGTTCGACTACCGCCACGTCGTCATATGTGATGAGGATGAGATCTCCTGGCAAAACTGGGCGTAGCGGGGCCTGGGCCACAGAGCTCGAGATAACTCGCGTCACCGACTGACGCTGCCGCTTTCAGCACTGCCGGGAACAGCTACATAAGAAAATCGTTCTCTGCGCTTTAGGTCGATCCTTTCTAATGGAACGTGTGTTGTTCGTTCTGGGACGGAAGGTTTCAGAACGACCGGTGTCTTTGAGGAATGGCGGGTGTGCTCCAAACAAGACCCGAAGAGAGAGGGTGAGGAGTAGTCACCATGTACCAGTTCAGTCGAGCGATCTACCGGGAGCTAGCTTCCGAGATCTCGCCGCCACAGCCGGGGGCGCCGCCGAGCGCCAACCACGCCGCCGTCTTGCATGCGTGCGAGGAGGTGATCACGCGCCTGGCCACCGATCGTCATTACTTCGCCCGCCCCGCGCGCACCCTGTTCCTCGACATCCGCAGCTACTTCCCCATGTCCGCCCAGGCACACGTCCATCATGTGGTCAGCCGCTATATGGGCTACGCGGAGGCGTTCCTCGCCGAACATCCGCACGAGGGCTACACCGCCGTCAGCGGCGCGCCGCCGCAGTGCCGCGCCACGACCCGCAAGGGCGCCGCCTGCCAGCGCACGCCGCTGCCGCACAACGGCTACTGCCCGTCGCATCAGCATCTCGCCGACACCGAGGACCGCGAGCTGGCCGCGGCGTGAGCTCGCGCTAGTAGCGCTGCAGTACCGGGCAATCGACCATCGAATGACCGGAGTCGGTCACTACTCTCCCGGACATGCTCCTGGGAGTGGACGTCGGCGGCACCTTCACCGACGCGGTCCTGCTCGACGAGCGCGCTGTCGTCCACACCGCAAAGGTCCCATCCACTCCCTCCGAGGAGTCGATCGCTGTGCTGGAGGCCGTGCGCCTCGTGCTCGACCGCGCAGGGGCTCGCCCGCGGGACGTGGAGCGCTTCGCCCACGGCATGACCGTCGCCACGAACGCGCTGCTGGAGGGACGCACCGCGCGGACCGCGCTACTCGCGACCGCTGGCTTCACCGACGTGATCGAGCTCGCCCGCCAGAACCGCGCGCACCTATACAGGCTGTGCGAGTCGATGCCAGCGCCGCTCGTGCCCGCGGAGCTGCGCTTTGGCGTGCCCGAGCGCATGGGAGTCGACGGCCCGCTGCTGGCGCTGGACCCAGGAGCAGCGCGTGCGCTGGTCGAAGCGCTCGCGCGAGTCGAGCCGCGGGCGATCGCGGTGTCGCTGCTTCA
Source organism: uncultured Solirubrobacteraceae bacterium (assembly GCA_963699115.1). GTDB lineage: Bacteria > Actinomycetota > Thermoleophilia > Solirubrobacterales > Solirubrobacteraceae > Palsa-744. Next base: position 892,373 of record CAVOTJ010000001.1, read on the forward strand.
CTCCTACGCCAACCCCAGCCACGAGCGGCTGCTCGGCGCGCTGATCTCCGAGCTGCTTCCAGACGTGCACGTGTCGCTGTCGTGCGATCTCGTGGGCACGTTTCGCGAGTACGAGCGCACCGCCACAACCGCTCTCGACGCGGCCCTCTCTCCCCTGCTGTCCTCCTACCTGACACGGCTGTCCGCGGACGCCCGCAGTCTTGGCCTGTGCGAGCCCCAGATCATGCAGTCCTCCGGTGGCCTCACCGAGCCCGATCACGCCGGCGCGCACGCGGCGCTGACGGTGCTCTCCGGTCCCGCCGGCGGCGTGGGCGGCGCGCTGGCGCTGAGCGAGCTCGCGGGCGAGCCGCAGGTGCTGTGCTTCGACATGGGCGGCACCTCATGCGACGTGTGCCTGATCGACGGCGGCCAGGTTCCTGAGACTGCCGAGCGCACGATCGCGGGACGACCGCTGTCGTTGCCGGCGCTCGATATCCACACGGTGGGCGCAGGCGGTGGGTCGATCGCATGGCGCGATGCCGGCGGCGCGCTGCGGGTGGGACCGGCATCGGCGGGCGCCAACCCGGGGCCTGCCTGCTACGGGCGCGGCGGCACTCGAGCGACCGTCACCGACGCCAACCTCGTGCTCGGGAGGCTGCTCGAGGACTCCCCGCTGGCCGGTGGCCTGTCGCTCGACCGGCGTGCCGCCGAGGCAGCGATCGCACGGCTGGCCGGCGAGCTCGAGCTGGGGGTATTGGCGTGCGCGGAAGGCATCGTGCGTGTGGCTGAGGCGGAGATGCTGGGGGCGCTGCGGGTGATGAGCGTCGAGCGCGGCATCGACCCACGCGGCTTCGCGCTGATGCCTTTCGGCGGCGCCGGTCCGCTACACGCGGTCAGCCTGGCGCGCGCGCTTGGCATCTCGCGGGTCCTTTGCCCAGGTGCATCCGGCGTGCTGAGCGCGCTCGGCCTCGCCGCCGCGGCGCCGCGGCGCGATGTCGCCCGCACGGTCATGCTCGGCGCACCAGGCGGGCCAGCGCTGTCGGCGGAGCTGCTGGCCGAACAGCGGCGCACGCTGATCGACGAGGCAAGCACGGCACTCGCTGGCACAGCGCTCGTCGGAAGGGCGCTCGCCGACGCGGCACTTGCTGAAACGCCCGCGCGTGTGCGCGTGCGCTATGAGCTGCGCTACCGCGGGCAGTCCTTCGAGCTGCCCGTCGAGGAGGAGCTCCTGACGCGCTCCACAAATGACGCCAGCCGCGTGCACGGCATCGAGCCGCTTGCCTCGGACGGCGGGGCCAAGCCGCGCGCCCCAGGCGGCGCCAGCCGCACGGACGGACTCGACCCCGAGGGCCTGCGCGCAGCTTTTGAGGCAGCCCACGAGCTGCGCTACGGCTATCGCGACGAGGATGCCGACGTCGAGCTGGTCAACATCCGCGTGTCCGCTTGGGGTCGGTCCTCGACGCTGCGACCGACGATGGCCGCAAGCGGGCCGCCCGTTACCGAGGTAAGCCAGGTGTTCTTTGACGGCGAGCCCACCGCCACCACCATCCTCCGCGGCGAGCTTGCCCCCGGCACGACCCTGTCCGGTCCGAGCCTGTGCGCGATGCCCGAGGCCACGCTGTTGATCGCGCCCGGCTGGTCGGGCGAGGTCGACGAGCACGGCACCATCCACCTGAGCGACTCGGCCACATGAGCGCGCTGGACCCGATCGAGCTGCGAATCGTCACAGGCGCGCTGCGCGCCGCGTGCGAGGAGATGGGCGTCGTGCTGATCCGCTCCGCGCACTCATCCAACATCAAGGAGCGCCGCGACGCATCCACCGCGCTGTTCGACTCAGGCGGCCAGATGGTCATGCAGGCCGAGCACATCCCCGTGCACCTCGGGGCGATGCCGGCGGCGGTGGCAGCGGTGCTCGGCGAGGACCACGCTCCCGGGGTCTCCTGGATCCTCAACGATCCCTACGCGGGCGGCACGCACCTCCCCGACATCACCGTCATCACGCCCACGTTCGACACGACGAACTCCAAACTAATCGGCTTCGCGGCCAGCCGTGCGCATCACGCTGACGTCGGCGCAGCGGTGCCCGGTTCGATGCCCGCCGACAGCCACCGCCTGGAGGAGGAGGGCGTGGTGATCCCCCCCACGCACCTTGACGAGCAGACGATCTCCGCACTCGTGCGGCGCATGCGCCAGCCGCGGGAGCGTCGCGCCGACCTGCGTGCCCAGCTCGCCGCCAACCGCACCGGCGCGGGGCGTCTGGCGGAGCTCGCCGCGCGGCTTGGGCCAGATCGGCTGCAGGCGGCTACCGACGCGGTGCTCGACTACTGCGAGCGGCGCACCCGCGCCTGCCTGGCAGCGCTGCCCGACGGCGAGCTCCACGCCGAGGACGTGCTCGAGGGGCAGGATGGGGATTTGCTGCTGCGCCTGCGCGCGGTCATCGACGGCGAGCGGCTGCTGCTCGATTTCTCTGGAAGCGCGCCTCAGCACGACGGCAATCTCAACTGCCCGCTGGCCGTCACGCGCTCCGCCTGCCTATTTGCCGCGCGTGTGCTCACCGACCCTGACATCCCCTCCACCGCCGGCGCGTACCGCCCGATCGAGGTGCGCGCGCCGCTCGGCACGATCCTCAACGCCCGGCCCGGCGCAGCTGTGGCAGCGGGCAACGTCGAGACCTCCTCGCGTGTGGCCGACCTCGTGCTCAGCGCATTCGGACACGCCCAGGGACAGGGCACGATGAACAACCTCACGCTGGGCACCGCAGCGAGCGCATCGTCTGGCGACGCCGGCTTTTCCTACTACGAGACGCTTGGCGGCGGTCAGGGCGCGTGCGCGGACGCGGACGGGCCAAGCGGCGTGCACGTGGCGATGAGCAACACGCTCAACACCCCCATCGAGGCGCTCGAGCGGGAATTCCCGCTACGCGTGGTCGAATACGCGCTGCGCCGTGAATCCGGCGGCGCGGGGCGCTATCGCGGCGGCGACGGGGTGGTGCGCGAGCTCGAAGCGCTCACCGAGATGACCTTCTCGCTGATCGCCGAGCGCCGCCGCCACGCTCCCCACGGCGCCGCGGGTGGGGAGCCGGGCATGCCGGGACGAGACCTCCTTGACGGTCATCCACTGCGATCTAAGATCACCGGAACCCTGCACGCCGGCCAGCGGCTGCGCGTTGAAACCCCCGGCGGAGGAGGATTCGGACATGCCTGAGAACCAGAGCGCCAAGCCGTCGCAGCTGGGAACGGTCGGCTTCCTCGGCCTCGGCATCATGGGCTCGCGAATGGCCGCGAACGTCGCGCGCGCCGGCTTTCCGCTACACGTCTGGACCCACACCCCCGGCAAGGCCGACGCGTGGGCCGCCGAGCACGGCGCCACCGCGCTGTCCACCCCCGCGGAGGTGGCCGAGCACAGCGACGTGGTCGTCAGCATGGTCGTCGACGGCCAGCAGGTTACCTCGGTGCTGCTCGGTGAGAACGGCGTCATCGAGGCTGCTCGTCCCGGCCTTTTGTGCGTGGACATGTCCACCATCGGCCCAGCGGACACCCGCACGATCGGTGCTGCCCTGAGCGAGCGTGAGGTTGGCATGCTCGATGCCCCCGTCACCGGATCCTCCCCCCGAGCGGAGGACGGCACGCTGACGATCATGGTGGGCGGTGAGCGCCAGAGCTTCGAGCTGGTGCGGCCACTGCTGGAGAGCATGGGCAAGCTGATCGTCTACGTCGGCGAGCTCGGACAGGGGCAGATGCTCAAGCTGATCAACAACTCGCTCGGCGCCGCCAACGCCGCGGCCGTAGCGGAGGCGCTGCTGCTCGCACACGCGACGGGGATCGACCTGGACGCGCTCGTGGAAGTAACCTCCGCCGGCTCTGGAGCATCGGCGCAGCTGACGATGAAGTCGGGGCCGATGCGCGAGCACGACTACACGACGCTGTTCAAGACCGCACACCTGCTCAAGGACGTGCGCCTGTGCCTCGAGGAGGCGCAGAAGGCCGGTGTGCCCTTCCCATCCGCGGGTCATGCGAGGGACGTTCTCGCCGCAACAATGGGCCGCGGCCACGCCGACGACGACTACGCGGCGATGATCGAGGCCGCGGAGGGGTTCGCGGGTCGACGCTTGTAGCACGCCAGCGGCGCCAAGTTGGCCATACGGCCAAAAAAACTCGCTATTTGCAGGGGATTTGGGATTTCCGCCCAGGTTTCGTATGGTTAATGCAGCGCGCCGTGTTTCCCTCTGGGCGACCTGCGCTGTTTATATCTGTCGTTCCCCTCATCCCCGTCGTTCTTTACCTATGCCAATTGCTTTCAAAGAATGGGCTGTCACCGTCCGCGCGCTGGCCGAAGGTGAGCAGCTCCTAACCCTCCGCAAGGGCCTGCCGCCCGTCGACAAGCCCTTCAAGCTCCCTCACGAGCGCTTTTTCCTGTACCCCACGTTCGACCACCAGCCGGGCGACCTCGTACGCGAGTCCCACCAGCCGGAGCTGCGGCGCGCGCTCGAGGAGGGCGTTTGGAGCGACGGCGAGCCGCCGCTGCACACGTTCGTGTCAGGCGCTCCCCTGCAGCAGCCCGACCGCGTGCGCATCCGTGCGTGGGCTGAAGTCACCGACCACTTCACGATCGTCGACCCACGATGTGTGGACGCACTCTCGCCGTTCTACGTGTGGACACCCGACTACGCCGAAAAGCGCCTGGGGTGGCGCGGGCGCCAGCCGCTGCACGTGCTGCTGCTGCGCACCTACCGCATCCCCCGACCGGTCACAGTGAAGGTCAAGGACGAGTACACCGGGCCCAACGCCTGGATCGAGCTCGCCCGCGAACTCCCCTTCGAGGGCACCCCCGTGCTCTCAGACGCCGAGTTCGAGCGAGCGTCCGAGGAGATCCGTTCGATCACCTCTGAAGCCGCCGGCCAACCCGTCCTCGTCTAGACGGCCGCTAGCCGGCGCGAGGCTTTGTCCTCGGTCGCTAGGCGGGGCGCTCCCACTGGAGGGCTTCGCGGGCGGCGTCGGCTCCTGACTCTGGGACCATCACCTCGCGGGGGCCGATCATCGGCGAGTAGCCGCCGATCGAGTTGCGCAGCAGGCAGGGGATGCCCTCCTCCAGCAGCAGCCCGGCGATGAACTCCGCTTCCGGTTGACCCTTGGCGTAAGCGACCTTCACGAGCGGCCCATGGGCGTACTGGGGCTTGATCTTACGCGCCTTGCGCTGGCGCTCGCTGGCGTCGCTCTCAGCCCCGGGGACGTGCACCAGCGGCATGCCGCACGCTTCACAGAAGCGCTCGCTGGGCGCGTGCGCGCGCCCGCACTTGGGGCAGACGATTGGCTGCACTGGCTCCTCCCCCATCAGCGCACCTCCAGCGGGACCTCCCTGACGGCGGCGCCGTCGATGAAGTAGCAGCGAACCTCGGGCTCATCGCCGGCGAGCCCGATGATCACCCACTCCAGGCCCGGCCAGTTGGCTGCGAAGTTGATGTCCGTCTGCGAGGGATACGGGGCGGTGTGAGTGTGCGAGTGGTAGATCGCGCCGAGCTCCCAGCCCTGCTCGTCGAACTCGTTCAGGATCCGTAGAAGCTCCTTGCCATCGATCTCAAAGCGCTTGGGCGAGGCGAAGATGTTCGTCGCGCGGCGCACCGCCACGGCGCTCGAGGAGCTATCGGCGGCCTCGCCTGTGTAGGCGATCGTGCCGCAGCACTCCGCGTCGAACTCCTCGCGCGCGTGAGCGATCACGTCGTCCAGCAGCTCTTGGCTGATCACCATGGCTAGGACTCGTGTTCGCGGTGCCCGGCGCGCGCTCGAGCGCTGACTGGCCCTACCACCACACGGTGGACTCGAGGTTCGCGACCTCATCCACCGGCAGCGTGTAGATGCCGCTGGAGAGGTACTTCCAGCCGTCGTCGGCGACGACGAACACGACGTTGCCCTCGTCCAGCTCACCAGCGATGCGCACAGCGATGCTCGCGATCGCGCCACTGGAGACCCCCGCGAACACCCCCTCCTCGTCGAGCAGCTTGCGCGTCCAGACGATGGCGTCGTGGTTGGTGACGAAGATCTTGCGATCGAGTAGCGAGATGTCGATGATCGGCGGGATGAAGCCGTCGTCGAGCGAGCGCAGGCCCTGCACCGGCTCGCCCTGCATCGGCTCGGCGGCGACTATCTTGACGGCGTCGCCCAGCTCCTCCTTCAAGCGCCTGCCGTTGCCCATCAGCGTGCCGCCCGTGCCGAGGCCGGCGACGAACGCAGCGACCTCGTCTAGCTCTTCCAGGATCTCGATCGCCGTGCCGTTGTAGTGGGCGTTGGGGTTGGCGGGGTTGCCGTACTGGTAGGGCATGTAGTAGGAGGGGTCTTCGGCGGCCATCTCCAGCGCCATCGCGACGGCGCCGTTGGAGCCCTGGTCGCCGGGCGAGTAGACGATCTCCGCGCCGTACATGCGCAGCAGCTGCGTGCGCTCCTGCGTGACGTTCTCAGGCATCACGACCTTCAAGCGGTAGCCCTTGCGCGAGCAGATCATCGCCAGCGAGATCCCAGTATTGCCGGAGGTGGGTTCGAGGATCGTCTGCCCGGGGCCGATCGCACCCTTCTCCTCGGCGTCTTCGATCAACGCACGTGCGACCCGATCCTTGACCGATCCCGTCGGGTTGCGCGACTCGAGCTTTGCCCAAATGCGCACTCCAGGCTTGGGCGACAGGTTCGGCAGCTCGACCAGCGGCGTGTGCCCGATCGACTGCACGATGTCCGCGTACCGGCCCCCACAGGGCCTGTTCCTGAGCCGCTCCGCCGCCATTACTTCACGGAATATAGCGGGGTATTCCGCGGTCGGCACGCATCGCACATTCACGTAGCTGACGGGCCGGGGGTGAGCTGAGCGCCGGCGCCAGTTTGGCTGCACAGCCAGTCGAGGCGGGAGAGGGCTAATATCCACTGGCGATGTCTGCGCGCGAGGACAACTTCGACTTCGACTGGCTGGTCATCGGCTCCGGCTTCGGCGGCAGCGTCTCCGCGCTGCGGCTGAGCGAGAAGGGCTACTCGGTGGGCGTGCTGGAGTGCGGCAGGCGCTTCGCGGACCACGACTTCGCGAAATCCACAAACGACCTCAAACGCTACTTCTGGAACCCCCGCCTGGGCATGAAGGGCATCTTCCGCCTGACCACGTTCAAGGACGTGTCAGTTGTCTCCGGCTGCGGCGTGGGTGGCGGCAGCCTCGGCTACGCGAACACGCTGTACGTGCCGCCGAACGCTTTCTTCCAAGACCGCCAGTGGGCGGACATGACCGACTGGGCGAGCGCGCTCGCCCCCCACTACACGGAAGCCCAGCGCATGCTCGGCGTGGTGGAAAACCCGCACGAGGATCCCGCCGACCAGCTCTTGCGCGAGCTGGGCGAGGAGCTCGGCGTGGGCGACACCTACCAGCGCACGCCGGTGGGGATCTTCTTCGGCAAGGAGGGCGAGTCCGGCAAGACCGTGCCCGACCCGTTCTTCGACGGCGAGGGCCCCGAGCGCACCGGCTGTCGGCTGTGCGGGCGCTGCATGGTGGGCTGCCCACACGGCGCGAAGAACACACTGGTCAAGAACTACCTGTACTTCGCCGAGAAGCGCGGCGCGCAGGTGATGCCCGAACGCACCGTCGTCGACATCCGCCCTCTGGGCGCGGCCGACGGCAGCGACGGCTACGAAGTCGAAAGCGTCCGCTCGGGCGCGTGGCTGCGCAAGGAACGCCGCGTGCAGCGCGCCCGTGGTGTGGTCGTCTCGGCGGGACCGCTGGGGACGAACAGGCTGCTGCAGCTGTGCCGCACGAAAGGCTCGCTGCCGCGGATCTCCTCACGGCTGGGCGAGCTGGTGCGCACGAACTCGGAGTCGATCCTTGCGGTGACGGTGCCCGAGGACTACCCCGACGATCTGATCAAACGCGTGGCGATCACCTCCTCGATCTATCCCGACCCGCATACCCACATCGAGACCGTCACATACGGCGACGACGGAGACTCGATGCACCGGCTGAACACGCTGCTCGTCGGCGACGGGACCCGCGTGACGCGCCCGTTGAAGCTGCTGGCACAGGTCCTGATGCACCCCAAGCGCCTGGTGAAGGTGATGTTCCCCAAACACTGGTCGCGGCGCACGATCATCATCCTGGTGATGCAGACGCTTGACAACGCGATCGCGCTACGCCCTCGCAAAGGACCGTTCGGCACGTTCTGGCTACAGACCGAACAGGACCCCGAGCGGCCGATGCCAACGTTCATCCCAGTCGCCAACCAGGCCGCGGAATGGTTCGCCAAGCGCACCGGCGGGATCGCCCAGAGCGCTGTGAGTGAGGCGCTTTTCAACATCCCCACCACCGCGCACATCCTCGGCGGCGCTGTGATCGCGCCCGACCCCGAGCGGGGTGTCGTGGACGCCCACCAGCGCGTGTTCGGCTACGAGAACCTGCTCGTGTGCGACGGCTCAGCGGTACCGGCGAATGTTGGTGTGAATCCTTCGCTGACGATCACTGCGCTGGCTGAGCATGCGATGAGCCATATTCCGGCGGTGGCTACGGCCGACGGCAATAGCGCTTCTGTGGCGCCTGCTGAGAGCGCCGCGGCGGCGTAGCCGCGCTAGAGGTAGCTGATCCTGCCCGCGGCTCCGGTGCCAGCTCGACTGTCGTGTCCGGTACGTGGACTCTGGTTGGCACTCATCTCACACATCTAGGGATCGAGACTGCCCTGTGCAACGAGCTCACCCGTGTTCTCCATGATCCTGAACAGTGCGATTACGAGCTCGAGTATGACTCTTGTGTAAATCAGATAGAACATTGACATGATCGGCGCGACCACGACGAGCACGAGCAGGCCGACAGTGCTGCTCTGATGAAACGCCGCGATAACGAAGACGAGGGCGGTTAGTCCGATCAGGAAAATCGACAGCAGGTAGAGGACTTTGATTATCTTGGTCGTGATCAGGGAGGTGAAGGAGAGATCAAAGAGCGAGCCGAAGAAGCCGCGCCTCGTAAGCGAGGACACGTGAGCCTGACCGGTGCCGGGTCGCGGGGGTTGATGTGCTGCCGGCCGCGGCAGCGATGGAACGCTCGGCGCCTGGCCGCCTGACGCGGGATCAGCTGCGTGCGCACCGCAGTACTCGCAGTATGCCGCCGCTGGATCTCGCGGCTTCCCGCATTTCGCGCAGTGCGTAGCTGCAGATGCCATGTGCCCGACTCCTTTCGTAGGTCTTTACCAATTTATAGATTAGTTCTGCCGTATAGGAGGACAAGACACTCTATTTTTCCGACTGGCCTTCCGGCTTGATGGTTTCTGGTGCTCCGATGTTTTCGGGGTAGGAGCCGCTTTCTTGGCCTGATTCGCCGGTCGCGCTTGCGGGGCCTGCTGGGGGCGTTGCACCCGCGACGCGCTCCTTGACGGTAAGGACTGCCTGGTATGCCTGTTCGATGCGTGCTCGGAGCATCTGGCCGGCTTGCGCATCGGCGAGAAGACCTTCAAATGCATCTAAGGATGCTTCGGAGGTCTGCCCGTACAAGAGGATGTCCAGGCCCGCGTCGAGCGCGCGTTGTCCGGGAGTCAGTTCGTTGGTTAGTGCTGCGGCCTGGAGATCGTCGCTGATCGTTACTGGATGTCCTCCTGTGGCGAGCGGAAGCTCTGTTTTGTATATCTCAGGTGAAAGCACCGCAGGTGTCAATGATCCCGTGAGGCTTGGATAGATCGCGCTGTTCACCATGACGAGGCCGTCGGGGTTATTGCCGCAGGCCATGTATGGCTCATAGTCGCTTCGCAGTTCGTTCGCTGCGGCGTTGACCGTGGTTGGCTGGACGTCGGTACTCGTCAACGCCCTACCGAGGCCTGGGAAGTGCTTCAGCGTGTAAGCAACACCCTGGCTTGCGATGCCGGCGGCGAAGCTGCACGCGCGCTCAGCGACTACCGTTGGATCTGATCCGAACGATCGGGTATGCAGGAAGGAGTCTGCGACATGCACGACGTCTGCGACGGGTGCGAGATCGACGTTGATGCCGACCGATCTCAGTGCTTGTCCGGTTGCTTCGCCTTCTGCCTGTGCAATCGCGCTCGAGGACATTTCGGCAGCTGCGAGCCTGGGTGGTGCCCATTCAAGGCGCTTGACTTCCCCGCCCTCTTGGTCGGTCATGATCAGCAAGGGAGGGTTGCCGCCTTCCTTCGCGACACGCTGCAACTGCTGATCGAGCGCGCGCGTTGGTCCTTCGCCGCCAGCGACGTTTTCCGTGTAGAGGATGACTCCACCGAGCTGCCCCGACCTGATCTGGTCGAGAAAGGAGGCCGGTGGCGTCGCACCCGCGAAACGTCCGACGATCGTTTGTCCGAGCATGCGTCCGAGCGTGGGAAGATTGTGCTGAGCGTTGTGCGTCCTCGATGCCGGGCTCGGCGTGTGCACGAGTGCGCTGGTGACGGTCGTTTTTGGTGGTGGAACAGCCACGAACGGGTTCGTGGCTGCTGTTGATGGTGTTCCAGGCTCCGCTTCTCCACACGCTGCCAGTGAGAGGGTCGCGATCGCAGCGCCGCTCACCGCGAGCAACCGGAGACCAGTGGCGGACATCACCCGAGTCCTAGGTTTTGCTTGAGTTGAATGACTCGTATGGCGGCGGCGATGATGAGTGACTGGGAGAGCGTGCCGGACGCGGCCGCCGCTTTGATCTCGCGGTAGGCCTGTTCTGATCCGGATTCGTGCTCGGCGAACATGAGGATGTCGTCTCCCGCTTGCACGGCCATCACCGGTGCGTTTGCATACTGCTGCACCGAAGGGACTTCCATGTCGTCGGTTATGACGACGCGGGCGCCCATGCCAGCGAGCCGCAGCTGCCCCCGGACGATGCTCGGGGAGAGGTCAGCGGGCAGCCCACTGGGATCCAGGTTCGGATAGATGGCGTTGGAGATCATTACCAACGGCGCGACGCTCGGACCAAGCCGCGACATGGACTCGTAGGGCGCGTATGCGCCTTGAAGCGCGCTCTTGGATGCGTCGATGGTCACGACTTCAGCGTCGGTGTCCCTTGGCCCTGCCGCCCCTAGTCCCGGAAAGTGCTTCGCAGTGCCCGCAATATGCGCTTCGGCGAGGCCGACAGCAAAGCCGGTAGCGCCCGCGATCACCATCGCCTGCGTGTGGCCAAACGCTCGTTCGTGCAGAAAGTTGTTTGCTGTCGTCGGGATATCCGAGACTGGCGCGAAGTCAAGGTTAATCCCGAGGCGACGGAGATAGTCGCCTGTGGCGCGCCCCTGGGTGCGTGCCACAGCTGAGGGGTTTGCCGAGGCTCCCATCTGCTGCGCTGAAAGCGTCGGGGGCGCATCTGACACACGCTTAACGTCGCCGCCCTCTTGGTCGATAGCGATGAACAAAGGCGGGTTGCCACCTGCCTTCGCGGCCTGCTGGAGAGTGGAGTCGAGACTGGCTAGCTGGCTGCTCGAGGCGATGTTTTCGCTGTAGAGGATCACGTTGCCGACTTGGCCTGTCCGAATTCGTGCGAGCAGGCGGCGGGACGGTTGAAGACCTGTCAGGTTGCTCATGAGCATCTGCCCCACCGCGCGACTAAGACTGAGTGGGGCGGCCGCCTTGGGCGTCGCTTCACTCAGGCCCGGTGAGGTGCCACCGGTGCTAGGCGTCGTAGGCGTAGCCTTACTTTCTGCCGTGGTGCCGAGGGTCGACATTGCGGTCACCGACGCCTGCTCGGTGCTGGCGACCAGGTGGACAGAACTAGAGCCGCCACAGGCCGTCAGGCTGCAGATCACACAGCCACACAGCGTCGTGGCGAAGAGCGTTAGTGAGCCCCTCCGGGTGCACCGTCGACGCGGCAGCCTCAGCACGATCCGGGGGTCAGGTTTGCTTCGTTAATGCGCCATTGTCCGTCGACCTTGACCAAGTTCCAGCTGCCCGTCCAGTTCTTGCATCCTCCGCCGTCGAGCGTGCGCATGCTGATGATGCTCGCCGTCGCGGATTCTGGTGAGTGAATCGTTGCGCTAGTCGTAACGTTCACGTTGTAAATCCCTTCTTCGCGGTGGGAATCCACCCAACCCGCTTCCCCGGTCTGCAGGCTTGGCGCCAGCAGGGCATAGGCGGCTGAGAATTTGTGCTCGCTGATGAGCGCGAACTCTTGGTGGATCGTGTTCTCGACTGCCTGCTGCTGGTTGACCTGCTGGGAGATCATGGCTCGCGGCGTCGTCGCTATCGACGGTGCGGCTACCGTGGGTGTTGACGGGCTCGGCGCGGAGGGATGGCTGGTCGCCGGGGCTTTCGCAGCAGGCGGTGGTGGTGCTGCCGTTGACGTTGACGCGCTGCCAGTCACGACCGGTGCTGCAAGGAGTCGCGTTGGCGTGCTGGAGCCGCCCGTTGCAAGAACGACGGCGACCCCAACGCCGACGATCGCCACTACAGCGGCGGCGATACCACCGATCAGCCAGCGAGAGGGCGTGGACCGTTGCTCCGGCAAGTGTAGCTGACCCTGCTGAACCGGGTATCCAGCCGCTGGCGTCGCGTACCCAGGATGCGGCGGCACTTGGTAACCGGGTTGCTGGCTCGCGTAGCCCGTGTAACCGGGAGCCGACTGATAACCCGGCGGTACCGCCGGGTAGCCAGCCTGAGGGGAAGGTGGTTGAGATCCGGGCGGGGCTGGACTGCCCTCGTGAGGTTGGGCTGATGCTCCAGGCGGCGTTGAGGACCGACCCTGAGGTGAGCTGGAGTGTGCGACTGTTGGCTGTAATTGACTCGCCGGCGTCGTGGGAGCGGCGTCTCGTTGAGCGTGCTCCTCTCCATGAAAGTGCGTGGCTGGCTGCGTGGCGGTAGGCGCTTCCGCAGGCGGGGGAGCATCACTGGGAGTCGCTGCACGTGCGGCTCCGCAGCCGCGGCAAAAGCGAGCATCGGGGCCGAATGGCTCACCACAGCTCTTGCAGTAGCCCCCGGCCTTTGTTTCCTCGCTGGCATTCATACTTGCCCCCCAATTTGAATTGCTCCGTTTATCGAGCTTTCGCGGTGGACTTATAGTACATTTACCGGCGCTTAGGCAAGTTCCATAGGAGGGGATGATATGAGTACACAGGAGTATCCACAGCTGCAACCACCGGGAGGCGGCGTAGCACCGACGGCGCCTGGGTATCCAGCTCATCCTGCGTACTACGGGCCACCCATGCCGCCAGCTGCGGTTCCGCCGATTCCGCCCTCCGGAAGGTCTACTGGCTTCTGGGTCGGCGTAAGCACAGCGCTGACGCTCGGGATCGTTGGTGCGCTGCTGATCGGGTTCTTCATCGGTCGCGGGACACGACTATCTAACGAAGTGGTGCAGAGCAAGATCGTCCAGCAGTCACAGTCCGACCAGATTGCCGAGCAGCAGGCGCTCGATAACCAGAAGACAGCGTTCGCGTCCGCGGAGGCGCGTGCAGTGTCTGCGGCACGCAAGACGGCTTACTCCGAAGGCCAGGAAAAAGGCTTCACCGCTGGCCAACAGGCGGGGTATAACAGCGGGCAGTCTGCGGGCTTCAGCGAGGGCCAAGCCACGGGCACCGCCCAGGGCGAAGTCCAGGGCTTCAGTCAAGGGCTGAATGAGGCGTGCATCACCAATAGCGTCTTCTGTAATGGCGAATGAGCCCGGCCCACGGGCCGGCGTGAACACGACGGTCGACGCGGGGAACTCCCCTCCGATGCCCGAGTGGGACGAGGGTGTGCTGCAGGCACTCTATGACGCAGCGTTCAGCAAGCCAGGCTCGGAGATCGTTGGCGTGCTTGTCGGGCATCCATCGCGTACCAGCATGCCGCAGCGGATCTCAGCGATGATCCCGGCCAGCACTGCTCGTGCGCCCGAGCACGCACAGCTGAATCACGAGGCGTGGGCGTACATACACTCGATGATGGCCCGCTATTACGCGGGCTTGAACATCGTCGGCTGGTGGGTCAGCCGGCCCGGACCAGACACTGCGCTCGACCATGCGGAGCTTGAGGCAGCCGCGGAGTCATTCACGCGGCCAAACCAATTCGGCTTCGTGTTTGACTCCCGGCATCGGCGAGCAGCTCTCTACGGCTGGCATGAGGGGCGTTACGTCTACATCCACGAGCAGCTTGTGCCACGTCGGCTCACGCGTGCACACGCACAGGCTGCCAGTCCGTTGCGGCCGGCACTGACGGCTTTTGCGCTCGGGGTGGGCCTGGGGATCGCTGGATGGCTGGCCGCGGGCAGCCCAGGCTTGGCCGCGGCGCTAGTGCGAGCGAACTAACAAACGAGAGGCGAACCGAGGAGCCAATGAGCCAAACCGCGGAATATTGCCAGAGCTGTGGTGTCGCAATCACGGAGCCCGGCGCGTTTTGCGGCAGCTGCGGAGCCGCGCTCGCCACGCCACCGCCGGCCGATCCGCCAGGTACAACATCGATGGCGCCGAATCCGCTAGCTACGCGGTCTTCGGGCGCACGACCGGCGATGGCCGCGACTGGCGCTTCGGGCGTTCCCCCGGGTGCAGCCCCTGCCGGTCACGTTCCGCCGCCTCACTCCGAGCCGCCTCCGGGGGCGCCTTCACCAACTGGCGGCCGGTCGCCAAAGGGCCCACGGAGCTGGATCCCCTTTGCCGCCGTTGGTGGTGCTGCGGTTCTAGTCGCAGCGGTGGTTGCGACCCTGCTTCTCGCGCTGGGTGGGTCGGCCGGAAAGAACCTCAAGAGCACGTCTGTCACCAGGCAACAAGCACTTCAGCTACTTGCGGACAGCGGAACGACAACGGTCTCCAGCGCAGCTCCGGGACTGTTCGCGCTCGTGAACACCGGCAAGCTGACGGCTATCGTGCCGTCTGGCTGGCGCGCAACGGCACAGGCCGCGAGCGGGACGACTCGGGCCGAGTTCACCGACCCGAAGCATGCCGGCTCAAGCCTGACAATCGTGACCCAACGCGCCGGGGGCGGCGACGAGCATGACCAAGCCGGAGCGGCTCTAAAAGCCGTCAAAAAGACCGGCGATACGGTCAGCTCGTACGGCCCAGTCACTTTCCCCGGTGGCCGGGAAGCCTGGCAGGTGACCTACACCAGCACGGGACTCACAGATGAGACCTACTTCTTCTCTGCCTGTAGCGGCAAAGCCGCGATGGTGGTTGCCGTCGAGGCGTCGACCGTAATCTTCCGGCGAGAACAAACAACGCTCGGGGCCGTAGCTGCCAGCGCCGAGCCAGTGTGCTCATGAGCACCTCCATACTGCACGGGTGATGGAGCCTCCGACCCGTGACTCCTGAGGTAGCGACGTGCCCCGCATGCAATGCCGTCCCCACCGGTGGGCGCTACTGCCGTCAATGCGGTGCCGCCCTAGAACTTAACGCTGGAGCCTCGCTCGAGCACCATCCTCCCCACCCCAGTGCACCAGTCGAGCCGCCACAACCAGGCCCCGCGTACCAGCAGCCGATGCCAGAGGCAGCGCCCCCGACGAGTACTCAGATGTATTCCGCGGCCTCTGCCCAAAACAACGGGTGGGGGTACACCTCGGTCCCGCCACAGACACCACCGCAGTGGCCAGTGTCCCATTGGATGCCGATGCCAGGACAAGGCCCCCCACCGCGTCGGAATTCGACCGCGTTCGCCATTGGGGGCATGATCGCAATTGTTCTCGTCCTGCTTGCCGTAGCCGCCACGATCATCTTGCTGGTGGCGAGCGGAGGGTCTAGCCACACGGGAATCCTTACGCAGTCCACTACGACGAGTAGCAAGAGTGAACAATCGGCGTCGCCTTAGAGCTGTTGCTGTGGACATACAGTCACGGATAGGGTGGCGCGGACTATTGGCACTCGGATGCAGCGGTGCGGTGGCGGGCTTTACCGTGCCGGCAATCGCGAGCTCGCTCATACAGCAGGAACGTCGCCAGCCATCCGTGCGTCTGCTGCGAGCGCCGCATCTTTCCACCAGCGAGACGCAGATCCCACAGCCTGAATCGGAGATCGCCCCCGGTGCCCGGACCACACCAAGCAAGACCCCGCAGCCGCTCACATTGGGCCAGCTGGAGAAGAGGGCCAGACGGCTGTCGCCAATCATCCTGACACCCCACACAATCACACATCAAACGTCGTCCACTACGCTCACCTCTCCAGCTGCAGCGACCGCCCCGGCGTCAAAGACGCCGACGCCGAAGGCCACAACCGGCCCCGTCTCTCCCCCGCCATCCGGCAAGGCGCCGACGCCAACCGGCCCGCTACCCAAAACCCCTGTCACTGCGAACGGCAACGGTGGCGTTAGTAGTAGTGGCACGACCACTAAGGAATGAATCTCCCATGACCCCAGAGGCCTACTGCCGTCGCTGTGGGTCTCCGCTCAACGCGAGCTCGCGCTTCTGCAAAAGGTGCGGCACGCGGCGCGTCGATGACCACGATGGATCGACCGCGCCACAACCGTCGGGGGCAGCACAGCTTGCGGTAGACGCCCCATATCCCGCTCTCTCTCCCTCGCCGCACGCCGCAACGCCGCCGCTGGCGGCCGGGTCGCCTCAAGGATATGCCGCACAATCACAGCCACGTCGACATCGAGCCTGGGTGGCTGGCGCTGCCGTAGCCGGAGTTCTGCTCGTCGTCGCCGTGGGCTTGGTGCTTGTTCTCTCCAGCTCCGGGGGAACCGGGGTTCGCCTAGCCACAGTCCCGACCGTCACAAACCCATCTGCAACCGACTCGCCTAACTCGACATCGCGTGCGGCCGCGAGCCCATCGACGTCCTCTTCAGCGGAGGTCACCCCTGCTAATCCGTCACCGCAACCGGGTCCGCTTCGCCTTGTCCCCTACGACGGCGCTCGCATGACTGCGTCCATACCAGTCAGTTGGAAGATCGAAGAGAGCGAAGTCCAGAAGCCCGGTGAAGTCGAGAGCAAGTGGACCAATCCGGCCAATCCAAACGACTATCTGTTGATCGACGAGCGTCATGCTACTCACCTCACCCCCGAACAGGATGCAGCGCCGGTTCACGCCTCCACTGATCAGACAAGTGGCTATCGCGAGATCTACTACGGCGCCGGCGACCTCGCCGGTGTCGGCTCGTGGATGTGGGTATTCGCAATACCCGAAGCCGAGCGGATCGACTATTTCTTCGAACGATGCACCAACTCGTTCGGGGTTCTTGGGTCGGCCAGTCCGGCCGCTTTTGGCTCACTTAGACCAACATTTCGTGCCATCGCACAATCCGTACAGTCGACGTGCCGCTAGATGGCAAACCCAGGTCGGAGCGGTTCGAGTCAGCGGCACTCGCTTACGCCTCACGGCGCAGCTTTCACGTGCAATCGCGTATTACAGCCAGCTACGCCCCACCGGCACAAACGCCACCGCAGACTCAACCCCGCCACTCTGCAACCGCAGCCGCAGCGCCCCCCGCAACGAGACGAGCACATTGAGCACACCGTCGCGATTGGCACGAAGCCGCGCAACGGTCCCCCACTCCCCACCCCGCCGCTCACGCTGGAGCAGCACCAGCTGACGCGGATGCATCAGCAGCGCCCATACGCGCACCTGCTTGGCGTTCACACGCAGCGGGTCGAATGGGAAGCTGAAGCCCTGCAGGAACGGCTTGGGCTGGGCGCTCTCGGGGTTGCCGCCGATACCGGCGCTGTAGAGGCCGGCGGGCCGCGGGTATTCGAAGGTGCCGCCCGTGGGCGTGGCCGCGCGAACGCCTGGGTAGGGATCGACTAGGAACTGCCATGCGACGAGGCTGACACCGGCGATCCACAGCCGATGAAGCGCGCGGGAGATCACCTGCGCCTGCAGGTACGTGGGCACACCCTGAGATGCTTGCGGTGCGCTTTCCCAGTTGAGCTCGGTAACCCAGAGGGGCTTAGCGGTATCGGGCACAAAGGTGTGTAGGCGCTCGGCCCGCCCGAGCAGCCCCGTGACCTTGGCGGCGTCGGAGATCGATACGTCGAGAGAGGAGACTGCCGGCAGGTCGGGATCCCCCACGGAGAGCGGGTGATAGTCCATCACATCGAAATGGGCCGGATCTGGGCAGTTGACCCGAGAGTGCTTTGCGCCGATCCGTTTGGCGTCACGGCCGCCGCCGTCCCCCAAGCACAGCAGTTCCTGCAGGAAGCGGACCGGCTGCATACGCCCTACGCCTTCGCGATCGCCGTTGGGCGCGACACCCGCGGCGATCACCACGTCGCTGGGCTCGACCGACTTCACGCCGCTGAAGAAGCCGTTGAGCATTTCTCGATAGAGCAGCGGCGAGAACGAGGCCCAGTGCCCTTCCTCGACGACCCATTGAGGCTCGAGATAGCGCGTGAGGTTGGGCTCGTTCCACGCCTGGAATAGCTTTACGCGTGGCAGCACTCCGCCTAGAGCTCCAGCATCGGGGAACGACCCGTTGTAGCGACGGGCAAGCGCAGTGGCGAATTCCTTGAGCGCAGTCGGGCTGGGCGCCCAGCTGCCGGGGTAGGCGTATGGCCAGCGCGGCGAGGCTTCGGCAAACGTAGGCGCATGTGAGACGACCAGCAGTGGCTCAAGGCCTGCGGACACGGCGCTGAGCACTGCGGCGTCGATCGGCGCGAACCGGTAGCCCGGGCTGGCGGGATCGTCCGCCTGAAAGCCTGGGGGCGGCTCTTCGGCGACAATGGAGCGCCAGTCGACGGGGATGCGCACGACGCTCGCTCCCGCTTCGCGCACGCGCGTCATCGAGAGCTCGCGAACGCCTGACAGTTCATCCAGGAACAGCGTGCCTTCGGAGACGCCGCGTGTGAGGCCATCTGTAGGAAACGGCCCGTCAAGCATTGCTTTGGTTTGAGCCCGTGCCAGTGCGAGGTTGGTGCGCGGGGCCTGCGCACCAGGCGGCGGCTCGAAGCCGTACGGGCGTGGTGATCCTTCGGGTCCGTTACGCGATGGGAGCGGCAGCACTGCAGGCGGCTGCAGCCACACAAGCGCGCTCAGCGCAACCCCGAGCGCGTGCCTGAGCACCGGCAAGGCCCCTAGCGATGGAGCGAGACGGTGCGACGTTCCAGGTTCAGCGTAGCCCCGGAGCTGCTGTGCAGCGTGGTGACCAGCACCACCTTCAGGTTCTTTGCCGTCTTGAGCTCATGACGCCCTTTGGCGGTGAGCTTCAGGAGGACGGTCACGGTCCCGGCGCTGGTGGTCGTGACGGCACCCCGCGCGAGCAGCAGCGGAGGAGTCTTCTTCTTGTGGTGCCCCTTTGTGCTGGCTGCGTATGCCGGCACGTTGCCAGCCTCGAGGTAGAGGTCTTGAACGACTGTGCCCGGCAGGTTGATCGTGACCTCGTCACGCATGCCTGACTTCAAGAGGGACTTAATCGACGCCTTCAGCAGCTTGAACACCGAGCCTTGCAGCGCCGGTGGCGGCGGAGGCGGAGGTGGTGGCGGCGGAGGCAGCGGGCACGCGCCGACGGGGCGAATGTTTTCGCTCGAGTAGGTGAACACAGCACCCCCGGCCAACGGTGTTTCAAGCGACTCATTTGCGTACACCGTCTCGCCGAGCGCCAGGGGCATGAGGAAGCTACCGCCGAAGGTCGAGCCGGATAGAAGTGTGATCTGCGCCTGGCCGCCGCCGACGCGTTCAAATTCTGTGCCGTACGGTGTGCCGCGAGCTACCTCTGTGAAGTACCCGCCTTCGACCGTCTCGCCGGATGAGCGCTGCCCGGAGAAGTTTGCCGAGCCGGCGCACACAGTCGCTTCGGTTGACGGCAGCCCGTCATAGACGACCGAGCCTACCGTCGTGCCGACGGGCGATTCGAGCGTGACGACATCGCCGACCTGCGGCACCTGCGACATCCAGGCGCCGTTGTTGCCGGAACTTTGGAACACGGTGAGGCCGCCGCGGACGATTGATATGCGCACGGAGGCGTTGGTGTGTTCGACGTGGCCGCTGGTTGAGACAACGCTCTGTTCCGGCTGCGTGGTCTCGCCCTCGACGATCGACAGCGAGTAGCGGGGTGGCGACGGTTTGGCCCAGGCGGGCGCTGCTAGGGCGCAGGCTGCGAGCGCTGTCAAGCACAGAGCCAAACTGGTCCGGCTGATGGCTCTGGGAGCGCGCACGAAGACACTGTCGGTTCTCATGACACGGCCCCATCGTGCGGGGTTCGGCGCGTGCTTAGTTTTGGGAGCCGAATCCCAACACAAAGGCCAGCTGCGCCGAGCTGGCTGTTTAGTTGCGCCCGCCGGCCATCGCCGGCAGGATCACAAGCGTGTCGGCGTCGCCGACGGTGGTGTCTAGGCCATCGAGCACCCGCACGTCCTCGTCGTTGAGGTAGACGTTGACGTAGCGGTTGAGTTCGCCGTCGGCGGAGAACAACTGATCCTGGGTAGCCGGGTGATTGGCGGCCAGGTCTCGCAGCACGTCACCGACGTTTCCGCCGGAGGCGTCGACCTGCTTCTCGCCGCCGACGGAGTTGCGCAGTACGGGTGGGATCTTGATCGTGGCCATGTGTTCGTGGCAGATTAGCGGGCAGACGCGCGTGTTAGCGGTTCGCCAGTCAAGCCAGGCAAGGACGCAGGGAGCGAAGTGTGCGAATAGCACATGAGCGAGCGAGGACGCAGCATGGCGCAGGCTGGCGGGCCGCTAACCTGCGGCGGCGCAGAACGCCTCGTAGTCGGGGAAAACGCCCATCTCCTCGTCGGCAATCTCGTCGGGCTCGCGTGAGCAGATCGGGCAGTCAGGGTCGCGGTGGACTTTCACCTCGGTGAGCGTGGCGCCCAGCGCGTCGTACAGCAGCAGGCGCCCGATCGCCGGTTCGCCGATCTCGAGGATCAGCTTTACGACCTCGGTGGCCTGCAGCAGGCCCATGGTGCCGGGCAGCACGCCGAGCACGCCGTTGGCACCGCAGGAGGGCGCGAGCTCTGCCGGAGGCGGCTCGCGGAACAAGCAGCGGTAGCACGGTCCGTCGTACGGTTTGAACACCGACAGCTGACCGTCGAACCCGAGGATGGAGGCGGAGACCACTGGGATCTTCAGGCGCACGGTGGCGTCGTTGAGCAGGTAGCGGGTGGGGAAGTTGTCGACGCCGTCGACGATCACGTCGTAGCCGTCAATGATCTCCATGATGTTGGAGGCGTCGATGCGGGTCTGGTACTTGACGACCTTGACGTCGGGGTTGAGCGCGTGAATCGCCTGCTCGGCGGACTCGACCTTGGGGATACCGATGCCGTCGGTGTCGTGGATCACCTGGCGCTGCAGGTTGGACAGGTCGACGACGTCGTCATCGACGATGCCCAGCGTGCCCACGCCGGCCGCCGCGAGATACAGGGCGGTAGGCGAGCCGAGGCCGCCGGCGCCGAGCAGCAGCACCTTGGCGTCGAGCAGCTTCTGCTGGCCCTCAACGCCGATCTCGGGGATGAGCAGGTGGCGCGAGTAGCGCTCGCGCTGTTCAGGGTTGAGCGAGCGCGGGACCTCGACCTCATAGCCGCGGTCCTTCCACAGCGTGATGCCGCCGGTCATCGAGCGCACGTGCTCATAGCCAAGGTCCTCCTGCAGTGTGCGCGCGGCGTAGGCGGAACGGTTGCCCGACTGGCAGTAGAGGATCAGCTCGGCGGAGCGGTCGGGGGCGGCGTTCTCGATGCGCTGCTCGAGATGACCTCGCGGGATGCTCTTGGCGCCTGGGAGATGACCGGTGGCGAACTCTTCCGAGCCGCGCACGTCCACGATCGTGACGCCCTCGCTGATCAGCTCGTTGACCTCGGACGGGTCAACCTCTTGTATCTGGCTCTTTACTCGGCGGAGAAGCTCCGCGCCTGACGGGCTCATTCTGAAAACTCCTAAACCAGGGTCGGGATTCAGGGACTTCATAAAGTGTAGCGACACTTTGGCCCTTTGCCGGCCCGATGCAGCGAAGTCGTCCCGGCCCTAGGAGACGAGCAGATACGTGAAGCCGACGGAGCTGGGGCTGGCGGTGCTGGAGCCTTCGTACTTGGCGTCAGCGCGCCACTGCCCGACGGCTGGCGGCACGAAGGAGACGGTGGCAAGCCCGCCACTGGCAGATGCGCGTTCCTGGCGATAGAACTGCCAGCCGAAGACGGGGTCGAAGCGTTCGATGTCGACGGTGACGGGCCCGGACTCGGCAGGTGAGACCTTGACCTGGATACCGAGACCCTGGCCGGGCGTGGCTTTGGTGGTGCCGAAGGAGATGGTGGTCGAGGTGATGGTGCGCGACTCGCGCTCGAGCGTGAAGCTTCCGGAAGTCTTGTCGCGGACGGACACGACGGCGTAGTAGGTGCCGGGTTGCAGCTGATGCTGAAGCGTCTGCGAGCCGCTGCCTTCGCAGTCGCATTCGATCACGTCACCGCTCTGGTTGCGCAGCTGCAGCTTGAAGTCGGCTGATTCAGGCGCGGTGAGCTTGAGCGTGAGATTGGAATGGCTGGTCACTTCCATGCGGTAGAGGCGCAGCACGTGCACGCTACGTCCGTTGAGGTAGCCGTGCGCGTGCGCGTAGTTGCCCAACAGCAGCCCGGGTGCGGTTTCAGCGGAACCGGCGGGCGCGACCTGCAGGTGGAAGCGCTGCACACCGCTGCGCGACTGCCGCGGGGTGATGTCGAAGCTGTAGACCCCGCCTTGGCCAGGCCCAGGCGTGAATAGCCGGTAGCCACCGCACTGGATGTGCAGCAGCCCCGAGCTGGATCCCCCTTCTTCGCCTTCTTCGATCCCGAAGGAGCTCGTGCCGGGCGCAAACAGGGCACCGGTGACGCACGCGCCTTTGGTCTCGTTGGCGAGATCGATGAGGTAGCTGATGCCGGCGTGCATGACGATGGAGTAGGCAGCGTTGATGTTCTGAACGCGGTCGACCTGGCCGCTTACGCCGGCGGCGGGCAGCGGCGCTCCAGGCGGGCGGATTGCGGGCGTGGGCGTGAAGACTTCGAGCGTGAAGCCGGCGAGCTGGGAGTCCTGGATGGCGGCGACCCTGACGTAGTAGAGCCCATTCTTGGACGCTTGGAACGAGAGGGAAGCCTTGCCCTCGCCTTCGGTTTCCTGACACTCGACGGAGCTCAGCTGGGAGCGCACGGCGTGGTAGACGTCGACGGTGGCGTCGAGCGCGCCCGCGGCGGCTACATCGATGCCCACGCGCTGAGCATTTGTGACGCGCAGGCTGTACCAAACGGAGTTCTTGGTGGACGCGTCGCAGGCGGATTGGCGTTCATTGGCTTCGGTGGTTGCACCGACGACGGTGCCGCTGATAGTGGCTGGCAGGCTGTGAACGGAGATCGGCTGAGCATCGGCCAGCGCGTCGTTGGCCGGCGCGGGCGGAGCAGTGGCGGTGACTTCACCTGAGGCGCTTGCGACGAGCAGTACCGCAGCGGCGAGCACGGTCGTGAGAGACACCCCAGCGATGCGAGCCATCGCGGTCAAACGCGTCCGCCCTCCAAGCATCGTCATAAGCTACGCGAGCCGGCGGTCGACTGCTCGATTCTCCAGTTTTGGACCGTGCTGGCGTACTCTCACCGACATGCTCAAGCGATGGCGGACGGCCTCTACCCTCTCGGTGTTAGCGCTGGTCGCAGTGGCGTTAGCGCTGCTGGCGGGAGTTGTTGTGCTGCTGCTGCCGGGGACGCCCAACTCGCCTACGGGCGTCACCTCGCAGTCGGCGACGAGCAGCAAGCTGCAGCTCAGCGGCGCGCCGTTCCCGGGCGATATCACCGCGCCGTCGTTCACTCTGACCGACCAGTACGGCGACCGGGTCTCGCTCAGCCAGTACCGGGGCCGGGTTGTGGTCTTGACGTTTCTGTATTCGACGTGCGGCGACACGTGTGTGGTGTTCGGCCAGCAGATCCGCGGTGCGTTGAACGAATTGGAAGAGGAACATGTGCGCCTGCCGGCGGTGCTGATCGTGAGTGCCGATCCAGCGGCGGACACGCCTGCCAACGTACGGCGGTTCCTCGCGGAAGTGTCATTGACGGGGCGTGTTCAATACCTGACTGGCACGCCTGCACAGCTGCGCGCGGTTTGGCGGGCGTATGAGATCAAGCCGGCGAGCGCGGGAGCGACGCTGTTCGACGAGTACGCCCCGGTACTGCTGATCGACCCGTTGGGCCGCAAGCGGGAGCTGTTCGAGTCCGAAGAGCTGACGCCGGAAGGGATCAGTCACGACGTCGGGCGACTGGGTGGAGATCCCGCCCACCCGTAGACCCAGGCCACCCGTAGAACCCACGTACCCCTGATACCCTAGCTGCGAGGTAGGAAATCAAGATGATGTTCTCGACAAAGGCCGAGTACGGCGTACGCGTGATGGTGGAGCTGGCGCGACGCGCCGGCGGGGAGCCCATACCACTGGCGGAGATCGCCGCCCATGACGGCCTGCCGCTGGCGTACCTGGAGCACCTGGTGGCGCGCCTGCGCAAGGCAGGACTGGTGGACTCGCGGCGCGGCTCGCGCGGCGGGTACATGCTGGCGCGGCCATCGAGTGAGATCACGATGGCGGAGGTAGTGGAGGCGCTGGAGGGCTCGATCGCACCGATCGAGTGCATCTCGCAGGCATCGGACGGCTCGATCGTGTGCTCGCGGGAGTCGAGTCCGGACCATACGTGTCCAACGAAGCTGCTGTGGACGCGCGTGCGCTTCTCGATCGTGAACACGCTGCGCGAAACGACGCTGGCAGACCTGCTGGCGCCGGCGATGCCGGTGGCGGCGACCCTGCCACCCCTGCAAATACAACCCCTGACGACCGGAGCCTGACCAAAAGACATGGCGGACCTAGAGATCACAGACCTGCACGTGCGCATTGAGGAGCGCGAGATCCTCCGAGGCGTGGACCTGGAGATCAACCGTGGCGAGATCCACGCGCTGATGGGACCCAACGGCTCGGGCAAGTCGACGCTGGCGAACACGCTGCTCGGCCACCCTTCGTATGAAGTCACGCAGGGTTCGATCGTGTTCAAGGGCGAGGACCTGACGGAGGCAGAGCCGCACGACCGCGCAAAGGCGGGGCTGTTCCTGGCATTCCAGTACCCGGTGTCAATCCCGGGCGTGTCGGTGGCGAACTTCCTGCGCATGGCGATCAACGCCAAGCGCGATGAGCCGATCCAGGTGAAGGAGTTCCGCACGCAGCTGCAACACGCGATCGAGCTGCTAGACGTGGACAGGGCGTTCACCTCGCGCCACCTCAACGATGGCTTCTCCGGCGGCGAGAAGAAGCGCGCGGAGATCCTGCAGATGGCGATGCTGGCGCCGGACGTGGCGATCCTGGACGAGACGGACTCGGGTCTTGACATCGACGCTCTGCGTACGGTGGCGGAGGGTGTGCAGAAGCTGCACGACGAGCAGGGCTTGGGGGCGCTGATCATCACCCACTATCAGCGCATCCTGCACTATGTGAAGCCGGAGTTCGTGCACATCCTGATGGACGGCAAGATCGTGCTGGAGGGCGGCGTGGAGCTGGTGGAACGCCTGGAGCGCGAGGGCTATGACCAGATCCGCCAGGAGGTTGGCGCGGGCGCTGTTGCGGCCGGTGACAGCAGTGTCTGAGTCAAACGGCGCGACAGGCAACGGCGCGGCAGCGAGCGTGAGCGACGGAGCAGCAGCGAATGACGTAGTGCAGGTCAAGGCTGGCCGCCACCGCGAGGCGACGCTGTACCACGCGCTACACGGCGCGGGTGCCGGCGACGGACGAACGCTCGAGCAGTTGCGTGAGGCGGCGCTGAAAGCGTACGAGCAAGCAGAGCTGCCGGTGTGGCGACGTTCGGGTTTCTGGAGCACGAGCCTGGCGAGCGTGGACCTGGAGGCGCTTGAGACGAGCGTGTCGGAGAGCGGCGTGCCGGATGTGGTGAGCCGCACGCTCCCGCCCCGCCCGCGGGCGGGGCGGATCGTGCAGAGCGCGGGCGCAGTGGTGCACGTGGAGCTGGACGAGGCGCTGGCGGAGCGCGGTGTGATCCTGTGCTCGCTGGAGCAGGCATTCGAGCAGCACAAGGAGCTTGTGTCGGAGTGGTACTCAAAGCGCCTGCCGATCGACCGCCACAAGCTGGAGGCGGCGAACGCGGCGTTCTGGACGGGCGGTGCGTTCCTGTATGTGCCGCAGGGAGTAGTCGTGGAGCAGCCGTTTGAGATCGTGTACGCAATTGACCGTCCGGGCGTGGCGCAGTACGGGCGCACACTGGTGCTGGGCGGACCGACGAGTGATTTCCGCGTGCACGAGTACGACCTGGCGGAGGACTTCGAGGGCCAGGCGCTGCACGCTGGCGCGTTCGAGCTGTACCTGCAGGACGGCGCGCGCTGCCGCCTGGCGCAGTTCCAGGATTGGGGCTCAGGCGAGGTGTATGACGCCTCGACGCGCTTCGTTGGTGTGGGCCGTGACGCTTACTGCCACTGGCTGCCGGCGCTGTTGGGCGGACATCTGGTGCGACAGCACCTGGAGCTGGCGGTGATGGAGAAAGGCGGCGACATGGCCTTCCGTGGATTGTTCTTCGCGGAGGAGCACGAGCACCTGGACGTGTTCGCGGTGGACCTGCACGAAACGGGGCCGTCAGGCGGCGACGTTCACTGGCGTGGAGCAGCGACTGGTGAGAGTCGCGCGAGCTTCGAGGGCCTAATCCAGATCGACCCGGGGGCGCAGCAGACGCACACGTACCTGCAGATCCACACGATGATGCTCTCGCCGAAGGCGCGCGTGGACGCGATCCCGTCGGTGCTGGTGTCGGCGGATGACGTGTCGGCGTCGCACGGTGGCACGGTGGGCGAGCTGGACGAGACGGCGATCTTCTACATGCAGACGCGTGGCCTTGACCGTCCGGCGGCGGTGCGGGTGATCGTGGAGGGCTTCTTCGAGCCGCTGGTGGCGGAGCTGCAGGACGAGGCGCTGGAAGAGCTTGTACGCGCGACGGTCGACAGGAAGCTCGCAGCGGCACGCGAGGACATCGAGGCGTATGCCACCAGTCGCTGAGAACGACGTTTTTATAGGGACCCCCTCCGGGGGTCAAGGTGGCGTTCGTAGTGATTTTCCGATCTTCGAGCGAACCTTTGACGGACGTCCTCTGATTTATCTGGACTCGGGTGCGAGCTCGCAGAAGCCGCAGGTGGTGATCGACGCACTTTCCGATCACTTGCGTAACCACAACGCGAACGTGCACCGCGGCGTGTACGCGCTGGCGCAGGAGGCGGATGCTGCGTATGACGGCGCGCGCAAACGGGTGGCCGCGTTTGTGGGCGGAAAGCCAGAGACGACGATCTTCACGAAGAACGCGACGGAGGCGATCAACCTGGTTGCGTACTCGTGGGGACGGGCGAACGTGGGGCCTGGCGACGCGGTGCTGATCACGCAGATGGAGCATCACGCGAACCTGGTGCCGTGGCAGGTGCTGTGCCGCGCGCAGGGCGCGGAGCTGCGCTACCTGGAGGTGGACGAGCACGGCGAGCTGTCGCTGGAGCAGCTGGACGCGGAGCTCGCGCGCGGCAACGTGCGGCTGCTGGCGTTTGCGCACGTATCGAATGTGCTGGGCACAATCAACCCGCTGGCGGAGATGACCGCACGGGCTCGTGCGGCTGGCGTGGTGTCGCTGGTGGACGGCGCGCAGGCGGTGCCACAGATGCCGGTCGACGTGGAAGAGCTTGGCGCTGACTTCTACGCGTGGACGGGGCACAAGGCACTCGGTCCGACGGGGATCGGCGTGCTGCACGGCCGTCGCGAGCTACTGGAGGCGATGGAGCCGTTCCTGACGGGCGGGGACATGATCGCGTCGGTGGACTTCCAGCAGAGCACGTGGAACGAGCTGCCTTACAAGTTCGAGGCTGGTACGCCGCCAATTGCGGAGGCGGTGGGCTTGGGCGCGGCGGTCGAGTACCTGCAGCGACTGGGTATGGAGCGCGTGCGCACGCACGAGCGCTCGCTGACGGCGTACATGCTGGAGCGCCTGGCAGAGGTGCCGGGCCTGCGCGTCGTGGGGCCCCCGTCAGCCGATCGCCGCGGCGGTCTTGCGTCGTTCACGATCGAGGGCATCCACCCACATGACGTGGCAGAGCTGTGCGACCGCGGCGGGGTGTGCATCCGTGCGGGTCACCACTGCGCACAGCCGCTGATGCGCTGCTTGGGCGTGAGCGCGACGGCGCGGGCGAGCGTGGGCGTCTACAACGACCAGTCGGACATCGACGCGCTGATCGACGCGCTGCAGGCCGGCCGCGAGGTGTTCGGGCTGTGAGCGCCTGCTGGAGCGATTGACGATGGACGACCTGTACCGCGACTACATCCTGGATCACTACAAGAGCCCGCGTAACTTCGGCGAGCTGGAGCCGCACGACCTGGAGGCGATGGAGCACAACCCTCTGTGCGGCGATGAGCTGGGCGTGCACATTCGCGTGGCGGACGACCGCATCGAGGACATCCGCTTCCACGGCCACGGCTGCGCGATCTCGCAAGCGTCGGCATCGATCGCCTCGGAGGAGCTGAAGGGCATGACGCTGGAGGAAGTGGGAGCGCTGGACGCGGATTGGATGATCGATCTGCTCGGCATCCCCGTGTCGGCGACACGACGCAAGTGCGCACTGTTGAACCTGAAGGTCGTCCGTGGCGCGGTCACCGGCGATCACGCCTGGCCGGCGTGAGCGACGCGACCATCACGGTCGATCGCGAAGCCGTGTAGACCGAAGCGAGTCTCGAGCAGGTGGGGTATCTCCTCGCACGCTACAGGTGTGACGTCGGAGCCTGCGGGCGTCTGCTCGGTGAGCGCAAGCTCCTCCCGGTCGCTGAGGGCGATGCGGGTGCCGTCTGGGCGCTGCATGCTGACGATCAGGCCGGTGACGAACGGAGAGCTGGGGTGGGCGGAGGTGAACCAGTTGGCCACCTCGATGTCGACCATGGGCACAGGCTGCGGCATGAAGCCGTAGACATCCACCCAGGTCGATCCGCTTTCGGTCTGTAGGACGTGCTCGTAGCCGTCCTCGACGATGCGAAACCGCCAGCCGGACAGCTCGTGGACGCCACCGGGGCCGAACGGCAGCGGCTGGGGCAGCGTGCCGAGCCCGAACCCCGCGTCGGCGAGCCACTCCTGGCCATCGGCTTCGACGCGTAGCACGAGGTGGGTACGCGGGCGCACGACGCCGGGCGGAGCCCCGAGTTTGACCCGTGCGAGCATCGGCTCGACATGCGCGCCAAGCGCCTCCAGCGCCCCTTTCAGCAGCAGGTTCTGCTCGAAGCAGTACCCGCCGCGGTGCTCGCCGACAAGCTTGCGCTGCAGGTCCTCCAACTCGAGCGACACGGGCAGGCCGCCGTGCGGGTCGAGATTCTCGAAAGGGATCGACGTGACGTGGGCCCGGTGTATCTCCGCCAGACCTGGCCGCCCGCTGAGGCCGATTCGCTCGACATACGCTTCCAGGTCGAACACGACGGCAATCTAGCAGCGTGAATAGCGCTGGATTCGCGTCACTCGCCTTCGCGTCGCCAGCGCCGGCGGCGCTTGCCGGTCAGCTGCCACGGCCCGGGCGTGAGATCGAGCAGGACGTTGACGAGCCACACGATCAGGGTGGCTAGCACCAGCGCAGAGAAGCCGCTTATGTAGAAGCCGCTGACGATCGCCTTGGTCAACAGCAGCATCAGCAAGGAGACGAAGAACCAAGCGATGCCGAAGGAGATGATGGCCAGTGGCAGCGTGACGAGCCGTAGCAGAGGCTTGAGTATGGTGTTGAGGACGCCGAATACGGCCGCTGCCTCGAGGAGATCGGCGACGTCGTGAACTCGAACACCAGCGAGCAGCCCAGCGACGATGGCCAGGACGAGAGCGTTGGTGAGCCACGAGATCGCGAGTCGCGCGAGGAACGACGGCGAGCGATCGGGGGTTGGCTGGGGCGAGCGGCGACGCATGCCGCCAGCGTATGCGACTCCCTCGATGCCACGAGCCCGAGTGGCCGGGCTCCCTTGATGCCACGGGTCCGCGCGTCCGGCTCGATACAATTCCTACTGCAGCGCACAGGATTGCCAAGCCACAGCGAGCGAGGAGCCTCATGGCCACGATTGACCGCACGAAGATCGACAAGCCCAGCCCAATAGTTGAGGACGAGCAGGGTCAGTTGCGTGCCCGCCAGGGCATATCGCGCGAGGTCGTGACAGAGCTCTCGAAGATCAAGGGCGAGCCCGACTGGATGGCCGAGAAACGGCTGAAATCGCTTGAGATCTTCGAACGCAAGCCGATCCCGACATGGGGTCCGGACCTAGGCGGCCTGAACCTCGACGACCTCGTCCTGTACTCACCGCCAACCGCGGGCCGCTTTAACAGCTGGGACGAAGTGCCCGCGGACATGAAGCAGACCTATGAGGACCTGGGCATCCCCCAGGCCGAGCGCGAGCACCTCGCGGGCGTGGTCGGCGTATGGCGCCAGGAGCCCGTGTATGAGGGCCTGAAGGAGGAGTACGCCAAGCAGGGGATCCTGTTCTGCTCGATGGACACCGCCATCACGGAGTACCCGGAGCTGGTGGAGAAATACTTCATGACCAAGTGCGTGCCGGCGCAGGACAACAAGTTCTCGGCGCTACACGGCGCGGTGTGGTCCGGTGGGGCCTTCTGCTACATCCCCAAGGGCGTCAAGTGCGACCTGCCGCTGCAGTCCTACTTCCGTATGGAGGGTGCGGGCGAGGGCACCTTCGAGCACACGCTGATCATCGCGGACGAGGGCTCGGAGGTGAACTACATCGAGGGCTGCACGGCGCAGACGTACAGCGTCAACTCGATGCACTCGGCGGTCGTTGAGATCTTCGTGCACGAGGGCGCTAAGGCGCGCTACACGACCGTGCAGAACTGGTCGAAGGACGTATACAACCTCAACACCAAGCGCGCGATCGTGGACGCGAACGGAACGGTCGAGTGGGTGGGCGGCTCGATGGGCGCCAAGTACGTGATGCTCTACCCCGGCTCATACCTGATGGGCGAGGGCGCGCGGGCGGATCACCTGAACGTGGGTGTGGCAGGCAAAGGCGTGCACAAGGACACGGGCGCGAAGGTCGTGCACCTGGCACCGAACACGACGTCGAACATCCTTGCCAAGTCGATCTCCAAGGACGGCGGGATCATGGGCTACCGCGGCCTGGTGAAGATGGGCCACAACTCGGCTGGCTCGAAATCTCGCGTGCAGTGCGATGGGCTGATGATGGACGGCGAATCGAAATCGGACACGTGGCCTGACATCCAGATCCAGAACCCGAACGTGACGGTCGCACACGAGGCGACGGTGGGACGCATCTCCGACGACCAGCTCTTCTACATGGGCTCGCGCGGATTCACCGAGGACGAGGCAGCGGCAATGATCGTCAACGGCTTCATCGAGCCGGTGACGAAGGAGCTGCCGATGGAGTACGCGGTGGAGCTCAACAGGCTGATTCAGCTAGAGATGGTCGGCTCCATCGGCTGAGACGTGCGATGACCGGCGCCTGGCGGCGTCCTCGATCGCTCGTGTGCAGAGCACACGTCGCTCACTGCGTCCTTGCCATGCTTGGCCCTCGCACGTCTCAGGCGCTCATGGAACTAACGTGAGGGCACCTGTCGACACGATTGCCGCGCCCCTCTTCCCCACGGGGCTGCCATGGGTGAACGCCCCGACTGCTGGCGTGAGCACGCTCCAGCGTGGCAAGCCGATGCTGGTGGAGTTCTGGGACTTCTGCCGGCCGAACTCGCTGCGCACCCTCCCCTATATCCAGGCATGGCATAAGCGCTACAGCGCCGACGGCCTGCGGGTGATCGGCGTGCATTGCCCTGGCTTCGATGCCTCGCGGGATGAGCAGGCTGTGAGGGATGCTGTCGCGCGGCTGGAGATCGCCCACCCCGTACTGATCGACAGCGAGCTGGAGGTGTGGCAGGAGTATGAGAACGCGGGCTGGCCCGCTCGCTACTTGTTCGACGGTCGTGCGCGCCTGTTCGACTACCACTACGGCGAGGGCGCTTATACGGAAACGGAGCTGGCCATCCAGGAGCTACTGGAGGTGGAGCGGGAGCCGCTCACGCCGCTACGCCCCGAGGATGCACCCGGGGCGACACTTGCGGCGCAGACAGCTGACCAAGAGGGCGCCTACTCGGGGCCTTATGAGGCAGGCGGCGTGTGGGCGGTGCTGGACGGCGTGGGCACGGTGACGGTCAACGGCGGGGCGTCGAGCGGCGGCTGCGAGCTGCCCATCGAAAATCCCGGCGCGTACCCCCTGATCGAGCACAAACTGCACACGATCGGGGATCTCGAGCTCAAGATCGGCACAGGCGTGCGCTGTCTCGCCACGTGCTTCATGCCTGGGCTGACGGGCGAGACCATCGCCACGGGCCCGATGGCGCCGTAACCGGCGTTAGTGGTGCTTTGGGGCGGTGAAGGTCAGCGTCTGGCCTTTCACCGAAATGATCTTGCCTGAGCTCGTCTGGGTGACCAGGAGCTTGACGTGAAGCTTGTGCTCGAGCTTGAGCAGCGCCCGCCCAGCGCCGTTGAGCGAGACGGTCACGTTCTTTGACTGCCCGCCGTTGAGCGTGACCGACGCATGGCCGATGGTGACGATCTTCTTCTTCGTCTTGGATACAGCCGCGACGGCGATCAGCTTGCCCGAGCGCAGCGTCTCGACGACCGACAGTGTCAGCGTGTCCAAGCACGCGCTCGTCGACCCACCCGCGCATGCCACCACCAGCGACGCCGTGTTGCCCTTCGTCTGGGCATGCGCGACGCTGGTTGTTCCGACGATAACCCCGCCGGGGTTGCCACCGCCACCGGGGTTACCACCGCCGCTTCCAGGGTTGGTCCCCGTCGTCGTAGGAGAGCTGCGGAAGACGGTGGCGCAGTTGAATACGCCAGCCGTCGAGACGACGTCGAACACGTCGGCGTAGACGATGTCCGCGCCCGGCGCACAGCTGATCTGATCCTGAATCCCGTCGTTTGCGTAGATCGTGGTGTTGCCGGTTGGGCATGAGTATTCGAAGTTGCAGAATTCCTCGGAGGCGAAGATGCTGTCTGGCCCCACCCCGTCAGGACCGACTGTGTGAATCGAGTCATCGCCACTACCGCCCCGTAGTGTGTCGCCGCCGGGCCCGCCGTAGATCGTGTCGTTGCCGCCCTCGCCGTCGAGCGTCACCGGCGTGGTGCCGGCGGTCATCGTGTCGTTGTATTCGCTGCCTTCGACCTCGCTGATGTTGCCCTCGATCGTGTCCTCTTGGCCGGCGATGCCGCTGTCGGGCAGTCCGTCGACTTTCACGTTCACCGGCCCGGGGGCATGGAAGAAGGAGACGATCGAGGTTCCGCCTTCGCCGTCGAAGGTCTCGTCGCCGGCGTCGTAGCTGTCCCAGTCGGGCGCTTCCGAGTCGAAGGTAAGTCCCAATTTGTTCGTGCCTTCGCCACCTGACTCCAGGCTTTTGCCGCTCGATCCGCCGATGATCTGATCGTTGCCGCCTTCGCCATACAGCTGGTCTTCACCGCCGCGACCGTCGATTATGTCTTCGCCGGGGCCACCTCTGATGATGTCGTTGCCGGGGCCACCGACGAGAATGTCTTTGCCGGACCCGCCGGTGAATTCATCCTCGTCCGGGAATTCGCTGTTGTATCCAGCGGGATCTGTCCCCTCGATGAAGTCGCCGCCGTTGCCAGCCTTGACGACCGCCTTCTGGTACTGAAGCGGTTCATAGAGCACATAACGGTCGTTCGCGCCTTCCCCGAGAGTCGCGGTGAAGTATTCGGCGTCCGGGCAAAGCACATCGGAGCCGTCCGCCTCACAGGGTGCGATCGCTTCGAAAGTCGCAGTAGTGAAATCGTCGTAGACGTCGCACTGTTCTTCCTCGTACGGGCTTTCGCCGTCACAGTTGAGACCGCCGCCAGAGAATTTGCCAGGCCATAGCCCGACGCTGACGTTGGTCTGCGCAGCATCGTTGACCTTGTAATTGCTCGTGCCTCCCCTCGTGAGGGACGAGTGCCCACTGGGAGGGGTATAGCTGATCGTGATATCGGCGACGGTCGCGTGCGCTGAGGCGGCGCCCACAAGCGCGCACACCAGACACGCGAACAGCGCGAAACATACGCGGGCCGGCATCGGCCTCGATAGAGCGCGAGATCCCCCCATGGACGACGGGTACAATAACCGATCACCCGGCTTCCCTGCTGTCAAGACCGACGGAAAGCCGGGTTGGCTACGGATCGGGTCAGGCCACCGACGAGGCGATCTGCGCGTGGGTGTGATCCTGCAGAAGCCGCTTGACCGTGGGCGGCCCGTCGTCGTCGACCACCACGCACACTCCCGGCCAGTAAGGGCTCTCACCAGGCTTGGCAGTAAGGAAGATCGGTGAATATGTCCAGCTGCCAGTGTTCACCAGGCGCGCACCGTCGCGCCCGCGCCACTCATGCTGCTCGTCGCCTGCAAGCGGGCCGGCGCGGTGGGTGTGGCCAAAGACAACGTACGCGTCGCCGAGGTGAAGGCGCGCGGCTACCTCCCCCATCGCGCTCAGCCCAGCGCGGCGGAGCTCGCTCGTGGAGATATCGGCACGCAACGGACCCACACCGGCGCGATTGAGGGCAGCGATGGCGACGGGGAATGCTCCTGCGATCGCCGCGCCGCGCAGTAGCTGCAGGGCCTTCCTGTAGCCGCGTGAGCGCCGTCCATTTTCACCTCTGAGCGCCTGCCAGGCGCTCACGGTCGCCGCACCATTCAGCGCGGGCCCCGTATGGGCGTCCCGTGCTATCGCGTCCCGCCAAGCGAACACCGGCGCCACGGTCGCCTCGTAGTCATTCACGCAGTCGAACGTGCTGGCCGGCCGGCCGAGCAGTCGCGTCATTGCGCCAAGGCTCAGGCGCTCGAGCGTGGGGACGGTGAGATGGCAGTCCAGGTAATGGCCGTGGGTGGCGTAAACGTCTGGGCGCACCCACAGGCCGGGGTAGGCCACGCGCACATGTGCAGGTGCAGCCCAGCCCGCAATCCGCTCGAGCGCAGGCGAGACCTCCGCGGGCTCCAGCAGCTGCTCGACCGCGAGCGCCGGTGGCTCGTGCTCGGAGCCGCGACGCGCAAGCCACGGTTCCACGAACGCGTGGTCGTGGTTGCCTGAGACCATCACCAGTTCGCGTCCGGCTAGCACGCGTCCGAGATCCTCGAAGAACGGGCGCGAGGCCAGCATCACCTCGCGCATCGGCCCGTGGCGCAGCTCGAGTACATCTCCCAACAGCACCACCCGATCAACGTCTGCCACCGCCTCGAGCAGCGCCGCGCGCAGCTCCACGCGGCGCAGCAGATCACTGCCAGAGACGCTGCCGAGGTGCAGGTCAGAGACGATCAGCGTGCGCATGGCTGAATGCGCACGCTCACGCTGGCTCGTGCGCTCGAGCGCCGACGGTACGCCTCACTGATGAGGATCAGCCGGCCTCGCCGGCCACGACGGCTTCACGGATCTGCTTGGGGAGCATAAAGCGCACGTCCTCGCGGATTACGTCGAACTCCGAGATGTCAGTGACCCCACGAGCACGGAAGAACTCGACGAGCTCGATCACCAGCTCCTCAGGTGCGCTGGCCCCGGAGGAGATGCCGACCACGCGCTTGTCGGTGAGCCACTCCTCCTTGACCTCGCGCGCGGCGTCGATCAGATGCGCCTCGGTGCCGCAATCGCGAGCCACCTCCACCAGGCGTACGGAGTTGGATGAGTTGCGTGAGCCAATCACCAGCATCAGGTCACAGCTGCCAGCCATCTGCTTGACGGCCGCCTGGCGGTTGGTGGTGGCGTAACAGATGTCATCCGTGCGGGGACCGACGATGTTTGGGAAGCGCTCGCGCAGGCGCGCCAGGATCGAGCTCGTTTCATCGACCGCAAGCGTTGTCTGGGTGACGTAGGCGACCCGCTCGGGGTCGGAGATCTCCAGCTCATCGACGTCCTGCTCGTTCTGGACGAGCACGATCTGCTCAGGCGCCTCGCCCATCGTCCCTTCCACCTCCTCGTGGCCGTCGTGGCCGACGAGCACGATCGTGTAGCCGTCCTCTGCAAAGCGCACCGCCTCGCGGTGGACCTTCGTCACGAGCGGGCAGGTCGCGTCGATTGTGCGCAGGCTACGTTCCTCCGCGCCCGCGCGAACGCTCGGGGCAACGCCGTGCGCGGAGAACACGCATACGGCGCCCTCCGGCACTTCCGTCTGCTCGTCGACGAAGATCGCGCCCTGCTCGGTCAACTTGGCAACGACATGCTTGTTGTGCACGATCTCCTTGCGCACGTACACGGGCGCGCCGTGGATCGCGATCGCACGCTGGACGGTCTGCACCGCGCGATCGACCCCCGCGCAGTAGCCGCGCGGGGCCGCCAGCAGCAACTTCTCGACAGTGTTGGCCACGCATGTCATTGTAGGGGCCTGCTCGCTACGCTAAGCCCTTCACAATGAGCCAACGCCACCTCGATAGGCTGACCCCGGTAGACGCCTCGTTCCTGCATCAGGAGAGCGGCGTCTCCCACATGCACATTGGCGGGCTCACGATCATCGAAGGGCCTCCTCCGGGGATGGAGGAATTCCTCGAACAGATCCGCCGGCGGCTGCACCTCGTCCCCCGCTATCGCCACAAGCTCGCCCACACGGCAATCGACAGCGGGCGACCCGTTTGGATCGACGACCCGAGCTTCAACCTCGACTATCACGTCCGCCACACCGCCCTTCCGGCCCCTGGCTCCTGGGAGCAGCTGCAGGATCTGACCGCGCGGATCTTCTCCCAGCAGCTAGATCGCTCAAAGCCGCTGTGGGAGATGTGGCTGATCGAGGGGCTCGAGGACGATCGCTTTGCGCTGATCACCAAGACCCACCACTCCTTGATCGACGGCATCGCCGGCGTGGACTTGGCGACGGTGCTGTTCGACCTTTCCCCCGATCCACCGCCGATTGCCTACACCGGGCGTCCCTGGCAGCCACATCCAGAACCGGGAACAGCACACCTGCTCGCCGCCGGTCTCGTGGGCGCGATGCGCGCCGGTGTAGCGCTCGCGGAGGGCGCAATCGACGCGCTCGCACACCCCGAGCGGGCGCTTTCGCATGCACGCGAGGCGGCGGAGGGCGTTGGCGAGATCGTGTGGGCAGGCCTGAATCCAGCTCCAGAGACACCGCTGAACGTTCCCATCGGGCCGCACCGTCGGTTCGTCGGGGTGACCAGCCAGCTGGACGATTTCAAGACCGTCAAGAACGCCTTTGGCGCAACCGTCAACGACGTCGTTCTCGCCGTTGTCGCCGGTGCGCTGCGCTCTTTCTTGATCTCGCGCGGCAGGCACACAGCCGGCGTGGAGATGCGCGCGCTGGTTCCGGTATCGGTACGCACCGAGGGCGAGCACAACGAGGGCGGCAACCGCATCGTGGTGATGCGCGGGCCGCTGCCGATCTACATCAGCGATCCGCTCAACCGGCTGCGCTTCGTCTCCAGCGCGATGGACGGCCTGAAGGAGTCAAAGCAGGCGCTCGGCGCGGAGGTGATCGCTGGCGCTCAGAACTTCGCCCCACCGACGATCCTCGCGCAGGCATCTCGACTGAACTTCTCCACGCGGCTGTTCAACCTAATCGTCACCAACGTGCCGGGTCCGCAGTTCCCGCTGTATGTGCTCGGACGCGAGATGCTGCACGCGATCCCAGTTGCGTTCCTGCCGGAGAACCACGCGCTGGCGATTGCCATCATGTCCTACAACGGGCAGATGAACTTCGGCTTGCTGGGCGACTTCGACGCGCTCCCGGACATCGGCTCGATCGGCGAGAACATCGCCGCGGAACTCGCCACGTTGGTGGCACTCGCGCGCGAGTCCGCTGCTGCGCCGGTTTAGCTTGTCGGCTTCAAACGCTGAGAGCGAGCACCAGCTGCGACACCTCGTACCGGTCACCGGGATTGCATCGGGCTATGCGTTGCTCGGCGTCGTCGAGCGCGGTAAGGAATGCATAGCGCGCGCGGACGTTGCTGAGCCATGCCTCCGGTTCGACGGGCCGTGTCAGGAGTCCGATGTCCTCCGGTGGCAGCGATTTCGCGTCTACGTCCGCGACCATCTTCGAGGGATCGAAGGGCCGCTGGCCGAGGCCGTCGTCGACGACGTCGTGCCAGATCTTCAGGACGAGCAGCCTCCGGATCTGCTCCTCCTCTAGGGCACCGCGACCGAAGAGGTCGAGGTCATAGAGGTCCCTCAGCTTTCGCCGCCTGCGCCATGCGGCGAGCTTCTCGGCGAGCGACTCCTCCAGCGCCGGCGTTGGTATCGCCGGAGATGTGAACTCGTAGCCGGCATGCACGGGGAGAGCGATCGGCGTGGAGGGTTCGGTGGGCAGCCATAGCTTCCTGGGTGAGATCTCGACGCGGGCGGGGATGGCCGGACGGCCGAGCGGCGTGTCGACGATCAGCTTCGCGCGCGTGGCCTCGCGCTCCTCGAGACTGAACCGGACATCGAACAGCTCGGCGCCGTCGAGCGTGTCGAGGAGGAACTCCGCGGTCTCCATGTCCGGTGTGGCGAAGTCCAGGTCCGTGGAGAAGCGGCCCGCGTTGCCGGCGCGCAGCTTGCGCAACGAGGTGCCGCCCTTGAGGACAATGCCCAGCTCGAAGGCGCCCTGGTTCTGGAGGTGCTTGAGCGCGTAGTCCTGGGCGACATCGAGCAAAGCGGGATCGCGCATGCCGCTGCGACCCTGGAAGTGGCGTGCGAGATAGCCCTGCGTGATCATCGCCGTGGGAGCAGCGAGTCGTACACGTGCCAGCGCTTGCTCCACTGGGCGCGGCGATCGCGAGGCCCCAGGAACGTGACGGGAAGCCGAGAGGGCAGCAGCGCCTCGATCTCCTCGGCGATGTCGTTGCGGCCTGCCCATTCGGCGAGATAGCCGAGCCGTGCGAGGGTGGAAATGCGTCGCCCTCCTGCCTCTCGCAGCAGATCCTCTGCGGTGGCGGCGCGGAATGTGCTTGGGAGCCAGTCGTCGGCGTTTCCCCAGTTGCCCTGGGCCCCCGGGCGCTCGGCGGTAGCGGCGAGGATGGTTGCCTCCATCCACACGGGCAGTCCCCGCACGGTCTTTGTCGGCACGTGCCAGTCGAAGGTCACCGTGCGGACGCCCAGCGAAGACGGTAGCCGCCAGCCCCGCCGGTGCGCGAGCACTGGACGGTCCGGTTGGTGGGATGAGTGGCCGAGCTCCCAGATCGCGGACTCGAATGCGACCGCAACGGGAACATCGGGGTCGTGTGCGAGCAGCGCGCGCAGCTCGATCCAGGGGTCACCCGCCCTGTACCGGCCGGCTCGGGCGGCCGGCGCGAACTCCCAGGCGCCCCGCGTGCGCAGGGGAAGAAGCCAGCCGAGGCGGACCAACCGCTCAGCTGCCGCCTCGGGCTGCAGAGATACTTGCGTCTGCGCCAGGATCTCCGTCAGGAGCGATCGGGTGACCACCGCCGGCTGGCGCAGCTCTAGCTCCTCGACCACGGGCGCCAGGCGAGCCGGCACTGGTCGTGATGTTTGCATCTGAGCGCACATAACGACACAATGTTACGTCATATAAGTTTAGCTGCAAACAAGCACGGGCAGTTGCGCCGGCTACGGTTCAGGGCAACTGCGCGGAAGCTCCACGAACCGATAGGCAAGGCGTGTCGTGCCCCCGGTGTGCATGCGTATCATTATGATACGCTTCGTACGGCCCCCGTCATGGTGGCTGGTGATGGCGGCAGGATCCGAAGCACATTCGGTCGTTCATGGGAGTGCGGAGCGCTGGGCGGGCTGGCTGCTGTGGCAGCGGGTCTGTTGTTGTATCGCCCGGTCGAGCATTCACTGCGCTACTCAACCACGCTCAGCAGCAGTACGGCTATCTAACGCCGGATGACGGCGGGTCGTTGCCCGGGCCGCGCTGATTCAAGCCGGGAGCCGCACGCATTTGAGACCAGCGATCGGCGAATCCGCGAGCGCTGGACATCGACCCTACCCAGCTGCGATTGATGGCAGCACGAGCGCTTGAACATCTCGGCCACGGCCTCTACCGAATGCCGATGGTGCCAGCCACGTCGCTAGATGCGCTATATGGAAGGCAGATTTGTTCTTGGACGGCGCCGTGCCTGACGCCGCCGCTATCGCCGCATGTCATCTCGGCGCTCGCATATCTCGACTCCGCGCTGCAGGACCGCCCGCGCCTGCAAGAGGCGGCACGCGCCGCTGGCATCTCGCCGTCGCGACTGACGCACTTGTTCTCACGGCAGGTCGGTATTCCATTCCGGCGGTTCGTGCTGTGGCTCCGGCTGCGTCGGGCCGCCGAGCACGTATCGGCTGGAAGCTCGCTCACGGAGGCCGCCATCGCCGCTGGGTTTAGCGACCAGCCGCATCTCACCCGCATCTGTACGAGCATCTGCGACGTGACCCCAAGCGCCATCTGCAGAGCGCCAGTCCCGGAGCCGAAGGGTGGCTTTCGTAACAGCCGCAAGCCGCTCGGAGATCTACCGGCTGCATCCCGTTTAGATCTCGTGTTTGCCGGCCGTCATGCGGGCAATGTCATGCCAACCCGAACCTCTCACACATCCTCCCAGATCGGATCGTCTTGATGGGCAAGCCACGAGCGCGGTTGGCGGATGTTCCCGACGCGCTCCGGGCGCGGGAGTGTCTGGCCAGGGCCCACCGCGTGATCACCTACGAGCTGCAAGTTCAGAGCGCAGCATCAATCACTGCTCAGCAGTGGGCGAGGGCGACGTTCGAGGGCGCTTCACCGATCGTGAGGAGCTTTCTCGTGCTTGGCTGGCGAACCGTCCTCGGGCTTCGCCTGAGCAAAAGGGACTCTGCTCGAGATCGGCTGGCACGAGGGCATCCCCATCGTGAACTCCGGAGCGAGCCATGCTTGGGACGCTCAGAACAGTATTCGTGCAGGCACAGCGGTCTGGCAGCTCGTAACGAGCGGAGAGGCCATCGCGACTGGAGTGCTCGCGGGCTCATCACCGAGCCGAGGCCCGCCAAGCACCGGCTGGCCGCAATGCGCACTGGCCCGGGCCAAGGAAGCCGCAGCGGGCGGCTATTCCTCCAGGCGCATGATCGTTTCACCGACGAGGACATAGAGGCCGCCGTTGGCGGGAAGCATTTCAACCACCTGCCCTTGGTCTTCCGGTCTCACTCGCGGGAGCTTGGCGGGGAAGCGCATGCCCGTCTTTCCGCCGAGGGCTGGATCGGGAGCACCGCTGGACAGCGTGCCACCAACTGTCAGCGTGCCAGCCGAGTCCAGCGCGAACGTCTCGCCGTCGCCTGCGACTGCGAGACGCAAGGCGCGAGGACCCGCGCTCGTGTGCCCGGATGTGCCAAATGCGAGGTTCGGAGCGCCAGCGGAGGTGAAGCGGAACAGCTGGCCGCCGCCGCCGAAGCTGGCCTCGACTTCTCCGCTCGCGAGCGCGAACAGGCCGCCGCACACAAACGTATCCACGCCTTCGAACACAGGAATGAGCGGCAGGTAGGCGACTCCGTCATCGCCGAAGCCCGGCGCGTTCGCACCGGAGGGCCCGATCTCCTGGATCGCTGGGAGCGCCGACCCGCTGGGGGCATATGCCTGTTCGTACGCAAGCAGAATGGAGCCGTCCGAGGCGATCGTCACTTCGCAAGCCACCCCTTCGCCCGTCGCTGGCGGTGGGCCGGTGACGGTGAGAAAGCCCGCGTGGCCGAACGACGGGTCGAGGCCACCGGATGGCAGCAGCCGCACGAGCTCAAGCGGGCCCACACCAAGACCGTGGGTGATCATCGGCTGATTTTCCGGCTGCGGGACTTCGCTGCGAAAGTAGCCGGCGAGGATGTCCCCGCCCGGCTCGACTGACGCTCCGGCGAGTATGGCGTGCCCGTGCGTGCCGGTGAGGGTGTACTGCGCCACGCCGTCGTGGCCAAACGCATGATCCGGCTGACCGCGGCTGCTCAGGCGAACGACAACCAGCTGGCGGGCCCGGTCGAGACCGACGATCAATAGGCCACCGCTGCCGAGCGCGAGCATCCGCGGCGGGTGTTCGGGCAGCGAGTAGATCGCTGGCACCGTCATCAGCCCGCCATGGCCGAAGCTCCTCGCGAGCTTGCCCTGAGCGGACATGCGAGCAACCAGAAATGTGCCTGGTTTGCTGTGTGCGTAGCCGCCGACGAACACCGACCCCTGCGGACCCGCTGCGAGCAGCGCCCCTTGGTCGCCCGGCCCGGGACCGTAGAGTTGGTCGTAGCCACCCTCTCTAACGGGCAGTCCGGCGACGCCGTGCTTGCCAAACGAGCTGTCCAGATGCCACGACGCAGCCTGCGCGAGCGTCCCGAACGACGCCAGCGTCGCCACGATCAGCGCAGAGACCAGCGCACCGGCGACATCGATGTGGCCACGGCGCGTGCACAGCAGCTGCATGTCGGCATCCCCCCTGGGTCGAGCGCGGACGATCCAAGCGCCGTCCGCGCGAGAGGAATGGTGCCACTTTGCGGACTACGGTCTGATCTCGATCGCGGATGCCGCTGTGTTGGTGGCTACCGTCACCGCGTTTGAAACGTCGGGCCCAACCCAGCTCTTGCCGTCGTTTTCGGAAAGCGACGTGTAAAGAGCCTGTTCGCCTTCTTCGACCGCGAACGTGGTGGTGCTGGTCACGCTCGCGGCGTTGATGTCTCCGCTTTGTACCCCGCTGAGCGAGCCTGACACCCTGAGCCGCGGGCCTTCACA
This sequence comes from uncultured Solirubrobacteraceae bacterium, assembly GCA_963699115.1. GTDB lineage: Bacteria > Actinomycetota > Thermoleophilia > Solirubrobacterales > Solirubrobacteraceae > Palsa-744. The sequence goes on from CAVOTJ010000001.1 coordinate 934,800, forward strand.
GCTGAATTCGGCCAGGTACGGCGCGTGTTCTGCGCTCACCAGCTCCGTCCACACCTGGCCCGACACCGGCCCAAGCAGCCTCGTGTCGAGCAGGTTCGTGACGATCTCGCCGGTTTTGGCCGCCGCGGTGCCGTTGGCGCCTTCGCTCGTGCATTTCTTGCCGGCCAATTCGCAGCCGCTGAATGTGATCCGCGCTGTGCCCGTGTTCGTGCCTGTGACTTCACCCGTGGCGGTGCTCGCTGCGCACACGACCGTCCGGCCAAGGCCCGCCGTTTCCAGCGTGACGGCACTGGTCGTGGAGGTGTATCCGGGGCCAGGCGCCTTTTCGTAGGTGCCCTTCTTCGCCTTTGCCGACTTTGCGGTGCAACTCGAGTCGGTGTAGTCGCCCCTCTTCTGTGCCACGCATGTGGCGGCCGGCCCGGGCACCCATTCGTACTTGCCTTTGTGATCGGGCTGACCTTTCTTCTCGGCAACGGTGTTGCAGTTTCCTTCGGCGTAGTTGCCGTCCTTCTGAGCCACGCACTGGCCGTATTCCGGAGCACCAGCAGAGCCCAGCGTGGTGAACATCTGATCGCCGCCATAGCTCGTGCCGAGCGAGTTCGTGACGACCATCCGATAGTGGTAGACGGTGCCTTCGCCAAGCCCCGCTGCCTGCGCCGTCTCCACGTTGCCGGCAAACGGGAAGTACACCGATTCCGGCGGCGACTGACACGGGACGCTCGATTCATAGGACGTCGAGGTGCCGTATTCGAACTTGCATTCGCTCGGTTTGGCGCCGTTTGGATCGACGTTGCCATGCAACCTCGCCGATACCTGGGAGATCGACGTCGCTTCGTCCGTCGTAACCGTCGGCGCAGCAGGTTCGCGCGGCGCGATATACAGCGCGTACGGGTTTTCCGGGCCGGACATCAGGCCGGTGATGAGCGTGCCGAGCACCAGGCCGGAGAGGCCTTCGCAGCTGATGGTTGGGATCGTGGTGGTGCCCGTGAAATGCGGCCCAACGTCGAGCAGTTCACCGAGCGTGAGCGTCGTTTTCAAGTTGAACGTCACCGGTTCGGTTGTCTGGCACTGGGTGGGGACGTCGATTCCCAGCAGGCCAATCACGGTGATTCCGATGATCGCCTTCGACGTGACGCTCATCGTGGCGCACTGGCCCGCGTACGGAGAGCCCGCGCATGCCGACGCCGGCGCGAATGACAGAGCCCCTTCGGATGGTCCAGCTTCGGTGAACTTAACGCCCACTTCGCTCGGGATCAGGCCGGCGAGCTTGAGCGTGGTTTTGAACGGCGGCACGTACAGCTTGCCCTTGACGGTCCCCGACAGTTCGGTCGGGGACAGGGTTTCAATATCGGCAACGCCGTTGAACGTGGAGCCTTTGGGCAGCGTAACCGGTTCGTTCAGCTTCTTCGGTGTCAGCGATCCCGATACCGCCCAGTTGACAAACGACGTCGAAAATCCCGCCCAGGCCGGTGCGGCAGCCAGGGACATCGCCCCAATGACTGCCAGCGGGGCGGCCACGGCCGCGATACGCCACATCCTGCGTGACATGAGAACCCTCCCTCGGTACCTGACCTCAGGGGCGTCGGCACGCCCCAATTGACACCAGGACTATACCCCGGTGCCGTGAGATCAAACGTGGGTGATGTAGCTCAGTAGCCTAGCGCGAACTTGGCGTCTTCGCTCATCATCTCGGGCGACCATGGCGGCGTGAAGACCATGTCGGATTCGACCGTCTTGACGCCGTCCAGTTCGCCGACGAACTCTTCGATCTGTTCGTTGACCTGCGGGCCGATCGGGCAGCCGGGCGTGGTCAGCGTGAACGTGACCCGCACGTTGCCGTCCGCCACCTCCACCCCGTAGATCAGCCCCAGTTCGACGAAGTCCAACCCAAGCTCGGGGTCGATCACGTTCGAGAGCGCGTCCATCACGTCTTCCTCGGTGGGCATGTGTCGAGTCTAGCTGGCTGCCTGGCCGTGCGCCCCCAGTGGTGATCGTCCGCTTGTGCTCGAGGAGCGCGTCGCTCGCGTGAGCTGTACGGCTTCTGTCTGCGCCGCCGACGGCCCGGGAAACAGCCTGACAATCGACAGGCTGGCGCTAAGCCGTCCGTGAGCCGCACTCAAAAGCGCGCGCCCGACACTGTCGAGCTTGAGTCTGACGATCTTCGTCCCCTCAATCGGGAGCGAGAAGCTACCAGTGCCGATGAGCATCGTCTTGGGTCGCTGGTTGCGGTCCTTGACCTTCGCCCGAAGCATCAGCTTCCCGCTGCACGTATCGGTGCCTGTCTCGATCCAACCGAGCTTGACCGCGGCCGTGCCTTCACTCCAGACCGCGACGGTCAGGCTCGCGAGTGCCGTCCTACAGCTCGCTGCCTGGGTTTCGAGCGGTGCCACGGGCGTCGTTGTCGTGGGAGTCGTGGCCGCCAGTGGCGTCGTGACCGCCGGTGTCGCGGTTGCGGTCGTGAACGTCTGGTCGGTGCCTGCGCTGGCCCCGCCCGCGTTGATCACGACGATCCGGAAGTGGTAGATCGTGCCGGCGCGCAGGCTCCCCACCGGGGCCGACACCGCCACCGGGCTGTCCCCCTTTCCCGGCAGCACGGAGCATGGGACGCTCGATCCGTAGGACATCGAGGTGCCATATTCGAACTGGCAGGCGCTCACCTGCCCGCCCACGGGGTTGACGGTCGCGCCCAGCGTCGCAGAGGTCTGCGTGACCGACGACACGGCGCCCGTCAGGACAATCGGGGCGTCCGGCACCGTCGTAAACGTCTGGTCCTCGCCCGTGCCCGTGCCACCGGGATTGGCGGCCACGATTCGCACGTGGTATGTGGTGTTCGGGATGAGGCTCGCCAGCACCGCGGACACCGCCACCGGGTCGGTGCCGGATCCCGGGGAGGGCGTGCAGGGCACGCTGGTCCCGTAGGACGTCGTCGGACCGTATTCGAAGTGGCAGTCGCTCGCCCGTCCACCGTTCTCGTTCACAGTCGCGTTCAGGCTCACCGACGTCTGCGTCACCGACGACGCTTCGCCGGTCACCACCGCGGGTGCGATCGGCAGCGTGGTCAACGTCTGGCCGAGGGTGTCCTTGCTCGTACCACCCGGATTGGTCGCGACGATACGAAAGAAGTACTTCGTGTTGGCGCTGAGACCCTGCAGCTTGGCCGATACCGGCACCTTTTCTTTGCCCGCTCCCGGCTGTGATTCGCAAGGAATTGGTTTGGACCCGTACGATTCCGACGTGCCGTATTCGAACTCGCAGCGGCTCACTTCACCACCGTTGGGATTCACCATCGCGTTAAGTGTTGCCGAAGTCTGCGTGACCAACGACGCCGCGCCTGTCACGACTTCGGGGCCCGCTAGTGTTTCAAACGGCGCGCCTCCTTCGCCAAAGGAATCTTCGCCCAAGGAGTTGATGACTTCGAGCGAAAAGCTATAGCGAGCGTTCGCACTTAGACCTTCAGCCAGCGCCGAGACCTTCACCGGGCTCTTGCCGGACAGCGGCAACCCCACACAGGGCGTAACGATCACCTCGGGCTTCGCAGTCAATCTTTCATAGTGGAAGTAGCACTGTGTCACCACTCCGCCATTGGGGTTTATTTCCGCGTTCAATACCGCAGATGTCTGTCCGATGGCTGACGGTGCCCCGGCGATGACCGTCGGCGGACCCGGCGCCGTTTCGAGCGTCTGGTCGGCGCCCGGACTCGTGCCACCTGTATTGGTGGCCACGATCCGGAAGTGATAAGTCGTGTTCTTGATCAGGCCCGTGACCGATGCGGACACCGCCACCGGGCTGGCGCCCGATCCCGGCGACACAGTGCACGGAACTCGGTCTCCATAGGAAACCTCTTCGCCGTATTCAAAATAGCAACTGCTAGGTTCGCCACCGTTGGGGTTGACGGTCGCATTCAACGTTGCGCTCGTCTGCGTCACCGACGAGCCCGACCCCGTAGCGACCGTCGGCGGATTGGGCAGAGTGTCGAATGTCCCATCGCCTCCCGTCGCGGTGCCGCCGGCGTTCGTCGCGACCACCCGGAAGTGGTAGGTCGTGTTTGCGCTCAGGTTTTCCAGCGCCGCGGACACCGCCACCGGTTCGGTGCCCGACCCCGGCAGCGACGCGCACGGCACGCTGGCTTCGTAGAGTTCCGTGGTCCCGTATTCAAAGTTGCAACTGCTCACCTCACCGCCGTTGGGGTTGACGGTCGCGTTCAGCGTTGCCGTGGTTTGCGTGGTCGAAGACGCCGCTTTGGTCACGACCGTCGGCGGCGGCACATAGCTGAACTTGTCGGCCAAGTTGGTCGCGCTGGTGCCCCCGGAAGTGGTCACGCTCACATCGGCGGTGCCCGCACCCGCTGGGGCGACCGCCGTTATCGAGGTCGCCGAGATGACTTCGAAGCTCGTCGCGCTGGTCGAGCCGAACTCGACCGCTGCGGCTTCGTTGAAGTTGGTGCCGGTGATGGTCACCGAGGTCCCACCGGCTTCTGGGCCCTCGTTGGGGGTTATGTTGCTGACGGTCGGAGGATTCACGAATGCCCACGCCGCCCCGGTGTTGGTGTTGTCCGCGGGGCCGCCGACCAGCACGGTGTTGCCGTCGGAGGACAGCGCAACGCTCGAGCCGAACTGGCCTTCGCCTTCCTCTTCGCCACCCGTGAGCTTTCCGCCCTGCTGGCTCCAGGCCGCCGCTTCCGAGCGCGCGAACACCCACGCCGCCCCGGTGTTGGTGTTGTCCGCGGGGCCGCCGAGGAGCGCCGTGTTGCCGTCGGACGACAGCGCCACGCTCGAGCCGAACTGGCCTTCGCCTTCCTCCTCGCCGCCAGTGAGCTTTTCGCCCTGCTGGCTCCAGGCCGCCGCTTCCGAACGCGTGAACACCCACGCCGCCCCAGTGTTGGTGTTGTCCGCGGGGCCGCCGAGGAGCGCCGTGCTGCCGTCGGAGGACAGCGCCACGCTCCGGCCCAATTCGCCCGCACCGCTCTCCCCACTGCCGGTGAGCTTTTCGCCCTGCTGACTCCAGGCGCCTTCCGATGACGCCGCGAACGCCCACGCCGCGCCAACTTGGCTGCTGTCGCCGGGAGCACCGATCAGCGCGGTGGTGCCCTGTTTGGACAGCGCGACGCTCCGACCGAATTCGCCTGCGCCGCTCTCGCCGGTGCCCGTGAGCTTCGTTCCCTGCTCAGACCAGGCTTCGCCCGAAAGCGTAAACACCCATGCTGCCCCCACTTTGCCGGCGTCGCCCGGGCCGCCGATCAGCGCGGCGTCCCCTTCGGCGCTCAGCCCCACGCTCGTGCCGAACCGACCTTCGCCTTCCTCGCCGCTGCCCGTGAGCTTTCCACTCTGCTGGGTCCAGGCGCCCCCTTCCGAGCGCGTGAACACCCACGCCGCGCCGGCGCCTCCGTTATCGCCGGGGTCGCCGATCACCGCCGTGGTCCCTTCAGCGGATAGCGCGACGCTCGAGCCGAGTTCGCCGTTGCCGATCTCTTCGCCGCTCTTCGGCGCGAGTTCGGCCTGCTCTGTCCAGGTCGAGCCTGTCCGCATGAACACCCGCACCGTGCCCGCTTCGCCGTCGACGGTGGGAGCGCCGATCAGCGCGGTATCGCCACTGGCCGAGAGCGCAACGCTCTCGCCGAAGCGGCCCGCGCCGCTTTCACCGGCGAGGAGCCCGTCTGGAGCCAGCGTGGCGTGCGCGTTGCCGGCGAGCGCCGACCAGACCAGCATCGAAAGCAGCGCGGACGCCACGACCAAGCGCCACCGGATTACGGCTCCAGCGGACGGCGCCATTCGATCAATCAACGCGCGATCCATCGCAAAAGTGCTGAGTGATCGGCCCATGGCATTCCGGTGCACAAGGACCGAGGGCCCGCACCATGCGGGCCCTCGGTGTCATTCCCTTGCTCTATGTCCTACTTCCTCCTCTTCGCCGCATACGCGTGCCTGGCTTTCGCTTCGCACGCCGCGCGCTTGCTCTTCGGCAGCTTCTTGCATGCCTTCAGGGCTTTCGCGAGCTTCTGTGCTGCCGTCAGGGGCTTGACGCTGCTGCTCACGCCCAAGACGCCCCCGATCGGCGTGACCAGCGGCGTGGCCCCACCCGTCGTGGTCGTGGTCGTCGTGACCGCGGCCGGGGTGACGGCTGCCTTCTTGACTGCCGCTTCTGCTACTTCTTTTTCACGCTGTTCGTTAGCCGCTTTTTCTTTAGCTTCGTTCGCGGCTTTTTCTTCAGCTGCTTTCGTAGTGGCTTCTGCTTCTGTGATCTTCTTTTCCGCCACTTCTTTCGCACGCTGTTCGTTAGCCGCTTTTTCTGCTGCTTCGTTCGCGGTTTTTTCAGCGGCTGCCTTTTCAGCGGCTTCTTTCGCTGCTTTTTCTTTAGCTGCTATTTCAGCCGCTTCTTTTTCTGCTTTTTCTTCCGCTGGCGTCTCGAAGTTCACTTCGTGATCGCGGATGATGTTCTCTTCGACGTACTGGACGTTGAGGTCGACCTTCTTGAGCGTGCTGTTCGTCACCTCGATCGCCGCGAGACCTTTTTCATTCGTCTTCTCGCAGATCTCGTTGGTACCGGCAGTGCTTACGACGGTCGACGGCCCGACCTCTACGTTGCCCGCGCCAAACCCGAGCGCATTGCCTACGTCGTCCACCGTGCCGGCCGGGAAGTGGGACACGGTCCCGCCATTCGGGGTGACGAAGCAGACCGTCTCATCGGCGAAGGGCTTACCGTCGATGTCCTGAGCCTTGGCGACAATGATCTTGACTGTGTTTTCATTGGTACCCGGGCCCTTGGGGAACTGGAACCATTCCTTTTCCCAGTCGGACGTGACCGTCTTGACGATCGGTTCCGAGGTGAGGGCCGGATAATCAACGGGCTCGTATGGATACACGGCTCGAGCCGTGATCGACGAGTTGCCGATTTCCTGACCCTTCAGGAGCTTCAGATCGCAGCCGCCGTCACCGTTCTTGATGATCTCGCCCGCTTTTTCTTCTTCGCCTTCCTGCAACTCAGGCAGGTTTTCGAGGAAGAAACCGTCGCCCGGTGTGTACGTGACATACGCTTCGCCGTGCTCATCCGTGTAGAACGTTTCCGTCAGCGGACCACTCGGAGTTTCGTATTCGCTCGGCTCCGCGCCTTCACGCCGCAGACATCCGGTCGAGTGCGAGGAGCGTTCGTTGGCGCTCTTGACCGAAGTCCAGAACGTGTACGGTTCTGGGTGGTTGTTCAGGAACCCGGGGAAGTCTCCGCCGGGGCTCGGTCCAGTCACGCCCGAGGACTGAGGTAGACCACGGTCGGTGGCCGGAATGTACGCGCCGTAGTAGGGGTTGTACAAGTTGCCTTCTTCTTCGGCGTCTCCGTTGAAGTTGTGGCTGTAGACCAGGGCCTTGCTGGCACCCGTGATCTGGCCCACGCCACCGAGACCGCCGGGTTCATTCGCCGCGATCGACACGTCGATCCGCATCGCGGGCATCGGCGCGTCGTATTCGTTGAGTTCGCCATCGCTGATCAACGTTTCGTTGGCGGACTGCGGGTCGTACGGCCCTACGGTCGCGGTTTCACCGGATGTGAAGCCGCCGCTCAACGCGCTACTAGAGAACGCGGCGAACAGCGGTGACGTCGAACTGCGGTTGGATACGTTGTTGTTGCTCGGCGTGCCGTGGATGTCCCACAGCCCTGGGTTGGTGCCCGGCGGTTCTGTTTCTTCCGACGAGCTCGCCAGCACTTTTGCCAACGTAGGCCAGGCTTCCGGCAGGGTATACGTTTCTTCTTCCAGGATGTTGTGCAGTGGGGCTTCTTTCAGGACCGGGAAGCTACCCGTCACTTTGATCTGCACCAGACCTTTGTCTGTTTCTTCCCCCGAGAACGGCGAGGGGATGAACTGGCCGTTGCCTTCCGGATCGCCCAGGAAGTTGGACAGATTGCTCTGCCCGGTGCCGTTCAGCTGGCTCTGGAAGGTTTCGGTCCCTGACGCGCTCGTTCCGGCCTCGTGCAGCACCGGCTTGTTCGCCGTCAGCCAGATCACCAGGAACTGGTGCGAGAAGACGATTTCGCCGTCTTCGTCGTTCTTCACGACCGCGCGGATGCGCGTCAGGCCCGGGTTCAGCGACTTGTAGTCGGTCGCGATGCACCCCTTGCCTTCCGAGGATAGGAAGAAGGATGACGGCCCCGGGTCGAACGGTTGTCCGAGCTCGCTGCCCGCGCTCCCGTCGGGTGTCGGCGGCTGGAACTGATAGCCCGACCAGTCCTCGACTTCGAAGTTGTCGTTATAGAACTCGCCGAGGATGGAATTGGGGTCGGCGTCGTGCTTGATGGACTCCAGTCTGATGTCTTCCGTGAAGCTCGATTCGCATGCCACCAGACGCACATGCTCCCCGACCCACGCCACGTACGGCACGTTCGTGCCCTGGGCGCCGTAGACGCTTTCAGGGTTTGGCGCGGCGACGGCGACTGCCGTGAGCGAAGCCAAGGCCAGCACCGCCGCTCCAGCCGCGGAGACAAATCCCGCGAGCAATTTCCGTTTATCTATTGGTCGCATTCTGAGCGGCCTCCTCCTTGGTGAGTGGACTTATGTGCCACGGTTCGTGTGCCAAGTTGCTGAGGCACGGTCAGTTCAGACGTTTAGAACGACTGAGGCGGGGTAGATTACGTCCGGCGGCGACCCGCCACAATAGTCACCAAGGGTAGTCTTGCCCTCCTGCTAGCGGGTAGGTTGATACCTACCCATGGGCAGTACCGTGAAGCTCGACCGGCGGCTCAGGCGTGAAGCTCGGTCTGCTGCTCAAGCGCCGCCCGACGTTCATGATCCCGGGCTCATCGCCCGGCTCGCCTGCACGCGGTTGTGGACGCCGAGACTGCCATAGATCCCCCGTAGGTGGAACTTGACGGTGTTGATGGAGATCACGAGACGCTCGGCGATCTCCTTGTTACTGAGCCCCGCGGCGGCCAGCTCGAGCACCTCACGCTCGCGCGTGCTCAGCACACGCACGACAGCCTCACGTTCGAGTGAAGCCTTATGCCAGCCGGACGGCATGACCGCGCGACCCTCGAGCACGTGGCGGAGCGCCAGGATCATCTCCGCCGGGGCGTCGGCCTTCAACACGACGCCATCCACGTGCTCCTCAATCACACACCCGACCAACGCCGGGGACGCGCCCTCGCAGAGCAGAAGGATTTTCAGATCTGGATAGGCCTGCCTGAGCGCCGACACGGCCGGCGGACCCGCTCCCGGATCCTCGGCGTCGACGACAGCGACATGCGGCGCTTGAGCACCATCGCGCAACGCTGTCTCGAGGGTGCTGAAGTTCGGATAGGAGCCAACCACACGGCTGCCGCTCTCTGTGAGCAACCACGTGAGGGCGTCGGTGACGAACGCCCCGGCCCCGCCGACGATCGCGACGCCGGCCTCAAACGCCGCCACGGGTCATCTGCGCGTACTGGTTGGCCGCCTCTACTCGATTGCGCACGCCGAGCCGTGAGTAGAGCCCTCGGATGTGAAACTTGACGGTGTTGGGACTCAACTCAAGTTCGGCGGCGATCTCCTCGTTTCCCCGGCCTTGCGCGATCAGGGCGAGAATCTGACGCTGGCGCGGACTCAGACCGAGGGGCTTGTACGCTTCACCCGCAAGTACCCGCTGCCAGCCAGCGGGCATGACCGTCCTCCCTGTCGCGATGTAGGCGATGGCGTCCCGCGTCTGCTTGGTCGTATAGCTCTTGAGGATAATCCCGCTTACGCCGTGCTCGATCGCACAGCGAATCAAGTCCTCGCGCATCTCCGAACAGAGCACCACGATGCTGCTCTCGGCACACGGCGAGCACAGCTCGCCGATGGCGCTCCGCCATCTGGCTTGATCGTTCTCCTCACAGTCGAGCAGCACCACCGTGGGTGGGATCTCCAAGCGCGCCGCCCGGTAGTCGGCGACGGACTCGAAGGTCGTGAGCACCCGTAGGCCGTCTTCATGCGCCAGGAGGTTCCCGGTAGCCTCTCGCAGCAGACGCTGTCCTCCAATCAGTGTGAGCGCCACCTCGCCTCTGGGGCGAGCAAAGAGTGATTCAAGACCGGGCGGGCGACCTTGCGCCCACCCGCTCGCTGCTCTCGTCTGGTTCGCAGCGCCTCGCGCCGGAGTCGAGAAACCGAGGGCTCGCCCGCGGTCGACCAGTCGCACGTTGCTCGCCACCCTCGTCACCTTCAATCCCCCCTCGTGCGCGTCACGCTGGATCAACACGATCAGGCCGGTCCTCCACAATTAGCACAATCGCAATTTTCGGAACTGTAGAGGTTTTTGGGCCTTTGCGCAGCTTCGCACGGATCGTTGCGCACTTTGTCCGTGCGTGGCTGCGACCGATGTCAGCCACCCGGATTCCATCAGGTTCCGGCTCTCAACAATTGGCAGGACGCTAGTTATCGCAGCCCAGGCGGTCCCACATGTCCAGCCCGAGCTCCAGGTCTATGACGTTGGACAGGCGTCCATCACGTCCTCGTCGGTGGGCATGGCGGTCAGCTCAGATATGTGTCGCTCAGTCCAGCTGCGCGGCTCGCGGCCAGCGGCCGCCAGCCGGCGAGCACCGCGAAGTGCAGGTGCTGAAAGAGACAGTCGCAGTCCTGCAAGCCGGCCGCGCCCATCCACTCGAGCTGGCTGCGCACCTCAGAGCAGCGATCGTGCTCCATCCGCCGCTCGGCGTGTGCGATCTCCACTTCGCTCGCGCCGGCCGCGCGGCACGCCTCGCGCCACATCTTGCGCCCGCGCGCCTGCAACCACGGCGTGGGCGCGATCACCTGCTCGGCGTTGACGAATGCGCCGCCCGGCGCCAGCAGATCATGCACACGCGCGAACAGTTCACGCTTGTCCGGATCCTCCAGGTGATGGATCGCCAGAGCCGAGACGACCGCATCAAACGGCCCTTCAGGGAGCGTGCCACGCAAATCGCCAACAACCATCCTGGTGGAGCGAGTCGGCAGTCGGGCACGTGCCTGCTCGAGCATCTCCTCCGCTCCATCGAGCAGCACGATCTCGACGTCCGAATGGCGGGCAAGCACCGCGCCGCTCAGTAGCCCCGTCCCAGCACCCAGGTCGAGCACCCGCCGAACCACCCCGCCCCGCAAGCCAAGCAGCTCAACCGCCGTGCCGTAGAAAAGATCGAAGCAAGGAACCAAGCGCCGCCGCTGCGCGTCGTACTCCGCCGCATGAGCCGAGAACACACTGACCGAGTCCGTCATAGTCGTATGTTATAGCGCACGTATGTACGCTGGGAGAGTGTTTCGCGAGACCGTCAGTGCGTAATTAGGGCCAAGGCCAACTAACGCGCCGTAGGCCAAGCGATACAAGGACGCAGGGAGCGTGGCGTGTACGCACGCGAGCGACCGAGGACGCCGTAGCGCGCCGGCATACGACGCGCTAGTTGTCGCAGCCTAGGCGGTCCCACATGTACAGCTGTATGCACTCGTTGGCGAGCTCGATCGCGCGCTCGCGTGACAGGCGCGGGAGCACCGTATCGAGCGCTTGGTCCTCGGCGACGCCGGCCTGGAAGGCTTCCTCGCCGCGAAAGCCAGCTGCGATCTTCAGCGCCTCGCGCCGATTCTCACCGAGGCTCGGGAACACGCCGACCAGGAAATCGGTGTTGGGGATCGGCTGGCCGACCTCCAGGGAAGCATGCCAGGCGGCGAGCAGGTGCAGATCATCCTCGTCCAGGTCGGCAATCGCCTTGGCGTAGTGGACTGATAGTTCCTGGTCGGGGATGTCGTCGACCCATGCGCGCACCACCTCGCCCACAAGCTGGCGGCGCGCCTCGCGGCCGACCGACTCGGCTATGACGCGGATCGCATCCTGCGGCTCGATGAAACAGAGTGGCATCGCGACTCTCCCGTGGAGTTAGGAACAAAGACAGCAAGGACTGTAAGCGGCCGTGTGGACGGCATTTCTCAGGCCTTGGCTAGCCGCTCCTTGTGTTTCACAAAGGTGGCTTGGCGTGCGCTGCGGCGCTCAGATGCCCAGCGCGTCGCCGGCCCGCTCGAACGCGGTGTCGTCTTGCGTCTCCGGCGGGCATCCCATGCTCGCTCGCTGGGGTGATAGCCAGTTGGCTAGCGCCAGGTCGAGTGCCTCGATCGGTATCGAGGCTTCCTCGGCAAGTGCGGCCGCGCGGCGCTCCAGTAGGAGCGGGTCGCCGATTCCGAACACACGCTTGGCTGCCAGCGTCGTCGGGTCATCCGCAGAGAGCCCGCCCGCACCGGACAGGTGTAGCGAGTCGGGGGTGAGCTCGTACAGTCCCAGTCGCCCAAGCGTGACCAGCAGGTCATAGCGGGCCATGCGGGTCAGGCCGGGGAGCGCGAGCCGCTCGAAGACCCGCTCGAAGCGCCGCGCGGGACTCCAGGCCGGATCGCCCGTGAACGCAATCGCCTGGCTCCCCTCGACACTCGCCGACTGTGCCCCCGCGGTGCCGCCGCGCTGCACCCATTGGTGATACGCGACCAGGGTCTCGCTACCCCGAGCGGGGTCGTGTGAGGTGCGGGGTCCGAGCGGTATGTCCTGCAGATCCGGAGGGTTCTCCGGACCGTTGGTGAGGGCCAGACGGATGCCGTCGAAGGGGTCCTCGGACTCCAGCGGGCTCAGGTAGGCGATAAGGAAGCACACCCACGTCGCCCGCTCCAGATCCCCTCCCGCCAGCGCACGCGCCTCACCGTACAGGCCCGGTGGCTGGGTGGCGAGCTCGAGCAGTCGAGCGCTCGAGAAGGCGATCTCCTGCGCCAACCTATACGCGTCGGCTGAGGCACGCAGGCCCGGCACGAGATCTGAGCGGTAGCCGTCGTCCTCGGCTCGGCCCTCGCGGCGGATGCGCAGTGCACCGCTGTGTCCATGCCTGCGCTGCGCACCGGCGCTAGCCGCGCGTGGCGACCTGGGAGTCTTGGCGTGCGAGGAGGAGGCTGCGCTCGGTGTGCGACCTGGCAGCGTCTTGCTGCAGATCGGGCAGCGCTCTATGAAGCGATTGTGGCGACAGAAGGTCGGCATGATGCCGCTGGGATATACCTGTTTGCGCGCGCCCGTGCGCTACCCGCGCGACGCTCCTTGGCCAAGTCGTGGAGGTAGTCATCGAAGTCCACCTGAATCGTGTGGCGCTTGGAGGCGACGTAGCGCGCACGCATCGCCGCCTGGTCGGCCTCGATGTCGGCGCGCATCCCAGCCGTGGTAGGCAGCGCGTAGTCGCCCACCAGGTAGTCGCCCACCCACGCCCCCTGCGCCTCTGCCAGCGGCATGATCGCCCCCAAGGGCTGCAGCAGGCCGACGAAGAACAAGTTCGGGATATCGGGGTGGAACACCCGCCGGAACAGCTCGATGTGATTGTCCGGAGCGGAGATGAAGTCCTCGTCGAAGAACGGGAACGTGATCTTGTAGCCGGTGCAGTACACGACCACGTCCGCCTCCACGTCGCTGCCGTCCGTGAAGCGCACGCGCGAGCCCTCGAAACGATCGATGTTCGGCTTCGGCGTGATCGTGCCGTGCTGGATGCGGTCGAGGATGCGCCCGGAGATCGTCGGATGTGCGTCGCCCAGCCGGTGGTCGGGCTTGGGTAGGCCATAGCGCTCCGGTGGCCCCGCGTAGCCGCGAATCAGCTGCTGGGTGATCCGCTGGCGGATCTTGAATGGGATGCGCGGGTCGTTGCGTATCTGATCGACCGGTTTTCCGAAGATGTACTTGGGGACGATCCATACCCCCCGGCGCGCAGCCAGGTAGGTGTGCTCGGCTACGTATGAGCTCTCGACTGCGATATCCATCGCAGAATTCCCCATGCCCAGAACGACCACGCGCTTGCCCGCGAAGATCGAGTTGTCGATGTAGGAATGGGCGTGCATCTGCGCGCCCGTGAATGTGTCCGTTCCCGGGAACGCCGGTTCGGGCCAGCGTGTGTTCCAGTGATGCCCGTTGGCCACCACCAGCGCGTCGTAGCTGCGCGTCTCGCCCGTGTCTAGCTCGACTGTCCACACACCCTGCTCATCGCGTGAGGCGCGCTGCACGCCGGTCTCGAACGTGATCAGCTCGCGCAGCCCGAAGTGGTCCACGTATTCCTCAAAGTACGCCGCGATCTGTGTGTGATGGGGAAAGTCCGGATAGGAGTCCGGCATCGGGAAGTCCGAGTACTCCATGCGCGGACGCGAGGTGTTGATGAATAGATCGCGGTACGCGGCGGACATGCCGTTGCTGTTTTCGAACACCCAGTTGCCGCCGACGCGATCGGACTTCTCGAAGCAGTCGAACGGGATACCGCGCTCATGCAGCGCCTTTACGGCGGTGATTCCCGAGGAGCCCGCGCCGATCACGCACACCTTCGCCAGCGGATGCCGTGGCGAGCCAACGGAAGCTATATGTCCGTTCGCATGCGGCTCGTTCATTGCGCTCAAGCCTAGCTGTCCGGCGCGCCGATGCCGGGCCCGACGTGCTGTGGTGGCCCCTCCCGACCACCGTCCGCGTCGGCGTGGCCAGCCAGGCCGTCGTCTTCGAGCGTAAATGCGCCGGCGCCGTGCGTACCGCTGCGGCGCCCGGCGAGGTAGCGGTCGACCATCCGCGCGCATTGGCGTCCCTCGTTGATCGCCCACACGATCAGCGACTGGCCGCGGCGGGCGTCGCCGGCAGCGAACACCCCGTCGACGGACGTCGTGTACGGCTTCACCGCCCTCACGTTGCCGCGATCTTCGCGCTCCACGCCGAGCTGATCCAGCAGCCCCTGCTCGGGCCCGAGGAACCCCATCGCCAGCAGCACCAGCTGCGCCGGCATCTCGCGCTCGGTGTCAGGGAGCGGCTTGAACGGCGCCTTCGGTTCGGCCTGTGCGATGCGAATGCCGGCCACCGCCCCGCTGCCGTCATCGCGGAAGGTGGTGGTAGCCGCTGAGAAGTCCTGCTCACCCAAGCCCAGCTCGAGCGCCTCCTCCATCGCGTAGCTGCGACGGTACTTCAGCGGCCACTGCGGCCACGGCGTCAAGTCATCGCGTCGATGCGCCGGCGGCTCGGACAGGAGCTCGAGCTGGACGATCGAGCGAGCGCCCTCGCGCAGCGCGTTGCCCACGCAGTCCGCGCCCGTGTCGCCGCCACCGATCACCACCACGTCCTTGCCAGCAGCGGTGATCACCTGCTCGACTGGCGGCTGCGCGACGGTGGGCTGGGGGCCGTGTGCGCTTGCGACCCAGCGGTTGCGCTGGTAGAGGTACTCCATCGCGAAGTGCACCCCCCTCAGCTCTCTGCCGGGGACTGGCAGATCGCGTGGCACACGCGATCCCGTCGCCAACACCACCGCGTCGAAGCTCTCGCTCAGCTCCTGTGCGCTGAGGTCGCTGCCGACATCCACCCCACAACGGATGTCCACGCCCTCGGCGATCAGCTGCTCCACGCGCCGCTGCACCACCGTCTTCTCGATCTTGAAGTCGGGCACACCAAAGCGCACCAGCCCGCCGATGGCCTCGTCGCGCTCGAACAGCGTTACGCGGTGGCCAGCTCGACGCAACTGCTGAGCGGCGGCCATGCCCGCCGGCCCTGAGCCGACGACAGCAACCGATTGACCAGTTTCGCGATCGCGGCGCGGCGGCTGGGGAACGATCCAGCCTTCATCCCACGCGCGGTTGACGATCGAGTTCTCGATCTGTTTGATCGTGACCGCGTCGCCCTCACGGATCTCAAGGACGCATGCTGCCTCACACGGAGCTGGGCACAGACGTCCGGTGAACTCGGGGAAGTTATTGGTGGCGTGCAGTTGCGCGATCGCGTCCTGGAAGCGGGCGTGGTAGACGAGGTCGTTCCAGTCAGGAATCAGGTTGCCAAGGGGACAGCCGTTGTGGCAGAACGGCACGCCGCAGTCCATGCAGCGTGCACCCTGCTCGCGCAGCTCCTCGACCGGACGGGGGAGCAGGAACTCCTGGAAGTCGTGCGCCCGCTCTTGCGGATCGCGCTGCGGAACGCCGTGGCGCTCGATCTGCAGGAAGCCCCCCAACTTGCCCATCAGCTACCGGTCTCCCCCACCGCGTCCAGCGGACGCGAAGACTGCGGACGACCGTTTTCGGATGCCTTGGCGGCCAGGGCCTCTTCCTCTGCCAGCTCGCGCAGCACGCGCTTGTAGTCGTGTGGCATCACCTTCGCGAACGCACCCCTGCTGAGCAGCTCGCCCCACTGCTCGAGCACGCGGGCTGCCACTGGCGAGTCGGTGCGTCGCAGGTGCTCTTCGATCATCGCCCGCAGCTCCAGCGCATCCGCCTCGGAGGGCTCTTCGAAACCGACCATGCCCATGTTGCAACGGGTGTGGAACGTGCCGTCCTCATCCAGCACGTAGGCGACACCTCCGCTCATGCCAGCCGCGAAGTTACGGCCCGTCGGCCCGAGCACGACCACCCGTCCGCCGGTCATGTACTCGCAGCCGTGGTCGCCGATACCCTCCACGACCGCGGACGCGCCGGAGTTGCGCACCGCGAAGCGCTCGCCTGCAAGCCCGCGGAAGAAGGCCCGGCCGGCGGTGGCGCCGTAGAGCACCGTGTTACCCACGATCACGTTCTCCTCGGCCTTGAAGTGCTCGCCCATGCCCTCGCGCGGCCGGACCGCGAAGACGCCGCCGGAAAGACCCTTGCCGGCGTAGTCCTGCGCGTCGCCGTGCAGTGTGAACGTCACGCCCGGTGCCAGCCAGCCGGCGAAGCTCTGCCCCGCGGAGCCCTCAAAGTCGACCACGATCGAGTCCTCATCACGCAGGCCCTCCGCACCAAACTCGCGGGCGATGTGGCTTGAGAGGATGCCGCCCACGCAGCGGTTGCGGTTGCGGATCGGCAGCTCCAGCTTGACGCGCCCGCCCGTGACCGACGGCCCGCTGCGCTCCGTCAGCGCCGCCTTCGAGCGCTCGATCAGCTCCCAGTCGAGCGCGTCGTCGAGCACCTGCGGCGGCGAGGTCACACGGCGTCGCGAGGAGCCTTCCGGAAGCTCGATGTGGGTGAGCAGGTGGGTGAGGTCGACGCCGCGCGCCTTCCAGTGCTCGATCGCCTCGCCTGCGCCCAGCAGGTCTACGCGACCGGTCGCCTCGTCAAGCGTGCGCAGACCCAGCGACGCGAGGATCTCGCGCACTTCCTCCGCGACGAAAAAGAAGAAGTTGACGACGTGCTCGGGGGTGCCCTTGAAGCGCTTGCGCAGCTCAGGGTCCTGTGTGGCGATGCCCACGGGGCAGGTGTTCAAGTGGCAGGCGCGCATCATGATGCAGCCCGTCGCGATCAGCGGCGCCGTCGAGAAGCCCATCTCATCCGCGCCCAGCATCGCCGCGACCACCACGTCACGACCGGTCTTCAGCTGCCCGTCGGTCTGCACAATGATGCGCGAGCGCAGGTTGTTCAGCAGCAGCGTCTGCTGGGTCTCAGCCAAGCCGATCTCCCACGGAATACCCGCCGCCTGGATCGAGGACAGCGGCGAGGCGCCGGTACCGCCGTCGTGGCCGGCGATCAGCACGCGGTCAGCGTTGGCCTTGGAGACACCCGCGGCGACCGTGCCGACGCCTACCTCGGAGACGAGCTTGACCGACACCTGCGCCTGCGGGTTGGCGCAGCGCAGGTCGTAGATCAGCTGCTTGAGGTCCTCGATCGAGTAGATGTCGTGGTGCGGCGGCGGCGAGATCAGACCGACGCCGGGGGTCGTGTGGCGGATCGAGCCGATGTAAGCGTCGACCTTGTGCCCCGGCAGCTGACCACCCTCGCCGGGCTTCGCGCCCTGGGCCATCTTGATCTGCAGCTCGTCCCCGTTCACGAGGTAGTGGATCGTCACGCCGAAGCGGCCGGACGCGACCTGCTTGATCGCCGAGCGGCGTCGATCGCCGTTCGCGTCTGGCTGGAAGCGCACCGGGTCCTCGCCGCCCTCACCCGTGTTCGAGCGACCACCCAGCCGGTTCATCGCGATCGCAAGCGTCTCGTGCGCCTCACGAGAGATCGACCCGAGGCTCATCGCACCGGTACAGAAGCGCTTGACGATCTCACTCGCCGACTCGACCTCGTCCAGCGGGATAGGCGCATTCGCGTTGTCCTTGCCGCCGATCCGCAGCAGCCCACGAAGCGTCGCCTTGCGAGCAGCGTCCTCGTTGACCGCCTGTGCGTATTCCTTATAGGTCGAGAACGCCGGGCTCTCCCGCACCGCCTCGTAGGCCTCGCGATCTCCCTTCAAAGCCGCTCCAACATCGCCGTTGGCAGCACGCACCGCCTGCTGCACGAGCGCGATCGTCTCGGGGTTCCACATGTGGTGCTCGCCGTCACGCCGCCACGCATACACGCCGCCGACGGGCAGCAGCGAGTCCTCCGGGGCTGGATAGGCGCGTGCGTGGCGCTCCAGTGCCTCGGCTGCGAGCACGTCGATGCCGATCCCACCGATGCGCGAGGCGGTGTAGGTGAAGTGCGTGTCGATCAGTCCCTTCTCCAGGCCCACCGCCTCGAAGATTTGCGCGGCGCGATAGGACTGGATCGTGGAAATGCCCATCTTTGAGATCGTCTTCAACAGCCCTTTGCCGATCGCTTTGACGACGTTCTGCGCGGCCTCCTCCGCACCGATGGGCACCGTCGTGCCGTCCGGCGCAGTACGCGCGATCTGCTCTTCCAGGACCAGCGTGTCGAGCGTCTCCAGCAGCAGATAGGGGTTGATCGCGCTCGCGCCGTAACCGATCAGCGTCGCGAAGTGGTGCACCTCGCGAGGCTCACCGGACTCGACGATGATCCCCGCGCGCAGGCGTGTGCCCTCCAGCACCAGGTGATGGTGCACGGCCGCAACCGCAAGCAATGACGGGATCGGCGCACGCCGGGGCCCGAGCTGGCGATCGGAGAGGATGATGATGTTGACGTCTTCGGCGATCGCTTCACGCGCCTGACGGCAGATGCGCTCGATCGCGGCGCTCATCCCGTCCGGTCCCTCGGCCGTCGGCCAGGTGATGTCGATCGTGCGCGCCGCATACACGTCGTGCTCGACGTGACGAAGCGTCTCAAGCTCGCGGTTGAGCAGGATCGGCTGGTCCAGCAACAGCTTGTGGGCGTGCTCGGGGGTCTCCTCGAAGAGGTTGCGCTCGTTGCCCAGGCTGGTCGCAAGGCTCATCACGATTTCCTCGCGGATCGGGTCGATCGGCGGGTTGGTCACCTGCGCAAACAGCTGCTTGAAATAGGAGAACAGCGGCGGCGCCTGGTCGGAGAGCACCGCCAGCGAGATGTCGTTGCCCATCGAACCGATCGGCTCGGCGCCGTCGATCGCCATCGGTGCGAGCAGCACCCGCAGGTCCTCCTGGGAGTATCCGAACGCGCGCTGGCGCAAAGGCAGTGGCTGGTTGGAGAGCGTCACCTGTTCTGAGGGCGGCAGCTCGGCGAACGGCACGGCGTTGCGTGCGAACCACTCGCCGTACGGCTTGCGCGTGGCCACCTCGCGCTTGACCTCCTCGTCCTCCACAATCCGCCCGCGCTCGAGATCGACCAGGAACAGCTTGCCCGGCTGCAAGCGCCCGAGGCGCCGTATCTGCTCCGGGGGAACGTCCAACAGGCCCGACTCCGAGCCCAGCACCACGTACCCGTCGGTTGTCTCCACCCAGCGACCGGGACGCAAGCCGTTGCGGTCGAGCGTCGCGCCGACCACGCGGCCGTCGGTGAACGCCACCGACGCGGGCCCGTCCCATGGCTCCATCAGACACGAGTGGTAGGCGTAAAAGCCCTTCAGGTAGTCCGGCAGGTCATCGCGATTGCGGTAGGCCTCGGGGATCATCATCATCGCCGCGTGCGTCAGTGAGCGCCCGCCGAGCATCAGCAGCTCGAGCACGTTGTCGAACGTCGCCGAGTCGGAGTTGCCCGCCGTCACCACCGGCAGGATCTTCTCCAGGTCATCGCCGAACAGCTCGCTGCGCAGCTCAGACTCGCGCGCGCGCATCCAGTTGACGTTGCCCATCACCGTGTTGATCTCGCCGTTGTGGCAGATCACCCGGTAGGGGTGCGCGAGCTCCCAGCTGGGGAAGGTGTTCGTCGAGAAGCGCGAGTGCACGAGCGCCAGTGCACTCTTGCAGCGCTCATCGCTGAGGTCCTTGTAGAACTTGCCCAGCTGGTTGCTGATCAGCATGCCCTTGTAGTTGATCGTGCGCGAGGAGCTCGACGTGACGTACAGGCCGGGGTCCTCTGCGGTCAGATCGCTGATCCGGCGGATCACATACAGCTTGCGCTCGAACGCGTCCTGCCGCGTGCCCTCGGGGTAGTCGCCTGCCTGGGCCGCACCCGCGCCGACGAACAGCTGGCGGATCACCGGCCGGCACGCCGCCGCGACCTCTCCGGTCTGCGACTCGTCGATCGGCACGTCGCGCCAGCCGAGCAGCCGCTGGCTCTCGCCTGCGACGATGCCCTCGAGCAAGCCTTCCAGCCGCCCGCGCGCCCCGTCGTCGGTCGGCAGAAAGCACATCAGCACGCCGTATTCGCCCGCTGGCGGCAGCTCGAAGTCGACCACCGCGCGCAGCAGCTCGTCCGGCAGCTGCATCAGGATTCCCGCGCCGTCACCCGTGCATGGGTCGGCGCCCGTGGCGCCGCGATGCTCCAGGTTCTCCAGCGCCGTCAGCGCGCGTGCAACCACCTCATGGGTTGGCTGGTTGTCCAGGCGCGCGACCATGCCCACGCCGCACGCGTCATGCTCGAAGCGGGGGTCGTAGAGACCGACGGCCTTTGGCGGCTGCTTGTTGTGCGAAGTCATGGAAGTGCTCCCTTGGGGCGGTGCATCCCGCGCAGGTGGTGGGCAAGACCACTTTGCGGACATGCCCACCGTGGCGCAGGCAGGCGGGCACCTGAGGCGGAGCCCAAAAGCGTAGCAGCGCAGGGAAGCTCAGAACCAGTTCCCTGCGCTAATTTTTCAGGGGAGGAAACTGGGCTGCGAGGTCCGACTCACGACTGTGCGCGGCCTGCGCTGGCACTCGTCGTATCGAGTGCCGAGTCCGGCTCAGGTGCCTCGCGCATCGTCTCGTGCTCACCCCACGAGCACAGACCCGCCCTCCCGGGGCACGTCAGGCACAGACCACGGTGGGGACTCGGGCTAACCGTGAAGCCCCGCCGGCGAGCGCTCGCCACATGCTCGGCCAAGCGCCGCTCGAGCGCGGCCCGCTCGCCGGCGCCAAAGCTCGCGACGACCGCTTCGTCGGGCCGCACCAGAAACCAGTGGACGACATCCACCTTCGGCGCCCCATCACGTAGGACCGCGAGCGCGTACAGCAGGCGCTGGATGCCGTACTCATGCTGCACCAGAGCGTCCAGATCGACCGTCGCAGCGACCCTGTCGCTCTTGTAGTCCAGCACCACCAGCCCACCATCGCTCTCCTGCGCGAGCAGATCGATCACACCGCTGATTAACGGCTCCCCAGCCGCCAGCGAGAACGCGAACGGATACTCGTAGCGCACCGTCTGAGCGCCCGCGACGCGCGTCGCGGACTCAGCCCTGAGCGCCGCGTCGATCAACGCGGCGATCTCCTCGCGCTCACCGCTGGCCAAGCGCATGCCCAGATCCCGCGCCAGCGTGCCCACCTGCTGCGGCGATGGCGCACTCGGCCTGATGAAGTCGATCGTCTCCATCAGGCGATGGATCAGCGTCCCGCGCGCTCGTGCCTCGAGGCCCCGGTGCCCCGTGTCTGATCTCGCCGCCGAGCGATCCTCGCTCAGGCCGAGCACGCGTTCCAGGTAGTAGCGATAGCCGCAGCGCTCCAACTCGCTCAACGACGTGTAGCTGAGCGACGCCAGCGCCGGACCTTTCACCGACGGAGAGACCGCCTGGTTGGACGATGGATCTTCCGCGGGAGGCGAGGCTCCCTGTGGGGACGACGACGCACCTTCCACGAGAAAGGAGAGTTGCTCACCTGGCGTTGGCTCTGCTGGCGGCGGCTCGCCCTGTGCCCGCGCGAAGTCTTCAGTTCGCAGAACCGTCCCGACGGTTGCCGGGGTGCTCAGCCGCAGGCGCACGCTCACGGGACCCGCGGCGCCGGCGATCGGCAGATCGTGCTCCGCCGCGTCGCCCGCCTGCACCAGCGCCGGCAGGTCGGCCGCCAGTGCGGGTCCAAGCCACGAAATCACGGTGGGGGCCTGACGCGACGCAGGCCAGCGCTCGAAGTCCACCGCGCCGCTCAGCAGGAGGCGCTCGCGCGCCCGCGTCATTGCCACGTACAAGATCCTGTCTTCCTCCTGCGCTTCGCGCTCGCGGCGCTCGCTGCAGAGATCTTCGTAGTCGAGCGTCGCTTTCGACCCCTCACCGTCCAGACGCACGAGCCGCAGGCCCACCCGCTCACCGTCCACGAGCAGATCGGGCGTCTGCGTGTTGGGTTGGCGTCCCAAGTCGGCCAGACACACCACAGGGAACTCCAGGCCCTTGGCCGCATGGATCGTCATCAGGCGCACCGCGTCGGGCTCCACCCCTTCGACAGGCGCATCCGGCTCGACCTTCACGGCGTCCTGCAGATAGGACACATGATCGAGGAACGCCCGCAGGTCGCGTCCTTCGCTCGCTTCGAAGCGTCGCGCCAGCCGCAGCAGCTTGTGCACGTTTGCCAGCCGCCGCTCACCCCAGTCGAGACCCAGCACATACTCGCGGTAGCCGCTGGCGTCAATCGCCCGCTCGATCAGCTCGGAGATCGTGTGTCGCGACGCGTTCGCGCGCTCGGCCTGCAGGCGCATGCAGAAGGCCGCCAACGCCTCGCGATCCCTGGGGGCGAGCCCGAGCGGCGGCCCAGCCTCGCCGCCATCACCGCTTTGCGCCACTGCCGCGAGCGCCATCTCCCAGACCCCGCTGCGGGCGCTCCGTGCGGCATCCGCGAGCAGTGCCAGACAGTCCTTCGAGCAGCCCCCTAGCGGTGATGCCAACGCCGAATACAGCGCCTCCTCGTCCAGCGGATTGGCCAGCGCCCGCAGGTAGGAGATCAGATCGCCGATCTGCTGGTGGCGCCAGAAGGTTCCCACAGCCGTCAGCGTGCGCAGACCGCAGAGCTGCAGCGCCCGCTCGAACACCTCGAGGTCTCCCGACGCTCGCAGCAGCACCACCACGTCACCCGCGCGCGTGTGACCCTGCTCCACGAGCTCTGCTACCCGCTGGGCCAATAGCCGTGCCTCCGCCTGGCGCCAGAGCTGTGTCTCCGGCAGGCCGGCCGCGATTGCCTGGGCGAGCTCCGCCTGCTCCTCCCAGCCACGGACATTCGTCAGCAGCAGCTCCACCTCCGGCTCGCCGGGGTCATCGACACGACCGGCTACCAGCGGCGTGTACGTGGAGAAGCGCTCAGCAAACACCGCGTTGACCACGTCCAGCAGTGGCTCACGACTGCGGAAGTTGCGCGTCAACAAGAGGCTTCCGCCCCGCTCCTCAAGCATCGCCCGCCGCTCTCTGAACAGGCTCACGTCCGCGTGCCTGAACCCGTAGATCGACTGCAGCTCGTCTCCCACCGTGAACAGGTTGCCCCGGTCCAGCGCCTCCAGGATGCCCAGTTGACGGGCATTGGTGTCCTGAAACTCGTCCACCATCAGCAGCTCAAAACGATCCGACCACGCACTGCGAATACTCTCGCGCTCGCGCAGCAGCTCCCGCGCGAGCAGCTCCAGGTCGTCAAAGTCCACCGCGCCGCGGCCGTGCTTGAGCTCTTCGTATGCCCCGCCATAGCCCTTCAGCAGCTCGTTCAACAGTGCGCACGCCGCGATCGCGTCCCCCTGCGCCTGTAGGTCGGGGATGCGATCAGGCCCGTGCGGCCCATCGTCATCCGCGGCCCCGCCGGTGGGCGACTCCGCAGCCCCTTCCACGCGATGCGGCACCGGCAGGGTGGGCAGGCGCTGCCCCCGACTACGCAGCTCCCCATAGATCTGCTCGACCATCGTGCGCACCCGATCGACGCCATATGCCGCGAGCAAGTCCACCGCGGCCGTGTGCTCGCCGGCAAGAAAGGCCCGCAGCGCGGCTTTGAAGGCCAGCTCACGCAGGCGTCCAGCGAGTCCCTCGTCGATGATCGAGAACTCCGGATCGAGCCCCGCCGCGAGTGGATGGGCGCGCAACACCCGCGCACAGAAGCCGTGGAAGGTACCCACGAACGCAGCCTCCGTATCGCGCGCCGCCTCGCGGTCGCCCAGTGCCAACAGACGCCCCCGCACACGCGCGCGCAGCTCACCGGCAGCGCGCTCCGTGAATGTGATCGCGAGGATCTTCCCCGGAGCGATCCCGTCCTCGCGCACAGCCGCCACGAAACGCTCCACCAGCACCGATGTCTTGCCGCTACCGGCCGCCGCCGCCAACAAAATCGGCTCCGAGCGACGAGCGACCGCGTGGCCTTGCTCGTCGGTCAGCACGACAGTCATCGCTCGCACCTACAGATCGTGGGATACATGCAGCCGCCGCGGTAAGCGCAGCTCTGTGGCCGCGCCTGTAGCTCACCCCGGCCCGCCTCCTGTGCGACCTCGCGTGCGGCCGCCACAGCTTCCTCCAGCAGATCGTGCAGCTCCGTATGCTCGAGCACATCCGGCCCCACGCAGTCGAGCTCAAGCCCCGCGTCCCGGTCGAGCACCCCGCGGGCGCGCAGGTCCTGCCCGGTCAGCGGCTGGTAGAAGCCCCCCACCACCCGTCGCCCCAGCAGCTCCTCGACCGCGCGCATGTACAGCGCCACCTGCAGGTTGCCGTCCTTGATCCAGCGTGCGCCCGCAGGCGCGCGGCTGCCCTTGTAGTCGTAGACGACAGCATCGCCGTCAGCGCTCACATCGACACGGTCGATCCGTCCCCGCAGCCGCATCCCGCCACCGAGGTCGAGTGCCGGCAGATCACCGGCCTGGCCGTGCTCGTCCTCCTGCGTAAAGCCAAACCCGAGCTCGAGGGCGGTTGGCTCCAGCGGGCTGTCCGCCGCGGCCGCGTGCTCCAGGTAGCGCTCCAGGTCTACCTGCAGCCGCCGACGCACCGCCATGTGCCGCTCGGGCGCTACCGACAGCGGGTAGTCCGCCTCGTTGTCCGCCAGTGCCGTCGCCAGCAGCTCCCGCGCACGGGCAACGTTGGCGAGCGTCAGACGCGCGCTGCCGCTCTCCTCGCGCAAAGCCTCGAGGGTGTCGCGTAGGGCCGCATGCGCGAGACCACCACGTGCGAGCGGCTCCGGATCGGGCTCCAGCGCTCCCGGGTTCAGCATCCGCTCCACAAACCACGCCGTGGGGCAGCCGATCCACTTCTCAAGCGACGACGCCGACCACAGCCGCGCGCGCAGCTTTGCCAGCAACCGCTCGTCGTGTAGCCAGCGGTCCACCGGCACTGGTGCGCTGAGCGAGCCATCAACCGGCATGCCGTCCACCGCCCCCAGTGGCCTGCGCGACCGCAGCCGCGACAGGCTCTCGGCGAAGAGGTCGCACACGTCGTCCACGAACAGCGAGCGCGAGCTTGCCTGGCCGTCGTCATCCGCCACATGCCAGCTGAGGAATAGCTGCTCCTGCGGGCGTGAGACGGCCGCATACAGCAGGTAGCGCTCCGCCGCCAACGCGTCCACCTGCTCGCCCAGTCTCAGCCCCGAGACCTCCGCCAGCCGCCGGCGCTCCTCCTCTGCCAGGAACGGATGCGGCCGCGCGCGCGCCGGGAACACGCCCTCCTGCAGGCCGCACACGAACACCACCCTGACCCGTCTTGCCCGCAGTGCCAGCGGGTCGAGCACCGACACCGCGCCCGCGAGCGCGCCCTCGCCGCTGGCCACCTCCACGCGCGCCAGCGAGCTCGCGAGCTCCCCCGCCGCCGCAGGCGCCAGCTCGGGCGCAATCCGCGCCAGCTCGCGGAGCTCTTTCAGCGCGCGCCGGCCAGCCGCGAGCGCAGCGGCATCCTCCAGCTCCTGCGCCCCCAACACGTTCGCACCGGCGCGCCTGGGTGCACAGAACAGCCAATAGAGCTCACGTTGCGCGCGCTCCACGAGCGCCAGCGAGCCTCGCTCCTGCGCCTCCGCCAGCCGGTCGATCGGCTCCAAGCGCCAGTGGCGCTCCTCCCACAGACTCCGCGCCCGCTCAGCGTCGACGGCGCCCGCTCTTCGCGCGGTCAGCTCCAGCCTGTCCGCCAGCACCGGCTTCTCCAGCAGACCCGGAGCTCGCAGCCAAGCCAGCAGATCTGCGAGCTCACCGCCGGACGAGCCCGCCGCAGTGGGCACGCAGCGCAGCAGTCCCACGAGCGCCCCGCCAACCGCCGTGTCCGCAAACGGTCTGCGCCGCTGAAGCGCAAACGGGACCCCCGCCGCCGAGAAGACCTCTTCCAGTAGGTCCAGCGCCACCCCCGGAGTGCGTACAAGCACCGCAACTTCCTCCGCTGCCACGCCCTCGCCGAGCAGCCGCGCGATCTCGCTCGCCACCAGCTCGAGCTCCGCGCGTTCGCCACCCCCCTCCAGCAAACGCACCGCTGTCCCAGCCTCGATCGGTGGGCCATCGGGCTCCTCGAACAGCAAGCGCTCGAGATGGCTGAGCGCAGCGCGTGCCTGGGGCGCGTAGTACTCGGCGCGGGCCTGTAGCGCCCGATGCTCGGCCGCCAGCGGCTCGAGCGCGTGAAAGCTAGCCGCTCTGCCCGCAAACGCGGTGCGCCCCGGCTCATACGACAGCGACACCGTCACCGGCGCGTCCACCACTCTGCCCAGCGTCTCGATCGCGTCCAGCTGCAGTCGCGTGAGGTCGTCGAACCCATACACCAGCACTGGCGTGCCGCCCCACAGCGCCGGACGCCGCCGCAGCTCGTCCAGGGCGCGCACCGCGCGCTGCTCCATATCTAGGCGGCCCAACTGCTCGAGCGTCGTGCGGTACTCGGCGAACAGTCGTCCCAACTCAGCTCGCGAGGCGCCCGCGCCATCCGCCCCAGCCCAGCGCGACAGCGCCTGCGAAAGTGCCGCTGGCTTCACCCGCCGCACCTGCAGCTCCGCCAGCAGCTCCATCAGGGCATGCACCACCCCCGGCGTCTGCGCCACACCAACACGTGCCGCCAGCATCTCCAGCACACGCTCGCGCGCGATCCCGCCAAGGAGCGGCTCGCGCACGCCCGCGCGCGTGACCGCCTCGCCGATCAGGCCCGCGAAGCGCTCCACACGCACGCCCATCGCCGCACCCTCGCCTGCCAGCTCGCGCAGGTAGTGATCGGCATCCGCGCGCGTCGGCACCACCAACAACGGCTCCGCACCATGCGCCAGATGGCGGCGCACCCCATCCATCACCAGCTCCGCCTTACCCGCGTTCGCCGGCCCTGTGATCAGCGTGATCGGCATCGCGCCTAGAGAACCTCTCTGTAGGTTCTAGGCGGCGCTGCGGGCCTCGACCGTCGCGGCTGCGCCCGTCTCGCCCTCACCCTCCGCCTCAGGAGGCTTCGCGCCCTCCTTGGCCCACAGCTCGTCGAACTCCACGCGCCATTTGCCCTCCTCCGTCTGGCTCAGCGCCAGGTGCGCACGGAAGCTGCGCCCGCTGCGTCCGCGGAAGCCCGTCACCGCCTGCTCGGTGAAACCCTTTTTGATCAGCTCCTTCGCGATCGCCAGCGGCAGCGTCTTGCCTGCTTTCGCCTTCCAGATCACAAAACCGCAACCCGGGTCCTCGCGCGCCCAGCACGAGTAGCCCTTGCGGTTCTCCACGATGTCGTGACCGCACACGGGGCATGGGCCGAGCCGCGCCCGCGGAATGCGTACATCTTTGAGCGTCTCATCCAGCTCTTTGACCGTCTCCTGAGCGAAGCCGGCGATGTCGCTCATGAACTTCTTGCGTGACTCCTCGCCGCGCTCGATCTGCCCAAGGCGCTGCTCCCAGCTGCCCGTCAGCCCAGGCGAGGTGAGCGCGTGCTCGTTCAAGAGGCGGATCACGTTCAGACCCTTCTCCGTTGCCACCAGCGCGCGGCCGTCGCGCTCGATGTAACCCACCGTGATCAGTCGCTCGATGATCGCCGCCCGCGTGGCCGGCGTGCCGATCCCCGAGTCCTTCATCGCCTCACGCAGCTCGTCGTCGTCCACCAGCTTGCCCGCCGTCTCCATCGCTCCCAGTAGCGACGCGTCGCTGTAGCGCCGCGGCGGTTTCGTTTCCTTGCGCAAGCTCTCGACCGTGCGCGTCTGCACCCGCTCGTCCTCGATCAGACGCGGCAGCTGCTGGTCGGTCTCCTCCTCGTCGTCTCCGCGCGCCTCGGCTTCGGCGGCTTTCGCATCGGCTGAGATCTCGTCGTAGACCCCGCGCCAGCCGGACACGATCAGGAGCTTGCCGCGTGTGCGGAACACATGGCCGTTGCCGCCGTCGCCCGTCTCGACGGTGGTCTCGACGCGCGTGTTCTCGAACACAGCCTCCGGATGGAACACCGCGAGGAAGCGCCTGACAGCCATGTCGTAGATGCGGCGATCGTCCGAGCCCATTTTCTCGAGATTGTGCTCGGAGCGCGTGGGGATGATCGCGTGGTGGTCTGAGACCTTCTCGTCGTTGACCACACGGCCCAGAGGGAGCACGTCGAGGCCAACGACGTAAGCGGCGCCCTTGGCGTACTCGGGGTGCGAGCCAACCAGCTCGGCGATCGGCTTGATCTCCTCGACCATGTCGGTCGTGAGGTAGCGCGAGTTGGTCCTCGGGTAGGTGAGCGCCTTGTGCTCCTCGTACAGGCGCTGCGCGGCAGCGAGGGTACGTTTGGCGGTGAAGCCGAAGCGGTTGTTGGCCTCGCGCTGCAGCGTCGTCAGGTCGTAGAGCATCGGCGCTTTCTCGCGCTGTTCTTTCTTCTCGAGCTTCGTGATCGTCCCCGGCCTGCCCTCGCAAGCGCTGACGATCGCCCGGGCCTCCTCCTCCGTGCCCACGCGGGGGCCCTTGGTTGATCCGGAACCCGCCCGCCCGCCCGTCGGCGCCTGGAAGTGGCCCAGATACGTGCGCTCACCGGTTGGCGAGTCACCGTTTGGCAAAGGGCCGGTGGCCGCGAACGTCGCGTCAACCAGCCAGTAGGGCTCGGGCTTGAACGCCCTGATCTCCTCCTCGCGGCGCGCCACGATCGCGAGTGTCGGCGTCTGCACACGGCCGAGCGACACGGCGCCGTCGAACGAGCTGCGTAGGCGGATGGTCGCCGCGCGTGTGGCGTTCATGCCGACGATCCAGTCGGCCTCCGAGCGCGACCTGGCCGCTTCTTCGAGCTTGACGAACTCCTCGCTCGGGCGCAGCGACTCGAGCGCCGCCTTCATCGCCTGGTTGGTCATCGAGCTCAGCCACAGGCGTTTGACCGGCTTTTTGCCTTTGGCCTTCTCGAACAGGTACGCGAAGATCAGCTCGCCCTCGCGTCCCGCGTCGCAGGCGTTGACCACCTCATCGACATCATCGCGGCCGAGTTGTTTGGTGACCACCGACATCTGCTTGCGCGAGCGCTCGTCGCGCACCTCCAGCTTGAAGCGATCGGGCACGATCGGCAGGTCCGCCATCTTCCAGCTCTTGTATTTCGCGTCATACGCTTCCGGTTCTGCCAGCTGCACCAGATGTCCCACTGCCCACGTGACCACGTGGTCCGGACCCTCCAGGAAACCCTCGCCCTTCTTGAACGGACCGGGCAGTACACGCGCGAGATCCTGTCCCACGGAGGGCTTCTCGGCGACAAGCAGCGTCTTGGACATGGCGGTCAGCGTAGCGGGCGATACAACAGCCGACGTTTTGGACGTCATCCGCTCGTGCACTGCCCGGTGCCCACGTGAGCACCTACACGCTCGTGCGCGTCCGCTTCCCGTAGCACCGTTGCCACCGTTTCGTTCGCCACCCCGTAGCCACCGCGAGGCGAGCTGCCGACGGTCGCAGCGAACACCGTCGTCAGCACCCTCCCGTCGACGCCCACCAGTGGGCCGCCCGAGTTGCCCGGTCGCACCAGTCCGCGCAGCGGCGTCAAAAGGCGCGTGACTGGGCCTTCGCCATACGCGTTCTGTGTGACCACGTCCTGTGTGCGCCCGATCCGGCCCGGCTGCACGTCGAACGGGCCGTTCTCCGGATAACCCAAGATCGCTCCCGCCGTACCCGATTCTGGGCCGCTTGCGAGCGTCAGCGTCGGCAGATCCAACCCCGGCACGCGCAACACCGCCAGATCGTCAGTTGGGTCGAACGCGATCGGTGTCGCCGGCAGGCTCGGCTGTTGGCCGTCGACCTCCACGCTCGTGTCCTGCTCGCCCGCCACCACATGCGCGTTGGTCACCACCGTGTCCGCTTCCGCCACCCACCCCGAACCCTCGATTGCGAGGCCGCAGGCCGTGCCGTCCACCCGCACGACGCTGCGCGACGCACTCCGTACGCCCGGCGCATGCGCGACCGCGGGCTCGGGCGCGGACACATCCGGCGAGGGGCCCGTGATCGACGGAATCGGGTCCAGTCGCGCTAGCGCGTTCAGGATCGCCCCTGACGGCGGCAGTACCTCGTTCAGCTTCTGCAGGATCGCCGATCGCTGGATGTCAGCGCGCAACTGCGGCTGCCCCGACGTCTCGCCCGCCACCGCCGCCACGATCCACACGATCCCCAGCGCCAGAGCCACTCCCAGCAGCGCCCCCAGCATCCCGTCGATCAGACCCATGCCTGGGATGATCATGAAGCGGCGCAACCTGAACCCCACCCCCTCGAGGCCGCTGGCAAGGATCGCGCCGCCCAAAAGCGCACCCAGCAGGCCGAACGCCGGCGCATACGGGGAGGACGACCCTTTCGGAAGCAGCAGCGGTCCGAGCCGTGTACCCAGGAACGCTCCCAGCGCGAAACCGCCGAACGAGAGCACGCCCACGACGAACCCCTGCCGGAATCCGAAGAACGCCAGGATCAACGCGAACGCGACGATCATCCAGTCCAGCTGAGTCACCTGTCATGTTCTACAGGCTCTGTGACTGAAAGCCGCAACCAGCGCCTGCAACGCGCGCGCCCCGTTCTCGTGCTGGCCGCGGTCGCCTTTGCAGTCGGCGCCGTCCTCGGCGCGCGGCACTCCACGCCCCCCTCCTATGCGCTCGCTGGCCGGTTCGTGAGCGCTTGGACACATGACAACTACGCGGAGATGTACTCAGACATCTCCCCCTCATCACAGCGCTCCACCCCCGTCGGCGCCTTCGCCGACGACTACAAGGAAGCTCTCAGCACCGCAACCGCGACACATTCCAAGATCTCCGGCAAGGTAACGGGCAAGGACGGTGAGGTGATAGTGCCGGTGCGCGTCGAGACGCGCCTGTTTGGAGATCTGTCGCTTGCTTTCACATTTACGACCGTGCAGGACGCCGCCGGCGCAACGCGCCTCGTCTGGTCGCGCTCGCTGACGTTTCCCGGCCTGCACCCCGGCGAGCTGCTCAGCCGCCACACAAGCCTGCCACGGCGCGCCACGCTGCTGGCTCGCGACGGCAGCGTGCTGGCCGAAAGCCCGTCGGGCGCCGACCCTGTAGGCGTCGGAGAAAGCATGCGCAACTCCCCCCTGGGTGTCGTCGCCGACGCCGTCGTCGGCACCGTCGGGCCAGCACCAGAATCACGGCGCCAGGCGCTCGAAGCACAGGGCGTACCGCCCGAAGCAAGCGTCGGGCTGAGCGGGCTCGAGCTCGCCTTCGACGCGCGCCTGCGCGGCACCCCCGGCGGTGAGCTGCTCGCGGGAGATCGTCTGCTCGCCTACGCCGCCCCCCACGCCGCGCCCCCCCTGCGTACGAGCGTCTCCCCTGCCATCCAACGCGCAGCCGTCAGCGCCCTCGGCGGCCAGCTCGGCGGGGTCATCGCCATGCAGCCCTCGAGCGGGCAGATCCTTGCCGTCGCCGGCCTTGGCCTCGACGGGCTGCAGCCGCCGGGCTCCACCTTCAAGATGGTCACCACCACGGGTGTGCTGAGCGCCAAAGTAGCCACCCCGCACACCGTCTTTCCCTACGCCACATTCGCCACGCTCGACGGCGTCAAGCTCTCAAACGCCAATGGCGAGGAATGCGGCGGCTCGCTCGAACTCGCCTTCGCCGTCTCCTGCAACTCCGTGTTCTCTCCGCTCGGTGTCAAGCTCGGCGCCACCCGCCTCGTAGCCACAGCCGAAAGCCTCGGTTTCAACCACGAGCCAACGATCGGCGGCGCCGCCGAGAGCACACTGCCCGCCGCCAGCGAAATCCAGGGCGAACTCGACCTCGGATCCACCGCCATCGGTCAAGGTGAGGTGCTCGCCACACCACTCGAGATGGGCACCATCGCCGCCACCATCGCCGACGGCGGACATCGCCCGAGCCCCAGCTTCAGCCTGAGCAAAGCCAGCGCTGGCCCATCCGCCATGGGCGAGTCGGTCGCGCACACCATGCGCCGGCTCATGATCGCCGTCGTGCGCGAGGGCACTGGTACCGCGGCCGCGATCCCCGGTGTCACCGTCGCCGGCAAGACCGGCACCGCCGAACTGAAGAGCAGCACGGAACTCAAGAGCAACTGCTCCTCAGCCGCCTCCGAAGCCAGCGCCACGGGAACCCCGAACGCCAGCAAAGAAGGATGTCAGGGCAACGAAAACGAAGCCGCCAACACCGACGCCTGGTTTGCCGCGTTCGCGCCCGCGCTACACCCGCGAATCGTCGTCTGCGTGATGCTCGTCAAAGACGGCGCCGGCGGCGCCACCGCCGCCCCCGCCGCACGCGAAGTCATCGAAGCGGCCCTACAGGCGGAACACTAAACGTCGAGGATCGCTGAGGCCGATTCCGCCGGGTTTTCCGGGTTGGTGATCTTCACTTCCATCGGCCTGTTGTCCAGCGAGACGATTTTGATCTTGAACAGCAGCAGCGCGCCCTGCGGCCCGAAGTCGGCGGGGACCGTGCCCGGCCTTGGAATCTGGCTTTTCGCTGGGACCGTCCCGGGGCGGTAGGCATACAGGTTGGCTTCGCCGAGGCTGACCGGGGTGTAGGAGTTTTCCTGGGTGTCGGTGATCGTGAAGCTGTCCGAGTCCGTGTACGGCGTGCTGTTGTTGTTGTAAACCTGGATGAACATCGCGAACCACTCTTCGCCCGGTCCGAGCTGACGTTCGGTCGCGCTCAGGCCCTGCAGATAGCTCGCGTCTTCCTCGTTGGCCGGGTTCAGCTGGCGCGAGACCTGCACCTGGTAGAGCAGCGGGCCCACGTTTAGATACGGCGCCGCCTTGCCCGCTTCCCCGGCGTACGTACCGGTCGTGACCTTGGTGTGCGAATCGCCACATGCGCTTACGCCGAGAACGACGAGCACGGCGAGCACGATGGGCGGGAGCTTGCGCAGGCGGCTGGACATGCGACGCGGCAGTCTACCCACCGGCGACCGTGACGCGCCGGCCAACACCGTTCTCACCCGCGACCACACCATCGCCGCCCTCCAAGATCCGCCGCAGACGGCGCATCGCCTTCTGGTTCTTGCGCCGCAGCCAGCTGCGTCCGCCGAGGCCCTCCATCAGCTTGTCCGACAGCGTCACCGGCACCGTCTCCAGCGTGAAGCGCACGCGCGTCGAACCCGCGGCGGCGGGGTCGAGCTCGTATACGCCGAGCGTACGGATGCGGTTGTTCTTGCCCGTGCGCCCCACCTCGACGATGCGGTGCGGGCGCTCGACCTCTGCGAACGTCACGTCCCCCCAGCCGAATCGGTTGCGCGGTGCGGCCACGCGAAAACGCGCCCCTGCACCCCTGCCGACCGAATCGATCCGCGTCAGGTGCCAGTCGACCAGATAATGGTCGGTGAACTGCGGGTGGTTGGCTATGTCCTGCAGGTAGTCGAAGATCCGCTCGCGCGGAGCCGACACGATGATCGATACGGTCACTGGATCCATGGCGAGCCGGAAGTCTATTGGCCCGCCGGGCAGCGCGACTCTACGCGGCGCGCGCGGTGAGACGAACGGCGTGACCGCGCTCGAAGTGCCGGACGATCTCGCTGGCAAGCGGCGACTCGCGGCGGGCAGGGCGGCACAGCTCGCAGACGATCCGGTGCTCAACGCCTGCGTAAACGTGGATCTGCTCGCCGGTCAACGGGGTGCGTCCGCAATCCGCACAGCAGTCGCGGGCGGCCTCCAGGGCGCCGAGGCCGCGACGCAACAGGATGCGCTCGAGCAGTTGCACATGAGTTGCGGGCGCAGACATGATGTCCTCGAATTCGTCGCCCTTGCGCCGGCTCCTGCAGCTACAAGATCCTTCCCAACGGCCACCTGGGCTGCACGCGTGATGGCAGGTTTCAGACGCCGCGTGCGAGGGTAGTTCAATCACCGCAGATCGCTGCCGATCCACGCAATTAGGACCGGCCGGCATACCATTATTCAGAATCCTGGCCGGCTTGACAGTCTTGTTATGATCGCCACGAGTCACCCCAAATCCGCACTTTCCCCCCGACCCGAGGGACCCCGCCCCCGCCGGCGACACCCAGCAGCAACACAGAGGGAGGAGCACATGATGACCTCAGTCACTTCGGGCGCAGATGTAGGAGCAGGCTCGTTCAGCTGCGATCACTGTGGCTACACGCTTACGCTCCTCGGCTCCGACACGCTGACCGCATGCCCTGGCTGCGGAGGGCGTGACTTCGCGCGCGCGTCGCTGTTCAGCGCCGAGCAGATAGACCCAGCCGCCGGCGAGACCGTCGTCCACAATGACGGGGAGCTCGTGCAGCCACCAGCCCCCGATCGGGCCCTGCGACTGGCACTCGTACGCCAGCGCATCAAACAGCCCGGCGAGTACCTCTGTTACGAAGAGGGCGGCGAGCAGCGCACAATCGCGCTGACGCGCGAGTGGACCCGCGTGGGACGCAGCCTGGCCGCCGATGTGCGCTTCGACGATCCCACCGTCTCACGGCGCCACGCACTGATCGTGCGTCACCCCGACGGCGTGCGCCTGCTCGACGATCGCAGCCTCAACGGCGTGTTCGTCAACGGCGCGCGGGTCGACGGCAGAACGTTGCAGGACGGCGATGAGATCATCGTCGGGCGCTACCGCCTCGCGTTCCTGAGCGTACCGGCAATCCCGGGCGCGGAGGGTACGGACACCGAGACGACCTCGCTACACAGCACCGGCTGAGCGGCCGGGCGGCATCTGTGGACGGGACGGCGCGCCGCGTGCAGCCGTCGTAGTATCGGCTGGCAATGGCTCAGAAGATCGCTGTGCTCTCACAGAAGGGCGGCACGGGCAAGACGACCACCGTGCGCACTCTCACCGACGTCCTGCGTCGAGCAGGCGTTCGCACGCTCGCGATCGACCTCGACCCCCAGGGCAACCTCTCCGACTACTTCGACCTGCCCACAGACGTGGAGCCCACAATCGCGGATGTGCTCGCCGGCCGCAGCAAGGCGGCCGAGGCAATCCATGAGGACATCATCCCCGCCAACCTCAGCCTCGCCGAGGCGGAGCTGATGCTCGGCGGCAAGATGGGCCGCGAGCTGACGCTGAGACGTGCGCTCGCCGACGTAGACGGCGACTACGAGGTCATCTTGATCGACTGCCCGCCATCGCTGGGGCTATTGACGGTCAATGCGCTGGTGGCGGCCGACCGTGCGCTGATCACCGCTGAGGCCCAGTATTTCGCCCTGCAAGGTGTCGAGCAGGCGATGGAGGTGGTGGATCTCGCACGAGACAGCCTCAACCCGCAGCTGTCACTGCTTGGCGTGCTGCTCAATCTCGCCGACATGCGTACCGTCCACTCGCGCGAGGCGCTGGCGTCGCTGAAGGAGCGCTTTGGCGAGCAGGTATTCGACTCGGTAATCCGCGCCTCGATCGCCTACGCGGAGTCGGCCGAGAGAGCACGATCGATCCTCGACCATCGCCCCGACCTGGGCAGCGACTACCTGGCGCTGACAGGGGAACTGCTCAAGCGTCTACAGGGCTTCGACAGCGCGGGTAAGCGCCTGGCCAAGCTCTCTCAGAGCGCCACGACGTAGGCCCCCTGAGGCTCGAATGGAGCCCGCAGCAAAGTCGCCCAGCCCTCGATCGCCGCGCGCAGCGCCTCGGCAACCGCGCCGGTTTGCTCGTAGAAGCACCACACCAGCACTGTTGGTCCCGCACCCGAGATGGTTGCGCCGAGCGCACCGAGCTCGCGTGCACGAGAGGCCAGCGCGAAGGAGCGCGGAAACAGGCCGGCCCGTTGCTGCTGGTGAAGCCGATCCTGCAGGCCGCGCGAGAGTAGATCCCAATCAGCCTGCGCCAAGCCAAGGGTGAGCAGCGCCGCGTGGGCGACGTTGAAGACGGCGTCCTGAATAGGTACCTGCGCCGGTAGCGCCTCCCGCGCCGCCCGCGTGTGCACCGCCTGCTCGGGTACCACCGCTAGCGCCTCTAGCCCCGTAGGTGGATCGAAGCGTGTCGCCTGACCGTCTGCGCACACGACGAAACCGCCATGCAGCGCCGCGGCGGCGTTATCCGGATGGCCCTCCATCTCGCTCGCATGCGCCAGCAGGTCGGCGTCCAGCTCGAAGAGGTGGTCAGCGGCCATCAGCCCCGCCACCGTCGCCGCGGCACTCGAGCCCAGACCACCCGAGAGCGGTATCTGCGAACGGATCCTGAACGTGAAGCCATCAGCCGGATGCAGCCGCTCGAACGCGCGCACGCACAGGTTCTCGCGCCCTCTGGCGACCGGCAGCTCAGTCTCGACCCTGAACTCGCCCGTCTCCTCCACCTCGACCTCCAACGTCAGCGCCAGCGCGGCTGCCATGCAGTCGAACCCAGGGCCCAGATTGGCCGAGGACGCCGGCACGCGCACGACCCTCCTACGGATCACCCCGCACCGTTTCCTCGAACGCCGCGGCGTCCCCACCCTCTACGGATCACCCAACACCGCTTCCTCGATCGCCGCGGTCTCCGCCGCACAGGTGATGACCCTGCCGTCGTTGTTGGCGATCGCCGTCTCTGGATCCTTCAGGCCACGGCCCGTGAGCACGCACGCGACCGACTCGGCGCCGTCGGCGCCGTACTTGAGCAACCCTGCCACTGAGGCCGCGGACGCCGGCTCACAGAACATGCCTTCCCTGGAGGCGAGCAGCCTGTAAGCGTTCAGGATCTCCGCGTCGCTGACCACGCGGATCGCGCCGCGCGAGTCGGTCGCTGCCGCCATCGCGTCCTCCCAGCGCACCGGGTTGCCGATCCTGATCGCGCTCGCCACCGTTTCCGGGTGCTCGACCGGGTGCCCAAGCACCAGCGGTGCCGCACCCTCAGCCTGGAAGCCGAATAGTTTCGGAGCGGCGCCCATCTCACGAAAGCCGCGCCAGTATGAGGTGATGTTGCCCGCGTTGCCAACCGGTATGCACAGCGCTTCCAGGCCGCCTTCCAGGCCCTCGTGGATCTCGAACGCGGCGGTCTTCTGGCCTTCGATGCGGAAGTTGTTGACGGAGTTGACAAGCACGATCGGGTGCGAGTCGGTGAGCTCACGCACGAGCGTCAGCGCATCGTCAAAGTTGCCCTTCAGCGAGATCACACGTGCGCCGTGCATCAGCGTCTGGGCCATCTTGCCCTGCGCGATCTTCCCCTCGGGCACGATCACCGCACACGTGATCCCCGCACGGGCAGCGTACGCGGCAGCGCTAGCGGCGGTGTTGCCGGTGGAGGCGCAGATCACGGCCTTGGCGCCGTCACGCACCGCGGCGGAGACCGCGCAGGTCATGCCACGGTCCTTGAACGAGCCGGTTGGGTTGGCGCCCTCCAGCTTCAAGCGCACGGTCGCACCAATCATCTCTGAGAGCACCGGTGCGCGCAGCAGCGGCGTGGAGCCCTCCTGCAGGCTTACCAGAGGGTCGCCGAGGTCGAACGGCAGTCGCTCGCGATAGCGCTCGATCAGCGGCACGTGAGCGCCCGTTGGCGGTATGCCCTCCACCCTCGGGACCTTCACGCTGTTATCGCTCATACAAACTCCTCTTCGATCACTCGGATTGTCCGGGGGGTCGAGCGCATGAACTCGAACTCGCCGAGCTGCTCGAGCGCCTCGCCCAGTCCTGACTCGAGCACAGGATGGGTGATCATCACCAGACGCGCGCGCTCGCCCATGCCGCGTTGCACGACTGACTTGATCGATACATCGTGCTCGCCGAGAACCTTAGTCACCGACGCGAGCACTCCCGGGCGATCGGCCACGTCAAGGTGCAGGTAGAAGGCGCTCTCGACGTCCTCGATCAGCGGCAGCGCCAGGGGTGGAGCAGGCGGCCGCGCACCGCCGGTCATCACGCTGACGACGTCCCCCAGGACCGCGCTGGCCGTCTGGCGGCCGCCCGCGCCGGGCCCTGACAGCGTGATCTCCGTGATCGCCTCAGATTCCAGCGTGACCGCGTTGAACGGCCCGGAGACACCCGCCAAAGGATGGCCCGCATAGAGAAATGCGGGATGCACACGCACAGACAGGCCGCCGTGACGACGCTCCGCGGTTCCGATCAACTTCAGGCCCAGGCCGAGCTCGCGCGCGAACTCCATGTCGTCCGCGTGCAGGTTCTCGATGCCTTCGTAGTGCACGTCGTTCAGATGCACCGGCGTGCCGAACGCGAGCCGCGCGAGGATCGCCATCTTCGCCGCTGCGTCACGGCCGCTGACGTCGTCGCTTGGGTCAGCCTCGGCGTAGCCAATCCGCTGTGCCTCCGCAAGCGCCTCCGCGTAGCTCGAGCCCGCGGTCATCTCCGTGAGGATGAAGTTGGTGGTGCCGTTCACGATCCCGTGGATGCGCTCGATCGGTGTCGCCGAAAGCGACTCCTCGAGCACGCGCACGACCGGGACCACGCCCGCCACAGCCGCCTCGAAGCGCAGGCGTACCCCGTATTCGCGCGCTGTCTCGAACAGCTCCTCGCCGTGTTGGGAGAGCAGCTGCTTGTTGGCGCTGACCACGTCCATGCCCGCGCGCATCGCCGTGAGCAGGTACTCGCGCGCGGGCTCAATCCCACCCATCACCTCGACCAGCAGATCGGCACCCGCCATGATCTCCTCGAAATTGCCCCGCGAGCGTGTCAACACGCCGCTGACCACCGGCCTGCGGCCGTTGAAGCGCTCGATCTCATCCGCGCGTTCCTCCAGCAGCACCGCGAACGCGCCGCCGACGGTACCGTGGCCCAGCAGGCCGACACGGAAGGGAGCCGAGCCGCTGGCTCCCGCTTGGTCCTCGCCGCCCCGCGCGGCCTCGTCGCTAGCGGACATCACGAGCGGTCAGGTCCTCGAAGCGCTCGCGCCTGACCACCACACGCGCGTCGCCGTCCTTGCAGAAGATCACCGGCGCACGCGGCACGCCGTTGTAGTTGTTGGCCATCGCATAGCCATATGCGCCGGTGGCGGGGGTCACGATCACATCGCCCGGCCCGGGGTCTGCCAGCAGCGCCTCCCGCAGGATCACATCGCCGGACTCGCAGTGCTTGCCCGCAAGCACGCACTCGGTCGTGCCGCCCAGGCGGTCGGCGACGTGGGCCTCATACGGCGCGCCGTAGAGCATCGGGCGCATGTTGTCCGACATGCCACCGTCGACGGCCACCCAGCGCGAGACGTTCTGCTTGACGCTCTCGACCGTGTACAACGTCACACCCGCGTTCGCGCACAGCGCGCGGCCCGGCTCGATCAACAGGCGCGTGTCCGCGCCGATGCCATTAGCGTGCGCAGCGTCGACGATCGCAGCTACGAACTCCTCTATAGATGGCGGCGAAGGTTGATCCTCGACGTACTGCACACCGAGACCGCCGCCCAGGTCCCACACCGAGAACTCGCCCAGC
Source organism: uncultured Solirubrobacteraceae bacterium (assembly GCA_963699115.1). Lineage (GTDB taxonomy): Bacteria > Actinomycetota > Thermoleophilia > Solirubrobacterales > Solirubrobacteraceae > Palsa-744. Next base: position 974,339 of record CAVOTJ010000001.1, read on the forward strand.
TTCGCGAGCTCCGTCACCTCGCGACGAAACGGCTCCAGGCTGAGCAGCTGCGAGCCAATGTGCGCGTGTACGCCGCGAAGGGATAGCCCTGCCACATCCTGCAGTCGCTCCATCGCCTCCTGCGCCTGCGCCATACCAAAGCCGAACTTCGAGTTCGCCTGGCCGGTGGAGATCTTCTCGTGTGTTTCTCCCTTGACATCTGGCGTCACACGCACGAGCACAGGCTGCCCTTCACTGCGATCAGCCAGCTCGCCCTCCGCTACCAGCCGCTCGAGTCGATCGATCTCGTCGAGGTTGTCGATCACGATCGCGCCCACACGGTGGCGCAGCGCCATGCGCAGCTCCGCCTCGGACTTGGCGTTGCCGTGAAGCACAATCCGCTCCGGTCGAAAGCCTGCCTCCAGCGCAAGGTGCAGCTCGCCTCCAGAGGCCACATCGCACCACAGCCCCTCGTTCGCGAACAACGCCAGCACGGCGGTACAGGGAAACGCCTTGGAGGCGAACACAACTTGGAAGTCGGCGTGGCCGGAGTCATGACCGGCTTGGATGAACGCCTGCGCGCGCGAGCGCAGATCCTCCTCGGCCACCACATACGCCGGCGTGCCGAACTCGCGCGCCAACTCGATTGTGTCGCATCCGCCCACCTCCAGACGACCGCGCTCGTTGACACGGCTGCCGATGGGGAAGACGGCGGACAGGCTTGTCCCTGTGACCATGGCCGCTGATTATCGCGTGCCGGCGGGAAAAGCTACGCGCCGGGAGGCGAGGGCGCCCGCGCCGGTGGCGACGGCACTGGCGCTGGGCGCGGCGATGGCGCCACCGTCAGCGAATCGGGCAATGCGTGCTCGGGTGGCTCAGGCATACCGATGAAATAGCCCTGACCGACGTCGCAGCCGAGCTCTGTCAGCAACGTGAGCGTCTCGTTGTCTTCCACTCCCTCGGCCACCACCCGCAAGCCCAACGCGTGCCCCAGCTGGATGGTCGAGCGGACGAGCTGCAGATCGCGCTCTGCCACGTGCGTGGTGAACGTCCGGTCGAGCTTCAGCTCGCGAACGGCCAGGCTGCTGAGGTACGCAAGCGAGGTGAAGCCCGTGCCGAAATCGTCGACCGACACGATCACGCCCAGCAGCGAGAGCTCATCGATGATCTCTTTTGCCCGCTCGAAGTCGGTGATGATGCTCGTCTCGGTGATCTCGAGCACCAGCGCCCCAGCCGGGAGCCCGTTGCTCGCCAGCTGATCCTTCACGAGCTCCGTGAAGCCCGGTTCCAACAGGTTCGACGGCGAGATGTTCACGGACACCGCCGACTCGGTGCCACCCGCCCGCCATTCAGCGCACTGAGCAAGCGCTTGTTCGAGCACCCATCGCGTCAGGTCGCCCATCAGACCAGCCTGCTCCGCGAGGGGTAGGAACTTAAGCGGCGGGATCAAGCCAAGCTTGGGATGGGGCCAGCGGATCAGTACCTCGCTCGCCAGCATCTCTCCCGTTCGCAGATCCAGCTGGGGCTGATAATGGAGGCGAAGCTCACCGTTCTCCAGGGCGTCGCGCAGCTCCTCCGCGAGGCGCAGCAGGTTGCCGCTGTCCTCGAAGTCCTGCTCATACATGGCGAACGGCACCCCCGAGGACTTCGCTCGATACATCGCCATGTCCGCGCACGAGACCAACTCCTCTGCGGCCGAAGCGTGCTCGGGCGCCAGCGCGATGCCGATACTCGCCTCAATCTTCGCGCTCACCGAGTCAACCGCGAACGGCTCCTTGAGGCTGTCCGTGAGGCGCTCGGCGATTGCCTCGGCGCACTCGCGATCGGCATCCACCAGCACCGCCGCGAACTCATCGCCACCCAAGCGCACGAGCGCATCGCTCGGCCGTAGCGCTCCACTGAAGCGCTCGCCCATGTGCCTGAGGATTTCATCCCCCGCCTGGTGGCCAAAGGAGTCGTTGAGCTCCTTGAAGCGATTCAGATCGATGAACAGAAAGGCCAGATGCCGGGGCTCGCTGGCGGCTGCCTCCTCAGCGAAGAACGAGCTGAGGACATGAAACAGGTAGCGGCGGTTGCCAAGACCTGTAAGGAAATCGGTCACGGAATGGCGCTCATGGCGGTGGGTCAACGTCCGCAGGCTTCGCACCGACACCGCCAAACGAACGCCGACGGCAGCCAGCGTCGCCGCTGCAAGTCCGACCGCCACATGGTTCACATCTCCGAGCGCGCTTACGACAAGCACCACTAGTCCAGCCAAGGCCGCCAGCCCCGGCAAGAGAAAGCCGGTTGGCTTCGGCAGCGCCCGCGGGTCGGAGTAGCCGCTGGACACCCACACCGCCATCGACATCAGCAGGATCGACACCGGCCAGGCGATCCCGTTGACGACAGCGCCGACGTGCTCGGCACCCGAGGCAGAGCCCAGGAGGTTGAAGGTGTCGCCGGCCACGTTCAGAGCCATCCCCGAGGCGAGCAGCACCCACGGTGTCTTTTTGCGGCCGGAGAGCATCGCGGTGCTTCCGATGACAAGCACCAACAGCAGCAGATCCCCGACCGGATAGGCGAGGTTGGTGACGACGGCCAACATGCTCTGACCCGTCGCGGAGACCACACTGCTGAACGCGAACGCGGCGCAAACGGACGCCGCGCCGAGACCGGCGACGGCGCTGTCCAGCCAGCTTGGACTGTTGATTCGGCGTACCTCTCCGCGCATGAACAGCACGACCGCGACATATGCGAGCGGGAAGAACCCGAGATAGAAGGCGTCAGCGAGCGACGGCGTCGGCGGCGTGGCTCCCCCCAGCGACTCGATCGTCAACACGACGTCGCCCAGCGACCACGACATCAGCGAGGCGCCGAGCACCAGCGGAACGGCGCGGCCATGGCTGCTGGTGAAACCCCTGATCAGGCACAACGAGCTCGCGAGCAGCTCAACCCCGTCGACCGACCAGCCGTCGAGCCACGTCGAGTACTGATGGTCGGGGTGATCGATCAGGAACGACAGGTATGCCGCTAGCAGGATCGCGATCGCCCCGTACGCGAACCAAACAGCACGGCCGCCGCGACGCGACGACCCGACAGCGCCGAGGGCGCCGAATCCGGAAGCGATGCTTGACATTTGGGTACTGATCGGTCAAATCCGTGTCTGGCTTGACTTCGCATGGACGTTGCCAGCCGACACGGCGACGAAGCGTGGGAAGCCGAGATGAGCACACGCGACCAACCACCGCACACCGTCCTGCCGCCCCATAGAAAGTAGTCGGCTTGCCGGAACTCGGTCGCCGGGTTACGCTAGGCACTCCAGCCTGGGCGGAGGCGCTCGGAGCAGCCGTGCCCAGGCACACCTTCTAACCCCTGAGGAGGGTCTATGTCTGTCTTTCAGCGAGCTCACACGCGCGTGCTGGTGTGCTGCGTTGCCGCTCTTGGCGCACTCGCATTGACCGCGAGCGCAAGTGCCGCCACAGTCGGAAACACCTATCTGGCACTCGGCGACTCGCTCGCCTACGGCTACCACGCCGCCCAGTTCAAAAGCGAGCTCGAAAGCAAAGGGTATGTAGAACCGGAAACGTTCGACGAAGGCTACGTAAATGACTTCGCCGCAGCCCTCAAAATTGTCAACCCCAAACTGAAACTGATCGACGACGGCTGCCCCGGAGAGACCACCGAAACGCTCATCAACGGCTCCGGCATCCCCGGGTACTGTGCCGGCGGCCCGACGGGAACCCCGTTCCCCTACGCGTTCCTGCACCACTCCTACACCCCCTACACATCGCAGCTCGCTGACGCGCTTGCGATCCTCAAAGAAAACCCCAACGTCAGTCCGATCACGCTGGACATCGGAGCCAACGACGTACTCCAGTTCCTGGGCAGCAAATGCGGCTTCCCAGCGACGTTCACCTGTACCCCCGCCCAAATCGAAATCGAGTTCGGGCACATCGCTGCCAACGTCTACTCGATCCTCGCGCAGCTGCACGCCGCCGCGCCGAAAGCGCAGATCGTGCTGATCGGGCTCTACAACCCGTATCCGACAGTGCTGCCCGCGCCCGGCGGCGACAAGACCACCGCGGCACTGAATACGGCGCTCGCGAGCGTGGCCGCGGACGTGCCGGACACCAGCTTCGCCAACCCCGAGCCACCGTTCAACCCGTCGATCGTCACAGGCGCACCGGAAACGACCGACCTGCCGACAATCTGCGCGTTCACGGCGATGTGTCCGGGAGGGACGTTCAACCCAACCAGCCCCAACGCTGACATCCACCCCACCACGCTCGGTTACGGCGTGATGGCGGGCGTCGTCGCGGCTGATTTCTTCACCCACTGACCTACAGCCACGATGCAAGTCGCGGCCGCACCCCTGCCAGCTCGTCTGTCGGGGGTGCGGTCCGTCGGTGCTGGCTCGCCACACTCAAGCGGTCGCTGCCCGCAACCCAGCGACGCCGCGCCCGCGCACCATCAGCCCAATCCACGCCAACCCGATCACCAACAGCACAAGGCTCTCCAGCTGCGGCGCTGTCAGCCCCACCAACACCTCCTTGTTGCGGCGGATGAACTCCACCAGGAACCGCTCCAGCCCACTACCCACGAGATACAGCGCGAGTACCACGCCCGGGCGTACGCGGTCACGCAGATGCCACAGCAGATACGCGAGCAGGCACATCGAGACCGTCTCGTAGATCGGCGTCGGCTGCACACGCACGCCGGGTGGCGTCGGCAGCGTGCCGTGCGGATAGCCCATCGCCCACGGCAGGCTCGAGCGGATCCCATAGTCGCCGTCGCCGGAGACCTGACAGCCGATGCGCCCGATCGCGTAACCGAGCGCCAGCGCAGTGGCACACATGTCGAACATCCGCAGCTGTAGCGCGTCGCGCCAGCGCATCCACACGAGCACCGCGATCGCGCCGCCGAGCACGCCGCCGTACCAGACCAGGCCTGAGCCGGAGAACATGCTCTTGAACAGGTCGTGCTTGACTTCGCCGTAGTTCTGGATCACGTAGTACGCACGCGCGCCGATCACGCCGCCGAGCAAAGCCGCAAATATCAGCTCGTATGACCAGTCGACCGGCTCGTCCAGCTCTCGCAGGCGGCGTGCGAGCAGGCATCCGCACGCAAGGAAGCCCAAAGCGAACATCACCCCGAACGTCTTGATCGAGACGCCCAGGACTTCGATTTCCGGCTTCATGAGGTACGAGCGCGGCGCATCGTTCGCGGCTGAACTTTAGGCCACCGCTAGGTGCTTCTGCGACAATCAGCACCATGGCACCATCACGCTCCAACTTCGGCAAGGACACCGGCCTGCAGGCTCGGATGTTGCTGACGATGTTCCTGCTGGGCCTGGTGTATGTGGTGTTTATCGGCGTGCTGTTCGCCGCCGGCGCGGGTGCCGGGCTGATTGTGGTCGTCGCGCTGGTGCTGCTGCTCCTTCAGTTCTTCGGCTCAGACAAGATCGCGATGGCGACCATGGGGGTCAAAGAGGTCACCCCGGCTCAGGAGCCCGAGCTGCACGCGATCGTCGAACGGCTGTGCGTGCAGGCCAACCTGCCGAAGCCAAAAGTGGCTGTGATCGAGACCTCGATGCCGAACGCATGCGCGATGGGCAAATCCAAGAAGAACACCACCGTGTGCGCCACCCGCGGGATCCTCGACTTGCTTACTCCGGCTGAGCTCGAAGGCGTGATGGCGCACGAGCTCACACATGTGATCAACCGCGACGTGATGGTGATGACGCTCGCGAGCTTCTTCGCCACCCTCGCCTCGATGATCGCGCAGTTCGCGCTGTTCTTCGGCGGAGGCTTCGGGGGCGGATACGGTCGCAACCAAAATGAGGAGGAGGAGGTCATAGTCATCCTGCTCGTCTCTGCAATCGTGTACGCGATCTCTTTTGTGCTGCTGCGTGCGCTCTCGCGCTACCGCGAGTTCGCCGCTGACCGCGGCTCGGCGGTACTCACCGGCCGCCCCAGCGCGCTCGCCTCGGCGCTGCTGAAGATCAGTGGCACGATGGAGCGGGTGCCCACACAGGATCTGCGCAAGGCCGAGAGCATGAGCGCGTTCTTCATCCTCCCCGCGAGGACGAAGAAGTCGCTGATGAACATCTTCGCCGACCACCCGCCACTCGAGCAGCGCCTGGCAGCCCTCGAGCGCCTGGAGTCACAGCTCCAGACCGCCGCCTGATCACAGTGGGCCTGCGCGACATCCTCACTGGGCGCCACACCGTCCAGGGACCTGCCCCGGACCGCCTGTTCGCGATCTCCACCGCCTACATCACGCTGCAGTCAGAGCATCAGATCGACCCCGCGGGCAAGGCCGCGATCGTCTTCCAAGCGCTCGCCACGAGCGAGTTCGAAACGACGCTCAAGGAAATGGAAGAAGTGGTCACCGCCACCGGCGGCGAGAGCGGCACGAAGGTGGCAAGCCAGGACGACAGCTACGGCTACCGCTGGATGGTGCTGCACAACCCCGATGGCGCGCCCAGCGTGGAAGACCTCGCGGTGGGCATTAACGCGGTCTCCAGCTCAATCGAGACGGCCGGCTATGGCGAGCGCCTGCTGTGCGCGGTATTCGCGTTCATCGACGCGCAGAAACGACGGGTGTACTTCATCTACAACTACAAGCGCGGCTACTGGTACCCATTCGTGCCGCTCGGCGCCGGCGACGCTGATCACCCGGGCGAACGCTCCACCGAGCGAGAGCTGCAGCTCAAGGCACAGATGGCCTCCGAACTGCCGATCGAGCCGGAACTAGAGCGTTGGTTCCCACTGTGGGGGATTCCCATTTAGGGTCCTTTTGCGTTGTTGTATCCCGACTGCGCAAGATTTTTGCTGGCTTGGTCGACTAGCCTCGCCAGCGTCCTAGCAACGAGCCGCTCTATATAAGTACGGATGCGGAATTGAGCCGCAACCGTAAGCTCGGGGTGGACTTCACTCAGGCCAAGGACGAGCACCTCGGTGTCATGCCCACTTCGTGCGGATATGTTGTCGTAAAGCGCAAACGTCTCGGCCTCATCGTCTGCGGTTGAGACAGCCACAGTGACACCGAGATCCGCCTGGGCACTGGCTGGCGGAGACGATTCAAACCCAACCCCCTTGGGCCCTGTGGCGTTGGAGAGCACCTCCCGGAAGCCTGCAAGGGTCAGACTTTGCGGATCTCTGCCATATGCCACCGGAGTGACGGACACGCCCGGCGGAAGATCCAACGCGTCCACGGTTTCTCCAACTATCAGCGCTATTTCCTCCTGCAGTCGGTTGGCAACCGCGTCGAGCTGGTGATGGGTAAGCCCACCCTGTGCGCTGACAAGAGTGCCCAGCTTATGCAGCTCATCGTGGATGCTCGGTCCACGGGCAGTGCGTATGGACCCGATGACCATGCCGGCCGCAGCCCGACCGGCCTCTTCCACGAACGTGATGAACGGTTCGCGCTCGCCGCTATCGGCAGCTTCGAGAGCCCGCAGATAGCGATCGCGCTGATCAACGAAGATCACCAGCGGTACCGATAGTGCCCGATAGAAGTACACCGACGCTACGGCGCGCGCCACACGCCCATTGCCATCCGCGAACGGATGGATCGAGGCCAAACAGTAGTGAGCGTAAGACGCCTGTGTCACCGGATGGGCGTTGAGAAACTCATCCACGCCCATCTGCTCAGTAAGGGACCCCATCTCCGCGGCGGTCATCTCCACCGGTGCGTAGGGATGGGTCGAACCGTCCTGCAACCGCACGTGATTGGGATCGGTCTTGTACCGCCCTCGCGGCAGATCCTTAAGCTGAGGGCCGAAGGGCGTTTGCACCTCGTAGGTTTCCTGCGGCTGGGTAAGGATCTCGTGGAGTTGGCGGATCCATGCCTCGGTCACGGGACGGGCCTGCGTGACAACATCGAGGACCATCTCATATGCCTCCAGCTGCGCCTCGTAGTACGCTCGCGCGTCCGGCGCCCGCTTATCGATCGTCGCCTGCCATGCCGTGGCTTGTGTGGCGACCGTCATCGTCAGGCCCCGATCCGTCTTGTAGAGACCCTCAATCGCACCGGTGTCGAAGGCCGCGGCCCGCATTGCCGTCCGCACCGCCGTGTCCAGCGCTCCCTCCGGAAGCTGTTCTGCTTTCAGCGAATCGAGCTCTGCCTTGAAGCGGTCCCAAAGGTCCGCCCTTGGCACCGACCGTGGCCAGTCACCAAACGCCGGGATCGGCTGGTACGTCGCGTCGATAGCAGCCAGCTGCTCGGCTGACAAAGGGATGGCAGCGTCCACGTGACAATCTTAGGTTTTTCTGTAGACGCCGCTTCGATCCGCGGCGCGAGCACGAACCATCCTCCTGGCAATCCGAGGTGCTGGGGCCTATTAGTCCGGGATCAGTCCCTCGCCGGTGAATTCCCGGCCGGCCTCGTCGAAGCTGTAGTCGGCGGGCGGGAGGATCACGGTCGATCCCTCGAGCTCGTCGTCGCCGAGCAGCTCGCCCTGTGTACGCACGTAGTCGAGCAGCGCGGCGAAGGCATCCGCAAAGCCGTCCTCGTTGCCGCTGTCAACGATCGCCAGCGCTTTGCTGCGCAGCTCATCCACGCGCTCGGCCTCGCTGTCGTCGAGCCGGTACTGCCCCTCACCGGAGATTCGGACGATCATCCCTGCTCACCGCTCTCGCTCGGCTGGGGCTCAGGCTGGGCAGCCTCTGCGCCGGGAGCCGCGATCTGTGGTGCTGCCGGAGCATCTCCTTGGCCAAGTTCGGCCTTCATCTTCTCCAGCTCGTTGTCGACCGCGGGCTGGCTGGAGAGCTGCTTGAGCTGACGGTCGATGTCGTCTTCGCCGCCTCCCAGCTGGGTGATGTCATCGAACGTGCCTGCGGCTTCCAGCTCGGATACGGCATCAGCGCGCGCTTTCATGTTTTCGGTCTTGTCGACCGCGCGCTGCATGGCAAGCCCCACGTCGGCCATCTGCTCGCCGACGCCGGTGGCCGCCTCGGAGATCCGCACCTGGGCCTCGGCGGCCGAGTACTGGGCCTTGATGACCTCCTTCTTGGTGCGGAACGATTCGATCTTCGCGCGCAGTTTCTGCTCGGAGTCGGTCAGCTTCTGCTGCTGATCTTCCAGTTCAGTTACCTGCGTGTCCAGCCCCTGCAGCTCCGTCTGGGCGACGTTCTTGCGTTCGAGCGCCGTCTTCGCGAGCGCTTCGTTGCCGGCGGCGAGCGCCTGGCGCGCCTGGGTGTCGAGCTTGACGACGCTCTGCTGCAGCGAGCTCTCCTGCATCTGCAGACGCTTCTTGGCTGTCACCACGTCGGCGATGCCCTTCTTGACGTTCTGCAGCTGTTCAACCTGCTTCTGATAGCTGTAGTCGAGGGTCTCGGCCGGGTCTTCGGCCCGATCCAGCAGTTTCGAGACCTTCGCCTTCACGACGGTAGACATACGCCCGGTCAGGCCGGCCATCTGTTCCTCCTATTGCAGTTCTTAGAGGCGACCGGCTTGAGCTCGGCCAACAGCCTCAAGCGTAGCCGACTGAGCGCCGCCGGCGGTGCAGCGAGGGGGTGGGTCAGAGCCCGACGGGGTGGCGAACTACAAATCCCGCGTTCGTCTGGCGCAGTGGGCGCCAGCGCGGACCCTCGAGGTTGGCGGGGTCTTCCGCGGGACTCGTGTCCAGACGCAATCCCGCCACGGTCATGTAGGCGTGGCCGGCGTTGGCGAAGATCGTCACCCAGCGTCCGTCTCCCTTGGCGCCCAAGGCCTCCATTTCGGAGGAGTCCTCTGGCGAGGCCAAAAGGCTGGCGCCGTGCAGCGCAAAAGACACTGTTCCTGAGCAGTCATAGCCGGGAGAGATGAACGAGCCGTGGCCGCCACCGTAGATGTAGGGCAGCCCGATCAGCTCGTTCCCTGCCCAGATGATCTGCTGGATGGCAGCTGGGGCACCCTCTGGGGCTGCGGCTAGGCCATCGACGAAGCGCGCGGTCGTGCCGGGGACCAGCAGCTCCGGACGCACCGTCGGCCCCGTCGCAGTGGTCATGCCGTCACCGATCGTCAGTTCGCCGGGAATCGTGCTCGGCAGTCCGGCCGATTCGGGCGTCACGGCGACGCTGCCGCCGGTGCTGGGAGCGGCGGGTGTGCTGCTCGCGGCCGTGCCGATCGTGGAGTTGGCGGGCGTGGGCGCCACAAACGGGACGACTTCGCCGGTCGTCGTCTTCTCGTAGACGGGGCCTTTGTAGGTGATCTTCGAGGTCTTGGCGGTCACCGGCGCGTGTACGGCCGGGACGGCTGTCGTCACCGTGCTGGGAGAGGGTTCTGCCGCCGTCACGCCACCGGGGCCGTTTGCCAGGGCGGCGGCTGCGCTCACCATCGACGCAATCAGGCTGCACAGCAATACAGCAAAGGTACGAACCCGCAAAACAACAACCTCTTTCGTAGGCCTGCGGGGTTAGCTGACGGGCTAGCGCTGAAAGAGCCTGCGCTTCTCACGGTCCAACCGCGGGATTCGCCCCAACAACTTGGGTCCCCCGTTCCCTGACACCTGATCAGGGACTCGGCATTTCGCGCCGCAGGCTAGCAGAGTGCAACGACGCTTGCATGCGATGCATGCCTTTTCGCGGGTTTTCCCGCAAATGGCGAGGTTTTGTGCGGCGATGCCGCCGCGGTCGCTCGAAGTGCGCAGGTGGACGCCTCAGCAGCCATTCGAGCGCTCGGCGACGCCGCGCCGCCCAGAATCGCGCTCCGGCGCGCACAGTAGTGTGCGCCCATGCGCACCGCCTCGCGGAGACAGCTTGTCGTCGTGCTGATGCTGGTTGCCGTCGGCTTGTATGGCTGCGGCAAGGGGGCCCCCGAACAGTCCTCTGGCGGCGGACCCGCCCACAAGCTCGCCCCGGTAGCCGCCCAGGGAGCGGTGAGCGTGGCCACGCGCAACACCACCCGCCTCGGAGGCGCCGATACGGCCGCCGACGCAGCGGCGGTCGCTCGGGCGGTGTACCCCGGCCTGACACCGGCCACACGCCCACAGGTAGTGGTAATCGTCAACGACCGCGACTGGCTGGGAGCACTTGCCGCCTCCGTGCTCTCGAGCGCGCCGACGAGCGCTCCCATTCTGTTCAGTGAAGGCGAAACCCTCCCCGCCGTCACCCGCGAAACGCTGGAAGCGATGCACCCGCTGGGAGCACCGACGCTCGGCGGAGCGCAGGTGATTCGAATCGGCACCTCAGCGGCAGTACCCCGCGGCCTGCTGGCACAGACGATCGATGCCGCCGTCCCGTCGAGCGCCGCTGAGGACATCGAGCACGTGATGAGCACCCTCGACCACGGCAGCGCTCCACAGCAGGCGATTGTGCTGGCGGCCAACACCGCGTCGGCACTGGCGATGCCGGCGGCGGGGCTGGCCGCGGAGAGCGGCGCCCCGATCCTGTTCGTGACGTCCACGCGGGTATCGGCGCCCACGGCCAGCGTGCTCACGGTGCTGCATCACCCGACGATCTACGTGATCGACCCGGCGACCATCGGCGCACACACGCTGCACGAGCTCCGTCACTACGGGCCCGTCAGATCGATCACCAGCGCACACCTGCCGATAGCCGGCCATATGGCCGTGCAGAACGCGATCGAAGTTGCTCGCTTCACCGACGGAACTTTTGGGTGGGGGGTGAAAGAACCCGGCCACGGGCTGGTGTTCGCCAACGAAGGACGCCCGCTCGACGCACCCGCCGCGGCGCTGCTGTCAGCGACCGGCGACTACGGGCCGCTGCTGCTGTTCAGCGTTGCGACCCAAGTCCCGTCGGGATTGGTGGACTACCTGTCGGACCTCCAGCCGGCCTACACCAGCGCGCCACAGTTCCAGCCGGTGCGCGGTGTCTACAATCACGGCTGGCTGATCGGCGACGAACAGGCGATCTCAGCCGTATCGCAGGCCGAAATCGACTCCATGCTCGAGATCAGCCCGCGCACCCAGAACTCCGAAGAAAATTCGGTTTCGCAAGTCGAATAGAGGCGAACTTGAGCCAGGCAGAGGATCCCCGCCGCGTCATCCGCAAGGCGAGCACACAAGAGGTCACAGTCGAGGACGTACGCCAGCTGATGGGAGCGTCGACCCCCCATTTCGCGCTGCAGCTGCGCAACCGCATCTCCAAACTGATCGCTGGCCTGCCCGCGGAGCATCCCGCACGGATCGAAGGCGAACGCGAGATCGCGCGCCTGCAACGGCTCGGCTTCGAGGGCGAGACTCGTGGTGAGGGCGCCGCGGAGGGTGAGCGTCCGTTGCCGTCGCTGAACCTCGCTGCCGCTTCGCCGGGCGAGCACTGATTGGCGGCCCAGCGCAATGGCGCCTGAGGCGTCGAGCAACGCGCGGGCGGGCGCTCAGCGCCGGCCCGCGAACTTGCGCTCGCGCTGAGCGTCCGCGTAACGTGCGCGTAGGAGTTTGAACAGAACCGCGAATAGCGCTACGTCCAGCGGCAGCAAACCAATGCTTAGCGCCTGTGGCACCGCGGTGAACGCCGCCACGATCAGGATCACAGCGGAGTGGAACAAGATCACCGGCAGCACGGCAAGCATCAGCGTGTGCGAGCGATAGCCGCCGCGATGCTCGCGTAGCGTCACCTCGATTGTGCCGATCATCGCCGCCCCGATGCCCGCCAGCAATGTGGGGCCACCGGCGGCAAAGCCGTGTTTCGAGCGGCTTAGGCCAACGACCACAGCGATCGCTCCGACGAGGATCAAGAGCTCAGATAGCGGCAACGGATGCCACGGCGCCTGCGGGCGCTCGTCGGCCGCAGGGGACTGCTTGGCGCTGGCGACCGGGCTCGTCTTAACGGGGGGCTTGGTAGCTCGGCGCGCACCGGAAGCAGCAGGCCTGCGCTTGCGCGAGCGCCCGCGCCGGGCGCTGTCGTGCTTTGCCACGGCGTTAGAAGCGAGACCGGAGTTCACTGCGCCGCATCGCCATCGATCGTAGCGCCTATGCTGCTTCGGGTGTCCACGACTCCATCCGCAGCCGGGGAGTCCACACCGGCCTCCGCTCGCCCAGGTATTCCCGACAGCCAGCTGCCCGGCCCGTTCCCGGTTGGGGAGTACGCGGTGGCGCTGCGCTCGCAGCTGCGCTCCTTCGCCCATGTTCAGTTGATGGGAGAGCTCGTGAACCTGCGCATATCCAGGGCGCGGGTGTACTTCGAGCTGCGGGACGCCGGCGGGGCGATCCCGTGTGCGGCGTGGCGCCAGGACTGGGATCAGATGGTCGCCCGCGCGGGCACACCGCAGGAGGGAATGCAGGTCGTGGTGGCAGGCGGCTGTGACTACTACCCGGGGAGCTCCACATCCTCCCCTGGCTTCTCCTTCGGGGTGCTCGATCTGCGCTTGGCGGGCGACGGCGACCTGTTGGCGCGGATCGAGCGTCTGCGCAAGCAGCTCGACGCGGAGGGCCTGCTCGAGCTGCAGAAGCTCCTGCCGCGGCCGGTGCTGCCGCGCACGATTGGCGTGATCACCGGCGAGGGCGGCAAGGCCCGCGACGACGTGCTTGCGGCACTCGCCCGCCGTGGCTGGGCCGGACGGCTGGTGTGGGGCTTTGCGCCCGTGCAGGACCGACACGCCGCACCTGCGATCGTCCGAGCGCTGGGCGATCTTGCAGCGGTGGCTGAGGTGGAGGTGGCGATCGTCGCGCGCGGCGGCGGCTCGCTGGCGGACCTGTTGTGCTTCTGCGACGAGACGCTGTGTCGCACGGTGGCGCTGCTCGGCGTGCCGGTGATCGCCTCCGTCGGCCATCACACCGATCGCACGCTGCTCGACGACGTGGCAGCGGTGAGCTGCTCGACCCCCACACACGCCGCGGAGGCGGCCGTGCGCGTGGACTGCAGGCTCGCCCGTGCCGAGCAGGCGGCCGCTGCAGGACGCCTCGTCGAACACAGCCGCCGAGCGCTACAGCCGCGGGCTGCCCTGCCAGTGGCGGCAGCGCGCCTGCGCGATCACGGCCGACGAGCGGTACTTTCGCGCGCGCGACTGCTCGCCTCGCTCTCGCGTGCGCCCGCCACGCATCTGGAGCGCCAGCGCACGCGCCTGCACCAGCAGCTGCGGGAGATCCGGGCGGGATCACGCAGACGTGTGGAGGCCGAACGGCAGCTGACAAAGCGCCGGGCGGTGGTGCTGCAGCGTAAGGCCGCCTCCTCGGTTTTGGATTGCCGCGAGCGACGGCCGCGAGAGCTGGCGCAACTGTCGCTGGTGCTCGCCGGCCACGACCCTCAGCGCACGCTCGAGCGCGGCTACGTGCTGGCGCAGTCGACGAGCGGCGAGCCGCTCGTGAGCGCGGCGGATGCTCGCGAGGCCGGGGATCTGCGACTGCGCTTCGCTGACGGATCGCTGCCTGCGAGGATCCTCGAGCGATGAGCGAGCCATCCCATGACAGCGTCGTGAGCACAGCCGGCCAGCAGCAGAGCTACGAGGCTGCCGCGGCACGCGTGGAGGAGATCATCCGCCGTCTCGACTCGGGGGAGGCGAGCCTCGACGAGACGCTCCAGCTGGTCAGTGAGGGCAAGACCCTGATCGAGCTGTGCGCCACGCAGCTGGCAGCGGTTGGCGACGCGCTCGAGGAGCTGCGCCTGGATGAGCTCGTCAGCCGCCTGGAACACGAGGCCGGCGGATGACACCACGCGGGCGCACGAGTAAGCGAGCGTGCGGCAGATGAGCACGTGGGATACGCTCGCCGGGCTCGAGCTGGAGATCGAGGACTACACGCTCGAGCCGCTACAGGCGACGGTGTCCAGCGAGTTCGAGCGCAAGAGCACTGTCATACGACTGCACGGTGCCGGCGAGCAGGGCCTAGGCGAGGACGTCACCTATGACGCCGTCGACCACGACATTCTGCAGGCGGCCGGCGCCACGCTCCCGCTTGCGGGACGCTTCACGCTCGGCTCCTTCAGCGCGCACCTGGCCGAGCTACAGCTATTCCCAGAGCCCCCACAGCGCGAGGTCTCAAGCCGTTACCGCACGTGGGCGTATGAGTCGGCGGCGCTCGATCTGGCCTTGCGTCAGGCCGGCATGGCACTGCATCAGGCGCTCGGACGCGAGCCCCAGCCGGTGCGCTTCGTGGTCTCACTTCGCCTCGGTGAGCCGCCGACGCTCGAGCCGCTGCGCGAGCGACTCGCCCACTACCCCGGGCTGCGCTTCAAGCTCGACCCTACGAGCTCGTGGGATGAGCAGCTGATCGCGGAGCTCGTTGCCACGGGTGCAGTCGATTCGGTCGACTTCAAGGGCCTCTACGTCGGCTCGATCGTCGACCAGCCCGCGGACCCAGTTCTCTACCGTCGCGTGGTCGAGGCGTTCCCGCAAGCGTGGATCGAGGATCCTGCGCTCACACCCGAGACCGACGCTGTGCTCGCCGCGCATCGCGAGCGCTTCTCCTGGGACGCCCCGATTCATTCGATCGAGGACATCGAGGCGCTCACCTACCCACCGCGGATGGTCAACATCAAGCCATCTCGCCTCGGTGGGCTGCGCAACCTGCTCGACGCTTACGACTACTGCGCGGAGCGCCGCATCGGAAACTACGGCGGCGGCCAGTTCGAGCTGGGCGTGGGCCGCGGCCAGAACCAGTATCTGGCGTCGCTGTTTCACGCGGATGCCCCTAACGACGTGGCGCCCAGCGGCTTCAACCTGCCCACGCCTCCGGTCGATCTGCCTTCCAGCCCGCTGGCTCCCGCGGCCAGCGCGACCGGCTTTCGCTGGGGTTGAGACGCCTCTAGGCGATTGCGGCTTCGACCCCTAGACGTGGGCTTGTGAGAACCGGAACAGCGCCGGAAGCCATCTGCGCGGCTGGAGCCATCGACGCTTGGGCAAGCACCGCGGCGTCGAATGATGGATCGAGTGTCTCGAGGTGCCGCGCAATACGGCGGTGAAATGCGCCGTGGTCGCCTGCCTGAAAGAGCGCCCAAGCATCCAGGCATGGCACATCGACCAGCTCAACATTCACGCGCGCCTCCCGCGCAACTGATTCGAGGAGTGCGCGCGTCGGCGCCAGCGTGCTCGCCAAGGCCGCAATGATCGCGATCTTCCGACCGCTACGCACCGCTAGCTCAGCCATCGGACGATCGACGCGGAGAACACGGATATCGCGCTCACGCCCGCAATGCTCGGCGATACTGCCGATCGTTGAGCACGTGCACAAGATGACGGTCGGCTCACGAAACGCTGAGATTGCCGCGCAGACGCCGAGCCGGACTTGGCGATCGGACTCGCCGACGAGCTGTGCTCGTTGCAGCAGAGCCGGCCTTACGACGTGCTGGCGCTCGAGCGACGGCGCCAGCTCGTTCATCAGCAGGTCGAACGACTCGACATGCGCGTCAGCCGTATGCAGGAAGCCAACCCGTGCCATGAATGCAGCATCCCATAAGCGAGATCCTCATCTCCCAGAATGCGAACTCTCCTTGGTATTGGGCCCACCGGCGCAACTTCCGTGCCAGTATGCGGTTTGCGAGGCCATAGCCGATAACGTCGGGGGCCGCCGGTCGGAGGTGTCGATTTGTCCTACTCGGCCTGGTTGGTTCTGCGCGAAGGAGTTGCAGTCTTGGCAAGCACAGGCGCGCACAAGCGATCGAAGTTCGTTGCTTTCGCAGCCAGCGTATTGATGGTGGCTGGCGTGTTCTCATACCCGCTGTCCGCGGCGGCGAGCAACGCGGGAGGGACACAAGCGGGCGGGACCTCCACCGCCAAGAGCAGCGGCTCAACTGCAACCAAAGCGGGCGGCTCCACCACCACGAAGACCAAAGCACCGTCGCCGCATGTGCTGAGCGTGCGCATCGAGAGCGTCAGTTGCACGCCCACCGTTCATTGCAGCGGCAACCCCCATCAGGTCTCCACCCACGGCACGCTGATGCTCAGCGGCCTTGGGCTGAAGCCCGGCATGGTCGTGGGCTTCCCCAAATCCCCCGGAGCGCATATCAGCAGTGCGTCCTCGCGCTCACAGCCAACCGCGCACCTCCGCTACGCAATCCCGTCCAAGCCCAGCGCTGGCCTGATCGTGACCGTCCCCAAGAACGCCCACTCGGGGCACATCATGATCCTGCTGAGCGGCGGGCGCTACACGAGCTCCTACGGGCCGATCTACGTCTACAACCACGCTCTGCACCCGCCAGCCCCCGTGGACCCGCCCCCCGCCCCCGCCCCTACCACCAGCAGCACCGCCACCACCGGCACCGCGTTCGAAGGCCAGGGCATGTGGATCTGGTACGTGAGCAAATCCGACGGCGGCAACGTCGCGGCGCTCGTCGCCCAGGCCCACGCGGCCGGCGTGACGACGCTGTTCATCAAGAGCTCAGACGGCTCGAGCAACTACTGGAGCCAGTTCTCGCCGCAGCTCGTGGCAGAACTGCACGCGAACGGCCTGAAAGTGTGTGCGTGGCAGTTCGTGTACGGGAGCGAACCCGTCGGCGAGGCCAACCTCGGCGCTGAGGCCGTCGCCGACGGCGCCGACTGCCTGGCGATCGACGCTGAGGGCGAATACGAAGGCCACTACGCGGCGGCGCAAACCTACATCAACGATCTCCGAGCCAAGGTCGGCGCCACCTATCCGCTGGGGCTTGCGTCCTTCCCATACGTCTTCGACCATCCGTCCTTCCCGTATTCGGTCTTCCTGGGACCGAACGGCGCGCAGTACAACGCGCCACAGATGTACTGGAAAGACATCGGCCAGTCGGTCGACACCGTGTACGCCAACACATGGATGGCTAACCGCGTCTATGGCCGCCCGATCTTCCCGCTGGGGCAGACCTACGGCGGGGTGTCGGCAACGGAACTGCTGCGCTTCCGCGAGGAGGCCGTCGACTACGGCGCCACGGGCACCTCCTACTGGGACTGGCAGGAAAGCGGAACAACCGATTGGACGACGTTGGCGGCGCCACTCGCACCGCTCACCAGCGTCACACCCAACAGCGAATATCCCGAACTGAAGAGCGGCAACAAGGACGATCTGGTGCTGTGGATGCAGGAGCACCTGGCCACAGCCATCCCCGCGCAGGAAATCACCGGCGTGTTCGGCGCTGAGACGCTCGCCAATGTCGAGGCGTTCCAGACCGCACACGGCATTGCCGCGAGCGGAGTCGTCGAAGCGGCTACTTGGACCGCGCTACTGGCGTTGGCGCCGGTGGCGGTCGTGTGGACGGGGTCCGGGCCGAGCGACTAGCCCGTCGGTAGATGTAGGCGATGTGAGCGGCCGATCTGCTCGGCCATCGCCTCATCAATCCCAACCTCCGCGGCGATCTCGCGCCAGCCGGCGACGACGTCGACGACCTCCGCGAGGATGGACTCGGCGCGTCCACGCTTCAAGCCGCCAACGTCGGCGACCGCCCGCAGATCGGCGACGGTGAAGCCGTTGCGCTTGCCGTTGATGGACATCTGGTGGCTGTCGAGCCAGAGATTGCCCGGCTGCCAGGCCCAGACGACGTCGTATGCGGGGGCGAGCGACCACGCGCCTGCGCGGTCCATGAGGAAGGCGATGTTCTTGACATGATCGTCCTGGTTGCGTGCGACCACGTTGAAGACCATGCGCCGGAACTGCTGCTCGACCTGCGGGGTGCTCAGGCCGAGCCGCCGGATCAGCAACAGGGCCTGCTCATAGCTGTAGGTGCCAGGCTCGTTGTAGCTGACGTGCTCCAGCGCAGCCACCGTCTGCATGTGCAGCTTGCCGCCCCCGTCCGGCCGGTCGAAGCGGCGGGTCATGAAGTGCCTGCGGCCGTTCTCTTCCAGGAGCCGGCACTCGGTCATCTGGATAGCGGCCGCGCGGGCCATCTTCGAGTACGCGTACTCGATCGCGCCCCAGCCCTGGGGATCAGTTAGCCCATGGTCGCCGGAGCGCGATACGCCGTCGAACTTCAGCAGCCAATGCTTGAAGCCCCCGCCGAGGAGGAGCTGCCCCGAGCGGACCTGCCCGGTGGCGTCGTTGTAGGCGATGAACGCCTTTGGGCGCGCGCCACCGGCAGAGCTGCCAACCGCGAGGATTGCCTTCATCGCCTCCTCGTCGGGGTGCTCGCTCAGCTCGGTGACGAACTGCTGGCGTTCGACAAGTACCTCGCTGGCGAGGCGCACCAGCGCCTCCACCTGAATGTCTTCACCTGGTGGCAGCGACGGCTCGCTCGCCGGCTGGAACTCAAGCGCGCCGACGCCACGCGTACCGACATAGCAGAGCCGCTGCACCACATCGAAGCTCGACTCCTCGCGTCCCTGCGAGGCCAGCCACGCGTTGATCAACGCCGTTCCCCAACGGTCGGGCAGCGAATCGGCCAACAGCCCTGGCAGACCGCTGAACGCGTCCTGTGGCAGGCCCGGGAAGCTATAGGGCTGTGCGCGCAGCGGCATCCGGACGGGCGCTATCTGTATGCCGCTGCGAACGAACGCGGGGTCGTACTGGAACGTCGCGTAGCGGGTGGGCGCGTCAATCGAGACAGCTGCGATGCGGGCACCCCAAAGTGTCACCGCCGCGACCGTCATCAGCTCGCGCCTGACTCATCGCCCCACGTCCACGGCTTCTCGCTCGGATTGGCAGCCGCTCGTCCTCCACCGCTCGCGCGCTTGCGGGTCCTGCGCTGCTCGCGCTCCAGCTGCGCGATCGGAAGCGTGATCGACTCGGGCACAGCAGCATCGAAGGCCCCGAGCAGTCCCAGCGTCCTCAGCAACTTGATCATTGAGGTCATCTGCACGGACTCCCCCCGCTCGGCGCGCTGCACGGTGGCCTTGCCGAGTCCAGCCTCAGCGGCTATCTCAGCCTGAGTCCAGTTACGTTCGAGCCGGTGCTTGGCCAGCCTGCGGCCGAGCTCGGTGAGAACCGCGGCGTCAGTCTTTAGCTCTTCAAGGTTCATCAGTAATGATGTGATAGCTCGTTTTTCGTCTACTAGACATCTAATCCGATTTAGAGGATATCAAACTGAAAACATCGATAGTGATGTTAAGAGACCAAATATGGATCTTATACATCATTATTGATGTGCAATCCCCCTCGGGGCGTCAGGTAGCTGACGAGGCCACGATCTCCGCGGGTTCGCCGCTACTCGATCTTCCCTGAGATCTCCAAAACCCGCTGGTGTGCGACGATATCCGCATGCCGCAGCGCATCCTGCTGCTCACCGTGTTCATGCTGCTCATGCTGCTGGATCTGTCGATCGGATCGATGCTGCTGACCTTTGGCCTGCTCGATCTTGCGTTCGCGGCCGTCGGCCACGGCAGCCTGTTTCTACCCGTACTGATCTTCGGAGCGGTCCTCGAGGTTCCCCTCGTGTGGCTGACCGTCATCGTCATCGGGCGCCTGCGCGCCAACTTCGCCGCGCCAGCGACGCCTTCGCTATAGCCACGGGACGATCGCGGGGCGCTCGATCAGAGCCACCCCGCAACCACTATCGCGCGTCAGACGCGCTGGATGAGCGTCCCGGTCCCGAGCCCCCCACCGCAGCACATGGTCACGAACCCGATCTCCTTGTCGGAGCGCTCGAGCTCGTGCAGCAGCGTGGTGATCAGCCGCGCGCCGGTGGAGCCGAGCGGGTGCCCGAGCGCCATGGCGCCGCCGTTGACGTTGACACGGTCCATGTCGGGTGAGAGCTCGCGCTTCCATGCGGCGACGACGGGCGCGAATGCCTCGTTGATCTCGATCAGGTCGATGTCGTCGATCACCATGCCGTTGCGCGAGAGGATCTTGCGTGTGGCGGGGATCGGTCCCTCGAGCATTTTCACGGGGTCACAGCCGACAGTCGTCTGGTCGACGATCCGCGCGCGGGGAGTGAGCCCGAGTTCCTTGGCCTTCTCAGCGGACATCAGCAGCACCGCGGCGGCGCCGTCTGAGATCTGGGAGGCGTTGCCCGCGGTGATCTTGCCGTCGGGCTTGAACGCGGGCTTCAGCTGTGAGAGCGACTCGAGGTTGGTGTCAGGACGGATGCCCTGGTCGGTGACGTAGGTGTTGCCATCCACCGTCATCGGCACCATCTCCCGCTCGAAGCGGCCCTCCTGGGTTGCCTGGTTGGCGAGGCGGTGCGAGCGCACGGCCAGCTCGTCGAGCTCTGAGCGGGGGATCTCCCACTGGTCGGCGATCATCTCCGCACCGAGCCCCTGGCCGACGATGTTGTGCTTGGCCATCAGCTCCGGCGGGAACGCCAGGCCGAACTCTCCCTGCGTCTGCGCCACAGCGGAGAACGGCAGGTGGCCCATGTGCTCCACGCCTGAGCCGATCATCGCGTCGTGCACGCCCGCGGCGATCAGGCCAGCGGCGAAGTTGACGGCCTGCTGGGCGGAGCCGCACTGGCGGTCGACGGTCGTGCCGGGAGTCTCGATCGGCAGGCCCTCCTGCAGCCATGCGTTGCGTGCCACGTTCAGGCCCTGCTCGCCGAACTGCGAGACGCAGCCGGCAATTACGTCTTCAACCTGCGCGGCGTCGATGCCGGCGCGGTTGATCACCTCTGAGTACACGGCTCCGAGCAGCTCGTTCGGATGGGTGTCCTTGTAGTAGCCCTTCTCCTTGTGACCGCGGCCGATGGGCGTACGCACGGCCTCCACGATCACGACTTCGCGTCCCTCTGGTTGCCTCATGTCTGCAGTCCTCCTAAGGAGTATTAAGCGTTGGTCTGGAGATGGCGAGGAACCCGCCTGCTCGCCCACCCAAGGCCTTCAATCCGCGTCTGAATAAGATGCCGGACCCTACATCCGTAATTCTACCGCGCTCACTGATTGACTGGTCAGTCAGCCAGGGGCCGGTAGATACCGAGAGAGGACAAGGAAGACCTTGAGCAAACGCCTTGGGATAGCCGGAAGCGGCGCCATCGCATGCGGCCTTGCCGCCACCGCCGCCCACCATGGGCCGGTGCTGCTGCTGGCGCGCTCGGAGAGCTCCGCCGACCGCGCGCGGGCGACGGTGGAGAAGACGCTGAGTCGCCTGAAGGCGGAGGTCGACCCCGAGCACGTGGAAATCGTGACCGACTCGGCAGCGTTGGCTGAGGCAACGTTCGTGGTGGAGGCTGTGATCGAGGATCACGACGCCAAGGCGGCGCTGCTGACGGAGCTCAATGGGATCCTCGGCCCTGACGCGATCCTCGCGAGCACGACCTCCTCACTTTCGATCGAGCGTTTGGCACAGGAGAGTGGGCGCCCACATAACTTCCTTGGCCTTCACGTCTTCAACCCGGTCACCAAGATGCAGCTGGTGGAGCTGGTCTTCCCTGAGGCCGCGAGCGAGCAGACACGCAAGCGTGCGCTCGATCTGTGCGAGAAACTCGAGAAGACGCCGGTCGAGGTTCCGGATGTGCCGGGCTTCGTGGTGAACCGGCTGCTGTTCCCGTACCTGTTCAGCGCGGTGCGCCTGGTGGAAGAGACGGGCATGGACCCGGCGGACGTCGACACGTGCATGCGCCTTGGCGCTGGACACCCGATGGGTCCGCTCGCGCTACTCGACCTGGTGGGGCTTGATGTCTCCAGCGCAATCGGCGAAACGATCGGCGAGCCGGTTCCGCCGCGCGTGCAGGAGTTGGTCGCGGAAGGCTCGCTGGGACGTAAGAGCGGGCGTGGCCTGCACACCTACTGACGGCGAGAGCGAGACGCCGAGGGTGTTCTTCGTCAGAATTTAGACTGCCAGCGGCTGGCTTTTAGGTCTCGTTCATCAACCTCGCCATACTGGTTCATGCGACGTCAAGTCGCACGCACACCCGCCTCCTCCCAGTGCACACGATCCGGTCCGCTCCCCCCGCGGGCCGGACGTGTTTAACGGCAAGGAAGAGATTTAAGGCCCACCCACCCACCCACCCGGCCGTGGGCGGCCGGCTGGGTGGTATCGGGCTGGCTCGGCGTGCGGCCGCGGTCAATCGTCGGCGGTGCGCCCCTCCCGGGGTGCGACTTGGCGGCGCTCACGGATGCGCACCGCCTCGATGCGGTTGTCGCGCACGGACTCCACGCGGATCGAGTAGCCGTTGGCGGGCACGGTGTCGCCGCGCTTTGGCAGGCGTCCGAGCTGGGCGAACACGAAGCCGCCAACGGAGTTGTAGGCATCGGAGTCGACCGGTAGATGCAGGCCGTAGTCGGCGAGGTCGGTGACAGCGACATGCCCGCGCACGAACCAGTCGCCGTCGGCGAGCCGGCGAACCTCCCCAGCGGCGGGGTCTGTCTCATCGGCGATCTCCCCCACGACCTCCTCGATGATGTCCTCGACGGTGACAACGCCGACAACCCGCCCGTACTCGTCCACGACCACCGCCATCGAGGTGCGCTGGCGCTGCAGATCGGCGAGCAGATCATCCAGGGGCTTGGTCTCGGGCACGATCAGCGCGTCGTGGACGACCCGCTCGAGCGGCGTGTTGGGTCCCTCCTGCATCAGCAGGCGCACGAGCTCTGAGACGTGCACGAGCCCGCGGATGCGGTCGCGGTCTTCCTCCTCGGTGACCAGCAGGCGCGTGTGGCCGCTGGAGACGCACAGGCCGAGCGCGGTCTCCACGTCCTGGGAGACGTCGACGGTGACGACCGCTGGCGCGGGCGTCATCACCTGACGGGCCTCCTGCTCGTGCAGGTGAAAGACACCGGTGAGCATGCCCGCCTCGCCCTGGTCGATCTGGCCGCCCTCGTGGGACTCAGCGATCAGGCGCTTCAGCTCGTCCGAGGAGCCGCCGCGGCGCTCCTGGCTCATGTCCACGCCGAGCAGCCGCAGGATGCGATCGGCGACGGCTGTGAGCGAGACGATGAACGGGTGGAACAGCGCGCTGAATGCCTGTAGCGGCCGGGCGACCCGCCGGGCGACCGCCTCAGCGCGATCGATCGCATAGAACTTCGGCACCATCTCACCCGCGATCAGCTGTGCGGAGGAGATGATCGCGAAGGCGACGATCACCGCCACCGCGACCGCCACCCCGTGGCTGATGGTGTTGCCGAGGGCGCTCTTGAGGATCGCCGCGAGCGCGGGCTCGCCGAGAGCTCCGATGCCGATCGATGTCATCGTCACGCCGATCTGCACGGCGGAGATGTACTCGTTGACGTTCGCCAACTGCGTGAGCGCGAGCGCAGCGCCCTTCGCGCCCTCCTCGCGCAGCAGTTCCAGGCGTGCCTTGCGCGAGCGCACGAGCGCGTACTCGGCGATCACGAAGAAGGCGTTGATAGCGACCAGAAGCGCCGCGAAGATGAGCTTCAGGCCGTTCACGCGCTACCGGCGATCACCGACGCGTGCCGGCAGCCTATGTCGGCCGGCCAGACCTGCACGGCCGCGACACATATGGCCCCTGCGGGCCGGGCTACTTCGGGGAAGATCTTCTTCGTCGTCGTTCATCGTGCTGTCGACCAGCCAAAGGTAGCAAGGCAGATGGTCGGAAGCGAGCGCCCGCCGCGGCGATCGACCTTCAGGTGACGGGTGTCTATGCGAGGCCGTCGATCTGCGCGGCGAGCTGGAAGTCCGCGTCGGTGAGGCCACCCTGGGAGTGCGTGGAGAGCGTCAGGCGGACCTTGTTCCAGCCGTGCACGAGGATGTCGGGGTGGTGGTTGGCGGCCTCGGCGACCTCCGCGACGCGGTTGACGAACGCGATCGCCGCGGCGAAGTCCGCGAAGGTGGTCTCGCGCACGATCTCGCTCTGGGCGCCGAGGCGCCACTCAGGGACCCCCGCCAGTCGCTGCTGAATGCCGGAATCATCGAGCAGGCTCATCGGCTGCGAGCTTAGACGTTGTCGATCGTCGATCCAGCTACCCCTAAAGTCAGGGCATGCGGATCGTGAGCCTCGTCCCCCACGCCACCGAGCTTTTGTTCGCGCTCGGGGCCGGCCCAGAGGTGGTGGGCGTCACGCACGAGTGCGACTTCCCGCCGGCCGCCGCTGGGCTCCCCCAAGTCACGCGCGATGTCCTACCCGCCGGTCTGAGCGCGCCGGAGATCGACGCGGCGGTGCGCGAGCGCACGCAGGAGGGCGAGGCCATCTACGAGCTCGACCGTGAGGAGCTCGCGAGGCTCGAGCCGGAGCTGATCGTCACACAGGCGCTGTGCCCCGTGTGCGCGGTCTCCTACGACGAGGTGGCGGAGGTCGCAAAGACGCTGCCGTCCAAGCCACAGGTGATCGCCTTGGATCCGAAGACGCTCGGCGAGACGCTCGGCGACGTGCGCACGCTGGCCCAGGCCACCGGCCGGCGTGAGCAGGGCGAAACGCTCGTGGGTGAGATTGCCGCGCGAATCGACCGCGTGAAGCTGGCGGTGCGGGCACAGCCGCGCCCGCGGGTGGCGGCGCTCGAGTGGCTCGACCCGGTGTTCGTGGCTGGGCACTGGACGCCGCAGCTGATCGAGCTGGCGGGCGGCGAGGACGTGCTCGGGCTCCCCGGCGAACCGTCGCAGACCGTTTCCTGGGAGGAGCTGGCGGCAGCGCAACCGGATGTGGTGGTGGTGATGCCGTGCGGATACGACGAGCAGCGCGCGCGGGCCGAGGCCGTCACATATGCGCGGGAGCTGGCAGACGTGAACGCCAAGCAGGTCGTGGCGGTCAATGCCTCCGCGTACTTCTCACGGCCCGGGCCGCGCCTCATCGACGGCCTGGAGCTGCTCGCGCGCGTGCTGCATCCGTAGTGCCGAAGTTCCGCCTGTACGACTAGTAGCGTCTTTCGCAATCTGCAACGAAGGGGCTCCTGGACCGGGATCGCGCGGACGCGATGACGAGATCGAGCGACTTCTCATATGTAAAGGAGCGACATGGGTTACCCCTTGAAGCGGAAGCTCGCGGTCGAGTTCATCGGGATGTTCCTATTCGTGTTCACGGTCGGCATGGCGACCGAGTCCGCTAACAAGTCCGGGGCGATGCTCGCGCCAATCGCGATCGGCTCGGTGCTGATGGTGCTCGTGTTCGCCGGCGGCCACGTCTCCGGGGGCCACTACAACCCCGCGGTGAGCACCGCCGTCTTCATCCGGGGAAAGCTCAAAGCCCACGAGTACCTCAGCTACATAGCCACGCAGTTCGCTGCCGCCGCCGTCGCGGGCCTGCTGGTGACCGTCGTCGGCGGCAAGGAGTCCGCCGGCGCCACCGCCTCCGTCGGCAAGATGCTCGTGGTGGAGTTCCTGTTCACGTTCGCCCTCGCCTACATCATGCTGAACGTGGCCACATCGAAGGACAGCGAGGGAAACTCCTTCTACGGGCTCGCAATCGGATTCGTGGTGGTCGTCGGCGCCATCTCGGTCGGCTGGATCTCAGGCGCGGCGTTCAATCCCGCGATCGCCCTCGGCGCGGCCGTGCTGGGAGCATTCAAGTGGGCGCACCTCTGGATTTACCTGCTGGCCGATTTCCTCGGCGGCGCGGCAGGAGCCGGAGCGTTCCTCTACATCCAAGGCGAGCGCATGTTCGCGAGCATGAACACGTCGGCCGTGCTCAGGCGTTGAGCAGCTCGATGACCGTGTTGGGACGAAACCCGGGTATGGCGCGCTCGCCCACGACCACCACCGGCATCACCATCGTGCCCAGCTTGTTGACCTCCTCACGGTAGGCGGGGTTCTCGGTGACGTTGCGCTCCTCGAAGGACTGCCCCCGCTCGTCGAACAGGGCGCGGTAGCGCGCGCACAGCGGACAGCCGGTGACCGCGTAGAGGATGACCGGCTTCATCGCTGCCCGCTCTCACCGAGTAGGGACGGCACGCCCGGCCGAGGCGTGGATACTTCAGCGGCTACCGCGTGAGCGGTGCTCCAGGCGCCGCGACGGGCCAACCAGCGCTCGGCGTCAAGAGCCGCCATGCAGCCCGACGCCGCGGCTGTCACGGCCTGACGGTAGACGCGCTCGTGGACGTCGCCGGCCGCGAAGACGCCCTCGATGTCGGTGATCGAGGTGCCCGGTTGCACGCTGATGTAGCCGTGATCGTCGCGGTCGAAGAACGGTGCGAGCAGCTCAGACGCTGGATCGTGGCCGATCGCGACGAACACGCCGTCGAGCTCCCGCACGTGCTCGGCCTGCGTGCGCTCGTCGCGGAGCCGAACGCCGGTGACGCGCTGGCCCTCCCCTGCGCCCAGGATCTCCTGCACCGTGAACGGCTGCAGGAACGAGATGTTCTCGTGTTCGCGCGCGTAGTCGACCATGATCTCGCTGGCACGCAATCGCTCGCGCCGGTGAACGATCGTGACCTCCGTTGCGATCTTGGCCAGCGACATCGCCTGGTCGAGCGCGGAGTCGCCGCCGCCGACGATCGCGACCCGCTTGCCCTCGAACATGAAGCCGTCACAGGTTGCGCAATACGCCACGCCGTAACCCTCCAGAGCGTCCTCCGAAGGGAGGCCCAGCCGCTTGGCGCGCGCCCCCGTCGCCACGATCAGCGCTTCCGCCTCCACCGTCTCGCCGAACATGCCGACGCGAAACGGCCACGTACCGAGGTCTAGCTCGGTGACGTCCTTGGCGATCAGCCGTGTGCCAAAGCTCTCAGCCTGCGCGCGCATCACACCCATGAGCTCCGGCCCGCTGGCGTCAGCGTTGAACCCTGGATAGTTCTCGACTCTGTCCGCGGTCATCAGCAAGCCGCCGGCGGCGTAGCCCTCCAGGCACAGCGGCTCGAGCTTCGCACGCCCCGCGTAGATGGCCGCCGCGTAGGCGGCCGGACCACCGCCCACGATCACGACCGGGTGGCGCTCCATGCTCATCCCGCGCTCGTGAGGGCCGCTTGGCCAGGCTGCCAATCCGCCGGCACGAAAGTCTCCAAGCGAAGCGCCTGCAGCACGCGCAGCGACTCATCGACGCTGCGCCCCACATCACCGTCGTGGATGACCTCGTAGCGGATGACTCCGCTCGGATCTACGATGAACGACGCGCGCTGAGCCACGCAGTCGGACTCGATCAGCACACCGTAATCGCGGCTGACCTCTAGCGTCGGGTCAGAGGCCAGCGGCATCGCCAACGGGCCGAGAGCGAACTCCTGCCAGGCCTGATGGCAGTGCACGCTGTCGGTGCTGATCGCTATCAGATCGGCTTCCTCGTCGGCGAACTCGCCGACACGGCCGCTGAACGCGACCATCTCAGTCGGACAGACGGTGGTGAAATCCCCGGGGTAGAAGAGCAGCAGGACCCAGCGTCCGCGATAGTCATCGAGGACGACGTCCTGATCGAGGCTGTCGAGATCCTTGGTGCTCGCCATCCGAAACTGCGGTGCGAGCCTTCCGACGAGTGACATGGGCGGACCTCGTGTAGTAGCTGAGCCTATGGGTAACTCCACCGCTAGCATCGGCAGACACGAAAGAGCCCTTGAGATAAATCCAAATAAGTCGAACTAGTCTAGAAAACTGACTAGTCCGTGATGCTTGTCATTCGGGGGTGACGAGCGTGGCCGGCGAGCTTTCAGCTTCGCTGGATTTCGCTGTAGCAATCGAGCCAGCGACCGCGGCGACGGCGATCACCGCGCAGGCTGCGAGCGCGACCGCCTGCGCCCGGTAGCGATCGCCCAGCTGGATCACCACAGCAACGAGCGCGCCGCCGATCAGCCCGCCGACGTGGCCGCCCCAGGAGATCCCGGGGATGGTGAAGCTGATGACCAGGTTGATCATGATCAGGCCCCCGATACCGCCGAGCCCGCCGGCCATGATCGGCAGCTTGCGCGCGCGCAGCTCCACCGCGAACGCGCCCATGATGCCGAACACGGCTCCGGAGGCACCAACCGTGACCGCATGGGGCGAAACCAGCAGCGCACCCAGCGAGCCGGTGAGCAGCGCGACGCCGTAGATCAGGCCGAACTTGAAGCGACCGAGCACAGGCTCCAGCTGCATGCCGAGGATGTACAGCACGTACATGTTGAAGCCGATGTGCAGCAGGTTCTCGTGCAGGAAGCCGCTGGTCACGATCCGCCACCACTGACCGTGCGCCACACCCACTCCCGGCAGCCCGCGGAGGCTGCCTATCAAAGCCCCTTCTTCGTAGACCTTGTCGGTCGGCTGGCCGCTGATCGAGAGGTTGCCCTCGGCGAGGAACGCGATCACGTTGATGACGATCAGCGCATAGGTGACCTGCGGAATCCGGCTTGCGTCGCGCATACGCACCACCTTCGTGCGCTGGCTGGCGCACTCCGGGCAGCGCATGCCCACCTGGGTGGGGGTCATGCAGTCGGGGCAGATCGGCCGCCCGCAGTTCGAGCAGGAGACCCCCGTCTCACGCGAGGGGTGGCGATAGCAGGTAGCCATGGGGATCTCAGAGCCTAGCTGGCGATTCGACGTCGATCACGGGCCCACCGCGCGGCGCGCAGCGGGCACGCGTCGGGCTCTAACGATCGCCAAACAGCTTGCGTGTCTCACGGCCGACGTCGCGGACTGCGCGCTCTGCCGCCTCGCGTACTCCTTCTAGGCTTCCTACGCTGCCGATGACGCCCGCCGACCCATGCGCACGCCGGCGTGCCCGTAGCAGCACGAGCCCGGCCCCGGCGGCACTGCCAACCACCACCGCGGCCGCCGGGCGCGCCCAGTTGCGCGGATCGCGCATCGCCGAGAGCTCCCACGCCTCGAGCTCGTCGGCGGCCATCTCGGTGATGCTCGTGAGCGTGCTCTCCAAGCGGTCGGCCAGATCGGCGGGCGGCTCGACGGGCGCGAGCGCTTCGCGCAACAGGCCCTCGAGGTTGGACACGGCCTCACTCATTGACGATCTCCTCCAGCTGCTTGATCGCGCGATGGATCAACACCTTGGTGGCACCGTCCGAGCGCCCGAGCGCACGCGCGATCTCGCGGTTGTCCATGCCGAGCGCAAAGCGCATGATCAGCGCCTCGCGGCGGTCGTCGGGCAGCAGTCGCACACCGTCGAGCACGCGGCTGAGCTCGTCCCGTCCCTCGACCAGCTGCTCGGTCGTGTGCACCGCCGCCAGCGCCGTCGTGTCGTCGATCGGCGTCACCGGCTTGCGCGAGCGGTCGCGATACAGGTTCGCGGCGAGGTTGTGCGCGATGCGGATCAGCCACGGCCGCAGCGGCCGGCCGTCCGATTCGCGCTGCGCGCGCTCGAAGTGCCGGTAGGCCTGCAGGAACGTCTGCTCGGTCAGGTCCTCCGCGTCGTGGTGATCGCCCACGCGGTAGTACGCGTAGCTGTACACGTCGCGCAGGTGCGCCCGGTAGAGATCTGAGAACTCCGCGTCCAGTTGCGCCTTGGGCTTCAGGCTGGCTTGCTCGCTCACTCATCGCACCCTATCCTGCGCTCGCTCGAATTCCGGGTGCGCGCTCAGGCCGCGCGCGAGGAGACCTCGCGCCTGGGAGCCTCGCCGATCTGCGCGGAGCTCGTGGACTGGACGCCTCCGAGCCAGTCCCACTGCAGGCTTACGCACGCCCAGATGCGCTCAGTCACAGCTGCCGCAAGCGCCGGCGAGCAGCTCTCGACGGTGGGGTAGCTCAGCGGCGCCCCCACGCGCAGGCGCACCTTGCGCGGACGTATGCGCCAGCCGCGGCGCACCTCGTCGCTACCGATCACCGCCACTGGCACCACCGGAGCGCCCGTTTCCAGCGCCAGGCGCCCGATGCCGCGTCGCGGCTCGCCGAGCGGACGATGGCGCATGCGCGTGCCCTCGGGGAAGATGACCACGCAGTCTCCCCGCGCGAGGATCTCGCGGGCGGTGGCCATCGCGTCGCCGTCGCCCGCGCCGCGATCTACGGGAAACGCGCCGAGGGCGTTCAGCGCCCATGCCTGCCAGCGCTTCTCGAACAGCTCCCGCTTGGCCATGTAGTACACGGGACGACGCACCAGCGTGCCGATCACGAACGGGTCCAGGAAGCTGCGGTGGTTGGAGGCCAGCAGCAGCGGGCCGGTCTTGGGCAGGTGCTCGCGCCCGACGCGCTGCATGCGGAAGTACACGAGGAAGAACGGCACGAAGAGCGCGCGGATGAACCAGTAGAAGACCGGGTTCACGCCCTTGCGCAGCGAGCGCTGGCGGAAGCTGTTGAGGTCGACCGACGCGTGGTCTGTCGTCGGCTCGCGCTTGACCAGCTCGTTCGGCTGCTCCTGCAGCGCGCTCCGGCCCTGCTGGGTGAGTACTTTCTCCATACCTCAGGTACACCGCCGGCGAGCCCGGTGTTACAGGGTTTGGACAGAAGTCTTCGGTCGTGACATGGGCCACAATCCGCACGCCGCCCCGCAATGGGTTGCGGGCTACGGGGCCGAGCTACGGGCCTGGGCTCCCCGCCGCGGGGCCCTGGCCGAGGATCCGCTCGATCGCTGCGACCACCACCCCCTCTTCGCGCGCGATCAGCCGGCGCATGGCGAACACGAACGCGGGCACAGCCCAGAAGTCGCCGCACACCCACAGGAGCCCTGCGCCAATCTGCTGGTCGCCGAACGCGGGGATCCCAACGCCGGGGACGTGGTCATACACCGAGTACCACGAGTGGTGGGTGAACAGGCTCATGGACATGGCGAGGATGAACATCACGAAGTTCGTGACCACCAGCGAGATCGCCTGACCGGCGGGGCTCATGCGCACGTGTAGCGGTGGCGAGGCGAGGATCTTCAGCCAGAAGAGGACCCCTACGAGGAGCATGCTGGCGTTCATCAGCGAGTGCACGGTGCCGCTCGTCTCCGACAGGTCGAACGGCCCGGGGATCTGCCAGGAGACCATCACGATGTTGAACGCAGCGACGGCCACTGGCGCGCTGATGAGCATGCGAGCACCTGCGCGTAGCGGGCGCGCCCAGCGCTCGTGCACGATCGCCCTGTAGGCGCGGCGGCGCAGCGGTAGCGACGGGGCCAACAGCAGCGGCTGCCATGGGGCGCCGGCGACGAGCAGCGACGGCACCGCGAGCAGCAGCAGCAGGTGCTGGATCATGTGTAGATAGAAGTAGTCGTAGCCGTGGTATTCGATTGGCGAGACGACTGCAATCAGCAGCGTTACGAGGCCGCCGTAGAAGCACAGCGAGCGCAAGCGCCGGCCGCGGCGGCGGTCGTGGCGGGTGTGGCGGAGCAGCCGTTGCAGGCCGCGCTCGTGCCAGAAAGCAAGTACGACGACGAGGACCACAACCGCCGGGTTTGACCAGTGGTGAAACAGCGAATTCACGCGGTCACTCCTGGCTGCGGGATCGCTACCTGTGGCCGCCCGCCACGCGCCTGGGTGAGCGCCGCGTTAGGAGTCCCACGGCGTAGGCGGGAGCTGTTCCACACGACGAAGCTCGAGGACAGGCCCATCGCCGCTCCGGCAACCAGCGGGTCGAGCAGTCCCAGCGCAGCAATGGGGATTGCCGCGAGGTTGTACAGAAACGCCCACGCGAGGTTGCCCTTGATCGTCTTCAGCGTCCTGCGTGCGAGCTTGATCGCAGCTGCCACCACGCACAGGTCGTCGCGTACGACGATCACCTCGGCGGCGTTGATCGCCGCGTCGGTGCCGGAGCCCACCGCCAGCCCGAGATCCGCGGCGGCGAGCGCGGGTGCGTCGTTGACGCCATCGCCCACCATCGCCACACAGTGGCCTTCGCGCTGCAGGCGGCGGATTACGGCGACCTTCTCCGCTGGTAGCGCTCCGGCGATGACCTCGTCGACTCCGATCGACTCGCCAACAGCCCTGGCGGTGGTGTCGTTATCGCCCGTCAACAGGATGCAGCGCAGCCCAAGCTCCTGCAGCTGGCCGACCGCCGGCGCGGCGGAGGCACGGATCGTGTCCGCAAGGGCCAGCGCACCGATCACTACCCCGTCGCGGCGTACAGCCACGACCGTGCGCCCGAGACCCTCCCATTCGCTGCCGCGCTCTGCCAGGTCCGCGGGGAGCGGGTCGAGCTCGGAGGAGGGGGTCTGGTCGCCCGGGGCCTGGCCGGAGGGCAGCTGGCTGGGGTCTGCCCCGGCCCGGCCGATATACAGCTCGTGCCCTTCGACGCTGCCGCGCGCGCCGATCCCCGGCAGTGCGACGAACGCGTCCACCTCGGGGAGCGCCTTCACCCAGTGCTCGGCGGCGGCGGCGATCGCGCGTGCGACGGGGTGCTCGGAGGCCCGCTCGAGCGCGCCCGCGAGGCGCATCAGCTCGCTCTGGTCGACGCCCGCGACCGCTTGCAGGTCAGACAGCATCATCTGCCCCTCGGTGAGCGTGCCGGTCTTGTCGAGCACAACCGTGTCGATGTCACGGGAGGCCTCCAGCGCGGTGTAGCCCTTGAAGAAGATGCCCTGGCGGGCCCCCGCCCAAGAGGCGACGAGCAGCGCTGCCGGTGTTGCGAGGCCGAGAGCGCAGGGGCAGGCGACGATCAACACGGATAGGCCGGCGCTGATCGCGGCACTGGTGGGATTACCGGTGAGCCGCCACACGATCAGCGTGCCGAGCGCAAGGAGCAGCACGGTGGGCACGAACACGCTCGATACGCGGTCGGCCAGCTGCTGGACCGCGGCCTTCTCGTTCTGGGCGTGCTCGACCAGGCTCAGCATCTGGCCGAGCTGTGTCTCTCGCCCGACCTTCTGCGCCTGCACCACCATGCGTCCGGTGAGCGAGACGGTGCCGCCGAGCACGGTGTCTCCGGGACCCACGTCAACGGGCTGGGACTCGCCGGTCATGACGCTGCGGTCGAGCGCCGATTGCCCGCTTACGAGCACGCCGTCGGTTGCCACCGTCTCCCCCGGGCGCACGACGAAACGCTCGCCAACAGCGAGCTCCGCTACCGGGCGTCGCTGCTCGCGGCCATCTGCGTCGAGTACTGCCACGTCGCGCGCGGCCACCGCTGCCAGCGCACGCAGCGCGTCGCCGCTGCGCCGCTTGGACCACGCCTCGAAGTAGCGGCCGGCGAGCAGGAACGTGGTGACCCCCGCGGGGACATCGAGGTAGATGCCGCCGCCGGAGCCACGGCCGAGCCCGAACAGCAGCGAAGTGTGCGCGCTGGAATCGACGGCGAACATCGCATACAGCGACCAGCCGGTAGCCGCGAGAATCCCCAGCGATACGAGCGTGTCCATCGTGGTGGTGCCGTGACGGGCGTTGCGGACGGCCGCCTGGTAGAACGGCCACGCGGCCCAGCTGACTACAGGCGCAGCCAGCGCGACCATCAGCCACTGCCACCCGGGGAAGCGCAGAATCGGGAAGACAGAGAACGCGATCGACAGGTCGCACAGCGGCATGAACAGCGCTGCCGCGAGGAACAGTCGTCGCCGCAGCGAGCGCACCCGTCGGTCGAGATCCTCAGCGCCGGCGCTCGCGGCGTGTAGATCCGGGCCGAGGAGCTCTGCCGTGTAGCCCGCTGCGGCGACCCGGTCGAGCAGGCTTTGCACGGGCAGTTCGCTTGGCAGCGTCACGGTGGCGCGCTCGGTGGCGTAGTTGACGCGCGCGACCACGCCGTCGAGGCCGTTCAGCGCTCGCTCCACCCGTGCGACGCATGCACCGCAGGTCATCCCGCCGATGGCGAGCGTCGCCTCGCTGTCCGCGGGGGCCGCGATGCCGGATGTGGAGGACATCGACGCAGTTGCCACGACCATGGAAGATAGACCCACTCGTGCTTGCGGGTGCGGATGGTCTATTGGGTTCAAGGGGCGGCGCTGGCTGATCCCCTCCGGGCTGGGGTAACTTGGCCGCGCGGGAGAGCCGGCCACGGGCCAGCAGAACCCCGGCCGAGATCTATTTGTACCAATAAAATAGATTTTAAGGACTTTGATGCTATTTTATTGGTACAGATGCCCAAGCGTCAGCACGCTTATCCACCCACGGTCCACGAGGCGGCCGAGCTACTTGGCGCCGAGATCAGAAACTCACGACTCGCGCGACGCTGGACCGTGCGCGAACTTGCCGAGCGCGCCGGCATCAGCCCCGCGACGCTGCAGAAGGTAGAACGGGGCAACCCCAGCGTCTCGTTGGGAACGGCGTTCGACGCCGCCACACTCGTTGGCGTGCCGCTCTTCTACACCGACGGCTCACGCCTGGCGGACGAGGCGGCACGCCTGCGGCGCCCGACGCTGCTGCCACGCGCGGTGCGCCACGCCAGACGAGAGCTGGACAATGAGTTCTGAGCCGTCAGGCGAGGCATTCGTCTGGATCTGGCTGCCGGGCGCATCCGAGCCAGTCGTCGCCGGCCGCCTCGAGGAGGCAGGCGGCGAAGCCTCCTTTGTCTACGGGCGGAGCTACCTCCAGCGAGGAGAGGCCATATCGCTCTATTCGCCGGAGCTGCCGCTGATCGACCAACGCATCAGGCCACTCCCGGGCCTCGACGCCCCCGGCTGCATCCTCGACGCCCGTCCAGATGCGTGGGGGCAGCGCGTGATCATGAATCGGCTGATCGGACCCGCCGCCGCCGAGAGTGACCCGGCGGACCTCGGCCTGATCACCCTGCTGCTCGAGTCCGGGTCAGACCGTGTTGGAGCCCTCGACTTCCAAAGCTCCCCCTATGACTACGTCGCGCGGCCACGGGAGAACGCGAGTCTCGACGAACTTGCCACGTCGGCTCAGCGTGTGCAAGAAGGGATTCCCCTCTCGCCGGCGCTCGATGCGGCGCTGCTCCACGGAAGCTCGATCGGCGGCGCTCGTCCGAAGGCGCTGATCGACGACGGGCCGCGCAGGTTGATCGCGAAGTTCTCCTCGACCACCGACACGTTCCCGGTGGAGCAGGGCGAGTACCTCGCGATGGAGCTCGCGCACCGTGCCGGTCTGAAGGTGGCCCGCGTCGAGCTCACCCAAGCGCTCAAAAAGGCGGTTCTCCTCGTAGAGCGCTTCGACAGGCTCCCCGAGACCGAGGAGCGGCGGAGCCTGGTCTCAGCGCTGACGATGCTCAGGCTCAACGAGCTCGCCGCCAGACACGCCAGCTACGCCGACCTGGCCCAGATCGTGAGGGCCAGCTTCATGGATCCCGGTTCGAATCTGCGCGAGCTCTTCTCTCGGATCACCTTCAACATCCTCGTCGGCAACACCGACGACCACGCCCGCAACCATGCAGCTTTCTGGGACGGGCAGATGCTCACGCTCACCCCCGCATATGACGTCTGCCCGCAGGTGCGCAATACCGGGCGCGCAACGCAGGCGATGATCATCGGAGACGCCGCGGAGCCGTTCAAGGAGAGCCAGGTCGCCGGCTGCGTCGAGCGAGCGCACCTGTATCAGCTGAGCAAGATTGAGGCGACGGCCATCGTCGATCATCAGATCGACGTGATCAAACGCGACTGGGCCGAGGTCTGCGAAGAGGCAGAGCTCTCAGAGACAGGCCGCAACTATTTTTGGAAACGCCAGTTCCTGAACGACTACGCACTCGAGGGGTGGCCGCCAGCAGCGACCACGATCGGTGCAAGCCGAGGAGCGTCGGCGTAAGCGGTCCCACCCAGGATCTCGGCAAGGTTATGGGGCACCTAGATCTGTCCGGACGGATGTCGCACACTCTGCTTTGTGCCATGTTGGTGGTCTCGGTCGGCATGGGCGCTACTCGGTCGAGACCACGAGCACACGGTCCGGGCAAGCGGGACGTTCCACCGCTCGGCGTAACGCTTGACGGTCGGCGGGGCATTACTGCCATCGATGATGTGCTCCCACTCGTGCGCGAAGGTCCACGCCCTAGGCATTCAAACGACGGACCCAGATGGTGTTCCCACCCCCCGTTGCGGCGGTAGGATGCGTACGCCAGGCCGACGTAGCTCAGCTGGTAGAGCACCGCTCTTGTAAAGCGGATGTCGCCGGTTCGATCCCGGCCGTCGGCTCTCTAGGAGCAACTCATTGCCAGCTGACTCATAGGCGCCAAGCTCTTCCACATGTCACAGTCATGCCCCCGCGCAGCGATCCTGTGCATTGCCGGGGCCTTGCTCGCAGGCTGCAGCGGAGCAAGCTCCCCGCAGAACGTGGCGAGCGTGCGAGCCATGTACAGGTCCATCGGCCTCGACGCCGGCGCAGGCGACTTCACCGACATCTGCCATTCCTATATGGACGGACCGCTGAGCAGCGAGGTCAGCCGCTCCAACAACGACTGCACCACGGCGAACGCCAGCTCGCACCTGGAACGCTGGGCCGAAAAGATCCGGCTCTCGAAGGTGCGCGCAGGGACCCGCATCGTCCTGTCCGGCGAGCAAGCGCTCGTCTATGACGGCGCCAAGCCAGAAACGGTCATCTACATCCACGGCCAATGGCGGCTCTCGGAAGTGCCGGAACTCAATACACCGCAGCGATCGCCGGCCCGACGCTGACGCAGCGAGCCCCGAGGAGCGCGTGACGTGCGCTGCCTTCATACTTACGCCATGGATACAGACGAGGCACGTGAGCTATTGGCGCAGGCGCGCGAGCGCATCGAGAGCGCACTCGAGGATCTGGCACCCGCGGACGTCGAAGGCGTCACCGACCCGTTTGAGGCCGCCGACGTTGGCGGCGATCTGCTCGAAGCAGAGATCGGGGAGGGACGAGCCGAGCGCCTGGATGCTGAGCTGCAGGCAATCGAGCGGGCCGAGCAGCGTCTCGCCGACGGCACCTACGGCATCTCCATCGAGAGCGGCCAGCCGATTCCAGACGATCGCCTACAGGTAATCCCATGGGCCGAACGGACCACCGAGGAGCAGGCTCGCTACGAAGCATCCGGCGGCTAGCCCCGAGGGCGCTGCCCTCGCCGGGTCCGCACGACGGCTACACGGCTGACTCCAGCGCCTCTCTGACCGCCGCAACGGCGCAAGCGCCGGCCATGTGCAGCGACTCGGTGCTGCGCATCGCGCGACAGAAGATGAACGCCCCCTCCAGCAGGCACAGCATCGACAGCGCGAGCTCTCGTGCCTTCTGGGGTTCGACCCCGGCCGCGGCGAAGTACGCGCTAGCACCGCTGATCCACGCGTCGAACACCTCCGCACATGCCTCGCGCAGCGGCTCGTTTGTGCTCGCGACCTCTAGCGCCACCGTCGCGATCGGGCAGGCATCCGCGTAGTCGGTCTCTTCCAAGGTCTGCGCCGCGCCGGTGAAGAAGTCGCTGACCGCGCTGAGCACGTCAGGCGCTTGGACGGCGATCGTGGCGAAAAGCTCCATGTACAGCTGCCCTGAGGAGCGGATCGTCTCGGCCCCCAGCTGCTCCTTCCCGCCTGGGAAGAAGTGGTACAGCGACCCAAACGGCGCGTTTGCCGCAGCCAGGATCTGCTTGATGCCGGTGCCCGTATAGCCCTGGCGCCGGAACAGCTCGGCGGTCGAGTCCATGATCCGATCCTTGGTTCCAACCATCCCCACTCCTCCTCGTTCCAGATTTACATCGTCAATGATAGGCTCGTTTACTAGAGCGATCTATCTAATCGTGGCGGAACCGGAACTTGGAGGTTGGAGATGCCCGAAGTTGAGCTGGCGGCAGGGACGATCGACTACGAGGACACCGGCGGGAGCGGGCCGGTGCTCGTGTTCGTGCACGGGCTGATGATGGACCGCTCACTGTGGCGCCACGTCATCGAGGATCTGCGCTTGGACGTTCGCTGTGTCGCCCCCACCCTCCCGCTCGGCGGTCATCGCCACCCGATGCATGCGGACGCGGATCTATCTATGCGTGGGGTTGTGGAGATCCTCGGTGAGTTCATCCAGCGTCTGGATCTGCGCGACATCACACTCGCGACAAATGATTGGGGTGGTCCGCAGCTGCTGGTCGGCAGCGAGCTAGACGAGCGGATCGCCCGGCTCGCGCTGTGCTCGTGCGAGGCCTTCGACAACGTGCCACCGAAGGGCGCGGCAAAGATGCTGCCATACATCGCGCGCGTGCCCGGCGGCCTGACCGTGGCGTTGCTGCCGTTCCGCTTTGACCGCCTGCGCAGATTGCCGTTGACCTATGGGCCGTTGAGCAAGCGCCCGGTGCCGCGCGGGGTCATGGACCGCTGGTTTGGTCCTGTCTGCGAGCAGCCGGAGATACGCCGCGATCTGCGCAAGTACGTGCTCAGCGCCGCGCAGGGGCGGCGTGAATTGCTCGCCGCAGCCAAGGCGCTGCGCTCGTTCGACCGTCCCGCGCTGGTCGCCTGGGCGAGCGAAGATCGCCTGATGCCTCACGAGCACGGACCGCGGCTCGCCGAGCTGCTGCCGCAGGGACAGCTGGTCGAGATCGCCGACTCCCGCACGCTGATCCCAGAGGATCAGCCACACACGCTGGCCGGACATCTGCGCGATCTGTGCGCGCGCTGAACGCCGCGCAGGCTTCAGACATACTGGCTCGTCGTGAACGACATCGAGACCTGGTGGGCCTCGGGCGAGCAGGTCACGCTCGCACTGGGCGATCACGACTACAGGATCTTCGTGCGGCGAATGGGCTCGGGACCATCGATGACGATGTTGCACGGCTTTCCAAGCTCATCGCATGACTGGGCGGCGGTCGCGCCGCGCCTGGCCCAAGGACACTCGCTCTTACTTCCTGACTTCCTCGGGTTCGGTGCTTCGGAGAAGCCCGCCGGCCATACCTACTCGCTACACGAGCAGGCCGACTTCGTTGAGGCGCTCTGGGAGCTGGAGCGGATCGAGCAGACGGTACTCGTGGCTCATGACTATGGGGCCTCTGTCGCGCAGGAGCTGCTGGCACGCCGTGCGGAACATGCGCTGAAGGTCGAGATCTTGTCTGTCCACCTGCTCAACGGCGGGCTCTATCCTGACCTCGCGCGTCCCGAGCGAGGTCAGCTGGCGCTACTGGATCCCGAGCGGGGACCACAGGTGAGCGCGGGCATCACCGAAGCTCTGTTCCTGGCGGGACTGAAGCCGACGTTCGCCCCCGACTTCGACGCGACCGCCGTCAGCACCTCGATCTGGCAAGCAATGGCTCACGCCGACGGCCACAGGATCAGCCACCGCCTCGTCCAGTTCATCGCCGACCGCGCACGCCACGACGAGCGGTGGACCAGTGCGTTGGAGCAAGCGGATGTACCGCTCGTGTTCTTTTGGGGGATGCTCGACCCGGTCTCGGGCACGCACATGGCACTGCGAATTCGCGAGCGCCTACCGGATGCGGCGTTCGTGGCGCTCGGGGACGTCTCACACTGGCCCGCCCTCGAAGCGCCTGAGCGCCTCGTGGCGGCGCTGCTCGGCTAGGACGAATAAAGCCCGTCGATCGCGCTCTCGTACTTCGCAGCGATCGGCTTACGCTTGAGCTTCATCGTGGGCGTCAGCTCATCGCCACCGGGCAGCCAGTCACCCTGGACGATCTCGAACCTCTTGACCTGTTCGACTTTCGCCAGCTTCTCGTTGCCCGCGTCCACAGCTGCCTGGACCGCCGCGCGTACCTGCTCATCGCGGGCGAGCGCCTCGAGCGAGGTGTCCTCGATGCCTTGCTGGGCGGCCCACGCGGGTGCGAAGTCGGCGTCGAGCACGATCAGCGCGGTGTTGTAGGGACGCCGGTCGCCGATACAGCACGCCTGGCCGATCAGCGGCGAGCTGCTCTTGATCGTCGCCTCGATGTTCGCCGGTGACATGTTCTTGCCGGCGGCGCTGATGATCAGCTCCTTCTTACGGTCGATGATCGACAGGTAGCCGTCCTCGTCGAAGGCGCCGATGTCGCCGGTCCGCAGCCAACCATCCTCGGTGAACGCCTCAGCGGTCTTGTCGGGGAGGTTGCGGTAGCCGAGCATCACCACTTCTGATTTGACCAGCACCTCGCCGTCGGTGTCGAGCTTGATTTCGATGCCCGGCGCGGGCGGCCCCACCGTCCCCAGCTTGATCTTGCTGGGCGGGTTGACGCTGCCGGCACCGCATGTCTCGCTCATTCCCCATAGCTCCGCCAGGGGCAGCCCGATCGCGTGGAAGAACTCGAGAACCTCGACCGGTGTGGGCGCGGCGCCGACGTTGATCGCGACGACCTGGTCGAGCCCGAGCATCGTGCGCAGCCCGGAGAAGATCTCAGCGTCCGCGGCGGCGACCTGCTCGGCCAGCTCTGGCGGCACCGCTTCGCCAGCCTGCTCCAGGCGCACCTTGCGCACGGCCGCGTCCAGCGCTCCCTGCAACTGCTCGCGGCGCTCCTCGGGCTGCCCGGCGACCATCGTCTCCAGGCCCGCCTTCAGCTTCTCCCAGATACGCGGCACCGCGAAGAACCAGCTCGGGCGGACTTCCGGGAGGTATGAGAGCACTTCCCGAGGATCGTCACAGCA
This sequence comes from uncultured Solirubrobacteraceae bacterium, assembly GCA_963699115.1. GTDB lineage: Bacteria > Actinomycetota > Thermoleophilia > Solirubrobacterales > Solirubrobacteraceae > Palsa-744. Next base: position 1,015,159 of record CAVOTJ010000001.1, read on the forward strand.
GGTGATCTGCAGACCGAAGACGATTGGCAGGTAGTGGTGGGCGTTGCGCTCCGCCACGTGGGCGGCCGGCAGCCAGGAGACAACACGACCGTCGCGCGGGAACTCGATCAGATCCTCGATGCCTTCCACCGTCGCCAGCAGGTTGCGGTGAACCAGCTGAACGCCCTTCGGCGGACCTGTGGTCCCGGAGGTGTAGATCAAGGTCAGCACGTCCGTGGACTTCACCTGCGCGACCGCCGCCTCGACATCGAAGTCCGGGTTGGAGCCCTCGACATCGGACAGCGCGAGCGTGCCCAGAGGGGCCTCGCCGTCGACCACGATCACGTACTCCAAGTTGGGGAGCTCCTGGCGCGCCTCGCGCACCTGGGGCAGGTACTGCTGCTCGCAGATCAGAACCTTGGCGTCGGCGTCAGCCACCACGTAGCGGATTTGCTCGGCCGTGTAGGTGTTGTAGATGGAGAACGGGGTGGCGCCGAGCATCATCGCGGCCAGGTCGCAGAGGTGAAACTCGGGACGGTTGGTCATCATCAGCGCGACGCTGTCACCGCGATTGACGCCTAGCTTCGCCAGACCGCCGGCCAATGCATCCACGCGCTCGCGCAGCTCACCCCACGTGATCGAGAACGCGTCCTGCTTGGTGCGGATAGCGACCTCATCGGCGCGCTCAGCCGCGGTAATGCGAAATGCCTCTGCGATCGTCGCGGCTCCGAGGGCCGCCCGCTCTTGCGTCATTGTCTCCGTGAGTTCGGCCTCCATCGCGCGCTCCCTCCTCATGCCTTGCGGCTTTGCCCCATCCCCATGGGATCGATCCCTGCCGACCCCTTTTGGGTCGACATCGATCATACCCTTCGGCTGTCTACTCTCAAGTGAATGCGCACCGGCGAGTTGGGTTATTGGTGGCGCTCGCTCGGCGGCCAGCCGGCGCCGCGCCCACCGCTGAGCGGGTCGGAGCGGGCAGACGTCGCAATCGTGGGCGCCGGCTATACGGGTCTTTGGACCGCCTACTACCTCAAGCGCTCGCGGCCGTCGCTGAAGATCGTGGTGCTCGAGCGCGAGCACGCTGGCTTCGGCGCATCGGGTCGCAACGGTGGCTGGGTCTCGGGCTTCTTCTCAGGCCCACCGCGCGTTTATGAACGTGCGGGCGGACGCGCGGGCTACGCGGCGCTGCAGCGCGAGATGTTTGACACCGTCGATCGGATCGGGGCATTTCTCGCCGAGCACAAGACCGATGCTGACTTCGTCAAGGGCGGGCATCTGGCGCTGGCACTCGGTGGTGCCCAGGCGGCGCACATGCACAACGAGCTCGCGAGCAGCCACGCGCACGGCCTCGGCACTGTGGATCTGCGTGAGCTGACAGCCGCCGAGCTGCAAGCCCGGATACGTGTCGCGGGGGTGCAGGGCGCGAGCTTCTCGCCGCACGTGGCGCGTGTGCACCCCGTCAAGCTGCTCGCCGGCCTGGCCGCGACGGTGGAGCGTCTTGGCGTGCAGATCTACGAGGCGACCACGGTGAGCGCGATCCGCCCGCACGAAGCGGTGACGGCTGCAGGGAGCGTGCAGGCGCGCTGGGTCGTGCGCGCGACCGAGGGATACACGGCCGGCCTGCGGGGCCTCAGACGAGCACTCGTGCCGATGAACAGCTCGATGATCGTCACCGAGCCGCTCAGCTCAGCGACGTGGGATGAGATCGGCTGGGACGGGCGTGAGGTGCTCAGCGACAGCGCGCACGTGTACGTGTACCTGCAGCGCACCGAGGACGGACGGATCGCGATCGGCGGCCGCGGCGTGCCCTATCGCTTCGCCTCGCGCACAGACGGCCGCGGTGAGACCGCGCCGGCGACCGTCGCGAGCTTGCGCGCGAAGCTCCAGACGATGTTCCCGTCCACGGCTGGCGTCGGCCTCGATCACGCCTGGTCGGGGGTGCTCGGCGTGCCGCGCGACTGGTGTATGTCGGTCGACGCGGATCGCGAGTCGGGTCTTGCGTGGGCGGGCGGATACGTGGGTGAGGGCGTGGCAGCGGCGAACCTCGCGGGACGCACGCTGCGCGACCTGATCCTCGGTGAGTCGAGCGAGCTCACGACGCTGCCGTGGGTCGGCCATCGAGCGCGGCGATGGGAGCCGGAGCCGGTGCGATGGGGGGCCATCCGCACGATCTACTCGCTGTATCGCCGCGCGGATCTCATCGAGCAGCGCACGCAGCGCCCCTCGCGCCTGGGCCGGCTCGCGGATTTGGTGTCAGGGCGAACGTGAAATTGGAGCGCGACTCGGTGCGAGGCTCGCGCTTTGGGAGACTGTCAGCGTGAGCGACGAGCCACACCTGTCCAGCTATGCGGCCCACAACCGCCAGACGTGGGATGAGCAGTCGGCTGAGTATCAAGCTACCCACGGGTCGCAGCTGGCGGCTTCCGGAGGCACCGCGTGGGGCGTGTGGCAGCTTCCGGAGTCAGAGCTGCAAGTTCTCGGGGACGTGCGCGGGAAGGATGTCCTCGAGCTCGGCTGCGGCGCGGCACAGTGGTCGATCGCGCTACAGGCGATGGGGGCGCGGGTGACCGGGCTCGACAACTCCTCCGTGCAACTCGAGCACGCCCGCGCGCTGATGGCAGAGGCAGGCGCGGACTTCCCACTCGTGCATGCGAGCGCCGAAGCGACGCCGTTCGCGGACGCGTCGTTTGACGTCGTCTTCTGTGACCACGGTGCAATGGCGTTCGCCGATCCCCACCGAACGGTTCCCGAGGCAGCGAGGCTGCTACGAGCCGGCGGGCTGCTGGCATTCTCGATGAACACGCCGATAATCGACCTCGTCTGGCCGATGGACGCCGAGCACCCGAGTGAGCGTCTGATATTTGACTACTGGGGTCTGCACGCGCTCGAAGCACCGGGCGAACCTGTCGTCTTTCAACTCCCCTACGGCGCCTGGATCGCGCTCTTCCGCGAGAGCGGCTTCGTCGTCGAGGACCTGATCGAGCTGCGCCCTGCGGCTAACGCGACAAGCAGTTATCGAAACCAGCAGGACCTCGCGTGGGCAAGGCGCTGGCCGATGGAGCACATCTGGCGCGTGAGGCGCTCGCCCGCTGTGCACACGTAAATCCGAGGAGGCCGCGATGCCATACGAGACGCTGCTCTACGACACCGACGCGGCGATCGCGACAATCACCCTCAACCGGCCCGAGCGGTTGAACACGATCGTGCCGCCGATGCCCGACGAGCTACAGGACGCCGTTCACCAGGCACTCGCTGATTCACAGGTGAAGGTGATCGTCCTGCGCGGCGCGGGACGATCGTTCTGCGCGGGCTTTGACTTCGGCGGTGGCTTTCACCACTGGGACGACGCGCTCACGACTGACGGAAGGTGGGACCCGGGCAAGGACTTCGCGCTGGCCAACTCGGACGCGGGCGCGGTGCCGAAGTTCATGAGCCTGTGGCGCTCGCCCAAGCCGGTGATCGCACAGGTGCACGGCTGGTGCGTGGGTGGCGGCAGCGACATGGCGCTGTGCGCGGATCTGGTGATCGCAAGCGAGGACGCGCGCATCGGAACTTCGTACTCGCGCATGTGGGGTTGTTATCTGACGGGCATGTGGCTGTACCGGCTCGGATTGACGAAGGCCAAGGAATACGCCCTCACCGGTCGACCGCTCTCCGGCACAGAGGCAGTGCAAGCTGGTTTGATCAACGCTGCGGTGCCGTTCGTGCGCCTGGAGGCAGAGGTACGCGAGCGCGCCGAGCAACTGGCGCGAATCCCCTCCTCGCAGCTGGCAGCAATGAAGCTCGTGGTCAACCAGGCATACGAGAACATGGGCCTCGCCTCGACGCAGACGCTTGGCCCGATCCTGGACGGGCTGATGCGCAATACGCCCGACGCGAAAGACTTCATCGAGCTCGCCGAACGTGACGGCGTGGGTGCGACGGTCGCGCGACGGGACAGCCCGTTTGGCGACTACAGCCAGGCGCCGGCGGCTGAACAGCCAAATCCGGAGAACGTGATCGAGGCCAAGCCCGCCCGATGAAGGCGTCCGAGCTGGACGTAGGGCAGGTGGGCGACGGGCCGGCGGTGGTGCTCGTCCACGGCAGTGTGGTGGGCGCTGAGCGCACGTGGCGCCACCAGCTGACGCTTGCCGAGCACTGGAGTTTGTGTATCCCCAACCGTCCTGGCTTCGGCGGGAGCCAACCGCTCCCGCGCGGTGACTTCGAGCTCGAGGCGCCGCTGATCGCCGAGCTGCTCGGTGACGGCGCGCATCTCGTGGGGCATTCCTATGGGGCTGTGATCGCGCTGTACGCGGCGGCGCTGAGGCCAGATGCGCTGCGCTCGCTGACGATCTCAGAGCCGGGCTGTCTGCGGGTGGCGGCCGGCATGGAGCTCGTCGACATGCAGATTGCCAATGGCGAGCGCCTGTATGAGCTCGCGGACACGCTCGAGCCGCTGGAGTTCCTACAAGCGTTTCGCGGCGGTGTCGGCTCCACCCATGCCACGCCGGCAGAGCTCAGCGGCGAGCTGCTGCGCGGCGCACGCCTATTGATGCACGAGCGACCGCCGTGGCAGGCCGACCCGCCGCTGGAGGCGCTCGCAAGCACAGCGTTCCCCAAGCTTGTGATCTCGGGCGGGCACTCGCCTGTGTTCGACGCCGTGTGCGACCGTGTGGCGGACCGCATCGGAGCGCGGCGGGCTGTGATCAGCGGCCGCGGGCACACGATCCCGGCCAACAACGAGCCCTACAACGAGTTGCTGCAAGCGTTCCTCATAGAAAGCGAGCTGGCGCTTACCGCCTAGACCGGAAACGCGGGAGACGGCAACTACCGCCAGGAACGTACCCGGAGCCACGCCGGTTACACCAAGCACTCCGTGGGTACTGAGTATCACCAGCATCCCATCCGCTCGCGCTCAGCGCTCGTGGTGGGGACGACGATAGGTCGCAATGTAGTTGCGACCGGATCAAATTCGCAGAGTAGTATCGACACGAGGCGTCATCCGGGGCACCATTCAAGGAGGCAACATGCGATGCGCTGTCAGCTCCTCGAGCATGAGCCCCGCGAGAGGTTGGCTCCGAGCGCAGACCACGGCCTGGCCGAGACGGCTCAGCCTGACCACGGCCATGCTCATTCTCGTCAGTGGCTGCGGTAAGATCCAGAGTTCGGCCGATGTGACGGTCATTCACCCACGTCGCACCCTGACTAGCAGTCCCGCATCGCTGGCCTTCAACACCGCGAGCACGTTGCTCGCAGACATCCGATTGCCGTCTGGGGCCGTTCGCCTGCCACGTCCTCCGTCGAGCGCACGAGAACTCCTGGACCAGCCCCCACCGAGCGAACCGCGTGCGCATGTCGTCGACCAGCACGCATTCTGGCTTTCGCCGACCCCGCCTGCGCGACTCCTGGCGTTCCTGATAACACATGCGCCCCAGGCCGCGCAACTGATCCATACGGGCAGCCTGCAACGTCATGGCCGCACCTACTACTGGTCGGAGGAACTCGAAGTCCCATCGGGCACATCCGCGGCCGTTCCGCAGCGCATCAGCTTTGCGGTCGTTCCAGACGCGTCGCATCGCTTTGCAATACGAGTCGATGCTCGCGTTGGCTGGCATCAGGCCCGACCCGACGACTCACTTGTGTCGGGAAGCATCGACTCGGTCACAGTTACTGTCGCCCGACCTACGAGGCCCTACGGTCACACCATGGGGTCACGCCTTACACCTCCCCTGACACTCACGAATACAGCCTCGATCAAAGCGCTAGCGAGCAGCATCAATGGCTTGCCACTAGCAGAAGTCGCCGGTGCACCGGCCAGTTGCCCCCCGCAGGATGGCAGGCTCTACGCATGGCTCACGTTTATCGGACCACACCCACCTGCGCGCACCCTCGTTCAAGCGGACCCCTACGGGTGCGGCCAGGAGACCGCCTGGATCACGACTTTCCCCGGACATCCGATCGCGCTCACCGGCAGCACGGAACTTATTCGCCTTGTGGAGAAGCTGATCGGGTCGCGACTCAAAGGTCTACCCAACGGAAGCTGATGAGCGCGCCACGGTTAGCGCAAGTCAAGAAGCGCTCACGCAGCACGCAAGAAATCCCGCATCTTGCGCACAATTGAAACCTAGGGCGTTTAGGGCCGGGTCCACGGGGTACATCGATATTACTGTCCTTCGGCTTGCGATGCGGCAGCTTGCAACGAAACGGCAAGCTCAGGCGGGCATCGGCTCGCGTTGATCGCAGTCTCGAAATGGGCGGAGGTCCACATGCATGTAGGTTCAGGAACCCGACCGAGGTCCGGGGCAATGTCCGTACCTACGAAACCTCGCACGAGTAGGCCCCGGACGTCACTCCTGACGTCCCCGCGCCATGCGCGCGCTGCCGTCCCTAAAGCTCGCCGCTCTGCGTCTTGGTGCCGCCTGTCCTGTGTGTTGATCTTTGTCTCGATGGCATGGTGCGCCTCACCTGCGGCCGCATCAACCCCTGTGCGCTCAACATGCCACTCGGGCAGCGATCCATATAGCGCTTCGTCAACCGAAATTGGAGCATGTAAGACGCACTTTCTGCCGCTGCGAGCAACCACGAAGTTGCCAGGAGGAGGAACACAACGCGAATATGCAGGCCCAAACGGTACAACCGTCTCATTCAGCGTCCCACCAACTACTTTCGACGCTGCGACCGCCTCGCCCGCAGAACTACAGGCCTACGGCGTCCCGCCGAAGCCTGCGGCCGACTCGCCGCAGTATGCGCAGTGGACAGCAATGATACAAAAAGGCATACATTTTGTTACACCTCCGGCTGCATTGGCCGAGGTGCCACCCAAAGGGGAAAGCCCGATTAATCCAGCGAATTCCCCGGGCACCAGCCCTACCGCCAATCCGACTCCTGTGACAGGGTCGACCGGAAGCAGCAGCAACTGGTCCGGCTACTTCAATTGGAACGGCCACGGCGGCTATACCAACGCGACAGGGTACTTCGTCGAGCCATCCAACCATGGCTCCTGCAGCAACGCGAGCGCGTACACATGGGCCGGCATCGGCGGATGGTACAACCAGAATCTCGGACAGGACGGTACTGCGCAGCAGGTGCCCGGCCTCGGAAACAACCAGGCGTGGACAGAGGTGCTACCTGCCCTCCCGATCGCGACAAGTCTGTATTCAACACCTGGGAGCTGGTTTCTAGCGAGCACCGAATACACGGGCAGTGGCCACTACAGCTTCTATATGTACAACTATGCCAATGGTAAGGCAACACACGCTACCGCGACCGGCGGCTTCGACGGCAATGTCGCCGAGTACGTCGTTGAGCGCCCAGGGAGCTATAACCTCTTTAACTTCAACAGCGTGGCTTTCCAAGGCTACACCAACGGAAAAGCGTTCCAGCTCGACCCCGCCGAGCGAATCAATATGTACAATGAAACTGGTGAACTCAATGCCTCACCTAGTGGCATCTCGAACCACGATGCGTTCAACGATAACTACTCTCACTGCACCGGCAGCGGCGAAGGCGGCTCCGCGGGCGAAGGCGAAGGCGCGGCGCCCGCGGCTAGCACCAGTGCGGCCTCTGCAGTGACAGCAAGTGCGGCGACACTAAACGGCTCCGTGACACCCAACGGCGCCGACACCAAGTACCACTTCGAATATGGCACAGAAGCTGAAAACTACAGCTCGTCGACACCAGAAGTCGACGTCGGCAGTGGCACCAACCCCGTACCTTCGAGCAGCAGTATCACTGGTCTACAGGCGGGCACCACCTACCACTATCGACTCATAGCCAATAGCCCCAACGGCACCACAGCGGGCGTAGATACAGGCTTCACCACGACCGGAACTCCGCCGCCACCGCCCCCGAGTGTCACAACCGGAGGGGCAAGTGCTATTGGCGTGCACAAGGCGACGTTGGAAGCGACTGTAAACCCGAATGGTGGAGATACCCACTACTACTTCGAATACGGCACCAACAACAACGGGCTTTACGAACTGACGGCACCCGTCCCTCCGGGCTCGGACGAGGGCAGCGGTATCACGCCGACAGCCGTGAGCACGGCCGTAATCAAGCTCGCGTCTTACACCACGTATTACTACCGGATCGTTGCCAGCAACGCGACGGGGACAACCTACGGAACAGCGCAAGAACTTAAAACGAATTCCGCCTGGAGGGTACAGTCCACTCCGAGCGAATTCGGTGAAGGGGCAATCGAACGGGTTTCCTGCACCTCCGTCAGCGTCTGCACGGCTGTCGGCTACACCGAGGAAGGAGCCCTCGCCGAGCACTGGAACGGCAAAACATGGACTGCTGAAGACGCGCGCAGCCAACCTGGTGCCCTTGAGAGTCACCTGACACACATTTCATGTTCCTCGGCGAGCACGTGTACCGCGATCGGCTATTACACGCTGGAAGGCACCAAGTTGGTCCCACTCGTCGAGCATTGGGAAAGTGGCGCCTGGAAGATCGAAAGCATTCCGATACCGGTCAAAGCCGAAATCAGCAGGCTCGATGACGTTTCCTGCTCATCGACGACCGTATGTACGGCGGTTGGCTTCTACGAAGAAGCCTCGGGCAGCAGATCAGCCCTCGTGGAGCGGTGGGAAGCAGGCAAATGGAGCATTCAGAGCAGTCCTGTTCCATCGGGAGGCACGGAAGTCCCCATGGAACTACTGTGGGGGGTTTCGTGCACGTCGGCGACCGCATGCACCGCTGTCGGCAGCTACCAGGCAGAGGTTATCTCCAAACCCACGAAGAGCTATGGGGCGACCCTTGCGGAGCAGTGGAACGGGAAAGCATGGACCGTGGTAGCGAGCCCTAACCCTGGAGGAATAAGCAAGGCGGACAATTCGAGCCTTTCCTCGGTGGCGTGTTCGTCTTCGACGGAATGTACGGCAGTGGGAGGCTATGGCGAAGGCGAACCGTCAGCGGCGAGGTGGAACGGCACGGCGTGGACTGAAGAAGCGATGGCACGACCAATCGGCGCTAGCGAAACCTCGCTTCAAGGATTGTCCTGCAGTGGCAGCTCTTGTGCGACGGTAGGCTTCTACGAGCCGAGCGGCTCGAAAACCTGGCTGGGAGTCACTGAGTACCGTAACGGTGCAGGATGGGAACTTGAGCCACCCTTCCTGCCCACCGGGACCAGCTTCATGGATCTTACCGGCGTCTCGTGCTCATCTGCCGCCGTCTGTGTGTCCGTGGGAGACTATGTCAGTCCAGGCAGTTCACACTCGGTGGCCGAGGAATCGAACTTTGCGACCGAATGAGGCTAACTCACAGCCGACGCAGCCGCGTGTGCAGTCGCGCACGCGGCGAGCACGACTCCCAGCGGTCGCAAGGGGTCGTGCTCGGACCCGGCAGGCTTGGCCGAAGGCTTTCGAGATAGCTTGCGACGGTGTCGTGCCCCTGGGCGGGGAAGTGCTGAAGCCTCCGCGAAGAGCCGGCCCGTCGACTAAAAATGCGTGACGTAGCAACGACTTGCGCCGACTTAGACCGCATCGAATTCATCACCCGTGGGTTACAGGGTTGGGGGACAGCCTCAGTACAAATGATCCGCACCTACAAGGAGAAGGCACAAGATGCGTTCAATCAAGCTCACAGCGGTCGTTGCGGCCGCGAGCACGTTGCTGGCGCTTGCTCCGGCCACAGCGTCAGCCAACCATAGACACGCCACGAACGGGCCCTCGAGGCGATCAGCGGCAGGTTGCCGCGTGACCCTCCAGGTGGCCCCACGCCTCCTCTACGCAGGCGGCAAGGTGACCGCCTCCGGTCGTCTTTCGTGTCTCGGCACAGGCCCAGTTGAAGGCCAGACCGTGACGCTCTACCAAGGCTCAGTTGTGACACCTGGGTACAGCGCTGCCGGAACCGCAAAAACTGAAAAGACCGGCGCCTACCAGATCGAAACCCTAACCCCGCTCACCGCGAACAGCCGCTTCTACGTCGTCGCGGACGGCGCCCAGAGCGACTACAGGTCCGTCAAAGTGGCCGCCGTGGTGGAACTGAAAGGCCCGGCCGAAAACGTGCAACTGCAGGCGGGCCTGCGCACAGGCCGGCGCAATCGCGTCACGTTCACAGGCACGGTCACCCCGGCGGATGTTGGTGCACTGGTGATCCTGCAGCGCCAGGACGCGTTGACAGGCAACGAATGGCACCGCATCGGCTCTGGTGTCGTGACCGCCGGGCCGAGCTCGTCGGTGGGAGTTTTCTCGATCACCCACCGGTTCCTCGTCCCTGGCGATGCGGACATCCGGGTGCTCCTGCGCTCGCCGTTCCGCAACGCCCCAACCCCGTCCAACTTCCTCACCTATGAGATCTCACAGGCACAGAACGCGTCGCTGACGATCAAGAGCTCTGCCGATCCGATCACGTTCGGTCAGCCCGTGACGATCAGCGGCGTGGCGGCGGGCGCCGCCAACATGCCTGTCACGCTGCTGGCGCGCACCGCCCATCAGGGTGGCTTCGCGCCGGTAGCCGAAGTCAAGACCAACGGAACGGGCGGCTACGAATTCCCCGCCCAGTCGCCTATCGACAACACCTTCTACGAGGTCAAGGGCAACGGCCGCATATCGGCCGTGCTCTACGAGGCTGTGAGGAACGTGATCACCGCCTCGGTCTTGCCGCCGGGCCCTTCGGTGGAAGTCGGCCAGACGCTCAAGTTCTCGGGCAACGTCAGCCCTGAACGGGTCGGCCACGTGATCTACCTGGAACGCGAGAACGCGCTTGGCACGGCCTTCCACGTCGAACAGGTCTCGACGATTCAGACCGGCTCGGTGTTCTTGATCGAACACACCGTCTATGAAGCGGGCACGAGCGTCTTCCGGGTGCGCATCCCCGGTGACCCGCAGAACGGCGGTGGAATAAGCCAGACGTTCACGATCCAGATCACACCGGCGTCGTCAGCTGCAGCGCTACCACCTGAGACGCCGGGTAACACCACGCTGCCTCCGGAAGGCCAGGTCTAGCCGAGGGACGCCTCCACGCGCCCTGTGGCTGCCCGATGAGGGGTGGCCACAGTGGCGCCGTGGTCGTAAGCGATTCTCAGGCGGCGACGGCGCGTGACTGCAGGTGCGCGCCGACCTTGCGCTTGACCCTCTGCAGCGCGTTGTCGACGGTCTTGGTGTCGCAGGCGAGCCTGCCGCCGACCTGCTCATAGGAGTAGCCGTCGAGGTAGAGCGAGAGCACACGACTCTCCAGCTCGGATAGCGCCGTCGACAGGCACCCCACGAGCGAGCGCAGCTCCTCGGAGGAGATCACCTGGTTGACCGGGTCCTGCACGGTCGGTCCCGGCAGCATCTGGTCGAGCGTTGGCACATCGTCGCCGGCACCTGCCGGAGTCGAGGAGAACGACACGTACTGGTTCAAAGGTGTGTGCTTGTTGCGCGTGGCTGTCTTCACGGCGGTGATGATCTGCCGCGTGATGCAGAGCTCGGCGAAGTTGCGGAAGCTCGACTCCCGGTCCGTGCGGAAGTCGCGAATCGCCTTGTACAAGCCGACGAGACCCTCCTGAATGAGGTCTTCGGAGTCACCGCCTGCGAGGAAGTAAGAGGACGCCTTCAGTCGGACAAAGCCGTGGTAGCGCCTAACTAGGCGCTCATAGGCATTGCGGTCCCCCTGCTTCGCAAGCGCGATCAGGAACGAATCCTCGACCTTAGGTTCAGAGTTAGGGTTATGGGAGATTCTAGCCACGAGCAATCCTTTCTTAGGGGACCACCTCCATGGTGGACCCGAAAACGTGCTCAGTGGCGCACTCCTCCCCTGGCGCCAACCTATAAAAGATCGCTTTACCTAAGCTTTTCTCAACCTTAGGTTCAGCGTTATGTCGGCGCAGCCTTACACAGTTATGGAACCTTGTCAAGGTCCCCCTTGACGACTCTGCAAGATCTCGTACAAAGCCACCGCCGCGGCGGCACTGACGCCAAGCGACTCGACCCGCCCCAGCAGCGGCAGGGAGATCAGCTGATCGCACGCCTTGGCCACCCTTGGCCTTATGCCACTACCCTCGCTGCCGAGCACCAGAACGACGCCTGAGCCGCTGTAGTCGAGCGTGTCGTATGCCACCGGCGCGCTCTCCCCGGGCAAACCATCAGCGCTCGCGCCGTAGCACCAGCAGCCGGCGTTGCGCGCGTCTGCAAGGAAGTCGGCGAGGTTGCGCACCCGCGCGACCGGCAGATGCTCCACAGCCCCGGCGGAGGCCTTACACACCGCAGGCGTGACCTCTGCGGCGCGGCGCTCGGGGATGACTACACCGGCGGCGCCCGCGCACTCGGCTGTGCGGCAGATCGAGCCGAGGTTCTGTGGGTCCTGGATCTGATCGAGCGCCACCAGCAGAGGGTTATCGCCAGCGAGCAGGTCGTCGGCACTGGCGTAGTGGTAGGGCCCTGCCTCAGCACACAGGCCCTGGTGAGCGCTCGAGCCACAGCGGCGCTCGATCTCCTCGGCTGCGACGGTGCGGACCTTGACGCCAGAGAGCCACGGCTCCCGCGCGGCGCCTCCCGTCGCCCACACCTCCCCCACGCTGCTCGCCCGCCGCCCACGCAACGCCTCTCTAATGGGGTTGCGCCCGTAGAGGATCACAGCGCGATCAGCTCAAAGCCACCGGGCCCGTCGCGGACCTCCCAGCCGTGCGCGGCGATCTCCTCGCGCAGGCGATCGGCAGCGGCGAAATCGCGGTCGCGGCGGGCCTGCTCTCGCTGCTCGGCCAGCTCCTGCACGTGCTCAGGCGCCTGCTCATCCGCTGCGAGCAGGGAGTCGAGCCCAAGGACGGTGAGCATCTCGCGAAGATGCGAGTCTCCTGGCTGCTCGCGCCCGGCACGGGTGGCCTCGCCGATCCACTCGTTGAGCACCGCGAGCGCCTCGGCTGTGTTGAAGTCGCGGGCAAGCGCATCGAAGAACCTATCTCGCAGACTGCTCAGGTCTTCAGGCGAGTCTCCATCTGACAGTCGTCGCCCTGCCTCGCGGATGCGCTTGACGTTCGCCTGCGCCTGCTCGAGCGCGGCCTGGGAGAACGCAAGCGGCTGGCGGTAGTGGCCTGAGATCAGATACATGACCACCGCCTCAGCGCCATATTCCCCCAGCACCTCGTGCAGCAGCGCGATGTTGCCCACCGACTTGGCCATCTTCTCGCCGGTGAACTGGATCATGCCGTTGTGCATCCAAAGTTTCGCGAGCTCCTCGCTGCGGGCGGCTCGGGTTTGCGCCGCCTCGTTCTCGTGGTGAGGGAACACCAGATCAGAGCCGCCCCCGTGGATGTCGAAGCCGACGCCCAGGAACTCCTCGGCCATCGCCGAACACTCGATATGCCAACCCGGCCGCCCCGTGCCCCAGGGCGCCTGCCAGCAGGTGTCCTCGCCCGGCTTGTGCGCCTTCCACAGCGCGAAGTCGAGCGGGTCCTCCTTGCGCTCAGTCAAGGGGTCGGCCGCCGCGTCTTCACCCTGATCCATGTTCTCGAGCTGGCGGTGGGAGAGCGTGCCATAGCCGGGGTCGGAGCGCACCCGGAAGTACACGTCGCCGTCGACCGCATACGCGTGCTCGCGGACGATCAGCGTCTGGATGTACTCGACGATCGGCCCGATCGTCTCTGAAGCGAGCGGCTCGTGGTCGGGGCGCCCCAGGCCCAGCCCGTCAGTGTCGGCCCGATAGTGCGCGGTCATCTCCTCTGCCAGCTCGGCGCTCGAGCGCGGGTGGGCGGGATTCGATTGACGCGCGGCGTCGTAGATCTTGTCGTTGACGTCGGTGACGTTGATCACGAGCGTCGTCGCATGCCCCTCGTGCTCCAAGAAGCGCTTGAGCAGGCTAAAGACGACAAACGGGCGGGCGTTACCGATGTGGATGCGGCTGTAGACGGTCGGGCCGCAGGCGTAGATGCCTGCCTTACCGGGATCGCGCGGGCGTAGCGGCTTTAGCTCGCCGCTGAGTGTGTCATGGATGAGGATGTAGCGCATGGCTGCGCGATCCTAGCGGGCAGCCATGCAAGGAGTTCACGGCCAGATCTCGATGTGCGAGAGCATGGCGAGCCGGAGCCGTCGCCACGAACGCGGCTGGCACGATCACCATCGGCGCTGCGTAGAGACCTAAATCCCCACTGACGGGATTTGGCCACCTGTCGCACAATGGGCGATGGGCTTTGGCCACTCGTCCCTAGCCCGACGATCCGGAGAGCGGTGATGGTTAACCCGTCTACTGATCCCGTTTGGGAACCGCCGACACTCCAAAGTCGGCAAAGGGGAAGGTCTTCGCAATGAAGTCCAGGTGGGTTGGGTCAATCCTAGCAACGGCGATGCTGCTGCTGATCGCGTCGAGTTCGTCATCGGCCGCGACCGAACCGTCGCCCGCCGCAACAAAAGCGTGCACGGCGATCTCCGAAGGCTCGAGCGACAACGCGATCGCGGCATGTGCACAGGGATACACCGACGCCGGCAGCGGCGCGACGCTGGAAGCAAGCTGCGCGCTCGGCATTAACTTGGTCACACTCTCCGAGAACCAACGCGACTGCAAGTTCGGGTTCGTCTTTGCCGGCGGGCCGACCTCGAGCGCACCGACACCCACTGCGAAGGCCGTGTCCGTATGCGCCTCCGTCACCGAGGGCGCGAGCGACGGATCCCCAGCAGCCTGCGAGCAGGGCTATCAAGACGCGCTCGCGGGCGACACGGCGGATGCTAGCTGCGACCACCTGGGCGCGGGCGCGATCACAGCGATCGAGTATGTGACTTCGTGTGAAGACGGCTGGTTCGAGGGTAAGGGTGCGCCGGGCTGCATCCCTGGAGGGGATCCCACAGACGGACAGCCGGGCACGACGATCGAGACCGACGCCGACGCATTGAAGAGCTGCTCCACCGCTTCCTAGCTCAGCCCACCGAGCGCGCACCCGTCGTACGCCCGCTGGCCAAGCTCAAGCTATCTCCCAATTTGTCGAATTGAATCACTATGTCGGCAGAAGTTGGCAACCTGCTCCCCCACGGCTGGGTCCCGTCCGACCTTGGCCCGCTCGTCCTCGTCGCCGATGACAGCGAGATCAGCTGCGAGATCGTCATCGCGCTGCTGGCAAGACGTGGGCTCAGAGCCGAAGTCGCCCCCGACGGCCTGCGAGCATGGCGAATGGCGGTCAACAAGTCCTATGCGGCGATCCTGATGGACTGCGAGATGCCGCAACTCGATGGCTGGGAGACGACGCGCCGCATTCGCGCCGCTGAGGGCGATCTCCACGTTCCGATCGTCGCGATGACCGGCCTGATCGGAGATGACAACCGCGAGCGTTGCCTGATGGCCGGGATGAACGACTTCCTCGCGAAGCCCGTTCACAGCCTGCAGCTCGGCTCGGCGATCGAACGCTGGCAGGTCTCCGGTCGACCGTAGGCCTGGCCTCACCAACCCCACCGACCGGAAACGTCAGTCAGCCAACCGCCGCAACCCGGCAACCGCCAAAGTGGCAACACCCTCGCCACGTCCAACGAACCCCATGCCCTCACCGGTGCTCGCCTTGACGTTCGCCCGCGCGAGCTCAATCCCGAGCACCGCGGCTAGCCGCTCCCGGATCGCTGCCTTGTAAGGCAGCAGCTTCGGTGCCTCCATGACAACGGTGCAGTCGACGTTGACCACCTCGAACCCATCGGCATGCACCCGTTCAACAACGCTCTCGAGCAGCTGCATCGAGTCGGCATCGCGCCAGCGCTCGTCGGTGTCGGGAAAGTGCTCGCCGATGTCACCGATGCCGGCGGCACCGAGCACCGCGTCAATTACCGCGTGCGCGAGCACGTCGGAGTCCGAGTGACCGTCGAGGCCCAGCTCGTAGGGGATCTCGACGCCGCCGATCACGAGCCTCCGGCCCGCAGCCAGGCGATGCGAGTCAAAGCCGATCCCCACGAGGCTCATCGCGCGCCAGCGTCGCTGGAGGCGGCCGGCGACTCGCTCGCGCGGTCGCTGGCGCCGATCGGCTCAAGGCGCCGCTGCCGGCCTTCGAACACACACAGCTCGCGCACACCTACAGCGTCCAGCTCCTCCAGAGCCCGATCGTAGTCGGCGCCCACGTCCTCTGGTCGGTGGGCATCGCTCGAGAGCGCCACGGGCACTCCAGCTTCAACACACATCTCGAGAAACGCCCTTGCCGGATAAAGCTCACCGGCGGGCTTTCTCAGTCCTGCTGTGGATACCTCCACGGCGATGCCGCCTTCGGCGATACCTTCGACGGCAGGCTCGTAGTAGCGCCTTAGGTCCCCCGTGGGAGCGCGAGCCGCATCGCCCCAGTACTTCACGAGATCTGGGTGCGCGGCGATATCGAACAGCCCGCTGCGCGCGGCGTCGCCGATCGCCTGGAAGTAGCGCTTCCACACCTCCTCCACGCTGGCACCGCGCGAGCTCCACACACTGTACTCGTCCATGTCCACCGCTCCGTCGCGCATGAAGTGCACAGAGCCGACCACGTAGTCGAAGTCGCGCGCGTCGAGCAGGTTGGCCATGCGATCCTCGGCGCCAGGGACGAAGTCCGCCTCGATACCCAAGCGCAGATCGGTGTCCTCGCGCACGAACGCGCAGTACTCGTCGATGTCGTCGTGGGCGAAGCTCTCCCAGAAGGGGTGGCGCCAGACATCGAGTGCCTGCACGAAGCGATACACGTGTTCTGAGACGCCCAACTCGGCGATGCCGCGCTCTTCGGCGGCGGTGCGATAGCGCTCGAAGTTCGCGGACGTGTGGTACTCGGCGACGGTCGAGTTGCCGCCGTCCGGCCGCAGGTGGAGGTGGTAGTCGGTGAGCATCGTGCGGCTGCGATTCAAGCAGGATTCAGTAGGACTTCCGCTGCGCGGATGTGAACGAGCGGCGCTCGGCGAGCAGCAGCTCAGCGAGACGCAGGTCCAGAGGGGTGGTCACCTTGAGGTTCTCGTCGCTGGCTTTGACGACGATCACCTTGCCTCCCCTGCGCTCGATCAGCCACGCGTCGTCGGTCGCCCGCGCGAGCTCCTCCGGGGCTACGTCAAGAGCGCGCTGGAGATCTTCGCGGCGGAACACCTGGGGGGTCTGCACCGCCCACAGCTGACTGCGGTCGAGCGTCTCGTGCACGGCTCCGGCAGGGTCCACCCGCTTGACGGTGTTCGTGACGGGCATCGCCGCAATCGCCGCGTGAGCGTCAGCGTCTTGCTCCAGGGCAGCAATCACCGTCTCGGCCAAAGCGGGCGTCACCATTGGGCGTGCGGCGTCGTGGACCAACACGAGATCGGCTTCTCCAGCGTGCTGTTGAGCAGCGGCGAGCGCTAGGACCACAGATTGCGAGCGCGACGTTCCACCATCGACGAACAGCACGCGATCGGCTGGCGCCAAGCCGGGTGCCGGATAGGAGCCGGGTGGCATCGCGACAACGATCTGCGCGATCGCGCTCACCCCAGCCAGCGCTTCGATGCTCCACTGCACCAGCGGACGACCGGCCAGCTCGACGAGTGCCTTGGGTCGACCCGCACCCAGGCGCTCGCCGCTGCCGGCGGCCACAATCAGTGCAACGATCATCGTCTGGGGCACTCGCGCACGCGGCAACTGCTGTGCCGCGTGCGCGAAAGCCTCGCTACTTGGCTCCTGCGGCCGCCATCTGGTGGTCGGCAGAGTCTGAGAGCAGCTCGTCGAGGTAGCTCTCGGCCTCGTCCTCGTCCTTGTCGAGCGCATACATCAGCTCGGAGGCGAGGATCTTCTTGGTGCGCGTGAACATCTGCTTCTCACCGGTCGAGAGGCCCTTCTCGTTCTCGCGCAGCGAGAGGTTGCGTACGACCTCGGCCAGCTCGTAGATGTCGCCCGTCTTGATCTTGTCGCGGTTGTGCTTGAACCGGCGGTTCCAGTTCTTGGGCATCTCCGAGACGTCGTCGCGCAGGACGTCGAGGACCTTCTTGACGGTTTCCTCGTCGATGACCCTGCGTAGGCCCGCGAGGGCCGCGTTCTCGGTGGGAACACGGACGGTCATGTCGTTGTGGAGGATCTTGATGGTCAGATACTCGCGGCGTTCGCCGAGGATCTCCATCTCCTCCTTCTTGAGGACCTTCCCCGCGCCATGATGGGGATATACGACGTGGTCTCCGAGCTCGAACTCGATGTACTCGACTTCGCGGGTGACCTCGAGCTCCTCCGTGAGCGTTGCTTCTTCAGTTGCTTGTGCGGGAATGGTGTCCTCCTTTGTTGCGACCGGCCTGATGGCGGCCCTTGTTCAAGTCTGTAGGTAGCGATCCACGAGGTTCAGCTCCTGCAAGCGACGCAGACCCTCGCGAATGTCCTTCGCCCGAATCTCCCCTACCCCGTCGACCGCCTCGAGCTCCGCGTCAGACGCGGCCAGCAGCTCGTCCAGGCCACCGAACTCGGTGACGATCTGCGTGACGACGAGCTTTGGCAGCCTGGGAATGCGACCGAGGACGCGGTAGCCGCGCGGCGAGACTGGGTAGTCGAGCGTGTTCAGCTTGCGGTCGTAGCCGAGCAGCTCCGCCAGCCGGCCGAAGTCGAGCAAATCCTGATGGGCGAGTCGTCCGATCTCCTCGAGAGCACCGGCGAAGGCCTCGTCGGAGTAGCTGGAGAGGTAGTCGCGCACGAGCGCCGCCTTCTCGGCCGCGGCTCCGACCATCGTCTCCTCCAGCTGCATCTCGATCAGCCGCCCCTCGCTGCCAAGCTCGACGATGTAGCGCTCGATCTCGACGGCCATGCGCGTGACCAGCTCGGAGCGCTGCAGCACCGTGAGCACGTCGTGCAGCGTCGTGCCGCCCTCGAACTCGAGCGCCGTCAGGCGCGTGGAGACCTGATCCAGGCGCGTGCGGAACTTGTCCAGCGTGGCGAGCGCCTGGTTTGCCTTGGCGAGCACCACGGGAATGTCCTCGAGGATGTACTTCATGCCATCGACGTACACCGACACGACCTCGCGGCGCTGAGAGATGGCGATCACGAGCGCCTCCGTCTGCTTGGAGACGCGCTCGGCGGTGCGATGACGCGTGCCGGTCTCGTGCGAGAGGATCGTCGGATCGGGCATCAGCTGAACGTTTGCCATCGTAATCTTGGTGGCGTTCGCGTTGAGGATAATCGCGCCGTCCATCTTCGCGATCTGGTAGAGGAACGCGGGCGTGTAGTCGATCTCGAGCTTGATCCCGCCCGAGTTCAGGAAGCTGAGGTCTTCGGGCTCGCCGATCACGATCAGACCGCCCGTGCGCGCGTGCAGGATGCTCTCGATGCCCTCGCGAAGGGCGGTACCGGGCGCGATCATCTCCAGCGCCCTCATCAAACCCGGATCCGGTCTTAGCTCATTGTCTAGGTCTTCGCCGGATCTTGGAGCCACAATCCCCCATTCTAGGGCATCTAGCAATCCGTTAGCGGCTCGTACACTGGATGCACACCGTTCCAGGGCCTGTAGATCCGGGGATTCTGCGCCAGCTGCGAGCGCTCAGCCGGCGCGTGCGGCCGGCTCGGGGGCGGGCCGCAGAGCCCGCTTGGCGCTCGCCGGCCTGCGATCCTCGACGGTGGTGAGCGCGGCTCCCACCGGCTCTGGGATCGTTCGCGGACGATCGTCGTGCGGCCCTGATGGCAGCGCTGCCGCCAATGCGGCGCGTAGCGTCGGCACCTCGCATGCTGAGTGTCCACTCTCGGCCGGGGCGATTACGTCCCGCAGACCGTGCTTGGCGGCCTCTTCCAAACGACGCTCCGGGTGCCCTACCCAGCGCAGCTCGCCGGTCAGGCCCAGCTCGCCAAAACATGCTCGTGGTGTACCGCGCAGAGGCACACCACGACTTGCACTTGCGACCGCCAGCGCGACCGCGAGATCGCAGCCTGGCTCGTCCACACGCACACCGCCAACGACGTTTACGAACACGTCTGCGCCGCCTGTGCGGACGTGGCCGTGGCGGGCGAGAATCGCCAGCACCAGCGCTAGACGGTTGCGATCGAGACCCGAGACGACCCTGCGCGGCTGCTCGAGCTCGGAGGGCGCCACGAGTGCCTGTACCTCTACGAGCAGCGGACGCGAGCCCTCCATTGCCGCCAGCACGACGCTACCGGGGGCACGTGTCGCCTCGGCTACGAACCTCGCGGAGGCGTCCAGTACCTCGACTAGGCCGCCTTGGCGCATCTCGAACAGACCCGCCTCGTTGGTCGATCCGAAGCGGTTCTTGAGCACTCGCAGCTCACGATATGGCCGCTCGCGCTCGCCCTCGAACTGGAGCACGCAGTCGACCAGATGCTCGAGCACTCGCGGCCCCGCCAGCGCACCGTCCTTGGTCACATGCCCCACCAGGATGACCGCTACGCCGCGAGCCTTCGCCAGCTCCATGATCCTCGCCGCCACCTCCCGCACCTGCCCGACTGAGCCCGGCGCGCCGGACAGGTCGGCCGCGCGCAGCGTCTGCACCGAGTCGATCACACACGCCTGCGGTGCCTGCTCAGCGAGCGTGTCGAGGACGACATCGAGGTCGGTCTCGGCGAGGATCGGGACGTCGAGAGCCGGGCGGTTAGGGCCCGATCCGAGCCTCTCAGCGCGCAGCCTGACCTGCTCGGCTGACTCCTCGCCGCTGACATACAGCGTCCGCTGACCGGTCTGCTGCAGGTGTCCAAGCACCATGTTGGTCAACGTCGACTTGCCGATCCCGGGAGAGCCGCCCAGCAGCACGAGCGATCCCGGGACGAGCCCGCCGCCGAGCACACGGTCTAGCTCACCGATGCCAGTGCCCATCCGCTTGACTGCGGTCGCTCCAACCTCTCTCAGAGCCACCAGGCGCGGTCTCGCGACCGCCGCGCTCTCGCCGCCCGAGCGCCGCTGGCCGCGGCCCACGCCCTGGCGCGAATCCCCCTTGGCGGCGGGGCGCACGCGCTCCTCAACGAGCGTGTTCCATGCCTCGCATCCCGGGCACTGGCCGTGCCACTGCGCCGACTGAAAGCCGCACTGGGAGCATACGTGGACGGTCGTCCGGGCCATTACCCCAGAGTACGTGCCGACGGGGACGGCTCAGTCAGCGCCGACGATCGGGCTGCGGCGCTCGAAGAGGACAACGTCGCGCCAGCGCCCGTCGGGCATCTGGCCGATCCGCTTGGTGGTACCCACGAGCTCGAAGCCGGCGCTTTCGTGCAGGGCGATGGAGGCGGTGTTCTCAGGGAAGATGCCAGCTCTGAGCGTCCAGAAGCCCTTACGCTCGGAGGTGTCGATCAGGGCATCCAACAGCTTGCGCCCGACGCCTTGACGAGCGCACGCTGGGTCCACATAGATGCTCACCTCGCCGACCCCTCGATACACAGCCCGGCTGGATGTCGGGCTTAGAGCCGCCCACCCGATCATCTGACCGTCGCTGCCGTGGGCGGCGATTGCCGGATACCCGGAGCGCGCGGGCGCCCAGTCCTCCCATGCGGGGGCCTCGGACTCGAAGGTCGCGTTGCCGCCGGCGATCCCGGCCTCATACACGCGGGCGGCCGCGTCCCACTCCTCGGCGCGTAGCGGGGATAGGTGAACCTGCTCGAGTGCCGGCCGCGCGGTACTCAGCTCACTGCCCGCGCTACTGCTCGTCAGGCTCGCTGAGCTCCGATGCGTCGCCGTCGGTGTGGCCCTCGCTGTCGGCGATGTCATCGCCGCTAGCTCCTTCAGCGCCGACGCCGACAGGCGTCTTCTGCTTCTTGGGCTTGACGATCGACAGGCGCACCTCGCCCTCGTCGTCGCCCTCGGCCGGGTCGACCACGACAGTTGCACCGGGCATCAGCTGCTCGCGCAGCACGAAGTCCGCAAGCGGGTCCTCGATGTAGCGCTGGATCGCGCGGCGCAGAGGCCGTGCGCCCATCGCCGGGTCCCAGCCCTTGTCGACAAGCAGATCCTTGGCGGGCTCGGTCAGCTCCAGTTGCAGCTCGCGTTCGGCCATCGACTCGCGGATGCGCAGCAACAGCAGCTCGACGATCTGCTTGATCTCCTCCTTCTGCAGCTTGTGGAAGACGATCACGTCGTCGATGCGGTTGAGGAACTCGGGCCGGAAGACCTTCTTCAGCTCACCCATGATGCGGTTCTTCATGTCGTCGTAGGTGATGCCCGTCTCATCGTCAGAGACCGCGAAGCCGAGCGGCGTGTTACGCGCGATCTCAGCGGCGCCGATGTTGGAGGTCATGATCACGATCGCGTGACGGAAGTCGACTGTGCGCCCTTGCGCGTCGGTCAGGCGGCCGTCCTCGAGGATCTGCAGCAGGATGTTGAACACGTCCGGGTGCGCCTTCTCGATCTCGTCCAGCAGCAGCACGCTGTAGGGCTTGCGCCTAATGGCCTCCGTCAGCTGTCCACCCTCGTCGTAGCCGATGTAGCCGGGGGGCGAACCCACCAGACGGGAAACGGCGTGCTTCTCCATGTACTCGGACATGTCGATCCGGATCAGCGCCTCGTCGTCGCCGAACAGGAACTCCGCAAGCGTCCGCGCGAGCTCGGTCTTGCCTACGCCTGAGGGGCCCAGGAAGATGAACGAGCCGGTCGGGCGCTTGGGGTCCTTCAGGCCGGCGCGCGAACGACGGATTGCCTTGGAGATGACCTCGATCGCGGGGTGCTGGCCGATCACGCGCTTGTGCAGTTCGTCCTCCATGCGCATCAGCTTCTGCGTCTCGGCCTCGGTCAGCTTGAACACGGGGATGCCGGTCCACATCGAGACGATGTCCGCGATCTCCTCTTCACCGATCGACGGGCGCTCGCCGGACTCGCCCGATTCCCACGCTTGCTCGAGCTCACGTTTCTTATTCGTCAGCTTGCGCTCCTTATCGCGCAGCGCTGCCGCCTTCTCGAACTCCTGTGCCTCGATCGCGGCCTCCTTCTCGCGGCGAGTGGATTCCACTTCGCCCTCGAGCTCGCGGTTGGCCGGCGGCGAGGTCATCGACTTGATCCGCATCCGCGATGCGGCCTCGTCGATTAGGTCAATTGCCTTGTCAGGCAGGAAGCGGTCGGAGATGTAGCGGGAGGCGAGTTCGCCCGCGGCGCGCAGCGCCTCGTCGGTGATCTGCACCTTGTGGTGCTGCTCGTAGCGGTCGCGCAAACCCCTGAGGATCTCGACGGTCTGGTCGATCGTGGGCTCCTCCACGCGGATCTGCTGGAAGCGGCGCTCCAGGGCGGAGTCACGCTCCAGGTACTTGCGGTACTCGTCGAGCGTCGTCGCGCCGATCGTCTGCAGCTCGCCGCGGGCCAGCGCCGGCTTGAGGATCGAGGCGGCGTCGATCGCGCCCTCGGCGGCGCCGGCACCGACGAGGTTGTGAAGCTCGTCGATGAACAGGATGATGTCGCCGCGCTGGGTGATCTCCTTCATCACCTTCTTCAGGCGCTCCTCGAACTCCCCGCGGTACTTCGAGCCGGCGACCAGGGCCGCCAGGTCGAGCGTGTAGATCTGCTTGTTCTTGAGCAGCTCGGGAACCTCGGAGCTCGTGATCCGCTGGGCCAGTCCCTCGACCACGGCGGTCTTGCCCACGCCGGGCTCGCCCACCAGCACTGGGTTGTTCTTGGTGCGCCGCGAGAGGATCTGCATGATCCGCTCGATCTCCGTCTCGCGCCCCACGCACGGGTCGAGCTTGCCCTCGGCGGCCAGCTTGGTCAGGTTCCTGCCGAACTGATCGAGCAGCTTGGAAGACTTCTTACCCTCACCGGATGCGCCTGCACCCGCGCCCGCGGCTGCCCCGCCGGACTGACCCTGACGGCGCCCACCCGGACCGGAGAGCATGCGGATGACCTCGTTGCGGATCTTCTCCGAGTCGGCGTCGAAGTCGAGCAGGATGCGTGCGGCGACGCCCTCGTTCTCGCGGACGAGACCCAGCAGGATGTGCTCGGTGCCGATGTAGTTGTGTCCCAGGCTCAGCGCCTCACGCAGGGCCAGCTCGAGCACCTTCTTGGCGCGCGGCGTGAACGGGATCTGCCCGGAGGTGACCTCCTCACCAGAGCCAACGATGCGCACCACCTGGGCGCGCACACGCTCGACGGTGATGTCCAAGCTCTCCAGCACACGCGCTGCAAGACCCTCCTCCTCGCGCAACAACCCGAGAAGGATGTGCTCTGTGCCGATGTAGTTGTGCTTGAGCGTTCGCGCCTCCTCCTGCGCGAGAACGACGACCTGCCGGGCCCGTTCTGTAAATCGCTCGAACATGGTGTGATTCCTTCCTGCTGGGACGGTACCTCAGAGCTTTCGGACCCTAAACGACGCCCAACTGACGCCTTGCGAATCAGTCTACCAACCGACCACCCTGCACTAACGGGGTCATCGGCAGAGGATGGTCGCGGCTTGATCGTAGATTGCTACGTACCGGGCGCCCCGCTGGATCAGTCGCGCATCGCTGGGAACAGCACGACCTCGCGGATCGAGTCGCGGCCGGTGAGCAGCATCACGAGCCGGTCAATGCCGAGACCGACGCCGGCGGTGGGCGGCATCCCCTGCTCGAGCGCCTGCACGAACGCCTCGTCATAGGGCATCGTCTCAGCCTCGCCTTCGGTCAGCGTGTCGATCCGGGCCTGCTCGGTGAACCGCGTGCGCTGCTCGTCGGGGTCGATCAGCTCGCTGAAGCCGTTGGCGATCTCCATCCCGGCCGCGAACGCCTCGAAGCGCTCGACGACGTTGGGGTCGTCAGGACGCTGGCGCGCGAGCGGCGAGAGCTCCTTTGGGTAGTCGACGACGAACGTCGGCTGCTCGAGGTTGGGCTCGACGCACTTGGAGAGCAGGTCGTCAGCCATTTGAAACCAGGCGACCCCCTCCGTCTTCAGTTCGAGGCCAACTCGTCCGATCTCAGCGGCTAGCGCCTCGGCGGTGGCGCTCTCGGCGAGGTCGATGCCCGATGCGTCCCTGATCGCGTCGACGAAGCGAACCTGCTTCCACGGCGCCGAGAAGTCCAGCTCGCCGGCATACCCGCTCGCCGCCGCGGCCGCACGGACGATCGCTTCGGTGCGCGCCATCGCGCCCTCGTAGTCGGCGTACGCCTCGTACCACTCGACCATCGTGAACTCGGGGTTGTGCTTGTGGGAGACGCCCTCGTTGCGGAAGTCCTTACCGAGCTCGTACACGCGCTCGAGACCGCCGACGATCAGCCGCTTGAGGTACAGCTCGGTGGCTATCCGTAGGTAGAGATCGCGGTCGAGCGCATTGTGATGCGTGGTGAAGGGACGCGCCAGCGCACCGCCGTAGAGCGGCTGCAACACGGGTGTCTCGACCTCGACGAAGCCATCGCCGTCGAGTGCGGCGCGAACGGCCGAGATGATGCGTGCGCGGCCTAGGAACAGGCGACGCGAGTCCTCACTAGCGATCAGGTCGAGCTCACGGTGGCGGTAGCGGGTCTCGACGTCGCTGAGCCCGTGGTATTTGTCGGGTGGCGGGCGCAGCGCCTTGGACAGCAGCTGGAAGCTCTGGACACCGAGCGAGACCTCGCCATGCCGGCTGCGCATGGCCGTGCCGTCGACGCCGATTAGATCGCCTAGATCAAGCGAAGTGAGCAGTTTCAAGCGCTCTTCGCCAAGCACGTCCGCACGGGCATGCAGCTGGATCTTGCCGGTGCGGTCGACGAGGTCGAGGAAGGCGGCCTTGCCCTTGCCACGCCGCGCGGCTAGCCGTCCGGCGACGCGATGGCGATCGGTGGTTTCCTCGCCGGCCTGCAGGTGCTCGTAGGCGGCGAGGATCTGCGCAACGGGCTCGACGTCAGAGAACGAGTGCGGGTAGGCGCTCGGATCGGCAGCACCGAGCCGTTCGCGCTTGTCCCTGCGCTCGGCGATCAGCTCATCCAGGCCGTGCCTGCTCGACTCACCCGATTCCTGCGATCCGGCCGGGTGCTGCTCGCTTCCGCTCATTGGCGGCGAGCCTACTCTAGGC
Organism: uncultured Solirubrobacteraceae bacterium; assembly: GCA_963699115.1. Lineage (GTDB taxonomy): Bacteria > Actinomycetota > Thermoleophilia > Solirubrobacterales > Solirubrobacteraceae > Palsa-744. Next base: position 1,040,892 of record CAVOTJ010000001.1, read on the forward strand.
CGACGTCGATCTTGGTGATCTTGAGCTTGCGGGCGGGGCCGCGCGGCACCTTCACGGCGACGGTGTCGTTGCGCTTGTGACCGAGTAGCGCGCGACCGACGGGCGACTCGTTGGAGAGCTTGTGCTCGTTGGGCTTGGCCTCGGCGGAGCCGACGATCGTGTACTTGACCGACTTGCCGGTCTTTTCGTCCTTGACGTGCACGACGGAGCCGACCTGCACGACGTCAGTTGAGAGGTCCTTGGCCTGGATGACGGTCGCCATGCGCAGCTTCTCCTGCAGCTGGGCGATCCGGCTCTCGACCATCGCCTGCTCGTTCTTGGCGTCGTCGTACTCGGAGTTCTCGGAGATGTCCCCGAATTCGCGTGCCTCCTTGATGCGCTCGGCAATCTCGCGGCGCTTCTCGGTTGACAGCAGCTCGAGCTCATCGTTGAGCTTTTGCAGGCCTTCTGGTGTAAGGATGACGTCCTTGGGCATGGACTCTCGATCGCGGTTTGATGTTCCCCGTCCGCGACACACAAAACCCCGCTGTGGGCGGGGACGGCGCCGGCCGAGGGCTTCGGCGAGCGCAGCAGTATAGCGGGGCGGCGGCTCTCCACAAGGTGCTCAGACGAGCAGCGTGGGAGTACTGCTCGACAGTCCTAGCAGCTCGCCCACGTGCGCCAGGGTAGGGGCGCTTTGCAGGGATTCCTGCAAGCTCTTGGTGGCGCTCGCGTCGAGCTGCAGGCGCGGCACGTACCAGGGGTAGAACTTGCGTAGATAGCGCGTCGCGCGTGGCTCTCCGAGGTGCTCGACGGCGCGCTCAATCGTCCATTCGAGCTCGACCAGAACCTGCTCGCGAGTGGGCTCGAGATCGCCAGGATGGGCGCTGTCGAGCAGCTCTGCGAACAGCCACGGGTTACCGAGCGCGCCGCGGGCGAGCATCACCGCGGTGGCGCCGGTGCGGGCGAACGCCTCGCGGACCGAGTCTGCGTCGTTCATGCCGCCGGTGAGGATCACGGGCGCGGGCAGCGACTCGACGAGGCGCGCGGCGAGCTCGTAGTCGGGCGTGCCTTTGTGGTGCACCGCTGCGGAGCGCGGATGAAAGCCGATCGCGGCAACGCCGGCTTCAGCCACGAGACGATGCGCGAGCTCGAAGCCGCTCTCATCGCCCGAGCGCAGCCCGGAGCGCAGCTTTACTGTGACGGGAACCCCACCCGCCCGAACCTCACCCGCCCGAATCCCCTCCACCTCAGCCGTTTCGGCGGATGCTGCCGCGTCGCGCGCGCCTTCGACGGCCGCCCGCGCAACGGCAACCGCCAGATCGGGGTTGTCCAGCAGGGCCGCGCCGGCGCCGGTCTTCCTCACCTTGGGAACGGGGCAGCCCATGTTGATGTCGATCGCATCGGCGCCGCGCCGCACTACCACGGCAGCTGCCTCGCGCATCACCTCGGGGTTTTCGCCGAACAGCTGGATCGAGACCGGCCCGCCGGGCCCATGCGGACCGGGCTCGCGCTCGCGCGGGTCGATCCGCAGCATCTCCTTACAGGTCTTCTCGTTGCGGTGGTGGATTGCGTGCGAGGAGACCATCTCCGAGACGGCCATGCCCGCCCCATAGCGCTTGGCCTGAAGGCGCACGAACCAGTTGCCGATGCCGGCAAGCGGCGCGAGCATCACGCGGTTGGGCACCGTCAGGGGACCCAGCTGCCAGCTTTCGTCCAGTCGCGGGGTTGCGGACATGCGGCCATTATGGGGTTTAGAGAGGGCGCCTCCGGCGCCGGTAGGATGACGTGGTGGCGGAGATCGCTACCCGGGGGGCGTCCACGCGGCGCAGCAGCCCAGCGAGGTGGGAGCGCGAGCACTCGCTGCCACGGTCATCACGGTCGCTCTGGCAGCGCTGACGCTCAGTGCGGCGGCGGCAAACGCGGAAACGTTCCCTGCAAACTGCTCGAACCTGCAGGCGCAGATCGAAGCGGCCTCCAAAACGGAACACCACGGCGAAGGCCAGGTGGTCGTGCTCGACGAACTGTGCAAAGCGGGCGTGACGATCCCCTCTGAATCGAACATCGCGATCGAAGGCGCCCCTGGAACCACCTCGGGGTTCGACGGGGAAGGCGTGAGCGGCGCTTTCATCTCCAGTGGCGACGTCGGCACGGTGACGCTGGCTGATCTGACATTCGATAACGCAAGCGGTCACCGGCTCGAGCTTCACCGGCGACAGGCTCGAGCTGACGGGGTTCGACGGCGGCGGGGCGCTGTATATCGGCAACGGCTGCATCGGCTCGACATCGGTGCTCGACGGCGACAGCTTCGAAGGCGACACGCTGGAAGGCTCGAGCTCCGCGCAGCTCCTTGGCGGCGCATTGGAGTTCGCCGGTGTCGGCGAAGGAAGGTTTCCGGTCCTGCAGGAATACGACGTGTTCGACTCCAACCAGATCCTCGCCAAAGGCCAGCAGCGGCAATCGCGGCGGTGGCGGTGAGTGGCTGCAGGGTGCCAGCCTGACGAGCGTCGCCGACCGCTTCTCGCGCAACACGATCCCGGGTACGACGGGCGGCCACTGGAGCTGGGGCGGGGGCGTGGGCATCATCAACAGCTACTGCGACAAAGAAGCTCCGACTGAAAGCACGCTCGAGGACGATGTGATCGCGGGCAACTCGATCGGCGCGGGAGCGGCGGCGGACCTCGGGGGCGCCGGCGCGTACGTCGGCTGCCCGCCAGAACCGGCGTATCCCAACCACCTGCGCCTGCTGGACTCGACGGTTACCGAGAACAGCGTCGCCACCGCTGGCGGCATCGCTGGCATCGACGGCCACTCCAGCGATCAGCTCGTGATCGAGAACTCGATCGTCGCAGTGAACAACGGCGGGCCGGAGATAGACGGCTTCAACGGTGCGGGCGGCTCGCTGAGCAGCGCCTTCAGCGACGTCTGCGGCGAAGGTGGCACCGCGCCGCTCGCAGGCGAAGGCAACGTCTGCGCGGCGCCGCAGCTCGCAGACGAAGGCAACGCGTCCTCCTTCGACGTGCACGAGACGCGATCGAGCCCGACGATCGACGCAGGCTCCAACGCACTGGTGCCCACCGGACTCACCACGGATTTCTACGGTGCTCCGCGCGAGCTGCCGGCATTCGCCTACCTCCAGGGGTGCGGGCCCCGGGTGGTGCCCCCAGCGGTGGTCGACATGGGCGCATCCGAGGCCGAACCGGTCTTGCCCCCATCTGCGGCACTGCCTCCTTCTGCCGCGTGCCCTTGCTTCTGTTTCGGGACGCAGCTCGTATCCGTCGCCAAGATATCCGTCCTCCCTCCAGCCAAGATCACACAGCGCGCCAGCGGTCTGCTCGGCCTGTCGTTCAACAGCCTGGCTGCAGGCAAGCTGACCGTGATTGGCACGTTCAAGGCGACCAGGACGGTCCTTGCGACCGTCAAAGGGCACCGCCGGCGCGTCCGTAAGCTGGAGACGGTCGTCTACAGCCACACGAGCTACACCGCGTCCTCCCCAGGGACCGTCACGATCCAGCTGAAGCCGACCAAGCGAGCTCTGGCGCTGCTCGCGGCGCGTAAGCACCTGAAGGTGCTGCTGTCGATCACGTTCACCGCCACGGGCGAGCTGCCCGTTACCCACGAGCAGACGATCACGGTGAGGTACGTCAAGCCGCGTGTCAAGCACCGCGGCTAGCCACAGAGGACCGGGGGGCGTTAGCGCTCCCCGCGCTGCCTCAGCCGTTGCGTTCGTGCAGCAGCCGCAGCCCGGTGAGCGTGAGCAGGTCGTCGACCTCCTCGATCTCCTCGGTGTAAGGCACCACTAGCCTGGCCAGCCCACCGGTGGCGATCACGGCGGTGCGCTCGCCGAGCTCGTCGTAGAGGCGGCGGAGGATCGCGTCGATGGCGCCTGCGTAGCCGAACACGACACCTGAGCGGATCGCGTCGATGGTGTTCTTGCCGATCACGCTGCGGGGTGGCGCGAGGTCGACCTTGGGCAGCCGCGCGCCGCGTTCGGAAAGCGCTTCCAGCGAGATCTCGATGCCGGTCATGAGCGCACCGCCGACGTACTCGCCATCGCGTGAGACGACATCGAAGGTGGTGGCGGTACCGAAGTCCACACATACCGCCAGGCCGCCGAAGCGCTCGCGGATCGCGACCGCATTGACCAACCGGTCGGCGCCGATCTCGCGCGGGTTGTCGTAGCGGATCGCCATCCCCGTCTTGGTCCCGGGGCCGACGGCGTGCATCTCGTGCCCGAGGTAGCGGCTTGCGACGACGGTCCACTCGGGCTCCAGCTGGGGAACGGTGGAAGAGACAATCGACGCATCGATGTCGGCAAAGGAGTACCCGCGCAGCTCGAGCAGGTTGCGCAGCGCGGCGCCGAGCTCATCAGCGGTGGATTGGCGCACAGTGGCAAAGCGCCAGTGCTCGAGCAGCTGCTCGTCCTGGTAGACGCCGAAATGGGTCTGCGTGTTTCCGACGTCGACGACGAGCAGCATGGGCGACCATTATGCTCGGCTGCGCGATGAGCGGAAGAGAGGCCAAGCTATATGCGCTGCCCGGATCGCATCCGTGCGCGGCCGTGGAGGCGGCGCTGCGGCTTAAATCGATCCCCTACAAGCGCATCGATCTGCTGCCAAGCGTTGAGGTTCTGCTCGGCCCGCTGCTGTACGGCGGCAGGACCGTGCCGGGGATGCGCATCGACGGCGAACGGCTGGTGGGCTCGCGCCGGATCATGCGGCGTCTCGACGAGCTGGCCCCCGAACCGCCGCTGCTGCCCGTGCCCGGCAGCTCCGCCTACGCACGCGTGCTCGACGCCGAGCGTTGGGGCGATGAGGTGTTCCAGAGCGTGCCCCGTCGTCTGATCGACGTGGCGTTTATGCGCCGGCCGGCCGTGATGGAGACCTATGCGGCTGACGCCAAGCTGCCGCTGCCGCGTGCACTGCTGCGCCCGGCGCTGCCGTTGAGCGCAAGGCTGATGGCGCTCAAGAACCACGCCCGCGATGACGTCGCTCGCGCGGATGTGGCGGCACTGCCGAGTCAGCTCGAGCGCATCGATGGCTGGATCGCCGAAGGGCTGCTCGGCGGTGAGCAGCCGAACGCCGCTGACCTGCAGATCGGCAGCACGATCCGCATCCTGATGAGCATCGGCGACGTGCGGCCGCTGATCGAAGGGCACCCAGCGGCGCAGCTGGCGCGTTATTTCCCGCCGATGGCCGGCGAGGTCCCGGCGGGGGTCCTGCCAGCCGAGTGGCTGGCATCCCCCGCCGGCGCCTGAGAGGCGGGCTCTCAGAGCGTCAGCCGCGCAAGACCACGCTCCGCGTGATCGCCAGCACGGAGCCGTGCACGGGCCTCAGCACGATCTTCACACTCAGCGTCAGATGCCCATTGAGGCGCAGCGCGTGAGCGGCCGCTGCGTCGAGCGCGACCGCGAAGCTGACCTTGCCGGCGCGTAGCGAGGAGCGCACGATACGCCCGACACGCACCCGTCCCGAATGGCCGGCGCCGGAAAGCAACGCGCCTCTCGCGAGCAGTGTCACTTCCAGGCGCCCTCCGACGGCGGTCTGTGAGAAGTCGATCGAGCCGTGAATTGAGCGGCCGTGCTGCGACGCGCCGATCGCCACCGCGGAGGACTCGCTACCGACGAGCAGCGCGCCGAGCGGCGTGTTCGTAGTGGTTGGTTGGCCGCTCTGCGTCGGCGCGGGCGAGCCGGAGCCGGTGGTGCTCGAGCCAGAGGAGCCGGAAGGAGTCGAGCTGGAGGTCGTGGTGCCAGTTGTGGTGGTGGCAGGAGCGCTCACTTCGATGGTGGCTTTGGGGTAGTACATGCTCGGGGTTTCGAGCTGGTATGTGCCTGGGGCTCCGAACGTGCACGTGCCTTCCCAGCCGGTGCTTGCGGCCGCGGGACTCACGGGAACGGTCGCGGAGCATGTGGGCGCGGCGCCCTTCCATGTGATGCTCGCTGGGAAGCTCGTCTTGTCAGCGAACGTGACGACGCCGCCGGCAGCAAGTTTGATCGCCGCCGGTGTGGGATTGGCTCCGGGCGCTGTCCAGCACTGCCAGTTGGAGTAGCCGTTGCAGTTTTCCGCCACTTCGAGCTTTGCTTCCGAGGAGGCGGCGAGTGCTGGCAGAACTACCACCGCCGCCCCCAGCAGAGCGACCAACGGGAGGAACACCAGCCTGTTCAGTCTCATGGTTAACCCACCTTGCTCGTCGTCGATATCCGGTCAGCTGCCCGATCGCCGCCCCACGCTGTAGGCGCAGTGGAGCGATCACCCTGCAAGGACGCCGGCGTCCGCGGATTCCTTCCCGCTGGCCAACAGGTGGCCGGCGGCGCTACAGTCGGCGATGGCAAACGCGAGCCCAAGCACACGGGCACGGCGCGCTGCCAACGCCAATGCGCACCCTGGATCCGCAGTCTCTTCCCCAGCACGTGGACCGTCTGTATCGCGCCGCGTGGGCGTTGTGCGGCTCGCGTGAGGACGCCGAGGATCTCGTCCAGGAGACCTTCAGCCGGGTGCTTGCGAGGCCGCGCATATTGCAGGGAGACGACGAGCTGTATTACCTGATGCGGGTATTGCGCAACACGTTTCTGACCGGCCTGCGCACCGCCTCACGCCGGCCGGTGACGGCGGCCGTGCTCGAGGATGTGGTCGCGGCGGACCCCAAGCCGACGAGCCGCCCGGAGCAGGCGATCGAAGTGCAGGAGCTGTATGCAACGATCGCGGAGCTCTCAGAGGACTTCCGCTTGGCGCTCGTTGCTGTGGACGTGCTGGGCCTCTCCTATCGGGAAGCGTCACGAGCGCTGCGGGTACGCGAGGCGACGCTCACGACACGGCTGTTCCGCGCCCGCAAGCAGGTGGCAGCGCGACTGGCCCCTGGTACGGAGCACGCCGGCGAAACCACGCGGGAAGGTAAGAAAGCGGGCGGAGTCCTGTCGAGTGGAGGAACAGCATGAGCGAGCGAGATCCACAAATCGAATCTGAGCTGAGCGAGCGCCTGCACGCGATCGATGTGCGGGCTCCACAGGAGCTGCACGAGCGGATCGGGATGCTCGTGGCCGAGCGCAGCGGTCCCCGTCGCCGAGCGCCAAGTGGACGCCGCCAGCTCGGCGGAGCGGTGGCGCTCGCCGCGGTCGTGGCCGCCCTGGTCATCAGCCTCGCCGGCGGTGACGGCAGCTCGCGGCTGACGGTGTTTGCGACCGTCGCACTGACTCAGCGTCCGGCATCGGCGGGCGCTCCCGCGGAGAACCCGCATAACGGCACGGAGCTCGCGGTGGCAGTCGATGGTGTGCCCTTCCCCTACTGGGGAGACCGCTTCGGCTGGCGCTCGACGGGCTCGCGCACGGATGGCGTAGATGGCCGTGAGATCACGACGGTTTTCTATGCCAACCGCGACGGGTTGCGAATCGGCTATGCGATCGTGGCAGGCACGCCGGCGCCTGTCGCGGATGGTGGCGTGGTGAGGTGGCGCGGCGGGACCGCCTACCGGCTGAAGCAGCTGGACGGGAGTGAGGTGGTGATCTGGCGGCGCGCTGGCCACCTGTGCGTGATCGCCGGGCACGGTGTGAGCAGCGCCACACTGCTGGCGCTGGCAAGCTGGCAGGGCAACGACACGCTCAGCGCGTGAGGCGCATTCTCAGCTGCGGGGAAGCTCGAGCGGCGGCCCGGCCCAGCGCACGCCTTCCTGTGGCGTGAGCCGCGCGAGCGCGTCGGCCAGGCGAGTGCCGTCGGGTGCTTGCAGCTCGAAGTCCAGCTCGAGCGCTGGGATCAGCACGAAGCGACGGGTGAGCAGTTGCGCGTGGGGCAATGTCATGCGCTCGTGGCTGAGCTTTGTCTCACCCAGCAGCAGAATGTCGATGTCGATCGCGCGGGGGCCGTGACGAACCGTCTCGCCGGTGCGGCCGAGCTCCCGCTCGAGACGCTTGACCGCATCCAGCAGCTCCAGCGGCTCGAGCGCTGTCTGCACACGCACGCACGCGTTCAAGAAGCTTGGTTGGTCGAGCACCTCGCCGACGGGGTCGGTGTCGTAGGTGCAGGAGCAGGCGAGCACCGTCACCCCCACGGTGGGCAGCGCCTCGACGGCCGCCTGCAGCTGTGTGCGGCGCTCGCCGAGGTTGCAGCCGAGCCCGAGCAGGCCGAGCTGTGGCGCGGTCGCGGTCATCTGCGGGACGCTAACCGTCAGGCGCGGGTCGTGTGCACGCCCGCCGCGATGGTCTTCTCGCCCATTGCCTGCGCGAACGGGATCAGACCGGAGAGCGGTCGCAGCATCACGGTGAAATCGGCGATCAGGCCCTGCTCGTCGAAGCGCAGCAGATCGATGCCCTCGAGCTCCTTGCCTTCGATGGCGGCCTTGAAGATCAGCGCGTGGGCGCCGTCGGTGACGAGCTCGTCTGTGTAGCGGAAGTCCTCGAAGGTCTGGGCGACCAGCGTCAGCAGCCGGGTGACGGTCTCGCGCCCGATGAAGGGATGGAAGGTGACGGGGCTGTGAAAGACGATGCCGGGCGCGAGCAGCTGACTGGCGGCCTCCATGTCGGAGCGCTCGACGGCGGCGCGGAATTCGTTTGCGGCGTTCATGGGCTCCTATCCTTCCGCTTCGCGCCAAACCTCGACTGAGACCTCGTCTACGCTGAGCGCGATCGGGGGCTCGGGCTTGGCGGCCTTGACCCACACACCCTCGAGATCGTAGTCGGCGAGCAGGCGATCGGCGATCGTGCTGCATAGCCGCTCGAGTGTCTTGTGCGAGCGTTGCTGGGCGATCAGCGCCACCAGCTGGCATACCTCGGCGTAGTCGACGGTGTCCTCGATCGAATCGGTGACGGTGGCGTCGGTTTCGCCAATGTCCAGGCGCAGGTCCACGACGAGCCTTTGGCCGACCTCGCGCTCGGCCTCGGTGACGCCGTGGTTCGTGTAGAGCGAGAGGCCGGTGATCTCGATCGTGACCGACTCGGCCGTCTCCTCGCGCTCGCCGTCGACGTCGCCGTCGTCGTCTAGCTCGTCTGCGTCGTCCCCGCCCTCGCCGTCCATCGCCAGCCAAACGTAGCAGCCGCGACCGCCAGCGCAGCGCGCACGGGTGCGACGTCGTGCACACGCAAGACGCTCGCGCCGCGCTCGAGCGCGAGCACGTTGGTGGCGATCGTCCCCGGCAGCCGCCGCTCGGGCGCCACCGGCTCGTTCTCTATGTAGGCGTCGGCGATGATGCGGCCGAGGAAGCTCTTGCGCGAGGTGCCCACCAGCAGCGGCCGTCCGAGCGTGGTCAGCTCCTGCAATCTCTCGAGCAGCTCGAGATTGTGGGCAACCGTCTTGCCGAAGCCAATGCCGGGGTCGAGCATGATGCGCTCCTCGCGCACGCCTTCGCTGACGGCGAAGCTGAGGCGATCTTCGAGGAACGCCTTGACCTCGCCGACGACGTCTTTGTATTTAGGCCCGTCCCCCCCTCCCACACCACCTGCCCGGCCCGTCCCCTGCATCGTGCGCGGCTCGCCGAGCATGTGCATCAGGCAGCACTGGACGCCGCTGTCGGCGATCACCCCGGCCATCTCAGGATCGGCCCGTAGCGCGCTTACGTCGTTGACGATGCTCGCCCCCGCGGCGATCGCCGCGCGCGCCACCAAGGCCTTGGATGTGTCGATCGAGACGAGCGGCTGTCCCAGCCCGCTGTCGGCGTCCGCGGTGGCCCACGCGGCGATCCCCTCGAGCACGGGCAACACGCGCCTGAGCTCCTCATCGGCGGAGACCGGCTCGGCACCTGGCCGTGTTGATTCACCGCCGACGTCGAGGATGTCGGCGCCCTCGGCGGCGAGCTCTTGGGCGTGGGCGATCGCGGCATCCGCCCGCAGGTACTCCCCCCCATCGGAGAACGAGTCGGGGGTCACGTTGACGATCCCCATGACGCGGTAGGGAAGACTCATGTGCTCGGGGAGGCTCATCTGCTGGGCAGCCTACGGCTCAACGCCAGCGGCAGGTCATCACGGCGTCGCTCAGCGCGTTATCTGAAACGTCGCGGTGCGCATCGCGCTCGCGCCACCGGCCGACTGAGCGCTGGCGCTGAGCCGGTAGCTTCCGACTGGCAGTGCATGTCCGGCGATCCGCCCGGTGAAACGGAGCGCGTTGGTACCTACGGCATCCATGTGCGTGAAGCCACCGAGCTTCCTGTAGCGGCCGCGCACGCGCCTTTCGACGATGAACTCGGTGGTAGCTGCTTGGGAGTCGCTGTAGATGATGAACGTGCCAGTCGGTGCAGAGGTGGCGCTGATCGCGCTGGCGCCTGAGTGGGCGGGACGAAACGCGCTGGTGGACAGCGTGAGCGAGCTGAGGTGCGGCGGCGCGCTCGCCTGCGCCGCGACACCGGTGCCGCTGAGGCTGAACGTGGGCAGCGCCTGCCCGGTCGAGGAGATAACGGTCAGCGTGGCGTGCGCCGCGCCGAGTGCTGTGGGCACGAACGCATACTCGATCGCACACGTCCCTCCGGCGGCGAGCGTCTCACCCAGACAATCGTCTGCGGCCTTCACGAACGCACTTGCCCCCGGCCCGGTGAGCGAGTCGCGCGAGATCGACAGCGGCGCGGGCCCCTCGTTCGTCAGCACGACACTCTGCGCTGCACTGCTCGTACCAATGGTCTGGGCGGGAAACGTGAGCGTGGAGTCGGAGACGCTCGAACGGGCGTCGTCCATCACACGTGACTGCGCAGCGGCCGCGCTGAGCGCGGCCGCCAGCGCACCGCCAAGCAACACCCACAGCGTCATCCGGAGCCTCATCAGCAGAAGGCTCGCCCCGCGCTCAGCGCACGATCGTGAACGTCGCACCCATGCTCGCGCTCGAGCCTTCCGAGGAGACGGCCACGGCAGACAGGCGGTAGGAGCCGGGCGCGAGGGTCTTGCCGTCGACGCGGCCGGTGAACCTCAGCGCGTTCGTGTCAATGGCGTCGGAATGGGTGAATGAGCCGAGCGTCTTCATATACGTGCACCGCTTGGCGCCGTGCCTGTGGTGCTTTGGCGCCCGCGCGCACACGCGCGATTTGCCAGCGCCTCTGTACACACCGGCGAGCTTCCGCTGCACGGTGAACGTCGTCGTCGCGGCCTGCGAGTCGGTGTAGATGATGTACGTCCCGCTCGCCGAGGCGTCGATCGCGCTCGAACCGGAGTGCGCGGCGGCGAACATGGTGGAGGTGAGCAGCAGCGAGCCGAGGACCGGCGGCACGTGCGGCGTTGCGGTGCCGCTCAGCGCGATCGCCGGGAGCGCAGCCACCGCGCTCGATGTGATCGCCAGCGACGCGTTGTCCGCGCCGACGGCGGTGGGTGCGAACTGATAGGCGATAGTGCACGTGGCTCCGACCGCGAGCGTCGCACCGGCGCAGGTGTCCGCGGTCTTGGCGAACGCAGCGTCACCCGATCCGCTCAGCGAGTCTCCGGACACCGACAGCGGCGCCGGGCCGTCGTTCGTCACCACGATGCTCTGCGCCGTGCTCTTGGTGCCGACCACCTCGCTCGGGAACGCAAGGCTCGTACCGGACACGCTGGCCGCGGCACCCTCGGTCACCAGCGAGCCATAGTTGTAGCCATCGCCGGTCGCCAGGCCGATCCCAGCTGCTGGATACGACAGGGCCGTCGCCAGTTCGTCTTCGTACGGGATCCCGGAACCGAGTTCCCCGTATCCGTCGTAGCCGAAGCCCTCGAGAGACCCGCTGCTCAGCAGCGCTATCGTCGAATAGATACTCGACGAGATGGCTGCGACGTTGGACAGGCCGGGGACCTGGTGTGGCGTGAGCTTGGCTCCTTCGGCTCCATCACCCAGAGCGTCATACTCGTCTTCGCCCCATGCGTCGAGGGTTCCGTTGTCCATCAAAGCGGTGTCGAAGTCGTAGCCCCCCGAGACCTGCTTGACGCCCGAAAGCCCGATGCTCGTGGGTTTTTCGACATAAGAGGTCGTGGCGCTACCGTTGACGTCGCCGTCAACGTTTTCTCCCCATAGCTCGACGGTGCCTCCATTTTCCAGGAGTGCCAGCGTGTGGCGACAGCTGCCAAAGACTTCCTTCACTCCGCTGAGCCCGGGGATGCGCTCGGGCGAGGTCCGCTCCGTAGTGGTCCCGTCCCCCAGTTCTGCGTAGCCGTTGTAGCCCCAGGCGTCCACTTCGCCGTCTTCGAGCACCGCAAAGCTGTCGTAGCAGCCGGCGGCGATCTGGCGCACGCCGGAGACTCCTTTGACCTGTTCGGGCGTGAGAGATTCGGGGTTTGCGGCGCCGTTGCCGAGCTGCCCGTAGCTGTTGTTGCCCCATGCATAGACCGTGCCTTCGCTGGTCAGCGCGAGGCTGTGCTCGTAGCCGGCGGCCACCGAGGTGACATGGGCGAGCCCAGCAATCAGCTCGGGGCTGTTCTGTCTCGTCTTCGTGCCGTCGCCCAGTTCGCCGTAGCCGTTGTAACCCCACGCCTCGACGCTGCCGTTCGCCAGCGCCACGAGTGTCTGGTAATAGCCGGTGGAGGCTGCGACGATGTCCGCGATGCCAGGCACGGGCGCGGTTTGGAAGAACTCGCTTGTCGTGGCTCCCCGCCCCATCTCACCGTAGCCGTTGTAGCCCGCGTCGTAAGGGATACCGGCGGGGGCGATGGCGATCGCCACAGCTGGTGATAGAACCAGCGTCGCGAGCATTGTCGCCCCCATGGCCATCGCATACTTGATCGACATACGCCCCCCACTGCATAGAGTTGTGCCTCAGTGGGAGAAGCCTCGCACCCGCGTCGGACGCGCCGGAAACGCTGCATCCTGACGGCCGGATCGTCGTGCCTGGCAAGGACGCAGTGAGCGAAATGTGCAGACGCACATGAGCGATCGAGGACGCCGCCAGGCGCGACGAGGCGGCCGTCAGGCGTCAGGCCGGCTCGGGATGCTCTTTGTCGCTCGCCCTCAGCTCGGCGGTCCCGCCAGCAAGCCCGGGACGTGGGAGGCCACGTGGCGTTTCGCGCTCGGCACGGTCTGCTGGCGCGGGCGGTGCGGGGAGTTGTGGCTTGGCCTCCTCTTCGATGCCGAAGACTTCCTCGTCGGTCTTACCTGCGAGCAGTGCGAGGAACTCCTCCTTCTCGATCGTCTCGCGCTTGACGAGAACCTCGGAGATGTTGTTGAGGTCGTGCTCGTGCTCGGTGAGGATCTGCCTGGCGCGAGTGTGCGCCGACTCGATGATGCGGCGGACCTCGTCGTCGATCTCGCGGGCGATCTCGTCGGAGTAGTCGGGCTCGGTGGAGAACTCGCGGCCGAGGAACGGCTGGCCGTGGTCGTGGCCGAACACGCGCGGGCCGAGCTTCTCGCTCATGCCGAAGCGCATGACCATCTGCTTGGCGGTGGCGGTGACCTTCTCGATGTCGTTGGAGGCGCCGGTGGTGATCTCGCCGAACACGAGCTCCTCGGCGGCGCGGCCACCGAGCGTCATCGCCATCGTGTCCTCGAGCTCTGCGCGAGTGGTCAGGAAGCGGTCCTCCTGGGGCATGGAGATCGTGTAGCCGAGCGCCTGTCCGCGGGAGATGACGGAGATCTTGTGCACGGGGTCGGAGTGCTCGAGGAAGTGGCCGACGATCGCGTGGCCCATCTCGTGGAAGGCGGTGATCAGCCGCTCTTTCTCGCTCATCACGCGCGTCTTCTTCTCGGGGCCGGCGATCACGCGCATGATCCCCTCCTCGAGCTCAACCTGGCCGATCTCGCGCTTGCCGGTGCGGGCGGACAGGAGGGCGGCCTCGTTGATCAGGTTGGACAGGTCGGCGCCGGTGAAGCCGGGGGTCTGGCCGGCGAGCGCGTCGATGTCGATGATCTTGGCGAGCGGCTTGCCGCGGGTGTGTACCTCGAGGATCTTCGCGCGGCCCTTGCGGTCGGGGCGGTCGACGGCGATCTGGCGGTCGAAGCGCCCGGGGCGCAGCAGCGCGGGGTCGAGGATGTCGGGCCGGTTGGTGGCCGCGATCATGATGATGTTGTCCTTCGCCTCGAAGCCGTCCATCTCGACGAGCAGCTGGTTGAGCGTCTGCTCGCGCTCGTCGTGGCCGCCGCCGAGACCAGCGCCGCGGTGGCGCCCGACGGCGTCGATCTCGTCCATGAAGATGATGCAGGGGCTGTTCTGCTTGGCCTGCTCGAACAGGTCCCTGACGCGGGAGGCGCCGACGCCGACGAACATCTCGACGAAGTCGGAGCCGGAGATGGAGAAGAACGGCACGCCAGCCTCGCCTGCGACCGCGCGGGCGAGCAGCGTCTTACCGGTACCGGGTGGCCCGTAGAGCAGAACGCCGGTGGGTATTCGCGCACCGAGCGCCTGGAACTTCTTGGGGTTCTCGAGGAATTCCTTGATCTCGTGGAGCTCCTCGACGGCCTCGTCGACCCCGGCGACGTCGCGGAAGGTGATCTTGGGCGAGTCCGCGGACATGCGCTTGGCGCGGGACTTGCCGAACGACATCACTTTGGAGCCGCCGCCCTGGACCTGGTTCATGAGGAAGATCCAGAAGCCGAGGAACAGAGCGAACGGCAGGATGTACGTGAGCAGCCCCAGCAGGGCGCTGCTCTTTTCCGATTCGACGTTGAACTGGACTTTGTCTTTTTCGAGCAGCGCGAACAGCTGCGGTGAGGCCTGTTCGATGAAACCGATTTCGTAGGTTTCCTTTTTGCCCTTGCTGTTCAGCTTGACTTCGAGCGCCTTGCCCTTGTTCTTGAACTGGACTTCCTTGACTTCGCCGTTGGGAAGCTCTTCGCTGACAAGCGTTTGATAGCTGTGCGTGCGCCCGCTGTTGGAGTTGTTGCCAACGAGTTTTACGGCGAGGAAAGCCAGCACCACGACGATGAGGATGGGGAATGCGGCGCTCTTGAAGAAACGGCTCATGGCTGGTTCCTGAGTGTTCTGGCACCGTCTGAGGTCGTGGTCACCAGTGCCCTAGCGTACCATGCAGGGTCGGGTTTTCCCGCCGATTGACGGTCCCACCCACCCCCCACTCGCCTGCGGGGCATCGACGAGCGGTGTCTCGAGCTAGCGCTCCAGCGCGGCGACGTAAGGCAGGTTGCGGTAGCGCTCAGCGTAGTCGAGGCCATAGCCGACGACAAAGCGATCGGCGATCTCAAAGCCCACATAGCGGGTGGGAAGATCGACCTTGCGCCGCTCGGGCTTGGTCAAGAGCGCGCACACCTCGAGCGTACGCGGGTTGCGTGAGCCGAGATTGCGCAGCAGGTACTGGAGCGTGAGACCGGAGTCGACGATGTCCTCGACGATCAGCACGTCACGCCCTTCGATCGCCGCGTCGAGGTCCTTGAGGATGCGCACCACGCCGGAGGAGTCGGTGGCGGATCCATAGGAGGCGACCGCCATGAAGTCGACCTCGACGGGGATGTCGATGTAGCGCATGAGGTCGCTGAGAAAGAACACGGCGCCCTTGAGCACGCCGACGAGCAACAGCGCAGAGGACTGCTCGCGGTAGTCGCTTGAGATCTGCTCGCCGAGCTCCAGCACGCGCCGCTGCAGATCCTCGGCCGTTACCAGCACCTCGCCCAGATCAGGGTCGCTCCAGGGGCGCGCGGGTGTGGCCACCGGTGGGAGTTTAGAGATGATTTAGATGGAGCCGCCTGAGGGCGGCTGGGTTGGTGGCGTGGCTGGCCCTACGTGGGCACTCGCTGGGCCTTGGCTGGCCGCTCCGTCACTCGCGGGGCGCCAGCTTGATCATCTCCAGTACGCCGTTGTGAACCACCGCCCCAGCCTGTCCGCCGACGTGCAACTCGGCGCGCCCGCCACGACGACCGAGCGCGAGGAGCTCCTGCACGCGCTCGCCCGCCTGCGGCACGTAGGTGCCGGCGGCTTCCTCGGCGAGGCGCACGACGATCAGTCGCGCGAGCGCGCTCGGCAGCTCGCCCAGGCGCGCGAGGGCGATGCTGCGCCGGCCTTTGAGCTCCTCGGTGACGAGGCTGTCGAGCAGCTCGGTCTCCTCGCGCAGCAGCGCAGCGGTCCTGAGTACGTTGGCGGCTGCCGCGGGGTGCACCGTCCGCAGCGCGGGCACGAGGCGGTTGCGCACGCGCGCCCGCGCGAAGCGCTCGTCGTCGTTGCTCTCGTCTTCGCGCCACCCCAGACCGCGTGCTTCGCAGTAGGCGGCGGTCTGCTCGCGGCTGACGGCGAGCAGCGGGCGGATCAGACGACCCTCGCCGGCGGGCATCCCCAGCAGGGCGCGCCTGCCGGGCGAGGCGGCGAGGCGATAGAGGATCGTCTCGAGCTGATCGTCGGCGGTGTGCCCGGTGGCGATCAGCGCGTCGCGGGCCAGCGCCATGCGGGTGGCCTCGGCGTAGCGCAGGTCGCGAGCCCATGCCTGCAGATTGCCGGGCGGTCGACCATCGCTCACACCCTCTCCCCCGTTCCCGTTCCCGTCCCCGTCACGGTCATCGGTCACCGTCTGTGCGCCCGGCACCGGTTCCCGATCTGCGCGCACGACCTCGAGCTCCACCCCCAGCTGCTGGCACAGCGCCACGCAGTGACGCTCGTCGGTGTCGGCGTCGGCGCGCAGGCCGTAGTTGACGTGCAGGACACTGATCGAGCCAGCGCCGAGCAGCGTGACGGCCACATCGAGCAGACATGTCGAGTCGCGCCCGCCGGAGAGCATTGCGACGATGTGATGCCTGCCGGCCCCATCCCGTGCGAACAGGCCGCTGTTGGCGACCGCCTCGCGGACTTCCTCGCACACCATCTCGAGCTACCCCTTGCGGGCGGTGGCGGTGAACAGCTCGGTGGGCTCGGAGAAGCCCTTGAGCCTGACCTCGCCGATGCGATCGAACTCCAGGCCATCGACGCCGGCGGCCGCTTCCACGACGGGGCGTGTGACGAGCACCTCGCCGCCGCCCGCCCGCGCGACGACCCTCGCTGCCTGGTTTACCTCGCGCCCGTAGTAGTCGCCGTCGCGATACAGCGCCTCGCCGTAGTGGATGCCGATTCGCGCGCGGGGATCGTCGGGCGCGATCCGCGCCTGCAGCGCGACCGCCCAGACGGTGAGGGAAGCCACGTCGGAGCCGACGACCATGACCTCGTCGCCGAGCATCTTGATCACCCGCGCGTCGATTGGCAGCGTCAGCGCGACCGCCTCGACGAAGCGCTCGACGGTGCTGAGGGCCTCCGCGTCACCACGCTCGACGGTCAGGCGCGCGTAGCCGGCGATGTCGGCGAACGCGATCGCCACCCGCACGCGGCCCTCCTCGAGCGCGTCGGCGCTGAGGTCAGCCTCCATGTGGCCGATCATGTCCTGCTCGACGAAGTGCGCGAGCAGACGGCCGTGGAGGTAGTTCATGAACGGCGCGGCAAACGGGAGCACATCGCGGGTGAGCCCCTCCATCTCCTCGGCGATCTCCTCGCTGGGGACATCCGCGCGCATCAGCGGCTCGTGTACGTATAGGTGGATCAGGCGCACCTCCGCGTCGGCGATCTGCGCGACGGCCTGCCCGTAGACGCGCATCAGCTGCAGGAACGCGGGCAGCGGCAGGCCCGCGTCGAGCACCGCGGCGGCGTACTTGAGCATCTGCAGGTCTTCGTCGGAGACCCCCTCGGCGAGCAGCGTGCCCAGCCCCCAGGTGGCGTAGACGCGTTCGATCAGGGCCGGATCCAAGCCGCTGATGCGGGCCGCCTGGCGCAGTGACCGCCTGGGGCCCGAGTAGCTCAGCAGGTTCTCGATCGGGCCGACCGCCAGCTGGCCGTTGTCGCTGGCGCGCTTGATCTGCTCGAGCGAGTGCCCACGGGCGCGCAGCCGCGCGACGACGCGCACGTAGGCGGCGGCGGCTGGCGTCCAGCGGGATGGCGGGGACTGATAGCCAGGTACCAGCCCTTTGGCCACCCAGCGCCTGACGGTGTCCTGGGAGACGCCTGCGCGCGCGGCGACCTGTGCGAGCGTCAGCTCGCCGGTATCGCCGGAGGGATCATCCGGTGGCGCGGCCACTCAGGCGCGCGACGGGATGGGCAAGGGGTGGGCGGGCATCCCATCCGAAGTCTAAATGAGCGCGCGCGGACAACTACCGTTCAGCTGCTCGTGCACCAGCCCGATGTGTGCCGCATGCGACAGCTGCAGCGCTTCAGCCGCGTGTGCAGACCACACCGCGAGGCGCGGCAACGCGGGATCTGGATCGCCTCGGCCCTGCTGCTCGTGGCATGTGGGACGCTGGGCGTGGCGCTCGCCGCGCGACGCGAGGCAAGGGACGATCGCCAGCAAGCGCGCGCGGCTTTCAGGGCCGCTGGGTCAGCGGTGGCATCGACCCTGACACTTGCGGTTCAGCACGAGGAAGATCTGGTTGTCGGCGCCCGTGCTTACATCGCGAGCAATCCGAACGCCTCGGAGGCCACCTTCCAACGCTGGAGCCTCGCGATGGATGCGTTTACCCGCTACCCGGAGCTCGAAGGCGGCGGCGAGGTGGTCCTCGTCACCGCTTCCCGCCTCGCGGCATTCGCGGATCGCGAGCGTACCGATCCAGCTATCACGCTCCCCGACGGGCGCCCCTTCCAGCTGCTGCCCGCCGGGCTCCGCCCCTTCTACTGCCTGGTCGCACTGTCGATCGCCCGTGAGGCGCGCTCAGCCGCCGCGGTGCCGGCCGGCTATGACTACTGCGCCCAGAAGGGCCTGCGCGCGGCGTTCCTTTCGGCCCGCGACAGCGGGCGCAACGCTTTCTTGCCCTACCTCTCGGGGTCGACGACGGTACTGGTGATCGAGACTCCGATTTATCGAGGCGGGATCGTGCCGGACACGCTCGCCAAGCGGCGTCGAGACTTCATCGGGACGTTCTCGGTGAGCGTCCTACCAGAGAAGATCATCGTCGAAGCGCTGCGAGGGCATCCGGGGATGGCGGTGGAGCTCCTCTACAACAGCGCGTTCACCCAGGTCGCGTTCCACTTCGGCCAGGCCGCGCGAGGCGGCCAGAGGACCACGGTCAGCCTCGGCTACGACTGGACGATGCGGGCCTCCGGAGGAGCCGTCACGGCGGGCACGCTCAGCGACCCGGATGCTCTGACGCTGTTGATTGCGGGGGTCGCCGTGAGCGTGCTGGTCGGCCTGCTCGTGTTCGTGCTCGGCACGAGCCGTGCACGCGCGATCGCGATGGTCAGGGAGAAGACCCGCGAGATCTCTCACCAGGCCCTCCACGACGCCCTCACGGGGTTGCCGAACCGCGCTCTGGTGCTCGACCAGGGCGAGCGGATGCTGGCGCGGGCGCGACGCAATCCCGACATCGTGCCTGCGGCCCTGTATGTCGACGTCGACCGCTTCAAGCATGTCAACGACACATTCGGGCATGCCGCCGGAGATCAGTTGCTGCGAGTCGTGGCAGAGCGACTTCTGGAGGTCGTGCGGGAAGAGGACACGGTCGGGCGCCTTGGCGGGGATGAGTTCATCGTGCTGCTCGAGTCGAGCAGCCGCGAGCGTCCCCCGGAGCTCGTGGCCGAGCGGATCATCGAGGTCATGAGTAGAGGGGTGACGCTCGACGAGGGCAGCCGTCCGTTCATCCCAGCCGTAAGCGTCGGC
Source organism: uncultured Solirubrobacteraceae bacterium (assembly GCA_963699115.1). GTDB lineage: Bacteria > Actinomycetota > Thermoleophilia > Solirubrobacterales > Solirubrobacteraceae > Palsa-744. The sequence continues at coordinate 1,060,342 of CAVOTJ010000001.1, forward strand.
GTCGCGATCGGCGAGCGCGTCAGCACGGATCAGCTCTTGCGCGACGCGGACCTGGCCCTGTACATGGCCAAGGATGCTGGCAAGGGCCGAGCGGTGCTGTTCGAGTCCAGCATGCAGAGCGCCGCGGAGAGTGAGAGGCGACTCGAAGGTGACCTCGACGCGGCGATCCGTGAGCGCCAGCTCTTCCTGCTCTATCAGCCAATCGTCGATCTGGACACGGGCGAGATCGACGGGATGGAGGCGCTCGTCCGCTGGCGCCACCAGGAGCGGGGTGTGGTGGAGCCAGTCGACTTCATCCCGTTCGCCGAGAAGAGCGGGCAGATCACAGCAATCGGCCGACTGGTTCTCGAGCAGGCCTGCGACCAGGCGGCCGCATGGGTCGCGCAAGGTCACCGAATCGGCATGTCGGTGAACGTATCCGCCCGCCAACTCGACCAGGAAGGCTTTCCCCAGGACGTCCGCGATGCGCTGGAGTCCTCCGGACTCGAGCCTTCGATGCTCACACTGGAGATCACCGAGACGGCGCTGATGCGCGATGTGGCCGCCGCCTCGCAACGGCTGAGAGGGATCAGGGAGCTGGGCGTGCGGGTCGCGCTCGACGACATCGGCGCCGGGTCCAGCGCTCTGGCCTACCTGCGCCACTTCGCGCCTGACTCGATCAAGATCGACCGAAGCATCACCGCTGGAGTCACCAACGCAAGGGGATCGGCGGCGATCGTCCACGTCCTCGTGGAGTTCGGCAGGTTGTTCGGGATCGATGTCCTCGCCGAGGGCATCGAGGAGCCCGAGCAGCTCACCCACCTCCAGCACGAGCGCTGTGATCACGGGCAGGGGTTCCTGTTCGCACAGCCACTCGGCGCCGACGAGGTCGCCCGCCTGCTCACGCGAGACTCGGCGCAAAGCACCGCCGGCACGATCATCTGAGCGAGGTCCGCGCCGCACGCGAGCGGTTCTCGGCTTTCTCTAGAGTCGCCTGATCACTCGAGGCGATCCGATACACCTGCGCCCCACCGCGCCGCTGGCCGAGCGCGTGCTGCTCCCCGGAGACCCCGGGCGTGCGCTGGCGCTTGCCCAGGCGCTGCTGGAGCAGCCGCTGATGTTCAACCACCATCGCGGGCTGTGGGGCTACACGGGCACAGCGGACGACGGCGAGCCGCTGACGATCCAGGCGACGGGGATGGGCGGCCCATCGGCTGCGATCGTGCTCTCAGAGCTGATCACGCTCGGCGCCAAGCGCGCGATTCGGGTGGGAACGTGCGGCGCGCTCGCAGCGGGGCTGGAGCTTGGAGCACTGGTGATCGCACGCGAGGCGCTGTGCGGGGATGGGACCTCGCGGGCGCTGGGCGCCGGTGAGCGAGCGAGCGCTGACGCCGGCCTGGCTAATGCTCTCGCGCAGCACGCCCCGACTGCGCTCCAGGGAGCGGTGGTGAGCGTCGATTTGTTCTACGGCGGCGATCCCCGCGAGGGTGCGGGCGACGCACTGGCTGTGGAGATGGAGGCGGCAACGCTGTTTGCGATCGGAGCCAACACAGGCGTGCCGGTGGCTTGCATGCTGGTGGTCTCGGACACGTTCGACGACGACGATGCACGCGAGCGGATCGACGATCACGTGCTGGTGGAGTCCGCGGAGAAGATGGGTAGGGCGGCGATTGCCGCCCTCAGCGGGTAGGTACCGCTCAGGCTTTCGCGGGTTTAGCGCGGGTGGTTTTCGGTTTGCTGGCGCTGGCTTTTGTTTTGCCGGCGCTCCTCCCGGCCTTTGTCTTACTGGCGCTCGGCTTGGCTTTCGCGGCGGGGGGCGTGGCTTTGCTGCGGCGTGTCTGCGCAGTGGTCGCTTTCGCCGCGCCCCGTGGTGTGGCGTCCTGGTCGAGCTTGTCGGTGAGCCGCTTCAGCTGAGCCTCGATCGCGCTCAGGCGCTCGTCGATCTCCGAGTTATCCCCAGCGCGATCAAGGCGGTCGACGCCGTCCTCGATGCCCTCCAGCCGGTTGGACACCGAGCGCAGGCGCCGTGTGAGCCTTTCGATGTCCGCGGCGGACGGGATGTTGAGCGCACCCATCGCCACCTCTTGCGCCTGGACGGCCTTCTCGCGCGCGTCGAACGCACGTCCGATCGCCCCGGTGAGGAGCGGGTTCTCGAGCAGGTCGGACAGCGCCTTGCCAAGCCGCTCCTCGGTGGTGCCACTCAGCCGCTCGCGCAGGCTCCTGGCGACATTGCTCGCATCGGACATGCTCTGCTCCTGGTGGTCGAGTCGGCTGATTGCCCGGGATGGGCTTGTTCGGATGCTGACAGCCGTTGGTCTAGTTGGAAGGACAGCCGTTGGTGTAATTGGAAGGATACGGTGCAGCTATGCCTCAACCGCTGTTCGTCTTCATCCAGTTTGAGTTCCCCTGGACCCTCGGCCCAGCCGACGGCCGCTATCTGGTCCGCCGCGAGGAGGATCGCGAGCCCGAGCGCGTGGTGGTGCTCGGCGCGCTGGAGGCGGCCCGCCAGCCGCTTGGCGGGCCAACTACGCTGGGTCTGCTGCCCGGGCGCCGCGGCAAGCGCGGCCCGGTCGTGCCAGCGGGTCCGCAGCCCGCGCCGGTGGCCACGACACGGGTGACTGTGATCGATCCGGTATCGCTGTCGGTGGAGAGCCAGGCGCGCGCGTGGCTGGCGGAGCTCGACCGCGATCGCGAGGTGCAGACCGCGGTGGCGGTCCTCAACCGCGTCGTCCACTCGCATCGCATCGCGGCCGCCGACCCCTACATACACGAGGTCTCCCCTGCCCAGGCGCTCGTGATCAGGGCGGGATGGGGCGAAGGCGAGCAGGTGGCCGACGGACGCTGGCTACACGCCCGCGCGCTTCCGACGGTGACGGCCGCGCAGAGACCTGCTGGCTCACGGCGGCGCGGCCCGGGGCGCGATCGCTCCGCGGCTCTGCGGCCGCAGGAGCGTCTGGCGGCGCTGCTGGGCGCGCGCGACGCGACGCTCTTGTGCGAGGAGCTGGCGCTGCGCGCGCGCCAGGATCTCGACCACGGCCGGCTGGCACACGCAGCTCTGGAGCTGGAGCACGCGTATGCGCTCGCCATGCACGAGTTGGGTGGCGAGGACCGCCAGGATCTAGCCATCCGTGTGGCGGAGCTCGAGCAGCTGCGCGCTGGGGTGCAGGCACAGGCGGCAGTGGCAAAGAACGGGGATGCCCACGGGCAGAATCCCGCCCAGCGGCCGGACGAGGACGTCGTCACGCACGCGCTCGAGCGCCTGCAGGCCGCGCTCAGGGCTCGTACGGCTGCCGGCTTTTCCGCCTGAGCGACCTCCAACGCGCTTGCTACGGTCCCGCAGATGAGTGCTCCCGCATTGCGGCCGTTGCGGGTCGGCGAGATCCTCGATGCGGGGATCAAGGTCTATCTGCGCAACGCGCGCACCCTGATCGGGTTGACGGCCCTGGTGGTTGTGCCGTTCCAGGCACTCAGCGCGGTGGTGCTGCTGTCGACTGTCTCGGTCGGCAGCGAAGTGCCGCGCGGCTTCGCCTCGATCGGCTCCGTCCAAAGGAGCAATCACACCACCTCGCTTGGCGGCAGCACGATCCTGGATCTCACCGGCTTGCTGATCACCGCACTCACAACCGCGGCGTGCGTGAAGGCGGTAAGCGACATCTACCTCGACCAGCCGACCGACATCGGCACCTCGTTGCGCTTCGCGCTACGACGGCTGGGGTCGCTGCTGTGGCTGGAGATCATGACCTACGTGCTGCTGGCACTGGCGTTCATCGCCATCATCATCCCTGGCATCTGGCTCTACGCGGCGTGGTCGGTGGCGGTGCCTGCACTGCTGATCGAGGGCTGCCGCGGCTGGGGCGCCCTGCGCCGCTCGTTCCGGCTCGTGCGTGGACGCTGGTGGCCCACCGCGGGGGTGCTGTTGGTTGCCGCGTTCATGACCTCGGTGATCTCCGGTGCGCTCGAGGGAGCGCTCGTGGCGATCTCACTCACGAGCGGCGCCAGCGTGGTGCTGACGGTGGTGGTGGTGTCGTTGGCCGCGGGACTCGCGTCGATGTTGACTAGGCCGTTCCAGGCTGCTGTCATCACGGTCCTCTATTACGACCTGCGCGTGCGCCACGAGGGTTATGACGTTGCGCTACTGGCCGAGCAGCTCGGCATCGAGCCGACAGCTCTGCCCCCCACGGCGCCGATCGACGCCGGGCCGGAGTCGGTGGGCACGCTGGGGGGGCCGCCCTTCTGGCCGCCGCCGCCCGGCTGGAGCCCGCCGCCGCAGCCAAGCGCCGCCGATGGCGAGCAGCTCTAGCTCCATGGGCAGCGCCGCCGCGGTGGCACGCAGCCAAGCGCGGGCGATCCTCGCCGAACGCCGCTTTCGCCAAGGGCCGATCCCGCGCCCTTTGCACGGACTGCTGCACGCGGTCGGCAAAGCGCTCGAATCGCCGCTGGGCGCGGTGGAAGAACTGGTCTCCAAACTCGCCGCGTCCACGCCCGGTGGCTCGATCACCGTGTGGGCCGTGCTCGCGGCGTTGGTGCTGGCGATCAGCTGCCTATTCGCCGTCCGTGGCTCGCGCCGCGCACTGAGAGACCCTGCCACGGGCGCTGGTCCGGGTAGCGGCGTGCCGCTTCGCGCAAGCGACCTCGAGCGTGACGCCGGCGAGGCCGACGCTCAGGGACGTTACGCGGAGGCGGTGCGCCTTCGCTTCCGTGCGGGACTCATGCGACTGGCCGAGCGTGAGCTCGTCGCGGCGGCTCCATCAATGCTCAACGCGGACGTCTCGCGGGCGCTTCACTCCGAGCGTTTCGATGCGCTCGCGCGACGCTTCGATGAGATCACCTACGGCGGCCGTTGCGCGCTTGAGGTGGACTCCGAGGACGCGCGCCGCGAATGGAGCCGACTGCTGGGGTCAGGTGAGCGCGGGTGAGTACCTACAACGCGGCTTCCCTGCAGTCAGACGAGATCGTGGAGGCGGCTGGCTCCGATCGCGGGCTCCGCGCCCGGGCGAGCAGAGCACCCCGCTGGGTGCTCCTGTGCGCGAGCGTCGTGGCGATGTTCCTCGCGCTGGGTCTGCTTGGCGAGCTTTTTGGGGGTGGCCCGAGCGGCCCGGTGTCCTCGTCCTATGCGACCAACTCCCAGGGTCTTGCGGCATGGGCGGAGCTGCTCAGCCGCACGGGCCACACGGTCGTGCAATTGCGAACGCCGCTGCAGCGCGCGCGACTGGACCCCGCCGACACTGTGGTGATCCTGGACCCCGAAGCACTTCTCCCCGCCGAAGGCAAGCGGCTGCTTACGTTCGTCAAGGACGGCGGTCGGCTGGTGATCGGCGGTAGCGACTCGCAGAGCACGCTGCCGGCGGTGATCCCGCGCCCGCCGCAGTTGAATAGCTCTGCTTCGCCGCGCGAGCTCGCCGCTACCGACGGAGGTGCGACGGTGGCCGGTGTGAGCGAAGTGCGCAGCGCGGGCGAAGGCGAATGGAGCCTCACCGCCGGATATCAAGCGCCACTGCGCAGCGCCGCGGGCGGGAGCCTGCTGCTCGAAGACGATCTCGGCAGCGGCAGGATCGAGCTGCTGGCAGATGCTTCGCCGCTACAGAACCGACTCCTGGGAACCGCGGACAATGCGCAAATGGCGTTGAACCTGGCGGGAGGGAGCACCCGAGCAGTGGTGTTCGTGGAGTCCGTCCACGGCTTCGGCCAGAGCATCGGGCTGGCGGCGCTGCCGGCACGCTGGTGGCTGGCGTTCGCGGGACTGGTGCTCGCGGGTCTGCTGTGGATCCTCGCCCGCGGGCGTCGGCTGGGTCCGCCGGAGCAGTCGCAGGCCACCTCTCCACCGCCGCGCAGCGCCTACGTCGAAGCGATCGCGCTGCTGCTGCGCCGCACGCGCGACCCGCAAGAGCTCTCCGCGGCGCTCACGCGTCTGCGAGATCGACGATGATGGCCGCCGTGCCGCCAGCGCCCGACGAGCAACCGGAGTTCCCCACCGGCGAGCCAGCGGGAGTGACGGGCGAGCTGGCAAAGCGGGTCGTGGAGCAGATCCGCCCGGTAGTCGTGGGGCAGGAGCAGACGGTCGAGCTGATGCTGATCGCTTTGGCCTGCCGCGGGCACGTGCTGTTGCAGGGCGTGCCGGGGGTGGCCAAGACGCTGCTTGCGCGCGCGCTGGCGGCGACGCTGGGCGTGCAGATGCGACCGCGTGCAGTTCACCCCGGACATGCTTCCCTCGGATCTCACAGGGACGATGACGTTGCGTGGCGATGAGCTCGTGTTCCGCCCCGGTCCGGTCTTCACCAATGTGCTGCTCGCCGATGAGATCAACCGCACGCCGCCGAAGACGCAGGCCGCGCTGCTCGAGGCGATGCAGGAGCGACAGGTCACGATCGACGGGCAGTCCTATCCGCTGAGCGCACCGTTCATGGTGATCGCCACACAGAACCCGATTGAGTATGAGGGCACCTACCCGCTGCCCGAGGCACAGCTCGACCGCTTCCTGCTGCAGGTTCGCGTCGATTACCCGAGCGCCGAGCACGAGCTCGAGATGCTGAGCCTCGTCCGCGACGGCGTCGACCCGGTCGGTCTCAGCCAGATCAGCGTGGCCGCCGGCGCCAGCGAGGTGGACGCGCTCGTGCGCGAGGCGCAGACGACGACGGTCGCGCAGGAGGTCGCCGGCTACGTGATCGCGCTGGTCCGCCGCACGCGCGAGCTACCGAGCGTTTCGCTCGGCGCCTCTCCACGCGCGGCGGTGCATTTGCTGGCGAGCGCCAAGGCATTGGCGCGGCTGCGCGGGCGCACGTTCGTGACGCCGGATGACGTCGCCGAGCTGGCCGGACCGGTTTTGGCGCATCGCCTGGTGCTGACCCCAGAGGCCGAGCTCGAGCGCTTCGGCCCCGAGGACGCACTGCGCACGGCGCTGGCCGAGGTGCCGGTCCCCAGGTGACACCGACGACACGCTGCGCGTGGCTGCTTGCGGCAGTGGCCGTGGCGGGGCTGGCGCTGCCGGCGTGGGCTGCGGTCGGAGGTGCCCTGGCGGTGCTTGCGACGATGCTGGTGGACGGACTGTCGGTGCGCACGGCTCCCCGCTTCGAGCGCAAGCTCGACGTGATCCTCTCGCGCGGTGTCGCGGCGCCGCTGGCGATCGATGCGCGGACGCACGATGCCCGCCGCGTGCTGCTGCGCCAGCCTGCTACCCCAGCGCTTGAGGTGCACACTGATGGCGGCCGCCGAGAGCTGCGGGGCGAGATCCTGCCGATCACTCGCGGGCGTCACAGCCTGCCGGGGGTCGCCGGTGCGAGCGTCGGCCCGTTGGGTCTGGCGCGCTGGCACCACCGCTCCGGCGCACCTATCGAGCTGCTCGTGTACCCCGACCTGCTGACAGCCAGGCGGCTGGCGTTGCGCCTGCGCCAGGGTCGGGCGGGTCCAGGCGGGCGTCTGCGGCGTGGCCCGCTGGGGCTCGGCACCGAATTCGAGTCGATCCGCGACTACTCCCCCGACGATGACATCCGCCGCGTGAACTGGCGCGCCAGCGCGAGACTTGGCCGGCCGATGAGCAACCAGTACCGCGTGGAGCAGGATCAGGAGGTGTTGTGCCTGATCGACAGCGGACGCTTGATGGGGGCTCCACTGGCACGGGGCACATTGCTCGACGCGGCGCTCGACGCCACCACGGCGGTGGCGCTCGTGGCGGATGAGCTGGGTGACCGCTGCGGAGCGATCGCCTTCGACGCGGACGTCCGGCGCGCGCTCCAGCCCCGCCGTCTGGGCGGACGGCGCGTGGTGAGAGCGCTGTTCGATCTGCAGGCGACGCTGGAGGACTCGGACTTCGAACGGGCCTTCGTGCGTGTCGGCGGCTCACGGCGCGGGCTGGTGCTGGTGTTTACGGACCTGGTCGACGAGCAGGCCGCGCGCTCGCTCGTGCAGGCCGCGCCAATGCTGACCCACCGCCATGCGGTGATCGTCGCGAGCGTCAGCGACCCGGTGCTCGATGCCGCGGCCTCTGAGCATGCTGAGGACTCCCCGAGCGCGCTCGCCGCGCTGAGCGTCCTACAGGCGCGCGAAAGCGCAAGCAGACGCATACGCCGTGTCGGCGCGGAGGTGCTGTTGGCTGCGCCCAGCTCGCTGCCGGAGCGATGCGTGCAGGCCTACCTGCGCGCGAAGGCACGAGCGCGTCTGTGACGCCCGCGTGTGAGGACAAGGCTCCAGAACAGCGCCGCAAGCGCGACGCCCACAGCGACGGCCTCCGGCAGGGGTAGATCGCGCGGCGTGATGAAGCCCTCGGTCAGTCCCGCCAGCACCAGCCAGGGCGCCGTGCCGAGCACCATCACCACCGCACCACGCGCATCCGCGCGCAGCGCCTCGCCGCGGGTCTTCACCCCCGGGTCGATCAGCGCCCGCGCCAAACGCAGCCCAGCGGTGCCGGCGATCGAGATGCAGGACAGCTCGAGCAGGCCGTGCGGGACGATGTAGCGGACGAACACCGAGAAGGTCCCCGCCTGGATCGTCAGCCCGGCCAGGGTGCCGAGCAGCAGACCGTTGTAGGCGAGCATCACCAGCGTGCCCGCGCCCAGCGCGAGGCCGCCGGCGAACGTCAGGAACGTGACCGCGATGTTATGCGTGTAGATCGAGCTCGCCAGGGCCGCCTGCGTGGTCAGCCCCACCCCCGAGAGGTGGCGAACGTGTGGGTCCGCGGCAGCCCGGTAGGCGCTCGGGACCAGGCCTATCGCCGCACCCGGATCGTTGATCGCCCACGCGGCCGCGAGCAGCGTCGGAGCGAACATCGCGGTCAGGGAGACAGCGAGCAGCGAGCGGTGATCGCGAATGTCACGCCAGTAGCCGCGTGTGAGGAACTCGCGCAGCGAGCCACCGCCGCGACGCTCGCCATAGACCGCCTGGCGTGCTCGCAGTACGAGCGGCTCGAGCCGCTCCACGACGGGATCGCCGGGGAAGCGCCGGCGGGCGAACGCAAGATCGGCGACGGCCGCGCGGTAGAGACCCCCGAGCTCCAGCACGCCGTCCACGCCGAGACGCTCGGGCCGGCTGCCGCCTCGGTCGAGCAGCGCTTCGAGCTCCTCCCAGGCAGGGGTGCCCTGACGTTGAAAAGCCTCTAGGTTCATGGCGTGGAACTGGAGGATCGCATCACGATCGCCACGCCGGAGGGAATCGAGCTGCAGATCGTGCTCGCCGGCGCCGCTTCTCGCTTCATTGCCTGTGTCATTGACATGGTCCTGCAACTGGTGCTGATCGTGCTGGCGGCGATCGCGGCGCTGGGGCTGCTCGGTGGTGGTGTGGGGACAGCGCTGTTCGCAATGGCATCGTTCGCGGCGCTGTATCTGTACGACGTGCTGTTCGAGGTGCTCGCCTCCGGGCGCACTCCGGGAAAGCGGGTCACCCATCTGCGGGTGGTGCGCGAGCGCGGCACGCCGGTCGACCTGCCCGCCAGCGCGATCCGCAACCTGCTGCGCCTGATCGACTTCCTGCCGACCGCGTATCTTGTGGGGCTGGCCTCGATCTTGATCACACAGCGCAACCAGCGCCTCGGCGATCTGGCCGCGGGCACGCTCGTGATCCGCGACGCCGGCCGGCGTAAGAACCCGGTGGCAGCAGCGGCCGAGACGGCACCGGCGCAGGGCGGCCTCGACTCGAGCGGCTGGGACGTCAGCGCCGTGGGCATCGATGAGCTGGTCGCGGTCAGACGCTTCTTGGAGCGGCGCGAGAGCCTCGACCACGGTGTCCGCCAAGAGCTCGCCCATCGCTTGGAGCAAGGCTTGCGCGCAAAGGTCGCGGGCGCACCTGCGGGTTTGAACGCAGAGGGTTTCCTCGAAGAGCTTTCGCGGGTAAAGGCCAGCCGCTGATACATGGTCTAGCCGTCGTGGGGCTCGGATATGTTCTTGCGACGTCTGTGACTGGGTTCCAACGATCGATAGATCCGGAGGATGGCATGGCAATGTCGGGAGACCCGCAGGTCGGCATGACACCGGTGCAACCAGGTGAATCAGCGGCCGCCGAGTATGGCAGCGCCTCCGGTCCGCGCGCGGGATTCTGGAGACGTTTCGCGGCGGCGTTCATCGACGGGATCATTCTCTTCGTCATCAACCTCGTCCTCAACGTGGCCTTCAAAGGCGCGGGGAGCTTCCTGTCCCTGCTCGTGTCACTCGCCTACTTCACGCTGTTCGTCGGCGCCAGTCGCGGCCAGACACCGGGCATGAGCGCTCTGGGGATTCGCGTGATCAGCTTCGACGGGTCCGGCTCGATCGGCTACGGCCGGGCATTCATTCGCTGGATCGGCGGCATCGTGTCCACGATCCCGATCTTCCTCGGCTTCTTCTGGATGCTGTGGGACAAAGAGAAGCAGTGCTGGCACGACAAAATGGCCTCTGACGTCGTCGTGCCGGTGTCCGCGTATCCGATGCGTAGCTGAGGCGGCGTCTCAGAGAGATTGACCCTGCTCGTCGATGAGCGGAGGAGGGCTGAGCGCTCCCCCCGCGCGGGGTAGAGTTCAGGCGTAATGGATCCAACGACCACAGCGATCGGCACCTGGAGCGGCGGGCGCTTCATGCACTTCGGCGAGCCGCTCTCCGACGAGCGCCTGCACGCGCTGCTGCGCCCGGGCGAGGGCATCGACACGGTGATCACCGCCGACGTCTACGGCGCGGGCGAGGCCGACCGTGTGCTCGGCTCGGCGCTTGCGGGCACGGACCGCGACAGCTACTGCCTCGTCGGGGCGATCGGCCATGACTTCTACACGGGTGAGCGTGACGGCGCGAAGGGGTTTCCCCGCTTCACCGACCCGCGTCTGCGGGGGCCAGAGGAGTACGGCGATTACATCCGCATGGCCACCGAACGCAGCCTGGAGCGCTGCGGCGTCGACCACTTCGATCTGCTGCTGCTGCACAACCCAGATCACACGGGCTACTCGAGCCCGGTGGTGTGGGAGGGCATGCAGGCGGTACGCGACGCGGGCCTGACGAGCCTGCTGGGCGTGGCTCCAGGCCCCGCCAACGGCTTCACACTTGATCTGATCGACTGCATGGAGCGCTTCTCCGAGGTGATCGACTGGGCGATGATCATCCTCAATCCGCTTGAGCCATGGCCGGGCGATCTCGTGCTCGAAGCCGCCGCTATGCGCGGCGTGAGCCTGATCACCCGCGTGGTCGACTACGGCGGCGTATTTCACGACGACGTGCTGCCAGGCCACTCCTTCGCCGACTATGACCACCGCAAGTTCCGCCCAGATGGCTGGGTGGCAGCGGGGCGCGAGAAGCTCGAGCTAATGCGCCCAATCGCCGAGCGCCACGGTCTGACGATGCTGCAGCTGGCGTGCGCCTGGAACCTGGAAATGCCGCCTGTGCACTGCGTTGCGCCAACGCTGATCCAGGAGCGCGGAACAGACGCCCGCCCGGTCGAGGACAAGCGCGCGGAGCTAGCTGCTGTGGCCGCACTTGCAGAGGCGGGATTCGGGCTGAGCACCGAGGAGCTGAATGAGATCCGCCAGATCGGCGAAAACTCCGGCTGCATGGCGCTGAAGGGCGCGAGCGTCGAACACGAGGGTCCGGCGCTCGCCGACCGCTGGCCCGTATACGAGGACCTCACGGGGGTAGCGCAGCGCTGGGGCATCGACCCCGCCAGGGACCTCACCCAGCACGAACTGGCAGCCGGCTAGACGCAGCCCGTAGCCACCCGGTTAGACACGACTAGAAAGGGGCAGCTAGCCCTCATGACCACAACAAGCAGTCAGATTCCCCAGATCTCACTTCGCGACGGCGAGCAGATCCCCCAGCTTGGCTTCGGCGTCTTCCTGGTCCCGCCCGCGGAGACCATGGAGGTCGTGCTGCACGCGTTGAGCACGGGCTACCGCCACATCGACACCGCTGCCGCCTACCGCAACGAGGCGGAGGTCGGACAGGCGATCCGCTCCTCGGGCCTCGAGCGCAGCGACGTGTTCGTGACGACCAAGTGCTTCAACGACGACCACGGCTACGAGCAGGCCACACGCGCGCTACACGCGAGCCTCGAGCGCCTGGAGATGAGCCACGTGGATCTCTATCTGATCCACTGGCCGGTACCTTCGCACGACAAATACGTGGAGACCTGGAAGGCGTTCATCGACATGCGCGCGGAGGGCCTCGTCCGCTCGATCGGCGTGTCCAACTTCCAGCCGGCCCATCTCGAGCGAATCATCGCCGAGACGGGCGAGACGCCCGTGATCAACCAGATCGAGCTACACCCCTATTTCCAGCAGCGCGGGCTGCGGCACGAGCACGAGCAGCTGGGCATCGTGACCGAGGCGTGGAGTCCGCTGGCGCGGGGCAAGCTGCTCGGAGATCCCGTGATCGAGGAGATCGCCGAGGCTCACGAGAAGACTGCGGGACAGGTGGTCCTCCGCTGGCACCTGCAGCTCGGCAACGTCGTGTTCCCCAAGTCCGTGACCCCGTCGCGCATCGAGGAGAACTTCAACGTCTTTGACTTCGAGCTGAGCGCCGCTCAGATGGAAGCGATCGACGCGCTCGACGCAGGGGACCGGATTGGGCCCGACCCAGACACGTTCGTACGGCCGTAACACTCTCGCGCACCGTCTGTGGAGCAACACAGCCAGAAGCCCGAGTGGGGATAGCTAATTATCGTCGCGGCGGGTGTTACTGGCGTTTGCCAGCACATCTTGCGCAAAGCGCTCGTTAAAGCCGGCCACGAACGCGAACACTCCGACATAGGCGAGCGCAGCTCCGGTGTGTTTAGGCAGCACGAAGATTGAAATACGTCGCTGCGAAACCGCTGGCGTGCAGCGTCGAGTTGTTTGCGGATGATCGCGACATCGCGCTCCATCTGCTCGCTCGGATCGGTGCTCTCATTGTGGTCGGCGTCACGGAGACGGTTCTCCCGGCCGATCGTCGCCGCGATCTGCGTCAGGATGTCGTACAGCAAACCAAGCAGATCCCTGCGCTCGTCTGGGTTGCGGAGCCAGCGTCGGACTTCCCGACTGCCCGTTCCGAGGCATCCCCCGTGAACTTCAGCGAAGCCATGACTTTCGCTTGGACGATGTCGGCCATGACGACGACGTCTTCGTCTAGGACGGCCTGAAGCACTGCCCGCGGCGTAGCATCCTCCTCATGTGCCTCTCCGGTCGGCGTTTCGATTGTCGCCCCCGGGGGTATGAGTTGCTCGCCAGCCGCCATCGCAAGTACGCTACCGAACAAGCGGGGAGAATCTTTATGTTCGAACCTCGTCCTGCCGATAAACTGGGGGGATCGTGATGAACGGCGGAGAAATCTACTAGTAGCAGTCGTGTGTTGATTGAGGTGTCCACTGCGGGCGCTATCTCAGTGAATCTTCCGGAGTTGTGGCGAGGTTCGGTACCAAGCGTGGGCGAAGTGCTCAGTCGCCTGCCAAGTCGAGATCCAGCGCACTGCACAGCGCGTCGAGCTCGGCAACCACATCGCCGCTGAGGTGCATGCTTGCGAGCTCATCCAGGGGCGTGGGCCCTTGCGTGACAATCGCCACCCGGCCGCCACAGGAGAGTGTCACCCGCGGCAGGCCCGCAACAGGGTGCACTTCCAGGGAGGAGCCCACGCACAGCAGCAGCTCCGCGCCTTCGCAAAGCTCGCGGGCGCGTTCGAGCGCGTCCGCGGAGAGCAGCTCTCCGAACAGCACCACGTCGGGCTTCAACGGCTGCCCGCACTCGGCGCAGCGGGGGACGCCATCGGCGGCACAGGCCAAACGGCTGCTGACTTCCTCGATCGCCGCCTGCGTACCGCAGCCAAGGCAGGAGCAGCTGGCGATGCTGCCGTGCATCTCCACCAGCGCACGCGTGCCCGCCTTGCGGTGCAGCATGTCGATGTTCTGGGTGATCACCGCGTCGAGCAGGCCGTCGCGCTCCATCGCCACGAGCGCGCGATGGGCCCCGTTGGGGAGCTTGTCGTCAAGCGTGGCAAAGCGCTGACCGTAGAAGCTCCAAAAGCGCACGGGGTCGCTGCGAAAGGCATCGATGTGCGCGACCTCCATCGGATCGACGTTCTCCCACAACCCCGTCTGCGGCGTGCGGAAGTCGGGGATGCCCGACGGCACCGAGATGCCCGCGCCGGTCAGCGCCACGACCGAGCCGGCCTGACTGATCAACTCCGCCAGCCGCTGCGTTTGCTCCACCTCCGGGTCTGCCACGCGAACGCCCCCGGCGGCCGCTAGGCCGCCCCTATCAACAACCTCACTCACCTTTGAAGTGCGGTGCGCGTTTGCCGAGGAATGCACTGATCCCCTCTTTGCCGTCAGCGCTCGTGAACACGGCAGCGAACGCCTGCTTCTCCGCCTCGATGCCCTCGTCGAGGTCGCCCGCCGCGGACACGCGCTTGATCTGTGCCACCGCCAGCGGCGCCTGGGCGGCGAGCTTGCGCGCCCACTGCAGGGCCGTGTCGAGCAGTTCGTGGTCGTCCACGAGGCGGTTGACGAGACCCAGCTCGAACGCTTCGTCGGCGAGGATCGGGTCGCCGATCAGGTTCATCTCCAGGGCCTTGTTTTCGCCCACCAGGCGCGGCAGGCGCTGGGTTCCGCCGAAGCCCGGGATGATCCCCAGCTTGATCTCCGGCTGACCGAAGATCGCCGAGCGCGCAGCGATGCGCACGTCGCAGGCCATCGCCAGCTCGCAGCCACCACCGAACGCCAGGCCGTTGACGGCGGCGATCGTCACGATCCCCTCCGAACCGAGCTCCTTGAACAGGGCATGCGCGCCGTTGACCAGATCCGCGCCCGAGGACTCATCTAGCGTGGTGAACGCCTTGATGTCAGCGCCAGCGCAGTACAGGAACGGGTTGGACGATGCGATCACCAGCGCACGCACGCCGCTGGCCTTCGCCTTCGCCCACACCTTGCCCAGGTCCTCCACCACCTGCGGGGAGATGGAGTTCATCTGGCCGTTCGCCAGCCACGCGATCGCCACCCCATCCTCACGGGTCTCGAGCTTGACCACCTCAGCCGGCTGCTCCGCGTCGGCTTGTGGATAGGCGTAAAAGCCCTGCCCGCTCTTCTGCCCCAGCCGTCCCTGGGCAACCAGGCGGCGCAGGATCGTCGGCGGCGTGAAGCGCTCGCCGTAGCTCTCCTGCGCGTTCTCCATCCGCTCGAGGATCGTGTCCAGGCCCTCGCTGTCAGCCTTCATAAACGGCGGCAACAAGCCCCTGTGCGGGTCAAGTCCAGCGCCAGCCATCATCCCGAAGTCGATGTCGCGGTGGGTGGCCACGCCCTCCTCCAGCACCAGGCACGCCTCGATCAGCGTCTTCAGCGAGAGCATCTCCACGAGCTCCGCCACGTCCGGGGAAGCGTCGCCCTCGATGTTCGGCTCGCCCTGCGGGTCATAGAAGCCGTCCCCCCCAGTCTTCGCGCCGAGCTTGCCGTTGGCCACGAGCTTCTGCATGCCCTTGGGCACGTAGAAGCGTTCCTCGCCGTAGGACTCCACCAGGTGCTCTGCTACGTGCAGAACCGTGTCCAGCCCGAGCAGGTTGACCAGGTAGTAAGGGCCAACGGGTGTCACGCCCGCAGCACCCACACCCTCGTCGATCTGCTTGATCGACAGGCCCTTTTCCTCCTGCTCGCGCCAGATCTCAGAGATACCCGCGTTGAGGATGCGGTTGACCACGAACCCGGGTACCTCAGCGCAGGTGATCGGCTGCTTGCGGATCGCCTGCGCGAAGGTGATCGCCGCGGAGACCGTCTCCGCCGAGGTCTCCTCGCCCTCCACGATCTCGATCAGCGGCATGATCGACGCGGGGTAGAAGTAGTGAAAGCCGACCACGTTCTCCGGGCGCAGCGTGGCTTCGCCCATCTCCGTGATCGACAGCGACGAGGTGTTCGACGCGAGGATCGCGTGGCCGGGGGTAGCAGCGTCGAGCTCCGCGAACACCGCCTGCTTGATGTCCATCCGCTCGGGTACCGCCTCGACGACGAAGTCCACGTCGCCGAAAGCCGCATACGAAGTGGTGCCGTGGATGCGCCCCACGATCTCCGCGATCTGCGCCTCGCCCTGCTCAGCTGAGAGCTTGCCTTTCTCCACCAGTTTTCCCACCTGGCCGCGCGTGACGTTGGTGGCCTCATCCAGGCCTGCCTGCACGAGCGCGTCATCGATGTCCTTGAGCACCACGGGTATGCCTGCTGCGGCGATCGTCTGGGCGATCTGGCCGCCCATGGTGCCTGCGCCCACGACGGCGGCTTTGAACACAAACATGCTTTTGGTCTCCTCTGCTGGCTGGGGACGGGGAGCCTAGCGGAGTGCCCGCTTAGCGACCGAGCATGCGCTGCCCGGCGCTAAGTGGACGAATGTACGAGCCGGAGCCGCTCGAGCACCTCTTCGCTGTCGGTTCCGTGAGCACGCAGCGCTCGATCGAACTCCTCGCCATACACGCTCATCACCGCGAGGAGGACGTCGGTGGTGGCGATCGCCGGCGCGCCGCGCTGCGCGGCCACGCAGACGGCCTGCTCGCTGACGCGCGCAACCGCGTCCTGCTCCTCGCCGCCGCCGCCCTGCGGCTCGTGCTCGGCTCCCTTCTCCTCAGGCAGAGCGCCCTCGCTGACCCCCAACGCCTGTAGCGCGGTCCCCACCTGCCCGTGCAGACGCAGTAGTCGCAGCCAACGCTCGACCTCGTCCTCCCGCGTGCGAGCGAACGGCATAGCGGTCGAGGCGATCCCCAATACGATCTCCGCATCGGGCGCCAACACCGGTCTTGAGCTCATCGATACACCTCCACATTCTCATGCTGCGCGTGTAGATAGGAAAGGTGGTCGCGCCGCAGGCTCAACAGAGGTGGGCCGTCAGCCAGGTGCAACTCAAGTACCACCGTGTCAGCGCGGGTGAGGGCTGTGCGTGCAGCACGGAGCATCTCGTCCACCTCGCCTGCCCGCACCCCACAGGCGAGTAGGAACCGCTCGGCCCGCTCGCTCTCGAGCTGCTCACGATCGAGCTCGAGCTCCTCCACGAGCGCTGTTGGCGTGCCCTCGCCACCCTCCACCCGTAGTAGGCAAGCAGCCATGTCATCCGCGCGCGAGTCCGTTCGCGCGACCACACTCTCAAGGACGCTCGACGCAGTTGCCTGGCCCCCGAGATCGCTGATGCGTGACGAGCAACCGCTCGGCACCGAACAGCTCACGACCCACCCGCGCCTCAGTGACGCCGTCTGTGTAAAAGCAGATCTGCGAGCGCCCCGGCACCGACACAACGGTCTGGCGAATACCGGTGCGCAACCCCACCCCAATTGGTGGCGAGGAGCACACGGTCACCGGCTGCAGCGCGCCCGAGACGCCATCTGTGCCGAGCACAACCGGTGGCGGATGACCCGCGCACGCGTAAACGAGCGCGCGTTCACGCGGGTTGTAGGTGGCGGCCACGACGGTCACGAACTGGTCCCCCAATTGACGCTCGAGCACCGTACCGGCCTTCTGCACCGCATCGCGTGGCGACAGGCCCGCCTCCAGGTACGCCCGTAGCGTGAAGCGCACCAGCGCCGTGTGGGGCAGCGCGTGGCGCCCATGGCCGGACACATCCCCAACGATCACCGCCACCTGACCGTCCTCGAGCGCGAACACGTCATAGAAGTCGCCGCCCGCTCCCGGGCCCGCGGCTGGCTTGTATGCCACCGAGGTGCCCACCGGCCCGAGCCGAGCAGGGGGCACGGGCAGCAGCGCGGCCTGCAGCAAGCCGACGTCCTCGAGCAGCTCCAGGCGTTGGCGCTCGAGCCGCCGGGTGCGACGGGCCGCCATGCGCGAGCGTACGCCGAGCGCAAGCGCGAGCGGGAGCAGCGCCGCGATCAGCACCCGCATCGGCGTTGGCACGACGTCGACGATCCGCGTGATCGTGGTTGTCAGTGGCAACGCCGAGGGAATGTCCCTGCGCGTGCCGCGCGCGCCGACGCGAGCGCCTGACCCCCTCGTGCGGGGGTTGGACAGAGCGATGGCTCCTGCCGTACGTGCAGCGGCGAGCTGGCGAGTGCTCAGCACGGCGCCGGAGACCCTGCCATGCACACCCGACGCGGATCGTGACGCGCGGGATCGACGGCTAGAACGCGGCTGGATGGAGGTGTAGGCGACCGTTGGCGTCACTATCGCTGCCGTGGTAGTCGCCGCGGTGGTCGCGACGGAGGCTGCACTCGCAGCAATCGAGGTGGCTGGTTCGACAAGTGGAGCCGGTGCCGGTGTCGCGCTACCGGCTGGATCGCCGGCCGCGGGCGTCGTCGGTGTGGGCTCGCCCTGCTTGCCGTGTTTGCCGGTTTCGTTCGAGCCTTCCGTTTCCCCCGCGCCTTCTTTGTGCCGTCCTGGTTCTGAGCCTTCTTTGTGGCGTTTTGATTCCCGAGTGCCTTTGTGGCGCGCCCGTGCCGTCTGCTGCTGGGCGCCAGCGCTCTGCTGCGTCGGGCCTTCCTGCTGTGGCGTCGCTTCCTGCTGTGTGGGCGCTCCCGCGGAAGTGGCCGCTTCGCGTTGTTCCGCGGCTTCGTGTCGCGCTCGCCGTGCGCTGCGTTTTGCCTGCCCGCGCGGTGCGCTTGCGGCTTCGCCCTGACCCGCGTTGTGAGAGCCCCCCGTGGCGCCTTCCACGGTGGCGCCCGCGGGCGCACTCGTCGTGGCGGGACCAGCGCCGGCAGGCGTTTGTTCTGCTTCAGGTGCGGATGTGGTCTGAGCCGGAGCGGGGGTATGTGCGCCCTTACCTGGGTGAACCGGCCTGGCGGTGGCCGCGGGGATCAGCGTGAGCAGCAAGATGCAGCACGCCGCGACGGTGGCGAGCGCCCCGCGACTAAGAGGGCGAGCCGGCAAACGAAGCTCGCTGCTGTGCCTGGTCATCGAGCGCTCCGCTCACCTGGCCTTGGCGGCGCCCTGCCGGGTGGCTGGGTCCCGCTGGATATACGCGAGCGCCTCCCCCAACGTGGCAAAGATCGAAAAAGCGCTGTCCAACCCCGAGAGCTCGAAGATGTGGAGCACGTCGGTGCGCGCGCACGCGATCGCCATCCGCCCACCGACATCGAGACTCCTGTTGACGCCGATCAGCACGCCGAGCGCGGTCGAGTCCATGAAGGTCGAAAGCGACAGGTCGAGCACCAGCTGGTCGTGGCCAGCGTCCAGTGAGTCGAGCAGCATCCACTTCAGTTGCGGAGCAGTCGACAGGTCTAGCTCTCCTTCGACCGAGATCAGGCTCGTTCGATCGTCCAGCTCGTGCCGGATGATCCCGAACTCGACCGCGGCGGCCACCGGGGCGTCGATCTTGTCAGCGTGTCTGAGCATGGTCCTCCTCGCTTTCATAACGGCGTTCAGGCCGCGGCAACACGGCCTACACCACAAGCGATGCCTGCGTCCGGGCATCCATGACCGACTTCGGCCAACCGGAAGCGGGCGATCAAGCGCAGGCGAGCATGATCGAACGAGCGTCCAGACCGCCCCGCGCGTTGCTGCGCGGCGCGCGGGCGGAGGGGCTGCGGAACGGCTTGAGGCGACCGGCAGGCTCTACCAAGCACACCTGCGGGCGCCCGTCAGCGAACGCCTGGGCCTTGAGTGGGGCGAAGTGCACAACGGTGCGGCGGAGCTCACCGCAGTCACGCGTCTAGTGATCGAGCACTTGTCCAAGCGCCGGCATGAGATGCAACGCGAGGCCGAAGAAGGCGGGATCGGCCTCACCACAAAGGCATCCGCAGAGCGAGCCGCGCTCGCTACGCGAGAGCGTGAGCAGTACGGGCTTGAGACCCACACCTGGCGCGAGGAATCATCCCCACCGCCCGTGATCATGACCACAGCCGAGCTGATCAGCTGCGAGCGGCGGCTGATCGCATCCGCCATCGGACGCACCAGCGAAGGAGCCGGCATCGTTGACCCCTCTCTGACTGAGCGAGTGCTCGCCGGCGCAGACCGTCCGCTGACTGCCGAGCAAGCGACCGCGGTCCGCACGATCGTAAGCACAGGCCACGGCGTGAACGTAATCCAGGCACTCGCGGGCACGGGCAAGACCTACACCGCTGGCGTGCTGTGCCAGGTCTACGAGCGTGCGGGCTATGACGTGCTCGGGGTGGCTCCTACCGGCCGCGGCGTCCGCGAGCTCGAGCAAGAGGCAGGCATCCCATCGCGCACCCTAGACCGGCTGCTGCTCGACCTCGAGCACCCCGGTCATGAGCTGGCGACGGGATGCGTGATCATCCTGGATGAGGCAGGCATGGCCCCCACCCGCCACAGCGCAAGACTCCTCGAGGCGGCCGAGCACGCTGGCGCGAAGGTCATCGCGATCGGCGACCCAGGACAGCTCGCCTCCGTGCAAGCCGGCGGCTGGCTCGCCGCCGTCGGCCTCGCCGTCGACGTCATCCGCCTGACAGAGGTCATGCGCCAACGCGACCCAGCCGAGCGACGCGCCCTCGCCGCACTACACGACCACCAACCGCACAGCTACCTGCAATGGGCCAGCAACGCCGGCCGCATACAGACCTTCAGCGACCCAGCCACCGTGTGCGCCCAGGCAATCAAGGAGTGGGCGAGCGCCGCAGCCGATCTCGGACCCGGCCAGGCCGTGATGATCGCCCGCGACAACGACACCCGCGACACACTCAACCGCACAGCACGCGAGCTTCGACTCGAGCTCGGCGAGCTCGGGGAACAGGACTCCTACGGCGCCCTTGAGCTCGCCGTCGGCGACCGCGCTATCTGCCGCCGCAACGACCGCATCCTCGACGTCGACAACGGCATGCGTGGCACAGTCCGTCACCTCGATTCCGACCGGGTCGTGATCGACACCGACTCAGGGCTCCTCCGCGAGATATCGGCCGCCTACGCAGCAGAACACCTCGAGCACGCCTACGCCCTCACCGGCCACGGGATGCAGGGAGGCACCGTCGAGACAGCGACCGTGGTCGCCTCCCCTTACGACCTGACCGCCGGATGGAGCTACAGCGCGCTATCCCGCGCCCGCGGCCACACCCAGCTACTCATCTACGAGAACAGCTACGCCAACGAACGCAGCGAGTTCGCACCTACCGAACAGCCGCCAGCCACAAGCCGAGATGACCTACTCGACCGCGTCGCACAACGAATGCTCGAACGCGACGACGAAGACCTCGCGATCAACCACCTCCCAGGCGCCGGACGAACCGATGACGACACACTCACCGACGCCAGGCGACTCAACGGACTACCCGTGCCGGAGCGAGCAGCCGTACGCGCCGAAACCATCGCAGCAACAGTCACGACAGAGCGGTCGCGTGAGCTCCAAGATGCCATCCCGCAGCTTCGCACCCAAGCCTCTGCGCTACCAACGCGCCAGCTGAAACGCATCGACGACCTCGACGCGCGAGCGGCCACACTCGACACACAGCGCGAGCAACTCGCTCAGCGCCTAAATCACCTAGCACAGCCATACCGACGGTTCGGACGAGAACGCGATCCAAACCCCATCGAGCGTGCACACCTCGCCAACGCGCTCCAAGCCGCCAACCGCGAGCTCGATGCCGTGATCAAACAACGCGGCCGCCTCGAGCGCCAACTCGGCAACCCAAGCGAGGCCCGCGCCGAACACGACGCCCTGCAACAAACGCTCACAGCGATCACGCATGAGCACCGCGAGACCCACCACAACCTCGCCGAGCGCGAAGTCCAAACCCCCGGCGCCTGGGCCATTCGCGCGTTCGGCGAACGTCCCACAGAGCTCCACACACGCAAGCAGTGGGAGCAGGCCGTCTGTCAGGCAGCCCACTACCGCCATCTGTATGACATCACCGACGCCGCCACTCCACTCGGAAGCGCACCCGAGGACCAGCAGCAGCGGCGCGACTGGCAGCGGACCCTTACAGCCATTAGCCGCACCACCCGGCATCGTGACCTTGACGTGGACATCACTCCTACCGTCGAGATCACCCAGTGTGGTTGATACCAGCACTACTGCAAGTACGGATAGCCAGCAACACGTTGGCCGTAAGCGCCGTGGATGACCTCCTAACCATCAGTCGGATAGCAGATCAGTGCCTACCTCACTGCGCTGGTCCCCCAGTGCTGCCACCGCACGACGACGACACCGCTTTATTCGATCCGGCCCAGTCTTGCCGTTCAACAATCCGTCCACCCGGCGCACGCACGACGATCTCGTTCGAACCGGGGAGCAGCAGCCCATACAGGAGCACACCTTCAGGACGTATACGCGCCGGGATCGCAGCCTTTTTCATCCTCACCGTCCTGCCATTTGCCCGATCGGTGACGACATCCTCGACCCCGCGCAGTACCCCATACGCCAACGCATATGGGTATTCGTGCGGCCGCAAACCAGCACAACCGTGTGCAACCCCCATATCCAGCGCCACTGCGCGTTCCCCTGGCCCACCGTCGGTGATCGCCGGCCCACCGGTGCCGACGGTGCGTTTCGCCGTCCTACGGTTCTGGCCATGCCTGGCGTGGGCGTATCTTGGCGGTCCTTCCCATGCTTCCGCAAGCCGATAGCAGCTCGTTTCGGTCGTCCCACATCGTAGGGCGAGGATCGTGATCACGTCTCCGCCCGGCAGTCCCACTCTGGCTAGTGTCGGCCCCCAAGCAGATTTGAGCCTGTCCAATTCCTTCCGCGCATACGCTTCTACTTCTTTGCCTTGACTCGCAGACACAGTAGTTGCTTTACCGGCGGGGTCATGGCCGCTCGTTGCGCCGCACCCGTCAAGACCGATCCCAGCCGCAAGCAGCGCCATCATCAGGAAGGCCGTCGCACACTTACCTGTTCCCCAGCGACTCCAACGCACGTGCGCTCGGTCGGCGCTCGGAGGGTGGCCTGACAGCGTAGATCCCATGTGCTGCTGGACCCTCGGCATCAACCGTCCTCTGGGTGGAGGTCCGACAATGCTTCCACCAAAAACCACACAAAATTCCAAGTCTGAGCCTCGCGTGACTCGCCGCACTGCCACCCATTGCTCGTTTCCCTAGACACGAGACCAGTAGGCCCGGGAATCCACACACCCCCTACTCCATGGAATATGACTCCGGAGAGACATCCATGTTCGTAGTTTGAATAGAGACGATAAGGATACTGAGAGCCGAAAACAGCAGGGCTGCAGCCCACCCACTGTTGCCCAGTCGGCGCATAACCGTCTGCGCTTTCCTCTGTTAGGCATGAGCTGGCCCAGGCAAGTTCAGGTAGCTTCATCCCCCCGCACGACGCCCATGCTCGCGACCACACCTTCCCGTGTTCCCCTCCAACCAGTACGTCAAGTTCGCACTTTTGCGACCTATCGTAGTGAGACGCAAGGCACGTCGCCACAATGCCAGTGCATCCGCCTCCTCCGCCGCCTCCGCCGCCTCCTTGAACCGCACTCGCCGCGGCCGCTGCCGCTGCAAATGCTTCCAATGCCCTGGATGATGCGCGTCCGGCTGCGGCGATGGCGCCTTCGACTGCTGCGTTCGAGATGGAGCTCATGTAGGGGGTGCCTTCGAAGGCTGGATTGATTGGTTCGATTGGTTGTGTTTGTAGTGGGCTACCAATTTGGGGGACGTAGGTTATCCCATCCTCGGTGATGGTGCCGGTTGTTGGGTTGGCGGTGATCCAGTCTGCGCCGAGCCAGCTGTATTCGGGTGGTTTGGTGGCTGTTGGTATGCCGAATTCGGTGCTGTTGTAGGTCGTGCTGAGTTTTGTGGCGGTTTCGCTTAGGGCTGCAGTTGCGACGATGTTTCCATTGAGGTCGCTTAGCTCGAGGACCGCCGCTTTACCTTTGGTTCCGGTCCCGGCCTCGGTGGCCATGAGGGTGCCGTTGAGGCCGGGGATGTTGCGTTTCCAGCTGCCGTTTGCCTCGCTGGTCCAGGCGACTGCTGTGCCGGGGGCGTCGTAGTGGAGGGTCTCGGCTTCTTCGGCGTTGGCGTTCGGGATGGTTTCGCGGGTTCGGCCGGCTGGGTCGAGTCGGTATTCGGTTGCGGTGCCGTCTTGGGTCTGGGTGTAGACCTGCCCGTCTACGTAGTAGGTGCTTGTGAGTTCGTGGCCGCCTGCGTCAGTGGCGGGGAGGGTTGTTGCGTTCCCGAATGGTTCGTAGGTAACGCCGGGGTCGGTGAAGCGGCCAGCGGTGGTGTAGGTGTGCCATTCGGTGGTGCCGCCTTCGGTGGCGCACTTGTCTTCACTGTTGGGTTCGCGCTGTGTGAAGCTCGTGCGGTCGCTGCTTTCGTCGTAGCTGTAGAGGCGGGTTTTGCAGTCTCCGCCGGCGGGGATTTCCTGGGCTGATGTGAGGCGTCCTGCTGCGTCGTATGTGTAGGCTGGCTCTTCGGAAAGTGTGCTGGTTTGCTGCATCGTTTCGCCGTGGATCGATGGCGTGGTCGTGTCGCTGAACCAGACGCATTTTTCGCTGCAGTTGGTTTCCTTTTTGTATTCGATCCCTGTCGCCGTACCGACAGAGTTGTAGGTGCGGTGGGCGGTCATGCCGTTTGGGTAGGTTTCGGTGAGTGGGCGACCTTCGAGGTCGAAGGTCGCGGTGAAAGTCTTCGCGGCTGAGTCGGTGAGCTCGTCGCGCTCGTCTGTAGTGTTGTTGTATTCGTAGCTTTGCCAGCCCTCCCCGTCGTTCATGTGGGTCAGGCGGTATTCGCCGGTGGTTTCGTATTCGTAGGCCGCAGTGTTGCCGGCGCTGTCGGTGTAGGAGGTCATCTCGCCCAGTATGTTGTACAGCGAGGTGCTCGTCTCGGTCGTTTCGCCAACGGTCGTACTTTGCTTTTCGAGTGTTCCGTTAGTCGTGTTGTAGGTGTTCGTGACCGTTGGTAGCGCCTGATCGATGGGTTCTTTCTTTTCTTCATTGATGGCGGTCTCTTCGGTCGTGCGTGGCTGGCCGGCTTCATCAAAGGTCGTATGCTTGGTACGCGTATCCGGCCCGACCGCTTCGATCGTCGTTTCCGGCTGGTTCCAGACGTTGTAGGTGATCGTGGTCGTCGGGAGTTCAGGCGTCGCGACGAATGGCTGCGCAACCGGCGTGGTTTGGCATGGTAGACCGGCGAATTCGGGGCGCCCTTGGCAGGCCGTTGTTTCCGCTTCGCTTTTCGGGGTGTAGTAGACGGTCTTCGTGTCGTATGCCTGTGTGCTTCCGGTGAGCGTCGGAACCCAGCTCTGGACGCGGCTGTTGCCGGTATCGGCGACATACACGGTACCGCTGCTTGTGGTCGCGATGCCTGCGGGTTCCTCGAACTGCCCGTTGCCCGCGCCCTTCGTCCCGAACTGCGTTAGATATTCGGGACCTCTTCCGGGCGAGGTGCTGAACTCCTGGACGCGGTCAAGCGTGCTGTCGGTGACCCATAGGTGCCCGGATGAGTCGAGCGCGAGACCGCTCGGCGCCGAGAACTGGCCGTTGCCCGCGCCGCTGCTGCCGAGGCTACCTGCGTAGCCACCTTCTTCATTATATTGGATCAGGCGGCTGTTGGCGCTGTCAGCGACCCATACTTCGCCGTGCGAGCTGATTGCGATCCCGCGTGGGCCGTCGAGTTGCCCGGTTCCGTCTCCGGCCAGGCCGGCGCGGCATTTGCTCGTGCACATCTCGAGCTTGTCTTCGCCGTTTGCGACGCCGAAGCCGATGGCTGCGATGAAGCTGCCTTCCGGGCCGAACTTCTGGATGCGGTTGTTTCCGTAGTCGGAGACGAAGACGTCTCCTGTTTTCGGGCTGATGGCGATGCCCGCGGGCTGCTTGAGGTCGCCTTCGGCTTCGCCTTCTTTGCCGAACTGCGACGCGTATTCGTTTTTGGAGTTGAACTCCTCGACGCGATTGTTCCCGCTATCGGCCACCCACAGGTTGCCTTTGGTGTCCTCGGCCATCGCGAGCGGTGCTTTCAGCTCGCCGTTTCCGTTTCCTGATGAGCTGAATGAAGCGAGATAGCCGCCAGAGGCTGAGAATTCTTTGACGGTCGCGTTCGAGCTGTCGAGGACGTCGATGTTGGCGGCACTGGTGAGCGCCACTGCCCGGGGCGCTTTTAGCTTTTCTTCTGTTTTGCCGGACTTGCCGATGCTCGTACTATATGCCGGTGGCATCGGGCCGTCCGTGGCGCCTGGTGACTGGGTTTCGATGACCGCGCCGGTAGACGCTTCGTAGCGAGCCGTGCTTGTCAGGTTCAGTCCGCCCGGATTTACAGTGACCGACGTTGGCTTGCGTAGTGTCCAGCCGAGGTTGGACTGGCCGCTGTAGGAGGTGACGGTAGTGCGCGGGTCGAATTCTTCTTTGCTCGGGGTTTCGGCACCGGTGACGGTCTTGGTGATTAGATCGTATGGTTCTTTTTTGGCTTCTTCGACTGCTTTCGCGCCTTCGTCGTAGTAGTTGATGGTGTGCGCCCGCGCGAGGGTCCTTTCGTTCGCTTCACTCTTGCCCTCGGCGAGCCGTACTGTGTGCTGTGGCCCCCAGCTTTCGGTCAGCTGCCCTTGGCTGTCATAGATATCTTTTGTGTCCAGTAGTTCGGCGGCGGTCCTCGGGTTGGCTTCCTTGAGCGCAGCGGCACGATCTTCTGGAGTGAGGTTTCTCGTGGGCTCGTTCTCCTTGTTGTATTCCTGGGTAGAGATCCCTTTCGCTGGGTTGGCGGTATTGACGGTACGTGCTTGGCTGTCCATGTAGAGGATCGTCGCCTGCTTGTAGCCGCTTGACGGCCAGCTTTGAGGTTCCGAGGCCGGGAAGATCGCGGTCGCGTAGACCGGGTCGTCGGTCTGGCCCCAAGTTTCGGGTTCCGGCTTGCCCGTCTGCGGGTTCACGCCGAGCTGGTCAGGCGCAGATTCTCCCTCGAGCGGGACTTCATAGTCCACCGTGCTCCCTGGTTGCGGCGCAATCGCGGGCGCCTTCGCGATGTTTGCCTGCGTCCACTTCTGTAGCACCAGGTTGTGCGCATCGGTCACCCAAACCGGCCCGGTCCCTGACACGGTGATCGATGTCGGGTCTTCGAGCTGTCCCGCCCCTGTGCCTTTGCTCCCGAACGTCGCCAGCCCTTCGCCAGTTTCGGTGTAGACGTACACCTTCCCCGCAGTCGGGTCGGTGATCCAGACGTCGTCGTCCGCGTCGAGCGCGATCGCGGAGCCTGAGTCGAGTTTGCCCGTCCCCGGCCCGCTGAATTCACGCACCTCGGTGCCCGTGTCCGTGAACTCCTTGATCACGTTGTTTTCGCCTTTGGCCGCTTTGGCGCCGAGGACGAAGACATGTCCGCTGTCGTCCACGGCGATGCGCGACGGGAAGATCCCGCTCGCAAATTCCTCTGCCACCTTTCCTTCTTCCGCGTTGAACTCAACGACTTTCGCTCGGCCCGAGTCCGCGAGCCAGATGTGGCCGCTCCCGTCGGCGGCGATGCCCGCCGGGACGGTCGCGGTGCCCGGGGTTTTCGGGGCCGCGATGGTCTTCAGCAGTTCCCCGGTTTCGCTGTACTCTTCGACCGCGGGGTGTTCGGTGCTGTCGTCGCTGACCCAGACATGGTTCTGAGGATCGACGGTAACACTTTGCGGTTCGAGGCCCTGCACCGAGAAGGACCGTATGTGCGTCCCTTCCGGACTGAACTCATCGATGGTGCGTACTTTTCTGTCGAGGACGAAGACGTCTCCGGCTGAGCCGACGGCCGAGGCCATCGGTTCGGAAAAGGACTTACCCGAGCCTCCTTCTTCCCACGAGCTCACCGACGACGTATAGGTCGGGATACGGACCTTTTCGACCTGTTCGCTCGACGCGCTATAGGCACTCGCGGCACCGTCAGCGTTGATCGCAGTCACCACGGCGCGGAGATGTTTGTCCCACTGCGTCAGGGTTGGCGTAAAGCTCGGGTTCGTCGCTCCGAGGATCGCCACGCACCCTTCGTTTTCTCCTTTGCATTCTTCCCACTGGTAGGCGTAGGCGATCGGGCTGCCAGACCACGTGCCGTTCGAGACCGACATCGTATTGCCGAGGAGAGCCCCGCCGGAGAGTTGCGGCGCTTCTTTGTCAGACACCGGTTGACCTGACCACACGGTGTCTGAACGGTATGCCTTCACCAGCCTGCCCGTCGCTGGATCACCAGGGATGGTCCCGTACGTAAACGCCCAGCTGCTCTGCCCCGGCGGCGTCACCGAAACCACATGCCCTTCGCCATCATAGCCGTAGATCGTCCTCAGCGACGGCTTGATCGACGGGTTCCAGACCGCCCGCAGCCGACCCTGTGAATCATAGAGATAGTGAACGACCGGCACCGCTACCATCTTCCCGGCAGCGGGGCTGTAGGCCACGGCGACGACTTCCTTTAGACGGCTCTTGTATTCGCCCCACGGAGTTTCGTCTTCGTTTTCCGTGTTGGTCGTGTCGTAGTGAAATTCCAGCGCCCGACAGCCCTTTGTTGAGCTTTCGAGCTTTTCGAGCGCCGCGTGACTGCACGAGGCGGTGGGGTGGGGCGCCAGCTCGATCGTTGGCACGACCACGCCTATGCCCGGCGTGTGCGCCTGGATGGTCTCGTATTCGTCTGTCGTCGTGTCCGTCGCCACTGGTCCCTGTGAGACGACCGGATAGAACACACTTGGCGAGGCCGGATAGCTCTTGAATTCGGTCGTCGTGCCCTGAGTCGTGTCGCTAACCACATAATTTTCGCCGACGTGTTCCAGCTTGAGATTGCTGTCGCCTTCGGGCGCTTCGAACCCCCCGCCTTCTTTTACGGGGAAGTGCGTCAGTCCTTCAGGCCCGATCACCATCACGCTGCCGTCGGGGAGCACTTCAAGCTGAGCGAGACTGCCGAGCCCGAGACTCCACTGCGGGCCAATTGGGCCTTCTTTGCCTCCCTCACTCGTGTTCAGCGAGTCGTAGTGACGAGTCACTGCAAGCGAACCCATCGGACTGCTCAATGCAGTATCCGTCGCTTCCAACGCAAAATCGCCCGACTCGGGATTCACAGACCCAGGACCCATCGCGACGGGGCTCGCGCGAGACACTTCCAGTTCATATGTCATCTTACGCTGCATTCCAGCACGGTCAGTAGCTATCACTTCGAGGGTGAACCTCCCGGCGCCAAGTTCGGCCCCGTTGATCGCCCATTCGTGGCTAGCGGTACACGGACCAGGTTTGCAGCTGCCACCAGCCGTACCCAGTTCGCGTCCATCGACAGCCAGCGCGATCGAGCGCATGCCCGAACTGGGGGTGCTACCCGACCCGTCTGTGGCTTCCACCTTCACATGTGCCTCTACTTCTCCGAGCAGATAAAGCGGTGACAGCCCGGTGCGCGTTTCGTCGTTCAAACCGCTGAGCACGATCCGTTCGGGAGCCTTAGCTTCAATTTTGAGGATGTCTTCGGTGCCAATGCCTTCCGACCCCGGCATCGCACTCACGCCAACCGGCCGGATATCTACTTCGCCTTCAGGGAGCGCGCCCCCTTCAGTTGCGAACGTGTTGTAGTCGTACGTCTGGGACTCCGTCGTATGGCATTGAATCCCGTCGCAGGAGCTGGTTCCAAGATAACGCTCTCGGCCCAAATGGCGCGAGCGCGTCCATTCTTGCGTCCCTTCCTTGTACTCCCATTCCATTTCCGACACGCCGAGCCCCCCATCATCGGCCGATAGCTCGACAGCTCCCTGCTCTGGTGACAGCCAGGTTTCGGAGCCAGCTAGCGCGTTGGGCTGCTTCTCGTGTTTACCTTCGATTTCCCATTCCAGTTCCGCGCTACTGGTGTTGTTCGATGCTTCGGTGTGCTTCCCCCTTTCTTGCGCGATGTCCACCTTCATCCAGCTCGCGCTGCCACCGAATTCTAGTTCCTGTTCGCCTTTGGGGAGTTCGCTGCTCGGCACTCCGGTCGTGACCTCCATCCCGGCCCAGTTGTGGTTTGCGACACCGTCGGCGTTATGATCTCCGCTGTTGGCATACAGGATCAGGTCGTCTTCCCCGGCGTCTGACCCGAAGGCGAGTTCGTGCTCCGTTTCGCCTTCGCCACCGATGAATAGCGACCCTTCGAGCCACGTCTCTGTTTTCGGGAACACGTGCGGATTGCCTTCGATCGCGTAGATTTTGGTGTAGCCTTTCGTTTCGTACTCCAGCGACCCATAGTCTTTCGCCGGCCACGTACCTTTATGGGTCATACTCATTCCTTCACCAGCCGTACTGAATGAGTAGCCACCGGCCTGCGCGGAGTGCCAGTTTTCGTCTTCACGCCCGTAGCTGCCGGTTTTCGCTTCCACAACAGTCTGGAATTCGGGATCAACGGCTATCGGATACAGATAGCTCCCCTGCCGGTGCTCCACACTCACCACCAGCGTCATACCGGATACGCTCATACGCACCGGTACTGGGCTGCCTGCCGCGTCTGACGCCACCGGCGTCGGAAAGACACCGAGGACCCGCGTGCCCTCGACAAGACTCACTCCCTCGCCGTCACGCCGCTCCTCAAGGCGAGCACCACGAGGCGCGCTTACGCGAAAGCGCAACTGCTCGGGACTTTCGACCCCACGCAAGAGTGTAGTCTCATCCAAACCAACAGGCGAAGCCTTCAAGACCGTATCGGCGTCCACTTCAGTATTCGCATAGAAGGCACTAGCTCCGGTGACGATCGCGCCACCGCTAAGCGCCACACCACTAGGAGCGACAGGCGTAATCGAGACACCCAGCGACGGCAAGATCGCCCCGTCCTGCAACTGCCTGGGAATCACGGCAGAGACGGGCGACGCGGCCGGTCTCAGCGTCTCCCCCGAAGCCTTTAGATCAAGATCAATCGGAGCCCAGGC
The DNA here is from genome assembly GCA_963699115.1 of uncultured Solirubrobacteraceae bacterium. Taxonomy (GTDB): domain Bacteria; phylum Actinomycetota; class Thermoleophilia; order Solirubrobacterales; family Solirubrobacteraceae; genus Palsa-744. Next base: position 1,090,925 of record CAVOTJ010000001.1, read on the forward strand.
GCCCGAAGGACGCCGCATCGCCATCGGCCACCGCGACACGACCAGGCCATGCACCCCACCAGCCAGCGCGACCCTCGCGACCGTCGAACTCTCAAACCCCGTTATCGCCGCGCCACCCGGAGGACCGACCCCGCCACCATCAGGACTATCGAGGAGACCAGAGAACACGCGCACGGCGACCTGAAGCGCCTGCTCGCTACCGAGACCCTCAAACCGCGAACGTGATCCCAGCCGAGCCGCTACCGCAGCCGGGCTGCTTTGACGAACTGCATCGACTTCGCGGAGCCCCTCGCCACCGACCAACACCTGGACCCCCGGCACCACAAACGGGCTTTCAACCGGCAAGCCACCCGCTCCACCCAGCGATGACATCCCAGCTTGCGCGATACACGGCGCCACCACAGCACCCTCACACACGACACCAGCACCACACAACACACACACCACAAACCAGCGCACAGCACGTCGCATGTAGTAGCTCCCGGAGAACACGCTGCGGCCCTAAACCGAGCGATGGTCGACAAAGATGCGCCGACCGTACCCGACGCCAACCCCGCCGTCTATACGTAGTAGCAAACAAATTTCTACGTATGAAACAAAGACTCATGACGTTTCCACACGCTCAGTAATGATGCCTATAAACCCTCAGGGACCACAAGGCCAACAAGCTCTCGTTTGCGCAAGCCAAGCTTGCCCTGAATCCGCGCCGTGTGACCCTCCACCGTTCTTGCGCTGAGCCGCAGCCTCCCTGCGATCTGCTTATTAGTACGACCTTTACTCAACTGCTTCAAGACCTCCACCTCTCGCGGAGTCAGCGCGGGCGCCTCAGGTGGGTAGGTACGTACCAGACGCACACCAGCAAGCCAAACCGCCGGCTGCCCCACATTAGCAATGAAGTGAATCGCGCTGCGAACCTCCCGCAAAGACGCCTCACGCGAAAGGCACCCCGCCCCCAAGCTAAGAAACTGCCTAGCTTGTGCCGCCGTCGGATTCGAAGCCAACACCAAAGCGATAGTGCCAACCGCACCACTCTCACTCAACCGCACAAGAAAACCCCGATCCACACCATGCCCAACAACCACGACACGCGGCGCATCCTCGAATACAAAGCGCTCAAACGACAAAGTCGGATCGCCCTCAAGCACATCCAACGTCTCATCCCCACCCAGGAACGCCCCGAGACCATACACCGTGATCTGATCCAGAAACCCAAAGGCTACAGTGATCCGACCCATATCACCAAAGCCCATCTACCTCGCTCACGAGCCCACACACGCCGCCCCCACCGCCCAACAGGCATCTCCAAGCGGGCGCCTATCCAACGTCCCTAACACGATGGTGACGGTACCCGTGTGATGTGGGTACTCTCCGTGCCTAGCCGTCATCGATCGGTGGGGCAAGACGGAAATGCACTCCCAAGCTGCCAGCCACGGCCGCTCCAATGCGCTTCACCCAACGCGTGCATCGAGCGCGCAATCTGGGACACATACCAGAACGGCAGCTCGAGCTTGTCCCTGAGCTCCTCCGTCTTTAGCCCCGGATTGCACTCAATCAACTCACGTAGCTGCGCGCGGCTGGCCTCGCGAGTTGGTACGCCCAATCCACTGAATAGCGCTTCGGGGCTCGTGCTGAGCGAGTAACTGAGTATCAGAACAACGAGAACGCCGGGCGTCAGATTCCCACACTCCAGGTGAGACAGCCGATCTTGTGGTAGAAAGCAGCGATCCGCCAGTTCCTTTTGAGTGATACCAACCGCAGCACGGGACCGCTTCACGTTCTCACCAAGCAGATACAGGATACGGTCACGCTCAGGGATGTCTGGCCCTAGCGCTACCTGGGGGCTCCTGGAGACAGTCTTCCTGGCAGACGGCATCTAACTGATCCCCTGAATCGTCATCCAGGCTATAGCCTGAGCGGCACTCCTAGCCGGGCTGCTCACGGGGAAGAACGCCTTTTCGATATACGCCCCGTGAGTGACCAGGGTCAGGCGGCGGTACCACGCTCTGCCCTCGGCAGGGAATGTGGGTAGCCTTAGCCTCTCGGCGAGTTGTAGCGTTGGATCACTAAATAGGCCGTGGGCGAGGCGGTTGTCGATTCGGGCGCGGTTCTGTGTCTTGATGGGCTGGCTGCTTATTCCAAGGGCGCGGTAGCCGCGTGCCTCTAGATCTGGCTGGTGGTCACGAAATGCTCGGTGCTGCATCGCATCCATCAGGGCCGTGTTCTCACCGTCTTCCGGCGAGCGATTACAGCCTGGATATAGGTATATGACGAGCTGGAAGCCACACGCGAACTGGTGCAGGTTCAGCTGCTGCCCGCCGGGAGAGTCGAAGTAGACCGCTGGTATTGACGCTCCAGTCAGTCGATCGGCTACGCCTCGCGCCACCGCCGCAGCAGTGGTAGGACCCATCGCCGGGGTTTGCTGCCTCCAGATGGCGGTGTCTTTCCTAACCACGTCGGGCTCGCTGCTCGCAGTGAATTCCTCCGAGGGGCCGGCTACGCATCGGTTGAGCTCGCCCCACGCGGTACTTGCGCGCCGCCGCTTGCTTGAGGTACCCGAGCCCAACTAGCGTCATCACATGGTGGTATGCAACTGAGCGGCTAACCTGCAGGCCCTCGGCGATCTCGCAGATGCCGAGCACAGGCAGCTTGGGTGTGAAGAGGCCCAGGATCACTTGCCGGTGCTCGAGCGAGAGGGTGCTGCGCCGAGCCGCACTCACGCTCGCCGAGCCTGCCTTGTAGCCGGACGCATGACCACGCGAGCACAGGGATTGGCGATCTGGAGCATCGTCACGTCGCGTCCTTGGCATAGCCCAGAGCGACGAGCTCGCAGGCACCTTGAGGGTGGGTCCAATAGACCACGCGAGCCCCGTGAACGGGATGGGACCGCCGCCGCAGGTTGCACCACCACGCGCTCGCACCGTCCTCTCGCGTTAGCTGCGACACATCGGGCGCCGGTCGTAGCGGCCCCGCCTCGAACCCAGCCCGGCGGGGCTCGAACTGGCAGATCACCAGCGAGCAGACCAATGCCACACGGTCAAGCGGCACCTTCCCGATCCCTCGCGCGAGATCATTCAAGAATCCAGGGGTCATTGTGTAGGCGCGCAGTTGGTACCTGGCCCGGGCATGACTCGGCAGAAAGGAGGCCCACTGGGCAGCGATCAGCAGTCGCATCTCGGATTCCAGATTGCGCCGCGCCCGGTGCCGAGTCGACCACCGGCCCGGCCAGTGTCTCGATGCCCGCTCGGGACGAGGCGCGTCGAGGACCCTCGCTTCATAGCGGCTGCGTAGAGCACCTAGCTCGCGGGCATGTTCCTTCCCCGCGCGCTTGAGCTCGTGCTCAAGCACAACCAGCCGTTGCTCGGGCGAGAGCTCTGGCACTCCAGCGACCTTAGGGGTGAAAATCTCACCTAGCTTGTCCAGGACATCCTGCCCATGCTCACCCGACGGATCACGCAGCCGGGGGTGCGCCCACGGATCGCTACGCGCCCCTAGCCTATAGATCCTGATCGCGCCCCCCTGAACGTCCAGACCCGGCGGCAGCAGCGCTCTGAGGTGGATTGCGAGTCTCCTTCTCAGGAAGTAGAGCGGCACGTTAGGACCAACGACTTCGCGCACAGCCATAGGCGAGAGTGAGGGAACTGACTCGCGCTGTCGTGCCGTCAGCACGACGATCCAGTAGTCACGCTTGCGGTGAAGGATCGCCGCAGCGAGTAGCGCCACCTCCTCGGCTGTGTCCGGCACGACGCACTCCGCTCGCACCAGCTCCCTCCACGGGACAGCCACGCGGTGGCGCCGGGTCTCGCATCGGTCGACCGTCATCGGACTCAACGAGACCTCAGGTGCTCGCCAGACGCTGGCGCGTGCGATATCCGGCGCACGACCAGAGGGTGCTCTGGTCGGGGCTTAGCCTGCATCGCCCTGTCCCGAGTCGTTCGGATTAGACCGCCGGTAGCGCCGTGAGTCCGGGTCCTGGTCCAGCAAGCCAACCATTAGCCAGGTGCGGATGTAACGATGCGCGGTACCGGGCGAGATGCCGAGATCGCTAGCGACGTGCCCGAGCTCGCGCTCTGTTCCGTCGGGGGGGAACGCCGCCAAGACCAGGAGCGCACGGAGTACGGCTGTCGAACATTGCTCGTCGTCCAGCAGCGGTAGCAACGCGCTTTGCAAGTCCTGCAGGTTCGCGACGCTGGCTAGCACCCCAACCCGCCCCGCGCCACGAGCCGCACTGCTGAAGACCCGCTCTACCTGCACGTCCGTCAGTTCGATCGTGACCCCCTGCGTCTTCTCGCCGCTTCTGTTCGGCGTTGTCCCGGTCACGAGACCAGCGTGGCACGACCCCGCTGGCGAAACAACGCAGATCTTGAGGGCTCAAGTTCTTGAGGTGTGCGGACTATCGGAACTAAGGGCCTATCCCGGAAGGGTTATGTAGATCTGTGTTGAATTCTTGGTCGAGGTCGTCATGTCACTCGATCGGGGGGTCTGTGATGGGCTGCATGGTCAGTCGTGATGATGGTTGGCGGATGCCGGATTGGTTGTGGGAGCGGGTCGAGCCGTTGCTGCCGCCTCCGCCGTTTCACCCGTTGGGAACACATCGCTCGAGGGTGCCTGACCGTGACGCGATGGACGCGATCCTTTTGGTGCTCAGGACTGGGATGCAGTGGAACGCGCTGAACGCGACCGGGGTTTGCTCCTCGAGCTCCGCTCACCGGCGTTTTCAGGAGTGGGAGCAGGCTGGGGTGTTCGCCGAGATCTGGCGCCAGGGCCTGTTGGAGTACGACAAGGTCGTCGGTATCGACTGGGAGTGGCTGGCAGCCGATGGCGCGATGAGCAAAGCGCCATTGGGTGGTGAGAAGACCGGCCCGAATCCCACTGACCGAGCCAAGGGGGGGCGAAGCGTTCGCTTCTGTGCGAGGCGCGCGGGGTCCCGATCGGGCTGGCGCACGATGGCGCCAACCGCCACGACGTGAAGCTGCTCGAGCCGACGCTCGAGAGCATCCCGATCGCGCGGCCCAAGCCGACGCGCAAGCACCCGCAGGGGCTCTGCCTCGACCGCGCCTACGACTCCGCCGGCGCCCGAGGGACCGCGATCTCGCATGGCTTCACACCCCATGTGCGTACCCGCGGCGAGGAGATCGAGCTCAAGGTTCACACCCCCGGCTGGCGTGCCCGGCGCTGGGTCGTGGAGGCGTGTCACTCCTGGCTGAACCGCAACCGCGGAATCCTCATCCGCTGGTCCAAGAAGGACGAGAACCACCTCGCGCTACTCCAACTCGCCAGCGGCCTCATCGCCTTCAAGAAGGCCCACCACACCACCACCCAAACGGGATAGGCCCTAAGTCCCCACGGCGGCGGGCACGAAGGGGTAGGATTCTTCGGATGGAGAGGCGAATTAGGAGCGCTCCCGAGGGCTGGCGGCGACTGGCCAAGTGGGCTGTTTTGGTGGCGCTGGCGGTGGCTGTGCTCTGTACCCGGAGCACTGGGGTTCTGGCGGCGGCGAGGTTGGCGCGTACGGAACGCCTCGCGATGACTGCCCACCTGCGTTATCTCACGGCGAGGGGCGCGTACTTGCTTGAGGAAGGGTCGGCTTCCGGGCCGCTTGCGGGCGCTGTAAAGGCACGTGTCCGGTTCACGGCGGATATCTCAGGCTCGTTCGAGTTCTACCCCCGTGATGGCTCGATCAGTGGCTATGGCTCGGCGACGCTGCACGAATCTGGGACCTACGTGAGCTTTGGTGGGACCGTGACGATCACTGGCGGCACCGGCCGCTACGCGCACGCTCGTGGCGGTGGTGGACTGTATGGCGTCTATAACCGCCACACACTCGCCTTGACCATACAGACGACCGGCAGCCTCTCCTACTAGTAGCGGGAGGCGGGACCGAGGTTGAGGCTCACACGCGTTTTTCTAGCCGCCTGTGTCGCGGCCTGTATTTCGATGTGCTTCTGCGGGAGTGCTTTGGCTGCACAGAGCACTAGCCTCTATGCGTCCTTCAGTCCCGAGCATCTCGGGGCGCATGCGACGATCCTTCTTGGGTTCGGGATTTCGAGCATCCCGCCCGCTAGCCAATCGCCTTTGACCAATCTCAGCGTGCTGCTGCCAGCTGAAATGGGTCTTGCCACGAGCGGGCTCGGCCTCGAAAACTGCCGCCTGGATACGCTCGAAGAACGTAGCGCGTATGGTTGCCCAGCCGATTCGCTGATGGGGCGCGGCACCGCAACAGCGGAAATCCCAATCGGGGGTGAAACGATTTCTGAGAGCGCACAGATCTCGGTCTTTTCAGCTCCTGTGCGAGAAGGGCGTCTCGCCTTGTGGGTATTCGCGGACGCACATACCCCAGTTAGCGCCGAACCCGTCTTTCCTGCTGCGGTGGTGTCAGCCCCTCCGCCCTACGGTGAGACGATTGACGCCACTATTCCACTGATTGCGACATTGCCTGGCGCCCCGGATGTGGCGGTCACTCGATTTCAAATGGCGCTCGGCGCGACCGCTCGTGGCCCCGACCACTTCCTCTACTACAAGTCGGTACGGGGGCGGAGTGTCGCCTACGTCCCGAAGGGACTGCTACTACCCCCGGTGTGCCCTCACGGAGGGTTCCCGTTCGAGGCTCAATTTGTGTTCCAGGACGAAACGAACGCGACCGCCCGGACGACCGTGCCGTGCCCGCGCGCTAGCCACGTTGCCCCGCGGCGCAAAGCCAGCCATTAACAAGGGACGTCGCCCTGATCTCCGCCGGAGCCGAAGCAGCGGTCGTGTTTAGGCATTTGTGCTGTTAGCCACGGTGGTGTATGCGCTTCGCTAGGCGCCATGCGTGCATCGTTGCGAGGGTTGGTGTGATGAGCGGTCTCAGCTGGTGCTGGACGTGGTTGGTAACTGGGCGGGCGTACTCGCTCATCGCGCTGGGCTCGGAGGTGTAGTAGCTGACCACGCCGGAAAGGATCATCGCGTGGTGAGGACCGTTGGGAATTGTGCGGGCGCGCTGTATCGCTAGGCGAGCAACGGCTGCGATCTGCTGGGCGAGGATCTGGGGGGTCTCGTAGAGATCTAGATAGCTCTGCTCGCCAGTGAGCACGTCGTCTTCGTGGTCCACGACCTGATCGAGCGCCGTTGTCACAGCGCATAGCAAAAGGTATGTGGAGTCGATTTCGTTCGCCTGTTCAGGTGTTGTGTGGCCGTCTGCCGCTGAGGCAATAAGCGCGTGGGCGGCAATGACCGAGCCCATCGCGCCAAAGAGCCACTCGCGCCACTGAAGCTCGGTGCCTCTCGCTTCGTGCATGGCCCACCGTTGCAGTTGCTCATTGCCCGAGCGGGCAGTGGCGTGTACTCGAACTTGTGCCTCTGCACAACGAGCCGCAGCCGTGGTGATGATCCCGGCGATGGAGTCCACCGCGGGGAGGCCCAGCAGGGCTCCGCGTGTGGCGACCGCTAGATCGCTGAGATAGTTCCCGTCCCCGTCTCCTCGATAGTAGGCGTAGTAGTCACCACGGGGCGGGGTGGAGACTGTGACCGCATCGACAAAGGCTCTTGAGTACTGAAGGCCATCGCGGATTGGGTCAGCCGTCGGCTGCTCCGTCAGCGCATCGAGGTAGGCAAACATCACCTGAAGCGCCATGATCGCCTCCACGGCACGCTCGCGATAGCGTGCCGGGGCCATCGTCGCGATCATCGCGACGGCCTCGAAGTCAAAGCGTTCATTGCGCAGCTTTCCAAGCGCGAGGTCCTGGAGTCGCGGATCGGGGATTTCCGCGGCGCGAGCATCCCAGCGGCGAAGCTGGCTACGCACTAGCGGGGCGACGCTCGAGATGTAGCGGGCGTGGGCGAGCACGAGCGCCAACGCGGCGCGTGCGACGAACCCCCGATCACCAACGCCGGACACCTACCCGTGAGCATAACCACGCCAAGTTGATGCCCAGACCAGCAGTATTCGAGCCTCGAACGAGCGCCTCCTACTCCTCGAGCGCGACCCGCACTGGCACGCGTGAGGCAAGCCAGGTTGGAGCCGCAGAGATCGCGAGCGAGACAATAATCACGAAGACGACGATCTCGGCCGGTCGCCAGCTCGCACCGAGGCGCATCACGGGGAATCCTGTCGTGTTCGTTAGGTAGCCGTCGAGTGCGACTTGGCCGTAGATTCCCCATGCTGCTCCTGTAACGGCGCCGACACTGAGCGTGAGTGCGGATTCGAGCAGCAAGAGTCTTCGTAGCCTCGCCGGCTTTGCGCCGGAGAGCTTGAGCGCGGCGAGGGAGCTGCGTCGCTGCCAGATCGCCGATGCGAGGGCCGCAGCCATCGCCAGGATTGAGGCGAGGATGAGAAGCGTGGATATCGTCGCGAGCTGTGCCAGCCCTTCGTGCGCCACCCCATTTATCTTTGTTTCTCTCTCGCTTGTAGAGAGGACTTCGAGCCCGTTGCTGGGGTTGAGGGCGCGCTCGACCTCCCTGCGCATCAGCTGCGGGTTGGTCTGAGCCTGGGTCTTGACGAGCAGCGCTGATACCTGTGTGGTGTCCCAAGCTTGCGCGTAGTCGGCGGCGCTCATCACCACCGCTCCCGGTGTCCAGCCGAAGTTCGTTGTCAGCGCGGCGACCCTCATCGGAACCTCGCCTGTCGGCGTCGGGAGTGTCAGGGTGCCGCCGACGCCAATGTCGTGTTCTGAGGCGAACTGCTGTGAGACGGTGGTCCAGCCACCTTCACGCAGCCTGGCGACCGCCACGGTCGGACTGCCCTTGATGGTCTGACCCTCGAGCATCGCCACCGGGCTACTTGAGGGCCATGCAAGCACCCATACACGGCGGTTTCCCACGTCGAGCAGACCCCCGTCAAGGTCCGTGACGCCCTTAACGCCGGGCAGGCTGGCGAGACGTTGCAGGCGGTTCCCTGGCGAGAACGTGGTCTGTGACGGACTGTCTCCAGGTTTGACGACCCATATGCCTGCTTCTCTTGAATAGTTTGCTACGAATCCGCCGGTCCCTCGCAGGAGGTCGTCGCGCGCCCCTCCGAGCGCGACGGCTCCGAACAGGGCAGCGGCGCCGGTCGCTACGAGCGCAAGCGAGCGAAGCGTGGTTTCCCTCAGCGATTCGAGCGCCAGCGGCAACAGTGTCAAGTGGGCACGGGCGCGCCTGGCGATCACATCGCCGAGGCGCAACACGCCCACGAGCAGGAGCGGTACGCACATAACGGCCGCGATGGCTAGCAGGGCAGACCAAGCGAGCGCAAGCGATGGGAACGCAGAGTTCGCAGCGATACGGGCTACCACGAGTCCCCCAGCCGCGAGCGCGAGGATCAGTGCTAGCCGATCGCTGAGTGCATTGCCGGGCTCGCCGTCCTCAAGGTATATAGCGTCGATTGCGCGACCGCGGTGTAGGTCTAGCAGCGGGACGATCGAAGCTAGGCATGTTGCAAGTACGCCTCCAAGGCCGGCCACCATTAGCGGTGTCACTCCTACCGATGTGCTGGCTCCGAGTGTGAAACTTTTCGCGAGATAGCTGGGGCTCTGCGCGAACACCTCGACCGAGAGGCCATAGCCGACTAGCAGTCCGAGCGCCGTGGCTGTAACGCCGAGACACACCGCCTGAAACAAGACCATTTGCACGATTGCCGTGGACGTGACGCCACGCAGTCGGAGATCCGCGATCTCCTGGCGGCGCTCCGGTACGGTCAAAAGAAACGCGTTGAACGTGAGCAGGAAGCCGAGCAGCACGCTGATCGCAGCGAAGAACAGGCTTGCCTGTTCAAAGGGCCGTAGAGCCTCACGCAGGAGTGAGACGTCTTGGTTGGCTGGGGCTACCGTCAACCGTCCAGCGGCGAGACGGGTGAGCTCTGAGCGCACGCGCGCTTGCTGGCCTGGTCCTGCCTGCACGAGGATGCGCGTCAAACGATGGGGCAGGCCCACGAGGCGCTGCAGACGTTCAAGGGGCATCACCGCCACCTGGGCTTGCGAAAGCGCCCCGGCCGTTTCGGGTCCGAGTACGGCGTTGACCCTCAGCGGCGTTGCACGGCCGCCTAGCTCAAGCGAAACGATCGGCCCCTTCGACTGCACAGCTATGCGCCGTATCCCCAGTGCCTCGCCGCTGGCCTTCGTTAGACCTATGCCTCCCTTTTCGAGAGTCGCGATAGGGAGCGTGTGGACCAGCCCATCAAGGACCGCCAGGCTGATCTCGGTACCAGCGACGTTCACAGCTACGCTGGCGCCACTGCGCGACACGATCGTCGCGGTCTGTTCCAGAAGCGGTGCGGCGTGCTGCACCCCCTCCAGACTTTCAACGCGACTGAGCATGCCTTCGGGAAGACCTTCGGGGCCACGGGCGCGTAGCTGGAGGTTGGCTGGCCCGATCAGCGCGCGATTAACTGCTTCAGCGGAGCTAGTGACGCTCTGACTGGCGACCGTTACGGCAAACAAAAGGGCCACCGCGACCGCGATCCCCAACCCTGCAAACAGCTCCTGGGTCGCCTGTTGGCGGAGCCTCTCCCGATAGAAGAAGCGCAGCCCAGAAAGACTCATGAAGGCTTTCGCAGGTACGCTCTCAAAGCGCTTCACGCTGTTCACTCCCGCGCTACTGATGAGTGCGGCAGCTCGCCGGGGGCTTCGCCCTCAACCACGACGCCGTCGCGCAGCGTGTAGCGCCGGTCCGCCAGCGCGGCCACCGCTGGGTCGTGGGTGACAATCACTACCATCGCGCCACGATCCCGCGAGATCGAGCGCAACAGCTCAACGACCTGGGTGCTGCGCGCGCTATCGAGACTGCCCGTCGGCTCATCAGCAAGGATCAACCCCGGTTCGCACGCAAGCACACGCGCGACCGCCACGCGCTGGCGCTCTCCGCCCGAGAGCTGGCCCGCGACATGCTCCAGACGATCACCGAGACCGACTCGCTCAAGCCACGGAATTACGCGCTCTCGTGCGTCGCTTACCCCGACACCCGTCACGATTAGCTTCTCTGATGCGTTTCGGATTGTCGAGCTGCGGGGCCAGAGATGGCTGCGCTGGAAGATGAATCCCACCTCGTGCATCAGATATCCGGAGACCTCGCTCTCCGATAGCGAGGCGAGATCGCGTTCGCGGTATCGGATAGCGCCTGCTTCGGCGCGGAGCAATGCCGCCATCAGCAACAAAAGCGTTGTCTTACCCGAGCCGCTCGGCCCCAGCAACGAGACCATCTCACCCTGCGAGATGCTCATGCTCACGCCGTCTATGGCGCGTACCTCCTCGCCGGCCCCGCGATAGTGCTTGACGACCTCCTCGAGCTCAAGCACGCCACACCCCTCCCGTGCCCCGACATTCGGGGCTGCTCACGCGGCGCTGCTCCGGTCCCTCGCGCTCTGCAACGAAAGCAGAGTGCCGGCTTCAGGGCTCGTCTTGCCGCGCAACTCGCCACCAGCCAAAGACAACGAACGGTCAGCGTCTGAGAGGCCACTGCCATCACCATCGCTGACCAGGATCGCAATGCCCTCGTCGGCCAGCGAGCGCAAGAGCAGCACGATCTCATCCCGCTGAAGGAGATCGACACCCTTCGAGGGCTCGTCGATCACCAGCAAACGCGGCCCAAGGACAAGCGCGCACGCGATTGCGACCCGCACCGCCTCGGCACCGTCAAGGTCTCCCAGCATCAGCTCGCCGTACTGCTCGACGCCGACCCGCTCGAGTGCTCTGTGGGCGCGCAAGTGTGCGTCAGGTACCGGCACGCGACGCGCGAGCAACCCCGTGCGAACGTTGTCGATAACCGTTCGCCCGTTAGGCGCACCCACGCCCTGCCGGCAATAGCCCACACCATTGCCCAGCGCTGTCGCGCCCCGGCCATTCAGATCGACACCATCGAACAGCACTTCGCCCGCGTCGGGCTGGTCGACCCCGGCAGCCACCGCGAGCAGCGTCGAACGCCCAGAGCGCCGCAGACCCCAGACTGCCACGAGTTCGCCCGCATCGATCTCAAGCGAGACCTCCCGCAGCACCTCGACACGACGCGATCCGCGTAGATGTGACTTGCTCACACGCCTCAGCTCAAGCAGACTCAATGTGGGTCCTTACCATCAGCAAGAGCCGCAAATTCGCGGCGGGCGTACTCAATCCATCCGAGCGTCGCCGCCTTAACACTGCGACCATAGGCCGACGCCAAACGGTCCCCGAGCCCCGGAACTACACGAGAAGGAAACTCGACGGTGGCGGGTATCCGCGCGCCTTTATCGTCCAAGCACGCCCGCTCATAGCGCTCCAGGATCGCCAACGCCATATGCGGCTGCTGCGCGAACGCCCCGAGCTGGCGCGCGAACTGAAGCGAGCGACGAGAATGTTCACGCGCCTGCGCTATCACCCACTCCTCATACGCACGCACACCCTCCTCGGTCACGCGATAGTGCGGCTTGGGCTGGCGGCTCGCACCAACCACCACCGTCCGAGAGCCCTCCACCTCCTCGATAAAGCCCTTGTCCTTCAGCGCATCGAGCGCATGGTAGATGTTGGACTCGCTGCCGATCGGCACCACATCCCCATACAACCGCTCATAGCGCTTCCAAAGCTCAAACCCATAGCTCGAGCGTTCGATCACAAGACCCAGAACGGTCCAATTGACCGGCGAGCGCATCGGAAACGAGCGCTCCTTCTTCTTGCCCCGTGCCGCCATGAGTGCGAAATACTAGTCAGATTCCGACCGGCCGTAACGGGGCGTCTCCGACTACGCCCACCACCGTTTCTCCAGATCATCAGCCCCGACCCATCAGGCCATAGACTCCCAGCCAGGAGGATTTGGTGGAACAATTCGAGGCTATCGTTGTAGGCGCCGGCCCCGCCGGATCGACCGCAGCCTACCGTCTGGCACGCGAGGGTGCCCGCGTACTGCTCCTCGACAAGGCGCAATTCCCGCGCGATAAGCCGTGCGGCGGCGCTATCTCCACACGAGCCGCACGCGAGCTCCCGTTCGACCCACAGCCCGTGGTGGAGCACGTCGTAGACCGCATGGAGCTGAGCTACCGAGGAGGCCGACCATTCGTCCGCGGCAGACACAGCCGACTCGCATACATGACACAACGACGACGACTCGACCACTTCCTTATCGAGCAAGCAACAGGCGCCGGCACCGACTTCCGCGACGGCACGGCGGTGACTGACATCTCCGAGCGCGGTGCACGCGTAGACGGCAACTGGATCGACAGCCAGCTCCTGATCGGCGCCGACGGCGCCAACGGCCCCACCGCAAGCTCACTCGACCTCGCCGACAAACGCATATACGGAGTCGCGCTCGAGGGAAACCTCGCACACAGCCTCACCGACCCGGAACGTTGGCAAAACACCGTCGTGATCGAGCTCGGCACGATCCCCGGCGGCTACTGCTGGATCTTCCCCAAGGCCGACCACATCAACATCGGCGTCGGCGGCTGGGAAAACACAGGCCCCACACTGCGCAGACACCTAAAAGAGTTCTGCAAACGACGAGGATTCGACTACTCCAAGCTCCAAAACCTCCGGGGGTATCGACTCCCAGCACGACGCCCAAACGCGGCACTCGCCCACGGACGGGCGCTACTGATCGGCGACGCTGCAGGGCTCGTTGACCCTCTCTGGGGCGATGGGATATACGCGGCGCTTCTCAGCTCCAAGCTCGCATCCGCAGCCGCGCTAGACCTCCTCGCCGGCCGAACCACCGACCTCAAGCCCTACGCGCAGTCGATCGTGTCCGAGCTCGGGCCGATGCTCGCCTTTGCATGGGACGCAAAAGCCGCACTGGACCGCTTCCCCCGACTCACGCTCGCAGCCCTTATCAGCGCACCAGGATGGCGCCTAGTCGAAAACCTGCTCCGCGGAGAGACCCGCGAGCCAGACCTAGAACGAGGCATCACGCGGATCGCTGTACGAGGATTCCAGGCCCTAGGACGACGACGCGCAGACTGGCCCGGCACCAACTACCGCACAGAGGCCCCTGCCAACCGATAAGGCACCACCACGCACCGGACACTCCCACTCCTTTTTTCATAGCCCTGCTGGATGCCGTACAATGTACGTTGTCCCGTCCGCCAGGTTTGCCACTGGTTGCGCGCGCCAGCGTGGCCCTGTCCCCGCGGGGATTGAGGCTCAGGCCATCGCGGCAGCCGGCTCCTGGACGCGCCGCGGGAGCAGCGTCTCGCGGGCGATCACCAGGCGCTGGATCTGCGAGGTGCCCTCGTACAGCTGCATGATCTTGGCGTCGCGGAACAGCTTCTCGACGGGGTAGTCCTTGATGAAGCCGTAGCCGCCGTACACCTGCACGGCTTCGGTCGCGGTCTTCATCGCGGTGTCCGCGGCGAAGCGCTTGGCGTGCGAGGACACGAGCGTGTTGCGTTCGCCGTTGTCGAGCATGAACGCCGACTTCCACGTCAGCAGGCGCGCGGCCTCGATCTCGGTGGCCATGTCGGCGATGATGAACTGGATCGCCTGGTGCATCGCGATCGGCACGCCGAACTGCACGCGTTCCTTGGAGTAGTCGGTCGCGAACTCGAACGCCGCGCGCGCGATGCCGGTGGCCATCGCGGCCACGCCCGGGCGCGTACGGTCGAGCGTCATCATCGCGAGCTTGAAGCCGCCGTTCTCCTCGCCAAGCAGGTTCTCGGCGGGCACCTCGACGTCGTTGAAGGAGATCGTCGCGGTGTTGGACGCGCGCTGACCGAGCTTGTCCTCCTTCTTGTCCACGACCACGCCCCAGTCGCGCTCGACCACGAACGCCGAGATGCCGCGGTGGCCGGCGTCCTTGTCGGTCTTCGCGTAGACGGTGTAGTAGTCGGCGTAGCCGCCGTTCGTGATGAAGCACTTGGAGCCGTTGATCACGTACTTGTCGCCCTTGCGCACCGCCGTGGTGCGCATGCCGGAGACATCGGAGCCGGCGTCGGGCTCGGTCAGGCAGAAGGAGGCGAGCTTCGGCTCCTCGGTGAGCATGCCCAGGTACTTCTTCTTGGTCTCCTCCGAGCCGCCCAGCGCGATCGGCGCGGTCGCGAGGCCGTTGCAGCCGAGCGAGGTCTGGATCCCGGAGCAGCCCCACGAGAGCTCCTCCTCGATCAGGCAGCCGTCGAGGTAGCTCGCGCCCGCACCGCCGTACTCCTCGGGGATGTGCGAGTTCATCAGGCCGACGTCCCACGCCTTCTGGATCACATCCGCGGGCCACGTGCCGTCCTTGTCGTACTCCCAAGCGACGGGGCGTATCTCCTTCTCAGCGAAGTCGTGCGCCATCTCGCGCAGGTTCTTCTGCTCGTCGGTGAGCGTGAAATCGACCATTCTCTGATCTCCTAACGGGCTGGCACGTGGATATAGATTGACTGGTCAGTCAACCCACCTGGAGGGTAGCGAAGTGCCAGCCAATCGGCAACAATCAGCGCTAGTGCACAGTGCACCCCCGATCGTCGTGTTGGCCTTGGCTGGGAACGTGTTCGGCTTCCTCGTGTTCGCCGCGATCACCTTCGCCATCATCCTGGCGTTTGTCTTCCTGTCCTCGCACAGCGGGGGCAGCGTGTACGACCAGATCGGCAGCGGCGGGATCTCTCGGGAGGGGGAAAACCCGAGTGCGTCCGCGGCGATGGCACCCGATTCCCCCGCCGCGGCGGCTGAGCGGGAGACAGAGGTGCGCCAGATGTTGAGCGCCCGCAGCGACCGTCTCGTGCGCAAAGGACAGCCGGCCCTGGATATCGACGCTGAACTGGCGCGGCTGCTGGCAGCCCAGACGCCGGCGCCGCGCGACGCGGGCGTCGTGGCCGAGGTGCGCCAGCTCGTGATGGCTCGCAACGAGCGGCGTCTGCGCCAAGGTTTGGAACCTCTCGATGTAGACGCCGAGGTGACACGCACGCTCACGGAGCTCGAGCCGTGAACACGACAGTCGCGCGGTGGGGTATAAAACGGCAAATGACCAACGCGCGCCGCTTCCAGCTCGATGAGATCACCATCCGGCCAGGTACCTACTTCAACCCCCAGACGGAGATCATGATCGTCATCGACGACTCACCGGAGGTCGACCATGAGATCTTCGAGGGCGATGAGTTCGACGGCGAGGAGTGGGTGTTGATCTCAGAGGAGTCACCGCTCGACGAGGACAAGCGCGACGACCTGGTCGAGCGCTTTCAGCTTTCCCACGGTGCCAGCCCCGACCTGCTCCCGGACGACGACGATGAAGAAGACGAGGACGAGGAAGACGACGAGCTCGATGGCGTCGAGGAGCTGGAGCTCGAACCGGAGTGAGCCGTCCGTGCGGGCGCTAGCATCCGCTCGGTGCGCGTTGAGCGTCTCGCGGTACTCGTCTTGGGTGTTCTCGCCCTCGGCGGGGCCCTACCCCCTGCTGTCCTCGCTCGAGGAGCGGCCGAAACACGGCTGGAGAGCACCCTTGCTCCGGTGCACGGACGCGTGCGTGCGCACGCCGCGAGCAGCAAAGGCCCAAGCGTCACCGCGGCGATGCGCAACCTGCTGCGCGGCGGCACCATCACCGAAGCCGCATACCACCAGGACTACTCCGCGTACCTGGCGGCGAAAAGCTCGCTGGGTCGGTTGAGCGGCACCCGCAAGGAAGAACTGGGCGCGGTGCTGGCGAACGTGCAGGCGATGGCCAGCGCGGGCGAGCTGGTCCCATCGCGGCTGCCAGCGCTGTTCTTGACGCTCGAACGCAACCGGCAGTGGTGGACGACCGAACCGCTGCTGGCAAGCGATGAGCGCGTCAGCTTCCCGGGCAGCCGGATCGTCTGGGAGCACTACCCCGGCCAGGGCATCGAGATCCAGTGGCTTGCGACATTCGGCGAGGCCAATGGCTATTTCCTCTCCGGCCACGAAAACGCCAATCTGCGCCAGCTACTTGGTGAAGTCATCCCGCTGGCCACCGATCGCGCCGGAGGGATCGCCTGGGAGTACATGTTCAACTTCGACGGAGGCGCGCCGCCATGGACGAGCGGGCTGTCGCAGGGAACTGCGCTACAGGTGCTAGCCCGAGCGTGGCAGCGATTCAAAGAACCCGCGTACCTAACCGCAGCACAACAGGCACTCGGCATCTTCCAGACGGCGCCGCCACAGGGCGTGCGCGTGAAGACCTCAGCTGGCGCGATGTACGCGGAGTACACATACGCCCCCAACGACAGGATCCTCAACGGCTTTATCCAGTCGCTAGTGGGACTCTACGACTACACGTCGATCACTAAAGACCCGCTCGGGCTGGCCCTGTTCGAAGCGGGCGACGCTGAGGCACGGGCAATCGTGCCGCTGTACGACACGGGCGCCTGGTCGATGTACGACCAGTTCGGGGAATCAGACCTGAACTACCACGAATTGCTCACCGAATTCCTGCAGCATCTGTGCGAACGCACTCGGGGCGGTCCACCGATCACGCCCGTCGCCCCACCCACGACGAGTACCCCCATTACCACCACGCCGACCACCACGCCTTCGCCGACCACCACCACGACCACCAATAGCGGCGGTGTAAGCCCGTCGACGAGCGCGCTGCGCGCACGGTTGGCGCAGACCGGCACTCAAATCCCCGGCGATGAGATCTACTGCACGACCGCCCAGCACTTCACCGCCGACCTGCGCACCCCGCCGGTGATCTCACTTCTGTCCAAGAAACTCGCCGGTGGGACACGCTCCGGCGTGCAGTTCTCGCTGTCGAAGATCTCGACCGTGAGCCTCACCGTGAGACAAGGCTCAAAGGTCGTGTGGACGAACAGCGCCCTGATCGAACGGGGCAAGCCGCGAATACTGTGGATCACACCGGCCAAGGGGGGAACCTTCTCTGTGGAGCTCACCGCCACTGACCTCGCGGGCAACTTCTCCACCACGACGGGCACAGTCGTGGTCAGCCGTCATTAGCTTCGCCCGCCGCGCCTAGACTAGGCGCCAGTGGCACCCATCGACACGATCCGTTTGAACGACGAGCTGCAATGAGCCGTCTCAGCTACGCGTGGCGTGAGCTCAGGCCGGAGCAGCGGCGCGTGGCGCTCGCCTCGCTTGGGCTGTTCGTCTCGATGTTCCTGCCCTGGTATGACAAGACCGACACCGTCGTCGTTCGCGGTGCGGCCAAGGCCACACAGACGAGCCTCAGCGCATTTCAGGCATTTTCGTTCGTCGAGGCGGCCGTGCTGCTGGTCAGCGCTGGGGTACTGACGATGCTGTTCGCCCGCGCCGAGGGACGTACTTTCCAGCTCCCAGGCGGCGATGGCGCCATCGTGATGTTGGCTGGAGGGTGGACGGCGCTGCTGATCTTCTACCGGCTGCTCGACAAGCCAGAACTGCAGGGCAACGAGCGCATCACCGCCACTGTGGGGGTCGAGTGGGGGATCTTCATCGCGCTTCTGCTCGCCCTTGGCGTCGTCTTCGCCGGCGCGCGCATGCGGGCCGATGAACGACCAGAGCCGCCACTGAGACGTGCCCGCCCCACCCGCCCACGAGCGCCAGTGGACTCAAGCCGACCCGCCCGGCCGTCAAGCCCATCGCTGCAGCTCACGAGTCCCTCAGTGGGGGCCGATCCCGCCGCCAAACCGCGCCCTCCGGCAGACGAGGACGCCACCGTGGTGAAGGCGAGTCGTGTGCGTCGAGCGCGCACAACTCCAGTGCCCGCACGCGATGGTGCAACCGCGCGCGAGCAGGGCGGGCGCGGTCGCTACCCCCCCGCACCACCCGAGCAGCTGTCGTTCGAAGACCCCCCAGCCGGCTCTGAGTAGCTGCCGCGGGCACGCGCGGCCACGGTGCCGCCGCCTATCATTGCGGGGACGATGTCCGCCTCCCCATCCTCGGCGCCCGCCTCAGTCGCAGATGTAGCCGCGGGTCTGCGGCACGTCGGCTACCTGCCCGGCGAGTCCACAGCACTGGTGTCATTCCTGGCGACGAGGCTCGGCAAGCCGGTACTCGTCGAGGGCCCGGCCGGCGTGGGCAAGACCGAGCTCGCCAAGGCGCTCGCCTCGTATCTGGGCCGCGAGCTCGTGCGTCTGCAGTGCTATGAGGGCCTGGACGAGGCAAAGGCTCTGTACGAGTGGAACTACCGCAAGCAGCTGCTGCGAATCCAGGCCGAGGCCTCGGGTACCGGCTGGGACGCCGTGCAGGAGGACATCTTCGGCGAGGAGTTCCTGCTGGCGCGCCCGCTGATGACAGCGATCGCCTCCGAGCAGCCGGTGGTGCTGCTGATCGACGAGATCGACAAGACCGACCAGGAGTTCGAGGCGATGCTGCTCGAGGTGCTCTCCGACTTCCAGATCTCGATCCCCGAGCTCGGCCGCGTGGAGTCGCGCACACACCCGATCGTGCTGCTGACGTCGAACAACTCGCGCGAGCTGACCGAGGCGCTCAAGCGCCGCTGCCTATACCTATGGCTTGACTACCCCGAGCTCGAGCACGAGCTGGAAATCGTGCGGCTGCACGCGCCCGAGCTCTCAGAGACAATCGCGCGACGACTGGTGGAGGTGATCGGGATGGTGCGAGCGCTCGACCTGAAGAAGCCGCCATCGATCGCCGAGTCGATCGACTGGGCACGAGCGCTGCTGTTGCTCGGCGTCAAGGAAATCGACACTAACACCTTCAACGAGACGATGTCGGTAATCGTCAAGCACCGCACCGATATGGACGTCGTGGCCGACCGCGTCGGGCTCAAGCTCAGCGCGCCCGCCGATGTCGCCTGATCCGGACCTCGAGGGCCTGCCGGCGCGCATCCTTGAACTCGGAGAGGAGCTGCGCCGCGAAGGTGTCTCGGTCGGCACCTCGGAGATGCTCGACGCGTTCGAGGTGCTGCCGGAGATCAGCTGGACATCCCAGCAGGACTTCCGCGAGGCGCTGGCGGCGACGCTCGCCAAGAGCCAGGAGGACCGGCGCGTGTTCGAGCTCGTGTTCGACCGCTTCTTCTTCCGCGCGGTCGAGATCGCCGCCGCCCAGGAGGGCGTGCGCGAGGGTGAGCATGCGGCGATGGGTGAGCTCTCAGAGGATCAGCTGGAGGAGCTGCGTGCGCAGATCGCGGCCGCGCTACGCGACGGCTCGGAGGGCGCCATGCGCGATCTAGCGCGCATGGCGATCGCCGCGTTTGCCCGCCGCCAGGAGGGTTCAGGGGTGATCGGCGTAGACGTGCAGCGGATCCGCCGGGCGCTCGGACTGCGAGCGGAGCCACAGCCGGAGCTGCCGCCCGAGGACCCACGACACGATGGCCTGCCACGTGATGCGTTGCGCCGCTTCGAGGCACTGCTGCGCCGCGAGCTCGAGCGCGCGCAGATCGAGCGCACGGGCAGCCTCCCGCCATCCCGCCCGCTCGGAGAGCTCGATCGCGCGCTGCCCTCCGGACCGCTCGCGGACCTCGCGGCCGTCCACCGCGTCGTCGCTCAGCTGCGCCGGCGCCTGGCCACCCAGGGCATGCAGAATCGCGGCCATCGCCGTCACGCCCACGTGGACGTGCGGCGCACGATGCGCGCATCGCTACAAACAGGGGGCGTGCCGGTGGTGCTCAAGTACCGCCCGCGCCGCCCCAAACGACCTGAGATCTACGTCCTGTGCGACGTCTCCACGAGCGTCACCTCGGCATCTGTGTTCTTCCTGTCGGTGCTGCACGCCCTGCACGACACGTTTCGCAAGATGCGCTCGTTCGTGTTCATCGAGCGGATCTCCGAGGTCACGGATATCTTCGAACACGAGCGCAACTTCAAAGCTGTCAGCGAACGGATCTCCGGCGACGCGGGCGTGGCCGACATCTCCGGCTACACCGACTACGGACGCGTGTGGTCGGAGTTCCTCGTGCAGGTCGAGGACGATCTACACCCTCGCGCCACGGTGATCGTGCTCGGAGACGCACGCACCAACGGACGCGACCCGCGCGCAGACGTTTTCGCCCAGATCGCCTCGCGCGCCGGGCGCACATTCTGGCTGAACCCCGAGCCGCGTCTGTACTGGAACTACGGGGACTCGGTGATAGCCGCCTATGAGGAGTACTGCACTGCGTTCGAGTGCTGGACCACTGGTCAGCTCGAGGACTTCGTGCGCGCGCTGACCCGCCCCGTTGTCTCTGCGTAACAGGGACGCCTGCGCGCTAGCATCACCAGCGATAGAGCAGACACCAGGGGGGCTGGCGGGAAGGCCGGCTGAGATGGCGTACCGGAAGTTCGATTCCCCGGCGTCGACCCTTAGAACCTGTGGGGTAATGCCCGCGAAGGGAGTGACGTGCCATCCGAACTGCAGTCGCCGTTTCAGCCGCAAGCCCAGCGGGCGCCAGCTGCCGCGGAGATTGTTGTCGAGCGTGTCAGTCGCAGCTATCGCACGGGCAAGGGTGGGCAGGTGGCGGCCCTCGAGGACATCTCCCTGCATGCGGCCAGAGGCGAGCTGTTGGCGGTGGTGGGACCGAGCGGCTGCGGCAAGAGCACGCTGCTCGAGCTGCTCTGTGGACTGCAAGCGCCGGACAGCGGCTCGATCTCCTGCCCGCCGGCGGTGCTCATGCCCCAGCGCGATCTGCTGCTGGCGTGGCTGAACGCACTCGACAACGCCGCGCTCGCGCTGCGCATCTCAGGCCTTTCGCGCCAGCAGGCACGCGCACGCGCCGGCGCGCTGTTCGTGGAGCTCGGGCTCGACGGCTTTCAGGACGCGCGACCGCACGAGCTCTCTGGGGGCATGCGCCAGCGGGTCGCCTTCCTACGGACGCTACTCGCGGGCAAGCCGCTTCTGTGCCTGGACGAGCCGTTCGGTGCGCTGGACGCGATCACGCGCTGCGAGATGCAAGACTGGCTGGCACAGACGCTCGCGCGCGAGCCACACACTGTCGTATTGGTGACCCACGACGTCGAGGAGGCGATTTTGCTCGCCGACCGGGTCGCCGTGCTCTCAGCTCGACCGGGACGGGTGACCGCCCAGCTCGAGGTGAGGCTCGAGCGTCCACGGCTGCGCACCGATCCCGAAGTGATGGCCCTGCGTGAGCGGGCACTCGAGGCGCTGGGGATGGGCGCAGGTCGATGAGCGCACGGATCACACGGGCTCTGCCCGCGCTCGTGCTGAGCGCTGCGCTGCTCGGCGCTTGGGAGCTGTATGTAGATCTCGCGGGGGTGGAAAGCGATCTGCTTCCCGCTCCACACGCGGTGGCCAGCGCGCTGTGGAGCAATGGCGGGCTCGTGTGGAGGAACTTCACGGTCACGGCCGAGCAGGTAGTGCTGGGTCTCGCCCTGGCACTCGCCGCTGGCCTCGCACTGGCCGTGGCGATCCACCTCTCGCCGCTGCTGCGTCGCGCGGTCTATCCGCTCGCCGTCGGCTCTCAGGCGGTGCCGATCCCTGTGATCGGCGTGCTGCTTGTGTTCTGGTGGGGCTTCGGGCTGTTCCCCAAGCTGGTGGTAATCGCGTTGATCTGCTTCTTTCCCGTGGTGGTCACAACCGTCGACGGCTTGGCAAGCGTCGATCCCGAGCAGCCGAAGCTGCTGCGCACGCTCGACGCCAGCCGCTGGCAGACGTTTCGCTTCGCCGAGCTGCCGGCAGCACTACCGGCCGCTCTCAGCGGAGCACGAATCGCCCTGGCCGTAGGTGTAATCGGCGCGTTCATCGCCGAGACAAGCACCCCGAGCACAGAAGCTTATTCGGGGTTGGGGCACGAGATCATCACCGATGCCGGTGGCTTTCAGACGGCGCGTGCATACGCAGCCACCGCTGTCCTGTTCGTGTTTGCCATCGCCTGCTTCTATGCCCTTGCCCTGGCCGAGCGCCGACTGGCGCCATGGGCCACCCAATCAAGAGGAGACACACGTTGAGAGCCACATCCGCCGCCCGCCGAGGCATCGCACCAGTGCTATCGGCGCTAGTCCTTGCCGTCACCCTGTCGGCGTGCGGCGCCAAGCAGGATGTGATCTCCGCGGCGAGCACCAAGCCGTTCTCGGTGATGCTCGACTGGTTCCCCAACGCTGACCACGCGGCGTTGTACACGGCGATCGCCCACGGCGATTTCCGCGCCGTCGGCCTGGAAGTCAAGCCGGTCGTCCCCGCGGAAACAGCTGAACCGCTGAAGCTGCTAGCGGCAGGAAAGGTCGACATGGCGATCTCCTATGAGCCCGAGGTTCTGCTCGCGCGCGATCAGGGATTGAAAGTGGTCTCAGTCGGCGCGCTCGTACAACGCCCGCTGACGTCGATCATCGCCCTGCCCGGAGCCCACATCTCGAGCGTGGCTGGGCTCGCCGGCAAGACAGTTGGCACCGCCGGGATCCCCTACCAGGCCGCCGAGCTGCATACCGCACTGCAGAGCGCCGGCGTGAACCCCGCGAGCGTAAAAGAAGTGAACGTCGGCTTCGATCTCGTACCCGCGATGCTCTCCGGCAAGGTCGCCGCGACGCTCG
This sequence comes from uncultured Solirubrobacteraceae bacterium, assembly GCA_963699115.1. Lineage (GTDB taxonomy): Bacteria > Actinomycetota > Thermoleophilia > Solirubrobacterales > Solirubrobacteraceae > Palsa-744. The sequence continues at coordinate 1,114,182 of CAVOTJ010000001.1, forward strand.
GCGGCTACTGGAACTACGAGGCGATCCAGTTGCAGCTGATGCACAAGCATCCGGTCACGATCCCCATCGACCAGGCCGGCGTTCCCACCTACAACGAGCTCGTGCTGGTTGTGCGCGAAAGCGAGGCCCACACCGACGGCCAGGACCTGCGGGCGTTCCTGCAAGCGCTGACGCGAGGCGAGCGCCAGGTCCGAGCCGACCCCGCCGCAGCGGCCGCGCTCGTGGTCAAAGCCAACCCGTCGCTCGAAGAAAAGCTGCAGCTGGAATCGATCGAGCAAACGCTGCCAGCAGCGCAGCCGGCGAGCTCGAGCGACCCGTTCGGCTGGCAGGACCCCACGGCCTGGGCGGCCTTCGGCAACTGGATGTACTCGCACCGGCTGCTTAAGAGCGACCCCAATAGCGCGGGGCTGCCCCCGTTCACCAACGAGTTCCTACCGGGTCAGGGGATCTGAGAACCTGATGCACGCCACCAGCCACTACCCCCCGGATCACAAGGGCCAATAGCGTCCGACTTGCGCGAGCGCGTCCGCGGTCAGCGAGCCTGGCTGCGCCGGCGGCTGCGGGGCCAGCGACGCCGGGCGCTCCTCACCAGCGAGGACTGGCAGGATCGCGCACACGCACTCGGCCAGCACGCCGCGGTTATAACCGCCCTCGAGCACGACTCCCAGCGGGATCCCCGCGGCCTGCGCCATGTCGCGAACACGCGCTGCGATCTCCACGAACGAGCTCGTCTGCAGGTTGCATTCAGCCAGTGGGTCCTGCGCGTGGGCATCAAAGCCCGCGGACACGAGCACGAGCTCGGGCTTGAATGCAACCGCCGCCGGCAACACGATCTGCTCGAGCAGCGCTAGCCACAGGGACTCTCCCGAGCCAGGCGGCACAGGCAGGTTGATCGTGTAGCCCTGGGCGGGATCCGATCCCACATCCTCGAGACGACCCGTGCCAGGGAACAGCGGCAGCTGATGAATGCTCGCGAACAGCACGTCAGCGCGCCGGCGAAAGATCTCAGCCGTGCCGTTGCCGTGATGGACGTCCCAGTCGAGAATAAACACGCGGCGCAGGCCGAGCTCGGCGATCGCCACAGCGGCAGCAACAGCAACGTTGTTGAACAGGCAGAAGCCCATCGCCCGTCCGCGCTCGGCGTGATGGCCGGAGGGACGTACGCCACAGAAGCCAACCGGCGCCTCGCCGGCGAGCAGCGCAGCCACCATCGCCACCGCGCCACCGGCGGCATGCAGCGCGGCGCGAAAAGACGACTCGCCGACGAATGTATCCGGATCGATCGCCCCGCCACCGCGAGCGCACAGATCGGCGATAAAGCGCACGTGCTCGGCCGAGTGCACCAGCTCGAGCTGGCGCACATCCGCGGCGGGCGCCTCGCGCCGCTCCCAGCCCAGCCAGTCGCGATCGGCCAGTGCGCGCTCCAACGTGAGAAGGCGCTCCGGGGTGTCAGGGTGCGCGGGGGAATACACACGCGGGTCGTGCTCCAGACAAGCCGGATGGCTGAAGTACAGGGCGCGGCTCATCTTCTGTGCACGGGTTCGTGCTTCACTGCTGCAACTATGGCGCAAGCGAGCCGCACGGGCACCATGAGAGCCATGCTCTTCGAGCAGGTCGGCGCGCCGCTGCGTGCCGTTGAGCGCCCCATACCTACACCTGGACCTGGTCAACTGCTGCTGCGCGTGCAGGCGTGTGGCGTGTGCCGCACCGACCTGCACCTGCTCGACGGGGAGGTGGACGTCCCCTCCCCACCGCGCATCCTCGGACACCAGATCGTGGGGACCGTCGAGTCCGCGGGCGGGAGCGAAAACGCTGGCGTCGAGGGCGCTCGCGTGGGCGTACCGTGGCTCGGCTGGACCGACGGCGAGTGCGAGTACTGCACCAGCGGCCGGGAGAACCTGTGCCCGAATGCGCGCTTCACCGGGCGCGACATCGACGGCGGCTATGCCCAGTACGCACTGGCAGACGAGCGCTACTGCTTCCCGATCCCCGACAGCTACGACAGCGTGCAGGCCGCACCACTGCTGTGCGCGGGGTTGATCGGCTATCGAGCGCTGCGGATGTGCGAGGGGGCAAAGCGCGTGGGCCTCTATGGATTCGGTGCCGCGGCCCACATCCTCACGCAGATCTGCCGCTGGCAAGAGCGCCGCGTATTCGCCTTTACTCGCCCTGGCGACGAGGCAGCCCAATCCTTTGCACTGGAGCTTGGCGCCGTGTGGGCGGGCGGCTCAGACGCCACGCCGCCAGAGCCACTGGAAGCCGCGATCGTGTTCGCGCCTGATGGAGCGCTCGTGCCACTTGCGCTGCGTGCGCTCGCGCCGGGCGGGATCGTGGTGTGTGGCGGCATCCACATGAGCGATATCCCCTCGATCCCATACAGCATCCTGTGGCAGGAGCGCGTCGTGCGCTCGGTTGCCAACCTCACCCGCCGCGACGGCGAGGAGCTACTGGCGCTGGCCCCGCGTGCTGGCGTGCAGACGCGCGTGACTTCCTATCCTCTTGAGCAGGCCAACGAGGCGCTCGCGGATCTGCGCGCCGGACGCTTCACAGGAGCCGCTGTACTCGTGCCCTGAGGGGTTTGGTGCGGGACGACAGGATGTCGGAATGATTCGGCAAACGGTCGCGCGTGCTGTATTGTCCAGCAAGGCCGGCTCGGCTCCGACTCGGCCTCGAGACGAGGAACAATGGCGAGCGTAAGCCCAGAGAAGACAAGATGGATGAGGGGTCCCTCGACCCCGCTACGTGGCGCGCTGCTCGGATTGCTGCTCGAGCGCCCCGGCCATGGCGGCGATCTTGCGAACCGTCTTGCCGTACGCCTCGGCGAGACCTGGCGGGTCGATACCAACGACGTATACAGGCTGCTCGAGCAGCTCGAGAAGACCGGCCTGGTCGCGTCTCGCGACGAGCCCAAGCGCAACAACAACCGTCGCACTCATCTCGTCTACTACCCCACCGAGCAGACGTCCGAGGCGCTGACGATGTGGATGGAAACTCTCTTGCCCAGAGAGCCGGTGCGGCTGGGCCTGCAGGCGAAGCTATCGGTTGCGCGCCAACAGGACGCGCCGCGCGTGTTGATCGCACTGAAGGCCTATGAGCGCGAATGTCTGGTACTCGCTCAGCTGGTCTCCCCGACGGACGGCTCGGCTCGCTCGTGGACGGCACTGTGCATGGACTGCACACGCGAGGCTGTTTACGCACAGCTCCAGGTCGAGATCGACTGGGCGACCAGAACCCGCAGGCGGATCAACGAGTTCCTCGAACGCAGCCAGTAGCGGGTCGCGCGATGCCACCGCTGCTCTCCTTTCTGAACGTCAGCAAGCGTTATCCCGATGGCGGCCGCGAAGTGCTCGTGCTCGACCGCGTATCGCTGGACGTCGACGCTGGGATCTCGGTGGGCGTGTACGGCGCGCGGCGCTCCGGCAAGTCGACGCTCCTGCGCCTCGCGGCCGGGATCGCACTACCCGACGCTGGCACGATCCGCTTCGACGGGCGCGACATCGCGCAGATGGCGGGCGGCGAGCGCGGACGCCTGCTGCGTGGCGACATGGCGTTTATGTGCGCCGCCGACTGGCGCGCCAGCCCCGGCGAGACTGTCGTCGACCACGTGGCCACCTCGCTGGGAAGCGAGGGGCTGACTCTGCGTGAAGCCAGACGCAGGGCGATGCGTGTGCTGGATCGGGTCGAGATCGGCGCCGCGGGCGCCCAGGAGCCGACCACGTCGCTGTCAGCTGCCGAAAGCGTGCGGGTGATGCTCGCGCGAGCGCTCGCGCGAGATCCGCGACTGCTGGTGCTCGACGAACCGGCTCTGTTCCCCAGTCTGAGAGACCGCGACAGCTTCTATGCGATGCTGCGCGCAGCGGCAAGCGAGCGCAACATGGCGTTGCTGGTCGCCTCTGAGGAAATGGCCGCGCTACAGGGATTCAAGGTGCTGGTCTCGATCGCCGACGGCGAGCTGGTCTCGACCGAGGCACCCGGTACGGTCGTAGCACTGCCCGGACGCAGGCGAGCCGGCACGGAATGGCACGGGCGGTGAGCACGCTCGAGCTGCGCGAGGTCGTCAAGCATTACTCCAGCGGCGTAGAGACGATCAAGGCAATCGACGGTGTCTCGCTGAGCGTCTCCGGCGGGGAGTTCGTGGCCCTGTATGGCCCAAGCGGATCTGGCAAGACGACGCTGCTGCTGCTGGCGGCGGCGCTGAGCACGCCCGACAGCGGTAGCGTCCACTTCGACGGGCGCGACCTCTCAGAGCTCTCCGAGCGCGAGCGAGCGCTCTATCGCCGCAGGGATGTGGGCTTCGTCTTCCAGGCCTTTCACCTGATGCCACACACCTCCGCGCTGGACAACGCGACGATCAAGCTGACCGGCGGCGGCTGCACTCTGCGAGAGGGCCGGCGCAGGGCGATGCCGTGGTTGGAGCGTGTGGGCATGGCGGCACGCGCCGAGGACACACCCGAGCAGCTGTCGATGGGCGAGCGACAACGGATCGCGATTGCCCGCGCGCTCGCCAACGAACCGCGCCTATTGCTAGCCGACGAGCCGACCGGGAACCTCGATTCCAAGCGCAGTCGAGAAGTGCTCGCGCTCATGCGCGACATCTGCCACGAGCGTGAGATTCCCGGGCTACTGGTCACACACGACCCCGATGCAGTGCAGTTCGTGGATCGCGTCCACACACTCCGCGACGGCCATCTGGCCGACGGGATGGGCTCGGAGCAAGCTACAACCTCACCGTGAAGAAACCCCTGAACCCGTCGATCGCGGGGGTACGTGTGAGCATGCTGGTGCACCTGTACCGCGTTCGCTTGCGCTCGCACGCGGTCCAAGAGCTGCTCGCCGGTAGCGGCATCGCGGTAGGGGTCGCGCTGGTCCTGGGGGTCCTCGTCGCCAACGCCAGCCTCACCGGCGCCGCCCGGGAAGTCATCCAGCAGCTGGTCGGTTCGGCACGACTGGAGCTGGCGGCGCGCTCGCCGAGCGGGTTCCCCGAGCGGCTGGGTAAGGAAAGCCGCACGCTGTCCGGGGTGCGAGCGGCAGCGCCGGTGCTACGCGAGAACATCGCCCTGGTTGGGCCACGGGGCCGAGAGTCGGTGCAACTCCTCGGCGTGACTCCATCGGTCGCGAATCTGGGCAGCTTCGGCACGCGCGACCTGGGGCTCGCGGCCGGGTTTCGCTTCACCGGAGGGCTGCTCCTGCCCGAGAGCGTCGCGAGCACCATCGGCGTCGAACCGAATGATCGGGTCAACTTGCTCGCACTCGGCAAAGTGAACCGCTACATCGTGGGCGGGGTACTCAAAGACTCGACCTTCGGGACGCTCGCCTCGACTCCGCTGGCCGTGACGGTGCTCTCCAGCGCCCAACAGCTGACGGGCATGCGCGGACTGATCACCCAGGTTCTCGTCGAGCCGCGACGCGGCCAGGATCAGCTGGTCGCGAGCGAGCTTCGCACACTCGCCGCCGGACATCTGAACGTGGTGCCCGCCGACAACGAGCTGCGTTTGCTCAACGAGGCCGTCAAACCGAACGACCAGTCGACTGAGCTGTTCGCGGCGATCAGCATCATGGTCGGCTTCCTGCTGGCGCTCAACGCAATGCTGTTGACCGTGCCCGAGCGGCGCCGGTTCGTGGCGAACCTGCGCATGCAGGGATATGACTGGCGCCAGATCGTCATCCTGCTCGCCTTTCAGGCGGCTGTCCTCGGGGTGGTCGCCTCGGCGATCGGAATTGTGCTCGGCGACATCCTCTCCCGCGCGTTCCTGAATCGCATCCCCACCTATCTAACGACCGCTTTTCCGATCGGCGATCGCGAGGCACTGCACATGGGGACGATCCTTTTGGCGGTTGGGTGCGGCGTGCTCGCGACGATGCTCGCGTCGGTCTCTCCCGTCCTGGATCTGCGGCCGAGCCGTCCGACAGACGCCGTGCTCCGCGATCGTTCCGGCGGCAGCGAGGTCCTCGCGCCGCGCAGCGCCCTGAAGCTCGCGATCGCGGGCGTCGCGCTGACGGCCGCCGTGACGGTGCTCGTGCTGGTCTCCGCCAGCCTGACGATCGTCGGCGGCATGGCCCTTGCCCTGGTCATCCTGATGATGATCCCGGGCCTGTTCGCCGGCGTCGCACAGATCTTGCGGTGGGCAGGTGAACGGGTGCGCAGCAGCTCGTTGATCATCGTCGTCTCAGAGCTCCGCGCGATCACCACGCGATCGGTCGCGCTTGCCGGCATCGCCGCCCTTGCGGTCTACGGCAGTGTCGCCATCGGCGGCGCACGCGCCGATCTGCTGCGTGGCCTGGATGCCACCTTCAGCGAATACCTGCATACGGCGCAGGTGTGGGTGACGACCGGGAGCAACGACCTGACCACCAACGCATTCGACCCGGAAGGCGCCACCGCAGAGATCGCACGCGCTCCGGGGATCGCGTCGGTGCGGGTCTACCAGGGAGGGTTCCTCGACGTTGGACCCCGGCGCATGTGGATCATCGGCCGGCCCGCTGGTGACGCACACCCGATACCCGCCAGCCAGTTGCTGCAAGGCAACGACGCGCGCGCCACACGGCTGCTGCGGGCAGGTGGATCGGCGACCGTCTCGGGCGGGTTTGCCGAAGAACGCCATCTCGCGGTGGGCAGCTCGTTCACTCTGCCCACGCCCTCGGGGGTGGCCCGCTTCACGGTCGCGGCGATCACGACCAACCTGGGCTGGTCACCGGGCGCGATCATCGTCAACTCGCTCGACTACCGCCGCTACTGGCAAACCGAGCTGCCCTCGGCTCTCGAGGTGAACCTGCTGCCCGGGGTCAGCGAAGCGACGGGCAGGCGCGCCGTCGTTCAGGCGATCGGCAACCGGCCCGGTCTCGGCGTGCAGACATTCAAGGAACGTCGAGTGCAATACGAAGCCAATGCACGCCAGGGTCTGTACGCGCTCAGTGAGATCTCGACGCTGCTGTTGATCGCCGCCGCGCTCGCGGTCGCCTCGGCGTTGAGCGCTGCCATCTGGCAGCGGCGTGCGCGACTGGCGTCGCTGAAGATCCAGGGATACGACACCGCCCAGCTGTGGCGTGCGTTGCTGCTCGAGAGCGCAATCGTGCTCGGCATCGGCTGTGCCGTGGGCGCGGCCGCCGGTGTCTATGGGCACGCGCTCGCGAGCCGTTGGCTGCGGCTCGAGACGGGCTTTCCGGCGCCGTTTTCGGTCGGGGTAGGGCGAGTGCTGCTCACGCTTGGCCTGCTCGCCGCGATCGCACTGGCCGTAATCGCGCTCCCGGGGCTGGCCGCCGCACGGGCGTCTCCGCGCACGAGCTTTCAGGAGTGACTATGTATCGACGCTCAGACATACGAAACTGTTCGGGTGGTCGCTCCGGCCCGAAGTCGACCAGCCTTGGCGAGTGCGTTCGCCGGGGCAGCCGCCAGATACTGGTTTGGGGTCTTCCCGCTGCTCGGTCGGGAGCTCCGCCACTGGCGTCAGCAGGCACACGCGATCCCTGACCCAGCACTGCGCAGACTCGCGCTGATCACGCAGAGCAGCGAGCGCGGGAACTATGAGGGCGCGGCCGCCTACGCGGTACTTGTTCCGCGTGCATATCGTCCTCGCTTTGTGCGCGCCCTCGTGGCCTTTCAGACCACATACGACTATGTCGACACGCTCTCCGAGCAGCCCAGCCACAACCCCGTCGCTAACGGCCGCCAGTTGCACCTCGCGCTGCTGAGAGCGCTCGACCCTACCAGCGAACACTCCGACTACTACGAGCACTCGACGAGCGGTTGGGACAACGGCTACATCAGAGCGCTGGTACAGACGTGCCGAGCCGCACTGCGCACCTTGCCCTCCTATACGACCGTTGCTCAGCCGGCGCTGGATGCAGCCAGCATGATCGTCGCCTACCAGAGCCTCAACCACGAAGAGACCACCGACGGCCCGCGAGCGCTTGCCCAGTGGGGGGCCGCGGTGACCCCGCCGAATAGCGGGCTTCGCTGGTGGGAGGCGGCCGCCGGAGGCGCGTCCTCGATGACCGTATTTGCCCTGATGGCCGCCGCAGCCAAACCGGGGCTTAGCGCGGCCGAGACAACCGCCACGCAGGAGGCCTACGCTCCCTGGATCAGCGCACTGCACGTCCTGCTCGACAGCCTCGTCGACCGCGCAAAGGATCTCGAGCACGGCCACCACAACCTGATCGATCACTATGCCTCTCCAGCCGAAGCAGCAAGCCGCCTTGCTTGGATCGCAGCGCGCGCCGTGCAGGGGGCAGAGTCCTTGCCAGACGGCGCCCAGCACGCACTGATCGTCGCCGCCATGACGAGCTTCTACCTCTCCGCTCCCGCGGCATCTGCGCCGGGTGCATCGACCACGACACAACCGCTAATGGAAGCGATGGGGCCGTTGGCGAAGCCCACGATGGCCGTACTGCGCGCAAGGAGGGCCGCCGTGGGGCTGGCCGCGTACATGTCCGCGAGACCAGAAACGTGGCCCTGGGCTACGGGCGCTACCGTCGAGCCTCCGACCCACAGGCGACCGGGCTTTAGCAGCCGTCTGTCGCGCCCCGACGCGCACCCGATCGCATCGGCCAGGCATGCCAGCGAGACAAACTGAGCTGTCTGTTACTCGAAACTCAAGTATTGGATTTTCCAGTTGCTAGAACGAGGCCAGCAGCGGATGATTATTTGTGCGTGATGCTGGATCTCAGGGGTGAGCCACGCACGGCTCGCAAGGTCCAGTTCCCGCTTTCGTCTCGCCAGTGATCGAGCCGGGCGCCAATTGGCGTCCGGCTCGTGTTTGTCCGATTCTGGTGGACTGAGCATGCTCGGACAACAGATGGCAGGCAGCGAGGCCGGCCCACTCGCCATATGGCGCGAACAGATCCCGAACCTGGTGCTCCTGAGCGAACGCACGGGGATCGCTGCCACTCAGATATCTCCCGACCAGCTTGAGCAGCCCGAGGTCGCCAGCTGGCACCTGGTCGTTGCGGCCCTGGCCGCGCAGCGCGAGTATCTCCACCGTCCACGGCCCGATACCGGGGATCGCACGCAGCCTGCGCCACGCACGCTCGTGATCGCCGCTGTGCAGGTCAACGTGGCCGCGCGCCACCTCGCGTGCAGCGCGCACGAGCGTGAGCGCACGCGCGGCGCCGAGGTCGAAGGATTGCAGCAGCGCGGGCGCCGTGCCCGCCAGCACGGCCGCTGTCGGCAGGTCGCACAAATCACCGCCAATCCCATCGCAGTCCAACCAGCGGCGTCCCAGCGCCGCAACGCAGACGCCGCTGGATCGCTGCCGCGCGCTCATACTCGATCAGCTGCTCGCTGATCGCCAATACGAGTGCCTCGAACGGCTCCGGCCGGCGCCCCGCCCGCAGCCACGGCCGGCGACGCAGCGAGTCCCCGATCAGCGGATCGCCGGCGAAACGACGAAGGAACGGCCGCAGGTCGTCATCCACGCCCAGAGCGAAGCGCATCCGCTCGATGCCATACGCGGCGGCCTCGGCGTTGGCCGCGTGCGCGCCGAACAACACCTCTCCGCCGGCAGTGAGTGCCACCCGACGCGCACGGGCGTCTCGTCGTGGTGCAGCAGGCGTTCCAGCAGGCCACCGCGTCGGCGTAGCATTCTGTCGGCGCCGGTCAGGCGCGGCAGCCGAAACGGACCGGCCGGCGCGACCGCTACGCGCAGCTCCACCTGCTTGCCGCGTGTAGCGAGGCTCAGCGACTACCGCCCGGGCCACCGAGCAGATGCACGTCCACAAGGAACGAGCGGCTGCCCACGATCTGCGCGATCTCACCTGTCTTTGCCGCCGCGACCGCCGCCACGCCTGCTCAGCTCGCGAGCGCTCTTGCGGCCCTTGGTGAGCGCTGCGGAACGCCGCTGGCGATGATGCATCAGCCCGACGACTGCAGCTCCCGCGACGAAGCCTCCGGCTGCCACCGCCGCCGCTTGCACCGCTGGGAGCACGGCTCACCAGAGCGCCACTCGCCTGGGAGAGCGCCCGTGTCCGCGTGCTGGCCGAGCACGTGCGGCTGGTCTGCGAGCACAGGCAGCGCGTCGACTTCCTCGCTCTCACCAGCGCCAGCCTCCGTGTCTTGCGGGGCTGCTGACTGCGCGGACTCGCTCATCCCGCCAAGTGTAGACGGCGATGCCAGATGCGCGGTGGACGGGCCCCCCTACAGCGCTCGCTCGTACACCCGGTAGCGGCGCTTGATCTCGCCGCCCATGCCTTCCATGGCGCGGTTCATCGGCTTGTTGACCTCCAGGATCCAGCCCATCTCGCCGCCCTTCTGCGGCGTGCGTTCGGCGGCGTCGAAGTGCATCTGGTAGAAGCGCGCGGCCACGCCCGTGTGCTGGTAGGCGGGCTTCACGCCCAGCGCGAACACGTATACCGCGTCGATCTTGCCGCGCTCGCGCAGTGCCGTCAGCCAGCCGAACGGCAGCAGTCGTCCGCGCGGGCGCAGCTTCGCCAGCACCTGGTTGTAGTCGGGCAGCGTCAGCGCCGCGCCCACGACCTCGCCGGTGTCCTTTTTCTCGGCCACCATCGCCCAGTTCTCATCGAGGATCGGCTTCAGCTTCTTGGCGTAGTGGCGCACCTCGCGCTCGGTCAGCGGCACGAAGCCCCAGTTGCGCTCCCATGCGGCGTTGTAGACCTCCAGGAAGCGCCCGACCTCGACCTCGAGGTCCTTCTTGCGGAAGTTGCGGCAGACGATCCCGTGCTCTGACTCGACCTTCGCGGCCATCTCCCAGATCGCCGGGTGCACCTTGTCGCGGCCCGGTGACGGTCAGGCTCCACATGTACAGGTCCATGACCTTGCTGAGGCCCACCTCGTCCTCCAGCAGGCGACTGGTAGTAGCGGTGGTGCCATGGGTTGAGGATCATCGGCGGATGCTCGAAGCCCTCGACCATCAGCCCCGCCTCATCGTTCGTGGTGAAGCTCATCGGGCCGATCATCGTGCCCGCGCCGTGCTCCCGCAGCCACTCCTCGGCAGCGCTCAGCGAGGCCGCGCGCGGCCTCCGGGTCTTGCTCGCACTCGAAAAAGCCCCACAGCCCCCAGTCGTTGTCCTGGAACTCCTGCAGGTTGCGGTCGATGTGCGCGCTGATGCGCCCAACTGCGCGTCCGTCGCGCCAGGCGAGGAAGTACTGCGCCTGGGCGTGCTCGAAGAACGGGTTGCGACGCTGATCCAGCTGCTCCTTCAGATCGCTCAATAGCGGCGCCACCCAGTTGGGCTCGTTACGATAGAGCCGCCACGGCAGCTTGATGAACGTGCTCAGCTCACGGCGGCCGCGCACGGGCCTGATCTCGACTGCCATCGGGCGAGAACCCTATATGCCAACTTCAATAGACGTCTTCGCAAAGGTCCGGGGCCACGAACGTGAGGAGTTGCTGCGCGCCGCGCGCGAGGCCGACCTGATGCCGTACTTCCGTACCGTCGAGTCGCCCGCGATGCCTGTTGTGGAGATGGAGGGCGCGCCGCGGATCATGCTCGCCTCGAACAACTACCTCGGGCTCACCGCCGACGAGCGCGTGATGAAGGGCGCCGAGGATGCGCTCCATCGCTACGGCACCGGCTTGACCGGCTCGCGTCTGCTCAACGGCACTACGCCCCTTCATCTGGAGCTCGAGCGCGAGCTGGCGGAGTGGATGGAGAGCGATGACGCGATTGTGTTCACGACAGGCCATCAGGCAAACGTGGGCACGCTCGGCACGCTGCTCGGCCCGAGCGACACTGTGATCGTCGACTCTGCCGACCATGCGTCCATCCTCGACGGCGCGCTGATCTCCAAGGCGAAGATGCGCCCGTTCCGTCACAACCGCATGGACAAGCTCGCGCGCGCCCTGCAGCGCGCGGAGCAGGACGGCGGCGGCGTGCTGGTGGTCGTCGACGGCGTCTTTTCGATGGAGGGCGACGTTGCGCCACTGGTCGATATCACCGAGCTGTGTGCCCGCTACGGCGCACGCCTAATGGTCGATGAGGCTCACGGCGCGGGCGTGCTCGGCGCCCGCGGCGCAGGAGCGTGCGAGCTGCTGGGTGTCGAGGACCGCGTCGACCTGCGCATGGGCACATTCTCCAAGTCGCTCGCCGCATGCGGAGGTTTCGTCGCGGGACCCGCTGAGGTGATCGACTATCTGCGCATCTCCTCACGCGCCTTTCTCTTCACCGCCTCGGCTGTCCCCGCCGCGCTGGGTGCCGCGCTAGCGGCGCTGCGGATTATCCGCTCAGACGAGGGGCCAGGGCTGCTGGCAGCGGTGCTCGAGCGCGCCCGCTACCTCGATGACGGCCTGCGGACACTCGGCTACAAGACGCTCAGCGGCGAGCCCGTGCGCACAAGCGCAGCCGCGGATGCCCCCCTGCGGACGCTGGCCACGCCGATCGTTCCGATCCTCGTCGGCGATGACTGGAAGGCGGCGCTCTTGTGGCGTGCGCTGTACGACGGGGGCGTGTTCACGAACTGCGCGCTACACCCCGCGGTGCCGCCCGCTGGTGCGCTCCTGCGCACCAGCGTGATGGCTACCCACGACACCGCCACGCTCGACCGAGCGCTCGAGGTGTTCGCGCGAGTCAAGCGCGAGTTCGAGTCCGAGCACGGACCGCTGCCGGGGCCCGGGCCGAGCTGACCCGACGGCTGCCGGGCGACGCACCCCCAGCGTCTTGTCCATTTCTTCACAAGTCCTGGCGAGATCGAAAAAGCCCGCTTCTAGCGTACGAAGCGCTCGCCGCGCTGTTGACCAGGCCCCCCGTCCTGTCATAGCTTCCACCCTGCGCTCTGCAAGACCGTCGTCGAAGTTCACCCGACACAAGCCTTAGGGAGGGGCGATGTGACGGGACAACCGCAATAGCTCGCGGTTGATGACGCACGGCCCAGCAAGCGCGTAACCGTAAAAACAAGCAAGCACGTCGTCGCCCGCGCGAGCCTCGCGGCGATGACCGGGAGAGTGCCTAATGAACGCGACAGCGACCGCTGCCCCTGCCCCTGTCGGCCCGCAGTACATGCGCGCCCTCGAACGCGCCAACCAGGTTCGCCTCGCCCGCGCGGAGCTAAAGCGGCGCGTGGCGATCGGCGAGCTTCACGTAGCCGAGGTGATCCTCGAATGCCCGTGGGAAGCCGAGAGTATGGCTGTGGCAGATTTGCTGATGAGCCAGCGTCGCTGGGGACAGACTCGCTGTCGCAAGTTCCTCGCCCAGGTGCCGATGTCCGAGAAGAAGACGATCGGCTCGATGACGGAGCGTCAACGTCGCACGCTCGCCGCGATGCTCACCGCCGTGAACCGGGGCCGCGCGTGGAGCGCAACCCCCTGGGTAACGGACAGCCTGACGAGAGCTTGAGCTCCCACCAGCCGGCGAGCATGCCGATCAAGCCAAGTCGCGGGCGTACCTGCCAGACGCCGCAAACGCCCTGGCCCAGGTCCCGCACGGGCAGCCGCGCGAACTTGTAGCGGCCAGGTTCCAGCCTCATCCGCTGTAGCTGCTCGCGCGCATGGCGCTCGTGCGCGAGACGCTCGAGTGCTCGCGCGCGCAGTTCCTGCACGGCCACGGCGAGCGCATCACGCGAGCGCTCAAGCTCCCCCAGGTCGAGCAGCGCCGGCCCCCGCTCGGGGCCGGCGGCCATCGCAACGGGCGCACAGATGTGTGGGAAGCGCTCCGCGATGATCTGCGAATGCTCCCGCTCCAAGCGCGCGATCTGAGCCCGCAACGAGGCCCGCGCGGCTCGCTCATCCGCCTGCCCAAGCTCGACGGAGGCGAATCGATCGTCCACGCACTGCCCAGCGGCAAAACCGAAGTCCCGCACAGACGTGGCCCCTGGGGCCGGATCGTCGCGCTCGATGACTGACTGCTCGAAGTTGCTCACACCCGCCTCCTCTGCGGCAGAATCAGAAATTCTACCAGTGACCACTCCACGTTGGTAGGCGTCTGTGTATGTCGCTAGCGCGGCTGCAAAGCCGCCTGACAAGACCACAGCGCCTCTTCGGCGACCATGCTCGGCACCCCTGCGACCTGGACCGCGAACAGCTTCACGTGACGGGTACGCGCGTGCGGCTCGTGTCCTGGCCCTAGCTCACCGAACAGGATCGCCAGTGCCCCCAAGGAATCCGCCACGACCAGGCGCCCGGCGGGTAGGACGGCGGCCTCCGCGGAGCGTCCCAGCCGCTCACCCTCATAGCTCGCGCGGATGCCGAGTTGACCGTCCACCGAGTCCGCGTCCAGCGCCCACACCGGCACGCCCGTGTCCACAAGCGCGACCAGCAATACATCCTCGAGCAGGCCACGCGAGGGAAAGCCGCCCTGCACCATTCGCTCGAGAACGGCCGCCTCGATTGGGGTTCGCTCGGTGTCGGGCTCGAGGCCGATGTGACGGAAGAACACGCGGTAGGCAGCCGGTACCGGCTCGCGACGGATGGAAACTGCCCGCGAGCCGCGGAAACGATCCGACAATTCGCTCAGACGCCGGCGAACATCCGGTGGAGAGCTGCCGGTGAGCGGCTGCCCGCGGGTGTGCAGGGCCTCTCCTGTGAGCAGATGCAGCTCTGGGAGCTCCTGCTCGATCTCGGGCGCACGCCAGCCAAGGGGGGACACGCCTCCAGCGCTCACGTCTTTGCCTGCCCCCATCCACGCGCCTGCGACGCAGCTACCAGTTGGCCAACTCGCGCGCGCAGTTCGGCCAGCGAGGGGGTGCGCAAGAGCGCTTTGCTCTGCACGACGCCACCCGGGTAGGCGAAGTTGACCTGGGGACAGCTGAACACTTTGTAAATGGTCGCCACCGCGCCGTCCTCGTCGATGCCGACGGGCAACGTCAGGCCGCGCGCTCGCACCAGCCGACGCAGCTGGCTGCGCTGCCCCTCGATTGCCACCGCGGCAAAGCGAACCCCCGGGAAGCTCTTCAGCAGCGACTGCATCTCGCTCAGGATCCTCGTGCAGCCGCCGCTGTTCACGAACAGCGCCAGCACGATCGGCCCGTGTTCGTAAAGCTGGCATAGGTTCAGCACCTGCGTACCGCGCACGCTGCAAGCGGGCACGTTACCCGCGGAGCCTTCGTGTGCGTGGGTGGCGATGTTCGCGTCGCCCTGCAGGCTGCCCAGCGCCAGCGGAACGGCAAACGGCGCGAGCGTCTTGCCGGGGGCGATACCGGCCGCGCCATCGGAGCGCACCAGCAGCGTGTTGACCACCACGAGCGCCGCGATCAATAGTCCGATCAGTCCGGCATAGCGCGCGTACCGGGGACGGCTCACGAGCGGACCAGCACCCCGCGCAGGCGACGTGCCGCCGATCCGAGATCGGCCAGCGATCGCGGATCTCGACCACCTTCAGCGGCCGCATCGGCAATTACCAGCGTGGCGGGAAGCGCAAGGAGCACACCCACGAGCGAGACGCTCAGGTCGATCAACGTCACCAGACCGAAGTCACGCAGCATCGTGATTTCCGAGAGCACCAGCACCCCGAAGCCCATCGTCGCGGTCGCACCCGACGCGGCCACCGCGGCCCCCGTGCGTCGATAGCTGCGACGCAACGCCTCGATCGTGTCGTAGCCGGCGATGCGCTCCTGGCGGTGGCGCTCGGACAGCAGCACGCTGAACTCGGTCGAGATCGCGATCACCAGCGCCCCCAGCGTCACCGACATCGGGTTCAGCGGCACCCTCACCGCGAACAGGATCAGCGCCGACCAGCCGGTGGCCAAGACGATCGGCACCAGCGGCACGAGCGCGCGGCGACGATCCCCGCGGAAGGCGAGTAGCAGCACCAGCGCGACGGCTGCCAGGCCGACCAGCAGCGTCTCCAGACGCCGCCACGGGTCGGCGACCTGCGAGCCGGAGGCGGCCGCCAGCACTGGCAAGCCGACAAGCGTGGCATGCACCCCCGCCGGCGGGTGCAAGCTCGAGCGCATCTGTTCGATCAGCCGCTGCTGCTCGTCGAGACTCATCAGGCGGATCCCGAACGCCAGCGTCGCCACGCGCCGACTCGGTGTGATCACGTCCTGTGAGAAGTACGGAGGGATCACGCCAAGCAGCCCGTCGATCAAGCGCTGCGAGAGTTTGGGCGCGTTTGCGGAGCCCGTCGTCGTGGCAGCGGCGCCTGTCGCGGAGCCAGCCGTCGTCTGTCCCCCGAACAGGTCAGGCAACGAGAACGCCGGGCACAGCCGCGCCTTGCTGCAGCCTTTGGCGGCGCTGTAACCGAAGCGTGCGAGCACGCGCTTTTGATAGGCGGTCATCCATTCGATCGTCGCCAGCTTCGTCAGGTTGCTGCCTTCGATCATCACATCGATTTCGCCACCCACGCCGGTGATGCGCTCGAGCGTGTTCAGGTTCTGCAGCGAGCCGAGACTCTGCGGCACCAGCTTGGTGATGTCAGTCTGCACCTTCGTCTGCGTGTCCAAACCCCACCCGAGCGCCGCCAGCACCAGTCCGACACAGAGCACTCGCCCCGGGTGGCGCACCGTGCCGACCAGCGCCGCATGTGTGAACAGCCGTGTCAGCGGGTTGTCGGCCACCAGCTCACGCGCCCCTCGCCAGGCGACCGCCAGGGGCGTGCCCGCGAGCCCACCGACGCCGACGGTGGTCGTTCGTAGCGACAGCGAGATCGCCGCTGCACCAACCGTGAGCGCACACAACAGCGCAATCGCCACCCCGACAACCAACAGCACACCGAACCCGCGGACCATCGGCACTGGCGACAGCAGCAACACGAGCATCGCCGCCGCGCTCGCCGCACCCGCCGCGGCGATTGTCGGCGCACCAAGCGCCGCGGCGCGCTGTACGAGGGCCGGCGTCCCGGCCGCCACCGCGGCGCCAGAAACGTCGCGCTCGAGCTCATCGCCGACGCGCGCCTGAAACTGGATCGCGTAGTCGACCGCCAGACCCACCAGCACCGGCAGCACCGCGATCGACGCCATCGTCAGCGACGCTCCCACCACTGATAGGGCACCGAACGTGAGCGCAGCGGCGAGCAGCGCAAGCGCGAGCGGCAGCAGACGCGGGCGACCGCTGAAGGCCAGGCCGAGCGTCGCCGCCATCACCAGCAGCACGGCTATCAACAACAACTCAATCGAGTGGCTGATCGAATTGGTCAGATCCGAGACAATCACCGGCTCGCCCGTCACCAGGTAGCTCTCACCGTGCGTCAGATGCCATTGGGGCATCTTCACCGCCTTGCGGATCAGGCCGATCGTGCGGATCCGCGCTGCTTCGGACAGGCCCGCCTTCATCCGCACCGACACCAGCGCCGCGTCACGGCTAGGGAACAGGTAGGCAAAGCGCGACTTGGGGGTGCCTGCGGTCTTGGTCGAGTCGAACACCACATCCGAGACGAAGTTCGCGTCTTCGATACTGGGGCGGGCGGTCAGCCCATATTCGAGCGCCAGCGTGGCGAGGCTCTCTTCAAATCGCCCCAGTTCGACCTTGTGCGCCTGCTGGGCAAGCGTGCGTGCCTGCGACGCTCCCAGCCCGCGTGCGATCGCGGCGCGGTAGACGACCTTTTCGGCCTGCTTGGCCTGGGCTTCCGCCTGGTGGGTCTCCTCGGTGAGTAGTTCGTCGCTGCGTTCGGCCGCCTCGCTGAGGAACGTACCCGGACCGAACACCACCTTCACGGTTTGCGCGCGCGCCAACTGCCCGCACGGCCCGTTCACACCGCCCTCCGCCGCCAGCGCGCTTTCCGGCACCTTGCCCGCCAGGCAGCCCTCGAGGCCTGCCAGCCGCTCGATATCCGAGCTCAACACGAGCTGCTGCAGGTTGCCCTTGACCAACACCGCGATCGGCTCTTCGCCAAAGCTCTTGTAGAAGCGCTGCGTGGCCTGGTATTCGGGGCTCGAGCTCGATACGAACGTGCTCGTCGCCGCCGTTGGATGCAGGCGCAACGCAAACCCCACCCCAGCCAGCGCCAGCACGACCGCAACCGCGATCACCAGCCACGGCCGGCGAGCCGCAGCGCCCGCAAGGCTGGAAAGAATTCGTGACGACGTGCTCACAACAGAAGAAGGCTAATCGCGCCGGTCGTCCATGCGCGCAACCTGGGGGCCGGATCGTCGTTCCTGGCAAGGACGCAGTGAGCGAAGTGTGCTTGGCACACGAGCGATCGAGGACGCAGCCAGGGACGACGAGGCGGTCCCCAGGTCACTCCATTCCGAGAGGTCCGGCCGCTTCGCCAGAGAGGAACTGACGCACGAAGGGGTTTTCCGAGGCGAACAGCTCCTCCGCCGGACCGGATTCGACGATCCGGCCCTTCCATAGCACCGAGATGTGCTCGGCGACGCGACGCGCGCTCATGATGTCGTGGGTGATCACCACGTAGCAGCCGCCGTTCTCCGCGTGCACTTCCTTGATCAGCTCGCATAGCAGCGCCGTGCGCACAGGGTCGAGACCCGAGTCGGGCTCGTCGAACAGCACGATTTCCGGGTCCAGCACGAGCGCCCGTGCGAAGCCTGCACGCTTGCGCATGCCACCGGAGAGCTCGTTGGGCATCTTCCCGCCCTCCCCCCCCAGCCCCACCTCTTTCATCCGTCGATTCACGATTTCCGCGATCTCGTCCTCACCCTTCTCGGTGTGCTGGCGCAGGGGGAACGCGACATTGTCGTAAAGATTGAGCGAGCCGAACAGCGCGCCGTCCTGGAACAGCACGCCGAACTTCTTACGCAGCTCGAACAGCTCTGCGTCAGGCAGACTGGGGATCGAACGCCCGTGCACGATCACGTCACCCTCGTCTGGGTAGAGCAGCCCGACGATGTGCTTGATGCAGACCGACTTGCCCGTACCAGACGGCCCCAGGATCATCGAGATCTTGCCCTCGGGCAGCCCCATGCTGAGCCCACGCAACACGTGGTTGCGCCCGAACGACTTGTGCACGTCGATGAACTCGATCGCGTCCGGCTCCTTGGAGGGACGGATCGTCCCCGTGTGGTAGCGGAACTCGTCCGCGTCCTGCTCTGCCGTGCGAGCCCTTTCGCGATCGGATCGCTCGACGTAGCCCACCGACGCTTGCTCCGTGGGCAGCTCAGCTCCCTCCTGCTCCTCCTCGGCCATCCTCAACCCCCGATTGGGGCTCGGGCATTGGTACCCCAGAAGATCTGGGTTCCGAATGCGTCGATCACGTTCACGAGTATCAGGTTTAGCACCATCGACTTCGCCGTCGCTCTGCCCACCCCTACAGGCCCACCACTGGCGTTGTAGCCGTAGTAACACGCCACCAACACGATCGCCGTGGCCATCGCCATGCCCTTGAGCACACTGAACAGGAAGTCCGTGGGGTTCTGGAACTGCCAGAAGATCAGCAGATAGCCGCCGCTGGAGGTATATCCGAGCTGATCCACGATCGCCAGGTATGAGGCCGAGAACGCGACCCCGATCGCCGCGATGTACATGAACGGCAGCACCAGCCACGTTGCCAGCAGCCGCGTGGCGCATAGGAACACCATCGAGTCGACGCCCATCACCTCGAGCGCGTCGATCTCCTCGGAGATGCGCATCGCGCCGAGCTCAGCGACGATGCCCGTACCCACCTTCGCCGACATCATGTAGCCGAAGACCAGCGGCACGGCCTCGCGCAGGTTGCACCATGCGGCGAACACGCCCGCGTAGTTGGGCGTGCCGGTGGACTGGTTGAAGTAGCCGGCCTGGATGCCGCAGCCGCCCAGGCCGATCAGGAACACCAGACCCCAGATCACGGTCGTCGAGCCGACGATCAAGATCCCCGACTGACGCAACGCCTCGCCGAAGAACCTGAACACACGCAGGCTGAACACATCGCGCACGATCTGCCCCGTGAAGCGCGCGATCTCGCCCGTCGCCGCCAGCCATTCACGCGGCATCGCCAGCAGTTCGTTCACTTGATCACCAAGATTTGTGGATGGGTCGCCAGCAGCGTCTGCGTGAACACATAGTTGAACGCGCCGATCCCGAGAAACGCGACCACGACGGCCTCGTTGACCGCGCGCCCGACACCCTCGGCGCCACCGGAGGCGGTCATGCCCTTGTAACAGCAGACGATCGCGATGATCGCCCCGAACACCGTCGTCTTCAGCACCGACCCCCATAGGTCGGTAGTCGAGGCGTTGGCGAACAGCGTTCCCCAGAACGGCCCAAGTGCGCCGCCGTTGAAGATCTCGGCCATGATCCCGCCGTAAATGCCGAACAGCAGCGCATAGATATCGAACAGGCCTGTAACGACCATCAACGACAGGAACCGCGGCACCACGAGATTCTTGACCGGGTCCACACCCAGCACCTGCAACGCGTCGAGCTCCTCACGCACCTTGCGCGCACCAAGATCAGCAGTGATCGCCGTACCAGCAACCCCCGCCACCACGATCGCCGTGATGAACGGCCCGATTTCCCGCACCACCTCAATCACGAAGAACCCACCAAGACGATCCAGCGCACCGAAGATCCTCAGGAAGTCCGCCGCCTGCAGGCCGGGGGCGCCGTAACAAATCGCCACCGTGGAGAGCAGCAGCGGAAACCACACGAGGCGCAGCGTGAACAGGAACTGCGCCACCAGCTCACCGCCATACGGATACGGCGGGCGCAGCGCAGACCAGATCGTCCTACCGGTAAGGATCATCATGTCCCCGAATTCCTCGAGCACATGCCTCAGCGGCACGGACACCCGCTCGGCGGCACTACGAACCATCTCTCCCTGCCCCTCCTCGGGTTGCGATCAGTGCTCCACCAACTCTACGCGATGCATCACTCTACGCCAACAACCAGCTGTCGAGCATGCCCGCACCGACGCTACGAGGCGCCACCCCCGCTGGTATCGTGACCACACGTGAGGGGGAGGCGGAAAGGCTTCTTGGTGGTCCCGCGTCGCGCTCGCGACGTCGGTCCCCGGGCGCGCGCATCCACTCGCACGACCGGCGCCGTGGTTCTCGCGCTCGCGAGCGCACTGCTTGCCGCCGGGTGCGGTGGCGGGGCGCGCCTGGACGCTGGCGAACGGGCCGGCACCTACGCCGTGAAGATCGTCCACGCGAGCTTCCCCACGAGCCAGGCCATAGCCCGCCCGACGAGCTTTGAACTGAAGGTCGAGAACACCGGCGCACACACGGTGCCCACGGTCGCCGTCACCGTCAACTCGTTCGACTACGCCTCCAACTACGCCGAACTGGCGGCCGACAAACGGCCGGTGTGGGCGATCGAACGAGGGCCCGGGGCAATCGCCTCCGCGCCCGTGAGCACCCAGGAAGTCAGCTTGCCAGGCGCCCAGACGGCCTACGTCAACACCTGGGCGCTCGGCGCGCTCGCCCCCGGCAAGACGAGCACGTTCGTGTGGCACGTGGTGCCCGTCAAGGCCGGCTCCTATACCGTCCACTACAGCGTCGCCGCGGGGCTCTCAGGAAAGGCGAAAGCGCGGCTGGCCTCCGGTGCCCCCGTCGAAGGGCAGTTCGCCGTCGACATCGCGCCGGCACCCAAGCTCACACACGTCAACCCGGCCACCGGCCGCATCGAAGGCGGCGAGTTCCCCGCGACTCCCTGAGTTTGGCCCGCTGTCGAAAGATCTGCCTTTCGATTTCGCCATTGGGTGATCCCCTTCGCGCGACTTGGCATTACGATTGCCTTCGGCTTTGCCCTCGTTAGAGCCCGCGCAGGGGCGGGCTCCAGCTCCCATCTCTCAGGAGGATTCAACCCCACTCATGCCCAGGACCCGCCAGCAAAACGTCACCGCCGCGCAGTGGAGCGCCAACGGCTCAGCGCTCGGGTCTCCGGACCTGACCCTCCAGAGCAACCAGGTGTTTGGGGCCAATGTCTTCTCTGCCTCCGTTCAGCGCCACCGCCTCTCCAAGCAGGTCTACAAGGCGCTGCAGCGGACCTTCGTGCGCGGCGAGGCGCTCGACGCCACGATCGCCGACCAGGTCGCCCAGGCGATGAAGGAATGGGCGATGGAGAAAGGCGCCACCCACTACACGCACTGGTTCCAGCCACTGACCGGCTCGACGGCGGAGAAGCACGACTCCTTCTACGGCCCCGACGGCGAGGGTAACGCGATCGCCGAGTTCTCCGGTAAGGAGCTGATCCAGGGCGAGCCAGACGCATCCTCCTTCCCCAGCGGCGGGATCCGCGCGACGTTCGAGGCTCGCGGCTACACCGCGTGGGACCCGACCTCGCCCGCTTTCGTCCTGGAGAACCCGAACGGGACGCTGCTGTGCATCCCGACGGCGTTCACGTCGTGGACGGGCGAGGCGCTCGACAACAAGATCCCGCTGCTGCGCTCGATGGACGCGCTCTCGGGTGCCGCGGTCAGCGCGCTCGATCTACTCGACATCCACGACGCCAAGCACGTTTTCACGACGACCGGCTGCGAGCAGGAGTACTTCCTGATCGACGAGCAGTACTTCTTCGAACGCCCAGACCTACTGACAACCGGGCGGACGCTGTTCGGCGCCAAACCGCCGAAGGGCCACGAGCTGGACGACCACTACTTCGGGTCGATACCCGAGCGCGTGCTCGCGTACATGCTCGAGGTCGAGCTGGAGCTCGCAAAGCTCGGCGTGCCGATCAAGACGCGTCACAACGAGGTCGCGCCCAACCAGTTCGAGGTCGCGCCGATCTTCGAGAACTCCAACGTCGGCTCCGACCACCAGATGATCACCATGCAGATCCTGCAGAACACGGCCCGCCGCTACGGCCTCGTCTGCCTGCTGCACGAGAAGCCCTTCGCCGGCGTCAACGGCTCGGGCAAGCACAACAACTGGTCGATGGGCACCGACACCGGCGCCAACCTGCTGGACCCGGGCGACACGCCCTCGGAGAACCTCTCGTTCCTGTTCTTCTGCACAGCCGTGATCCAGGCTGTGAATACCCACCAGGAGCTGCTCCGGGCCTCGATCGCCAGCGCAGGCCAGGACCACCGTCTCGGAGCGAACGAGGCTCCGCCGGCGATCATCTCGATCTTCCTGGGCACCGACCTCGAAAAGGTGTTCACGGCGATCGAGGCGGGCAAAGTGCAGCCATCGAAACCCGGCTCGTTCCTGGGACTCGGCACGCCGGTGCTACCGCCACTGCCGCTTCACGGCGCAGACCGCAACCGCACGAGCCCGTTCGCGTTCACCGGGAACAAGTTCGAGTTCCGGGCGCTCGGCTCGACCGCGGCTCCGGCATTTCCCAACACTGTCCTGAACACGATCGTCGCTGAGGCAGTCGATGACCTGGCCGAGAAGCTGAAGGCCCGCCTGAAAGGCTCTACCACGCTGGAGAAGGCCATCACCGCGATCGTCAAAGAGTCCTGGGCGGCGAACAAGCGGGTCGTGTTCGGCGGCGACGGCTACTCGGAGGAGTGGCACAAGGAGGCTGAGAAGCGCGGGCTCGCGAACCTCAAAACGACGCCCGACGCGTTGCCGTGGATCGTCGAGAAATCGACGGTCGCCACGTTCAAGAAATACAAAATCCTCTCCAAACGCGAGCTCGAGGCACGCTACGACGTGTACACCGAGCAGTACGTGATGAACCTCAACATCGAGGCCGAGACCGCGGCGTCGATCTCGCGCACGATGCTGCTGCCGGCGGCTATCAGGTACCTCAACGAATTGAAGGCCAGCGGCCTGGAGGACCTGGTAGGAGAGGTCGAGCCGCTCGTCAAAGAGCTGCACTTCGCGATCCTCAAGCTGGAGGACGCGAACCTCGACGAGAACCACCCCTCGGACTCCGCGCAGAAGGAGGCCCTCTATATGCGCGACACGGTGATCGTCGCGATGGACGATGTGCGCGACGTCTCCGACCGCCTCGAGAAGCTGGTCGCCGATGACCTATGGCCGCTGCCGAAGTACGCGGAGATGCTCTTCATCAAGTAGATGCGCGGGTCGTGGACGCCGGGCGAGGTCAACGCTTCGCCCGGCGGGCCGGGACCTTGCGCGCTGGGGCCGCGACGCTCGTGTTCCCGACAGGGCTTGCGAGCTGGCGCTCCAGATCGGTGAACGCGGCGACGCAATCGGGCGCTTCAAACGCCCGGTTGCGGCGTCCGACGCCCACCTGCCTGATCACGCCTGCCTCGAGCAACCGCGCCAGCGCCTCGTTGACGGCGGCGTAGCTACGGCCGACGAGCGCTGCCGCGCCACCAACCGTAATCAGTGGCGCGCCGGGCAGGGCTCGCAGCAGTAGCTCTGTGGCCGAGCCTCTACGGATCGGCCCTAGCTGTGCACGCCAGCTGTTTTCGATTCCCGCGACACGCGCTTCGAACGCTGCGGCATCGGCGACCGCCCGGCTACAGGCCGCAGCGAAACGGGCGACCCACACGTTGATCGCTTCGCGCGCCGCTTGCGACGATGCTGAACCGCGATAGCGGGTGATCGATAGCCCCGCGATGTAGTCCTGCGCCCACGTCGCCAACACAAGCGAAACTGGCACGAGCACGCGGCACGCCAGGCCGCGGCGACGCAAAATCAGATGGATCAGAGCGCGGCCGGTCCGGCCGTTGCCATCGACAAACGGATGGATGGTCTCGAACTGCGCGTGGGCAATCGCCGCCTGCGCAACAGCCGGCAGCGAGTCTTCGTTGCAGAACGCGCACAGATCATCGAGCAGTTGGGCCAGCATCTCCGGTGGGGGCGGAACGAACACCGCCGAGCAGGGATTGTGGGCGCTGCCCCCAATCCAGTTCTGTTGGGCGCGCACCCGCCCACCGTGTTCCTCCAACCAGGTTCCACTCAGCAGCCGTCGGTGGATCTCCAGCAGCGACGTGAGCGCGATCTCATCTCCTGGGCCAATGCTCTGCGCGGCGAACTGCATTGCGTCGATGTTCGCAAGCACCTCCGTCGCCGTGACGTCTTTGACACGCCCGGAGAGATCTCGCTCTACCTCAGCACGCAGCAGCCTCCCCACCCCAACCTGCAAGCCCTCGATCCGGGAGGATGCGACCGACTCGGCCCGCAGCAGGATGCGCGCCAGCGCCTCGGTTTCGACCAACGCGGACGCATCACCGTCCAGGCGCGCGATCGCCAGCTCAGCATCCGCTACATCGGCTGCCACATCCCCGTCGAGAACGATGTTCCGCACCGCGAGCAGGTCCGGTACGTAGGCCTCGTACTCGCAGGACATGCGGTCTTTCCGGGACACGCCCGAGCCCAGGTCGGTGTTCCATCGGCGACGTACAACCTTTGACATAACCGTCCCTTATTATAGATTATTGAATAACCCATAGCAAGTCGTTACTTGCCGAAACTTCTCTACCCTGGGGTGCGTTCGCTATCGCGGTGGCCACTGCGCCCGCGGGCGAACATAGCGTCTGTCCTCGGCACGCCTACGCCCGGCGCGTCTGCGCACGAACCGCTGCGCAACGAATGACAGCCCGCACAAGACGAGCACGAGCACCGCGATCAGCCCTGTGATCGCCAGCCCCGGGCTGACGATCACCAGCACCAGCGCCCCCACCACGCCCAGCCCAAGGTCCACTCGGGCGAGCGTACGTCGACGCCGCGCACCGCGACGCCGCGCACGCAAGTCCGAGATGTCAGCTGGCAGCGGCCTTTCCACTGGCCCATCGGGAGATCGGCGGGCAGCGCTCATCGCTCGATCCTGCGGAACAGCGGACGAGGGATCAGCCGCATTGCCAGCATCAGCCAGCGCAGCGAACGCGGCGCCCACACGGTGCTCGAGCCGTGCTCCAAGCCATCGATGACCACATCGGCGACGGCCTGCGGCGTGGTTGCCAGCGGCGCCGGCTCGAGACCTTGCGTCATCTTCGTAGCGACGAACCCGGGGCGCACGACCAGGACGCGCACGCCCTGGTCGTAGAGGTCATCCGCGAGCCCCTGCGCGAGCGAGTCAAGGCCCGCCTTGGATGCGCCGTACACCGCGTTCGCCCGCCGGGGGCGCTCGGCCGCGACCGAGGACAGCACGACGATCGTGCCGCCGCCTTGATCACGTAGGCGCGCCGCCGCATGCATCAATAGCGAGCCTGCCCCCACGAGGTTGACCTGCAGCACGCTCGCCGCCGCAGCTATGTCCGGGGCAAGGCCGCCGCGCTCGCCGAGCACACCCACCGCGAGGATCACGATGTCAACGCCACCGAGCTCCTCGACCGCTTGGCCTAGCTCTAGCTCGTGTCGATCGAGGTCCAACGCATCGAGCTCCGCTGTGGTCACACGAGGGCAACCGGCGGCCCTGAGCTCGTCAGCGGCGGAGCTGAGCGCGTCGGGATCGCGTCCGAGCAGCGCCACATCACGCGGCGAATGCTCCTGCAGCCGGCGCACGATCGCAAACGCGATCTCAGAGCTACCGCCGAGCACGAGCACGCGCCGCCCGCCACAACCGTGAGCCGGCTTCATCGGGCCGCCTCGCACAATCCCAAACGCAGGGCAAGGTCCGAGCGCATGATGCCCTGCGGATCGACCCGTGCGCGTTGGGCTTGAAAGCGCTCGAGTGCCGGATACATCGCGGTCAAAGCCTCCCGGCTCATACGAGCATCCTTACTGAGGTACACGCGACCGCCGGCGCCCGCGACAATCTCATCGAGCTCGTTCAGCGCAGCGCGCAAACCTGGCGCCCCAGCCGGGATATCCACTGCGAGCGTCCAGCCCTGCAGCGGAAACGAGAGCGGCCCGCCGAACTGCGGCCCGAATCGCTTGAACACGGCCAGGTAGACCGGCAGCCGACGCAGTTGGATCAACCGGAAGCAGCGCTCCAGCGCGCTCTCCTCGCCGCTCGGTATCACGAACTGATATTGGATCAAGCCGGCCGCGCCATACAGCCTGTTCCAATCGCCCACGGCATCCAACGGGAAGAAGTACGGCGTCATCGCAAGCGGACGAGCGCGCTCTCGACGCGGGGCCAACCGCCAGCGCATCGCGTTGAACGCGCGCACACCATGCTCGTGCAGCAGCCCGCCTGGGAAGCGCTGCGGGACTTCCAGCGTCGGCCTGCGCAAGAGCGCACCCGGATAGCTCGAGCCCGATGCACGCCGAGAACGCACGCTCGGCACGTGGCCGCCCGCTGGCAGCGGGTCGGCGCGGCTTACGATCGCACGTCCCATCTGCGTGCCACCCGCCAGCAGGTCGAGCCACGCAACCGAGTAGCGATGGCGCTCGACAGTGCTCATCAGCTGCAGCGTCTGCTCGAGACCGTTCGTGCGATCGGTGTCTGCGGCAACCCACGGAGAGGGCAGCGGCTCCACTTTGACGGTCGCCTCGAGCACCACTCCCGTCAGACCCATCCCGCCGAGCGTCGCGTAAAATACATCCGGCTCGCTCTGGGGCGTGAGCTCCATCACCTCGCCCGCTGGCGTGCACAGCGACAGCGACGCCACGTGCCTGGCGAAGCTCCCATCGCAGTGGTGATTCTTGCCGTGGATGTCGCTCGCGATCGCACCTGCGAGCGTCACGTGTCGGGTACCAGGGACGACAGGCAGCGTCAGACCGTACGGAGCCAGACGCGCCAGCAGCTGAGCGACCGTCGCGCCCGCCTGCGCCGCAACCAGACGCCTATGCGGGTCGATCCAGAGAATCCGATCGAGCGCCGTCATGTCGAGCACGGTGCCGCCATCATTCTGCGCTGCATCGCCGTAGCTTCGCCCCTTACCCCGCGCGATCACGCCCGCGCCGCCCGGACTGCCGAGCGCCTCCAGCACATCCGCCGCGCCACGCGGCTCGATCACACGACAGCTGCTGCTCGCCGTGCGCCCCCAGCCGCTCAGCGAGCGCACCGAGCGTGCGAGCGGCACCTGCGTGCTCAGCTCAACTACCGACATACACCCCACTCAGAAACAGCGCGCTCCATGCAACGCCAAGCGCGAGCAGCGATCGATCGTGCAGGATCAGCTCCTCCGGCGCCTGGCCACCACCGCGCCCGATCAGCAGCGAGTAGCGCACGAGCCAAAGCACGAGGGGCATAATCGACAGGACATACCAGAGCGTGTGGGCAGGGCGGGTGAACGCCCATGATGTGTACGCCGCGATGGCGGCCGTCGCCGCGGCAAGGAGCACGAAGCGCAGGTACCGTAGCGAGTAGGTACGCAGCGTCGCTCGCGCAACACCGCCCCCGTCATTCACCCGCAGCTCGGCATAGCGCTTGGCCGTGACTAGAAAGACCGCGCAGCAGCCTGTCACGATCACAAACCAACGAGATAGGTAGATGTCGGTTGCCACTCCGCCCGCGAGCGCACGGATGACAAACCCGGCCGCAACCACCAGGATGTCAACCACAGCGACTCGGCGCAACCACATGGAATAGCTCGCCGTGAGCCCCAGGTAGCAAATCGCCAGCAGCCCCAGGCCGGGAGCGATCGCGGCGGCGAGAGAAATCCCCGTGACCGCCAGGGTCGCCGCGATCCACAGCGCAGTACGCGGCGATAGCTCGCCTGACGCCACAGGCCGTTCGCGCTTGCGTGGGTGATGACGATCCTGCTCGCGATCGCGCACATCGTTAACCAAATATGTGGCGCTCGAAATCATGCACAGCATGACGACCGCACCAAGCGCCTGCGCGGCGATCATGGGCCTGTCGATCCACCCGGCGGCACATGGAGCAGCGAGCGCCAACAGGTTCTTGCTCCACTGGCGCGGCCGGCAGGCCCGCAGCACAGTCGCAGCTGAAACTTTAGCCGGCGCCCTGGTAGACGCGTCCTGTACCGGACTCTCGCCCACAGCCGGTGCGACATCAACGAGGGTACGCCTCGCGCGGCGCTCGCCATCTGGCAGCGTTGCATGGTCCAGCGCCTCGAGCGGAATACGTCCCACCTCCATTAACTCACCTAAATTGAGAGCGGCATGCGAGCGTCATCAGCCCAGCAGCGCCAGCCTTTGATTCCACAGCTATAACATTTTTCACTTCTAAAGAAGAGACCTGAGGTGAGAGTTTTCTCAGTGAGAATCCACTTATCTCAATGAGAGTTCACTCATATACAACCGCGCCTGCGTCTGCACGCACGGCTCCTTGACTACAGTCGGTGCATGGGTCCGGGCAGCGCCGCAAGCGAGGTATCTGCCCGCAGACATATCCGCGAGCCACAACGCCAGCCGCCAATCCTCGCTCGTATGCGGCGAGTAGCGCTCGTAGCCGCGCTGTTGGCGTTGCTTCCGGCCGCCATCGGCTACTGGCACACGATGAGCGAAGCATCCAACTCGAGCCTCAGCATCCGCAGTGTCGAGTGGCTGCGCGACAACGGCGCCGCCGGACTGGTCGCAAATGTCGAGTCTCTGTACTACACGCTGACCGCGCCCAGCAAGGGCGGGCCAACCCTACGTGCCCTCCCTAAAGTCGGCTACGGCGCCGCCGGCGTCGGCCGTCGCCCCGCGCGCGTCACGGCGTTTTTGCACCCGGCGCTGCCGGGCGAGGGCGTATGGCACGCCACCCGCCCTAGCCTCGCCACACGCCCGCCGCTATTGGTGACGACGTTGCGCGATCAACCCGAATATCCCCGCGTCGTGGCAGGTCTCGCCTGGATCAACACCAAGCGCACGACCCTCACCCTCAACCCCGGGCGCCTCGAGCCATCCGTGCCAATCCCGCGCGGACCGATGGAGGTACCCAGCGCCAAGCGGCCCAGACTGCTTGCAACCTTCAACAGCGGCTTCAAGCTCAGCGATTCCCACGGCGGCTTCGCCGTCAACGGCCACACATACGCGCCGTTGCGCGACGGCCAGGGCACGCTCGTTGGGTACACCGACGGACGCGTCGACGTGATCGACTGGAGCTACGGCTCGGCGATCCCGCCTGGAGTCTCATTCGCCCGCCAGAACCTGCCGCTGATCGTCGAAGCAGGAAAGCCCAGCCCGAACATCAACAACACCTCAGAATGGGGCGCCACCGTCGGCAACGCCGTCCTCGTCTGGCGCTCGGCGATCGGGATCGATAAGAACGGCAACCTCATCTACGCCGCGGGCGAAGACCAGACGGTTGCGAGCCTCGCGCACACCCTGATCCGCGCCGGTGCGGTCCGCGCGATGGAGCTCGACATCAACTCCTACTGGGTGACCTTCATCACCTATGGCGCCCCGGGGGCTAGCGACCCCAGCAAGCTGCTCGAAGGCATGGAACGCCCCGCCAACCGTTACCTGGAACCCGATGATCGGGATTTCTTCGCCCTCTACGCCCGCTAGGGTTCGGGCTGGATGGCGACCAGCAGACTAGCGACCGTCCCCGCCGCCAGCCGCTCACTCGAGCGGCTGGGGACTCCGGCTTGGACAAGCCGCACCGCGCTCGCACCTTGGACAGTGGCGCTCGTTGTTGCCGTACCGCTGGCGTGCGCGTATCTCCTGCTTGCACCACCCAGTGGTGACCTGGCCGCCGCGACCTACCGCAGCACCCTGTTCGCGCGTGTCGGCTTCACGGTGTGGGACAACGGCTGGTACGGCGGGCATTACCTCCCCGGATACTCGCTGCTGGCCCCCGCCCTGGGGGCACTGCTGGGCGAGCGACTGCTGTTGGCACTGTGTGCGGTTGCCAGCGCGGGGCTCTTCAGCCTGCTTGCCAAGCGAACATTCCGCGGCACTGGCGCACGGGCTGCAAGTGTCTCGTTTGCGCTCGGCGTCGGTGTGGGACTCCTCTCCGGGCGCGTCGCCTACGGGCTAGGGCTCACCGTCGGGATGCTCGCGTTGCTCGCGCTCATAGAGGGCCCGCTGCCCATCGCGCTGGTGCTGGCCACACTCACGAGCCTCGCAAGCCCTGTCGCAGGTGCCTTCCTCGCGCTGGCCGGCCTTGGCTATGCGCTCATTGGCACACCGTCAACGCTCCGCAAGCTCCCCGATCGCCTCGAGCAGCGCTCCAGCCCGCTGCGACGCGGTATTGCACTCGCGGGAGCAGCACTCACACCAATCCTCACGCTGGCGCTTGCCTTCCCCGAAGGCGGCTGGCAGCCATTCGCGCCATCCATGTTCTGGCCGGTGCTCGGCGGCGTCGTGCTGATCGCGCTCGTGCTGCCGCGCTTGAACGGCGCGCTTGGGCAGGCACCCCGGCGGGCCCTCACGTGGGGGGCGTGGCTATACGCAGCGGCACTCCTCGGTGCCTTCACGTTGCGAACTCCCGTCGGGGACAACACCGTGCGCCTGGGAGCATTGCTGGGAGCGCCATTGGCGGTTGGCCTGCTGTGGCAAAAGCGACGGCAGGCGTTGGCCCTGCTTGCGCCGGCGCTGCTCTACTGGCAGCTTGAAGCTCCGATCAGCGATGTGACGGCGCTGGCCGGCACACCCTCGGTGAGCGCCGCTTACTACGCCCCAGTGCTCGCTGAGCTCCAGCGCGTCGCGCACGACAAGCCGCTGCGAGTTGAGGTGCCAACAACCGAAAGCCACTGGGAATCTGTATATCTAGCCGAACAACCCCAGTTGCTATTGGCTCGCGGCTGGGAGCGCCAGCTGGACACCCGCTACGACGGGCTCTTCTACAGGACCTCGCTCAGCGCCTCGGCCTACAAGTCATGGCTTGACCAGAACGCCGTCTCCTACATAGCGCTACCCGATGCCCCCTTGGATATCTCGGGTGCACAGGAGGCGCATCTGATCAGGCAGGGCCTTCCGTATCTGGTCGAGGTATGGCACTCAGCGCACTGGCGTCTGTTCGCTGTGCGCAACCCAACGCCGCTGGCACAACCACCCGCGCTGCTGAGCAGCGTCGGAGCAGACAGCTTCACGCTGCGCGCACCACGTCCCGGGGCATTCACTGTGCGTGTGCACTACACCCCCTACTGGACGCTGCTTCAGGGACGCGGCTCAGTGCACAGCGCGCCGGGCGGCTGGACCGAGCTCGACGTGCGTCATGCTGGCGTCATCCGCGTCGGCATCGAATTGGCCTACTAGAGAGGCTCTTGGGGCAAGCAGCTCGAGCAGCACACTGCTCGCACACGGGCGGTCCTCGAGATAGGCGACGAGCGCATCGGCACAGCCGAGTGCCTCACCGATCTCCGCCGTAAGCGCATGCGAGCTCCCGGCGTGCCTGATCAGGCCGTGACGGACCATCGCCTGCACGTTGTGACGGACGTGGCCGCGGGCGAACCCGTAGGCGATCACCGGGCAACCCTGCACAGCCGCCTCCAGGCAGGTCACCCCGCCTGTGGAGTGCACGAGCACGTCAGCCGCGCCGAGCAAGTCGGCCATCGCGTGCGTGTAGCCCAGCACATGAACACGGGAATGCGCCGAGTAATAGCTCCGCAGCCGACGGGTCGCAGGCTCGTTACCCCCGCAAACCACGACCACCTGCGGGCGCTCGAGCCTCAATGCCGCTTCGATTGCGCCGCGCAGGTCGCCGATGCCCCAACCGCCGCCCGATACGACCACCAGCGGGAGCTCCGGGTCCAGCCCCAGCTCCACGCGCGCGCCGCTGCGTCCACGTCTGGCCCAGTGAGCAGCTCCCAGTGGCGGCCTGATCGCCCGTGCCGGCGCTCCGTTGGTTATCGCCGCGATCTCCTCCAGTGACTCCTGGTAGCTGGCGAGATGGAGGTCCGCGGCTCGGTGCGCCCAGAAATGGAGGCTCGCGAGATCGGTGATGAGCGCGCACACGGGGACGCCCAGTTCGCCGCGCTCACGCATCACGCCAAGTGGAGCGGTGATGCCCGGGTACGTCGAGACCACCACATCGGGGCGCTCGGCGTCGATCAACTCGGCCAGGCGCGCGCGACTGGCGCGATACAGCAGCCGCAGTGCGATCCGCCGCCCCAGCCCCCAGCGCACGCCCAGCGCATACGACAGCGAGTACGTGGAAGGCCAGTGAGTCAGCTGCCAGCGTGTGAAGCGCTCGAGGAACGTGCGCAGCGGTCCGCCGCTGCAACCGAGACCGTTATGCAGCGTCACGCCCACGTCGGGAGCCATGCGGCGCAGTTCGTCGCGCAGACCCTCAGCGGCGCTCTGGTGACCCTGGCCGACACCGGCAGAGAGAATCAGCACGTTCGCGGTCGGCGACTCCTTCGCGGGGACCACGGAGAGCTGCACCGCGCCAGCATATGCCCATTTGAGCGGCGGGAGAAACGCCTTCAGCAGATTCGATGAGAGTTCTCATCGATTGATTAGCGGGCGCTTAAAAAACTCACGCAGCGGCAGTGCGGACGCCCATGTGGCCGGCCGCTGAGCGTGGCCTCTGGCCCACGGCCCCAGGGAGGGCCGTGGGCCACGGTGGACGTTGGAGACGCTGGCTACCGCCATCACGCGCCTCTGCGCCCGCTTTCGTCGTCAGCTCACAACAGGAAGTGGCGGCGACCCGTGCGCTCGCGGTAGGTGCAGTCGAGCACCTGCGGGCAGCGCCCGAGCCAGCCGTAGTCATGGCCGGGCTGCAACCCCACGACGATCGCCAGCTCGTAGTCTTCGGGGCCGAACCCAGACGCGTCGCGCCGCGGGTCGGGGTCCACGCCCTGCATTTCCTCGCCGTCGACGTACAGCACGGGCACTAGCGGGTCGTGAAAGTCGACCTGCACACCGTCGGCGAGCAGCCTCGAGATGATCTCCACCGCGGGCGCATTGGCGCAGTCAGCGACACCCGGCTTGTAGGCGACACCCACCACCAGCACCCGCAGCTCTCGCAGCGAGCGCCCAGAGCGCAGCAGCAGCTCATGCGCGCGCATGGCCACGCGATGCGGTCGCGCGGCGACGATGCGCAAGGCATCCTCGGCCAGCTGCGCCGTGCAGCCGCGCTCACGCAGCGAATGCAGCAGGTAGTGGGGATCGATACCCACGCCGTGCCCGCCAACCCCCGCGGAGGGATAGTGCGCCATGAAGCCTGACGACCTGGTCGCGGCCGCGTCTGTGACCTCAACCGGATCGAGCGCCTGAGCCCGACACGCATCAGCCATCTCGAACGCAAGCGCGATGTTCACCGCGCGGAAGGTGCTCTCGTACAGCTTTGCCATCTCCGCCGCTGCCGGCGAAGAGACGCGGTGCAGATCACTGGAGATCGGGCGCAAGAGCTCCGCGGCGTGCCTGAAGCACGTCTCGCTCACCGCGCCCACGATCCGCGGCGTCGGCGACTGCTCCTCGGCGGGAGCGCCTGCTGGCACACACTCCGGCGAGAACGCCACGAACACGTCCTCACCCACGCACATACCGCGCTCGCCGAGTGGCTGCGTGAGCAGCTCGCGGGTGGCGCCAACATAGGTTGTCGAGGTCAGCACCAGCGTCTGGCCCGAGCGTGCGTGCTCCACCACCGCCGCACATGTGCGCCTCAGCGCTTCCAGGTTCGGGCGACCGTGAGCGTCGATCGTCGTCGGCACGCAGATCAGGACCATCTCTGCCGTGCTCACCGTCTCGAGCTTGTCCGTCAGCACGAACCCCTCGTCGGACAGACGGTCACGGAGATCTCCCGCACGCACCCCCAGCAGATCAGAACGCCCGCTGCGAATGTCGTTCAGGCGACTGGAAGATGTGTCTATGCCCACAATGCGAAAGCCCGCACGGCGTAGCGCAATCGCACTCGGTAGGCCCGTGTGGCTAAGCCCTACAACGGCAACGAGCGGCTCGCTGGGAGCCGTGCCGCGTGTGATCCGCGCCCCGCTCGCGGCCGTTGCCCACTCCGGCTCGTTGGGCCAGGACCGCGCGATCCGCCCGTCTTTTTCCCTGGCAGGTGCCTCGAGCAGAACTTGCGAATCCATCGAAATGCCCCCTAGTAGCTTGACGGTCGCCGAAAGTGTTAACACTCCCGAAGTGAGCGTCGAAGATCTTGGACACTTGACCGATGATTGCGTTCGCTGGGGCCTACAGCGTGTCAGTCGAATGGGGTGACAAAACTGCCCGAAAGGTGCTTTTTGGCTAACGCATGGGCGGCCAAACCCCCCACGAACTGGACGCCCCACCAACAATCGCAAAAGTCTTGATAGTCCCTATCGTCAGAAACAGGGGTATACGAAAAGACGCCCCTGGCGTTAGCCTTTCCGGCGCAGTTCGTTGTAAGTTACTAGACGAAAGCGGGAAATAGGAAATGAGAAAGAACTACCTAACAGGTGGAATGATCGCGGCCGTCATATGTGCCGCAGCACTCCTGGCCGTCGGTGCGTCGACGGCGTTGGCGAATGAATACTCCGCGTTTGAACAATGTCCGATCACGACGGAAGGCGTCGAAGGGTGCCTGTCATCGGTCACTGAAAGCGGCGAACTCGTAATCGGCAACAAGAAAGAAGCGAAAGAAAAAACGGCCGTGCCGATCGAAAATCCCCAAACCCTCCAGGGCGGGTTCGGTGAACCGAACGAAGAAACTGGTCAGATGCCGTTCTACGAAGCGAAGAACAAAGAAACATTGTCGAAAACGGCACAGAAAGTACCGGGAGGTCTTCTCGGCATCAAATGCGCCGAAATCAAAGGCGAAGGCTATTGGGAAAAAGAACTGCGGAAAGGTTGTGAAAAATTCTTCTCAGAAGGCCTCCTCGGCGTGTACGCGACAACCGAACTGGCGGAGCCTGCTAGCTCGATTTACCTCAACGAGTTCGCGCTCAACGACGAACTGCCCTACCCGCCGTATCCGCCAGCGCTCGTGCTCCCGGTGAGGATCAAGCTGGAAAACGTGCTGTTTGGCAGTGAATGCTACATAGGCTCGAGCTCCGAACCGATCGAACTGGCGCTCACCACCGGCTCGACCAGCCCGGCGTCCCCGAACAAATCGATCAAAGGTAAACGGGGCGAAAAAAGCACCGCGGGCGGCGGACGGATACTCATCATCAAAAACAACACGCTTGTGGGCAACGACTTCTCGGTCGGAAAAGCGCACGGCTGTGGTTTCTTTGGGCTGCTCGACGGGCTCATAGAATCCAAACTCGGCTTGCCCTCACCGGCTGGCGAGAACACCGCGATTCTCAACAACAAAATCGAACAGGCAAGCAGATTCGCTGTGGAAGAAAACCTGTAGTAGCAGCGTAAGAAGCTAACACTAGGTCTCACGAGGGCCCGCCGCGCGCAGCGTGGCGGGCCCTCGTGCTGCAATGCCAAAGCCTTCGAATTGCGCCTGCAAGGCGACACAGAGAGCGACCGTAGGTGGGGCACAGCGAGCACGCGCCACCGAGGCCGCCGTGCCCCAGGTAGGACGCTCTCTCACGGGCATCCACGGGGGGCTCTGACGAGACGGCGAGCCCAGCAACGACAGGCTCCTCTATCAGCAAGTCAGGTCTTTGGCTCCGGGATCTCTAGCATTCCCTGCATGCCCGAACGCGACTACCGCAAAGCGATCCAAGAGCACGTCGTCATCTACGACGGCGGCATGGGCGCGACGCTCGAGCAGTTCGAGCTGACCGCCGAGGATTACGGCGGCCTACAGGGCAAGTGCCACGAGGCGCTCGTGCTCAACCGCCCCGACGTGATCGAGGGCGTACACGCCTCGATGCTCGACGCCGGCGCGGAAGTCGTCGAGACGGACACGTTCCAGGGCTCGCGCATCAAGCTCGGCGAGTGGGGGCTCGCGGACTACACCGTCGAGATCAACACCAAGGCCGCCGAGCTCGCGCGCAAAGCCGCCGGTGAGCACCGCTATGTCGCCGGCTCGATCGGGCCCACCGGCTACCTGCCCGCCTCCGAGGACCCCTCGCTCGGGCAGATCCGCTTCGGCGAGCTCGTCGAGGTCTTCACCGAGCAGGCCGAGGGGCTGATCGACGGCGGCGCCGACCTGATCATCATCGAGACCGCCCAGGACATCCTCGAGGTAAAGGCCGCCGTGTTCGGCGCCCGCGCCGCCTTCAAGAGCACCGGGCGCACGCTGCCCATCCACACTTCCGTCTCGCTGCTGCCCAACGGCGGCAAGATGCTGCTCGGCACAGACATCTCCGCCGTGCTCACCACCCTGGAGGCGCTGAAGGTCGACGTCATCGGCCTGAACTGCTCCACCGGCCCCGAGGACATGCGCGACGCGATCCGCTTCCTCGGCGAGTTCTGCCCGGTCCCGGTGGCCTGCATCCCCAACGCCGGCCTGCCGCTACAGGGACCCGACGGGGAGACGATCTTCCCCGAGAAGCCCGAGCCGCTGGCCGAGGCATTGAAGGAGTTCGTCGAGCGCTACGGCGTCGGCGTGGTCGGCGGCTGCTGCGGAACCACACCAGATCACATCCGCGCAATTGCCGAGCGCGTCGCGGAACGACCGGTTGCCCCACGTCCCGCACCGCGCACTCCCCATATCTCATCGATGATCGCCGCCACGCCGCTCGCGCAGGAGCCCGCGCCGACGATGGTCGGCGAGCGCGTCAACTCGCAGGGCTCGCGCAAGGCCAAGGAGCTGCTGCTGGCCGATGATTACGACGGCCTCGTGCAGATTGCCGAGGACCAGGTCACCGGCGGCGCGCACGTGCTCGACCTGTGCGTGGCGCTGACCGAGCGCACCGACGAGGACGAACAGATGCGCCTGGTCGCCAAGAAGGTCTCGCTCACGCAGCCCGCCCCGATCCAGATCGACTCGACCGAGCCAGAGGTGATCGAACGGGCGCTCGAGCAGATCCCCGGCCGCGCGATCGTCAACTCCGTGAACCTCGAGGCCGGCCGCGCCAAGCTCGACCGTGTCGTGCCTGTCGCGCTCGCCCACGGCGCCGCGCTGATCGCGCTGACGATCGACGAGGTCGGCATGGCGAAGACCGCCGAGCGCAAGGTCGAGATCGCCAAGCGCATTCGCGACCTCTGTTGCGAGGAGCACGGCCTCGACCCGCAGCTGTTGATCTTCGACTGCCTCACGTTCACGCTGACCACCGGCGATGAGGAGTGGCGTCCCTCAGCCGTGGAGACAATCGCCGGAATAAAAGCGATTAAGGAGGAGATCCCGTTGGTGAAGACCTCCTTGGGGGTCTCCAACGTGTCGTTCGGAGTCTCGCCGGGAGCGCGCGCGGTGCTCAACTCGGTGTTCCTGCACCACTGCGTGCAGGCGGGTCTCGACCTGGCGATGGTCAACCCCAACCACATCACGCCCTACTCCGAGATCCCCGACCTCGAGCGCGACCTGGCCGACGACCTCGTGTTCAACCGCCGCGAGGACGCGCTTGAGAAGTTCATCGAGCACTTCGAGTCCAAGGGCCCCGAAGACACAAGCCAGGGGGCGGCGGACCCGACCGAGGGCATGGAGCCCGAGGAGGCGCTTCACTTCCACATCCTGCGCCGCCGGCGCGACGGCGTCGAGGACCAGATCGACAAGAGCGTCGAGAAGATCGGCGCCGTGCCCACGCTCAACGAGGTGCTGCTGCCGGCGATGAAAGAGGTCGGCGACAAGTTCGGCGCCGGCGAACTGATCCTGCCGTTCGTGCTGCAGTCCGCCGAGGTGATGAAGCGCGCGGTCGCACAGCTCGAGAAATACCTCGACAAGATCGAGGGCTACACGAAGGGCACCGTCGTGCTCGCCACCGTGTTCGGCGACGTGCACGACATCGGCAAGTCGCTCGTGAACACGATCCTCACGAACAACGGCTACACGGTCGTGGACCTCGGCAAGCAGGTCCCGATCCAGACGATCGTCGACGCCGCCCAGGAACACGACGCCACCGCGATTGGCCTCTCCGCGCTGCTCGTCTCCACCTCAAAGCAGATGCCCGCCTGCATCCAGGAGCTGCACGCCAAGGGCCTCTCCTACCCGGTGCTCATCGGCGGCGCCGCGATCAACCGCGCGTTCAGCTACCGCGCGCTGTACCCGGGTGGCAAAGACTCCGTCGAGCCCTACGAGCCGGGCGTCTTCTACTGCAAGGACGCGTTCGAGGGCCTCGCCGTGATGGACCAGCTGGTCGATGACGACGCCCGCGGCGCGCTCGTGCAGAAGCTGCTCGCCGGCGCCACCGAGTTCCGCGCCAAGGGCGACGCGCCCGAGGAGGAGCTGAACTTCGCCGATGATTCAGTGCGCTCCCCCGCCCGCACCGACGCGCCCGTCCCGACGCCGCCGTTCTGGGGCGTGAAGGAGATTCCCGTCGACATGGACGAGCTGTATCGGCACCTCGACACACATGTTCTCTTCAAGCTGCATTGGGGCGGGCGCGGTGTCAAAGGCGAGGCTTGGCAGACGCTGCTGCAGGATGACTTCCGCCCGCGCCTGGAGCGGATGTGGAGCGAGCAGGACTACCTGCACCCGCGCGCGCTGCTCGGCTTCTTCCCCTGCTACTCGCTCGGCAACGACATCATCGTGCTCGACCCCGAGGACCGAGAGAAAGAGCTCACCCGCTTCGTGTGTCCGCGCCAGCCCAAGGGCGACCGCATTTGTCTCGCGGACTTCTTCCGGCCGGCGATCGATGGCAAGGCTCCGCCGGAGCTGGATGTGATCTCGGTGCAGGCGGTGACCGTTGGCAGCGAGGTGACCGAGCTGATGGCAACACTCGAGTCCGACGGTGAGTTCGCCGAGCAACTGTTCGTGCACGGGCTCGGCGTGCAGACCGCCGAGGGACTCGCCGAGTGGCTGCACTACGAGACGCGCAAACTGCTCGGCATCCCCGAGAGCCAGGGCCGCCGCTACTCCTGGGGCTACCCCGCCGTTCCCGAGCAGTCGGAGCACCTGAAGGTCGAGAAGCTGCTGGGGCTCGAGCAGATCGGCATGAGCATCACCGACGGCTACGCGCCCGAGCCCGAGCAGTCAACGCTCGCACTCGTCGCGCACCACCCGCAGGCGATCTACTTCGGCACGCGCCAGGGCCGCCTGCTGCCGGACGGCTCACCCGACGATCTCATCCGCGGCTCCAACCGCGACCCCTCGCTGTTCGGCGAGATCGCCGACGAGGACCCGCCCGACGGGGCGGTGGAAGCCGAGGATACCCAGGGGGGCACAGGCGAGCCCGCGATGGCGGGCTAACGCTCGCGTTCCGGCAGACTTGGCCCGATGGCGGCAGTCAGGGCCACAGACGAGCAGCGCCTTGCGTTCGGTCGCGTGGCGGAGTTGTATGACCGTGCGCGGCCTTCATACCCGGCAGCGGTGATCGACGAGCTGATCGAGTTCGCCGGGCTGCGAGCGGGGGATCAGGTGTTGGAGGTTGGCGCGGGGACCGGCAAGCTCACCCGCCTGCTCGCCGAGCGGGGATTGGCGGTGCTGGCGCTCGAGCCCAGCGCAGCAATGGCGGCGCTCGCGAGGGCGAACTGCGCGCCATACCCGCTCGTGCAGATCGAGCAAGTCGACTTCGAGCACTGGCAGGCCTCGATACCACCATCGCGCCTCGTGGCATCGGCACAAGCTTGGCACTGGGTCGCGCCCGAGCTTCGCTATCAGCGTGCC
Organism: uncultured Solirubrobacteraceae bacterium; assembly: GCA_963699115.1. Taxonomy (GTDB): domain Bacteria; phylum Actinomycetota; class Thermoleophilia; order Solirubrobacterales; family Solirubrobacteraceae; genus Palsa-744. The sequence continues at coordinate 1,154,168 of CAVOTJ010000001.1, forward strand.
GCAGCTGCGCTCGAGCAAGAGGGAACGCTCGCCGCGATCTGGACGCTCCCGGACTGGGAGCACACGGAGCTGCGCAACGGCTTGCGCGACGCTTACCGCCTTGCCGCACCCGATCTCGAAGCGGGCTTCCCCATGCACCCGGCGAGCGAGCCAACCGACCTTGCTGGCGACTGGAGCGTCGAGATCGAGGCGAGTGCTGGGTTTGCCCAGCCGCAGGTGCGCATATACCCCTGGAGCCGCACATACTCGACTGCGGAGTACCTGGAGCTGCTGCAGACACACCAGGACCACATCCTGCTCGAGCCGGTGGCGCGCGAGCGCCTGCTGGCGGCCGTCACAGCGACGGTCGACGCCGCCTGTGGCGAGATCGCTCTCAGCTTTGTTACGCGGTTGTGTCTGGCGCGGCGCGTGTGATGCCCTCTCCAGCACGTTGAACCCCCAGGAGCGAGCTGCCAGCACTTAGCAACTGGACGAATGTCGAATTGTGGAATTAGTGGTTGCAGACGATCGTATTAGCATGCCGACGCACGGAGACTTCCCTTGGGAGAGGGATGAGAGGCGCAGGCGATCCCAGCGACGATTCCACATGCCGAGCCGAATTCCGGGGCTCCGTACCGGGGTCCGCCTGTGCCTCCTCGTTGCGGCAATAGCGGGCGGCATTCAGTTCGCAGGGCACGACAGCGTTGGGATTGGCGCACAACACGGCACACTTCCAGGAGCCTATGTGGCAGTACCCGGCCCGTGGCGCTGGCGCTGGGTGCCGGTGAAGAATCCGCCGCCGGGAACACCACGCTACGTTCGCGAGCGCTACCGGATGATCAAATACGTGGGCGCTACGCCGGTGCCGTAGCTGGGTGGCGCCGCTGAATTGATTCCGTATCCCACGCTGTTATCTCCAGGTCCGTAGCGGGACTGCGAGTAGGTACCTGCCGGTAGTCAGGCCGAGTGCCAGGGCCTGCGCATGTAGAGCTACATCGCCGCACTTTGCGGGAATTCGATGCCCGTGCGGACCCCCGTTCAGGGCTCCGGTGCTACTGGCCTCGTTCGGTTTCTTCCTGGAGTTGTTTCGTTTCCGCTTCCTCTTTCACCTGCTGTTCGTGCTCTTCGCGTTCCTCCTTTTCCAGTGACCGCTTGTTTTCCCGTTCCGTCTGTTTGTCTTCTTCTTCGGTCTTCCTGTTCGCCGCGTTCGTTTCCTCTTCCGCTTTCTTGCTTTCAGCCTGGAGTTTGCGTTCGCTTTCCCTCGCTTCGGCCTGCGCCTTGCGTTCGTTTTCCTGGTTTTCCTGCGCTTCCTGGCGTTCGCGGGCTTCCCTTACGGGGCGTTCGCGTTCTTCCCTTTCGTGCGCCGCCTTCTTTTCTTCGGCTTCCTGGTTTTCCTTGGCCTGCTGTTCCTGCTGAGCCTTTTCCTTCTTTTCGTTCGCTTCCGCCTGGTTTTCGCCACGGCACATTTCCATGCCGAGCCGGACCTCCCTGAACTTGTCGCCGACGAGAACGTTGCATCCGAAGTGGAACCCCTGGAGGATCGGGAGGCCCCAGGCGACGAACACAACGAGGCCGAGGATCACGAGCGGCGCGCCGACGTTCCTGCGCGTGTGCTTCCGCGAGTCGTCGCCCGGCGCCGGCTCACGCACCACCGTGGGCGGCTCCGGCGGCTCGTCCCCGCCGCCGGTCGCCGCGGGCTCGTGCGCCTCGGTCGGCGGCTGGTCGTCGCCGAGGCCGTGACCCTCCTCAATGCTCGGGTTCACGGCCTCAAACCCGCTCGGCCAGTTGATCGGGCGGCGAGGGGCGCGCGCGTGGCGCGTGACGGTTCCATGTGGTTCCTTATCGGGACTCGTTCGCTCTGCCTGAACACCGGCGTTGCAGCGTACCGTCCGCGCCCGTCGGCGGCGTGCCGGGCCGCAGTCTCGATTTCGAAACTTTTTCGAATGTTCACACGCACCGTGCACCCGATGCCGCGTAAGCCAAGGGACCGCCGGTCCGAGTCCCCGTCCGCGCCGAGCCTCGCCGCGCTCGGCGGCGTGATCCGGGCCGTTCGCCGGGGAACGCGGGCTGAGCGTCGCCGAGGCGGCCGCGGCGGCGCGCACGACAGCGCGGCGCCTCGTGGCGCTGGAGGACGGCCGGGTTGACCCCGACTACGACCTGCTCCTCAGGCTCGCTGAGGCGTTCGGCACGAGGCCGTCCGAGTTCGTGCTGCGGGCGAAACGCAGCGAGCGCCCCGCAACCCGGACCCACGAAACCCGCGACAAGGAGGAGTAGCACCCATGACGCAGCAAGCCACTGGAGCCCGCGAGCACGACGACTCCGAGATCATTGAGCGGGCCGTTCACGGCCTCCTCATCGGGCGCGACGAGCAGCGTGGCGAGATCGCCCTCAGCTTTGTTACACGCCTGGGTCTGGCGCGGCAGCTCGCGCCGTGACGAGCACGCAGACGGTGCTCGAGCGGATTGGCCGCCCGAGCCTCTCATGCAGAGCGAAGAACTCGCTCTCGATCTCTTGACGCTGCCCGGGTGAGAGCCGCGAGTAGGCGGAAATGGTGCGGAACAACGAGTTCAGCTCCTGTGCGGTCTGCGCCACGAGGCTCGGCACTGCCGCGATCTGAACATCCTCAAACAGGCGACCAGCCTCTGGGCGAGCCAGGTCGTGGCTCCCAACCCACGCCCACACCTCCGAGATGTTCTCACGGCGTTGCTCGACTCCCTCAATGAGGCTGGGGAGATCCCGGTATGCCGGCCAGCCGGCAACGATCTCCGGCGCGACCCGTGCGAGCGTCGAGAGAAGCGCTTCCTGATCGTCGAGGCTACGCTGCTCCTCCAGCCCACAGTGCTGCATCAAAGCGAGCGTGCCGCCCGGAGCAAGCACCTCGGCGACCTTCGCCCAGCTGACCTCAGGGTCGATCCAATGAAACGAGGAAGCGGCGAACACCGCTCGGAAGTGCCCGCTCGGGAGCTGCGCATCCTCGAATTGAGCGTTCACGAATGTCGCCTCGCCGGCGCCCTCCAGGTTCCCAGCAGCGAGCGAAAGCAACTGCGCTCCGGGCTCGACGGCGACCACGTCCAGGCCGGCTGTGAGGAGGTCGCGCGTCAGCTGGCCGCTGCCGCAGCCGACCTCGAGCACACGGTCACCACGCCCTAGGCCCGCGAGCGCACACGCCTCCTCGATCAGCTCCCGGGGGTATCCCGGGCGACTGCGGTCGTACTCGACCGCCACCTCGTCGAAGACCCGTCCGTACTGACGCGGAGAGACAGCTGCCATGCCTCTCAACGTAGACGACGCCCCGGACCGAGAAGGGCGGCGTCGAACCCGGGCACGCCACCTGGGCGACCGGGTCAGGCCCGGTACGGATCGATCACTTTGTGCGCACAGCCGATCAGCGTCCACGGCCGGTTCGACGGCAGATAGCGCATCACGAACGTCTTCACACCGGGGCCGTTGCAGTGGATTACGCCGTGCCCGTAGACAAGCAGCAGGTGGTCGTCGCCGCCACCGGTCCAGATTTCGTTGAAGCCGTGGCTGGAGTAGATCCAGTCGTTGCCATTACCGCCGTGCAGGTAGTCGCTCTCGCTTTCGGACTGACCTGATGGCTGGTAGTCACCCCAGATCACATCGCCCGCTTCACCGCCGTAGATGGTGTCGTTGCCGTAGCCGCCCAGCAGCCAGTTGTGGACATTCTTGAGCCCGACGAGCGTGTGGCTGATCCCGTAGGACCCCTTGTCCATCTTCAGGCATTCGTCAGCGGGCCAGCCGGCGTGGCTGGCCATCGCGACGTGCGCCCGCTGAGCCGCCTTCGAGCGATAGGAGGCGATGCTGGCGGCTTCTTCGTTCGCGGGGCAGTAGTGAACGTAGATGCCCTGGTCGTCGCGCCTCAGCTCTTCCGCTTCCTGGGGGGAGACTGCCGCGGAGACCGAAGGTGTCGAGCTGGTGCTTGCCCAGACGAGCAGCAGCACAAGGCAGCTAGCGACGGCGAGTGCGGCAACCCAGAGCGGGCGCCGCCGCTCGGCAAGCGCAGACGCGATCATTGCTGGCACGCTAGCAACACGATCGCAGGCACACGTTAATAATCGACAGATCGGCTGTATCCCTTAAACCGCCGCCGGACTGAGTTTCATCCTTTACCGATGCAACCGGAATAACTACACTCGATCCGACGGCGACACACGCAGAACCATCCCCCTTGGAGCGGCTGCAGTCGTTGGTTCACGCGCAGGCTGGCCCGGCGCGCGAGTGGCTCGCCAAGCTTCCGACTCTACGCGCCCAGTCTGCTGCCATTTCGGTCGTGCTGGAACTTGCGCGCACGCCGCCGACTGCTCCGCGGCCCGAGCGCGACTATGCCGATGTCGTGCTTGCCGCTCCTACAAAGGAATGGGCGGAGGATGTTGCAGATCGGCTACGCAAGGTCCTCCCCTCCGGGGTGCAGATCGATCTCGGCGCTCCAGGAGAGGGTCTACGAGATGGTGAGCCGCTCACCGGCTTTACGGTTCGATGCCAGGTGTCGCTGCCGGGAGTGCACGGAGCGAAGGCGACCGCGCAGGTGCGGGCGGCGCTCGCCAACATGGAGGGCCTTGAGATCGACTACAGCGAGCCACTCGATCTCGTGGTCGTGTCGCCCAGCGGCTGAGTACAGCTCGCCAGGGCTGACCGTGATCGAGTCCGAGAACGCCGATCCCTACTCGATTGCCCTCGGGCCCACCTGCACTCCAAGCGTCGCCGTACGCATCCCCGGCTGCCCTTCGGCCATAGCGAGGATCTCGGCGCCGAGCAGCGGCTGGGCGAAATGAAAACCCTGGCCGAAGTCGCAGTTGATCAACTGCAGCCGCTCGATCTGCTCTGCATTTTCGATCCCCTCCGCGACCACCTTCAGCTTGAAGATGCGGGCCAACTGCACAATCGCCTCGGTTAGCTCGGCGACCTCAGGGTTGGGATCAGCGAGGAACGAGCGATCGATCTTCAGCACGTCGACAGGCAGCTGGCGGATGTAGTTGAGCGAGGAGTAGCCCGTGCCGAAATCATCGATAGCGAGCTTCACCCCAAGTGAGCGCAGCGCCTTCAGGCGCAGCAGGGTGAGCTCCATGTCCTGCATCATCACGCTCTCGGTCAGCTCGAGCGTCAAGCTCGCGGGCGGGATCTCGGTCTCTTTGAGGACCGCGCGAACCTCCTCGATGAACTCGGGGCGCTGTAGCTGACAGGCGGATACGTTGACGGCCATCGACAACGCGGGATCGCGCGGGCAGACGCTTTGCATGTGCGCGGCCCAGGCGCACGCCTCAGCGAGGATGTGGTGGCCGACGGCGACGATCATCCCGGTGTCCTCGAGCAGCGGCACGAAGTCGAGCGGTTGCACGGTGCCGCGCTGCGGATGCTCCCAGCGCACGAGTGCCTCCATACCAGCCATGTCACCGCGGGCCAGATCCATGACTGGCTGATAGCGCAGCGTGAACTCGCCGGCATCGAGGGCGCGCTGCAGGTCGGTCTTCAGCTCCAGTCGAGCGAGCGCCTTGGCGTGCATCTCCGGTTGGAAGACCTGATAGCCATCCTTGCCGTTCTCCTTGGCCATATACATGGCGGCGTCAGCGCTACTCATCAGCTCGTCGGCGTCAGCCGCGGAGATCATGCCCTGATCGCTGAACGCAATCCCCACGCTGGTCGCGACGGTGACGTTGCGACCGTCGAGTGTGATGGACACCTGCAGCGCGTCCATCACTCGCTGGGCGATCTCGATCGCCTGCAGCTCGCTCTCAGTGTCGTGGACGAGGATCGCGAACTCGTCGCCGCCGAGGCGGGCGGCGGTATCGACGGGGCGCATACAGTCCTCGAGCCGGCGTCCGACCTCCCGCAGCACCATGTCGCCGACACCGTGGCCGAGGCCGTCGTTGATGTTCTTGAAGTCGTCGATGTCCATGAACAGCACAGCGACGGGCAGGCGGTCACGGCGCTGGCCGGCGAGCGCGTGCGTGACGCGGTTGCGAAACAGCGCCCTGTTGGGCAACCCGGTGAGGGTGTCGTGGAATGCCTGGTGCTCTAGCTCAGCCTGGAAGGACTTGCGCTCGCTGATGTCGCGGATGTTGAGCACAATGCCCGCGATGTCCTCATCGCCCAGCAGGTTCGTACCGAGCACCTCGACGTCGCGCCAGGACTCACGCGCGTGACGCACGCGGAACTCAGCGTCAGAGAACTGGGCGGTGGACGTGGCGGCGACTGACGCGATAAACGACGCCAGCCGTTGCGCCTCGTCGGGATGGACGATGTCGGCGAGCGGACGCTCCGCGAGCGCGTCGGGACGGTAGCCGAACGCGTGCTCGACCGACGGGCTGGCGTAGTGCACCTCGCCGGCCTCGCCGAGGATGCAGATCACATCGGAGGAGTTCTTGATCAGTGAGCTCAGACGCGCCTCCGAGCGCTGGTAGGCGTGCTGCTCGGTCAGGGCGACCATCTGCAGCGCGAGCTCCTCGTTGCGGGCGAAGATGCCCGCCATGCGCAGGAGCACGAGCGTGAACATGGCAGTGGAGGCGCCCACGAGCACGTACAGGTCGAGCGACTCGTGTAGTGCCTCGCGCAGCACGATCAGCAGCGGCACGGTGAAGCTCGCGCACGTCAGCAGCGCAAGGCGCGCACGCGTGAGGCGCGCGTTACCCTCGGGCCCCGGCTTGGCGAGCTGGCGCATCGAAGGGTGCAGGGCGGCGGTGCCGAGTAGCGCGTAGTAGATCCCCCAACCGATGTCGAGGATGCCGCCGGTGCTGTGGCCGCCGTCCAGCAGCTTCCAGCCGTAGACCCCGTCGCTGAGCAGCAGCACGACCGCGCCGGAGAGCAGGAAGGCGAAGGCCGGCTCGCGCCGGTGGTTGCCGGCGGCAACACGGGCGACGACGCCGAGGACAAGGATGTCCATCGTGGGGTAGGCAATCGAGGTGAGCTTGCCGAGCAGCGACAACGTGTCGTCATCGGCGTACGGCGCGATCAGATACACCCACAAGAGCGTGGCGAGCGCGAGCGTGACAATCAGCGCGTCGATCAAGCCGCTGCGGTCGCGCTTCTCGCCGCGTTCGCGGATCAACAGCAGCATGCCGACCACGAGGAACGGATAGAACGCCAGGTGGAAGGGGTCGGCGATCGACGGGAACGGCATCGCCGCTCCGAAGAGGCGTTCGTAGTTGTAGGCAAGCACATCGCTGGCGACGAACAGGCATTGCCCGAAGGCGAGCAGATACAAAGGCAGGCGGCTGTGACGTGAGTTGCGGCGGGCGCCGAGCAGCAGCGCGGCGACACTTGAGCCGCCGATGAGGTTGAAGACGAGACCACTCTTCAGCCATGCCGGACCGGACAGCTGTGCGAGCGCATAGCCGCTGATGAGAAGCGCGATCGCGACCAGGTAGATCCACCAGGCGTTCCGGGCGAGACGGTCGTGGCGCTCGCTCGCGACGCTGGCTACTGCGCGCTTGGCGGACTTGCCGGGTGCGGCGGAGGTGCCCATACCATCACGTTCGAGCGGAGGCGGCTGGGCTGGGTTCGCGCTGCTTCGATGGCTCGCTCTCGAGACGCGGCCCACGCAATCTGCTCAGCTCGGCACGAACCAGGCGGGTGTCGATCAGGCCGGTACGGCAGCCGGCCGTGCGCCAGCGATCACGGCTGGCGGTTGAGGCGGCGCGATGCGCTGTGAAAGCGGGCAGGGAGTTCCGCACGCCAGCCATATCGGCCGTATAGGCGGGAAACTGAAAACCTGCAAGCCATTGAAATCGGCCGGTTGAACTTCTGTACGGCTAGGAGTCTTCACGGGGCGGCGGGCGGAACAGAATCCGCTTGACCTCGCTGGCGGTGCCGCCGCCGAGGCGCAGTGCCGTCTGGAAGCCCTCGCCACCAAGGTCGCCCGCGTCAAGCGCCCGGCGCAGCTCGTTTAGCGCGGGGAGATCTTCCTCGCTGACTTGCTCACGGGCGGTCTCGAGGAGAATCAAATGGCGCGGGCGCTTGAGCGCGGCGGCCATGCGCACGAACGGCTCCCGCTCGGCGGCATCGAGCCCCTGGGGGGCGAGCACAACCGCCTCTCTGCTCTGCAGGCGCTTGGACACGGCAGCGCTCAACAGCTCCTCAGCGCGGGCGTCCAGCTCGGCCTCCTCGACGCGTCCGGCAAGCAGCGTGCGGACCTTCTCGAGCGACAGCAGCGACGCGCGGTCCTCGATCAGCCGTGCGACGAAGCTGTCGCGCTCGGCGGCGGACGCGGAGGCGATCACGAGCAGGCTGCCAGGGGAGTAGCGCAGCCGGTCAGTTGGCGAGAGCACACGACAGTGGACGGTTACATCAGCGGGCCGTGGCGGCGCACCGTCGCGGCGGGGTCGATCGGAGGACCATCCGCCCCGCTCATCATCCGAGATCTTGACGCTGCGCCCCTGAGGTCTGGAAGCCATACCCCCATCATGCCCTAAACGGACGTGGAGGCCGACTCCGATGCAGCGATCAGCTCGAGCTTGGCTGCCCGGTCCAGCTGCTTGATACGTGCCTCTTCACGCATGGCGGTGTTGCGATCGGGCATTGGCAGCGCCAGCACGAGCTCGACGGGCAGGCGGCTCGCGGTGTAGCGACTGGCGGTGCCGTCGCGGTGGCGCGCCAGGCGCCGCTGCACGTCTGTGCTCCAGCCGGTGTACAGCGAGCCATCAGCGCAGCGCAACATGTAGACCCAGGCATCGGACATGTGCGACTTATACGCCAGCCTGACGCATATGCCTTCTAAACAACCGTCATTATCCCATTGACTGGAATCTACCCGTAGCAGGGAATGTTAATGCGAGGAGATTGAGACGACATCCCTGCCTCCGCCGGCTGTCGGGAGTGGCCCCAGCTTGACGGGTGCGGCGTGCATCGCGCGCAGCCGCACATCACGCCAGGAGAGGCCCTCGTTGACGAGCGCGGGCAACCCCATGATCACCGCGGTGGCAAGCTCGATCGCCTGCAGGACGATCCCGTAGGCGATCGCGTCGGGGGTGGAGACGTGGTAGACGCCGGCCAGCACTGCCACACAGGCTGCCTGGAAGACACCGACGTTGGCTGGCGTGGCGGGGATCACCGCGGTGACGTTGACGGCGAACAGCACCCCAGCGGCAGCGCCGATGCCGGCGTGAGAGTCGAGACCGAGCGCGACCAGCAAAAGCCAACAGGAGAGCCACTGCAGCGCCCATGCACCAAGCTGGGCGACGACAGCAACGATCGCGCGGCGGGGCTGAGCGAACACACGCAGGCCGGCGCGCAGGCGTAGCAGCGAGCGGCGCACCCCGGTGAACAGCGCGTGCGCTCGCCGCGAGCGCGAGAGCGCTTCAGGCGCAGCGATGACGGGGGCGAGCGCGAGCGCGATGAGCACGGCGAGCGGCGCGAGCGCAATGAGCAGCAGCGCACGGTCATGCCCGTCGAGCACACTGACGCTGGAGAGGGCGACACCGCCGAGGATGGTGAGCGCGAGCAGGTTGAGAAGCGTCTGCGAGACGATCGTGCCGAGCACCACCGGCAGGCTCTCTCGCGCGCGCCCGAGGCGTCGAGCGACGATCAGCGCGCGGGACGGCTCACCGAGGCGAGCGGGCAGCGTGGCGGACATGAGCACACCGATGAACGTGCCCTGCATCGCGTCGCGGCGTTTGGCGCGGCGCCAGGTGGGCGCGGCGGCAAGAATCGAATGCCAGGAGATCGCGCGAGCAAACATGGCGGCACACATGAGCGCCAGCCCAGCGACGATCAGCCCGGGCTTTGAGGCGAGCAGCGAGGCGGCGACACGGGTGAGCCCGACACGCTGCAGTGCCAGCGCAGCAAGCCCAGCGCCGGCAACAGAGCTGGCGAGGAGCCCAGCGCGGCGCAGCGTGCGCAGGCGGCGCGGCTTGCCGACGAGCGGGGCCCCAGGGCCGTTTAGGGACGGCAGCCGTTCGGCGGGCACACGCGGCAACAGGTCGGCGGGGGCCAGCCCGTAGCGCACGGCGACACGTCCGAGGCTGGTGGCAGGCGCACCGACACGGACCGCCTGCTCGTAGGTATCGAGCACTTCCTCGGCGACGTGCGGCCAAGCGAATCGCTCCGCGCGCTCGCGGGCGCTGGCTGCCATGCGGGTGCGGAGGCTGGGGTCGAGCGCCAGCGTGCGCAGCGCCTCGGCGAGCGCGAGCGCGTCGCCAGGTGGCACGAGCAGTCCGTCGTGCCCGTGGCGCAGGACCTCGCGGTACCCGGGGATGTCGGAGGCGAGCACGGGCGTGGCAGCGGCGAACGCCTCGGTGAGCACCATGCCGAAGCTCTCACCGCCCAGTGACGGCGCGCACACGACCTCCGCCCGAGCGAGCTCGGCGAGCTTGCGCTCCTCGGAGACCTTGCCGAGGGCGTGTACGCCGCGATCGTCGAGCATCATGTGCGCCACCTCCTCGGAGCTCGCGCCGACGAGCGTGAGCGTGGCGGGGATCTGGTCACGCAGCGCCTCGAACGCCCGCAGCAGGATCGGCAGGCCCTTACGTTCGACCGCTTGACCGACGAAGAGGATCCGCAGCTGTCGCTGCGGGGGGTGGTTTTCAGCGTCGTTGAGACCGGGACGGGTGGTCTCGTAAGCGAGCTGGGCGCTGTCGGGGAGGCGCACTCCGTTGGGAACGATGCGGTAGCGCCCACCGTAGAAGCGCCGCGCTGTCCACGCTGCGGCGTCAGAGACGGCGATGCGCGCGTGCAGGCGGTTCATCCGTCGCCGTCCTCCGAGCGGGATTGCGGCGACGCCGTTGGTGAGGAGATTCTCGGAGAACGTGTGGAAGGTGCCGACCAGCGGCAGCTCGCCGAGGCTCGTGAGGGCGTCCCAGGAGACGAGCGGGACGACCGGCTCGTGGATGTGGACGACGTCATAGCCGCCGTCGCGCAGCTCCTGGCGCATAGCGCGTATAGCGTATGGCGTAAGGGCCATATTCGAGACGGCCCCGTTGGCGGGCAGCCCGACGGTGCGCCCGAGCGAGACGAATTCCTCCCCCACCTCGCGCGGCTGTGGGCGCGCGCCGCGATGGAGCCGTACGGAGAGCGCGTCGTCGGGGTCGAACGGGGCGAGGATCCGCGCTTCGTGCCCAGCGACGGTGAGCTCAGAGGCGAGCGCCTCTATGTGGCGGGTGACGCCACCAGGGTAGGTCCACGAGTACGGCGAGAGAAGCGCGATCCGCACGGCTTTCTACTCTATCCGCCGGAGCCGTCGTGGGCGGGCCGTCGGTGCGATAATCAAGACCATGAGCACCCGTCACTTCGTCAAGTACACGTTCCTGAAGATGGAGCCCGAGTGGCGGCGCCTAGATCCGGAGCGCCGGGCAGATGACAAGCGCGAGTTCGCAGCAGCATGCGAGGACTTCGCGGACGGCCACCAGCTGCAGACGCTCTCGCTGGTGGGCACACGCGGAGACGCGGAGCTGCTGCTCGTCTCCGAGGCTGAGAACCTCGACCGCATCCATGAGTTCCACGTGGTGCTAGCGCAGAGCGGGCTGATGCAGTGGGCGCAGTCCCCGTACTCGTTCCTGGGGATGCGCAAGAGCTCGGAATACTCCGATGACGAGCGCAACACCGTCCGTGGCTTCCGCGGCCGCTATGTGTTCGTATACCCGTTCGTGAAGTCGCGCGAGTGGTACGCCCTGCCGGCGGAGGAGCGCTGGCGGATCATGCAGGGCCACATCCAGGTAGGTCGCGAATACCCCGGCGTGGACAACCACACGACCTACTCGTTCGGCCTCGACGACCAGGAGTTCGTGGTGGCGTTCGACACCGACGACGTTGGCACGTTCCTGGACCTCGTCCAGCGGCTGCGCACGACGGAGGCGTCACGCTTCACGATTCGCGACACGCCGAGCTTCACGTGCCTGGCGATGTCGCTGGAGCGCGCACTGAACGCGCTCGACGGCGAGCCCGTGGCGCTCGAGGCACTGCCCTCTGTCTAAGCGCGTACCCGCCCGCCTGCGTACGGCCGACCCGGTGCTGGCGCAGCTGATCCAGGCTGTCGGGCCCCTGGGCGACGCGCGAGATGGCAGACCAGACCGGGAAGATCACTACGGCGCGCTCGTACGCTCGATCACCGGCCAGCAGCTCTCGGTGTTGGCCGCGAGGGCGATCTACGGAAGGCTGACTGCGCGCTTTGACGGCCGGGCGCCTACGCCACAGGAGATCCTGGCAGATGACCCCGAAGAGCTCCGCGCCGCAGCTGGCCTATCGCGCGCGAAGGTCAGCTACCTGCGTTCGCTGGCCGAGCACGTGATCTCGGGAGAGCTCGAGCTCGAGCGCCTTGACGAGCTCCCAGACGAGGAGGTGATCGCCGAGCTCGTCGCCGTCAAGGGCCTGGGTCTGTGGACGGCGCAGATGTTCTTGATGTTCCACCTCGAGCGTCCCGACGTGCTGCCCGTGGGCGACCTGGGCATCCGCCGCGCGATCGAACGCGCCTATGGCCTCGACGGCCTACCTGACGCGACCACGATGGAGGAGATCGCCGAGCCGTGGCGCCCGCACCGGACGCTCGCGTGCAGATACCTGTGGCGCTCGCTGGACAACGAGCCCACATAGCTACTCGCCTAGGTCTTCTTCTTCGTGCTCTTCTTGGTCTTCTTGGGCAGCGGCCCGTATTTCTTGCGAGCCTGCTTTTCGCATGCGATCCGCTTGCTCTTCTTGGCTTTGCCCTTGTCTTTTGACCTGCAGGCCGTCAACGCCTTGGCCAGCTTTTGCGCCCGGCTGAGCTTCCTGACTTTGGCGCCCAGCACGCCGCCGCAGCCGATCAGCGCGATCTTCGTGGTCTGTTCGATCGTCTTGCCGTTCTGACCCATGATCGTCGTCGGCATCACGAGACTCGAGGCGTGCTTGCAGAGGCTGAATCCTTCGGTTTCCGGCACGTTGGCGGTGAGCGCGGAGTGCGGCCCGGCGGGAAGAATCGTTTCGAACTTGGTGAACGGCGCATCTGGCGCGGTTTCGAATTTCGAGTACGTGATCCCTTTTTTGATGTCGGTTTTACCGTCGACGATCAGCGTAACGCCTTCACCTTGCAGCACGAACTCGACGTCAGGGAAAGCCGCGTTGCCGTGCGACACCAGGTAGGCGGGGCCCCTCAGGGGGTTCTTGAACACGGGTGTGTAGACGACGCCTTCGCCGATGTCAGAGCCTTCATCGCAGGCGGCGGGGTTCGCTTCGAAGACTGCCGCCAAGCACGCTTTCTGGATCGTCGTCAGCCGCGATGGCAGCACTTCCGGCAGCGTCAGGTCGACTTTGTGGATGTTGGCCTGTCCGAGCCCTTCCGATTCGAGCGTGACCTTGAACGTCGTGCCGTTGGTTTTGCTTCCATGGCCGAGCACACTTGCCGTCAGCTTCGGCTTGAATGGCAGTCCCGCGCAGTTGGACAGGTGTAGCGGCTGCGAGATTCCGGAGCTGGCGCCTTCATAGCCGGTCAGCTTTCCGGTGATGTTCAGCCCTTCGCAGTTGGTCGGGTTGAACTGGAACGGTGCGCCCCCGGGACGTTCGACGGTCACGTTGATGGCTTTGAGCTCCACGGGCACACCGTCGAGCCTGTTCGGAATGGGTTCGCTTTTGACGATCGCCGCGGCGGTGGTGTCGTTGACGTTGATCGTGGAGAAAACTTTCACGTAGCCGAGATCGAACGGGCCTGCCTTGGCGTGGGTCACCGCCAGCAGCCCGAATGGCGCTGCGGCGTGGGTGCTGGTCTGCTTGAGCGGACCGGTGAAGTACAGTTGCCCACCCAGAGAGACCGGCTTGCCACCAAGCCCTGACACGCTTGTGGTGTGCCCGACGAGGCTCCCCGCCGGGCAGGCGTTGGCTTCGGCTTGGGCTTCGCTGCACTGTTCAACCTGCGCGATCAGCGCGGCGAGGCCTGGCGGCAGTTCCATGTTGATCGTTTCGAGCGCCTGGTTGCCGTCGGGGCGTCCAATCGTGACGCTGAACGGCGTGAACGCGCCGGCTTGGGTGTTGGTAGAGCCGCCTTCAAAGCTGGGGGCAAACGGAAGCTGCGCGCCTGGACACGGCGTGCCGTTCGGGCCGGAGGTGATCTGAAATTCAGATTCCGCCGATGTCGCGGCTTCGCTTGACCAATTCGTGAAGCCGGCGTGGGAATGGTAGGTACCGCAGTGCGCGGGCGTCTCCTGTGAGGCACGTTCGGTGTTCGCAAGCTGGAGCGTCAGGCTTTCAAACGGCGTCTGCGGCGTTTCCTTGAAAACCGATATGAGCTGACCCGTCGCGGGGTTGATCCGTACTTCGCCGGCGAGCTTGACGAGCACTTCCGACTTCTTTTCCTTGGCCACGATGTAGAGCACCAGTGGCGAGGCAAATGGATCGGTGTCCTGGCTTGCCAGATAGACCGACCCTGTGAGTTCTTCTTCGAGCACCGGCGTCTTGATGCTGACCGTACCGATTTTCGCTTCTTCGGGACAGGCAGCTGGTAGAGACGAGAAGTTATCGTTCGCCGTCTGTTCCGCTAGGGCCAGGCTTTCGTTGAATTGCGGGGCTTCGCTGCCGTTCAGGCCGATCTGCGCAGCGGTGCACGAGAGCAGGCCGGTGGCCGCACCAGGGCTCGGTTGGATGCCTTCTGGAAGTTCCAGCGTCGTGGACCTGACATCAGCCTCGGCCTTGTTTCCGGCTTCGAGCGTTGTCTGCTGAGGCAGGCTAACTTTGACCGTCATGCCTGTAGGCGTACTCGCCGCTTCCGTGTCGGGTTTGACTTCGATCGACGGTTCGAACGGCAGTCCCGCGCAGTCGCCGATCGTCGTCGGGAATTCGTTGGCCACTTCGTCCGACTTGTCCGGCCCCAGCAGCTTTTCCCCGTTCCACGCTTCGCCCCCGACCGAGGAGTTCAACACGCTGCACTCTGTGGGAAGCGTCAGGAACGGGGCCGGCTGCGCCACCTTGGGCTTGGCGCAGCTAGGCCGTCCCACGTAGCCGAGCCCCCAAGCGCCCAGGCATTCCCAGCCACGTGATTCATTGTGGCGGCTGTCCGCAGGCACGCCCCAGAACGTCACTGTGCTTCCCAGCACCTGAACGGCCTGCGAGGCATTGTGAACGCTCACGGTCACGCCGTAGTCGTCGCCTGTGCGTACCGAGGTGTCAAGGATGATCGGGACGTGGTTGACATCGATCCCGAACCGCGCCGGCTCACCGGGGGCCGGAACCAGATTGAAGACCGGCACTACCTTGACAGTGAAGTAGAGCGTGATGGGATCGTTGATCGTCACTGCCGCGACGCCCACGGCTGTGTCTTCGGGACATGCGTTGAGGTCGCCTTCTTCCTGCGCGCCGAACTCGCCTGCGGTGCAGCGCTGGACGGCGTTCGGATTGCCGACCACGTTGGTGTTGCCAATCAGCCCAGGCGGCAGCTTGAAGTTCAGTTCCTTGTCGAGCGCTGGCGCCGATGGCAAGAGTCCCTTTTGCGGGTTTTTTTCGAGTGTCTCCGTGAAGTTGAATGCGGTGGTCAACTGAAACGGATGGGTCCCGGCTTCTTCATCGCGTTCGAATTCTTCGTCTTCGGGGGTAAGTTCGTACGATTCAACCCCGAAGTGCGGGGCTTCATTGCTGATAGTGATCGGCCGACGCAGTTCAGCTTGGGCAGGCGTCGCTCCGCCACCGTTAATCGTCACCACGTTCTCCGGCGCCGCTTCCCCTGTCGGGACTTCCGCGGCCGCATGGTAGAGCGTCCTCACTTTGATGATTACCTGGGTCTGTTCAAAGGGAGCGAGCTTGGCCGTGGATTTGCACGAGATCGGCTTGACCGTCGTCGAGCTGCAGACGCCGACAACCTCACTTTCTGAGCGGGGTGTGCCCCTGTCGATCTCTTCGACCTGCGTGGCTTCGATGCCAGCGGGAAGCGTGTCGGTGATTTCGAATGGGGTGCTGACTTCAGCGTCGCCGAGGTTGCTGGCGGTAACGACGATCACACCTACGCCATTGCCTCCTTCGCCATCGAGCGGGAGGTTGGTCGGCGCCGGGCGCGATTCAAGTCGCCAGTGAGCCACGGATGTGACTTCGGCTGCCGCTGGCAGCGCGCCCACAAGCCCCACCAGTAGCGCCAGCGACAGCCCAATGCAGCAAAGCCATGCGGATCGCCACGTCCTCGAGCGCTTGGTCATCATCATCCCTGCCCTCTCGCGGAGCTCTTGCTCGCGCTCGACTTGCCCTTCGCCTTGGCCTTGGCCTTGGCCTTGGCCGGACCGTACCGCTTACGTGCCTGTCGTTCGCACACAACGCGCTTGCTCTTCCGCTTGTCCTTCTTGCAAGCCTTGAGCGCCTTCGCAAGCTTCTGCGCGCGTGTCAGCGGCTTGGGCTTCGGCTTGACGACCACCTTTTCCCCGAGCACGTGCAACTGTTCGACGAGATTGCTCGAGCCGGTGATCGTGGCCGTGCCAGGCGCCCCGAACGCGGCCGGCGAGGTGTACGGCTGGCAGGCTTCGCCGCCTTCGCGTTCACACGCGCTCGGCGTAGCCGCGGCGTGAGTCACGCACGGTGCCGCCGATTCGCAGAGGTGCGCGTCATACACATCAAAGTTGCCGTCCGTGTCTTCCGCTACCAGCGGCTGGGCGGTGAGGAAGAACACATCGTTGCCGCTTGTGCTGGCGTCGAGGAACGCGGATTCTCGAGCGGAGGTGCCAGAGGAGATCAAGCCGATGCAGCCGCCGGCGCCCGCGCAGCCGCCCAGGCCGCCCGGCTCGTACTCATAGACGTTCTCCACGCCGACTTCCTGGGGCTGTCCCTCCACTGTCTCCGGCCTCGTCGGCTTCGCCACCGACACGAGCGCGTCGGCGCTATCGAAGAACAGTCGCCCCTTGTCCGACAGGTACTGCGACTGGTAGAACGCGCGTGCCGCCGACACCGACGTCCACCCCGGGAGACTGCCAGCCAACCAGTGGTCCACGCCTTCCGCTTCCCATGTCCTGGGGCGGTCGACCACTAGGCCGATGCCTTCTCCGCCGTTGATGCTGTCGAATACGCCTTTCGGCCGCGCGTCGCTGGGGTTACACGAAACGCATTTGATTTGCCTATTGACAGCGTTGTAGAGGTAGACCTCCTCATCCAGCCTGGTTTCGTGTGCCGCTTCGCTGCTGAGGTCTTCGTTGTCGTATCCAGTAAGGCTCCGGTTCGACATGAATGCCAGATAGCCGCCGTCGGGGGAGACCCTGGAGGTCAGCCCGGCGAGATCGTTGTCCTGGTGGGGACTGGACCAGTCTGGCCGATCTTCAGATGAAAGCGCCGCGATGAACGTAGGCGGTAGCCATTCCGTGCCGGTGTAGTGGTCCACGTAGAGATTGCAGAGCGTGCCCTTCGGAGACAGCGGCTGTTCCGCAGCGTTGCTGGTGTGACAGTATCCCCGGGTCGCGCCGGGCGCGAGGGCCCCATCGGCGACGAAATACACATTTATTTCACCGTTGGGTTCTTCCCCCGCACCAAGCACTCCGCCACCTTCTCTGCTCACCGTCTGCACCTTGGCGCCTTCCTGCGGCGTCAGGTCTTTGAGTGTCACCTGCAGCGAATTACCGGGAGCGCTGCCGCCCTGCAGTTCGGCGACATACAGATCGGGGGCACCGGGAAGTGCCCGGGAAGTGGGTGTAAGCCGCTGCGTGTCGGTGAAGAACACCTTCGAGCCACTTGCGTTCGCCATCTGGAAGATCGCTTCAGCCGAGCTTGCCTGTTCTGCCACCCCGTGGAACGTATCTAGCTGGAGTGTTTCGTCCGTGTCCGTGTCCCGTACGAAAAGGTGGTCGCCTTCCGGGAGTCCGTCTTCGCCTTTTGCCGTCCAAAATATGCGCGAGCCGTCGCTCGAGATCGCGCCGCGAATGTCGACACCTTCGGGTCCGCCCAGGAAGGCGTCTTGCGGGCCGAGCAGCGTCTTGGCCGGCCCCGGAAGCACGCTCACCTCCTTGAGCGGCAGGTCGTGCCCCAGCTGGTCGAGCCCTACCCACTCATACAACCCCGGCGCGTCGGTGCGCGACGCGATGACCACGTCGCTCATGTCGGCAGTCGCGCCCGCGAATTCGATTCCTTCCTTGAGGCCTCCGCCGAATTCCGCATTTTCGCCCCCAGGGGAGTCAAGCGCAGTCACGAGCGCGACGTAGCCAGGACCGGGCGTGGACGACGCTTCGCCGTTGCTCTTGGCCTGCTCGTAGGTCGCTTTTTCCGATTCCCCAGGCTGCAGAGGTTCGAATTCGTTGCCGTCCAACGGCTGATCGTCGCGTATGTACAAGGTCTTTTGCTGTGATTCGCCCGGGACAGCCGGAGGCGACAGCGGAGGATCGGCAAGCCCGCCCGAGCCCGGCGCACCAGGTGCCGGCTGCACCAACGCCACCGCCAGGTTCGGAGAGAAGAACTGATACTCGGGCGCTTCTCCCGATTCGACCCCGCTGCCGGTGCTGTTCGGCGTCGTGATGTCCCGAGAGACCCACCCATCCGTGCCGCGGGTCGACAGGATCTGCGAGTATTCCGGGCTGCGGTTGCCTTCGGGCTGAACGTCGGCGGGCATCGGACCGTCGGCCACATACGTGATGGCATCGCCTGCTTCGGACGCCTCGATCAGACCTCCTTCGCGAGTCAGCGCTTCCGGTTCGGCGCCATCCTTGTCCGGCGGGGAGACCAGTTCCCAAGCGCGACCGTCCGGCAATCCGACCGTGGCCGCGAGCACCGTAAATGTCTGTTCACTGCTCTGGACCTTGCCTTCGCTGTTGGTCGCAATGACGCGAAAGTAATAGAGACCAGGCTGCAACGCAGACAGTTCCAGCCCGACAGCGCGGTCACCGAAGCCTTCTCCGACGTTGACCGGAGCAGTCTGGGTGCATGCCGTCTGACTGCAACTCGCGGTGCCATATTCGAAGGAGTAGTCAGTGTCGAGACCCTCGGGGTCAACCCTGGCGCTTAGCTCCTCGGCGCCTATTGAAGTGGAGGAGCCTTCACTTGAGACACCTTCAATTGTCGGCGGCGCGCTTTTTTCGAGCTCAAATACGTCCACATCTTCCGAGCCCGTGGCAGCATCGGCGACGAATACCGCTCCGGTCTTCGCGTCGACCGCAACGGCATCGCCTTCCTTGAGCGCCGGAGTACCGAAGCGCTGGATCACGTCCCCTTTTTCGTGCTCCCCGCTTTCCGGGCCGATCTCAGCAACCGTGCTCGACTTTTCGGCGCCAACGCCAGCCACGTTCACCAGATAGACATCTCCGCTTTCCGACACGTCGTTGCTGGGTTCACTCGTTGGATTGACCGCGACGGCCGACGTAAATTCGTAGTCCAGCGCGGGCGTCAGGATCCGGTTCGCAGTGCCCGCGAGCTTAGCCACCACGGCGAACGGCGGTTCGGCCGAGAACGGTTCCGTGTCTTTTTTGTATTCCAGCCTGACTTCGCGCAGTAGTTCTGCTTGCAGCGGGCTGTCACCGGCTTCTCCCGCATCGCCCACATAGAAGTCGCCTGTTGCGTCGACCGCGAACACCGGCCTGCCTTCATGGACGCCTCCCGCGGTTTCCGGCGGCGTGATCGTTTCGGACACGCCTGCGTTGGACGCAGCGTCGTTGAACTCAAAGATCTCCCCGCCCTGCTCGTAGACATAGAGGTTCCCAGCTGGATCGACGGCGACCCCCTCGATCGCAGCGAACTTCCGTGCCTTTTCGGCTCCCACTTCAAAGGCTTTGATGACTTCGAGCTGGTTGCCTTCGGCGTCGAACTTGTAGATCGCTTTACCGGCGCTCACCACATACACGTCGCCGCTCGAAGGGTCGGAGCCTTCCGTGGAGTTGTCCACCGCGATCGCCCCTGGGCTGGACACTTTGAGCCGTGCGATCGACTTCTCGCCGACAAGTTCGCCGCGTTCCAGTACCGGTTCAAACTCTTCGACCCGCTTGTTGTCGCGATCGCTGACGTAGACGTCGCCTGTCGCGTTGTCAACGGCCACCCCGGCGGGACCGGAGAACGAGCCGAAGTGGAAGGCGAAGGCATGGCCGCGCTGACTCAGAGCAAGTGCAGGGCCGCTCTGAAGAAGCAAGACACCGAGCGCGAGCAGGAAAGCGGCGATCGCCGAACGAGCCACGCGGCGGCAACCGCCGACTGCGATGCTCGGCGCCGACGACGCGAAGAGACCGTTCCCACCTCGCCCATCCCCTGAACAGCCGTTGCTGCTGCAGCCTTCGGTGATCACCGCCAGCCCTCTCTCACTCCCTGCCAACCCATTGTCAGTTGTCCCCTGCGAAACCGTCTCCTCACCGTAAAGTCTAGCGCCCCAAGCGTGTCTGTCAATGTCAATTGGCAGATACTGAGGGAACTAGCCGCCTCTGTCACTTGACCGTGGCGAACAGTGCGGTTCGCACGGTTCTGACGTACGCGCGTCCGGGCAACGGCTGTGCGCAGGCTGCTCACACGTGCCTAGAAACACGAAAGCGTGCGTGAGGTCAAGGACCCCACGCACGCTTCGGACTTGCTGGCCGCTACCGAACTACGCGCTCGGCCAGCTGGTCGTCACCTGGACCTCAGGACTGGACCTCTACTTCTTTTTCGTACGTCGTCGTGCCTTTGGTCACCTCGGTTGAGGCAAACGGGCCGACAGTTTCTGACGGGTTGAATGCCGGGCTCGAAGAGACTTCGGTCAGGAGATCCTGTTCACCAATGCCGTTTTCGAAGTTCTGCGTACCCGTGAAGGACAGGGTGTTCACACCACCGTCGACGCCTGCAAGCGTGCCGGTAGAACGGAAGTACCCGACGCCTTCGCAGCCGAAGATGGCCTGGTCGCCGCCAAAGGCAGACTCGCCCTTGATGTCGGACCAGACTTCGCCCGCAAGCGGTTCGCCTTTGCCGCCGAGACCTTTTTCACCGTGGTCGATGAGGCTGGTTTCAAGCGGGAATGTTTCGATCGTGCCGTGCGTTGCACCACTCTCACACGGAACGCCTTTGGTTTCGCAGCCGGTGAAGGTCACCTGGAGTGTGGCCGTTTTCGGCCCGGTGATTTCGCCTTTGCCTTTGCTCGCCGTGCATTTCACGGTACCGCCGAGGGACGGCGTTTCAAGCTTGGCTTCACCAGTGCTCGAGGTGTAGCCGCGGGCGCCAGCCTTTTCGTAGGAGCCCTTGTGGGGCTTCGACGATTTCGTGGTGCATGAGCTGTTGGAGTATTCGCCCTTCTTCTGTTTCACACACGCTTCCACTGATGCCAATTCGTACGACCCCTTGTGGGGCTTCGAAGATTTCGTGCTACAGGTCGCGTTGGAGTATTCCCCCTTCTTCTGTTTCACGCAATCCTTGTACGTCCCTGCGGATGCGCTCGAAGCGGCCATCGCGCTAAGCGCGAATGCAGCCAACGCAGCCATGACGCAGAGCCCCATGATCCTAGTGCGTTTCATCTGTTCACTGCTCCTTTTCCCTCTAGGAATAGATCGACCGACCCCGAGAATCCCCTCTTCGGGGCACAGCTGCCCCAAAGCCAGTCGTAGCCGCTAGCCGTAGCTCCTGCCAACGGTCCTGTACGGTTGACCTTGCCAGAAAACATTGACTGAGTCAAGGTCAAGCCCCAACGGCATCGCTTTGCCACGCAGCTCACTCCCCATAGGAAGCACGAATCCTGCCGTAGGCCTGGGCAATCCACACCCCTCAGCGACGCTTGACATCATGTCGCGGCGACCGTACCACAGTGCCTGACCTGCCGTCAACCCTTCCGCAGAGGTCAAGCCCCCCAGCAGTTAGACGCCTGCCGGTTGTTGAGTACCGGGACGTACATTGGACCGGGCTATCGTCCAGCGTGAGAACTAGGGAGCGCCCGTGACCCAGGGCTCAGAGCACGCGGCGGACTACTACCGTGCGGTCGGCCTCCGTGAGAATCTCCCACCCTGGCGTCCCCTCACCGCGAAAGCGGCGTTTGACGACAGCGGTAGGGCCCGGCAGGCCACGCCCGCCCGGCTCTCCCTCTCGAGCGTCGTGGAACACAACCCGCCCACCGGGAGCCACGAACCGATTCCAGACGGACCAGTCGAGCTCGCATCCCTGCTCGGAGTGATCGCCGTCGATAAAGACCAGGTCCACCTGTGCGTCCCACGCCGCAGCCACGTCATGGGACAGCGCGACGTGCCAGCGCACTGTTGGCGCGTCGCCTCCGCGACGGCGGATCGCGCGCGCAATGGTGCGCCGCGTGGCCCACTCGCTCGCACCCCAGCCACCGGGCAGCGCATCGGGATGCGATCCGTACGGATCGATCAGATGCAGCTCCGCGCCTCCTCCGAGCATGTCCACGAGTGCAAGCGCAGAGGCACCCTCGTAGACACCGATCTCCACCACGCTACACGCGCCGTGGGCAGCGTCGAGCAGGACTCGCGCATCCTCACTCGAGTGCATCGTCCGCGGTGGGATCAGGCCAAGCCCCACGGCCAGCGCGCGCAGGCGCACGTCGTCGCGGACCGTCGCCGGCGTCAGGCTGCGTAGCGCTTGGGGCAGGATCGCCACAACGGGAGCCTATGCGCACGACTCCAGGCAGGCCGAGCCGTACTGGCTCACAGACCTACCCAGCAGAGCTCAGACCGCCGAGACCTGCTCCTCCTCGGCCACGCGGAAAGATGATCCGCAGCCACAGGCAGCTACAACGTTCGGGTTGTTTACCTTGAAGCCCGCACCCTGCAGGCTCTCCTCGTAGTCGATCGTCGAGCCGCTCACGAACTGCAGGCTCTCGCCGTCCACGAGCAGCTTCAGCCCGTGGCTCTCGAACACAATGTCGCTCTCGCGTTGCTCATCGAAGGCCAGCTGGTACTGGAAGCCCGAGCAGCCGCCGCCGCGCACGCCCACACGCAGGCCTGCCACGTTGACGTCAGCCTGTTGAGAGGCAAGAAACTCATGCACCTTCTCGGCACCCTTGTCAGTGATCTCGATCATCGCGTTCACTCCTGTGGCTAGCTCCAAGACTTTCCAAAGTATAGCGGTAGCTCATGGCCGCACTCGACCCGTGCCGAGACCTTCTAATCTCTTCGGTAGATGCCCTCCGCCGAGGACATAAAGCAGCGCATAGAGGCCGCCATCCCGGGGGCGCACGCGGACGTCGAGGACTACACCGGCGGCGGCGATCACTTCCGCGCCACCGTCACCGCCGACGCATTCGACGGTCTCAGCCGCGTCCAGCAGCACCGTCTCATCTACGAGGTCTTCGGCGCTGAAGTCGGGGGAGCGATCCACGCCCTGGCGCTGAAGACCCAGACCCCATCGAAGATCCAGACCCTCTGAAAGCCAGGAGCGTTACATGTCCACCAGCCAGTTCGAGCCGCTACCAATGTCCACCGCCGAGCCCACCTCCGCACCGGCGCCAAGCGCGGAGTCCAACCCGATCCGCGACGCGATCGCACAGGCCATCGCCGAGCACAAGGTGATCCTGTTCATGAAGGGCACCCCCGAGGCGCCCGCCTGCGGTTTCTCGGCACGCACCGTCGCCGCCCTGCAGGCGCTCGACACGCCGTTCGCCGCCGTCGATGTGCTGCCCGACCCGCGGATTCGCCAGGAGCTCTCTGCGATCTCCGACTGGCCGACAATCCCCCAGCTGTTCGTCGACGGCGAGCTGCTGGGAGGCTGCGACATCGTGACCGAGATGTACGAGTCAGGGGAGCTCGCGCAGGCGTTGGTGTAGCGTCCCGCGCCGCATGACTCCCGTCGCGGTCGCAACCGACAGCACTCACTACCTCCCACGCGCGCTCGCCGACGCGGAAGGAATCCACCAGGTCAGCCTGTACGTGGGTTGGCGAGGCCAGCCCGAGCGCGAGCTGGAGATGGACGGCTTCGATGCCTTTTACAAGCAGCTGCGTGAAGATCCCGAACTGCCAAGCACCTCGCAGCCATCGATCGGGGACTTCCTAGCCGTCTGGGAGCCGCTGCTCGAGGATGGTAGCGACGTCGTCTCGATCCACCTTGCGGGAGGTATCTCCGGGACCTGCGAGGCAGCGCGCCAGGCACACGCGTTGCTTGCTGAGCGTGGCCTCGGCGAGCGCGTGGCGGTGATCGACGGCGAAACCGCCTGCGGTGGGATGGGCCTGTTGGTGCTCGCCGCCTGTGCCGCGGCGCGCGCCGGTGCAGATAAGGACGGTGTCGTCGCGCGCGTGCGCGAAACGCGTGCCGCGCTGCGCATCTGGTTCTGCCTCGACACCCTCGAGTACCTCAAGCGCGGGGGGCGCATCGGTAAGGCCCAGGCGTGGCTCGGCGGCACCCTCAGGATCAAGCCAATCCTCTCGCTCGAGTACGAGATCGTCCCCGTCGAGCGCGTGCGCACCGCTGGACGCGCCTTCGAGCGCATGGTTGCCTACGCACAGGATCTCCACGACAGTGGCGCCGACGGCTGGGTCGTGCAGCACATCCAAGCAACCGAGCAGTCACAGCGGCTGATCGACCGCTGCCGCGAGATCTTCGACTCCGAACCAGTGTTCACCTCGGAGGTCGGCCCCGTGATTGGCACCTACACAGGTCCTGGGCTCATCGGCGTAGGTGCCGTTCCCCGCGCGCTGCTTTCGTAACCTCCGGCTGAGCGCCGCTCAGGCGCGACGGCGACGACGACCGCGCAACATGCGCGCGCCGAGTATCAAACCCACGACCGCCGCACCCACGGTGATCTCCGTGCGGTGACGCTCCACGTGGGCGCGCCAGTCGGTGATGCGGGTAACCTCGCCGCGCAACTGCGCCACCGACACGGCGAGCTCCGCCCGGTTGGCCTCAATCGAGCTGCGGATTTCCGCCGGCGTGCGCTGCGCCATCAGCGCTCGCCTCCCGCCGCCGCCACCGGCGGCACGGTGCTGCGCGCGCTGTCCGCCGCGCTGCCCGCATCGGCACTCACGGCCTCGCGAATCTTGCGGGCCTCATCGATCGCCATGCTTGGCATCGGCGGCGAGCTTTTTTTGACTGCTTTCGCGGCGATCAGCCCAGCGAGAACGCCGAGCACGACGAGAATCGCCGCCATCGCGAAAAAGCCCCAGAAGTAAGCGAAGTTACCGACCGGCAGGTAGAAGTAGAGCAGCCACGCAAACCCCACCAGCACGAACACCAGCGCCGTCAGAAAGAACACACCTGCCGCAACGCCAACAATCGCGCCCTTGGCGAGCTTGGCCGCCTTTTCGCTCACCTCCGCCTTCGCCAGCTCGATCTCCTCGCGTACCAGCAGCGTCGCCCGCTCGGAGATCTCCGTGATCGCCGTTGCGATGTTCTGCGGCTGATCCGTACGCTGGGCGCCGTCTGACTGGTCGCCCGGCAGCGGTGGGTAGCCCCCGCTCACTCCGGCGGCTCCTCGTCGAACACGCGCCTCCACACGGTTGCGGCAGCGCGAGTGGCGATGATGCTCGCGAGCGCGCTCACGCCCATCATCAGGCCCTGCCACATCAGCCGCTTGACCATCTCGTTCTCCATGATCGCGTCAGTCTATTGCGCGACGGGGTCGCGCTCCCGCCCGGCGCACGAACCAGGCAATTTCGAGCCCGTCATGCGAAGGCTCAGCCGACGCTCGCACGAGGAGCCAAGTCGGCCTCCAGACCGCCGCAAACCGTTTCCACCACGAGCCACTTGGCCCGCTCGAAATAGTCCCCGTCCTGCGGCAGCAGCCCGAAGATCCACCCCGTGAGCAGCTGCTCGATCGCGCCGTAGAAGGCCATCGCGGCAAAGCGAGCGTCGATCTCCGACTTGAACACCCCCTCCTGCTGAGCCTTGGTGATCATCCCGCCGATCAGCTCGTACGCCTCGCGGATCGTGGCGATGTGAGTGTTGCCGAACGAGTTCGCCGCACGCGTGACCTCCACGATGATCACCTTCATCAGGTCCGGGTCGTGCCGGTAGCTGTCGATGATGAACGACGCAATCGCGAGCAGCTTCTCGCGCACGGGGATCGTTTCGCCATCGACGTCGCGGATCAGCTGCAGCATCACCTGCCAGCGCTCGAGGAACAGCGTGTCGAGGATCTCGTCCTTGGAGGCGAAGTAGTGGTATACGAGCCCGTAAGCCACGCCGGCCTCGTCTGCGATATCTGAGACCCTGCACGCGTGAAAGCCCTGGCGGGCGAACACCCGTACTGCCGCGTCCAGGATCAGCCGTCGCTTGTCCGCAGCGTTCTTGCCCCGCGCTGAAGACGGTCGCGAAGCGCTCATACGCCGATCGTCTCCTCTGCCGGCCAGCGATACGCCTCTGCTCGGCGGTTGGCGAGCGAGGGCAAGCGCATGCGGATCTCCCGCTGGCGCTCAAGATCGAGGTCGGCAACGATATGCCCCGGGCTGTCAGGCGCCTGCGCGAGCACCACGCCCCACGGATCCACGATCATCGAGCGCCCGCCCGAAAACTGACCCGCAGGGTGCTCACCCACCTGGTTGGCAGCGATCAGGAACGCCTGGTTCTCGATCGCCCGCGCCCGCACCAGTACCTCCCAATGCTCGCGCGTCGTCGTCAGCGTGAACGCCGCCGGCAACGCCACGACGCGTGCGCCCCGCACAGCCAGGATCCGGTACAGCTCGGGAAAGCGCAGGTCGTAGCAGATCGACATCCCCAGCTCCACGCCGTCCGCGGTCTGCGACAGGACCACCTCATCACCCGGCTGCTCCAGCTCCGACTCGCGGTACACGTGCCCACCAACCTCCACGTCGAACATATGCACCTTGCGATACACCGCGCGAATCTCGCCGTACGGGTCCACGTGCACTGACGTGTTCGCCAGCTTCTCCTGGCCCGGCACGCGCTCGAGGATCGAGCCTGCCACCAACTCCACGGCCAGCTCCCGCGCGATCGCACGCGCCCACTGGATCGCCGCGCCGTCCAGCCTTTGCGCGGCCAAGCGCAGGTCCTCCTCGGAGCCCATCGCCGTCCACTTCTCCGGCAGCACGATCAGCCGCGCACCGTCCGCGGCCGCAGCACGCGTGAGCCGATCCGCCGCAGCCATATTCGCGACCTGGTCGGCAGTAGAGTTGAGCTGAACGGCCGCGACCCTCAAAAGCGCATTACCTCCCGCGGGTATCGCCCACACCGATCCCGTTGCCGTCCCACAGCAGAATAGATTGACTGGTCAGTCAATATCGGGAAAGCATAACGCCCAAGCGCGAATAGATCGTGGCGTCAACCACCTCAGCCAGGCTCAGCCGCACGGTGACGACGCAGCGCCGCCAGCAGCAGCTTCGAGTGCATTGCCCCGATCAGCTCCCGCAGCGGCTCTGTCCCTGCTGCCACCATTTCCATCGCACGCTCGATCTCCACCTCGCCTGCAAGCCGGCCCAAGAGCGCCCGCACCTCCTCCTCCACCAGCGGCTCAAGGGCCTTGCGGTAGCGCAACGTGTCGTACACGGTGAACCCCAGCGCCTCCTCGTAACCGCCCGCGCGGAAGCTCGCGATCGCCTCGATGATCTTCACGTCGTCGCGGTCATACCCGCGCTGATTGGGGGTCAGCACGCCGATCTCCGCCAGGCGCTCGAGCACGTTGCGCGGTACCCCGTAGCGCTCGAGCGCGGCACGCCGCGAGACACGGCTGTTGTCGTCTGCGCTCACCATCGCCCGCTCGAGGATGCGGTCCTCCAACTCAATCAGCGCGCGCACTCGATTCGGGTCCTCCTCCAGCGCCCCCTTGATCACGCGCAGCGGCATGAACCGCTCCTCCTGCAGGCGCTTGATCAGCTCGATCCGCTCGACGTACTCCGGCGGGTAGTACGCCATGTTGCGCGAGGTCCTGACGATGTCATGCCCATCGCCCAGCAGCCCTTCGCGCAGGTAGTAGCGGATCGTGCCCGGACTCACGCCCGAGCGCTCCGCGAGCTCGCTCATCTTCAACAGCTCGCCGCGCGAGAAGGAGTCACGCACTGGCGAGGCGGCGCTCATCGGCTCACGGCCGCGCTCATGCGCGGAAGACGGCGCCTGCGTTGACCTCCGCCGCTCCTGCCGCCGCGCCGCTGCTCAAAAGCTCGGCTACCTGCTCCGGCGAGTACCCCGCCGCCAGCAGCACTTCCTCGGTGTGCTCGCCCAATGCCGGCCCCGGCAGCCGCGCGTGCTCGCCCGGCGTGCGCGTCAGCTTCACCGGAATCCCCAGCTGGCGAACTGGCTGCTCCGCGCCGGGCTGATCCAGCTCCACCACCATCTCCCGCTCGCGCACCAGCTCCGATGACAGCGCCTCGTCGAGCTCCAGCACCGGCTCAAGACAACAGTCGTGCTTGCGCGCAAACGCCTCCCATTCATTGCGGCTTCGCCGCTTGAAGATCTCCTGCACCTGCGCGTGCGCGTCCGAGCCCGGGCGCTCGAACGGCATCGCGATCAGATCCTCGCGCTCGACGCCGCGGCACCACGCCTGCCAGAACTTCGGCTCAAGCGCCCCCAGCGTCACCCAGCCATCCGCACACTCATACGGGCGGTAGCAGATCAACGATCCCGCCAAAGGCAGATCGCCTCGGCGCGGAACCGTGCCGTCGGCGAAGTACGCCGCCGCCACCATCGCAAGCCACGACAGCGCGCCGTCCGCCATCGACGCATCAACCATCTGCCCTTCACCTGAGCCTGGGGAGTGAACGAAGCCATCGCGCTCGCGCAACGCCGCCATGATCCCGAACGCCGCCATCAGCGCGCCGCCGCCCAGGTCCGCGATCTGACCCGCCGCCTGCACCGGCTCACCACCCTGCTCGCCCGTCAGCCCCAGCAGGCCGACCAGCCCCAGGTAGTTCATGTCGTGCCCCGACGCGTCGCGTTTCGGGCCCGTCTGGCCGTAGCCTGAGATCGCGCAGTACACGATCCCTGGGTTCTCCTGGCGCATGCGCTCGTAGCCAACCCCCAGGCGATCCAACACGCCCGGGCGGAAGGACTCGAGCACCACATCAAACTCGCGCACCAGCGCCAGCAGCGCCTCGCGGCCACCGTCGCTCTTCAGGTCGAGGCGGATCGAGCGCTTATTTCTATTCAGCGACAGGAACAGCGCCGACTTGGCGCTGTCGTGCGCACCCTCGTAATACGGGGGCGACCAGCGGATGTAGTCGCCCATGCCCGTGTCCTCCACCTTCACCACATCAGCACCGAAGTCCGCCAGCAGCAGTGAGCAGAAGCCCCCCGGCAGCAGACGCGACAGGTCGAGGACGCGGATGCCCTCCAGAGGGAGGCTCACGCGAGGCTCCCCTCGCGCTGCGGCACGGCAAGCATCGCGCGGGCCTCCTGCACGGTCGCCGGGCGCCGGCCCATGTCCTCCGTCATCTGACGCGCCTTCGCGATCAGCTCGCCGTTGGACTTCGCCATCTCGCCGTTCGGCAGGTAAAGGTTGTCCTCCAGGCCCACGCGGATCGAACCACCCAGAGTGAGCGCGGCGGAAACCAGCATCCACTGATCGCGCGAGATCCCGATCACGCCCCAATGCGACCCCTCGGGGATATTGTCCACCATCGCCGCCAGGTTGCGTGCCGTTGGGGGAATTCCGCCCACAACGCCCATCACGCAGTCCACATGCAGCGGCGTTTTCAGCACGCCCATGTCGATCAGAGGCGCCAGGCTGCCCACATGGCCCACGTCGAAGCACTCGTGCTCCGGTTTGATGCCCAGCTCGTTCATCGCCTCCAGCAGTTCGATGATCTCGCTGAACGGGTTCTCGAACACCATGTTGAACACGAATTGTTTTTTCGAGCGCGAGTACTTCGCGTAGTTCATCGAGCCCATGTTCAGCGCAGCCACCTCCGGGCGGCATGCGCGTAGGTACTCAACCCGCTTGGCAACCGGTATTCCGATCGTGCCAGTGGAGTAGTTGATGATCGCCGCGTCCCCCACCTCCGCGCGGATCGCATCCGTGATCGCCTGGAAGTCCTCGATCTCATACGACGGCGTGCCGTCCGGTTTGCGCGCGTGGATATGGATGTGCACGCCGCCCTCGTCAACGATTCGCCGCGCCTCCGCCGCGTACTCCTCCGGGGTGTAAGGGATCGCCGGGCACTGCGCGCGGTTGGCGATCGCGCCCGAGATCGAGCAGGTGATTACTACAGGGTGATCCAGGCTCATCTCTCACCTCGGGATAGGGAACACGCGGGTACGAGGCCCGTAGGCCAAGCGATACAAGGACGCAGAGAGCGAAATGTGCTCCGCACATGAGCGACCGAGGACGCCGTAGCGCGCCGGCATACGGGCCTCATACCGGGACTACTCCTTGTCTCTTCCACGGCCGCTCGATTTTCTTGTTGGCTGCCATCTCCAAACCGCGGCAGATCGTCTCGCGCGTCTCGCGTGGGTCGATCACGTCGTCGATCACGTCGTTTGCGGCGGCGCCGTACACGTCGAAGATCTTGCGGAAGCCCTCGATCAGTTCCGCCTTCTTCGCCGCCGGGTCCTCCGCCGCGTCGACCTGTTTGCGGAACGCGATCTCCACCACGCCCTCCGCGCCCATCACGCTGATCTCAGCGCTCGGCCATGCGACGATCAGGTCCGGTTCATACGCACGGCCGTTCATCACGTAGTAGCCAGCGCCGTACGCCTTGCGCGTGATCACCGTTATCTTCGGCACCGTCGCGTTGGCCACCGCGTAAAGCATCTTGGCGCCGTGACGGATGATGCCTTCCGCCTCCACCTTCGTTCCCACCATGAAGCCGGGGACGTCCTGAATGAACACCAACGGGATTGCAAACGCGTTGCACAGGTTGACGAAGCGCGCAGCCTTGTCGGCCGAGTCGTTATCAAGGATTCCGCCCAGGTGCTTGGGCTGGTTGGCAACGATTCCCACCGAGCGCCCGCCGAAGCGTGCGAAGCAAGTGATGATCGTCTTCGCCCACTGACCCTTGATGTCGAAGTACTCGCCGTCGTCGACGATCCTGCGAATCACCTCATACATGTCATACGGCTGCCGGTTGGAGTCCGGGAGCACGTCCAGCAGATCATCCTCGCGCCGGTCGATCGGGTCCGCGCTCGCCCTGATCGGAGCGGGCTCTTCGCAGTTGCGTGGCATGTAGGAGAGGTATTGCTTGATCCGCTCGATGCACTCCTCGTCGTTTGCCACCTCCAGGTCACCCACGCCCGACTTGCGGCAGTGCACGCGCGAGCCGCCCAGTTCCTCCTGGGTGACGTCCTCGCCGATTGCCGCGCGCACCAGGTGTGGGCCCGCAAGCGCCATCGAGCCGCGGCCCTTGACCATTGGCACAAAGTCAGCCAGGCCGGGGATGTATGCGGTGCCCGCCGCACAAGGACCCATCAGCGCCGCCACCTGCGGGATCACGCCGCTCATCACAACCTCCTCGCGGAACAGGTGCCCCGAGCCCGCGAACATCGCGCCCGCCGCCTCCTGCACACGCGCACCAGCCGAGTCCAGCAGCCACACAAACGGCATCCGCTTCGTCAGCGCCAGCTCGCGCAGGCGCGTGACCTTCAGCTCACCCGTCATGCCCATCGAGCCCGCCATCACCGTGAAGTCGTACGCCGCCACCGCCGTCAGGCGCCCGTCGACCTTGCCGTAGCCGGTGATCACGCCGTCGGCCGGGGCGTCCACGCCGTCCATTGCTCGCTGAGAGAAGTGGGGTTTGCCGTGGATGCCCAGCTCCACGAACGTGCCCTCATCGATCAGCAGCGCGATCCGCTCACGTGCCGTCAGCTTTTCGCGCTCATGCTGCGCCGCGATCTTCTCCTCGCCGCCGCCCAGCTTGATCTTCGCTCGACGCTCGGCAAGCTCCTCTACCAGCGGGCGCAGCAGCGACTGCTTTGCCTCCACCGCTGGCTCAGGCGCGTCCTTCTTCGCCGCGGGTTTTTTTGCGGCCTTGTCTGTGGTGGCCATCAGCGACCTTTCCATTGCGGCTCGCGCTTCTCAAAGAACGCCGTCACGCCCTCCACGATGTCCTCCGTGGACATCGCCAGAGTTAGCTGCGCGCGCAGGTAGTCGAGCGCGTCGTCCAGCGGCATGTCCAGCTGGCGGCGCATCGCCTCCTTACCCAAGCGCATGATCACCGGCGAGCGGCTCGCCAGTTTGCCCGCCCACTCAGCTACCAGCCCGTCCAGCTCGCCGTCTGGCACCACACGGTTGACAATGCCCGCGGCAAGCGCCTCCTGCGCATTCCAGCGCTCGCCCAACAGCAGCAGCTCGTTGGCCTTCTTGCGCGGAACGTTGCGGTAGATCAGCGCCATGATCATGAACGGGAACGTGCCAATGTTGATCTCCGGCGTGCCAAAGCTCGCCTGCTCTGAGGCCACGATCAAGTCGCATGCGAGCGCGATCCCCAGCGAGCCGGCGAGCACGTGGCCACGCGCAACGCACACCGTCGGCTTGCCCAGTTCGCCGATCAGCTTGAACAGGCCCACAAAGCGCTCCGAGCCGAAGTGCTTTTCAACTAGCGGCGCGTCAGCGCCGAAGCCGCCGAGGTTGGCTCCAGAGGAGAACGTCCGCTCGTGTGAGGACGCAAGCACTATGCAGCGAACCGCGTCGTCGTCTCGCGCGCGCTCGAATGCCGCCGTCAGGCCGCCCAGCAGCTCCGGTGAGAGCGCGTTGCGAGTATCGGGATCGTTGAGTGTGATCGTCGCGATGCCCGTGTCCGCGACGTCGTACAGGACCTTGTCGGTGGCTAGCGTCTCGCTGGGCACACGCCCATCGTATCTGGATCGCTAGCGCGTAGGAAGTAAGCAGCGCTACTACTTACTTCAACGTGCGCCGCGTCGCTCAGTTGCAAACGCGGCAGTGTCCCACTACGCAGCTGCATGCGGGCGGGACGGGACCGGCGCGTCGCGGGCCCCAGCTGCGCACCCACTCGAGTGCCACGAGATTCGTACGATCGCCCATGCCGCCCGGCCAGCAGAAGCGGAGCATCGTCGCAGCCAGCCGATCCGTGTCGGTCTCGGCCCTGCTCGACACCAACTCGATGTGTGCGGCGATTCCCGCATCGCCCGGATGGGCTTCCATGACACTTACATCGACCATGGAGCGTCCGGGCCTTAGAACCGGGCTCGCGGCGCCTCGCCAACTGGAGTGAAGCGCCGTCGAGACCTGGCGATGGCGTCACGCGGCCTGTGGAACCCGCGCGATGCTTTCCTGGTATAGCGCCATCTGCGCCGCCACGGCCTCGTTGGCGAAGCCGTCGATCTGGCGTAGACGATCCACGACCAGGCTCGCGTCGGCGAGAACCCGTCGATACTCCTCGTTCTCGCGCAGCGCCGCGAGCTGTTCGGCAGAGCCGTGCAGCTCGATGTAGCCGTTGAGCTCCGCGTTGGGCCCGAGCAGGATCACCTCGAACTTCTCGATGCGACCCTCCTGCTGCAGGCGCCCGTAGAGTCCGATTGCCTCGTTGAACACCTCGAGGCTGCGCTCCTCGCGCCCACGGACAGAAGCTCCCCAGCCGATGAACAGCATGCGGTCGGCCATACCGACCTCCTTCCCTAACGGCCCGGCCCGTCGTCGGGCCTGTCGCGGCGGACGCTACCAATCACCACGGGAAACCGGTGGACACCGCAGGAACATGCACGACTCCCGCATGCATGCACTGAGTTAGGTGCGATCGGGCCGGCCGCCGCACACAGAATCTATAGCGGCGTGGCCCCCGAGATGGGGACGCTCTTGAGCTTCGCCAGCGTGCGGCACATCTTCGCCTGCTTACCGTGCAGGCGACGGCAGGCCCTCAGCGCCCGAGCGCGAGCGCGCTCGGCACGGCGTCGTTCGATCTGCTTCAGCTGCGTTTCTTCGATCGTCTGCGCCGCTGGCGGTGACACCACGGTCACGGGGATGTTGATCGCCAGCGTGTCCACCCGCACCGCAAGGGTCGTGCCTTCGGCCGCGAACGTGAACCTGATGCGCACGGGCAGGCCGTTGGGAGCGATGAACACTTCCAGCTCGAACGTCGGCGGGGCCGACGGTTTGGCAGGAGCCTTGGATCTGCCCACGGGCGAGGTTTCGAGCAGCGAGCTCAACGGGTGCCCCGAGGGCGTCGCTTTAGAGCGCAACTGCGCCAATATCGGTGCGGGATTGAGCGTCGCGTCGAACTCGATCACGCGCTGGCCATCGACGGTCGCCGGACCCGACTCTTCAATGCTCTGCGCGTCGTTGAGCTGTTCGATCAGCTTGCTGAACGTGCCCTGCTGGCCCGACTGATCGTTCCCGAGGATGCCGCTAGGGTCAAGCGCTGAGGCTTCTTCCGTGTCTGCTTTCGTCGGGCTGGAAACCCAAGGACGCCCGCCGTCGATTTCCGCGGCCGACTGCTTGTAGGTGTAGGTGGTATCACCGATCACACGCTTCTGCACCTGGCGAAGGCCGAAGAGACCCCCGACGTACGAAGCCTCCGCGGGAGAGTCGCTGGCTTCTCCATCGCCTGCGACGAGCAGCACGAGCGGGGTCTGCTTGCCGAGGAATTCGCCCAGCGAGATTTCCTCCTGAAAGGAGAACCGCTCCGAGTTGGCCTGCAGCTGCGCCATCTGCTGCTCTAGACCAACCAGATCTGGCGGCAGCGGCGTCGCTGCCGTCGCAGGCGCGACCTCGCACCCGGCAGCGACCACCAGTGCGAGGAGCACAAAGCTCCTTATGTGTAGTTGTCCCCGCCTGCGCATGTCCCCAAAACTATTACTTCTCGCCCAGCGGTGTGATTTTTCTGGTCGGAAGCCACGCGCCGCACTGGCCTTCAACAGCCGCGCCCAATGCCTTGCTGCTGGGTCCCCTTGCTGCTGGGCCCCGCTTTCGTACGCCCCGCCAAAAGTAGATAGCGCTACTGTTTACTTTGCTCCGCCGCCATTCGCCAACGAGGAAACGAGGAGAACCACCCATGGCCGCCACCGCTGAGAGCGTCCGCAAGCCCGACTTCCAGGCTGCACGCAAGCACTTCATCTTTACCGACGAGCACGAACAGCTGCGCGAGTCGATCCGCAACTTCGCCATCAAAGAGCTGGCACCACACGCTGAGGAGTGGGAGGAGACAACGTTCCCCGACTCCGTGTTCGCGCGTATGGGCGAGCTGGGCTTTCTTGGCCTGGACAAGCCCGAGCAGTACGGCGGTCAGGGCGGCGACTACTACACAAGCCTGGTGCTCGCGGAGGAGATCACCAACGCCAACTCGGGCGGTCTGGCGATGGGCATCGCAGTGCACACCGACATGGCAATGCCGCCGATCCTCGCGTTCGGCTCAGAGGAGCAGAAGCAGGAATGGGTGGTACCAGCGATCAAGGGCGAGAAGATCCTCTGCCTCGGTATCACCGAGCCGGACGCCGGCTCAGACGTCTCCGGCATCAAGACGCGCGCGGTCAAGGACGGGGATGACTACATCATCAACGGCTCCAAGACCTACATCACCAACGGCCACCGTGCCGATGTCATCGTGCTTGTCACGAAGACCGACCCGGACGCCGGCTATGACGGCTTCACGCTGTTCCTGGTGCCGATGGACGCTCCCGGCGTGATTCGCGAGAAGCGGCTGGAGAAGCTCGGCATGCACGCCTCAGACACGGCGCTGCTCGCCTTCCAGGACGTGCGCGTCCCCTCAACCGCCGTGCTCGGCCAGGTGGGCAAGGGCTTCTACCACATCATGTGGGAGCTCCAGGGCGAGCGCCTGATCGGCGCCGCCGGGATGGTGGCGGGCGCACAGAAGTGCTTTGAAAAGACCCTGCAGTACGCGCACGAGCGCAAGGCGTTCGGCCGCGAAATCGGCAAGTTCCAGGTGATCCGCCACAAGTTCGCCGAGATGGCCACCAAAATCGAGTCTGCACGGCAGATGACCTACATCACGGCATGGCGCTTCAACAACGGCGAGTACCCCGTGCGCGAGATCTCGATGTCCAAGCTCCACGCCTCACGGATCCTCTGCGAAGTGGCAGACGAATGCATCCAGATCCATGGCGGCGCGGGCTACATGAAGGAGTACGGCATCGAGCGTGTCTGGCGCGACGCGCGGCTGAACCGCATCGGCGCAGGCACCGACGAGATCATGCTCGACGTCATCGGGCGCTCTTACGGGTTGTGATCAATCGACGGTACCGCGCGGCACCACCCATTCGGTCGGCTGCCCGGTGATGATGGCGATCAGCTCGAAGTCGGCGTCGTAGTGCAGGACCGTCAGCCCTTCCCGCTCTGCCGCGGCGGCCACGACCAGATCGGGGATGCTCGCGGCTCGATGCTGCCCCTTGTCAGCAAGCAGTCCCTGAACCTCGACGGCGCGATCGAACGTCGCCTGGCCAATCGGTACGCGCACGTAGCGCAGCTCGATGTCGGCGCGCCGCGCGCGGTGCTCGTCACCGTTGCGCGCGCTGAACAGCTGCTCGAGGTCGGTGATCGAACAGCTCGCGACGAGGCCGGCGAGAACCTTCGGCTCGAATGCGGCAAACACGGACGGCTTGTGTGCGCGCGCGATGACGCTGTTGTCTACGAGATGGGTGGGCGCGGCCACGCGCGTTCCATGATCTCAGGGTTGTGCAGGTCCTCGTTTTCCTTGTACCAAGCCATCAGCCGCTTCCCCGCCTCGCGGCGCACGACCTCGCGTAGCGCCTCGTCAACCGTGTCCTTGACGCCGCGCGTGCCCAGTATCTCTCTTGCTTTTGCGAGCATATCCTCATCGATATCCAATGTTGTCCTGCGCACGCAATCAATATAGCCTTGTTGGGACAAACTATGCATAAGACGTTTCCTCGAGCCCGATGACGCCTTCCACACCCCCCTTCTCCGACGAGCACGATGAGCTGCGACAGTCCGCCCGCGGCTTCATCGAGCGCGAGCTCGCCCCGCACGCGCAGCAGTGGGAGGACGAACGCTGGTTCCCTAACGAGGTCTTCCCGAAGCTCGCCGCCCAGGGCCTGCTCGGGCTGAAGTACCCCGAGTCCTACGGAGGCCAGGGCGGCGACTACCTGCACGAGGCGGTGCTGATCGAGGAGCTCGCGCGCACCGGCTCGGGCGGCACTGCCGCGGGCATTGGCGCGCACATCAACATCGCCACGCCTCCGATCTGGAAGTTCGGCACCGAGGAGCAGAAGCAGCGTTATCTCGTGCCGGCGATCCGCGGCGAGAAGATCGGCGCGCTAGGCATCACAGAGCCGGGGGCCGGCTCTGACGTCGCTGCCATAAGCACCCGCGCCGAGCGTGTGGACGGCGGCTGGGTGGTGAACGGCGAGAAGACGTACATCACCAACGGCGTGCGCGCGCACTTCATCGTCACCGCAGTAAAGACAACCCAGGAAGGCGGGCACCACGGCATCTCCTTCCTGATCGTCGAGCGCGGCGAGGGTGTGAGCTCGTCGAAGCTCGAGAAGCTCGGCTGGCACGCGTCCGACACCGCCACCATCAGTTTCCAGGACGTGTTCGTGGGAGAGGAGAACCTGCTGGGCGAGCTCAACGAGGGTTTCAAGCTGATCATGGCCAACTTCCAGTGGGAGCGGCTAGCGATGGCGCTGGGAGCGGTCGGCGCGATGGCGCTCGCGTGGGAGCGCACGGCCGAGTTTGCTCGCCAGCGCAACGCTTTCGGGCGCCCGCTCACAGGCCACCAGGTAATTCGTCATAAGCTCGCGGACCTAGCCACCTCCGTGTACACGTGCCGCTGCGTCACCTACGACGCCCTGCGCCGTTTCGTCGCCGGCGAGGAGCCGCTGAAGGAGGTCACCATGGCCAAGCTACTCACGCAGCGCGCATCGTTTGAGCTGATGGACGGCTGCCTGCAGATCCACGGCGGCGCCGGCTACATGCGCGAGTACTTCATCGAGCGCGCCGCCCGTGACGCTCGTCTCGGCCCCATCGGTGGCGGTAGCGACGAGATCATGCGCGAAATCCTCGGGCGCGTGCTCGGCCTGTAACCCCTGCAACGCCGCCGTTGCGGCACCGGTGACTGCCACCGGGCAACTGGCTCACTCAGGCCGCCATGACCGCCGGCTAATACAGGTGTCCAAAGCGATCTTGCAGGGCTCAATGATCTGAGAGGGACGTCCGATAGGGCCGCATGGCCCCCCTACGCCTCGGTCGCGTTGCCACGCTCATGGCCGTTTGCTGCACCCTATTTGCCGCCAGCGCTTCGGCTCTGGGTACGCATGGCCGCCACCGTGCCTATGCTGCATAGCGCCGCGCACCATGCGTGCCTGAACACAGCCCTGATGCCGACCAGCGCGAACCTCAAGCTGATCCGCGCGGCCACCCTTTGCCTGATCAACCGCGAACGCATCCTGCGTGGCGAGCGCCCGCTGCGGCCGAACGGCCGCCTGCACCGTGCAGCCCAGGCGCATAGCCGCAGCATGGCGTTCGGCGACTACTTCCAGCACGTCGGGCCCGGCGGCGTCACGCCGGCTGCGCGCCTGCGGGCGGTCGGCTACATCAGCTCCCACGTGGGCTTCGAAGTGGGCGAGAACATCGCCTGGGGCACACTCAGCCTCTCCACACCGCGCGCGATCGTCGCCTCGTGGATGGCCTCGCCGGGACACCGCGCGAACATCCTCGACCCGCACTACAGGGAAACAGGCATCGGCGTCTCGCCGCACCCTCTCAGCTCGCGCGCACACGGCCAGGCGGGGGCGATCTACACGCAGGACTTCGGCGTGATCATGCGCGGCTGAGCGCCCGCGTGACCGAACAGTTCTCCACGGCAGCCCTCGCCGGCCCTATATAACTTCGTCTCCCTGATCAACACAAGGAGACCACAAAGCTATGGGAGTACTGGACGGCAAGTCGGCGATCGTCACCGGCTCGGCACGCGGCATCGGCCGCGCCACCGCGGAGCTGCTCGTCGAGCAGGGCGCGCAGGTTCTGATCAACGACCTCGACGGTGATGTGGCCGAGCAGGCAGCCAGTGAGATCAGCGGCGAAACGGCCGTGTTCGCGGGTGACCTGACCAAGCCGGGAGCAGCCGACGATCTCGTTAAGAAGGCGATCGACTCATTCGGCAAGATCGACATCATCGTCAACAACGCCGGCTACACGATCGACGCACCGGTCCACAAGATGACCGACGAGCACTTCCAGGCGATGCTCGACATCCACACGATCGTGCCCTTCCGCGTGATCCGCGCCGCCGCGCCACACCTGCGCGAGCCGGCAAAGAAGGAGCGCGAGGAAGGCAAGGAGGTGTTCCGCAAGATCGTCAACGTGTCCTCCACGTCGGGCACCTTCGGCAACGCCGGCCAGGCCAACTACTCATCGGGCAAGGCCGGCGTGGTCGGTCTCACGAAAACGGTCGCCAAGGAGTGGGGCCAGTTCAAAGTCAACGTCAACGCAGTCGCGTTCGGCTTCATCGACACGCGCCTGACGCAGGCAAAGGTCGACGAGAACACGATGGAGGTCGGCGGCGAGAAAATCCAGCTGGGAATCCCCGAGCAGATGCGCCAGAT
This sequence comes from uncultured Solirubrobacteraceae bacterium, assembly GCA_963699115.1. GTDB lineage: Bacteria > Actinomycetota > Thermoleophilia > Solirubrobacterales > Solirubrobacteraceae > Palsa-744. The sequence continues at coordinate 1,193,324 of CAVOTJ010000001.1, forward strand.
GGCTTCCATGCTGATCCCGCTGGGCCGCCCCGCCACGCCCGAGGAGGCGGCTGGCGGCGTGTTCTTCCTGTGCTCGCCGTGGTCGAACTACGTGCACGGTCAGACGCTGCACATCACCGGCGGGCTGTTCGGCGGGATGACCGGCTGAGGACTGGTGGTTGGGGAGCTGCTCGCACGTCGGGCGGCTCCCCTGTCGTCTCGGTCCTGCTCCCCTTGGGCAGGCCGACGCCGCTAGCTACCCAGCGCGCCGGCGCTTAGATCCAAGAGACACCCGGAGAAGTAAGCGCCCGCGGGCGAGGCCAGATAGGCAGTGAGCGCGGCCACCTCCTGCGCCGGCGCAGGACCTGGCGCGATCGCGACAGTGGTGATCGCGTGGCGGGCCCACTCGATGGAAAGCGTCCGCGCGAGGTTCTCGAGCCCGGCTCGCGCCGCATCGGCATGCTCGCCAGCATCGGCTGGAGGCGCCAGGTAGACGATGCGTCCGCCGCGCTCGCCCGGTAGGAAAGCGCTGTTGACGACGGTGTGGGTCACGTTCCACGCGAGATCCAGGCATGCGCGCAGCGACTCTCGCGCCCCGCCCGGCTCGTCGCCGCCAGCGCCCGCAAACGCGCCCGCGCAGTCCACTACCAGTGTTCCGATGCCGTCTGTGTCGGCGAGCGCATCCTTCAGCGCTGTATGCACCCGATGCTCGAGCTCCTCCGCGCCGTCGGTTAGCGTCGATGCGAAAGCTGCACTCGTACACGGCCGCACCGAGCCCGGCGCATGCCGCATGAACGGCGGCTCCGAGCGAAGTGGCTGGATCCTCATGCGGTCGGCCCAGCCCCGGCGAGCAGGATCGATACTCCCTCCAGCAGGCCCGGGCGCAGCAGCTCGGATGCGTCGATCGTGGGCATGACGCGAACCGCCTCTGGTCAGCTACCGAAAGCGCGCTCGGCGTCTGAGCCGCCGGGACTTGATGGCCCGCCCACCCCCGGGCCGCCAACGTCCGGGCCGCCCCCGCCCGCGCCCATACCGGGGCCTTCCGCATTGGGTACCTGCTTTGACGAGGCGCCGCCCAATTCGAAGTACAGGACGGCAGCGGCGAGCGCGGTCAGCGGCGCTGTGAGCACGCCGACGATCACCCTGACGACGATGCCCACGCCGGAGCCGGCGGATTCGGCGACACCCTCGATGATGAAGGAGAGGATGCCAGACATGATGTAGACGACGACGATCACGCCGAAGACCTGCCAGCCGTTGCCGCGGACGAGCTCGCGGCTGCGCCTGAGCGCGGCGAACACGCCGGGGTTCTCGAGCACGACCACAGGTGCGGCTACAGACCAGATCGTGATCAGGATGAGCCCGGGAACGATGATGAGGATAAAGCCGATGACAGATGCCGATCGCGACGACGATGCCGACGAGGATCAGCTGGCCGAGCACGGGCGTGGCCGCCGCAGCAGCTGGCCGGGGCTGGAGTCGCGCCGGCCGTCTTGAACATCGGCGACGAGCTCCACGACCATGCCGGTGAAGAGCGTGGTCGCGACGAGGCCGATGAGCAACGCGACGACCGCCAGGCTGGAGCTGGCGGCGACGAGCAGCGCGGAGAGATGCCGGTGAAGACGAACACGACGGCCGCGGCGGGCATCAGCACGGACGCCTGGTCGACGTAGATCTCGAACACGCGGCGAATCACGCCCGCGTCCACGAGGCTCACACCGCTCGCGCCGCTCGGCACGCCGCTGCTCGCGCACCGCGCCTGAGGATCCCCTTGCGACCGTGCTGTTCGAGACCGCCATACAGTTTGCGGATCTCCACCAGCGTCTGGTCGGCGACGGCCTGCTGCTGCTCGCGGGTGGGGTCCTCGATGGGCTCCCAGCGCATCGCGTCGCCGTACTGGACGGTGACCTTGGGGAACTGCAGCCGCTTCCAGTTGCGCACGTGCGAGGAGCCGTAGATCGCGATGGGGACGATCGGCGCGCCGGTCTCGAGCGCGAGGCGCCCGATCCCGCGCTTGGCCTGTTCGGAGACCTTGCCGGTGCGCGAGCGCCCACCCTCGCAGTACATGGTGATGGCGCCGCCGCGTTCGAGGATCGGCGCGCGCGGTGATGAACGACTCCTCGTCGCGTGCGCCGCGGCGCACGGGGAACACGCCGCCGTGGGTGTAGATGAACTGCATGGGCGGCTTGAACAGCTGCGACTTGGCCATGAAGCGGACCTTGCGGCGGATGTAGCAGCCCATCAGGAAGTGGTCCATGAAGGAGAAGTGGTTGGGCGCGAGGATCACCGGCGCCAGAGCCGGGCACCTTCTCGACGGAGATCGCGCGGGCGCGCAGGAACGTGTACGCGTACAGCGAGGTGAGCACGCGGGTGAGCTCATAGGCCCAATCGGGTTCGCGGGTGCGCGCCCGCTGCGTGGAAGCGGTCGAAGTGCTCCTTGGGGCGCGGGTCGGTGTAGACCTGCTCGCGCATGGGGGCGAGATCGCTCATGCGAACGCTGTACCTCGATAGCGGCGCAAAGTTACGCGCGAGGACACAACGACGGATCCTAACGCGCGGGACGAGGTAGACGCGCACGAAGTCGACGAGCTGGCGCCCCCGGTGGCAGAAACCCCGCGAGCGTGCGTCCGCTGGCGCGGTGGGTGAGATCCAGCTCGACCTCCATCACGCGATGCCCCGCGCGGACCGCGTCGATGGTCATCGCCGATCTCCATGCCGAAGCCGTCGAGCGAACGGCAGCACGTCTTCGAGCGCTCGCCCGAGTCAGAGCGCGCTGCCCGGAGATGGGCGCGCGCGTGCGCAGCCCGCAGCGCCGGCGAATCGCCCAGCGCGCGAACGCCGAGCGCGAGCCCAAAGCCGCCGCCGGCGCGCGTGGCGAAGGCAGCGACCGCCACGTCGGCATCCCCGCGCGCGACCGTGTCGGCCAGCGCTGAGAGCTCGACCGCGGAGTCGCCGAGATCGCCGTCGCAGAGAACGAATATTGATTTTGAGTTGGGATGACGCGTGGTCTGAAGGGCCTCGTCGGTGGGCACGTGGGCGTAATGCAGAGCCTCGCGGGCGGCGCGGGTGACAGCAGCGCCCTTGCCGAGCACGCGCCCGCTGCGAACCACGTGCGCGCCGGCTGCCAGGGCGATCTCGGCGGTGGCGTCGGTGGAGCCGTCGTCGGCGACCCAGACGGGCGCACCGGGAAACGCGCGCGCGAGCGCGGCGAGCGTGGCGGCGATGCGATCGGCCTCGTTGCGGGCGGCGACGAGGACGACCGTGGAGACGTCGGGAGATCGGTCGGCGGCGCTATCTATTGTGGTGCTCCAGTGGTGGCGAGCGACATCTGAAGGAGCGAGAGGATCACATGACTGACATTGAGGCTCATATCACCGGCACGGTATGGAAAATCGAGTGCGCGGTGGGCGACACGATCGAGGAGGGCGACACGGTCGCGATCCTCGAGTCGATGAAGATGGAGATGCCGGTGGAGGCGGAAGACGCGGGCACGGTGACGGAGATCCGCTGCGAGGAGGGCCAGGCGGTCAACGAGGGCGACACGCTGGTCGTGCTCGACTAGCGCCAAGGCGAGCGCGCACAGCCTCGGCTAGCAGCTAGCCTGTCGGGCCGGTGTCCTCGAGCGCTCCCCGATACGAGCTGGCCGACGGCAAGCTCCTGATCGACGAGCCGGCGGAGGGCGTCGTTCGCCTGACGATCTCAAACCCGGCCAAGCGCAACGCGCTCGACCACCCGATCCTGGACGCGATCAGCGCGACGCTCGCGTGAGCTGTCATCGCGCTCGTCGCACGCCCGCTGCGTGATCGTGACGGGCGCGCACGGGATGTTCTCGGCGGGCTATGACATCGGCGAGATTCCCGACGAGGAGTTCGAAGAGCGCGCGGAGCGCCTGGTGGCGCACCCGTTCACGCAGGCGATCGACGCGCTGGAGGCGTTCCCGTATCCGACGCTGGCGGCGCTGCCGGGGCACACGATCGGCGGCGGGCTGGAGCTGGCGCTGTCGTGCGATCTGCGCGTAGCTCAAGCGGGTATCAAGCTCGGCATGCCCCCGGCGAAGCTCGGGTTGGTGTACTCGCACACGGGTCTGCGCCGCTTCATCGACGCGATCGGCGCGGCGCGCACGCGCGAGCTGTTCCTGCTGGGCAGCTACATCGACGCGCGATACGGCGCTTTTGTGGGGACTGGTCAACCGTGTTGCCGGCGCTGAGGATCTGGAGGCCAAGGCGCTCGAGCTGGCCGGCGAGCTCGCTGGCAACGCGCCGCTGTCACAGACGGGCAACAAGCGCGTGATCGCAGCGCTGCTGCAAGCGGAGAGCGAGCTGCCGGCGGACGTGGAAGCGGAGCTGATCGAGCTGCGCCGGGCATCGTTCGCCTCACAGGACCTGCGCGAGGGGATGCGCGCGTTCGGTGAGCGGCGCGCGGCGCGTTGGCGCGGCGAATAGACGTCCGCCGCACCACATACGTTTTGCCACGTGGCCCCGCTGATCACACGCGAGGAAGCTCTCCAGCTCGGAGAGATCGAGGACCGCGACCAGATCGAAGCGCTGATCGAGCGGGCCTGGCAGGCACGCGTGGAGCGCTTCGCGGACTCGACCGACATGTGCTCGCTGGTGAACGCCAAGTCCGGCGGCTGCGCGGAGGACTGCGGCTTCTGCGCGCAGTCGCGGTTCGCTGACGCGGAGACGCCGATGCACGCGATGATGGAGCCGGAGCAGATCCTCGAGCACGCGCGCGCGGCTGAAGCCGCGGGCGCGCACCGCTTCTGCATGGTCACCCAGGGCCAGGGTCTTTCCAAGCGCGACTTCGAGAAGTACCTGGAGGGCGTGCGGCTGGTCTCCGAGAAGACCAACCTCAAGCGCTGCGCTTCGGTCGGCCACATCTCCGCGGCGCGGGCGAAGGCGCTGCGGGATGCAGGCATCCAGCGGGTGCACCACAACGTGGAGACCGCCTACAGCTACTACTCGGAGGTGACGAGCACGGTCCGCTACGAGGGCCGGCTGCGCACGATCGACGCGGTGCGCGAGGCGGGCCTGGAGACGTGCGTGGGCGGCATCTTGAACCTTGGCGAGACGCGTGAGCAGCGGGTGGAGATGGCGTTTGAGCTGGCGGAGATCAACCCGACGAGCGTGCCGATAAACATGCTGAACCCGCGCCCTGGCACTAAGTTCGGCGACCGCGAGTTCATGGACCCGTGGGAGGCGGTCAAGTGGATCGCGATCTTCCGGCTGATCCTCCCGGAAGCGCTGTTCCGCCTGTGTGGAGGGCGCGTGGAGAACCTCGCGGAGCTGCAGCAGCTGGCGGTGAAGGCGGGCATCAACGGCGTGATGATGGGCAACTTCCTGACGACGCTGGGCAACGACCCGGAGACCGACAGGGGGATGTTCGAGGAGCTTGGCCTGAACGTGGCGCGCCAACCCGACAACGCGGCCAACCCACGCCCGGACAACCGCTCTGGCTGGCTGGCTGGCGAGACACCAGATGTGATCGAGGAGCTGCGAGAGGTACTGGCGCCCGCTGGCAAGATTGACCTACAGGTGCGATTGTGGGATCCCTCCACGCAGCTGCGCTACAGAGCCAAGCGCGCCGTTCCGCCGCGACCGGACGGCGCCACCAACCGGGTGCCGGTGGGTTAGATGTCCAGCTCGGGGGTGAGCGAGATCGGAGAACGGCTGCAGGAGCTCGAGCAGCTGGGTCTATCTCGCCGCCTGCGTCTGGTCAGCGGTCCGCAGGGACCAACGGTGCTGCTCGACGGCAAGCCCGTGCTGCTGCTGTGCTCGAACAACTATCTGGGACTGGCCGACCACCCTCGCGTGCGTGAAGCGGCAGCGGACGCGGCGATGCGCTGGGGCGTGGGCGCTGGTGCTTCGCGACTGGTGTCGGGGACGATGACGATCCACGGCCGCCTGGAGGAGCGCCTGGCGGCGTTCGAGGGCAGCGAGGCATGCTTGCTGTTCGGCTCGGGCTATCTGGCGAACCTTGGCGTAATCGGCGCGCTGGCTGGTCGCGGCGACGTGGTGTTCTCGGATGAGCTCAACCACGCGTCGATCATCGACGGCTGTCGGCTGTCGCGCGCTGAGGTTGTGGTGTACCGCCACCGCGACGTGGAGCACCTCGACTGGAGCCTGCGCCGTCACACAGGCGAGCGGAGGCTGATCGTGACCGACTCGGTGTTCTCGATGGACGGAGACGTGGCGCCACTCGCGGAGATCGTGGAGCTTGCGGACATGCACGGAGCGCGGCTGGTGGTCGACGAGGCACATGCCACGGGCAACCTCGGCCCGGGCGGTCGCGGCGCGGTGGCGGCGGCGGGCCTGGAGGGCGAGATCGATGTGATCGTGGGCACGCTCGGCAAGGCGTTTGGCTCCTATGGCGCATACGCGTGCGCAAGCGCGGAGATCGTGCGCTACCTGGTCAACAGCTCACGCTCGCTGATCTTCTCGACCGCACCAGCGCCGCCGGCTGTGGCGGCGGCTCTAGCGGCGCTCGAACTACTGCAGGAGCGCCCGCAGCGTGTCCAGCGGCTGCGCTCTAACGCCAGTGTCCTGCGCAGGGCGCTGGCGGCGGAGGGCTTTCCGGTGGCAGACACGGAGATGCACATCGTGCCGCTGATCGTGGGCGACGAGCGCGGGGCGGTGCGTATGTGCCAGGAGGCGATCGCACAGGGGGCGTTCGCGCAGGCGATCAGGCCGCCGACGGTGCCAGCGGGAACATCCCGGCTGCGGCTGACGGCGATGGCCTCGCACACGGGCACGGAGCTGCAGATGGCGGCGAGAGTGTTCGGCGCGGCGGCACGTAAGGCCGGGCTGGACCCGGCGACGATGACACCGCCGCTATCCGAGCGCCAGGACGAGATCGCGGAGCGCGAATTGGCTTACAAGGAGTTGACGGCGGTTGGGCACGTGCGCTTTGACAGCGATGGGGATCCCGCGGTAACGCCGTTTGATCTCGAGCGCGAAGCGGATGGCGATGCGACACGGGTGTCGACGCAGATTCGTGCCAGTGAGGGCCGCACAGCGCTCGACCTCGACACGAGCGAAATGCCGGCGCTAGCTGGGCCGAACGCACCGTTTGACTTCGAGCGCGAGCTCCACAGCGCTCGTGCGGCCTAGTCGCTGACGCGGGGACGCGCGAGCGTGCGCGGGCTATTCGTCACGGCCACCGACACGGGCGTCGGCAAGACGATCCTCAGTGCAGCACTGCTCGCGGCGCTGTCTGCCACAGGAGAGCCGGTGCGCGCGTTCAAGCCGGTGGTGACGGGGCTGGAGGATGAGGCGGAAATCGCAGCGCGCGGCGAGTGGCCACCGGACCACGAGCTACTCGCGATCGCAGCGGGCATGCCCCCCGAGGAGGTCACACCGTTGCGCTACGGCCCGGCCGTCTCTCCACACCTCGCCGCGCAACTCGCCGGGGAGCAGATCGACCCAGCGACACTGCTCGCGGCAGCTCAGACACATGACCGAGGCGGCACGCTGATCGTCGAGGGCGTGGGCGGCCTGCTGACGCCGCTGGCGGGCGATTACAGCGTGTGCGACCTCGCTGTCGCGCTGGGGCTGCCCGTGCTGATCGCCGCCCGTCCCGGTCTCGGCACGATCAACCACACGCTGCTCACCATCCACAAGGCACGCACGGCGGGTCTGACGGTGCGCGCCGTCGTGTTAACACCGTGGCGCACGCAGCCGACTGCCATGGAGCACTCCAACCAAGCGACGATCGCGCGCCTGGGCGACGTCCAGGTGCAGACGCTGAGCGAGATCCCGAGTCCCGTGCTGGAGGATCTGGCCAAGGCCGGATCGCCGCTGCTCCACCTGCTCGATTGACGCAGCCAGCCAGCGGGATCAGACCTGGGCGGCGGCAAGCATCGCGGTGGTGATCCGCGCGATGTCCTCACCCCCGGTCACATACGGCGGCATCGCGTAGATCAGGTCACGGAACGGGCGCAGCCATACGCCACTTGCGACAGCAGCGGCAGTGGCCGCGGCGATGTCCACGTCGTGCTCGAGCTGAACGACGCCGATGGCGCCGAGGACGCGCACATCCGCCACCCCTGGCAGCTCGCGGGCCGGCTCCAACCCGCGACGAAGCCCGTCTTCGATCGCGCCCACGCGCTCCATCCAGTCAGCTTCCGCGAGCAGACCCAGCGAAGCAAGTGCGACGGCACAGGCGAGCGGGTTGCCCATGAACGTTGGTCCGTGCATCAGCCCCCCACCCTCTCCACCAGAGACAGCCGCGGCGACGGCGTCCGTGCATAGAGTCGCCGCCAGCGTCATGTAGCCGCCGGTGAGCGCCTTGCCCACGCACATCACGTCAGGCGTCACCGCGGCGTGCTCACACGCGAACATCGCGCCCGTGCGCCCGAAACCGGTGGCGATCTCATCGAGCACCAGCAGCAGGCCGTGCTCGTCGCATACGCGTCTCATCAACGCCACGCACTCGGGCGCGTGAAAGCGCATGCCCCCCGCTCCCTGCACGACCGGCTCGAGGATCACCGCTGCCAGCTCATCGGCATGCGCCGCTGCCAGCTCCCGAACATGGCTGGCCCAGCCCTCATCCAGGCCGGCGTCGAACCCATCGGGTGGGCGCTCGGCGAACACGTGCTCGGGCAGCACTCCCGCGAACAGGCTGTGCATCCCGCCGATGGGGTCACACACGGCCATCGCGCCTGCGGTATCGCCGTGGTATCCGCCTCTGACCGTGAGCAGGCGGGTGCGAGCGCTGTGGCCGAGCGCACGCTGGTACTGCAGGCAGAGCTTGATCGCCACCTCCACAGACACGGAGCCCGAGTCAGCGAGGAACACCCGCTCGAGGCCTGCCGGCGCGAGCTCGCACAATCGCTCGACCAGGCTGATCGCGGGCTCGTGCGTGAGCCCGCCGAACATCACATGCGCCATCTTCTCCAGCTGCTCTCGCACGGCGGCATCGAGCACGGGGTGGCGGTAGCCATGGATCGCGCACCACCACGAGGCCATCCCGTCGATCAGCTCGCGCCCGTCCGCCAACCGCAGGCGAACGTCCTGCGCGGAGACGACAGGCAACGGCGCGAGCGCTGACGGGAGCGCACCGTAGGGATGCCACACACGCTCGCGGTCGAGCGCGAGCAGTTGCTGCCAGTCGCTCAGCTAGTCCTCATACAGGGTGAAGTCACGCTTGCGCGCACCGCAGACCGGGCAGAACCACGTGTCGGGGATGTCCTCGAACGCCGTCCCGACCGGGATGCCGCCGTCGGGATCGCCCTCTTCGGGATCGTAGATGTAGCCGCAGGACTCGCAGATCCAGCGCTGGAGTGTCTCAGTGGCGGCGCTCATGCGCGTGGGGTCTCGGTGGTGTCGCTCATGCGCAGAAGACTACCGGCCGGTAGGGTCAGCCGATGCGAACGTCGGGGGAGAGCGAACGTCCGGGCCCGGGCGAGACGTACAACCCCGGCGAGCCCGTTACCGCCCGCCAGGCAGCCAGCGTGATCCTGCTTCGCGGCGGAGCGGAGCAACTGGAGCTGCTGCTGGTCAAGCGCACGCCACACGCGCGCTTCATGGGCGGCGTGTGGGTGTTTCCCGGTGGCGCCGTCGACGCCCACGAGGGCGACGGCGACGGCGCCCATCGTGCTGCGGCACTACGCGAGCTGCGCGAGGAGGCAGGGATCTCGCTCGAGGATCCCGACGAGCTGATCAAGTTCTCCCGCTGGATCACCCCCGCGGAGGTGCAGATCCGTTTCGACACTCATTTCTTTCTAGCCGCGTTGCCTGCCGGCCAAGAGCCGGTGATCGACGGCGAGGAGTGCGTGGATCTGGGCTGGTTCACGCCGGCGGGAGCGTTGGACGCCTACAAAGACGGTGAGATCGCGCTGGTCTTTCCCACGATCAAGCACCTGGAGCAGCTGCGCGACTTCTCCTCCGTGGATGAGGTTCTGGGCTACGCCCGCGGGCGCGAGGTCAAGCCCATACAGCCGCGCGTGATCCTCGAGGGCGAGGTCGCGCGCATCGTGCTGCCGGGCGAGCCTGGATACTGATCCTGAGCCTGGGGCATGATCGCGTCACCTAGCGTGAGAAGGCTCTCCTATTCCCCAGTTTTGGACATATGTCACGCTGAAGCCATCCTATCACCCGCGGGCTAGGCAACATCGTATGTAACATCAAATCAATCCCGGACCGACCTTGCGTCCTCGATCTCGTGGCGCATAAGGTCGAAAGTCCGCATCACTCGCGCAGCATCCTCCGGATTTTTGAGATAGACGGGTGTGATGAGGGGTGACCGAAGGCGACGCGCGAAGTAAACCGCGCGCCGTGGCTCGTTCCCACGACAGACAATCGTCATGTGCCGGTTATGACGCCAGGGATCAATAGATTTCAGCCTGAGATGGCCTTTGTACTTTTCATCGAGCTTATCGAACTTGAAGTCGAACGCTGTGATTACCTCAACGTACTCTTGTCGGGACAACACATCGAACATTGCCTCGTCTTCGATGAGCCACTCTCCGGTCTCGCAGCTGATATAGACCGCGTCGGTCTTTTTGAGACCATCGAAAAGACCTGTACTAAATACACTCAGAGACGTGATAGTCGGGAGCACAATCGGATCGTCGAAGGCCTTTGAGCATACCTTGTCATCGGTAGCGTGAATCTCGACCTCGGAGGCTTCTTGCAGCTGCTTAAAGGTCTTCGCAAGGCGTTTAGTTTGGGACGGACTCCTGCCAATTTGATTGACCACATGCGCGGCAAGCATTTTGGGATCGAAGTGGCGCAACGTCCATCGACCATCTTTGTGAACCTCACGAGCTTCCCGGCCACACAGAGATATCTGAGCCTCCGCCACATCTGGCAACCAGTCATTCTCGTCCAAGCCTGCCGAACTCCGCAGGGCGCGCCAACTCAATGGCAGTTCGCCAGCTTCACGACTTTCACGGCGATAAAGATCGTAATACATGCCGCAGCGGTCAAGCGCAAGCCAAGAGACTTGCGCCAAGCCCCGTGCCTTGGCGCCAGAAAGAGCCAGCTCGACAATCGTGCGATGCCTTAGATAATCCACATAATCACGACGATACTTATCCGGGTCTTCCGTCCAGCGACTCAATGTAGTCTCGGGCCCGAGCACTTCTGCAATAGCTTCATGCCTGTCGACCGATCTAAAGCGCACCAAGCTTGCGACGCGTTTGGCGTCCGCGTATCTTCCGCAGCGGTGGTCGATCTCACTCGCTAGCTGCTTCAGCCAACCATCACACGAGGCCCGGTTAGCACGCGTGGGCACACCGTCGTCGAGCAGCGCAAACACAGGGTCGACTCGCGCCTCGCGCTCGAAAAACGAGTCCTCGCGTGGCCTGCGGCGCTCAGATGTGATCTCGCTTCGCACGGACTGCTTTAGAGGCGCGTAGCTGAGATCATAGATCTCAAGGCGCTCGGGAATCCGCAGAAGACGATGGAGGTCGAAACCCGTCATCGCTGAACCAACATTCACCACAGCGCAGTACTGGCTTTTGAGCAGGTCCTCGACAACCTCCATAAGTTCTTGTGGGAGTCGGTAGTAAGCGTCACGTGTGAAGCGAAGGCTCTCTGGCTCGGTAGCCGTTCCATGAAGCTTGATGTAAAGTGGCAAGTAGTCGGCGGCGTCAGGATCTCGTAGGACGCTTACACAATCGCGGTCCGACACGAGTCGTCGATACTCATTCGGACCCAGCTCGTCGTCAAGTGACTGATCGAGCAGCTCGTCAAAGTTGAAGCTGATGATGGCATCGAGAAACCGATGCTTGAGTAGGTGGGCCAGCAGCTCGTAGCCCAAGATTGTCGGATGCCGGTATCTGTACTGCCGCGCAATCCGCTGTCGAACGTGTTGGGTGATGTCGGGCGTGCGGCTTAGCGCCGCGAGGCGAGTCTCGAAGTCGCTTGGGTCAAGCCCATAGACGCGCTGCAGACGAAATAGCTCCGCCTTCCGCGCCTCTTCTTCGGACGAGAACTGCTGCTCCAGCTCAGTCGCTAGCGCCTCACCACGGCCCAGCAGTGGCGCGCTCGCGCCAGCCCCGACGATAGCGATGCAGCGTATCCGTTGCCCAAGCAGCGGCTCGGAGGTACGACCGCGCTGCAACTCGTGTCGGGCACCGTCAGGCACGGAGACTTGAAGGTGGCGGATGATGAGGCGATCGGCGAGTTGCGTGAGTTCCGGGCGTTTGCGGCGAGAAGGCATTCGTAACTCCGGTTGCGAGGTTGAGATGTATGGCTCGGTTACTCGGGCGAGGAGTTACCTGCCTGATCCTGATGCTGCGATACGCCCGCCAAACCGTAGCCAGGCGGCAGCCCTGCAATGACATGAGTCACGCTGTTGCCTAGACGCATGGCCAGAAGACGCCCGCGGGCTTATGTCGATGTGCTCCTGGCAACCCTATCCGTTCGACCATGCTGCATGCAACCTATTAGCGACCTTCCACGGCGCCCCCATTACCCAACTTCTCCATGCGGCGCCGCTCATGCAGGTGCCTCACTGGAGGCCAGGAACAAGGGCAAGTCGACATCTTCCGCATAGAGACGCGGCGAACGCTGCCCCTCAAGAAGACTCGCGAAAAGACGCTAATGGCCCTCCACAGTCAAGTCGTGTGTAGTGGTGTAATGCCTGTTCGTCGGTGGGGGCGTTCGTGGCTCAGGCGGCGTTGAGCTTGGTCACCTCCTCGTCTTGTTCTTTTTGTGGGAGGTCGTGGCTGTCTTTGACAGCGTCGATCTGGTTCATGCTCTCGGCGGAGAGATAGCGTCGGCATACGAGCCACTCGTCGTTTTGCTCGATCAATAGAGCGCCGGCGAGGCGGATCACGGATGTGTCGTTGGGGAAGATGCCGACGACGTCTGAGCGTCTGCCGATCTCGCGGTTGACCCGCTCGAGCGGGTTCGTGGATCGCAGCTTTGGCCAGTGCGCTTGTGGGAAGGCGTAGAACGCGAGGAGGTCTTCCTCGGCGTCCTCCAAGAGCTCGCAGACCTTTCCGACTGTCGGCTGGAGTCGCTCCAGGACCTGGGTCATGCGCTCGCGGGCCTGTTTGCCGTCCTCGGCGGTGAACAGCTCTCTGAGGGCCGCGGAGACCAGCCCGCGCTGGGACGGCCGGCAGTGCTGGTGCATATTCCTGACGAAATGCACGGTGCAGCGTTGCCACGGGCACGCCAGGACACGCTCGATCGCGTGCTTCAGTCCTTCGTGATGGTCGGAGATCGCCAGGCGCACCCCGTGAAGGCCGCGTGCCCGCAAGGAGCGGATGAACTCGACCCAGAACGCCTCGGACTCGACCTCGCCGACATCAAGGCCGATCACCTCCCGCACCCCTGACTCGTGCACCGCATAGGCGATCACGAGCGCCTTCGAGCGGACATGCCCGCCGGAGCGGACCTTGACGTGCTTGGCATCGAGCCACAGATACGGGTAGGCGCCTTCGAGTGGGCGCTCGCGGAAGACCCGGACCTGCTCGTCGAGGCCCTTGCAGAGCGCTGAGACGCGGTCCTTGGTCATCCCAGCGATCCCGAGCTGCTCGACGAGGCGGTCGACCTTCCTCGTGGACACGCCGTTGACGTAGGCCTCCAGCACGACCGCGACGATCGCCTGCTCGCTGCGTCTGCGGGGCTCCAGGAAGCTCGGGAAATAGGCGGGCCCCTGGCGCTTGCGGGGGATCAACAGCTCGATCTCCCCAACCCTCGTCTCCCACGGCCTGGGGCGATAACCATTGCGGTGCGCCGCGCGCTCGCTCGAGACCTCGCCGAGCTCAGCACCAACCTCGACAGAGATCTCGGCCTCCATCAGCTCACGAGCGACGAGCGCGACCGCCTCACGCACGAAATCGCCGTGCTCACCAGCCATCACGCTCGCAACGACATCAGCAGTGGTCATTCTTATTGCTTCGGCCATCGTGGTGCTCCTATCAATCGGACTCCGGGAAGAGACCGACGAGTCTGGACGCCACGGTGGCCGGAACCATCTCCAGCTCACCCGCAGCTCGTTACACCACTACTACCGACACAACCCCCTCCACTGGCTGGAGATGACCGGACGGCGCCTACAGCGAGAGTCAAGCACATCCGCCAAGCCCTCAAACTATGCGAGGAAGACGGTGCACAAGCGACAGCTTCTATGCAAACGCCATACGCGTCGAGCGGCTTATCAACGACTACCGAGTTGTACTGCGCAATCTTGCGTCACGCTAGATACCTACGTGCATCAGCAGATCAGATTCTGCTCGACCCGCACTGCCGTGAGCATATCGCCGGTCTCAGTGATTATCTCGGGTCGATTTCGCCGAGTAGTGGCCCGTGCTTCGTCTCAGCCCTGCTGCTGGGCGTTGATCACGTGGGTGACCGCGTTGATCAGCGCAAGGTGCGTGAATGCCTGGGGGTAGTTGCCCAGGTGGCGACCTGAAGAGGCCTCGAGCTCCTCCGCATATAGCCCTAGCGGCGAGGCGTAGGAGAGCAGGCGCTCGCACATGTGCTCCGCTTGGCGGTACTCGCCGATTTCAGACAACGCCGAGACGAGCCAGAACGAGCAGATCAGGAACGTGCCCTCCTCACCATGCAGGCCGTCGTCGGTCTCGTCGGTCCGGTAGCGAAGCACGAGACCGCTCTCGGTGAGCTCATCGCGGATCGCGCACACGGTGGCACGCACGCGTTCGTCATCGGGCGGCAGGAAGCGCACGATTGGAACTAGCAGATTGGAGGCGTCGAGCGCATCGGTTTCGTAGTGCTGGCGGAAAACCCCACGCTTGTCGACGCCGTGCTCGAGGATGTCGGCGCTGATCTCCTCCGCGAGTGCCTGCCACTTTTCGGCGTGCTCAGCCTCGCCGCGGCGTTCCGCCAACCGCGCGCCGCGGTCCATCGCCACCCAGCACATCAACTTGGAGGAGACGTAATGGCGCGGCTCGCCGCGTGCCTCCCAGATCCCCTGGTCAGGCTGCTTCCACACATTCGCCGCACACTGGACCTGGTCGGCCAGCACCGGCCACAGCCGCTCGGGTATGTGGTCGCGCTTCTTGGAGTGCAGATACACCGAGTCGAGCACCGCGCCGAACACATCGTTCTGGCGCTGGTTGTAGGCGCCGTTGCCGATGCGCACGGGACGCGCGCCCTCATAGCCCTTGAGATGCTCGAGCGTGGACTCGGTGAGGTCTTTCTGCCCCCTGATCCCGTACATGATCTGCAGCGAGCCATCCTCGTTGCGCTCCAAATCCGCGAGGTACTGCACGAAGTCGTCGGCCTCCCAGTTCAGGCCGAGCGCGTGCAGCGCCCACAGCGTGAACGTCGCGTCGCGCATCCAGCAGAACCGATAGTCCCAGTTGCGCTCGCCCTGAGGGGTCTCAGGCAGCGAGGTGGTGGCAGCCGCGACCAAGGCGCCGGTGGGCATGAACGTAAGGCCCTTCAGCGCCAGCGCCGAGCGCTCCAGGTGAAGGCGCCAGACGTGGTCGGGGTAGGTCCCTTCGGCGAGCCACGTGCGCCAGAAATGACTCGTGCGCTCCATGTACTCCTCGGCCTGCTCGACCGTGTGCGGTCCTCCCCTGCCCTCCGTCCAAGAGAGCGCGCAGAAGCGCTTCTCACCTTCTCTCATCGTATGGCGACCGTGGCTGCGATTGCCCTCGATGCCCATGCGGATGTCGCTGAACAGTCTGAAGTCCGTCACCTCGTCGGTGGCGTCGAGCATGCAAACACCTGACTCTCCGTTCTCCACGAACGTCCAGCTCGCGGCCGTGGAGCCGTAGTCGAGCATCGGCTCGCACACGATCTCAACCTGCACTTGTCCCTGGATGCATTCGACGATGCGCACCAGCAGGTGGTCGGCGTCGTAATCGGTCGGCGGGCGCGTGTGGCTGGAGCCCTCCTTGTTGTCGTGCCACGGCCCGATCGTGAGCGCATCCACCACCCGCAGCCAGCCCTGCGGAGTCATCCACGTCGTCTCGATGATGTTGGTGCCTGGGATATAGCGCCGCCCTGCAGGGACATACACGCCGTATGGGCCTACCCGCCAACTCCCTGCCCCACGGTCGAGTAGTGCACCGAATATCGACGGGGAATCGAAATGGGGCAAGCACATCCACTCGATCGAGCCATCGGAGGCGACCAGCGCCCCGGTGTGGCAATCAGACAGGAAGCCGTAATCGGCGATGGGCGGGAAGGGGGAGTTCGGCAGCGCCCAGCCAGCGGCCGTCGTACCAGCCTGCGGATGGCCACCCTGGGCCGCTGGGACTTTTCCCCAGGGCGAGTCCTCGGGCCGCCTTACCACTCGGTTCGCTCGAACTTCGGCCGCTCGACACCATCAGGGAGGATCTGCTCGTCTTCGAGCTTGTCCAGATGTGCAGCGAGCGTGGCGGTGGCAAGCGGCAGCAGCGGCTCTGGCACCTCGGGCCAAACGGCGTCCAGCAGTTCTTGGATCGTTCGCCGACCTTCGCTTAGAGCCATGATCAGGCGGTTCTCCCGGTCGATGCGGTGAGCGAGGTAGTCTTCGAGCTTGACGTGAGCATCCCACACCGGCGGCCCGTGACCGGGGCACAGCACGTTGAAGTCTTCTCGCAGCCGCAGCCGCGTAAGCGCCAGCATGTAGCCGGACATCGCTCCACGATAGGGGCTGATGAACACACTGCCCTCACCCAGCACGGCGTCGCCGGTGAAGCACGCGCCATCAGCCACGAGCGCGAAGTGATCGGCGGCATGACCTGGCGTGGCGACGGCCTCGAAGGGCCCAAAACGCACGTTCTCGCTGAGCAGGATGTCTACAGATCCGCGCCCAGCGGCGAGCGGCGCGGGGTAGTTTTCCAGCAGCGGCCGCACGGCTTCGGCGTGGTCGTGGTGATCGTGGGTAAGCACCACCCCGCCTAGACCTCCGCGAGCGTCGATCGCGGCGGATAGGCGCGTGATGTGCTCGTCCAACAGCGGACCGGGATCGACGACCCACGCCGGCGAGCGCCCCACAACCCAGGTGTTGGTGCCCGAAAGCGTGAGCGGGCCCGGGTTGGCGGCTCGCACACGCAGGATGTCGTAGTGGGTAAGCAGATCGGCCTCAGAGCCGGCCTCCGCAGAGCCGCCGTTGGCGCCGGCGTCTGCCTCTGGATTCGGCGGATGCGGCGTATTCATGGAACGCGACGTTAGCTGACGCTCCGGCCGAAATAACTGCTCGTGCTGCCTACCGCTCGCGACCCGTCGCACGAGGGCGGCGTCGAGCGCCGCTGCGCGCGGAGCCTCCTGAGCGCTGTGCCCCGCCATGGCCGGCTCCCGAGCGACGTCCACCGCCACGTGGACGATCACCACTACCGCCGCCCGCGCCCCGATTCGGGGCTGTGGAGGTGATCCCAGCGAGACCGAGCTCACGCTCCAAACCGAGCGGGCTGACCATTCCTGCCAGTTCGCGGGTTTGATCGTGAGCGACGAGCGTGAGCCCCACGCCGCTTGCACCCGCACGCGCGGTGCGCCCGATACGGTGGACGTAGTCCTCTCGTGTGGCAGGGATGTCGTAGTTGATCACGTGGGTGATGCCCGCTACATCTATTCCCCGCGCGGCGACGTCTGTGGCCACAAGCGTGTCCACGACCCCTGCCTCGAAGTTGGCGAGCGCGCGCTCACGCTGGCCCTGAGACTTATCACCGTGCATCGCCACCGCCTTGACGCTGCTGGAGGCGAGACGTTTGACCAGCCGATCGGCGCCGCGCTTGGTGCGCACGAACACGAGCGTCAGACCGCGCTCGGCCTCACCGAGCTCGGTGATCAGACGTGCAACCTTGCCGTCGTGGGTAACGGTCACGAAGCGGTGCTCCACATCGCCCTTGCGCTCGGCCGAATGCGCATGCTCGTGGCGGCGCGGATCGGTGGTGTAAGCCTTGGCGATCCGCCCGACCTCACCCTCGAGCGTTGCCGAGAACAGCATCGTCTGGCGTTTGGCGGCGGTCATCTTCACGATTTTGTCGACCACTGGGCGAAAGCCCATGTCCAGCATCCTGTCAGCCTCGTCGAGAACCAGCACGCGGACTTGGCTGAGCGATACGTCCCTGCGCTCGATCAGGTCGAGCAGCCGCCCGGGGGTGGCTACGAGGATGTGCGCGCGTGCGGCCAGCCGTGCCTGCTTGACGATGCCGGCACCGCCGTAGACGGCCGCAATCGATAGAGCGCGGGCGTGCGCGAGCGGCCGCATGTCCTCGACGATCTGTAGGGCGAGCTCGCGGGTGGGCGCGAGGATCAGTGCCGACGGGCGGGCGTCTGAGTCCTTCAAGGACTCGACCACAGGCACGCCGAATGCAAGCGTCTTGCCCGAACCGGTGGGCGACTGCGCAAGCACATCGTGGCCCGCCAGGACGTCCGGGATGACCATCTTCTGGACATCGAACGGCGCGGTGATCCCGCGCTTGGCCAGCTCAGCTACGACAACCTCGGACACGCCGAGGTCGGCGAACGTTTCAACCTTCATGTGTTGATGCTCCTTCTGGCAGCCTCAAAGGGCCGCCGCTGCAGATGGAGATTCGACTGACCCCATCCGCGCTTCAGAGCGCCAACAAAGACAAAGAACCTCACAGACGGCCTCGCCGCCCGTAGGGTCACCGTAGCAGGCTGCCACGCGCACGCGCTGTCGTGCAGGATGTGCGGCGCTTGCTCAGATTTCCAGGATCTGGAGCATGGCAAGCCCCTCGAACGCTCGGGCGTCCGCTCAACGCGACTGCGGCAGCTTGACCTGACTGCGCTTACCCCCGGCGGCGGAGGGCAGCGGCACGACGGGCCCGATGTCGCCGTCCGGCGCCTCGTCCAAATCGACGATCACTGGGGCATGGTCGCTCGGCTTGGTCCCCTTGCGGGCCTTTCGGTCGATCCATGCCGCGCGAGCCCTGTCGGCGACGGCGCCGCTGGCAAGCACAAGGTCGATCCGCATCCCGAGGTCTTGATGGAACATCCCGGCGCGGTAGTCCCAGTACGTGAACACCCGCTCGGCCGGCCAGCGATCGCGAACGACGTCACGCAGACCGAGCTGCTGCAGCTCGGCTAGCGCAGCCCGCTCTGATGGCGTGACGTGCGTGTGGCCTGCGTAGGCAGCCGGATCGAATACATCGATGTCAGCTGGCGCGATGTTCATGTCGCCGCACACCATCACGTCCTGTGGGCCGCTCGCGACGACCGCCCGCAGTGCGGCCAGCCAAGCGAGCTTGTACCGGTAGTGATCGGAGTCGGGCTCACGACCGTTGGGGACGTAGACGGAATGCACCCGTATCCCGCTGCAGCTCGCCGAAACGGCCCGTGCCTCCGCGTGCGGGAAGCCGGGCGCACCGTCAAATCCCACGACCACGTCATCCAGCCCGGCCCGCGACAGGATCGCCACCCCGTTCCACTGCGCCTCGCCGTGGCGGGCGAATGCGTAGCCACGGCTGGCTAGCTCATCTCCGAGCAGCTGGTCGAACGCGTCGTCGGCGAGCTTCGTCTCCTGTAGGCAGACGACGTCCGGCTGACGCTCGTCGAGCCACGCCAGCAACCGCGGGAGGCGCTGCTTGACAGAATTCACGTTCCAGGTCGCAACGCGCACGGGCCGTACGCTAGCGCCAGTAGTCTGGCGTCGCGCCGCCCCTACGGCGTGGATAGCTCCTTCACGAATTCGGGCCCTGGAGAGCCGATACCGGTCATCGAGTCATACCCCTTGCCGGCCGACAGGATCATCTTCTGTTCGGTGCAGCCGCCGCCTTCTTCGCAGAATGTCTCCTTGCCTTCATAGCCGAGCGTGCGCACGGTCGTGTAAAGCCCTTCTTCAGGCCCCGTTTCGTTGACGTAGTTCTCGATCGTGTTGGCCTGCTTCTGGCGTGGCGGCAGGATGTCGTAGAAGGCCTCGCCGGCGGTGCTCGGCGAGGCGTCCAGACGGTAGATCAACGGGTTGATGAAGCCCAGCGAGCCACCGGCGCTCTGATCGGCATCGGCGAGCTCACCGGCAAACAGTGGCGAGGCGAGGCTCGTGCCGCCGATCGGGAATTCCTCGTACTCGCCTGCTCCCGCAACGTCGATCGTCTCACCCATTTTCAGCCCTGTGAACGGATCTGCGTCCATCGAGATATCGGGCACCACGCGGTTGGCGGTGTGGGTCAGAGCCCTGTTGCGGTTGGCAAGCGCCGCCGGCACCACGCCTTCCTGGTAATACGGCTGGGCGTAGTGGTAGCTGGTCCCACCGCCGCCTCCAGCCCAATAGCCCCCGGGTGCTGGCGGCAACCACTTGCCAAACAGCTTTCCCGTGCATTCGATCGGCTGTTCGGTAAGCAGTTCCACCGCTTCTTCGTGTTCCTCCACGACGGCGCTGCAGAGGGCGCTGATCGAATTCGACCAGCCGAGCTCTTCGCTGCGCTGGTTGCTCTTATTGATCTCGAGGGCTGTGCCGCCTACTCCCGTTGCGTAGGGGCTCTCGGCCGGATACTCAGGCGCGTTGAAGCCCGAGACCGAGAACTGGTCGCCTTCGTCGCCAGCAGAGAACTGCACGCCGATGCCCGTGCCGCCAGCCATCAAGAGGACGTGATCGAACGCGAGGTCTTCAGCCGGAGGGGTGAGTTCCTGGTTGCCGTATTCACCCCACGAGTCGGTGATCACGTCGGCCAGGTGCCCGTCAACGACGGTCTCGACCGCCTGGTACAGCGCCTGCTCGCAGTTCTTGGCGCCCATGTAAAGAATGTTCGTGCCCGGCGCGGTCGAGTGAACGGACTCTACGTCGAGCGTCTGCTCGATCGACCAGCCACTCGCTCCGCAAAGCTTCTCGTCGTTGAACGATTTGCTGACGTCCTCATTGAACTGGCTGTTCTTCAGCACCTGCCCGGGATCGTTGTGTTTGCTCCACTGGCGCACGTCGCTGTAAAGCGTGGGCGAGGCGTACGCATCAACGACCGCAACCGTCTCCCCAGCACCGTCGTCACCGGCGGCGATCGGCTGGCTGAGGTCATATGCGCCCTGCAATTGGGCGGGAACGTATCCGCATGTCCCGTACGGGAGCGGGTTCGGGTAGCCCTTGCCGAAGCGCGGATCGACGGTGTCTGTCTTTTCGCCCCAGTAACCCGAGCAGGGCTCGGGTGTGAGCGGCCACTTCGGCGGTTCGATCGGCTTGCTTGCCGGCGCCGCCAGCGCTTCGGCGCCAACTTCGCCGGCTTGTTCGGAGGTAGCTTCAGCGGGCGCAGAGCGACCTTGTAGCCCGAGTGCGGCGGGACGCATGACGCGCTGGTTAACACCGGACACTGCGCTGATCACCCCTGCGAGATCGGCCGGCACCGATAGCGCCCCTGACGCCAACCGAACTGTGCGCCCGTGCGAGGAGTACTCGGCGAGGCTGGTGGCAAAGACTTTCTCGACGACTGTTGCGGGAGCGCTTGCCTCGATCGTCATGCGATCCGGCGTGACCGCTTCGACGGCCACTCCTTCGCTCTTGAGCCACCCGGCGACGGCCTTGACCGAAGCCTCAGTAGGCGAGAAGCGCTGCTCCCACTGTCCCGGTGTGAGGAACTCGCGATAGCTCGCGCCACCTGGTTCGGAGACTGCGCGGTCGAGTTCCAGGGCGCCCTGCTGATCCTGCAGTTCCAGGGAGATCTCAAATTCAATCGGCGTGGAGGGGGCGGTGTTCTGCACAGCTGCGCTCGGACGTGCAGACGGAGCGCTACCGGGGAGCTGGACGGTTGCCGCACCTTCAGCGGCGGAGGCGGCAGGAGCTGCGCGACCGAGCAGGAAGATCGCTATGAGTAGCAACGCCGATGTCGCTGCTGCGGTCCAGGTCCTTGCGGCGAATCTCATCGAACCTCCTTGTCCGTGCTTCCCGCGAGAAGACACTGGAGCCGGGTCTGTGCCTTGTAGGCACCGATGATCTCACACCGGCTCGGGTCTGGTTGCGAGCGCGAGCATGGTGTCCGCCAGCTGGTCGGCGAAGCGGCGATTCAGCGGTTGATGGTGCACAAGGATCCGGTACCAAAGCGCCGCAAAGGCGAGCTCGACGAGAAAGTCCAGATCGACCGACGTCGCCACCTCGCCACGATCGCGGCCTCGTTCGAGCAGTTCGCGCGGCGCGTTACGGCGGCGGGCGAGGAACCCCTCGCGAAATGACTCGGCGAGCGCATCGTCGAGCTGTGCGGCGGCCATCAGCGCAGCGAGCAGACGCGAGTTACCCCGCCCGCTCCAGCGACCGTGCGACGAAGAAAGGTCCGTAGGTTCCACCAAACCGGGCAGCTCGCCCGCGTGGCCCGCTTAACAAAGCACTATCAACACCCTCCTCCTCACGACTTCTTTTTCGTGCCGTGGGTTCGGACACACTTGCCCTTATGCCTGGCGTAGCCCTTCTTGCAGCGTTTGGCCGGCGCTTTGCGTTTCGCGGTCGGTGGGGGTTCTACCGGCGGCGTGAGGTTCCCCGACGGGCCAACCCCGGTGCTGCCAGGGGAGCCGAACGTTGGCGGAGCGCCTGCGGGGCCCTGGCAGGCTTCGCCGGAGCATGACGGCGTGACGAGCGGAGCAGGGAATCCTCCTTCGCTACGACTGTCGTAGACGCTTGCTTGCCCATCGGTGTCCTGTGGCACGAGGCCTTCCAGGGTCGAGAAGAAGATGTCCCGCCCGGATTCGTCGATCATGGGGTTACCGAAGCCGGACACTTCGGCGAGCACGGGCGTGATCAGGTATATCTGGCCTGCACGGTACTCGTAGGCATTAGGTCCACCGGGCGTGGCCTCGGGCGTCAACGCCAGATCGCTACGGAACGTGACCGTCCCGTTTTCAGCGATGGCCCTGTCCGTCGCCGGAGCTTCCGGCTGCGCCGTATCACTGATCAGTTTCGTGGACTCTTCCGCATCGATGCGGCTGAACCCTTGGGTTAGTGGTTCATCACCACCGTTTTCGGTGTTGCCGTCGCAGTCATAGCCTGCTTCGATGGTTTTCGTCGTGGGGCATTCATAGCCCGCGGCGGATTTCTGTCCCACGGATACCCTCGCCACGCTCCCCGTCAGCGCCTGGTACTCGAACAGTTGCCCCACGGCGGAATGATCGTTGGTGCCCCGCAGATCCCTGGCGCTCGAGAGCAGCAGGTAGCCGCCGTCGTGGGTTGTTTGTGATGGGCTCGCTTCGCCCGCGACAAACGCAAGGCCCGTGTGGCCTGTCTGCGTGTCAACCACATACAGTTTTTCGCCGGCCGTTTCGCTCGCGGTTTCGCCATTGCCGTTCGGTTCGGTGTTGCTCGTTAGCACTTCAGGCGAGCTGAAGTACAGCCGCCCACCATCCTGAGAGATCAGCGGCTTGCCCGTGATGCTGCTCGTGAGCAGCACTGTCCTTGCTTCCGCGGTGAGATACTCATACAGCTTGCCAGCTTCGGTGAAGAAGACCTTCGTCCCATCTTCGGAAGTCCCGTCAAACGTCGCAGCTTCGCTACCGGAGATCCTAACCGTACGGGAACCATCCACCCGGGCGTACAGCTCGTTGACCGGGGGCTGGCTCGCCGGGCACCCTTCCACATGCAGCGCCGTGAAATACACCACTTCCGCTTCCCCCGTGCCCGTCACCCCGTCAAACGCCGTACCGCAGTCGCTCTCGAGTACCGCGCCATCGTTCGCAGCCGGGCTGCCCTGCAGGGCCCCGTTGTTGCTGACCCCAACCAACTCGGGTTCTTTGCCTTCACCAAGCGCATACTCATACAACGACTGATCCCCTTCGGCCGTCTGATCACCAGGCCACGTCTGCTTATGTTCGGCACGCACCAGAAAGAACACGTGCGACAGATCAGCCGACGCCCCCAAAATGAAATCTTCGTAATGTTCGTAGTCATTGCTCCCAACGGGTTCATAGCCGGGAGCGACCATCGGGCCTAGCAGCGTAAACCGACCCGCCCCACCAGACACCGCTTCCCGCACAGCCAAATCCCAGCCAACGTAGCTATGAAGCAAGTTAACTTCGCCATTACCGATAGCAGGAAGCACCTCATAGAGCACCCGGCTCAGATCGGTGCTCGCGACGTGCGTGTAATACATACGGCCGAACAGCGATATCGGGGGGTTCAGCGATTCGGCGCTCCACCCCGCGCTCGTCCTCGTCAGCGCATAGTAGGAGCCGGTTTCGCCTTCGCTGTCTTCCAGATCTTCGTTGCCCGCGAAACCCGTCGTCGAGTTCACGATCACACGTTCCCCATCCGCAGAGACAGCCCTTATTATCGGCGCGGCTCCGCCGCCATACACCGGCGAGACCAACTCATATGCACGGCAGTCCGCCATAAACGCACGAAACCCCGGCGACGCTTCCGCCCCCGGACACACACCCACGTTCGCGTCCCCCGACCCAAACGCCGACCCAGCCCAACACAAACACCCCAACACCACAATCAACCCAGCCACCCAGTTCGACCATTCACCTCTCCCGAACGACAACACAGCACCCTCTTTCCGCGCCGCCCCCGTGGACTATGAGGTGGGCATTGCTGACGTAGCGTGTCGGTGGGACACTTAGCTTAGCGCGTTCCCACCGACACCATAGTAACGACTCAACTCTAGATCAAAACACAAACGTGTGACTAGTCGACTTCTACCGCTTCTTCGAATGTAACAGTAGCGGTTTGTTCCTGCGTGGATTCCGCCGCACCGAAGGATGTTAGTTTCGGTTTGATGACACCAGCTAACGTTAAGATTAACGTGACGAATTGTTTGCCCGACGCGCTGGTTGGGCCTAGGTTGATTAGGGCTGTGTTTTGCAGCGTATTGGTTGGCGAGAATAATGCGGCAACCGACCCTTCGACTGCTGTCGTGTGGGTTTTGCAGGGCGTTGCTGTTGGCGAGAGCGTCACGAACACATGGCTAGCCGGTGGGTCGAAGAGAATCCCGGCCGCGCCTTCCGGCTGGTGGAGTAAGCCGAGTAAGCCACGCAGTAATTCGGTGACGATTTCCGAGGTACCCGCGCCCACGCTTTTGATCGTGCACGGCCCATTTACCCCTTCTTTGAGGCTACAGCCTGAGTAATGGATTGTGACGTCGACTTCATCATCGCCCAGAATCGTCCCAGGTGACGTAGAGCTCCCGCACGTCACCGCATCGGGTCCTTCACTCGGTGTACGTAGCACTGACGTGGCACTTTTTGCCGTAAAGCCTCGTTTCGTGATCGGTAATTTAAACTTTGGTATCGCTGAAGCACCCGACGCGAACACCGCGCCCACGGCAAATACAGCTATCAACGCTACCGTAAATAATCGAGCGAGTTTCATGCTCTTTAAGTCAAGTCGTGTGTAGTGGTGTAATGCCTGTTCGTCGGTGGGGGCGTTCGTGGCTCAGGCGGCGTTGAGCTTGGTCACCTCCTCGTCTTGTTCTTTTTGTGGGAGGTCGTGGCTGTCTTTGACAGCGTCGATCTGGTTCATGCTCTCGGCGGAGAGATAGCGTCGGCATACGAGCCACTCGTCGTTTTGCTCGATCAATAGAGCGCCGGCGAGGCGGATCACGGATGTGTCGTTGGGGAAGATGCCGACGACGTCTGAGCGTCTGCCGATCTCGCGGTTGACCCGCTCGAGCGGGTTCGTGGATCGCAGCTTTGGCCAGTGCGCTTGTGGGAAGGCGTAGAACGCGAGGAGGTCTTCCTCGGCGTCCTCCAAGAGCTCGCAGACCTTTCCGACTGTCGGCTGGAGTCGCTCCAGGACCTGGGTCATGCGCTCGCGGGCCTGTTTGCCGTCCTCGGCGGTGAACAGCTCTCTGAGGGCCGCGGAGACCAGCCCGCGCTGGGACGGCCGGCAGTGCTGGTGCATATTCCTGACGAAATGCACGGTGCAGCGTTGCCACGGGCACGCCAGGACACGCTCGATCGCGTGCTTCAGTCCTTCGTGATGGTCGGAGATCGCCAGGCGCACCCCGTGAAGGCCGCGTGCCCGCAAGGAGCGGATGAACTCGACCCAGAACGCCTCGGACTCGACCTCGCCGACATCAAGGCCGATCACCTCCCGCACCCCTGACTCGTGCACCGCATAGGCGATCACGAGCGCCTTCGAGCGGACATGCCCGCCGGAGCGGACCTTGACGTGCTTGGCATCGAGCCACAGATACGGGTAGGCGCCTTCGAGTGGGCGCTCGCGGAAGACCCGGACCTGCTCGTCGAGGCCCTTGCAGAGCGCTGAGACGCGGTCCTTGGTCATCCCAGCGATCCCGAGCTGCTCGACGAGGCGGTCGACCTTCCTCGTGGACACGCCGTTGACGTAGGCCTCCAGCACGACCGCGACGATCGCCTGCTCGCTGCGTCTGCGGGGCTCCAGGAAGCTCGGGAAATAGGCGGGCCCCTGGCGCTTGCGGGGGATCAACAGCTCGATCTCCCCAACCCTCGTCTCCCACGGCCTGGGGCGATAACCATTGCGGTGCGCCGCGCGCTCGCTCGAGACCTCGCCGAGCTCAGCACCAACCTCGACAGAGATCTCGGCCTCCATCAGCTCACGAGCGACGAGCGCGACCGCCTCACGCACGAAATCGCCGTGCTCACCAGCCATCACGCTCGCAACGACATCAGCAGTGGTCATTCTTATTGCTTCGGCCATCGTGGTGCTCCTATCAATCGGACTCCGGGAAGAGACCGACGAGTCTGGACGCCACGGTGGCCGGAACCATCTCCAGCTCACCCGCAGCTCGTTACACCACTACTACCGACACAACCTGCTCTTTAACTCCTTGATTGTTTGCTGACATGGTCCCGAAGCTCTCATGAGGTCGGGCTTCGGGAGTCTGCGCCTCCGGAAGCTAGGGCCCTCTCGGGGATAGCTAGCTGCCACGAGGAGACTGCGCTGCCACCATAGCCATCGGGGGTGTGCATGTCCAGATATGTTTCCGACTCTTTATCAAGGCCAGCTGAGATACACCTTGTTGTAGCGTGGCTGTCGCATAGCGGCCGGTGTTTCGCGGCTGCTGCGTAAAGCCTGGCGGTTCGCGGTCGAGCGTTCACGCTGGATGGTGTATGTGCCGGGGACTACCTGCGAGTATTCGGACGGCCAGCTGTCGAGGTGTGACGCGAGGGATGGGCCGTGGTGCTCGAGCGTCTTGGCTTGCGTCGGGCTTGACGAGCACACACGCTACACCTCTCGGCGCGCGATCTGTTCTGCGGGGCGTTTCCATAGCCGGCGTCGGCGAGCGCGCCGCTGAGAGGATCGTCAGATCCCGGCCGCGGGCATCTCGGCGCGGGCAGCGTCGACCGAAAAGCAGTGACGATGCGCTAACCGCCGGTCGAGATCTCCGCGGCTACCTCAGTAAGCGCCGGCTCGACTTATAGTGGCGAGGGTGAGCAACGAAGTCGCTTCTAACACCGAGGCGATCCACCAGGCGATGCCGTTCACGAAGAAGCTTGGGCTCGAGCTGATCGCGGCCGGACCCGCGGAGGTTCGCTGCCGGTGACCAGCGACCCGCACACACTTCCGAAGCTCGAGTCGGCTGCGCTCGTCACGATTGACGTTCAGCGCGACGTGCTCGACGGTGGCGGATTCCCGATCCCGGGCACCTCCGACGCCCTGCCGGCGATGCGTAGGGTCGTGGAGAGCTTCCGCCGAGCAAGCAGGCCGATCGTTCACGTGGTTCGCATCTATGAGCGCGACGGCAGCAACGCCGAGGCATGTCGCCGGCAAATGCTCGCGGCGGGGGCACAGCTGTTGGTCCGTCTCGACGGTTGTGTTCGCGGGCTGCAATTTCCCCAACTGCCCACGGACCTCGATTTACGAGGCGAGCGAGCGCGACTTCCGGGTGGTCGTCGTTCGTGACGCCGTGTCGGGCCTGTACGAGCGCGCAGAGCGGGAGCTAACCAACATCGGCGTCCATCTGATGAGCAGCGACGAGGTGGTCACTGGACTCGCCACAACGAGAGCTTAGGGACCTATCCATGCTGAATCGGGGACGATCTCGAGATGAGAACATCCACGACGACTACGTAGTTTTGCCGTAGCGTAGGAAACCGCTCAGTACCGTCTAGTCATGCCTGTGTGCATGGAGAAGCGCGTGCTGACACTGATCGGAGAGGTGATCGGGCTACTCGAGCTCGGCGAACTCAGCCACGGCCTGCTGCGCGCCCTGCGCGAAGCGGTGCCGGCGGAGTTTGGCGCGATCAACGAACTTCCGGCCAACCTGCCGCACACGATCTCGATCGCCGATCCGCCCCAACCGCCCGAGGTCCATCACCACTTCGCGCGCTACGCGTCACAAAACCCGATCGCGAACCACTTCCTTCGCACTCGTGATGGCCGGGCGACTCGCTTCTCCGATCTCGTCAGCCGCCGCGAGCTGCACCAGCTGGAGCTATATCAGGAGGTATATCGGCCTCTGGCGGTCGAGTATCAGATCGCATTCACACTTCCCTCTGGAGCGGAGCGCATCCTCGGCGTGGCGCTGAGTCGCTGCAAGCGCGACTTCACCACCACCGATCGCGACCTGCTCAACTTCGCACGTCCATACCTAATCCAGGCCTACCGCAACGCACTCGCCTACACCGATCTACAGCGGGCATCAGGGCCCAGCATCAACCTCTCCGATCTGCAACGACTGGGCCTGAGCAACCGCCAAGCCGAAGTGCTGCGTTTGATCGCCATGGGGCACTCGAGCATCGATGCTGCCGCCACGCTGGGGATCGCGCCACGCACCGCCCAAAAGCATCTCGAGCACTGCTACCGGGCACTGCAAGTCAGCAGTCGCTCCGAGGCTTCACGTATAGCGTGGGCAGCGGGAGCCCACCACAGCCCTCCCCGTACGTAATAGCAGCGTATTTGTTGCCTGCAGAGGCTGGAGAGCGTGGAGCAGACAATCGTCGTAGACCACATAGCCTCAGCGCCTGTGACGCTTGTCGTGGAGTTCCTCCGCCCGGAGCATCAAGGTCACGGGGCTGACGTGCAGGCCGTTGCATAGCTTGAGCAGAGTGCTGTAGTTCGGGTTGCCCTGGCCTCGGATGTACGTACCGATCTGCTTTTCGTTCAGACCGGAATCGGCAACGACCGTATCCAGGGTCATACGCGGGTCCTCGGCTATCAACAGCGTGATCGCCTGGCCCAGCGCGGCGTGACGTGAACTGCGGGGCGTGGCGGTCCGTGGACGAGGCATTGATGCTCAGGCTTGCTTAATTCGCCAGGAGGGGTTAGGGCATATATGTGGAAACTCGCTGCAGACAATCGTCTTCATCGCAAATTGGGAGCTTTTCTTTGCCCGGCAGCGGACACCAATGTTCGGACCTCTCCCTTCTCGGGCACGCGGTTCGACAGATGCGCGAACAGCAAGCCATGAGCACAAGCGAGTTGGCGAATGCCACCGGCACCAGTTCGAAGCGTATCGACGCGCTTGAGGCCGGGCGGCTGGACCTAAGCTACGCGTTGCTGCTGGCATTGGCCGAGGCGCTCCGAACCCAACCGTCGACCCTCGTGGCTCTAGCCGAGCAACTCAGGGAGCGAACGAGTTGTGACACGCACGAGATTGAACCCAGGGAGAGCGATGACTATTGAATATTCGCCATCACATGCTTGACCACGGTGTAGTCCTCGACCCCGTACATGCTCAGGTCCTTGCCGTAGCCGGACTCCTTGAAGCCGCCGTGCGGCATCTCTGACACAAGCGGGATGTGGTCGTTGATCCACACGCAGCCGAAGCGCAGCGCCTTGGACACGCGCAGCGCACGGCCCACGTCGCGCGTCCACACAGATGACGCCAGGCCGTAGCGTGTCGCGTTCGCCCACGCGATCGCCTGCCGCTCATCTGAGAACTGCTGGACGGTGATAACCGGGCCGAAGATCTCCCGCTGGATCATCTCATCGTCCTGGCGCAGGCCCGCAACTACCGTCGGCTCCACGTAGAAGCCCTCGCGATCAGCAGCCTTGCCGCCTGTGACGATCTCCGCGTGGTCCGGCTTTCGCTCAAGGAAGCCCGTCACGCGCTCGCGCTGACGGGCAGAGTTGACCGGGCCGAGGGTCGTGTCCGGCGAGAGCGTGTCGCCGATCACCAAACCCTGAGCCTGCGCCGCCAGCCCGTTCACCACGTCGTCGTACACATTGCTCGACGCCAGCACTCGCGTCGCCGCCGTGCAGTCCTGGCCGGCGTTGTAGTAGCCCGTGCCCGCGATCGTTTCAAGCGCGCTGTCCAAGCTCACATCATCGAACACCACAACCGGCGCCTTGCCGCCCAGCTCCAGATGCACCCGCTTGAGCGTGTCAGCGGCCGTGCGCGCGAAGTGCTTACCCGTGTCCACCGAGCCCGTCAGCGCGATCATGTCTACGTCCGGATGACTGATCAACGCCTCGCCCGTGGGGCGACCAGGGCCCGTGATGATGTTCAGCACGCCCTTCGGCAGAATCTCCGCCGCTAGCTCCGCCAGTCTCATCGTCGTGATCGGCGTCGTCTCCGCCGGCTTCAAAACCACCGTGTTGCCTGCCGCAAGCGCCGGTCCGAATTTCCAGATCGCCATCATCAGCGGGTAGTTCCACGGTGTTACCTGCCCGATCACACCCACCGCTTCGCGACGTGTGAAAGAGGTGTAGCCCTCCATGTACTCGCCCGCCGCAAGGCCAGTCATCGTACGCGCGGCACCCGCAAAGAACCGCAAGTTGTCCGCCATCACCGGGATCTCATCGCTCTTCACCGCCTCGATCGGCTTGCCCGCATTCAGCGCCTCCAGCCGCGCGATTTCCTCACCGTGCTCCTCCACCAGGTCCGCGAGCGCCAAAAGCGCCTGCGCGCGCTGCGCCGGCGTCGTATTCGACCAGCCCTCGAACGCACCACGAGCCGCTTTCACCGCACGGTCGACGTCCTCCGCGCTTGAGATCGGCGCGCGCGCCAGCTCCTCCCCCGTGGCGGGATTTAGCACAGCTTCCGTCTCACCGCTCCACGCCACACGCTCGCCGTCGATGAAGTTACTCAAGGTCTCCGTCGTGCTCGCCATCGTCGATCTCCTCGTCCGCTCGGTTTCTCGTGTGTTCGATCGTCTGAAGCAGCGCTGCTATGCCGCCGACACCGCCATCCCCAGCGCCTCCGCAACCGCCGGGTGGGTGATCTGGCCGCCCTGCACATTCAAGCCGCCGCGCAGGCCCGCGTTGCGCTCGAGCGCATCCTCCACGCCGCGCTCCGCCAGCTCGATCACATATGGAAGCGTCGCGTTCGTAAGTGCATACGTGGAGGTGATCGGCACTGCCCCCGGCATGTTCGTCACGCAGTAGTGGGTAACGCCGTCCACTTCATACGTCGGGTTCGAGTGCGTCGTCGGTCGCGACGTCTCAAAGCAGCCACCCTGGTCGATTGACACGTCCACCAGCACAGCCCCCCGCTTCATCAGCTTCAGCTGCTCGCGGCTGATCACATGCGGAGCGCGGCCGCCCTGCACGAGCACCGCGCCGATCACCAGATCCGCCGATGGCAGCATCTCCTCGATCGCAAGCGTCGAGGAGTACACCGTCGAAGCGCGTCCCGCGAACGCCACTTCCAGGTCACGCAGGCGGTCGATCGAGCGATCGAACACAAACACGTCAGCCTGCATGCCAATTGCGATGAACGCCGCGTTCATCCCCACCACGCCGCCGCCGATCACCAGCACCGTAGCCGCCGCTACACCCGGAACCCCACCAAGCAGGATGCCGCGCCCGCCCAGCGGCTTCTCCAGCATGAACGCGCCCGCCTGCGTTGCGATCTTGCCCGCCACCTCGCTCATCGGCGCAAGCAGCGGCAGCCGTCCCTCCGCGTCCACCACCGTCTCATACGCGATGCACGTCGCGCCCGAGGCCATCAGGCCCTGCGCCAGCTCCGGCTCCGCCGCCAGGTGCAAGTAGGTGAACAGCGTCTGCCCCTCGCGCAGGCGGCCCACCTCCTCCGGCTGTGGCTCCTTCACCTTCAACACCAGCTCCGCCTCGCTGAACACCGCATCCGCGTCCGCCACGATCCGTGCGCCCTGAGCAATGAACTGTTCGTCGCTCATCGCGCTGCCCTCCCCCGCGCCCGCCTGCACCAGCACCTCATGCCCACGCGTTGTCAGCTCCCTCACACCCGCCGGGGTGATCGCCACGCGGTACTCGTCCGTCTTTACCTCGCTTGGAACCCCAATTCTCATATTTGCCTCTCTCGCTTGTAATGAGCCACGCCAAACCCGCCCGACCCCTCCATAAAACTGCTCTTCTCACGATCGGTCATCGCGCGAGCTCCCTTCCCCTCAGCGCCAGCCAGAACTCAATGCGGTCGCGCGCGTTGGAGAAGTCGCGTCCCGTCAGCTGCTCGATGCGACGGATGCGGTAACGCAACGTGTGGCGGTGGCAAAACAGCGCGTTTGCAGCCTTCTCCCAGTGCCCGTTGTGCTCGATGAACACGTCCAGCGAGCGCACCAGCTCATCGCCGTAGTCGCCCTCTCCCTGTTCGATCGGCTCGAGCACGCTGCGACAGTACGAGCCCAGCGCCTCGTCGTCCTGCAGCGACAGCAGTAGCTGGAAGGCTCCCAGGTCGGCATACGAGGCCACCTCGGGGGCGCTCCCGTTACGCAGCCGCACCGCCTCCAGAGCACAGCGCGCCTCGTGGAAGGCCATCCGCAACGAATGCGTCGGCACCGGGCGTGAAGCCGCAGCCCGCACCTCTCCGAAGCGGGCCGCCAATTCCAAGCGGATCTTGCGCGCGAGCTCCATCGGCGCCCACGCACCACCAGCAAGGTTGGCACTGCCCTGGTCGATTACAGCGCACAACAGCCCTGCACGAATCGCGACCAGGCTGGGAACTTTCTCACGCTCGAGGATCGCTTCCACCGCCGCCGCCGCTGCTCCCGGATCCGCCGGCTTGAAAGCCAACACCGCCACCTGCTCGCCGATCCCAAACGGGCGCAGCCGCGCTTGTAGATCCTCCGGGTACAGGTGACCCGTCAGCACCTCCGCGAGTACATCGCCCACCATCGTGCGCTGCAGTAGTTCATATCGCTCATCCAAGAGGCGCGCGAACGCACGCTCGGTGATCGCAATGAACGGCAACTCGTATGGCACCTCAAACAGCGGGAACTCGCGCTTCTTCGCCGCCGTCACCAACGCCGCCGGCAGCCGCTTGTGCGCGAAGCCTGTGCCGAAGCCCAGGCCCGCAATCTCGTGGTCGGCCAAACGGTCGATCAGCTCGCGTTGGGACTTTGGACCGTTCAGCTGGATGCCCGTCGTTAGCAGCAGCTCACCGCCTTTCAACCACGGCGTCGGGTCCTGAAGCTCCGTGCTGTGCACCCAGCGCACATGCGCGTGCGCCGACCCCTCGCCGCTGGCCAGCTCCAAGCCGAGCTCGCCAATCAGGCTCGCGACAGTGAGCTCCATCGCTCCATCCGCTCGGAGGCCTCACTCAGCACCGGGCGCAAAATCGCCTCGATCTCTTCGAACTGCTGCGGTCCCGCGATCAGCGGCGGCGACAGCTGCACGATCGGATCGCCGCGGTCGTCCGTGCGGCAGATCAAGCCGCGGTTGTAAAGCTCGCCTGATAGGTAGCCGCGCAGCAACTCCTCCGATTCGTCGTCGTCGAACGTCTCCTTCGTGTCTTTGTCCTTCACCAGCTCAATCGCCTGGAAATAGCCCGCGCCGCGCACATCGCCCACGATCGGCAAATCGCGCAGGCTGTCCAGCATTTCCCGGAACGCGCCCTCGTTGGCGAGAACGTTCCCACACAGGTCCTCGTTCTCCATGATGTCGATGTTCGCCAGGCCTACAGCGCACGCCACCGGGTGCCCGCCGAACGTGAAGCCGTGGTTGAACGCCGCCTTGCCGTGCAAGAACGGCTCTGCGACGTGGTCCGCTGCGATCACAGCTCCCAACGGCACATACGCCGAGCTGATGCCCTTCGCCGTTGTGATCATGTCCGGCTGGTAGTCGAAGCGTTCGCAACCGAACCAGTAGCCCAGGCGGCCCCACGAGCAGATCACCTCATCAGAGATCAAAAGCACGCCGTGGCGATCGCAGATCTCGCGCACACGCTGGAAGTAACCGTCCTGCGGCACGAAGCAGCCGCCGCCGTTCTGCACCGGCTCGAGGATTACCGCCGCCACCGTCTCCGGCCCCTCGAATTCGATCGCCTCCTCGATCGCATTCGCCGCCCACAGCGGGTCGCGATCTTCCTTCCAGCGATAGGAGTTCGTGTTCGGCACGTGCACACCGCCTGGCGTCAGCGGTTCAAACGGCACCCGCAGCGGCGTCAAGCCGGTCGCCGTCAGCGCCCCCATCGACGTGCCGTGGTAGGCGAGGTTGCGCGATACAAGCTTGTGTCGGCGCGGTTCGTCGTTGGCCGCGTGGAACGCCTTCGCGAGCTTCCACGCCGTCTCCACCGCCTCCGAGCCACCTGAGGTAAAGAACACGCGGTTCAATGCCCCCGGCGCCAACTCAGCAATGCGCGTCGCCAGTTCAATCGAGCGTGGGTGCGCGTAGCTCCAGTTCGTGTAGAACGCCAGCTCCTTCGACTGCGCCGCCGCCGCTTCGCCCGGCTCCGGGCGGCCATGGCCGATGTTCACGCAGTACAGCGCCGACAGGCCGTCCAAGTGGCGCTTGCCGTGCTCGTCGTACACGTAGCAGCCCTCGCCACGCACAATCACCGGCACCTCATGGTCGGGCTCCGCGTAGGAGCCCATGCGCGTGAAGTGCATCCACAGATGGCGCTTGGCTTGCTCTTGGAGATCACCGGACATCGAAGACCTGCCTTCTCGTCGATAGCTGACTAGACACTCAGGACAACGCTAACCGCTCGCCATTTGCCCCTCAATGCGCCGCGTGGTCAACATGTGGCACAGCCATTGTACGACTAGTCCAATTGACGCTAGACGTTTTGGGGATCACGCCCATTGCGCGTCCGCCGGCTTGGTACGTACCTTTCCTTCACAAAGCGCGCCATATCCGCCGCATCCCACGAGAGGAGCAGTCCATGGCCATCGAAGGTACCGATGTAATTGGAGGCCCCCAACGCGAATCCGGGGTCATGGACAAGGGCCTGAAGAAAGGCGCCATCGGCTACATCTCGAACATCGTCATCGGCGTCGCCTCGACCGCGCCCGCGTACTCGCTCGCAACGACGTTGGGGGCCGTGGTGCTCGTGACGGGCGTCGGCACGCATGCACCCGCGGTCCTACTCGTCGCTTTCATCCCGATGTTCTTGGTGGCGGGCGCCTACAAATACTTCAACCGCGCCGACCCCGACGCCGGCACCACGTTCGCCTGGACCACACGGGCACTCGGACCCACAACCGGATGGATGAACGGCTGGGCGATCTTCCTCGCCGACGTCGTCGTGATGGTCTCGCTTTCGGACATTGCCGCCGAATACACCTTCAAGCTCTTCGGCTTCACCGAACTCGGTGAATCGAAAGCGGCACTGATCATCGCGGCGGTCCTGTGGATCGTGCTGATGACGTGGATCTGTTATCGCGGGATCGAGCTCTCGGCTCGCCTGCAGACGGCGCTGCTGGGTGTCGAGGTCGCCATCCTCGCGATCTTCTCAGTAGTCGCGCTGATCAAGGTTTACGGAGGCGTGGCCCCGCTGCACTCGACCGTCGAAGGGCACGCGGTCGTCTACCACTCGATCAAGCCCTCCCTCTCCTGGTTCAACCCCTTCGCCATGAAGATGAGCGACCTGATCGTCGCGCTACTGATCGGCTTCTTCATCTACTGGGGCTGGGATTCGGGCGTCGCCGTCAACGAGGAGTCGGAGAACCCCGCCGAGGGACCAGGCAAGGCAGCCGTCGTCTCCACGATCCTGCTTGTCCTGATCTACGTGATCGTGACCGCCGCCGCGCAATCCTTCCACGGCACCGAATTCCTCGGCAACAACGAAAGCGACGTACTCAACGCGCTCGGCAAAGAAGTGCTGGGCGGCACCCTCAACAAGCTGCTGATCATCACCGTCCTCACGTCCGCTTCGGCCTCGACGCAGACGACGATCCTGCCGACCGCGCGCACGACGCTGTCGATGGCCCACTGGAAAGCCGTCACGTCGCTGCTGGGCAAAGTGCACAAAAGGTTCCTCACGCCAACAGTCTCCACGCTCGGCTTCGGAGCGCTGTCGATCGTCTTCACGGTCGTGGTCCTGCTGCTGTCCGAAAGCGTGCTGCTCGACTCGATCAGCGCCGTCGGCTTCCCGATCTGCTTCTACTACGGCTTCACCGGTATCGCCTGCGCGATCTACTACCGCCGCGAGCTGACCAAGAGCGTGAAGAACTTCCTGTTCCTCGGTGCCGGCCCGATGATCGGCGGCCTGGCCATGTTCGGAGTGTTCGTCAAGGCGGCGATCTACTACGGTCACCAGGAAAACGTCGCCTCGAAGGAGATCCTCGGCATCACACTGCCGCTGTGGATGGGCATCGGCGGGATGCTGCTGGGCGCCGTGGTCATGCTTATCTCGCGACCGTATTTCAAAGAGTTCTTCTCCCGCAAGCTCGAAACTGCACCCCCAGGGATCCTCGAGCAGCCGCCGCCGACCGGTCCTGTTCCAGCACGCGTGGACTTCTGAGCACAGATCAAGCCGTCATGGGGACACGGCGCGCTGGTGGGCCAACCGCGCGCCGTGTGACGGCAGGCCCTCAGCCCCGCGGCACCTCAACCTGCCCGTGTGGCGAGCCATACTCTGCCAGCAGTTCGAGGAACGGTGCCGGCGGGAACGCCTCCGGCCCGAGCACGCCGACGCCCTTCCAATCACCACGGTCGAGCAGCTCCAGCGCCACCGCCGGGTTGACCGCTGTCTGCCACACGACCGCCTGGCTTGAGTACTCGCGCATAGTGGTCTCGTTGTCGACCACGTGGTACAGGTAGGTCGAGCGGGGCTGCCCGTCCTTGCCGGTGCCCGTGATCCACGTGCCCGCGCAGGTGCGTCCGCTCATGCGCTCGCCGAGCGTCGCCGGGTCGGGTAGCGCCGCGGCCACCACGTCGCGCGGAGCCACCGACGTCCCACGGACGGACACTGGCTCGGTCGAGTCGAGACCCAGTTTGTGGAGCGTCGCGAGCACGTCGATGAACTCCTGACCGAGCCCATACTTGAACGTCACGCGCTCGCACTTGACCCAGCGCGGGATCAGCACGACCTCCTCGTGCTCGACGTTTACGCATTCCACCGAACCAATGCCCTCGGGGAACTCAAAGATCTCGGGCTCAGAGAACGGCGCAGTGGTGTAGAAGCCGCGCTCGCGCTCCCAGATCAACGGTGGGTTCAGACACTCCTCGATCGTCGTCCAGATCGAGAACGTCGGTGCGAAGTCATAGCCCTCGACCACCAGGTCGGCGCCATCACGGACCCCGACTTCGTCGAGGCTCGAGAACAGCTCATCAGCCGCATAGCGCGCAAAGATGTCAGACAGGCCCGGCTCGACGCCAATCCCCACAAGCGCCAGTAGCCCAGCGTCCTGCCACTGCTGCTCGACCGCGAACTGCTTATCGCCGAGCATCTCCCCCGGCTGCTCGTACGGGCGCTCGGGATGCGGGTGGGAGAGCGTCATCGCCATGTCCAGGTAGGTGACCTTCGCGTCAAACGCCGCGCCGAAGATCGGCTCGTTGAAGCGCGGATCACACGCGTTCAGCACCGCATCGGGCCGCACGCGGCCGATCAACTCCACGAGCTCCTCACGGCTGGACGCGTCGACACGCTCGGCTGAGAAGCGATCGGGCTCCCCCAGGCGATCGGCCGCCGCCTGCGCGCGCTCGAGCGCGACGTCTGCGAGCACCACGTGCTCGAACACCTGGCGACGCTGCGCGATCGCCGCAAACGCCGCCCCAACACCGCCCGCCCCAACCACGAGAATCTTCATCTGGCCAGTCTGACGCAAACCGCAAGCTCGCAACGTCACAAGCGCACCGCGTCGATGCGACGCAATGTCACAGGCGGCTCCCGTATGCTGCGCCGATCCGCGCGCTCGCGAACACCAGCAGCCCATGAGCACCGGCCTCCCCAGCCTCCCGGACACGCCCTCCCAATTGGCTGACCAGTCGAGCACCAATGGCGCAGCCAGTACCCACCCGCCGGCACATGCCGCGCGCGAGGACGCACGCCGCGAACGCTGGGCAGCCTCGCCCACGTTCACCCGCAGGGAGATCTCGCTCGTCGCGCTGGCCGGCTTGCTGCTGGCGATCCTCACGAGCTGGCCGCTGGTGTTGCACATGTCCAGCCGCATCGCCCCCGATCTCGGCGACCCGGTCCGTACCGCCTGGGAGATCGCCTGGGTTGGGCATGCGATGCTGCACGACCCGCTACACCTGTTCGACTCCAACGCCTTCTACCCGCACCCGCTGAGCCTCGCCTTTTCGGATTCGCTGCTCGGCTACGGGCCCACCGCGTTCTTCGGCTCGGGCACAGTTGCCGCGCTTGTCCGCTACAACCTGCTGTTCCTGTGGGTGTGGTCGCTGTGTTTCGTGGCCGCCTACCTGCTGGCGCGCGAGTTGGGGCTCGGCCGCCTGGGCGGCGCCGCCGCGGGACTCGCCTTTGCCTACGCGCCCTACCGCGTAACCGAGGCGGGACATCTGCACGTGATCTCCTCCGGAGGGTTCGTGCTAGCGATGTTCCTACTGCTGCGCGGCTACAGGCACGACTCGCGCAAGCTGGTGCTCGCCGGGTGGCTCGTGTCGGCGTGGCAGGTCAGCCTGGGGTTCACGCTCGGCTTGCAGTACTGCTACCTGCTGATCGTGCTCGCGCTGCTCGTGCTGTTCTACTGGTGGCGTGGGAGCCTGAATCCCGGCAGCGCCTGGCAGCGACCGGAGCAGAGCCCCTCCGCTCGAGGCCGGCTCGCCCGCATGACCGCCGCGCGCGGGCCGCTGATCCCCCGGCGCCTGCTGGCGGCGACGCTGATCGGGCTTGCCGTGCTCGGCGCCGTCACCGTCTATCAGGCCAGGCCCTACCTGAAGGTCGCCGAAGAGTACCCCACGGCCAAGCGCACACTGGCTGAAGTGGAGACCTACTCGGCGGGGCCTGCAGCGCTGCTTTCCGCATCATCGGAGAACCGCGTGTGGGGTGGGATCACCGAAGGGATGCGTGCGAAAGTCAACTCCAAGAACGAGAGCGTGTTCTTCCCCGGCGGCCTGATCCTTGTGCTGGCGCTGATCGGCCTGCTGGCCATGCGCGGCGCTCCCTATACGCGGGGGCTGCGCCTCGGCCTGCTCGTCGGGATCGTCGTCGTCTCGATCCTCGCCCTCGGCTTCGGCATCACCGGTGCCGGCTACCCCTATCGGCTGCTCTACAACTACGCCCCCGGCTGGGACGGCGTGCGCGTGCCGGGCAGGATCTTCACGCTGGCCACCCTGTTCTACGCGCTCCTCGCCGGCGCAGGGGCACAGATACTCGTGAAGTGGCTGCGTTCGTGGCGCACACGCACCACTGCGACTAACCCGCCGGCACCCACCAACAGGCACACGCTCCCCCGCCCGGCGCTTGCAGCCGTCGGCCTGCCCGCACTGGTGGGTGTGGCACTACTTGTGGGCATCCTCGGCGAAGGTGCAGGCCATCTCGGCCATCCCGTAGTGCCGCAGCCGGCCAAGGCGGAGATCGGCCTACGCGGCCCGATCCTAGATCTCCCCACCGACGGCGCACTGGATCGCATCTGGCAGTACTTCTCCACGAACGGCTTCTACAAGATCCCAATCGGCAACAGCACCTTCGACATGCCCGACGTGGACGATCTGCGCGGCGGCATGAACGGCTTCCCCGACCGTGCCAGCGTGGAGAAGCTGCGCTATTACCACATCCACACGGTCGTGCTGCACACGGTGCTGCCCAAGGGCCTACCACCAGAACATGGGCCGGTGGTCGCCGAGCCGCCGGACCCAGCCGCCGCCGCGAACAAGCCCATCGCCGGACTCGGTATCACGCAACGTCGGGTCGGCTCGCTGGTCATCTATGAAATCGGCCCTGGCCCGGCAGCGCTACACGGCACTGACCCATGAGCACGCTTGACGGCGCCGGATCGCCGTACCCGCCAGCCCCTGCGCCCAAGGCCCGCCGGGCGCGGATGCCAACCAGCAAGCGGCGCCTAGCGCTCGCCGCGATCCTACTCGTGGGTCTGGCCAGCGCCACCGTGATCCAGAGCTTCTCGTGGAATCAGACTTCCCATTACGACCTGATCCGCTCGATCTACCACGGCAAAACAACCATCGACCAGTACCAGTCGAACACGGGCGATAAGGCCTACTACAAGGGCCACTACTACTCCGCGCGTGCTCCCGGCCTGGCGCTGTTCTCCGAGCCGTTCTACGAGGCGTTGATCCTCGTGCGTGCCGAATCGTGGACGGACGCACACATCGCACCACCTGATCACCCCGGCGACGAGATGATCTACCTGATTGGCCTATGGAGCAACGTGCTGCCGGGCCTGCTTCTGCTGTTGCTCGTGTGGCGGGTGGCAGAGCGCTACGCGCCGGGCTACGGCGTTGCTGCTGCGGTGGTGCTCGGCCTGGGCACGATGGTTCTGCCGTTCTCGCAGCTGCTGTTCTCGCACATGTTCACCACCTTCCTATGTTTTGCCGCTTTTTGGCTGATGTTGCGCGAGCGCGAGGGACCACCGAGAGCCCTGCTGCTCGCCCTGGCGGGACTGGCAATGGGCTACGCGTTCTCATCGGAGTACCCGACTTTCTTCGCCGCGATCGTGCTCGGCCTGTTCCTCCTCTCCCGCAGGGACTCGCTCAACCCGCTGGGGGTCTTGCGGCGTGGCGGCGCATACGTGGTCGGCGGCCTGGTCGGCATCGTGCCGCTGCTGCTCTACAACCACTACGCGTTTCACTCCTGGACGCACCTCGCCTACTCCGACATCCCTCGCCAACAGCAGGGCTTCTTCGGCATCGGCGCACCTAGCCTGCGGGTGCTGGCAACGCTGCTGCTCGACTCGCGCGGGCTACTGACGATCTCACCTGTGCTGATCATGGGCGGGGTCGGCACCGCGATGCTCTACCGGCAAGGCAAGCGCGCCGAGGCGCTCACGATCGTCGGCATCTGCCTCTGCTACCTGTTCTACAACTCCGGCTATTACCTGCCGTTTGGCGGCGGCTTCATGCAGCCGCGCTTCCTCGACACGCTGCTGCCTTTCCTGGCCTTCCCGGTTGCGCTCACACTCAAGCGCTTCCCCGGCCCCACGATCGCTCTAGCGGGGATCTCAATCACCACAACGGTGATCGCCACGGTCACCCATCCACTGATCGGCTACGAGAACGAGACCGTCAGCTGGATGCGCTACCTCAGCGAGGGCTACTTCCAGCCCACGATCGCCTCCGCGTACGGGCTGGGACGCGGCTGGGGAGGTATCTGGCCGTTTCTGCTCCCGGCCGCCGGCGGGGTGCTCCTGGCGGCGTGGGCCACACCGCGCCTTCGCCTGTCGGGCGCCGTCATCAGCGCCGGGGTGCTCGCGCTGGTCGCTTGGGCGCTGTTCGCGGTGCTCGCGCCAACGCTCTTGGGGATCGACCATGCAGGCCTTGAAAACATCTACAAAGCCGGTGACCACACCGCCTTCAACCTCAAGCTTCACTCTGGCAGCACCTACCCGCTGAAGACGCTCGCCCCCGTCGCCGCCGCCGTCGGGCTACTCGCGCTGGGCGCGATGCGCCTATTGCGCAACGCACCCGAGGACCGCGTCCCGGGCACTGCTCGATCGTCAGTTGCTGGCGATCCTGACGCCGCAGTTGCTGGCGTGTAGCTCGCGGCAGACGACCACGTAGCCCTGGCGCGGCTGTTCGTGTGCGTTGGTCAACCCGGCGTCGAAGCGCGTGGAGCTGGTACCGCCGTTCCAGTCATAGATGTACAGTCGCCTGATCTGCGAGTGGGCACCGGCGAGGGAGAACATGAACTTGAGCACCTTCGCCGCGCGTGTCAGACCCGAGCCGTTCCTATTGGGAAATGCACCCCCGAATTTCACGATGCCACCGGTCTCCGTAAGCCACACCTGCCCACCCAGAGCACGCACCAGTTCACGCGTGCGCCAGCCTTCCAAACGGTTCACGTCGGAGTAGTTGTGCAGACCCCAGATCTTCGGCATGACCGTCTCGAGGCGATAGATCTCGTGCTTGAATTCCGAGATGTAGTTGAGCGTGGGACCGATGTAGTTCTGGTCGAGCACGTCCAAGCCCACGACCGCACAGCCCCGGCACACGCGCAGCAGCGCCTGGTAGTACTTCGCCGCCCCAACGGCTGACGGGCTCGAGAACTGGCCGCGTTCATCGCCGCGGTTGGACTCGTCCCAGGACTCGTATTCTTTGACCCGCGGGAAAAGCTTGACGAATTTCTTGACGTCATTCTGATAGGTGGACACGCTCGGCAGCCGCGTCGGGGTGTACTCGGAGTGGTAGAAGGCCACCAGTACTTTCTCGTGGGCAGCTTCTGCGTCGTGGATGAACACGATCGCCTTGTCCAGCGAGTAGGGGCGCACCGCCGCGTCATAGGGGGCGATGTAGCGGACGATTTTCGTGTGCAGCTGCTTGTACAGCGGGTTGGCGAACATCGACGCGGTCTCGTCGCCGATGCCGGTGATGTAAGAGCTGGCCGCGTGGGCGCGCGGAGATCTCGGCGTGCGTGCGCCGGCCTGGCCAATGGCACCAGCTCCCGCAACCGCTAGCGCGAAGAGCACCGAGATACTGATCATCGAGAGATAACGAGGGGTGATTCTCATACGACTCCGCAACAGGTTAGGCGCTTAAGGGTTGCGCCCGCTGCAACAGTCTTACGAGGCGTTTAGGGCTCGACCTGCCTAGCGCCTCCGGTTTTAGACGATGTTTAGTCCGCGAGCTGGTCTACAAACCCCGACGCCTCGCTGCCATGAGCCCGCAGGCTGGGGTCGGCGACGATCCGCACGTCCACACCTGGCAGCTCTCGCAGTAGCCGCATTAGCAGCGAGCGCTCGCTAGCGCCGCCCAGACGAGACAGGCCGCGACGCTGGCTGGGTGTGCCCATCAGTACGTACGTACTGCCGAGCGAACGGGCGAGCCTGACGGCCACTGCCGCCACGTCCTCGCCCTCCTCCACCCGCAGACGCGCGCCGAGCATCGCCGTCAGGCGCCTGAGCTCCTCCAGTCGCTTGCGATCCTCCGGGCTCGGCGGACGCCCCGGCGGGCGCACGACGAGCACATCGAGCTCGGCATCCAAGCGCTGGGCCGAGCGCCACGCGCGCCGCACAATCCGCTCGGAGTGCGGCGCCAGCGTCACCAGCGCGAGCAGGCGCTCGGCGATCGGCTGGGGACCGTCGTTGATGTCGACGGCCAGGCCCTCCTCGTCGCGTCGTACCAGCGGGGCTGGCGCTCGCACCAGACGCTTGACCTCGACCTCCTCCGCCACCTGGCGCAGCGCCGTCTCGCGCAACGCCGACAGGTTCTCGATCTTGAAGAAGTTGCTCAGCGCCGCTGGCACGCGCTCTGCTCGGTAGACCTTGCCCGCACGCAGGCGCGCGATCAACGCCTCCGGGGTCAGGTCGATCAGCACGACCTCATCCGCCGCGGAGAGCACCTCGTCGGGGATCGTCTCGCGTACCGTTGCGCCCGTGAGCTGAGCCACCTGGTCGTTGAGGCTCTCTAGGTGCTGAACGTTGACGGTCGAGAACACGTCGATCCCGGCGTCGAGCACGTCGCGCACGTCCTCGTAGCGCTTCTCGTGCTCGAGCCCCGGCGCGTTGGTATGGGCAAGCTCATCGATCAAGCACAGCTCGGGCCGCCGTGCGAGCACTGCCGGCAGGTCCATCTCCTCCAGCGGCGTGCCGCGGTAGATCGTCTGACGACGCGGCACTAGCTCAAGGCCCTCCGCCTGCGCGAGCGTCTCCGCGCGGCCGTGGGTCTCTAGGTAGCCGACCACCACGTCACGCCCGTTCTCGGCTTCGGCCGCGCCCTCCTGCAGCATCCGGTAGGTCTTGCCCACGCCCGGCGCCATGCCGATAAAGACCTTCAGA
Organism: uncultured Solirubrobacteraceae bacterium; assembly: GCA_963699115.1. Taxonomy (GTDB): domain Bacteria; phylum Actinomycetota; class Thermoleophilia; order Solirubrobacterales; family Solirubrobacteraceae; genus Palsa-744. The sequence continues at coordinate 1,237,054 of CAVOTJ010000001.1, forward strand.
TGTCCTTTCTCGTCGGTCATGGCGGGCCGTATGGGACGCTACCGCAGTGACCTCTCTGCAGACGAGCGCCGCCGTGCTCGGCGGCCTGCTCGTGCTCGGCTCGCTGCTATCGGGCCTCGTGCACCGCAGCATGCTGTCGCTGGCGGCGCTGTTCGTGCTCGCCGGCTTCCTGCTCGGTAACGGCGCGAGCGGGATCTTGCACTTCAAGGCGAGCTCGGGCTTCGTCACGGACCTAGCGACGGTCGCCCTGATCGTGATCCTCTTTCGCGACGGGCTGGAGGTCGAGGGAGAGCTCTTGCAAAGCCAATGGCAGCTGCCGCTACGAAAGCTCGCGATCGGCATGCCAATCACGGCGATCGTCGTCGCGGTGCTCACACGAGCGCTGATCGGTCTCTCCTGGACCGAGTCGCTGCTGCTCGGCGCGCTGCTCTCACCCACAGATCCGGTGCTGTCCTCGGGTGTGGTGACAGACCCACGCGTGCCAAGGGTGATCCGCCACTCGCTCAACCTCGAGTCCGGCCTCAACGACGGCCTCGCGCTGCCTGCAGTGCTTGCGTTCGCCGCCGCCCTGGAAGTCAACGACAAGCACTTCGTGTGGTGGCACTTCGTACTGCAGGACGTGGGACTGGGATTGGCCTTCGGCCTGGTCTGCGGGCTAGCCGGCTCGCTGCTGATGCCCAAACCCGAGGGGCATGGACGATCCGAGCAGCCGATTCCCGCTCACCAAAAGGCGCTGTACGGGCTCGGTCTCGCCTTCGCCACATACGGGCTGACCGTGCTGCCCCCACGGGGCAACGGCTTCATCGCGGTGTTCGTCGCCGCGATTGTCATCGGGATCCGTCGGCCCGACCTGCGGCTGGAGTTCGCCGAGCGTGCCGATGAGGTCGTTGAGATCGTCAAGCTCGGGATCTTCACCGTGTTTGGGTCACTGCTAACGATCAACGGACTGTTCACCGATGGCTGGGCGGCGGTGGCGGTAGTGGCCGGCACGTTCTTGCTCGCACGACCGCTAGCCATTTGGATCGCGCTCACTGGCACGCAGGTGGGCCGTGCAAGCAAGGCGTTCATGGCGTGGTTCGGCCCGAAGGGCGTCGCCACGATGGCGTTCTCGCTGCTCGTGCTCTCGCGCCAGATCGAAGCCGGCCAGCGGATCTTCAACATCGCGGCGCTCGCGGTGTTCGCCTCGATCCTCGTGCATGGGGCGAGCGACACCGCTGGCACCAATTGGATCGCGCGCCGCCAGCCGACGGGCGAGTGATCAGCCCTCGAGCCGACTGGGGCCGGTTGGCACCACCGCCAGCACGGCGTCATAGCGGCGCCGCACGTCCTCCCGATCGAACTTCTCCGGCACCGATTCCTCGCATGCCCGCATGATCATGCTTGCCTGCTTCAAAACCAGCTCCCGCTGAGCAGATGTCGTGTAAGCCATCACCTTCGCCAGCCCGTCGAGCTGACGGATCATCACCGCCGGCATGCCACGGCTGGCCTGACGGATCTTGTCGTGGGCACGCTCGAGCAGGCGCTCGAAGTCGACCGTGACGGTGATGACACGCACGCTGCCCGTAGCGTCGCGATGGACGGTGGTCGGTCGCCAGCGGTCGGCGATCTTCCCCAGCCCATCGCCCAGCCAGTCGATGCACGCAAGCGCCGTGAAGGTGTCATTGACCGCCGGAGACAGTGCACGGATCGCGATCTCCACGAGCTGGTCAACCGCGAAGGAGAGATCCTGCGTGAGCGTTCGATGCGGGCCGGTCGCGTGCGCGCCGCCAAGCGCACGGGCAACCCCCGGCGCAGCCGCGGCGGGCCACACGTTCGCGAGTGGCTCTCCCTCCACCACGAAGTGGCCAGGGCGCCTTAGCAGGCGGATCACCGCGTGGCTACGGCCGGCGATGTCGATCAGCGTGCTCAGGCTCACGTACTGCAAGTAGCCGCTGCTCGGCGCGCGTACCACCTCGCTGTCCTCATCCAGGCGCACGAGCATCTCTGACAGCGACGGACCCGCCTTGGCGAACCCCTCGGTAGGCGTGGTCACCTCGGCCTCGATTGCCCGCGACAAATCACGCGCGATGCTCGCGATCACCTGCGGTAGCTGGATCGACTTGGCGATGTGATCGATGAACACGACCAACACCCCAACGTCGAGGATCACAAGCGCCATCGTCACCGTGATCGATAGGTGAGGGACAAATTCCCCATGTGCGCCCGGGCCGATACAAACGAGCGCGAGGATCGCGTAGACGAACGTAGCCACGAAGCTCCCGAGCGTGAGCTGCGTAATCCGGTCGCGGATGAAGTTGCGCAGCATGCGCGGTCCGAACTGCGTTGAGGCAAGCGTCAGCGTCACGATCGTGATCGAGAACACGAGCGTCACCACCGTGATCACGGCCGCCGCGATCGTAGTCAGAACCTGCCGAGCAGCGTCAGCGGTACCGCTGATCACCCACGAGGGGAAGTGAAGCGTTCCGTCATAGGCAGCGCGATCAAGCGCGTAGGTGACGGCGAACAGCGCCACCACGAACACGATCTCGACTGTCGGCACCAGCCACAGGTTCGTGCGCAGCGCCTCACGACGCCAGGCGGAGGGCACAGGTGCATTGAGCCTCATCGGCGCGCACCTACCCGGCAGTCCTCGGGATGGCCTTGCAGACAGCTAATCGTGGAGTTGTGATAGCGGCACATGGTCGGTTGGGCGCAGCACAAAGCGCTGCCGACCAGTCTTCCCGGCTCACCGGCGACCAACGATACTGGGCCGCGCTTCGGTGAGAAGGGGCGCCGCAGCACGGCGCGCGTCGGCACGTAGCTGCGCAGCGTGATCAAAGTCGGGCAACGCTAGCGCAGGGCCGGTTAGAGACACGCATTCGTAACGAAATCGTTGTACAGCGGACCCCGACCGTCATCCAGATGTGCTGGCAGGCGATCCATAGTTGAGTTGCATCATGAGCATCAGGGCCAGCACTGCGACGAGAGGTCATGTGAGGTGGTTTGCGCACCGTCACCGCGCAACGCCCAGGAGCAACGACCGCATGGCGATTCCGTTCTGGTCGCTCACACTCCCGTTATGGGCGACAGTACGACCGATGCCGTTACAGCGGACAGACGAGCCCGCACGCATGCGGTATCGCGATAGCGAGGCCCCCACGACCCGCTAAGGGCTCCCGGGGGCCTCATTGCTCCTCGAGAGCGTCCTGCACTTCGTAGATGGCTTGAGTCACGGTTCGCGGACAGTTTCGGTTGTAGAGCGGGCTCAGACCATCAGTGAGCATTATTTGGGCACGTGCGACGCCTGCGGGCTTCACCTGGGCCGGACCTTCCAGTCGTTCCGCCAGCCCCAGGATTGGATGCCTGGCGCGGCGCACCGCGGCGGGCTCGACGACGACCGCCGAGATCACCCGATGTGAAGCACGGTAGTCGGCGTAGTCGATGATCTCGCGAAGGCTGCGTGCTATCTGCCCCCGAGTGCGCATGTCGCACAGCTGCCGGGCCCGCAAGGCCAGCGCCGCCGTCGACTTGTATGGGCGCCCGGCCGCAATCTGACGGTCGAGCGTTCCGCGTGTTGCGTACACCCTGAGCCGCAGCCGCAGGGAGAGCCCTGTGGATGTCGCGGTGGTCGATCGGCCATCACGACGCAGCGGGACGACGTGAAAGGTATTCATCGCATCGCTCCTGCCGGCTAAGCCGGCGCTGATTTGTCGACCGAGCAGGTGAACACTCACCTGAAGGCATCGGTACTCTGTTTGGGTCACTGTTGGACTGCTGAATTCGAGTGTGTCACCACGACAATTACGCTCGTGTTACAAAGGGTCTTCTCGCCATAACGATTTCGTGAAGACCGCTCAGCCCCGGGTTATCCGCGATCCACTCGCCGCCACCGAGCACCTCGATTAGTACTCAGAAGTGGCCCTTGACGGCCTCGGTCGAAATCCTGCGAGTGTCCTCTGGGGCGGGACGGAGGATCAGGATCTCGGCCGGTACGCGATCCAGCATCCAGCGTAGATCCTCATAGCTGAGCCCCACACGCGGGTCTTCGTCAGCGGAGACGATGATGCGGTCGAAGTGCTCCTGCTCGATCAGTTTGCGAAGCGCATCGCGCGCCGAGCGCCCACGCCCGACACGCGAGTCAACGGGCACGCCCTGAGAGCTGGCGCGCTGCTCGATTGCCTCCAGCAGCGGCATCCCCCGCGAGCACTGCACCGGTAGCGCCGTTTCCAGCGGTAGGTTCATCGGCACCCGCGCTAGGAACGCGGGCATGATGATCGCGTTCTCGGCCTTCGCCAGGCGCACGGCCGCCTCAAAGGAGCGTCGGGAAATCTCCTCGCCTGTGAACGGGAGCAGGATGCGGCGTTCGCCCTCGACGCGCTCACGGGCCGGCACACGCCCATGCGGTGGCAGCCAGTAGCCCGCAGCGATCCCCAGCAACGCCCCGGCACACGCGACGACCACGATCACGGCCACGTTCATCCGCTTTCCACACTCTCACCGTTGGAGCGATTGGAGCGATCGGCGACGATGCGTACGTCGACGCCCGGCAGGCGCTGCATCAGCCGCTGTGGGAACGGCACTCGCAGGCGCGCTAGCCCCCGCGCCGGGCGTGAGCTACCCACCAGGATGTAGGTGGTGCCGCGCCGTTCTGCTACCTCTGCGACCTCGGCTATGAGGTCGTCTGATTCCTCCTCGATCATCCTCGCCCCAAGCACCGACGCGAGCTGACGCAGCGCCGCGAGTGAGCGTTGTTCGGTCATCCGAGAGCTCCTTCCCCGGCGTGCGAACCCACAGCAAGTCGAGCCCTGCGCCAAGACGCTGAGCTGAGCGCCACGCGCGGCGCACGAGCCGCTGCGCCCCTGGGTAGGGCTCCACGAGTGCGAGTAGGCGCTCGCCGACGGCGTGCGGCGCGTCGGCCGCGAGGCTCTCTTCGCGTGAGCCCACGAGCTCGGTGGTGAGGCGCTTGGCACCGACCTCCTCGGCCACCTGGCGCAGGGCCACCTCGCGCAGCGCCGATAGGTTCTCGATCTTGAAGAAGTTGTTCAGCGCCGCGTCGATGCGCTCGGAGCGGGTAGATCTTGCCGGCGCGCAAGCGCTCGAGCAGCGCCTCGGGGGTGAGGTCGATCAGCACGACCTCATCGGCGCGGGCGAGGATCGCGTCGGGGATCGTCTCGCGCACGCGAATGCCACTCAGCTCGGTGATGTGATCGTTGAGCGACTCGAGATGCTGGACGTTTAGCGTGGAGAGCACGTCGATCCCGGCGGCTAGGACCGCTTCGATGTCCTCGTGGCGCTTGGCGTGCTCTGCTCCCGGGACGTTCGTGTGCGCGAGCTCGTCGATCAGGCAGAGCTCTGGAGCTCGGCCCAAGATGGCGGGCAGATCCATCTCTTCCAGCATCGTCTCGCGATAGCGCATGCGTCTGCGGGGGATGATCGGCAGGCCCTCGGCCACCTGAGCGGTCTCACCCCTGCCGTGGGTCTCGAGCAGGCCGATCACGACATCACGGCCCGCCTCCTGCTCAGCGTGGCCCTCCTGCAGCATGCGGTAGGTCTTGCCGACACCCGCAGCCATGCCGATGAAGACCTTCAGGCGGCCGCGACTCTGATCGGCTGGGGCGGCCATGACGATGAGAGCGCACGCGCGAGCCTCGCGGCGCGCCAGCCGCTCATGCTCCGAGCAGGTTGTGCACGATCAGGTCGATCAGCTTGATGCCGATGAACGGCGCGATGATCCCGCCGAGACCGTAGATCCAGAGGTTACGCCGCAGCAGCGCGCTCGCGCCGATCGGGCGGTAGCGCACGCCACGCAGCGATAGGGGGATCAGCAGCGGGATCACGATGGCGTTGAAGATGATCGCTGAGACGATCGCTGACTGCGGGGTGCCGAGGTCCATGACGTTGAGCACATGCAGCGGCCCCTTACCCCCCGGCGTCGCTGCATAGGTGGCGACGAACACGGCGGGCAGGATCGCGAAGTACTTGGCGACGTCGTTGGCGATTGAGAACGTGGTCAGCGCGCCGCGCGTGATCAGCAGCTGCTTGCCCACCTCGACGATCTCGATCAGCTTCGTCGGGTTGGAGTCGAGGTCGACCATGTTGCCCGCCTCGCGCGCCGCCTGGGTGCCGGTATTCATTGCCACACCCACATCCGCCTGGGCCAGCGCGGGCGCGTCGTTGGTGCCGTCACCGGTCATTGCTACAAGCCGTCCCTCGGCCTGCTCCTCGCGGATCAGCGCGAGCTTGCGCTCGGGGGTAGCTTCGGCAAGGAAGTCATCGACGCCCGACTCCTCGGCGATCTTGGCCGCCGTCAGGCGGTTGTCGCCGGTGACCATCACGGTCCGGATGCCCATCGCGCGGAGCTGGTCGAAGCGCACCTTCATGCCCTCCTTGACCGTATCCTTGAGGTAGATCACGCCGAGGATCTGGCTGTCGCGGCAGACTGCCAATGGCGTGCCTCCCTCGCGGGCGATGCGGTCGAGTGCCTCCTGCAGCTCCGGCGGCGGCGAGCCGCCTTCTCGCTTGACGAAGTCGATGATCGCGTCACCGGCACCCTTGCGCAGCTGCTGGCCGTCCATGTCGACGCCGCTCATGCGGGTCTGAGCGGTGAACGGCACGAACTCGGCCTGCAGCGTGGCCATGTCGTGCTCGCGGATGCCGTAGGTCTTTGCCAGCACCACGATCGAGCGTCCCTCAGGTGTCTCATCCGCGAGCGAAGCCAGCTGCGCCACCTCGGCCAGCTCGGACTCAGCGACACCTGGCATCGGCACGAATTCAGATGCCAGCCGGTTGCCGATCGTGATCGTGCCCGTCTTATCGAGCAGCAGCACATCGATATCGCCGGACGCCTCGACCGCACGCCCTGACAGCGCGAGCACGTTGCGGCGCACGAGCCGATCCATGCCGGCGATGCCGATCGCCGACAGCAGCGCACCGATTGTGGTCGGGATCAGCGCGACCAGCAGCGCAATCAGCGTCGTCTCGGAGACCGAGGTGCCCGCGAACAGGCCAAACGGCCGCAGCGTGGCGACGACGATCACGAAGATCAGCGTCAGCGCCGCGAGCAAGATGTTAAGCGCGATCTCGTTCGGGGTCTTGCGCCGTGAGGCACCCTCGACGAGCGCGATCATGCGATCGAGGAACGACTGGCCGGGCTCTTGCGTGATTTCAACGACGATCTCGTCAGAGGTCACCCTGGTGCCGCCCGTCACCGCGCTGCGGTCACCACCAGACTCGCGGATGACTGGTGCTGACTCGCCGGTGATGGCGGACTCGTCCACTGTGGCGATGCCCTCGATCACGGTGCCGTCGCCGGGGATCAACTCCCCCGCAGGGACAACCACCACGTCGCCGCGCGTGAGCTCAGAGGCGGCCTTGGTGGACCCGTCGCGCATCCGTGCGACCGTCTCCTTGCGCATCGAGCGCAAGGTGTCCGCCTGCGCACGGCCACGACCCTCGGCGAATGCCTCGGCCATGTTCGCGAATACGACCGTCAGCCACAGCCAGATCGAGATCGTGAACGTGTACCAGGCGGGCTCATGGCCACCACCGAGCGGCTTACCGCCAAACACCTGGATCAGCCATGTGACGGTCGTGATCACCGAGCCAATCTCCACCACGAACATCACCGGGTTGCGGATCTGAACACGCGGGTCGAGCTTCTTGAAGCTGTCGATCAGCGCACGACTGACGATGTCGCGCTGGAACAGCGAGATCGCCTGCCGCTCGTGGGTTGCTGGCATCTGCGCGGACATCAGTGGGTCCCTTCAGTGAGACGGTTAAGTGCGAGGTTGAGCTCGAGCACGTTCACGCCTTCCTCACCGGAGAAGCCGAGCCCGCGACCCGAGGTGTACTTTGCGATCAACCCGTCGACGGTCGTGCGAGAGATTCCCCGGACGGCCGCCACGCGGTAGGCCTGGATCCAGGCATTCGCTTTCGATATTTCGGGGTCGAGGCCCGAGGCCGAGCTATTGACCGCATCGACTGGGATCTTCGCCACGGTCAGGCCAGGGTCATATTCAGTCTTGGTAGTGGGATTCTTGTTCAATTCGAGGTAGGCCTTGATGTTTTCTTCGTCGGCTTCCTTGGTCTTGACACTGTTGGGCCCGTGGTTGGAGAACGTGCTCGCGGCGGCATTGTCCGCGCCACCTTCTGTCGCCGAGGGACGCGTCTGGAAGTAGCGCGGATCCGATTCGGTGACAACCGTGCCTTTCACTTCCTTTGCCTTACCGTCCTTTTCGAGCACCGGCGTACCGAAGTTCTGGCCGATCAGCTTCGAGCCGACAAGCTTGCCGTCGAGGTGAATCTGCTGCCCGTTGGCGTTACTGGGGAACGCCACCTGGCCGATGCCCGTGATCACCAAGGGGTACACGAGCCCGAGCAGGATCGTGAACGTGATGATCCCGATAATTGATGTGACGATGTCGCGGCGCATATCAGTAGAGGTGTCCGGTCAGGCCCTGGACGATCGGTCCGAGGAGCAGGGCGGGGAAGAACGTGAGCGCGCCGACGAGGATGATCACGCCGATCAACAGCACCACGAACGTGGGGTTGTCGGTGCGCATCGTGCCGAGGCCCGCGGGTGTGACGCGCTTGCCCGCGAGCGCACCAGCGACGGCGAGCGCGAACAGGATCGGGGCGTAGCGGGCGAAGATCATGTCGAAGCCACCGAGGACATCTGCGAAGGTGATGCCATGCGAGCCGACGTTGCCGGCGTTGGGCTGGATGAAGCCCGTGTAACCGGCGAACGCAGAGCCGTTGTTGTTGGCCTGTGAGAGGTACGCGTAGAAGGTCTCGGAGAACGCTTGCGGTGTGTGCACGCCGAGCTTCGCTGAGCTGGCCACTTCGGAGATCGACGCACGCCCGGACTTCGAGGCAGTGGCGAGCGCAGTGCAAAAGAGCGCGGCGAGCGGTGTGATGAGGATGCCCAGGCCCGCGAGCTTGATCTCCCTGGCCTCGAGCTTCTTGCCCAGCCACTCGGGCGTGCGTCCCACCATCAGGCCACCGATGAACACCGCCAGCAGCACATACAACAGGATTGAGTAGAGGCCGGTGCCGACGCCGCCGAAGATCACCTCGCTAGCTGACAGGTTGGCGAACGGCACCGCGCCGCCAATACCTGTAAATGACTCGATCGCGCTGTTCACAGCACCACACGAGGTGACAGTGGTGACGACGTCGAACAGCGCCGAGCCAGCGACGCCGAAGCGCTGCTCCTTGCCTTCCATGTTGCCACCGGTGGAACCCGCGATCACATGCGTGTTGAGGCCCGCGGCGTGCTGCGCAGGCGAGCCATGTGCCTCGGCGATGTAGGCAACGATGACGGCGCCTAGGAACATCAGCATCATCGCGCCGTAGATCGCGTAACCCTGACGGCGGTTGCCGGTCATGCGCCCGTACATGAACACGAGCGCAGCCGGGATCACCAGTACGGCGAGCATCTCGAAGAAGTTGGTGAACTGCGTGGGGTTCTCGAACGGGTGCGCTGAGTTGGTGTTAAAGAAGCCACCACCGTTGGTGCCGAGCATCTTGATCGCCTCTTGGGAGGCGACGGGTCCCATCGCGATTGTTTGCGTGAGGCCCGTGATCGTGTGAACCGTCAGATAGGTGGAGAGGTTGGCAATCACACCTTGGGAGACGAGCACGATCGCGATCAGCACGGATAGCGGCGCGAGCACATACAGGATCGTGCGCACCATGTCTTGCCAGAAGTTGCCGATGCCCTTACCGCTGCGTCCGACGATGCCGCGCACGAGTGCAACGGCGACGACGATGCCCACGCCCGCGGACAACCAGTTCTGCACCGTCAGCCCAATCATCTGGCTGAGGTAGGTCATCGTCGTCTCACCGCTGTAGTACTGCCAGTTGGTGTTCGTCATAAACGACGAGACGGTGTTGAACGTCACGTTCCACGGTGCGGAGTGGTAGCCGAGTGGGTTCAACGAATGGGGGACCCACGGCGCATTCTGTGTGCGCAGGATCAGGTACAGCATGAGCCAGCCGGCGAGCGAGAAGATCAAAAGGCTTTTCGCGTACGACTTCCAGTCCTGGCTTCGCCCGGGATCGGTCCTCAGGATGCTGTACAAAAAGCGCTCGGGCCCAGCGAATATCGGTGACAGGAAGACCCGCTCGCCGGTATACACCTTCGCCATGTAGCTGCCGATGGGGAAAGCAAGCGCGGTCAAGATGACCACGAACAGCACGATCGTCAGCCAGCCCGCGAATGTCATTTAACGATTGAGCCGGTCGTGGATCGAGCGATGCAAGGACGCAGTGAGTGTGGCGTGCTTTGCACGTACCCATAGGGCACAGGCGAGCTGAGCGAGGACGCCGCAGCGCGAAGTGTCCACGGCCGGCTCAAAGGTTCTCTCCGCGGATCAGCGCGTAAAATAGGTACGCGATCACGAGTACCGACACGACGAGGCCGAAGAAGTCGGCGCCGCTCATGTGCGCGATAAAGAAGCCGAGGGGAAATGCAGGGGTCATACCCGGTCGATCCCCTCGACCAGCAACAGGAGAATCGCGAACATCGCGACTCCGATAATTATTGCGACTGCGTCCATAAGGACACTATTGGCGCTACCGCGTCACGGCGGCGTAACGAAACATACCCGGCATATAACGATTTCGTGACGACGAGAGATAGGGCACCGCGAGAGACAGCATCTGCTCGAAATGAGTACGATGCGGCATGCGCTGATCCTGCCCCGCCTGTAATGGCTGCGCATCCGCAGCAACGACTGTCGAGCAGTCAGTAGCCCACCGCAGAGACCGCTAAGGCCCAAGAGCGCCGATAGGAATCACGGCGATGCCATCCTTGCGAAGGTATCCGTAGCCGGTTGCAACGATCACCCCCAGCAGCGCCGGGCTCCCGCATCGCTCTGCATCGATTCTCTCGGCGAATCGCCTCAAGCTAGCCGCGGCGTCGTCAATCTGCCCCTGCCCGAGCTTTACCTCAAATGCCATCCAGCGACCATCGCCCGCTTCAATGATCGCATCGACCTCGAGGCCACCGCTGTCGCGATATTGGAGTACCCGCGCATCCGCCGCCTGTGCATACACACGAAGATCTCGGATGACGAGCGACTCGAACAGGAAGCCGAACAGGCTCAGATCGCTCAATAGCCCATCAGGTGCCGTGCGTAGCGCCGCCACTGCCAGTGACGGGTCGACGAAGTGCCGCTTTGGTGCCGTACGCAGCCGGTACCTCGAACGCAGGTGCGGCGCCCAAGCTGGCTGATCCTCGATCACCATTAGCCGCTCCAACACGGCAAGGTATTCCCGCACCGTGTCGTCCTTCAATGGGCCGTCGGCGCCACCAGTGTCCTTGGCGAGCGTGGTCGCAGCAACGTTAGTGGCGACGTTACGGCCGAGGCTCGCCAGCAGTCGCGCCACCCGGCTCGGATCGCGGTGGATTGTTCCCAAGCGATCGATGTCCGCACGAGCGATCTCATCCAGGTAGTCGCGCACTGCGAGGAGACCGTCGGCGATGCTGCGCTCGCGGAGACCCGGCCATCCGCCGCGGGCCACCTCCTCCGCGAGATCCGCAACCGCAAGACCCGGATCGGTGCTCGGGCTGAGCCGGCCGGTCAGCAGCTCGGCCAGCGAGATATCTCCCGTGCTTCGCCCCGCCTCGAAGAGACTCATAGGACGCATGCGCAGACGAGCGATGCGCCCGGCGCCCGTATGCCGCATGACGTCGTCCGACGGGACCGCGGAGCCGGTCAGGATGAACTGGCCCGCTCTCGAGCGGTCGTCAACCGTTCGTCGCACGTGGTTCCAGATGGCAGGCTCGATCTGCCACTCGTCGATCAGCCGGGGCATCGGGCCGTCGAGCACGAGGGCGGGATCGACGGCGATCGCCTGCCGGGCGCTCATGTCCACGTCGAGTAGCACCTCGCTCGCAGCGATTTGCCTCGCGGTGGCAGTCTTTCCGCACGCCCTTGGCCCCTCGATCACAACGGCGCCGACGGCACTCAGACGAGCCGCCAGCTCACGGTCGACGATCCTTGGTTTATAGACAGGGGGGAGAATGCAAAGATTCTAGCGGGGAGATTGCAGAGCTTTCGACGGGGAGATTGCAAACTTTCTAGCGGGGAGATCGCAAAACTCCGCAAGAGCGTCCGCGTCACTCCGCGAACCGGTAACCAACCCCTGGATCGGTGACGATGTAGCGAGGCGTACTCGCCCCACGCTCGCCGGCCTCGCCGTCTGGCTCGATCTTGGCACGCAGCCGCGCGATGTGCGTGCGCAACGGCTGGATGTCATCGATGTACTCGGGGCCCCACACCTCGGCGAGCAACTTGCGGTGGGTCATCAGCCGGCCACGGTTGCGGGCGAGCACGCGCAGCAGATCGAACTCGATTGGCGTCAGGTGAATTGGCTCGCCGTCGCGGCGCACGACCCGCGCAGCGAGGTCGATCTCCAGGCCGTCGGCCTCGATGCGCGGCTCTTCCTCGCCGCGCGCGGAGCGGCGCAGCGCAGCGTGCAGTCGTGCCACGAGCTCGCGGGTGCCGAAGGGCTTGGTTATGTAGTCGTCAGCGCCGGCCTCAAGTGCCCGCACCTTCTGCTCCTCCTCACCGACGGCAGAGAGCACGAGGATCGGCATCTGGCTCCATTCGCGTAGCGTGCGTGTTACGGAGATGCCGTCGATATCGGGGAGCACGAGATCGACGATCGCGGCGTCGGGCGGGCGCACGGCCGCGAGGTCGAGCGCCTCCGAGCCGGTTTCTGCCGGCACCGCCTCGAACCCAGCCTCGCGCAGCACGACCTTCAGCGCGCGCACGATCTGCGGCTCGTCGTCAACTACGAGCACGCGCGGCTGGGACGCCGGCTCGAGGGGCTCCCGCGCGTTCACACGCTCACACCGGTGCCGGGGGCCCCGATACCTGCTGCGCCGGCATCGGCTGGCTCGGTCAGCGGCATCTCGAACACGAATGTAGCGCCCTGGCCGGGTAGCGACTCGACGTGCAGCCAGCCGGCGTTGGCCTCGGTGAAGCCACGTGCGATTGCCAGCCCGAGCCCCGATCCGCGGTGCCCGCTGCCCGGTGTGCCGGCGCGGTAGAACGGCTCGAATACTCGCTCGAGCTGCGCAGGCGGTATGCCGGGGCCGCGGTCGACGATACGTACGATCACGCGGTCGCCGGTCGGGCGCTTGCCCTCCGGAAGCTCCTGCTCGCCGGGGCCCACCGTCGCGGCTCGGGTGTTCGCCAGCCGGCGGACCGCCCGTGCGCGCACCGATACGGGATGCCCGCCCGAGTAGCGACGGGCGTTCTCGAGCACGTTCACGAACGCACGCTCCATCTGCACGGGGTCGACGCTCACTAGTGGCAGGTCACGGTCGATTGAAAGCGCGAAGGCATCCGGACCGGCTCCGACCTCATCGACGGCCGCGCGGATCAGCTCCTCGATCGAGCTCCACTCCCGGTGGGGCTCGGCGGCACCCGCTTCCAACCGCGAGAGATCAAGCAAGTTGTCGACCAGGCGCGCCAGGCGCTTGGTCTCTTCCTGGATGACCGCGACCATCTCGGTGCGCTCCTCGGGCGACAGCGACGGCGAGCCGATCGCCTCGCCGGCGGCCGAGATCGCGGTCAGCGGCGAGCGCAGATCATGAGATACGGCACGCAGCAGGGCTGTCTTGACGGTATCGGCCCGGCGCAGGGCCGCTGTCTCCACAACCCCACCCAACAGCGTCTCGCGCTCCAGGGCAGCGCTCATCAGCGCCTCGAGCGCCGGCACAACGCGCTCCTGCAAGCGGCGCAGGTTCGCCTCTGAGGTGCCCGCGCCAACAAGCAAGGTCCCCAGACGATTTGTGCCCTCGCGCAGAGGAAAGGCAATGCTGCGCTCGTCCGCTTCCACAGCATCCATCTCGATCGCAGCGGAGCTCAGCTCGAGCGTCTGTGCGAGGCGCGCGGCGGCGGTGGGCAGCGCCTCCGCGAGATTGTTCCCGCGCAGCAAAAGTCTCGCCATCTCCGCCGCCAGATCAGCCTCGCGACGGCGCTCCTCGGCGTCGCGGGTGCGCGCGCGCGTGATCTCCGCGACAGAGCTCGCTAGCACGGCCACGGCCAGGAACGCCGCCAGCGCAACCCAGTTGCTGGAGTCCTGGATCGTGAAACGCCCGACGGGTGGCAGGTGGAAGAAGTTGAACGCTGCCGCGCTCAGCACGGCGGTGGCAATACCGAGCCAGGCACCCCAGATGACCGACACGACGAGCACCGCAGGCAGATACACGACGCTCAGCGACACCACCGGGGCGACATGCGCGAGCGGGTACACGATCAGCGTGCAGAGCGCGACGCTGACGAGCGCGGAGATCGCCCCCACCCGGCGGGGCGGCTGCTCTGAGGACAGGAGAGATCCGAGTGGTGAGGCCATCTCACCTCAGCCTAATGGCGAACGGGGCGGGGATTGGCTCCCGCCCCGTTCTGTGCGCCCTGCGCGGTTCGGTGCGCGAGCGGACCGGCGCCCCACATCGACGTGGCGTCCTGCCTGGCCGTGTCCGTGGCCTGCTTCCACCGTTCCGAGCACCATCCTGGCGCCGCTGGGACGCAATCGGGTAACCCTACGGTGACCAGCTTGTGACGATCGCGTAACCAACCAGCCGTGCGTCTGCACACCCAGCCAGACGCTAAAGCGCGAGATCTTCGGCGCCGAGGAAAATCCGAGCCGCGCCACCGAACCGATGACGACACGCACGCACCGCAGAGCAGTACTGGGCATGACCACCCTGGTGGTTGCATTTGCCGTGCTCTGCGCCCAGGCGATGGCTGGCGAAACCATCTCGCCGCTACCGCCATCCGCTTACACGGTCAGTGCCGCATGTCCCGCGCCCGCGCCCGGGCACGCCGCTTGCCTGGCGATGAAGCTGGTTGCGCGGACAGCCGCGGCCGCCGCACACACGCACCCCATCGGCATGGCTCGCACGATGAACGCGGAGCCGTCTGTAGCGCCGTCACCCACGGCCGGCCAGCTGGGACTGCGACCACAGGATCTCCACACCGCGTATGGACTGCCGACTGAATCTCCCTCCACTCAGACAATCGCCCTGGTCGACGCGTACAACGATCCCCATGCCGAAGCAGACCTGGCGAGCTATGACACAGAGTTCGGGCTGCCCAAATGCACCAAGTCAAACGGCTGCTTTGAGCAAGTCAACCAGCAAGGGCAAGCCTCACCGCTGCCCTACCCGCTGACCTCTGAAGCGCTGAATCTCGAGAGAAAACGCTGCGAAGAAGGCAACGAAGAAGCCTGCGAACTGGTGGAAGAAGTCGAAGGCTGGTCGGTCGAGATATCGCTGGACATCGAGACCGCTCATGCGACCTGCCAGAACTGCCATATTGCCCTCGTCGAGGCAGACTCGACGGAATATGAAGATCTCGAAGCGGCCGAGAACACCGCTGCGCACCTCCCCGCTGAGGAGATCTCGAACTCATGGGGCGGACCTGAATGCATCACAGGTCATGGCTGCGCGGTAGAAAGCACCGCGTTCGACCACCCGGGCACCGTCATCACTGTGGCAGCAGGCGATTACGGATACAAGAACTGGCTAATTGAAGCGCCTGAAGAGCACTCCACCGACTTCCCCTCTTCCCTACCGCAGGTCGTCGCCGTGGGCGGTACGCGCCTGAGTCCTCTCGGCACGAGCGGCGAATGGACCGGCGAGAGCGTATGGAACGACGGAGGTGAAAGCGCCGGTCGCAAGGATGGACACGGCGCCGGCGGCGGTGGCTGCTCCACCCAGTTCAGTGCCCAATCATGGCAGCGAGCTGTTGCGGACTGGGCGCAGGTCGGCTGCGGCAATAATCGTGCGGTCGCGGACATCTCCGCTGACGCGGACCCATACTCGGGCGTCGCTGTCTATGACTCCAGCGAAGAATGCGAGACGCCGTATGAAGAACAGAGCAAAGGCAAAAAAGTCGAACATGTGCTGCTCGACTGGTGCACGATCGGCGGCACGAGCCTTGCCTCGCCCCTGGTAGCCGCGACGTTCGCACTCGCGGGCGGCGCACACGGCGTACCGTACCCGGCGCGCACCCTGTATGAAAACGCCACCAAATCGCCAGCATCGCTGCACGACATCACAGAAGGGTCCAACGGCGAATGCACTTTGCCATTCACCGGCGAAGACGGCGGGGCCTCTCCCTGTGAAGCCTCCGAAGAGGCGGCAGCGAGCTGCGCATCGCAGCTGATCTGCCTCACCGGTACTGGCTACGACGGGCCCACAGGGCTAGGGACTCCAGACGGCATTGCCGCCTTCGAACCGCCCCCCGGCACGAGCGAAGAAGGCTCGGGCGGCACTGGCGAACCGGCGCCCACAGCCCCTGGGCCTACGACCTCGAGCAAGACCACCTCGACAGCTGCGAGCACCGTGTCGACGAACCGCGCAGCCATCACGCCACCCGTGCAGCTGACCGGCTTCGCGCTCACGCTTAACGCCCTGATCGCGCTGAATAAGAGCCACCCGAAGATCGCAGCGCTCGCGTTCACGTTCACTCTCAATCTGGCCACTCACATACGCACGGCGTTGGAAGAGCGAGTCGGCCGCCACGGCCACAAGCATTGGAAGGCGATAGGGCGCTCGCTGACGATCGTGGCTTCGATCGGACGCAACACCAGACGTCTGGGTGGCGCGGGAGTGCTGAGCCCCGGCTCCTACCGCCTGACGCTCACACCGACCGGCGGGACGGCGCGCGCGCTCAGCTTCAAGATCGGCTAGCGTCGCGGAACCGCGCCAGCAGCGACGCGCCGCGGTCGGTCAGCCGCCAGGAGTTGGGGGCACCGCGTGTGGTCCTGGCATCACCGACCTTGAAGATCAACTCGGCCGCCTGCAGACGTCCCAGGAGCTTTGAGATCTGGCCCTGGTCGACGATGCCCGCACGGTCGGCCACCTCGCGGTTGCTCGCGCCGGGATAGTCGGCGATCGCGCTGAGGACACGTGCGGTCCTGTATGTCAGCCTGACGCCCTCGCCCGCGCTAAACGCTCCTCCCAGCGCCAAGCCGACGCCGGGCACGCGGACGGGGGGAGCCGGCCGTGTGAGCTCGCGGCGAGCGACGCCAACGCCGAGGTAGGGCAGGACGATGATGCTGATGAGCGACCCGAACAGCTCGGTCACCCCGCCGGCGTCGTCGCGCAGCAACCGGCTCTGCAGGACGGCGATAACGGCGCCAACTACACCCTCGCCGACGATCGCCGCTGGTTGCTGACGATCGGCGGGAGCCTCGTGGCGACCACGATCGACGACCTCTGCGAGCGTGGCGAGCACCTGGGCGCGGCGGCGCAGCAATTGCTCGCCGCCGCCCGTCGAATACACGATCAACAGGCGCCCGAACGCTGGTTCGTCTTCGATGAACCGCAGCAGCTCCGCGAGCCCCGCCTTGACCGCGTCGAGCCAGCGTGGCTCGGCGTCATAAGCGAGCGCGGTCCGCTTGCGTGCGCGCGTGAGCGCTAGCTCGCACGCGGCTAGAAGACACGCGTCGCGGTCTATGAAAAGCGCGTGGAACGCGTCGCTGGATACGCCCGCGCGGGCAATTACCTCGGCGGTCGTGACCGAGCTGCCTGCGATCCCACGGGCCGACGCCGCCTCTGCTGTCGCCTCGAGGATCCTCGTTCGCTGCTCGTCCTGCACGCCTTGCCGCTCCCTATCCGCTTGATAACGGCGGGGGAGCCTATCTACTTATTGTCTAGCCCTACGGTTCTGGCTCCAGCATTGGTGGTGCGCCGTAGGGCACGAGGCACTTGGGCAGATCGACGCCCCCATCCGCGCGCTGACCGTTCTCGAGCAGGGCCACGATCGTGCGTCCGACCGCCACGGCTGTGCCGTTGAGCGTGTGCAGCGCCTGCGTACGCTTGTCAGCGCGAACACGGATGTTCAGGCGCCGGGCCTGGTAGTCGGTGGTGTTCGAGCACGAGGTCAGCTCGCGGTAGCGCCCCTGGCTGGGAATCCACGCCTCGCAGTCGTACTTCTTGGCGGCTGAGTTGCCAAGGTCGGTGACGGCGATGTTGACGACACGGTAGGGCAGCTCGAGCTCGGCGAGGATCTGCTCCTCGATCGCGAGGATGCGCTCGTGCTCATCGGCGGACTGCTCGGGAGCGATGAAGCTGAACATCTCGACCTTGTCGAACTGGTGCACGCGGATGATGCCGCGTGTGTCCTTGCCGGCGGCGCCGGCCTCGCGCCGGAAACACGGCGAGAAGCCCGCATAGCGGAGCGGCAGGCGCTCGCCGTCGATGATCTCGCCGTCATGCAACGAGGCGAGCGCGACCTCGGAGGTGCCGACGAGGAACAGGTCGTCCTCGGGCAGGCTGTAGATCTGCTGCTCGGTGTCGGGCAGGAAGCCGGTCCCGTACAGCGCGCGCTCACGCACAAGCACCGGCGGGATAACCGGCTCAAAACCCTCGGCGCGGAGTTTCTCGAGCACCCAGCGCACAAGCGCCAACTCGAGCATCACAAGGTCGCCTTTCAGGTAGGCAAAGCGAGTGCCGGAGAGGTTGGCAGCGCGGTCCATGTCGATCCGCGCGCCGGCCAGCTCGAGGTGATCGCGAGGCGTGAAGTCGAGCACAGGCGGCACACCGACCTCACGCAAGAGCTCATCCTCGGGCCCAGGCGCAGCGGAGGGGTCCGGCAGGTTGGGCAGCGGCGCAAGCGCACCCTGCAACTCAAGCTCCACCTCACCAAGCTCCTGCTCGAGCGCCTTGGCCTTAGCGGCAACGCCACGCATAGCCTCGATCTCCCGCTCGCGCACATCCGCATCAGCGGCAGAGCGAATACGCGAGTTGGCCTCGTTCTGCTCAGCCCGCAACCCCTCGAGCTCAGGCAAAAGCTCCCGACGGCGAGCATCGAGCGAGATCACAACATCCAGCCCATCGGCAACCCCGCCCCCGCGCCGCGCCAAAGCGGCACGAACAAGGTCAGGATCCTCGCGAATCAACTTCAGATCAAGCATGGAGGGGAGCCTACCTGTCTACAACAGCGCGCCAGCGCCCACCGAGACCGCACTCGGCTAGAGGGCAGGTCGTGTCTTCGGGGCGAGCGCCGCGAAGTCGCGGTCGAGTCGAAGACACGACCTGCCCTATTTAGTCGAGAGCGTAATTTCGGTGTGAGGCACCTTTTCCGCTTAAGCCCAGAGTACTTGGCAAGGAATTCCGCGACCGCCTTGGCGTTTTCGCCGACGACGACATTCTCGGGCATGATCGCCCCGGAGAAGCCGCCGTTGCGGATCGCGTAGAGCACCTGCTGCACGTTCTCCTTGCGGAAGTCGAAGTTCGGCCCGTTGGTCTTGATGCGGTTGGAGATGTTCGTCGCCGAGCCCTCCGAGCCGACTACAGCGAGCGTGTGGCAGCCGGCGCAGTGGTCCGTAAAGAGCACCGCGCCTTTGTAGTACGGGCTGGTCTTGGCGAGCTGGATGCCCTGTGACCCGCACGCGCCGAGCAGTACGGCACAGGCGAGCAGAGCGATCGTCGTGGCTGCGGCCTTCATGCGCCGGGAAATATATAGGGCCGAGGCCGGCACGGAGCGCCGGCCGGCTGATGCGACGCCGGCGCGGAGCGCCCACCTCGCCATTGCTCTCTTTTTAGAACCCGTGGGCCGTGCTTGCCGCGCGCAGCGCGAGGAACACCACCACGAGCGCCGATAGAGCCATCACGCCGATCTCCCTGCGCACGATCGCCGCGACCACCTCGTGCTGCTCCGTATCGGGCAGATCGCCCACCGCTGCGGCGTTCTCGAGCCCACGCTGGTCGAGGATCGTCTGCGCAGAGGCGACGCGCAACTGCTCGGCGACGAAGCCGATGGCGAGCGGCAGCAGCGCGTACAGGTAGAAGAGGTGTTCGCTCGAGTACTTCCCGGCCGCGGCGAGCGAGCCGATGGCGATGGCGAGCGCGAGCGCGGAGCCCTGGCCAACGCGCAACATCACCCAGAAGGCGGCTACCGAGCGGCCGGCCGAGGTGGGGTCGGTGGGTGCACCGATCGGCGCCCGGTACCAAACGAGCCCGCCAACGATGGCCGCGACCGCGTTGAGCGCCCCGACCGCCAAAGCGCCCGCCACGACGGCCTCTTTCACGGTGTTGGTTTCGAGCCGATTGCCACTAGTAACAGCCTGCCACAAGCAGTGATATAACAGCGCTCGGTGCTGCGCACTTATCTCCCGGCGATCGTATTCCTCGTTCTTGGTGGGGCGGTGGGCGGCGCGTTCGCAGTGCTCAACTCGGTGATGGGTCCGCGCCGCGCGACCCCTCACAAGCAGGATCCGTACGAGTGCGGACTGCCGTCTGAGATCAAGCGTGGCCTCAGATTCGGGATCAGCTTCTACCTGATCGCGATGCTGTTCATACTGTTCGATATCGAGGTGGTCTTCCTCTATCCGATAGCAATCGAGCTACGCGCATATGGCAGCTTTGCGCTGGTCGAGGCGATTGTGTTCATCCTCCTGCTGTTCGTGGCGTTCGCCTACGTATGGCGCAGAGGAGCGTTGGAGTGGCGATAGAACGTCAACCACTGGGCCCCCTGGGAGCGGGCGGCGCTGCTGATCTGCGCGTGCGCTCGCTGAACTCGCGCCAGCTGCTGCGCGGCGGCGAGATCGAGGGCCCGAACGCCTCGGCACATCTGGAGGGGGCGGACTTCGAACGCTATGTGGAAGAAAGCGTCCTGACGACCACGCTCGACAGGGCGGTCGCGTGGGCGCGCTCGAACTCGTTCTTCCCGGCAACATTCGGCCTGGCCTGCTGCGCGATCGAGATGATGTCGATCGTGGCGGCGCGGGTGGATGTGGCGCGCTTCGGCTTCGAGGCGTTCCGCGCCTCACCGCGGCAAGCCGACCTGCTGATCCTCTCGGGACGTGTGTCGATCAAGATGGCGCCGATCGTGCGCCGCATCTACGACCAGATGCTCGAGCCCAAGTGGGCGATCTCGATGGGTGCGTGCTGCAGCTCGATGGGCGTGTTCAACAACTACGCGCTCGTGCCGGCTGACAAGTTCATGCCGATCGACGTGCACGTGCCCGGCTGCCCGCCCCGCCCGGAGGCGCTCATGCACGGCGTGCTGAAGCTTCGCAAGATGGTTCAGGACGACCCCGACATGGGCTGGCGCGAGCGCTACGACGCACGCGGCACCGAGGAGGTCGTGCCGGAGCCGACCGCCGCAACACCGCCACCGGCAGCGGTGAATGTGGCTGGCGGGGAATCCACCCGGGACACGGCCGGTGCCTGACGCCACCGGCCTCGAGCTGATCGCCCAGGAGCTGCGCGACGCACGGGGCGAGGACGTCGTCACCGACACGACGTTCTTTCGCAACCAGGCGACGTTGCACGTCGCGCCCGCGTCGATCAGGGCGGTGCTCTCACACCTGCGCGGCAAGGGCTACGCGTTCCTGGCGAGCGTTCACGGCGTCGACTACTACCCACAGGAGCCACGCCTGGGCGTCGTTTATGAGCTGCTCGACATGAGCAAGGTGGACCGCCTCGCGGTCAAGCTGCGCGTGCCCACGGATTCGGCTGACGTGGAGTCGGTGACGGATGATTGGCCGACCGCCAACCATCAGGAGCGTGAGATTTACGACATGTTCGGGGTGGTCTTTCACGGGCACCCCGACCTGCGGCGGATCCTGATGCCAGAGGACTACGAGGGCCACCCCCAGCGCCGCGACTTCCCGATCGGCGGCGAACCGGTGATCTTCACCCGCGACGAGGCCGGCTGGCTGGAGACGCGCACCGAAAAGGGCACAGGCGAGTGACCCCCACCGACCAGTCCAGCGCCGGGTCCACGCCGACGATCTCCGAGTACCGCAGGCGCGAGCAGAGCATCACGCTCTCACCCCTGGAGGAGCAGCTCGGCGAGACGGAGGGCGACGGCTCCACGCAGGAGATGCTGACGCTCAACTTCGGCCCGCACCACCCGGCCACGCACGGCGTGCTGCGGCTGCTGGTGACGCTCCAGGGCGAGCTCGTGCGCGATGTCAAACCGGTCATCGGCTACGTCCACACGGGCATCGAAAAGACCGCCGAGGACAAGTCCTACTGGAAGGTCATCCCGGTGATCGAGCGGATGGACTACCTCTCCTACTACTTCAACGCACTGGCGTTCTGCGGCGCGGTGGAGACGCTGGCGGAGGTGGAGGTGCCCAAGCGCGCGCAGTACCTGCGCGTGATCCACCTGGAGCTCAACCGCATCATGTCCCACCTGGTGTGGCTGGGGACGAGCGCGCTGGACCTGGGCGCGATCTCGATGTTCTGGTACTGCTTCCGCGAGCGCGAGAAGATCCTCGACCTGTTCGAGATGTCCTCCGGGCAGCGCATGCACACGCGCTACTTCCAGATCGGCGGCGTGATGGAGGACATCCCCGTTGGGTTCGCAGAGAAGCTGCGGGGGTTCCTCAAGGAAATGCCCTCCCGCGTGGATCAGTACGGGGCGCTACTCAACCGCAACGAGATCGTGCTGCAGCGCCTGCGCGGCACCTGCCCGCTCGACGCCGAGACGCTGCTGTCGCTTGGCGTCACCGGCCCGCTCTTGCGCGCCGCAGGCAACCCCTGGGACCTGCGCAAGGCGGCGCCGTACTCCTCATATGAGGACTTCGAGTTCAAGATCCCCGTGGGCACACATGGCGATAACTACGACCGTTTCGCGGTGCGCCTGGCGGAGATGTACGAGTCGGTGAAGATCGTCGAGCAGGCGCTGGAGGGCCTACCGGAGGGGCCGCACATCACCGAGGACCGCAAGGTCGCGCTGCCGCCGCGCCACGAGCTCGCGACCTCGATGGAGGCGCTGATTCACCACTTCAAGCTCGTCACCGAGGGCATGCGGGTGCCGCCGGGAGAGGTCTACTACCCAATCGAGGCGCCGCGCGGCGAGCTCGGCTGCTTCGTGCGCTCGGACGGCTCCTCCAAGCCCGCACGCGTGCACATGCGCGACCCCTCGTTCGTGAACCTGCAGGCGACCGCGCCGATGGTCAAGGGCGCGTACATCGCCGACATGATTGCCACGCTGGCGATGCTCGATCCGATCCTCGGAGGCATAGACCGTTGAGCACGCCGGAGGACGTCACCAGGGAGGCGGACTTTCTGGAAGTCCGCTCGGCGGAGGCTGGCTTGCGCCTGCCGGTGCCGCGTTTCGACCATGGCTCACGTGTGCCCGGCTGGGATCGAGCGGCCGATCTCGAGAAGGACCCCGCGCAGATACCCGACTCGACCACGACGGACGTGCCGGCGGATCTGCGGGCGGAGATCGAGGCGCATATGGCCAAGTACCCCGACCGCCGCTCAGCCGCGCTGCCGGCGCTCGCGGCTGCCCAGCGCGTGCACGGCTGGTGCTCGCCGGAGGCGCTCGAGCAGGTCGCGTGCGTGATGCGGGTGACGCCCGCATACCTGGACTCGGTGGCGACGTTCTACGACATGCTCGAGACGACGCCTGTGGGGCGTCACAGCGTGTACGTGTGCACGAACATCTCCTGCTCGCTGTGCGGCGCTGATGAGCTGTATGAGGCGGTCCGCGCTGCGGCGGGTGACGATGCGGAGTTCAACGTGCGCACGTTCGAGTGCCTGGGCGCGTGCGACATCGCACCGATGGCCTCTGTCGACGGCGTGTATGTGGGCCCCCTGAGCGTGGCGGACGTGCCGCAGCTGCTCGATGACATTCGCGCTGGGCGGCCGGTGCTCCCCGAGAAGCAGCTCGCGCGACGGCTGGTCGCAGATCCCCACGCCAACAGCCAGGAGTGGGCGGGCGGGAATTCATCCATCGCCGAGGGAGGAGCGTAAGCATGGCCGCAGCCGCACCGCCCATCCTCCTGTTCACGGACATCGACGAGCCGGGGCTCAACACCCTGGAGGTGTACGAACGCCGCGGCGGCTACCAGTCGCTGCGCAAGGCCCTTGCGATGACACCGGAGGAGGTGCTGGAGCAGCTCAAAGCATCTGGCATCCGCGGGCGTGGAGGCGCGGGCTTTGCGATGGGCACGAAGGTGTCGTTCCTGCCCAAGGGCACGATGGACAAGTACCTGGTGTGCAACGCGGACGAGTCCGAGCCGGGGACGTTCAAGGACCGCGAGCTGATGCAGAAGACGCCGCACACGCTGATCGAGGGGATCATCATCGCCGCTTACGCGGCGGGGACGAACCGCTCGTTCATCTACATCCGCGGCGAGTACGTGCTGCAGGCGGACATGCTCGACGCGGCACTCCAGGAAGCGCGCGACGCGGGCTATATCGGCGAGAACATCCTCGACTCGGGGCTGTCGCTGTCGCTCGTCGTGCACCGCGGCGCCGGGGCTTACATCTGCGGCGAGGAGACGGGCCTTCTGGACTCGCTGGAAGGCAAGCGCGGCAACCCACGTCTG
Organism: uncultured Solirubrobacteraceae bacterium; assembly: GCA_963699115.1. Taxonomy (GTDB): domain Bacteria; phylum Actinomycetota; class Thermoleophilia; order Solirubrobacterales; family Solirubrobacteraceae; genus Palsa-744. The sequence goes on from CAVOTJ010000001.1 coordinate 1,261,351, forward strand.
AAGCCGCCGTTCCCTGCGGTGCAGGGCCTCTACCAGGGCCCCACGCTGATCAACAACGTCGAGACGCTCTCGACCGTGCCGACGATCATGGCGATGGGCGGCGAGGAGTACGCGAAGCTCGGCGTGGAGACCTCCACGGGGACGAAGCTCGTGTCGGTCTCCGGCCACGTGCAGCGCCCGGGCAACTATGAGATCGAGCTGGGGATCCCCTCGCGCGAGATCATCTACGGCCTCGCGGGCGGCCCGCTGGAGGGCCGCAAAGTCAAGTGCTGGTTCCCTGGCGGCTCCTCCTCGCCGGTGCTGAAGGAGGAGGACCTCGATATCCCCTACGACTTCAACTCGCTCGCGGGTGCCGGCTCGATGCTCGGCTCGGGAGCGATCATCGTCGTCGACGACGCCACGCCGATCCTCGACGTGGCGATGAAGGTCGCCAAGTTCTACCGCCACGAGTCCTGCGGCAAGTGCACGCCCTGCCGCGAGGGCACCAACTGGACGGTGAAGATGCTCGAGCGGATCGAGCTGGGCGAGGCCACGCCGATGGACCTCGAGATCATGGCGTCGGTGCAGGAGCACATCATCGGCAACTGCCTGTGCGTGCTCGGCGACGCGATGGCGATGCCCATCGGCTCGATGATCGCCAAGTTTAAAGAGGAGTTCGAAGAGCACATCGAGGCGGCGCGCATGCACCGAGGAGGCATCTAACAGTGCCGCGCCCAGAAGCTAGGACGATCACGTTTACGATCGACGGCCGCGAGGTGCAGGTGCCGGAGAACACGATGCTCGTGGACGCGGCCAAGCATGGCGACGTCGAGATCCCGGTCTTCTGTTATGAGCCCAAGCTCGGCCAGCCGGTGGGCGCGTGCCGCATGTGCCTGGTGGAAATCGAGGGGATCCCCAAGCTCCAGACCGGCTGCTCGACGCCGGTGAAGGACGGCATGGTCGTCTACACGGAAACCGAGCGCGTGAAGACCGCGCAGCAGTCGGTGGTGGAGTTCCTGCTGATCAACCATCCGCTCGACTGCCCCGTGTGCGACAAGGGCGGCGAGTGCCCGCTGCAGGACATCACCTTCGGCTGGGGCGGTGGCATCTCGCGCTTTATCGAGCCCAAGCGCCACTTCGTAAAGCCTTTGGAGCTTTCGCCGCTGATCGCGATCGACCGCGAGCGCTGCATCCTCTGCTACCGCTGCGTGCGCTTCTCCCAGGAGGTCGCCCAGGACTACCAGTTGGTGCTGCTGGAGCGCGGCGCGCACTCCTACGTCTCGACCTTCGACGGCCATCCGTATGTGGCGCCGTTCAGCGGCAACATCGTCGAGCTGTGCCCTGTGGGCGCGCTCACCTCGCGGCCGTACCGCTTCCGCGCGCGGCCGTGGGACATCGAGGGCGCGGGCTCGGTGTGCACGCTGTGCCCAGCGCAGTGCAACGTCACGATCACCGTCCGCGACGAGCGCGCGCTGCGCGTTTTGCAGCGCGACAACGTGGAGGTCGATGACGGTTGGCTGTGCGACAAGGGCCGCTTCGCCTACCAGTCCTTCCACGTCGACGAGCGCATCGTCGAGCCGATGGTGCGCGACGGCGGGCAGCTGCGAGCCGTCTCCTGGGAGCGCGCGCTGGAAGAGGCCGCCGCGGGCCTCGCGCGCGCGGGCGCTAACACGGGCGCACTGGCAGGCGGTCAGGCAACGAACGAGGAGGGCTTCCTGCTGAGCCGGTTGATGCGCGAGGGTCTCGGCTCGCCCCACGTGGACTCGCGCCGTGGCGGCAGCCTGCCGCTGGAGCTGCACCGCGCACTGGACGACCCGAGGCTGCAGGCGAAGGTCTCAGACCTGGAGTTCGCGCACGCGGTGCTGGTGCTCGACGCTGAGCCAGTCAACGACGCGCCGATCCTCGACCTGCGTCTGCGCAAGGGCGCGCGCCTGCACGGCACGAAGCTGGCGGTCGCCTCGCCGCACCCAAGCTCGCTGGACACCAGCGCGGTGCTGTCGGTGCGCTACGCGGTGGGGGCCGGTGCCGCGTTCGCAGCGGCGCTCAGCGCAGCCGTGAGTGGAGCAGCCGATGCGGAGCAGCTTGCCCGCCAGGCCGGAGCGGAGCCTGACGCGGTGCGCGAGCTCGCGGCGTTGCTCAAAGGCGAGGACTCCGGCCCCGCATCCGGCGGTGCCAACGAGGCCGAGGAGACGCCCCCGCGCGAGGTCGTGGTGCTGTGGGGCGAGCGTCTTACAGCCGGACCGGCCGGAGCAGCGGGTGCGCAGGCGCTGCTGGCATTGGCCGACGGGCTCAGTGTTGCGGGCACAGAAGGCGCGGGCCTGTTGGAAGTGCCCGCCGCGAGCAACGGCCGTGGTCTGCGCGAGGCGGGCGTCCTTCCAGGCGTCGGCCCGGGGCTCTCCAAGCTCGATGGCGAGTCCGCGCGAGACGCTCACGCGATCGCCGAGGGGCTTGCCGAGGGCGATCTGGCGGCGCTTTACCTGCTGCAGTGCGACCCCCTGCGCGAGCTGCCAGATAGCGAGCTGTGGGAGCGTGCGCTGGCGGGCGCGAGCACGGTCGTCGCCCACGCGGCGTTCCTGACGGAGGGCCTGCGCGAGCACGCCACGGTGGTGTTCCCAGCAGAGGCATACCCCGAGAAGGAGGGCACGATCGTCCACCCGGACGGGCGCCTGCAGCGCCTGCGTCCCGCGATCGCCCGATCCGGCGCTGTGCGCGCCGGCTGGCAGCTGCTCGCCGAGCTCTCGCTGCGCGTGGGCCTTGATCTGGATGTGCTCAGCGGCGCGATGGCCTCCAAGCAGCTGTTCGCCGCAGTCCCCTTCTACGCGGGGCTGACGCTCGAGGAGATCGGCGGCCGCGGCGTGCGCTGGCAGGAGCGTGAGGGCGCCTCCGCGTTTCCCGCCTCCACGCCGGGCACTGGCGCCGCCGGCGCTGCCACTGGCGACGCGACCGATGCAGCAACGCCGGGGGCCGACACGACACCGGAGGACGCGGCCGACGTCGCCGGCTGGCGCTCTGTGTGGGACGCCCAGGAGGTCGAGTTCTCGCCGGCGCTGCAGTTCCTCTTCCCTCGTGAGAAGGCTGTGCTGCCTTTGTCCTACAGCGGCGGTGAACGGGCATGAGCACGCTCGCGATCGTCGGCTACTACGAAGCGTGGTGGGTGCAGATCCTCAAGGCGATCGTGATCTTTGCCGTGGGCCTGCAGCTCGTCCCCGTTGTGCTGATCGCCGAGCGCAAGATCATGGGCCGCATGCAGGGTCGCTACGGCCCCAACCGCGTGGGCCCCTATGGCGCGCTGCAGCCGCTTGCGGACATCCTCAAGCTGCTCACCAAGGAGCAGTTCCGCCCGACCACGTCAGTGGGCTTCCTGTTTGCGGTGGCGCCGCTGGTGTCGATCCTGACGGCGGTGGCCGCGTTCGCGATCATCCCCTTCGGCAACGTCCAGCACATCTTCGGCGAACGTGTGGGGCTGTATGGCGTCGACGTGTCGATCGGGCCGCTGTACCTGTTCGCGTTCGGCGCGGTGGCGTTCTACGGGATCATGCTCGGCGGCTGGTCCTCGGGCTCGAAGTACTCGTTCCTGGGCGCCATGCGCGGCGCGGCGCAGCTGATCTCCTACGAGGTCTCCCAGGGCCTGGCGCTGGTGGGCGTGATCATGACCGCGCAGACGCTGTCGCTGACAGGCATCGTCACCGCCCAGAAAGGCATGTGGTACATCGTGCCGCAGTTCGTGGGCTTCCTGATCTTCCTCACGGCGAGCTTCGCTGAGACCAACCGCGCGCCGTTCGATTTGACAGAGGCGGACGCCGAGCTGGTGGGTGGCTACAACACCGAGTACGGTGGCGGGCGCTTTGCCTCCTACTACTTCGCTGAGTACCTCAACGTGCTGGTCGTGTCGGGCATCGTCACGACGGTGTTCCTCGGCGGCTGGCTGTTGCCGTTCGGTATCCACCCGCCCGGCTGGGTCGACCCGATCGTGGTGCTGTTCAAGATGTCGCTCATCACGTTCTTCTTCATCTGGGTGCGCGCCACGCTCCCACGTCTGCGCTACGACCAGCTGATGAGCTTCGGCTGGAAGGTGCTGCTGCCGCTGGCGACGCTCAACGCGCTCGTGACGGCGATCCTCGTGGTGGTGACCCACTGATGAGCGACGCCGAGACCCCCACAGCCACGCTGAACGTCACCGCCTGGAGCCCCGGCGAGGACGTGATCCAGGTGCAGCGTCCGCCCGAGCCGGGCGCCGGGCGCAGCGCGTGGCGCACGTTCGTGGAGACCGCGCGCGGGCTAAAGACCACCTTTGGGCGCATCGGCGAGGGGGTCAACACGATCTCCTACCCAGAGGAGAAGGTGCCCGTGTACCCGCGCTTCCGCGGCCGTCACAAGCTGCACCGCTTCGAGGACACGGGCCTCGAGAAGTGCGTCGGCTGCTCGCTGTGCGCGGCCGCGTGCCCCGCCGACTGCATCCGTGTGGTGGCCGCCGAGAACACGCCCGAGAACCGCGTGTCCGCGGGCGAGCGCTACGCGGCGGTGTATGAGATCAACCTGTCGCGCTGCATCTTCTGCGGCTACTGCGAGGTCGCGTGCCCGTTTGATGCGATCACGATGGGGCACGATTATGAGCTGTCTGATTACGACCGCTCGGATTTGATTTTTACTAAGGAGATGTTGCTTGCCGAGCCTTTGGAGCGCACGCCGCTCAGGAACGAGGGAGAGTGAGGCGGCTCCGCAGCGATCCGTCGATGCTCGCGGCCGCTTTCGCGGCGGGCGAGCCTCGCCGTATCGCTGCTCCGCGGCGGGGGCCGCTGTGCACGTACGCCCGAGGTGCGGACCAGCGATGAGTGCGGTTCTTTTCTTTCTTGCTGCTATTGGCGCGATTACTGGCGCCGTGGGCGTGGTGGTTTTGCGTAATCCGTTTTACAGCGTGCTTGCGCTGGTGTCGCATCTGATCTCCCTTGCGGTGCTGTTCCTGTTGTTGCGCTCTGAGTTCGTGGCTGCGGTGCAGGTGGTCGTGTACGCGGGGGCTGTGATGGTGCTTTATGTGTTCGTTGTTGCTTACGTGGGCGGGGAGAGCGACTCCATTGGCGAGCGCTTGCGCGGTGTTGGTGCGGCTGGACCATCCGGCTCGGGGCTGCGCATTGGCGGCGCGATTGTTGGTGGGGCTCTGCTGGTGGAGCTTTTGATCGCTTTGCTCGGCACGGGCCTCGAGGCGACCAGCGGCTATGGCGCCGGTTACGTATCCGGACCTAAGACCTTCGGCACTCCCGCGTATATCGGCAACCTGCTTCTCACTCGCTTTCTGGTCACGTTCGAGCTTGCTTCCTTCCTGCTGCTGATCGCAGCTGTCGGCGGTGTTGTGCTCGCTCGCCGCCGGGGTGGTATTGGCGAGGACGAGCCTGAAGTGTTCGTGCCGCTCGACCGCCCGCTGCCCCGCGGCACGGGCACCACCGCCGAGGGCGTTGGCAGCGCTCCTGGCCGCGGAGCTTTGACGCAGGCGGATCACATCAATAGGAGCCCGGTGCACACCGGCGCGGGGCAGCCGTCATGAGTATCTCCTGGTACCTGGCCGTCTCGGCGATCATCTTCTCGCTCGGCGCCGTCGGCGTGATGACCCGGCGCAACCCGCTGGTCGTGCTGCTGTGCCTCGAGCTGATGCTCAACGGCGGCAACCTTGCGCTGATCGCGTTCTCGCGCATGTGGGGCAACGGCGACGGGCAGATCCTGGCCATCGTCGTGATGACCGTCGCCGCCTGCGAGGTGTGCATCGGACTGGGCATGATCGTCGCGATCTATCGGCGGCACCTGCCGATCGATGTGGATGAGCTCAGGGAGCTCCAAGGATGACGACCACGTGGGGGTGGCTCGTACTCGCCTTTCCGCTGGCGGGCACGCTGATTACCGCGTTTGGCTTTCGGGTGCTTCCTGGACGCACCGCCGGCTGGATCGGCACAGGCGCGATCTTTCTTGCTTTCGTTTGCGCCGTGGCAGCCCTGATCTCGCTGCAGGGCCACTCCTCCGATCACCGCCAGCTCGTGTCCTCGCTTTGGAACTACGCCTCCACGGCTGGCATCGACGCGCAGATGTCGATCCTCGTCGACCCGCTTTCGGTGTTCATGATCCTTGTGGTCAGCGGCGTCTCCACGTTGATCCACCTGTACTCCATCTCATACATGGATAAAGACCGTGGTTTTGTCCGCTACTTCTCCTACCTGAACTTCTTCGTCTTCTCGATGCTGCTGCTGGTGTTGGCGGGCAACTTCCTGCTGTTGATCGTTGGCTGGGCGTTCGTCGGCGCCGCGTCCTACCTGCTGATCTCCTTCTGGTACCGGCGCACCACCGCCACCAAAGCGGGCATCAAGGCGTTCGTGATCAACGTGCTCGGTGACGCCGGCCTCGTGCTCGGGACGTACTTCATCTTCAAGCACACCGGCACGCTGGACTTCCTCAAGAGCTTTCACGCGGTCGAATCGACCACCCACCCCGCCTTCGGCCACGGTACGAACAACGGCGACCTCGTCGCCGGCTGCATCCTGCTGCTCGTCGGCGCGTTCGCTAAGTCCGCGCAGATCCCGCTACACACGTGGCTGCCGGACGCGATGGAGGGCCCCACCCCCGTCAGCTCGCTGATCCACGCGGCCACGATGGTCACCGCCGGCGTGTACCTGATCGCGCGCATGCACCCCTTGTTCGAACGCGCCCCCGCCGCCCAGGACGTCGGCGCGATCGTCGGCGCGGCCACGCTTTTGATCGCCGGCACGATCGGCCTCGCGCAGACGGACATCAAGCGCGTGATCGCCTACTCGACCATGTCCCAGATCGGCTACATGATCATGGGCGTTTCAGTCGGCGCATACGCCGCCGGTCTGTTCCACCTGATGACGCACGCGTTCTTCAAGGCGCTTTTGTTCATGGCCGCCGGCTCGATCATCGGCGCGATGGGCGGCGAGCAGTCGCTCAACAAGATGGGCGGCTTTCGCAAAGCGATGCCGTTCACCTACGCCTGCTTCATCATCGGCGGCCTCGCCCTGTCGGGAATCCCCCCCTTCTCTGGCTTCTTCTCCAAGGACGAGATCCTGCTCGTCACCGGCGAGCGCGGCGGCTGGCACTGGATCCTCTATGTAGCCGGCTACATCGGCGCGTTCTTCACCGCCGTCTACACGTTCCGGATGATCTTCCGTGCCTTCCACGGTGAGCCCGTCGCCGAGGCGCGCGAGCTGGAAGAAGGCCACCTGCACCACGCCGAGGTGCCCTTCAACCCCGCCAACGGCGAAGAGGAGGACACCGACGTCGGCTTCCCCGGCCCGGAGCACGCGATCGCCGAGCGGGCGCTACCGATGCGCATCGCCATGGGCCTTTTGGCGCTCGGCGCGGTTGGGGCGGGCCTGATCCAGATCCCGAAAGTGGACTTCGTGGTCGACGACTTCCTGCGCCCGTCCTTCGCCACCGCCAAAGGCTATGAACCGCACACGAAAACAGGGCTGCTCGTGATTGGCCTGACGCTCGGCACGCTGATCGGCCTCGCCGGCATCGGCCTGGCGTACCGCATCTGGATCGTCGGCGGCAAAGAACTGAAGGCCTCCACCGCGATCAGGGAACGCACACGGCCGTTGTATGAGCTGTTCCTCAACAAGTGGTACTTCGACGAGCTGATCGACCTGCTCGTCGTCAAGCCGATGGCCGCGGCGGGCGCGTTTGCGCGCGACACGTTCGAGCGCGTGTTCGTCGATGACACGCTCGTGGGCGGAACCACCGGCATCGTGCGCGCCGGGTCGGCTGCCGTGCGGGCCGCGCAGAGCGGCTTCGTGCGCTACTACGCCGCGCTGCTCGTCCTCGGCGTCACCGGCGTCGGCTTCTACTTCCTGCTGCAGACCTGAGGCTCACCAGAACCGATGCCACCCCTTTCGATACTGATCTGGATCCCAGCCGCCTGCGGACTGCTCGGCGCCCTCATCCCCTCGCGCGATCGACGCGTTTCCGGAGGGCTGGCGCTGCTCGCCTCGGTTGTGGCGCTGACTCTCGCGATCGGCTACATCGCCGACTACAAAGCGGGCGGCGGTTTGCAGCACGTCACCGACATCGTCTGGATCGCGACGCTCGGCATCCACTACAAGCTCGCGGTCACCGGGCTGAACGTGTTCCTGATCGGCCTCACGACGCTCCTGTTCGCGGCGGCCATCCTCGCCACGAACCTGCGCAGCGAAAGTCCCGCGGTCGATCGCCCGCGGCTCTTCTACTTCAACTTCATGCTCGCCGAGTCGGCCGTGCTGGGAGCGTTCCTCGCGCAGGACCTGGCGCTGTTCGTGGCGTTCTTCGACCTGATGCTGATCCCCTTCTACTTCCTGATCGGCGGCTGGGGCCAGGGCCCAGATCGCGTGAAAGCGACGATCAAGCTGGTCATCTACACGCTCGTCGGCTCGCTGTTGATGCTCGCCGCAGCGATCGCCACAGGCGTGCTGGCAGCCCAGCAGGACGGCGGGCACATCACGTTCGTGCTCTCCGCGCTCCAGCACATGCCGCTGAGCACCAACTCGCAGGAGTGGATTTTCCTGTTCTTCGCCGCCGCATTCCTCGTGAAGATGCCTGCGTTCCCGCTGCACGGCTGGATGCCAGATGGCTACCGCGCGATGCCAATCGAGGTGCTGATGGTCTTCTCCGGCGTGCTCTCCAAGGTCGGCGCGTACGGCTTCTTGGCGATCGTGCTGCCGCTGTTCCCGCAGGCAGCCGTGCACTTCCAGACGCTGATGCTGCTGATCGGGCTCGTATCGATCGTGTATGGGTCGATGCAGGCGTTCAGCCAGACCAACGCACGGCTGATCCTCGGATACTCCTCAGTGGCGCAGATGGGCTTCATCACGCTGGGGATCTTCGCGCTAAACCCGCCAGGTGCCCAGGGCGCGCTCTTGCAGATGGTCAACCACGGCCTGGTGGTCGCGCCGGCGCTGTTCATCGCCGCGCTACTCGGCAGGCGCGCGGGCGGCTCCGAAGACATCCGCGACATGGGCGGCATCGCGTTCCGCGCGCCGGTGCTCGCGAGCATCTTCCTGATCGTGTCCCTGGCCACCCTCGCGATGCCCGGCTCGTCGAACTTCGTCGGCGAGTTCCTGATCCTGCTGGGTGTCTTCAAAGCCAAGCTCGTGATCGCAATCATCGCCTTCTCGGGCGTGGTCATGGCGAGCGTGTATGCGCTGCGCCTGTTCATCCGTGCGATGCACAACCGCGTCGGCAAGGACGTACAGTCGCGTGAGATCTCCATCCGCGACGGCGCCGTGCTGGTGCCGCTGGTGCTCGTGATCCTGTTCCTCGCGCTGTATCCGCAGCTGGCGCTACACCGCAGCGAAGGGTCCGTGAAGGCAACCGTGTTCGAGGCAGAAGCGCTCGCGCACAACCCGAACACGCAGTTCCACTTCTTCACTGGAGATGTGTCGCCATGACCTCCTTCTTCCCGATCGTCGCGGAGGCCCACCTGAAAGGCCCGCACATCGACTTCGCCGGGCTCTCGCCGCTGATCGCGCTGCTGGGTGGCGCTGTGATCGTGCTGATGTTCGGGCTGATCGGCTCGCGCTGGGTGCGCTCGCAGCTGGTTCCCTTCCTCAGCCTGGTGGCGCTGGGAGCGACGCTCGGCCTGACGATCTGGCAGTGGAACGCGGACAAGTCGATCGTCTCCGGGTCGCTGCGGATCGACGACCTGGGACTGGCGCTGAACCTGATCCTGATCGGCGGCGGCGCGTGCGCGGTGCTATTGGCGTGGCGCTCGCTGGCGGCGGAGGAAGCGGCGCACGGTGAGTTCCACGCGATGCTGCTGACCTCGATCGGCGGCATGTCGCTGCTGGCAAGCGCCCAGAACACGGTTGCGCTGTTCGTGGGCCTCGAGCTCCTGTCGATCCCGCTGTATGTGCTGTGCGCGACGGAAATGCGGCGCGAGCATTCGCTGGAGTCGGGGCTGAAGTATCTGATCGTAGGCTCCGTCGGCTCGGCGACGCTGCTGTACGGGCTGGCGCTTATCTACGGCGCCACCGGCTCGACCGACTTCGGCGCGATCTCCCAAGCACTGTCGAGCGGCAACGTCGCAACCGACCCGCTGACGTTGACGGGAATCGCGCTGTGCGTGGCCGGACTGTGCTTCAAGTCCTCGGTGGCGCCCTTCCACCAGTGGACCCCAGATGTATACGAGGGCGCGCCGACGCCGGTGACGGCATTCATGGCGGTCACGACGAAGGTCGCCGCGCTAGGCGTGTTCCTGCGCTTCTTCGACGTGGCGCTGATCAACACTCAGAGCAGCTGGGGCCCGGCGCTAGCGGTGCTCGCGACGATCACGATCCTCGTCGGCAACGTGGGCGCGCTGGGCCAGTCCTCGCTGAAGCGGATGCTCGCGTACTCCTCTGTCGCCCAGGCCGGCTACATGCTCGCCGGCGTGGTCGTCGCCACGCAGCTGGGAGTGGCCTCGACCGTGTTCTACCTGGCGGTGTACCTGTTCATGAACATGGCCGCGTTCGCGGTGATCGTCGCGCGTGAGCGCGAAACGGGCCTCGGCGACGGGATCTCGGCGCTGGCAGGACTCGGACGCGAGCGGCCGTGGCTTGCGTGGCCGATGACGATCTCGATGCTGGCGCTCGCTGGGATCCCCGCCACGGCGGGGTTCATCGGCAAGTTCTATTTGATCGACGCTGCGGTCGCAGGTGGCTACACGTGGCTGGGAGTGGTGATCGTCATCGGCTCGATGATCTCCCTCGGCTACTACCTGCCGGTCATCGCCGCGATGTGGATGCGCGAATCCCCCGCCGGCGAAGCGCTGGCGGGACTCACCACCCCGCCCACCGCAGCCCCAGGCGGCGGCCCGCTGCCGGCGCTGGCGGGCGGCTCCCCCGAGCTAGATGCCGAGGGCGCCCTCGCGCCGGGTAGCGGTGGCGCCGTCGCGGCCGCGACGTCCACCGGCGGCATACAGGGCGAGGTCGTGTTCGTCGCGGTGCTCGCAGCCGCAGCCACGATCTTCTTTGGCATCATCCCGCAGCCGCTGTTCGACCTGGTGCATCACGCCGGCAGCGCGCTCGGCGGGCTGTTCTGAGGCCGCAAAGACCTCTCCTACTCCACGCGGCCCGGGCATACCAGCCCAAGCTCTGGCTAGCCTTCCGAGGATGCGTGTCGGCGTCTACGTTGACGGGTTCAACCTGTACTACGGTGCCCGCGACCGCTGCGGTCGCGGAACTGCCGGCTGGCGTTGGCTGGACGTTCGTCGCTTGGCGACGTACGCGCTCCCGCTGGCGTGGAGGGACTCGGGCGCGGCCGTGGGACGCGTGGTGTATTGCACGGCACGCGTGAGCGGTGTCGATGATCCGAGCACTCCGCGGGACCACAACGTTTATTTGCGGGCATTGCGCGCAGCCGGGAGCGTTGATCACATTGAGTTCGGCAGTTTTGTGAGGCGCACGAAGGCGGCGCCGCTTGCGATTCGCTCGGGGCACGGTAAGCCCGAACTCGTGAAGCCGCGGTGGCCAGTGGTGATTCACGATCATTCCGGCCGCGAGCTGAGCGATGCTCGCTTCCTTGTGTCATTCCTGGACCGCGAGGAGAAGGGCTCTGATGTCAACCTCGCTACACATGTACTGCTGGACATCGCGAGCGAAACTGTTGATGCCGTCGTTGTCATTTCCAACGACAGCGACTTGGAATTGCCGCTGCGTCGTGCGCGCGAACGTGTGCCTGTCGGGCTGATCAACCCAGGAAGCCGGCCTGTCGCAGGCAAGCTCAAGGACAGCCCCGCAGCGGGCGTGGGTGGCCACTGGTGGGGACAGCTAACGCAAACTTCTTACCTTGCCAGCCAGATGCCAGAGCAAATCGGCAGGCTCGTCAAGCCGAACGGCTGGTAAGACCATAAACGCTCCCGACCATCCCCAGACGACGCTACACTTTCTCTACTCACCCGGCCCCTTCGCGGGCCGGGTTTCTTCGTTTGGAGGTATCTTGGGGTCGTTAGTCTCGCGCGGGTGCCTCTGCTCAAAAGCTCTCTGCCGTAGACCTCGCGTCAAGCTTTCCCAGGTTGATCTCCAGGGCCTCGCTGATGGACCTGACGGTCGTCCACTTCGGGTCGGCTGTGCCGCGCTCGATACGAGCATAGGCGGCGATCGTCAGGCCAGCGCGACGGGCGACATCTTCCTGCGTTTCGCCACGCCCCACACGGGTGCCTCGGAGTACTGCTGCTAGCGGCTGCTCTTTTGTTTTTTTGTGTCCCTCGGTTCGGCGCATGAAACATCTGTACCCGCTTGTGCGGGTAATGTCCAGCTATAAAGCTAAGAAGCGGCGGTTTGTTTCTGAATGTCCTGTCTGGCGGAACGTTTGAGCTTCTTGTAGGCGTCGGCGATGATCGGAATGCGCAGGCGTGGAGCGCGGCGCATGACCCAGAACGCCACCCGCAGGTGCGGCCTGTCGACGACCACCAGCGGCTTGCCGCGCTCGGCAGCGCGCACGATCGCGCTCGCCACATAGTCGGCGGACATGGCCTTATCGGGCGTCACGCCACCGGTGGGACCCCACTCGTGCTCCTCCTGGAGCTGATCGGTGTGCACATCGCCCGGGCACACCACCGTCGCGCGCACGCCGCTACCCGCGAGCTCGTGGGTTAGCACCTCCCCCAACCCAACCATCGCCCACTTGCTCGTGCAGTAGGAGGTGTAGGAGGGGCCACCGATCAGCCCCAGCTCGGAGGACACGAGCACGATCCTGCCGTAGCCCCGCTCGCGCATGCCCGCCAGCACACCCTGGGTGAGCCAGATGCCGGCGCCCACGTGTAGGCGGTAGCTCCGCTCGAGGTCCTCCGGCGTTACGTCCTCGACGAAGTCGCGTCGCAGCACCCCAGCGCAGCTGATCAGCACGTCGACCGGTCCCAGCGCCTCGCTCACCTCCGCGACCGCGCGTGCGCACTCGCCCGGCTCCGTGAGATCCGCGGCCACAACATGGTGCTTGCCCTGCATCTCCTTCGCCGCGCCGTGCAGCAGTTGCGCGTTGCTCGCCACGAGGCCAACCTGCGCACCGAGCGAGGCGAACTGCCGCGCCGTCGCCAGGCCGATGCCGCGAGAAGCTCCCGTCACGAGAACCGTCTTGCCCGCGAATGCCGAGCTCATTGCAGCCGCCCCGAGGCCTCCGCCGCCGCTTCCGCTTCCTGTAGTTGGCGCTCCACAAGGTCCAGACCAGCCGTCCAGAAGCCAGGGTCGCCCAGGTCTACGCCGACGATCTCGCCGAGCTCCTGCGGGCTGCGCGAGCCACCTGCGGCGAGCAGCTCCAGATAGCGCGGCACCATCTCCTCGCCGAGCTGCTCATAGCGCTCATACACGGACAGTGCCAGCAGCTGCCCATATGCGTATGCGTATACATAGCCAGGGCTGCCGATGAAGTGCGGGATGTAGGACCACCAGCCGCGGTAGCCCTCGGTCAGCTCAACCGAGTCGCCCAGCATCTCCGACTGGCTCTCCGTCCACAGCTCGCCAAAGCGATCAGCCGAGAGCTCGCCCTGCTCACGCCTGGCCGTGTGGACGAGGTCCTCGAAGCGGTTTATCGCCACCTGGCGGAAGACCGTCGCGATCGTGTCCTCCAGGTTCTCCGCCAGCAGCGCCAGCCGCGAGGCCGGCTGCGAATCATCCGCGAGCAGCCGCCCGAACACGATCGTCTCGCCGAACACCGACGCGGTCTCAGCGAGCGTCAGCGGCGTGCTCTGGTGGAACACGCCCTGGCGCGCGGCCAGCGCGAAATGGACGCCGTGGCCGAGCTCGTGCGCGAGCGTCAGCACGTCGCGCCTGCGGGCCGTGTAGTTGAGCAGCACGTAGGGGAACACCTCCGGCACCGCTGCCGCACAGAACGCACCACCGCGCTTTGCCGGGCGCACCGGCGCATCGATCCGGTGCTCGTCGAAGAAGCGTTTGGCCAATGCGCCAAGCTCGGGGGAGAACGACGAATAGCAGTCGAGCACGATCTCCCGAGCCTCGGCGAACGAGTAGGTGGCTTCGTCCTCCGTGACCGACGCCATGCGGTCGTAGTCCGCGAGCCGCTCCACTCCCAAGAGCTTCGCCTTCAGCCGGTACCAGCGCCGCGGGATCTCATAGCGCGCGCGCACCGCCTCGATCAGCGCGCTCACCGACTCATCGCTGGCCTCGTTGGCGAGGTTGCGCGCGGCAAGCCAGTGTGGATAGCTGCGTAGCCGGTCATCGGTGGCCTTGTCCGCGAGCAGCGTGTTGAATAGGTACGCGCGCGTCCGTAGGCCAGGCGCCAGCGCTGCGGTGACGGCCTCGGCGGTCGTGCGACGGGCCTCCCGATCGGCGAGCGACAGGCGGCTGAGTGCCACGTCCAGTGCGAGCTTCTCAGCACCGTCCTGGCCCGAGGACCCACCTGTGTGCGGCAGAGTGACCTCGATCGCTGAGGTGAGCTCCTCGAACAGGCGCGTCCACGCGCTCGCGCCCGTGAGCGACTTCTCGGTGAGGATCTTCTCCTCAGGCTCGCTCAACAAGTGGTCGCGGTAGCGACGGACGTTGCGCAGATGGTGGGCACAGAACTCCAGGCCATCGCCCGCGAGAAGTGCCTCCGCTTGCTCGTCCGACAGCGCGGCCCACTCCAGCTCGAAGAACAGCAGCGTCGTCTCAATTGCCGTCTCCTGCTCCTGCACGCGCTGCAGCAGCGCGCCGTTGGCCGGCTCGGCGGTGTCCGTGGAGAATCGCAGCGCGGCGAAATAGCCTGCGCGCGCGACGAGATCATGGATCCTTGCCAGCTCGCTCATCGCCTCACCCAGCCCAGTGCTGTCAAGCTCATCCAGCTGGCCGGCGTAGCGCGCAGCAAACGTTTGGGCGAGGCCAACCGCCTCGCCCAAACGGCGCTCGACGCCCTCCTGTCCCTCCCCATCCACGAGCGGCTCGAGATCCCAGGCGGTCGACTCCAGCTCGGGATCGCCCGGCTGGGCGTGGGCTGCGGTTGCCATGGTCGCCCAGCTTAGAGCCTCCAATCGCGCGGTGAAGCGCTGGCAATCAGCCAACCGCTACCTTGCGCGCATGACCACTCGCACAGCTCTGGCGGCTTCGCTCGGATTCGTGCTGTCGGGCGGCGCATGGCAGGCCACCTCGTCGCTCGCAGCGGCGGCCAGCCACCGCCCAGCCAAGCACGCACACCACAAGAAGTCGCCGCCTCCACCGCAGGTCACGCTGACCCCCACCACCGGCTCAGGCGGTGTCGCGGTCACGCTACCGCCGGTGGGCCTATCGCTCGAGTACCCGGTAATGGCTCAAGACCTCGGCTCGGGCGCCTGCCCCCCGCCGGCCCTCGTGACGGAGTTGCAGCAGCTCGGCTCGCCGCCGCTCGCGCTCGCGGGCGACAGCCAGGACGAGACGGTGCCCAGCGGCGTGCTTGCCAGCCCATCCCAGTCCTGGGAAGCAGCGACCCTCTACACGCTGCCTGCGACGTTCTGGAGCCAGCTTCACTGCCTGCTCAGCACGACAAAGGACTCCCTAACAGTGGGGCTAAACGCACGCACAGGTCAGGTCTCGTGGGCGTCGCAGATGGTCGCGGGGGCACAGAGCGCCGCCACCAACGGCCTGGACTTCTCGCTCGGAAACGAGCCCGACCTCTACTCCCTGCCCAACTACTCCGAGCTCGACAAGCCGCAGGCCAACGAAGAAAACACGGCCGTCAACACCTACCTGCAGATCGCCGAACAGCTCAAAGGAGCACTCGGCGAAGCGCCTGTGATCGGACCCGAACTGGCGAGGCCCGCCCACTGGCAGCACGAACTGCCACGCGTCATCTCCCAGCTGCACGAGCAGATCGTCGGCGTGCACCTGTATCCGCTGACCTCCTGCGCCACACCCAAGGCGGTTACGATCCCCGGCCTGCTCTCAAGCGAGGCGGCCGAAACACCGCGTAGCCTCGCGTGGGTCGTTGCCGACGCGGGCGCGGCGAACACGCAGGCGATCATCTCCGAGGCAAACTCCGCGTCTTGCGGTGGCGTGGCAGGTGTATCCGACAGCCCTGCCGCCGCCGTGTGGGCTGTGCGCTTCGTCCTCTCCGCGCTGAAGACAGGCTTCAAGGAGGTTCGCTTCCACTTCAGCGGCGGACCCTACGACCCGTTCGTCTTTGACGGCGAAACAGTGCTCAACCGGCCACTGGAGAGCGCGCTGGCGGCGCTCCAGCAGTGGCTGCCGGTGGGCTCCTCCTTGCGCTCGCTCACCGTACGGGGGCTCGTCGCAACCGCCGTGGCCCAGCCGGCAGGAACAGGTCTTTTGATCCTCGACAACGAGCACCGCACGCCACAATCGGTGATCCTGCGTGGCGTGAGCAGCGCGAGCATCGAGACGCTGGGCCCCACACGCACAGGCGTGCTGAGCGCTGAGCTGACCTCGCCAAGCGATCGCATCAAGCTCACGGTCGCGCCGAACAGCGTGCTCGCCGTCGCGCCCTCGAGCTGACATCCGCGCAGAGACGCCGGCCTCGCCGGCCGCCCGACGTGGCATCTGCGGCCGTCCGGGAGACCTCCTAGCATCGTGCGCCCGATGCACGAGACCAAACCCCAGGTGTTTCTCCTCGCCCGCCCGTCGCTCGACCTCGACGGCATGCGCGCATACCTGGCTGACGTGGGGGGAGAGTCGTGGCTAGAGCGGCGCTTGGAGGAGGTGGACGGCGATCCGAACGGGGGCGAGCTGATCGTCGAGTTCGGGGGACGCGCGTGCTATCGCAGCTGGGAGCCCGGCCTGAACCCGAACGTGACGAGGGTGCGTACGGATCAGCGCGAGTACTTCGCCAACATCCTGCGCTCCGCGCACGGCAGCGTTCTCGAGCACGCGAACTATAGTTTCGCTATTCGGAATTGTTCAAGAGTGTTTACTCATGAGCTTGTTAGGCATCGCGCTGGCTCGGCCTTCAGCCAGGAGAGCCTGCGCTACGTGCGTCTCACCGACATCGGCTTCCGAGTGCCGCCCGCATTGGAGCCGGTGCGCGAGCAGGTGCTCTCGATCGTCGAGCAGCTCGAGGAATTCCAGGTGCAAGCCGCGGAGAAGCTCGGGATCGACGAGGAGGGCGTGCCGTTCCACGTCAAGAAGGAGGTCACCTCCGCGCTGCGCCGGCTGGCTCCGATCGGCCTCAGCACCGACATTCTGTGGACCGCCAACGCACGCACGCTGCGTCACGTGATCGAGATGCGTACCAGCGACGGAGCCGAGGAGGAGCTGCGCCTGGTGTTCGACTCGATCGCCCGCATCATGCAGGCCGAGGCACCTGGCCTGTTCCAGGACTTCAGCCGTCAGGACGACGGCTCATGGGTCCCCGAGTACCGCAAGGTGTAGCGCAGGCTCACTCCTCCGCGGGCGAGCCAAAACGGATCAAGTTCCCGTCTGGATCCACGTGCGATCCCTCTCGGAGTTTGTAAGGCATAAGACCCACCGACCGCGTCTGCCCACCGATGCCGGGCCTGCTCCATTCCTCATACAGCGCATCGGCATCGCGCACGTACAGATATGCCGAGCAACCCTTGTGCAAAGGATCGTGGTCGGGGTTGCGCGCCAGGTGCAGGCCGAGACCTTCGCGATCGGCAAAGCCATACTCCTCCCCATCCTCATATGCGAACGTGTCGAAGCCAAGCGCCGCGTAGTGCGCCAGCCCGGCGGTCAGGTCCGCAACCGGGAATATCGGGCTGAAGCGCTGGAGCTGACGGCGCGAGCGGCGTCTTGCGGTACCGGTCGTGATGCCCTCGCTCTTGATGTGGGCCAGGGCGTAGAGCGCCGACCGCATGTCCTTGACCTGCTCGGCCGACACCTGCTCCAAGAGTTGCTCATCTACAGCGTCGACACCGCGATACACCGCAGCTACTGCCTGCTGCCCGCTCTCAGTCAGCTCCAGTTTGATCCGGCGGCGATCGCCTGGATCGGAGCCTCGCTCGAGCAAGCCGCGGTTGACGAGGACGTCGACCAACTGGCTGACGGCCTGCTTGCTAACGCCGAGGTCATACGGCAGGTCCTGTCTGGGAGCGCCCGTAGCGTCGATTCCCGCCAGGATGAACGCGCCATTTCGGGGCATGTCATCGATGCCAATCGAGTGCAACTGTGCGCGGATGGAACTTGCATACGCGCCCCGCGCGGCGCGCATCAGGGTAGGTGTGGCGACTGACTCGAGGTCGAACTCGTCCATCCCCATAGCATATCGTCAAGTAAGTTGTACGTCAACTACATTGACTAATTCGTGCGGCGTCAGGCGTCCATCGTGCGTGTGCGCCAAGCTCCGAGCCCAAGGAATACGACCACCCACAGGATCACCACGAGCAGCGCCGTGCCCCCAGACATCGTGACGATCGTGCCATGCCGTCCGCCGTCGTCCAGGCTCAGCGGACTGAAGTGCGACAGTGCTTGGCTGAGGACAAAATCGCGCCCGCTGCCCAGCGAGCTGATGCTGGCGATCAGTGCACCCGCCACCAGTTGCCATGCGATCAGCGCGATGATCGATGCCGGCTTGGAGCCGACCAGCGAGGCAAAGCCCATCGCGACCACGCACAACACGCCCGTGGCCAGAAGCAGAAAGCCGAGGGAGTTAAGGATTAGGGTTCCATCGGGAGTGGCGAGATTACCGGCAAAAACAAACGTTCCCAGCAGGATCAGCGCATAGCCAGAGAGGATCACCGACCAGCACACCACCAGCGCCGCAGGGATGCGCGAGGCGAACAGCGCCAGGCGCGAGCGTCCGGTCACAACGAGATCGCGAAACACTCCCGCTGAGACGTCACCAGTTCCAGCCTCCACGCCGACCAGGATCGCCACCAAAGGCCCAAAGAACAGGCCTCCCAGAAGGCGCAGGCCGGTATGAAAGTTTTCGACACCGCCCGCTGGGCCGTGTTCGGACGGAGTGGACGCATGCTGAATCGCGCCCACGGTGAAGAACACGATCACGGGCAGGATCGCCAGCACGAGCGCCCAGATGAGCGTGCTGCGCTTCTTGCGCAGCTTCAGCAGGTCGGCCCCGAACATCTGGACTGCGATCGTCGCGCTCACGCCTTCACCTCTTCGGGGACGAGGTCGGCATCGAGCCGCGAGGTGATCTGCAGGAAGCGCTGCTCGAGGCTGTGGCGTACAGGCTCGAGGCGCATGACGCCCACCCCAGCCTGGACGAGCGCCGCATTGAGAAGCGCCGCCGTCTGCGGCTCGCCGGACAGGACCACGCGAATGCCCTCGTCCGCGGAACGGGCCTCGGTCACCAACTGATTGCCGCGCAGGATGCCGAGCGCCCGGTCGATGTCATCCACCCCCACGATCAGCTCGTGACGCGCATCGCCGCCTGCCGCAAGGTCCGCAATCGCGCCCTGAGTGACGATCTTGCCGCGGTCTACGATCGCCGCCGCGTCACAAGTCTTTTCGACCTCGTCCAGCAGGTGCGAGGAGATGAACACCGTGCGCCCCTCCTGCTCGACCATCGCGCGGATCATTTCGCGGAACTCCTGGATGCCGCCCGGATCAAGGCCGTTGGTAGGCTCGTCGAGGATCAGCAGCAGCGGATCTGCGAGTAGGCAACGGGCAACGCCAAGTCGCTGACGCATCCCCATCGAATAGCTCTTCACCTTCTCCTCAGCGCGCTCCGTGAGCCCGACGCGCGCAAGCGCAGGGTCGATCAGCTCGCGTGCCTGCGGCCCGCGTACGGCCGCGACGAGGCGTAGGTTCTCGCGGCCCGTCAGGTACATGTGGAAGCGCGGCTCCTCGACGATCGCCCCCACGCGCTGCAGCGCCTGCGCTCGCTCCGTAGGTACCGGGTGGCCCAGCAGGTGCATGCTGCCGGCGCTCGCGTGCGTGAGTCCCAGCAGCGTGCGGATGATCGTCGTCTTACCAGCTCCGTTCGGGCCGAGGAACCCAAACGCCACACCGCGCGGAACCTGCAGGTCGATGCCGTCCAGAGCCGTGCGCTCGCCAAAGCGCTTGGTCAGGCCAACGGTTTCGATCGCCAGGGAGGAACTTTGATCCATCGCTACCCATTGTTATCGGCAGCTATCGACATCAGCAATGGGGGATTGCCCTTAGGGCATGAGCGCGACCCGCGCTTGCGAACAGACTCAAGGACCGTCGAGGCTCACCAATCGCCGCTGTACCGCCCAGCGACTGAGCTCGTGACGGCTCGACAGCTGCAGCTTGCGCAGCACCGCCGACACATGTGCCTCAACCGTCTTCACCGAGATGCCAAGGCTCTGCGCGACCTCCTTGTACATGTAGCCACGTGCGATGTGGCGCAACACCTCGCGCTCGCGCGGGGTCAGCTGGTCGAGCTCGCGATCTTCAGCTGCCTGCTCCGCTACGCCCGTGCCTGCTGTGCCGCTGTCCTGAGCGAACGCGTCCAGCACGAAGCCCGCCAGCCGCGGCGAGAACACAGCGTCACCGCTCGCCACCCGGCGCACTGCCTCGGCCAACTCCGCGCCAGAGATCGTCTTAGTCACATAGCCGCGTGCCCCCGCTCGAATCACCGCGATCACATCCTCCGCAGCGTCCGACACCGACAACGCCAAAAAGCGCACCTCCTGGCATTCCTCGCTCACGCGTGCGATCACCTCCACGCCCCCGCCGTCAGGCATGTGCACGTCCAACAG
Organism: uncultured Solirubrobacteraceae bacterium; assembly: GCA_963699115.1. GTDB lineage: Bacteria > Actinomycetota > Thermoleophilia > Solirubrobacterales > Solirubrobacteraceae > Palsa-744. The sequence goes on from CAVOTJ010000001.1 coordinate 1,281,902, forward strand.
CACCACGTCCGGGCGCTGCTCGCGGATCAGCGCCACCGCATCGGCGACCGTGCCGGCGTCGCCCACCACCTGCAGTTCCTCGCCGAGCTCCGTGCGCACGCCCGAGCGAAAAAGGTGGTGGTCGTCGACGATCACGACCCGTGGCTTGGCGCTCACGAGCTCGATCCCCGCTCCATCACCAGCTCCACCTCCGTACCCTCACCGAGGCTGCTCTTCACCGCAGCACGACCGTGGTGGCGCTCCATGCGGGCGATGATCGAGTCTCGTACCCCCCGTCGATCGGCCGGGATCGCCTCCATGTCGAAGCCAACGCCACGATCACGCACGAACACCTCTACGCGGTCGTCCTCCACCTCTGCGTACAGATCCACCCGCTCGCTACCAGCGAACTTCGCCGCGTTGGTCATCGCCTCGCGCGCAGCCTGAACAACCGCCTCGAGACCTCCGCTTAATGGCGCATCGCCCACGGTGACAACCTCGATTGGCACCCCGTGCAGCTCCTCCACATCCGCCGCCGCCCGCTCCAGCGCAACCGCCACGCTGTCCTCCTCCGCCTCGCCCGGTCGCCTCAACAACCAGCTGCGCAACTCGCGCTCCTGGCGACGAGCCAGTCCCGCCACCTGCCGTGGGTCACCGGCGCGTTTCTGGATCAGCGCCAGCGTCTGAAGTACGGAGTCGTGCAGGTGCGCCGCCACCTCCGCGCGCTCCTGCTCGCGGATCCGCGCCGCCCGCTCGAACGACAGGCTGGTACCCAACCGCATCACCCACGGGCCTACCACCATGCCTACCACCAGGCCGATAATCGCCACCGCCCAAATCGCCTTGCCGATGCTGTGCTGGACGCCCACAGCATGGAGTAGCGCAGCAGCGCCGAACGCCACGAACAGGCCCCCCGCGATCAGACGCGGAGCGCCAACCTGGGCAGGGCGGTTCAGGTATTCGCGCAGCGTCGGACGCCGTCTCTCCAGCGGATCGTTCCCCACCACCGCCGGACGCCACAAAAGCGCCATCCCGCATACCCCGAGCACGAGCGGCCACAGCCCCTCACCCAGGTGCGAGCCCGCGAGGTGAACACCCGCGAATAGCGCCGCCACCGTGAACACGGCCAACGGCGCCTGACGCCACGCACCCGGTCGACGACCCGAACGGGTGCTGTCGGGGATTGCGGGAATGAGCGCCCACGCCATCGCGTACGCCGCCACACCAAGGCCACCCACCGTGGCTGCCATCACTGCCATAACCCGCACCACCAACACCTCCACGCCCATCCGGTCCGCTAGACCAGCGCACACACCACCAAGCAGCGCGCGGTCAAGCGGCCGGCGCAACGGTGGTGCAGTGTGCGCCCGGGGCTGCCCTGCCGGTGCTTGCGCGGAAGCCATCGCTCAATCATGCCAGCGCAGTCTCAAGCCCACATAGGGGATTGCCCTAAGGTCCTCTTGCAAATGCTGCGGGCGGTGCTGTTTGACCTCGACGGAACGCTGATGGACCATGAAGCGGCACGTGCTGCCGGTCTCCAGGCGCACCTCAGCGGCTGTCTGCCTGGCCTAGAGGCGGTTGAGCTGGCGCGGCTCGAAAGAGAGTGGCAGCGTCTCGAGGCGCTCCACTATGACGAATACGCTCGCGGCGAGTGCACGTTTGCCGAGCAGCGTCGCCGCCGCGTGCAGGGAATTCACGCGGCGCTGGAGCGCGATCCGGCAAATGGGCTCACAGCAGACGCTTGGTTCGAGTCCTATCTGCGTCACTATCGCGCGGCGTGGCGTGCGTTTGACGATGTGCTCCCGGCGCTCGCGGCGCTGTCGGCGGCGCACCCGTCTGTGGCCCTGGGCGTGGTGACAAACGGCGAGGGCGAGCCGCAGCGAGCAAAGCTCGCTGCGATCGGCCTCAGCGGGTGCTTCGGTGTGGTGGTGACCTCTGGTGAGGAGGGCGTGGCAAAGCCGGCTGCAGAGATCTTCGCGCTTGCGTGCGAGCGCTTGGGGGTGGAGCAAGGGCAGGCGGCGCATGTCGGTGACAGGCTCGACCTCGATGCCGAAGGAGCTGTTGCGGCAGGACTGCGCGGCGTCTGGCTCGATCGCCTCGGGACCGCGCCTGGCCCAGCTCACATCGTGAGGATCACAACGCTGCACGAGCTACCTATGGCAATTTCGTCCTAGGAGTTTTCTGCAGATTGCTATCTGGCATATGGCTTTATGCCAGCTGATCGTCTCTGGCGTCTCCAGAGTGAGTTCGCGAGAGTGCGCGCATGGGCGTAGATCCGAGTGATGCGTACAAGGCTGATCGTGCGAACTACCTAAAAGCTTTCGGGAAGAACGTGCGTACGCTGCGGGCTGAGGTTCGTCCCCAGCTTTCCCAGGAGCGCCTTGCTGATATCACGGGTCTGCACCGCACGGAGATCGGGAAGATCGAGCAGGGGCGGGTGGATCTTCGCCTTATGACGTTGCATCGCGTGGCACATGCGCTCGATGTCGCGCCGGAGGAGCTTTTCAGGGGGCTCCCGTTCCCGCCGAAGCGCGACCTATGGGGCCGCTACAAGCGGGGTGAGGACAGCCCAACTGTCGATACAGATCCGCAGACAGACAGGAGGCAGTCAAGGGAAGAGCGAGCCAAAGGAGATGTATGAACGCCAAGCGGACGTGCGGATGCTCAGTCCGTCGTGGCAGCGTGCTCAACCGCACCAAGGACGGCACGTGGCGCCCTTGCTGCATCCCTCGCGATGACCGAGGTTGTCGGGCGCCGTCGCGGCCGGTGCCCTCGGCGCTCTGGTGCATACACCGCTCTGCGCGAACGCAGCTGACTGCCGCCAACCGAAGTCAACGCGAACCGCTTTTACGCCGGTTGCTGGAGAGCGGATGTCGCTCGATGACGCGGAGTAGAGCCTGACGAGCCGCAAAGTGAGTGGGTACGCTGACCAGCGCGCATAACCGTTCCGGATCGGTTGAAGAGGCTAATCCAATTTGGTCATGATTGCTATTCCGGATTGGTCAGCTATGCTACTCCGATGTGGTCGGATATCCTGGCTAGTATGAAGAGCAGCCGGTGGCGCTGATTGCTCGGGGGATCGAGCATGAGCTGCGCGACATTCTGAGCGTGAGTCGCGCGGCGGCGATCGTCGGCCCGCGGCAGGCTGGCAAGAGCACGCTCGCCAAACAGCTGCAGGCGGCGGGTGTCGTGCCGAACTACTTCAGCCTTGACGACGAAGCGCTGCGCACCGCGGCGCAGGCGGATCCGGACGGGTTCGCGCTGTCGCTCGCGCGTCCGGCGGTGATCGACGAGATCCAGCGGGCACCAGAGCTGATGCTCGCCATTAAGCAGATCCTCGATCGCGATCACACTCCTGGACAGTTCCTAATAACCGGCTCGGCAGACCTGGTCACGGCCAGGGTCATCGCCGACGCACTGCCAGGTCGGGTGGAGTACGTGAATCTCTGGCCACTGGCTCAAGCCGAGATCGCTGGCAGGAGCACCTCGATCATCGACGCACTGCTCAATGAGAGCTCGCCCCAGATCCCCCAGATCAACGGCGCACCGAAGGGACGCGCAGCGAGCGCGGAGGTCGTTCTCACGGGCGGCTACCCCGACGCGCGTACCCGCGACCCGCGCCAGCGCACGCGCTACTTCCGGTCCTACGTGCAGAGCATCCTCGGCCGCGATCTGCCCGAGATCGGCGAGGTGCGGAGCGACCCCTCAAAGCTTGAGCAGCTACTTCGGCTGCTGGCGGCACGCACGAGTGGCACAGTCAACTACGCGGACCTCGGACGGGAGGTCGCGCTCGACGACAAGACGGTCAAGGCGCACGCAGAGCTTCTGAGACAGCTTTTCCTGGTGTATCGGCTGCGTCCGTTTTCGAGAAACCTCGGTTCCCGGCAGGTCAAGACGCCCAAGCTGTTCCTGACTGACAGCGGCATGGCCGCCGCGCTCATCGGCGTGGACGCATCCCGCTACTGCGCACCCGATCAAGGATCCCTTGCCGGCATGCTGTTCGAGACGTTCGTGCTGATGGAGCTCATCAAGCAGGCGACGTGGAGCGCCATTTCGGTCGAGCTGTTCTTCTATCGCGACACCGAGAAGCGCGAGGTCGATCTCGTCATCGAGTCGGCATCCGGTGAGGTCGTGGGGATCGAGGCGAAGGCCGCAGCAACCGCCACCGCTTCAGATGCACGCGGGCTACGGCTGCTGCGCGACAGGCTCGGTGCGCGCTTCAAGGCAGGCATTATCGTCTATTCAGGAGAACACACCCTGCCAATCAACGAGCGGATCTGGGCGGTGCCCATCTCCGGGCTATGGCAGTGACACGCTTCGTCAGGCAATGGGCGAAACTTGGCTATGCGCAAACCATACGCTGATGGCGGCGCCAGCGGTCCGGGTGGCCTGAACTTGCTGGGGACGCGCGCCCCTGCGCGAGCGCCACAGGCTGGAGCCGTCGCAGAGCGGCCGGGCAGCAGCGCTCTGGCGCATCGTGGTGCACGGCGCGCGTGAAGACACCGAAGCCGCGTTATGCGGCTGTCTGCAGCACCGGCGCCAGCTCGTCTGCACTGAGCTGCCCGGCGGGCCAGGTGATCGTGAGCTTGCCGTCTCGGTCGAGCAGCCACCGTACGTTGACGAGCGTCATGCCGACCACCCCGCCATCGGCGTCGTACTCGATGTTGTGGCCCTCGGGGGTGGCGAATGCTCTGGCCGGTGGGCCCTCGTAGCCCTCGACGCTGAGGTACAGCACGTCGCCACGGGGATCGTAGTGGTGGTGGGAGAAGCTGTTGCCAGCGATGATGATGCCCATTGTTCAGCTCCGCGGATCGTCGTCCTGGACCAAGGCCGTGACGACCCAGCCGGGTTCTTCGTTGAAGTCTACGGGGATGAGAATGGGTGTTGGAGCCTTGTTGGTGTCCGGTGGTGGGCTTAGCGTCCGTTTTCCGGGTCCTGGGGCTTCAGGAAGAACGTGGTGGGCAGGCCGCCGTCGTAGTGGGCCGCGAGCCCGTGAGTCTATGTGGCCGCCCCTGCGACTCGCCCGGGTGGGCTGTGAGCCCGAATCCCTATTTGTCGTTCGTCCCCCGCGTCTTCCGCCCAATGTAAAGCGAGCAAAGGGAGGGAAGTTGAGGTTCTTTGGGTTGGATGTCCACCGCGACTTCTGTGAGGTCGCGGTCGCTGAGGATGGCGAGCTGCGCTCAGTTGGCAGGGTGCTGACAACGCCGGCGGCGCTGCGGGAGTTCGCCTCGACGCTAAAGGCGAGCGATGAGGTCGCGATGGAGGCGACCGGGGTTGCGGCAGCGATCGCACGGCTGCTCGAACCCCATGTCGCGCGTGTGGTGGTCTGCAAGGCCCAAGATCTGCCGGTCGCTCAGGCGCGTGCGAAGACCGATCGGCTGGACGCCCAGCAGCTGGCCAGACTGTTGGCGCAGGGTTATCTGCGGGAGGTATGGGTTCCTGATGAGGCGACGCGGGTGCTACGGCGGCGCTGCTCGCGGCGCATGTCGCTCGTGCACGCCAGGACCCGTGTCAAGAACGAGGTGCACGGTGTGCTGATGCGTACGCTGCAGGGCCGCCCACCATTGACAGACATCTTCGGCAAGAGCGGACGCCGGTGGCTCGCGGGGCTGGCGTTGCCCGTGGATGAGACCGAGACGCTCGAGGCATCGCTGCGCCAGATCGACTTCATCAACCAGGAGATCGGGGCGCTGGATACGCAGATCGCACGACAAGCCCTCGACTGGCCAGAGATCCAGCGGCTGATGACGATCCCCGGCCTGGATGTCTATACCGCCGCGGCCCTGATGGCCGCGATCGGCGATATTCACCGCTTCTCAAACTCTCGCCAGCTGGTCGGCTATCTGGGGCTCGATCCCAAGGTCCGCCAATCTGGGTCTGAGCCCGCCCGGCACGGGCGCATCTCAAAGCGAGGGCCCGCCCAGGCCCGCCACGCGCTCGGGCAAGCTGCCTGGGTCGCGATGCGAACCCCCGGACCGATGCGCGCATTCGCTGAGCGCATCCGGGCTCGCCGCGGCTCCCAGGTCGCCGCCACTGCACTCGCACGCAAGCTCGCCGTGCTCTGCTGGCACCTACTCACCCACGAAGAAGACTATGCCTACGCCCGCCCCACACTCGTGCGCAGCAAGGTGCGCCGGCTCCATCTCGCTGCCGGCGCCGAACCGCCCACCAGCCCGAACACCAAAGGCCGCACCCGCGATCAAGAGCGCGCACTCGCCGAGCAGGCCGAAGCCGCCTACCAGCGGCTCGTCGCCGACTGGAAAGCAGCGGGTGCGGGCACGACACCGGGGCGCGCATCCAACAGGCCCTCGAAGGACAAAGCCGCGCGGCAGGCCACAAGCCCCTGACGCCTGCACTTCGCTACGTCAGTCACCCGCACCCACAAGAACTCTCCCACAAAGGACGCCCACCATCCACAACACTTGACTTTCATCCCTACGACTACCCGCAGCCATCGTCCGGGTCGTAGCGCGTTCTCGCGATAGAAGCGCTCGCGGCCGGGTCGCGGGTCCTTCTCGTGGTAGTCGGGTCGCTGCACCGCGATGAGGATCTCGTCGATGTGGTCGAGCAGCCAGTCACGGCGGCCTTCAGCGAGATGCATGTGGGAGCTGGCGTCAAAGACGACGGCGCGCCCATCAGGGTCGGTGACCTGCCCGGTTGCCACGCCCCCTAACGTAGTCAAAGCCGGGGATGCGGCCGTTCGCGCACCGTCGCCTCCATCTCGTAGCCGAGAAAGATCTAGCGCCGGCCGAGTTGGTCGGTGTCCCCAAAGCGCGACAGACAACTGTCTGAATGGGCGAAACTGGCCTGTGCGCAAACCGCTGGATGGTCGCGGCGCCAGCGGTCGGGCTTATTTGCGGGTACAACGCGCGTAGGCTGCTGGCAGGCACCTGATAGCTTCTGCGCGGATGGTGGGTGCGGCGAACTGGTGGAGCAGGGGACCTGTCGCGGGGCTCGTTGTGGTGCTGGTGGTCGCGGCGCCGGCGGCGCGCTCGGCTCAGCGGCGGCCGGCGCGGTGTACGACAGCTACCACTGGACGGGGATCTGTGTGCTCGGTGGTGCACTCGGCCTGGCGACCGTAGCGATCGCGCTGTACGACCATCTGCCTGCGCGTCGCGCGGCGGGGTTTGCCGCGCGGACGAGCAATCGGTCATCGCCGCCTGCTCAGTGTGAGCTGCCCAATGAGAGGCCGGGACATATGACGACCGAGAGTGTGCGTGTTCCAATGGTTCAACTTGACGCAGCAGGGCGGCATTGGGAACATGCCGCGACCATCGCCCAAGGAGGAGCAGTCACCGTGCACAAAGCGAGAGTTTCGGCCGTGGAACACCGAGTAGCGCTTTATCGGCGCTTGCCCAGACTCTGGATAGGGCCAGCGGCCGTCGGGATCATCTTCCTCCTCGCCAGCTCATCCGCGGCGGCTGCCGAATGGTCACTACTCCCGTCAGGCCTCGCCTTTACCGCATCAACGCGTCCGTCCGTCTCCTGTGGATCCAAGCGGGCCTGCCTGAGTGTCAGCTCGACTTGGAACGGAAGCAAACGACTACCTGCGGCCTACTTCTGGAACGGAAAAGAATGGAGCGACGCCGATCCGCCGTTCCCAAGCGAAGCGTCGGAAGCTTCGCTGCAGGGCGTGGCGTGCGTGACGGCAAAACGTTGCATCGCAGTAGGGAAAGCCTCGACTGCCCCGGGCAAAAGCGGCACCCTCGTGGAGCAAACAACCAATGCGGAGGCGGGAGAGTGGACCGTCGTTCATCCACCAAATCCCGTAGAAGCCGAAGAAAGCAACCTCTCGAACATCTCCTGCGCCTCCGCAAAATCGTGCACAGCCGTCGGTTACTACTACACACCGACAAACGATCAGAAGACGCTCGCGGAGCACTGGAACGGCAGGAAATGGAGCATTGAGGAGACGCCGAACCCACTAGGGGCAAACGAAAGCGGGCTCCTGGGGAGCTCGTTCTCCGGCGTTGCTTGCCCATCGACTGACTCGTGCACGGCCGTTGGCACCTATCACACCAAATCGTTGCAGGAACTGATGTTCGCTGAGCACTGGAATGGCAGCGAATGGACGCTACAGAAAGTCTCCGAGCCTCCCGCCGAAGGGGAAGGCGAACTGGAGGCGGTCTCCTGCCCATCGGTGGAATCGTGTTACGCCATAGGTGCCGTCCAGACCGGCTCGGAAGTGGTCGCCGCAGCGGAGCACTGGAACGGCAGCGAATGGGCGTTCGAGGTGACCCCCCACGTCGCGAGCAGCCGGCTCGGGAGTGTTTCCTGCGCGTCCGCCGAATCATGCACCGCGGTCGGCTGGCGCTTTGACGGGGGCGAACTGACTCTCGCCGAGCATTGGAACGGCTCCGCGTGGAGTCTCCAGGAAACCATCAACCCACCAGGGTCGACGAGCAGTGGGCTCGAGGGTGTCTCCTGCTACACGAGCGCACGCTGCATTGCCACCGGCCAGGCCGCGCTTGGCGAAGAACCCAGCCTTTTGGCCGAGCGATCAACGTAGCTACGAGGATGCGGTCGCGGGGCCTCGAGGTTTGTTGCGCCTAATTCGCACCGGACCCGGCAAGGGTCGTCGCCACGTCGACGCTGGACCGCTCAGAACAGCCGCTCCAGTGGGCGAAACTTGGCTGTGCGCAAACCATGCGCTGATGGCCGCGCCCGTTTTGGGAATCGGCTGATCCCGGGCGCGGCGTCAATCGGTCTTTAGCCAGAGCTGCCCGTAGGCGGTGGCCACGCTGGCGGAGCGGGAAGCAACGCGGTGCCCGGTGGCTCGGTTGGCGGGTAAGGCGCGACCTTCTCGTGCTCCGGCAAGTCGTCGCCTTTTGGATCACGGCCGAAGAAGTACGCAATCTTCAGCCGTAGCTCAAGCCGACGGTCGTGATCAAGCTCGGCACGCTTCATCGCCTTCGCCCAAGTGAACATAGGTTTCCGTGGGAGCGACAGCAGCGCGGTGAAGTCCACGATGCGCGGCTCGTCCCAGCAGGGCTCAAGTGGGTCCAGGACGTACGTCTCTATGAAGGCGAACCGCTCTTTGGTCGGGTCGTCTTCATCCGGCAGAGGGTTGTTCGACTTGAGAAGGAGCGCCTTGTCGGCGTCCGACCGTCGGTCGCTGATGTCCTGGATACGCGCGACGACGAATCTCTCGCGCTTCGCTTCGGTGAACTCGCAGTCGTGCGAGATCACCATGCAGTACTCCTCTCCCGCCTGGTATTCGAGGCTTGTCAATATCTCGGCACTCTGCTCCCACCCCTGAGGTCGCGAGATCAGCTGTGGGTATTTCTGGAGCTTCGGGAACGGCAAGGGACCGATGATGTCCCCCTGTCGCAGGGTCTGGCTCCAGCGTGTCGCGTACAACTGATCGCTGCGTCAGCGACGGCGGTCGCCCAGGTACGGGATCGCGAGCAGCGCCTTCAGGTCTTCGACGTCAGCGTTGGAGATAAGCGTTGGTACTGGGTCCAGGTACTCGTGATCGTCGCCGTACCACTGCTGAACCTCGTAGCGGACGGTGGTTGTCTGTGTGATCACGACGCGGTGAACCTCGTAGAGATGCTGTGATCCCGTGAGCGCACCCCCCGAGCCGAGGGCGATTGCGGCTGAGGCGAGCGTGTTTGCGAAGGGATTCGCTGCCAATCCGAATATATGGGTGGCAGACCTAGCCGGCTCCACGTATTGCTCCATGGATGGCGAGTTGACCAGGATGCTTCCCCCAAGATGTTGCGCCTCAAGCGAGACATCCGTCTCCTTCGGCGCGGTGGTCACCAACTCGGCTCTCATGCAGGCTCTCCTACGAACGCATCCGCGCTCAGCGTCCCGTCGCTCACGAACTCCGGGCCGGCAGTCGTCAGGCACCGCGCCGTGAGATCCATCATGGCGCGGACGCCAGCGTCGGTGATCTCCGGGTCGGCGCGGAGCGTCTTCATCTCGAGCGTGTTGTTTATGTCGATCGTGAGCCCGATCCCATAGTCTTCCTGCTCTCCTTCCCACGGCTTCACGACCACCTGCTGCTGAAAATCACCGAGCATCATCGGCCGCTGGATGCGGCGCGTCTCATAGTTGGCCACACGCAGCGACACGAAGTACTTATCGCGCACCTTGATACCGACCCGCGCAATCGCATCCTCAAGCTCGTTGGGGTCGATCTGAAGCCGCAGGTGCGTAGCGAGGATGTGCTCGACGGGCGACACGTCCAGGGCAGCGAAGCTGAACTGAGCGAGGAGTACGCAACCAATAGACCCGGGCGTTAGCCCGACTGTCTGGAATCCAGCACGGATCGCCTCAAGCTTGCTCGAAACGTACGCAAGAGCCCGCGCGACATCCGACTCATAGTCACCGTAGAAACGCACCTCGAAGTCAGCCTGCGCAGCCGTGATAACGAGCTGCGCAGACGTGCTGGTCAAGATGAGCCTCGGGCCTTCGGTGAGCGGCCCACCCATGAGGGGCGGCTGGCGTAGCACGACGTTGGGGAAGGCGCCGCGGAGGGCAGCCACAAGCTGCTCGTCGAGTTCGGGCGAGAGTGGCAGCGCACGCGGCAGCCCGATCACCCCGTGCGCAGTCACGATTCGCGGAGCTGGCAAGTCCATTGAATCGATTGTATGCCCAGCGGCCATCGGTTGCACCCGGGTGCTCATCGCCACTTGGCCACGGACGCTTGATGCTTGAGCGGTGCCGTTCATCAATGATCCGATGGCACCACGCTCGGCGCAGCCAGAACAGGGCGCGACACGCCGATGCGCATCCTCGCCCCTCGATGGGCGGCATCCTTCTGCATTCTGCGCTAGTACAGCCGAAGCGCCCGACCGCTGTCAACTTGAATGGCGCGGCGACTAGCGTCCCCTGCTGTCATCGCGATCCCCGGGCGCGGGGGTTGGTGGCTTCGTTTCCCACCGCTGGTCCTATGACTATGTCCAGCGTCCACTGCCATCAGGTGCGGGACGCGACAGGCCGCAGCCTCGGGTTGTGCCCGCGCGTCACGGGGCGAGGACCAGAAGCTCTCTTGAGATCTGGCGCGGGTTCTGCTCTGCTCTCGGCGCGAATCGACAACTGAAGCGGTCGGACGGGTGTTTGAGGCACCCGCCCGACCTTTAGCACCGAAGGGCGTGCCTTCGATGCCACGGAAACCGTAGCTGTCTGCGGCTGGTGGATCGTGCTCGCGTGCGCGCTCCTCGGGACACCCGAAAGGAGCCAGCGAGATGTCCAGCAGCAAAGACGAGGGCAAGCGGGGAGCCGGCGTGCGGTCCTCCCGAGCGCCGCGTGATCGCGGCGACGAGTTGCGCCGGTTCGAGCCGGTGCCCGATGACGTGGTGCTCGCGGCTGTGGGGCGCGCGGAACGTCATCGTGAGCGGGAGGGCGACGGGGTGATGATGAGCGACATCGCAGAGCATCTGGGGTTCGTTCATGGCTCGTGGACAACGCGGCGGCTGCGTCCGCAGATCGATGCGTTCATCGCCGCTGGACTGCTCGTGCGTTCGCGCCGGCACGGGGTCGTGATCTGGGGATTGACGAGCACCGGTCGTGAGCGCGTCGAGCAGACAAGCGGGGCGGTGGGATTGCCGGAGTCTCCGCAGCATCGTGTGTGGCGGCACGCCCGGGCATTGGCAGCCGAGCGGATCGATGGCGTCTGCGAGCAGGCGTCCGGTGTGCTGGAGGAGGCGATGGACGTGCTCGACGCCGATGGAGTCCGTTCGGATGCGTGGTTCGCGCTGACTGAGCGCTTGCAGTCGGCGTGCTGGCAGCTCGGCTCGGTGATGTACTGCCTGTCGGAGTGGGCGGAGCCCGACGACGCCAGCGCGGACGTGGATGATCGCACGGAGCCAGGTGACGAGCAGATCGACCCTGAGGAGCTGGGCGGGGTTCGTTATCGGCGTGGTGGGCGTCGCAACGTGTGGAAGTGGGCCGACGCCTGACCCCGATGTGGTGTGAGGGCGCTCCGTGTCGGCGTAGCGCCTTGTTGTTGCTGTGGTGTCTGCTGACACGGGGCTGACAGAACATAAAAATTGGTGTCGGGCTGTAACCAAAACGCCCCGAAACCGGCCTTTGTCAAATTAGAGCCCTCCATCGGGTGCAGGCCGTGTGGCCTTGTGTCCCATGGGCTTTGGCTTGGCGGCGTGTTGCCGTCGTAAGGGTCACTCACCGACACCAGAAAATATGGACGATTACATTCGTGCCGCGCGCCCTCGTGTGCAGCGGCTCTCACGTGAGCTGGAACTCGAAGCGATCCGGCTGCTCGCCGAACTTCTCGCCGATGCCGCGAAAGAGCGCCGTGGCGTTTTGCCCGGTGCTTTCAAGCGCGAATTGCGCGCGCCAATGCCCGGCGCCACACCCATCGGCGACACATCGGATTTCCCGCATGGGACCGCAAAACGCCAGGGCTCCCGGTGCGCGACAAAGGGAGGTAAGTAGATGCCCAACGGGATGTCTACGCGACCGGCGCGTGTAGGGAGCGCGTTCGCCTGGGAGGTAGCCAAGCACACGACCGAGCGTGACCGAGAGATCGCATGGCTTCTGTACCGTCAGAAGATCCTGACAACCGACCAGCTACGGCTGCTGTTCTTCGGTTCGCTGCGTCGCTGCCAGGATCGTCTGCTGTGGCTGTATCGCCATCGCGTGATCGACCGCTTCTATCCGGCAGGTCCGTTCTCGCTGGGTAAGCCACAAGCTCACTGGCTGCTCGATGAGGTCGGCGCATACCTCGTCGCTGCTCGTCTTGGCCGTGCGCGCAAGAGTCTTGGCTGGGATCGTCAGCAGGACTTTCAAGAGCACACGCAGCTTGCTCACCGGCTGGAGTGCAACAGGTTCGTCTGTAGCGTGATCGCCGCGACCCTCCACACGCCCGAGGTCTGGGTCGGTGCGTGGGAGCCGGGCTGGAGTGCGATCAAGCCGTACTGGTCACACCCCGCATACGAGATAGCGCTCCCGGATGCCAGCCTCACGCTGAGCACACCCATCGGGCTCGTGGTGGTTGCGGTGGAGTGGGATCGCGCGACCGAGCGGATGGCGACGCTCGCCGGGAAGATCAGCCGCTACGCCTCGACGCTTGAGCAAGCCCGCGGCGTACGCTGCCACAACGTCTGCTTCGTCGTCCCTGGCGAGCGCCGCGCACAACACCTGGTCCAAGAGGGCAGGCAGGACGCGTGGCAGGTGCCCAGCGCGCGCTTCTGGGTCACGACCACAGCCCTGCTTGAAGCGTGTGGGCCGCTCGGGACGGTCTGGCGCTGTCTTGACTACGAGGAGCAGCCCTGCCGGATGACGGACTTCGAGACGCTGGACGGCGCTGAGGTCACGCCGCGTGAACGGGCTCTCGGCCGGCGCTGGCAGGTGCCGATGCCCGAGCGCTGGGCCGCACTCTCCCCGCTCCGGGCACCCGCCCGCCCGCAGGACACGACGGCTTCCGTGGCGGCGGAAGATGACGAGCTTGCCCGCGAATGGGAGCAACGCCGCTCCCAGGAACGCACCGAAGCCGAACACGAGAGACAGCACGGAACAGCAGGACGGGCGTGTGGTGGTGAGGGCTTGAGATCCGGCGCGGGTTCTGGTCTCCTCGGCCCCCCAGAAGATCACGAGCAGGAGGAGCCTTGGCGATGACGCGTATCTGTCTGTACACCCGTATCTCGACCGACGAGGAGAACCAGCCGACCTCGCTTGCTTCCCAGCAGGAACGGTTGGAGGCGTTCTGCAAGGTGCAAGAGGACTGGCGGATCATCGCCCACCACGAAGACCGCGCAACCGGCACCAAGCTCGACCGGCCCGGCCTCCAAGCCGCACTCGACCTCGCCCGTCAAGGCCGCATCGATCAGCTCCTCGTCTACCGCATCGACCGCCTCTCGCGGAAGGTGCGTCAGCTCGCGAGCATCGCCGAGGAGCTAGACACCCTCAACGTAATCCTGCGGTCGGCGACCGAGCCATTCGACACCGGCTCAGCAGCCGGAAGGATGATGCTGCAAATGCTTGGCGTGTTCGCCGAGTTCGAGCACGCCACCATCGTCGACCGCGTCACCAGTGGCATCGAGCGGCGTGCCCGAGAAGGCCGCTGGCCCAACGGGCGCATCCCATTCGGATACGCACGCAACGAGAACAAGGAGCTGATCCCCGACGAGCGCACCGCACCCGTCATCAAGCGCGTGTTCACTTGGTATGCGGCTGGCCGGATGGGTGCCGCTGCGATCGCACGGCGGCTTGATGCTGAGCACGCGCCCGCGCCGCCGCGTGGCTGGCAGCCAGCGGTCGTGCTGTGGATACTCGCCAACGAGGCATACGTCGGACGTGTCCACTGGCGCGAGCAAACATTCCCCGGCCTGCACGAACCGCTGATCGACCAGGCCACCTTCGACCGTGCGCAAGCGCTATTGAAAGAGCGCGGCGGGGACTGGACACACCGAGCGGCACGCGCCGAGTTTTTGCTCAGCGGCCTGTTGCGCTGCGGGCGCTGCCGCCGCGCATACGTCGGGATGTCCGCCAAAGGCAACGGCGGCACCTACCACTACTACGCCTGCTCCGGCCGACAAAAGCTCGGCCCCAAAGGATGCGACGGCGAGCGGCTATCCAAGGACAAGCTAGAGACCGCAATCCTCGACCAGCTCACCAGCCTCTACCGCCACGGCGGCCTCATCCGCGAGGCCATCCAGCAGGCAGCCGCGAGCAACGAGACCGACCGCGACGCGCTCACCGAACAACGCGCGTCGCTCGCCAAGGAGATCAGCCGTGTCGAACGCGCGATAGAGCGCTACCAAGACGCTTTCGAGGCCGGCAACCTCAACCCCACGAGATTCACCGAGCGGCTATCCAGCCTCGACGCGAGCCTCGACAGCCTGCGCGGCCAAGACCAAGCACTCGCCCGCGACCTCGCCGCCGACACGCCCACGACCCCCGACACCGCAGCGCTCAACGCCGTCGCTGACCAGCTCGGCCACGTCATCGAGACGGGCGACCCCGACCAAGCCAAAGCACTGCTGCGCATCCTCATCGCCGAGCTGCGGGTCAACAGCCGCAGCGAGATCCTGCCCACCTACCGCGTCGGCGCACCCGTGGTTTGCGCACAGACAAGTTCAGTGGAGCTAGTCGGGATCGAACCGGTGGCCGCCTCGCTTTCCGCTCCCCAGCCCTGACTCAATCCTCCTGAGCCTGCATCGCCTTCACCTGCTCCTCCAGCTGACCCATCACCGCCGGGTCGCGCAGCGTCGTCACGTCGCCCAGCGCACGGCCCTCCGCGATGTCGCGCAGCAGACGGCGCATGATCTTGCCTGAGCGCGTCTTCGGCAGATCATCCGTCCAGATGATGCGCTTCGGGCGCGCGAACTTGCCGATCCGCTCCGCCACCGTCTCGCGGATGCCATCCACCGTACCCTCATCGCCCTCCAGCTCGCCCTGCAGCGTCACGAACGCCACGATCGCCTGACCTGAGTCCTCGTCGTGCTGGCCAATCACAGCCGCCTCCGCCACGTCCGTGTGCGCCACAATCGCCGACTCAACCTCCGCTGTCGACAAGCGGTGCCCCGATACGTTCACCACATCGTCGATCCGCCCGATCACCCAGAAGTAGCCATCGCGATCGCGGCGACTCGCGTCGCCGACGAGATAGGTCTCGCGCCCGAAGCGCTTGAAGTACGTCTCAATGAAGCGCTCCTGCTCCTTGTAAAGCGTGCGCAGCATCGACGGCCACGGGCGCGTCAGCACCAATAGTCCCTGTCCCTCCTCGATCGGCTCCCCCGTCGACTCGTCCAGCACTTCCGCGAACACCCCAGGGAAAGGCTGCGTAGCAGAGCCCGGCTTCGTCGCCGTGATGCCAGGCAGCGGCGTGATCATGATCGCGCCTGTCTCCGTCTGCCACCACGTGTCCACAATCGGACAGCGTTCTGCGCCGATCACCTTGTGGTACCACAGCCACGCCTTCGGGTTGATCGGCTCGCCCACCGACCCCAACAGGCGCAGCGTCGACAGGTCATATTTGTTTGGCCACTGCGCACCCCACTTGATGCACGCGCGGATCGCCGTCGGCGCGCAGTACAGGATCGTTACGCCGTAGCGCTCAACGATCTCCCACCAGATCCCCTGGTGGGGGTAGTCCGGCGCACCCTCCCACATCACCGACGTGGCGCCGTTGCACAAAGGCCCGTACACAATGTATGAGTGGCCGGTCACCCAGCCCACGTCCGCCGCGCACCAGTACACGTCCGTCTCCGGCTTCAGGTCGAACACATAACGATGCGTCGCAGAGACGCCCGTCAAATAGCCGCCCGTCGTGTGCAGGATGCCCTTTGGCTTTGCTGTGGAACCCGACGTGTAAAGGATGTACAGCGGGTGCTCTGAGTCCAGCGGCTCCGGCGGGCAGCGCGGCTCCGCCGCCGCGACGATGTCCTCGTAGTACACATCGCGTCCCTCTTGCATCTCGCACGGTGTGCCCTTGCTCTTCACAACCACGATCTTCTGCAAGCTCGGCAGGTCGCCCATGACCTCGTCCACGCGGTCCTTCACCGGCGCCGTCTTGCCCTTACGCGCCGCGCCGTCCACCGTGATCAGCACCTTCGCCTCGGAGAACTCCATCCGCTCGCGCACCGCCTCCGCCGAGAAGCCGCCGAACACCACGTTGTGTGGCGCTCCTATGCGTGCGCACGCGAGCATCGCAACCACCACCTCCGGGATCATCGGGAGGTAGATCCCCACCACATCGCCCTTGCCCACCCCCAGGTCCTTCAAAGCGCTCGCAAAACGTTCCACCTGCGCCAGCAGCTCCGCGTAGGTGAGGTCGCGCTCATCGCCAGCCTCTCCCCGCCAGTGGAACGCCACCCGCTCGCCGCGACCAGCGATCACATGGCGGTCCAGGCAGTTGTATGAGACGTTCAGCGTGCCGCCCGTGAACCACTTGTAGAACGGCGGATTGTCGTCGTCCAGCACGCGGCTCCACTGCTGAAACCAATCGAGCTCCTGCGCCTGCGCCGTCCACCATCCCAGCGGGTCCGCCGCCGCCCGCTCGTACACCTCCGGGTCTTTCAGCAGCGCCTGCTCGCGAAACGCAGCAGGCGGCTCGAACTTCTCCACCTCGAGCAGGGAGGCGAGCTCTGCGTCCAGCTCCTCACCGGTCATCGCATCCGATTCCACTGTCATCGCTCACTCCCTCTCTCGAAGTCTCCTCACTCCTTCATATTGCCACCGGCTGTGTCGCTCCTGCACGAGCCCTCGCCAGCCTCATCGTGCGACAGGCGCCGCCGGGGGCCGTGACAACGGGATCACCGGCAGCACCGTTCGCCCAAACGTGGAGTTGATCACTGCCGCAAACGACGCGTACCAAGCCGCCGCCGCTGTCGCCAGCCCGATGTAGCCACCCCAGTGGGTGACTGTTTCGTTCGCGCCGACCTTGCCGATCGCCAGCAGGATGAACGTCGCCGCCAGCAACACGAACACCAGCAGCACCGTGCCGCTCGTGCGCAGCGCCGCCACCGCCATGTATGTCGTGAAGATCGCCCATCCCCACAGGTACAGGCCCACCGAGTGCCCCGCGTTGCCGCCGATCTGCTTCGCGTAGAACACGTTCAGCGCCCAAAACGAGATCCAGAAGGCGCCAAATGAGCAGAACGCCACCGCCCCGAACGTGTTGCCCGTGCGGAACTCCCACATGCCCGCCAGCAGCTGCACGATGCCGCCGTACACGAGCGCCAAGCCGAGCACCACCGGCAATCCCTTTTCATTGACCAGGTTCGCGTTGAACATCGAAAGCACGAAAGTCGTCATCGCAAACGCCGCCAGGCCCAGTGGGCCCGGATCCGCCGGTTTCCAGCCGACCTGGGGAGCCGCCACCGGGCGCGCGGGGTCCTCGCGCCGATTGCGCTCAATCGTTGCTGCCTCCATGAGAGCCTCCTTTGTGCCACCCCCGCCAGGAGGCAGCCATCACGCCTGTATCCCTCTTGAGCCGGAGAGACGTGGCTGTGCGCGCTTTCCGGTTCCTCTCCTTCGATGTTTCCCGCTCACAGGTGGGACTAATCATCGACCTGTCTGCACCGCCGGGATCCACGCCGCGGCGGCGCAGCTATGGCCCTCGGAAAGGACCAGCCCCCGGATGCTCAGCCGCGCGCGCCGCGCCTGCGCTTGCGCGACGCTCGACCCGATTCTGGTGCCACCGGTGCCGGCACCGAACCTCCGCCAGCCGCAGCAGCCGCAGGCTGTGCGCCACCAACCCGTCCGCCTCCCCGCGGCGGCCAAGGTATCGCCATCCCAGCCGCCCACGCCGGCGGGTCGCCCGTCGGTTTCGGCCAGCGGCCCATGAGCAGGATGCCCATCATCACCATCCAGAAGGCTGGGATCACCTGCAGCTCCGCGCTGATGTCTGGCAGGAAGATCAACAGGCTGGTGAACACTCCAAGGAAGCCCATCCAGCGGGGAACCAGCCCCACGCGCATCGCGTTGATCACCGCCCCGATCATGCCCGCCACCAGCGCCACCCCAGCGAGCAGCTCGATGTAGCCCACCACGGAGTTCGCCGGGCTCGTCAAAAGCGCGCGTTCAACCGCAGCGTTCGAGTGATCGTGGCCGAGCGCGAAACTATGCGATTCGATCGCCGTGACCACCTCGTGGCCGACGCTCGTAAGCACCAGCCCGATTCCGCCAAACAGGATCAGCGGGCGTGCCATCCGCCAGCTCTCAGGACGACGAAAGCTCGTCGCACCGACCAGCAGCAGCAGGATCAGCGTCAGCACGGCCAGCGCAATCGCCGACAGCACGCCGCCCGCGATCAAGCCAAACGCATGGCGGCTGATGAATTTGACCCACGGGGTCCGCGGGCTGACCGCCGGCGTCGCCACACCCGACAGGGCAGGCGTCAGGCCCTCCAGCAGGCCCACCGACGGCGCGCCGTTCACCGTCGAGGAGATGATGATCGCGCTCAGCAGATACAGAAAGCCGCCCGCGAAGGACGGCACCGCGAGCCGGTTTCGACGCTCCGTCTCGGCCGCCACCTGTGTGCTGATATCGCCTGCGCTGGGCATGAGCTACGGCAGTCTATGATGCGAGCATGGAAAGTGGTGGACTCGGCGACTTGTTCGGTGACCCAGAGGAGCTCCAGCGGCGTCTGGCAGAGTTCGCAGAACAGATGCAAGGAAACCAGCGGCTCGCCTGGGCCGACAACGCAATCAAGCTCGCCGTCGACATGACCGTCGCCGCCGTCAACCGCATCAACGTCCAAGGCAACGCCGAGGCACAGGCCGAGCAGATCCGCACCGTCATGGCCCGCGTCTTCCCCGAGGCCGTAGCCCTCGTGCGCGAGGCGCGCGAGGGGCTTCAATAAGCGCCAGCCTGCTGCTGCTCAGCCGCCCGCTCGGCGTCGCGCGACTCCCGCCCGGCCTGAATCACTTCTTTGAAGGAGCGGAAGCGGAAGATGAACACGATTGCACCGAGGCCAATGAGCGCTGTGAACGCGGCGATCGCGATCTGCTGGCCAACCGAGTAGGCCGCCACCACCGCGGTGGGAGCGTTCGTCGCGAACACCTTCACCAGCAGCGCCTGCTGCACACCGGCGCCACCGGGCGTGAACGGGACGGCGCCAGCAACCTGGTTGACGCCGAACACGAGCAGCACGTTTTTGACCGAGCCGCCCACCCGGAAGGCGTCGAGCAGGAACCAGAAGGCGCTGAAGCGACAGATCCACGCGAGCGCCTGCAGCGAGGCCACCTCGCGCAGGTAGCGCCGCCGGTCCCCCAGGATCGTCACACCCTGCCTGACTCGTGCCCAGAACGACTTCACGCGTTCTGACAGCAACGCGAACGCCACCAGGCCGATCACGGCCAGCACCGTGATCAAGAACAGTGTCAGGCGAAAGTGGCTGGCGAGATAGGAGATGTCGAAGGAGCTCAGTTTGGAGAAGTCCGGCGGCTTGGGAAAGACCCCCTGTGTGAACGCGAAGATCAGCACCAGCACACCGACACTGGCGTCGAAGATCGACTCCACGAAGAACGCCGCCGCAACCGTCGGGTAGCGCGATCCGGGGATCGAAGAGCGGGTGAGGAACAGCTTGATCACGTCCCCGCCACGTGCCGGTACGACGTTGTTGAAGCCCACCGCCGCGAAATACGCCCCCCACACGCGCCGCCACTGGAAGCTGACCGCCGGATATGCCGCGCGCAGGCTGTGGAAGAAACCCCGCGAGCGCAGCGTCAGGTTGAGGCCGAAGAACAGCAGGCCGAGCACCAGCGCCGGCCAGTGCACGGCCGCCAGGTCTTCGAAGAACTGGCCCACCGCATCGAAGAACGTGCTGATGCTCTGACCGAGCGAGGCTGACGCTAGGAACACTGACACCAGCGTACGGTGCTGACCTGGAGCAGGTCCCTAGATGGCGTGCAGCGCAAGAGCGCCAAGCAACGCCAGCGGTGCCAGCACCAGTCCTTGGCGAGAGTAGGACAGCGCCGACGGTGTCGCTCCCGCGGCACGCGCGGAGCGCCACCACAGCACCACCGCCAGCGAGCCCGTGACAGCGAGGTTGGGGCCCACGTTGAGCCCGAGCAGCAGCGCGCTCATGGGCAGGTGAGCCGTCGAGGAGAGCAGTACCGCCGCTGGGAGATTGTTGACCGCCACGCTGCCAAGCGCCGCGATTACCGCCGTCGCGACATTCCCTGGCGAGTGAAGCAGATCCGCCGGGAAGGCGCTCGCGCGGGCGAGCGTCCCCAGGGCGACCGCCAGCCCGAACAGCCCTGCAAGTGTCGGCGTGTCCAGCCACAACACGCTCTCCCGCCAGCCCAGATCGCCACCGTGGATGCGCACCGCGAGCAGAACCAACCCAATGGCGAGCACCGGCAGCGCGGCATTGTGGAGAGCCACGATCAGACCTGCCGCGAGCAGCGCCCCCCAGAGCCCGAGCCACAGCCGCATACGCGTCACAGGCTCCTCGGTCGGGTCAATCGTGGACTGGTTGCTGGACCCGCCAACGCCGGACAGGCCGCGACGGTGGATGACGAGCAACCCCGCTGCGGTGATCACCGTCGCAGCGAGCGCCATCGGAAGCATGCGCTCGAAGAACGTCGCGCCGGAGACGTGCTCGCCTGAGAGCACGAGCAGGTTGGTGAGGTTCGAGCCCGGTAGAAACAGCGAGGATGCGTTGGCCATGAAGATCGCCCCGTAGAGGAACGGCCCAGCGTCCACGCCGCGGCGTCGTGCTGTCTTGACGAGCACCGGCGTGAGGAACACCGCCGCTGTGTCCAGGTTGAGCAGCGCCGTCACGACCGCCACCAGCGCAAAACACGCGAGCGCCAGCACAACCGGCGAACCGGGTAGCCGCACCAGACGCGAGGCTGCAGCGTCGAACAGGCCGTCGCGGCCTGCGACCAAGCCGATCAGCAGCAAGCCTGCGACCAGCACGAACGGCGGCCATGCCTGTGCCAACGCGGAGCGCGCATGCGTCGCGTCCAGCAGCAGGGCCAGCGGGATCAGCAGGGCGCCCGCTAGCCGGCCGTTCATCGCGCTCTGACGCTACCCGACTTACGGCCGATCCAAGCGCACCGGCAGATCTAGCGAACCGCGGGTCCAATTGTCGGCATTGCCTGGCCGGTCCTCGCCAATGCGCTACAAAAGGGATATGGCCACGCGCGGCACCGCCAAGCAACGCCTCACCGTCGCTGTCACAGGACCGACTGGGGAGATCGGCAAGGCGGTGGTGGACGCGCTCGAGCGCTCGCAGCGAGGTCGGCAGCATCCTCGGCATGGCCCGCCGCCCATTTGATCCCGCAAGCCAGGGATGGAAGAAGGTCTCCTACCGGCGCGGCGACGTGCTCGACCGCGAGGCCGTCGAGACCCTCGTGGCCGAGGCCGACGTGGTCGTACACCTGGCCTTCATGATCATGGGCGGGGCGAAGGAGAGCCGGCGCGGTCAACCTCGTCGGCTCGCGCAACGTGTTCGAGGCGAGCGTCGCAGCGGGCACCCAACGGCTCGTGTACGCGTCCTCGGTGGCGGCCTACGGCTTTCATCGCGACAACCCACAGCCGCTGACCGAGGACGTCCCCGCGCGGGGCACCGCCGCCCACTACTACTCAGCACAGAAGGCCGAGGTGGAGGCACTGCTCACGGATACGCTCGCAGGCAGCTCCACAGCCAGCCTACGTCTTTCGTCCGTGCGTCGTCGCCGGACCCAAAGCGCCGCTGCTGATCGACAGCCTGCCCTACACGCAGATTTCCGAGCGCCTGCCGGCAGCCGTCCTTGGGCTGCTCGACGGCGTGCCGATCCTCAAGCCCGTGCTGCCCGATCCCGGCACCCCGTTTCAGCTGGTGCACCACGACGACGTCGCCAGCGCGATTCGCGCGGCGGTATTCGGGTCGCGGGCACCCCGGCGTCTACAACCTCGCCGGCCCGGGCCAACTGACCGTCAAGCAGCTGGCGGAGGAGCTCGGCTGGTACTCGATCCCGATGCCCGAGCTGGCGGTCGACGCGGTGGCGGAGATGGTCGGGCGGCTGGGCTTCCTGCCCGCGCAGGCGCAGTGGATCGCCGCCTTCCGCGAGCCCGTGATCATGAGCGCCGCCAAGGCACGCCGCGAGCTCGGCTGGCGCCCTCGCCACGATGCGCTGCAGACGCTGCGCGAGACGATCGCCGCGACCAGGATGGATCGCCTGATTCGCTGACTGGGCAGGCGCTGCGCCGGCACCATAGGCTACGCGGTCGATGGTCGCCTCCCAGACATCCGACCCCACTCCCGAGCGCCGCCGCGTCGCGGTGGTCACCGACAGCACAACGTATCTCCCCGACTCGCTTGGTCGAGCGATTGGGGGATCCAACAGGTCAGCCTGTACGTCGGCTGGGAAGGGGACCTGCGACCGGAGCGCGACTACCTGGACCTCGACGCCTTCTACGCGAGACTGCACGACTCACCGCAGCTGCCCACCACCTCGCAGCCGTCGGTGGGGGACTTCCTGGCTTGCTATCAGCCGCTTGCTGCGCGCCGGGCACGACGTCGTCTCGATCCACATCGCCAGCGGCCTGTCGGGCACCTGCGAGAGCGCGCGCGAAGCGGCGCGCATCGCTCGCCGAGGAACAGCAGCCGGGCAGGGTCGAGGTGCTCGACAGCCAGACCGGCGCGGGCGGCCTCGGCTGTCTGGCGTCTGCTCGCCGCGACGTCTGGCCGCGCGGGGCGCCACGCTCGAGCAGATCGTCGCGGCGCGTGCAGCAGGGCCGCGGAGAGCCTCGACATCTGGTTCTGCCTGGACACGCTCGAGTACCTGCGCCGCGGCGGGCGAATCGGCGCCGCGCAGGCGATGGTCGGCACCGCGCTGAAAGTCAAGCCGATCCTCACGTTCGGCACGGAGATCGCACCCGTCGGGTCGCGTGCGCACCCATCGGCGCGCGCTCGAGCGGATGGTCGCCTACCTGCACGAGCTGCACGAGCGAGGCGCGAGCGACTGGATCGTGCAGCACGCGCAGGCGCCCGCGGACGCGCAGCAGCTCGTCGCCGAGGGCACCGAGCTCTTCGGCACTCCACCGCTGTTCTGCACCGAGGTCGGCCCCGTGCTCGGCGCGCACCTCGGCTCGGGGATGCTCGTCGGCGGACTGGCGATGCCCGACGAGCTCAATCCGCACGTGGGCGCCTGAGACCGCCCCGCGCGACGGCGGGACGGCCTGGCGTTCCGAACCCTGGGCGCTACTTCACGATCTTGAAGATGCGCTCCATGCCCAGGCGCGTGTGGTCGCGTCCAGTCCTGGGTCTCCATGAAGCATGCCTGCACATACCAGCCCGGCTTGGCGGTGATCGTCTCCTGCTGGAACGCTTCGTGCGAGAGCGGTCCCGCAAAGGCGAACGGCGCCCCGGTGACAAGCTTTTCCAAGCGCCTTTTCCTTGCCGGCAGAGCAGGCCCTTGACGATCTGCTTGGCGGCCTTCATGGCTCTTGGCCGGGAACGCGACGTCCATGTGCACGAGAAAGCCTTCGTTTTCGAAGCGCACGAGCTCACCGTCGTGCAGGGTGGTCGGGTCCGCGAAAGCCGAACTCGATCGAGCGCACCGTGGCCTGCGGCGTTGGCAGCGTTGCCGGCGGAGGCTGCCGCGGTCACCGTGAAGGCTCGTTTGAATTTCGGCTGCCTTCTCCCTCGCCCGCGAGCGCAACGTACTGGGCCGGGTAGCAGCTACGTCTGCGCTTCGTTGGTCTGACCCGCCGAGTCGCTTCCGCGTCGAACACGATCGAGCCGTACTTGACCGTCTCGTTGGGGTCCTTACCCGCGCCTTCTTTCTTCATGCCTTCTTCCACTTCCGCGACCGTCACACCGGGGTTCAGCCGGAACAGGATGGCGGTCGCTTCCTTGACGCCTGTCGCAGTTGAGGACGACGTTGACCGCACCGGACTGCGTGGTCCCCCCCACAGTGATCGAGGACTTCGTCAGCGCTAGCGTGAGCGTGGGCAACGTCGAGGCCTGCGCGGAGCCGCAGGACGGCAGGCCACCCGTCAGAGCCACGAGCGTGCCGGACGCGAGCAGAGCCGCGCACAGCCTGCCCCGCAATGACGCCCGAGTATTCAAGCGATACGACATCCTGATGATCCTTTCGTTTGGGGCATGGCAACATCGGCATGCAAGCCCGACCCCCTGGTGGACGCTGTGTGCTTCTCGTGGATACGCACGCGCGCGGGTCGACGCACCAGACCTGCCACCTGTGTCTCCAGCCGAGCGAGGGAGCCTAGCCCGTCGACAGGCCCGCGGATATAGGACGTTTTGCCTATATTCGGCCCAGTGCGCCCCCTACAGAGGGCTGGTCATGACCGCGGTCTCGGTACGGATCGTGGCCCACTCCTCGGCGGTGAGGCCTTTTGCGAACTCGTCGATCTTGCGCTTTGGACCAGTCACGGTGAAGCACACCTGGGTCGTGAGCAGATGCCTGTGCTCCACCAGCGTGCATTCCAAGGCGAGCTTGGCCGCCCAATCGCGCATCGTCTGCTCGAATTCCACCCTGATCTCCCTGCCTGCGCTCACAACCATCGTGCGTGTCTCGATCGCCTCCGCGTCACGCTCCGCGGCGGACTCGACGCGAGCCTCCTCGACTCCGAGCGGCGGATCGGTCTGACGCCATTCGTCGAGCTCATCGTCCCAGTGGCTGATGCGCACGACGGCCGTTAGCTGCTCGCGCCGGAGCGCCTCCTCGATGGCGCCGCGCGCGACTGTCAGCGTGTCCTTGTCGGCCGCATATGCGAACAGCAGCTTGCCGTCGTGCGTGATCACGACGTCGTGCGGCACCACCGCCTCGATCTCATTGACGATCTCGGGGGCGTGCAGGCGCCCGACGAGCTCGGGCAACGCGTGAGCGGCCTCCGAGGCCTCGAGCTCGGCTGACAGACGCCAATCCTGCTCCGTGTAGTCCTCACGCGTCCCCGTCATAACCAGGGAAGATATCCGAGAATCGACGTCTCTCCGCCCGGTGACGACACTCCAGCGATCTGCTCCGAGCTCGACGGAATAGTCCACGTCGTGAATATTCATGGGGCGCCTTATCGCGCCCTGCGCGACTCGCCATGATGGCCGTGCACAATGCTCAACGACGATGTCAGCAAGGCTCCAGTGGGACCCGCAAGCCGGGCCGAGCGTCCGGCCAAGCGCGGTGCACGCGCCCGCGAGGGTCTTGTATCGCTGGAGCTGACGACGGCGCAGGTCGAGGGCGTGGTGCGGGCCACCGCGGAGGCGCGCGGACCAAGCCTCAGCCTGCTGCTCTCCGGGCTGATCGCTGAGCAGGCTATCTCCGAGAGTTCCCTGGAAGAGCGCTATTGGGCGGAGCTCGAGAGCGGGCGCCTATCGCACTCGCTGTTCCGGGGACTGTTGATACTGGCGTTGTTCATCTCCGGCGAGGAGGGGCGAGGTGTGGTGGAAGTAGCGCGACAGCTGGGTCTAAGCCCGAGCACCACGCACCGCTACATATCCACGCTCGTCGCCTTTGGGCTGCTCACGCAAGATCCCTCGACGCGCAAGTACCGGCTCCCGCGTTGAACGGACCTTGGCACACAGGGCAGAGCTGCGGCGCACGACGGCGCTGCGTTGCTGTCGTCAGCCAGCACTCCGGCGCCTCAGTCGCATCACTGCCAGGATGGGCGCGCTGGTTGGTCCGAGGCAATCGAGTGTGCGCAACGCGACAGGTCGGGCGAAGTCAGTGCGTGCCCCAGGGGCTGAGAGGTAAAAGCTGGCAATGCCGGCGAGGATGACCATGTGTCGGCAACGGTTGCTCAACGTGCTCGCGAGCGCACGTGCTTCAGCGGTGATCTCAGCAAATCGCTCCGCCGCCTGACCGCAGGTGTCGTAGTGCCCCACGAAGCTGTGATTCGTACCGTCAGCGTCGCTGGGGTAGTCGACCAAGCTGTCCAGTAGCGCACTGATCGCGCAGATCGGCGGCGAGTATGCGGTGTCGATGCGCTCAGCTTCATGGAGCGTCGTCGTGCAGGCGGCCGCGGCGAACAGCGCGTGGAGTGACAGGCACGAGATGCCGCCTGCCGCGAGCTCCCACCACAGATAGCCGCTGTTCTCGGACTGAGCAGCCGCCCAGCTGACGAGCGGCGTGTCGCCTTCGACCAGCATCGCGTGGTTTCGGCTCTGGGCCTGGCCGCAGCGCTCCGCCGCGTTAATCAGAACGGGCTCGATGGCGGCTGCAGACGGAAGTACCCCGATCACCGTCTGACAGGCGCGGACCAGCCCCGTGAGATAGCCGCCGTCGTTGCTCTGCGGATGGTGTCCGTAATAGTCGACGACACCACGTCGCGAGCTGACGGCGTCGCTGAGCGCCCGATGTAGAGACAGGCCGTTGCGCAGTGGTGCCGACGTGGGCTGCTCGTTGATCGCGTCGAGATAGTCGTAGGCGACCTGGTAATCCACCATCAAGCGCACCAGCCGGGCTCTGTGTCGTCGAGGCGCGAGTACCGCGAAGAACGCGGCTGCCTCAGGGTTCAGGCGCTCGCGGGTCAGCTTGTCGATCGCCGCCGCGCGCAGCGTTGGATCGGGGATCTGCTGAGCCAGCTGCTTGCAGCGACGAATCTCGCGCCTAGCCCGCGGGTAGATCGTCAGCCAATAGGCGATCCCAGCCGTCAGGAGCGCAGCGACCTCACGTGCCTTGGAGCTGCGTGTCGGTTTCATACCAGCAATGCTGGTATGAGGACCGGACGCTTCTTAAGCCAAACAAATCAAATGTACTAGCCAGATGTTCTAGTCCTGCAGTGCGAGCTGAGGCGACACCTGCGAGGCAACATAGCCAGGTATGGTCAGTGCCACCAGCGCTCCTATCACAATTAGAAGGATAGTTTGAACTGTATAGATTCCTTCCACCGCAAAGGGTGCAGGAAAGCCGGTCGTGAGCCTAAGAAAGCGGTCGATCAACAGGTGACCGTAGATGCCCGCTATCGCGCCCGTGAGCGCGCCAGTGCCAAGTACCAGCAGCGACTCGAAGGTGAGAACGCCACGAAGCTGCCACGGGCTGAAGCTATTGATCCGCAGTGATGCGAGCGATGAGCGCCGCTGCCAGATACCCGCGCCCATCGCGGCAGCCATCGCAAGCGCCGCCGCGACCTTCAGCAACAGCGTGATCTGGCTCATACGGCTGAGCCCTTCGCGGGCGAGCGCGTCCGCCTGCGCCGCGCGTTCGCCGCTCGTCTGGACCGTCAGCGCAGTGTCGCGACCGAGCAGGCCCTGGATCGATCGCCTGATCGCCAGAACGCTCGCACCAGGCTGCGTCTGCACTTCCAAAGCGCTCGGGTCTGAGCTCGCCCAGGCGTGGCGATAGTCGGAAGCGCCCATGACGATCGAGCCGGAGCTCCAGCCGAGGTTGGTCGTGGTCGCAGCGATGCGGTAGCTGACCGCACCGGTTGGCGTAGGCAGCGTGAGCCTGTCGCCCACCTTCACGTGATGGGCTTCGGCAATCTGCTGGGAGACCGTGATCCAGCCGCCCTGGCGCAGGCGCACGGTCGCTGTAAGCAGGTTTCCTTCCTGGAGCTGACTGGCCGGGATCGGCGCGGGAGTACTCGCGGCGCGCGCGATGATCCAGATGCGCCGGCCGGCGAAGTCGAGGAACCCGCCCTGGTAGGTCCGCACACTGGCGACACCCGGGACAGCCGCGATGCGAGCCGATAGGCGTGGAGCCGTGAAGCTGCTTGTGGCAAGGTCGTCGTTGCCGTTGACGACCCACACCTCGGCGGTGGAGACGTATTCGGAGTAGTCGCGGTACAGGCCGTTGAGCAGGTCGTTGTGCGAGCCTTCGGCAGCTACGCACCCGAATACGGCAATCGCACCCGTGGCCGCCAGGGCCAGGGATCGCACGTTCGTCGCCCGCAGCGCGCGGACGGCGACCGTCAGCATGTTCAGTCGCGGTGTATGCGAAGCGATGCGCTCGGCCAACCACAGCACCACCTGCAGGGCCAGCGGGATGGCGAGCAGCGTCGCAACAGACAAGCCGATGATCGCGACCACAATCGCCGAGGGCCAGAAGACGAGCACGCCGCTGGTGACCAAAAGCAGCGCAGCAGACGCCAAGAAGAGCTGCAGGTGAGCACGGCTGTCCAGCGCTTGGCCCGGTTCACCGTCCTCGAAGTAGACGGCGTCGACGGCGCGGGCGCGACGTAGATCGAGCAACGGAGGGGCGGCCGCCACGCACGTGACGAGCACCCCACCGAAGAAGGAGATCAGCAGCGGCTTCAGCCCGATCACCGTCTGTGTGCCGAGAGGAAACGCGGCTGCCAGATAGCTCGGAGTCGCGTGAAAGAGCGTGCGGGAGAGAAAGTCACCAACCGCCAGACCGATCAGCGAGGCCAACACACCCAGACACACCGCCTGGAAGACCAGCATCTTGACGAGCTGCAGGGGCTTCACGCCCTGCATGCGCAGATCGGCGATTACCCGCCTTCGCTCCGGTACGGTCAAGAGCATCGCGTTGAAAGCCAGCAGCAGGCCAACGATGCCGCTGACGAGCGCGAAGAAGCCCGTCGCCTCGGTGTTGGGCGCGACCGCCTGGTTGAGCAACGAGACTTCCTGATCGGCGGGAGCCACGGTCAGGCGGCCCGCGGCAAGCACGGTCAGCTCGCGCTCGACGGCAGCCTGGCGGCCGGGCGCTGTCGTGATCAGGATGCGCGACACACGCCCGGTGAGACCTGTGAGCTGCTGCACGAAGCTAAGCGGCGCGATCGCAGCCATCGCACCGGACAGGCCGCCGAGGGTTTCCGGTCCGAGCACGGCGATCACCGCTACCGAGCTGACACGCCCGCGCACCTGGAGCCAGACATGCGCGCCGAGCGCCTGCGAGCTCAAGCCAAGTGCGTCCGCCGTGGCACTCGGCAAGATCACACCAGGCGTGCTGAGATCGCGAAGCGAGATGCTGCGCGTGATGTTCCCGCCAAGCGTGAGCAGGCTCGGTGCGGCGCTGGCAACGTCGATCGCCACGCGATGACCGCTGGGGCCCACCAGCGACGCGTTCTCGTCGAGGATCGGTGCTGCCAGCGTGACGCCCGGCAAGCGCCGCACCCGTGCGAGCAGATGCTCGTCAAAGCCGTTGGAGTCGCGCGCCCGCAATTGCAGGGTTGCGCTTCCTGCAATACCGCGGACGATCGCGCTCGAAGCGTCCGTGATACTCGTGTTGGCAACCTGCACCGCAAACACGAGCGCCACACCAATTGCGATGCCCACGCCCGCAAGCAGCTCCTGGACGGGACGCGTGCGCAGCCGCCTGCCATAGAAGTAGAGGAGCCCTGACAGGCGCAACGCGCTCTACCCCCACGCCCTGCGACGCACAAGTGCAGGGGAGGCGAGCACCGAGCGCTCCTCGCCACTGAGCTTGCCGTCGCGTAGCGTGCATACGCGGTCGGCAACCGCGGCCGCCTGCGGATCATGCGTAACCAGCAACACCGCGGCGCGCTGCTGACGAGCGATATCCGCCAGCAGCGTGAGGATTTCCGCGCCGCGGACCGTGTCGAGGCTTCCCGTCGGCTCATCGGCGAGGATCACCCGCGGTTCGTTGATCAGCGCCCGCGCGATCGCGACGCGCTGACGCTCGCCACCGGAGAGCCGATCGGGGGTGTGGCTGAGGCGCTCGCCGAGCCCAACGCGTTCGAGCCAAGGGATGGCGGCGCGGCGTGCCTCGCCCAGCGGCACCCGGTCGGCCAGCAGCTTAATCGCCGCGTTCTCCACGGCGGGCACGCCGGCCATGAGATGGAAGGACTGATAGATGAACCCGACCTTCCGACGCTGGTAGTCCGCCGCTTCGCTCGCAGACAGCTCCGCAAGGTCCTGGCCCTCGAAGCGCACAAACCCCGAGTCGGGCGCCATCAAGCCCGCGGCGAGCATTAGCAGCGTGCTCTTGCCAGAGCCGCTCGGGCCATGCAGGGCGACGATTTCGCCGGCGCGAACGACGAGCGTCACCCCGTCGACGGCGCGCACGACCTCATCGCCGAAACCCGGGTAATGCTTGACGGCACTATCCAACTCCAAAACAGCGCCCGGCGCGCCGTCGCTCACCGCCACCTAGCTCCTGACTCAGCGCGCCGAAGCGGCACCACATGAGCCTGGGCGGGCTTTGCATCGCCCCGCAGCTCCCCGTTATCGATCGAAAGCGCACGATCGACTCCCGATAGGCCCTGAGCATCGCCCGTGCTCATCAACACCGCCGTCCCTTCGTTCGCGATCGAGCGCAGCAACGCCAGCAGCGGATCGCGCTCGAGCAGGTCGACACCGGTGGTGGGCTCATCGATCACAAGCAGCGCCGGCGCCGTCACCAAGGCACTCGCGATCGCCACATATGCGACCTCCGCGCCGTCGAGCTCGTGGCACTCGAGCTGGCCGCAACGCTCCGCGCCGACACGCACAAGCATCTCCTGCGCCCGTCGTCGTGCTTCCGTCGGCGAGGCGCGCTGAGCGAGCAGTCCAGCCGCGATGTGCTCGACGACGAGACCACTCTGCGCGGAGGGAAAGGACGTTTGGCAGTAGCCGATTCGCCGACCCAGGATGGTGTTGCGATAGCGCGCGAGGTCACGTCCTTCGAACGTGACGGTCCCTTCTTCAGGCGACTCGATCCCAGCGGCAACGCGCAGCAGGGTGCTTCGTCCGGAGCGCCGGGCGCCCCACACCGCGACCAGCTCTCCAGGTTCGATTTCGAGCGAAATGTCTCTGATTGCCACACGCTCGAGCCTGCCGCGCCGGTAGCGCTTGGTGGCATGCTCGATTGACAGCAGGCTCATAGCGGATCATCGTCCCCAACCGACGCAGTCTCCAAAGCACGTGTCTCGAGCGCACGGAGCTCCGCCCGAGCGTAGGTGATCCACCCGAGCTGAGCGTCGATCATCCGCCGCCGCTCCTCGATGAGCAGCCGCTCCACAACACCAGTGACACCAGGAGAGTCCGGCGCTGCGCCGCGCCCCGGGCGCGCGAGTTCCTGCGCCTCGCGCACGCATTCGTGCTCGTAGCGGGCGATGAAGTCGATCGCCGCCTCGACGCTGTGCACGCCCGCCAGCGTCATCCGCCCGAGCATCTCGACCCGCTGAGGGTCGTTGCGCACCCGCTCCGCCAGCCAGCCCCTGTATGCGCGTGCACCACGTGCGGTCGCGCGATAAGGCGCACCGGCCTTCGCCCCGCGTCTTACCCCGGTGGTCGAACGGCCGGACATCTTCTCGATCAATCCCGCATCCATGAGCGTGCCCAACGCTGCGTAGATGGATGAGCGCCCGGCGTTCAGGAACCCGCCGAAGCGGCCCTCGAAACGCTGTCCGATCTCATAGCCGTGGCTGGGCTTCTCGATCACCAGACCGAGCACCGCGCACGCAACCTGCGAGCGCAGCGCAGCAATATCTGCTGGATCAGCACCCCGCTCTTCGAAGACATGTTCGCCGGACACCAACACAAGCTCCTCACTACACAAACTACCGGATCTTTGACGTGCGCGGAATAGTACCGTTCATTCCAAACATCGCAGATGGTCGAGTGGATAAAAACAATAGCTTGACTACCTGTCGATTCCGCAATTTGCGGCAAATTCGAGCAGTTGCCTACTCGAGCGCGCGCAGAACCAGCTCGTCGTGTTCGGAGGGCTTGACCTTGCGCAGCACCTCAGCAATTCGTCCATCGGCATCGATCACGAACGTGGTGCGTTCGTTGCCGAAGTACGTTTTGCCGTACATCGACTTCTGAACCCATACGCCATAGGCGTCAGCGACCGCGTGGCCGTCATCTGCGAGCAGCGTGAAGTTCAGGCCTTGCTTGTCGTGGAATTTCTTGACCTTGGCAACGGTGTCCGGTGATATCCCCAGAACGACCGCGCCCGCTTTGGCGTAATCGGCACGATGGTCGCGCACGCCGCACGCTTGGGTTGTGCATCCGGGCGTGTCGGCCTTGGGGTAAAAATAGACGACCACCTGCTGGCCGCGAAGGTCTGAGAGCTTGACTGGATTGCCGTCCTGATCGGGCAACTCGAAGTCTGGAGCCTTATCTTTTGGTTCGATCATGGGCGGGATCGTAGTCGGCTGGCCTTGGCGAAGCGCGCGACGAGGAGCATCGAGTAACAATCTAATTGACCTCAGGAGACGTAGTATCCGTCTGTGAGCACAGACCGCGAACTCGACGTGGTCCTCTTCGGCGCCACGAGCTTCGTCGGGAGGCTGTGCGCCGAATATCTGGTGCGCACGGCTCCAGCCGAGGCGCGCATCGGCCTTGCGGGCCGCTCGCGCGAGCGCCTGCTCGACCTGCAGACATCGCTCGGTCCGCAGGCCGCTGATTGGCCATTGCTGGTCGCCGACACCAGCGACGCAGGCTCCGTGAACGAGCTTGCAAGAACGACGCGGGCGCTGGCAACCACTGTCGGCCCCTACCGCCGCTACGGGCTGCCGGTAGTCGAGGCGTGCGCGAGGGCGGGCACGCATTACGCCGATCTCACGGGTGAGGTGCTGTTCATGCGCGATGCCATCGACCGCTTCAACGACGCCGCCGTCGCGAGCGGCGCGCGCATAGTGCACAGCTGTGGCTTTGACTCGATCCCGTCCGACCTCGGCGTGCTAGCGCTGCACGAGGCGGCCGACGCCGATGGCACCGGCCAGCTCGAGGACACCACCCTCGTCGTGCGGGCGATGAAGGGCGGGGCAAGCGGCGGCACGGTCGCATCGCTGAAGGGCACCGTCGACGACGCCCGCGGCGATCGCGAGCTGGCGCGCATCGTCGCCGATCCCTATGCCCTCAGCCCGGATCGCGACGCCGAGCCAGATCTGGGTCCAGAGCCAGACCTGCGTGGCGTACAAAACGACCGCGAGCTCGGCATGTGGGTGGGCCCTTTCATCATGGGCTCGATCAACACCCGTGCCGTGCGACGCAGCAACGCACTTCAGGGGTGGATCTATGGACCGAGATTTCGCTATCGAGAGGTGATGGGCTTCGGCTCCGGTGTGGCTGCGCCGCTCCTGGCGGGAGCGGTCGCCGGCGGCGTCGGCGCGCTTGCCGTCGGACTGACGCTCGCGCCCACACGTGCCGTTCTCGACCGGGTGCTGCCATCCCCCGGTGAGGGCCCCAGCGAGCGTCAGCGCGACGCAGGCTTCTTCCATATCGAGATCCACGCACGCACCTCCAGCGGCGCGCGCTATGTCTGCCGCGTGGCCGCCCAGGGCGACCCCGGCTACAAGGCCACAGCTGTGATGTTCTCAGAGAGCGCTCTGTGCCTGGCACTCGATGGTGAGCGCCTGCCACCGCGCTCGGGCGTGCTCACACCTGCGACCGCGATGGGCAACGTGCTGATCGAGCGGCTGCGCCGCGCCGGCCAAACGTTCGAGGTCGAGCGAACCGACTAGCCCCGGCACTAGCGCAGCAGGCGTGAGAGGCGCCGGTCCTTGAGCACCTTGTCGTCGGTCTGGCAGGCGGGGCAGTAGGCGATCACGTAGTCCTCGAAGTGAACGGCCTCGAGTGTCGTTCCGCAGCGCGGACAGGGCTCGCCCTGGTGGCGGTGGACCTGAAGCGGCAGCGGCAGCTTGTCGGGGATCGGCAGCTGGATCGTCTGCTCGTAGTGCGAAATCGCGCCACCGAGGGTCTCGACGATTGCATCTCTGAGCCGCTGCGCTTCATCCTCGTCGAGGTCAGCGCCGCGCTTGTATGGCGAGAGCTTTGCCTGCCACAGAATCTCATCGACCCATGAGCGCCCGATACCAGCGATCACGTGCTGGTCACGCAGCAGCGCGTGCAGCGGACGCGGCGCGGCGAGCAGATCTTTCAGCCGAGCTGGATCACCCGGGTCGCGCCACGCCTCGGGGCCGAGCGTGGCCAACGTGTCGTCGTGCTCGAGCTCATCCGCGCGCAGCAACTTCACCCAGGCTGCCTGCTTTGAGCCGAACTCGCGCAGACGCAGCTCGCGGCCATCCTCCAGGCCCACGAGTAGCCTTGAGGTGCGATCGCGCGGCCCTGCCGGCTTGTCGTAGAGCTGCAGACGCCCCGCGGACATCAGATGGATCAGCAGTGCGAGCGAGACGCGATCCGCCTCACCCCGATCGGCATCACCACTCCCATCGACGTCGATGTCCACGATCAGGTGCTTGCCGCACCTACGCACGGCCGTGATCCGCTGACCCTCGAGCGACGAAAGCGGCGGGTCGAAGGTCTTCAGAGCGTTGATCCCCGGCGCTCGCGCGTACTCCACTCTGGTGCCCTTGAGCGCGCGGTCGAGCAGGCGTGCGGTGATCTCGACCTCGGGCAGCTCCGGCATGGCCCCACCATCGTAGGATGCCTGCTGGAAGCGCCACTCGCCGCCCGCGGCGCCTCAGGGAACCTTGTAAGGGGCTATCGACGGTCCTTCATACTTGACGCCTGCCGGGCTCGTCCAGCTCACACGCCAGTACTTGCCCGCGGTGGAGGAGTTGAAGCTCCAATAGCCAAGGCTGTTGGTGGTGACGGTCTTCAGCGTGCGGAAGCGCTTGGAGCCCTTGGCCTGCACGAGCACCGTCACTTTCGTGGCTCCCGTGGCCGGGCGAACCAAGCCCCACAGCGCGACGCCGTGACGCTCCTTGGTCACCGTCAGCGGTATCGGCCAGCCGAAGTACAGCGGCTTGGTCAGGCCGTTGACGTACTCCAACCCGGTCTGGAAGCTCGCGCCGGGTTCTGGCCCTCCGACTTCGTCGTCTTTGAGCAGGTACTGCGAGAACGCCGCCACGCGAGGGTTGTCGTAGGCGATGTGTTCGCAGATCGCGTCGTATTCGGCCTGCTTTGCGGCGGAAACACCGAGGTACTTGTTGGGCTTGCTCTGCACCCCGAACTCGGTCAGATAGATAGGTACGTTCGCCGGGATCGCGTGCGCGTGGGCCGCCCGGTTGAGCGCACTGGACAGGCGCGACAGCGAGCCGATCGAGACGTCGTCGCGCTGCGCAAACACGTAGTACGGGCCCGCCGGAACGGTGTAGGCATGGTGGGCGTAGCCGGACATCTGCAGCTCACTGCACGAGCTCGATTTCTTGTACTTGGAGTTCAGGCACAGGGCTTCGCGCATGAACGCCAGCGGCGCCACCGGATGGCGCAGCGCGCTCGCGCCTTCCCTGCGGGTGCTGATGTGGTCGTAGCCGGCCGGCGCGGTCTCGCCGAAGAGCACCTTCGGATGCGACAACCCGGCGGCCTGCAGGCCCGCGTAGCCGGCCTCGTACAGACCTCGGTAGATATAGCCCGAGGCGGGCGTTCCGTTGGCATGCCACTGGGGCATCAGAAAGACGGACTCATTGGGCTCATTCCAAATCGAGTAGACCGAGACCTCCGAGCCAAACTCGCGCGCCACAGCGGTCATGAATTCTTCGAAGTCCTTGTCGTCGGGGCGCGTGATGTAGGGAGCTTGGTGGTTGGCCGTCGCCCAGCGCGGCGCAGGCGCGGTGACAGTGAGCAGCACCGGCCAGCCGCGCTGCTTGGCTTCAGCCAGCAGGACCGCGTACTGACCCCAGTTGTAGCTCGCGGGGTTGGTCGCCGCGAACGTTGGCATGGTGGCGCTGGTGGGATCCGGGGCGACGGTTTCCCAGTTGAGCTCGATGCGCAGCGCTTTCACGCCGAGGTGTTGCAGCTGTTCGAGCGCATGCGGGCGAGTGCTGGGATTGAGCAGATCAGCGGCGCCCTCGAAGTAGGTGATCTGGCTTCTGGAAGCCAGCGCCTGGGATACACCGACAGAGCCCACGACAAGGGTCGTGGCGAGCATGGAAAGGAGGAGAGTGCGGATTCTGGGCATGGTCGCTTGAGACACCTCAGCGCATAGAAGGTTGCGGTCTTTGTAGTTTTGGGGGCAGTGAGCGCTCCAATCGCCCCCGATGACATCGTCCAGACCCCTGCGGAGGCGGAGGGTAACAGCCGCCCGCCCCTGCTCGTCTTGGAGCCGCTCATGGTCTTCCTCGACGCCCATGGCATCGGCGACGGACCGATCAACGCGACCCCAATCGGAGAGGGACACTCGAACGTCACCTACCTGATCGAGCGCGGCGACACGCAGGTAGTGCTGCGCCGCCCGCCGCGGCCGCCGCTACCCCCGAGCGCACACGACGTCCTACGCGAGGCCCGTCTGCTGCGGGCGTTGCGCCCCACGGCTGCGCGCGTACCCGACGTGCTGGCCGTGTGCGAGAACGAAGCGACGATCGGCGCGCCCTTCTACGTGATGGAGCTGGTGGAGGGCGAAGCGATCGTCGCGAGCCTCCCGCCGGCGCTCGACACGCCCACCGAACGCCGCCGCATCAGCGAGCAGCTGATCGACTCGCTCGTCGAGATCCACGCCGTGGACTGGCGTGCCGCGGGGCTCGAGGACTTTGGCAAGCCGACCGGCTATCTGGAGCGTCAGCTGCGGCGCTTCGGCGGGCTGTGGGAGCTGAACAAGACGCGTGAGATCCCCGCCGTCGAGAGCGTCGGGAGGTGGCTAGCCGAGCATTTGCCGAGCTCCGGCACTGCGACGATCGTCCATGGCGACTACCGCCTAGGCAACACGATGTTCGCGCTGGACGCACCCGCGCGCCTGGCAGCAGTGCTCGACTGGGAGATGGCCACGATCGGCGACCCGTTGGCGGATATCGGCTACCTGTGCATGATGTGGGCGCAGGCGGGCGACCCGATCGAGGGCCTGCGCGCCGCGCTCGGCAATGTCACACGAGCCGAGGGCTTCTACACCCGAGACGAGCTGATCGGCCGCTATGAGGAGCGCTCCGGCCGCCCGGTCGGCGACGTCCGCTGGTACATCACGCTCGCGTTGTGGAAGAGCGTGGTGTTCATGGAGGGCAACTACAAGCGCGCGATCGCCGGCACCACCGACGACCCATACTTGGCGCAGTTCGGTGAGGGCGTGCTCGAGCTAGCCGCGCGTGCCGAGGAGGTGGCACTCAGTGCCGGAGCCATCTGACACGCTCGACGGTGATCGCCGCTCCGCGCTGTTGATCGACTGGGGCGGCGTG
Organism: uncultured Solirubrobacteraceae bacterium; assembly: GCA_963699115.1. Lineage (GTDB taxonomy): Bacteria > Actinomycetota > Thermoleophilia > Solirubrobacterales > Solirubrobacteraceae > Palsa-744. The sequence goes on from CAVOTJ010000001.1 coordinate 1,319,222, forward strand.
CTCACCAGCAACCTGTTCGCGTCCTTCAACGCTCACTGCGTAGCCAGCGGGATCGAGCCGGAGACATTGCGCGAACGCTTTCGCAGCGATTCCGCCGCCCGCGAGCTGTTGATCGCGCTGGAGAAGGGCGAGCTCGACGAGACTGCTTTCGAGCTGCAGTTCGCCACCCAGCTGGGAGTCGAGCCCGACGGTCTGATCGACGGCCTGTTCGCGGGCGTACAGCCCGATGTCGCCATGGTCCAGGCCGTGCGCTGCGCGCGTGAAGCGGGGGTGCGCACAGCACTCGTCTCGAACTCGTGGGGCGTGCACCGCTATCCGCGGGACATGTTCGATGAACTGTTCGACGGCATCGTGATCTCAGGCGAAGAGGGCATACGCAAGCCATCCCGGCGCATGTACGAGCTGGGAGCTGAGCGTGCCGGCGTACGGGCTGAGGCGTGCGTGTTCGTCGACGACCTCGAGTTCAACCTCAAGCCGGCCCAGGACATGGGCATGGCCACCGTGCACCACACCAGCGCCGAGACCAGTATCCCGGAGCTGGAGCGGATCCTGGGCGTGTCGCTGGGCGGCTAGTCCCTCTTCCCCCGCCCGTACATCAATTTGAACGCACCCGCGAGCAGCCGCGACGTGCGCGACTTGTAGGGGTACATGAAGAGTTCCTTCTTCATGGCGAGTTTCGCGGTAACGACGATCGCCTGCTGAGAGCAGTACTTGCGGATGCCGCCAGCACCGTGGCGAGAGCCGATACCTGAGGTCTTGGCGCCGCCCATGGGCAGCTCCAGCACGGTGTAGTTGATCATCGCGTCGTTGACGTTCGCCGCACCCGCTTCCAGGCGCCTGGCGACCGCCTCGCCTCGCGCGGCGTCGCGTGAGAACACCGACGCACCGAGACCATAGGGAGAGTCGTTGGCCAGGCGCACCGCCTCGTCGGCGTCAGCGACCTTCATGATCGGCAGCGTCGGGCCGAACGTCTCCTCGGTCATGCACTTCATCGTGTGGTCGACATCCACGAGCACCGTCGGTTCATAGAAGCGCCCCGCGCCTGGGACCTGCTGGCCGCCTGCGATCACGCGCGCACCCTTCTGCACGGCGTCCGCGACGTGGTCCTTGATCGTGTCGAGCTGTGGCGGGAACGTGATCGCTCCCACCTCTACCGTGCCGAAGCCGCCGTCTGGGTTGCCCACACGCAGCGCACGGACCTTGGCGGAGACCTTCGCGACGAACTCGTCGTATACGGGCTCCTCCACATACACGCGCTCGATCGAGATGCACGTCTGCCCGGCATTCTGCATCGAGAAGTACGTGGCGAAGTTGGCCGCACGCTCGAGATCAGCGTCGGCGAGCACGATCATGGGATCCTTGCCGCCGAGCTCGAGCGACGCGGGGATCAATCGCCTGGCGGCGGCTTCCGCGACCTTCCTGCCGGTCTTGGTGGAGCCCGTGAACATGATCATGTCGACGTGCTCGATCAGTGCCGCGCCGGTCTCGCCACGTCCGGTGGCGATCTGCAGCACGTTCTCCGGCAGCCCACACTCGCGCAGCCCTTCAGCCATCAGCAGCGAGGTCAGCGGCGTTATCTCCGACGGCTTGAGGATCACGCTGTTGCCTGCCATCAGCGCTGGGATGCAGTCACCGAAGGAGTTCGTCAGCGGGTAGTTCCACGGCCCGATCACGCCGATCAGCCCCAGCGGGCGGTAGCGCAGGATCAGCTTCTTACCCTTGACCAGCACCTGGCTGGACTTGACCGACTCGTCAGCCAGGTAGTGCGGTCCCTCCTTCGCCCAGAAGCCGAAGGCGTTGCCCGCGTAGCCGATCTCCGCGAGGTTGGCGTCCTCGTAGGTCTTACCTGTCTCTGAGACGATCGTGTCCGCCACACGCTGGGAGTTGTCCATCAGCCACTTCTGTGCCCGCAGCAGCACCCGTGCGCGGCCGTCGAAGCCATATGCCTCCCACTCCGGCTGCGCTCTGCGGCCACGCGCGGCCATCTCCGCGACGGCGTCCGCACCGAGGTCCGGGACGGTACGAACCGTCTCCCCGGTTGCGGGGTTCTCAACGGGTATATCGGGGTTGGGTGGGACGTCAATCCCGGCCTGGATCGGAGCCTCAACCTGGGCCTCCTCGCTCGCCTGGGCGACATGGTCGCCGGCCTGGAGGATCTCCTGCTCGACGTGCTGCTCAACGCTCGCCATCAGATGCACTCTCCCCTGCTCGAAATCTCGTACGAACAGAGTACTCCTTGCTCGATGCCGGCCTGGGTCCGACTGGCTGTCCGGCCAGGCCCTACCCCGAGAGCTCGATCGAGTCGATCCCGATTGGCTCGGACGGACGGTCGGCGCCGTCGGTGGTGACACCCTCGAGCTTGTCCACGACGTCCATTCCCTCGGTCACCTGACCGAAGACGGTGTGCTTGCCGTCCAGCCATGGGCAGGCCTCAGCGGTGACGATGAAGAACTGCGAGCCGTTGGTGTTCGGCCCGGCATTGGCCATCGCAAGCGCCCCCCGGACGATCTTGTGGGGGTTGATCTCGTCCTCGAAGGTGTAGCCTGGGCCGCCGGTGCCTGTTCCCAGCGGACAGCCGCCCTGGATCATGAAATCCCTGATCACGCGGTGGAAGGTGAGCCCGTCGTAGAAGCCATCGGTGGTGAGCTTGCGGAAGTTCTCTACGGTCTTCGGCGCGTCCTCGTCGAACAGCTCGAAGACGATCGGTCCCTCTGTGGTTTGCATGGTTGCTTTGGTAGGCATCGCGCTACTCTACCGGGCAACCGGGGATCAGGCCTGTGGGGCGGAGGCGAGCCCGAGGAACACGATCAGCGACCGGTTCAGGGCTACGAGCTCATCGTCGCGTAGTTTGCCGAGACGTTCACCGAGGCCGGACCTCGGCACGGTGGTGACCTTGTCGACCATGAGCTGACTTGGCTGGTCGAGACCGTTGTCCGCGGACGGATCGATCGGAAGTCTGAGGAGTGGAGCCTCGACAGGATTCGTGGTGAACGGGCAGACCGTGACCGACGCGGTGGCGTCGAAGCGATCGTCCTGAAGGATGACGACGGGGCGGGGCTTGCCGGTGTAGGGCCCTCGCGCCGCGGCCGTGTAGATCTCGCCGCGCGTCACCGAGAGGGAGCTTCTTCGTCCTCGGTCTCCCACGGGGATGAGATTGCGTCGACGAAGGCTTGATCGTCTGCCTCACGTTCGCTCATCGAGATCGCGACCGACTGGCGGTGCGCCTCGGCCATGAACTCGGGGGCCCGAACGTCTGGAACCCAGATCTGGAGTGGGCGCAGCCCCTGATTACGCAGACGCTCACGGTGTTGGCGCACACGGTCACGAGTCGACGGCATACCCAAGATGTTACATGTAACACATGGCTTCGTCAAGAAGCCCAAAGGCGTCAAGATCTTGGCTATAGGGACATCTTGACAACGGTCTGCATCGTGGCGGTTGACAGCCGGCTACCTCACCTTCACGCGCTCCAAGCTCACCGTCTGGCTGTCTGCCCCGATCGCGCGGCCGTTGAGCGCGTCGATCACCCGGTCTGCCTCACTGGCGGGCACCGACAGGAACGAGAAGCGGTCGAGCACGAGCACATCGCGTACCGCCTCGCCGTCCAGCCCTGCAGAGGAGGTCACCGAGCCCACGATGTCAGCCACGCTGAGACCCGCCGCGCGCCCGCCGCCGAGCACCAGCTTGGTGTAGGTCTCGCTGTCGTCGCGCCGGGAGATCTTGGGCTTTGAGTGCCTGCGCGGACGCTCGCGCACGGGCGTGGGCTCGACCACCGCGCCCTGCTCCCATTGGGCAACGTGCGTCCCGATGTGCTTTTCGATCGCCTCCAGCTCGCGCTTCTGGCGATCCTCCACGAACGTGATCGCGCGGCCCGCGCGGCCCACGCGCCCGGTGCGTCCGATGCGGTGCACGTAGGTGTCGGGGCTGGTGGGCACGTCGTAGTTGACGACCAGCGTCACCGTCGAGATGTCCAATCCACGCGCGGCCACGTCGGTGGCCACGAGGATCGGCACACGCCCGCCCTTGAACGCGAGCATCACCCCATCACGCGAGCCCTGCGACATGTCGCCGTGCAGCGCACGCACGTTCATGCCACGGTCGCGCAGCGTGCGGAACAGCTGGTCGCAGCGGATCTTCGTGCGCACGAACACGATCGCCTGCTGGCCTTCGGCTTCGCCCTTTGAACCCATCTCCGCGCGTAGCACTTCGACGAGCTTGTCCGGCTTGCCCTTCGTCTCCACCGGCAACTGGAACTGCGCGACCGTGTCGATCGTCAGCGTCTCAGCCTCCACCTGGATGATCGTCGGGTCATACATGTAGCGGTCGGCCAGCGTGCGAATCGGCGGCGGCATCGTCGCCGAGAACAGCGCCGTCTGGCGGCTGGAGGGTGTCAGCGAGAGGATCTTCTCCACGTCCTCGAGGAAGCCCAGGTCGAGCATCTCATCGGCCTCGTCCAACACCAGGAAGCGACAGTCGTGCAGCACCAGCGAGTGGCGGGAGATCAAGTCGAGCACCCTGCCGACGGTACCCACCACGACATGCCCGCCTGCCCGCAGCTGCGCCTGCTGGGTGCGGATCGGCGCACCGCCGAACACCGCGACCACGTCGATGCCGCTGTGCGCGCCGTACGTGCGCAGCGCCTGCGTCACCTGGATGCACAGCTCGCGCGTCGGCGTCAGCACGAGCGCCTGCACCGTCGACTCGGATGGGTCGATGTACTCCATGATCGGCAGCCCGAACGCAGCGGTCTTGCCGGTTCCCGTCTGCGCCTGGCCGATCACATCGCCCCCCTGCAATAGCGCCGGGATCGCCTGTTCCTGGATTGGGCTCGGCGACTCGTAGCCGACGTCGCGCAACGCCTGCAGTGTTGACTCGGATAGCCCGAGCTCGGCAAATGACTTGGCCATAGTGTCGATAGGAGCTTAGGCGGCCGGGTCGAGCAACAGCTTGCCGGTGGTGCGACGGGCCTGCAGATCGCTCTGCGCCTGGGCCGCCTGCTCGAGCTTATACGTCTGCCCGACGATCGCCCGCAGCTCGCCGGCTGCCGCTCGAGCAAACAGATCGGCGAGCGCTTCGGCGAACATACCGGGGCGCTCGAGGCAGTGGAACAGATAAAAGCCCACCACCGAGCGCGAGTGGCGCAGCAGCGAGCCCGTGCGCACCTCATTAGCTTCGCTCGTGGCGATCCCGCACACCACGATCCGCCCGAAGTGCGCAAGCGCCTTGTAGGAGGCGTCGAACACCGCGCCGCCTGACATGTCAAAGACGACGTCCAGCTCGCGGCCGTCGTTGGCCTCGATCAGCCGCTCGGTCAGACCCTCTGGCGCCGGGTCGACGGCAACGTCCGCACCCAGCTCGAGCGCAAGAGCACGCTTCTCCTCGCTCGTTGCTGTGGCGATCACGCGCCCGGCGTCCATCGCGTGGCCGAGTTGCACCGCCAGCGAGCCCACGCCGCCGGCGGCGCCGTGAACGACCACGCTCTCCCCCGCCGCCACGCTCGCGGAGGTTCGATACAGGTGCCACGCGGTCGTCCCCTGGATGATCAGCGCAAGCGCCGTGCCGTCGTCGACCCCGTCGGGGATCGGAAACACGCGGTCGGTGGGTGCGATCGCGTATTCGGCATAACCACCTGCGCCCACCAGCGCCACCACGCGCTCGCCGGTGTCCTCGCGTATCCCTGCCACCTCGCCGCCCGGCACCAGCGGCAGCGTCGCCTTCTGCACATAGGTGTTGGTGCGGGTGTGCGTGTCGGCGAAGTTCAGCCCGGCGCGGGTGACCTTGATCAGCGTCTCCTGAGGACCCGGCTCGGGAATCGGCAGCTCCGCGAGCTTCAACACCTCGGGCCCACCGAACTCCGTCATCTGGATCGCACGCATCGCGGCCCCAGGCTAGCGCTTGCACTAAGGTGCCCGCCCATGCCCATCACAGTGGTCGGCTCAATTGCCTATGACACCGTAAAGACGCCGTTTGGCGAGCGCGAGCGGATGCTCGGCGGAGCAGCCGTGCATTTCGCGCTGGCAGCATCTTTCTTCGACGATGTGCGCGTCGTGGGCCCCGTCGGCGATGACTTCGGCGAGCGGCAGCTGGCAATCCTGCGCACGCGCGGCGTGGACGTCTCAGATGTGGAGCTGGTGGCCGGGGGCAAGACATTCTTCTGGCAGGGCGAGTACGGCTGGGATCTGAACTCACGCGAGACGATCGATACGCAACTGGGCGTGTTCGAGGGCTTCTCACCGAAGCTGTCTGAGAGCTCACGCTCCAGCGACGTGTTGTTCCTCGCAAATATCCAGCCGGACCTGCAGCTGGACGTCCGCGGCCAGCTTCCCCACGCGCGCTTCGTGGCGCTCGACTCGATGAACCTGTGGATCGACATCGCCCGCGACTCGCTCGTGCGGGCGATCGAGAGCGTCGACTGCGTGATCCTCAACGACGCTGAGCTGCGCCAGCTGACAGGCAAGCCCAACCTCGTCTCCGCGGCGCGTGAGGTTCTCTCCTGGGTCCCCGCGCCGTCCGAGGCGAGCGCGTCTGGCGAGGGCCCGCGCGGCCCAAGCGTAATCGTCGCCAAGCAGGGCGAGTACGGCGCGGCGCTGGTCACCCGCGAGGGCTTCTTTGCGCTTCCCGCGTATCCGCTGGAGACCGTCATCGACCCAACCGGCGCGGGCGACACGTTCGCGGGCGGGTTCGTCGGCTACATCGCCGCGCACCCCGACGAGGAGCTCTCCGATGAGCTGCTGCGCCGTGCGATGGCCCACGCCACCGTGCTCGCGTCGTTCAACGTGGAGGAGTTCGGCACCGAGCGCATGCAGCGCCTGTCCGGCGATGAGATCGCCGCGCGCATCCAGGAGCTGCACTCGATGACCCAGTTCAGCGGCGTGCCGCTGCGGCTCAGGGGCTGAACTCGACGCGAGCGCATGCAGCTTTGCCCGACCGGCACATCCGGGGCTTGTACGGACCCTTGGACAGGGGTAGAATTCAGGCGAATGACAACCTGGATGTTCATCTGGCTTTTGGTCATTCTGAAGATCCCGATCGTGGCGCTGTTCATGATCGTGCGCTGGGCCATCGGTCAGACGCCGGAGACCGATGCGGGACAGGATGGCGGCATCGGGCCGCGTCCGCTGCCACTGCATCCCCACCATCCACGCTCGACGCTGCCGCGTCTGCCGCGGCGCGGCCCCCACGGGGGCCCCTTGCCGTCCTCGCCGCGACGCGTGCGTGCGATCACCGCGCGCCAGCGCTTGGCGCACAGCTGATCTACGCGCTTGAGATTGGCGCTGGTTTCCGGGCGAGCGGCGGATGCTCGCGCCGGGTTGCTCATAATCGTTAGTAGCGCACCCCCACACGCGGACAGGAGACACGCATGAGCTCTCAACAATCGACGATCGGCGACAGCGCCACAGCAGCAAACGGGCAGGCGGCAGGCGATGGCGCAGCCGCGACGCATGACACGCTCACCGTGACCGACAACCGCACCGGCAAGAGCTACGAGCTGCCGATCGAGGACGGCACCGTGCGCGCGAGCGAGCTGCGCCAGATCAAGGTCGACGAGGACGAATTCGGGATGATGTCCTACGACCCGGCGTATATGAACACCGCCTCGTGTCGCAGCTCGATCACCTACATCGACGGCGACGCGGGCATCCTGCAACACCGCGGCTACCCAATCGAGCAGCTGTGCGAGCACTCCACCTATCTCGAGGTCGCCTATCTGCTGATCAACGGCAGGCTCCCCAATCAGGTCGAGCTGACCGGCTGGATCGATGAGATCACGATCCACACGTTCGTGCACGAGAACGTCAAGGACTTCATGCAGGGCTTCCGTTACGACGCTAACCCGATGGGCATGCTCGTCGCCTCAGTGGGTGCGCTGTCGACCTTCTACCCGGACGCCAACAAGATCCACGAGGAGCGCGTGCGCGCGATGCAGATCATCCGCCTGCTGGCGAAGATGCCGACGCTCGCGGCATTTGCCTTCCGCCACAACATGGGCCAGCCGTACGTGTACCCCGACAACGACCTCAACTACGCGGGCAACTTCCTCGGGATGATGTACAAAATGACCGAGCTCAAATATGAGCCCGATCCTCGCTTGGAACGCGCGCTGGACGTCCTTTTCATCCTCCACGCCGACCACGAACAGAACGCCTCCACCAGTGCCGTGCGCTCGGTCGGCTCAACCCAGGTGGACCCCTACTCGGCGGTCGCCGCGGGGGTTGCCGCGCTGTACGGGCCGCTGCACGGCGGCGCCAACGAGCAGGCGCTGCGGATGCTCGCGCGCATCGAGAAGGTCGAGAACATCCCCGACTTCCTCGAGGGCGTCAAGGCCGGTAACGAGCGCCTCATGGGCTTCGGCCACCGCGTCTACAAGAACTACGACCCCCGCGCGCGCATCATCCGCAAACATCTCGACGCGGTGTTCGAGGTGCGCGGCAAGAGCCCGCTGCTCGACGTCGCAACTGAGCTCGAGAAGCGCGCACTCGACGACGAGTACTTCACCTCCCGCAAGCTCTACCCCAACGTCGACTTCTACTCCGGCCTCATCTACGAGGCGCTCGGTCTACCTGTGGCGATGTTCCCGGTGATGTTCGCCATCGGGCGCACCAGCGGCTGGATCGCGCAGTGGAAGGAGATGGTCGAGGACCCCGAGCAGAAGATCGCCCGGCCACGGCAGATCTATACTGGGGAGCGGGATTTGGATTATGTGGCTATGGGGGAGCGGGGTTGAGCGATCCCAGGCGATGTACTCGGCGATCGCGAGCTCCAGCTGGCTGTCGGTGCACCACACCCGGTCGGCGATGATGTCCGTCTCGAAGGTGTCGAGGAACCTCTCGGCCATCGAATTGGATGAGCGACTGCTCGCACCGACCCGTGCGGTGCAGAACCAGCATGAGCGTCGCAGCTGCCGTCACATCAGCTATCGGGAGAACACTCGATGCTCCGTCAACGAAACCACACGACCCGCGGCTTTCATACTCAAGCTGCTTCGGTTTAAGTACTAGCTTCGCGGTGTTCCCGCAGACAAAGCGGCCTACTGCTTCGGGCGGGGCGCTCTCTGGTGTGATTCCGAAGTAGCCAAGGATCATTATGGTCGCTGCGGTTGCGCCTATCAATTCTGCGCACCTTGTCACGCGACCCCATCGCCCAACCGAACCCGGGAGTTGCTCTCCCTCGCGGGCTTGAGTAAAGCCATAGGTTATTTGGACGGACAGATTTGACATGAGACCCTTGACGACATAGATGACGGCGGACATACGTCTCCCTCGGGGGAGATGTGTCCCGCGTAGCGTCGAGTCTTTGTGCCACGTGGTTACTGCGCTTACGGTCGCAGCGCACGACTTCGATGTGGCCAAGTACTGCTGCCAGTGGTACAGCAGGTGTCGCATCCCGCGGACTGCGATCGTCGAGCACGATAAGTCGCACCACCAAACAAACCGGAGAGGGAGTGCGCAACGGATGGTTGGCGAAGGCCGAGAAACGAGAACTGGCTTCCTGCGGATATCCCATCTGGACACTCAAGTCGACTGCGTCCGTGAAGCGGAGCGAGCTGAGACGGGATGCTACGGGAGACGGGAGCGTGGGGGCCTCCGAACTGCGGAGATCGAGAGATATCGTTTCGTGCCGAGGGAGCATCTGATACGCGTCCGATATCTGGACGAGCGACATGCAGGACGACTGGGCTTCGAGGTCGGTGAAACACAGCGATGCAATGGAAGTCGGCGGCCAGTCTCGCAAGCTACGTAGCAACCCGTCCACGAGCGGTACCCAAGACGTGTGGCTCAAGGAACACGACCGGCTTGGGGCCGGGTCATTCAAGATGCTTTGTCCGATTGCGCCCATCGCGGTAGATGTTACGCCTGCCAGCATCAACGATCAAGTAATGGCGAAGCCATTACTTGCCGCGCCCCGCGACGTGGTGCCCGAGAGATGGAGTCGGGCGTCGCTTTAAGCGGCTCGCCTATGGCTTCTGCCGACTGGTGCAGCAGACATAAATCTATGCCGGGTATCGCGACTGGTCGCGTCGGCTGAGCCGACTGCCACACACCCAGGGATGCCTAGCACAACATTGGCGCTAAATCTCCCTCTCTAGTACAGTGTCGCATCTTCGCATCTTCGCATCCGCGCGAGAGGGAGGGGGTCGTTCCTTGCGTCAGTTCTTCCATGAACACCAGCTTTTCAGCGGCTTTATCGGTGCCGTCGTAGGCGCCCTCATCATCGGCGCGGCAACACTGTATGCGTCAAGTAGTGGCCCGGGTTCCGGCGGGCCTCACACAACGCCTTCTACGAATAGCATCCTTAGCACCTCGACCCCGGAATCTCCGAAACATCCACCAGAGCCTGTTTTTCTTAGCACGCTGGCCGAAAAGGGCGCGGCGGGAGAGGATCAGCCACAGTGGGGTGAGATTCAGCTCGGAGGACGAGAAATGCCGAACAGTGTGTTCTATGAAAAACCCGAACACGAATCGGTCGCCCAAGCATGCAAAGGCGAACCATCAGCATGCCGCGCGACTTCGTATGAACTCAAAGGAGAGTACCAGTCTCTTACTGCTACTTTCGGCTTGCTAGAAACCTCCTCCTATGGCACCCAAGCCCACTGGCAGGTACTCGTGAATAGTCGAATTGAACGCCAAGGAACGATCCAGGCGGGTGCGACTGTTCCGCTTAACATTCCGCTACATAACCGCAACACCCTCGAATTGCGGGTCATCCTCGAAGGCACGTTTGACGCCTCAACAACGACCGTAGTATGGGGCGAAGCCCAACTAAAGCCGTAGGAAAGTGAGTAAAATCTACCGTTGGCCCTATGTTGCCGCGTGTGTTGCCCAACACGCAACAAGATCTCTCCGCCCTCAGAGAACCAGCGTAGCCCCATGCCGCTTTAGCCACTCCCGCTCCTCACGGTAGCTGGGCCAGTACCGCTCCACCAGCGCCCAGAACCGTGGAGAGTGGTCGAGGATCTCCAGGTGACACACCTCGTGCCAGACAACGTATTCGAGCACCCGCTCGGGCGCGAGCAATAGCCGCCAGTTGAAGCTCATGCGACCGTTCGCCGTGCATGAAGCCCAGCGAGTGCGCTGCGCGCGGATGTCCAGCGCGGTGTATGAGCTGCCAGCAAGCGCCGTCGCGCGGTCCAGGCGGGGCGCAATCTCCGCCCGAGCAGCACGGCGATAAAAGCGCTCGAGCGCCAACCGCGGATCGCCGTCCGGCACCAGCAGCCGCCCGCCGTCGCGGTGCACCCGCTCGCGCCCCGGCTGCGCCACCAGCTCAAGCGTTGCGTCCAGGTAGGGCACCGTCCCAGCCCGTTCGGCCAGTCTGTCAAGGACAACGCGAGCCTCCGCCAGGCGCCGCTCGATCCACGGGCGCAGCTCGCTCACCGCCGCTGCCGCCGCGCGCTCCGGGGCACGGGCGGGGAGCACCACCTCCACGCCGCTGTGCGCATGCACGTTCACCCGCACCCGGCGCGCCCGCGCGGAGCGCCTGACGGTGTAAGGGATCTCTCGCAACTCGGGCGGCGCCGCGGCCACCGGCCCGGGGGTCACCGCTGGCCCATCGGCCCCTTGCGTGCTGAGCTCTGCCATGCCGCTGAGGGTACGCACCCGGCCGGGCGAGCAGGGTTTTCCGGAAAACAACCCCACGTTAACCACCAGGGCATACCCTTGGCACCGTGGATTCCACCGAGCCCACAGCCAACCGCACGCTCACCTTCGACGAGGAGCTCTTCCTGTGGCTCGGTGATGAGTCCGCTGGCGTCCGCGCCGCCGACTCCGAGCGCATTCGCGACATCGCCGCCGAGTTCGCCCGCGGCTTTGACGCGCTCGCCGACATCGGGCCCGCCGTCACCGTGTTCGGCTCCGCCCGCACTCCTGAGGAGCACCCCAACTACGCGCTCGCACGCGACATCGGCGCACACGTGGGACGCGCCGGCTATGCCGTGATCACCGGTGGCGGCGGCGGGATCATGGAGGCCGCCAACCGCGGCGCGCGCGACGCTGGGGCGCTGTCCGTCGGCTGCAACATCGAGCTGCCGCGCGAGCAAGCGCTCAACCCGTACGTGGACATCGGCCTGCGCTTCCGTCACTTCTTCGCCCGCAAGGTCATGTTCGTCCGCTACACCAACGCCTTCATCATCTGCCCCGGCGGCTATGGAACGCTGGACGAGCTGTTCGAATGCCTCACCCTGATCCAGACCCGCACCATCCGCCACTTCCCAGTCATCCTCGTCGGCGACGGCGAATGGGACGGCCTCGTGCAGTGGCTGCGGGACGGAGCGCTCGCCGATCACCGCATCGACGCCATCGACCTCGAGTCCCTGCATCTAGTTCGCGATCCATCGCAGGTGTGCGAGATCGTCGATGCAGCGTGCCTACGCCAGCAGGCCTACGGCCGCGTCCAGCAGCGCCGCACTACGGACAACGCCCCTGGGGCCGCCGGGTCGAGAGGCGCCGCGGCGGGAAGCGCCGGGTGATCCTCGGATGACCAAATCGAAGATCAAGCTCCCACGCGACATCCGCGGGTCCTACGAGGTCTACCTCAACGGCGTGCCGCAGCGGCTCGGTGCCGACTACCTGGTGCGCGACGGCTCACTCGTATTCGAGCGCGAGCTGCGCAAGGACAAGATCAGCGGCTGGCGTTGGCTCTTGGGCGCGTGGGGCGTAGGCACCTACCGCCAGAACGACTCCGTCGACGTCCGCTACGAGGCACCCGACGGTTCGCCGCGGGTGGCAGAGGGGCTGGAGATCGAGCCTGGGTAAACAGCCTTCGCCCACGGCTTCGCGAGCTTCAGCGCGCTCAGGATCGCGCGCGTGGCCGGCGAGCGGTTGAGCGTGTAGAAGTGGATCCCCGGCGCACCTGCCGCCAACAGCTCAGCGCACTGCAGCGTCGCGTATGCCACGCCGAAGTCCAGCACCGCCTCCGGGTCCTCCCCGCGCGCGTGCAGCTCGCGGCGCAGACCGTTCGGGATCGACGCGCCGCACATGCCCGCCATCCGCTCCACCTGGCCCATGCGCGTGATTGGCATTACCCCCGGGATGATCGGCACCGTTATGCCCGCGTCGCGCGCACGCTTGACGAAGTCGAAGTACACGGCGTTGTCGAAGAACAGCTGCGTAATCAGGAAGTCCACACCCGCGTCAACCTTCTCCACGAGATGTCTCAGATCGGCCTCCGGGCTCTCAGCATGGACGTGTGTCTCCGGAAAGCACGCCGCCCCAATCGCAAATGGATAGCCATCCGCGATGAGCGCTACCAGCTCGCGTGAGTACTCCAAGCCGCCATCCGTCTTAGTCCAACCCTCCTCACCCGCCGGCGGGTCGCCACGCAGCGCGAGCACGTTGTCAATGCCCGCCGTCTGCATCTCGTCGAGCGTGCCTCGCAGCTCATCCACCGTCGCACCCACACACGTGAAGTGCGCCATCGCCTCTAACCCGTACTGCTCGCGGATCTGCTTGACGATCTCGATCGTCTTCTCGCGCGTGGAGCCGCCCGCACCGTATGTGACCGACACAAACGACGGCTCCAGCGTCTTCAGCTCGGCGAGCGCCGCATACAGGTTGTGCTCGCCCTCTGGCGTCTTCGGCGGGAAGAACTCAAACGAGAATGCCGGGCCGTCGCCGGCGGCGAGGATCTCATCGATGCGCATCCGCTGATTATGCAGTCCAGCGCTCAGGCTCACCAGCAATCCGGTTGATCTTGCCCAGGGCCTGCAGGTGCGTGAGGTAGCAGAGGATCTTCGACAGCAACCAGTGCGCGTTCTGCTGGGAGAGCGACGTGCCGTATACGTGCGGCACGATCTCAAAGGCCGTCAGCGGCTGCTCGCTGACCGCGCCCAGCACCCGCTCCAGGCGTTCAGCCACGAGCTCACGGTTGCCGCGAATATGGGCGTGTACGTCGGTAAACGTGCGCCCATGCCCCGCCAGGCATAGGCGCGCGCCGAGACGCTCGACGGTGTCCAGCGAGCTTAGGAATTCGCCCACCGGATCCGGCGAGTAGCCGTAGTCGAAGTACAGCGATATCCGACCTAGAAGATGATCGCCTGAGATCAAAAGGCGGCGCTCGGGCTGGAAGATGCACACGTGCGACGGAGCGTGTCCCGGTGTCTCGTACACCGTCCATTCGCCCAGGTCGCTCATGATCGTCACGCCCGCCACTAGGGCGCGGTCGGGCTCGATCGGACCGGCGATCCCCGATCCGCGGTTGCCGCGCTCGGCGGCGTAGCGACGCAGCGGCTCCTCCGGCACACCGCTCTGTCGCGCCACCTCCATGCGCCTGGCGAACACCGCATCGGGATCCTCGATCATCCGGTTCAGGTGCTCGTGGTTGGGGTGCATCCACACCTCGCACCCAGCCCGCTCGACGATCGTCGCCGCCTGCCCACAGTGATCGGTGTGCGCGTGCGTGCACACGACCAGCTGCGCCTGCTCCAAACGCAGGTTGCACATCTCCAGCGCCCGCTCCAGATGCGACAGCGAGTCCTCGTCGTGCATGCCCGTGTCGAACAGCACGAAGCCATCCCCGCTCTGCACCGCCCAGGCGTTGCAGTGGGGAACGCCCGGCCACGGCAGCGGCAGACGTAGTCGGAACAGGCCCGGCATCACACGCTCACCGCGGGGGTGGGCGGGCTTTCTTTCACGTCTGCTGGCCACATCGGACACGGCCCGCAGACTAGACTACGTTCGTTCAGCGGCGTAAGGGAGGCGGCATGGCAGAGCGCGAGAGTGCCAGCGAGGCGAGCACCAAGGTGCAGGAGGTAGCCGCCAACATGCAGCAGGCTGCCGCCACGCGCAAACGCATCACCGGTGGCAAAGCAGAGTCGCTCGCGCGACGCTACTTCGCGGCGATCGACGCGCGCAACCTGGAGGAGGCCGTGTCGCTGTGGGCGGACGGCGGGCGCGAGAACGTGCGCGGCCAGGTCGACACGCACGCGCCCGAGGGCGTGCGCGCGTTCATCGGCGAGCTGATCGCAGCCATACCCGACCTCGACATGCAGGTCGTCTCCACCACCGCCGAGGCCGACCGCTGCGGCGTGCACTGGCGTCTCACCGGCACCTTCGCGGGGCCCGGGAGCTTCGGCGGTGTCGCCCCCACCGGCAATCGCATCGAGCTCGAAGGCTTCGACCTGCTTCGGGTCCGCGACGGGCTGATCCAGAGCAACGACGCGTTCACCGACTCCATGACGTTCGCCCGCCAGATTGGGCTGATGCCACCGCAGGGCTCAAGCACCGAAGCGCGTATGACCGGCGCCTTCAACGCCAAGACCCGCATCAGCGCGCGCCTCACCGGAGGCGAGGCCGAGCTCGTGGCCCAGGGCGTGTGGGTGGTGCAGGGCCAGCCGGCGCGCTGCAACGTTTATTTGATCGAGGATGAGGGGGGCGTAACGCTGTTCGACGCGGGTGCCCGCACGATGACCCGCGCCGTCGCCAGCGCGGGGGCCAAGCTCGGCGGCATCCGCCGCGTGGTGCTGGGCCACGGGCACACCGACCATCGCGGCGTCGCCCCTGCACTCGGCGTGCCCGTCCTCTGCCACCCCGACGAGGTTCGCGACGCCGAAGGCAGCGGCGGCTTTCGCTACTGGCCTGCGGGGCTCGCCGGCCTACCGTTTGGGCACCGGCAGCTGCACCGGCTGCTTCACCGCTACGCGTGGGATGGCGGGCCGGTGAAGATCTCCGGCACCGTCGAGGAGGGAGATGAGATCGCGGGCTTCAAGGTCATCCACCTGCCTGGACACGCTCCCGGGCTGATCGGCCTGTGGCGTGAGTCCGATCGCCTCGCGCTCAGCACCGACTGTTTCTACACGCTCGACATCTGGGGCCGTGACTGCGAGCCACGCGTGCCGATGTCGATCTACAACTTCGACACCGAGCAGGCGCGCGCGAGCATCCGCAAACTCGCAGCGCTCGAGCCCGCAGCCGCGTGGCCGGGGCACGCCAAGCCAGTCACCGGCGACGTGCGCGCCAAGCTCGAACGGGCCGCCGACGCGGGCTGAGCGTGGGCAAGCGCAGCCGCCGCCACGACAAGCTCAGCGCGCCCAGCAGCGACTACACCGACCCGCACGGCAGCGTGCTCACGTTGCGCGGGTCGCTCACAGCCGGCTCCCGACGCGACTATGCCGAGGCGCTCGCCGGGATGAGCGGCACAGCGGCGAGCACCCAGGAGGATGCGTGGCAGCGCGCTGCCGAGCTCTTGTTCGAGCGCCTCGCCGTGCGCTGGGTGATCGCCGATGCGCCAATCGAGCGCCAGCGCGAGCTGCTCGCGCGCTTTCGCGTGGCATCAGCTGAGGAGCGGACCTGGGTGCGCCAGGTGCTGCGGGAGCATTGCGCTGAGCACTTCCCTGACGTGCAGGCGCCGTAGCACGGGCCGGGCACGGTGAGTACGTAGGCACCGTGCGTCAGGTTGCCCAGCGAGCCCCCATTAGGGAGCGGTTTCGTCATCCACGAAATCAGCGAATATTTCGTGCACTTGCTGAGCTTCTTGGGCGATCGGGAGGGGCTCACCCTCGTTGGGCTGCTCGTAGTGCGCAGGGGGCGGGCCCATGGCTTCTTCGTGAGCACGATCGGCCGCATCGCGGATCTCCTTCGGCAGATCTACGCCGAGATGATCTGCTGCCATATCTGCCACGATCGCTTGATTTCCTGACAGTGTGCGAGACATCGTCGTGGAGCGAAAACGCTCGAGCTCCTCGGCCCACTCGCTTGCCGTGAAGGCGTCCGGCCAGTAATTATGAAAATCCGCGAGATCCAACCATCCGAGCTCATCGGCGCGTCCACGGAAGTGACGCTTGAGCATCTCGCGCGCCCCAGCTATCGCCTTGAGCTGGTCCCCCGCGACGTAGACCAGCTGGAGCAATGACTCGGATGCGTTTCCAGCATCGGCAACGACCTCGGCAAGGCGCGCTCGCCACCAGTCGTCAAGGAGTCGAGTGAGCTCCTTACTACCTTGCATCAACTCGCGTACCAACAGCAACCGCCACCCGAGCTCGGCAGCTTCTCCGTATGCCTCAGCAAGAAAGTCATACGTGCGACGATCGGATTCACTGCGCAAAGCTTTCGGCAAAGAGCCGATCATGGGCAGCCTGACGACCGGCGCCGCGGAGTAGGTCCGTCTTATCGCTTCCGCCAAGCGCGGAGCCGTATCCGGCATGCGCTCCACATTCGTTGCCCTGACGATTCGGTCGATCTGCCCGATAGACACGGCGCCGTCGATGCACAAAAGCGCATGCTCCGGCGTACCGGCGAGGTAGCTCAATAGATAGTCGATGACCGAGCCATCGTGTGGAGCGACCGAGATATAGGAGCCGTCGCGGCCAATCCACTCTGATGTCGTGAGCATGCTCCCCTCGAGCGATCGCAACGCCTCGGCGAACCCCATTTCACCGGACTCGGCGCCAATGCGCCCGGCGATGCGATCGTAGACTCCGCGCAGATCGGATTCTCTGACGGCGTAGGGACCGCAGGCGAGCGCGAGCAGGAGCGCCCGCTCGTTTTGCCCGAGCTCGCTCCTGAACACTCTGCTCCAGAGTCGCGTGGGATCGTCCAGTGTGGCGAGCGCGAACGCGAGATAGTCGGCCAGCTCCTCCTCGCTGATCTTTGGGCCCTCGGTGCCCGTGACGTGGGCGATCGTCCGCGGCGTGTAGTTCGGGTGCTGCAGGATCTGCATGTAGGCGTCGCTGTTCAAGAGCGCCTCACGTGCGTTTCGCGTGAGCCGTCCGGCATGCCGGGCATGGCTGACGAAGATGTGAGCCCGGTCTAGGAGGCTGTACTGCTCGAGGTGAAGCAGGTAACGCCGCTCGTCCACCCTCCCTCGCTGGAGCTCTTCGTGGAGCTGTGCAGCATGCTGGAGTATGTACTCGCGAGTGGTCATCAAAAACAGCGTGTGCGGCGCCCGTGCCACCGCCTTCATCAACTCCACGAGCGATTTGCTCTCGTTCTTGCCCAGACGCTCAAGCGCGGCATGCCCGAGAAAATCGTCGTAGAGAATGACCTGCCGGCGTTCGGGGTCGAACACTCGCCACGCCTCTTCGGCATCCCGATACACGACCACAGGCTCGTCGTACTCCCTCGAGCGCAACGCGTCGGCCACCAGCATCTCCGCAAGCGTCGTCTTACCCACTCCCGGCGTGCCCGCGATGACCAATACGCGCTCGGAGTGAAGTCGTCTCCGGGCGCGGTCGAAACCACGGTGGCGCACATAGACCGGGAGCTGCCCCTCGATCCTCGCGATCAGCTCTCGAGAATGGTTGCGCACGTCGGCGTGGACCATGTCGAGCAGTTGTGTCGAGCCTCGCAGCCACAGCCTTGGATGCCGGCGCTCCACCGCCGGATGTCTGCCAATCAGCAGGTCGAGCTCGGTGCCACCGATAACGTCAGCCGGATCGGCGATGTAGGGGGCGAGCACGTCCACCAGTCGACCCTTCTGAACGACCGAGAGCTCCTTCGACGTTATGAAGCGATAGCGGTCGGGCTGCGGGTCCAGCTTCTCCAGCTTGGCCCGCTCGTCGCGTGCTGCCCGCAACAGATCGGCGAACGACGAGCGCTCATAGTGCTTGACCTGCACGATGTGTAGCTCACCGCCAGCATCGCGACCCCGCAGATCGATCCCGAGGTCGCGACCTCGGGGAAAGACCTCGAACTCCATACCCTCCCTGGCAGCCAGCAAGTCCGCAACGAGAAGTTCGAGGTCGTGATCATTCAGCGCCGCAAACGAACCCATCTCTCGAAGCGTATCGGCGGTTCTTTGGGCCATCTATATAGCCCGAATGGGCGGCAAATGCCCATGCTGACGCAGTACGTCGTCCAGCCTCCTAGTCTGTTCGGTCTGCCATGTCCAAGCCACCCGAAGATCCCGCCCAGCAATACGACCGTCTCCGCGACGCCACCGACTTCTCATCGGAGCCGCGAGCAGAGCATCGCTGGAACCGGCGCACGTTCCTCGGGCAAGGAGCGCTCGCCGGCGCAAGCATGCTCGGCCTGCGCTCACATCACTCGCACCCGCACGTACGCACAAAACACCGCCGACGCGACTTGAGCGCCACCCCCCGCCCCAACGCGCCGAACATCCTCACGATCATCGTCGATCAGCTGCGCACCCCAGTGTGGATGCCTGCATCGGCCCCCGCGGCAGCGGTGATGCCGAACCTCGCCGCCCTGCGTCAGCGCTCGGTGAGCTTCGAACGACACTACACCGCCGCCAACGACTGCTCGCCGTCCAGGAGCGTGCTACTTACAGGCCTTCACACCCACCAGACGGGCGTGATGATCACCGGCGCGGGGTGGCTGGACCCGCGCTTCCCCACGTGGGGCACTTTGCTGCGCAATCTTGGCTATGAGACCGCCTACTACGGCAAGTGGCACCTGAACCCCAACCCGTATGCATCGCTGGCCCCATATGGCTTCTCCGGCGGGACCTACCCATCGCCCAACGGCGCACCCGGCCAGGGCACGCTGATGGATCCCACGATCACCGAACAGTTCGTCGAGTGGCTCTCAGGCCAGGGGGGCGAGACCCCGTGGGCGACCACCGTCTCGTTCGTCAACCCGCACGACATCGCCTGGTGGCATCGCTTCACCGAAAGGGTCGCATCAGAGGCCAACCCACCGCTATTGGCAAGCGCGTTCCCGCCCAACTACGAGACCCCGGAACAGCTGATCGAAAAGGGCAAGCCTCAGCTGCAGCGGTCGCTGCAGGACACCGCCGCCAAATCGTTCGGGGCAGTGCCCTTCACTGGCCCGGAAGCGTTGAAGTGGTGGACCGGCCTAATGGACACCTACCTGCTTCTGCAGAGCTATGTGGACGTGCAGATCGGCAGGGTCCTGGCGGCACTCCAGAGCAGGCCGGAGCTCGCCGCCAACACGGTTGTGATCTTCACCTCCGACCACGGCGAGTACGGCGGCTCGCACGGCCTACGCGGCAAGGGCGCCTCCGCCTATGAGGAGGCGATTCGCGTGCCGCTGGAGGTATATGACCCGCGTGGTGTGCTCACCAGCGCACCAGAACAGCCCCGCAGTCAGTTGACCTCAAGCGCCGATGTGGCCGCGTTGATGCTGACAATCGCCACCGGCTCCTCGAACTGGCGTCAGGAGCCAGAGTACGCGCACCTGGCCAACCGCCTCGACCTCGCGCAGATCTGCGCCAGCCCGCAGGCCCCCGGGCGCGAATGGGTGCTCCATGCAACCGACGAGAACGTCACCGAGTTCGCCGCAGAAGCCTACGCCGCCGACGCGCCGCGCCACGTGGTCTCGCTACGCAGCGCCGCGGGGAAGCTCACCCTGTACTCCAACTGGCGCCCCAGCACCACCGAGGTGGAAACCGCTGGGCAGGAATACGAGTTCTACAACTATTCAAGCGAAGAAGGCCGTTTGGAGCTCTCGAGCCAGGGGCAGCCGGGCGCTCCGCTGGAAGAAGCGCTGTGGCAGACGCTCGAAAACGACGCTATCCCCAACGAGCTGCACGCTCCTTTGCCCGCGTCGCTGCAACCCGCGCGCCGCCAGGGCTTCGCGGAGTACTTCGCGTATGAAGAACGTGAGGCGCTGAAAGTGTATGAAGCGCATCGGCCCGCGGCCGGGGAAGCTAGCCCGGAACCGTTGTAGTCGCCGCGGATCGATAAAGAAGGGGTTAGCGGCAAATACAGCCGGGGACCGCGGATCGTGTGGGGATCGCCTGGACGACCCCCACACCGCTACACACCGCCCCGTGCCATTACATGATTTCGAATTCCCCTTCAGCCGCCAGTTCACTGATCGCTTCCACCGTCGCTTCCGTTGCACCCAACAGTAGCCTTGGTTTCACCGACCCCGATAAAATAGTTATTAATTTGATGGCCTGTTTAGAACTCCCTAGTTCAAATGCCACCTGAGTGGCCGACACCTTAACGCCAACTGGCTCGACTTCGCCTGCCACTGAGCCTTCGACGGCCGTTTCGGGCGTTTCGCACGGCGCCGCCGTCGCAGCAAGCGTCGCAACCAGTTTGCCAGTTTCCGGCTCGAACAGTAGCCCAACTTCGGTGGTCGCTTCGGTCCCTTTGACGGACCCCAATAAACCCCTGAGAGCATTGGTCAGAATTAACCCTTCGCCACCGCCGGCGGTTTTGATCGTACAGGTGCCTTTGGCATTCGTGACGTTGCACCCTTTGAAATCGATCTTCACTTTACCGATTGCGTCCATGCTCGTGATTTCGCCACCATTTGCCCCTTCCGTGCATTTGACCGTAGTTTCGGCGCTAGCGAGGGTGTATGAGCTGTAAAAGCCCGCGATCGTTTTGACCGTGGGTAAGAGCTTGAATTCGGTTTTAGCCGTCCCACCCCTATCTCCCGCGGCAGGATCCTTCACCTGTGTCCACAGCGGGAGGCCACTTTCCGTTCCTCCCTCTTCTTCCAAGACTTCTTTGTTTTTGCATTTTGTTAAGTTTAGATAGCCCTTTGCGAATTTCCTTTGCCCTGGTAAGACTTCGGCACAGTATTCTTCCGTTCCCACTTTGTCGCGCTCCCTGACCATCGCCCTAACAAATTCCTTGCCGGCTTCCTGGGCGCCGGTGCAGGTCGCATTTGAAAAGTTTCCCTGTCCCGCGACGGCAACTTTTACACAGAACACTCCGTCTGCAGCCGATGCTGAAGATGTCACGATTGCACTAGACGCAAGGGCCGCCGTCAAAAGCAGCCCTGCGATGCCGAGATACCTCATCGTTTCTGCCCCCTAATAAGTTGAACAAAAGTGAGCGTGGCTGACCCCCTCGGGAGTTAGCCACCACGCTTTGATTGACATTTTGACCAAATGCTTGCTACTGGTACTAAACTACTCCTATAGCGGACCCCGGGGCCTACGTCAAACTTGGGTCGGTCGATGTCTCTCACTCGCTCGGTCGCAGCACCCCCGTCCTCCGGTCAGCACAGAGCCAGCCCCACCTACTTGGTCTGACATCCGGGACGCACGACACGCTTCATGGTCCGTGATCAGACGACTAACCCTGCTCGCCACAACCCACACGCGGAGCGTTCTGGTCGCAGCGGGCTTGGCGTTCGTTCTCGCGACCGTGCTCGGCGCACCGGTGACAGGAACGCTCGGCAGCAGCGCCCAGGACTTCGAGGATCCCGCTTCGCAATACGAACGCACGAACGCGGCAATCACGGCTGCGACTGGACAAAGCCCCTACTACAACGTGGCCGTGCTGCTGCACGCGGGCGCCAGCATCAAGACCGACAAGGCAGCTCAACAGGCGACAGCGACGCTCGCGACGCTACTCGCTGCTCAGCGTGGCTTTCAGCGCCTCGCCGCCTATGGGGCCGTGGGAACCGGCTCTCGCTCGGCCGCTCTGCTCTCACGCGACGAGCACGAAACAGTCGTGCTGGCGGCATTCGCGACCGCAAACGACGCGACCACAGCAGTTGCGCACGTGCGCACTGCCGTCGCCAAAGCACCGACGAACGCGAAGCTCGCTGGGACGAGCGTGCACTTTGGCGGTACGGCACAGATCAACCAGGAACTCAACGAACGCACCACCAGCGACCTCGCGCGCGCGGAGCTGATCGGCCTGCCGATCCTGCTGTTGCTCTCGTTCTGGTTCTTCCGAGGGTTCGTGGCAGCGCTATTGCCGCCGCTGGTTGGTGGGCTATCGATCCTTTTGACGTTCCTGCTGCTGCGGTTGGTGGATCAGTTCACGCCGATCTCGGTGTTCGCGCTGAACCTCGTCAGCGGCATGGGCCTCGGCCTGGGGATCGACTACAGCCTGTTCGTGCTCTACCGCTACCGCGAGGAGCTCGCGGGCGGCGCTACAACGCAGCTAGCGATCGCACGAACGTTACAAACGGCTGGCCGCACGGTGCTGTTCAGCAGCCTGACCGTGGCGGCGGCGTTGACCAGCCTGCTCGTGTTCCCGATCCGCTTTCTGTCCTCAATGGGGGTAGGCGGCGCACTCGTGGCGCTGTGCGACGGCGCGGTCGCGCTACTCGTGCTGCCCGCCGTGCTCGTCGCGCTCGGACCGCGCATCAACTCGCTTTCGCCCGCTTGGCTACAACGCCGCGCGGTGCGCTCGGCCACCGCAAGGCAGGATGGCGGCTGGTGGCGGCTGGCCCGCGGCGTCATGCGCCGGCCGGGCAGGGTGGCGCTAATCAGCGCGGCGGTGCTGATTGCGGCGGCGATACCAGCGTTGTATGTGCAGTTCACCTCGCCGGGAGCGAACCTGCTGCCGGCAGCCGCGGAAAGCCGACAGGTGGAAACGGCGCTCGCCGGGAACTTCCCCGCCAACGCGGGGGAAGCAACCGAAATCGTCGTAAAGGGATCCCGCGCTACCGCACAGCACCTGGCGGCTGCTGCTGCCACATCGGCGGGCAAGATGGCGGACCTCGCCCCACTCGCGTATCTCGGCCGCGGCACCTGGGAGATCACGCTGCTGCCCCACGGCTCCCCGTTCTCTGATGCCCAGCAGCAGCTGCTCGGTCGCCTGCGCACGCTCGCGCGTTCCTACGGCGGGCTGGTCGGCGGCGCCACGGCGTTCTTCGCGGACCAGAAGACGTCGATCGCTGCGCACATCCCCATAGCGCTGGGAATCCTGATGGTGCTCACAGCGGGATTCCTGTTCCTGATGACGGGCTCGCTGACGATCCCTATCAAGGCGCTCGCGATGAACATGCTCAGCGTGGGCGTGGGAACGGGGCTGCTGGTGTTGATCTTCCAGGATGGCCATCTCTCCGGCCCGCTTGGCTTCAAGCCGATTGGCGGCCTGGAAGAGTCGAGCCTCGTGCTGATGCTCGTGCTTGCGTTCGCGCTGGCAACGGACTACGAGGTGTTCGTGCTCGCCCGCATCAAGGAGGCACACGACCAGGGACTGCCCAACCGCGAGGCGATCGCGCTGGGGATCGAGCGCACCGGGCGGATCATCACCGCCGCCGCGCTACTGTTCTGCGTGGCGATCGGTGCCCTGGGAACGTCGAACCTGTTCTTCACCAAGCAGCTCGGGGTCGGCACGGCGCTCGCGGTTGCGGTTGATGCAAGCGTCGTCAGGGCGCTATTGGTGCCGTCGCTGATGGCACTGATGGGCGATTGGAACTGGTGGGCACCGGGACCGTTGCGGCGGCTGCATGACCGGCTTGGCCTGAGCGACGCGCCGACGCGAGACGCTGTGGCTGCGGTGAGGGCCGACCCCGACCAGCCCAGGCGTTAATCCCCCAACAACTCCAGCCGCGCCCCAAAGCCGCTTCCCGCGGCAAGGAACCGCGCGGTGGCGGGGTTGAGCACGAACTCGAGCACCTCCCCCACCTCGTCGCGTACTTCGAGACGTCGCCCGTCGTCATGCACGGCCAGCACGACGACGTCTTCAAAGCTGCCGCCGAAGTGTGCGATCCGCGCACGTGCACCCACGTGGGGCATTGGTCGTGAAGGCCCGAGCACGCCTAGATGCTAGGGCACCCGCCCGGCTCGGCCCTCCTCACGACGCTCAATCCCGCCCCCACGCTGCCCCGACGCATGGGCGGGTGGGATTCGGTTCAAACCGATACCTTGCGGGGCATGCGCCGCACAAAGATCGTCGCCACCATCGGCCCCGCCTCGCGGGAGCCTGAGACCCTGCTGCGAATGGTGCAGGCGGGCATGGATGTGGCACGCCTTAATTACTCGCACGGAACCCTGGACGAGCACGCGGAGACGATCAGCCGTGTACGCGATGCGGCGAACCGTGCCGGCCGACCGGTAGCGGTCCTGCAAGACCTGCCGGGCCCGAAGCTACGCATCGGCCCGCTGCACGAGGACGTGGTGGAGCTGACGCCTGGCGAGCAGCTGACATTCGTCTGCGGCGATGGTGATCGCCCCGGAGACGCACGCTCGATGAGCCTCTCCTGGGCGGGCCTGGCGGACGCGGTGGAGGAGGGTTCGATCCTGTACCTGGCGGACGGCTCGGTGCGCCTGCGGGTTACCAGCGTGCGCACAGGCGAGCACGAGGTGGACGTGGAGATCGAGGTGGGCGGCGCGGTGGCCTCGCGCCAGGGGCTGAACATCCCCGGACCGGTGGCGTCGCTACCAGCGGTGCCTGAGGAGGATCTGCACCTGCTGCGCCACGGCGAGGCGATCGGCGTGGACATGGTGGCGCTGTCGTTCGTGCAGACGCCGCAGGACGTGGAATTCGTGCGCGACCACACGCGCCTGCCGCTGGTGGCGAAGATGGAGAAGCCGCAGGCGGTGGAGCGCGCGGCGGACATCCTGGCGGTGGCGGACTGCGTGATGGTGGCGCGCGGCGATCTCGGCATTGAGCTACCGATCGAGCGGGTGCCGCTGGTGCAGAAGCAGTTGCTCGAGCTGGCGGGCAAGATGGCGCGGCCATCGATCACGGCGACACAGATGCTCGACTCGATGGTCAGCTCCTCGCGTCCGACGCGGGCGGAGGTGGCGGATGTGGCAAACGCGATCCTGGACGGCACCGACGCGGTGATGCTCTCCCAGGAGACCGCCGTGGGCGCCTACCCGGTAGGAGCGGTGGAAATGATGGCTGCGGTGGCCGTGCAAGCGGAGTCGATCGCTCCGTATGAGCGCTGGAACCAGGAGCGAGTGCGCCGTACTCACTCAGATCCGGCGTACACGATTGCCCACAACCTGTGCGACGCGGCGCGAGAGCTGCGCCTGGACGCGCTGGTGATCCCGACGCTGTCGGGTCGTTCAGCGCGGCTGGTCTCAGCGCATCGCCCAACGGTGCCGATCTACGCGCTCTCTCCTGGCAAAGAGACGGTCAGGCGGTGCGCTTTGATGTGGGGCGTGCAGGCAGAGTCGATGCCCCGCCACGAGACGACGGAGGCGCTGATCGCAGACGCGGCCCGCCGGGTGGTGGAGCTCGGCTGGTGTGAGCGCGGAAAGCGGGTAGGTATCACCGCGGGCTTGCCCTCGGGACGCCCGGGCACGACAAGTCTCTTCCAAATACAGGTGCTTTGATGAATTCTTTTAATGAGAGTGCGGACGTGTTGGTGATCTTTGGGATCACGGGTGACCTGGCGAAGGTGATGACCTTCCGCTCGCTGTATAGGTTGGAGGGACGGGGCCTGCTGGACTGCCCGATCGTTGGTGTGGCGGCCGACGATTGGAGCGTTGAGAAGCTGCGTGAACACGCGCGCGAATGCATCGAAGGCACCGGCGAGAAGCTCGAATCGGATGTGTTCGACCGCCTGGCGAAGCGTTTGTCGTATGTGAGCGGCAACTTCACCGACGCGGCCACATACAAGAAGGTCGGCGAAGCGATCGGCGACGCGAAGACTCCGGTGTTCTACCTGGAGATCCCGCCGTTTTTGTTCGGTCCGGTGATCAAGGAACTGGCGGGCGCGGGGTTGACCAAGAGCGCGCGGGTGGTGGTGGAGAAGCCGTTCGGCCACGACCTCGCCTCAGCTCGGGAACTGGCGGCGGAGATCCACAAATACATCGAGGAGCCGCAGCTCTATCGAATCGACCATTTCCTGGGGAAGATGGGCACGGACGAGCTTTTGTATCTGCGGTTCGCGAACACGATGATCGAGCCGATCTGGAACCGCAACCACATCGCCTACGTGCAGATAACGATGGCGGAGAGGTTCGGTGTGGAGGACCGCGGCCACTTCTATGACCCTGTGGGCGCGCTACGCGACGTGGTGGTTAACCACCTGATGCAGCTGGTGGCGCTGGCGGCGATGGAGGCGCCGGCGGGTAGCGACGCGGAAACGCTGCAGGACGCCAAGCACGCGGTGTTCCAGGCGATCGCAGACGCGGACCCCGCCCACTACGTGCGCGGCCAGTACGACGGCTACCTGGAGATCGATGGCGTGGCGAAGGGCTCAACCACGGAGACATACGCGGCGCTGCGCCTGGATATCGACAACTGGCGTTGGTCGGGGGTGCCGTGGTTCATCCGCACGGGCAAGAAGTTGCCGCTCACGCAGACGGAGCTGCGCGCGGTGTTCCGCGACCCGCCGCGCCTGGGTTTCATGGAGCATGGGCACCGCCGCCCGGAACCGAACCAGTTCGTGGTGAAGCTCGATCCGGCGACGGGCACGCGCGTGATCCTGGACGCCCACCGCGCCGACCTCGCGGGCCCGGAGGCGGTCCATCTGGACGTCGAGTTTGCGGAGCAGGGCGGCGAAGCACCGACTCCCTATGAGGTCTTGCTGCTGGACGCGATGCGCGGCGACAGCGAGCGCTTCACACGCCAGGACGGCGTGGAAGAGGCGTGGCGGATCTTCGAACCACTGTTGCGCAACCCACCCCCGGTCAAGAGCTACGCGCCGGGCTCGTGGGGACCACAGGAGGCCGAGCATCTGGTGAAGGGCTTTGGCTCTTGGCACGGGCCGTGGGCGCCGTGACGCGCGTGCTCAGCGTGTGTCGCTGACGGCCAGCGCGAACCTCGCCACGAAGCTCTCCCCTGGGGCCAGCAGCCGCAGCCCATCGCCGCTGCGCAGCGCGTTGGCGGGCGCGGTCATTGGCTCGAAGCAGATGAACTGGCCGGAGGCGGGCGCGAACACCTGAGCGCAGGGATAACCCTGCAGGAAGGTCAGCTCGATCCGCCTGTCGGCCCCCGTCACGCTGAAACGGGCTGGCTCGGTGACGTTGTCGAAGCCATCGTCGAACTCGCGTCCGTCGAGCGCGAAGCGCTCGGCTTCGAGCGTCTCCGCGGGGGCGGCGGTAGGGATCTGCTGGGCATCGAGCGTGAGCGCGCGCATCGCCGGTAGCTCGATTTGCCAGCTCGCGCGCTGGCCGCCGGGCGAGAGATACGGGTGAAAGCCGAACGCCAGCGGCACTGCTTGGGTCCCGCGGGCGTGCACCGTGACCGAGATCTCCAGGCGTCCGTCCTGCAGGAGCGCCTCGTAGCGAAGGTCGTGGCGAAACGGGAAGACCTCGAACAGCTGCGACTGTTCCTCGCTCCAGCTGAGGCTGGCGGCGAGCGAGGAGGCGCCCGGCTCGGTGGAGCCCGTCTCGGCAGCGCCTGTGAGCTGCCACGCCTGCCGGCCACCGATGACGCCGTGGATGGGCAGGCCGCCCGAGTCGGTGTGCACGAGGCTCTCGTCGTGGGGCACCTGCACGCTGCGTCCGCCAGCGGTGTAGTCGAAGGCAGCGAGCCGGTTGGCCCATGGGTAGAGCAGCGGTATGCCCATCGTTTTGCCTTGTTGCACGTAGGCGCCGAGGCCGGCGTTTTGGGCGAGCAGCTCCTCGCCATGGTGGCGCAACGAGCAGCAGAGCATGCCGGCGCCGGGGACAAACGCGGCCTCGAGCGCCGCGGCCTCGTCGCGGAGGTGCACCGTCTCGAGCGCGAGATCAGTCATGCTCGTGGGCACAGTACTGCGACGACTGGAGGATCACCTTGCCACCCGAGCACGAGAGCGCCGGAGAGCACCCCGCCGGCACCCCGCCCGAGGACCTGCACGCCCACGCGCGCGCCGCGACCGCGCCGCCTGAGCTGACGCGCGAGCAGATCGAGAGGCTCGAGAGCATCTACGGCAACCGCTTCCTGCTCGAGCCCGCACCGGACAACAAGCTTCCGCGCCACGGCATGTCGTCGCGGGAAGCGAAGGGCCTGGTGGAACAGGAGACGCTGCTGGACGGCCTGCCGGCGCGCAACCTGGCGACGTTCGTGACGACGTGGATGGAGCCGGAGGCGGACGAACTGATCCGCGACTCGCTGCGGGTGAACTTCATCGACCACGCGGAGTACCCGCAGACGGCGGAGATCGAGCAGCGCTGCATCCGCATGCTGGCGGACCTGTTCAACGCGCCGGGGGAGACGACGGGCGCGCGCACGCAGGGCTCCTCGGAGGCGATCATGCTGGGGGCGCTGTCGCTGAAGTGGAAGTGGCGCGCGCGCCGGGAAGCGGCGGGCAAGGCGACGGACCGCCCAAACCTGGTGTTCGGCGGCGACGTGCACGTGGTGTGGGAGAAGTTCTGCCGCTACTTCGATGTGGAGCCGCGGATCGTGCCGCTGAGGCCGGACAAGTACACGATCGGCGCGGAGGACGTGGAGCCCCACATCGACGAGAACACGATCGGGGTGGCGGCGGTGCTGGGCACGACGTTCACGGGGCACGCGGACGACATCGTTGGCATCAACGACTACCTGGTGGGGCTCAAGCACGACGAGGGGCTGGACGTGCCGCTGCATGTGGACGCGGCGAGCGGCGGCTTCGTGTGGCCGTTCCTGTATCCGAAGTCGCAGTGGGACTTCCGCCTGGAGCAGGTGCGCTCGATCAACGTGTCGGGCCACAAGTTCGGCCTCGTGTATCCGGGGGTCGGCTGGCTGGTGTTCCGCGAGAAGTCGGACCTGCCGGAGGATCTGGTGTTCTACGAGAACTACCTGGGCAAGCGCGACGCGACGTTCACGCTGAACTTCTCGACGGGCTCGGCGATGGTGCTGGCGCAGTACTACAACTTCGCGCGCTACGGCCATTCGGGGTACCGCTACGTGATGGAGACGATGAAGTACAACGCGCGCACGCTGGCGAAGGAGATCGCGACGATCGGCGAGTTCGAGCTGATCGGCTCGGAGCAGGACGAGCAGCTGCCGCTGGTCGCGTTCAAACTGAAGGGCGAAAAGGGCTACGACGAGTTCGACGTGGCGGCGCAGCTGGCGGAGCGGCGCGGCTGGATGGTGCCCGCGTACACGCTGCCGCCGAACGCGGAACACGTGAAGATCCTGCGCGTGCTCGTCAAGGAGACGCTCGGCCAGTCGCTGACGCGATGTCTCGGCAACGATCTCGCGGAAGCGTGCAAGGCACTGGAGGTCAAGGGCCACATGCACCCGCAGGAGCGGGGGCGCGTGAAGACGAACACGGGCTTCTAGCCGCGCGCGGCGACGCCGCTACGCCCGTAGAACTCGGCCTCCTCGCGGCCGAGCTCGGTTACGGGCTCATCGCCATACATCCACTCGCGGGCGATCCTGTGCCAGTTGGCGCTGGCGCGCAGCTGGGAGAGCACGGCGAGCGTGAGCATCTCCATGCGCCGGCCGAACAGGTGCTCGGGGCGCATCGTCCTGGTGGCGCATCTCGCGGAAGTGGCTCGAGCGCGGGTCAGAGCTCTCGATCATCACCTGGGTGGCGATCTCAGGCGTGAGCTGACACGTCTTCATCGGCGGTGGTGTACCACCAGATCGCGTCACTGATGAACGCGAGCAGGTTGCTCGGGGTCGACGCGCTCGGGTTCGGGCAGGAAGCCGGACGTCGGCGAGCAGCTCGTGCAGCGTCGGCGGCGTCGCCCTCTGCGACCGCCCGCTGGGCGGCCAGCTCGAGCTCGACGGGCTCGGCGTCCAGGCGCTTGAACAGGCCGAAGTCGAGGAACGCGACGCGGCCGTCGCTCGAGCAGCAGGAAGTTCCCGGGGTGGGGGTCGCCGGAGAACTGGCGGTGGCGATACAGGCAGCCGAGGAAGAAGCGGAAGACGATCTCGCCAATGCGGTCGCGCTCGGCCTGGGGGCGTTCCTTGAGCTCCTCGAAGCCGACGCCCTCGACGAACTCGCTGACGAGCACCCGCTCGCGCGAGAGCGAGCCGATGACCTCGGGGACGACGATGAACGGGTGGCCGGCGAAGATGCGGGCGAGCGAGCGCTGGTTCTGGGCCTCGAGCTCGTAGTCGAGCTCCTCGACGATCCGCTCCTTGATCTCCTCGGCGATCGCCTTGACGTCGAGCGCGGGAGTCATGCGCTTGAGCAGCCGCATGATCATGTCCAGGTTCTGCATGTCCGCCCGCACGGCGCTGGCCACGCCCGGGTACTGGACCTTGACGGCCACCTCGCGGCCGTCGCTTGAGGGTCGCCCGGTAGACCTGCCCGATCGACGCGGCCGCGATCGGCTCCTCATCGAAGGACGCGAACACCTCGGAGATCGGCTCTTCGAGGTCCTCCTCGATCACCCGCCGCATCTGCTTGAAGGACACGGTCGGGGCGGCGTCGCGCAGCTTGGCGAGCTCGCGCTGGAACTCCTCGCGGTGCTCCTCGGCGACGAGGCCGACGTCCAGGAAGGACATCACCTGCCCGAGCTTCATGGCGGCGCCCTTCATCGTGCCCGAGCACGGCCACGATCTGCTTGGCGGTCTCCAGCTGGCGCCGGGCCATGGCCTCCTCGGAGGCCTCCTCGCCGCGGGTGACGTTGGCGGCACGGGTGCCGAACTGCTTGACGGCCTCGCTGGCGGCGAGCGTGGCGACGGTCGCGGTGCGCCGTGCGCGCGAGGTCGGGATCTTCTCGTTCTCTCGCGCCATGCCCTGCATGCTAGATGGCTGACGCGGTCCTGCGCCATCTAGTAGGAGCTTCGCGCGCGCGACAGCGGCCGAGGGACATCCGCTACGAGCTGCGCTGCACCTGCGACCCGGGGACGATGTCGTCCGAGCCGTCCTCCCAGCGCACCCAGGCCTTGGTGCCGCCGTCGTAGTCGGCGCCGAGCAGCACCAGCGTGGCGGGCTGGCCGAGCGCCGTGCAGCGGCTGCGAGCCCTCGGGGTCGAGGCCCCGCCAGACGCGGATGAAGGGGTTGGAGTCCCACTCCCGCGCGACGGTGGTCTGCTCGGCGTGGCCCGGGTAGATGACGGTGTCGGGCGGCAGCTCCATCAGCGTGCCCATGATCGAGTCGCGCAGATCGGTGTAGGTGGTGTGGCCCGGCGCCCTGACCCCGCCGACTGAGTCCTTGAACAGGGTGTCGCCGGTGAACACGACCGCCCCGCCGCCGGCGAGACCGCCGGGCGGCGCTCGGTTCGCGCGTCCGCGTGACGGGCGCCCCGTCGTCGGCCTGTTCGGAGCGCTCGCCGACCAGGAACGAGAGCATCCCGGCGGTGTGCCCGGGCGTGTGCAGCGGCCGCACCTCGAGCGTGCCGAAGCGCAGCGTCTGCCCGGCCTCGATCGAGCCCATCCCAGCCGCGGCTCCGGGCTGACGCCGCCTCACCGTCGCCGCGCGTGGCGGCGCTCGAGCAGGTCGCGCTCGCGCTGGCTGATCAGCACCTCGAGCTTGGGCCAGCGCTCGCGCAGCTGCCCAGCCTCGCTGACGTGGTCGAAGTGGTGATGGGTGAGCAGCACGTGCGTGGGCGTCGAGCCCGAGACGCTCGGCGGCCTCGATCAGCGGCTCGACGGGCCCGCCGGCGTCGACGAAGAAAGCGGGCCCACCCTCGCCGTCGGCGACGAGGTAGGTGTTCGACAGGAACTGCGGATGTGCTGGCGCGCTCGACGATCATGGCGCCATCCTTGCACGAATACGTCAGCTGGCGTTCGGGAGCAGGCTCTCCGCAGCGGCTGCACTGTCAGCGTCCGCGCCAGGTCCTCGCGGCGAGACGAGCTGGGTGAGCTGATCGAGGTAGCGCTCATCGCCGACGTCGCGACGCCACTCGAGCACGGGCACCGTTGCCGCGGCCGTCGGCGACCCGTACCCGCGCCTGCTCGAGCGTGGGCGCCGTGCTCGCCAGCGCTACCGCGCGGGAGGTGCCGACGGTGCGGTAGGAGTTCTTGCGCGGCCTCGACCGCGGAGGAGAAGAACACGTGGCAGCCGTGCGGCTTCGATGCGCTCGCGATCGAGCGTGAAGTCATAGGCGGGGCCGGGGCGCAGGGCGTAGTCGGGCGAGACGAGGTACAGCACGACCGAGGCCTCCTCGCGCAGCGGGACGTCGCCGGGCTGCAGGCCGCGTGGCGGCGATGCGCTCCATCACCTCGGGCCAGCTGCCGTTGAACAGGCTCATGATGTTCATGCACTCGGGGTCGCCGAAGCGGGCGTTGAACTCGATCACCTTGACGCCATCGGCGGTGGCGAAGAAGCCACTGTTCATGACACCGCTGAAGTGGCGGCCCTGCTGCGGCGAGGCGCTCGATCACCTGCTCGATGATCGCAGCACGCCTGCTCGTAGTGCGCGGGCGTCATGAACGGCAGCGTGGGGCTGGCCATCGACAGCGAGCCCATCCCGCCGGTGCCGGGGCCCTCATCGCCGTCGTAGCGGTAGGGGTAGTCGTAGGTGGAGGGCGGGAACACGACGGTGCGCCCGTCGCTGATCGCCTGGATGGTGAACTCGGCGCCGACGATCTTCTCCTCGATCGAGCACGCCCTCGCCGGCGCCGCCGCGCTGCGAGCAGGCTCGAGCGCGTAGTCGCGCGCCTCGTCGTGGCTTGCCAGATGCGGGCCCATCACCTTCACGCCCTTGCCGCCGGTCAAGCCCGGGCGGCTTGACGGCAACCGGCGTGGAGCCGAAGGACGCGATCGCCTCGTCGAGCTCGCCCGCGTCGTGCGACCACTCGCAGCATCGGCGAAGCGTCGGGCGCGACCTCAGCGAGCAGCGAGCGGGCGAAGGTCTTGTTCCACTCGATCTCCGCGCCGGCGGCGGTGGGGCCGACGGCACGCGTGCCCTGGGCGAGCAGCGCGTCGACCACACCGGCGGCGAGCGGTTCGTCGGAGCTGACCATCGCGATGTCGATCTCCTGCGCGCGGGCGAAGGCGGCCACTGCATCGGGGTCGCAGACGTCGCCGACTCGGTGGCTGCCGCCGGAGGCGGCGGCGTGGCGGACGATCGACGGGTTCTCGTGGCCGACGAAGGCGTGCAGCTCGCTGTGCTCTGCCATGGCAGCGGCTAGGGCGCTCTCGCGCCCGCCGTGACCGACGATCAGGGTCCTCACGGGCGCAAGTCTAGACAGCCGCCGACGGGCGGGCGACAACAGCGCCCGCGACGGGCGTGCATCAAAGTGTGCGGCTGAGGGCAAAGTAATTGCACCCGAACAAATTCCGTCAGTTAGGACAAGCGCCGAGGTATCCGCGAAGTGACTCAGTCGAGACCCGTAGACTGTCGACATGGCTCTCATCCACACCTGCTACCGGATCACCGACATCGATCGCTCGGTCTCCTTTTACGAAGCGCTCGGCTTCCAAGAGGTCGGCCGCTTGCCGATCAAAGACGAGGCGGTCAACGTTTTCATGAACCAGCCCGGCGACGGCGACATGCCACGTCTGGAGCTGACATACAACTTCGGCGTCGACTCATACGAGGTCGGCACCGGCTACGGCCACATAGCGATCACCGCCAAAGACCTCGACGGCACACTCGCCCGACTGGCCGACCAGGGCATCGAGCCCGAGAAGCCGCCGTACTCAGTGCGCGAGGGCGGCTCGCGGCTTTGCTTTGTGAAAGACCCGGACGGCTATCGGATCGAGCTGATCGAGGCGGGCTGAGTACCGAGGCGGAACGTCTCTGGCGCTTAGCGCGTGTACATGGCGACGGTAGCGGTGGGATATGGTCGCGCCATGTCGGCCCTCACAGGGAGACTCCTCACGGCGAGCATGGCGGGCACCCTGAGCCTCGCATTGTCGACCCTGGCACTGGCGGCAACGGTGCCCGTACACGTACAACACAAGCTCGCCGTCAGCCAGAACGTCCACCTCACTTTCAAGGCGAGACAACTTCCCGCGGGCGGCTACTACTACGGCGTGATCGTGCTGAAGCCGTACAAGAAGTACACGCGGACCTCGCGACCGCCGTGCTCGACGTCAAGCAACATGCAACGCACCGACTACGGCTACCCGCAGGCCAGCGGACAGGTGGCGCTCGCCCTTACCCCGGCGAAATCGTCGACCGGACATTGGTGCCCGAGCGGCTCCTACGAAGGGGCAATCTACGCCGTCCCTCATGCGCCACCCTGTGAAAGCTCCTACCCCTGCCACAGCGAACCGTACGAAAGACCCTGCGCGGGTATCGGGTCTGGGTGCGTGCATGGCATAGTCGCGTGGCCAAGAGAGTACGCATACCCCGACGGGCTGCCGACACCACGCGCCACCGGCACCACGATCGTGGCGCACTTCTCCGTCAAGTTTCCCAGCTAGCCGCCTCGGTCATGAGCGCCACGACAACTCAAGGAACAGTCCACGGCGAGCACCGCTGGGACTTCGTGTTCGCGGCGCTGTATGACCGGATGATGCGCCGTGGCGAGGAACGGAGCATGGGCAAGCGCCGCCGCGAACTCGTCGCCAACGCCCACGGCCGCACGCTCGAGATCGGCGCAGGCACTGGCGCGAACATCCCCCACTACCCCGATGCCCTGCAGGAGTTGATCCTCGCCGAGCCGTTCGAGCCGATGCGCCGGCGGCTGGAGCGCAAGCTCAGCGCAAACGGCAGATCGGCGAGCACGCTGGATGCAGCGGCCGAAGCGATCCCACTAGAGGATGAGTCGCTCGACACGGTCGTCTCAACGCTGGTGCTGTGCACCGTCGACTTCCCGGACATCGTGCTAACCGAGGTCGGGCGCGTTCTGCGCCCGGGCGGACAGTTCCTGTTCATCGAGCACGTCCGCTCGCACTCGCCCCGGGTAGCCCGCTGGCAAGATCGCCTGGAGACCCCGTGGCGACGCTTCGGCGCAGGCTGCCGATGCAACCGCGACACGATCGCCTCGATCACAGCCGCGGGCTTCTCGAGCCAGCATGAGGAGGTGCACTGGAGGGGCGTGCCGCCGATCGTTGCGTCACTCGTGATCGGGCGCGCAGTAAAGGTGCTATCGGAGAGCTGAGCGCCCCTGCGACAGGTCTCGCCTACCCCCGCAGCCCCGCCAAAACCCCACTCATCCGCAGCAACCCCGCCACCAGCGCATCAGCGGCCTTCTCCATCGTCTCGTTCGCGTCGATCTCGCCTTCGTCGTCGATGAACTGAGCAACGAACGGGATTGACACGGCTTCGTTGAGCGCGAACATGTTGAGCGTGGTGACCACCTGCTTGATCATCTGCACGGCGCGGGTGCCGGCGGAGACGCCGCCGTAAGAGACGAAGCCGACGGGCTTGTGCATCCACTCCTCGTGCAGGAAGTCGATGGCGTTCTTCAGCGGCGCGTTGAAGCCATAGTTGTACTCGGGCATCACGAACGCGAACGCGTCGGCGGCGTCGACTTTGGCGCTCCACTGCTTGGTGTGCTCCTGGGTGTATTGGCGCAGGCGCGGGTGGTTGGGCTCATCCACAAACGGCAGGCCGAGATCCGCGAGGTCGACGACTTCGACGTCGAAGCCTCCGTGTGCCCGCGCACGCTCCTCGAACCAGCGACCCACGGGCAGACCGATGCGGCCGGGGCGGGTGCTGGCGATGATGATCTGCAGTCTCGGCATGTGGGCTCTCCGCGCGTGGAAGGTCAGGAGAGGACCCGGCCGCGGAACTTGCGCAGGCCGAGCGTGAGGAACGTCGCGCAGAAGCCGATCAGCACCGGATAGACGATGTAGAGGTGCATGTGCGAGGCGTGCGTGAGCCCCGCGCGCATGCCCTCGTTGACGTAGATCAGCGGGTTGATCAGCACGATGATCTGCAGCCAGTGGACGCCGCCCGACCTGCACCGGGCGCAGGCGCGTCCACTGGTAGTAGGTGCCGCCGAGGAAGGTCAGCGGCAGCACCACGAAGCCGAACATCAGCCCGATGTTGCGCGGCTCGAAGACGCCGTGCCCAGCAGCAGCCCGAGCGAGGTCATGGTCACGCAGGCGAGCGGGATCAGCGTGAGCACGACCCACCAGTGCACGGACAGGTGCGCGTGCACGCCGGAGGCGTGGACGACGGCGGCGATCGGGAACACGATCAGCGCGGCGATCAGCCCCTGGGCGGCGCCCGAGAGGACCTTCGAGGCGGCCACCAGCCAGATCGGGCAGGGCGCCTGCACGCGGTCCTCGATCTCGCGCGTGTAGCCGAACTCCGTGGACGAGCTGCATCGCGACCGCCTGGATGCCCTGGAACATGATCGAGATCCCGACCACGCCGGGCACGAGCACGGTCGCGAAGTGCGACTCCGACGCCCTGTTGGCCGCCGCCGCCGCCGACGCCCTGGCCGATCGTGGGGAACACGTACAGGAACACGAACACGAGCAGGAACGGCTGGATCAGCGTGCGCATGACGAACTCGACGAAGTTCTTCCGCAGCACGACCAGGTCGCGCAGGATCAGCGCCCGCAGCGCCGATGCGGCTGGCGGCCATGGTCGAGCGCGTCGGCTCGATCACGATCCGGCGGGCGCGCTGGGCCGCGGCGGCGGCAGGTGGGTCGGCGGCGGTGCTGGCCATCAGTCGCGCAGCTCCTTGCCGGTCAGGCTGATGAAGACGGTCTCGAGGCTCGGCTCGGCCACGGACAGGTCGACGAGGTCGAAGCCGCCGCCCTCGGCCGCGTCGACGACCCGCGGCACGAGCCGCTCGGCGCCCTTGACGTGCAGCTCGACCCCGCCCTCGATCACGCGCGTGTGTTGGTCACCTCGCTGAGCTCCTGCGGAGAGGCGCGCGGCGAGCGCCTCCGTGTCGCCGTCGGCCTTGACGGTCACGATCGTGTCGGCGCCGACCGAGCGCTTGAGCGCCTCGGGCGTGTCGAGCGCGAGGATCTTGCCGTGGTCCATGATCGCCACCCGGTCGCAGAGCTCGTCGGCCTCCTCCATGTAGTGGGTGGTCAGCAGGATCGTCTGGCCCTCGCGGTTGAGCTCGCCGAGGATCTCCCACAGCGCGAGGCGGCTCTGCGGGTCGAGGCCGGCGGTCGGCTCGTCGAGGAACAGCACCGCCGGGCGGTGGAAGATCGCGCGCGCCACCATCAGCCGCTGGGCCATCCCGCCGGAGAGCGCGAACACCGACGCCTTGGCCCACTTGGCGAGGTGGAACTGCTCGAGCAGCTCGGTCGGCGATCTCGCGGGACTCGCGCGGCGGAGATGCCGAACAGGCGGCCGTGGAAGTAGAGGTTCTCCCACACGGTCAGCTGGCGGTCGAGCGTGTTCTGCTGGGAGACGATCCCGATCAGCTGCTTGGCCAGCGCCGGGTGGGCGACCACGTCGATTCCGCCCACGTAGGCCGAGCCCGAGGTCGGGACGACGCGCGTGGTGAGCATCCCCGCGGTCGTCGTCTTGCCGGCGCCGTTGGGGCCGAGCAGGCCGAAGATCTCGCCCGCGTGGACGCTCAGGTTGAGCTCGTCGACAGCGGCGAAGTCGGTGCCGGCGTAGACCTTGGTCAGCTCGACCGTGCGGATCACCTCGCCGTCCTCGCCGCCGTCGCGAGCCTCGCCCGCCTCGCCGTCGGGCGAGAGCTGGCGTGTCGAGCGGTTGACTTGGGCCATCGCCCCAATCTATAGCGCTCGCGCTACCCTCCCGAAAGAGATGGCGGACACGGGCAAGATCGCCAAGAACCTCGAGCGCTTCGCGCAGGCGGTGGCCTCGCACGACCGCGAGAACCCCACCCACACCGCCTATGGCATCGGTCTGGCGCACTTCGACATGGAGCGTCTCGGACTTCGACGAGGGCGAGGAGATCCTGCCGGGCATCACCATCCACGCCGACAGCGGCGTGACGGGCAACTTCCGCGTGCTGTGCGACGGCGAGCACGAGGAGGAGCTCACCGAGGCCGAGGAGCAGGCGGTGGAGGCGATCGCAACACAGGCGATCCCCGTGTTCTCGCCCTCCCCGGGCCGCTCTCCATTCGAAGAGCACTAGCCGCGCTGATCTTGGACGCCCGGCCAAGGCCGTAGCCCACAGCGCGGCCCAAACTGTGGCTAAGTGGCCACGGTTGCGGGGATCTCGCCATCTGATTTTCGAGCATTGCCGCGATTGGGCCGGCCATGTGATCGTGTGCGGCCTGAACCCGGTTGGGCTGCGTACGGTCGAGCAGCTGCACCTGGCGGGCGCGCGCGTGGTGGTGCTCGACGACGAGCCCGACGAGCGCCTCACACGGGTGGTGCGCGGCTGGGGCATCCCGCACATCGTCCGCGGCTGCACACCACCTCTCAGAGCCGCTGTATGAAGCGGGCATCGTGGGTGCAGCGGCGGTCGTGTGCGCCGAGCGCACCGATCTGCGAACGCTGGAGACGGTACTTCTGATCCGTGATCTACGGCCGGAGGTGCGGGTCGTCGCCGACCTCGACAACCCTGCGGTGGCACACGCGGTCGAGCAGGTGCTCGGCTCGGTGGGCGTGCTGGACGTCGGTGCGCTGTTCGCGCCGTCGGTCGTCGAAGTGTGCGTCGGCCAGCGTGCCCGCGACATCCTGCTGGGCGACACGCTGTTCGTGGCCGCGGAGGTGGTCGCACCGCGCGACGGGAACGCTGCGCGAGCTGTATGGCAGCCTCGCGCCGATCGGCGTGGTCACGGATGCCGACGACAGAGCTGATCGCCATGCCCCGGTCGCGACCAGCCGGTCGCCGCCGGGGACCGCGTGACGCTGCTCGGCACCGCCGAGCAACTCGACGAGGCGGGCCTCGGCCATACGCGACGTCCGGCGCCAGCGAGATCTCAGACGCTTCGGCCAGCGCATGGGCGCGGCGGCCTGGGCGCGTGCGTGCGGGCGGTCCTGAGCGTCGCCGACCGGCCGCTGCGCGTCGCCCTGGCGCTCGGGCTGGCACTGCTCGTGATCTCGACGCTGGTCCTGCATTTCGGCTACCACTGGGCCGAACACCACTCGCACCTGCCGATCCTCGACGCGATCTACTTCACCGTCGAGACGGTCGCCACGGTCGGCTTCGGCGACTTCTCCTTCTCCAACCAGCCGACCTGGATCGAGGCGTTCGGCATCGGCCTGATCGTCGCTGGCACGACGCTCGTGACGACGATGTTCGCGCTGCTCACCAACGCGCTCGTCAGCCGGCGCCTCGCACAGTCGCTCGGCCACGAGCAGCATCCCGGGTATGCGCGGGCACGTTGTGCTCGTCGGGCTGGGCGCGGTCGGCATGCAGGTGCTCGAAGGGCTGCTCGCAGCGCGGCCGCGAGGTGGTCGTGGTCGAGCGCACGGAGAGCAACACGCTACGTCGCCCAGGCGCGCTCGCATGGGGTGCCGGTGGTGCTCGGCGACGCCACTCGCTCGCAGACGCTCGACTCGGTCAACCTGGCGAGCGCCGCCGCGGTGGCGATCCTCACCTCAGACGACCTCACCAACATCGAGACTGGCCTCGCGGTACGCGACCGGCTGGGCGAGCGCTGGACGCACGGTGCCGGTGGTGCTGCGCGTGTTCGACCGCCAGCTCGGCCACCGCCTGGAGCAGAGCTTCGGCTTCCGCCACGTGTGGTCGACCTCGGCGATCGCCGCGCCGTGGTTCGTGGGCGTCGGCGCTCGGCCTGGAAGTGCTGTTCACCTTCTATGTCGGCAACCACCCGTTCCTGCTCGCGCGCCTGCGCGTGAGTGCCGGCGGCGGCCTCGACGGCCTGGCGATGCTCGAGCTGCCCGGGCATGATCCGGGTGGTGGCGATCCGCCGCGCGGCGAGCTCGACCGCGCTCGAGCATCCGCCGCGGCGCGACACGCGCCTGGCTCCTGACGACGACGCCTACCTGGTGGGGCCTTACGCGGAGCTGCTGGAGGTGCTGCGCCACGACCGTGAGACTTCTGGAGAAACCGTCTGATCGAGGCAGTTCGACGATCACCTACCTATCAGCCATGGCATTCGACGGCTACGTCGAGCGCTGCGCACACCTCTCGCATGCGGTCGTCGCTGAGTCGTCCAAGGCGCTCAACGAGGACCGCAACGGACACGCTCTCGACAGAGTCAAGGTTAATCGAGGATCGGCGGGGGACTGGGTCGTCGTCCGGCTCCAGAACAACCTCGCTGGCCAAGTCTCGAATGGTGGTTGTGCACGGCGCGACGAGCGCTCGTCTCAATCGAGGGATGGCCGCATCGCGGGAGAGCACCACGACAGGCCGCCGCCCGATTTCCGGCAACTCACACCACCACACCTCTCCCCTGGCGGGAAGAGGACCACTGCTCACGATGCCGCGGCCGCCTCTCGGAACGACGCAAGATCGCCCCAAGCATCGGGCTCCTCGAGAGGGTGCTCATCGTAAGCCACGTATCCTGCATCGATCTCGGCCGCGCGATGGCGGTCCAAGAGCGCCGCAAGCGCCCGGTCGAGGACCGCGGCATCCGTCAACGGCGCGAGTGCCTGACGGGCGCTCTCCAAGAGATGCTCGTCGACGGTCGTGCTTACTCTTGTCCTTGCCATGCCAACATCATGCCACATCTGTGCCATGATGGCCGGCAGCGCTGACCATCACCGCTCTTTTCATCAAGGCCGGAGTGGCCCAGGCACGCCCGCGCGCACAGCAATCATCGCGACAAGCCGCTCGATCGTCGGACACGCGATCCCATGTCGCGCGCCCGCACGCAGCACCGAGCCAGGAATAGCGTCGAGCTCAGGCTCGCGCCCGGCGGCGATGTCGCGCTGCATCGAGCTGCCAAGCGTGTCGTGCGCGCGCTCGAGCTCGTCAATGGCGATGGCAGGGTCGACGTCGTGCGCGCCCTCGGCTTTGCCGACCGCGCAGGCCTCCTCGATCGCCCCGACCAGATCGGCGCGCAAGCGCGGGCGTTGAGCGGATCTCGCCGAGCAGCTTGTCGTAGGCGCTGGTGGTGCAGGCGAGCGCGTTGAGGCGCACGAGCTTCGACCACATCACCTGCGCCTCGGAGTCCAGCACGCGCGTCGGCACGCCCGCCTCGGTCAGCGCGTCCGCGAGCGCCTGCATCGCCGGGCGCGCGGCTGGCTCGCCGCTGGCCATGCTCGACGAGCAGGAACGGGCTGGTGTGCACGACGA
This sequence comes from uncultured Solirubrobacteraceae bacterium, assembly GCA_963699115.1. Lineage (GTDB taxonomy): Bacteria > Actinomycetota > Thermoleophilia > Solirubrobacterales > Solirubrobacteraceae > Palsa-744. Next base: position 1,360,653 of record CAVOTJ010000001.1, read on the forward strand.
CGCCTGGCTGCGGCCGGTCGGCCTCGACGCGAATCGAGCCGGCAAGCACGGAGTCGGCGGCGAAGCGCCGGCGCAGCACGCGCGATGTGGTCGAGCCCGTTGAGCAGCGGCAGCACGACGCGTGGGCTCGACGGCGAATCCGCTCGAGCGCGGGCTCCAGGCCGGCGGCCTTGGTGGCGACGATCAGCGCGTCGACTGGCTCTTGCAGCTCGGCGACGGCGCGGGGGTGAGCGATGAAGTCGCCGAAGATGACGCTGCTGACGCGCACGCCCACGCTCGGCGATCAACTCGGCGGTGTCCTCGCGCGCGACGACGATCACCTCGTTGCCGGCCCGATCGAGCACACCGGCGAGCAGCCCGCCCACGCCTCCGGGGCCGAGGATGGCGATCTTCATGTGGCTGGATCGATCAGCACGCCGGGGTTCATGATGCCGGCGGGGTCGACCGCCGACTTGGCCGCGCGCAGCGCCTCGGCGAACGGCTGCGGGCCGCTGGCGGTCATACCAGGGGCGATGATCGCGTCCGACGGCGTGATGGTGGGTGATGGTTCCGCCGCCGGCGAGGATCGCATCGGAGGCGGCCGCTTGATGGCGCCCCACTGCTCGACCTCCTCGCCGCGACGGGCGGGCGCGATGACGGTGAAGTAGGGCGCGGGGCCGTCGGGGTAGACGTGGGTGAAGCGGCAGAAGACTTTGCCGTGCTCGCCGCAGACCTCCCGCACGGCCTGCTCGGTGGCGGCGATCACACGCTCGTGAAAGGCGGGGAAGCGCTCCCAGGTGATGGCGGTCTCGAACGTCTCGGCGAGCACGCCCATGGCGACGAGCGTGTCGCGCACGTAGGGGGCGCCGAGGAACGCGCTGCGCCATGAGCCGACGGCGTCACCACCCGCATCGCCGCCCCCCTCGCCGTCGGGCTCGCGCCGCTCGTCCACCTTGCCGCCATGCTCGGCACACAACGCGAGCGCCCGCGCCATTGCCTCGTCGACGGGGTGGTCGCTGGACTCGAAGCCGAGCACGAGCAGTGCACTGGAGCCGTCACCGGCCATCGTGAGTAGCGCCTCGCCGGGGTCGAGCAAGCGGCAGTTGGACGGGTTTAGATTTGATTGGGAGATCGCGAGCACACACTCCGCGCCGGTGTGAAAGCTTGCGAAGCGCACTCCGGCGGAGCTGCGATGGGTGGGGCGCGGTTGCACACGCATCCACGCTTGGGTGATCACGCCGAGTGCGCCCTCGGAGCCGGCAAGCATGCGGTCGGGGCTGACGCCGGCGCCGGACCCGGGCAGCCGCCGCGACTCCCATACACCAGCGGGCGTGATGGCGCGAACGGACTCGACGAGGTCCTCGATGTGCGTCCACAGGGTGGCGAAGTGCCCGGAGGCTCGGGTGGCAATCCAGCCGCCGAGCGTGGAGAGCTCGAACGATTGGGGGAAGTGGCGCAGCGTCAGGCTGTGCTGGGCGAGCTGGGCCTCCAGGTGCGGGCCGAGTGCGCCGGCCTGGATCAGCGCGGAGCGCGAGACCGGGTCCACCTCGAGCACACGATCGAGCGCGGCGAGATCGATGGAAACGACACCGTTGTAGCTGGAGGGCAGCTGCGGAGTAACACCGCCCACCACAGATGTCCCACCGCCGAAGGGGATCGCAGCGACCCGCTCGTCGGAGCACCACTCGAGCACTCGCTCCAAGTCGGTCTCATTGCGCGGGTGCAGAACGAGGTCTGGAGGATGGTCGAAACGCCCGCGAAAGCCGCGGACGATGTCGCTATAGGACTTGCCGAGGGCGTGACAGGCGCGAGCGTGCGCGTCATTGGCGCAGATGTCAGAAAGCGAGACGGGCACCTGGATACGTGGCGGCGCCAGTCGCAGGGACTCGAGCGCGACGGGCTCCTCGACCTCGCCGAGCGTCATCCCGAGGTGGGCGCCGAGCGCGCTGGCTGAGGCACGCAGCTCTGCGCTTGCCGGCTGCTGATCCTCGGAGCCCCAGCCCCAGTGCTTACGTCTACTCTCGCTCACTGGCGGCGAGTGTATGCGCACGGCTTGTGGCGTGTTTGCGCGACCCTATGGAGATATTCACTACTCCGCGAAGTTCATGCCGATAGCCTTCGAGTCAAGTGCCAGAGCAGTCTGACCCCGCATCCCAAGCACCGGAGATCCTCGCCCGCGGACCGTGGCCGTTGGAGCAGATCACCGCGCGCTGGCAAGAGGCGCAATTTGAGCCCTCGCCTGAGCAGAGCGAGGCGGCGGACGCGGCGATCAGGGAGTTGCAGCAGCGCGGCTCGCCGAGCCACGACGGGGTGGCGGCGCGACTGGTCGACTACCGCCAGGACGGGCAGGGGATCGCGATCGAGCTGCAGCCGCTGCGCTGGGCGCTGCGGCTGGTCGACGGCGATGCCTCTCTGAGCATGGCGGCGTTGTGTGTGACCCGCGCTGCGGACGGTCGCTGGCTGGCAGGGCGCCGGGCGCCGTGGGTGTCCTCGTGGGCTGGCCGCTGGGCGCTGGGCGCAGGGGGTGCGGTGGACCTGGGTGAGAACCCGGCGGACACGCTGGTACGAGAGCTGCAGGAGGAGTGGTCGGTCTCACCGGAGCGCGTCCAGGGCGAGGCGCTCGTACGCCTGCCGCACAGGCTGGTTATGTTCGTGGGGCAGGCGTGGCTGGCGGAGGGCGACGATGAGGCGATCACGATGGACCCCGAGCACGACCAGTTTGCATGGTGGCCGCGCGATATCGAGGACTGGCCTGCGGAGGCCGGCGAGACGCTGCCGCGGATGGCTCAGTGGCTGTCGGAGTAAGCACCCCGATGCGCTCGGGGGTCGGGCCGCTGACGTTCACACGCTTGAAGTGGACTTCGTTCACCCACTCGTGCGTGTACACAGCGCTGCTGGTGAGCGCGTTCGCTGTGGGCAAGCCAGAACCACTGACGTTCGTGCTGGGATGGACACATGGGCTGCTGTGGATCGGAATGTCTCTGGCGTGCATTACGGCCGCACGCCTACGTATCGTGTCGCTGAAGCTGGCCGTAGCGGTGGCTGTGCTCGGCGGGATCGGGCCCTTCTTCGGTAGCTATCAGTTCATCCGCGAGCAGCGCGAGCGCCAGGACGCGGCGCCGCGCTAAAGTGAGAGATCAATGGCCACAGGCACCACCGCAGTGCAGACGATAGACGTCGTAACACCCGCTGCGGGTGAGTCAGTGACCGAAGGCACGATCCTCGAATGGCACGTGAAGGTCGGCGACTACATCAAGGTCGACGACACGATCGTTGAGATCTCGACCGACAAGGTCGACGTCGAGCTGCCCTCCCCTGGCAGCGGCACGGTGAGCGAGATCCTGGTGGAGGAGGGCGAGACGGTCACGGTGGGCCAGGTGATCGCGCGCATCTCCGTCAACGGCGCCGTGCCAGCGCTGGCGCCGACCGAGACCCCCGCACCGGAGCAAGACGGCGAGCAGCCGGCAGCGGCGCCCGAGACAGCGGCGGCATCTGAGAGCTCGGCGGCTGAGACTCAGGCGACTTCATCCGAGCCACCGGCAAGCAATGGCGCAGCGGGGCAGACGGTCGACGTGGTGACACCGGCGGCTGGCGAGTCGGTGACCGAGGGGACGATCCTTGAATGGCGCGTGAAGGTGGGCGACCTGATCAAGGTGGACGACACGATCGTTGAGATATCGACCGACAAGGTGGATCTGGAGCTACCGGCGCCTGCGACAGGAACGGTGAGCGAGATCCTGGTGGAGGAGGGCGAGACGGTCACGGTGGGTCAGCTGATCGCGCGGATTTCGGTGAACGGCGCGGTCGCGACACCGGCGGAGTCGAGCGCACCGCCGGCCGGGACCACGGGCCAAGCAGACGGCGCGAGCGCGGCAGCTACCACCGGTGCGAGCACACCATCTACAGGTGTACCCGAGGGCACGAAGGTCTCCCCCGTGGCAGCGCGAGCGGCGGCGGCCGAGGGGGTTGACCTCGCGGAGGTTTCTGGTAGTGGCCCGGCAGGACGGATCACGAAGTCGGACGTCCTCTCAGCAGCGGCTGGCAGCGGCGCCTCGGCGACGAACGGGGCTGGCGCCAACGGCCGCGCGACGGCCACTGAGCCGAGCGCACAGCCGATGCGGGGCGGCGCGGCGATGCTCGTGCGCTACATGGAGGAGTCGCGCTCGATCCCGACGGCGACGAGCTTCCGCACGCTGACGGTGACGCGCCTGGATGCGCGTCGACGCGAGCTCAAGGCGGGCCCGCGCAAGGTCTCGTTCACGCACCTGATCGCATACGCAATCGTGCGCGCTGCCCAGGACATGCCAGTGATGGCCAACCACTTCGCTGAGCTCGATGGCAAGCCGACGAGGATGATCGACGGCAAGGTGAACCTGGGGCTGGCGGTGGACGTGGAGAAGAAGGATGGTTCGCGCACGCTGATGGTCCCGGTGATCACCGACGCGGGGAGCCTCACGTTCGACGCGTTCCTGGACGCGTACGACGCGCTGGTGGAGAAAGCTCGTACGAACACGCTGACGGCGGATGACTTGGTGGGCGCAAACGTGACGCTGACGAACCCAGGCGGCCTGGGCACGGTGGCGTCGGTGCCGAGGCTGATGCCGGGCCAGGGCACGATCGTGGCGACGGGCTCGATCGCGTATCCGGTGGGCTTGGGCAACATCGGCGAGATGATCGGCGCGGAGAAGGTCATGACGATGACCTCCACGTACGACCATCGTGTGATCCAAGGTGCGGAGTCGGGACGGTTCCTGGCGCGCATCGAGGAGTACCTGCAGGGAGAAGACGGCTTCTACGAGGACGTGTTCGGATCGCTCGGCGTGGATCTCGGACCCGCGCCGGCGCTGCCGGCACCGGCGGCTGCCGCATCGGCAGCGGCGGCGAGCGCGAGCACGAGTGCCCCGAGCGCATACACGGGCGGCGAAGAAATGCTCCAGGCGGTGCAAGCGGCAAGCACGTTCGTGAGCCGCGTACGCAGCCACGGACACCTGGCGGCGCACCTCGACCCGCTGGGCTCAGAGCCCGAGGGCGACCCTGGCCTTGATCCGGAGGCGCTGGGCCTGACGCCCGAGATCCAGGCGCGGCTGCCCGCACGGATCTTCCAGATGTACGTGCCAGGGGCGACGCTTGCCGATGCTCTGCCGCATCTGCGTGAGACCTACTGCGGCACAATCGCGTATGAGATCGAGCACATCGCCTCGCACCGCCAGCGTGTGTGGCTGCGCGAGCACATCGAGTCGGGGGCGTTCCGCCACGAGCTGACCAACGACGAGCGCCGCAGGCTGCTGCGCCGCCTGGTGAAGGTGGACGCGCTGGAGCGCTTCATGCACAAGGCATACCTCGGCCAGCACCAGTTCTCGATCGAGGGCTTGGACATGACGGTGCCGATGCTCGACGAGCTGATCCAGCTGTCAGCTGCCCATGGCGGGCAGGAGGTCGTGGTCGGGATGGCCCACCGCGGGCGGCTGAACGTGCTGGCACACAACCTGGGACGCACGTACGACACGATCTTCGCGGAGTTCGAGGGCGCCTCAACGCTCGAGGCGGTGACGACGATCCCGCAGGGCGGCACGGGTGATGTCAAGTACCACCACGGCACGCAGGGCACATATGCGCTGCCGGACGGCGGCACGATCCGCGTGAACCTGGAGTCGAACCCGAGCCATCTGGAGTACGTCTCGCCGGTGGTGGAGGGCGCGACGCGCGCTGCGCAGACGACGCGCAAGGGCCCGCACGCCCATCAGGACACCAACGCGGCGGTACCGATCGTGATCCACGGCGACGCATCGTTCCCCGGTCAGGGGGTCGTAGCGGAGACGTTCAACCTGCAGGCGCTGGACGGCTACAAGGTAGGCGGAACGGTGCACCTGATCATGAACAACCAGGTGGGCTTCACGACCGACCCCGACGATGCCCGCTCGACGCGCTGGGCCTCAGATCTGGCGAAGGGCTTCGACGTGCCGATCATCCACGTCAACGCAGACGACGTACCCGCGTGCATCAGCGCGGTGCGCCTGGCGTTTGCGTTTCGCCAGGAGTTCGGCCACGACGTGCTGATCGACCTGATCGGCTACCGGCGCTTCGGCCACAACGAGTCTGATGAGCCCGCGTACACGCAGCCGGAGATGTACGCGAAGATCAAGACGAAGAAGCGCGTGGCGGAGATCTGGGCGGATCGCCTGGTAACGGAGGGGATCGTCTCCAAGGACGAGGTTGACCAGCAGGCGCAGGAGGTGTGGGACAACCTGACGCTGCTACACCAGCGCCTGAAGGCGAAGATCGCGGCGGCAGCGGAGCACGAGTCCGAGCACACGACGGGCGAGTACACGCTCGACCGCTCGCCGAGCCCGGAGGTGGAGACGGCTGTGCCGGCGGCGGAGCTGCGCGCGCTGGGCGAGCAGCTGCTGCGCGTGCCGGACGGCTTCACGGTGCACCCGAAGCTCGTCAAACAGCTCGAGCGCCGCCACGAGGCGCTGGCTGAGGGCGCAGCGCCGGGCATCGACTGGGCTCACGGCGAGGCGTTGGCGTTTGCGTCGCTGTTGACAGAGGGCACGCCGCTACGGCTGACGGGGCAGGACACCGAGCGCGGCACGTTCAGCCAACGCCATATGGTGCTGCACGACGCGAAGACGGGCCAGACGGTGTGCCCGATCCAAAGCCTGCCGGATGCACTGGCGCCGCTTGAGCTGCACAACAGCCCGCTGTCCGAGCTCGCGTGCATGGGCTTTGAGTACGGCTACAGCCAGGAGGCGCCGGAGACACTGGTGCTGTGGGAGGCACAGTTCGGCGACTTCGTGAACTCGGCGCAGGTGATCATCGACCAGTTCATCACCTCAGGCCTTGCGAAGTGGGGCCAGACCTCACGGCTGACACTGCTGCTACCGCACGGCTACGAGGGCTCGGGTCCGGAGCACTCCTCGGCCCGCCTGGAGCGCTTCCTGCGCGCAGCGGCGGAGGGCAACATCCGCGTGGCCAGTCCGACAACGCCGGCCCAATACTTCCATCTGCTGCGCCGTCAGGCACGCGTTGCCAAGCAACGGCCGCTGGTGGTGATGACGCCGAAGTCACTGCTGCGTCTGGCGCAGGCGGCGAGCTCGATCGAGGACATGGCGGAGGGCACGAGCTTCCAGCCGGTGTTGGCGGAGCCAGGGGTACAGGACAGCGAGGTCACGCGTTTGGTGCTGTGCACGGGCAAGATCTACTACGACCTGGTGGGCCATCCCGAGCGGGCGGCGCACACGGGCCTGGCGGTGGCGCGCGTGGAGCTCTTGTATCCGTTCCCGGAACGCCAGATTCTGGAGCTGATGGCTCGCTACCCGAACCTGAGCGAGGTCCTGTGGGTGCAGGAGGAGCCGCGCAACATGGGCGCGCGGGCGCACATGTTCCCGCGGCTGATGCAGATCATGCCCGAGGGGATGCACTTCGGCTACATCGGCCGCCCCGAGCGTGCGAGCCCGGGCGAGGGCTACCCGGCGGCACACATCGACGAACAAAACCGCATCGTGACGACGGCGATCGACCTACGTCAGCCGATCTCCCAGTACCCACGCAAGACGCCAGGCGAGCGCTGAGATGTGGGCGCTGTGGCGACGCTTCCTGGCGATACGCCGGCAGCGTAAGCGCAAGCGCCGCGGGTACTGAGCATCTGCTCACCGCCCAGAGCCAGGGCCAGGTGGGCGGCCGTTGACAGCGGAGCGCTGGCGCGTGTAGCTTGCCCGCGCGAAGCGCCGCGAGCCACACGGCGCCGGCGCGCAGCTCTTAGCGCCCCCGCCAGACCGGCTCCCGCTTCTCCTTGAACGCACTCGCGCCCTCCTTGGAGTCCTCGGATGCGAACACGGGCCCGGAGATGGCGCCCTGCTTGTCCCACATCTCTGCGCTTGACCAGTCGAACTGCTCCTGCAGGATCTGCTTGGAGGCGACGAGCGCTAGCGGGCCGTTCTTGGCGAGGCGCCCAGCTAGCTCGAGCGCGACGTCGACAGCGGCGCCGGGCTCAGCGAGGCTGTTCACGACACCGAACTCGTGGAAGCGCTCGGCAGGCATGGTGTCGCCGGTGAGCGCCAGCTCCATGACCACGTGGTAGGGCATCCGGCGCGGCAGGCGCAACAGCGCGCCGCCCGCGGCGACCAGCGAGCGCTTGGCCTCGGGGATTCCCATTTTGGCGCCCTTGGCGGCAACGATCAGATCGCATGCGAGCGCGATCTCCATGCCGCCGGCGACGGCGAAGCCCTCGATCGCGGCGATCAGTGGCTTGCGCGCGGAGCGCTGGGCGATGCCGGCGAAGCCGCGGTCGCCGAACCACGGCGACTCGCCCTTGACGAACGCCCCCAGATCCATGCCCGCGCAGAAGAACCCTCCGGCCCCGGTGAGCACGCCAACCGCCAGGCCATCGTCAGCGTCGAGCTCATCCAAGGCACCGGCGACACCAGCGGCAAGCGCCGCGTTGACGGCGTTGCGCACCTGCGGCCGGTTGAGCGTGATCAGCAGCACGTTCCCGCGTCGCTCGGTGAGGACGGGCTCCTGCTCGGCGTCTGCATCAGCTGCGCTCATTGCGGCTCTCCTCGCTCGTGGACCAGAGCAGCCTAGCGGTCCGATGGTCAAGCCAGATCAGGCCGCGAACAGCTTCAGCTCCGGCTCGCGTTCACCGCGCAGCACCGCTGGATCGACCTCCACGCAGACAATCCCGCGCGATTCCGCGAGCACGCGTGCTTGCGGCTTGATGCTCTGCGCCGCGAGAACGCCGCGGCATGAGCCCAGCGCAGGGTCCAGGCGAATTCGCTCGAGGTAACGCGTGAGCTGCTCAACCGCGTCGATCGTCGCGATCCGCTTGATCTCAACGGCGATCCACTGATCCTCGCTGTCCTTGCACATCAGGTCGACGGGTCCAATGTCAGTTGACCACTCGCGGCGCACGAGCCGCAGCCCCTCGCCGCACCATTCGGGCGCACCGGCGAGGAGCTCCTGCAGTTCGCGCTCGACCCCCTCCTTCTCCAGCGTGGCGAGCGAATCGAGCTCGTGCTCGACGTCGGAGAGCACCTCTGCGATTGAGATCTCCAACCGATCCTCCTGGCTGCGCTTGCGCACTACCAGCCGCTTTAGAGCACCATCCTCACCGGCCTCCTCCTCGATCACAGTCGGCGCTGCCATCCAGTTGAGCGGCTTGACGCTCGAGCCACCGCCGTCGGCCCACACCATGAACGTACCGTCCGCCTTGAGCATCAGCAGCCTGACCGCCTCTGGCAGGACGGTGCTGAGACGACCGGCATAGGAGACCTCACAGCGAGCGACGATCAAGCGCACGGCGCGAATCTAGCTACTCTGGCGGCGGCGCGTGCTCGACCGGCGGCTGGACAGGCTGTGCGGGCGGCGGCTGAGTATTGATCGCCTCACGGAACTCACGGATGCCATGACCGAGCGCTTTGGCGAGTTCGGGAAGGCGTTTCGGGCCGAGCACTATCAAGGCAACGGCAGCAATGAACAGCAGGTGAATCGGATTCTCGATGCCCATCACTGCTCAGACTAGCGCGGGGCAGTCGATCACTCCGCCCCGCCCCCTACCCTCTCGATCGTGGCTCAGGCATCCTCAGAAGCACAGTCCGCGCGCCGCTACCCGCCACCACCGGGTGCCGAGGCGTTCTGGCCAGTGCAGGTCACGGTGCTGGTCGCGATCGGCTTGCAGGTCGGCCTGTCCAAGCGCCTCACGGTGGGACCGGCCTGGCTACTACCCGCCCTCGAGGGAGTCCTGTTGATCGGTCTGTCGATGGCCACGCCACGCCAGCTCGAGCACGAGCACACGGCACGCCGACGCACAGCGATCGCGCTGACGGCGTTCGTGAGCGTCGCGAACATCTTCTCGCTGGTAGAGCTCAGCAGCCTGCTTCTGCACCACAACGTGACCAAAGGTCACGAGCTGATCGTCTCGGGCATGCTGATCTGGCTGACGAATTTCCTGATCTTCGCCTTGTGGTACTGGGAGATGGACCGCGGTGGTCCCGGTCGGCGTGCAGCCGGCCACGACGGGCCGCCGGACTTCTTGTTCCCGCAGATGTCAGACGACCACATCGAGCCGCGCTACTGGCGACCACAGTTCATCGACTACTTGTATGTATCGCTGACGAACGCCACCGCATTCTCCCCCACGGACACGATGCCGCTGACACCGATGGCGAAGCTCGTGATGGGCGTGCAGTCGATCGTCTCGCTGGTCACGATCGGGTTGGTCGTCTCGCGCGCGGTGAACATCCTCTGAGCGGCTGCGTCCTCCAAACGGCTGCGCGATCCGCTAGCCGGCCATGCTCGGCTCGATCGCAAGTGCTTGCGCGACGAGATCGTGCACCTCTTTGCCAGCGCCGAGCGCAAGCGCCTGTCTGAGCGCCTCCAGGGCCCCCTCGCGGTCCACCAGCTGCAGCCGCAGGCGCCCCAGGCGCTCCCACGCGCCAGCGTCGGACGGGCCACGCAGCGCCGCTCGCTCGGCGGCCTCCTCGGCGAGATCCACAGCGCCCATGTCTTCATAGATCCTCGCCGCGAAGCGGTGGGCGGCGGGTCGGCTACCGTCGACGCGCGCCCAGTCGCGCACCGCGCGGGCAGCCTCCTCGAGCTTGCCAGCGTTCCAGAACGCGAGCGTCATCAGCCGCAGCACAGCAACGTTGCGTGGCTCGGCATCACGGGCGTAGATCAACCGTTGGGCTGCCAGCAGGTACTCGCCTTCGGCCATCGCGCGCTGCGCCGCGATAAGGAAGCGTTCGACGCGCTCCTCGGCGGGATCGGGCTTGGAGAAGTCCACAAATTTCATGCTGCCGGCAGGCACCGTGCGGATGCCGTGGCTGAACTTCACGCGAGCCCACTGCTGGACTTCCTCGCCGGCCGCTACTGGATCTGAAGAGAAGTAGATGCCGGCGACGGTGCCCACCCCCCACTCCGGGTATGTGAGGCAGCGGGCGTAGCGGTGGACGACGGAATGGTCGGGGACGCGACTGCCGAATGGATCGTTTTCGGCGCGGTCTTTGGCCATCGCCCGCGCACGCTGTTCGGCTTCGTAGTTGCGTCTGCCCGCCTCCTCGCGCTCGCGGCGCGCTGCAGCGGCGCTGACTTTGACAGCGTTGGCCGAGACCTTTCCCCCACGCGAGCCCTCCGCCAGGCGCTCCAGCTGGTCGGCGGCCTCGTTGATCGCCTTCAGATGGCGCTCGTGCTCGAACTGCCTGCCCTGCGGCGCCACGTCCGGGTGCCAGCGCTTGGCCATCCGCCTGCGCGCCAGCTGCACATCGCGCTTGGTGAACGGCGGCTCGAGCTCCAGCAGGAGCAGGTGCTGCTCGACATCGAGGACGGTGGTGGGCATGACCCGACAACGTTAGCGAGCGAAGGCGGAAGTGGGTGGGATTCTCTGGGTGGGCGGGCCTTCTATGCTGCGTGCCGAATGTCCTCTCAGTACGTCTTCACGATGCACCGGCTGTCCAAGGTCCACCCACCGGACAAAACGGTGCTGGACGACGTCACCCTGGCGTTCTACCCCGGCGCGAAGATCGGCGTACTCGGCTACAACGGCGCTGGCAAGTCCTCGCTGCTTCGGATCATGGCGGGCGTCGACCAGGAGTACCGCGGTGAGGCTGCTCTCGCGCCGGGCGCAACCGTGGGAATGCTCGAGCAGGAGCCACATTTGGACGAGTCAAAGGACGTCAAAGGCAACGTCGAGGATGGCGTCGCCGAGACCAAGGCGCTGCTCGATCGCTTCAACGAACTGGCCGCCAACTACTCCGATGAGACCGCAGAGGAGTTCGGCAAGATCCAGGCGAAGATCGAAGCAGCTGACGCGTGGAACCTCGAGACACAGCTCGAATACGCGATGGACGCGCTGCGTCTGCCGCCACCAGACGCCGACGTGAGCAAACTCTCCGGCGGCGAGCGTCGCCGTGTGGCGCTCTGTCGCCTCCTGCTGCGCGCGCCGGACCTTCTGCTATTGGACGAGCCCACCAACCACCTCGACGCCGAGTCGGTCGCGTGGCTCGAGCAGCACCTCTCGGAGTACAAGGGCGCGATCGTGGCGGTCACCCACGACCGCTATTTCCTCGACAACGTCGCCGGCTGGATCCTCGAGCTCGACCGTGGCAAGGGCATCCCCTACCAGGGCAACTATTCGAGCTGGCTCGAGCAAAAGCAGGTACGCATGGCCCAAGAAGAGCGCTCGGAAAAGGGACGCGAGCGCACGATCGCGGCGGAGCTTGAATGGGTGCGCACTAACCCAAAGGGCAAACGGACCAAGTCCAAGGCACGTCTGGCCCGCTATGAGGAGTTGATCGCAGAGGACCGCAACATCAAGCTCGACGAGGTCCAGATCCACATTCCTCCGGGACCGCGCCTCGGCGACAAGGTCCTAACCGCAACCAACGTGTCGAAGGGATTCGGCGACCGGCTGCTGATCGAGTCGCTGTCGTTCGACCTGCCGCGCGCGGGCATTGTCGGCGTGATTGGGGCCAACGGCGCCGGCAAGACGACGCTATTCAGGATGATCACCGGCGAGGAGAGCCCCGACAGCGGCAAGCTCGAGGTGGGTGACACCGTCCAGCTCGCCTACGTCGACCAGTCACGCGACTCGCTCAACCCGGAGAAGACCGTATGGGAGGAGATCTCAGAAGGCTACGAGCACATCAAAGTGGGCGATCGCGAGGTCAACTCGCGTCAGTACACGGCCGGCTTCAACTTCAAGGGCTCCTCCCAACAGGCGCGCATCGGCAAGCTCTCCGGCGGCGAGCGCAACCGCGTGCACCTGGCCAAGCTGCTGCGCAGCGGCGGCAACCTGCTGTTGCTGGACGAGCCCACCAACGATCTCGATGTGGACACGCTACGCGCGCTCGAGAATGCACTCTTGGCGTTCCCGGGTTGCGCAATCGTGATCTCCCACGACCGCTGGTTCCTGGACCGCGTAGCAACGCACGTGCTCGCGTTCGAGGGCGACTCGCAGGTAACGTGGTTTGAGGGCAACTTCGAGGCGTACGAGGAGCATCGCCACGCCGTGCTTGGCGCCGCCGCCGATCGCCCCCATCGCATCACCTACAAGCGACTCGTGCGTGGCTGAGCCGCCGTCCGGAGAGGTGCCGCTCGACACGGGCGCCACCTCACTCGCCGACCAGCCCGGCACGTTGCCCAAAACCAAGTTCGACCGCGACACCGCCGTCTGGCGCGAAGCCGAGTCAGCATCCGGCACCGTGTTCGGCGCCGAGATAGCACCAGACTGGCGTGCCGGGCGCGGACCACACGGCGGCTATCTCGCAGCGATGCTGTTGCGCGCGCTGATCGACACCGTCGCTGACGATGCCCGTGCACCGCGATCGCTGACGATCCACTACGCCCGCGCGCCCGAGCACGGCGCCGTCCAGATCAGCACCACGATCGAGCGGCAGGGTCGCTCGCTGAGCACGCTCTCCGCGCGGATGGAGCAGGACGGCGAGCTGATCGCGATCGTGCTGGCTGCGTTCTCCACACCGTGGGGTGGACCTGAGATCTCTGACGTGCGGATGCCAAACGTCGAGCCGCCCGACGCCTCACGCGAGGGCATCAAGCTGATCGAGCGTGGTGGCCCGGAGTTCGCCCACCACATCGTCCTGCAACCGCGCATGGAGGGCAGCGTGTTCGCTGACGGCGAGCAGGCGATGCAGATCCGCGGCTGGATCGGGCTCTCAGAGCCTCGCCCGATCGACGCGCTGTCGTTGGCGTTCTTCAGCGACGCGCTGATCCCCGCTCCGTACATGCGCATGGCAGAGCCAGCCGCCGTGCCGACAGTCGACCTGACCGTGCATTTTCGCGACCGTCTGCGCCCAGCGGCCGATGCCGACCCACGCGAGCTTTGTCTGGCGCAAACCACCACTGAGCTGATCCACGACGGCTTCTTCATCGAGGACGGCCTGATCTGGGCCGCCGACGGAACGCTCCTGGCTCACTCACGCCAACTGGCGATCGTAATTCCATTCTCTAGGCGTTAGGCTCGACGCTTCCAACAGGCACCCCAACCGTTAGGCGTGAACCAAATGGCCAACTACACGGCAAAGAAGATCAGTGAGATGGAGGCGGCCCACGGCGGCGGCTTCGTCAAGGCAAGGGCCGAGCTGGGCGTCACCGCGTTCGGGTTTCAGGTGATCCAGCTTCCGCCCGACTACAGCGACTACCCCGAACACGATCACGCGGAAAGCGGTCAGGAGGAGGTCTACCTGGCGATCAGCGGCTCCGGATGGATGAACGTCGAGGGTGAGCGCGTGGACATGGACACTGAGACGTTCGTGCGCGTGGCGCCCGACCCGAAGCGCAAGGTGCACGCGGGGCCAGAAGGGCTACGCATGCTCGTCATCGGCGGCTGCCCCGGCGAGGCATACAAGGCACCGCCAGCCACCGAGCTCACCGCGGCCGTTTAGCGACTTAGCCGCGCACTGCTGTATACTGCGCTGTATATGTCTACAGCTACGCGTACGCAGGTCTATCTGACAGCCGAGCAGCGTCGAGGAATCGAGGAGTTGCGTGCCCACGATGGGCGCACGCTGGCTGAGGTGATTCGCGCCGCACTCGATGAGTATCTCGCGAGCCACGCAGGCGCTGCCGAGGAGGCACGACGCGCAGAGATGCAGCGCGCCTTCGACGACTCGTTCGGGTCAATGCCGGACCTGGAAGCTCCGCCTCGCGAGGAGTGGAACCGCTTCGATCTCGACCTGAACCGCATTGAGCGAGATCCTCCTCGACACTGATGTCTTGATCGATCATCTTCGTGGGCATCGTCGACTGGACTTGGTCGACCCCGCGTGGAGGATCTCTGTTGTGACCCGCTGTGAGCTCTTTGCCGGTCGCAACACACACGAGCAACGCCTGCGGGAAACGCTTAACCAACTTGACGAGCTGCCTGTAGACCGTGCGATAGCCGAGTCGGCTGGCAGGATCCGCCGAACCACACAGCTTGCCGTTGCGGACGCCCTGATCGCAGCCACCGCCCTCGAGCAGCGGATCCCGCTGATGACGCGCAACCGACGCCACTTCGAGCTCGTGCAGGGACTCACATTGCGCGAGCCGCCGTCCCAGCACGACGAGTCAGCCGAGAACCCTGGGAGCGACTGAGCCGGCGCCGTCAGGCCCTCGCTGCCCCTAGCGCGCGAACGAAGTCTCGCGCGTCAGGCGCAGCGCGGCAGCGGCGATCAGGCGTGCGCTCGCGTGGACGTCCTCTAGCTGGACGAGCTCCACGGGCGAATGCATGTAGCGGATGGGGATCGACACGAGCCCCGTGGGCACGCCACCGCGGCTGAGGTGCACGGCGTCCGCGTCGGTACCGGTGGCGCGACCTGAAGCCTCGACGGTGAAAGGGATCTTCTCCGCCTCGCCCGCGCCCACCAGCAGCTCGAAGACCGCGTTGTTGAGCGTCGAGCCACGGGTGACCACGGGGCCGGAGCCGAGCTCGTGCTTGCCTGCGTCCTTGACGTCGATACCCGGAGCGTCGGTCGCGTGGGTGACGTCCACGACGATCGCCGCGTCGGGCTTCAGCGAGAACGCGCTCGTGCGTGAGCCGCCGAAGGTGGTCTCCTCCTGGGCGGCTGCGACCGCGACGATCTCCCACTTGGCACCACCGGCCTCAGCAACCAGGCGCGCGACCTCAAGCGCAACGAAGGAGCCGAGGCGGTTGTCCAGCGCTCGGGAGACGAGCCTCCCATTGGGTAGCTCGAGCGGCTCGGCGTCGATCACAGCCACGTCGCCGATGCGCACGAGCTTGCGCGCCTCTTCGCCGTTACGGGCGCCGATGTCGATGTGCAAGTCGCGGATCTCAGCGACCTTCTTGCGCTCCTCGTCGCGCAACAGGTGGATGGGCTTCTTGCCGATCACGCCGGGCACCGTGCCGTCGCGGGTGTCGAGCACGACCCGCTGGCCGACCAGGATCTGGGCGTCCCAGCCGCCGACTTCGCGAAACCACAGGTAGCCGTCGTCATCGATGTGCGTGACGATCAACCCAATCTCATCGATGTGCCCCATCACCACCAGCCGCCGTGCGTCTTTCTGGAATCCACGACCGGGCGCAACGAGCGCGTGCGGGGTGCCGACCACGTCGGTGCTGACCTGCGCGAAGCCGCTGGCTGCCTCACGCCACACGCTCGCCGGGGCTGTCTCATAGCCCGAGGGGCCACGCGCCGTGAGCAGATCGCGCAGCACCGGCGTGAAGCCGGCCGCTGCTTTGGCCTGTTTGGCTTTGGCGGGCCGCCTCGGCGCCCTGCGCGCGGCCGGGCTCACGCTGCCTCCGCCAGGAGCGCACGCAACACGTACTGGAGGATGCCGCCGTGGCGGAAGTAGTCGGCCTCCCGGGGGGTGTCGATCCGCACGGTGGCGTCGAACTCGAGCCGATCCGCACCCGCGCGCTCGGCCATCACACGCACGGTGCGAGGCGGCGAGCCCCCGCCGGCCATCGCCTTGGCCAGACCGGTGATCGCGAACGTCTCCTCGCCGCTCAGCCCCAGCGACGCAGCGCTGTCACCGTCAGGGAACTGCAGTGGCAGCACGCCCATGCCGATCAGGTTCGAGCGATGGATGCGCTCGAAGCTCTGCGCGATCACCGCGCGGACGCCGAGCAGCTTCGTTCCCTTGGCCGCCCAGTCACGGGAGGAACCGGTGCCGTACTCCTTGCCCGCGAGCACCACGAGGTCAACGCCCGCGTCGATGTAGCGCATGGCGGCGTCATAGATCGACATCCGCTCGTTCGCGCCGTCGGCGAGGTAGTAGGTGTTGCCGCCCTCCGGGAGCGGCTCGAGCCCTGGCACGTCGCGGCCGAGCAGATTGCGCAGGCGGATGTTCGCGAACGTACCGCGCATCATCACCTCGTGGTTGCCGCGACGCGCGCCATAGGAGTTGAAGTCGCGCGGCTCCACGCCCTGCTGCTGCAGATACAGCCCGGCGGGCCCGTCGCGCTTGATCGAGCCGGCGGGCGATATGTGGTCGGTGGTGACACTGTCCCCGAGCAGCGCGAGCACGCGTGCGCTTGAGATGTCACGCACCGGCTCGGGCTCTGCGGGCATACCGTCGAAGTAAGGCGGCAGGCGCACGTAGGTCGAGTCGGGGTCCCATGCGAAGCGCTCACCCGCCGGCACCGGCAGCCCGCGCCAGTTCTCATCGCCGATGAACACCTCGCCGTAGCTCTTGCGGAACATGTCCGCCCGCACGGCCTCGCCGATCGTCTCGGCGACCTCGCGCGCGGAGGGCCAGATGTCCCTGAGGTACACGTCCTGGCCCTGCTCGTCCTGCCCGAGCGGATCATCGACGATGTCGATGTCCATAGTGCCGGCGAGCGCGTAGGCGACACACAGCGGTGGCGAGGCGAGGTAGTTCATCTTCACGTCAGGGTTGATGCGCCCCTCGAAGTTACGGTTGCCGGACAGCACCGATACGACCGCGAGATCGGCATCGTTGACCGCTTGGGAGACCTCCTCTGGCAGCGGTCCGGAGTTCCCGATGCAAGTCGTGCAGCCGTAGCCGACGAGGTTGAAGCCGAGCTGCTCCAGTGGCTCGGTGAGTCCAGCGCGGTCGAGGTACTCAGTGACTACCTTGGAACCGGGTGCGAGCGAGGTCTTGACCCAGGGCTTTGCGCTGAGGCCACGCGCGAGCGCGTTGCGGGCAAGGATGCCGGCGCCGATCATCACCGATGGGTTGGAGGTGTTGGTACAGCTGGTGATCGCGGCGATCACCACGTGGCCGTGGTCGAGCTCCACCTCAGTGCCGTCGGCAAGCGTGCAGCGCGCCGCGCTCGCGGAGCGCACTGTGACGGCGCCGCCGTCGCCGCCTTCCACGTAGCTCGGGCCACCGTCAGCCGGACGCGGATGGTCGTTGCCGTTGGCGGGCGGGTCACTCGTGGGGAAACTCTCGGCGTCTGCCTCATCGCGTGCGTCGTAGTGCTCGACATAGCCGCCGAGCGCGTCGCGGAAGGAAGTCTGTGCGTCGCTGAGCGCGATCCGATCCTGCGGGCGCTTGGGGCCGGCAATGCTGGGCACCACAGTTGCAAGGTCGAGCTCGATGGTGTCGCTGAACGTGGGCTCTTCGGAGTTCTCGTCATGCCATAGGCCCTGCTCCTTGGCGTATGCCTCCACGAGCGCGATCTGCTCGGGGGCACGCCCGGACAGCTCGAGATAGGTGATCGTCTCGGCGTCGATCGGGAAGATCGCGCAGGTGGAGCCGAACTCCGGAGACATGTTGCCGATCGTGGCCCTGTCGGCGATTGGCAGACCGATCAGCCCGGCGCCATAAAACTCGACGAACTTCCCCACCACGCCGCGCTCGCGCAGCATCTCGGTGACCGTCAGCACGAGGTCGGTGGCGGTGGCACCCTCGGGCAACTGCCCGTGCAGGCGAAAACCAAGCACCTGGGGGATCAGCATCGACATCGGCTGGCCGAGCATCGCTGCCTCGGCCTCGATCCCGCCCACGCCCCAGCCGAGCACACCGAGGCCGTTGACCATCGTCGTGTGTGAGTCGGTGCCCACGAGCGTGTCCGGGTAAGCCTGTCCGGTCTTCTCGTTGGGGAACACCACCCGCGCGAGATACTCGAGGTTGACCTGGTGGACGATCCCCGTGTCCGGCGGCACGACGGCGAAATCGTCGAACGCTCCCTGGCCCCAGCGCAGGAACACGTAGCGCTCCTGGTTACGCTCGAACTCACGCTCAGCGTTCACGCGGAAAGCGTCGCGGGTGCCAAATGCGTCGACTTGCACGGAGTGGTCGATCACGAGCTCGGCGGGAGCCAGCGGGTTGATCTTGGCCGCATCGCCGCCCATGCCCGCCATCGCCTCGCGCATCGCTGCGAGATCGACAACTGCGGGCACGCCTGTGAGGTCCTGCATGAGCACCCGCGCGGGCGTGAACGCGATCTCCTTGCTCGGCTGCGCCTTCGCATCCCAGCCAGCCAGCGCTTCGATATCCGCGGCATTTACTGAGCCGGAGCCCTCTGTGCGCAGCAGGTTCTCGAGCAGCACCTTCAGCGCGAACGGCAGGCGCGCAACGTCGAAGCGCTGCTGCAGGGCATCGAGGCGGAAGATCTCATAGCTGCGCTCGCCTACCGCAAGCGTGTCCTTGGCGCCAAAGCTGTTCTCCGACATGGTCATCTCCCGTGCGATCCGCGGTTGTACCGGAACCCTCCCGCCCCTACCGCCAGTCTCGCAGAGTCCTCCCCCCGACCCCGCGTCGCGTGGCATCGACTCCGAACTCATGGCGACCTGAGAGGTTCTCAGCGCGCGAACTCAGCGGCGCGCGTTACGCGCCCCTTGCCCTGGCGCTTGGAGCGCAACAGCCCTGCATCACAGGCTTCCAGCAGCTGATCTGTGCTCATCGGAGCTTGCCACTGGCAGACGCCGATCGATGCCGAGACGCCTGGGCCGACGCCGTCGTGGGCGGGAATCGCCCGCAAGCGCTCGAGCGCGCGGTTGGCTGCGGCAGCTGCACTGTCCAGCTCAGCGTTGGGCAGGATCACGACGAACTCATCGCCGCCGTACCGAGCCACGCGATCGAACGCACGGAACTCCCCCACGAGCGCGTGGACCACGGCGCGCAGCGTCGCGTCGCCCGCCTGATGGCCAAAACGATCGTTGACGAGCTTGAAATCGTCGAGGTCGATCAACAGGCACGACAACGGTCCGCCCGTGCGGGTGGCCCGGCCGATCTCCTCGTCTAGGCGCCTGCGCATCGCGCGGTGGTTCATGCAGCCGGTGACCGCGTCGGTGCCGGCCTCAGCACGAGCCCGCGTCAAGGCGAGCGCTGTGGCTGCCTGGTCGACGAGCGCCACGGCGAGCGCCACCGTCGATGCGACAAGCGGCACAGAGTCGCCCCTGCGCACGAGCACCACGACCGCCTCGACCTCTCCCCGCTCGATTAGCGGTAGTAGCAGCGCGCAGCTCACCGGCCCCGTGGCCGCCAGGCGCGGGATGCTCGCTGTGAGCTCCTCCGGATCTGCGGCGAGGAAGCTCCGCTGCGTGTTGGCCACCCAGCTCACGCCCGGCGGCCGCTCGTACCGCGGCAGCAGATAGCTCAGCCGTCCGGTGCCCTCGAACATGTAGACGACGACCAGCTCCTGCTCGTCCTCGCTCCCGACGAGATGGTGGACGTGGATCTCGTCGGCGCCGGGAACCGACAACAGCTCCCCGGCGAGCGCGCGGAACATCGTCTCAGCGTCGCCTGCTTCGTCGGCGATCGTCGTCAGATGGCGAATGCCGGCCAGGAGACGATCGACCCCGGCGGACGTTTGAGAGGTATCCGTACCCGTAACGACATCCATGCCGACAATGTACGGCATGGGCACCCGCACCTGGGCTGAAAGCGCGACGGCGACCGGCGTGGCCGCCCCCGTTGGACTCTGAGCCCCTCGGTGGGGGACTCAGAGTCGGTCGGCGGCGGGCTTAGCGCCGGAACTTCACAGTCACGCTCGCGGAGGAGTGCGCGCCCTTTGCCTTAGGCACGAACCCGACGCGGACTTTGACCTTGAACGGGCGTCCTTTGCTGCGTGCCGCACGCGACAGCGGGATCTTCAGCGTCGTGGCTTTGCTCGCACCACCGAGCGTGCGATAGGTGGTCGATAGGCCCCTACCGCTGCCGCTGATGCGACCTGCGGCGTAGGTCCTGACCGTCAGGTACAGCGTGTTGCCGACGACCTTGTGGCCGACGATCTGCACGCCGCAGCCGGTGGGCGCAATCAGCGTGTTCTGTTTGACCTGTTTGCCGTTCTGGCCGGTGATCACAGTAGGCATCACGAGGCTGGCGGTGCACAGGTTCGTGTATGTCTGTTCGGTAGTCAGCGCCGAGTGCGGACCCGTCGGCAGGTTGACGGTGATGCTCGATACCGGCACGTCTGGGGCCGTCTCGAAGTCCGTCGTGGTGATGCCTTTTTTGATGTCGGTCTTGCCTTCGACGATGATCCGCACGCCATCGCCTTCGAGCACAAGCTCGAGGGCGGGGAATTCTTCGCCTCCGTGTGAGACGAGGAACGCCGGGCCTTTCATGGCCACCGGAAGCGTCGGCGTGAGCGCCGTGGCGGTGCCCACTTCCGATCCCGGCGAGACCGTTGCGCAGCTGAGCGGGTTTTCTTCGAACGTCTTTGCCAGACACGCTTTCTGCAGCGTGGTCAGACGCGACGGCAGCGCTTTCGGCAGCGTCACGAGCACCGACTTGATGTTCGACTGGCCCGGCGCCTGCGTGATCGTCGTCACGAGGCTCGCACCATTTGTTTTCGAGTGTTTCCCACTCGTCGCTGCCGCGAACGCGGGCTTGAAGGCAAGCGAGCCGCAGCCTTCGGCCTGGAATGGACTGGAGAGCCCTGATTGGACCGCTCCGAACGTCGACGTGAGCGTCGTTTCCGTCGCCTCGGCCGAGCAGTTGGTGGGGTTCAACAGGAAGCCCTGTTTGTTGACGTTGACGCTCAGCGAGCGCAGCCTTAGCGGAATTCCCTTGACAATCGTTGGCAGCGTCGTTTCCGCCGTGACTCGCGCGGTCGTCTGGTTGATGTTGATCGTCGAACGCGTGACCACTGGTCCGAGGTTGAACGGACCGGCGACGGCGGGTACGTTGATCGACAGGCCGAACGGCGCACCGTTGTAGGGACCGGTCATGTACACCGGTCCGGAGAACGAGTACGGGAAGTTGCCCGAGCCCGCTGTCACGGTCGCTGTGCCGATCTTGCTGGACGCTGGGCATTCGCCTTTGGAGGCGCCCGGTTCACCACAGAGGGTGATGGCGGGAATCTCGCCGACGAGGCCGGAGGGCAGTGTCGTCTTGATCTTTTCCAGGTACTGCTGGCCTTCTGCCCGCCCCAGGTTGAACGTGTACGCGGTGTGCGCACCACCGGCTGCGCCGTCGCTTTCGGTGCTCTGGCTGAGCGCGAACGGCAACGATGCCGCGCAGCCCGTGACCGAGACGCCGAATGGGTCCGTCTTGACGGGCGTGCCGGCGACCGGCGTGAAGCTCGCCGAGCCTTCCGGAGTCCCGCAGATCAGCGGGTTGGCTATCGAGGTGAGCATGCCCCTGTTGAAGTGCATCGCCAGGTTCGTGAACGGCTGTTCAGGCGGATTCGGAAATACCGTCGTGAGCTGCCCAGTGGTTGTGTTCGGGATGACCTCCGCTTTGAGACGGACGGAGATGCCGTACTGAACGGAGTTGGCGACCACGTAGATCGTGTACGGGGGTTCCGTGATGGGACCAGATTCAGGCCCACCCAGGTACACGTTGCCAGTCAATGAGCCATCGGGAAGCGTCGGCACGTTGAGGCTGACCGTCCCGACCTGTGAGCTCGACGGGCACGCCACGCCGAATTCTTCGCTTTCGAGCCTCGCCTCAGCGGGCGTGCAGTCTTCGAGACCAGCAGCCGCAGCAGGGTTTAGCGTCATGCCTTCGGGCAACGTGATCGATGCCGTCTTGACCTGGGACGGAGCGGGTTTTTCTGGGTTGTTGCCTTCCGCTTCGTTGGTGTCGGAGGCTTCCGCCGTGACTTCGTTGGGCTGATCGCTGCCGGTAGTTTCGGAGCTCAGCGCAAAAGTCGGTTTGAAGACCAGGCTTTCGCAGCCTTTAAGCCCGATCGGCGTCGTGAATTCCTTCGGGACCGTCGTGCCCGATTTGTCCGTGATCTGAAGCTTCGTGGTGTTGTCTCCCGGACAGCTGGTGGCGTTTGTGATGAAGTCGCCTTTGCCGGTGTTGCCTTTGAACACGAGCCGCGACCTGATCAGCGGCAATGCCGGCGAGACTTCGATTTCGAAGTAGTCGTGGTAGTCGCCTGCATTCGTGCCCCGAGCTTCTTTGCCCCATTCGACGTTGCCTTTGATCAGGGTGTGGGCGTACCACTGTTTTGCCTCAAGAGCTGTCTGCTCGCCGGTCGACGGGAAGCCGTTTTCGCCTGGTTTAGCGCCTTTTTCTTCGTCTTCTTTGAAGCCTTTGGCGAGCAGCGCTCCGGTTAGGAACGGCGGCAGTTCGAGCGCCACGCCGTAATCGGAGGCTAGTTTGGCGCCGTTGGCCATGCGTTCTTTTTCGCCCGGTATCAGGTCGTAGACCTCGCCTGAGAGCGCCAGATCGCCGGCTCCGCCTTCGCTAATACTGCCGGCATAGACCGTCACGTCGTTTTCGCCGATTTCGCTTTCGCCGCACTTGCCGGTCGGTTCGGTGAAGAATCCCGTCCCGGGAATCGTTTCTTCTCCGAATTCCGCGAGTGTGCAGCGTTCTGCAGCAAAGGGATTGGTTGCGAGCCCAGAGGCAACATCGGTGCGGATGTGCGTGACGATGCTGGTTGGCACCACGTCGTGCGCCCCGTATGTCCCACCCGGGATCGTCAGGACCTTGAAGTCGGTGACCCCATAGGGGACACGACCGCCCGCTTCGGTGAAGCCTTCCGCTTCGGCTTCGGCTGGTTCGATTTTGGCCTTGGGCTCGTAAAACCCTTCGACTTTTTCCTCGCCGCAAATGCTGACCTTGCAGTTGGTGGCGACCAGCTTTTCGATCATCGGCACTTCTGCCGCCGCCTGCGCCCCAGCGGACGCGACCAGAGATACGAGCACGCCCGTAAGCAGTGCCAAGAACCAAACCCGAGCGTGCGACCTCATTCCAACCTCCCGTTAGGACATCCCTCTAGCGATCTACCCTCATCGACTCCCAGAGAACCCCAAAGTTGCGGCTTCTCCGCAGTCGTATTAGACGCCTTACACGAATGTCCTTCCGTAGTTCGCCGCCGTCAACTCCCCGAATGGGTTGCATGCTGGAGACAGTTCGTTCCGAACGGTCTCGCGGGTCGGTACTCTCGCTCGGGCGAGGTGATACCCCGCGCGTCGCCCCACGGCCGGCGCGCCGTTCAGCTACCCGTGCCCTCCAACGCCGCAAACGACACCGGCGCACCGAAGCTCACGCGCAAGAGCGCCCCGCCACCGGGGGCGTTATGGGCGTCAGCGACGCCGCCGTATGCCTCCGCCGCCTGGCGCACGATCGCGAGGCCCAGCCCCGAGCCGGGGAGCTTGCGCGCGTCGTCCGCCCGGTAGAAGCGATCGAACACAAATGGCAGGTCTGACTCCTGGAAGCCGGGGCCGTGGTCGCGCACGCTCAGCACACCGTCCTTCAGCGCTACCTCCACCACGCCGCCGGGGGGACTCCACTTGCGTGCGTTGTCCACCAGGTTGGACACCGCACGGCCAATCCGGTCAGCGTGCCCCAGCACGATCGTCGGCTCCAGGCTCAGCTCGAAGCTGACCCCACCACGCCGACGGGCGCTCGCGACCGTGCCCTCAACCACCTCGTCGAGGCGTACGTCTTCTGATGGGCCATCCCCAGCCGCGCCCCGCGCCAGCTCGACCACGTCGCCCACCAGCGCCGTCAGCTCGTCGAGCTCCGCCACGATGTCCGCCCGCAGGCTCTCCTGCTCCGCCGGCGCCAGCCTGTCCGCCTCACCAAGGATCTGGATGTTCGCGCGCAGCGAGGAGATCGGGGTGCGCAGCTCGTGGCTTGCGTCCGCGATCAGATGGCGCTGCGCCTGCACCGAGCGCTCCAGCGCATCCAGCGTCCCGTTGAAGCTCTCCGCCAGACGCGCCAGCTCGTCGCGGCCGTCCACCTCCAGACGGCGAGACAGGTCGAGGTTGCCCGTCAGCGACTCCGTCCGCTGCGTGAACCGTGAGATCGGCGCCAGCGCCGTGCGCGCCACAAGCGTCCCCAACAGCGCCGCCAGCACCACACCGCCGATACCGATCAGCGCCAGGATCAACAGCAGGTGGCTCAGCTCGTGTTCCACCTCCGTCAGCGGCTGCGCCACCAGCACAGCTCCCGCAGCGCCTGTGCCGAGTGTCAGCACCCGCAGTTTCGTTGCCTTGACCGTCCGGTCGGTGAGGCTCGAGCCGCTGCCGTCCGCCGCGATCTTCCTGTCGTTCGCGCTCAACGCAATCCGCGTGGGCGCAGTACCCTGGCCGCCCGGCACGAAGATCCGGCCTTGCGCAGAGATGAACTGCACATAGCCCGACGCAGCCCCGAACGGCACCGGCTCGACATGGCCGGGAAAGCCGCCATCGCTGCCGCGGTCGTAGTCGCCGCCCGGCGATCCAGCGCTCGGCGGACCCCCGCCCTGCGGGTAGCCGCCGCCCTGTGGGTAGCCCCCAGCAGAACCGCCGGGACCGTTCGCCGCAGGTCCCCCGCCTCCGCTCGCCGGAGCGGTGGCGGCGGCGGTTGGGCCGACCAGCGCGTGCGCCCGCGAGCGCAGGTCGCTGTCGATTTCGCCCAGCAGATCGGCGCGCACCGCTACATACAGCCCGATCGCCGCCGCCAGCACAGCCAGCGCCACCGACACACTCGCCACCGCCGCTATCCGCGTGCGCAGCGTCATCGTCCGTCCACGGGTCTTCGCTCGCCGGGGCTCACGGCTCGCGCAGCGCGTAGCCGACGCCGCGTACCGTATGAATCAGGTTGCGCGCTCCCGCCTCCTCCAGCTTGCGGCGCAAATATCCCACATACACGCGCAGCGCGTTGGAGGTAGGGCCGAAGTCATAGCCCCACACGCGGTCATAGATGACGCTATGCGAAAGCACCATCCGTGGGTTCAGCAGCAGCAGCTCCAGCAGCTGATACTCCGTGCGCGTCAGCTCAACGAAGTTCTCCCCCACCTGCACGCCATGGCGGGCTGGGTCCAAACGGAGCTCCTCAAACGACAGGCCCCCTGTCGGATCGACATCCGGCTTGGGTTTTGACCGGCGCAGCAACGCCCGCAACCGTGCCTTCAGCTCGCCCACATCGAACGGCTTAATCATGTAGTCATCCGCACCCACGTCCAGCCCGTCGATGCGGTCATTGACTTCCGCACGCGCTGTCAGGATCAGGATCGGCACGCGGTTGCCCAGGCGACGCACACGACGACACACCTCCAGGCCGTCGATCCCCGGCAGCCCCACGTCGAGCACCACCGCGTCGGGCACCGCCTGCACGATCTGCTCCAGCGCCCGCTCGCCGTCCTCCGCCACCTCCACCTCGTAGCCCGCGAGCGTCAACGTACGGCGCAGCGCTTCACGCACCGCGCGGTCATCGTCGACGACCAGGACCTTCACGAGTGGGATTGTTGCGCGCCAAGGGCCGCCAGCGCCGCCGCGTCACCCTGGCAGTCATAAAGAGTCCCCGACCCTGCCGTCGTGGACGTGCCGGTGGTGTCGGTCGTGCTCGTGCTCGTTGACAGCGTCACTGCCTGGCAGGCCTTCGCCACCGCGGCCATCGCCGGTTTCGAGCCCACGCGTGTTTCGCCCGGCGTATTGCTGCCAAAGCCGCTGCTCTGTTCATCAAGCACCCAGCGAATTTTGCCGTCGCGAACCGCTTGCTCCAACCACGCCACGCTCGGGTCGCTCTCTCGGCCGGAGAAGCCACCAATGCCCGCCACGTTCGTATGGCCGTCGATGATCGCTGTCGCGGCCGTCGACTGGCTGGACACCGCCAGCGTGCCACCGCCGTGTGCGGAGATGTACGAGAGCGCGCTCGTGAGCTGATCGGCCCCGCCGAAGCCTCCAGCCGCGCCGGGGCCAACGCCTCGCGCCGCACCCCCTGCGAAGCCACCGCCCGGCAGTCCGCCAGCGGCGCCTGTCGTCGCACCGGGAACACCAGCCGCAGAGCCAGCGGCGCCCGGGATGCCACCGGCGCCGGTGGGCGGAGCGCCTGCCCGGCCGGCGCCAAACAGCTGCACGCCGCGCGCGCCGGTGCCGCCCGCGCCGGGGCGCCCCGTGCCACTGCCGGGTTGCCCCGTGGGAGCACCAGCGCCGGCAGCGCCACCGAACCCGCCGCGGGTGCCAACGCCGAAGCCGCCGCGCCCGGCGCCGCCAAAGCCCGCGCGACCGCCGCCCGGGCCACCGAAGCCGACTGTCTCAGCGGAGGTGGGGCCGCCTGCTGGGAACGTGCCGCTGGTGGCGTGACCCAGGGTGTCGAAGGCCCACACCGACGGTGCCGCCAGCAGCGCAGTCACGGCTACGCCCACGGCGGTTGTGCGCACCGTTCGTGAGCTGAACGCGGCGAGCGCGATCACAGTGAGCACGGCAACGACGATCAGGACGGGCTCAAGCCACGGCAGCTGCCCTGGATAGTCACCGATGACTATTAGCTCGGTGATCACGCCAGCGACCACCGCCAGCGGCCCGACGATGCGGGTGTTCACACCGCCGCTGATCAGCTGGGCCGCGCCTGCTCCCACGAGCGCCGCGGCGAACGGCGCCAGCAAGGAAACGTAGTAGGGGTGGAAGATGCCGCTGGCAGCGCTGAACAGGACGGCCACCGTCACGAACGTCCCACCCACCGCCAGCAGCCAGCCGCTGCGCGCGTCCGTGCGGCGCAGGCGGCTCGCCACGAGGATGCCAAGGCCGCTCACCAGCGCGAACCCGAGCAGCCAGCCGGCCTGGCCGCCGAGCGCGGAGTTGAGGAGTCGAAACGGCCCGGTGCTGCCGCCGAACACGTTGCCGCCGCCGAGGCCACCAGGCCCACCCGCCTGGCCGTCCACGCGGCCGACGCCGTTGTATTCGAAGATCAGCGACAGGATCGTGTTGTTGCTCGTGCCCGACACCCACGGGCGATCTGCCGCGGGCGTAACTTCCACCAGCAGCGGCCACGCGCCGCCCACGAGCGCCATCGCACCGCCACCTGTGAGCAGCTGGCGCAGCGCGTGCAATCGCCCACGTCCCGCAGGGGCCACCCACAGCCACGCGATGGCGATGGCCGGAACAACGACAAGCGCCACGAGCATCTTCGTCTCAAAGCCCAGGCCCACGAGCACGCCCGCCGCCACCAGCCAGCGCGTGCCCGAGCGCTCGGGAGCGGCGTCGAATGCGCGCACCGTGCACCACAGCGCGGCTACGCAGCAAAGCACCAGCAGCGAGTCGGGGTTGTTGTGACGGGAGATCGCCACCGTGATCGGGGTCAGCGCCAGCGTCAGGCCCGCCACAAAGCCGCCCACCCGGCCGAAGCGACGACGCACGAGGTCATATACAAGGACAACGCTCGTGATGCCCATCAGCGCCTCCGGCACGAGGATGCTCAGCGAGTGATAGCCGAACACCCGCACCGACAGTGCCTCGACCCACAGCGCCAGCGGCGGCTTATCAACGGTCATCACCCCGCCCTTGTCCAGCGACGCGAACAGGAAGTCGTGCCAGCTGCCGCTCATCGACTTCACAGCCGCTGCGTAGTATTCGTTCGCCCAACCGTTGCGGCTGAGCGCCCACAGGTTGAGCACCCCTGCGAGCGCCATCAACGCGAGCAGCTCAGGGCGAGGGATGCGCGCGGCGAGCGTTCGTGCGCCAGCGCGAGAACGGGTTGGCCCCGTGGCTGCAGCTGGTGATCCACTGCTTGGCGGCGCGTGCCCAACCGGCGGCGCGGACACCGCCTGGGCTGCGGCCGTACTGGTTTTCCACGAGAAGCTCACGTGAGCAGCATCGCCCGCGCGTGTAGGAGCAGTGTGTGAGAAACCTCAAAGCTTCATAAGCGCCACAACGCCTCTTAGGGCGTCGCCACCAACGTGTCTCGGGCGCCCGACTGCGGCCGCTCAATCAATCAAGCGTCTACCCAGCTGCGAGATCGCCAAGCGCCACATCAGCAAAGCAAACGCCAACAGCACCGCCGCATGGCCGAGATCGGCCGTGCCGAGTGTGCCCAGTGACGCGTCTCGCACGAGCTGCACGCAGTGGTACAGCGGGTTCACATACGCAACCTGGCGCACGCCCTCCGGCAGCGAGGACACCGGGAAGAAGGTGCCCGCCACGAGGAACATCGGCGTCAGCACCGCGCTCGTTATGTAGTTGAAGTTGTCGATCGTCTTCGCGATCGCCGCCACCGTCACGCCGAACGCCGCGAAACCGAAGCCCGTCACGAAGCCGATCAGCGGCACCAGCAGCATCCCCCATTCCGGCGACAGGCCAAACGCGAACGCCACCAGTATCGGCGCCACCCCATACACGCCCGCGCGCAGCGAGATCCACAGCACCTCGGCCGTGATCAGCTCCTCCACGTCGACCGGCGCCGCCAGCATCGCGTCGTACGTGCGCTGGAACTGCCAGCGGATGAACGTGTTGAACATCCCCGGGAACGCCGAGGAGAACAGCACCGCCGTCGCCACCGTACCGGTGCCGATGTACTCGATCGTCTTGACGTGCCCGATCGTCTTCAACAGCGAGCCAAAGCCCAGCCCAAACGCCAGCAGGTAGATCGTCGGCTGCACGATCGAGGAGAAAGTCGTCGCCTTCCAGTAGCGCCCGAAGATCGCCACGTCGCGGCTCATCACCCCCGCAAGCGCCGCCGGTTCAAGACGGCCGATACGCCGGGCGCTCGAGGGCGGCCGGGCCACTGCCGCGGTCTCGCCTTGCGAACTCCAACTCATTCGATCTCCTCCCCCGTCAGCGCCACGAACGCGTCCTCCAAGTTCGCCGGGCGGCGCACACCCTCCGGCGCGAGGCCGTCGAGGTCCTCCGCGCGCATGATCGCCACCGCCGGACCGCTACGCCTGCTCGACCAGCCGTTGCTCGATGCCAGCTCGTCCACCTCCGCCAGGCGCTCGGGCGGCCCGTATACCTCCAGGACCTGTTCGCCCACGTGTGCGCTCACGAGCTCCGCCGGCGTGCCCTGGGCGATGATCCGCCCAGCCGACATCACCGCCACCGTGTCCGCCAGGCGCTCCGCCTCCTCGATGTAGTGCGTGCTCATCAGCACCGTCACGCCGCTCGCGCGCAGGCCGTCGATCAGCGTCCACAGCTCCTGGCGCACCTGCGGATCGAGACCCACCGTCGGCTCGTCCAAAAGCACCAGGCGCGGGCGGTGGATCAGTCCCCGCGCCACCAGCAGCCTGCGGCGCATCCCACCCGAGAGCTCCTTCACGATCGTGTCCGCCCGTGGCACCAGGTTCGCGATCTCAAGCGCCGCCTGCACCGCCGCCGTGCGCTGCGCACGCGGGACTCGATAGAGACGCGCGAACACCGTCAGGATCTGCCTGCACGTGAGCTCCGTGTCGAGGTTGTCCAGCTGCGGCACCACCCCCATCTCAAGGCGCGACTGCTTGGACTCCCGTGGCAGCTCGAAGCCCAACACCGAGATGCTGCCCTCGTCCGCCAGCGTCTGCGCCGTCAGCATCCGCATCGTCGTCGACTTGCCCGCCCCGTTCGGCCCCAGCAGGCCGAAGCACACGCCCGTCGACACCTCCAGGTCGAGCCCGTTCACCGCCTTGATCTCGCCGAAGCGCTTGGACACACCCTGTAGAGAGATCGCCGCCGCCGTCATCGCAGACACTCTACGGCGAGTCGATCTGCCAGGAGAATGCCAGCATCGAGGACGCCGTGAGGTCGATCGCCGGCTCGGTCGTCGTGTAGGACTGCACATTGTCCTCGTACACCGCCGCGTTGTCGAAGCGCGCGAATGCGTTGCCGCCGCCCGCCGGACAGGGCCGCATGCCTTCGAGCTTGCCACTGCTCGTTTCGTTGCTCGGCCCCTCCACCACAGCGCCCGCCAGGACCGGCGGCGAGCCGTCAAGCGAGCCGACGATGTTCGCCACCTGGTGCTGCGGGCAGTCGGGAAACGTGCTGCCGTCGCCGATGATGAACGACGAGCCCCACGCGTTCGCGCCAAGGATGTTTCCCAGCCAGCGTGCCGCCGCTGCGCGATAGGTCGGCTCGCCCGTCAGGTAGTCGTACTCCGACGCCATCACCGACAGGCCGTCGCCGTGCGAGGCGGTGTCCGCTTCGTCCCATGGGAAGCCGAAGCCGAACGGGTCGCGCTGCGACTGTTCTTCTGCCGCCGTCAGTTTTTCGCCGAGCGCGCCGATCAGCTGCGCTTCGCTCACCGCCAGGCCAGGCGGGTCATCAGCGGCACGCAGCGCGCGCACGAGCTCGAAGTCGGCGATGCCGCTCACGTCATACAGGTTCAGTCCTTCGCCACCGCCGGGATTGTGCGCGATGTATTCGCCCGCCCAGTGGGCTGCGTCCTGTAGGTAGTAGGACGACTGCGTGTGCGGGAGCCCTGCCGGGAGCTGCGCACCCGAGGCCAGCGCGTTCGCGAGCTCGGTGGCACCCAGCTCGAGGTCGTCCCGCCATTCGCTCTCCGGATAGAAGCCGAATGGGATCGCCGTCAACAGGTTGCCGTGCGGGTCAGTGTTCGCCAGTTCGAAGATGTGCTCGCCCGCGAGCAGACAATGCGTCGCGAGTTCCGGGCGGGTGTGAGCGAACACTTGGAAGCACTCCGCGAACGCCGCCGCGTCGCGGCCGGCCAGGTTGGGGCTGACCGGTGAGCCGGGCGGCCCCGCACGAAACACCGGGCGATGGCGGATGAAGCGGTAGCGCCGGTCTTCGCCACCGAAGGAGTCGTCTGCCTGGGGCAAGCGCCAGATGTCGTGGTCGCCGACCGTCTCCGCGTTGCCCTCGCCGATGCCCACCTGGTAGTAGAGCGTGCGCGTTTCGTCATTCCACATGCGCAGCAGCCATTCCACCCCGAAGCGAGCCTCTTCGGTGAAGTTCGAGTGCACCGCCGCCTCACCCATCTCGCCGGGGAAGTCGCGCACGCCGAGCAACTGCAGGTCAACCGCATAGCTCGTCGTCTGCACGAACTTCAGGTAGTCGCCCGCGTCCCACCAGCCACCAGAGGCGTTGATCGTCTGCCCGAGGCTTTCCAGTTCGCCTTTGAATTCGCCTTCTTCGTTGACCACGGGCGTCGCATATGTCATCGCGTCCTCGTCGTTTAGGTGTGCTGGTGCGGTGCGTAGCGCAGAGGGGATGTATTCCGGGCCGTCTCGCTCGTTCTCGTAGAAGGACAGTGAGTTCTCAAGCGGCCTTTCATACAGCTGCTGCGCCGTTGCGATCGCGAAGGCCGGCGAGCTCGCCGGCGCACGACCCGCCACCGACAGGGTGTAGGTGCCCGGCGTCTGCACCGCGTCGAAGTCGAGCGCGTACACGTACCTGAACTTCCCGCTCCACGGTCCGAGCGAAGCGCCCACCACACCGTTGAACACGTCCGCCCCTTCCGCCGAGCGCAACGTGAATGCCTGTCCGTGCTCGCTCCGGTTCGACATCAGGTACGCCCGCTTGAGTGCCGTCGTCGGGTAGCCAACCTGGTTGACGCGGACGAACGCCTTGCCGGCGGCGAGCGCGCCGGACGCGAGCCCGCCTGCCGTGCACGCTGAAAGCACGACCACAGTTACGAGCTTCCTCAGCAATCGTGCCATCGCTGCTGGAATCCTAAGGCGCTTGCTGTCCTGGGCGATTGTCGATTGTCGGGACGGTCGAATGGGACGCCGGTCCATACCGACGACGCCGGCGCTCGTGCATGCTGGCTCAGGCTGTTAGTACCGCATCCCAGCCGAGGAAGAGGGTCATGCCAAACAGAGCTCCCCAGATCGTCGCCCTTGGGGGCGGCGGATTTTCGATGGAGAGAGACAGCTCTCTACTCGACGACTACGTGCTCACGCTCACAGGAGCCTCGCGTCCGCGAGTGTGCTTCCTGCCGACCGCATCCGGCGACGCCGACCACTACGTGGTGCGCTTCTACCGGCGCTTCTCCCCGTCCTGCGACGCCAGCCACCTATCGCTATTCCGGCGCGACCAGGGCACCGACGGCGTCGAGGACGACCTCGCCACGCACCTGCTTAGCCAGGATCTGATCTACGTCGGCGGCGGCAACATGCTGAGCATGCTCGGCGCCTGGCGCGCACACGGGCTGGACGTGATCCTGCGCAAAGCATGGCGACGCGGCATCGTCATGTGCGGCCCCTCCGCCGGCTCGCTGTGCTGGTTCGATCAGGCGCTCAGCGCCTTTCACGGCGCCCCCCGGATCGTGCGCGGACTCGGCCTGTTGCCTTACTCCAACTGCGTCCACTACGACGCCGAGCCCGAGCGACGGGCCGAGTACCACCGCTTCGTCGCCGACGGTATGCGTCCCGGGTTCGCAGCAGAGGATGGCGTGGCGCTGCACTTCCGCGGCACGAGCCTCGAGCGCGTTGTCAGCTCGCGCCCCGACGGGAGCGCGTTCCTCGTCGAGCACGATGGCAAGGCAGTGCGCGAGACGCGCCTGCACGCAGAGTTCCTCGGGGCCAGCGCAATGCCCATGCACGGCAGCGCCGACGCGGACCCGTCGCTGTCCTCGCAGCAGCCTATGGCAGACACCCCGAAGCGAGCGCACACGGCGAAGCGGCCCGGCTCCCCGAAGCTGCTTGCCGCCTCGGCGGTGGCGGCATGAGACAGGCGGCGCGATGACCCCACGTCCGGCCGCCCCGATGGAGAGCCGCCAGATCTTCGCCATGGGCGGGGGCGGCTTCACGATGGAGCCGAGCAATCCGCTGCTGGACGACTTCGTGCTGTCGCTCGCAGACGTCGCCGAACCGCGCATCCTGTTCATGCCCACCGCCTCAGGCGACACCACATCGCTGATCAACGCGTTCAAAGGGCGCTTTGGCGAGCGCGCGTGCGTGCCGGAATATGTGTCGCTATTCAACCTGCGCAACACCACCCGCTCGCTGGCTGACATCGTGCTCGAACAGGACATCGTGTACGTGGGCGGCGGCTCCATGCGCAACCTGCTCGCGCTGTGGCAGGCCCACGGCGTGGACGAGCTGCTCGTGCAGGCATGGCAGAAAGGCACCGTGCTCGCGGGTTTGAGCGCTGGCGCCATGTGCTGGTTCCAGGGCGGGGTCACGCGCTCCAGCGGGCCGCCCGAAACGATCGCCGGCCTGGGCGTGCTGGAAGGCTCGCTCAGCGTCCACGCCGACGGCGAGCCCGAGCGCCTGCCCGTGTGGCTTGCAGCGGTACGCGAGGGCACCCTGCCCGGCGGCTGGGCGCTCGACGATGGCGTGGGGCTGCTGTTCCGTGGCCAGCGTCTCGATCGTGCAGTCAGCTCGCGCCCAGGCGCCGAGGCGCAGCGCGCGGACGCCATCGCCGGCGAGCTGCTGCGCCAGCGCCTCGAGGTAGAGCTCCTCGGAGACGGCCCCCACGCAGCGCTCGGTGGTCGTGACGAAGCGGTGGAGGAACTGCGCCGGGTGCATCGCATGCGGCGGGGGAGCTCCCGCGGGCGCGGGTGAGCGAGGCGCGGGAGCACCGGCGGCCGTGTGCCGCGGCAACCGGCCGCACGCCGTGAGTGCTTATTAACCGAAAAGTTACCCTCGCTTGATGCGCGATCTGCAAACTTGTTCTCCCCACCCCGCGGAGGTCGAGCATGCAACCCGCAGAGCAACTCACCATCAAGCAGACACGCACTGGCTACTGGAGCGTCCAGCGTGGATCAGTCCACCTGGCCGGGGCCATGACGCGCAAAGGCGCTGAAGCTGAGCGCGAGCTGTTGCGCCGGCTGAGAAGCCGCGCCGTGCGTCGCACGCACGTGCGCCCACGCGCCACAGCAACTCAGTCCTAAGGCATCCCACGGCCCGTCGCCCCACCGGCAGACGGGCCACTTGGGGCTTGCCACGGGTGCTCGGGCCCCGCTAGTACACACGTCCAGAACGCTGGCTTTCGGACCTGCCGGGACGCACACTGCCCGAAAGGGACTACAGAGATTGCCCCTTTCGGGCACACCGGTGTCGTCCCAACCGATCCCCTCCCCAACGTCAAGCAGGCCACTAAATGCCAACTCAATCGCCGCCAATGCCAACCACCTCACACCCCTTGCACCGACCGAGCTCGACCTTTGCCGCGGGTCGCGCGGGCGCGCGCAGCCGCCACTCCGGCGAGCTGATGCGCTGCGTCTCCTCCGGCTACCTGTCAGACGGCTGCTCCTGCCGAGCGACGATCCCAAGCAGCGTGGTCACCACAGCGTGGGCGCGCGAGCAGGAGCTGCTCGGCTCACGCGAGGACCGCTTCTTCCGCTTCGCCTGGCGCGGCGGCGTGTGGTTCGCGTTTGGCGTGGGGGACGGCAGCGTGCGTGGGGTGTACTGCCCCACGCACAGCGCCGCGCGAGCGGAGCGGTCCGTCCAGAACGCCAGCGTCGCGGCGTAGGGCAGAGCTATGCGTCCACGCTCTCGAAGATCGCAGCCAGGCCTTGACCGCCGCCTATGCACATCGTCTCAAGGCCGAGTCGCGCGCCGCGCCGCTGCATCTCACGCAGGAGCGTGGCAAGGATCCTGGCGCCGGTGGCGCCGACGGGGTGACCGAGCGAGATGCCCGACCCGTTGACGTTCACCCGCTCCAGGCCGTCGTGAAGGTCCCACTCGCCCAGCACCGCAAGCACCTGTGAGGCAAACGCCTCGTTGAGCTCGATCAGGTCGAGGTCCTTCAGCGTCAGGGCCGCGCGCTCGAGCGCGAGCGCAGTCGAGGGTATGGGGCCGATGCCCATCGTCTCCGGCGGCACGCCTGCGACTGCCCACGAGCGCAGGCGCGCGAGCGGCTGCAGCCCAAGCTCCTTCGCCTTGTCCCGGTGCGTAACGATGCAGATCGCAGCGCCGTCGTTCTGGCCGCTGCTGTTGCCCGCGGTAACTGTCGCGTCGGGGTCGTCCTTGCCCATGATCGCCCGTAGTTTGCCGAGCGCCTCCAGGGTGGTGTCCGCGCGGGGGTGCTCGTCGAGCTCCACCAGCGTCTCGCCGCCGCGCCCGGGAACCGCCACCGGCACGATCTCATCAGCGAACGCCCCGCTCTGCTGGGCGGCCACCGCGAGCTGGTGTGAGCGCAGCGCGATCTCATCCTGCTTGTCCCTGGGGATGGAGTACTGGCGCCTGACGTTCTCCGCCGTCTCAAGCATGCCGCCAGGGACAGGGTGGTTGACGCCGCCCGCGTTCACACGCGCTCGTTCCAGACGATCCTCCAGCCTGATCGCTCCGCTCTTCACGCCCCAGCGCGGCCTCGTCGAATAGAACTCCGCCTGGCTCATGCTGTCCGCGCCGCCCGCCAGCACGAGCTCCGCTGCGCCCGTCTGCACCTGCATGCAGCCGTAGATCACCGCCTGCAAGCCAGAGCCACAGCGCCTGTCGATCTGCAGGCCGGGAACATCCGCTCCCAGCCCCGCGTCGAGCGCCGCCACGCGGCCGATCGCCGGCGCCTCGCCGCTGGCGTAGCACTGGCCCATGATCACGTCGTCCACGTGCTCGCCCTGAAGCCCTGTGCGCGCGATCAGCTCGCGGATCACCGTTGCGGCCAGCAACGCCGCGCTGACGTCGCGGAACACGCCGCCGAAGCGCCCCACCGGCGTACGTAGGGGTTGGCAGATCACTGCGTCTCTAGTGGTCATGGCGTGCGGTGGCCTCCGGGGGGATTTGGGTTGGTCGACCCTAGCGGGCGGTGGACAGAAGCCTAGCTTTGGCAAGACAGTCAACGGCGGCGGCCTTCCCACCGGCACGGACGACCATTGGATTCATCGCGCCTACTACCAACAGGCGCCGGCCAACGCAGGTTGGGTAATCGCGGTGGCGCGGTCAATGCCGCCGCCGACTACATGGTGCTGGCGCTGCGTTCAGCACGCTACGCAACTTGAGCTACCGACGGGCGTAGTAGGAAACATACCCCCGCCTCAACTTCCGGTGGTCGGTGCCCTTCATCTGGCTCCAGCAGAGGCAAAACCGCCCAGCAGCAAGCCGGCCTGCTGTGTCTCCAACAGTGACGCACCAGCAGTCGGAGTACTGTCGCTCACCGCAAGCCACGGCCCGTGTGGCCGCACGGCAAGCAGACACCCTGGTAGCCCTGGGAACTGGGGGACCGATGCCGGACCATAACGACGAAGACCCAACGCAACCGCACCGCGAGCAGCCCGCACCAGACCCGGGTGAGCCAGAAGACTTACCCGACAGCGTTAGGCACCACGCGCGAGTGCGCGCACTCCGGATCGGTGCTGCGAGCGCCGTGGTCACAGCCGTGGTGGCGGTGATTGCTGCTGCCGGCGGCGGCTCCTTGGCCAAGCCCGGGACAACGGCAGCAGCGGGAATCAGCCCTCTGCTCGCTGGGATACCACAGAGCGGGAACACGCTCGGGTCGCCCACCGCCCCGGTGACATTGCAGTATTTCGGGGATCTGGAGTGCTCTACAGCACGAGAATTCACACTGGAGACACTGCCGCTCATCATCACCAACTGGGTGCGCTCCGGGAAGCTACGAATCGAATACCGGTCACTACGCAGCGTCAGCGAACCCAAGGTGTTTGATGCCCAGCAGATCGCGGCGCTGGCAGCCGGAATGCAGAACAAGCTCTGGTACTACCTCGAGGACTTCTACCACGAACAAGGTCCCGAGCACTCCGGCTACGTCACCGAAAGCTACCTACGGGATCTCGCGCGGCAAGTTCCCCGCCTGAACCTCACACTATGGAGCCGTGACCGCAACGATCCACAGCTAACCACGCAGGTCACTCAAGACGAACAAGCGGCATACGCGGCTCACCTTCACGACACCCCATCCTTCCTGATCGGACGCACAGGGTCCTCCCCGACGCGCACCCTAGATCAATCGTCGGCGCTTGACCCAGCCGCCTTCAACGACACCGTACGGCAGCTCCTTTACAGCCAAACCGACCACGGCCGGCAGGTTTCCCCCAAAGCCGCCTCCGTTGCTTCGGCGCGTTCAGGCCAGCACGTGGCGAACATCGCTTCGCGCGATGGACTCCCGACCAGCGCCGCGCTACCCCCTGATCGTCACCTTATCCGGCCCCTTGCAACCCAACAATAATTACCTCTGACCCCTAGGAGAGCAAATGCGTTCCCGCCTATCACGACACCTAAGCTAAGGCATCTGACGGCGTCGTTCCTAACAGCATCGGCCGTGCTACTAGGCACAACCGGCGTGCTGGCCAGCACGGTCAGCGGGCCACTCGGCGTCAGCACCGCCTGCGGATGCGAAATCAAGCTTCCGCAATGGAGTAGGACCACGAGGTACCTCGTGGGTAGAAAAGTCGAATGGAACGGCAACTGTTACGAATCCAACCAGATCACCGAATGCGAAGAACCCCCATCGACCCCCTGGGACAAAATTGATTGCCCAGCCTGAGGGCCTGAGTGAAAGGACGTGTGCGCGGGATCGTTACCGGTCCCGCCCGCGTCATGCGTTCACGTACGGGCGCTACGTATTCCTGGATACGGTTGGCCTGCCATTTGGTGTCAGCGCCGCCTGCCGCCGTCGCCGCGGCTACACCCTCCGTAATAGAAGCAATTAGTTGGAGACATGTCGCCGCCTGAGCGCCCGCTGGGAGGCGCCCGTTATTTGGCTCCAGTACAAGCAAAAGCGCTTCATCGCAAGCTAGCAGTCACGCCTTCGACAGTGTCCTACCAGTAGCCGGAGTACCGTCCGTTAAATGCGTTCACGTCTGTCACGACGGCTAAGACATCTAACAGCATCGTTCCTCACGGCATCGCTCGTGCTACTCAGCACAATCGGCGTGCTAGCCGGCATGGCCGCCGGACCACTAGGCACCAGCACTGCCTGCGGATGCGAACTAAAACCCCCCGTATGGAACAAAAACGAAAAATACCAAGCCGGTGCCAAGGTCGAATGGCCGGCTGGTGGCAAAATCTGCTATGTGGCGAAGGAACCCAATACAGGTGTAGAACCTCCCAAAGAACCACCCTGGGAAAAAGTGGCATGTTGAAGGGTGCAACCGGCCTGCCACTCGACACCAACGACGTCTGCGTATGCGGAGGCGTCGTTGGAGGCCCTAAAGCCAAGGTAGAAGCAGTCCGCGGTGGGAAAGAACTGAAGTTCCAAGAACGAGAAGTCGGGAATGAGAGACCCGGAGGATGGAACGTAGCAAAGGCTGAAGTCGCCTGGATACCAGAGCGGAATATGCCCAACAGTTCAGCATTCACCCAACCCGCGACGAACCTCGCCGGGGCACGACGCACCTTGTGCCCAAGTACCCACCCCGCACGTATAGGAAAACAAAATGCGTAGACGCCTGTCACGAAAGCTAAGACATCTCACGACGACATCGGTCGTTCTACTAGGCGCCGGCTGCACGCTAGTCGCCACGATCGGCGTCCCACTCGGCTCCACTCCCGCCTGCGGATGCGAAATAGTCTTTCCATTAAAAGGAACCAGAACCATGAGCATCCCCCCGGACGAAATCGACGTTGAAGAGCCCGCCGTTGCGGAATATAAGGACGGCAAAGACGACATCAAGATCACGCAGGAGACAGTCACGGCGAACCTCGAACTCAGAGTCAAGGGGTGCGAAGGGGTAGAACTCGAGCCAGGCGATAAGTGTACGTCCAAAATTAAGCGCACCGCAGGGGGAGTCGCGACCTGGAAACTCGATTGGGAATTTCCAGTCGGGTCGAAATCGTTCAGCGAAACCGAAGAAAAAGTCGGCGAATAGGTCTGCCCGAAGGTGGAGAAACCGTCTTCTGGGGGAGCCGTGTTGACGACGGTCAGGTTGTCACCGCTGCTGCGGAGCTTGCGTTCGATTGCTTCGCTGGCGGCGACCAAGCCGCCGTCGAGCGTCTCCAAGCGACTGAAGATGGCATTGACCGCTTCGTTTTCAGACTGCTCAATCGCGAGCTCGATGTCGGTGTCGTCGAGTTCGTCGGCTGTGTGCCCGGCGACGCCCAATCGGTTCAGGTAGGGTGAC
Organism: uncultured Solirubrobacteraceae bacterium; assembly: GCA_963699115.1. Classification (GTDB taxonomy): domain Bacteria; phylum Actinomycetota; class Thermoleophilia; order Solirubrobacterales; family Solirubrobacteraceae; genus Palsa-744. Next base: position 1,400,103 of record CAVOTJ010000001.1, read on the forward strand.
GATCACGGGACCTTCATCGTGCTCCACGCGTGGCCGCGCTGAGCGCTACCGAGCTCGCGCACGGGCCCTCCGTCGAGCGGCGCGATCGCCACGCCAACGGGCCCGGGGAGCGAGGCTTGAAGCCTTGCGAAGCTGCTCCTGGGGTCGCCGGGATCGCCCACGGCAACGCCCGGACTCCATCGCGCGCGTCCGGCTCACGTCGCCGCGACGAGTGGACAGATGGTGTGGAGCGGCTTGAGCTGGGTCGCTCGTGATGCCCGTTTGCCAGCCTAGTCGTCACGAGCGCGATCCCGGCACCGAGAAGCAGGCCGACCATCGTCAGCGAGAACCAGCCGCGGGGCGGCCAGACGACCTCGGGGCCTGCGATCGCCATCTCTCGGCTGCACGTGCCGACCCTCAACCACAGGTCGCGAAACGCAAGCCCCTCAGTTGGGCTAGTCGGAGACATCCCTGCCCTCTGGCACCTCTGCTGGTAGACACCCTCTATCTGGCTCCAGCACACGGAAAACGGCCTAGCGGCAAGTTGGCCTGCTGTGTCTCCAGCCGTCCCATACCAGCAGCGGGCGTACTGTCGCTGACTGCAAGCCGCAGTCCACCTGACCGCACGACAGGTAGACCCAAGCCTCCTTAGCTGGGGGGAGAGATGCAGGACCACAACGCCGAAGACCCAACGCGACCACAAGACGCGCAACCCAAACCAGACCCCGGTGGGTCAGAACACTTACTTGAGAGCAGCGGGCACCGTGCACGAGAGCGGACGCTCAGGAGCGGCGCAGCCACCCCTGTGATCGGTCCCGCGCGGCAGGTCCCTGGCCTAAACCTCGAAGAATGGCGCTCGCGCCAACACCTCACGATCGCCGCCTGGGGTGACGGACTCACTGCCAGCACCCGGTCGAGTCCCCGGTTTAGATGGTCCGTTCGAAGTGATCGCTATATCGCCATGAATAACACACAACGACCATAGGAGACCAACATGCGATTACGTGTGTCACACCACCTACGACATCTAATAGCAGTATCTATCATACTAATCGGCTCGATCAGCATAGTCAGCACCACCGGCGTGCTAGCCGGCACCATCGGCCTGCCACTCGGCGCCAGCACCGCCTGCGGATGCACCCTTATAGTTGAAACTGAAAGCGAAAACGAAACAACAAAAGGAGAAAAACAAAAAGGTAAAGTGTATGATCTCTCTCCGACGGAAGGGGTCAATACGACCATCAGAACCCTGTGGACATGGGACGTTCGGACAGAAGTGAAAAGCTCGAAACTCAAAGTCGTAGAAGGAACCCTATGGAAAGAAGTCACAGAATGTGGGAAAGGGCTATACCTTGCAGGTGACACGTGTATTACGAGGGCCTTAATCCAATGCTTAACAGACAAAGAAAAACTAAAGGCCATACAGGAACGGCGGATTCAAGCGGTCGCTGCAACGTACTGTGCGAACTTCTCTGATGGTGTCAGGTAGCCGAGGGTCTTGCGTGGTCGTCCGTTGAGGCTGCGTTGGATGCTGCGGAGGTCGCTTGCGGTGATTGTCGTGAGGTCTGTGCCCTTTGGCAGGTATTGGCGTAGTAGTCCGTTGGTGTTCTCGTTGGATCCTTTCTGCCAGGGCGAGTGAGGGTCACAGAAGTAGATCGGTATCCCTGTCGCGATGGTGAAGCTTGCGTGCTTTGACATCTCGGCGCCCTGGTCCCAGGTGATGCTCTTCTTCAGCTCGCGCGGCAACGTGGTGATCGCTTTGCGCATCGCTGCATCCACGGCCACAGCGGAGCGGTCGCCGTTCATGTGCAGCAGCAGGACGAGCCGGCTGGAGCGCTCCACGAGGGTGCCCACGGCGCTGCGGGCGCCCGCTCCGAGGATGAGGTCTCCCTCCCAGTGCCCAGGCACCGCCCGGTCCTCCACTTCTGCGGGGCGCTCTGAGATCATCACCATCCCCGGCAGCTGACCGCGCTTGTCCACGCGTCCTCTCGGCTGGCGGGCCGTGCGCCCCGAGCGCAGGCAGCGGGCGAGCTCCCGGCGCAGCTCGCCACGACCCTGAACGAACAATGATTGGTAGATCGTCTCGTGGCTCACGCGCATAGCCGGCTCGTCGGGATAATCCAACGGTAGGCGACGGGCGATCTCTTGGGGTGACCACAGCTGCAGCAGACGGCGGCTGACCTCGCGGTGCAGCTTGCCGCGCGCCAGCTTGCAGTTCTTGGGCCGACGAGCGTGCTCTCGCGCGCGCTGGTGCGAGCGCCAAGCCGAGTACTGCTCGCGCCCACCGTCTGCGTTGACCTCACGCGTGACGGTCGAAGGCGACCGCTTGAGGATCCTCGCGATCGCGCTCAGCGAGTCACCGCGACCGATCCCGAGCAAGATCTGCTCACGATCACCGATCGAGAGACATCCATCCCTAGGTGCCCAGGGGCACGGGATGCCCTTCGTGAACCTCCTCTCTCGAACCATCACCCCGACCATCGGCGCCGAACACCCGATCTCTCTGGCGATATCCGTCAGCCGCCAGCCACTCGCTCGCAGTTTGAAAGCAAGCTGCTTCTGCTCGTCGCTCAAGTGCCCACGCATCCACAACCTCCGGTATCGGTTCCTGGGTCATCCCACACGATCCGTTGCGCCCACCGGTTGACACCGCCAACTCGAAATAGGTGCAGGGGTATTCACGACCGAGGTATATGAAGGTGAATGCTTAAAAGCATAACGCTCGAATTCTACGTCGAACGCGCTGAATGGGACTGTCTGATTAACGGTGGAAGTGCTTGGTCTGACCGAAGGGGATGACCATGAGTGAGCTAGTCGATACGACCGATCGCGTCGAGATGATCGGGTCTATGGCTACAGATATCGTTGATCAGAAGCAGCTTGCTGAGCAGCTGTTGGCGCAGGCTGAGGAGCAGAACATCGAGCTGGTCGGTCCTGGTGGGCTGCTCAACCAGCTGACCAAGAACGTGCTCGAGACGGCGCTGGACGCCGAGATGGCCGAGCACCTTGGGTATGAGAAGCATGATCCTGCCGGGCATAACAGCGGGAACTCGCGTAACGGGACGCGCGCTAAGACGGTGCTGACGGAGATCGGGCCGGTCGAGATTGAGGTCCCGCGGGACACAGAGTCGACGTTCGAGCCGCAGATCGTTAAGAAGCGCCAGCGGCGGCTCACAGGCGTCGATGAGATCGTGCTGTCGCTCACGGCGCGTGGGTTGACGACCGGCGAGATCGCGGCGCACTTCCAGGAGGTCTATGGCCCCAGGATCAGCAAGGACACCGTCAGCCGGATCACCGAGAAGGTCACGGGCGAGATGACAGAATGGCTGCACCGGCCGCTGGAGACGGGGCGGTTTCTAGTGGTGGTTGCGAATCAGCTTGTGATGAGTTGTGGTTTCCATCGTGCCATCAACTGGGTTGGTGTGCGGTCCTGGAGGCATGCTCGTGGTCTGTCGTTGAGCTCGCTTGCGACCTCTCGCAGGCGCTCGTTGGTGATCTGCTCGAAGTTAGTTCCCTTGGGGAAGTACTGGCGTAGCAGGCCGTTGGTGTTCTCGTTGGTGGGGCGTTGCCAAGGTGAGTGGGGGTCAGCGAAGTAGATCCGCAGCCCGCTCTGGGTCTCGATCCGCTCGTGTTGGAACATCTCGTTGCCTTGGTCCCAGGTCAGCGTTCGGCGTAGCGCGGATGGCAGTTGGCTGAAGACCTCGACGAGGGCATCCGCGACGTTCTTGGCTGAGTAGCTGCCACGGATCGCGACGAGCAGTGTGTGGCGTGTCTTGCGGTCCACGAGCGTCGCGACCGCGGAACGATGGAACGCCCCGACCAGCAGGTCACCCTCCCAATGGCCCACTTGGCTTCTTGCATCGGCGACTGCAGGTCGGACGTGGATCGATTTGAGGTTCGTGCACTGCTTCAGCGCACCTTCGCGAGTGCGGCCCCGGCCACGCGTGCGTCGGTAGCAACGGCCAGTGCGCAGGGTCTGTTGGCTCGGGGCCACGACCAGGCCTCGATAGACAGCGTCGTAGATCGTCTCGTGGCACAGATGCCAGTCCGTGCGCTTCGGCCAACGCCGTCGCAACCACCTGCTGATCTGCGCCGGCGACCAGTGCTTGGCGAGCTGGCCCGCGATCGCGGCACACAACTGGTCATCGATGCTTACCCTCCGGGGTCGCGGGCGCCTGCGCCGCAGATGAGCCTGCCCATGCGCGTGCCACGGCTGGTAGCGGCCACCGGGCTTGCCGTTGCGGGCGATCTCCCGGTAGATCGTTTGGTAGCTCTTGCCGATCCTGGCGGCGATCGACTTCACCGGCTCCCCCGCCGCGAGCCCGTCTGCGATCTCGATCCGGTCGTCTTGAGTCAGGTAGCGGCTGTTGATCGGCTTATCAATGAAGGTCACCGACCCAGCATCGATGAACCACAACGACCCGCAGCTGAAAGAGACACCCACCCGCTGTGAGGCAGCCGTCCCACTCGCACCCTCACGGATCAACTCGAAGTAGCGACGCTTCGTGTCCGTCGAGGCCTTATTCCACGCCCTACGTGGCATTGCAATTCCTTCCGGTCAGGATTCGCAACGATGCCTAGAAACGGCCCGGTGTATCCGGTGATCTTCATCGACGCGATGGTCGTCAAGGTCCGTGACGGGCAGGTCGCCAACAAGCCGGTCTACGTGGTGATCGGCGTGACCGTCGACGGCGAGCGCGACATCCTCGGGCTCTGGGCCGGCGATGGCGGGGAGGGCGCGAAGTTCTGGCTGAGCGTGTTCACCGAGATCAAGAACCGCGGCGTCCAGGATGTTTGCATCGCGGTCTGCGACGGCCTGAAGGGCCTACCGGAGGCGATCACCACGACGTGGGAGCTCGCGACCGTCCAAGCCTGTGTGATCCACCTGATCCGCAACACGTTCAGGTTCGCCTCCCGCAAGTACTGGGAAGAGATGAGCCGCGACCTCCGGCCCGTCTACACCGCGTCCTCAGAGGCTGTCGCGAGGGAGCGCTTCGGCGAGTTCGACGCGAAGTGGGGCAAGCAGTACCCGGCGATCAGCAAGCTCTGGGAGAACGCCTGGAACGAGTTCATACCGTTCCTGGACTACGACGTCGAGATCCGGCGCGTGATCTGCTCAACGAACGCGATCGAGTCCCTGAACGCCCGCTACCGCCGCGCCGTCAGAGCACGTGGGCACTTCCCCAACGACACGGCCGCGCTGAAGTGCCTCTACCTCGTCACCAGGTCACTCGACCCCACAGGACGAGGCAGAGCACGCTGGGCAATGCGATGGAAGCCCGCTCTCAACGCGTTCGCGATAGCGTTCGAAGGAAGAATCAACTAAACCCACCAAGCCAGATCCACCGTTATTCAGACACTCCCAACCCGCTCAACAGGACAGATCCTGACGGAGAGTGGTTTCTCAGTTATTCATACGGACCGTATAGCGGCAGCTTTTTCTATGTGAACGATTACGGTGGATTTGCCAGCTTTACGTACGGACCGTTCGGAGGCAGTGGTTTTTACACCAACCTTGCTGGCGGGTTCACCAGCTTTACGTATGGGCCGTTTGGATCTAGTATCTTTATCACCAACGCGTACGGGGGAGTCGCCAGCTTTACGTATGGGCCTTCTGGAGCGAGCAGTGGTTTCTTCACCAATCTTGCCGGCGGGTTCACCAGCGTCGTATCCGGGTTGTCCGGATCTAGCGTGATCGCCACCGACGCATACGGAGGATTTACTTGTTCTACGTCAGGACCGTTCGGAGGCAGTGGCTTTGCTGGCGGATAAGCGTAACGGCGACCGCGCGCTCGGTATGCCGCACCGACGAGGCACTGGCCTGGGTCAAGGCCGTCACGACTACGAAAGGCCGGAAGACGGAAGCAAGAAGAAGAGCCCCCAGCGGCCGCATGAGCGGGATCCCACATTTCGATCTACGTGAAACTAACGGAGGGGGAGAGATTCGAACTCTCGGTACGCCAATCAGGCGCACAACGGTTTTCGAGACCGCCGCATTCAACCGCTCTGCCACCCCTCCAGGGGGACACTCCAAAGGCTAGATGATCCACACGCCCCCGCGCATACCCGTCCCGCGCGCGTGCACCCTTCGCCCAGCCTCACCGCCGCGAAGCAAAGAAAGCGCTAAGCAACCCCCCACACTCCTCCGCCAGCAACCCCCCAGCCACATCCGGCCGATGATTCAGCCGCGCCTCGCCAAGAACATCGAGCACGCTCCCGCAGGCCCCAGCCTTGGGGTCGCTGGCGCCGAACACCACCCGGGGAACCCGTGCGAGCACGATCGCCCCAGCGCACATCGCGCACGGCTCGAGCGTCACGTACAGCACCATGTCCAGTAGCCGCCAAGTGCCCGCGGCCTGGGCTGCCCCCCGCAGGGCGATGATCTCCGCGTGCGCCGTCGGGTCCTGACGCAGCTCGCGCTCGTTGTGCGCCGCCGCCACCACCTCGCCATCGCGCACGAGCACCGCGCCAATCGGCACGTCCTCGTGTTCTAACGCACGATCGGCCTCGCGCAGGGCCAGACGCATGAAGTAGTCGTCGCGTGGGAAGAAGCGCTCGCTCATCGTTATCGCCCGCCGGAGTCTGCGACAGTGGCTCCCGCGCCGCGCTCGTCTCGGGCACATCATCATTACCCAAACCTCCATGCTCTCCCGCACCGGCCGCCCACCACTCCCCCGCTTTGCGCGCCGGGCCCTCATCGTCCTCGCGCTGAGCGTCGCACCAGCCAGCGTCGGCGCAGCTGCAGCACAAGCCGACGCTGCGCCTCCAGCCGGCTATGTGCCGAACAAGATCGTCGTCGGCTACGCCGCCACGCCGGCCCCCATGGGCACCGGTAGTGCCACCGCCGTCGCGAGCAGCTCACAGGCCAGCGGCGCAGCGACCGCGGAAAGCACCAACACACGCGTGCTGCGCCTGCCCCCCGGGGAGAGCGTCGCGACAGCGCTTCGCCGCATCCGCGGCCGGCGTGGCGTGCAGTGGGCGGTACCCGACTACACCGCGCATGCCGCCGGAGGCGTCATTCCCGACGACGAAGGCACCAACCACACGCCCGGCGGATGGCAGGAACTGCAGTGGAACTTCGTCGGGCAGTTCGGCGTGAACGCTCCCGAAGCGTGGGCCAATGTCGCCGCCGACGGGAAGCCCGGCGGCGTCGGCGTGACGGTAGCGGTGCTCGACACTGGCGTCGCCTACGCCAACCGTGGCCCCTTCCAGCGCTCTCCCGACTTCAGCCGCTACACGTTCGTCAAAGGCTATGACTTCGTCGCCAAAGACCCATATGCCAACGACCGTAACGGCCACGGCACGTTCGTCGCCTCCACCATCGCCGAGGCCACCAACAACCACTACGGCCTCACCGGTCTCGCGTTCGCCGCCCACATCATGCCCGTGCGCGTGCTCGACGGAGCAGGCGAAGGCGAAGCGTCCACGATCGCCGAAGGCGTGATGTTCGCCGTCAAGCACCACGCCCAGATCATCAACCTCAGCCTCGAGTTCTCCCCCGGGGTGACCGCCGCGGACATCCCAGAGCTGATGAAAGCGCTCCGCTATGCCCACCGCCACAACGTGCTCGTCGTCGCCGCCGCCGGCAACGAGGGGGCACGTTCGGTCGACTATCCCGCACGCGCGCCCAACGTGATCGCGGTAGGCGCCACGACCGAACACGGCTGCCTGGCCGATTACTCCAACTACGGCTCTGAGCTGACGCTCGTGGCACCCGGAGGCGGAGCCGACGGCAACTTCCCCGGCGATCCCAATTGCCACCCCGAACTCCCCTCCGGACGCGACATCTTCCAGGTGACGTTCACCGGCAGCTCGTTCACCAAGTTCGGGATCCCCCCAGGCTATGAAGGCACCTCGATGGCCACCCCCCACGTGGCGGCCACGGCAGCGCTGATCATCGCCAGCGGTGTACTCGGCCCGCACCCCACGACAGCGCAGATCACCGCTCGCCTGGAGGGCACTGCGACGAAACTCGGCGGCGGCGGCGACGAACGCCTGTATGGAGCGGGGCTCGTGAACGCCGCTGCTGCCACCGCCCCCGCCCCCGCCGGCGTCGCAGTAAGCGCCGCAAAGTAGCTCCGGCGCGCCCGCAGGATAGTCACGCCTGAATGGCAAGAGGTAGCCTGAGCGCAATGTCAAGCCCCATCCCACAGCGCGCACAGGCGCCCGAGCGCTGCGACCTGGCAGTGGTGGGCGGCGGCATCGTCGGTTTGGCGGTCGCGCGCGAGCTGATCAAGCGCAACCCGCAGGCGTCGGTGTGCGTGCTCGAGCGCGAGCGCGAGATCGGCACCCATCAGACCGGGCACAACTCAGGCGTGATCCACGCGGGCGTGTACTACGTCCCCGGCTCGCTGAAGGCGCGCCTGTGTGTGGAGGGAGCGCGCGAGATGTATGCGTACTGCGAACAGCGGGACATCCCCCACGAGCGCTGCGGCAAGGTGATCGTCGCCACCGACTCCTCCGAGCTGGGCCGCCTGGATGAGCTGGAGCGCCGCGGCACGGCCAATGGCGTGCCGGGGCTGCGTCGCATCGACGCAGCCGGCATCCAGGAGCTCGAGCCCCATTCGCGGGGCATCGCCGGCCTGCACTCGCCGAACACCGGCATCGCTGACTTCCCCGCGGTCGCGCGAGCGTATGCGCAGGACATCCTCGAGGCTGATGGGACCGTCGCAACCAGCTGCGAAGTGAACGCCGTGCAAAGGAACGGACGCTCGCTGCGCGTGGAGCATTCGCACGGGGCCACCGAAGCTGGGCACGCCGTCTTCTGCGCCGGCGCCTGGGCGGATCGTCTCGCCGTCGCCGCCGGCGCCAGCGCCGACCCGCGAATCGTGCCGTTCCGTGGCGCCTATCTGCGCCTTGCTCCCGAGCGCCGTCATCTCGTACGCTCGTTGATCTACCCCGTGCCTGACCCGTCGCTGCCGTTTCTCGGCGTCCACTTGACAAAGCACATCGATGGCGAGGTCCTGATCGGGCCCACCGCCCTGATGGTCGCCGCACGAGACGCCTACAGCCTCGCCACCGTCCACCGCCGCGATCTCCTCGACACGCTCGCCTGGCCCGGCACCTGGCGGATGCTCGCCAACTGGTGGAGGACGGGGGTGACAGAGCTGCGCCATGCCGCGCTGCGTTCCGCGTTCGTCCGCGCCGCTTCCCGCTATGTACCGGAGCTACGGGTCGGTGATGTCCAGCCGGCGTTCGCCGGCGTCCGCGCCCAGGCGCTCGGCCGTGACGGCAAGCTCGTCGACGACTTCGTCTTCTCCCACACCGAGCGGGCGCTCCACGTCCGCAACGCTCCTTCGCCCGCCGCCACCTCCTCGCTGGCGATAGCCCGCCACGTCGTCGACGAGGCGCAACGGGCGTTCGAGCTAGGCGACTGAGCGCACAAGATCGACCCGTCTGAACACTGACCCGTTTGCTCGAAACCGATTTGGCGGGTATCGTTGCCTGATTCCAGCACGAGGTGGCCACGGAGACAGCTAGCCACGGAGGGGGAGATAGATGCGCAGGATGCGCGCGGCCGCACTGCTTTGCATGTTGTTCTCGCTGGCCGCTACCGGCCAGGCGCGAGCATCGGAACTGTTCGGATCGGGACTGACCAACTCGGGGGGCAATCTCCGCACCGGGTGGTATCCGAACGAGGAAGCGATCTCCCCTGAGCTCGTCAGCAGCGGTACCTTCGGCCGTCTGTGGTCGACCCCCGTCCAGGGCCAGGTGTACGCGCAGCCGCTGCTGGATGAAGAAACCCTGTTCGTGGCAACGGAGGAAAACGACCTCTATGGCCTCAGCCCGAGCACCGGCGCCGTGCAGTGGTCGAAGAGCCTCGGCGAACCGTGGAACCCGGGCGAAATCTCCTGCGCCGATCTCGCTCCCCACGTGGGTGTAACCGCCACGCCCGTGATCGACCCAGCCACTGGTATCGCGTACTTCACATACAAGACGTACAAGGAAAAAGAAAAGGAACCAGAGTGGTTCATGGACGCGGTCGCCGTGGCCACCGGCGCACAGGAGCCAGGCTTCCCCGTGCTGCTGAGCGGCACCGCGCAGAACGCACCCGGGCAGAGCTTCCAACCGCGGAACGAGTTGCAGCGCCCGGGGCTGCTGCTGCTGGAAGGCGTCGTGTATGCGGCGTTTGGCTCCGACTGCGATCACCCGGTATGGCAGGGATGGGTGTTCGGCGTCTCCACCGAAGGCGAGGTCAAGGCGCGTTGGGTCGCCGATGAGACAGGCGAAGGCGCTGGTATCTGGCAGTCCGGCGCCGGCCTCACCTCGGACGGCCCGGGCACGATCCTGCTGAGCACCGGCAATGGCGGCGCACCATCGTTCCCGCTGCCCGGCGACACGCCGCCTGAAGATCTCGGCGAGTCGATCGTGCGGCTCGACGTGCAGAGCGATGGCTCGCTGAAGGCAGTGGACTTCTTCGCCCCCTACAACGCCGACTTCCTCGATACGTGGGATGCCGACTTCGCCTCTGGCGGCGTTACCGGCCTACCCGAAGAATATTTCGGCACGCCCGCCATCCCGCACCTCGCGGTCGCCGTCGGCAAGGATGGCTACGTCTACCTGCTCAACCGCGACAACCTCGGCGGGATTGGCCAGGGGCCGTCGGGGTCTGACGACGTGGTGCAGCGGATCGGCCCCTATGGCGGCGTCTGGTCGCGACCAGGCGTATGGCCCGGCGAAGGCGGCTGGGTATACATTCCCACTGCCTCAGGTGGCACGAGCGCAGCGGGCTCGTCGGGCAACCTGCGCGTTTACCAGTACGGCGTATCTGGAACTGGCATGCCCACCCTGTCGCTGCAGGCCACCTCCGCCGAAGCATTCGGCTTTTCCTCGAGCGCACCCGTGATCACCTCCAACGGCACCGAACCGGGCTCCGCGCTTGTGTGGATCGTGTGGGCGCCGAACGGAACTGGCGAAGGTGCCCAGCTGCGTGCGTATGACCCGATCCCGGTGAAGGGCGAACCGGTGATGCGCTGGAGCGCACCGATCGGGACCTCGGCGAAGTTCGCGCTCCCAGGGGTGGGCGAGGGAAAGCTCTACGTCGGTACCCGTGACGGGCACGTGATCGCGTTTGGCTCGCCGGTCACGCCGATCCTCAGCGGCTCGACTACGGTGTTCCCGACGACGACAGTCGGCGACTCGACGGAAAAGACGCTGACGCTCACCGCCACCGAACCGCTGACGCTGACGAAGCTCGAATCCAGCTCGTCCCAGTTCACGGCCGGCACACCGTCCTCTCCCCTGCCCGCGAAGCTCACCACCGGACAGACGATCGAAGTCCCGATCACGTTCGCGCCGACGGGCTCAGGACCGATCGGTGCGACGCTCACGGCCATCACGAGCACCGGCGGGAAAGCCACGTTCGGACTCTCCGGCATCGGCCAAACACAGAGCGCCAAGCTCGAAGCGACGCCGCCGCTCGTAACGTTCAGCGGCACGATCATCGGCGAACACGAGTCCGCCGGTGCGACGTTCCGCAACGTCGGCAGCGCACCGTTGACGATCAACGCTGTACACCTGCCGTCCGTGCCGTTCATCGCAACGGGCGTCCCCGCGGTCGGCGCGACGATCGAACCCGGTCATTCGGTGACAGTTACGGTCACGTTCGAACCTACGCAGGACGGCAGCTTCAGCAGTGAAATCGGCCTTGAAACGACCGGGGGGACCGAAGCGGTCGGCCTCTCTGGCACTGCCAGCCTGCCTGGGAGGCTGCAGATCACCGACGAAACTGTCGAATACGGTCCGGTGCCGGTCGGTCACAGCGCGTCAGAGAACTTCACGATCGAGAACACCGGCGGCACCGCAGTGCCCCTTACCAAGTCAAAGCCTCCTATCGGCGGCGCATTCACGGCGACGACGCTGCTGCCCGAGGGAACCACGATCCAGCCCGGGGAAAGCTTGACCGAGACCGTCAAGTTCACGCCCACGAGCACCGGACCCGCGAGCGGCGTGTGGGTGCTCAACGGCGAAAAGGACACCGACGGGCTGCAGGAAGTGCACTTCAGCGGCGAAGGGGTCCGGCCCGCGGCCCTGACCCCGTCCACACAGGCGCTCGAACTCGGCTCCACCTCCGTCGGCAGCCAGCTCACGCACGAAGTTACCTTCACCAACACGGGGGGCACCACGCTTCAAATTGAAGGGGTAAGCCCGCCTTCCACTCCGTTTGCCGCCAGCGGTCTGCCCGCCGTCGGCATGCACCTCAGGCCAGGCGAAGCGATCGCGGTGAAGATCGCCTTCCAACCCTCGGGCCCGGGGGCTTTCGCGGGCTCGCTCGCCCTTACGACCGAAGCCGGTGAAACCGCGGTTTCTGTGACTGGCACCGCCACACAAGCCGCGCCCTCGAAAGGCACGGGCGAACCACCCACAACGAGCCTCGTCACACCCATCAGCGGCACCAGCGCCTTTATCGAAACCAAGGAACCGCTGCCGAGCCTCACGCGACTTCAGCTCCGCGCGAGCGCCGCACGCACCAACTCCCGTGCACACAGGTTCCTCCTCAGCTACACGCTCTCTGCGCGGGCCAAAGTCAAGCTCGCCCTCTATCGCAAGGACCTCAGTCATCGATGCCCCGCTACCACGAGGACCTGCGTGCGCTGGAGTGCCACCAAGGTCAAGCTCGAGGTGAGCGGACAACCGGGAGCCAACCAGCTGAAGCTGAGCCTCGCCGGCCTGCCGGCTGGCGTCTACCGGCTGGACGCCACCCCGATCTCAACCTCCGGCAAGCCCGGAGCCACGCGCTACCTGCACTTCACCACAACCGCCTAGCCCCCTCACAGCCCAGCCACGGCATCGGGAACCCCCTCGCGGGCGCTGGGAAATCGCGGCTGCCAGCCGAGCTCGCGCTTGATCTTGGCGTTGGACGAGCGCGCTGAGCGAACGGCCGCCGCGACAGCGTTGCCGCCGGCAACCAGGCGAGCCACTGCCGCGGGAATACGTCGGGGGGCGCCCAGGCCAAGCGCGTCGGCGGTGAGCGCCATGAACTCGTAGAAGGTGATCGGCTGATCGTCGGCCACGTGGTAGATCGACCCCACCGGCGCGCTCGTGGCTGCGAGCACGAGTGCAGCGGCGACATCCTCGACGTGCACGACGTCCCACAGGTTCTCGCCGCTGCCGATCACCGCGAAGCGACCGGGCTGACGGAGATGGGCGATCAGCTCGCTCTCATACCAGCCGCCGGGCCCGTACACATGCGAAGGACGCACGATCGCAGCGGGCAACCCGCACGCGAGCACGAGGCGCTCGCCCTCCTGCTTGGAGCGCCCATAAGCAGTCTGCACGGGCAGTGGCTGATCCTCGCTCAACAGTGCACCGTGCGCATCGCCGGTGACAACGGTGGAGGCGAACACGATCCGTGGCCCCGCCTCCAGCTCAGAGCCGGCGTAGCTGCAGCACGCGTCCAGCAGCCGCTGCGTGCCAGCGACGTTGACCTCCCGGAGCTTGTGCTCGCTGCGCTGAGAGGCGATCTCAGCGGCGAGATGGAACACGCAGTCCGGGCGGGCACCCGCCACCACATCCGTAAGCGCCGCGGGGTCGCTCAGATCTCCGGGTAGTGCCACCGTGCCAGATGGCTCCGAGCCGGCGCGACGCACAAGCGCGGAGACCTCGTGGCCCTGTTCGAGCAGTTGCCGACAGAGCACGCCACCGATGAAGCCGCTGGCGCCGGTTACAAGCGCGCGCATCTACATCTCAAAAGCTGTGCGCCCGCCACAATCGACGAGATCCTGCAAGAGCTCACGGCCATCGCCGATCACCGGCCCGCCGTGCGCGAGCAGCAGGTGCTCGAAGTCGAGCTCCGCGAGTAGACGGGAACAGGCGGCGAGTAGGCCGCGCTTGGTGGCGGGCGGGTCGTCCATCAGCGAGTCGGGCACGAACCCCAGCGGACCACCCTCGCCCGGTGGGCCGCCACGCACGACACCGTCCGCGATCACCAGCGCTGCCTCGCCCCGCAGGTAGAGCGCTGTGTCGTCGGGGCAGATGGCATCGAGCTCGCACGCTATGACGTCGCCGGGGAGGATGTCGCCCACCTCAAAGCCCCGCACGGGCTCGCCGTGGGAGAACTCGTGCAGCCCGGCGCTGTTGCACTGCACCGAGCAGTCGAAGCGCTCGGCGAAACGATCGGACTCGCGGAAGTGATGGCGGTTGGAGAGCAGGATCGCCACCGGCGGCACATCGCGCGCCGCGAACCACTCCAGACCCTCCCGCGGCGGAATCAGCGGATCGAACAGCACCCCTGACTCATCGAGCCAGTAGGAGGACACCTGCGAGCCGATCTTCGGATGGCGCGCCGTCCAGTGGAAAACTCCTGGCAGAACCTCCTGCACGCCCGACACACTACCCGTGTGCGCGTGCGGCAAGCGCCCGCTCGATCACTGCCGCCATCTCCGTGCGGAAGCGATCGCGCCCGAAGCGCATTGCGTTCTCGCGGACGAGCGCGCCGTCGAGCTCGAGCGTCTCGAAGCGCTCGATCGCGGCCGCGAGGCCGGCGACGCTCTGCTCGGCGAACAACACGCCCGTGCGCCCGTCGAGCACCGACTCGGCGGCTCCTCCCACGCCGTAGGCGATCACCGGCACCCCCGCTGCCTGCGCCTCAACGGGGACGATCCCGAAGTCCTCCTCGCCGGGGAACAGCAGCGCGCGCGCGCCGCCCAGCAGGCGGTCCCGCTCGTGCTCTGAGACCTTGCCGAGGAACTCCGTCCCAGCTCCCCCCCAGTCTGTACGGCGTCGAGGGCGCGCCCGGCACCTGCCACCTTGAGTGGCCTGCCCAGCCGCGCGCACGCCGCCACGGCGAGATCGACGCGCTTGTAGGGGACCACGCGCCCAAAGATCAGGTAGTCCTCGCTCTTTGGCTGGCGCTCGACGCTGAGGAAGTGATCGACGTCGACCGGTGGGTGCACGATCTCGGCCGAGCGTCCGTAGTAGCGCTGGATGCGCTCGGCGACGTGGCGGGAGTTGGCCACGAACACATCCGGGCCAGCGGCGCCGGCGAGGTCCGCCCGGCGCAGCTGCGCAAGCAGTGGCGGTAGCGCAAGGCGCATCGCGCGACCCACTTCCTCGCCATCGAGGAAGCCCTCCTCCCACGCGTAGCGCATCGGCGTGTGGCAGTAGCAGACGTGTAGGGCGTTGGCTGGCGTGCGCACGTTCTTGGCACAGGCATGGCTGCTTGAGAGCACAAGGTCGAACCCCGAGAGGTCGAACGAGCGAAACGCGCGGTTCATCAGCGGCAGCAACTTCGGGTAATGCCGTGCCGCACCCGGGATGCGGCTCAGGAACGAGCTGTGGACGGTCCTGTCGGTGATCTGCGCGGGCCACGGCGCGGGGTCATACACGGAGGTGAACAGCTCCGCCTGGGGGAACATCTCCAATAGCTCCAGCACCACCTGCTCGGAGCCACCGGGAATCGTCAGCCAGTCGTGGACGATCGCCACACGCGTGAAGCGCTCGCGCAGCTGATCGAGGATGGGATGCCCACCCACCCCGCCAACCCCGTCCGCCTCGGCAATTGGACCGCTGCTGGGCACCAGAACGAGACTACAACCCCAGCGCCTGGGATCATGCCGCCAGATGCCCGATCCGTCCACACTGCGCGGCCGCGACATCGTGTGCGTCGGATTCGCCGACTGGGACACTGAGCTGTGGACCAACCAGCATCATCTGATGTCGCGTCTGGCACGCGAGAACCGGGTGCTGTTCGTGGAGTCGCTCGGCCTGCGCCGCCCGCAGCTGGCGGGACGTGACCTCGCGCGTATCGCCCGGCGGCTGCGACGCGGCGTCGCGCCACCGCGCGCCGTCGACGGTCTGCACGTGCTCTCGCCGCTGGTCATACCGCTGCACGGCAGCCGGTTCGTGCGCGCGCTCAACGCTCGCCTGCTGCCCGCGCTCGTGCGCCGCGCGGCGCGGCGGCTGGGAATGCGGCGACCGATCCTGTGGGCCTACGTCCCGCAGGCAGAGGTGCTGATCGAGGCGCTCGACCCGTCGCTGGTCGTCTACCACTGCGTCGATGACATCTCCGCGCACGAGCTGATCGACACGGCGAGCTTCCGTGCCGCGGAGGACCGCTTCGCCGCCCGCGCCGACCTCGTGCTGGCGAGCGCGCCCGCGCTGGCCGAGCGCCTGCGCACGATCTCCGGGAATGTGATCGATGCGCCGAACGTCGCCGACACCGAGCTGTTCGCGAAGGCGCTGATTGCGAGCCCACCCGCCCCGGCGGACCCCGCGATGGCAGTCTCTGCCATCGCCCCAGGATCGTGTTCACGGGCGCGATCGTCGCCACCAAGCTCGACCTGCCGCTGCTCGTCGAGCTGGCCCGCCTGCGGCCTGCTTGGTCGTTCGCGCTCGTCGGACCCGTCGGACCCGGCGACCCGCACACCGAACGTCTCCGCGCTCGCGGCCGAGCCGAACATCCACCTGCTCGGGCGGCGCTCCTATGAAGAGCTGCCGAGCGTGCTGCGCGCCGCCGACGCCGGCCTGATCCCCTACGCGCGCAACGAGCTGACCGAGAGCATCTTCCCGATGAAGGTCTACGAGTACCTGGCCGCCGGGCTGCCCGTGATCGCCACGCCGCTGCCCGCGCTCGCGGACGTCGCTGAGGTACAGCACCGCGCGCCGACGCGGAGGGGATCGCGCGCCTGCTCGAGCAGGCGCTCGAGCGAGGACAGCCCCGAACGCCGCGCGGAGCGCTCGCGGGCGGCCGCTGCGCACTCGTGGGATCGACGTCTCGAGGAGATCGCAGCGGCGATCGACGCGCTGTGAAGCCATGAGGGACCTGCTCGTCACCACACACACGCCCGTGCTCGGCACCGGTCAGGCCGTGCGCACCTACGGCGTCGCCCGCGCGCTGGCCGCGCACCGCGAGCTCGACGCTGCTGTATGTGCGCTTCGGAGCGCCCGAGCCGGACGCGGCGTTCCGTGCGATCCCGGGCATCGAGCTGCACGAGGTCGTCGCCTCGCGCGGGCCGCGACGGCTGCTCGCGTACGCAAGCGCGCGCGGCGAGCGGCGTGCCTGCCGGGTTCGCGCGAGGGATCTCGCCCGAGCTGGCGCGCGAGGCGCGCAGGCTCGCGGAAGCACCCGACCGCGGGCGGGTGATCGCCGACGGGCCGATCGCTGCCGCCGCGCTCGCGCACCTCGCGCTCCGGCGCCCGGTCATCTACAACGCCCACAACCTCGAGTCCGGCTTTCGCGCCGACGTTGGCGGAGTCTCCAGCCGGCAAGCAAGCGGCTTTGCTGCGCTTCGAGCGTGGGCTGCTCGCGCGCGCGGCCGAGTCCTGGATGGTCAGCGAGGCAGACCTCGACGGCGCCCGTGCGCTCTGCCCACAGGCGAAGCTGCGCTACGTGCCAAACGTCGTAGACGTCGCCGCGATCACACCGGTCCCCCCGTATGTGGGCGAGCCCCGGGCGGTGTTCGTCGCGAGCTTCGCCTATCGAGCCCAACCGTATCGGCCTGCGCTTCCTGCTCGAGGAGGTCATGCCGCTGGTGTGGGCAACAGCTGCCGGACGCGCGGCTCGACGCTCGTCGGCGGCGGGCTGGAGCAGCCGCCGAGCGATGACCCCCGGGTCCAGGCGCTCGGCTTCGTCGCGGACCTGAGGGATGCCTACGCGAGCGCGTCGTGCGCGGTCGTGCCGCTACTACAGGGAGGCGGCACGCCGCTGAAGCTGATCGAGGCGCTGGCCTACGGGCTGCCGGTCGTCGCCACACCACGCGCCGCCGCCGGGCTGGAGCTGCGCGACGGCGAGCATTGCCTGATCGCAGGCGACGCCGAGACCTTCGCGGCGGCACTCGTGCGCGTGCTGCGCGACGGCGCTCCCGAGATCGCCCGGGCGGGACGCGAGCTGGCCCGCGAGCGCTACTCGATCGAGGCGCTCGGCACGCTCCTGACGCCCTGAGCCTGTTTCAACCCGACTGGCGCCCCGATCCGGGGGGCTGGCAGCCCGCGGACATGCGTCCAGGGCCACCGTGACCGCTACAGCTTGCGCGGATTGCACCGAAAGATGACTTGCAAGGTTCAAGTAGAGGCGTGAGCGCATCCATCCCACGGGGGAGCAGACACGCGCGCCTCTGCCACATCCCGAAAAAGGCACTCCCGTCGCGAGGCGGGTTCGCAAAGCCAGGGGTCTCCAGCAGACAGCCCGGTCACCGAAGGAGAACGCATGCACAGGACTCACCCCAGCCCCACCCGTGCCCTCAGGACGCTGATGGCACTGTCGCTCGCAGCATTCGTTGCCCTGCTGATATTCGCCGCCGCCAGCGGCGCCGCCTCGCAGCCGAAGCGCTCCTCCTCTGCTCGAAACCCTCGTCTCCTTGCCGTCGCCGCGAGCCGCTCGGTGCCGCGGCCGTTGGCCGTTGCCGCAGAGGTGAGCCGCGGCGCCGACCGCAACCTCGTCACCAGGGCAAAGCGCTTGAAGAAGTGCCTCGCCGCGCATCCCGCCCAGCCGAGCGCCTGTAGCGCGGCTCGTAGCGCCCTGCAAAGCGCTGGTAGCCAGCTCAGGCGTGCGCAGAGCAAACTCGCGAGCATTGCCGGTGGCAGCACGAGCCCTGCCTACCGCTACGGCTACAACAGCTACGGCTGGTATGCCATGTTCCAGGCTCCGAAGCTGACGGTATCCGGCGAGAAGCTCAGCTGGACGCAGGTGGCTGGCATCGACAACTACGTGTTCGTGCGCAAGGTGCCCGGGCAGCCCGACCAGTACTCGACCGTCACCGGCACATCGATCACCCCGCCGCCGGTCCCTGGGGTCACCGTCAGATACAGCGTGCGCACGGCCGTCAACGGCAGCTCGTGGGCCGGCGAACAGTCGATCTCATACCCCGAACCGGCTGAAACGACCCCAACCGAACCCGAAACCGAACCGACCCCAACCGAACCGATCGACACGCAGGCCGCGCCCAAGCTCACCGTCTCCGGCCTGACGCTCTCATGGAACGCTGTCGGCGAAGTGGGCGCGTACGTGCTCGCGATCAAAGTGCCCGGCAAGGCAGAACAGTTCACAGAGGTCAGCGGCACATCGATCACACCGGCAGTCGTTCCCGGGGTAGCGGTCGGCTACAGCGTGCGCACGGCCGTTGACGGCAGCGCCTGGTCACCGGAAGTCGTGATCACCTACCCCGCCAAGAGCACGCCGCCACCACCACGCGAACCCGAAGAAACCAAACCTGAAGAAACCAAACCCGAAGAAGCGCCGTCCGGCTCGATCCTGACCTCGCCGATGTGGGTTGGGGTGGATGTCGGTGGCTGGCCCTCGACCTTCGCGTCAGATGTGGCTGGAGCGGCTTCCTACGTACGGGTCAACTCACAGTCAAGTGTCCCCGGCTACATCGCCGCCGGCCTGCATGTGATCGACCTGTTGCTCGACGAAAGCTCAGCCGGCGTGAGCGGTCTGAACGCCACCGAATATGCCGCCAAAGCGGTTGCGGCGGTGAAAGCGAACCCGAAGATGGCGGCACTCGAGGTGCTCAACGAGCCGGGTAACGAGTGGGGCGCGATGGGCCCGAACGCCGGCAGCGCCGCCAACGCCGCCGCTTATGACCATCTGCTGAAGGTCGTGCACGAAGCACTGGTGGCGAACTTCGGCAACAACTACCCGCCGGTGCTCGCCTCCTATGACGGCGGCGAGGGCCCGACGACGTGGGGCCAGCAGATGTGGGCGGCGGAACCGAATGTAGGCAACTACATCAACGGGATCACGCTGCACTCATACGGTGGCACGAGCAACCGCACTCACTCCGCGCTCGGCGATCGCGCGATGATCGAAGCCGCCCACGCGCAGCACCCGAACATCCCCATCTACATCACAGAGGTCGGCTGGCCCACCGCTGTCGGTCAGCCGCCGACAGGAGACTCGTTGCAGTGGACGGAAGCCGAACAGGCCCAGAACATCACCAGCTTCGTCAACTGGGCCAAAAGCACCGGCTACATCCAGGACGTGACGATCTTCAACTATCGCGACTACGGGACGAACGACTTCTACGGCATCGAGACGGCCGCGGGGGCACACAAGCTCTCCTACACGGCACTGGCAGCGTTTCGACCCTGAGTCAGCTCGACGTCCAGGGGCCGCATTCCGGCGCGGTTGAGAGACTCTCGGCCGCGCCGGTGAAGTTCCTCCAGCCGACGAGCGACGCGCCGTAGTCTGAGCTGCGTGTCAGCACGATGCACCATCATGTGGCTGTGATCGAGCGCGAACGCGGGGCGTCCTGATGTCCTTCCAGGCAAGACGTGGGCTTCGCGACAAGCGATTCGGTGTACCCAACCGCTGGCTGCTGGGCGCGGCTGGGGCCATCGTGCTTGGCCTGTTTGGCGGCTTTCTCGTCCATCACGAAGCGAGCACGGCGATCTTGCTGTGTGTCGTCGTCGTTGCGCTCCTTGGCCTGGCGATGCTCGGTGACCGGGCCTTCCCGTGGGCGATCGTGGTCGTCGCGGTCGCGCCCTGGTACCCGTTCCTGACGGAAGCGGCAGAACCGCCGCTCGTCAAGCAAAAGGTCCTGTGCGCGGCGGTCGCGGCCGCGCCACTTGCACCTTGGCTGTGGTCGCTGGCGCTTGGCGGGCGCAGGACGCGTCCCAGCCGCGGCGCGCTGCTGATGGGCTTGCTGTTCCTTGGCTTGGCGATCCTCATCTACGAGAACCTCCACGGCCTGACCGCTGTGATCCAGTCCGGCATCGTCGGCTACATCTTCATCGGCGTCACTTTCCTGTGCGCAAGGCGCTTCGGCAACGGCGATGGCTGGCCCGCCGCGTCGTTCACGGGGCTGGTGGTGCTCGTGCTGATGGCGGCCGATGCCTATGTCAAAAACCCATCTGGGCGGATCGGCTACTTCGTCGGCTACCCGATCACCTACGGCGCGCTGGTCTCTGGGCTGCTCCCTGGCGCGCTGCTGTATGCACTGCGCCGCTCAGCGCTGCTGGCGGCCGCGCTCGCCGCCGCCAGCGGGGCGATGCTGATCTTCTGTCAGTCGCGCAGCTCGTGGGTGGCAGTCGTCGTGATGCTGATCGTCGTAGCCGTGACCCAAGCGAGGGCCGGGAACTACCGGGCGCTGCGGGCGATCGGGGCCGGCATCGTCGTCCTCACGGTGCTGATCCTCAGTACGAGCTCCCTGCACCGGCTCGTCGAGGAAAAGCTCGCCGCCAAGCAGGCCTCGAGCCAATCGGTAACCCACCGGGAGTTCAGCTACGGCTACGGCATCCACGAGATTGGCCTGCGCCCGATCTTCGGCGCCGAAGAACCTGGCTTCTCCGGGAAAGAATCGGCCACCAAAACGAACATCGGGGCAATCGACAACGGTTACGTGTCGATCGCGGTGGACATGGGCCTCGTGGGCCTGATCGCGGCGATCATCCCGATCGGGATCGCGTTGCGGGTGCTCACCCGCTGCATACGCTTCCGCGTGACCCCGACCTTCGAGCTGAGCCTGGCGATTGGCATCGTCGGGATGGCGGTCGTGGCGGCGTTCTACGACAGCTTCTATTGGGCCCAGCTCGACCTGCTGTTTGGGGCGATGGGAGGCGTGCTATCGACCCGCGTGTCCCGCATCGGGCTAGCGCGGGACGAGCGCCAAGGCGCCACTGCCAGCGACGGAGATCAGACGGGCGACTTGACGCCGCGTTGGCCAGAGCCCGAGCGCCCGTTGGGGCTGGCTGGGGGCTCCTCCTCGTAGTAGTAGTAGCCGGCCTCCGTCGAGGATTTCACTTCCGTGAGCACCAGGCCAAACACGCGCCGTCCGCTCGCGGCCAGCACACGGCTGGCCGCCTTGACGCGGTCCCTGCGGCTGAAGGAGCCGCGCGCGACCATGATCACGCCGTCGACCTCGGTCAGGCGCAGCAGCACACGCGTGTCAGCGACCGGCAAGAGCGGCGGCGAGTCCACGATCACGATGTCAGCGGAGGCACGCATGAAAGACAGGAGCTCGCCCATCCGCCCGACGCTGAGCAGATCGGCGGCGTTGGGAGGGATCGTGCCACTCGGCAGCACAGCGAGGTTCGGCTCGTCCTCGATGCTCACGAGGAACTCGTCGAGCTCGCCCTCGGACACGAGCGTGTCGGACAGGCCGGGGAGGTGGCGGGGGATCCCCAGCTGCGTGGCCGCCGCGGGGCGACGCATGTCGGCCTCCACGAGGATCACACGCCGACCGCTGGCGGTGAGCGCCAACGCGAGGTTGACCGCGACGGTGCTCTTGCCCTCGCTCTCCTCCGCGCTCGTGATAACGAAGCAGCGCGCGCGACCCGTCGGGTCCAGGAAGCGCAGACCCTCGCGCAGCATCCTGTAGGACTCGCCGATCGGGCCCGCCAGCTGCTGCGCGAGGCCCGCGTGCGACGGGGTATGTGGGACGCTGGCGATGACCGGGTAGTCGGGCAGCGCCCGTTCGAAGTCATCGACGGTCTTCAGCCGCCGGTCGAGGAAGTCGACCAACAGCGCGAGCCCAGCCCCCAGGAAGAGCCCCACGACGAACCCGAGGATCCCGTCGCGTTTGGGCTTGGGCGAGACCGCGGAGGGATCTGGTTCCGCGTGGGCGATCAGCTCGGCGTTGCCAGTCTGCAGCGAACGCAGCACACCCAGTTGGCGCAGGCTTTCACCGAGCTTGGCCGCCTCGGCCGGCGAGGCGGTCTTGATCGACTCGTTGACGAGTTCTTCGGCCTGCGCAACGGTGTTGCGATCGGTCTGGCGGCGATACGTTATGTAGCCTTCGGCGAACGCGTTTGCGACAGCTGCCGCTTCACGCGGGTTCGAACGGGTGGCCGTGATGGTTGCGATGTTGGCATCGGCGTTTGGGCTCACGGAGATCGAACCGATCAGCGAGAAGACCGGTTCTTTGATCTTCAACAGGCTCTCCGCCTCCTCGCCCACGGCGGGGGAGGTCAGCACGTCGATGCTCGTCTGAGTCGTGCGCTGCGGTTCTTCGGCGCCTCCCGAGGTAAACAGACTGCTGCCGAACAGCGCCTGCGCAAAGCCGGTTTCGCGGAACAACAGCTCCGAGGAAGCCGAGTACTGCTTGGGCGAGCGCAGCGACAGAGCGACCGCCACCGCAACGCTGATGATCACCACGGTGATCACGATCAACCGGCGCCGCCACAGCACGGAAAGCAGCTCGAACGGCGAAACCGTTGGAGCAGCCGGAGCTTTGTTGAGGGGATCGATATCAGCCACGGCTACGCGACTACTGCGGTCGTACAGGGCACCATGTCAATCATACGTTGCTCCCGGCGATAAGCCGTGGCAGTTCTCATACCTATGTCGATATCGACTGCGACGCCACAAGCCTTGAAGTGCGCCCACAAACATTGACGCTCGCGCGCTAGTCTTTAGCTCAGAATCCTGTAGTTCAGAATCGCTGTTCTAGCAGGCGGGCCATGGGGGGTCATGGATCACGTGGGGGCAACACAGGACGTTGAAGCCCGTACTGAAGCTACGGGCAAGCCCGAGCTCGCAAGCCGAGTCCGGATAACACAGCGGCTGCCGCTGCGCATCGGCCTGGCCGCACCGACTAATCCGGGCGATGCGCAGATGGACTCCGGCGTCAGCAACTCGACGTTCACGGCGCTGGCCGAAGTCGTGGCGGAGGTCGTTCCGATCAGCGGCGAGCTACCGCCGCGCGTGGCGAGGCTGGCGCATCTGGGCAGCGTCACCGCGCGGATGCGCCCGGGCGATCTGCGCGATCCCCGGGGTGCGGCCAAGCATGTACACAGCGCCGCACAGCTGGGGCGCCCGACGATCGTGGCGCGCAACCGTCTGATGCGCCGGCGCCTCTTGGCCGCGGGTCGCCTCGATGGGGTCGTGCAGCGCAGCTGCAACATGCTGCTGCCGGCGGGCCAGCGGGTGGTCACGTTCGAGGACTCCACCGTGCTACAGGCCCGCGAAAGCTATCCGTGGCCGCACTTGCAGGCGCTCACCGAGGCGGACTTCCAGCGCTACACCGAGCGCCAGCGCAGCGCCTATGCGACGGCCCTCGCCTGCTGCTGCACGACCCATTGGGTCGCAGAGAGCATCACCGGCAGCTATGGCATCCCCGCCGAGCGCGTGTTCGTGGTCGGTAACGGCCAGAATCACCCAGCCGAGGAGGTGGCGCCGCGCGAGTGGAGCCCACCGCGCTACCTGTTCGTCGGCGTCGATTGGGAGCGCAAGAACGGTCCCGCGGTGCTGCGCGCCTTCAGCCGCGTCAGAGAGCGCTACCCGGCCGCACGGCTCGACGTGGTCGGTGGGCACCCGCGCCTGGATGTGCCCGGAGTGGTCGGACATGGCTCGCTTTCGCGTCTCGCGGAGAGCGATCGAGAGCGCATCGCCGCCCTTTACCGCTCGGCGACCACATTCGTGATGCCCTCTCTGCACGAGCCCGCGGGGATCGTCTACGTGGAGGCCGCCAGCGCCGGCGTGCCGTCGATTGGCAGCACCAATGGCGGCAGCGCGACGCTGATCGGGCCCGGCGGTCTGACCGTGGACCCACTCGAGGACGAGCAGATCTACGCGGCGATGCTGCGTCTCGCCGATCCCGACACCGCGCGGCGGATGGGAGAGCTCGCACGGCAGCACTCCGAGCTGTTCACCTGGCGCAAGGTGGCCGAGCGCCTGATCAGGGCGCTTGCGATACCTGGCGTGGACTGTGAGGGGCTGGCGGAGTTCCTGTGATCAGTGCCGCACGGGCATCCTCGACGAACTGCTCCTGCTCGTCGAGGTAGGAGCCGAGCCTGAACTCCTGCGCGCGGGTGTGGGCGCGCTCAACACGCGCGGCCGTGTCCTCTGTCTGCGTGAGCGTCCGCGTGAGCGCCTCGGCAGCCATCCGCGCGTCGCCGCGGGCGAACAGCAGCGCATGCTGCTCGTCGTGCATGCCCTCGCCGATACCGCCCACGTCGGAGGCGACCAGCGGCACGTGCGCGAGCGCTCCCTCGATCGTGACCAGGGGGAAAGGCTCTTCCCAGACCGACGGCACGATCAGGACGTGGGCGCGGGCGAGCGCAGCCGCGACCTCCTCAGGGGGACAGGAGCCGCGCCAGCTGATCGCCTCGGCGACGCCAAGGCGCTGTGCGAGCGCGCGCATCTCGGCGCCATGATCTGCGTCCTCGGGACCGATCACCACTAGCCGCGCGCCGATTGCGTGCTCGCTGCGGAGCAACGCCAGTGCCTCGATCGCCACGGAGATGCCCTTGTAAGGGGTAACACGCCCAATGAACACGATCTCCGGCTCCGGTGCGGGCTGACGCACGACTTCGGCATACAGGTCCCCGTGACGCGGGACCGAGTGACCAACTCGCTCGAGCACAGGCTCGACGAACGGCCGCATCTTCACCAAGCGCCTGATCGCCTCGGAGTTCCATGAGATCGCGGCGCGCACGGGTGCCGTCGGGTTCAGCCGCAGCGACGGCAGCCTGTTGAGGGTCTGGCAGCCCCCAGCCCACACGCTCCGCGCGAGGCTGCGCTCCGCGGGCAGCAGCTCGCGCATGAACTGGTCGTTGACGAACAGGCCGCTAAACCAGTGCTCGCAGATGCGGAACGCGAGCGGAACGTGGCTGTCGGCGAGCACTCGCAGCGCTGCCTGGGGAATCGAGGAGCCGTTCCAGCAATACACGAGATCGGGACCCCACTCGAGCGCACGGCGGGCTGAGCTGACAGCGTCAAGCGACGCGCGTGGCGCGCGCAGCGCCCCCCGTGCATCCGGTGTCAGGCCTCTCAGCTCGCGCCTGACGGCCGGGGTTTCATGCTCGCCCACGTGTGCGCGCCCGAAGTCGCTGGTCAGCACGAGCACCTCGTGGCGCTCACGCAGACGCTCGACGACACCAGAGCACTCGACCTCGTAGCCGCCGACAGCCACCGGGGGGTAGAGAGTGGAGAGAACGAGGATTCGCATCCCCCTAGACGCTAGCCGGTAGCAGGCGGTCTTCGGTTCGTGGCTGACAGCACTAGATCAACCCGTCAGGTACGGGAGGGCGCGTGATTACATAAAGCCGCGCATGATCCTGACCGACATAAGAGATATGAGCGCAGTGGAGAACCGCGACCTGTCGGCGGCTATCAAGGCGGCCAAGCAACCGCTGAAGGTCCCTCCGATGCCACCAGCTGATCTGCGCGTGCGGCTGCGGACATCCACGCGCCTGCGCCGCGCGGTACCTACCGGACTGGTCATTCGCAGAGCAGTCGCCAAGGGACGAGCGGAGTGGCAGGACCCCGCGCAGCGCGAGTACGCGCTGACGAGCATGAAAGCGATCCTCGGCGGGACCGAGCGGGCCGGTGAGATCGAAGTAAGGGCCCGTCAGCGCTTGATCGAGGAGGAGGTGCAGCGGGCGCTCTACTGGCAGCCGTGGCCCACGTCGAAAGTGAGCGCGACCTCCGCTGCCAATCTCGATCTGGCCCTGTCAGCGGGCCGCCCGGTGCTGATCAGCGCCTGCCACCTCGGCCCTTACTTCCTGCAGATGTCGGCGGTTACCTCGCTGGGCCACAGCCCCCTTGCGGTCGCAGCGCCGTGGTTCTTCGAAGACCCGACGCCCGATTACTGGGGCCGGCGCCTAGCGCGCTGGTGGAGCGGAATCGCCAAGCGGGGCGAGCGGCTGGTGTACTCGGTAGGCGCTTTCCCGGTGTTGAGCGCACTGCTCGAGCAAGGGGAAAAGGTGCTGATCTACTTCGACATGCCAGGCGGTACACGTACGAACTTCCTGGGCAAGCCGGTGATGCTCTCGAGCGGCAGCGCCAAGCTCGCGTTTGGCGCACAGGCACTGGTCCTGCCGCTGCGCGCTCGACGGGCGGGTGATCGCGTTTGGTCCGATGTATTTACACCGCTCGATGCACGCGACTTCGCCGATGCCGATGCGCTTCACATCGCACTGGCTGCGGTGCATGAGCGCTCGATTCTCGAACTGCCGGAAACGATGGAGGACCCCAATCGTGCCGGTGCTTGGGAGAACGGGGCCACCGAGCACGAATGGGTGCGCCGGGGGCCGCACGAGCAGGCGCCGCCGCCTGGTTCGGACAGCGGACCAGCCGCGCTTGGCTCGAGCTGAGTGCGAGTCCTATTCCTCAACGAGGGCAACCTCGGCACCTACATCATGGGTCAGGCGCAGCTCGAGCAGGCGCTGCAAATAGGTCTGCCGTACACGCCGGAGGTGCAGGCTCGCTTCGCCGGAGTCGGCCCGCTCGGCCGCGTGGCACACGCGGCAGCCACGCGGCCGATCGGCGCGCTGGCGAGCACCGGGCTTGATTTCCGCACGCTGCGCTGGCATCTGGTGCAGGCGCTGCGCGCCCGCCGCGCTCTACGTCGAGAGCTGCGTGCGTGGCCAGCGGACGTGGTGCACGTACACAGCCATTCGATCGCCCTGACGATGGCCGCGACGATGCGTAGCGTGCCGGTGGCGCTGTCGGTGGACGCGACGGTCCGCGACTGGTGGTCGATGCCAGCTTGGAGCGATGCACAGCGCCGCCATCGCGAGATCACGATCGCTCCGAGCGTCGCGCTCGAGCGTCGCGCCTTCGAGCACGCCGCGGTGGTGCTCGCGTGGACCGCATGGGGGCGCCGCTCAGTCGAAAGCTCGGCACCGGGTGCGCGCGTGGTCGAGCACCACCCCGGCATCGATCTCGATCACTACCGGCCAGCCCCGTGCCGCCCGCACGAGCGCCCGCGGGTGCTGTTCGTCGGCGGCCGGTTTGTGGCCAAGGGTGGAGCGGATCTGCTCGATGCACTCGCCGATCAGCTCGGCGAGGGCGTGGAGATAGATCTGGTCACCCCCGAGGACGTGCGCGAGCGTCCCGGCGTCCGTATCCACCGGCTCGGCCCATCTGACCCCCAGCTGCTGGATCTCCAGCAACAGGCCGACCTCTTCTGCCTGCCCACCAGAGCCGACGCGGTGCCGTGGGCGGTGCTGGAGGCAATGGCCTGCGGTACGCCCGTGCTCTCGACACGCGTGGGCGGGATCAGTGATCTGCTGGACGACGGGCGCGCCGGTGTACTCGTCTCACCCGGCGATCCGCGCGCTCTGCGGGAGGGCCTTGAGAGTGTGCTCGGCGACGCCTCCAGGCTGACGTCGCTGGCCGCGCGTGCACGCGAGCGTTGTGAGGAACGCTATGACGCGCGCCGGCAGCTGCCCTTGCTGATCGAGCATTTTCGCGAGGCGCTTGAGAACCGCGCTGGTCAGACGGGCAGGCCGCGCCGCAGCAGCACCTGAATGTCGGCCGGCCCGAACGCGCGCAGCACGAACAGCAGCAGTGGGTAAAACACGCATGCCGCCACCGCCAGCCCTGCGAGCGGCGTGTGCGCCAGCCGCAACAGCTCAAGCACACCCGTGAGAGCGCCAGACGCAACCACTGCCCTACCGATCCGCCCGGGCTTGGGGATCGGGCGTTCGAGCGTCTGCAGGATCAGCTGTAGGCTCGCAACGCAGACGACCACCTCGGTCAACAGTGTCATCCATGCAGCGCCCATGAAGCCGATGAGCGGCACCAGGATCAGGTTTCCGACGAGGTTGACGGCCAGCGCAACGAGGCTGATCCGCAGAAACCGCTGCTGCAGCCCAAGGACGACCAGCAGCTGGCCGTTGAGGTAGCCAAAGGCGACGAACACAAAGGCCGCGGCGAGCACCGGTAGCGCCGGCGACGAGGGCACGAACTGCGCCCCGAAGATCACACGCACGAGCGGCGCGGAGGCGACGATCGTGAACGCCAACCCGCCTAGCGAAGTGATGGCGAGCAGCTCCGCAGTCAGCCTCGAAGTGCGCAGCAACCTTGGGGGGTCGGCCGGCCAGGAGGCGGCGATCACGGGCGAGAGCGTCGTCAGCACGGAGATCGGTACAAAGTGCGCCTGGTCGATGAGGTTGTAGACGGCGTTGTAAAGCCCGGCGGACTTACTGCCGGCGATCACGTACACGATGATCTGATCGATCTTTGCGTAGGCGATGATCAGCACGCCGGCAACGCCAATCGGCAGCCCGATATGCACGACCTCGCGGAGGCGCTTGAACGATGGGCGCGGCAGACGCACGTCGAGTTTCAGCACCGCCACTGCCTGGAAGATCGAACCCATCGCGTTGGTGCTCGCCATTGAGATCGCGAGCACGATCATGCTGCCGTGGTCGAGGTAGATGAACAGCACGGCGATGCCCCACAGCACGCTACGCAACGTCAGCACCAGCATCGGCACACGGTTATCGACACGCAGCTGGAAGATGAGACCCAGCGCGCCAACGCCGTCGAAGGGCATCGTCATCACGAGGATCAGGCCGGATATGAGCATCTCGTGGCTGCGGTGCAACAGCACGATCACGCCGAGCGAGACGATGATCAACGGCGCCAGCATGATCAGCCGCAGCATCATCACCGCGCCGAGCCACTCGTGCTGGTGCTCGGGGTCGCGCGCGGCTTCGCGCAGTGCCACGCCCTGCATGCCGAAGTTGGCGAAATACCCGACCAGCACCAGCGTGGTGAAGGTGATCGACCATTCGCCGTAGCCGGTCTCGCCCAGTGTGCGCACGACCAGCGCGGTGACGACCGCGCCGACCGCGAGGTTGCCGATACGCACGACAACCTGCATGGCGATGTCGCGGGCGGCGCGATGGCGCGTGGTTTCGCGAGCTAGAGTCGGCATTTAGACGTTGTCCCCGTTCGTGCCAGCAGTGACAGAATCCCTGCCCCTGCTCGGCGCTCAAGCCGACCAGGGCGGCTGCCGATGCGCTTGTACGATGGCGTGAGCTCCATCGCAACACTCCGCGACCGACGGGTACGGACCAGCGGATTCAACGTTGCAATCGGGCTCTAGGGCCAGGAACTAAAGAGAGGACCATCAGGTGGCCAAGACGACACTAGTCACCGGCGGTAGCGGCTACATCGGTGCGCTGCTCGTGCGAGGAGCTGCGCGAAGCACGGCACGAGGTCCGCGTGCTGGACTCACTGCTGCACGGCCAGGAGGACATCGCCGCCGAGCAGGAGCAGGCCGGCGTGCGAGGTGATCCGCGCCGACATCCGCGACGCCGAGGCGCGCAAGCGCGCGCTGGCGGGCGCCGACGCCGTCGTCCACCTTGCTGCGATCGTCGGCGATCCCGCCTGCGGGCGCGACCCAGAGCTCTCCGACGAAGTCAACGTGCAGGCCACCCGAGGGCTCGTCGCCGACGCCGGCGAGGCCGGGGTGCAGCGGCTCGTGTTCGCCTCCACCTGCTCGAACTACGGCCGCATGGCCGACCCGACCGTGCCGATCACCGAGGACGGTGAGCTGCGCCCGGTCTCGCTGTACGCCGAACAGAAGGTCAGCATGGAGAAGCTGATCCTCGGCGGCCAGGACGAGCAGCGTCAAACCGACGTGCCTGCGCTTTGCCACCGTCTACGGAGTCGGGCGGCGCATGCGCTTCGACCTGACCGTCAACGAGTTCACGCGCGAACTGTGGGCCGACCGCGAGCTGGAAGTCTTCGGCGAGCAGTTCTGGCGTCCGTACATCCACGTGCGCGACGCCGGACGCGCGGTCCGCACGGTGCTCGAAGCGCCCGCAGGAGAAGGTCGCCGATAACGTGTTCAACGCCGGCCGCTCGGGCGAGAACTACCGCAAGCTCGACCTCGTGGAGGAGATCGGCAAGCAGATCGACCGCGGCAAGGTCTCCTACGTCAAGCGCGATGAGGACCCCCGCGACTACAAGGTCAGCTTCGACAAGATCCGCGCCGAGCTCGGCTTCGAGACGCTGATGACGGTGCCCGACGGCATCGCCGAGATCATCGCCGCGCTCGACGCGGGCGCGTTCGGCGACCCATTCGACGCTCGCTACAAGAACATCCCCTGAGCAAGATGAGGCGCCGGGGTGCCTGGATCATGCACCGAGCTGCCCGAGCTGCCGCTGTTCGACCTGCGCCTGCAGCCGAGCAGGACGTGCGAGGCGGTCGCTGAGACTGCCTGCGCTCGGGCTGGCTGACGCTCGGGCCCGCGCACGCAGGCGTTCGAGGAGGCGTTCGCCGACCCAGCTGGGCGCGCGCCACGCGATCGCGGTCTCCAGCTGCACGGCGGCGCTGCACCTGGCCTATCTGGCGGCCGGGCTCGGTCCCGGCGACGAGGTGATCGTGCCGGCGTTCACGTTCGTCGCGACGCGCCAGCGCAGCGCTCTACTGCGGCGCCACGCCGGTGTTCGCGCGAGATCGCTCGCCGCAAGACTCCAAGCATCGATCCCGAGGACGTCGAGCGGCGCATCACCCCGCGCACGAAGGCGGTATGCGCCGTGCACTTCGCCGGCTACCCCGCGGCTGTTGACTCGCGCTGCGCGAGCTGTGCGACGAGCACGGCATCGCGCTGATCGAGGACTGCGCGCAGGCGATCTAGCGCCACGGCTCGACGACAGCGGCCGCCAAGTCGGCACCGTCGGTGAGCTTGCGGCGCGTTCAGCTTCTTCTCCAAGAAGGTCGCTGTCGCGTCGGCGAGGGCGGCCTGCTGTGCACCGACCGCGACGAGGAGCTCGCGGCGAACGTGCGGCTGCTGCGCTCGCACGCGATGACCAGCGGCACCTGGGATCGCCACAGCGGCCGCACGGACACCTACGACGTGGTCGGGCTCGGCTTCAACTACCGCCTCGACGAGCCGCGCGCGGCGCTCGGCCTCAGTCGTCTGGAGCGCCTGGACGACGAAATCGCCAAGCGCCGTGCGATCGTGCGCTCCTATCGCGAGCAGCTCGCGGACACACCCGGACTGGAGCTCCCGTGGGAGGAGCCCGCGGTGGAGCGCTCGAGCCACTTTGCGTTCCCGGTGTTGCTTAGCGACCGCGAGTCCCGCGACCGCTTTCGCGATGAGTTGAAAGCCGACGGCGTGCAGACCACCTGGTACCCGGCACTCCACACATTCACCGAGTGCCGGCATCTCGCGCCCGCAGGCGGGCTACCGGGCGCCGAGCAGGCCGCTGCGCGTCACTGCGCGCTACCGCTCAGCTCGACGATGGACGAGGCAGCTGTGGCGATCGTCGTCGAGGCGGTCCATAAGGCACTCGCGCACTGAACGCATGGCGGACGCCAGAACCTCGTCACCGCTGATTGTCCAATATCTGTACGTCCACGGCGACGGCGAGGCGTTCTTCTACCCCACGAGCCGCTCCAGCTCGGCCTCCCAGGTCGCCAACCGCTATCTCGAGTGCGCGCTCACGCAGGCAGCCACGCTGCGGTTGCGTGAGGTCGACTGCGATCTGGCGCTCGTCACCAACCTCGGCGATCCAGCATCGCTGGGACGTGATGGCGCCAAGCTGATCGCGCAGCTCGAATCGCTTGGCATGCAGATCATGCCTACCGAATACCGCCACCGCCCGGTGAACACGGGCGAGCATTACAAGGACTACATATCCTCGCGCTATGTGCTGGACGCGATCCTCGCGGCAAGCATAGGACAGCCGTCCGATCGGCAGCTGTGGCTGACCGACCTCGACTGCGTATGGCCGAACGCCGAGCGTGTGTTCGCAGCTACCCCACCTCCGCCTGAGATCGGATACGTGTGCATCCCCTATCCGTCGGAGTGGGATGCAGTCGGCTTCGGCTCGCATGGCACACGCACGGCGATCGGCGCTCTCGCGCTCGGCATGGGTGGTGGGGATGGCCTACCGAGTTGGGTTGGCGGCGAGCTGTTGACGGGCACTCCACAGACATTGCGAGCCCTGGTGGATGCTTGCGTAGAGATCGATCAGCGGCTTGCCGTGGAGGGCGTGATGCTGGCTACCGAGGAGCAGACGCTCACGCTCGTGGGAGCACTGGGTCTGGCGCAGTTCTCAGACCTCTCTGACGTCGCCCGCAGGATCCTCACCGGTCCACGCCATGGCGCCCCCAAGGTCGAGAATCCACTCGACTACGGCCTCTGGCACCTGCCATCGGAGAAGGGCTTGAGCCTGCGCAGAGCCGCCAACGAGATGCTGTCGGGACGCCCGGCGAGGCTGCGTAGGGACCTGGCGGAGCCGGCACGAGCTGCCCGGCGCTTTAACGTCGCCGGGACGGGGCTCGCTCGCCGCCTGCGCGACGACGGCTGGCTCGTGGCGCAGCGTCTGCGCGCCAGAACAAAATTCTAGGCGGAGACCTGCGTGGCCTCGAGCGAGCGCAGGTCGGCGTTCACCATCCGCTCCACCAGCTGCTGGAAGCTCAGCTGCGGCTGCCATCCGAGCGTCTCACGCGCGTGGCTCGGGTCGCCGATGTTCAGCGTCACCTCCGGGGCACGCACGAGCGTCGGGTCCACCCGCAGGTATTGCTCTGCGTCCAGGCCGACACAGGCGAACGCCGCCTGGGCGAATTCACGCACCGTATGACCGACCCCGCTCGCGAGCACGTAGTCGCTGGGGTGATCCTGCTGGAGCGTCAGCCACGCGGCGCGCATCATGTCACCGGCAAACGACCAGTCGCGCACGGCGTCGAGGTCTCCGAGGTGTAGCTCCTGCTCGAGCCCCAGCTTGATCGCGGCTGCACCACGGGTGATCTTGCGCGTGACGAACTGCGCGGGCCTGCGCTCGGACTCGTGGTTATTGAAGATGCCCGAGCACGCATACAGGTCATAGCGCTCGCGCAACACGCCGAGCAGCTGGTGGGCGGCGAGCTTTGCGATCGCGTAAGGGCTGGTGGGATGGCACGGCGTGTCCTCGCGCTGAGGGCTTTCGGGCGCATCGCCGAAGATCGCGGTGGACGAGGCGACGAACACCCGGATCGAGGGATCGACCGCGCGCACCGCCTCGAAGAGCGCGGCGCTGGAGCCGATGATCGCCTGCAGCGTCTGCGCCGGGTGCTCCCACGAAGCTGGCACGAACGACGGCGCGGCGAGGTGATAATGCTCGTTGGGTCGCTAGCTCGGAAAGGGCCTCGCGCAGCCCGTTGACGTCCAGCAGGTCACACCAGCGCAGCGTGAGGCTCTCGCGCAGGTGCTCAGAGCAGCCGAGCGGACGATCTGGAGCGCCGCGCACAAGGCCGATGACCTCGTAGCCCTGCTCGAGCAGCAGTTCGGCTAGGAACGAGCCGTCTTGGCCGGTGATGCCGGTGATCGCGCGCGCGCGGGCCCCCGCCTGCTGAGACGTTACCCCTCGAGGGTGTCTCCAATCGCAGCTCGCCGGTGGGATCAGGCGATCGCGCACCGACTCGAACTCCTCCTGGGCCTGCTCGTAGTCTTCGTGGCGCCCGATGTCCAGCCAGTAGTCCTCGCTCGGCCACGAGCGCACGACCTCCCCCGCGGCGATCAGCCGCAGGATCAGGTCGGGGAAGTCCAGGCGCTCTCCGGCCTCGATGAACGACAGCGCGCGCGGCGCGAAGCAGTAGACGCCCATGCTCGCGGTGTAGTCGATCTTCGGCTTCTCGTCATAGCCGGTCAGACGCGTCGGGTCGGCGTCGTCGCCAAAGCGCAGCACCCCCAGCGACACCTGGATCTGGCGAGTCTTCGTGGCGATCGTCGCCGCGGCGTCGCTCGCGCGATGGCGCTCGATCAGCGCGCCGTAGTCGATGTCGGTGAGCACGTCGCCGTTCATCACCAGGACGTCGTCCGCCGCCAGGCCCTCGATCAGCGCCAGCGCGCCGACCGTGCCGAGCGGCTCGTGCTCGCGGTAGTAGTCGATCGGGATGCCGTACGCCTCGCCGTCGCGGAAGAACGCCTCGATCAGCTCGGCCAGGTAGCCGGTGGCGATCGTGATCCGCTCGAACCCATGCGCGCTTGCAGCTGGCGCACGACGATGTCGAGCACCGGACGATCGCCGATCGGCATCAGCGGCTTGGGCAGGACGGTCGTGTACGGGCGCAGGCGGGTGCCCTCGCCGCCGGCCAGGATCACCGCGCGCTTCACGCTGTCGGACTGCTGCCGCGGGACGCTCGCTCACGCCGTGGAGGATAGGGGCGCGCGTGGACGCTCCGGCGCCTGGACGGACGTTCACACCGAGCTCGCCGCCTGCCCGCGCCCGCCTGCACCCCGGCGCTCGCGTGGACGGCGGTGAGGAAGTCATGCCAGTGGGCGGTGTACGGGCGCGATCGCCGCGAGCAGGCGCTCGAGCGCCGCCCAGTCCTCATCTGCCTCCCAGCCCCAGTGCAGCGCGATCGGTGCCCACAGGGCGATACGCCGCTCGATCAGCCTCTGCGCCGCGGGCAGGACCTCGCGCGCGTGCCCGTACAGCGGGTGATAGGACGGGCAGATAGACCGCCTC
The DNA here is from genome assembly GCA_963699115.1 of uncultured Solirubrobacteraceae bacterium. Taxonomy (GTDB): domain Bacteria; phylum Actinomycetota; class Thermoleophilia; order Solirubrobacterales; family Solirubrobacteraceae; genus Palsa-744. Next base: position 1,435,156 of record CAVOTJ010000001.1, read on the forward strand.
GCCACGCCATAGCGGCGTGCGCTGAAAGCCGATCAGCCCGACCGACTCAGGGCCGCCGCAGACGACGGCAAAGCGCGATGCCAGCACGTCGTACTGCTCGACATCGAAGCGGTTGTAGGGCGCGACGAACACCTCCGTGGAGATCCCGAGCGCGGCGAGCTCCTCGAGGGCGGTGTCGATCAGCTTCTCGGTGGCGCGGCGGTCGAGGCCGCAGAGCTCGCTGTGGCGGCGCGGCGACGGAGAAGCGCGTGCGGTGGTCGAGGCCGTGCAGGGCAAACGCGACCCCCTCGCCTGCGAGCTGGCCAGCAGCTCCCGCTCGGCATCCTCGGGCGCCCGCCAACGACTCTGCTGCGGATCCAGCGGCGCGTGGCTGACGCGCGGCGGCACGGCGATCAGATACGGCACGCCGGCACCGACCATGAGCTCATGGAAGCGGCGGAAGCGCTCGTTGCCGTAGCGATCGGGCTCATCCCAGGCGAGGTAGTGGGGGAACTCATCCACGCGCACGAGAAACCGCGGCGCGCCGGCCGCCTGCGCCCCCAGCGCGGCCCGACGGGCCGCCTGCAGCGGCTCGGCGACCGCGCGCTCGTACTCGAGGCCGCCGAGCTTGCGCTGCACACGCTGCAGGAAGCGATGCGGCGGCGATGGCGGGCGCCGCGAGCGCACGGCGGAGCGCACGGCCGCGAGTCAGCATCTCCGCTGTGAGCGCATCGGCGGGCATGTCGACGCCGAGCAGCAGCCGCGCGCTGCGTGCCTCATCGGCGCGCGAGCGCTCAGACACGCGCGCGAGCACCTCGCGGTAGAGCTCGTCGGTGCGCCGCGCGATCGCCGGCCAGGAGAAGCGCTCGTCGGCGAGCTGCGCGCCCCGCTCGCCGCGGCGCAGGCACTCCTGCGCGCCCGCGTCGATGCTCGCGGCGAGCGCGTCGACGAGCGCGTCCACGTCTGGGCGTGCGCAGAGCCAGCCGGTCTCGCCGTCGATCACCGCCTCCAGCAGGCCGCCGACGGGGTAGGCGATCACCGGACGGTGAAAGCCGTAGGCGAGCAGCAGCACGCCGCTTTGGCTCGCGCTGGGGTATGGCAGGGCGACGGTGTCGGCGGCGGCGAACAGCTGCGCGGCCTCGGCCATCTCGAGGAATCCCTCGCGGATCGTCACGCGACCGGCCAGCTCGGGGCTCTCGAGCCGCGCGGCGAGCGCACGTGAGCGCGCCCAGGTCCTGGCCGCCGATCAGCAGGTGCAGCGTGGGCAGCCGCGTGAGCGCCTCGACGAGGTCGCCGAGGCCCTTGTCGGCGCGCAGCTGGCCGAACATCAGCGTGACAGGCGCCTCTGCTCCGATGCCCAGCTGTGCGCGGGCAGCGGCGCGCTCGACGCTGCCCCCTGTGCGCGCGAGCCCGCCGTACTCGCCGTGTGGGATCACGACCGTCCGCGCACGCATAGCGGGCGGTAGCAGCGCCACATCGGCCTCGTGTATGAACGATCGTCCCGGCGGTCAGCCATCCCTTGGCCCGCGTGATCAGCCGCCTGGTGCGGGTCAGCCTGCCGGAGCGCTCGACGATCCCGTGCAGCGTCTGCACGATGGTTGCGCCGCCAACACGCATGCAGACGATGGCAACCAGCCCAATCTCAGGGATCTCCCATCCCTGGCTGTGGACGATGTCCGCATTTTTCGACAGGCGCACCAGCTGCGGCAAGCTCGCGAGAAAGCGTAGGCCGTTGACCACAGGCCCCAGGTGAGCACGTCGCAACGCCCGGCGAAGTGCTGTGTCGTCGCGCATGTAATGGAAGACTGGGTGCACGACCACGCCTGGGATCGGCGGGTAGAGATGGTCGTCCGCGCTCGCGAGCTCCACCGCCCAGCCGAGATCGACGAGCGCGCGTACGAGCTCGCCCGTGTAGTCGGCCACGCCTCCGCGACCGCCCTGCTCGATCATCAGCACTCGCCTGTGCGGGGGCCCGCTCATACAGGAGCAGGCGTGCGTACGCCACGGGACGCAATCGCATCCTGCAGCAGACCCTCGATCGTCTGCGCAACTACGGGCGCGGCGTAGGTGCGCTCGGCGTGGGCGCGCGCTGCGGTGCCCTCGCGCGCGGCACGCTGCGGGTCGTCGAGGTAGCGCACGAGCAGCGCACGTAGCGAGGCGGGGTCGTTCTCCGGGTGGGCGATGCCGCCGATATCGGGGCTGATCATGTCCGAGACGCCCTCGGCGCCGGTCGCCAGGCACGGCCGTTCGGCGAGCATCCCCAGGATCACCGCGCGAGGCGCTCCCTCGGTGGGGCTGGGGCAGAACACCGACACGTCGAACGCGGAGAGCACGTCGGGGACCTCGGTGCCAGGGGTGGAGATGAAGTGCGCACGCTCACCGAGCGGCGCGGCCAGCGCCCGCAACTCCGCTTCTGTGCCGCCGTCGCCAGCGAGGATCAGGTGCACGCGCTCGTCGTCGAGCTCGCGCACCGCGCGCACGACCACGTCGTTGCGCTTCTTGGGGTGAAAGCGTGAGATGCAGCCGACGACGAACGCCTGCTCGGGGATACCGAGTTCACCGCGCACGCGTGCGCGGCCCGCCTCGGTGTAGCGGATTTCCTCCGTGCGCAGGACGTTGGGGACCATCACCACCTTCTGCGGTTCGACGCCCACGTCGATGACCGAGCTGCGGGTGCCCTCCGAAACGGCCATCACCAGCGGCACGGCCCGTGCGGCGGCGAGATAGGCGGCGCGGGGAATACCCTTACGCAGCGGGAACGGAACCGGCCCCCACTCATCCCAAACGACCGTCTTACGCAAGCTCGCGGGCAGCCACGGCACGAGCAACTGCTCCTTCTTGTAGTGGACGAGCAGAATGTCGTAGGGAGCCTGCTCGCGCAGCGCGCGGCGCAGTCGCGCGAGCAGCAGCGGCCAGCGCACGGCGAGGCCCATCCAGCTGCTGAGCGAGAGCTTTGGCCCGATTGAGATCGGCCGGATCTCGACCCCGGTGTCGCGCCCGATCCCAGGCGCGTCCGTGAGCATCACGGTCTCGTGGCCGCGGCGTCGTAGCGCCTCGAGCTGCTCCACCGCGGCGAACTCAGCGCCACCGCTGGAGTCCGTGGTCATCACGCTTACGATCTTCATGCGAGCCATTATCGCGATAGCGCGGGACGGGCTCCCGCACGCCCGGCCTGCGAACGGCTCAGGTGGTTCGAATGATCAGCACCGAGCAGGGCGCGTGATGTGAGACCTTGTTGGGTACGGAGCCCAGCAGGAATCGCTTGGCGCCTGTCATTCCCTTGTTACCCACCACGATCAAATCGGCTTCGCGCTCCTCGGCGATGTCGAGGATCGCGTCGGCGGGATCGCCTTGGCGCGGGTACACGTCGACCTCGACCCCAGCTTCGCGGCCGATCGCGGCTGCGGCCTCGAGCGTCGCGTCGACATCCTCACGCGGGTTGATCGCCCACTGCAGGTCCTCGGGCGCCTGGCGGCGTTCCTCGCTCAGCCGCTGGGCGGGCACAGGCTCATACGCACTGACAAGCTCGATCTTCGCCCCGACGGCCCGGGCGACGTCCACTGCCTGGCGAACAGCCTGGGTGGCGGTGTCTGACCCATCGGTTCCAACCACGATCGATTTGAACATTCACTTCTCCCTTGCGTTCGCGCCACCAGCCATCGCCACAACCTCGGCGCAGCGATCATACCCGCCCGCTAAGAACCTGTTTCGAAACAGGTTCTAAACCACCTGACCAGGTGTGCACCCTTACATCAGCGTACGCTTCGCCTCGCCGATGATCGACTTGCATTGCCACGCGCTACCGGGCATCGATGACGGCCCCGAGACGATCGAGGGCTCGCTCGGGCTGATGCAAGCCGCGCGAGCCGCGGGGATCGACACCGTGGTGGCAACTCCGCACGTGAATTCGCGCACTCCGAATGACGCGGACACGATTGCCGCGCTGACGGCGCAGCTGAACGAGCACCTGGTGCAGGAGCGGATCGACGTGAACGTCCTGCCCGGCGCCGAGATCGCCATGACCCACCTCGCGGAGATTGATCCGGGCGAGCTCGCCCGGCTGAGCCTCGGCGGCGGCGGCTGGCTGCTGATCGAGCCTCCGTTCACGCCGGTGGCCACCGGGCTGGAAGGCCTCGTGATCGGCCTCCTGCGCCAAGGCCATAGCGTCGTGCTGGCCCATCCTGAGCGCTGTCCGGCACTGCAACGCGACCACGACGTGGTGCGCCGGCTCGCGGACGCGGGCGTGCTGATGTCGATCACCGCCGGCTCGCTGGTGGGACGCTTCGGCAGCGAGGTACGCCGCTATGCGCTCGAGCTCGCGCGCGAGGGGCTGATCCAAAACGTCACCTCTGACGCGCACGACGCCAACAGACGCCGACCGGGGCTGCTCGAGGAGCTCGAGCAGTCTGGGCTCACGCCGCTGGCCGACTGGCTGACGCAGACTGTGCCTGCGGCGATCGTGAGCGGCGCGGAGATCCCGCAGCCGCCTTCGGGAGCATTCGAGCGCTCCCGCCAGCCACGCCGCCGCTGGCGCCTGCGCCGCTGAGAACCTGCCGGCGGGCCGCTGAAGCTCGTTACACGAGCTTCGTGATCGCCACGATCATTCCGATCACGACAAACACGACGATCGCGATCTGCATCCATATCCATGTGGGCGACATCTGCCTAGAAGCGTACTTCTAGACGTGAGCCGCGGGCCTGCCCGCGTGGCTTCAAGCGGCGAGCTCCGCTGCACCGACGACTATGGTATTCGCAATGGGCGGGCGCATCCACAGGGCGACGGCCGGTCTGACACTTGCGCTTTGCGTCCTGGCGACAGCAGCATCGGCCGCCACGGGAAGCGGCGGCAGGAGCACGGCTGCCGCGTCGGCGCTGCCTGGCGGGGTGAACATCCTGGGTGTCAGCAACTTCACGCAGGCAGCGGAAGTGGACCGCGCGGTCTCCCAGGCCCACGCGCTGCACTCAAAGCTGATCCGCACGGTCGTCGCCTGGTCTGCGCTCGAACCGTCAGGTCCGGAAAAAATCGATGCGAGCACGCTTGCGGTCGTCGATCGACTGGTGAGTGACGCGAGCGCGGCGGGGATACGCGTGATCATGTCCGTCGACAGCACGCCGTGCTGGGCATCCTCCGCGCCCAGCGCGCTGCTGGGTGCCTGTGAGCCAGGCCGCGAAGCCGAAGCCAACTCCTGGCCACCGAACAACAATGCTTACTACGGCGCGTTTGTCGCGTATCTGGCCAGGCGCTACGGCACGCAGCTGGCCGCGATCGAGGTATGGAACGAGCCCGATCAGGCCAACGAAGACTACCTGTCCGGCCCGAGCAAACCGGAACGGTATGCGGAGCTTCTGCGGGCGGCGTACCCGGCAATCAAGGCTGTCAACCCGGGCATACCGGTGCTCGCCGGCTCGCTGGTTGGCTCCAACGGAGTCTTCCTGCGTGCGCTGTACGCGGCGGGCATCAAGGGCTACTACGACGGCCTGGCGGTCCACTACTACAACCTCACACTCGGCTCGCTGCGCTCGATCCACGAAGTGCAGCTCGCCAATGGCGATACCACGCCGCTGTGGCTTGACGAGTTCGGGTGGAGCAGCTGCTGGCCGGCGCAGTCGATCGAGCAGGAACAGGCGTGCGTGACGCCGCAGATCCAGGCGAGCAACCTCGCCAACACCTACCGCTCCCTGGTGCACACACCGTGGGTAGCCGCGGCCGTGATGTACAAGCTGGCGGACTCCCCCTCCGAAGACTTCGGCCTGACGAACGCGAGCGGAGCGCGCAAGCCCTCGTTTGCGGCGTTCGCCGGCGCGCTGGCCGCACCGTTCGGGAAGGTCAGCCCAATCGTTGTCAACCTGCGCCGCGGCGGCAGGCATGTGATTGCCAGCGGCTCCGCGCCGGTGGGGGACTTCATGGGGCTTGAAGCGTTCAAGGGCAAGCTGCTGCGCTACCGCGCGATCTTCAAGCTCAACCGCTTCAACCGCTACTCGCTGGTGCTGCCGTCGGCGCTTGGCACGAGCGGTCTGCGGGTGCGCGTGTTCCAGTACTGGAGCGGCCTCGCCAAGGCAGCCCAGAAGCGCATCTGATCACTCGGCGTTGCGGAACAGCGCCACAAACGTGAGCGCGAGGATCTTCAGGTCAAGGCCCAGCGACCAGTGGGCGATGTAGTAGTTGTCCCACTCGACGCGCTCAGCCAGCGAAGTCTGTCCCCGCAGGCCGTGCACCTGAGCCCAGCCGGTGATCCCAGACTTGACGCGGTGACGGTCGCCGTAGCGGATGATGTCCTGCCTGAACAGCTCCACGAACTCGGGGCGCTCGGGGCGCGGGCCGACGAGGCTCATGTCGCCGCGCAGCACGTTGAACAGCTGCGGTAGCTCGTCCAGCGAGGTGCTGCGCAAGAAACGCCCGACGGCTGTCCGCCGGTCCTCGCCCTCGACGCCACCGGGCGCGGTGTCGCCACCGAGCAGGAAGTCCACGGCGCTCCCGCTCTCTCCGCCCTCTTCCTCGGCGACCTCGGACTCCACCAGCATCGAGCGGAACTTGTAGAAGTCGAATACCTTGCCGTCGCGGCCGACGCGGCGCTGGCGGAAGAACGCCGGTCCTGGGGAGCTGAGCCTGACAGCGATCGCCGCCAACAGGATCAAGGGGGAGAACACGATCAGCAACAGCAGCGCGAGCACCCGGTCGAGCGCGTGCTTGATGGCGAACTGCAGACCCTCGGGGTCGACGGCGTTGAAGGACAGCAACGGCAGGCCGCCCACCGTGTCATAGCCGACGCGATCGTTGATCGTGTCGAACATCCGCGGCACCACCGAGACCTCGACGCCCAACTCCTGGCAGCGCTGGATCAGACGGCTGACGCGTGCATCGGCGGCTGACGAGAACGCAACGATCAGGTGCCTGACACCGGTATTGGCAACGGTCTCGTCGAGATCGTCGATGGTGCCGAGCACGGGCACGTCGCGTCCGCCGACCTCGGCCACCGAGCGGGGATCCTCGTCGAGAAAGCCGACCGGCACGAGCCCGTACTCGGGATGAGCGTCAAGGCGCCGCGCGACCTGCGCGCCGACGACACCGGCACCCATGATCAACACGGACTTGCCCACGAGGTGGCGCTTGCGCGCGGTGCGCTGCGCAAACGACAGGATGATCCGCCCAAAACCCACGCCCACGAGCGAGAACAGCCATGCGTGCAACCAGTCGGTTTGGCTCGGCAGCTGCCCGTTGAAGAGCATCCCGAGCGTCGCCACCGCCATCGCCGCGACGGACACGCCGCTGAGGACGGGGACGATGCCGTCGAGCACCAGAGCACGCAGGCGAGTACGATACAGACCACGCAGATAGAACAGGCCCATTACGAGCAGCGGCAGCGCCAGCAGGGGCGCCCTGGCGGAGGACACGTTCGTGGTGGCGCCAATGCCGCCGAGGGCGATCACGACGGCGGCCCACAGCAGGATGAAGTCGACGGCCGGCCGCAGCACCCCCCAGCCGGAGCCCTCCAGCAGCCACTGCAAGGGCCCAGTGAAGCTGCGCCGCCACAGGGCCTTTGGCACCGGTGCGTCGTGCGTCAACTCACCGCGCAGCGGCAGAGTCGTCGATGTCTGTTGGGTGATTCGCGTGCTGTCCATGAAGCGGGTCTTGTCCTGCGTCTAGTTGGTTAGTCGGGTTCTCCGTCGCATCGCTTGAGCCGGCCCCCCATCCCCGTGCATGTTGGCTCGCACCAACCCCCTAGTAAGAACACCCGTCAAAGCCAGGACTACCAGCGCAAGCAGTATGTACAGCAGGTCGGCGCCCGATAGTCCAAGCGGCTGCGAACCGCCGCCGGCGGAGGTCTGGGTGGATGGCCTGTTTGTCTGTGTATACGGCTGAGATGAACCGTTGGATGCCTTTCCGGCGCCTGCTTCGACATGTCTCTGTTTGCTGCCGGATTTGGAGGATCGCGCGCTGCTCGAGCCCGTAGACCCTCCGCCCGCGTGGCTGGGGCTCACGGTCTGCCCTTCGCCGGCGCTTGCGATCAGCGACCCGTAGGAGCCGGATCGGCCTATCCCGGCAGCCCCTCCCGACCCACCGCCGGAGCCGCCTTTGCCGGAACGCCCGTTGAGCAGCGCGGAGCCGAGAATCGCCTGATTGCCCTCGCCAGGGCCGCCATAGCCGCTGAGCAGTGATCCGGCGCTCGCAGCCGCCGGCGTCAGCACCGCGACGACCAGCACGATCAGGGTCAGCTTAATGATGGTGCGACGGGTACCGCTCATGCTTCCGTGCCCTGAAATCCCTTCTGGCCCGAGCAAGCTCTGCTCCTATCCGTGCCACGCGTTCGTCGTCACCTGCGCCCCCCGATCATCGAGCCTCTTGAGCCCAGAAGCCCAGCCTCGACAAATCGACGAGTATCGGCCTCACACGCTACAGAAGCCACCACGAGATGTCGAGAGTTTTCGGGCAATTCGCGGGAATTCGATCGGCCATCATTCGAGTTGCTGAGCTTTGAGCAGGATTACGCGATTGAGTTCCTCGACGCTCAAACGGTGTCCTTCGCGCACTATCGTGAGCGCTTCGCGGGCGAGCGGTTCCCGCGGCTCGAGGCCCACCGCCTGCCCAAGCAATCCGAGCGCGGCGGCCCGTTCTCCTTTGGCTGAGGCGATCGCCCCGCGCTCGAGCGTGGCATAGGCGTCGCCAGGGTCTCTTTCGAGCGCGAGCGAGAACTGCTGCTGGGCGTGTGTCAGTTCGCCGTAGCGCAACGCGATGCTGCCGGCGACCAGATCGGGCTCGTCGCTGAGCGGGTTCAGACGGGCGGCATCGCGCAGGCGGGCGTACGCGGCCTGGGGCGAGCTCGTCCAGATGTGCGCGGCGCTCTGCACCTCGAGCTGGCTCAGCCACGGTGCAGCCAGCGAGATCGCACCGGCTAGCGCCAGGACCAGCCCCGCCGCAATCGCCAGTCGGCCACGAAGCCGCCCGCGTGGTCTGGAGCCCGCGGCGGGCTCCGCGACGCCTGCAGTTGGCTCCCCCGCGTCAGGCACAGGTTGCGCGGCCCCGAGATCGGGCTCCTCCGTGGCCTCGGGCACAGGCTCCGCGCCAGCAGGAGCAACACGAGCGGGGGCGAGCGCGCACGCGATACCGAGCAGGGCAAAGGCGGCGGCTCCAAGCCCGGCGAACTCCCAGAACCAGTCGAAGGACCCGTGGACGACCCAGTAGCCGAACCCGGCGAGCGCCGCCCCGGCCACATAACGAGCGAGCGGGTCGGTGCGACGTAGCCCCCGGGCAGCGGCGAGCAGGGCGCCGCCGAGACCGACGAGGGCGATCAGCGCCCCGATCAGGCCGGTCTGGGAGAGCGTGCGCAGCTCGACGCTGTGCGGGTAGTGGGGCGTCTCGTTGCTGCGGCCATGGGCGAGGTACTGCTGCTGGAAGTTGTCAGCGCCGATCCCCACGAGCGGATGGGCGCGGAATTCATCGAGCGCGACACGGAAGAAGTCGTAGCGGTTGCTGCCGAGGCCGCTGACGAGCCGGCTGCCGCTGGTGTTATCCGACGAGTAGCCCCCCTTGAAGCTGTTCCAGCCTTTTTCGATCCTGGTGATGGGGTTGCCCGCCACCGCAAGGCCCCCGATCACCCCCACCACCAACGTGAGCAGCGCGGCGGTGCGCACGCCTCTGCCAATGCGCTTACGGGCCCTTCGGGAGAACGGGCGCAGCGACTCGATATAGGCGCCCAATGCGACCACCAGCCCGACGGCGAGCGCCGCGGCGAACATGGCGGCAACGGCCGTGTGCAGCGTGGCGGGAACCACGGCTTCGCTTTTGAGGTCATCGCCCACGTGCAACACCGCGGGCGCGGCGGCGGCAATGCCGGCGACTACTGGCACAAGCAGGGCGAACGTGCGGGTACGGCCGGGCAGCAGGGCAAATACGAGCACGACCATCACCGGCGTGGCGTAGATGGAGCCGCGGCTCTGGCTGAGCAGCGCCACCTCGGCCAGCAGCACGGCGCCGCCGGCGAGCAGGCCGCGAATGCCCCATGGCAGCTGCTCGCTGCGGGCGAACAGCAGCGCGGGCCAGAAGGCCATCAGCCATTGGGCGGCGTTGGCGTTGGGGTAGCCGGTGGGGTAGTCAAGACGCCCGCCGGGGAGCAGGGTCTGCAGATGAGCGCCACTGGCGGCGCTGAGGTGAAGCGCTGTGAACGCGGCCAACACGATCAAGGCGATCGTCCACACGCACAGCAACAGCGCCGCGCTCCGGCCGTGCTGTCGCCAGAGAGCGAACAGCGCGAACACCAACAGGTACAGGAGCGTCCGGTTAGCCCCTTCCCACGCGTCGCCGGTGTTGGCCGCCCACAGGATGGACAGGTAGCTGAGGACGGTGTAGGCGGCGAGCGCGGCGAGTGCGATCAGCACCGGCCGCGGCACCTCTGCCAGGCGCACGCGCACGACGCCGAGGGCGATGCCGAGCAGCACGAGCACGATCAGCGCACCGGGCGCCCAGTGGGTGACGGGGTAGCCCGCCTGGCTGGTCGCCCACACGACGAACAGCGCGATCGCGGCGAGCGCGGGCACGGTCGCGGGCGAGGCGCGCAGCGACGCCGTGAGCTTCGCTGTCATCGCGCCCACAATAATCATCGGTGTGGAGGACTCCGCCGCCCTCGTCCGCTTCTACGACGACGCCTACTCACGCGCGCCCGCCGACGCTGCCCGCGCGGCGCGCTGGCGGGCGCTGGGGGCAATCGGCAAGGCTGACCACGTGATCGCGCTGTGCCGGCAGGCAGGGCTCCAGCCGACGAGCACGCTGGAGGTGGGCTGCGGCGACGGGGCGCTGCTGTGCGAGCTTCACCGGCGGGGCTTCGGAGGCTTGCTGTCGGGAGTTGAGATCACCCAGGCGGCGGTGGATATCGCCCGCCAGCGCGCTGAGATCGGCTCGGTGGAGCTGTATGACGGGCTGCACCTGCCGGCCGCGGACGGCGCGTACGAGCTGGGGGTGCTGTCACACGTGCTCGAGCACGTTCACGACCCGGCGGAGCTGCTGGCGGAGGTGGCGCGTGCGTGCCGTGCGGTGGTGGTGGAGGTGCCGCTGGAGGCCAACTGGTCGGCGCGCCGAGACAGCAAGCGCGAGCACGCGGCGGAGGTGGGCCACCTACAGCGCCTGGACCGCGACGCGGTGCGAGCGTTCGTAGCCCGCGCGGGGCTGTCGATTGCGGTGCAGCTGGACGATCCGCTGCCGCTGGAGGTTCACCGCTTCTTCGCCACCAGCCCGCGCGGACGGGCGGCTGGAACGCTCAAGTGGGCAACACGCGCTGGCGTACACCGCGTCGCGCCGGCGCTGGCTCACCGCGCGTTCACGCTGCACTATGCGTGTCTGTGCCTGCGGCCGGCCGTGTAGCGGCGCTGAGCAATAGCGCGAGCACGTTGCCCATCAGCTCGTCGGGGACGGCATCGGGGTCGGCGAGCTTCTGCCGGGCGATGCCGTCGGCGAGCGCGTCGATGGCGAGCGCGAGCTGCTCGGCGGGTAGCGCCAGCTCGAGGTCGAACTCGCGGGCACCGTCGGCGAGCAGCTGGGTGATCACCTGGCGCATCTGGGCGAAGCGTTCGGCCACCTTGGGGCGCACGTCGGGGTCGCGCACGCCGTAGGCCCAGAACTCCATGAACAGCAGCAGCAGCTCGGGCTCGCGGTCGATCATGGTCATCCACTGGCGCGCACCACCGGTGGCGCGCTCGGCGATTGACGCCCTCGCACCTACAGCGTCGGCGATCTCGCGTGCGTGCTCGGCGATCTCGCGCTCCATGAGCACAAGGAAGAGATCCTCCTTGCCGTCGAAGTTCGAGTAGAGGGCGCCGGTGGAGAAGCCTGCCTCGGAGGCGATCTCATCGACCGAGGCACCGTGAAAGCCGCTGCGGGCGAAAACGCTGCGCGCGGCCGTGAGCAACCGCTCGCGGGTATTCGCGCGCGTCTGCTCGCGGGTCATACGCCCAGCGCCCGGAGCTGTCGGCGGCGCCAGGTGGATACAGATCGCTGTCCTCGATCTTCATATTCTTAAATCTTAGATGGAGAGCGTTCGTTATTCCGATAACGTTCGTTATTCAATTCTGATTGTTGTCGAGAGGAGCGGGAGAGATGGCGACTGCGACGAGCCCGAAAAACGCTGAGACGAGCAGCCTGGGCAGCTTGCCCGCGGACGCGATCTCCTATGAGGACCTGTACTCGCGCTGGGAGCGCGGCAACTGGTCGGCGACGGAGCTGGACTTCACCGAGGACGCGCGCCAGTGGCGGGAGGACTTCACGGAGTTCGAGCGCACGGCGGCGCTGTGGAACTACTGCCTGTTCTTCTGGGGCGAGGACGCGGTCGCGGACAACCTCTCGCCGTACATCGACGCGGCGCCCCTGGAGGAGCAGAAGTACTTCCTCACCACCCAGCAGGTGGACGAGGCCCGCCACGCGGTGTTCTTCAAGCGCTTCATGCAGGAGGTTTGCGGCATCGGAGATGGCTCGATGGCGAGCGGCCTTGACGCGGTCAAGCCACAGCTGACGCCGGGCTTTCGCAAGATCTTCGGCCGCCTGGACCGCATGGCAGATGAACTGCGCGCGGACCACTCCCCCGCGAAATTGGCGGCGGCGGTGACGCTCTACCATATCGTCGTTGAGGCGGCGCTCGCCCAGCCAGGCCAGCATTTCATCTGTGGCTACCTGGAAAAGCGCGATCAGCTGCCGGCGTTTCGCGAGGGTATGGCGAACATCGCGGCGGACGAGCAACGGCACATCGGCTTCGGCGTGAAGCTGTTGTCGGACCTCAACCGCGAAGACCCGGTGGGCGTGCCCAAGGCGGTGGGGCGGATCCTGCGCGACGTCACGCGCTACACGGCACAGGTGCTGATGCCCCCAGGCTGGGACGAACGCTACATCACGATATTTGGCGCCACCTACGACGAGGTGGGTGTGGAGGGCCTGACGTCGATGACCACCAAGCTGCGCTCGGCAGGGCTAGCGATCGAGACGCTGCCCGGCCCGCCGCTGTTGCCGCAGGGACTGTCGCCGCTTGAGATCTCCCAGCGTGGGCGGGCACTGGCCAAAGCTGGCGTGCTGGGCGTGCGCGAAGGGCCTACGCTGCGTGACGAGGAGACGGTGGCGCTGCTGTTCGACACGATCCGCCGCCAGGTGAACCCGAATCATGGGCTCAAGCGCCCGACGACGTTCCAGTGGGAGTTCACCGACCCAGACATCCCCACGTGGCATTTGACGGTGAACAACGGCTCGAGCACGGTCCAGCCGGGCGACGCGCCCAACCCCGACCTGCGCCTGCGTCTCGCCTGGCAGGACTGGGTGGACATCGTGGGCGAACGCCTCGACCCCATGCGGGCGGTGGCGAGCGGCAGGCTGCGCCCGCGCGGCAACCCGCTCGCGCTGGCGCGACTGGGTAAGGTCTTCCCGCGCGGCTAAGCTCAACCGATGGCCCAAGATCGGGACACGCTTTCGCGTGAGACATACGCGAAAGCGGTGCGAGACGCGGAAAACGCTGTCCACGTCAACCAGGATCACCATCCCCACCACGGCTATACGCCGGCGGCGTTCAGGCACTACGTGCGCCAGCGTGCGCTGCTGTCGGCGCTGGACTCGCTGAAGTTCACGAGCGTTCTGGACGTGGGCTGCGCGGAGGGCTACTTCATGAAGGTGGTGCGCGACCGCTTTGGCGCGAGCGTGTGGGGTGTGGACATCTCGACCACCACGCTGGCAAAGGCGCACGACCTTTACGGGTTTCCGGTTGCGGCCGCCGAGGCCACGCACCTGCCGTTCGCCGACGGGAGCTTCGACTTGGTGCTGTCGACTGAGGTGATCGAGCACGTGCTCGACCCAGATCTGATGATCGCGGAGATGCGTCGCGTCTCTCGCGGGACGGTGCTGGTGACCACCCCTGTGAGCCAGAGCGCGGACGAGCACGAGCCCGACTACGAATTGCACGAGGAGGGCCACATCAACAACTTCGACCCGGCCACCGTGCGGCGGCTGTTCGGTCCGGACGCGACGTATGGCAGCTTTCGCTGCAACGCCACCTTGGCGATGATCGTGGGCGTGGGCCGCCATCTGCCAGGCGGCCTGCGGGACGCCTTCTATGGACTGGACCACGCCGTCTCCCAACGCTGGGGCTCGCCCGTTCATTCGGTGAAGGCGCTGCGCAACCGCGACTGGCTGATCACCGTGCCGGCAACAGGTGAGGGCGAGGGAAAGCTCGAGTGGCGCTGTCCCGCTTGCCGTGGGGAGCTCCAGCGCGAGCATGAGCCGGAGCTGCTGCGATGCGCTGGCTGTGGGACCGCTTATGGGGTTTCGGGCGAGGTGCCTGACTTCTTCAAGGCGGCTGACGCGGCGTAGGAATACGCAGATGGTCGGGACGCTGTCCGCGACTGACCTGTTCATGGATCTGGAAGCGAGGTGGCGTTCAATCCTCGGCGCGAAAGCTTCGTCTGATCTCTTGGCCAGTGGCGAAGTAGTGCCGGAAGACGTAGAGCAGAGGGCTCCAGCGTTGGGGGTCTATGTGGTTGGTTCCTGGCTTGATGATGCTCGCGAGCGCGTGGACTCGCTGGACGTGAGTCTCGACGATCCGGAAGTGTTCGCCGTCGGGGCGGGTTGCCGGCTCGTGGATCGCTGTGACCTTCGCCTCCAGTTGCAGCGGACATTGTGCGATGCGCGGTGGCTTAACCGTCTCGGCCGCTGTCGGGGTCAGGCCCGCAGCCTCGAACTTGCGCGGCTCAAAGCGGAACGTTTCGGCCTTGTGGGGCGCTGGAGGGTTGCGGCCGGTCAGTGGCGCCAGGGCCTCGACCTGCTCGACGAGATCCGGCCCAGGTAGGTTGATCACGCACTCGCGCTCGCGCTCGAGGTTGGCGAAAGTATGCGCCGTGCTCTCCCAGCCCATCACAACGGTGTAGCCGAGCGCCCATGCCGATGACATCGGCCCGATATTCGGTGTCTGATCAGCGTTCATCGTGGTGATGAGCGCCACCGGTGTGCCGAAGTAAAGAATGCTCGGCCAGATCCCCTGATGCTCCCCTCCGGTTCGAGCGTCATCGTTGTGAGTTGCCTCGGTGTCGCCTGTGCTGGAGTGCATGTACTCAGTCTCACACGCATCGTTTCGCTGGGCACCGAAATGTGCGCCGCTAGGATGAGCCGCTTCGGCATGGATAACGTGACAGACATCGCCGGCGTCGCCGCCCTCCTGGCTGACAGTTCGCGCTCCACGATGCTTCAGGCGCTCATGGACCAGCGTGCCCGCACGGCGGGCGAGCTGGCCATCCTGGCGAAGATCGCGCCCTCTACCGCCAGCCAGCATCTCGGCCGCCTGACCGACGGCGGGCTCCTGGTGGTCGAGGCACAGGGCCCGCATCGCTATTACCGGCTCGCTACTCCCCGAGTGGCCGCGTTGCTGGAGAGCATCATGGCGCTTGCGCCCGCGCCCGTCGCGTCACACGCACCGAACGTCGGCTTCGACCTGCGCTTCGCTCGTACCTGCTACGACCACCTCGCTGGGACGATCGCGATTGCGCTGTACGACCAACTGCAGATCGATGGCACATTGCGCGTCACATCCGCAGGGATCACGCTCACTCCAGTGGGGGCCGAACACCTAGGCTCGCTCGGTATTGACACCGAAGCCATTCAAGCGGGCCGTCGGCCACTGGCACGTACCTGTCTTGACTGGACTGAGCGCCGCCACCACCTCGCCGGAGCACTCGGTGCCGCCCTCCTCCACGGCTTCCGCGCCCACAGTTGGCTCACCCCCCGCAGTGCACCCCGCGCGCTGCGTCTCACCACGGCCGGACGTCGAGCACTCGCGAGTCACTTCAACATCGATGTAAGCACCGTCATGGAGACGACGCTTGATCGAACTGCGCGTCTATAGACCTCCGTGAGACCTCCCCGCAGGGTCCCGTCAGCAAACGAATGCACGCGGAGGACGCTCGCATACGGGGCGGCTACGGCTCGTGTCTGCTCAGCGATTCGGATGCCCTGATTGCGTCAAGCACTACCGCTGTTGAACGTGGTACAGACGTCGGTGAGATCTGGCGCAGGCCTCGCTTGGGGGCGCTCTCGATCTGGCGCATCCCGTCACCATCCGTCACCGCCTCGAAATAAGCGCGCTCGTGACGGAAGCGCCCGGCCATCGCGTGGAGGTGGCGGGGGGAAGACCGCGCCGTGCCACCACCGATTATCAAACAAGCCCCAAGATCAACGAGTCGGAGACATGTGCGACCTTAAAGCCTGGCGTAAGTATCCCTGATCCAGCGTCAGCACAAGAAAGCTGCTCGCGGCGTGGTGGCGTTCGGTCTCTCCGATAGCGCAGTACTTGGCAAGGAGTAGCATCGCTGTCATCACGTGCGGCGGCAAACCACCGTCAATCGATAGGGAGAGGCCATCCATGACCCGTAGGAGGGCAAAATGCGTTCACTCTTTTCAAAGCACCTGAGGCGCCTGACACTATGGTTCGTGGCGCTCGGCACAGTCGGCGGCCTAGTGAGCACAACTGGTGTACTAGCCGGCGCAACCAGTCTCTCGCTCGGCGCGAGCACCGCCTGTGGATGCGAAGTAGTGAATGCCTGCGTCAGCGTTCCCAATGTTACTTTCACAGCGACCGAAAAAACAAAGACTGTTCTCATTACGAACTGCAGTGAGCTGGCAAGGGCTGACGTCATCGCGGTTACGACAAACAATGAAGCTGAATTCGTGCCCGCAAAAACATGCGAAACAATGTCGATTAATCCTTTAGCTAGTTGTAGTGAAAATGTGACCTACAACAAAGCGTGTAAAAGCCCGGTTTCGACCGCTATTCTCAAAGTCGAGGCGAATCCGGGTGGACGAGAAGTCACCAGCAAACTCACTGGGTGTTAGGAGGACTCGAGCCTTGTGCCCCGTCGGCAGGCGTCAGCTTGCCGACGGAGGGTTACTGTGGCTCATAATTGAAGCGGCCCGGCGCGCAAACCATGCTCTGATGATGGCGCCGAGTGCTACTTCTGCCACGGATTGACAAGGCGGATGCCGAGACCCTCGAAGTGGCGCATGTTGCGTGTGGCGAGAGTTTCCTAGCGGGCGCTCGCGATGCCGGCGATCTGAACGTCGCGGATCTTGCGCGCCGACAAGTTCAGTGGTCCTAGCCAGGCGAGAACTCGCGCTCGGCTGCAGCCGAATCACCTGCCGACGTAGAGCTGAGATCAGCCGACGGGGCGCCTCGTGCACCTGAGCCATCTGAAGCGTCGGACGGAGTTGAAGAAGATGCGGTGGCCTGCCCCAACCCCGACGATGCCGATCTAACCTTCGCGGAGTGCGCACTCGGACTCCGCGAGAGGACGACGGCTGAAGATCCTGTCTCGGCGGCGAGCGCCTCAGGCCCGAACTCACGGACGGCCCTGGTGGCTGGCGTGAGCGGAGCATTGCTGGTGCCAGTTGTCGCTGACGTGGTGCTGACGAGCCCAAGCCCAGCTAGCTCATCGGCGCCGAGAGTAGTCGAGACCACGGGCCCATGAGCACGAACGGCGAGCCGACGCGCATGGTGCGGAGCGTGCGCTCGACCACCTGTGCCGAGCGCAACGCACCCCGCCCCAACCCCAAGAGCAAGCAGGCACCCAACGGCGAGCTTGGCACCAAAGGGGCCAGCTCCGATCAGCCAACCTCCGCCGGCAGCACCGCCAACACCGGCGGCGCCAGATGCAGACGCGGCGCTGGCGACCCCGCGTCCGGCCTGCAGGCCGGCGCTAGCGGCGCCTCCCGGTGCCCCATTGCTCGCCACACCTCCAGCTGTCGAGTTGCCCGCGCCGGCACCTGCCGTCCCAGCAGCGCCACCGACATGGGCGGCCTCGCCGGCGCGCGCGAGCGCGGCCGCGCCGAGGCCCCATGGCAGGAACACGGGCGGTAGGGCCGCGGCAAGGCCGCGTAGAGAGACGACATACGCGCGACAGGCGGGGCATTGGCCGTGGTGCATCAGCGCCAACCGGTGGCGCTCCCCCTGGGGATCGAGAAGGCCAAAGGCGAGTGCACGCATAAGCGAGCCCTGCTCCTCGCACCAGTCGCCGTCGCGGATCGCCTGCACGAGCGCACCGACCTTGCCGGCGACGCCGGGCCGGCCAGACCCGCGTCCCTCCATGAGCTTGCACATGCGCGCCTCGCTGATGCCCATACGTTCAGCTGCCTCCGATCGCGAGAGACCCTGCAAGTAGCAGAGCGTGGCGGCCTCGCGCTCGCGTGCGTCCAAGCGCCCGCGCAGCCCCTCGAACAGCTGGCGCAGCCTCATGCGGTCGTCGAGCTCAGCGGCGAGATCGCGCTCGAAGGCACCCGTCCCGTCAATGTTGGGTTTGACTCCCCCACGCCGGGCACCATCGCTCTCGGGCGACGTCGCACCTCCGTGAACGCGTCCACGCGCGCGTAGCTCCTCGATGGCTCGTCGGAAGGTCACAAGCACGAGCCAACCGGTCGGGTTAGCGATCTCCTGCCCATCCAGCACTGCGGCGTATAGGCCCTGCCAGGCTTGTGCGTAACAGGCCTCGAGGTCGCCCCGATCGAGGTTGGCAGCGCTTCCCCCAAGCCTCCCACGAACGCTCGCGAGCACCCGCTCCCGCAGCCCCTCGAACTCTTCTCGCAGCAGGCGCTCGGCGCGATAGCGACGAAGGCTAAGGGGACTCATTCACCGGCAGACTAAGGGTTTCTGCCTGCCCGCAGGATTCTGCCCTTCGGGTCTAGGGCCCAGTGGCGCCTGACGGCGCACCGAGTCCGGGCGCAGCACTACCGGGTCCGCCTGGCCCACCTGGGAATCCTCCGTGAGCCGCCTGAAGCCTTCCCTGCCACACGGCTTTGGCGCCGAGGTCGCCGGTTCGGAAGCACATGTAGCCGGCGACGAGCGAGAGCACCACGAGCACCACGCGCAGCGCGGTGAGGATCGGCTTGGCTGACAGCAGGTCATCGACGATGCCGAGGCCGGTGGGCATGCCGCCGGAGATCCTCTGAGCGGCAAAGGTGACGATCAGCGTGGCGGTGAACAGCACGTAGACGATCGCGAGGATGTGCGCAGCCTGTGAGTGTTCTGAGATCAGTTTGGCAGCCTGGCCCTGCAGGTTGAGCGCGCCGCGCAGCGCAGCACCGGCCTGCATGGCGAGGAAGATGGAGCTCATGGCAACGATGGACACGAGCGCCAGCGCGATCCCATAGCGCGTGAACCACTGCGGCTTTACGACGAACACGATGGCGGCGACGATCGTGGTGGGGATCAGGATCACCGGCACGTGTATGAACAGCGGGTGCGCGGGCAGGCCGCCGTAGATGGTCTTGATGCGGATGGGCAGCGTGAGGAAGCCGATGAAGGCGAGCAGCGTGAGAACGAACTCGGCTCGACGCCAGTCGACTCCAGTGCGGGGCGGCGCTGCGATGGTCTCGGTACTCATTGCGCCGCAGCGTAGGTGCAAGTGGTTAAGCGACCAATAAAGCTAAGCGATCTCTCATGCTCGGCCACCGAGAGCCCATGCAGCACTAGCCGACCTGGGCGATCTGCGAGAGGCTCATCTGGCGCATGTCATTCCCGCTGCGATGAGCACGGTGCCAAGCGACCACGAGCTCGAGGGCCTGCTCGAGCTCGCAGACGGGGTGCCACCTGAGCAGCCGTTCGGCGGCACTGGAATCGAGCGCGAGATGACCGGCCTCGGGCGGGTTGGTGGCGGCGTCAAGCTGCCAAACGAGCTCGCCGTCCCACAGCTGGGCGAGGCGCTCGACGATCCAGCTGGCAGCTCGCGCGTCCTGTGCAGGAGGACCGAAGTTCCACGCGCGGGCGGCCTGCCCTGGGGAACCCTGCACAAGCTCTTGGGCAAGGCGCAGATAGCCGCTGAGCGGGCTGAGCACATGCTGCCATGGACGTACGGCGTGCGGGTTACGCAGCTTCAGCGGCTGGCCGCTATCGACGGCGCGCACGCTGTCTGGCACGAGCCTGTCCTCGCCCCAATCGCCTCCACCGAGGACGTTGCCGGCGCGTGCGGTGGCGAGCTGCGGCGAGCCGTCTTCGTAGAAGAACGAGCGACGGTAGGCGCTGGACACGAGCTCCGCGCAAGCCTTGGAGCTGGAATAGGGATCGGCCCCACCGAGCGGGTCCTCCTCGGCGAAGCGCCGAGAGTCCTCGCCCGAGTTCTCATAGCACTTGTCGGAGGTGACCACCACCACCGCTCGGACCTCAGGGCCGGTATGTCGCACCGCGTCGAGGAGGTTGACGGTGCCCATGACGTTGACGGCATACGTCAGCACGGGATCGCGCAGCGAGCGCCTGACAACGGGTTGTGCAGCCAGATGGAACACCACCTCTGGCTGCGCGTCACGAAGCGCGTCGCGCACAGCACCGCCGTCACGCACGTCGACGGCGAGCTCGCGCATGTGCGAGCCGACGCCTGCGAGCTCGTACAGGGATGGGCCGGTGGGCGCGCCGCGGGCCAGGCCGACGACCTGTGCGCCGAGGGATTGCAACCACAGCGACAGCCAAGCGCCCTTGAAGCCGGTGTGGCCGGTGACGAGCACGCGCTTGGCGGCCCAGAAGTCGACGTCGATCTCCACGTGGGCGGGTATCTTCACGCAATGCCCGGACCGCCGGCACACACCCCTCCCGCCCCGATGCCGCCAGCCACTCCAGTCGCTCCGCCGCGTGGGGAGATCTTGGGCATCCCGCTGGCGATCTCCGACTACGACGAGGTGCTGGACTGGATGGAGGCGATGATCGCGACGCACAGCCGCGGTTATGTGACGGCAGCGGCGGTCAACCTGGTGATGTTGGCGCAGGAGGAACCGGACACGCTCGCGGCGACGCTCGGGGCAACGCTTGCGGTACCGGACGGCATGCCGCTGGTGTGGGCGCTGCACGCGCTGGGCCATGCACGCGCGTCGCGCTTGTATGGCCCAGATCTGATGGCCGCTTTCTGTGCTCGAGCGGCCCGCAACGGGACCCCCATGTACCTGTACGGGGGGCGCCATCCTGGGGGGAGCGCGCTGCTGGAGGAACGCCTGCTCGAGCGCTTCCCAGGCCTAGTGATCGTGGGCCGCTCCTCGCCTCCGTTCCGCCCTCTAACGGAGGAGGAGAACGAGCACGAGATCGAGCTGATCAACGCGTCGGGCGCATCGGTGGTGTGGGTGGGCACGGGCCAACCGCGCCAGGAGCAGTGGATGCACCGAATGCGCGAGCGCCTGTCGCCGCCGCTCTTGGTGGGGGTGGGCGCGGCGTTTGACTTTCATGCAGGTCTCGTGTCGCAAGCACCGGCGTGGATGCAGCGCAGTGGCCTGGAGTGGACATACCGCCTCTCGCGCGAGCCACGGCGACTATGGCGACGCTACGCCCGCTACAACCCTTTGTTCGTGATTGGCTTCGCGCGCCAGTATCTGCATCACCGCCGCGAGCAGGACCGCGAAAGATGAGCAGGGTGCTCGTCACCGGCGCCACCGGCATGATCGGAGGGGCGGTGGTGAGGAGGCTGCTGGCCGACCCGGACTACGAGGTGCGGGCAGCTGACAGACGCCCGGCCCCGCAGTGGATGCGTGAGGGCTGCGAGATACACACGGGAGACCTGCGTGTTGCGCGAGAGGCGCGAGCGGCGATACACGGCTGCTCGCACGTAATCCACCTAGCCTCGGTCGGCGGAGCGACGGCCGATCTCGATGATCTCCCCTACACGCTGATGGAGGCGAACGACGCGCTCTACAGCGCGATCATCCGCGCAGCGCTGGGGCTGAGCCTGGAGCGCTTCGTGTATGTGTCTTGCGCGACCGTGTTCGAGCGGGCGGAGCTGTTCCCGACACCGGAGGACTACCTGCCTGGATGCCCGACGCCGACCTCAGCGCACGGCTTCTCGAAGTTGGCGGGCGAGATGTACTGCCGCGCGGCGCACGACGAGCATGACCTGCCGTTCACGATCTGCCGCCCGTTCGATGCTTACGGGCCGGGCAACTCGCGGGACACCGCGCCGGAGGTCTCAACCGTGGCGCCCAACTCAGTCCGGGATTTGATCGAGAAGGTACTGTCGGGACAGCGGCCGCTGGAGATATACGGTTCGGGCGAGCAGACGAGGACGCTCACGCACATCGACGACATCGCCGACGGGCTGGTCGCAGCGATGAGCTCGCCAGCTGGGCTGAACGAGGACTTCAACATCTCGGCTACGCGCGAGCTGACAGTGGCGGAGATAGCGCGCATCGTGTGGCAGGCATGCGGCGAGGATCTGGAGACATTCGAGTTGAAGCCAGTGCCAGCGTCGCCGGTCGACGTCCAGCGGCGCTGGCCGTCGGTGGACAAGACCGATCGTCTGCTTGGCTGGCGGGCTCAGGTGGATCTCGAGGACGGGATTGCGGCGACGGTCCGCTGGCTGCGCGGCGCGCATGACAGGCCCATCGCCGTCGGCCGATAAGCTCACGCGTCATGTCCACCCGCCCCTCAGCGCTGATCACAGGCGTCACCGGCCAGGACGGTTCCTATCTGGCAGAGCTGCTGCTGGAGAAGGGCTATGACGTCCACGGCATGGTGCGTCGCGCATCTACGGAGAAGTTCGACCGCATTGAGCACATCCGCGACCGCCTGACGCTACACCAGGGCGACCTGCTCGACCAGCGCTCGCTGGTAGACGCGCTGCGGGCGTCGAAACCAGCGGAGATCTACAACCTAGCGGCGATGTCGTTTGTGGCTGTGTCGTGGATTCAGCCGACACTGACGGCGGAGTTCACGGGTACAGGCGTGACACGGATGCTGGAGGCGATGCGCGAAGTGTGCCCAGAGGCGCGCTTCTACCAGGCGTCCTCCAGCGAGATGTTCGGCAAGGTGCTGGAGGTCCCACAGACGGAGAAGACGCCGTTCTATCCGCGTTCTCCGTACGGCGTGGCGAAGGCCTACGGTCACTTCATCACGGTGAATTACCGCGAGTCTTATGACCTGCATGCTACGTCAGGCATACTTTTTAACCACGAGTCCGTATGTTCGAATACACCCCTGCTCGTCCGTCAGGACGGGGTGGTGCAAGTGGTCACACCGGTCGACCTGGTGCCACTTCTTCGCAAGGGTGGCGCGGTTCAGAACTTCCTGCCGAAGGGGCTGCTGGAGATCTGGGATGGCGAGCAATGGGCACAGGTCACGGCTATAACCGCTTCCCGTCGGCGGACGACCGATCCGGATCACCACCTGCTCTCCGTCCAGGCACGCGCCGGCGTAGTCGACGTCACTGCCCATCACAACATGCTCGATGCCGAGCACACGAAGGTCCCGGCGTGTGACGTCGACGAGGGGGACCAACTCGCTCTCTGCGCGGAGATGCCAGCGCCGAACGGATGGACGGTGGCGTCTGAGGAGCTTGCCGAGTTCCTCGGCCTGATGGCCTCAGATGGCTACGTCTCGCGAGGTGGTGAAAGCGTGTGCTTTACCAATAACGACCTCGGCTTGCGGATTCGTGTTGCGATGCTATGGGGGCGGCTGTTCATGGGCTCGTCGAAGGAATGGACGGGGACCTCCGGGTGGAGCGAGGACGCGACGACGGAGCACGTCAACCTCACCGGCAATCGCGCGATCGCCATGTGGCTGCGAGAGCAGCTGTACACAGCCACCAACTTCAAGCAGGTGCCGCCCCTGATCCTCAACGCCGGGCCCGACGCGCAGGAGGCCTTCCTCCGCGGTCACTACGCCGGCGATGGCCTGAAGCGCGGCAACGGCGCCTCGATCAAGACCAACAGCGCCGTCCTCGCACAGGGCCTATGCTGGATGTACCACTCCGCTGGCCAGCCTGCCTCTGTATACGCCGAGCAGCGCGATGGGCGCACCTACTACCAGCTAAACCTTTTCTCCCGCGTTCGCGTCGGCGCGAAGGGGCAGCACCTGCGCAAGAATCCTGCAGAGGTCCGGCGCATCCTGCCAGCCTGCGTACCCGACGACGAGTGGACCTTCGATGTCGAGACCGAGACCGGCCGGTTCTGCGCCGGCGTGGGTCGCTTGGTGATTTCCAACTCCCCCCGCCGCGGCCTGGAGTTTGTCACCCGCAAGATCACCTGGCACGCGGCGGCGATCAAGCTCGGCCTGGAGAAAGAGCTGCGCCTGGGCAACCTGGACGCTGAGCGCGACTGGGGCTACGCAAAGGACTACGTAGAGGCGATGTGGCTGATGCTTCAGCGCGACACGCCCGAGGA
This sequence comes from uncultured Solirubrobacteraceae bacterium, assembly GCA_963699115.1. Classification (GTDB taxonomy): domain Bacteria; phylum Actinomycetota; class Thermoleophilia; order Solirubrobacterales; family Solirubrobacteraceae; genus Palsa-744. The sequence goes on from CAVOTJ010000001.1 coordinate 1,459,265, forward strand.
CTACGTGATCGCGACGGGCGAGGCGCATTCCGTGCGCGAATGCTGCGAGGTGGCCTTTGACGAGGCGGGGCTGGGCGACTTCCAGCAGTACGTGACAATCGACCCGGCATTCGTGCGCCCGGCGGAGGTGGATCATCTGATCGGCGACCGGGGCAAGGCGGAGCGCGACCTGGGCTGGGAGCCTAAGACAACTTTTGAGGAGCTGATCAGGCTGATGACACGCGCTGACCTCGAGCTGCTGGCGCCACGCTGAACGCATGGGGGTGGCGCTGTTTGACACCTCGACGCCGCTGATCCCCCTGCGCGAGGAGCTACGGGCGGCGGTCGCTCGAGTGCTGGACTCCGAGCGCTACATCCTTGGCCCGGAAGTGACCGCGTTCGAGCGGGAGTTCGCGGCGTACTGCGGGTGCGCGCACGCGGTGGGAGTGGCGAACGGCACGGAGGCGATCACAATCGCGCTGCGGGCGATGGGCGTGGGGCCGGGCGATGAGGTGATCGTGCCGTCGTTCACGTTCTACGCCTCAGCCGAGGCGATCCCGCCGACGGGCGGGCGGCCAGTGTTCTGCGACATCGATCCGGACACGTACTGCATTACGGCTGAGACGGTTCGCGCTGCGTTGACCCCCCGCACAAAGGCCGTCATCGCCGTGCACCTGTTCGGCAACGTGGCCCCGATCGCGGAAATCGAGCAGCTTGGCGTGCCGGTGCTGGAGGATGCTGCCCAAGCAGCGGGGTCAACCGGCGCGGACGGGCGCCCGGGAGCACTGGGGACGGCCGCGACTTTCTCGTTCTTCCCATCGAAGAACCTCGGCGGCTTCGGTGACGGCGGCATCATCACCACCTCCGATAAGGGTGTTGCAGAGCTGGCGCGCACACTGCGCTTCCACGGCTCGCACGACAAGGTCACCTACGAGCAGGTGGGGTACAACTCGCGTCTGGACGAGCTGCAGGCGGCGATCCTGCGTGTGCAGCTGCCACACCTAGACGGCTGGGCGGACGCGCGCAGGCAGGTAGGCAGCTACTACGAGCAGTCAGGCCTCGGCGAGATCGTGGCCCTACCGAAGCCAGTAACGGGCTCTCAGCCGGCGTGGCACCTGTACGTCGTGGCAGACGAGCAGGTGGAGCGCCTGGAAGCAGCCTTGGGCGCGGCGGAGATCGGCTGCAAGCCTTATTACCGCACGCCCGTGCACCGTCAGGAGGCGATGCGTGAGTGGGGTACGGGCGTGGAGCTACCAGCGACCGATCACGCAGCCCGCACGCACCTAGCGATCCCAATGAACCCGACGCTCAGCCGCGAGCAGGCCGAACAGGTGACGGCGGCCGCTCGCGAGCGCTAGCGCCAACGCTCCAGCAAATCCTCGTCCGGCACCTCGCGCACTGCACGAGCGGGAACCCCCATTACAACGGCCCGCGCAGGCACGTCGTGTGTAACGACCGCGCCGGAAGCCACGAACGCCTCCTCGCCGATCTCCACGCCCGGAGTTAGCACCGCGCCACCGCCAACGCGGCATCCCCGCCGCAGCATCGCACCCCGCAAAGCCATCCCTGCATCGTGACGCGACATGGTGTTGTCGTTGGTGGTCGTCACCCCCGGACCCACGAACACGTCGTCCTCCACCAAGCTGAAAGCCGTCAGGTACACATTCGTCTGGACGCGCACGCGGGCGCCCACGCGAACATCGTTATCAACCGCGCTCCCCCGCCCGATCACCGATCGAGGACCAATGCGGGTGCGCTCGCGCACGAACGACTGGTCGCCCAAGATCGTCCCCTCGCCGACGCTTGTGCCCGCGAACACCACCGCGCCGGCGCACACCGTCACCCCCGCACCAAGATCCAGCGCGCCAACATCCCCATGCGCCCCAGAGCCCGGAGCCAACCGTGGGCGCTTGCCCAACACCGCATGATCCTCCACCGTGCAGTTATCGCCAATGCGCGTGCCCTCATGGACCACCACATACGCGCCAAAGCTGACCCCCGTGCCGATCTCCACCCCCTCGCCGAGCAGCAGGCCGGGCGCAGCCGAGCTGGCCGTGAGCGCGCTCACCGGTGCGCAGCGCTCATAGCCGCACGACGCTGCTGAGCGACGATGAGCGCGTGACACCGCGCAGATCCACCACCAAGCGCGCACGCCTTGCCACAAGGTCATGATCGACGCCTGGATGGGCGGTCACGATCAACACCAGGTCAGCGTCAGCGACAGCTCCATCCAAAGGCATGCTGGTGAGCCCATAATCCGCCAGAGTAGGGACGTGCGGGTCGTGGTAGCTGACCTGTGCACCCAGCTCGAGTAGCAGCGAGATGATCTTTAAAGCGGGCGACTCGCGCGTGTCCCCCACGCCCGGCTTGTAGCTGACGCCCAGCAACGCGATGCGCGAGCCTTTGACCGATAGCCCCGCATCGTTGAGCACCCGTTGCGCCTTGGCCACACAGTGGTAAGGCATCTGCTGGTTGACCTTGCCCGCGAGCTCGATGAACTCGGTCGCCATGTCGAACTCCCGCGCACGCCAACTCAGATAGAAGGGGTCGACAGGCAGGCAGTGGCCGCCCATCCCAGGGCCTGGCTTGAAGGGCATGAACCCATAGGGCTTGGTGGACGCCGCCTCGACCACCTCCCAAATGTCGATGCCCATGCGGTCGCTCAGGATCGCAAGCTCGTTGACCAACGCGATGTTCACCGAGCGGAAGATGTTCTCCAACAGCTTTGTCATCTCAGCGGCGTCTGGGTTGGACACGCGCACGAGGTGATCGCACACGAGCCCGTAGAGATCCTCGGCGCGCTCTGCGCATGCGTCGGTCAGGCCGCCGATTACCTTGGGCGTGTTGCGCAGCGTGAAGTCGGTGCGCCCTGGATCGACCCGCTCGGGCGAGAACGCCAGGTGGAAGTCCCTGCCGGCGGCGAGCCCCGACTCCTCCAGCAACGGTGCTACCCGCTCGCGCGTGGTGCCTGGATAGGTGGTTGACTCGAGCACCACCAGCTGCTCGCTTTGCAGCACTCCCGCAAGCGAGCGCGTCGCTTCGATCAACGGACCCAGGTCAGGCTCGCGGTTACGTGTGAGCGGCGTGGGCACGCACACGAGCACCGCGTCTGCGTCTTTCAACGCGGCGTAGCGGGTCGTGGGGTGGATGCGCGCTGAGAGCTCTTTGAGTAGCTCCGAAGGGACGTCCTCGATGTAGGAGTCGCCCGCTTCGATCGCGTCGATCTTGCGCGCGTCCACATCCACCGCAATCACCTCGCAGCCCTCCCGCGCAAACGCCACCGCCAGCGGCAGGCCGACGTAGCCGAGTCCGATGACGCCGACAGTCTTCATCCAGGGCGCCAGTTTAGGCCCCTGCGTCGTCGTACACCCGCGCGAGCCCCGCGGCCACCGCCTCCGGCGCACAGATCGCACGTGCCCGCTCGCGGCCTCGCTCGCCGGCCGCGCGGTCACCAGCCAGCCGCGCAATCGCGTCCGCCAGCGCATCCGCGTCCCCCGGCGGGACGAGCGCGTCGGAATCGACGAGCTCTGGAAACGCCCCCACGCGGCTGGCAGCCACCGGCAGCCCCGCGGTCATCGCCTCGGCCACAGCCAGCCCAAACGTCTCCGCCGATAGCGACGGCGCCAGCGCGATCGCCGCTCCCGCGCGCAGCTGCGCAAGCCTCCCATCGTCCACCTGGCCGACGAAGCGCACGTCGCCACCACCCGCCCGCTGCTCAAGCGTTGCCCGATCGGGCCCGTCGCCTGCCACTACCAGCGGCATACCGGCCTGCCTGCACGCATCGATCGCCACGTGCACGCCCTTCTCAGGCGCAAGCCGCGCGACCACCAGCGCATACGTGCCATCGGAGCTCGACCCGGCGACCGGTGTGCGCACGGGCGGCGAGAGCACGTGCACCCGCTCCCAGTCAAGCGGCGCACCGAGTTCCCGTAGGCGCCCGCGCGCGAACACGCTGGGCACAACCACAGCGTCTGCCTGCTCCACCAGGCGTCGCTGCCACAGCGCCAGCGACGCGCCATAGGCGAGCGCCTCGGGCACGCTGGCGCGGCAGTTCAGGCGCACCCCTGGCAGCGTGTCGCGCCCATGGCAGCGCGTGCACTCTGCGCCGCGCGTGAAGCACACGCCGATCGCGCAAACCAGGCGGTACTGGTGCAGGTGCAGCACGACCCGTGCGCCGGCGGCGCGTGCAGCGGCCAGCGCGCGCCAGCCCAGCGCGGGCAGCAGGTTGTGGGCGTGCACAATGCGCGCACCACTCGAGCGGACGGCAGCGGCGACTTCCTGCGGCTCCACGCCGCCGCGCAGGAGGCCCATCGCCGCACGCGAGCGTCCCAGCCCTGCAGAGTCGCGTGAGAGCAGCTCTGCTGGCTCGTGCAGGTGCCCGCGCACGAGCCACAGCAGGTCCTCGACGGCGCGCTCCTCGCCACCGGTGGTGCGATAGCGGTTGTGTAGGAACAGGACCATCCCGGCATCAAACCTAGACTCTCTGCCAGTCATGCTCCCCTCCGCATCGATCGTCATCCCCACGCGCGCGCGCCTGTCCTACCTGCAGGTGGCCCTGTCTTCGATCGCGCCAGCCGCCGCGCGGGCGGGAGCAGAGGTGCTGGTGGTCGACGATGCGGGACCCTCGCAGGCAGCGCGCGAGTTGGTGGAGCGCTTTGGCGCCCGCTATCAGCCCCACCCGCGCCCGCTCGGCCTGAACGTCGCGCGCAACACCGGCGTGCAGAGCTCTCACGGCGAGCTCGTGGTGTTCGTCGACGATGATGTGCGGGTGAGCTCCGACTGGCTCGATGCGCTGCTGCGGGCCGCAGACGAGAACCCACAGGTGGACGTGTTCACTGGGCCGATTACAGCTCGCCTGGAAGGGAGTGGGTGGGGTTCTCATTCCTGCGGGCGCGGGCATCCGCCCATCACCACGCTTGAGCTCGGCGAGCACGACACCGACGTCCGCTATGCGTGGGGCGCCAATATGGCGATCCGCCGTAGCGCGCTGGATCGCGTGGGACCGTTCGATGTAACGCTCGAGCACGGCGGCGATGAGCAGGAGTGGCAGGAACGGTTGCGGGCTGAGACACCTGGCGCACGCGTCCTGTACGTGGCGGGAGCGGCTGTCGAGCATCGTCGCACCGGCCCCGACGCGCGACTGCGCGCACTCTGCCGCAGCGCCTACGTCCGCGGCCGCGCCGCGCGACGCTTCGACGCCTGGCGCAGCGAAGCGCCCTCGCTACAAAGGGAGCTGCTCACGCTGATCGGCTGCGCTGGGCACGTCGTGCGCCGGCGCTGCCCGGCGGGGTTGACGATGGTGGCACACAGCTGGGGGCGGCTGCGTGAAGGCACCAACGAACGTCGTCACGCCGACTCTCTGCCCGTCCGTCAAGCCGATCCCACAAGCGCTCGGGACGACTTCCTGTCGGGCACCAGCGGAACCGTCGGCGGCCTCGACGCCGTGCGCCGCGCGGTGCGGGACGAGACCGTCAACGTGTGGGAGATCCTCAGCGCAAGACGCGTGCGACTCGCGCTCGCCTCACGCCACGCACCGCCGTTGCGGCGGGTATTGGCGCTCAGCGTGGAGCGTCCCCAGCACCGTCAGCTGACCGACGCGATCCATGCGGAGCTCCTGAGCTCACGCCACGACGTGGAGCTTCACACAGCTCAGCCGGACGGTCGTGGCAAGTTCGAGAACCTCAACCAGCTGCTCGCCGAGCATCCCGCCGGGGGTCACGATTGGCTGCTAGTCATCGACGATGACGTGGAGCTACCGCGCGACTTCGTGGACCGTTTCCTGTTCCTCTGCGAGCGCTTCTCCCTATCGCTCGCACAGCCCGCCCATCGCCTGCACTCCCACGCCGCTTGGCCGGTGACCAGACGGCACCCAGGCAGCGTCGTGCGCGAGACGGGCTTCGTCGAGATCGGCCCCGTGACAGCGTTCGCCAAGCCCACGTTTCCCGTGCTCTTGCCCTTCCCCGAGCTGCGTATGGGCTGGGGGCTGGACATGCACTGGGCGGCGCTTGCCCGCCAGCAGGGATGGCGCTGCGGCATCGTCGACGCGGTTGCCATCCGCCACCGTGTCGCTCCCGCCGCCGCCGGCTACGGGCGCGAGGATGCCGTCGCTGAGGCTCGCTCGTTCCTCGCCACGCGGCCATATCTCAGCGCGCACGAGGCAGCACGCACCCTTTCTACCCACCGCAGCTGGTGAGTAGCTCCGCCCGCAGCGGGCCGCGGGTGGCTGTGGTGGCCGAGTTCTATCCCAGCGTCGCCGATCCCGTGCTGGGAGTGTGGGCCCACCGCCAGGCGCTCGCCGCCCGCGACGCCGGTGCGGAGGTGCGTGTGCTGGTCCTGCACCGTCTTGTGCCGCCCCGCTCGTCGCTTACAGGCGGCATGCGCGGCGGGGTGCAGGCACTGGCCACACGCATGCGCGAGCCGCGCGCGCAGACACGCGACGGGCTGCCCGTCACATACGTCCCCTATGTCTCGCCCTCACGTGATCGCTCCTACGCGGCGTGGGGCGCATGGGCGGCGCCCATGTTGGCCATCGCGCTGCGCAAACTCGCCAGGTCCTTCCCGTTTGAGCTCATTCATGCCCACAACGCTGTGCCTGCCGGCGACGCCGTTCGTCGCGCCGGCATCGGCTGCCCGCTGGTCGTCTCCGTACACGGCGGCGACGTGCTGTACACCGCCAGACGCGACCAGGCCGGTGCAGACGCCGTCGCGCGCGGTCTCGCTGCCGCCAAGCTGGTGCTCGCCAACAGCCACGGCATCGCCGAGCTCGCCCGCCGCGACGGCGCGCGCGAGACGCGCGTGGTCCACCTCGGCACCGATCTACCTGTCGCCCAGCGTCCCGCCAGGCTCGCAGGCGATGCTCCAACGCTCGTCACGATCGCGCACCTGGTAGCGCGTAAGCGCCACGCTGACGTGCTGCGCGCGCTGGCGGTGCTCTCGCAACGTCATCCCACGCTGCGCTATGCGGTGATCGGCGATGGCCCCGAGCGCGTCGCGCTGGAAGGGCTCGCCACACGCCTTGGCGTCGCCACGCGCGTGGACTTCCTCGGGCAGCTGGCGCCAGAGCAGGCGATCGAGCGGGCACGCCGCTGCACGCTGTTCGTGATGCCATCTACCGACGAGGCGTTCGGCGTTGCATATGTCGAGGCGATGGCTGCAGGCGTGCCTGCGATCGGCTGCCGCGGCGAGCCTGGGCCCGAGGAGATCGCGGCGGCCGGCGACGGCTTTCTGCTCGTCCCGCCTGGTGACATCGAGCGGCTCACACAGCGCATCGACGAGCTGCTGTCCGATCCCCACCGACTGCGCGAGGCCGGTCAGCGTGCACGTGCGACCGTCGCCGCCAATTTCACCTGGGAGCACTGCGGTGAGCAGACCCTGGCCGCCTACCGGCACGCGCTCGATTGAAGCCTGTCCTGTTTGTCACCGGACACGCTCCCGCATACCGGGTGGGGGCATTCGCGCGCCTGCATGAGCTCGAGCAGATCGAGCTGGCGCTGTTCGGCGGAACCTCCAAGCATGGCGGCGCGAACTTCGCCGGCGAGCTGCCTTTCCCGCACCGCCATGTGCGCCCGCACGAGCTGTTCGCGCTGGCGGCAAGCGGACGCTACCGGGCGGTTGTGTGTCCCACCGGGGGACGCCTCGCGCCGCTGGCCACGTGGGCTGGCGCGCGCCGCGGCGAGATCCCTCTGATCCTGTGGGCCTCGCTGTGGGCGCACCCGCGCAGCGCAGCGCATGCGCTCAGCTACCTGCCACTACGCCGGTTGTATCGCGCGGCTGACGCGGTCGTTACCTACGGCCCGCATGTGAGCGCCTATGTGAGCGCCCGCGGAGCGCGCAACGTGCATGTGGCGCCCCAGTCCGTCGACAACCAGTTCTGGCGCTCGCCGCCAGCGACCGCTGCGCCCGCCGATCGCCGCTGGCCCGCCAGCGCCACGGTCCGCTTCCTGTTTGTCGGCCGCGCCGCGAAGGAGAAGGGCCTACCGACACTCATCGCCGCGTGGCGCACAGCGGGGCTGGATCAAGAGCCTGCCGCACTCGTGCTCGCCGGCGTCGAGCCCAACGACGTCTTGCTGCACCGCCAGGACGAGATAGGCAAATCGCCGATCGTCTGTTTGGGCAAGCTCTCACCGGGGCAGCTGCGCGACGTGTACGCCGCGTGCGACGTGCTCGTCGTTCCTTCCATCCCCACCCGCACTTTTCGCGAGCCTTGGGGGTTGGTTGTCAACGAGGCCATGAATCAAGCACTGGCAATCATCGCCACCGACGCCGTGGGCGCCGCCGCTGGCGGCCTGGTCCGAGACGCACGCAACGGCCTGGTCGTAGGCGCAGGCGACAGCCGTGCGCTCGCTCACGCGATCGGCAGGCTGGCGGCAGATCCATTGCTACGCAGCAGGCTGGGGAGCACAGGCGCATCTGACGTGCTGGCATTTAGCCACGATGCCTGGGCGCAAGGGTTCTCTCAGGCGCTGTCCAGCCTCGGTAGCTCCGCACGCATTGGTAGCGTTGGATAGTCAGCCGATGAGAATTTCCCCTCTCAAGAGCCGACCAGGTCGAGTCATGCGCGCACCGTGGCGGCTGGTCCTGGTGGGCGCACTGGCGAGCGTCATGCTCTTGGCGATTGCCCAGCCGGCGAGCGCGAACATCGGTGAAACCATTCTCCTGCGCTGCACCAACGGGCAGTCGGTCAGCGGCTACAGCCAGAGCGCATACCGCCAAGCGCTGAAAGAGGCCGAAGCCGATCTCGAAGAGTACAGCCCCCAGTGCGGAGCGATGATCCGTGAAGCTGAGCGCGCCGCCGCCGCAGCGGGCGGACGTGGCGGCAGCACCTCAGGCACCGGCCAGAGCACCGCCGCCCCGGTGGCAATTGCTGCCACACCGTCGCAACAGCGGGCGATCACCCACGCGGTGGATACCAAACCGGAATCGGTCAAATTCGGCGGCGCTGTCGTCCATCCCGGCGTGGTGCACGTCGGGATCGCATCGGCGCTCAGCTCACTGCCGACGCCGCTGCTCGCGACCCTTGCCTTCCTACTGGCCTGCCTGCTTGTCGTGGTGGGCGGCGTCCTGCGCAACCGTGTCCGTGCCAACCGCCCAGGCTGAGGCCCCGCCGGCGTTCGGCGCGCCGGCGCCGACGCTCGCTACACCGCGCCCCGAACGGCCGCGCCGCGCGCCCACCACAGCGCTGCTCGACGCTGCTCGAACAGGGATGTGGGCGATGACGCTGCTGATCGCCGCGATCTTCTGCTTCATCACCTTCCACGCCAAGGGCGGCCTGAACCTCGAAACGATGACGAGCACCGAGCTTGCGCTCACGCTCGGGGCAGGGGTGGTCATCGCCGCATCGGTGCTCCTCGCCGCACCCGGCAAGCGCACATATGGACTGTGGCCCACCGGGCTGCTGCTGGCGTTCACAGCAGTGACGGCGGTATCGATCGTGTGGTCGGTGCAGCCCGACCACAGCTGGCAGGACTCTGGGCGGATGCTCGCCTACAGCGGCGTGTTCGCCGCGGGGGTCGCACTCGTGCGCATGCTGCCAGAGCGCTGGCCGGCAATCCTCGGCGGGCTAACGCTGGCGGCGGTGATCGTCTGTGGCTATGCGCTGCTGACCAAGGTGTTCCCAGCCAGCTTCGATCCGTCGAACACGTTCGCTCGCCTTAGCGAACCGTACGGTTACTGGAATGCCGTTGGCCTGAGCGCCGCCATGGGCGCCATCTGCTGCCTGTGGCTCGGCGCCCGGCGTACCGGCCACGCACTTTTGCGTGCGCTTGCCTATCCGGCGATGAGCCTGGTGTTGCTGACGCTGATGCTCGCCTATTCACGTGGCGCACTGGTGGCGCTGGCCGTCGGCTTGGTCCTGTGGTTCTGTGTAATGCCGCTCCGTCTGCGCAGCGCCACGCTCCTGATCGTGGGAACGCTCGGGGCAGGCGTTGTGGGGGCATGGGATTTCTCCAAGCACGCACTCAGCGCGGAAGCGGTTCCGTTGAGCGAACGCAGCACCGTGGGACACCAGTTGGGAGCGCTCGTGCTGGCGATGCTCCTAGCACTCACGCTTGTGGGCGTCGCTATCGGCTTCTTCACCGGCCGCCGGGCGCCATCGCTACTGGTGCGACGCCGTGCTGGAGCTGTGCTGATGGCGGCGGGCGTGCTCACGCTGATCGCCTTCGTGGGAGCACTCGCCGTCAGCCACCGCGGGCTCACGGGAAGCATCTCGCACGCCTTCAACGACCTCACCAACACGAACGCGAAACCGCCTGGCAACACCCCTGGGCGGCTGACAGCCGTAGCGAGCGAGCGGGCGCGATACTGGAAGGAGGCGCTGCAGGTATTCGACGCCAACCCCCTGTTTGGCGACGGTGCCGAAGGCTATGCCACGGCGCACCTGCGCTACGAAACGCAGACGCTCGAAGTCAGGCACGCCCACAGCTTCATCCTGCAGACGCTCGCCGATCTCGGCCTGGTCGGCCTGCTCGTTGCGCTCGCGCTGCTGTTCACGTGGATGGCCGCGGCTGGACGCGCGACACATCCATTCAACCGCCGCTGGACGAGCTGGCGCGCGTGGCTTGCAATCCGTGCTGGGAGCGAACGGCCGGGTTGGCGGCGTATACGCGAGCGCGAGCTCAAGCGCTACACGCCCGAGCGCATCGGCATGCTGAGCATGCTGTGCCTGGTCGTCGTGTTCGGCGCACACTCGCTGATCGACTGGACTTGGTACGTGCCCGGCGACGCCTGTGTGGCGCTGCTCTGCGCCGGCTGGCTCGCCGGCCGCGGGCCACTGCGCTCGAACTCGAGCACTTCCGGTGCAAGCGCCGGTGGCATCACCGTCGAGGTGACCAGCCTGGATCTTTCACCCTCGGCCACCGCCGGCTCCGCAAGACATGCGCGGCCGAGCAACGTGCGCATGCTGACCGCGGTCGCGGTGATCGTCGCGGCACTTTTGGCAGCGTGGTCGCAGTGGCAGCCACAGCGCTCGGAAGAAGCTCGCGGGGAAGCCGATGCGCGGCTGGAAGCGCATGATCGGCCCGCGGCACTCGCAGCCGCCAACAGTGCCGTTGCACGCGATCCACTGTCGATCGAAGCGCTGTTCACCCTTGCGAGCGTTCAGCAGGTCGCGGACGAGCCGGCGCTCGCCCGCGCAACGCTCGCGCACGCGGTGCGCCTGCAGCCGTCCAATCCGCAGGCATGGCTGGTGTTAGGACGATATGACCTGACCAGTAACAAACCGCAGGCCGCGGTCGAGGAGCTGCAGGCAGCCATCTATCTCGACCCCCAGTCGATCTCAGCGGAAGCGGTCGCCAACGGCCAGCGCGAAGCGATCGAAATCCACAATGACTATCTCCAAGCGCTCACAGCAGCCGCAGCGCAGCGGGAAGCGCAGGCGCGCACCGCTGCCGCGCGGCGGGCCGCAGTCAAAAGCGCGAGCGCGTCGCGTGCGCGAGCAAGAGCCGGCGCGCCAACGGCAGCCCACCGCGGCTCCGTACTGAAATCGCCTCAAAGCCGAACTCCCCAATCAGCCGGGTGAGCGTGTCGCGGCTGTAGAAGCGCACATGGTCCCCCAGCGGATCGAAGTGCGCAGCGAAAGCCTGCCTGGAGAGCCCTAGACGGGCGAGCGTCAGCGGTCCGTGGGCAGGCGTGCTCACGAGCAGGCTGCCACCCGAGCGCAACACGCGCCGGACCTCAGACAGCCACGCCGCCGTATCCACGACGTGCTCGAGCACCTCTCCCGCCCACACCACGTCAAAGCTCGCATCGTCCAGATCCCAGGGACCGTCGTCGGGCACGAGCCGCACATCCAGCTCGGGGTGACGCACCAGCGCTCGGCGTAGCGGCTCCGCGGCGACATCGATCCCCACGACGTCCGCGCCCGCCCGTGCCAGCTCGGCCGTGAAGCGCCCCTCGGCGCAGCCCACATCGAGCACACGCTCGCCCGTCCGCACCCGCTCCAATAGGAAGCGACTGCGGACCATAAAGTCGGATGGCTCCAGCCCTTCTGGCAGCCCCTGCCAGAGGCCTTCGTGGTACTCGCGTGAGGGCATCCTCATGCAGTATGGCTTTCAGATCTATCCACCAACTGACAGAGCTATTAGTGTTCGCCCAATGCAAGCCTGGGGGATCGAGAGCGAGTCCACCGCGTGAGGGTCGCATTCGACAGCCGCCCCGCATCGGATCCAGACGGCGTCGGGCGTTACTCGCGTTGTCTATTGGCGGCGCTGCGCGAGACGGTCGCGCCCCGCGACGAGATCCGCGAGACGCATCGCCCTTCCGCGCTCGCGCGCTCACGAGGCGCGGACGTCTTCCATTCGCCGTGGATGGACGGAGCGATGCTGCACAGCCCCTGCCCGATGGTCGTCACCATCCACGACCTTTCAGCGCTCAAGCGTCGCAGCGAGCACCTGCGAGGCGGCCTGCGCCAGCGCCTGCGTCACCTCGCGGTACAGCGCGCCGCCGGCGTGATCGTTCCCAGTGAGGCAGTTGCGGGCGACGCGGTCGACCACCTGAAACTCGAACGCGAGCGAGTCACCGTCATCCCCGAGGCTGCCGATGCCGCCATGTATCCGCGCTCCGAGCAGCAGATAGCCGACGTCAGAGCCAGCTTTGGCCTGCCCGAGCGCTTTCTCGTATGGGTCGGCAGCCTGCGCCACCCCGACCCTGGCAAGCACCTCGCCAAGCTCGCCGCCGCACCACGACGGCTGCCGCTCGTGCTCGTCGGCTCCACGCGACCGTGGGCGCGGGAGCTGCCCAACGTGATCCTCACAGGGCAAGTCGCAGACGAGCAGCTCGCCGCGATCTACAGCGGCGCGCACGCGCTGATGCTGTCGTCAAAGGACGAGGGCTTTGGCCTTCCCGCAGTCGAGGCGCTGGCCTGCGGCACGCCCGTGGTGGCATGCGAGTCGCCCGCTCTGCGCGAGGTTCTCGGCGAGCGTGCCAAGTTCGTGTCGGCCGGTGACATGACAGCCCTGATCGAAGCTGCCCAGGAAGCTGAGCGACCAGCGCCTGCGCCACTGTCTTGGAGCTGGCAGGACGCCGCGCGCGCCACCTGGGGTGTTTATGCGCGCGCCGCGGTCACCGCCGAGCAGCCCCGTCCGGCCGCGAAGCTCAGTAGGCGCCCCGCCGTGTGAACACGGCGGGGATCGTCTTCAGCAGGATCGTCAGATCCAGCGCCAGCGACCAGCTCTCCAGGTACAGGAAGTCCAGGTGCACCAGTTCGTCGAAATCGAGCTCCGAGCGACCCGATACCTGCCAAAGCCCCGTTATCCCCGGAAGCACCAGGTAGCGCTTGCGGTGCCAGTCGTCGAGCATCGCGTAGTCGCGTTCCGGTAGCGGGCGCGGGCCCACCAGCGACATCTCCCCGCGCAGCACGTTCACCAGCTGAGGCAGCTCATCCAGCGAGAAACGCCGGAGCAGTCGCCCGACCGGCGTCAGGCGGGGGTCCTCGCGAATCTTGAACAGCGCTCCCGTGGCCTCGTTGAGCTCTTCCAGATCGGCTTGCAGCTCCTCGGCGTCGGTGTGCATCGTGCGGAACTTCAAGCACGCGAATGGACGTTGCCCGATACCGCGGCGCATCGAGCGGTACAGGATCGGCCCACGGGAGCTGACGCGCACAGCGATTGTGATCGCCAGAAGCAGCGGGCTTGCCAGCGCCAGCAGCACCGTCGCACCGACGATGTCGAACGTGCGCTTGAGCGCGAAGTCAACACCCTCGAATACCGGCGGCCCGAGCTCGAACAGCGGCACCGACTGCCCCGGCACAAACTCCGCACGATGGATCAGGATCTCCATCGTCGACGGCGCCAGCCGCACGCGCACGCCGCGTTGATGGCACTGGTCCACGAGCTCCACCGCATCGTCTTGGGGGAAGTCCGGGTCGGCGATGATCACCTCGTCGACGTTCTCGTTGCTCAGCACATCGTCCAGGTCCGCCAGCGTACCCAGCTGATGCAGGTTCACAGCGGGCAGCGGTTTGGGCGCGAGGAACCCCACGAGCTGGATCGGGTGCTGCGCGTCGCCGAGCGCTTTGGCGACGTCGCCGATGTGCTTTCCACGGCCTACGAGCACTGCGCGGCGCTGGTAGCCGGCAGCGCGCAGCAACAGGCCCGTGACCCACTCGTAGACGGCACGCCCAGAGGCGATGTAGAGGATGGCGAACGCCAGCGAGCTCCAGAAGATGTAGTAGCTGGAGAAGGTTTCGCCGTTTGCCAGTGCGAAGATCACCGCGACGAACGCAACCTGAAACAGCGAGCCCACGATCCGCGACAAGCCAGGGCGCAACGCCCGCTCGGCGTAGAGGCCCGAGCGCGCGAATAGCAGCGCGGTCAGCAGATACGCAAACGGGAGGAAGTGTCTGGTCTGTTCGGCTGCGTTGCCAGCCTGCACCGGCCCGTGCACCGCTTCCTTGAGCACCAGCGCCGTGAGAATCGCCAACGCCACACCAGCAAAGTCCAGCGCGAGTAGCGAAAGCACCCGCGCGCCACGCCGCACGGTGGACATGCGCAGCAAGAACGACAGCGCCGGCGGGCGCTTACGCCGGATGTCCTGGTCAGAGCGCTCCATTCGATTCGCCGCTACCGCGAGCGTAGTGCGCACTGGCACGGATCGCCCTGGCACGGAGGTCGGGGCCGGCGTGCGAGCACGTGCACGAGGCGGCGACGGAGTGGACGTTCCCGAGGGCCGTGGTCCCATCTCGCTACTCACAACACTGCACACTCGCAGATGGAGCGGTTACGCAGGTGGACACGAACGCCGCGCAAGCGACTTTGCACCCGCGCTTTGCGACGACGCGTCAGTTGGCGCCGCCACCGATGAGTAGCTCGACCCCGGATTTCTCGATCGTCCGCTGCAACCCCTCCCGCAGCGACACTTCCGGTGCCCACCCCAACAGCTCGTTCGCAAGCGAAATGTTGGGCTTGCGCTGCTTCGGGTCATCTTCGGGGAGTGCCTCGTACACGATCTCCGCCGTCGATCCCGTCAGCTCTTTGACGATCTCCGCCAGTTCCAGCAGCGTGAACTCGTCGGGATTGCCGATGTTCACCGGGTAGTGGTGGCCGGACTCCGCCAGCGCGATGATCCCCCGGATCAGGTCCGAGACATAGCAGAAGGAGCGTGTCTGGCTACCGTCGCCGAATACTGTGATCGGCCGATTCCCTAAAGCCTGACGCAGGAACGTAGGGATCGCGCGGCCGTCGTGGGGGCGCATGCGCGCGCCGTAGCTGTTGAAGATGCGAACGATCGCCGTATCCACTCCCTGCTGGCGGTGGTAGGCCATCGTCAGTGCCTCCGCGTAGCGCTTGGCCTCGTCGTACACGCCGCGCGGGCCGATCGGGTTGACGTGGCCCCAGTAGCTCTCTGACTGCGGGTGTTCGAGCGGGTCGCCGTACACCTCGCTGGTCGACGCGGTCAGGAAGCGCGCACGCTTGGCCTTCGCCAGCCCCAGCGTGTGGTGCGTGCCGTGGGAGCCGACCTTGAGCGTGTGGAGCGGCAGGCGCAGGTAGTCGATCGGCGAAGCCGGCGAGGCGAAGTGATAGACGAAGTCGACCGGCCCCTCGACGTAGTACGGCGCGGTGATGTCGATGTTCACGAACTCGAAGCGCTCCGGGTCGCGGATGTGGGCGATGTTCGCAAGCGACCCTGTCTCGAGGTTGTCCACGCAGATCACGCGGTTGCCGCGCGCGAGCAGCTCATCGCACAGATGCGATCCCAAGAAGCCGGCGCCGCCGGTGACAAGACAAGTAGCCATCGTTTGCAAGCTTAGTGATTCTCAGCTCTATGCTTTGCGACATGGCCGCCACAGACCAGCACACAACTGACGAGCAGCTGACGGTCGCACCGATCGTCGGCCCCGACGACCCTCGCCGCTTCACCGACTCGGGCATCGAGATCGCCGAGCTGTACACACAGGACGATCTGCCGAAGGATCTCGACCTGGGCGAGCCCGGCCAGTTCCCTTACACGCGCGGCGTCCACCGCGAGATGTACCGCAAGCAGACGTGGACGATGCGCCAGTACGCCGGCTATGCCTCCGCCAAGGAGTCAAACGAGCGCTATCGCTACCTCATCTCCAAGGGCTCCACAGGGCTGTCCATGGCCTTTGATCTGCCCACGCAGCTGGGGCTCGACTCCGACAACCCGCGTTGTCTCGGCGAGGTCGGACGCACCGGTGTGGCGATCGACACGATCGACGACATGCGCACCGCGTTCGACGGCATACCGCTCGATCAGGTGTCCACGTCGATGACCATCAACGCCCCCGCCGCGTGCCTGCTGCTGCTGTACGAGCTCGTCGGAGAGGAGCAGGGCGTGCCCTCAGAGCAACTGCGCGGCACCACCCAGAACGACGTGCTCAAGGAGTACATCGCGCGCGGCAACTACATCTACCCGCCGCAGCCCACGATGCGCTTGACGACGGACCTGTTCCAGTACTGCCACGAGAAGGTGCCCAAGTGGAACACGATCTCCATCTCCGGCTACCACTTCCGCGAGAAGGGCTGCTCGGCCGTGCAGGAGGTCGCCTTCACGCTTTCCTCCGGTATCGCCTACGTACAGGCGGCAATCGACGCGGGGCTGTCGGTGGACGAGTTCGCGCCGCGCCTGGCGTTCTTCTTCAACGGCCACAACAACGTCTTCCAAGAGGTAGCCAAGTTCCGCGCCGCCAGGCGCATGTGGGCGCACATCATGAAAGAGCGATTCGGCGCCACCAACCCCAAGGCCACGATGCTGCGTTTCCACACGCAGACGGGCGGCGTCACGCTCACCGCCCAACAGCCGGAGAACAACATCGTGCGCGTCGCGCTGCAGGGCTTCGCCGCGGTTTGCGGTGGCACCCAATCGCTGCACACCAACGGCTTCGACGAGGCGCTCGCACTGCCCACCGAGCGGGCAGCAAAAATCGCGCTACGCACGCAGCAGATCCTCGCGAGCGAGTCCGGCGCCACCGACACCGTCGATCCGTTCGCCGGCTCCTACTTCGTCGAGTCGCTCACCGACGAGATCGAAACCCGCGCCAACGAGCTGATCGTCAAGGTCGACGCGCTCGGCGGCTCTGTGAACGCGATCGAGTTCATCACCGGCGAGATCGACGAGTCCGCCTGGGGCTACCAGGAGCGCTACCGCATCGGCCAGGACACTGTCGTCGGCGTCAACGCGTACAAGGAGGACGACATCGAGGTTCCCGACCTGTTGCGCGTGGACCCCGAGTCAGAGCGCGAACAGCTCGCCCGCCTTGCCCAGTTCAAGGCCAACCGCGACCAGCAGCTCGTGCAGCAGCGCCTCGAGGAGTTGCGTGTCGTCGCCAGGGGCCCCGAGAACCTTCTCCCCTCGATCCGCCAGGCGCTCAAGGACCGCTGTTCCATGGGCGAGGTGTGCGGCGCCATGCAGGACGTGTTCGGCAAGTACACGCCCACTTTCTGATAGCCATAACTACTAGTCCGACGCATCCTCCAGCTCAAGCGCCCCCACACCTTCTGGGGTCGCAAACTCGGAAACGTATCTCCACCCCTCTTTAGCGGCATCCTTGAACGAGATGGCACGAGACGGCGCGCGCTCGTGGGGCTTTTGGCCTGAGCAATGACGGTGGACCGGTGGATCATGCGTCACATGACGCTCATAGCCACCAATCTCCTGGCCGTCGATCACCAAGAAGTACGCATACCGGGGCCGCGTGACTCCCAGACGTCCATCACAGACCCTACGCTGTGCAGGTAAGTGCTTCGCCTACGCGCGTCACTATCTCACTGCGCTCGACGCCAGCGCCGTCGGTCAGGCGAAGGATGTCTTCGTAAAATGACGCCCATACGTGCTGCTCAAAGCGTGGCACACCGTCGACGTGCTCTCCACCGATATAGCGCGCGTGCAGCTCCGCCGATGGGAGACCGTACTCGTTCTCGAACTCACGTATCGCCCGATCGAGCGACCAGGCACTGTACTGGCGTTTGTCCACTGTCGTCTCCTCTCGGGCCATGCTTCGTATCCAATCGGCCCGCTCCTCCCGCTGCTTGAGAGGGTACCGGCATTAGAGGCGGTCTTTCCGTCGTTCTCGTTGCCCTGAGGGCCATCCGAGTGAGGAGCGATTAGGGTGCAGCGCATGCTCACCTACCCAGCTGCCTCCCTATATGAATTTGTTCTCGCGGTGCACATCATGGCCGTGGTGGTGGCCTTCGGCGTCACGTTCGCCTACCCGATCATGTTCGCTGTCGGCGCGCGCCACGATCCGCGCAGCCTGCCGCTGCTACACCGCATCGAGTACACGATCGAGCGCTACCTGATCAACCCGGGCCTGTTGCTGGTGGTGATCGCTGGCATCTATCTCGCCAGCGAAGGACATTTCTGGAGCGACTTCTTCGTGCAGTGGGGACTTGGGGCTGTGGTTGTAATCGGCGCGCTGATCGGCTCCGTGATGATTCCCACCGCCAAACGTGCCGAGCAGATCGCAGCGCGCGACGTGGCCAGCGCGGGCGATGGCGCGGAGGTGCAGCTCAGCGACGAGTACCGTGCACTCGTGCGCCGGCTCTCGAGCGTCGGCACGCTGCTCAGCCTGCTCGTGCTCGTCACCGTGCTGTTCATGGCGCTGCACCTCGGCGCCTGAGAACTGGTTCTAGAACCACTCAGCCTGGCCGGCGTCGCTCACCGGCTGGTCTATCCCACCTGTAGGTGGTTATACGAGTTTCTTGATTCTTATGTTGTACTTAGCTACGGTTCGCCGCACCGTACAGCGCAGCATGCCCGCCCCGTCCATGGAGGGATGTGCGAGATGCGAACACCGAGGACGTCCCCCACCGCCCCCGCCGTTGACCACCAGCCTGCGCCGCCACGCACCCATCCCCCGCCCGCCCGCACCCGGCGTGCTCCCACTCGAGCTGCGATCGTGACCGTAGCCGAGCATCTGGGCGAGCTTCACTTCACCGCGCAACACGAGGCTGCGAAGGATCTCCAGGACGTACAGATCACGCAGTTGGATGCCTTCTTGCGCAGCTTGCTGTTCACCGACGGGACCGTCAGCCGCCAACTGGAAGCCCACACACTGTCCCGCGTCGCGGTGGAAACGGTCGAGCAGGCTCCCAACCCAGCACCCGCGCGAATCGCACGCTACCTGCATACGCGCGCGGCCGAGCAGTGCATCCGCAGACGCATCGTCATGAAAATCGGCGACACCGCCGAGCTGTCGGTTTGGGCTGAGTCCTATCTCGTAGCGGACAGGCTGCCGCCTGAGTTCCTCACAGGGCTCGATGGCAATACGCAGGGAATCGGCGGGTCGCTGCAGCAGCTCAAGCTGGAGAGCAGGCGAGAGCTGCTCTGGTTCGGGCTCGGACAGCCGCCGCAGTGGGCGCACAGCACCACCCCAGCCACAACGACGCTCATTCGCGTCTACCGTATGGTCACCAACGGCGTGCCCGCCATGCTCATCTGCGAGGCGTTCGCCATCGAGCAACGCGCCGGGCTTTACCACCTGAGCGCGTCAGTCGACGCAGACGCTCCGGCCACGAACGCGTCTGCCCACAGCCACCCGCAGGCCGAGCCGGCCTCGCAAAGCGCCAGCCTTCCGGCAACCGAGGAGGTCGAGCCCCAGCGACTCACCAAGCCCCCGCGAGCCACAACGGCGGTCACCGCCCGCTGCAACGCGAGCCTCGTGATCGAGCGCGGCATCGAGGCGGCCGACCCCGCCAAGACCGCGTATCAAAGCCAGCATGAGTCGCTCAGCTATGAAGAGCTGCGCCTGCAGGTCAACCGCATGGGGCACCTGCTGCGGGACATGGGCGTGCGCCGCGAACAACGGGTCCTGCTCGTCCTCGACGACACCACAGCATTCCCCATCGCCTTCCTCGGCGCGCTGCGCATCGGCGCCGTACCCGTGCCCGTGAGCGTGCGCGAGAAGCCCGAGCACTTCTGTCACTTCATCGAAGACTCATACGCCCGGCTCGTCGTGTGCGACGAGCAGATGCTTGCCACGCTGCAAAGCGCCCTGGCTGCGCAGGATGTGCGTTTCCTCGCCCGCGGCGCAAGCCACGGAGCGATCGAGCTCGACGCTGCACTCGCCGCCCAGGAGGATGAGCTCGAGGTGCTCGCCACCCACCGCGACGACATGGCCTTCTGGCTTTACACATCCGGCTCCACCGGCAAGCCCAAGGGCGTCGTGCACCTGCATCACGACATGCAGGTCACATGTGAGACGTTCGCGCGCCAGGTGCTGGCCATCCGCGAGCAGGACCGCATCTTCTCCACCTCCAAGCTCTACCACTCCTACGGCCTCGGCAACAGCCTCTCCTACCCGCTGCACTTCGGCGCCACCTCCATCCTGCTCGACGGCGCACCCACCACCGAGCGGCTACTCGACACGCTGCGCGAGCTGCGCCCCACCGTCTACTGCTCAGTGCCTGCCCTGTATAGGCAGCTGGTGGCCGACCAGCATGCGGACGGGGCCTTCGATTCCGTGCGGCTGTGCGTGTCTGCCGCCGAGCCGCTGCCGGTGAAGACTTTCCAGCAGTGGCGCGAGCGCTTTGCGCTGGAGATCGTCGACGGGATCGGCTCGACAGAGATGTTCACCGCGTACTGCTCCAACGTGCCCGGCCAGGTGGAGCCCGGAACCACAGGTCGACCGGTGCCGGGCTATGAGCTGAGGTTGATCAACGACGACGGCAACGAGCTCGACGGCGCGGGTACAGGCACCATGGAGGTGCGCGGCGACTCCCGCGCCGCCTATTACTGGCACCAGCCGGAGCAGACCGCGCGCAACATGCGCGGCCAGTGGCTCGCCACCGGCGACCGCTTTACTCGCCGCGCCGACGGTACGTATGTGTACGTTGGTCGAGCCGATGACATGCTCAAGCTCGGCGGCCTGTGGGTCTCACCGGTTGACATGGAGCAGGTGCTGCTCGAGCACCCCGCCGTCGAGAACGCTGGCGTCGTCGACGTGACCATCAGCGACTACAAACGGCTAGCCGCCGTCGTGCAGTGCAGCACCGATGGCGGCGCCGGCGAGCAGCTCGAAGAGGAGCTGCGCGCGTGGTGCAAAGAGCGCCTGCGCGAGTATGAATACCCGCATGTGATCCGATTCGTCGAGGAGTTGCCAAAGACGCTCACCGGCAAGCCCCGGCGTTTTATGCTCAGGGAGATGGTCGAACGGGACCTGTTGCAGTCGACCGCCCCGCAAGCTGGCCTCAGCTTCGATGACGAGCGCAGCCTGACGATCGTGAATGGCGCTGCGACGGACTCGCTGTGGCAGACGCTCGCCGACCTGACTGACGCCGATCGTGACCATGTGACGCTCGAGCTGGTGCTGGCACACATGGCAGCGGTACTCGGCGAGGATGCCGTCGGTGAGACGTACTCCGGACGCGCGTTCGAGGAGCTCGGCTTCGACTCGCTCACCGGCGTGGAGCTGCGCAACCGCCTGGAGAGCGCAACCGGGCTGACGCTACCCTCCACGCTCATCTTCGACTGCCCCACGCCGCAGGCGATCGCCGCGCTGCTGCGCGCGCAGGCGGAAGGGATCGAGCAGGTTGGCAGCGCAGCGAAGGACGAGAGCGCATTCCTCACCCGTGCCCTCAAGGACGTCGCCGAGCGCCCCGCGCCCCCGCGCATGCCCTCCGCCCCGCTCGGCATCCGCCTCAAGAGCTCACCTTCGCTGCATCGGCTGCTACCGGCACGAGTAGCTGTGAGACGCGCCGAGCGCCGCGGCCAGGAGATCTGGGAGCAGCGCGCTGACGTCCGCGAGCAGGCGCTGGCAGCGATGAACACGATCGTCGCAGGCACCGAACGCGCGGAGGAACTGCAGGAGCTCGCCCGCCAGCACGTGATCGAGAGCGCCATCGACAAGGCACTGTTCTGGCAGCAGCCGTGGTCGGCGAGAGTCGACCCCCTCGCCGCGCTGCGCATCCGCGAGGCGCTGGCCGAGAACCGCGGCGTGCTGTTCAGCTCCTGCCACCTCGGCCCCTTCTACCGTCTGCAGTGCGCCCCCCCGTTCAAGGGCCGCGACACCTACATCGTCCCCGGAGCGTGGTTCTTCAAAACGCCCAAGCCAGGCTACTGGGGACGTCGCCTGGCCCGCTGGCACAAAGGCATGCCTGCTCATCCCCTACCGGCCAAAGGATCGTTCAGGACGGTTCAGGCGCTGCTCGAGCGGGGCGAGTCCGTGTTCGTCGCCTACGACATGCCGGGCCCGCACGAGACCCACTTCCTCGGCAAGAGCGTGACGCTCGCCGAAGGCACCGCGCAGCTCGCCGTGCGGGCGGACGCGATCGTGCTGCCCGTGCGCACCAGACGCGCCGGCCACCGCGTGTGGGTCGATGCCGCCAAGCCGCTTGACCCCCGCGGGCTGACCGTCGATCAGCTCCACCGCACGCTCGCCGCTATACACGAGCGCTGGATCCTCGAGAACCCCGCCGCCATGGAGGACCCCCGCGAGACCGGCTGGGAACACGGCGCCACCGCCGAGGCGTGGGTGCAGCCCTAGAAATCCGGCGCGGCCGACAGGCCCACGTAGTTCTCCGCGAGGCTCGTAGCGGCCGCTCGCGAGCGTGCCAGGTAGTCGAGCCGGGCAAGCTGCAGATGCTGCTGGAAGGGGTCATCGCCAAGACGGTGCAGCAGCTGCGTCATGTAGTTGGAGAAGTCCTGCGCCCGCCATACCCGCCGTAGCGCCGTCCGCGAGTAGCCGTCCAGGCCCGCCTGCGAGCCGCTCGCGTACCACTCGACGATCGCCGGCGCCAGCAGGCGCACGTCGTTGAGCGCCAGGTTCAGGCCCTTGGCGCCCGTCGGCGGCACGATGTGGGCTGCGTCGCCAAGCAGGAACAACCGCCCGTGGCTCAGCGGTTCGCACACGAAGCTGCGCATCGGCGTGATGCCCTTCTCGACGATCGGCCCTTCACCCACCCGCCAACCCTCGCTCGCCAGCCGCAGCTGCAGCTCCGCCCAGATCAGCTCGTCCGGCCAGTCCTCGATGTGCTCGTCAGCCGGCACCTGCAGATACAGCCTGCTGATCTTCGGCGAGCGCATCGAGTACAGCGCAAAGCCCCGCTCGTGCCACGCGTAGATCAGCTCGTCCGTCGCCGGCGCCGCCTCCGCGAGGATGCCAAGCCAGCTGAACGGATACACGTACTCGTGTTCGCTCAGCACGCCCGCGGGGATCGAAGGGCGGCAGACACCGCGGAAGCCGTCACAGCCGGCGATCAGGTCGCACTCGAGCTCCCGGCGCTCGCCAGACTGGACGTACGTGATGCGCGGGCGCTCGCTGTCGAGGTCGTGCACCGCCACATCCGCGACCTCGAAGTGCAGCGCTCCCGCAGCGGCCACCCGCGCGGCGATCAGATCCTTGACCACCTCCTGCTGCCCGTAGATGGTGATCGCTCGGCCCGTCAGCTCGTGCATGTCGATGTACTGCGTGCGCCCCTGCTGCCGCAGGTGGATGCCGCGATGGCGTAGGCCCTCGCGCGCAAGCCGCTCCCCCACCCCCAGCTCGTGCAGCAGCTCGACCGTGTTGTGCTCCAAGAGTCCCGCCCGCACGCGCTGCTCCACATACTCGCGCGAGCGGCACTCCAGCACCACCGACTCGATGCCCGCACGTTGCAGCATCAGCGCAAGCGTCAACCCGGCCGGCCCAGCACCGACGATGCCGACCTGCGTCTTCACGCCGCGAGCATATATCGTCATTCCGGTGATCCGACGTGTGCGCGTGCGGGCAGCGCGATGGTTGATGGGCGAATCCCCCGCCTCCGCCGAGGAACTGTGGAGCGCGGTCGACAGCTACATCTGCGATCGGCTGCTTCCCCCGGACCCAGTCCTCGACGCTGCGCTCGCTGCCAGCGACGCCGCCGGCCTGCCGCCGATTGCCTCGAGCGCAGCCCAGGGCAAGCTGCTGGAACTGATCGTGCGCATGCACGGAGCAAAGCGCATTCTCGAGCTGGGGACGCTCGGCGGTTACGGCACCATCTGGCTAGCGCGGGGCCTACCGGCAGATGGCCAGCTGGTGACGCTCGAGTACGACCCACGCAATGCCCAGGTGGCGCTCGCGAACATCGCCGCCGCGGGACTGTCTGAGCTGGTGCAGCTACGCCAGGGCCCAGCGCTGGAGACACTGCCCGCCCTGGAGGCGGAGGGCACCCCGTTCGACCTGATCTTCATCGACGCGGACAAGAAGAACGATGCGAGCTACCTGCAGTGGGCGCTCAAGCTGTCGCGTCGCGGAAGCTTGATCATCGCGGACAACGTTGTCGGTGGCGGCGCGATCATCGATCCCGATGCGCGCAACCCCTGGGGCGAAGACGGCGGGGTGGGAGGCGTGCGTGACTTCTACGAGCTGCTCGGCGCCGAGCCACGCCTGAGCGCAACAGCGATTCAAACAGTCGGCGAAAAGGGCTACGACGGCTTTGCGCTTGCGCTCGTGACCTCGTGATCGTCCGGCGCCAACACCGTCGCCGCTGAGAGCTTCAGCCCATACGGGCGTCGCCGCGCGCGTTACCCTGACGGTATGAGCGACGGTTATCGAGTTGCGGTCGTGGGGGCCACCGGCCAGGTGGGCACGCTGATGCTGCAGCTGCTGCGTGAGCGCGCTTTCCCGGCCGCCGAGATCGTCCCGTTCGCGTCCAAGCGCTCCGTCGGCAGGGAGCTCGACGGCGGTCTCGTCGTGCAGGCTCTCAGCGACGAGTCCATTCAGGGCTTCGACGTGGCGCTGTTCTCTGCCGGCGGGTCAACCTCCGGGGAGTGGGCCCCCAAGTTCGCTGCGGCGGGGGCGATCGTGATCGACAACTCGTCGCGCTGGCGCATGCAGGACGACGTGCCACTGGTCGTCAGCGAGGTCAACCCACAGGCACTGGAGGACCATCACGGCATCATCGCCAACCCCAACTGCTCCACCATGCAGATGGTTGTGGCGCTCAAGCCGCTGCACGAAGAGGCGGGCATCGAGCGACTGGTGATCAGCACCTACCAGGCCGTGTCCGGAACCGGCAAGCGGGCCGTCGATGAGCTGCTCGACCAGTCACACGCGCTGCTGCACCAACAGGACATCTCCTCGCCCAGCGCCTACGCCCACCAGATCGCTTTCAACGCGCTTCCCCACGCCGGCTCGTTTGCCCCCGGCGACGACCACACCGACGAGGAGCGCAAGCTGATCAACGAGACACGCAAGATCCTCGAAGACCCCGACATCCGTATCTCCGCCACGTGCGTGCGTGTGCCCGTCGTCCATGGACACTCCGAGGCCGTCAACGTCCAGACCCGCCGCGAGCTATCCCCCGAGCGAGCCCGCGAGCTGCTCGCCGCCGCGCCTGGCGTCAGCGTTCTCGACGATCCCAACGCGGCGCTGTATCCGCTGGCGATCAACGCTGCCGGCAAGGACGGCGTATTCGTCGGGCGTATCCGCCGCGACCCCGGTCACGAGCGGGCCCTTGACATGTGGATCGTCGCCGACAACCTGCGCAAGGGCGCCGCCACCAACGCCGTCGAGCTGGCAGAGCTGCTGCACGAGCGCGGGCTGTTGCACGCGCAAAGCGCTCCTTCCGCCGCGTAGATCGCCACCGAATAACCACCGGAAGGAGTCGTGCGGGATCGCTCGAATGATGGAGCAATGATCTCTTCGGAGGTACAGCGCACGCTGGTCAAGTCGCCACCGGAGCTGTGGGCCGAGCTCAGCGACCCCGCCGCCCTCGCCCGGCACCTCGGCGAGCTCGGCGAGATCCGCATCACCCGCACCGACCCCGAGAAGACCGTCGAGTGGGAGGCCGAGAACACCACCGGCACCGTCTCCATCCAGCCTTCAGGGTGGGGTACCAGGGTGACGCTCAGCGTGACCAGGGAGGTCGTTGGAGCCGGTGTCGAGGACGCGGCTACGGTTGAGGCCATCGCCGAGTCCAGTACGGACGCTCTCGTCCGGCCCGCGGTGCCCACGGAACCAGAGTCGGTTGCAGCCGAGCCTGAGGTCGTTCCCGAGCGCGAGGTCCTCACGGCAGAGCCTGAGCCCGCGGCGCCCGCGGAGCCAGAGCCAGCCGCAGCCGAGCCTGAGCTCGCCGCGGCGGAGCCCACGCCCGCCGAGCCCGCCCCGCAGGAGCCACGCCGAGGCTTCTTCGCGCGCCTGTTCGGCCGTAAGCGCAAGGTCGAGACGACTGAGCCTCAGCCGAGCGTCGAGCAAACACCCCCGGTAGCCACCGAGGAAGTGACTGCAAACACGAGCGCCGACGAGTCATCCGACCACTTTGCGGCTATGCGAGAGGCGCTGACCCCGGAGAGCATCGCTGCCGCTGACCTATTCGCCGTTGTGCCTGCCACACACCCGGCGCCACAAGACGCTTCGCACAACCCCAAGGCCGAGCAACAGCCAGGCACCAAGCCCGAGCCGATCGCCGATATCGCAGCGGAGCTGAGAGCTGCTGAGGAAGTCGCCGAAGAGGAAGTGACGGCGGTGCTCGCCGCGGTGCTTGATCGACTGGGAGCGGCACACCACCGGCCGTTCTCACGGTCCTAGAGCTGCTTCCTGCCGGGTGTATCACGCGTGATACCATTCACGCATGGCCAGCGTAAGCATTCGGGATCTGCGCAACCACGGCGGTGACGTGGTCGACCGTGCCGCCAGAGGCGAGCAGATCACCATCACACGCTCTGGGAAGGCTGTCGCCGAGCTACGAGCCGTCTCTCATCCTGGTCTCTCGGCAGAGGCCCTTCTCAGTCATTGGCACCGCCTACCGCCGATGGATCCTTCCGCCCTACGCGCAGATATTGACGGGCTCCTGGATGCCGGCCTGTGAGTGAGGAAACCCCAGAGCAGGAGGAGGTGGAGCCGGTCCGGGGGATCCTCGACACATCGACCGTCATCCTTCTGCAGCGCCTCGAGGATGCGATGTTGCTACCCAGCGAGCCGCTTATTACAGCGGTGACGCTCGCGGAGCTCTCGGTCGGCCCACTGGTCACCGACGACGAGACCGAGCGGGTCGCACGCCAAGCTCATCTCCAGCAGGCTGAGGCCGATTTCGACCCGCTTCCTTTTGACGCAGCCGCCGCCCGTGCTTTTGGGCGAGTAGCTGCATCGCTGCGGCGGTCTGGCCGCAAGCCGAGCGCGCGCGCCTACGATGCGATGATCGCCGCGACTGCCGTTGCCAATGACCTACCGGTCTACACGTGCAACCCAGGTGACTTTCTTGGGATCGACGGGCTCGAGGTCATCGCCATCCCCGTGCCCGACACGGGGCCCAGGTAGCCGAGCCGCTCAACCCTCATCCCCGCGCAGCCACACGGGACACTCGGGCCGCCTGGCCGGATCCAGCGCCCACAGACCCGGCTCCGTCTCGACGAATCCGTTCGCTGGGTAGAGCCCGGCGGCGGGGCCGTTGCGTTCGGTGGGTATGAACTGGGCGGTGTAGCGCGGGGCGCCGAGCCGCGCGGTGACTTCGGCGATCGTGAACTGCTCGAGGCCGAAGCCCATGGCGCGACAGCTCATGATGAACGAGTCGAGCTCGACCTCCCCGTCCGGCCTCCGCTCGGTGATGACCACCGCTACGACGCCGAGGTCTCCGAAGCGGTCGCGCAGCGAGGCCACGAACAGCTTGTGGGTGGGAGAGGCGAGCAGCTCTTTCACCTCAGCTGCGGAACGCCGGCGGGTGGTGGTGTTGAACTGGTTCGTGCGCTGGATCAGCTCGAGCAGTCTCGGCATGTCGTGCTCGCCAGCGGACCGTAGCTCGGCGTGGAGCTCGAGCGAGCGCATCATCTGCTCGTAGTTGTGCCCGCCGCCCATCGCGATGCGACGCTCGGCGGCCTCGCGATAGAGCTGGGTGCGCCGTCGCGCCTCGTCGGTCTGTGTGGTGGACGGCATCTCAAGCCACTGCTCGAGATGCTTCCAACTGGCCGGGTCGCCGGGGTCGAGGCTGCGAACGCCGGGAACGTTCTCTTCGACGAGCGCACGCTCGACTGGGTTGTCGTCGAGGAGCACGAACGCGTCGGCGGCGAGATCGAGGGCGGCGATGGCGTCGCTGACGTTGTCCGGCTTTGGGCGCCAGTTGATCATCTGCAGCACGAAATCCTCGGGCGCGAGCTTGGTCTCATGCCAGCGGATGGTCGCTGCGTCGTTCTTGCTGAGCGCCACCAGCAACACCCCCGCTTCGCGCAACTCGTGCAGCAGCCGCTGGCGTTCGGCGAAGTGGTGCACCTCGCCCTCGCCCATCACGCCGTCCCAGAGCGTGTTGTCGAAGTCGACGAGCAGCACCTTTGCCTTGCCGAGCAGAGCCTGCGCGGCGAGCGCCTCGGCGTAATGGTCGGCGAGCACGGAGCCGAGTCGCGCGGGATGCGCGTACGCCTCCTCGTAGTCAGGGCCGAGGATCGGCGATCCCATCGCTTTGAGGCCGCCGTTCTCTGCGATCAACTGCTGTTCGTCCACCAGCAGGGTGTTCTCGGTAGCGGCCACCACCTCGGCCACGGCGTCGGTGAGCGCCAGATTCAGCCGTCGGCGGCCACGCGACTCGGCGGGCAGGAACCACCAGCTGGCGCGCCGCCGGGTGACAGGGAGGCTGCAGGCCGTGTGTACGAGCACGGTTGCGTCGGTGACCGCACGGATCGCCTCGATGCTCGATGCCACCATCGCGGCGAGCGTCTGCACGCGCGCCTGCAGCTCTCCTCCGCGCAGCCGATTGGCTTCGGCGATCACACCACCGTAGGCGGGGACGCCGCTGTAGCTGAACAGCGACAGCCCGATCAGCGTGGGCGCAGCGCTTCCGGTCACGCGGCGAAGCTCGTCCGGCTCCAGCGGCCGCGGGCCGGCGGTGAAGAAGATGTGGTCGACGTCCGGTCCCCTGCCCGTCGCGGCGAACACCCGCTCGGAGAGGAACAGGCGCACGTCGTTGAAGACGCAGTCGCCGATCAGCAGCAGCCGGGGGTCGCCAGGCTCGGGAGGGCACGTCAGGGGCGCGTGCACCCGCGCGAGCACCTGTTCGGTGAGCTCCGGCGGACACTCGCCGTCGAGGAGCTCCGCGATCGCATGCCCCTCTGCCTGCAGCAGCCTGCTCAGCAGCTCAGCGCGCTGATGACCAGACAGTGCCTTCGGGAGGTAGTTCAGGCGACAGTCGATGTACGTGGCGCGATGATCGGCTGATCCGGCCAGCCCCGCGACGAGCATTCGCGCGATCGGCTCGTAGTAGCGACTGCGGGCGTGCTCTGGCCTAGCTGCCACCTCCTGCCCGAACCCCGGGCCGTTCGGTTCAAGGCGCTCCCACAGCGCAACGAGCTCCTCGACATGCCGCCCGAGCGCATCTGCCACGCGCGGGTCGGAGAGCTGCGCGGCCGGCCGGTGCTTCAGCTCGGTCGATGCCATGGGTTTTCACCGTAGCAGGGGCGAAAAGCCAGTCTGCCGCCTGAGATTTGGCGAGCGCGGATAGGATTCGCCACCGCATGGCAAGCACCCCCCACAATCGACAGACGGATGCGGCGCTCCTGGCGACCTCGCGCAGCGGTCACCGCAAACCGCCGCGCCAGAAGGCGCCGGAGACCTACGAGGAGAAGCTGGAGCAGCTGCAGGAGCTGCGCGAGGCGGCGATCCACTCCTCGCCTGAGGCGGAGGAGAAGCAGCACGCACGGGGCAAGTACACGGCGCGTGAGCGCGTGGAGAAGCTGCTCGACCCCGGCTCCTTCCAGGAGCTGGACACATTCGTGCGCCACCGCACGTATGACTTCGACATGCAGAAGAACCGGCCGTGGGGCGATGCGGTGGTGACGGGCCACGGCACGATCGACGGGCGTACCGTGTGCGTGTTCAGCCAGGACTTCACCGTGTTTGGCGGCTCGCTGGGTGAGGTGATGGGCGAGAAGATGTGCAAGGTGATGGATCTGGCAGCGAAGATCGGCTGCCCGGTGATTGGCATCAACGACTCAGGTGGCGCCCGCATCCAGGAGGGCGTCGTGTCGCTTGGCTCCTACGGCGACGTGTTCCTGCGCAACGTTCGCTGCTCAGGCGTGATCCCGCAGATCAGCCTGGTGATGGGACCGTGCGCGGGAGGAGCTGTCTACTCCCCCGCGATCACCGACTTCATCTTCATGGTGAAGGAGACCTCGCACATGTTCATCACGGGCCCTGACGTGATCAAGACGGTCACCGGCGAGGAAGTGGAGTTCGAGGAGCTCGGCGGCGCGATGTCGCACAACAGCAAGTCCGGCGTCGCCCAGTTCGCGTCAGAGGACGAGGACGCGTGCCTGGAGGACTGCCGCTACCTGCTGAGCTTCCTGCCGCAGAACAACCTGCAGAGCACGCCGCGGGTGCAGCCCACGGACGACCCCGAACGCATGGACCCCGAGCTGGATCATGTGGTGCCGGACAACCCCAACAAGCCCTACGACATGCGCGACGTGGTTAAGCGGATCGTCGATGATGAGGAGTTCTTTGAGGTCCACGAGCACTACGCGAAGAACATCATCTGCGGCTTCTCACGGCTTGACGGCTACGCGATAGGCATCGTCGGCAACCAGCCGGCGCAGCTGGCTGGCGTGCTCGACATCGCAGCTTCGGAGAAGGCAGCACGGTTCGTGCGCACGTGCGACGCGTTCAACATCCCGCTGCTGACGTTCTGCGACGTGCCGGGCTTCCTGCCGGGAACAGCACAGGAGTGGGGCGGCATCATCCGCCACGGCGCCAAGCTGCTGTACGCGTTCGCCGAGGCGACCGTACCGAAGGTGACGATCATCACCCGCAAGGCCTACGGCGGCGCCTACGACGTGATGTCCTCAAAGCACCTGGGCGCGGACTTCAACTTCGCCTGGCCCACCTCAGAGGTCGCCGTGATGGGCCCTGAGGGTGCAGTCAACATCATCTACCGCCGCGACATCGCCGCGAGCCCCACGCCGGATGAGCGGCGCAAGAAGCTGATGGACGACTACAAGGCGCGCTTCGCCAACCCCTACACAGCCGCCGAGCGCGGCTATATCGACGACGTAATCGTGCCGCACGAGACCCGTCCGCGGCTGATCGTGGCGCTACGCACGCTTCAGGGCAAGCGCGAGCCGGGGCCCAAGCGCAAGCACGGCAACATTCCGCTGTAGAGCTCTACCAGCCGCTTCAATCCGGCCGGCGCGCGATCAGGCAAAGGTTGCCGAGGGGAACCGTCAGCTTGATGCGGCCCGGACCACCTGCGCGCAGGCGCTGCAGGAGCACGGACTTGATCGGGGCCGGCAGAGGGATGAGCTGTGCGAGGTAACTCACGCTGTAGGTATTACGAACACTCTTGACCTGCGGATCGACGAATCCGGCCTTCGTGAAGAGGGCGCGCATCGTCGCGGGCGAGTAGAGATAGGTGTGCTCCACGTCAACGATGGGGCTACGCTCGCCGAGGATGCGGGCAGACCACGCGGAGACGTTGTGGTTGAAGGCGAGGATGTGGCCTCCCGGCCTCAGAACGGCCAGGCACTCTTCGAGCAGCTCGAGTGGTTTGGCGATGTGATCGAGCACCTGGAACAGGCACACCGCATCAAAGCTCTCCGGCGCGAACAAACCACTGCGCATCACATCCTGCACGATCGCGCCGTCCAGCTCAGCTGGTGCTCTGGCAACGGCGTCAGCGCTCGGCTCCACGCCGCGCACCTCCTTCCAGCCCTGGCGACGGGCCTGCTGCAGGAAGAAGCCGTTCCCGCAGCCGATCTCGAGCAGCGCGTCGCGGCGCGTCGCTTGTCGCTCGAGCCAGCCGAGTGCGCGACCGTAGGTCGCTTGGATCAGCTCTACCTCGTCGCTGTAGTCGAAGCTGCTCGACTCATACAGCTCCGCCAGCAACTCCTCGCTCGCGACCGGATCTGAGCGTACGAGCCCACAGCTGTTACAGACGACCATCCGGTAGTGAACGCGGTCTGGCAATCGTCGCGCTGAGAAGACGCGAGCGCTGAACGCCTCGGGGCCGATCGTCGCAGGCCACCGCTCGGCCGCATTGTCATCGCACTCGCAGATCGCACAGCGCGTGGAGCGCATCTCGGGGAGCGCCGTAGCGAGGTCGTCTGTCATCGCCCCGTGACCTGCTCGGCTTGCGAGGCGCTTATCTCGCCCGCGACGACGCCCTCTTCTCCCAAGGTCCGCGTTGGAGCGTTGAGGACACTCTCGACGATAAACGATGGCCGACGCTTGCTCTCCTCATAGATGTGCGCGACGTATGAGCCGATGATCGCGGTGCATAGAAGCTGAACGCCGCCGATGAACAGCATCCCGATGATCAGCGTGGTGAAGCCCTTGGGAGCAAGGCCTGGATCGACCAGCTTCAACACCAGCTCGACCACCAGCCCGACAAATGCGAAGCCGACCGTCACCAGCGCGAGCCATGCGATCAAGTCGAGTGGAACGTATGAGAACGAGACGATCGCCTGGCGCGCCCACGCTACGTTCTTGACCAGCGAGTTGGTGCTCCTCCCGAACATGCGCTCCGGTCTCACGTACGGAACCCCAGCTTGGCGAAACCCGACCCATGCACGCAACCCTCTGACAAAGCGCTGCGACTCGGGCATGTTGTTCATCACATCGACGACACGGCGGTCAAGCAAGCCGAAGTCGCCTGCGTCGAGCGGAATGCTGACGTAGGAAAGACGGCGGAATGCGCGATAGAAGAACTTGTAAGCCCGGCGCATGAACGCAGTCGCCTCGCGCTCCACGCGTTCGCCGTACACGACGTCGAACCCCTCGTGCCAGCGCTCCACGAACTGGGCGATGATCTCGGGGGGGTCCTGCAGATCGCCGTCGAGTAGCACTACCGCATCTCCGGTCGCGATTTGCATGCCGCTGGTAAAAGCGCTCTGCGACCCAAACGCCCGCGCGTGGTTGATGACGACCACCTTGGAATCGCGACCTGCCAGCTCGCTCAGCACCTCCCGCGCGTTGTCGGGGCTACCATCGTTGACGAACACGATCTCGTAATCGGCGCCGATCTCGCTGAACGTCCGACAAAGGCGTTCGTACATGATGGGTACCGCCGGAGCGTCCCTGTAGCAGGCGATTACAGCGCTTAGCTTCACGGCAGGGCGCAATGTACAGACTGCATTGCAGAACTCGGATTGCTTTCCTCGATTGCTTCAAGACCAGGGAAATCCGAGTCTCAGATCGAGCAACTTGTTCCTCTCTTGCAGCCTTGCGCCGCACGCTGGCCACGCCGCTCCGTAAGAATGTGGCGATGACCGCAAATGGCAGCGCACGCGCGCGGGTAGTCCCATCCCCAGCCTCCCCCGAGGAAGCCGCGGCGATCGTAGCGGCGATCGAGCGCTTTACGCGCGCCACGGCGCCACCAACAGCGGCAAATCCCCCTGCCGGCCTCGACGGCTGGCACGCGGCGGCGCTGGTGGAGGGCGTGTCGCGCGATCCGTGGGCAACAAGCATCGGCGACGAGTGGCTCAACACGCCCCCGGGATAAACACCTAAAACCCGCTAGGCTTTAGCGCAATACCCTCTGAGGACGATGTAGAGCCGACGCGTGTAAACGTTGGCGTTGGAATTTAGGCGAGCGCCCGGACCAGGAGATTTCGCAACATGGAGCCAGTTTCGATCCCCGCCCAACGTGGCACGCTGGAGGACCCAGAGATCCTGCAGAACGTTCCGGGACACCTCATCCCGATCATCGAGCAGGAGTTCGACGACTTCAAGACGGAGGCGGGCAAGTTCCTCCAGGGCGAGATGCCGGAGGACGAGTTCATCAAGTTCCGCCTCAAGCAGGGCGTGTACGGGCAGCGCCAGCCGGACGTGCAGATGATCCGCGTGAAGCTCCCGTTCGGCGGCATCACGCCGGAGCAGTTCGAGTCGTTCGCGGACGTGATCGAGAAGTACGTGCCGCTGAACAAGGGCCACATCACGACCCGCCAGAACGTGCAGATGCACCACATCCCGCTGCCGGAAGTGGAGAAGGCGATCCGTGAGCTGTCCGAGTCAGGGCTGTCCAGCCGCGAGGGCTGCGGCAACACGGTGAGAAACGTGACAGGCGATCCGTGGGCGGGTGTGGCGGCTGATGAGCTGTTCGACATGACCCCCTACGTGGGCGCGTATGTGCGCTACTTCGTGCGCCATCCGACAACGCAGGCGATGCCGCGCAAGATCAAGACTGCGTTCGACGGGTCCGAGCAGGGCCGTGCGATCTCGGAGATCCACGACATCGCCTACCGTGCACGCGTGAAGCAGATCGATGGCCGCGGCGAGGTTCGTGGCGCGCAAATGCTGGTGGGCGGCGGCACGTCGATCATGCCGCGGGTAGCGCCGGCGCTGTACGAGTTCGTGGAGCTTGACAACGGCGACTACCTGAAGATCGCGGAGGCGGTGTTCAGGATCTTCGACCGCCAGGACTGGCTGCGGGTGAACCGCGCACGAGCACGCATCAAGGTGTTCGTGGACAAGTTCGGCATCGACGAGCTGCGCCGCCAGGTTGAGGAGGAGCTTGAAGGCGAGTGGGTCAACGATCGCGACTTCTCGGTGGAGCACCGCCTGTTTGTGGACGACGAGCGCGAGTCAGCGCCGGCGCCGCCGCAAAGCTACGGCAGCCCCAATGGCGACTCCTCCGAGTTCGAGCGCTTCCGCCAGGCCAACGTGCAGGCCCAGAAGCAGGAGGGGTTTGTGACGGTCGAGGCGAAGGTCACGCGCGGCGACCTCACGCCGGAGCAGTTCCGCGGTCTCGCGCAGATCGTGCGCGACTTCGCGGGCGGCTACGCGCGCACGACGGTGCAGCAGAACCTGTTGCTGCGCTGGGTGCGTGAGGAGAGCGTGTACGACGTGTGGCGAGCACTGGGCGAGCTCGGCCTTGCTGATGCGGGAACACGCGAGATCACAGACGTGGTTTCCTGCCCGGGCACCGACTCGTGCAAGCTGGGGATCACCAGCTCGATGGGCCTGAACGAGGCGGTGCAGGAGCGCGTGCAGGCGATGGACATCACCGACCCGCTGACGCGCGAGATCCACATCAAGATGAGCGGCTGCCCGAATGGGTGCTCGCAACACCACGTGGCCGACATCGGCTTCTACGGTGCTTCGATCAAAGTTGGCGAGCACACGATCCCTGCGTACATCCCGCACGTGGGCGGCGTGTATGAAGGCGCACCGGTGCAGTTCGGCACGCGGCTGAAACTGCGACTGCCGGCGAAGCGGGTGCCGGAGGCGATCGAGCGCTGGCTGCGTCACTACGAGTCCAACCGCGAGGAGGGCGAGCGGTGGGGCGCGTTTACCGAGCGCGTGGGCACTGGCGAGCTTGAGTCACTCGTCAAGGACCTATCGATGCCTGTCGACTTTGGTCTTGAGACGATGAACACATTCATCGACTGGAACAGGAACGTGCCCTTCGAAGTGGTTCGCGGCGAGGGTGAGTGCGCGGTATGAGTGGTTCAGGCTTAGACCTTCGAGACGATCAGGAAACGAGACCAGATCAGATGCATTCAATAGACAGCCACATAGAGGAGGCGCGGACCGTGTCAGATGCGGCGCTGAGCCTGACCCATACGTTGCGCGAGGCAGCTCGCCACGGCGAGCGGGCTGTACTGCTGTGCTCCTTCCAGAAGGAGGAGTCGGTGCTGATCGATGAGCTGCTTCGGCTCAATGAGGAAATGGACCCAGCGCACCCGGCCGACGCGGTGAGAATCGTGACGATCGACACGGGTGTGCTTTTCCCCGAGACGCTGGAGACGTGGCGAGCGTTTGAGGAGCGCTTTCGCGTGAAGATCGAGGTGCAGGACGCGAGCAACCCGGGCAATCCGTGGAGCGGCCCGGAGCACTGCTGCTCGGTGGCAAAGGTGGCGGCACTGGAAGCGTCGCTGTCCGGTGCTGAGGGCTGGATTACTGGCATCCGTCGCGAGCAGGGCCCGACGCGGGCCAACACGCAGCTGATCGAGCGCGACGCAAAACGCAACCTGTGGAAGTACAACCCGCTGGCGCACTGGACGGACAAAGACCTGTGGCGCCGGATCCACGAGCGTGACCTGCCGTACAACCCGCTGCACGACCAGGGCTATGAGTCGATCGGCTGCGCCCCGTGCACACAGCCAGGGTCTGGCCGTGAGGGCCGCTGGGCGGGCACGGACAAGACGGAGTGCGGCCTGCATGTAGAGGTAGTCGAGCCGTGAGCGTGGCGACGCGCCCCCAGCTGAGCCACCTGCGTGCGCTGGAGTCCGAGGCGATCCACGTGATGCGCGAGGTGGCGGCGGAATTTGAGAAACCGGTGCTGCTGTTCAGCGGCGGCAAGGACTCGATCGTGCTGCTGCGCTTGGCGGAGAAGGCCTTCCGCCCGGCGCCGTTCCCGTTCCCGCTGATGCATGTGGACACGGAGCACAACTTCGGAGAGGTGATCGAGTACCGCGACCGCCGCGTGACGGAACTGGGCGAGCGGCTGATCGTTGCGAGCGTGCAGGACTCGATCGACAACGGCCGCGCGGTCGAGGAGACGGGCCCACGGGCGTCGCGCAACAAACTGCAGACGGTGACGCTGCTGGACGCGATCGCCGAGCACGGCTTCGACGCTGCGTTCGGCGGCGCGCGCCGCGACGAGGAGCGGGCGCGGGCGAAGGAGCGGGTGTTCTCCTTCCGCGATGACTTCGGCCAATGGGACCCAAAGAACCAGCGTCCAGAGCTGTGGAACCTTTACAACGGGCGCATCAAAAAGGGTGAGAACGTACGTGTGTTCCCGCTGTCGAACTGGACTGAGCTCGATGTGTGGGAGTACATCGACCAGGAGCAGCTGGAGGTGCCGTCGATCTACTTCGCGCACGAGCGCAAGGTGTTCGAGCGCGACGACATGCTCTACGCGTGGCGTGAGGGCACGGAGCTGATCGAGGGCGAGGAGATCTTCACGGAGACGGTTCGCTACCGCACGGTCGGCGACATGACCTGCACTGGCGGTGTGCGCTCGCATGCAGCGACACTCGAGCAGGTGGTGCTGGAGATCGCGGCCACGCGTATCACCGAGCGAGGCGAGACGCGTGCGGATGACCGTGTGTCGGAGGCGGCGATGGAGGATCGCAAGAAGGCCGGGTATTTCTAGTGACCCTCGACCTGCTGCGCTTCACCACAGCGGGCTCGGTTGACGACGGCAAGAGCACGCTGATCGGGCGGCTGCTGTACGACTCAAAGCAGGTATTCGAGGATCAGCTGGCGCACGTGGCGCAGGCCTCAGAGCGCCGTGGCGGCGAGGGCACGCTGGATCTGGCGCTCTTGACAGATGGGCTGCGGGCGGAGCGCGAGCAGGGGATCACGATCGACGTCGCTTACCGCTACTTCGCCACGGCTAAGCGGCGGTTCATCATCGCGGACTGCCCCGGCCACCGGCAGTACACACGCAACATGGTTACGGGCGCCTCGACTGCGGATGTGTCGGTGGTGCTGATCGACGCGCGCAGGGGAGTGCTCGAGCAATCCAAGCGCCATGCGTTCATCAGCGCGCTGCTTGGTATTCCGCAGATGGTGGTGGCGATCAACAAGATGGACCTGGTTGACTACTCGCAGTCGCGCTACGAGGAGCTGGCGGAGGAGTTCGAGGAGTTCGCCCGCAAGCTGCGGGGCGGCAAGAACCCCCGGCGGACAGAGACCTCATACATCCCAATGTCGGCGCTGAACGGCGACAACGTGGTGGAGCGCTCGGAGCACATGGACTGGTACGACGGACCGGTGCTACTGGATCTACTGGAGCAGGTGGAGGTGGCATATGACCACCCGGAAGATCGCCCCGCGCGCTTCCCCGTGCAATGGGTGATCCGTCCAGCCAACGGGAGCATCGAGGACTACCGCGGCTACTCAGGCCAGCTGGCGAGCGGCGCGCTGCACCTGGGCGATGAGGTGGCGGTGCTGCCTGCGGGCGGCCGTACGCGAATCGCGGCGATCGACACCTTCGACGGCGAGCTCGAGGAGGCGATGGCGCCGATGTCGCTGACGCTGCGCCTAGAGGACGAGCTGGACGTCTCACGTGGGGAGATGATCTGCCACCCGGATGAGGCGCCAGTGGTGGCACGAGAGCTCGAGGCGGACATCTGCTGGATGAGCGAGGAGCTTCTCAGGCCAGGGTCTCGCTATCTGCTCAAGCAGACCTCGCGCAGCGCGATGGCAGTGATCGATGCGATCGACGACCTGGTGGACGTGCACACGCTGGAGCGGACCCCTGCGCCGCAGGAGCTGGGCCTGAACGACATCGGCCGCGTGCGCCTGCGCACGAGCGTGCCACTGGTGTTCGACCCGTACACGAGCAACCGCCGTACGGGCAGTTTCATCCTGATCGACGAGTCCAGCAACGGGACCGTTGGCGCAGGGATGATCGTCGCCGCAACCGCCTGAGCACCCAAGCCGAGGGCGGGCGCCCGCAACCGCACGTATGCCACGTTCGGTCCTGGCCTAAAGGTATGCTCGCCAGCAGATTGCCGCGGTTCGTCCGCGTGCGCGTGTCGCATCTACAAGGGGGGCTTTGCGATGGGACGGTTCTGGCGGCTGACTCTGGTGTGTGTCCTGGCGACGGCCGTAGCTGTAGCGTTCGCGAGCGCGGCCTCAGCGAACACGTTCTATGCGAATGTGCGCGGCGAAGACAAGGACAATCACCACTGCGAACACCAGGGCATCAACGCCTGCAACACAATCGCCGAAGCCATCGAAGAAGCCGAGCAGGTAGCCGGCGCCAACACGATCATCGTCGAGGGTGAAGGTAACGAAGAAGGCGCGGTCTACAAAGAAACCGAAGCCCTCGAATTGGCCATCGCCAGCGTCAACGGCCTCACAATCACCGGCGAAGAACCCCACATCAGGGTCATCGGGCCGACGAACAAGGCGACGCTTTCGCTCGGCGCCGCAGCAGGCACAGTCACGATCTCGAATCTGACCCTCGAAGGCGCAACTGGGCCGGACGCGGCGATCACCGACCACGGCGCCAACCTCAAGCTCGAGAACGTCGAGGTCGTAGCGAACCTCGGCGAAGCCGCCAACGGCATCGAAGCGGAAAAAGGCGGCTCGCTGACGATGGAAGGCGGCGGCGTCGAAATGGAAAACAACAACGGCGACGACATCTTCGCCAAAGAAACGCCGGTGACGCTAGACAACGTCCGACTACTTAACGCCCTCGAGGGCCCTGATGAAGCGGGCGGCGTTTACAGCACCAAAACCGGGCTAACGATCGAGAACACCAAGATCGCGACCGGCTCGGGGAACAACGCCAGCGGCGACGGGATCCACGCGGTCGACGACGGGAGCGTGACGCTGCAGAGCGACACCATCCAGCAGTCCGACAGCAAAGCCGATGGAGTGGTGCTCGAATCCTCCCCGACCACGGCCAATGGCCTCACGATCGAAATGAGCGCTGGCACGGGATCGCCCAACGATGGCCTTTATGTCGACGCCGCCGCCGGCTCGAGCTCCAGCTTCGAGCACCTCACCGTCGACGGCGACTGGGCCGGCGCGCCGGTAGTCGGCCGCAACGGGACGCTGACGATCGCCGACAGCCATCTCACGGCAAACCCGGCGACTGTGGACGAGGCGCTCGGGTACATCAGCGAAACCGAAGGCGGGTCGGTGCTGGTCCAGCGCAGCGTCCTGAAGGCCAACCCCGCGTCCAACCACGGTACGGTCCTCGCGATCGACGGGAGCGTCACGCTCGACTCATCGGAGGTCCTCGGCGCGAACGAAGCGATCAGGTTCGAGAGCGCTGGAGAACGCACCAGCACCTTGACCGTCGCTGCCTCCACGATCGACGCCGGTGCGCCCGGCACTGCCAGCGACGCCTTCGGCGACGTCGCGATCAGGGCCGAGGCAATCGAATCACCGGCCGTGACTAACGTCAACGTCGAGGGCTCGATCATGCTGGAGCCCTCGGTCGCGGTCTCCGAAGAAGGCGGTCGCGCGAGCATCACCTGCTCCTACTCGGCAGTGCCGAGCCAGTCGGTAGCGGCGAAAGGCGTGGAAGGCCCGGTCAACTGCGCGAGCGGCTCGGCGGGTAACACCAACCTCGTCAGCGAACTGCCATCGTTGTTCAGCGAACCGTTCTCCAGCTACGCGCTAAGCCCCACGTCGGCGGCGCTCGACAGCGTGCCCTCGAGCGCGATCACGCTTCCATTCGGCCTGACGCCGTCGACGACGGATCTCGAAGGCCACCCACGGTCGGAAAGCATCGCGTGCAATCTGCTGCAGGACAAGGGCGCTCTGGAGCTACAGGGACGAGGGACGGTGTGCCCGACCCCGGTAACTACCACCCCAATATTGACGCCAGCGAAGCCGTTCGCGGCCGTTCTTACCGGCTTGACGGTCTCCCCCAGCGCGTTCTTCGCTGCCCCCTTCGGCGCCACTGTCTCTGCCGTGGCGGCGGGCAAGAAGAAATACGGGACGCAGATC
Source organism: uncultured Solirubrobacteraceae bacterium (assembly GCA_963699115.1). GTDB lineage: Bacteria > Actinomycetota > Thermoleophilia > Solirubrobacterales > Solirubrobacteraceae > Palsa-744. The sequence continues at coordinate 1,499,487 of CAVOTJ010000001.1, forward strand.
AGCTACCGCGACAGCCAGGTGGCGAGCACTACGTTCACGGTGCTGCGCAAGTCCTCCGGGCGCAAGCATGGCAAGTCGTGCCAGAAACCCTCCAGCAAGAACAAGCACGGTAAGCGCTGCACGCTGCTCACGAAGGTGGGCAACTTCACCCACGCGGACAAGGCCGGCGCCAACAGCCTCCACTTCAGCGGCCGCATCAGGGGCAGAAAGCTCCCCGTCGGCACCTACGAGCTACAAGCCGTCGCACACGATGCAGCGGGCAACGGCGCCGCTGTCATGAAGAGCTTTACTGTCAGGTAATCACAATGCCCGTAGAGAACTGACGGCGCTTCCGTTCCAGTAGTCGGAAACATCGGCGGCAGAGTTATGCCTAGATCCAGCTAGCTATCTCGCTCTACAGCAGGGTTTGGAGCTTTCGCGGGCCAAAGATGCTGACTCTGCGGAGCCGTCAAACTACCCTGCCCGCTCGAGGCTTCGATGTCAACCAATCTCGAGCAGGCGACCAGGGACGCCGCACTGGCCCAAGCGAGCCCTAGAAACGAAACCACACGCGGTCGGCTCGCTTTCCTCCACGACCGAAGCCCGTCATCGCTGGCACGCCTGGTCCCGTTCGCCATCGCGGCCGCCTATTTCGTCGTGCTGGCCCTGAGGTACGCACAGCTCGTCGAGTCCTACACGTGGGACAGTGACGTTGCCTCCGGCTTCACCATCGCCGAAACATTGGCCCACCAGGGAGACGGCGGGCATACGGTGATGACATCGATGGGCGCATACGTGTCCTTGTGGTTTGGGCTGCTGACGGCATCCCTACCGCTGCACCGCGCAGTGTGGGAGAACGCGGGAACTGTCGTATTCATTCTCGCGGCGCTGATGATCGGGTGGTCAGTAGGTCAGGTGGCATCCCGCCGCGCAGCGGTCCTCGCGACGCTCTTGGCCCTTACGGTCACACCGGCAGCGTTCTTCGTCTTGACAGCTGGATATAGCCATAACCCTGCATACCTGGGGACCGCCCTGCTGGGTGCTTATGTCGTCTGGATGATGCGAGCGAGCCCGCTACGACGCGTGACTGCAGTTTCCGTGGCGCTACTCGTCGGCGTCCTAGTCGGCGTGTTCTGGGCGTCCGATCTACTGCTCATCGTGACCGGGATCGTACCGTTCGCGTTTACGGCTGTGCTGGGCGGGGTGCAGCGCAGTCGACGTTCGCGGATGTTCGCCCTCTCGGCGTTGACGACGCTCGCCACGGCGGTTGCCGTCGCACTATTCACATCGATGACGATGGGCTCGCTGGGCTTTGTCGTTGTGCATCCGACCACCAGCACGCTTCCTCTCTCGGCAATTCCACTGCACGCGGAATATTTGTTCGAAGGTCTCAAGAACATCTTCGGCGGCTATCTCGGCGGACCGCTGGCCCCGGGGACACTCGAGTCCGTGGTGGGAAGCGCAGCGATTGTTGTCACGTTGGCGGCGATGTTGATGCTGCTCGTCCTCGGTGCCTACTCAGTCGCCAGGCTTGCCATGTCCACTTTTCGCCGTCGTAGCGCACAGGCAGCCCCCCACGACCTCGCCGCAGCCCCTCACGACCTCGCCACAGCGCTGCACATCGTCTACTGGAGCGGCTCTGCTGTGAGCACCGCAGTCGCCTTCGAGCTCAGCGCGCAAGTGTCCCACGCCTCCAACGAGTACTACGTGACGCTGATCTTCTCCGTAGCAGCTGTCGCGCCACTGCTCATGCGCCCACTCTCATTTGGCCGCTGGCTAGTGCCCGCCGGTGCATCGGTGCTTTTCACCGCAAGCCTCGTTGGGCTGGCGAGCTACGTCGTATACCCGCCGCCGCTCGCCCAAACGGGGGTCGCACAGGACACGCCGGCGATCATCAGGCTCGCGGAGGCCAGCCATGCCACAGTCGGGTACGCGGGCTACTGGTGGACGTCTGACCTGACCTGGAACGCACATGAACGGATCCAGGTCCGTCCGGTGAGCCTGTGTGAAAATCCCGCCGGCGCGGACCTCTGCCCCTTCTACATAGCCAGGGTACCGGCCTGGTACAAGCCGGAACAGCGTCGCTCATTCCTGCTGGTGAACCCCAGCGAATACTACGTCAACGGTCTCCCAAGTGGTCTCGGACCGCCGCTCGCCACCTATACCCTCGGTAGTTCGACAACCATGTATGTCTACCCTTACGACATCGCCTCTCGACTCGGCCCCGCACCGGACTGATCCTCGCTCCCAGGCAATCGCTACAGGACGCCGCCGCAAGAGTCCTGCCGGGCGTCGACGCGACGGTCGCTGAATAAATAAGCTGTCGAGCCAATGTTCTCGAAGGTCCTGGTAGCCAACCGCGGCGAGATCGCTGTCCGCATCATTCGCGCGCTCGACGAGCTCGGTGTCGCGAGCGTCGCCGTGTACTCCGAGCTCGACCGCGACGCGCCGCACGTAACGCGCGCCAGTGAGTCCTACAACCTCGGCGACGGCCCCGCCGCCGATAACTACCTGAGCGTCGAGAAGATCCTCGACGCGGCCGTGCGCGCAGGCGCCGAGGCGATCCACCCCGGCTACGGCTTCCTCGCCGAGAACGCGCCGTTCGCACAGGCGTGCGAGGACGCCGGCATCGTCTTCATCGGCCCGCCTGCCTCTGCGATCGAGGCGATGGGATCGAAGACGCGCGCGCGCGAGCTGATGCAGGCCGCGGGCGTGCCGATCGTTCCCGGCACCACCAAGCCTGTGGAGACGGTCGCCGACGCGCTGCGCATCGCCAAAGACGAGGTCGGCTTCCCCGTCGCCGTCAAGGCCGCAGGCGGTGGCGGCGGCAAGGGCTTTCGCGTCGCGCTCACAGAGGACGAACTCGAGGGAGCCTTCGAGGGCTCGAGCCGCGAAGGCGAGAAGTTCTTCTCCGACCCCACCGTATACCTCGAGCGCTACCTGCACGATCCGCGCCACGTCGAGGTGCAGGTGCTCGCCGACCGCCTCGGCAACGTCATCCACCTCGGCGAGCGCGACTGCTCGATCCAGCGCCGCCACCAGAAGGTCATCGAGGAGTCCCCCGCGCCGCCGTGGGTCGTCGACCCGCAGATGCGCGAGCGCATCGGCAAGATCGGAGTCGACGCCGCCAAGGCCGTCGACTACGTCGGCGCCGGCACGATCGAGGGGCTGTTCTCCCTTGGCGCGAGCGGCGAGCCGGAGTACTTCTTCCTGGAGATGAACACGCGCGTGCAGGTCGAGCACTGCGTCACCGAGATGACCACCGGCATCGACATCGTCAAGGAGGGCATCAAAGCGGCCGCCGGCGAGGAACTCGCATACGCGCAGGAGGACGTCGAGCTGCGCGGTCACGCGATCGAGTGCCGCATCAACGCCGAGGACGCCTCCAAGAACTTCGCCCCCGCGCCCGGCAAGATCGGCGTCTACCGCGAGCCCACCGGTCCGGGCGTCAGGGTCGACTCGGGCGTCGTCGAAGGCGGCGAAGTCTCGCCGATGTACGACCCGATGGTCGCCAAGCTGATCGTCTGGGACGCCGACCGCGAGCAAGCCACCGCCCGCATGCTGCGCGCGCTCGACGAATACGAGATCGGCGGGCTGAAGACGTTGATCCCGTTCCATCAGGCGCTGCTGGCGACGGAGCAATGGGCCAAAGGCGAGACCTGCCGTGACCTGTTGGAGGACAAGAAGTGGCTAAAGACGCTCGCCTTCCCGCCGCCCACGCCACCGGCCGATGACGACGAGCTGCAGAGCGTCGAGCAGACCTACGCGGTCGAGGTTTCGGGTAAGCGCTTTGACGTGCGCGTCGTCGGGCCGCCCTTCGCTGGCGGCGGAGCAGGCGGCGTTTCCACAAACGGCGGCACAACCGCACGCAAGGCGCCCACACGCGGCGAGCGCAAGTCATCGAGCGGCGGCGGGCCTGACATCCTGCTCTCGCCGCTACAGGGAAATATGTGGAAGGTCCTCGTCAAGCCGGGCGATGAGGTGCAGGAGGGTCAGCTGCTGTGCATCATCGAGGCGATGAAGATGGAGAACGAGATCACAGCGCACAAGGCAGGCACAATCGTGGAGCTGCCGATCACCGAGGGCGCCCCGATTCAGGCTGGCGCGCCGATCGCGACGATCAAGAGCACTGTCGAGGCCAGCACGTAGCCTGTCCTTCACGGTCGGCGGGTAGCCCCGGCATTCAATGCCTACGAGCTACTCACTCAGGTGCGCGGCAGACGGCAAATGTCGTGAGCCCGAACTTGCGCCTTCTGCACGAGATTGCGCTCGGCCGAAACCCAGCACGCACGAGCATCGGCCATAGGTCCCTCGGGTCGTAGTAGCGCTTGTGGTCGTCCATCTCGAGCGCGGGACCCAAGCCAAGGCGAAATGCACAGAGCTCGAGCCACGGCTTGCCAAACCACGAGGGTACGTTGATCAACGCCACTCCTCCGGGAACTAGAATCCGCCGAAACTCATCAAGCGCCTGCTGGGGCTCGCTCAAATGCTCGATGACAGACAGACACAAGATGACATCTAGCGACTGGCCGTCGATCGTGGGCAGCACACTCTCGATCAGCCCAGCTCTTGCCTGCACCTTGGGCTGACGATCGAGGTCGTCCGCCAGATGCAAGTCGACGAGGAGCATGCTGTTAACACGAGGCAGGATCCGTCGCGCGAAGCTGGCGTCGTAGCCACAACCGAAGTCCGCTACGTCCTTCCCGTCCAGCGTCGCGTGATGTTCGACTAGCCACGCGCTTAGCCAGACTCCGAAGCGATCGACGAACGTCAGATCCCCGGCCTGCCCAAACGCCTCGTCGCGTACCTGCGCCGGCTGTGCGCTCACCGCACACTTCCCAGCGCCGCCTCCACGATGTTGGCATCGATCGAATCGCGTAGCGCGTCGATCGAGCTGAGCCGACAACGCCACCCCAGGGAAGCGATCTTGTCGCTGCGAAAGCGCACAACGGGGACATCCCCCTTCCAGCCCCGCGACCCGCCTGTGTATTCGTAGCGGACATCAGTCAGCCCCATGCGCTCGCACACCAAATGCGCGATCTCCGTCACCGTGACGTGTTCGCCGGTGCCAGCATTGAACACCTCAAAACCGTCCCAGCCCCGATCGGTGAGGGTGAGCATCGCTGAGACTACGTCGCTTACGTGTATGTAAGACTTGCTCTGCTCTCCGTCGCCGAGGATCCGGAGCTTCGTCGGATCATCGATCAGCCGCCGCACGAAGTCATACGTAACACCATGTGTCTGCGCTGCGCCGACGACGTTCGCGAAGCGGAAGGCGACAGCGCATATCCCGAACATGTGAACGTAGGCCGCAATTAGCGCCTCGCATCCGAGCTTGCTCGCACCATACGTGGAGACCGGCACGAGCGGACCGAAGTCCTCGTCCACCTCCTGCTCGCCGCGGTCTCCGTACACCCCTGACCCAGACGCGTATGTGATTCGCGAAACCCCGTTGATCCGCATCGCCTCGAGTACGTTTTGCGTGAGGTAGGTGCCTTGCCAGAAATCGATCGCCGGGTCGTCGACTGCGGCCGCGATATCGGGATTGGCGGCAAACAGGTACACGTGATCGGCGTCCCGCATCGTCTCTACGACCTTGTCGAGCTCCTGAAGATCAGCCTCGACGACCTGCAGACGAGTGTCGTCCAAGTGCCCCTCGAGGTGAGCGAGATCGCCTGAGGCCATGTTGTCGAACACGACCACCTCGTGATCGTCGCGCAGCAGAAGCTCTCTGACTAGGTGGCTGCCGATGAAACCGGCGCCCCCGGCGATGAATGCGCGAGTCGACACACGGGGAGGGTACTCACGCATCCAGGAGCGGCAAGTGCGTCTCTCGCCGTCTCTTGGGGCGGGTTGCCGTGAGCACACGTGGGAGGGGATCGCTGGTCGGCAATCTCCCTGTAATCAGCACAAGTGCGCCTCCACCAGCCGCTCCCGAGACTCCTCGCTGCACCGCTGGCAACAATCGACGTTTTGTCTCTCTATCGACGCACGGCGGTCGCGGTGACGTTCGCAGCGTGCAGCGTGCGCTGCCGGCGCGAGCGCCGACCGCCCGGCAACTCGGCCTCGGCGCCGCGCTCAGCTAGCTGGTGTAGGTATCGCGCGTCCTCTTCCAGGACGGCGAGCGCCTGTGCGCCATCCGTCACTGGCCCATGGCCGGGCACCACGTGCTCGCACAACGGTAGAAGCGCACGCAGACGCTCGAGTGTCGCCAGGTAGTGATCCATTTTCGCGCCCGCGTTCAGCGTGGGGATCTCGACGCTCGACAGATAGTCACCCGCCACCAGCACACCCGCCCACGGAATCCAGATGGCCATGCCGTCCTGCGTATGACCGTCAGCGAGGTGCAACTCGAGCTCGTGGCCGCCTATCTCACAGCGTCCAGGAACCGGCAGGGCTTGCACCGAGCCCAGCGCGAGTGGGCGAGAGCGCTCGATCATCAGCTCTTCATCGAAGCTGCGTAGTTCCCGTTGAGCTTCTCCAGGCACAGAGCGCAGACGCTCGGCGGTGCTCTCTGCACAGCCCAAAGCGACCCCGGGAAACGCGAGCGGCCCGAGCACGTGATCCCAGTCCCCATGCGTAGCCAATAGCCCGCTTGGGGCAGGGAACTGTGCCTGCTCGAGCAGCGTCGCCAGCGCATCGAGCTCGTCGGGCAGCACCGGCGAATCAATCACGAACGTCTCACCGTCGAGCACCCCGCCGCTCTCCGCCGCCGCCTCCCCTTCGAGGGCGCCGCGCACGATCACGCAGTTGAGTTGCAGCACTGCGCTCGTGACCACGAGCACGTCGCGGTGGAGCGAGACGGCACGCACGGGCGAGTGGGATCCGAATCCGTCTAGGAGACGCCGAGCAGCTTGGCGGCCTCTTTGAGGTTGGTGACCTCGGCCGTGGGCTTCTTCTGGGAGGAGTCGAGAGTCTCCTTGTTGCGGTTGACCCAGATCACGGGCACGCGCTGTTTGATGCACGGCGCCACGTCGTGGTAGTGGCTGGCGGCGACGTGCACCCAGCCGCGCTTGCCGCCCATGCGCCGTGCGCACTCGGTGAAGTGGGGCAGCTCGGGCTTGTAGGAGCGCACCTGCTGCGCGGTCACGACCAGATCGAAGTCGGTGGCGATGTGACGGCGGGTCTGCCCCAGTAGCTTGTCGTCGATGTTGGAAAGCAACCCTAGCTGGTATTTCTTGGACAGCTTCTGCAGCTGCACAGCGGTCTCCTTGAACGGCATCCAGCGCTGCACGGAGTCGGGCAGGAAGCCCGAGCGCGAGGGCTCAAGCGCCCAGTCAAGACGTTTGGCGATCTCGATCGCCGTCCGACGCAAGACCTCCGCGTAGAGCTCGTAGGAGCCGCCCTCGATTTCACGGGAGATCTCGTGGAACATCGGCAAGAGCACGGCCCGGTCGATCTCCACGCCGTCGCGGGCGGCCTCCTTGGCGAAGGCGTCGTAGATCCCGCTCTCCCAGTCGATCAGCGTGCCGTAGACATCGAATGTGACGAATGTGACGTTTTTGGGGATGGCCATCGGGCGGCATTATGCCCTGCCGGGCCTCCTCGGCGCGGTCCCCTCCCCCTCGAACAGCCTCGCTGCACGCAATCGCCCATCTTGCGTTAGAGTCCCGCGCCGCTAATGGACCTCTTGGAGTACCAGGGCAAGCAGCTGTTCGCCCGCCACGGATTGCGGGTCTCTTCTGGGGAGCCCGTCACCAACGTCGAGGACGCTGTCGCGGCGGCAGCCGAGGTTGGCTACCCGGTTGTCGTCAAGGCGCAAGTGCTGATCGGCGGTCGCGGCAAGGCCGGCGGCGTCAAGCTCGCCAGCGATGAGAGCGAGCTGCGCGAGCACGCGGGCAACATCCTCGGCATGGACATCAAGGGCCACGTGGTCCGTAAAGTCTGGATCGAGCACGCCTCGGACATCGCCTCGGAGTACTACGCCTCGGTCCTACTCGACCGCTCCGCCAAGCAGCCGCTGGTGATGTTCAGCACGGAGGGCGGCGTCGACATTGAAGAGGTCGCTGAGAAGACGCCCGAGAAGCTGATCCGTCACCACGTCGACGCCCTGAAGGGTCTTTCTCGTGAGGAGGCGCTGCAGATCGCCACCGACGGTGGCGCGGACGAGGACATTCGCGAGGGCGTCGCCGACGCGCTCGTGGCGCTTTATGAGGTCTGGCTCGAGGAGGACGCGACGCTGGCGGAGATCAACCCGCTGATCGTCACGCCCGAGCGTGAAGTCAAGGCGCTCGACTCGAAGGTCTCACTCGACGGCAACGCGCTCTACCGCCACCCCGAGAACCAGGGGCTGTCAGACAGCGAGAACGAAGACCCGATCGAGCGCCGCGCCAAGGAAGAGGGCGTCCAGTACGTCAAGCTCGACGGTGACATCGGCATCCTCGGTAATGGCGCTGGGCTGGTCATGTCCACGCTCGACGTCGTCGCACAGGCGGGCGGCTCGCCAGCGAACTTCCTGGACGCGGGCGGTGGCTCCAACGCGGAGAAGATCAAGCAGGCGGTTGACCTGCTGCTCGCCAACGACGCTGTCAAAGCCGTCCTGTTCAACATCTTCGGGGGCATCACCCGCTGTGACGAGGTCGCCACTGGGCTGATTGCCGCCTTTGAGGAGATCAAACCGTCTGTCCCGTTCGTCGTTCGTCTCGACGGCACCAACGACGTCGAGGGACGCCGGCTATTGCAGGAGGCGGCGCTGCCCAATGTATATGCGGCCAAGACCATGAACGAGGCGGCGGAGATGGTCGTTGCACTGGCAGCCGGCAAGCCGGTCGGAGCGAGCGCGTGACGCGAGAGGTGATCAGCTAGATGGCGGTACTGGTGGTAGACGAGAGCACGCGCCTATGCGTCGCGGGCATCACCGGCCGCGAGGGCAGCTTCCACACGCTCAACAACCGCAACTACGGGACCAACGTGGTCGGCGGCGTGACGCCCGGCAAGGGCGGCCAGGACGTCGAGGGCATCCCGGTGTTCGACAGCTTCGAGCAGGCGATGGCCGAGGCACAGCCGAACACGGCGATGATCTTCGTGCCGCCACGCTTCGCCGCCGACTCGATTCTGGAGGCTGCTGCCTCGGGTGTTGCGCTTGTGATCGCCATCACAGAGGGCATCCCCGCCCACGACGAGTTGCGCGTTTACAACACCCTCAAGCGCGACTATCCGGACACACGCCTGATCGGCCCCAACTGCCCGGGCATCCTCTCTCCAGGCAAGGCCAACGTGGGGATCATCCCCGCTTCATTCTTCAAGGCGGGCAACGTCGGCGTGGTGTCGCGCTCGGGCACGCTGACCTACCAGATCGGCAACGAGATCGCCCAGGCTGGCTTTGGCTGCAGCTCGATCGTGGGTATCGGCGGCGACCCCGTCCCCGGCTCCTCGTTCGTGGACGTGCTGGGGCTGTTCGAGGACGATGCCGAGACGGAGCTTGTGGTGCTCTCGGGCGAGATCGGCGGCTCGGCCGAGGAGGAGGCAGCGGAGTACATCGCCGCGCACATGAGTAAGCCGGTTGTCGCGTATATCGCCGGCTTCACCGCCCCCGCCGGCAAGCAGATGGGCCACGCGGGAGCAATCGTCTCGGGCAGCGCCGGCACGGCCGCGGCCAAGGCCGAGGCGCTGGAAGCGAAGGGCGTGCGTGTGGGGCGCACTCCCACCGAGACCGCAGGTATCGCCGTCGAGGTTCTCGGCGGAGCTACATCTACCGCGTGATGACGCGGGTCGACCCGCACGAAAGCCGCGTGATGACTGGCGACCTCCACAAACTGAAGCCGGGGGCACCGTTAGGCGGGAGATTGACTTCGAGGGCGACATCCGAGGGTCCGATGTCGGTGAAACCAGCTTCTTTGGCAGCTCGGCGGAACCTCTTGAATGTATCGAAGGTTGGCAGCACGAGCAGCGTCCCACCCGCGGCGCGGAGTGCGCATAGCGTTTCGTCGAACTGCTGGACACTGAATATGACCCCCATATCGACGAATGGCGCAGCGTCGACGATGCCCGCTTCATACGCTACGCGGTCGGCGAAGCCACCCAAGATCGCCACGGGCTTACCGTTGCCATAGGCCACCAGGATTTGCTTTAGGGCCGGCGAGGCGACGTCGATTGGCGCTGTCCTTGCATCCAGTCGTTTGATCTGTGCCCATGGCACCGGCGTTTGCGCAAGCGAGCAGACCGCCACACTCATGCCGAATATGACCGCACAATCAGCGATCGTCGGTCGCCGCCGTGGCTCCGTCGCCAGTTCCTGGATGACGGTTGTCGCGAGCAATACCAAAGCGAGCATCCACGCGGAGAACATCATGACGAGCCCGTCGGGGGTGGTGCGGCCCATGTAGTACGCCGCTATGCCTAGACCGTAGATGCCACTCCAAACGAGCAGCCCGGTGAGCACGCGTCCGCGATCGCGGCGGACCGCACGCACAGTTGCGGTGCCAATCGCGGCTACGTAGGTGAGGTAGATCACAATGTGCAAGCCAAGTGTGGGGGTTGGCAGGTCGGTCAAGCCCGCGAGACCAAAGAAGCGGGCGTAGAGGAACAGTGAGCTGAGGTGCGCGAGGGAACCGGCGCGTATGAGCGTTATCGATGAGACGACCGCATACGCCGCGAGCAGGCCGACGAAGGCGTCGCGCAGTGGCCGCACGATTGCTGTCCATCGCAGCGATCCCCCTGTCCACACCAGCGCCGCGAAGGTCGCGCCGAACGCAGGGATTCCAAAATCGGTGTTGTTGAGGATCACAAGTCCTCCCGCCAAGAACAACAGCCACCGCCACCGCGGGCGAGCGCCATCGATATGCCGTGCGACGAGCCAAACGAGCAAGTAGGGGCCGGCGGAGCGCAGCGGGAAAAGCGCATAAAAGGCAACCGGCCCGAAGCGATTGACGCTCGGTGGTTCGATGTAAAAGAGACTGGTCGCTAGGAAGGGTAGATACAGCAGCAGCGCGCCCAGCATGTTGCCAGTGACACGCCGAATCACGGCGAAGACAGCGAGAAACGAGAGCAACGTGATCGTGCACATAGTCAGGGAGAAAACAGTGAATGTCGTTCCGAAGACGTTCATGACGAAGGCGCTCAGAAATGGCCAAAGCCATGCGTAAATTGGGACGAAGTTGACGAACGGCGTCCGCCCGTCGAGCACCGCAAAGGTTTCGTCCACGGGGCCGGGGAGGTTGTCGAGCGTCCCGGCGGCAGCGTTGTGCAGGGTATCGTCGAAATTGACGCCCGCAATTACCCATATCGCAGTTGCGAGCACGGCTACGCCCACCACGATAACCGCAACGGCTGGACGCCGGTCATTCAACACCCTCGTCACCTGGCGTCGTGCCCTATTGTTTATGATGACCAGCAGGACGACGATCGCAAATCCCGCCGCGACGAGCAGCGTTCGATTGGTGAAGTCCTCGGTGTAGCTGTGGGGGTAGTTTTCAAACACTTGCCGATGCTGCGCCCAGATACAGATCGCGACGAACACGGCTCCCGTGGCCTGGCTGGCACGTATCAACGCACGGACCGTGTTCGGCGGCATACACGGCTGTCTCCTAGCGAGGATCAGTGTCGTGATCGAGAGCAGTAGCGGGGCAGCTAGCGCGATCAGATAGCGTGCCTCTTGGGCCTGCTTGAGGACAATATCCGGACGCCATTCCTGCACGATCGAAACCGAGCCATGAGTTTTCACCAGCAGGTCGCCGAGTGGGCCGCCGAGCAGCACCATGGCAGCCACGGTCAGGAGCGCACAGGGAACCGCGAGAAGCCATGCGATCTCACCGTAGGCGAGCTGTTTAGTCTCCTGCGCCCCAGGACGCCTCATTGGTGGGAGAGGGCGAACAGCTGCCAAAGTGATTATGGGATCGTGGAATGTCTCGTAAGCGACGGCTGGCAGCCAAAGCGCAGCTGCACCCTACCTCAGGAGAGAATGCTCCCAGCCCCATCGTGCTCCCAGCCAAAGCTGTAATCGACGATGTACTTCGGCCGGTCGCGCGACTCGTCGTAGATCCGCCCCACGTACTCGCCGATGACTCCCAGCGAGAGCAGATGGATGCCGCTGAAGAAACACACGACGACCACGATTGTTGGGTTGCCCACTGGAAAAGGCACTCCGCTGATCTTCAGCACGACATAGATAAACGCGAACAGAAGGGCCATCCCGGCGAGCGCAGTGCCGAGCACCGACATCATCTGTAGTGGCTTGCGGGAGAAGCCGACGATCCCATTCAAACCTTCAGCCCATGAGCCCCACGAGTGGCTGTACTTGGTCCGGCCCGCGGAGCGCGGTTCGCGGTCAAAGACGATGCTTGTCTGGCGGAAGCCGACGAGACCGACAAGGCCGCGCAGGTACCCGTGAAGCTCCTTGAGAGCGACCACCTGCTCGGTTACGCGCCGGCTCATCAAACGAAAGTCGCCGGTGTTGATGGGGATCTCGACGTCGGCGACGCGATTCATCACGCGATAGCCAACGGCCGCAATTACACGTTTGGCGGTGCTCTCCCCCGCGCGCGACCGTCGCTTGGCGCAAACAACGTCATAGCCCTCACGCCAAAGTGCCACCATCTCGGGAATCAGCTCAGGTGGGTCTTGAAGATCGCAGTCGATAACTACCGCCGCATCACCTGCTGCCGCTGAAAGGCCCGCGAGCATTGCCATCGACTGACCGAACCTGCGGGAGAATCGCAGCATCTTCACGCGCGGATCGACGCTGCGCAGACCGAGGATCAGCTCTTCGGTGCCATCGCTAGACGGATCCACACTAAAAATCAGCTCCCACTCGAGGTCCAAGCCGTCCATCACAGTGCGCAGCCGGTCGTAGACCCGTTGGATGTTCTCCGCCTCGTTGTACGCGGGGACCACGACCGACAGCAACTCGCGCGTGTGAGCTTCCTGGTGCTCTAACGGCGCGTCGTCATCGACGGTGCCCGCGAGCGGCTGCTCCGGTTCGGCGGGCGTTGCATACCTGGCTTGGACCACGGTGCTCTCCGCGGCAACCGTCAGATGCTTCCTATTCACGATGCTCACCCGGGCGCGCGAGTACGGTGAGACCGCGGATCCCAACGGGGGGCCGCACTCCGCGGTGCAGCAGCCACTCCTCGACGCTACAGGCAAGGCGCCCCAAGGAAGAGTCCTGCGTGCGCTCGGAGGCACGCACCGCCCTGCGTTCAAGCTCCTCGCCCTGGATGTCCCCATAAAGACGCCGGTTGCGCTGCTTGACCAGCCAGAAAGCCGGGTACACCAGCGTCCCGATGCAGATGTCCTCGAGCACCTCCAGGCCGGCACGACGTGCCTTGCGGGCGAGCTCGCCTCGGGCGTAGCGACGCTCGTGACCGACGAAACGATCGTAGAAGTCATAGGTGTGCGGGCCAAGTGGGACAACGATCACCGCGCGGCCGCCGGGGCGCAGCACCCGATAGATCTCAGCGAGCGCTCCCTCGTCGTCGGGTACATGCTCGAGCAGGTTCGCGCTCACTACCGCGTCGACACTCGCGTCCAGCAGCGGTACGGCGCACGCGTCCGCCTGCAGCAGCATTGCTTGTGGAATCGCGGCGTGGGCCTTGCGCAGGCCGCTGTCGAGCAGGTCGAGCCCGATTAGCGTGACGTCTGGAGCGCTGCGGTGCAGGTCCTCGAGCAGATAGCCGGATGCGCAGCCGATATCGAGCGCCCTCGCCACCTGCGTAAGCGGCCCGAGACGCTCGAGCATCGCCCGCCTGGTCCACAGCTCGAGGCAGTGTGTGCGGCTGAGCTCCTCGTGGAGGCGCTCTAGGCTCCTGGTGCCCCCACCGTCGGCGTCGGGCGCGACGGTCACGTAGCTGAGGAATGCCTCGCGAGTATTCCCATCCGTCAGCCAGCCCATGTCGAACGCCGGCACATGCGTGGCACCCGGTGGGGGCTGCAGGAAGTGCTCGACTCCAAGCGGCCGGACGGGACTGTCCGGCGAGCGTGCGGTGCTGGATGCGCTCACGCCTCGTACTCACTCGAGACGCGCTCGCAAACTGCACCGCACCACGCTAAGTTGGGAAGGGTCAACGTCCCCATCAGAGCGCCTGCCCGGTGACGGCGCCCTGTGTTACCTCGTCGCGCCAAGCGTACTCGCTGGCATCCAACCACTCCAAGGTACGCACCACACCCTCACGGATTGTCAGCTTTGGCGACCAGCCGAGACTGCGGATGCGCGCGGTGTCGAGGTAGATGAGTGGACTGTCCCCGAGCCAGCCGCCACTCCCGCCTGCGTACTCGAACTCCGGTTCGAGCGAAAGGTGCTCGGCGACAGTGCGCGCCTGGTCGCGGATCAGCACCGTTTCGTCGGTGCCGAGGTTATAGATGAAGGTGCCTGGTTCCTCGCGATGATGCTCAGCGGCGGTGAGCATCGCGTCGATGCAGTCCTGCACATATAGGAAGGACTTGTTCTGGTTGCCGTCACCCATCACCCGCAAGCGCGTGGGATCGCGCTTCAACCCGCAGTAGAAATCGTAGAGGTGTCCGTGAATGTAGCGCTCGCCGAGAACCGCAGCGAAGCGGAAGATCAGGCCCGTGAAGTCGTAACCAGTTGCATACGCGGCGATCATGCCTTCACCAGCGACCTTGGAGGCACCGTATAGCGAGTTCTGGATCGGATACGCGACATTCTCCGGCGTGGGAAAAACGTCGGGTTCGCCGTACATCGCCCCGGTCGAGGAGAAGATGATCCTGGAAACGCCCTGCGCTCGCATCGCTTCCAACACGTTGTTGGTCGCGATCGTGTTCTGCTCGAGGTCGCGCCGCGGATGCTCAAAGCCTCTTCGCACGTCGGCGTTGGCCTGCAGGTGAAACACCCACTCGCAGCCCTCGAATGCCTCTTCGAGCACGTCCATGTCAAGCACGTCACCCTCTATTAGCCGCACGCCGTCTCGCGTGAGCGCGTCGGCCACGAACTCCCGTCGACCGGTACGGAAGTTATCGAGAATCGTGACCTCCACGCCCTGGGCGCTGAGACGGTCGACGACGTTGCTGCCAACAAATCCGGCGCCGCCTGTGACGCAAACGCGTTTCATGTTCACCGGTGGATATTGGGCGGTACTTGGGTTGCTTGACATCGGTCTCCTAGAAATTGGGCTCTGCCGTCACGGCGTCACCGCGAAACATGCGCACGACCCTCAACCGGTGCCGTCCGCTATTCCCCGATAGTCGAGCCTCTTCAGCAGGTCGTGGGGCGATAGTGACTGGGTAGGGGATCGCTAACGGATCTTGGGCATCCCCGAGGGTGCCGACTAGATCGGCGCCATCGGCGAATATGAGCGTGGAGATACCGTCGAGCATAGGTCGATCACCCTGCACGCGACCTTACGGGATTCATCCCGGCATGCTTGTTCTCCGCGCCCGTCAGCGCCCAGCTGACTTGTCGCGACGGGTAGTCCCTTCGAGCGGAGATCCGACTAAATCCCGCTTAGGCGCTTGCGATCGCCGCCCGAGAGCTCAAATCGGAATAGTTCGGCCAGACACCTTGATACATCGCGACCCATGTCTCCCACCACGATGACGTCTGGAAGACGATTCGAGTCGTGGCGATGGCGTCGGGCGGCATCCAAGAGCCGGTGACGGCCGGTACGCTAGGAAGCTATGGATCAGGACGTTGCTAAGACGCTGAGTGAGTTGGAGCAGAAGCTGCACGAGCTCGAGCGGACCCTCAACGCTTTGAGCCGGGAGGACGGGCAGCCAGATAATGGTCACGAGCAAGTCGCCACGCCCCCGGCGCAACCCGATCGCAGGGCCCTCTCGCCGGCACAGAGCTCCGGCTCGAGCAGAATCGTGGACGAGACGATCGAGGTTCCCCCCACGCATGCGGAGCCGGCCGCGGACGCAGCATCTCGACCGATCACCCCGTCGTCTCCCGCGCCCTCAGCAGCGACTGCGCCACCCGCACCCCGCGTGTCGCGACCATCGTGGATACAGCCGCGGCTAGCTCAGACCCCGCCGAAGGCCCCTGCGCAGAGCCCGCGCGCGCCCCATCCTCCGAGTCCTGCAGAGCTGCTGCGCTTCCGCGAGCGACTGGAGCAGACGGCGCGCGATCTGACCCATGACTACGACGAGCTGCTCGGACGCCTATCCTACGCCGCTGTGCCCACCACGACCGGCCCCACGATCTCCTTCGCCCGCGGCGCGCCGTCGCTTGACATCGTCGACGTGGACGGCCTGCGCGACGCGGCCGTGCGCGCGTTCGAAAGCGATCCCGCGGGCACGACCGCGTATGGCACGTCGGTCGGCTATCCGCGCTTGCGCAGCTGGATCGCGGACCGCCACGGCGTGGAGCCAGAGCGCGTGCTGGTGACAAACGGGTCGATGCAGGCGGACGCGTTCCTGTTCGAGCAGCTCGTGCGCGCGGACGACGAGGTGATCGTGGAGCGCCCCACATATGACCGCACGCTACTGTCGCTGCGCAGCCGTGGCGCACGGGTGCATGCGGTTGAGCTGCAGCCGGATGGCATCAACACGGACGCGCTCGCCGACCTGCTGACGGCAGGCGCGAGTGCTGCGCGCCCGACGCTCGCGCACATCATCCCCAACTTCCAGAACCCCGCCGGCTACACGCTCTCCTACGAGAAGCGCAAGCGGCTGCTGGAGCTTGCGGCGGATCACAGCTTCATGGTGTTCGAGGACGACCCGTACGTGGAGCTGCGCTTCAGCGGCGAGACGCTGCCGACGATGCTCTCGATGGACCCCGAGCGCGTGGTGTATGCATCTTCGTTCTCTAAGACGGTCTGCCCAGGTATCCGCGTCGGCTACCTCGTCGGCCCCCCGGACCTGATCGCGGCGATCGGGCAGCTGGCGACGAACACGTACATCTCGCCCAACATGGTGGCGCAGTCGATCGTGTACGAGTTCTGTGCGTCGGGCGCGATCGAGCGCTCGATCGAGACCGTCAAGGCTGCGCTGGCGGAACGCGCGCAGGCACTTGCGAACGCGCTGCGCAGCGAGCTCGCAGACGCGGAGTTCGTGATCCCGCAGGGCGGCTACTTCATGTGGGTGACGCTGCCGGAGGGCACCGACGTGGGCGCGCTGTTCAAGGCGGCGGCCGATCGCGGTGTGGCGTTTGTGAAGGGCACGGACTTCCTGCTGGAGGGTGGCCAGAACACGCTGCGCCTCGCTTACTCGGGCGTCACCCCTGAGCAGATCGATGTGGGCGTGGCGCGGCTGGCCGAGGCCTACCGCTCACTGTAGTCCCTGCCCGTCGGCGCTCGCTCTAGCCTGCGGCGCTTCTTCGCCTGACATCACCACTCGTCGACTCGCGCGAGCGCGTGGCGGGAACTCGCCGCTTCCCACGATCCGGAACTGCGCGCACGTGCCCGGTGGCACCAGAGGCGACATTCATCAGAAGGCCCATCGACGCGAGCATCACGATCAGGCTGGTGGAGCCGTAGGAGACGAACGGCAGCGGCACACCGGTGAGCGGCGCGAGGCCGAGCACGGCGAACGCGTTGAGCACCGCTTGGGAGACGATCAGCGTCGTCACGCCAACGGCGATTAGCGCGCTGTAGAGGCTGCGTGCGGCCTTTGCGGCGCGCAGGCCGGCGTAGGCGATCAGCCCGTAGAGGAACAGCAGCGCGAACACGCCGATGACGCCGAGCTCCTCGGCGATGACGGCGAGGATGAAGTCGGTGGGCGCCTCGGGCAGGTAGAAGATCTTCTGCACCGACTGGCCGGGACCAACGCCGAGGAACCCGCCTGAGCCGATCGCGATCTGCCCTTGCACCGCCTGGAAGCCGCTCGATGAGGCGTGCGCCCAGGGGTCGATAAAGGAGGTCAGCCGCGCGCGTGCGTAGGGGCGGGCGATCGCGTACACGAGCACCAGCCCGAGCACGGTGCCGGCGATGATGCCGAGCTTGCGCGGCGGGATCCCTGCGGCGATGAGCATCGCGCCGACGCTGAATGCGATGACCATCGCGGTCCCCAGATCCGGCTCGCTGAACACGAGCAGGCAGGCGGCCCCCACGACCACCAGTAGCGGCTTTGCGAGCACGCGCAGGTCCTGCACCTGCTGCGGGCGCTTGGCCAGTAGCGTCGCGACGTACAGCACGAGCGCGAGCTTCATCAGCTCTGAGGGCTCGAACTGGAATGACCCTGGTCCGATCCAGCGGCGCGCACCGTTGACGCTGACGCCGACGTGCGGGATGTGCACTGCGAGCACGAGCACGAAGGAGGTGATCAGTAGCGGCGCGGTGATGCTGTGGACTTTGGCTACGCCGTCGCGCGCGAGGACGCGCATCAGCACGAGGCCGATGGCACCGTAGATGACGAGCTTGATCAGGTAGCTGCCGCCATAGCCGCCGCCCTGCAGGAGTGTCGTGGCGGAGGTGGCGCTGTAGACCATCACCGCACCGAACGCCAGCAGGCACATGGTGGCGGTCAGGAGGATGCGCTGCTCGAGCGATTGACCAGTCCTTGGCGCTGCAGGCATCCGTGCTCACTTCGACACCCGCGCGCGGAAGCCTCCCAGGCCGTCAGCGGCCGTAGCGCTGACCCAGCACCAACTGCTCGGGTAGCGCGGTTCGCGCTGGCGGCGAGGGGTCGGCGATCACGGAGACGGTCTCGGCGACGCTGACGGTGACGCTGAGGAGGGTGCCGTCGTCGGCTCGCAAGCCCACGTGCTCGTCGTCGCGCTCTGCGAGCGTGCCTGTCAGCCCTGGCTCGAGGCCGGAGGCCTTGAGGTAGTGCAGGAGGTCCTCAGCCTCGTTCTCGAAGCGCAGCACGCGCACGGATGCACCGACCTCCACATCGGCCAAGGGGACGCCGGCCAGGCGCGCGCCGGCGGCAATGGGGTGGCCGTGCGGGCAGGTCTTGGCGTCGCCGATGGCGGCGAGCATGCGTTGCTCGAGCACGGGTGACATGGCGTGCTCGAGGCGCTCGGCCTCCTCGTGGACCTCGTCCCATGGCACGCCGAGCACGTCGGTGAGGAAGCGCTCGATCAGGCGGTGGCGGCGGACAATTCCTTCGGCGTGCTGGGCGCCACTGTCGGTGAACGAGATCGCTCGGTCCCTGCCGCGCGTGATGTAGCCGTCGCGCTCCAACCGTCCGACCATCTCGTGCACAGTCGGTGCGGAGAGCTGCATCGCGCGGGCGATGTTGGCGCCGGTCATGGGCAGCCCGGCCTCCTGCAGCCAGAACAGTATCTGCAGGTACTCCTCCTCGGCGACGGTGGCGGGGCTGTGGCTCTCCTCGCTGCTCACGCGGGTGATGCTAATGGACGCTCGCGCTGCCCGGCGCCCAGCTGGAGGCGGCCGGCGCTCAGCTGTAGAGCTGATCGAACGTGCACTGCAGCGGTGGCTTGTCCTCACGCCAGCGTCGCAGCTTGGCGCCGTGGCGGATGCGTCCGGCGGAGATGTGATCGAAGTCGATCTCCACAACGAGCTCGGGTCGCAGCGCCACCCACTGGAGGTCCTTGCCGGCGCTCCAGCGGCTGGGGTCGGCGGAGCCGCGCTCGCCGGACTCGTACTCGGAGAAGAAGCCGACCAGGCGTTTCTTCTCGGCGACGCTCAGGCCGGAGCAGTGCCCGACGACGCGCAGCTCGCTGTCGTCATACAGCCCGAGGATCAGAGCACCGACGGTATCGGGCTCCTTGCCGGGCCGCCAGCCGACGACGACGGCGTCGATCGTGCGTACGCGCTTGACCTTGGCCATCCCCTTGCGCTCGCCGGGGCGGTAGGGGGCGGAGCGTTCCTTGGCGATGGCGCCCTCGGCGTGCTCGAGCCACTGCGCGGCCTCGTGTGCGGTGGCGACCGTCTGCATCAGCTCGATGGGTGCGCGCGCGAATGCCTCACGGGCGAGCAGGCCCTCGAGCGCGGCGCGGCGCTCGACGAACGGCAGCTCGAGTAGCGAATCCTCCTCGTGTGCGAGCAGATCGAACGCGACGTATACGGATGGAGTTTCTTTGGAGAGGAGTTCGATGCGCGATACAGCGGGATGGATGCGCTGGCCGAGCGCATCGAAGTCCTCACGGCCGTCGGAGTCGCGCACGACGATCTCGCCATCCAGCACGTAGCGCCCGGCGGGGAACGTGAGCTCGGGGAAGTAGCGCCCGAGTGGCTTGCCGTTACGTGACTGCAGGAACATCTGATCGTCGTCGACAAACGCGATGCAGCGAAAGCCGTCGAGCTTTACCTCGTAGCAGTAGTCATCCCCCTCGGGCAGCTCCTTGCGCGAGAGCGCCAACTGCGGCTTGAGCGGCGGCTCCAGCGGCAGGCTCATGGGCTCGTCTCCTCACTGCCCGCCTGCCCGTCATCGCCCGCCTGCCCGTCATCGCCCGCCTGCCCGTCATCGCGCGGCTTCTCGCCGTCTCCCGCCCGCGCCCGGCTCGGCTGCACGCGCTTGGGCTCGCCTTTCTGCTTGCGGAAATGTGGTGGCCAGGGCGCGTCGCCGAGTCCTTCGAGCTCGTCGCGCGCGGCGAGCTCGAGTAGTCCGTCGAGGCTCCCGGGGTGCTCGTCGATGGTTGCTGATGGGTCGCCCCGCTCGCGCAGACGCGCGGGAACCGTCCACAGTGTCAACTCGGCTGGCTCGACGTCAGGGACCTCCTCCCACTCCAGCGGACAGGACACGCGCGCGTCGGCAACGGCTCTGACGGAGTATGCGGAGGCGACGGTGCGGTCGCGGGCGTTTTGGTTGTAGTCGATGAAGACCCCCTGACGCTCCTCCTTCCACCAGCGGCTGGTGGCGCGACCGGGCATCCGCCGCTCGACCTCGCGGGCGAGCGCAAGCGCGGCGCGGCGGACTTCGTCGAAGCTCTGCTGTGGCTGTATGCGCACGTAGATGTGGATGCCGCGCGAGCCGGAGGTCTTGGGGAAGCCGAGCAGCTTGTGCTCATCGAGCACCTGGCGCACACCGAGCGCTACTTCGCGGACCTCGGCAAACGAAACTCCAGGGCCGGGGTCGAGGTCGACGCGCAGCTCGTCGGGATGGTCGAGGTCATCGCGGCGCACGGGCCATGGGTTCCAGTCGATGACGCCGAGGTTGACCCCCCACACGAGGTGCGCGGCGTCGTTGGGCACGAGCTCGCGCGCGTGGCGGCCGCTGGGGAACGTGACGGTGGCGGTCTGCAGCCACTCGGGTGCACCGTCGGGCACGCGCTTTTGAAAGAACGGCTCGCCGGCGACCCCGTCAACCCAGCGCTTCAAGACTGTGGGGCGCTCGCGCAGGTGGCGGACGACGGCCTGCTCGCACTCGACGTAGTAGTTGACGAGGTCGATCTTCGTGAGTCCCACGTCGGGGAAGAATGGCTTTTGGGGATTGCTCACCCGCACCTCGCGACCACTGACCTCGACGATGACGGGCTCCCCCTGCTTGGCGGCCATTGCTGGAAGGATGCCCGATTGTGTGTCCTCGCAGCAGCGATATGCCAGCGACGCCCTCCGCGCGGCTGACCAAGCACGCGGTTGGGATACCGCAGAGGCTGCTGCTGGCGTGCAGCTCGTTCGGACCTCGCCGGCCGGCTACCACGGTGGCGAGCGCACTCGGACGTGGCATCCACGACGCCGGGCGCCCTGAGCCGGACATCTGCATCCTTCCCCTGGCCGAGGAGACAGGCACCGATGCGCGCCAGCTCCTGGATGACCTGGGCTTCGACGTGCGCATGCGCCAGGCACGGGCGGTCGTGATCGCAGCGGAGCGTCTGGAGGAGCGCACACTTGCCGGCAGCGTCACGTTCGAGATCGCCACAAGAGCACGCCAAGGAGGAATACCGGCCTATGCGGTGACCGGCGAGAACACACTGGACGCGTTCGACGCGCGCATCCTTGATCTTCAGGTGATCCTGCAGGCGCGCAGCCGCAGCTCACTGGTCACGGCGGGGCGCAAGCTCGCCGCGTTGAGCGGGACCAAGCTCGTCTAAACCACGCGGCAGCGCATGCGTCCGCTCGTTCACCGCTGACAGCCGGGACACCAGTAGGTCATGCGATTGTTCTCGCCTTGCCCGCGTCGGTTGATCGTGGTGCCGCAACGCGCGCAGGGCCTCCCTGCGCGCTTGTAAACGGCACGGGGACGTGCGCTTGAGCCGTCGCGCGCCGAAGCTGGCATGTGCTCGCGCGCGAAGCCCAACAGCGCGAGCACCTCATCGTCGCGCACGTCGACCAGGACGCGCCATGGGTCGACACCGGCGGCGAAGCAGCACTCGGACTTCCACACGTTGCCGATGCCGGCGACGGTGCGCTGGTTTAGCAGCGCGTCACCGATCGGCCGCTGAGGATCGTCGCGCCTGAGCTTCGCGAGAACGACCTGTGGGTCGAAGGCGACGCCGAGCACATCCTGGCCGAGCGTTGCCAGACGGGGATCGGAGCGCGTACGCGTGTCGCTCATCAGCTCGAGCACGGGCCCATCGAACTGGACCACCTCCCAGCCGGCACAGCGCAACACCAACCACGCCCGGTGGGGTGCGCGTCGCCAGCGCTCTCCCTCGCGGTGGACGCTCCACGCGCCGGTCATACGTAGATGCGAGTGCAGCGTGAGCCCGCCATCGAAGCGCAGCAGCAGATGCTTGCCATGTGCGTCCACGGAGCGCACGGCCCTCCCCGCCAAGCGCTCCGGCCAATGGTCGAAGCGGTGGCGGGGATGCGGCGTGAGGATCTCCTCGGGCACACGCGCCCGAAGCACCGCACGGATGCGGGCGGCCGCGTGGTGGATCGTGTCCCCCTCGGGCATCCACCCACGATCGCACAGCGATACGCTCGCCCGGCCCATGACGACCGAGCCCGAGCCACACCCTGCAGGCCGCTCGCAGCGCGTCCGTTCGCTCTCGCCTCCTGGCAAACGAGCGACGGTGATCGGAGCGGGATCGTTTGGGACGGCGCTGGCACTGCTGCTGGTACGGGGAGGGCTGCGCACGACGCTGCAGACGCGCACGCCCGAGCAGGCAGCTCTGCTCGAGCAGGAGCGCGAGAACCGCCAGTACCTGCCCAATGTGGAGCTGCCGTCGCAGTTGCGCATCGAGCCCGCCTCCGCGGGTGTGGCCCGCGCGGATTACGTGTTCCTCGCGGTGCCGTCGCGGGGGTTGGCAGAGGTGATCGAGAATCTCAGCGCGTCGGGCCTTGGTACGCGCACGGCAGTGGTATCTGCAGCCAAGGGTCTCGTGCCGCCGCAGGGCACTCCGCCGACAGTCGTCCTCAGCGCAACGTTCGGCGCAGATCGCGTTGCCTGCTTGGGAGGGCCCGCGCACGCGCAGGAGATGGTGCACGCGGGCGCAGCGCTGGTGGCAGCGTGCGCTGAGGAGGAGCTGGCGCGCGCGCTCGCGCAGGTGTTCACGCGCGCGGGCGTCGTGTGCGAGCTGTCGAACGATCCCGTCGGCGTGGAGCTGGCGGGTGCAGCTAAGAATGCGGCAGCCCTCGCTGCTGGAGCCACGGAGGCGCAGGGGCTGAATGCGGCTGGAGCGGCGGCAGGGCACATCTTTGCGGAGGTGTGGCGCTACGCGGAGGGCCTGGGCGCGCGCCCGGAGTCGATGATCGGCCTCGCGGGCGCAGGTGACCTGGTGGCGACGGCGCTGGCGCGCGAGAGCCGCAATCGCCGCGCAGGCGAGCTGCTCGCCGCGGGGGTGCCAGCGGCTGAGATTCCTGCACAGATCGGCCAGGCGGTCGAGGCGCTGGAGTCGGTGCCGCTGCTGGCCCGTGCGCTCGAGGCGGCGGGCGTGGGCGCACCGGTCACAGGTGCTCTGGGTCGGCTGATCTCGGGCGAGCTGCCGCTGGACGATTGGGTGGCGCTGGTCCGCGCCACGGTGCCGCCGCCGGCGCTCTGGCGTAGGCGGGTGGGTAGGCATCGAACGGGCTTCTGGCGACGCGTGTGGAGCAGACTGCGGCGCGACGCGACATCCCCGCGAGCGTGACCACGGAGGCGTTCAGCTGTGCTGCGGTTCGTCCGTGAGCGCCCTGTTCGCTCTTACTGTCTCTGAATATTTGCGCCCAGGGGGCGCTCGGCTTACGATCAGCCCATGGTCAGCGAGCAACTCACAGTTTCACCACCGCCGACCCACGTCGATTGGTGGCATCAGTTCGAGAAGCTGTTAGCGCTGCATCTGCCGGACCTCACGGGCAAGACCGTCCTCGATGTGGGAGCGGCGGACGGGTACTTCTCCTTCGCAGCCGAGCGCTTCGGCGCTTCACGCGTGGTTGCGATAGACGCGTGGGCCTGGCGTCAGCCGGGAGGCAAGGACGCATTCGAACGCACCAGGCGGACGCTCGACTCGAACGTGGAAGACATCGAGATGGGTCCGCTGGAGGTCTCCCCTGAGACGGTCGGTGAATTCGACGTGGTGCTGTTCGTGGGTCTTCTCTACCACATGAGACATCCACTGCTTGCACTGGAAAGGATGGCCAGTGTGACAAGGGAGCTGCTGGTGGTGGAGACGCTCGTGGACATGGTCTTTCTGCGATCCGCGGCCGCCGCGTTTTATCCATCGGAGATGCTCCACGACGACACGAATTGGTGGGGCCCAAACCGTGCGGCGGTCCTGGGGATGCTCCATGCGGCGGGCTTTGAGCGAGTCGTGGCCTATCCGTTAAGGCGCCTCAGCGCAACTCACATGACGGGCTTGCCAGCGCGAGCGAGACTGGCCGCCGAGCTCATGTCCTCGACGCCCTGGAAGTCCCGCAGGCAGCTGGTGAAGGACTTCGCCAGACACGCGCTGACGCAGAACCATCTGGTGACACACAGCTGGGCGTGAAGATCGCCGGCGTAGCGCTCCGCCTCAGACGACGTGGCCGGGGTCATGGGTTTTCAGGTACTAGCCCTCAACTGCCTCGTATACCTATGGTATAAACGGAGTAACTACCATAGAGCACCGTCGAGAGAAAGGGAGTCGTGAACATGGCACCCACGCGCCCAGGCGAAGTCGACCCAGTCAAAGGCCTGTCGCTGGACCCTGACGAATTCCTCGAACAGGAGGCCAGACGCGAAAAGGCCCTGCGGATGCAGGACAAGATTCGCCCCGGCCGCACTACGCCGATCGCGATCCGCTTCGACCAATTCACGCTCAAACGCCTGAAGGCGCTCGCGGCGCTACGCAACACCGGCTACCAAACGCTGCTCAAGGAGTTCGTCGTCGAGCGCCTGTATGAGGAGGAGAAACGCGAAGGAATTATCTAGCGTCCTAGACGCCCGTGGTTCCCATCAGCGTGCTGACAACGGCCTCGTAAACACCCTTCCCATGCCCAGCCTCGCACGCGCGGGCGTTGACATATGCGCCGAGGGACTCGCGGATCGAGGGGTCGCGCTCGAGCGCGTTTGCGACGAGCCAGAAGGTGTCGACCTCGGCGGCGCAGGCGAGGTCCTCGCGGGAGTCTCCCACGGCGAACGTGTCCGCGCGCTCGTATCCACGGGCTCGGCGGTGTAGCGCCACCGCGGCGGCCTTCGAAGCGCCCGCGGGCACGAGATGGTAGCCACGCACGTGCGGCAGCGCGGCGAGCGCCTCGGAGCGGCGACTGACGACGCCGTTGTCCACCAGCCTGAGGTTCTCGTGTCCGTGCTCGGCGAGCAGCAGATCCACCTGGTCGGCGTCCACGAGGCCGCGGAACAGGTGGGAGACTTCGCGGTTCAAATGCCAGGGCTCGTGGTACTCGAGCAGCCCCTCGTATCGCTCCAACAGCAATGCGGGCGCTCCCGAGCGCTCGATCTGCTCGGCGATGCTCAGCTCGCCCGGCAGCAGATCTCCGGTAAGCCAATGCTCCTCGCCCTCCAGCACCACGCATGCGCCGGCCTCGTAGATATAGGAGGTCTGTCCGAACAGCCGTGCGTCCTCCATCACCTGCGCGCGGCGGCGACCGGACATCAGCACCACCTCCACGCCCGCGCGCAGGCACGCCTGCACCGCGCGGACGCCATCAATCGTGACGTTGCCATCACCGTCGTGCAGCATCGACGCGCCGCGCCCAAGCAGCGTGCTGTCGAGATCGAGGTACAGGCAGCGCGCCGTCACGCGACCGCCAGGCTGTTCAGAGGCGGGCGTTCCAGCGGCGCGCCGTCGACCCCGTCCAGACGCCCGTCATCCCGCAGACGCAAGCGCCCGTCCTGCTGCAAACGGCGAGCGACGGTGGCCAAGACCGTCTGGGCCATCGGCTCGAGCGCAGACAGCGGCTGGTGGCGGTTGTTGTGCTCCTCGAGGTCTACCTGGGCGATGCCATCCAGCCCGAGATCCCGATACGTGTCGATCAGCATCGCGATCTCCACTCCATATCCAGTCACGAACGGCAGGCGTTCCAACAGCTCGCGCCGCGCTGCCATCTCACCGGCGAGCGGCTGGCGCACTCCCGCTAGCTCGGGGTAGAACAGCGCCAGGGCGGGCCGGGCGGTCAGGCGGTTGACGCGCCCTCCCCCGTCGCTGTCGTCGCCGTGCGGCCGGCGGTAGAACGCCTTGACGAACGAGACCCCCGGCTCGCACGCGAGCGGGCCGAGAAGCCCGGTGGCGAAGTGCGCGGAGAACCCTTCTGTGTCGGCGTCGAGGAAACAGATGAGCTCGCCGTCGAGCACTGACAGCGCGCGCCACATGGCATCGCCCTTGCCGAGCACAGGCCCATGAGCGGGCATCAGCTCGGCCTCCTGATAGACACTCGCGCCGGCACACTCGGCCACGGCGGCGGTGCCATCGACAGAGGCGGCGTCGATGACGACGATCTCGTCGATGGCGCCCGCCTCGCGCAGCTCCACGAGCGCGCGAACGATCTCTCCAACGGTTCCCGCGCACTCGCGGGCGGGCAGGCACACAGACACCCGCTGCTGTCGCTCGGCGGCGATCAGCTCGGCTGGATACAGCGAATGGTGGAAGGTGCGGGCTTTGGCCCAAAGCTCTGCGGCGGTCTCGGACATGGCCTCTACTATCTCAAGTCCTTGGCTATCGACCGCAGAACAGAGCCGTGGAACGCGCTGCTTGACGCAGGGCGTGAAGACGGGCGGCTGGTGCGGGAAGCAAACGAAGGACCCGGCCGCGCGAGCCTGGTGGACCTGCCGGAAGGGCTCCACCCGGACGTGCTGAAGGCGCTCGCGGGCATGGGCATCGAGCGCCTTTACTCCCACCAGGTGCAGGCGCTTCACGCGGCAACTGAAGGGCCGACGATCGTGACGACGGGTACGGCGTCGGGCAAGTCGATGTGTTTCAACCTGCCGACGCTGCACATCCTCTGCGAGCAGGCGACCGCGCGGGCGATGTACCTGTATCCGACGAAGGCTCTGGCGCAGGATCAGGCGCGGGCGCTGGCGGCGTTTGGGCTGACGAAGCGCGTGCGCCCCGCGATCTACGACGGCGACACGCCCAAAGAGGCGCGCAGGCAGATCCGCAAGTCAGCGAACGTGGTGCTGACGAACCCGGACATGCTGCACATGGGCATCCTCCCCAACCATGCGGCGTGGGCGGAGCTGTTCTCGAACCTGGCGGTGGTGGTGGTGGACGAGGCGCACGTGTACCGCGGCGTGTTCGGCTCGCACGTGGGCAACGTGCTCAGGCGGCTGCGCAGGATCGCGTCGGCGTACGGCACGGAGCCGATCTTCCTGATGACCTCGGCCACGATCGCAAACCCTGTGGAGCTGGCGGAGCGGCTGACGGGGCTGGAGGATGTGCAACTGATCGACGAGGACGGATCGCCGACGCCGCACAGGAGGATCGCTGTGTGGAACCCGCCGCTGACAGATGAAGCAAGCGGTGCGCGGCGCTCGGCGCTGGGTGAGGCTGCAGAGCTGCTCGCCCGACTCGCGCGCGATGGCGCAAAGACGATCTGCTTCATGAAGTCGCGCAAGGGAGTGGAGGTGCTGAGCCGGCTGGTGAAGGACGACCTGAAGACGACGAACCCGGAGCTTGCCGACCAGGTGGAGCCCTACCGCGCGGGCTACACCCCGCAGCAGCGCCGCGAGCTCGAGCAGCGGCTGGTAAACGGGGAACTGCGCACGGTGATCACGACGGATGCGCTGGAGCTGGGGATCGACATCGGCGAGCTGGATGCGGCGGTGGTGGTGACGTTCCCGGGCACGGTGGCGTCGCTGCGACAGATGTGGGGCCGAGCGGGCCGCCGGGGACGGGGACTTGCTGTGTATGTGGCTGGCGAGGACGCGCTGGATCAGTTCTTCTGCCGCCACCCGGAGGACTTCCTGGAACGCCCGGTGGAGGCGGCGATCCTCGACCACGAGAGCCCGCTGATCTACCGCCAGCACCTGTTGTGCGCCGTTCACGAGGGGCCGCTTTCACCGAGCGACGCGGAGTTCATGGGCCCGCGCTGGGAGGCTCACGCGGAAGTGCTGCAGAGCGAAGGCCAGTTGCGCCAGCGCACGGGCACGGTGGCGCACGACACGTATGTCCCGCGCCAGCCGGGTGGCTATCCGGCGGCGGACGTGTCGCTGCGCTCGGCCTCGCCGGACAGCTTTGCGATCGTGGACGTTTCCTCGGGCGAGCTGCTGGGCTCAACAGAGGCGGCACGCGCACACGCGACGGTGCACGAAGGCGCGATCTACCTGCACCAGGGGCGCTCGTATGAGGTGGCGGAGCTCGACCTGGAGCGAAAGCGCGCGCTGGTGTCGCCGTTCGCAGGCGACTGGTACACGCAGCCGAAGACCGACACGGACACGGAGATCGTGCGGCTGCTGGACCGCCGTGAGACGCTCGGCGTGACGCTGTCGTTCGGCGAGGTGAGCGTGACGGACACCGTGCTCGCCTACCAGCGCAGGCGCTTGCAGGATCACGCGGCGGTGGACATCGTGGCGCTGGACCTCCCCCCCACGAGCTTCCCCACGCAGGCGTTGTGGTTCGAGCTGCCTACTGACCTTTCGAGTGAGCTTTCAAGTAAAGATTTAGAGGAGTTCGGGTTGGCCGCGACAGTGCCGATGGAGATCCTGTTGGGCGCGCTGCACGCGACCGAGCATGCGCAGATTGCGGTGCTGCCGTTGATTGCGATGTGCGACCGCTGGGACATTGGCGGCCTGTCGACGAACTTCCACCCGCAGACGGGCGTGCCGACGATCTTCATCTACGACGGCCACCCCGGCGGCATCGGCATCACTCGCACTGCGTTCCAGCGTTTCGAGGAGCTCTGCTCGGACGCGCTGCGACTGATCGCGGAGTGCCCGTGCGCGAGCGGCTGCCCGTCGTGTGTGCAGTCGCCGAAGTGCGGCAACCTCAACGAACCGCTGCACAAGGCCGGAGCTAGGGCGCTGCTCGAGCGACTGCTAGCGAACACTGCCGAGCCGGCTGTCGGGGCGCCGCTCTGATCGCGCGTGGCAGGGGTGTTCCGGATCGCATCGGGCAGGGCCGCTCTGATCGCGCTGGAAGGTTGTTGAAGCCCACAGCCGAATGTTCAGCGTGATGACCAAACGCATATGCATGCTCACCGTCGCGCTGGCGCTCGCCTGCGCCGCGCTCGCTGGGCACGCGGCCGCAGCGGAAGCGCCGGCGAGCAAGCCGGTGATCTTTGAAGGCCCGGGCGGACGGGTGCCGCTGACGAGCTGGACGCTGCGCCGCGACCCGGCCAACCGGGGCCTGGCGCTGGGCTACTCGCGCGGCAAGTTCCCGGGCGGCGTGGTACCTGTGCCGAACGTGGTCAACACCGCCCCGTACACGGGCCATGCGGGCGCGGCCAACTACGAAGGCTCGATCGCCTGGTACCGCACGAGCTTCCAGGCTGCAAAGGCGGGCGTGTACGCGCTGAGCTTCCAGTCGGCGAACTACCTGGCGACGGTGTGGGTGGACGGACACAAGCTGGGCTCCCACCACGGCTCGTATCTGCCGTTCGAAGAGCGCGCGAAGCTCACGGCGGGCACGCACACGGTGGTGGTGCGGGTCGACTGGGAGGACCCGGCGCAGCAGGCAAAGGAAGGCTTCCACCGCACGTGGTTCAACTGGGGCGGCCTGGACGGCGAGGTGGACGTGCGCGCGATTGGGGAAAGCGAACTGTCGCAGCCGAGCGTGCAGACGACGCTCGCTCCGGACTCGCCAACGGCGACGCAGGCCACTGCGAAGATCGCCGTGCAGGTCACCAATTACGGAACGAGCCGTACGCTCACGCCGGAAGGCTCGCTGACGCACGGGGCGCAGACGATCCGCGTGAGCTTCCCGGCGCTGGCGCTGGCCCATGACCAGAGCGCGACGGACACGGCAACCGCGACCATCCCGCAGCCGGCGCT
Organism: uncultured Solirubrobacteraceae bacterium; assembly: GCA_963699115.1. Lineage (GTDB taxonomy): Bacteria > Actinomycetota > Thermoleophilia > Solirubrobacterales > Solirubrobacteraceae > Palsa-744. The sequence goes on from CAVOTJ010000001.1 coordinate 1,529,547, forward strand.
GTGGTCGCCGACGAGCCCCAACCTGTACCAGCTGGAGCTCCAGGTGGGCAGCGAAACGAGCTACTCGGCGCGGATCGGGCTGCGCCAGCTGACGTGGCACGGCGGCCACGTGTATCTGAACGGCACGCAGCTGAGCTTGCATGGTGCGTCGATCCAGGAGGACGCGAAAGGGCACGGCGATGCGCTGTCCCCGTCCGACGACGACACGCTGATCACCGAGCTGAAGCAGATCGGCGCGAACGTGGTGCGCTCGCAGCACCCGCTCGACCCGGCGCTGCTGGAACGGCTGGACGAAGCGGGGATCCTGGTGTGGCAGGGAGTGGGCCCGGTGGAAGGCGCGGCCAACTGGTACTCGACCACACCGCGGCTGCTGGCGGAAGCGGAGCAGCAGGCGAAGACGGCGGTGCTGGCGGCGGAGCTGCACCCGTCGATCTTCGCGTGGAACCTGGTGGATGAGATTGCGCTGAATGGCCACGACAGCCAGGAGGTCTCCTACGTGCGCACGCTCTCGCGCTGGATCCACGAGCACGACCCGACGCGGATGGTGGCGGTGGATGTGTGGGGCGATCACCCGCCGACGCACGCGGGCCCGCTTTACTCGGAAGTGGACGCGGTCGCGGAGACTGACTACTCGGGCTGGTATGACTACCCGCAGGACAGCCCGTCCCAGGTGGAGACGAAGATGCGCAAGCGTCTGGAAGCGATGGAACGGACGTTCCCGGGCAAGGTGCTGGTGGTGAGCGAGTTCGGAGCTGAATCGAACGGCTTGAACCCGCCTGGCGCCCCCGGCAGCTACGCCTACCAGGCGAAGCTGCTGGCGGAGCACATAGCGGTGTATGAGGGGGACCCGCACCTGACGGCGATGATGGTGTGGGTGCTGCGCGACTACCCCCTCACCCCCACGTTTGAGGGCGGTTCGATCAAACAGGTGCTGCCGAAGCTGAAACTGATCGAAGGCCTCAACCAGAAGGGCCTGTTCACGTACGCCGGTCAGCCCAAGCCGGGCGTGGTGAGCACGGTGGCGCAGCTTTACAAAGCGCTACCCGCGGAATAAGCCGCCGCTGCGCCTATTCGGCGAAGAGCGCGTAGATGCGAACCTTCCCGACGCTGGAGGGCGCCTGGAAGGAGAACACTTCGTAATTGCCGCCGCGGTAGCGGACGGTGCCGTGCAGCGGCAGCTTGGCGGGCCCGGGGTTGGTGCTCCCTGCGAGTTGGAGCCCACCGGCGCGCACGTACAGCAGGCCGTTCGTGTCCGTGCGGACGAGGTCGACGTATGTCTGGAAGTTCCCGGGCGACAGCGAGAGCTGGCCGGAGATGCGCTGGGCGATGACGGCTAGCTCGGAGCTCTTGATCGTCGAGCAGGGCTTCTTGGCGAGCCCCGCGGGCAGCGGAACGAGCACGGATATCCGCAGCGTTCCGCTGGGGAAGCGGTTGGCTTGGAACGAATACGCCTGGTAGATGACGTGCTTGTAGGTGACGGGCCCGTGTTCGGGGATCTTGACGGGCCCTGGCGTGAGAAGGTCTTCGATGGGCACGTTCTTGGCGCCGGTGCGCAGCACTAGGGGGGCGCCGATGAAGCGCGTCTCGATCTTGACGTAGCCGACGTCGTCCTGGACTGACGTGACGTAGTGCCCGATCGTGTGGCCGTGCAGGCTGAGCGTCCCTGAGAGCGGCGCGAGGATGTAGGGGCCGCCGACGTCGGCGAGCAACTTCTTGCCGGTGAGCACGCGCAGGCGCACGATGTGCGTGCCCGAGTAGACGAGGCTGGTTACGGCCGCCTTGATCGCGGCCTTGTTGCCTTTGGCTACCGCGCGCAGCAGCGGCTCATACGTTTCCACCTGCAGGCGGTCCTTGATCGTCTCGGAGCTGTGGACCTCGCCGGTGTAGATACGCTGGGCGACCCATCCGATCGTCTGCGCGAGCGTTTCCGGAGCGGCCTTGCCGCAGGCGATGGCGGTCATTTGGCCACCGCTAGTCTGGCTGGCGCTACTGGGCTGGTGCCCGCTCGCCTGCGCCCCGGCACCACCCGTCATCAGTACCGCGGCGACCACGCCAGACGCTATGAAGCTCGCAACAAGGATTCTCGCTCGTAGTTTCACGACCGGGGATTATCGGTGTTCGGCCGAGAATCCGTCGCAGCTCGCTCAGCGGCGCAGCAGCACCATCAGCGACAGACCAATGGGCAGGTTGCGATTGCGTCGCAGCCATGACGCCTCGATTCGCAGCGGCAATTCGAGCGCTGGGTAGAGCCACTGCGGGCCGATGCGCGCGTCCGGCGTGTGCTCCTCGACGGGCTCGCGTCGTAGCTTCTGTGTGAGTCGCACGGCGGCGGCGGGCGCAAGCAGCAGCGAGTTGAATGGCGTCATCCGCTCGACCGACCATCCCGCTCCGAGCGCCGCGGCACGCAAAGTGCGCCGGCTGTAGCGTCGGTAGTGGGCATTGACGACGTCGTGGTTGGACCACAGCGCCTGGTGGGCGGGCACGGTCACCAGCAGATAGCCGCGGGGCCGCGTGACGCGGCGCATCTCCTGCAACGTCGCACGATCGTCGGCGGTGTGCTCGAGCACGTCCAAGAGGGTGACGACGTCGAATGTCTCATCCTCCCAGGGCAGCTCCTCGACAGGCCCCGTGTGGATGTCTTCATAGCCACGTCCGCGGGCGAGCGCGACCGATTCGGGGTTGATGTCGATCCCGGACACTTCGCCGAATCTGCTCAGCGTGCCGAGCATCCCGCCCGAGCCACAGCCTGCATCCAACAGGCGAGCGGTCGGTGGCAGCTCTAGACGGGCGATCGTATCTGCGACCACGCGCCGGCGAGCGATGTGCCACCAGTGACGATCCTCGTGGTCGATCGACACGGCCTTGGGTGCAGTGACCTCCATGGGTCGGCGAGCATATCCGAGGACCCGCGTTTGGTCTATTAGTTAGAAACAATTATCCAGTTAATTCCCGTGCGTTCACCCGAGCTACGACATGAGACGCCAACGGCAACATTGCCCGGGAGGAATTAGCCTTCGGGATACAGCGCGGTCCGGGCCAGCTGTGCAAGCTGGGCGGCGGAGCGGTGGCTGCGCAGCTGCTGGTTGTAGCGGCTCATGTTGTAGAAATACAGGCGGCCGTCGGAACTCACGAGCGGAGTGACGCCGAGCGCCGCCTGCAGCTGCGGGAGTAGTGACGTACCGCCTTCACTCAGTGCGTAGGTGTCGACATACACGCCGCTGAAACCCGCGGCTGAGACCTCTTCGAGCGTCGTCGCCAACGGCAGCTGGCTGGCTGCGCCCTCCCAGTCGGCTGGTCGGCCGATGAGCGCTCCCGCGGTCCAGCGCAAGTTCTCAGAGTGCAGATAGCCGATCAGCGAGTCGTAGGTTTCGGCGCGGCCCGCGGGATGATCTTCGGGGAATGGTTCGTATGGCATTTGGTAGATGGCGGCGTTTGCTGGCACCTGCGCTTCGATTTCATGAACGAACGCGTTGTCGCTTCGGTAGTGGGTGATCTCTGCTTGATAGTCGGGGATCATCTCCGGGCTGGTTTGGTCGAGCACTCCTAGCACGAGCACGGTCGCGAGCAGGGTGACGAGGGCAATCCGTCCCCACCGGGCACCACCCCAGCGGTGACGCAGGTAGTCCAAGCCAAGCGCCACGCCGAATATGGCAAAGAAGCCAATGAAGATCGATATCCGGTCGGGTGTGCGCAGTTGCGGCGAGACGATGTAGGCAAACAGCGTGGATAGCCCGCCCACCGTGCCGATCAGAAACGCCATGCCGGCGGCCACAGCGGCACGCATCGGACGCAGGTCCTCAACCTTCTCGCGCGCTCCGCGCAGGCAGCGCGCGCAAAGGACGAAGATGAGGCCGAACAGGCCCAGTGAGCCCACCAGGCCGAGGTTGTCCCATGCCGCCTCACCGGTTGGCGCGACAGCGGTCGACTGGTACTGCTTGGCCAGTTCGGCAAACGCGGGGATGCGGTGATCTTCGATTGGCAGCACGAGGTTGGCGAGCGAGAGGCTGTAGCCAACGCTTTCAGCTGGGACGCGTTGCCCGACCTGCGCGTCCCTACCGTGTTCAGCCGTGTAGATGACGGTTGGAAGCTCGTTCAGACCGATGCCACCGAGCACGATCACAGCAGCGGCCAGCCCGCAAACCAGCGCGCGCCGGCCACGTGTGGCGAGGAACGAAAACAGCGTCGCACCCAGCATCATGACGACGGTGAACGAAGCGAAGTAAGTGTCCGAGCAGCCGACCACCAGGCAGAGCAGCGCGATCCCGGCGGTACGCCAGGTCAGGTAGCGGAACAACCCCCGACGCTTTTGCCCGCGACCAAAGAGCTCCTCGCCGGCCAGCAGCGCGAGCACGAGATAGCAGCAGATCGGCACCATGAAGTAGGCGCCGAGAAAGATGTGCAGCTCACCTCGATAGAAGTGCGAGGGTAGCTCCGTGTATAGAACCGCACACACGATCGCGACGCCGATGGAGATTCCGAGCCGGCGCAGCACGGCGAAGCTGGTGATTGCTACCAGCGGGAAGCCGAGCAAGAAGTAGATGTTCATCACCACAGCGGGATTGCCGAACGGGATCCCGAGCAGCTTGATGATCAGCAGGTAGAAGCTGTCACCGCTCCATGCGGGGAAGTCGTAGAGCTCTTGACCGAAGGGCGCCGCGAGGTTCGGGTTGGTGAGGAACCAGCCATGTGTGATGACGTCCTTGATCACGGCGAGGTTGAGCGTGGCGTCGGTCCCGACCAGGAACGGAACTTCGATGTTGGCGTTCCATAGGCGCAGGACCCAGAAACCGGCGGCGGTGGCAAGCACGGCTGCGCCGGCGGCCGCCGCGATCTCGCCGCGGTTACGCACGCGCAGCCAAGAGCGCCACGGACTGCGGGTCGGCGCCCGGCTGTCGTCGGCCGGCGGCCGGTTGCCGACCACCCGGCCATTTCCGGCTGCCCGGCCGAGCCGGACTTTGGGTAGCTCGGTGCTGAGTCTCATCTGTGCCGGTCTCGTGTCCGTTGGCTAGCGGCGCGACAGTGCCTCGGCTGCTGGGGCGACGGCAGAGTCGGCCAGCGTTGCGATGGTGCGGCGCAGACCGTCCTCGATCGACGTGGTGGCAGACCAGCCGAGCTCGAGCTCGGTCCGTTTGGTGCTGGCGTACCACACGTTGGTGTCCCAGATGCGTTGCGGATAGCTGCCCCAGTCGGGTTGTGCTGAGATCGCCATTACCCGCCTCGCGCACTCCACGAGCTCGCGGAGCGTCAGCTGCCGACCGCTGCCGACGTTGTACACGCCGCCACTTATCGCCTCGACTCGCTCGGCGGCCTGTATGAAGGCGTCACAGACGTCCTCGATGTAGACAAAGTCGCGAGCGGTATCGGGAGCAACCAGTGGCGGCAGGCTTCCTTGCAGACCGTGGCTGATCAGCGCGGGGATCAGACGGCGGCTGTCCTCGAGCGCGCCATAGACCGAATAAAGTCGCAGTGTCACCGCCGGCAGCCCCGCTGCCAGCGCGCGATAACGGCAGTACATAGTCGCCGCGACCTTGGCGACCGCGTAGGCGCTATTGGGGTCTGGCCGCTCGTCCTCATCGGGTGCGTGATCCTTGAACCCGTACTCCGAGGAGGACCCGGCGTTAATGAACGCACTGACTCCCTGCTGCTCGGCGGCATCGGCCAATGCGACTGTGGCGCCCAGGTTCGTTGCGATGATCCGGTGCACATCGGTCTGCCACGAGTAGGCACCGTGGGCTGCTAGATGGAACACCCAATCGGGAGCCACGTCGCTCATCAGCTGGCGTGCCACTCCGGGCGTAAGCAGGTCGACGCTGTGCGTCAGCAGGCCTTCGAGTGCCGCCAGTCGCCATCCGTCGCCGTCGGGCCTACAGACGGCATGGACCTCATGTTCGTCACCCAGCAGCCGGGTGGCCAGGTTCGCGCCGACGAATCCTGCTGCTCCGGTTACGAGCACCCTCATGTGAGGCTGAACTCGGTGGTGGCCAACTCTGCCAGTGAGCGCGCTGAGAGACCGTAGTGATCGTTGAGGAAGCCGACTGTGCCGGTAACGCCTCGCGGCATCTCTGAAACCCCCCGGCGGATAAGCCGGCAGGACAGATCGTGTTCGGCGATGACCTCTGCGGCGAGTGAGCCGAGACCGCCGCTCAGATAGTGGGACTCGACGCTGATTGCCAGCGACACTTCTGCGAGCAGCGCAGCCAGCTGTGCGACGGGTGCGGGCTGCACGCTTGAGATCACGGCGACGGTCGCGTTGATGCCTTGGTCTTGCAGCAGCTCTGCAGCGCTTACTGCCTCACTGGCGATGCTGCCCAGCGCGAGGATCGCGAGATCGCGGCCATTACCCAACAGCTGCAGGCGGCCGAGCTGGAAGCTGCCTTCCAGCCCTGGCAGATCGGCGCCAGCCTTGCCGATCCGTAGATACACAGGCCCGGGCACCTCTGCGCAGGCGTAGACCGCGCTGCACGCCTGCGCGGGGTCGGCGGGCGTCATGATTGTCATGTCGGGCTGGGCGCGCATCACGGCGACGTCCTCCAGCGCATAGTGGGTGACGCCGTTGTGTCCATAGTCCAGGCCGGCGCCGACTCCAACGATTCGTACCGGCAGAGAGTGCAACAGCGCGCCGTTGCGTATGAACTCATAGGGGCGCAGCGATGCGAAGGTTCCAATCGAGTAGACGAAAGGCACGAGGCCCGCCTCGGCCAGTCCGGTTGCCAGACCGACCATGTCCTGCTCGGCGGCCCCAACGTTGACGAAGCGCTCGGGAAACTGGTCGGAGAAGGGCTCCAACGCCATGAAACCGAGATCCCCCGTCAGCAGCATGACGCGGGAATCCTCTCCCGCTAGCTGCACGAGGGCGCGAACGAATGCATTTCTCATAATCGACCGCCGGGCTGCTCGGAAAGTGCCTGCTCGTACTCTTGATCGGACATCGGCATGTAGTGCCAGCGGATTTCGTTCTCCATATAGGAGACGCCCTTGCCGAACGTTGTGCGGGCAAGTAGGACATGCGGAGCGCCGGCACCGTCCAGCCCCTCGATGACCTCGCCCAGAACGTCGACGTCATGGCCGCCGACGTCGTGCACGTCCCAGCCGAATGCGCGCCAGCGCTCTGACAGGGGCGAGAGATCGATCACGTCGCGGGTGTAGCCAAGGGCCTGTTGGCCGTTGACGTCCACCAACACGGTCAGGTTGCCCAAACGATGGTGGGCCGCGAACATCACCGCCTCCCAGGTAGAGCCCTCGTTGCACTCGGCGTCGCTGAGCAACGCGAAGGTACGCCGCGGAGATCCCTGGATGCGGGCAGCAAGCGCCGCGCCTGCTGCATACGAGAGGCCCTGCCCGAGTGAGCCGGTGGAGAAGTCAACCCCATTGACGACGTGCTCGGGATGGGTTGCAATGGCACTGCCCTCCGCGCAGAAACTCGCGAGCTGGTCGTCGCTGAGGCTGCCGATGGCATGCAGCGCCGCGTAGAGACCGAGTGCGGCGTGCCCCTTGGAGAGCACGAACCGGTCCCGGTCTGGGTCCGCGGGCGAGGGTATGTTCATCGCACCGGCGAATAGCACTGCGAGCAGATCAGCGATCGAGAGCGACGAGCCGATGTGACCTACGTGAGCTCGCTTTGACTGCTCGAGGACTGTGAGCCTGATGCGCTCAGCAAGCGCACTCGGTGTCCAAGTGCCGCCGCTCGCATCCACCGATTTACGATGATTGGAGGTGGATAATTCCGGTGATGTGGTTGGGGTTGTCAAGGCGGCCGGGAGGGTCCGTTGGAGAGACGCGGAGCCTAACCGACCACCTATTTCAAGTCCAATAATTGGAGACACACGCGGCGATTGCGCTGCTCGTGTGGACTATTTGTCACACCGCACCCGCCGCCGCGTACACCTGCCCTATGTGCGGTTTCCCTGAGCGATACGACGCAGGTCGATTGTTTCGTCGTACAGCTTGGCGTCGACCCCTTCCTCGAGGGCAACCTCGCGCAGCGGCCGTCCGCTGGCGGTGGCCTTGCTGACGATTGCGGCGCCCTTGTCGTAGCCGATGGCGCTGTTTAGCGCTGTGGCCACAGCAAGCGTGCCTCCAGCCGACGCGGCGGTTCCGGTCTTGTTGACCTGGATGCCGTCGACGCACTTCTCGGCGAACGCGTTTGTGGCAGCTGACAGCAGGCGCAGCGACTGCAGCAGGTTGCGCGCGATCAGCGGGATGCGCACGTTGAGCTCGAACTGACCCTGCATGCCGCCGATCGTGATGGCGGTGTCGTTGCCGATCACCTGGGCGCTCACCTGCAGCACGACCTCGGGCATCACGGGGTTGACCTTGCCGGGCATGATCGAGGAGCCCTTCTGCAGCTCGGGTAGGAAGATCTCGCCGATGCCAGTGCGCGGGCCGGAGCCCATCAGCGCGAGGTCGTTGGCGATCTTGGTGAGCGAGACGGCGATGACCTTGAGCGCCCCAGAGAGCTCGACGAGCGCGTCGCGGTTGGCTTGCGCCTCGAATGGGTCGAGCGGGGCGGCGATCTGTTTGAGACCAGAGTCTTTCTTCAGGCGCGCGCGCACCTTCTCGGCGAAGCGCGGGTGGGTGTTGAGCCCTGTACCTGTGGCTGTGCCGCCAAGCGGGATCTGCCCGACGTGCACGAGCGCGGCTTGCACACGCTCCTGTGCGAGCGTCATCTGCGCGGCGTAGCCGGCGAACTCTTGACCGAGCGTCACGGGTACGGCGTCCATCAGATGGGTGCGCCCGGCCTTGACGACGTTGTTGAAGCTCTTTGCCTTCTTGGCGAACGAGCGCTCGAGCTTTTTTAGCGCCGGCAAGAGCTCGTTCTGGGCGACGTCGAGAGCGGCGAGGTGCACGGCGGAGGGGAACACGTCGTTTGAGGACTGGCCCATGTTCACGTGATCGTTGGGGTGCACACTCTCGCCGGCGAGCTTGGCGATGACCTCGTTGGCGTTCATGTTGGTGGATGTGCCCGAGCCGGTCTGGAACACGTCGATGGGGAACTGCCGGTCGTGTTTGCCTGCGGCGATCTCAGCGGCTGCCTTCTCGATCCGCGAGGCGCTGCGCTTGGAGAGCAGACCAAGCTCGCCGTTGACGGCGGCAGCAGCGCCCTTGATCCGCGCCAGCCAGTGGATGACGGAGACTGGCACCGTCTCCCCGGAGATCGGGAAGTTCTCTACTGCCTTGGCGGTCTCTCCGCCCCACAACTGCTGGTCGGACATGAGCACTCCTTTTCTGCCGGGATCATCGGCGTTGTGATTGCCTGCTCGACGCAACTTCATCTCACGACAACGCCGTGCAACTATGGTAATACAGCATCTTCAAAACAACATATACACCGCGGCGTCTGCACTGCTGTCACATACGTCACATTGCTGCCACGCACACACACAGACACACCGACACACGCACACACTCCCCGCCGCCACAAGGGCATGCACGTTACCCGCAGAACGCAGCGAGCTCGCGGGCGAGGCCGACGGGGTCGTCGTAGGCGATGAGGAAGCCGGCGCTTTCGAGCACGCGGAGCTGGCCATGGGGTAGCAGTGCGAGCGCCTCCTCGGCGGTAGCGAGTGGGTGCAGCCGATCCTGGTCGGCCCAGAGCAGGAGCACGGGCATGTCGAGGCGTGGGTACTGCTCGAGCAGATGCGCTTGCGCCCCGCGCGGCCAGTTACGGGCGCACTTGGCCCAGGAGCGGGCGAGACTGGAGTTGCCGGGGACGTCGGCGAAGGCGTGACGAAAGAGATCGGCGGCGGCGGGATTGGCGCGTACGGACAGGCGCGGGCCGCGCTCGGGGCTGAAGACGGCGCGGACGCCGTAGGAGAGCAGGCGGTCGAGGCCGGGGACGGCGGCGAGCCGCGCGGTGAACTGCCAGGCGTCGCGCATGCGTGCGCGGGCGGGCGGGGCGTGCATGCGGTTTGGCATGAGCACCAGCCGGGCGGGCCGAGTACGGCCGGTGAGTGTGGCGTGCAGGAGGATCTCGGCACCGGCGCCGTGACCGGCTAGCAGCGGGCGCGGGCCGAGCACCTCGGCGGCGAACCCACCGAGCACCTCGGCGAACCAGTCGAGCGTATAGGGATGGCGCGGCCGGTCCTCGGAGTCGCCGTGCAGCGGCAGATCGGGGAGCACGACGCGAAAGCGGTCGGCGAGCCCTTCGACGGCGGGCTCCCACTCCTTGTGCGAGAGCATGCCGGAGTGCAGCAGGGCAAGCGGCGGCCCGGCGCCGATCTCACGGTAGGCGACTCTGGCGCCGTCGGCGTGGTGATAGAGACGCAGCCTCATCGTGGGATGTAACCAAAGGACACTGAAGCATCGTAGGTACCCCCTGGCGCCTCGGCCTGGGCGCGCGGAGATCGCGGCTCAGGAGGCGATGCGCCTGTGGGGGCGAGGGATCTGATCGAGCAGCTCGCTGGGCACGGCCTTGAACGCGATCAGGCAGGCACAGTAGATGCTGAGGGCGAGCGCGGGCCTGGCGATGTTGGGTAGTTCGGGAGGCACGAGCGCGAGCGCACCGAGCAGCGCGGATAGGATCGCGCGCGGCACGCGGGTGAAGGAGATGGTGGGCCGGGTGCCGGCGCGTAGGACGGCGAAGGCGAGCATCCCGGTGTAGAGCACCTCGACGGTGGTGGTGGCGCTGGCGGCACCGACGGCGCCGAAATGGGAGGCGAGCACGCCTGTGAGCACGCCGCTGAGCATGAGCGCGGCGAGGTTGATGAGCAGGACCTCGCGGTAGCGCCCGAGGCTGAGCAGTGCGTAGCCGAGGAGCGCGCCGGCGAAGGTGGCGATGAGGGCGAAGCCCTGGATGCGCAGGACGCTGGCGGCGGGCGCGAATTTGGGTCCGGCGATGACGGCGATGGCGAAGGTGGCGCCGGTGATTAGCGATAGCCCGACGGCGAGCCCGAGGAGCAGGCAGACCTCGAAGGTGCGACCGAGTGCGAAGTCCAGCCGTAGGCGGTCATCGCGCGCGGCTCTGGCGAAGATTGGCAGCGTCGATCCGACGAGCAGCTGGGGGATTGTGAAGAGGACTTCGATGATGCGGAAGGAGGCGGCGAAGTATCCGGTCTGCTGGCCGCTGGCGACGTGCGACATGATCAGGATGGCGAGCCGGAAGTAGATGGCCCCGACGGCGGCGGCGAGCGAGTAGGGCATGGTCTGGCGCAGCAGCGGGCGCCAGACGGCGCGATCGTAGGCGGGTAGCAGTGGCATGGACCTGCGAATCAGCACGGCGCCGAGCACGGTGGCGGCGAGCCCGGCGGGGATGGCGGCGGCCCAGAAGGGCAGCAAGGGAGCGCCGGCGAGCACGAGCGCGACGATGACGGCGGCCATGCCTATCTGGCGCACGAGTTCCATGGCGGTGACCCAGTCGAGCCGCAGTCGTGTGGTGAGCGGCAACGCGTAGGTGGTTTGGGTGGTCATGAGCACGAGCCCACCGCCGGCGAGCACGGTGCCGAGCACGAGCGTGGAGGAGTACCGGCTGAGGAAGGCGATGGCAATGGCGACGAGGATCCCGGCGAAGACCAACAGGAGGCGTAGGCCGAAGAGGCTGCGGAAGAAGTCGCGAGCGTAGGCTGGGGCGAGCGTGCTGAGTTCGCGCACGCCCATGGCGGCCAAGCCGGTTTCGGTTACGCCGCCGGCGAGGGCGATGAGCGACATGACGGTGACGTAGTCGCCGGTGGCGGTCACGCCGAGATGGCGTAGGAGTAGCGCGGAGGAGCCGACGCTTGCCCCGATCCCGAGCACGTACCCGCCGATTCGTAGGGCACCGCCGCGGATCGCTGCGACGCCGGCTTGGGGGCTGTCGAGCAGATCGGGCGCGCGGGCGGTGGAGGTGGCGGCTGTCACGGCGGGCAGTCCGCGAGGAAGACATCGGCCTCGGCGAGGGCGTTGGGCGTGCCGATCTCATAGAAGCGCCTGGTGGCGGGATGCCCGTAGAGCTCACCGCGCTGGGCGAGCGCGCGGTATAGGCCGGCGAGGTCGCGCTCGGACTCGCCGACGCGGTCGAGGGCGGCGGCGGTGAGGCCGCCGAGGCCATAGTCGATCCAGCGCATGTCGGGTCGCGGCTGGTGCTTGTCGTAGGCGAGCACGCGATGGCGCGCGTAGCGCACGTTGGAGACGTCCCAGCGTCCTTGGTTGCGCAGCACGACCATGAGCGCTGGCAGCTCACTGTCCCGCCAGGCGCGGCTGACGGCTGAGTAGTCGATACGCAGGTAGGTGTCGCCGTAGAGCACGAGGAAGCGCTCCCCGAGTAGCGGGAGCGCCCGCCGGACCGCTCCGAGGGTGCCGTCGAGCCCGGGGCTGTCGTAGCTGTAGAGGATGCTGATGCCGAACTGCGTGTGCCCGATACGCGACTCGATTTGCTCCCCGAGGTAGCCGACGCAGATGACGGCTTCACGCGCCCCGTGGCTGGCGAGGAGGCGCAACTGGTGGATCAGGAATGGCTCGCCGGCGACCTCGAGCAGGGGCTTTGGGATCTCGCGCGTGCGCTCACCGAGACGCGTGCCGCGCCCTCCCGCGAGTATGCACACGGGCGGCAGTACCTCAGCGGACACCTCACGCGGACTCGCTGGCGTACGCACCGGTGAACTCGAAGTCGAAGGCGAGCTCGGGCGCGTTCATGGCGGCCATGGCGTGCCTGGTGTCCTCGGGTCGGTTGGTGTAGAGCAGCAGGAAGCCGCCGCCGCCGGCGCCGACGAGCTTGCCGCCGATGACGCCGTTGCGGCGGGCGAGCGCGTACAGGCCGTCGATGCGCTCGTCGCTCATCCCGGGTGAGCGGCGGCGCTTGTGTTCCCAGTGCTCGTGCATCAGCTCGGCGTACTCCTCGAGCCGGCCGCCTCTGAGCAGTTCGCGACTTTGCAACCCGAGCTCCTTGGTGTGGTGCAGGTTCTCGAGCATCTCGGACTCGCCGGCCTTGGAGCGGGTGTCCTGGTCGGAGAGCACGCGCTTGGCGGCGCGTGCCTCGCCGGTGTAGAACAGCAGCAGCTGGTCGCGCATGCGCCGGAGCGCGATGGGGTCGATCTCGAGCGACTCGACTTGGACGCTGCCGTCGGGGTTGAACGTGTAGGCGCAGATACCGCCGTGTGCGGCGACGTAGGGATCCTGCTTGCCGACTGGTTCGCCGAGCACGTCGATCTCGATCTCGCAGGCGGCCTCGGCCAGCTCGGCGGGCGTGACGGAGGTTCGCCGCGCTCGCGCAAGACCCTTGAGCAGGCAGACGGTGTAGGCGCCGGAGGAGCCCATACCGGTCCCCGCTGGCACGTCTGCTACGGAGGCGATCTCGAGCGGGCTACCGCACCAATGACGTAGCAGGGTCTCGCGTAGGATCGGGTGGCGGATCTGGCTGACCTCCTCAACCTCCTCGAGTTCTGCGTACTTCAGCCGATATCTGCGCTGAAAGCTGGTGTGGGTGAGCATGTAGGCGTACTTGTCGATCGCCCCGGAGACGAGGAAGCCGCCGTGCTCGCGGTAGTAGGAGGGCAGGTCGGTGCCCCCGCCGCCGAGGGAGATCCGTAGCGGCGCCCTGCTGAAGACGACGCTCACAGCGTGAAGCCAGCGGCAAGCGCGTCGTTGTGGAACATGCGGACGGTCTCCAGCGAATACTGCTCGAGGCTCTTGCCGAGGCCGTCGAGCTTGCGCAGCAGCTCGTGGGTGATGGTGATGATGTGGCAGCCGACGTCGTTGGCTTGCACGAGGTTGAGGATCTCGCGTGGCGAGGCCCAGATCAGCTCCGCACGGGGCGCCTGCGCCATGATCTCGACGGATCGCGCCATGATCGGCATTGGGTCGACGCCGGCATCGGCGATGCGTCCGGCGAAGACGGAGATGTAGGACGGCGCACCGTCAGCGACGGCGGCTGTGATCAGCTCGACTTGCGCGGTGGTGAATAGTGCTGTCACGTTCACCTTGACCCCCTCCTCGGCTAGCTCTCGCACCAGCGCTGCCATCGACTCGCCGGCGGTGGAGGTGACGGGGATCTTTACGTACACGTTGTCGGCCCAGGAGGCGATGATGCGTGCCTGGCGTCTCATCTCGGCGGCGTCGTCGGCGAACACCTCGAAGGAGATGGGGTGCTGGGTGACGTGCTCGAGCAGCTCGCGGGCAAACTTGGCGTAATCGGTAAGGCCGACCTTGTGCATCAGCGTGGGGTTGGTAGTGAATCCAGAGATCCGGGGGTCGGTGGCGAGCGCGAGGATGCCGTCGAGGTCGGCCCCGTCCGCGAATATTCGTGTGGAAATCTGATCGAGCATGGTGATCCCTCCGACGGAAAGTCACCATAACGCGGTCAGCTTTTCACAAATGTCTCCGATTGCAGCGACCTCAATTTTTGTACTCCCTCGGCCAGGCTGCGAGCGACCAAGTCGGCGCTTGTTACCTGCAAACGCTTATGAAAACTGCCGGGATTCTCGATCAGCAATGTCCTGCATCCGGCGGCCCTGCCGGCTGCGACATCGGCGTCGGTGTCTCCCACCATCCACGAGCTGGCTAGGTCGAGGCCTAGCTCGGCGGCGACATCGAGCAGCATGCCGGGCGCTGGCTTGCGACACGCGCACTGCTTGGAGAGCTCGGGTACGACGCCTTGTGGGTGGTGCAGGCATAGCCGCCAGGCAGCGAAAGTGACACCTTGTTGGGTAAGCAGTGAGATCACCTGTTCGTGTATTGCGCGGATCTTTACGACGGAGGCCTTACCCTTGGCGGCAGCTGGCTGGTTGGACACGCATACCAGCGTGAAGCCAGCCTGCGCGAGCCCCGCGGCAGCGGCGGCGGCCCCTGGGATCAGACGTACCTGCTCGACCTCGAGCGGTGACTCCGCGACACCAGAGTCGGGCTCGCGCACGAGCTCGTTGAGGACGCCGTCGCGATCGAGGAAGACGGCTGCTCTCACGACTTCCCGGTGGCGGCAATCGACTCCCAGTGACCCTCTTTGACCGCCAGCGACGGATGGGAGACGAGTGCGTGCCAGACGACGGCCTGGAAGGACTCGACGAGCGGTGTGCGCAGCGCGGGCGGGGCCTCGATCAAAACTGCAATGTCGGCGAGCTCCGCGAGCGTGCCACCTGGCGCGCCGACTACGCCGTACAGTGAAGCGCCGAGCTCGTGGGCCATCTCCATGGCGTGTACGAGGTTGACTGAGACGTTGTGCTCGCGCGAGCCGCCTCCGACGGAGAACACGAGCAGGGCGTCGCGCTGGCAGAGACGGGATACGGCAAGCCATGCGCTGTAGGAGGTGTCCCAGCCGTCGTCGTTTGTGCGGGCGGTGAGCTCGGACACGTTGTCGGTGGGGGCGTAGCTCTCCAAGGCACAGAGCTTTCGGAAATCATTGACGGCGTGGGAGGCGTGACCGGCGCCGCCACCGACGCCGAGGATGAACAAGCGGCCGTCACGCTCGCGCACACTGGCGAGACCGCGGGCCATGTCGTCCAGGCGATCGGGATCGAGAGCCTGAGCAAGGCTAGCCACTGCGGCTAGGTAGGCGAGACTGTGATCCTGCTCAATCGCTCGACTGTACATCTCAAGCGGCTGCCTCGGGGTGAAAGACGCGACCGCGAAAGACGGTGAAGTTGACGACGGCGAGGCTTAGCGCGGTTACCACATATACCCCCTCGACAGGCACACCGAGCACGCCGGGTAGCTGGGCTGTGGCGAGCGCGGTGACCCCATACTGGGCGAAGCAGAGGGACAAGTAACGAACGGCCTGCTGATGAAATGGCAGGGCAAAGCTTGAGCTATGCCTCCACACGAACAGGCGCTGCATGGTGAAGTGCACGGCAAGCCCGACGAGGAAGCCGCTTATGAGGGCTACCTGAAAGGGCACCTTGAAGAGGTCGTGAAGCACGGTGGTGACGCTCAGATATACGAACGCGACGAGACCGCCGGTGAACATGAAGCGAAAACCCTGCGCGACGAGTACAGGGTCGCGTGAACGAATTTCTCGCACGAGTGAACGCGAGGTTCGTAATCGGCTGGTCGTGCTGATGGTACTCATGCCTCGGTGTCCCACCCGTGGCGTGACTCGATTATGTACTTGGGTCTGTCGCGTGACTCGTCGTAGATACGCCCGATGTACTCGCCGATGACGCCGAGTGACAACAGCTGGATGCCACTGAAGAACGAGACGACGATGACGATGGTGGGGTTTCCCACGGGGAACCCGACGCCGCCGATCTTCAGCGCGAGGTAGACGAGCGCGAACGTGAACGCGAGCCCGGATACGGTGACGCCGATCAACGAGATCAGCTGCAGTGGGTAGCGGGAGAAACCGACGATCCCGTCGAGGCCGATCACGAGAGATCCAATGAAGCGATTGTATTTGCTGGCGCCTGTGGCGCGTGGAGCGCGATCGAACAGGACGCTGGTCTGACGGAAGCCGACGAGCGGCACGAGTCCCCGTAGGAAGCCGTTGCTCTCCTTGAGCGCGACGACGTTTTCCACGACGCGGCGGCTCATGAGGCGAAAGTCGCCGGTGTTGATGGGGATGTCGACGTCTGCGATGCGTTTCATGACGCGGTAGCCGACGTGGGTGACCATGCGCTTGGGGAGTGTCTCGCCGGCGCGGCTGCGCCGTTGCGCGCAGACGACGTCATAGCCTTCGAGCCAGCGCTCGACCATCTCGGGGATCAGCTCGGGGGGGTCTTGCAGGTCGCAGTCGATCACTATGGCGGCGTCCCCACTGGAGGCCTCGAGCCCGGCGATGAGGGCCATGGGCTGGCCGAAGCGGCGCGAGAAGCGGAGCATTTTCACCCGCGGGTCCGCTTGGCAGAGCCCGATGATCAACTCTTCGGTGCGGTCGGTGCACGGATCTACGCTGTAGATGACCTCCCAGTCGAGATCCATGCGTTCGAGGGCGTCGGTGAGACGGGCGAACATCTGTAGGACGTTGTCCTGCTCGTTGTATGCGGGGATGATGATGCTGAGCAGTTTGTTGGCCGGCTTGGCGTCGACACCAGCGTGCGCGACGCGTGCGGGGACGAGCGCGTCACGCATCGACGATCCGCTGGATAAGCGATCTGACGTGAGCAAGTTGTCCATCGGCGGCCACCATACACAGCGATGTTGGCGTGGACGCAGAGTTCTGCTCGGGGCGGCTTTACAGCCCGCAATTGCTGGCGTTTTGACAGAAACACACGTGGCTAAATGCCTGAAAAGCAGCCGGCCTTAGAATGGGCGCCCGTGACGGTCCCTGCCCGACATCCGCTGATCCCCGCCCGCGAGGTTGATCCCCAGCAGGATCTCCCGGCGCTGGAGCTGGAGGTGTTGACCCGCTGGCGCGAGCGTGACGTGTTCGCGCAGTCGCTGCGCCAGCGGGAGGGGGCGAAGCAGTGGGTCTTCTATGAGGGCCCACCCACCGCGAACGGTCCGCCGGGCTCCCACCACGTGCTGTCGCGCGTGTTCAAGGACGTCTACCCGCGTTTTCAGACGATGCGCGGCTACCGGGTGGAGCGCAAGGGCGGCTGGGACTGCCATGGGCTGCCGGTGGAGATCGCGGTGGAACAGCAGTTGGGCATCCATCACAAGTCGGAGATCGAGGCGTACGGGATCGCGAAGTTCAACGCGAAGTGCCGCGAGTCGGTGTTCACGTTCCTGGAGGATTGGGACCGGCTGACGGAGCGGATCGGCTTTTGGATCGATCTGGAGCATGCGTACAGGACGCTGGATGAGACGTACATCGAGTCGGTGTGGTGGGCGCTGCAGCAGATAGACGCGCGGGGGCTTTTGTATGAGGGCCGTAAGGTGGTGCCGTACTGCCCGCGGTGTGAGACGACGTTGTCCTCGCACGAGGTGGCGCAGGGCTACAGGGACGTGGTCGACCCGAGCGTGTTCCTGAAGCTCCCGGTGAGCGACGGCGATGAGCGGCTGCTGGTGTGGACGACGACGCCGTGGACGCTGCCGGGGAACGTGGCGGTGGCGGTGTCGCCGACGGCCGCGTACGTGAAGGCGCGTGTTGAGGGTGATTATTTTGTAGTTGCCGAGGCGCGCCTGGGGGCGGTGTTGGGCGAGGGCGCGGAGGTGGAAGATCGCTTCACTGGGGATGAGTTGGTGGCGCGATACGGCTCCTATCAAGGACCGATCTTCGCGGCGTCGGACCGCAACCCCGGCCCACTGCCGATCGTGACGGACGAGTTCGTGACGACGGAGGACGGCACGGGGATAGTGCATTTGGCGCCGGCGTTTGGCGAGGATGACTATCGAGTGGCGGGCGCGTCTGCGCGGGTGCCGTTTGACCCGACGCGGGCGGACACGCTTTACAACCCGGTGAAGCCGGATGGCACATACGACGGGCGCACGCGCGACCGGGATGGCAACTCGTATGTGGGCCGCTTTGTGAAGGACGGGGAGCTGACGGAGGAGCTGATCGAGGATCTGCAGGCGCGTGGCCTGTTGCTGCGGGTGCAGGACTATGAGCATTCCTACCCGCACTGCTGGCGCTGCGGCACGCCGCTTCTTTACTACGCGAAACCGTCGTGGTACATCGCGACGTCGAAGCTGCGCGATGAGCTGCTGGCTGCGAACGAGACCGTCTCCTGGCACCCGCCGCACGTCAAGCACGGGCGCTTTGGCGATTGGCTGAAGAACAACGTCGACTGGGCGCTTTCGCGAGAGCGCTACTGGGGCACGCCGCTACCGGCTTGGCGCTGCACGAACGGGCACGTGCACGTGGTTGGCTCATTCAAGGAGCTGGCGGAGCGCTCGGGCAAGGAGCTGGACGATCATCACCGCCCGTATGTGGACGATCTGTCGTTCCCTTGCCCCCACGTTGCAGATGGCGGCGGCGAGTGCGGCGAGCCGATGAAACGGGTGCCTGAGGTGATCGACGTGTGGTTTGACTCGGGCGCGATGCCGTTTGCTCAGCATCATTTCCCGTTCGAGCACCAAGAGACCTTCGAGCAGAGCTTCCCGGCGGACTTCATCTGCGAGGCGCAGGATCAGACGCGGGGCTGGTTCTACTCGCTGCTGGCGGTGGCGACGCTGACTGGCGTGGGCGCGGGCACGAACGGCGTTGCCGCTCCGCCGGCCCCATACAAGAACGTGGTGTGCCTTGGCTTGATCCTGGACGAGGATGGCCAGAAGATGTCGAAGTCGAAAGGCAACACGGTGGAGCCGTGGCAGGTGCTGGACAAATACGGCGCTGACGCGTTCCGCTGGTACTTCTTCACGTCCAAGCAGCCGTGGGACGGCTACCGCTTCTCGGCGGAGACGATTGGGGAAGGCGTGCGGCTGTTCCTGAAGCAGCTGTGGTCGACGTACTACTTCTATGTGCTTTACGCGCACGCGTCAGCAAGTGAGCTGAGCGGCGCAGCAGGGGGCAACGCTGGCACGACGCCACAAGCGACGAGATCCAATTCGAACAGCGAGGCGGACGCAGATCTCGATCGCTGGGCGCTGTCGCGCACGGCGGCGACGGTCGAGCTGGTGGCGGAGCGTCTGGACGCGTATGACGCGACGACGGCGGGCCGGGCGATAGCGGGCCTGGTTGACGAGCTGTCGAACTGGTATGTGCGGCGCTCGCGCAGGCGCTTCTGGGACGGCGATTCCTCGGCGTTCGAGACGCTGCGCACATGCCTACTGACGGTGTCGAAGCTGCTGGCGCCGTTCTGCCCGTTCATGGCGGATGAGATCTACGACAATCTCGACGGCGAGCTGGCGAGCGTGCACCTGTGCGACTTCCCCACGGGTGCGGAGCTGGGACCGCGAGATGAGGACCTGGAGCAGGCGATGGCGCTTGCGCGGGAGACGGTGCGCCTGGGGCTGGGCGCGCGTGGACAGGCGAAGATCAAGGTGCGCCAGCCACTGGGCGAGGCGGTAGTAGTGGCAGACGACCGCGAGCGGGAAGCGATCGAACGTCTCACTGACATCGTGCGCGAGGAGCTGAACGTGCGGGCGGTGCGCTTTGTGGCGGCGGCGGACGAGCTGGGGAGCTATGAGATCAAGCCCAACTACCGCACGCTTGGCCCGCTGTTTGGCAAGGAGATGCCGCTGGTGGCAGACGCGATTGCGGCGCTCGACCCTGCGCACGTGGCGGCGACACTGCGGGACGGCGGCGAGCTTGGCATCTCGGTGGCTGGACGCGAGCACACGCTCACGGCTGAGGATCTGCTGATGAGCATGCGGGCGCCGGACGGCTACAGCGTGGAGCGCGAGGGCGCGCACGCGGTGGCGCTGGACCTAACAATCGACGATGACCTACGCCGCGAGGGTCGGGCACGCGAGATCGTGCACGCGGTGCAGAACGCGCGCAAGAGCGCGGGTCTGCAGGTGGAGGACCGCATCGAGCTGGCGCTCACCGGCGACCCCGCGCCGATGGAAGCCGCCGAGGCCCACCGGGATTACCTCGCCGGGGAGACGCTGGCGCTTGAGCTGAGCCTTGGCGAGGCAGCCGACGCCACCGGCTCCATGGACTACACGGAGCAGACGGAGATCGACGGCCTACCGCTAACGATCGCCCTGCGGCGCGCTACGCAGCTGTAAGCGCCGGCTCCAGCTCCGCCTCAAGCTTCTTCTTGGGGTAGGCCCCGACAACCGTCTTGACGGGCTGCCCGGCTTTGAAAAGGATCATCGTGGGGATCGAGAGCACCTGGAAGCGCGCGGCGGTCTGCGGGTTCTCGTCGATATCGAGCTTGACGATCCGTAGGTCGGGGCGCTCGGAGGCGATCTCCTCGAGCACTGGGGCGACGACGCGGCAGGGACCGCACCAGGGCGCCCAGAAGTCGACGAGCACGGGGCCGTCGGCCTCGAGCACCTCGGCGTCGAAGTTGTTGTCGGTGATCTGGGTGAGGGTGCCTGCCATGTCGGTCTCCTTAGTCGCTTACCCCTCACTATACAAAATGAAGGAAGGGTCGTCGGTGTGCTAGTCCGCCGGATATCGTGTGCTGCATGATTCCGCTCGCCTCAGCCAGCGGACCGGCGATAATCGGCGTGGTGGTGGTGGCCTCGGGATTGTTCCTGTCGTGGCTCCTGCGCACCGAGTCGGATGCCGATCCTCTCGAAGACGCGCCCGCCGATGCCGAACCCACCGATCAGCGGACGGTGACGAGCCAGCCTTCGGAGTAGCGCACGATCGGCGGGTGGATGTGCGTGAGCGTGGTGAATAGGTGCGGCGACACATACACCTCGATGAGCGCTGCCACGACGACCATCGGCACGGCGACGGCGACGGTAACGAAGGTGGCGGCTAGCAGCTGATCCCACTCGCCTTTGCCGCTGGCGATAATCCACGCGGCCAGAGGCAGGAACAGGGCCGTCAGCTCGAGGACTGCGTGCGGGAGCACGCCGAGCAGCAGTAGCGCGGGCGAGACGCCGAGGAAGTGGGACACACCGGCGAGGGTGTGGCCGATGACATACGCCTGCAGGCTGAGCGAGAAGATGGTGGCGCCGACCACGAACACGATCGCCAGGCGGGCGCCGTGCTCGTGCACCCAGCGTGAGAAGCCGCTTTGCTGCTGGGCCTGCAGCGGCAGCGAGCTGCCGGCCATGAAACCAGCGACGCATGCCATCGCGTGCAGCGCGAGCACGAGCAGGTTGCTGCCGACGATACGCAGGACTTCGGCGGGATCGCCGACGGCGAACGGTGAGCGAAGGATGAGGATCTGCTGATAGCCGCGATCGAGCCACGCGATCAGCAGCACCGCCGTGAGCAAACATACGGCGGCGAAGAGCGAGCCGGCGAACCAGCGACTGACGACGGCGAACGGCGTGTTCTGCCAGGCGCGCAGCGTCGCGCGGGTCTGGCGCATGCCATGGGCGAACGCGTACGCTGAGGCGTCCATCCCCACCCCATCGGCTGTTACGGCTTGTTACCTGAAGCGAAGCAGTGGCACCAGCCACATGGCCTCGGCGGCGATCCGCCAGGACATCTTGCTCGTGCCTTGCTGGCGGTCGCGAAAGACGATCGGCACCTCGACGACGCGAAAACCGGCCTGCACGGCGCGGTAGGTGAGCTCGACCTGGAAGGCGTAGCCCTGGGAGCGCACGCCGTCGAAGTGGATCGCCTCGAGCACCTCGCGGCGAAAGCACTTGAAGCCGCCGGTGAGGTCGCGCACGTGCAGGCCGAGGACCAGACGGGCGTACGTGGAGCCGCCCTCGCTGATGAAGCGCCGCAGAAGCCCCCAGTCGACGACGTCGCCGCCGGGCACGTAGCGCGAGCCGAGGGCGAGGTCGGCGCCGTGATAGACGGCCTGCAGCAGTCGTGCGAGGTCGGCGGGGTCGTGGGAGAAGTCGGAGTCCATCTCCATCACATAGCCGGCGCCTTGGTCGAGCGCGTGGCGGAAGCCGGCTAGGTAGGCCGGCCCGATGCCGTTCTTCTCGCTGCGATGCAGCACGTGTACCCAGTCGTGCTCGCCTGCGAGCCGGTCGGCGAGCTGGCCGGTGCCGTCGGGTGAGCCGTCGTCGACGACGAGGATGTTGTAGCCGCCGGGTGCGGCGCCGGCGAGTGCCTCACCGGCCGCGAGAACTATCGCTTGCAGGTTCTCGATCTCGTTGTAGGTGGGCAGTATCAGCCAGGGCTCGCCGGACATGCGCTGGCGTACCCTAGAGCCTGTGCCGGAGCGCCGGTACGCTCACCGCATCCTCCCCCTACCCTGATGGCCGTGCCCGCACCCCAGCTATCGAACGCCGCGATCGCTGACGCGCTCGAAGAATTGGGCGACCTGTATGAGCTGGACGGCGCGATCGTCCACCGTGTGCTCGCATACCGAACGGCAGCAAGGGCGGTGCGCGAGGCGTCGGTGTCGGTGTCTTCGCTGGCACTCGAGGGCCGCGCGAGCGAGCTGCCGGGGATCGGTAAGACGCTGCAAGAGAAGATCCTGGCGCTGGTGCAAACGGGCGCGATCCCCGCGGCGGAGCGCCTGCGGGCAAAGTTCCCGCCGGGCCTGATCGCGATCACGCGCCTACCGGGGCTGGGGCCCAAGCGCGCACGGCTACTTCACTCCGAGCTGGGCATCGACTCACTGCAGGCGCTACGTGACGCGGCGCTCGCACAACGCCTGCGGACCGTGCGTGGGCTCGGCCCGAAGCTCGAGGAAAGTGTGCTGGCGTCGTTGGCGGAGCTGGATGCGAACCCGACGGCCCATGCGTCACCGCGCGTGGTGTTGCCGCGGGCGCTTGAGATCGGCGAGGAACTGATCGCCGGCCTGAGGGCGCGGGCGGCAGACGAC
The DNA here is from genome assembly GCA_963699115.1 of uncultured Solirubrobacteraceae bacterium. Lineage (GTDB taxonomy): Bacteria > Actinomycetota > Thermoleophilia > Solirubrobacterales > Solirubrobacteraceae > Palsa-744. The sequence goes on from CAVOTJ010000001.1 coordinate 1,552,682, forward strand.
GAGCACATCCAGCTCGCCGGCTCGATTCGCCGCCAGACGGATTCGGTGAAGGACATCGACATCATCGCGACGAGCACCAAGCCGACGACGCTCGCCCAGAGCGTGTCGAAGCTGGAGCAGATCGAGCGGGTGAGCTCAGCGGGCAGCGCGGGAGCGAAGGCTCGCACCCACTCTGGCATGGGGGTCGACTTGCGTATCGCGGCGCCTGGGCAGCTGGGTAACCTGCTGCAGCACTTCACGGGCTCGGGCGCACACAACGCAGCGCTACGCGAAGCGGCGGTGCGCGAGGGACTGCACGTGTCGGAGTACGGCATTCTCGACGACGCCACTGGGAATACCGGCACATACTCGAGCGAGCAGGAGGTGTATACGCGCCTGGGTCTCGCCTACATCGAGCCGGAGCTGCGCGAGAACCGCGGCGAGCTTGAGGCGGCCCGCGACGGCACGTTGCCTCGGCTGATCGAGTTGGGGGATATCCGCGGCGATCTGCATAGCCACACGATCGCCTCCGACGGCCACCACACGATCGAGGAGATGGCGTTGGCGGCGCGCGAGCGGGGCTATGAGTATCTGGCGATCACCGATCACTCGGCCAGCCATGGCTTCGGCAATGACGTCTCGCCAGGGCAGCTGCGCCGCCAGATCGAGCTGGTACGCGAGGCAAACACGCGCGTGCAGGGGATCGAGCTGCTGGCGGGCAGCGAGGTGAACATCCTGCCGGACGGCTCGCTCGACTACGAGGACGAGCTATTGGGCGAGCTCGACTGGGTCGTGGCGAGCGTGCACACGTCGTTTGGCATGTCTGAGCAGGCGATGACCGAGCGGATGATCGCGGCGATCGAGCACCCGCTGGTAGATGTGATTGGCCATCCCACGGGCAGGTTGATCGAGCGCCGCGAGCCTTACGCGCTCGACCTGGACGCCGTGTTCAGCGCGGCGGCGAGCACGGGCACGCTGCTGGAGATCAATGCCAACCCAGACCGGCGCGATCTCTCAGATGTGCACGCGCGCAGCGCCGCGCGCGCGGGTGTGACGCTTGTGATCGACTCCGACGCGCATCGCACGAGCACGCTCATGAACATGCGCTGGGGCGTCGCGACGGCACGGCGCGCGTGGCTTACCGCAGCGCAGGTTGCCAACACGCGACCGTGGCAGCAGCTGCGGCTGCTGGGCAAGCGATCGGCGCGCTGACGCGCAGCCTCGCCACCCTTAGCCAAAGGCGCTGAGATCGTAGTACTGCGGTTGACGCGAGGGGCAGTAGAAGGCCAGCTTGCGCGTCGCGGGGTCGTAGCGCACAACCCACACGCCGTCGCCGTGCACGCGCGTGACGAGGACGCCGGTGCCGTCGTTCAGTCGTGTGCAGGTGGGCGGCGTGCGTTCGGTCACGGGCTCGTGGATCAACGTGGCGACGCTGGCCGAGTTCGCGAATTCGGGGTTCTGCGTGATCTCCGTTTTGAGGCCGGCGACTTGCGAAAGCGCCAGTAGCCCTTCGAAGGAGAAGTCTGCGAGCCGGCTCTGTTCGATGCCCCATGTGATCGTCCGGACTCCTTCGCGGTGAAGCGCTTCGAGCAAACCGGGGACGTCGCCGTCGCGGGTGGGTGCTGAGGCAAGAAAGCCGACGGTCGAGTAGAGGACGATCCGGTCGGGCAGCTGCTCGGTGGCGGGCAGCGTGCTGACCAGTGGGATCTTGACTTCGCGGCCGACGCCGAAGTCGGTGCCGATCGTGTTGGCGCACACGCCGACTGCGAGCACGGCGATCGCAGCGATCCGCGCGGTACGCGGCAGGCTGACAATCCAGCCGGTGCCGATGATCGCCAGATAGCCGATCAGGGGCATGCCGTAGCGGATGTCGTGGTGCCCGGTCACATATGTGATAACGAACCACGCGGTGACTCCACCGACGAGGAACTCGATCCGCAGGGCGCGCCTGTCGGGTTTGCGCACGACCGCGGCGAACGTCCACAGCGTGCCGCCGACGACGAGGAGGAAGAGCGGGGCGAGAAGCTGGGAGTTGAGGACGTTCCAGAAGTACCAGAGGAAGTTCGCGGTTGAGAACGTGGGCGGGATGTTCCCCGGCGGCGCACCAGAGACGCTAGAGCCGCCTACTTCCAGCAGATATCCGAGTTCTGAGAAGTGAACGAGATACCACGGAGCGCCGACAACGATGGCGGCGATACAGAAGATTGCGAACCCGCGCCAGTTGCGCCAGCCGCCATGTACCAACAGCGCGATGGTGAGACCGGCAAGGAAGAGCGGGAACTGGGCCTTGAGGTTGAGGCCGAGCCCGACCGCGATGCCTGCTGCGCCGGCTACCCATGGGCGACTGAAGTCCTCGGTGGCGAGGATCAGCCATATGGACACCGCCACGAGCGCGTCGAGCGGCGCGTCGAGCATGAAAACGTGAAACATCGAGATGAGTAGTGGCGAGGCGAGCGCAAAGATAACCGCGAGCAGCCCGGCGAGGCTCCCGAAGAGCAGCTTGCCGGCTTGATAGCAGCCGAGCGCCAATAGAGGTACAAAGACCAGGTTCTCACCGATGATCGGTGAGGCGACGTTGACACCCCCGACAAAGACTGCGAGCGCGCCCACGAGGTGTCCGAGCGGTGGATAGACGGATACCTGGGTGAGCGGCCCGAGCAGGTTCCCAGCCGCGAGCATTTTGTGAAATTCGAACGCAACTTCTAGGTGATGGCCGGCGTCGTAGATGGGAACGCTGCGGTCCTGGGTCAACCACCAGCAGGTGATAGCGATGAACACTGCCGTCGCGCCGATCGCGCCCCATGCATGAGCGCTCAAGCGCTGGATGCCACTGCGTGATGCGACGGCGACACGTGCGCCAGCGTCAGATGCGCTTCGCCGTGCCTCGCGCGGCGCCCTGTGGACGTCGAGGCCGTGGCTGGCGGGTTGGCCGACGTGGTCGCGGGCGGACACCGCTCGAACGTAGCCCAAGGCCTTTTCGAATACTAGTGAATCAGTGTGATTCCGGTACTAATGTCTCCGTCTCTACGAGGGTGCAGCGAGCAATTGCGGCAGCAGTTCCTCAGCCACGATCCGGTCGATACGCTCGCGCTGAAAGGGAGCGAGCGCTGCCTGCGCACGGGCTGCGTAGTCGGCGGTCGGGCTATACAACGCGGCACGCAAAGCTGCGGCTAGGTCGTCGCTGACGAGACGCGGATCCAGCGCGCGAGCGATGGGCAGGGCTACGTAGGGGCCGGGCGCAGGTGTGCTGACCAGCAGACACCCGTCGGCGAGCGCCTCGAGCTGGGCGATGCCGTAATCCTCGCGCCGCGGCGCACATACGAACACCCGCGCACGGCGCACGAGCGCGCGGTACTCCTCGGGGGGGAGCGCACCGACGACACGCACGCGGTCGGACTCTTGAGGTTTGTACCCAGCGAGCTCGAGCTCTGCGCGCGAGGCGCCGGCCACGACCAGCTCGTCGAGATCGTCCGCTCCGCGCTCGCTGCACACAACGCGCCAGGCGGCAAGCACACGGTCGAGCCCCTTCTTGGACGGGTTGGCGGCATAGGTGAGCGCAGCAATGTCTCGCTGGGGCGCCGGCGGCGCGGAGGCTTCGACGGGTACGGGCAGCACCAGCGCTCGCTCACGGTCGCCGAGGGAAGATGTCTCGCGCAGCCCGCCCTCGCTCCAGGGCAGTAGCGATGGGGCCTGTGCGAGCCTGCGGCGCTCGAGCGGCCGCTGCCACAACCCGTGGCGCCCCGGCCGGTTGCCGGCGGAGGGCGCATCGAAGCGGATTGCCCCGGGACGCGGCCACAACAGCGCGGCGGTGGTGCTCGAGTAGATGATCGCCGGGGGAGCGCTTGGCCGCATCCGCGCGAGTGCTTCGGTGGCGGCGGCCCTAGCTGCGCGCGCCCAAGCGAGGTCGGTGAGCATCAGCGTTCGCGTCGGACGGGGAGCGGGCGCACGGACGCTCTGCACACGTGCGCCAGCCCGCTCTAGCGATTCATGCAGCTCGCGATCGGCCCGGCGCAGCCCCTCGGTGGCGCCAAGCGAGACGATCAGCACATCGATCGGGCGACCGGGCGGCCCCGCGAGGGACATCTCAGGTGACGGCGCCGCCCACGCGCTCCGGGCGGGCAGCCTTGAAGCCAGGAGTGCGCACGAGCTCCATCGGGCGCACTGGCGAGGTGCGGCGCACGTAGAAGCAAGCGCCGTCGCGCTCCTCGATCGCTCCCACAGCGCTGTCCTGACGGCGCCAGGAGAGTGCCCAGATGATGGCGAAGCCAGCGGCGATGCCGGGGATCTGGGGCGCGAGGAAAGCGAGGCCGCCTGAGAGCAGCGTGAACACGAGTAGCGGCCATAGGCGGTTGACGAGGATTGCGCTGGGGCGGTGCTCGGGTAGCGTTGTGGTTGCCTTCGCGTTGGCCAGCAGGCGCGCAATCGGCGGGTTGGTTTGAGCGCGCCTACCCATGCGCAGCCCGACAGCGACGGCGATCAGCCACCAGCCGACGGCTACCTCCGCGAGCGTGGTGTCGGATTTGGCGCTGGCGGCGAGCACTGTGATGCAGGCGAGCGCGGTGGCAGCGCCGGCGCTGAGCAGAACGGTGGTCCTGAGGAAGTCCACAAACCGCACGGTGTTACAACAGCGCCTCGAGCAGCTCACGCACGCCGCTTGGCCCGTCGACGGTGAGGTCGGCCTCCTGGGCGAGTTCGGGCGGCGCTTCATCGGAGCTGACGGCCACGCACAGGGCGCTCGCGAGCGTTCCTGAAGCCACAAGCGAGCGCAGACCGCGAAACGCGTCGAGGTCGGTGGTGTCATCCCCGACGTAAACGGCCGCGTCAACCTCACCGCCGCGCAACAGCGTTGCGATCCCCAAGCCCTTGTCGAGCACGACGGGCGGGCGGACCTCGAGCACCTTGCGTCCCCAGTGCACGGCAAAGCCCTCCTGTTCGGCGCGACGCGCAATCTCCCTGACCGCCTCCTCAGCCGCATGCTCATCAGGAGCACCACGCCAGTGGAACGCGGCGATCGCTTCCTTGTCCTCGTTGCGCACGCGCAGCCGCTGATGCTCGCCTGTGTATACGCGCTCGGCGAACTCGCGTACACGCGCGGTCCAGGCAGCGAGCTCGGGATCGACTTCGGCAGTGGTGGCGCGCGGGCGCAGCAGCTCACCGCCGTGGTTACCGACGTAGGCGATCGTGCCGATGGCGACGATCTGGCGGGCGGTGCTGGCACGCCGGCCGCTGACGCAGCCGACCACGCGGTAGCGGCGGGCGATCTCGATCAGCAGGCTGCGCGTGGCCTCGGGGACGTGCGCATCGGCGGCGTGGCGAACGATTGGCGCGAGCGTGCCGTCGATGTCGAGCAGCACGGCCGAGCGGGCGGGATCTGCGCGGAGCGGCTCGAGCGCCTCCACGAGCGTTGCGGCTGGGGACACGATGTCTAGTATGGCGATCATCGTGGCGGGGTCGTCCACTGATGCCGCGAAAAAGTCGTAGACTGGACTGCTATGGGACTAGATAACCCTCTGCACATAGCGATCCTGGTGGTCATTCTGCTGCTGGTGTTCGGTGCCAAGCGGCTCCCGGAAATGGGGCGCTCGATCGGGACCGGCATGCGCGAGTTCAAGGACTCGATCAGCGGCGACTCATCGACGCCCGCGCTCACGCAGCCCACTCAACAGCAGCCCCAGGCTCAGCCCGTTGCTGCGCAGGCGCCAACACCGGCGCAGGCTCCGGTCACGGCGCCGCCGGCGGCCGCGCCGGTCGAGCCCTCGCACTAGGCGTAGACAAAGCAGACCTCCAGCAGCTCGTAGCGGCCTGCGCGAGCGTCTGCCAGTCCTCGTCGGCGGAACCGCCGACCTCCGTGCAGGCAGCCGCGAAACACCGGCCGCTATGCGACAGCCACGCTACAAGGTGTATCTCAGCTGGCCTTGATAAAGAGTGGGAAACATATCTGGACATGCACACCCCCGATGGCTATGGTGGCAGTGCAGTCTCCTCGTGGCAGCTAGCTATCCCCGAGAGGGCCCTAGCTTCCGGAGGCGCAGACTCCCGAGGCCCGGCCTCAAAATAGGAGCTTCGGGACCATGTCAGCAAACAATCAAGGAGCTAAAGAGCATGAAACTCGCTCGATTATTTACGGTAGCGTTGATAGCCGTCTTCGCAATTGGCGCAATATTCGCCTCAGGCGCTTCAGCGATACCGAAGTTCAAGTTACCGATCACAAAACGCGGATTTACAGCAGCCAGTGGTACCTCAGTGCTACGCACACCATCCGAAAACGACACGGTGACGTGCGCGAGTTCTACGGCATCTGGGACGATTCTGGGCGATGATGAAATCAGCACCACAATCCATTATTCAAGCTGTAAACTCCAGGAAGGGGAAGAGGGACCCTGCACGATCAAAAGCGTGGGCGGGGGTACGGCTGAAATCGTAACCGACTCACTACGCGGATTACTAGGCTTACTTCACCAGCCAGAAGGCGCGGCCGGGATTCTCTTCGAGCCAACGGCTAGCCATGTGTTCGTGACGCTCTCGCCAACAACAGCGCCCTGCAAAACCTCAACGACAGCAGTCGAAGGGTCTGTTGCAGGGTTATTCTCACCAACCGGGAAACCAACGAACAAAGCTACTATCAACCTAGGCCCAGCTACCGCCTCGGGCAAACAGTTCATCACGTTAATCTTAACGTTAGCTGGCGTCATCAAACCAAAGCTCACATCATTCGGCGCCGCAGAATCTACTCAGGAACAAACTGCTACTGTGACATTTGAAGAACCAGTAGAAGTCGACTAGTCACACGCTTGTGTTTTGATCTATAATTGAATCGTTATTAGGGTGTCGGTGGGAACGTGCTGAGTGTCCCACCGACATTTATGTCAGCAATGCCCCGCCTCTAGCCACGGGGGGCGGCGCAGGAAAGAGGGTGCTGTGTTGTCGCACGGGAGGGGTGGACGGTCTAACTGGGTGGTTGTGTTGGTCGTGGTGTTGGGGTGTTTGGGTTGGGTTGGGTCGGCGTTTGGGGCGGGGGACGCGAACGTGGGTGTGTGTCCGGGGGCGGAAGCGTCGCCGGGGTTTCGTGCGTTTATGGCGGATTGTCGTGCGTATGAGTTGGTCTCGCCGATCTATGGTGGTGGAGCCTCGCCAATCATTAGGGCGGTCTCGGCGAACGGGGAACGTGTGATCGTGAACTCGACGACGGGTTTCGCGGGCAACGAAGACCTGGAAGACAGCGAAGGCGAAACGGGTTCTTACTATGCCCTGACGAGGACAGGCTCGGGATGGGACGCGGAATCGTTGAATCCCCCGACTTCGCTGTTCAACCGCATGCATTACGTGCGGGTCGCGAGCACCGATCTGAGCCGGGGGCTCTATAAGGCGCTTCCTACTAGCGGCCCGGCGGAAGTGAACCTCGAGGCGCGCTATGTTGGCTGGGATTTGGCTGTGCGGGAAGCGGTGTCTGGTGGGGCGGGTCGGTTTACGCTGCTGGGCCCGATGGTCGCTCCCGGCTATGAACCCGTTGGGAGCAATGACTACGAACATTACGAAGATTTCGTTTTGGGGGCGTCGGCTGATTTGTCGCACGTGTTTTTTCTGGTGCGTGCCGAACACAAGCAGACGTGGCCTGGTGATGAGACGGCTGAAGGGGATCAGTCGTTGTATGAGTATGCGCTTGGTGAAGGCAAAGAACCCGAGTTGGTTGGGGTCAGCAACAACGGCCCCCTCAGCGGTAGCCCGGCCGTGAACGATGGCGCGGTCCTCGAGAGCGACTGCGGTACCGCGTTTGATGGGGTGACGGGCACCGGGGAAGCGGAAGTGGTGTATTTCACGGCGCTGCATGTGGAAGGGTGCCCGGCCAGCCAGCCTCCGGTCAACGAGCTGTACGCCCGGGTCGACGGGTCCCGCACCGTGAAGATCTCCGGTAGCGAACTCGCGACATTCGATGGAGCCTCCGAGGACGGCGCGAAGGTCTTCTTCACCGAAGCTGGCAAGCTGTATGAGTACATCACCGCCGAAGCAAAGACAGTGCTGCTCACGAGCAGCATCACCGGCAGCCCGCTGATCTCGCAAGACGGCGAACGGGTGTACTTCAGCTCCCCGGAAGCCCTTACGAGCGATGCGGAACCAAACGGTAACGGTGAAACGGCTAGCGAAACAGCCGGGGAAAAACTGTATCTGGTTGACACGCAGACAGGCCGTCTCGCGTTCGTCGCGGGCGAAGCGAGCCCATCACAGACCACCCACGACGGCGAATACCTACTGCTCGGGAGCACACGGGACCTGCGTGGCACAAACGACCACTCAAGCCCCGGGGGGCAGCTGTTCGAGTACCAGGCGCTAACGGGGAAGGTGGCGAGGGTATCCGTGGGACAGAAATCCGGCGCGGGCTATGAATGCCCCGCGACGAAAACCATCGAAGCTGGCTATGACTGCGACGGCAATTACGGTTACGAACCGGCGACACAAGGGTTCAGCCCCATCGACGCTGAACTTTTCACCAAACTGATCAGTGATACGGCCCAGCCCGAAGGAGCGGCGACGGACAGGGCGATCGCTGAAAACGGAGCAGTCGTGTTCTACAGTGCTCTGGCGTTGACGCCCGAGGCGACGCCCGGGGGCTCCAACGTCTACGAGTACCGCGAAGGGCAGGTATACCTGATCACCCCCGTGCTCGACGAAGTGTACGGGTTCGGTAACCCGATGATCGATGAATCCGGGCGGGATATCTTCTTCTCGACACTGGAAGGCCTCGTGCCACAAGACACCGATGGCCAAGCCAGCGTCTACGACAGTCGCAGCGAAGGAGGATTCCCAGCCCCCGCGGTCACGCCACCGTGCTCCGGAGAAGCCTGCCAGGGCCCCGCGGGCGCACCGCCAACGTTCGGCTCCCCCGGGAGCACCGCGGTCGGCCCGTCAGGGAACCTCACGCCACCGGTAGAACCCCCACCAGCCGCGAAACGCAAAGCTCCGGCCAAGCGCTGCAAGAAGGGCTACACCAGACACAAAAGCAAGTGCGTACGAACGCATAGCACGAAAAAGAAGGCGTGAGTAAGAGCTAGCCTGCCGCTTGGGTGCGCACTGCAGATGTGCACACGTCCAAGGGATGCACCCCGTCTCCGGTCCGCGAGGCGTAGACAGACGCATCCCGACGGCTACTGGTCGAGCGGGCGGTCATTGAGGCACCGCGGAGCCGCGGAGAACCCGCCCGGCGGGCTCCCGAATCGCGACTGCCTGAGCACAGCGCAAGCTCGGGTAGCAACCCAACAAGTCCGTGCTTACGGCCCCTGGAGGGTATAGCTTGGGGCCCGCGCGCATTGTCAGCATCCACTTGTTTCCGTTTACTTGAATCGCCGACGAAAGAGTGCCATGCTTTACCTTCCATGAGGGCTTGCAGACCGCATAGTCAATTTGGCTGGCAACCGAAGATCGCTCAAGCAGTCACGGTGCCGTTGATGACTGTCTTTGCAGTGGGCGCGATACTCGCGTCGAGTGCGTCGGCGATACCGAAGTTCAAGTTACCGATCACAAAGAGACGCTTTACAGCAACGAGTGGCACAGCAATACTTCGCACACCGGCCGAAAGCGATGAGGTGAGGTGTGGGAGCTCCACGGCAGCTGGCACGATTCTGGGCGACGACGAAGTCTCCCTCAGAATTCACTATTTAAGCTGCTTTCTGCAGGAAGGAACAAATGGGCCGTGCCCGATCAAAAGCGTGGGAGCCCCAGGCACGGAAGGGTTAGTCTTAACGTTACCACTACTTGGGTTACTTGGGTTACTTCACCAGCCGGAAGGTGCGGCGGGTATCCTTTTCGAGCCGAGCGGTGTCCCTAACCATGTGTTCGTGACGTTCGCACCGACATCATCGCCCTGCAACACCGCAACGACAGCGCTCGAAGGCTCTATCGCGGGATTATTCTTGCCAACCGACAAACTGCAAAGAACAGCCTTAATCAACCTAGGCCCAACCAGCGCAACGGGCAAACAATTCATCACGTTAGATCTTAACGTTAGCCGGCGTCCGCAAACCGAAACTAGTGGGTCTCGACGGTCCGGCAGAAGTAACGCAGGAACAGACCGCTATTGTGACTTTCGAAGAAGCAGTAGAACTCGACTAGGTGCGGTACGTTGCGAGTCTATACAGCGGTGCCTGTGAGGGCCTCCGCGCGCGCTCAAGACTTTTGACTTTCCCACTCACGACAGTTCCCCAGGCGTGGCGGCCCCTGTTGTCAAGGCCGATTGAATCGCGAATTGACCCCGTGGCGCCGGTGGAGAATTGCCCCCCTTTGCGGCGGCTGCTCGTGTAGGCGAGGTGGAGCGAGTAGCCGCCGGCGCGAGCTCGCGGGGGGTCAGTCGGCGGGTTGGGTGGCGGGGCGGGCGCCGAGGTTGTGGTTCTTTAGCCTGGGTCCACCGATGGGCTTGCGGTTGAGGCTGTTCGGCGTGGCTGGGGGCTGTTTGTGCCGTTGGGGTTTCGGGGGCGGGCCTTGGGAGTGTCCCGTGGGGCATCAAGCGGCATTGTCGGTCGTGATTGGCTGGTTTGCGGGCAGCGGTGATCGCCGCAGGCTTTGGCGGGGCTTGTCGGGCTCTTCAGCGAGGGTGCCGTGTGTCAGACGGCGGCGGGGAGCGCTCGTAACCTGGTGAGCGCCTCGGCGAAGTCGTCTTGCCAGGGCCAGCGGGCGGGTAGATGAAGTGTCCACTGGCTGGCGTGATGGGTCAGGCGCCCGGGAAGGGTGAGCAGCCGTCGGCGGATGGTGTGTGCGACGCGGACGGTCTGATCGGTTATTCCCAGGATGGCTGTCCAGCGCAGCAGGTTGTGAGCGAGCGCGCCGATTACCGTCCACGCGGCGTTGGCGTGATAGTGACCCGAGGGGAAGTGCGCGAGTGCTTGGTCTTTGAGATCACGGATCACGAGCTCAACGACGGCGTGCTGACGGTGCTCGCTCTCGACGATGGCGAGCTCTTCATCACGATTGGTCAGGAAGGGATAGTGCGCCCAGGTGGGGAACAGCTCGTCCTGGATACCGAGGACTCTGATGCGCCGCACGATCAGCCGCCGCCCACCGAGCGTGGCCTCAGCGATGTATGCCTCACCCGGCTTCGGGTAGTCCTCGATCCGTGTCCACGCGTCTTGGGGGATCTCAGCGACGATCGCCGCAACTGGCTTGATCATGCGGATCCCGATTGAATACGTCCAGCCTGCTGCCTCCAAGCGCTTGAAGACCTTGACGTTCCAGAATCCCGAGTCAGCGCGCAGCAGCTTGGCGCCCGTCGCGCCCGCCCTGGTGATCCTGGCGATCAGCTCCTCGGTGAAGCGCAGCATCCCGCGCTGGGTGTTCGCCGAGCCGTGGCGCAGACGCACGTGCAGCACCTCGCCCGTGTCCGCGCGTGACGCCACGATCGGGTGATACCCGAGTAGCTTGGTGTAGCCGAACCCGCTGCCCTGCTTCTGATAGCCGCAGACTTCCCCGATGAAGCTGTCAACGTCGACCAACAGCCGCTCGGCCCCTGGGCCCGCGCCGGCCTTCCACGCGCGGGTAAGGGCTTCACCGAGTACCTGGTCGAGCTGACGGACATGCCCGAAGGTGAACGCCCGCAGGAACGTTCCCAGCGTCGAGGGCGCCGGCACCCAACCACCCAGCAGCCTGCGCGTGCGACCCGCACGCAGTACCTGACAGTCATCGATGCTGTCCGCGCCCAGCGCCATCGCATAGATCAGCGCCATCACCTTCCTGCCCGCGTTCGCCCCACCGGGGCGGCCCGCTCGCAGGCGCACACAACGCCCGATCAAGCCCTCAAGGCCCAGGCGCCCGGCCAGTGTCACGACCAGCGCAATCCCGGCATCCGAGACGACCCGATCGTCGTCAAAACGCACCCGCACGCAGTCCAGTCCGACCGGCCCGTCATCGTGCACCATCAAGGTGACCTCCTGACGCCGGGCCCCGGCTGCGGCTACAGCCTGGAAAAGCCCTGCTCAGGAGGTCACTTAAGAGACACCACCGGACGGAACCCACCAATCAACACGGTGGATCCAGGCTTAGGCGGTAGCTGTCGCCCTTGAGGCAGAGGATCTCGGCGTGGTGGATGAGCCGGTCGATCATGGCGGAGGCGGTCGCGTCGTCACCGAAGATCTCGCCCCATACGCTGAACGGCTTGTTGGAGATGACGATCAGGCTCGTGCGCTCGTAGCGGCGGGAGACGAGCATGAACCATCAGGTTCGCGGCTTGCGGGGCAAACGGGATGTAGCCAACCTCGTCGCAGACCAGCAGTGGGTAGCGCTCGAGGCGTCTTAGTTCGTCCTCGAGGTGGCCTTGGCGTTGCGCGTCGGCGAGGAGGGCGACCCAACGCCTACCGCTGCGCGACAGCCTCGCTACAAGGTGTATCTCAGCTGACCTTGATAAAGAGTGGGAAACATATCTGGACAGGCACACCTCCGATGGCTATGGTGGCGGTGCAGTCTCCTCGTGGCAGCTAGCTATCCCCGAGAGGGCCCTAGCTTCCGGAGGTGCAGACTTCCGAGGCACGACCTCAATAAGAGCTTCGGGATCATGTCAGCAAACAATCAAGGAGCTAAAGAGCATGAAACTCGCTCGATTATTTACGGTAGCGTTGATAGCTGTCTTCGCAATGGGCGCAATATTCGCCTCAGGCGCTTCAGCGATACCGAAGTTCAAGTTACCGATCACGAAACGAGGATTTACAGCAGACAGTGGCACATCGGTGCTACGTACGCCATCAAGCAATGACACAGTTACGTGCGGTAGCTCCACGGCAACTGGGACGATTCTTGGCGATGATGAAATCGACACCACAATCCATTTCGCAAGCTGTCACCTTTTGGAAGGAATAAATGGGCCGTGCACGGTCAAAAGCGTGGGCGCCACGGGTTCGGAAGTCGTAACCACGTTACTCCGTGGCTTACTCGGCTTACTTCACCAGCCGGAAGGCGCGGCCGGGATCCTCTTCGAGCCGACGGCTAGCCATGTGTTCGTGACGTTCTCACCAACATCATCGCCCTGCAGCACGCCAACGACAGCAGTCGAAGGGTCTGTCGCGGGATTATTCTCGCCAACCGGCAAACTACAAAGCACAGCTTTAATCAATCTAGGCCCAACCAGCTCGACGGGTAAACAATTCATCACGTTAAATCTTAACGTTAGCCGGCGTCATTAAACCGAAGCTCACATCCTTCGGTGCGGCTGAATCTACGCAGGAACAGGACGCATTAGTCAAATTCGAAGAAACAGTAGAAGTCGACTAGTCACATGTATGTGTTTGACCTATAGTTGAGTCGCTATTATGGTGTCGGTGGGACATGTCGGGTGTCCCACCGACACGCTACGTCAGCAATGCCCACCTTCTAGCAACGGGGGGCGGCGCAGGAAAGAGGGTGCTGTGTTGTCGTACGGGAGAGGTGAGCGGTCTAACGGGATCGCTGTGTTGATCGTGGTGTTGGGGTGTTTGGGTTGGGTTGGGTCGGCGTTTGGGGCGGGTGACGAGAATGCGGGCACGTGTCCGGGGGCCGAAGCCTCGCCGGGGTTTCGTGCGTTTATGGCGGATTGTCGTGCGTATGAGCTGGTCTCGCCAGTGTACGGTGGGGGAGCCGCCGCGAAGATAAGGGCTGTCTCTGCGGATGGGGAACGTGTTATCGTGAATTCGACGACGGGGTTCGTAGGGAACGAAGATTTGGAAGACAGCGAAGGCGAAACGGGCTCCTACTATGCGCTGACGAGGACGAGCGCGGGGTGGAGTGCGGAATCGTTGAATCCCCCGACAGCGCTGTTCAGCCGCATGCACTACTTTCACATAGCGAGCACGGATCTGAGCCGGGTGCTCTATGAGGTATCTCCATCCAGTGGTAATGGGGAAGTCAACCTGCCGGAAAGATATGTTGGCTGGAATTTGGCCGTGCGAGAACCAGCTGGTGGTGGAGCTGGTCGGTTTACGGTGCTCGGCCCGATGCTCGCTCCTGGCTACGAACCCGGTGGTAGCAACCAGTACGAACACGTTGAAGATTTCATTTTGGGGGCGTCTGCTGATCTGTCACACGTGTTTTTCTTGGTGCGCGCCGAACGTAAGCAGACGTGGCCTGGTGATCAGACTGCTGAAGGGGACCAGTCGTTGTATGAATATGCGCTTGGGGAAGGCAAAGAACCCCAGCTGGTCGGCATCAGCAACACCGGGCCCCTCGAGGGCAGCCCGAGCGTCAACGATGGCGCGGCGCTCCTGAGCGATTGCGGCACCGCGTTCGATGGGGTGACCGGGACTGGTGAGGCCGAAGCGGTGTATTTCACGGCGTTGCATGTCGAAGGGTGCTCAGCGAGCCAGCCCCCGGTCGACGAGTTGTATGCCCGGGTCGATGGGTCCCGCACCGTGAAGATCTCTGGCAGCGAACCCGCGACATTCGACGGGGCCTCCGCAGACGGTGCGAAGGTCTTTTTCAGCGAAGATGGCAAGCTGTATGAGTACATCATCGCGGAAGCAAAGACAGTGCTGCTCACGAGCAGCATCACCGGTAAGCCGCTGATCTCGCAGGACGGGGGACGGGTGTACTTCAGCTCTCCTGAAGTCCTCACGAGCGATGCGGAACCGAACGGGAACGGCGAAGCCGCGAGCGAAACCGCTGGGGAAAAACTGTATGTGGTCGACACGCAGGCAGGCCTCGCGTTCGTCGCGGGCGAAGCAAGCGCATCACAGACAACCCACGACGGCGCTTACCTCTTGCTCGGCAGCGCGCGGGATCTGCGTGGCACGAACGATCACTCGAGCCCCGTGGGCCAGCTGTTCGAGTATCAGGCGCTCACAGGCAAGGTAGCGAGGGTATCCGTCGGACAGAAATCCGCCGCCGGCTATGAATGCCCCACGACGAAAGCCATCGAAGCGGGCTATAACTGCGACGGCAACACAGAAAACTTCGGTTACGAACCATTGACACAAGGGTTCAGCCGCATCGACGCAGAACTGTTCACCAAACTAATCAGTGATACGGCGCAGCCGGAAGCGCCGGCGACGGACAGGGCGATCGCTGAAAACGGGGCAGTGGTGTTCCGCAGTGATCTGGCGTTGACGCCCCAGGCCACGCCGGGGGCCCCCAACGCCTACGAGTACCGTGAAGGCCAGGTAGACCTGATTACTCCCGTACTCGCCGAAGTGTACGGGTTCGACAACCCGATGATCGACGAATCCGGGCGGGATGTCTTCTTCTCGACCCTGGAAGGTCTGGTGCCACAGGACACCGATGGGCAAGCAAGCGTCTACGACAGTCGCAGCGAAGGAGGATTCCCGGCCCCACCCGCCACACCTTCGTGCTCCGGCGAAGCCTGCCAGGGGCCCGCAGGCGCGCCGTCGGCATTCGGCTCTCCCGGGAGCACCGTCGTGGGCCCGTCGGGGAACCTCACTCCACCGGTGGAACCCACACCAGCCGCCAAGCCTATAACCACGGTCAAGCGCTGCAAGAAGGGCTACACCAAGCACAAAGGCAAATGCGCAAAAACCCGCAGCACGAAAAAGAAGACGTGAAAGTGGTGACGCGCACTCTGCGGACCAGCCGCCCAAGCGAATCCATCCCGCATCCCGTCCGCGAGGCGCAGACAGACGCATCCCGCGACGGCCACCGGTCGACTAGATCGAGCGGGCGCTCAATGAGGTCGCTGCGGAAAAGCCGACCGACGCGTTACCGAATTACCGAGACGACCTGAGCACAGCGCAAGCTCGGGTGGTGACCCGGGAAGTGGGTGCTCACGGCTCTTGGAAGTCATAGCTTGGGGCAGTGCGCACTGTCAGCCATCCGCTTGTTTCTGTTTACTTGAATTGCCGGCGCAAAGATGGGATGCTTACCTTCCATGAAGGCTCGCAGACCGCATAGTCGATTTGGCTGGCAACCGAAGATCGCTCAAGCAGTCACGGTGCCGTTGATGACTGTCTTTGCAGTGGGCGCGATACTCGCGTCGAGTGCGTCGGCGATACCGAAGTTCAAGTTACCGATCACGAACCGAGGGTTCACAGCAAAAAGCGCCACATCGGTGCTACGTACGCCATCATTCAACGATACAGTTACGTGCGGTAGCTCCACGGCAACTGGGACGATTCTTGGCGATGATGAAATCGACACCACAATCCATTTCGCAACCTGTCACCTTTTGGAAGGAACAAATGGGCCGTGCACAATCAAAAGCGTGGGCGCCACCGGTTCGGAAATCGTGACTAACTTACTGCGTGGCTTACTCGGCTTACTTCACCAGCCGGAAGGTGCGGCCGGAATCCTCTTTGAGCCTAAAGGTGCCCCTAACCATGTCTTCGTGACTTTCGCGCCAACGTCCTCGCCCTGCTCAACCTCAACAGCAGCGCTCGAAGGCTCTATCGCAGGATTATTCTCGCCAACAGGCAAACTACAAAACACAGCTTTAATTAATTTGGGCCCGACAAGCTCAACGGGCAAACAGTTCATCACGTTAAATCTTAACATTAGCCGCCCTCATCAAACCGAAACTAGTGGGTTTTTTCGGTCCGGCAGAAGTAACGCAGGAACAAAGCGCTACTGTGACTTTCGAAGAAGCAGTAGAAGTCGACTAGGCGCAGTACGTTTCGAGTCTATGTAGCGGGCCGGTGAGGCCGCCGCTCACGCTCACACAGAAAAAGACCAAGCGGGACAGGGGCGTCAGAAGGCAACAACAGGCCGGGCTCAGCATGAGGCAGCCACAAGGTCGGCTCAGCCAACATGTAGGATCAACCCCGTCCCAACCGCTTCGAATTCCGACCCGGGCACCCGCTTGATCTCTTCGAGGTTCTGATCGTTCCAATGCGGGCTGGGCGTCCCGGTGATGTACCACGGCGACCCGTTGTCAGCAACGATCAACCCATAGCGCTTGAGCGCTTCGAGGATTACGAGCGCCTCGCCGGTGAAGCCGGCGAGCCTGTATCTAGCCTTCAGCCGCAGCCGCAACCCCATCGGCGGCAAATTCGGGTTGGAGCTATCGGAGGCGTAGTGCGTGGCGGGATGGATGTAACCCATCTGGGTTTCCGGAACGGTGACGCGCAGCGCATGGTCGATCTGCCCGGCCGCAACCTCGGGATAGCGTGCGAGCAGCGGAAAGATCGGTAGGCCGGCGGCGTCCGCGGAGGTCCACCCTTCCGGGCGCAGCGCATCGCTGCGCAGGTTGAAGACCGCACCGGAGGCCGCCTCCCACCCCCTCCCCTTGCGGCTCGCGTCGTAGAGCTCATACAACCTGCAGCTACCTTCCTGGACCACGAGCACGTGTTTGTCCCCCTGTCCGTTCCTGCCTGCGCCCTCGATCGAGGCATCGGCAGGCACCGGGTAAGGCCCGGGGTTCGATTCGGCGCCGTATTCGGTGAACTTGATCGGCACCTTGCGCTGCTTGGGCCCGACGACCGTGTAGGGGATGCCGTAGCTCGGCTCGGTACCGAAGTCCGGATGCAAGTGTGCAGTCAGGCCGATGCTCGCCACGTAAGCAGCGGAGTTGGGACTGACGGGCGCATTAGCGATTTCCTGGTTTAGCGGGTCTTCCGCAGGCAGGATCGGGCACCCGTATTCGACAGGAGGACCTGCGGCATAAACGCGCGCGGCTCTCGCCGGGGAAGACACGGCGAGAGCCAGCACGAGAGCCGTGCCGCCGAGCAGGGCCACCGCGGACTCCGCCACCCCCACTAGTAGCGTCCGCGGAGACCGTGCAGGCACGGAGCGGCTCATCACAGACACGCTATCGCCCGCACCAGCCGATTGGGCGCATGACTGGACAAAGCAACGAACAGCGGGCGCTCGCGCCCACGGCCGAGGGCAGCCGAGCTCAGGCCGACTGATCGCTGTGCAGCACGGACGGGCGCGCCTCTTCCAACAGCGGCGCACCGCAGTGCCAGCAGTAAGCGGCGCCGCGGCTGTGCACAGCGCCACAGGAGCGGCACTGCCCGTGGACGCCAGCCTCGGCGGTGGCAAGCAGCCGTTGCACCTCGCCTAGTTGCGCGTCCACCTCCTGCAGCTCAGACGCTTTGCGGGCCAGCACGTCCAGGCGGTAGTGGTCGCGGATGGCCATCTCGTATGCGAGCCCGCCGAGGTCCCACGTGAGCGCGGCCACGCGCTCGGCAAGCTCCAGCCGCCGACGGCGAAGCTCGGACATCGACCCGCTGGGCGTTGGCAGGCCGCCTGCGGGCAGCACGATCCCGCCCGCTCCCGAGTCCGCCTGCGCCGCTGCGCCAGCGGCCGCCCCTGCTGGCTGCGGGGCAGCCGAGGGCCTGCTGCCGTTGGTGGGATGCAAGCTCATTTGACTGCGATCGGGGCAGTGCTGAGTTTGTTGAGTTCCTTCTCTTTCGCCTTGCCGTGCGTGTTCGCGAGTTTGTTTGCGGCGCCGGTGCTGAGAGATTTGGCGGGGGGCGCTTTGGCGGGCACTTTTTCTTCTTCCTTTTCTTCCGCCTTGGCTTCGGCGAGTTCCTTTTCTTCTTCGCTCTTCGCCGATGTACTCGATTTCGCTACCGCCGTGGGGGTGGTGCCGGTGGTTGGCGTGGTAGCGCTGCCGGTCGCCGCGACGCCACCACCCAGGTTGCCTTCGACTTTGATGATCTGTGGCCGGTTGCTCACGGGAGCCTTGCTCTGTGTCACCCAGTGGCCGACGAGCAGGCCGACGATCATCGCCAGCAGCAGCACCGACATGACGCCGAACAGCGGTGCGTAGCGTCGCAGCCACGCGGGCCCAGCTGCGGGCTCCAGGTAGGGGTTGTAGGCGACAGGGCTCGTGGTCACGGTACCCGGCCCGAGCTGGGGCTTGTGCTCTGCCTCGAGCACGTCCAGGAACGCCAGCCGCACGGGCGAGGTGGGCTGCCCGCAGGACAGGCAGTAGCGCTGGTCTGCGACGAGCGGCGCGGAGCAGTTGGGGCAGGTGGAGCTCTCGGACGGCACGGGCGCGAGGTTGGTCATGGCGATCCCCTAACCGAACAGCGACGCGAAGCGGGCGTCGGTGCTCATCCGAAGGCTCCCCGCACGTATTCGCGCGTGCGCTCGGCGCGCGGGTCCTCGAACAGGTCCTCCGTGGTGCCGTACTCGACGAGGTCGCCCAGGTACATGAACGCGACCTTGTCGGCCACCCTGTGCGCCTGTGCGAGGTTGTGGGTGACGATCACGACGGCAAGGTCGCGGCGCAGTTCTCCGATCAGCTCCTCGATCACGCCTGTGGAGATCGGGTCCAGGGCGCTGCACGGCTCATCCATCAAGAGCACCTCCGGTCGCGGCGCGATCGCGCGGGCGATGCACAGCCGCTGCTGCTGGCCGCCGGACAAGCGCAGCGCCGGGCGGTCGAGGTCGTCGCGCACCTCGTCGTAGAGGCCTGCCCTGCGCAGCGCCTCGATCACGAGCGGCTCGAGCTCGCGGCGCCCGGGTCGCTTGCGTCCCTGCTCGCGCAGCGCGAAGGCGACGTTGTCGAAGATCGACATGGGAAAGGGGTTGGGCTGCTGAAAGACCATGGCAACGCGCGAGCGCAGCGTCGTGTCGACGAGCTCGTGGATGTCCTCGCCGTCGAGCAGTATCTCCCCCGAGCGCGAGGCACTAGCGGTCAGCTCGGTGAGGCGGTTGAGTGTCCGTAGCAGCGTTGTCTTGCCGCAGCCGGACGGTCCGATCAGAGCAAGCACCTCCCCCTGATGAATGGATAGCGAGACCCCTTTGACGGCTTCCTTGCCCCCATAGGAGATCCTCACGTCGCGCAAGCTCAGGCGTTCTGGTCCTGCCGCTGATGCTGGTCTGCGCACCGCCTCGCGCTCGCGCACGGGGCGTACGGGCGTGGGCGCACGATCGAGCACGATCGTGCGCACGGGCGGTACCGCCGGCCCCACCGCCGGCTCGCTCGGTTGCGGCGCGATCGGTTGAGGCTCACTCGACTCCCGCACCCGCGGATCGTCGCTGATGAAGCTCCAAGGATCTAGAACCATCTCGTCAGGACGCATCGACCATAATCTCCATCGACATGACTTTGGCCATCAGAGCACTGAGGTTAGCGCCTTTTCCGGGGATTTGTGAAAAGTTCTCAGCCATGTCTAGACGACCGCTCCAACCGTGGGCAGCCCCGTCGACTGGGCCTGGGCGCGACCGATCCTGTCTACGAGCATGTTGAGCAGCAGCACGAAGATCAGCAGCAGGAACGCGGCCGCGTAGGCTTTCTCCGGCGCGCCGCCTTCGCCGGCGGGCGAGTTTTCGTAGATGTAGCTCGTCAGCGAGGAGCCGGTGCCGCGCAACAGGTTGATCCCGGGCACCGATCCCTGCGTTTCCAGGCGCAAGCCGCCGAGCAGGATCAGCACGATGGCGGTCGAGCCGATGATGCGGCTGATACCGAGCGTTATGCCGGTGGCGATGTTCGAGCGCACGCTAGGCAGCAGCACCCGCCGGATGGTGGTGATGCGCGTCTTTCCCAGCGCGAACGCTGCCTCGCGCATCTGCGCGGGCACCGCCTGCAGCCCATCGCGCGTGGCCGCATACACGGACGGCAACGCGAGCAGTGACATCATCGCACCGGCGGCGATGAACGAGCGCCCATACACACCGCCGCCTTCGGAGGTGAATGAGAAGGGCGCGAGCAGCGAGACCTGGAAGACAGCCAGGCCAAAGATCGCGATCACGATGTCGGGCGTGCCGGCGACGATCTCGATGCTCGACTCGACTATCCGCGCGAGCCAGCTCGGACGCCCGTACTCGGAGATCCACACGGCGCTCGCCAACGCGAGCGGCAGCGCGAGCACGATGCCGATGACGGTCAGCAGAGCCGTCCCGATCATCGGATCCAAGATGCCCCCCGACTCGCCCCCGGTTTCGCTTATCTGTGGCCGCGTGACGAGCAGCTTCGGACGCAGGTACTGGATACCGCGGTAGCCCATGTAAAGGACGATCGCGGCGGCGATCACGCACAGAAGGACCCCAGCGCCCCATGCGGCGAGGAGCGCCAGCCGGTCGCCCCAGCGCCAGCTCATAGGCGAGGAGCGCCGACCGCCTCCGCTGCCGCCTGTGAGCGGATTGATGCGCTTGGGCTCGCGCCAGCCCCACAACCACGCCGGGTATCTCGGCGGTGTGCTCATCCGCGCGTTTGGTACTTACGTAGTGGGAGCTTGACCAGGTAGCCGGTCACCGACAGCGCGAACGCCGAGAACAACAGCAGCAGCGCGAACGCATATACGGCGGCGCCGAGCGACGGCGAGCTGATGCCGTCGTGGTAGTCGACGATCGCGGAGGCGAGCGTGCGCAGCGGCTCGAAGAAGAACGTGACCCCGTCGCCGGGCCTTGGAGAGAACGTCTTGCCTCCGGAGACCATCTGGATCATCACAGCCTCGCCGAGCGCGCGTGCGGTAGCGAGCACGGCGGCGGCGACGATCGCTGGTCGGATGGCGCGCAGCGTGACGGCACGTACGGCGCGCAGCGGGTTGAGCCCGAGCGCGATCGCCCCCTCGCGCCAGGACGGCGGCACGGAGGAGAGCGCCTCGCAGATCAGCGCGATCATGATCGGCGTGATCATCACGGTGAGGATTACGACGGTTATGCCGAGGCCACCACCGGTCAGCTGGACTTCGCTCTGAACAGAGGCCTTCTCATGGGCGGTGATGACGTGGTTGTTGACGTACGGCACCAGCACGAGGATGCCGATCAGCCCGTAGATCACGGACGGCACGGAGGCGAGCAGACGCACCATGGGGATCACCACGCGGCCGACCCTTGCGGGTGCCAGCTCGATGATGAAAACGGACGAGAGGACGGCGATGATCATCCCCAGCACGACCGCGATCGCACTCGTGAGCAGCGTGCCGTAGATCAGCGGCCACGCACGCAGGTGATAGACCGAGGCGGCCGGGTTGGTGGTGGCGGCGCTCATCTTGCCGACCTCAGTTTCGAAGTCCCCGCCACCAAACAGCCAGCTGATGCCGTTGTGCTGGAAGATCGGCCAAGCCTTGCTGGCGACGAACACGACCATCGCCACCACGCCCACACCGATCAGCAACGACACCGCGCCGAGCGAACGCTCGGCGCGGTGGTCCGGCCACGGCTTACGAAGCCGCTCGATCACCCGATCGTGATCCACTCGCTGGCGATGATTTTCTTCGCGGCGGGCGACTTGTCGATCCAGTTGATGAACGCGGCAGCTGCACCGGTGGCGGTGCCTTTGGTGACCTCGAAGAACACCGACACGCCGGCGTACTGCCCGGATGCTGCGGTCGTCTGGTTGCAGGCGACGCCGTTGTACTCGACGGAGTTCAGCCCGCCTTTGTTGGCCTGGTAGTTGGAGAGGAAGCCGATCCCGTTGGGGTCGCTTTCGACGGCCTGGCGCATCAGACCCTCGGTGGCCTCTTCGGTAGCGGCTGACACGACGCTTTTGCCTTCCAGCAGCAGCGACTTGAAGCTGGTGAGCACGCCTGCGACCGCGGTACGCGAGTACACGTCGATCGAACCGCTGGCTGTGGCGCCAGGCACGCTGCTCCAAGTTTTGGTCTTACCGGTGAAGATCGAGGTGAGCTCACTGGGTGTGAGGTTGCTGAGCGTGTTGGCTTTGTTGGTTACCGCGCAGATCGCGTACTTGGCGATCGGGTAGAAGTCCAGGCCGGCGTCGGCGCCGGTCGGTTCCTGGGCAACGTCAGCGATCGTCACGTGTCCGCTTTTGACGTCGTTGATACCAACGGTGGTACCGCCCTGGGCGATCTTGAACCTGATCTTGTGCGGGTGCAGCTTGACGTACTTGGACGCCAGCAGCGACACGAGCGGGTAGGAGGACGTAGCGCCGCTGATGGTGACGAGCGAGGTGGCGTTGGCGGCTACTGGTGCCGCAACCCCGACCACGCCAGCCACCGTGAGGGCGACGGAGAGACGGCGGATTCGATGCATTGAAGGAAGGCTCCGTTTCAATTTTGGTTGACAAATAGTTGACAGCGTGGAGGGCGCAACATAGCATATCTCCACAGACTTGATCGACATTAGCTATTTTATAGGCATGGTCCGGAACCTTCGTAGGGTTCGGACCATCTGCTTCCGTGTTTACAAGAATTTCGCTCCACTCGATGAACAACACACCAAAAAGCCCAAAGTCGCCCTTCCGCGCCCCGTCGGCCCGCATCACAGCGGCGCTGGCAGCGGCGATGCTCGGCATCGGCGTGGCGGTGGGCGCGGCGATCGGCCCGGCCCCCACCCCCTCCCAGGCCGCGCCGAACCTGCCGCTGCTGTTGGAGACGCTGGCGCGCAGCGCGGCTGCCAGGGAGACGCAGGCCGCGGCAGCATCTGTGCAGCCGCCGGCGGCTACGGCCGAAGCGACGTCCACACGCAAACGTCATAGGCGCAAACGGAGAAGCGCGGAAGCAGAAGAAGCTACAAGCGCAGCGACCACCCCCGAAGCGTCGGAAACAACAACGCCGTCGACGACCAAACCGAAAAGCACCACCAAATCCGCGACGCTGCCGGCGGTCACGCACGTGTGGCTGATCGAGCTCGCGGGAACGTCGTTCGCGGCGGCGAGCGCCCAGCCGGCGGCTGCCCCGTATATAGATACACAGGCGATCGCGGCGGGGACGCTGCTGAGTGGCTGGTCGGCCCTGGATGGCGGCGCGTTCGCGAACGATGCGGCGCTGCTGGCGAGCGAACCGCCGCAGCTGCTCGACACGATCGTCCAGCCGCCGTGCCCGGAAGGAGCAGCGGGCGCGTCGTGCGCGACGGAAACGGGCGCGCTAACGGCGGCTGACGAATTCCTGAAGACGACGGTGCCGACGATCACCTCTACGGCGGCCTTCCGCGAAAACGGACTGATCGTGGTGACATTCGCGTCTGTCGCCTCGGCGACCGCCACCAGCCTGCCGGCGGGTGCGGCGACGGCGACGCTCACTTCCCAGCCCCCCGCGGGCGTGCTGTTGATCTCGCCATTTGTGGGCGTGGGGACGAAGTCCTCCGCCACGTTCAACCCAACTTCACCAAAGCAGAGCCTCGAAAAGCTCCTGCGGCGATGACAGACCCATCAACCAACGAACGGAGACCCCCGTTGCACGCAATCGAACCAGCCCACCGCAAAGCGACATGGTGGCTCGCCGCGATCGTGGGCTTTCTCGCCCTGCTCCTCGCGACCCCGGCGATCAGCCATGCTGAAGAAAGCAACCCCAACAACTACAGCTGTCTCGGCAGCATCGCCGCGGGAGAAGCCGAAGAAGGCAGCGAAGAACAGCAGGTGAAATACGAGTTCTACTGCGACGGCCCGATCACCGGCTATCAGCTGCAGGCACAGGTCCCGATGACGGGGATCGCAGGCCAGCCGCCGGAGGTGACATCCAACGCCACATCCAAGCCACTGGCGGAGACGTTCTCCTGCTCAGGCGAAGTCCCGGGCATCGCGCTCAACTGCGTGGGCGCCGCAAAGGTTGGATACGAAACGATCACTGGGCAGTTCGCGATCGGCACCAAGCTGTGCAAGGAGCCGCGCGTGGATCCGCTGTTGACGGTCACCTACGCATATATAGAAAAAGGCACGATCACGCAGGCGATCGCGGGTCCGTTCGACCTGGGCCGCCCGAAAGGCTGCCCGCCTGACGCGTACTCCGGCAGCACGAGGCTGGAACCGAAGGCGCCGATCATCAGCCACAAGAAGAAGTCCGCCAAGAAGAAGTCGAAGACCAACGTGAAGGCAAAAGCGAAGAAGAAATAAGCAGTCGTAGCAGGTGGCGGCACCCGCCTACCTGATCGTCCTCCCGGCGGCGCCAGCGCACGGCGTCGCCGGGTCATATCGAGCAGTCATGCGTTCGATCTCCGGTGCCGGCAGAGGGATCTTAAGGCCCGAGCCCAGCTGCTGCGGCGTGTTCGCGAAGATAGTCACGAAGATAAGGAAGTGCGAAATCAACGTAGCCGTGACGCGTTGACTCGATGAGCTCGATCTGGCTGCGAAGCGTCGCCTCGGGAGCGTGGCCTCGTTTAGAGGTCTTTAGTCTTTTTAGAGATCTTTAGATAACGCGTCCCGCCCGCCCCCTACAGCAAGCTGTTAGTCATGCGTTCGATCTCGGCGATCGAGGTGAGCCCCTCGCGTACCTTGCGCAGACCATCGTCGCGCAACCGCTGCATGCCTTCGGAGAGCGCGACGGCGACCATGTCGTCGACGGAGGAGCGCTCGAGGATGAGCGCCCGGATGGGCTCTGAGACGGTCATGACCTCATATAGGGCGACGCGCCCGCGGTAGCCGGTGCCGGCGCAGCGCGAGCAGCCGACGGGCTCGTAGGGTTCGGCGCCGGCGAGCCCGTGCTCGGCAAGCACGGCCTCGGACACGGTCTGGTGCCGCTTGCAGTGCTTGCAGAGCATGCGCACGAGCCGCTGGGCGACGATGCAGTCGACGGCGGAGGAGACCAGGAACGGCTCGATGCCCATGTCGATCAGCCGTCCGAGCGCGCTGGGCGCGTCGCGGGTGTGAAGCGTTGAGAGCACGAGGTGGCCGGTGAGGGCGGCCTCGATCGCGATGTGGGCGGTCTCGGCATCGCGGATCTCGCCGACCATGATCACGTCGGGGTCGGCGCGCAGCATCGAGCGCAGGCCGACGTCGAAGGTGACTCCAGCCTTGGGGGCGATCTGCATCTGCTTGATGCCGGCGATGCGCTTCTCGACGGGGTCCTCGATCGTGAGGATGCTGCGCTCGCCGTCGTTGAGCGCGTGCAGGGCGGCATATAGCGTGGTGGACTTGCCGGAGCCGGTGGGGCCGGTGACGAGCACGGCGCCGTTGGGTCGCTGGATGGCGCTGGAGAAGCGCTTGAGCTCGGCGCCCTGCATGCCGAGCGACTCCAGGCCGGTCGACGGCCACGCCGGCGCCCTGGTCGAGGATGCGCATGACGACCCCCTCGCCGTTGACGAGCGGGAGCGTGACGACGCGGATGTCGACGCGCCGCCCCTCGACGGTGAGGGCGAAGCGACCGTCCTGGGGCACGCGCTTCTCGGAGATGTCGAGGTCGGCCATGATCTTGATGCGGGAGACGACGCCCATGGCCATCCTGCGCTTGACGGTGGCGGCGGGTGTGAGCACGCCGTCGATGCGGAAGAGAACCTTGGTGTCGCCCTCCTCGGGGTTTACGTGGATGTCGGAGGCGCCCTGCTGGACGGCCTGGGCGACGATCGAGTGCACGAGCTTGATGACGGGCGCGTCGCTGTCGGCCTCGTCGACGTTGACCTGCTCGCCCTCGGTCTCGGCTTCCTCGTCGACGATGTCTTCGATCGACTCGTCCATGCGGGCGAGCCGTGTGAGCAGCAGGTTGAGGTCCTCGACGGAGGCGGCGGCGGGCTTGATGCGCCGGCCGGTCATCATGCCGACGTCATCGATCGTGAGCACGTTGGTGGGGTTGGCCATGGCGAGCAGCAGCGCGCCGTCGTCGGTGAAGCCGACGGGCAGCGCCTGGTAGCGCTTGGCGGCCTGGATGCCGACGAGGTTGACGGCGCCCATGTCGAGGTCGAAGACGCTGAGGTCGACGAAGTCCAGGCCGAAGCGCTCGGCGACAACACGTGCGAGCTGGTCGTGGCGCAGGATGCCGCGCTCGACGAGCACGACACCGGTGGGCCGTCCCTGGTCGCGGGCGGCGGCGACGCCGGCCTCGACGGTCTCGAGGTCGGCAAGCCCGAGATCGACGACGACCTCGCCGATCATCCGCTGCGAGCGCCCAGAGGTGCGCGGCGGGTACAGCCCCTTCTGTTCCTGCTCAGTTGGCCGTGGGCCGTTCTTCCTGCGCTCGTCGGCAGTCTCGACGTCGGCGTCAGCTCCTGACCCGACGGTTGACATGGCGGTATCGCCCATCACAGGCTTCTATCGGCATCCTCATTAGGCCGCTTGACCTTGTGTCAGGCGCTGCTTGCGAGGCTGCCGTGCTCGAGCACGCCCTTGACTTGAGCATCGAGCGCGTTGAGCCGATACAGCGCGAGCGCCTCGGGCGAGGCGAAGCGCTGTCCAGAGGCGGACTCGGGCCCGTGGTGCAGTAGCACGCAGTGCTCGAGAGCCAACCGCCGCTCGCCGTCAAGGACCGCGGGCATGTGCTCGGCGATGACCCGCAGGCCGAGCTCGATGTGCCCGAGCATGGCGCCTTCGCGACTGCGCTCGATCTCGGCGCCGTAGGTGAACTCGCGGGTCTTGCCGAGGTCGTGGACGATGGCGGCGGTAAGCAACAGGTCGCGGTCGAGCCGCGGGTGCAGCGTGCACAGCTCGAGCGCCAAGGTGGCGACAGCGACGGTGTGCTCGAGCAGACCGCCGAGGTATGCATGGTGGCCCGACGGTGCCCGCGCGGTACGCGCGCCAACCCCGGTCCCACCACCAGCAGACGCCACATTGGGCGGCGACCCGGGCAACGAGCAGGGAGCGCGGCGGATCTCTGCGCGCAGGGCGCTGTCGCCCATCAACGTCTCGAGCAGAGCCTTGAGAGGCGGGTCGTACACCTCCCGGGCGAGATGCTCGAGAAAGCCTTCGAGCTCGTCGCGGTCGCGGTAGGCGGTGGGCAGGAAGCGGGCGGGATCGGCATCGTCGCCGTCAGCGCGAGCGATCGCGGATAGCTCGATCTGGAGCACATCGCGGAAGCGCTGCACGCGTCCGCGCACGCGCACGAGCTCACCGCGCTCGAAGCGACCGGCGAGCACATCCGCGTCGCGAAAGACGCGGCCCACCATCGCCCCGCTACTGTCGCGCAGCTCGACGGTCAGGTACGGCGCACCGGCGCGGGAGAGCTTGCGCTCCTTGCGTGTGCAGGCGAACACGGCATCGACCTCGTCGTCGAGACGCAGCGTGGCGACGGTTTGGCGTTGCTCGGGCAGGCTGGACATTGTGGCGGAGGCCATGGCTCCATGATGTACGGTGGTTCGGATGCAGCCGCTCATCTGGGACCGCCGTCCGGGGGGCCTGAGGGCCCCGGCGATGGTGTGCGCATTTCAAGGCTGGAACGATGCTGGCGACGCGGCGTCAAACGCGGTGTCGTTCCTGGCTTCGGCGCTTGAGGCGCGCAGCTTCGCACGGATAGACTCGGAGGAGTTCTACGACTTCCAGGCAAACCGCCCGACGATCCGCTTCGACGAGCGGGAGACCCGGGAGATCGTGTGGCCGACGGTGGAGATCTTCGAGGCCCAAGCGCCGCGCGCGCCAAGAGATCTCGTGCTGGTACAGGGCGTTGAGCCGTCGATGCGCTGGCGCGCCTTCAGCTCCCACCTCGTGGACCTGGCGGAGGCGTTGGGAGTGCAACTGGTGGTGTCGCTGGGCGCGCTGCTGGGCGACGTGCCGCACACGCGCCCGGTGTCGCTGAGCGGCCACGCCTCGGACGCTGCGCTACTCGAGCGCCTGGGCATCCAGCCATCTAGCTATGAGGGCCCAACGGGCATCGTGGGTGTGCTGCATACCGCGTGCGCGAAAGCTGGACTGCCGTCGGCCACCCTATGGGCGTCGGTCCCCCACTACGTTGCGGCGGCGGCCAACCCAAAGGCGGCGCTGGCGCTGCTGCGCAGGGTGGAAGTTCTGATTGGCGTGTCCGTGGACGTGTCGGAGCTGGAGGTGGCTGCGGCGGACTACGAACGCCAGGTGGGGCTGGCGGTGCGCAGCGATCCGGATATCCAGGCGTTTGTGGAACGCCTGGAGCAGGCAGCGGACAGCGAAGAACAGTCGACGCCGGAGGACGTGCCATCGGGTGACATCATTGCCAGTGAATTTCAAAGGTTCCTACGTCAGCGGGGCCGAGAGGGTAAGTAAACCGCGCTACGGCGCATTGGATAAGACCTCGCCATCAGTTGGAAACAGGCGCCTGCAATTATTGGCGCGCTCTTAAGCGGCAAGCCCGCTTCCTTACAGAGATTTCTTGCTGATAGTACCCTGCTGGCCGCTAGTCGCTTGCTTTCTCCTGCCGAGCGTAGAACACTCGCCGCAGCCTGATTTAGGCCGGTGTATCAACCGCGCCAAGATCTGGGGGACGTCGTCCTACAAACGATCGAGGCGAGTTGCAATGAGATCTACAGCGCAGTTCGTCTTATCGAGTCGCGGGCGATGAGGATCGGGGTGATCGGTGCCGGTCCGAGTGGTCTCTGTCTCGGGATGTTCCTCGAACACGAGACAGAGGTCCTCGAGGCTCGCGTCGAAGCTGGCGGTACGGCCGGCAGCGTGAGTGTCGATGGGTACACGTTCGACAGCGGCCCGCACATCATGTTCTCGAAGAACGAGGAGATCCTCGAGTTCATGATTTCCTCGCTCGGGAACAATGTCCACCGCTGCCGTCGCAACAACCGGATTGCGTACGCTGGCCGGCTCGTCAAGTACCCGTTCGAGAACGACCTCGCGACGCTGCCAGACCAGGAGACCTACGAGTGTGTCCGCGATTACTTCATAAACCCGTGGCGGGCGCTCTATCCAGAGCCAGCCGACTTGCGCGAGTGGTTCTTGCACCACTTTGGGGAAGCAATGTGTGAGAAGTACTTCTTCCCGTACAACGAAAAGGTGTGGAATGTGCCCGTTTGCGACCTATCGATGCTGTGGGCAGAGCGGATCCCGCGACCACCCGCTGAGGACGTGTTGAAGTCAGCAATCGGCCTTCCCAGCGAGGGCTATCTCCATCAGCTTTTCTATCACTACCCGCTCCGCGGCGGCTACCAGGCGCTCTCGCAGGCGTGGGCGGACATCGTCAGTCCACGCTTTGGCGTTGATGTCCAGCGGATCTCTCTACCGGCGGCGGGAGGCGTTACGGTGAGCAGCGCCTCCGAGGAACATCACTACGACCGGATCGTCTCGACGATGCCGTTGGATCGGCTGCTGGCGGTCGCTGACTTTCACATCCCGGACCGTGTGCGAGCTGCTGTAGAGGAGCTGCTAGTCAACCCGATGATTGTCGTGTCGCTGGGGATCGCGGCTACGGACGATGAGCAGATGACCGCGGTCTATTTTCCGGCGGCAGGCTTCAGAGTAAATCGCGTGAGTTTCCCTGCGACGTTCTCGCCGCATAATGCCCCAGCCGGTCGCTACAGCATCCAAGCTGAGATCACGTGTCGTCGTGAGGACCCGACATGGGCATGGAGCGACCGACAGGCTATCGACCACGTCGTCGACGGCCTCATAGATGCTGGCCTGATATGCGACCCGGATGCGGTTGTCCTTACGCACGTGCAGCGCGTGGAGCACGCTTATGTGGTTTACCGGCGAGGATACGAGCGCCACGCGGCGATTGTGCGCGAGTGGTTCCCGCAGCAGGGCATTGATCTGTGTGGGCGCTTCGGCTATTTCGAGTACGTGAATGTGGATGGCGCGGTGGCCCGGGCGATGGCCCTTGCTGGCCACCTCAACGGGCGCGACGTACAACTCGAAGTGGCGCTTCAGCAGTGAGCGGGGACCAGCATACGTTTGGAGATGTGGCGATTGTCATGATCACCATGAATGAGCAGGACTCGATCAGACGCGTTGTCCGCCACCTTCGCCGCGACGTGCCAGGGGCAACGGTCGCGATCGTCGACAGCTCGACAGACCGCACCCCAGAGATCGCGGTAGAGGAGAAGGTGGACTTGGTGCGACAGTACCCGCCGAAGGGCTATGGGCCGGCGATGATCAGGGCGCTCACCTATCCGAGCCGCCCGATCGTGGTGACGCTTGATTGCGATGACACTTACCCGACGCAGTACATACCGGCTTTGGTCGAGATGGTGCGATCGGGCTACGATGTCGCCGGCACGACGCGACTTGCCCGCGGCAAGCCGCGCGCGATGCCGTGGACAAACTATCTCGCGAACCGCTTGTTCAATCTGGCGGCTAGCGTGGTCTTTCTACGACCGGTGCGGGACGTGCACTCCGGCATGCGCGCATACCGATGCGAGACGATCAATAGGTTCTCTTGGCTATCCGATGCACCGGCACTGCCGGTGGAGCTGCTGCTGCTGCCGCTTCGGTCGGGCATGCATGTCAAGGAGATACCAATCCCTTACAGCGAACGGATCGGCGACTCGACGCTGCAGCGATTCACGAGCACGCTGTGGACCTTCCGGCGAATCCTGCGCTCGCGCACCGTACGCCTGTCGACGGTGCTTGTCAGCTAGCGACTTGCCTGGGCTCGAGCGAGGACACCGCGAGGCCGGAGCCTGCGCACGCAAACGGACACGATGCCCCATGCACCGAGCGCCGCCCCGGCACCCAACGGTCCGAACGTGGGGTATGCGAAGCGCGCGTCGTAACTGTCTGTCGCGACGGCGAGCGTGATGCTGAATAGGGCTGTAAGGGTGAACAGGACTGCTGCCGAGCGCATCGGGCGAGGCAGACACACGATTCCGCCGATCGCTGCCACAAGTAGCACAATCAGCAGCGGCCCCTGCACTTGCGTATAGCCTTCGTATGTAGCTAGAGCGTTCAGCGTAGCCGCAGAGCCGAGATAGCCATAGCTCCCTGGATACAGGCCGATATCGGCTCGGTGATAAAGACGCGTCGCGTGGGGCGAAGTCACCTCTTCTCGTATTTGCGGGGGCGTACTACCTTCCCCTGTCTCCGGGAACACATAGCGGCCTAGCCCACCTATGATCGTCTTGACGTACGCGAAGGGCTCGCTCTCAATAGCCGCGCTGCTGAATGCTTGGAGTTGTGCGCTTGCGGAGATGGGAGCGAGCCAGGGAAGCCCGTAGCGCTCGACAGCAGGTGCGCTCGACGTAAACTCGTAGTAGGCGGGTGGCAGGCGGTGACCGAGTGGTTGCGGCGGACAGAGGAAGCGGGTGCCGTGTGGCGGCGTGAAAGTGGTGCAGTTGACGAACGTGGCTACCCGCGCGTAAAGGTTCCAGGCGCCCTGGCGCTCGTAGCCGAGGTATCCGGTGAAGTAGTACTGGGCGCCGACATACGTGCAGATCATGACTAGGACTGCTACGAGGGAGACGAGCGCACTGAATAGCCGGCGACGGGCGCCGCCGGGCGCGGCGGCTAGCAGCACTAGAGGTATGAGGATGGCGCTCGATATTGCAATCGGCTTGACCCAAAACGAAATGCCAGTTGCTATGCCAGCGAGTAGCGGCCAGCGTAGCGGCTGTGCATATAGCGCCCGAGTCGCCGCGTAGACGCCGACGGCTTGGAGAAAGGCCAACAACGGGTCAGCAAGTAGTGCGTGCTCGAGGAAGAGGCCGGTGGCTCCGAAGAACACGATCGCCGCTGGTATCAGCCCAAGCCACGGCGGCGCCCCCGTTCGCCGCACCGCCTTGTAAAGCAACAGGCCAGTGGCGATGCCCAGCACATGCTGCACGAGGACCGTAAATGAGACTTTGTCGCTGAGGTGGTGGACGAGCCGCAGAAACAGCGGATAGCCGGCAGGCCGCTGTGCGTCATGGAAAATGTCGAGTGTGGCCGACACCACGTATTGGCCAGAGTCGGGGAATCCAAGGAACCCTGGCGGATAGGCGACGATCAGCCACACACGAACGGCGATCGCTCCAGCGACTAGGGAGATGAGACCTACGAGCGCGAACCTAGCGTCACGGTCGAGCGCTTGCCAGCGAGATCTCAGGCTAGCCACGACTGATGTATAAATTACGGTGGGGCACAAATGGTGGGCTGCGCGCCGATGACACACATTGTCTGCGCTAGCTGGCTAAGCGAACGTGAGTTTGTCTCCGACTCACTGCTAGGCCGCGAGTGAATTCCGACGGTTTCTACCGCTAGCGAGGGCGGGACGGGACGTAGACTTCCTGGAAGTTAGTGTGCACTATCTGTGAGCGCGTTCAGCGCCTCGCTGGCGGCGCGCTCGCCTGATTGCAACGCGCCGTCCATGCTGCCGAAAGCCCCGAATGCGCTCTCCGTCCCAGCCCAGTGGATCAAGCCACACGGGCGAGCGAAGGTCGGCAGCAGCTCGGTGAGGGCGCGTGGGGCGGGTAGCCCGAAGTAACACCCCAGCGACCACGGGTCAACCGTCCAGTCCTTCTCGATGTAGGTCTCTGGGCGAAGCGCATCAGGCCCGTACAGCCGCGCAAACGTACCGAGGATCGCATCACGTCGCTCGCGCTGGGAACGCTCGCCAAGTTGCCGACCGCGAGTGCCCGGCACAAAGCCCACCAGGACTCCCGCCTGGCCGTCGGGCGGCGAGTTATCGAGTGTCCCCGTCACGGGCCCCTCGAGGCTAAGCGCACGGCCGCTCAGGCCGCGATCACGCCAGAACGGACGCTCGTACACAGCTGCGATCTTGATGACGGCGCCTAGTGGGAGGCTCTCGAGCGCCCGCTGTCGGAGTGTTGGCTGGGCGGGTTCAAAGCGAATTTTCCGGACGAGCGCGGGCGGCGCTGCCACGATCGCGCGTCGCGCTCTGACCTGGACCGCGCCACCTGAAATTTCAACGCTCGAGCCATTGTCGGCGATCTCCTCCACCGGACAGCCGCATATGATCCGGCCGTCGAGCTCCGCGGCCATCGCCTGCGCAAGCCGCCGTGGACCGCCTGCCACGCGATCTTGCAACAGCCCACCGCGGGCCACACCGAGCGCCTTGAAACTCCCCGCGGTGTTGACGAACGCGAGCGCGGATAGCAAGCCCACCCCGTGCGGATCCTCGCCCCAGATCATCCTGACCGCGCCATCGAGCAGCGCGCGCGCGTCGCGCGTACGGACGTTGCCGTCGAGCCACTCCTCGAACGTCATCTCATCCCATTTGCGCGCGTCGGGCGCGTCCCACGGGGCGCGGGTCGGAACACGCCTCGCACGGCGATCGATCAGCCAGCGTGCGCGGGCGAGATCGAGCAGCGTGCGTGGAGCCACGCGGGGAACGTTGCCGCGGTAGCGGCGGATGTCACCGTTGAGCTCGAGTAGGTGAAGGCCACGGTCGTTGACCGGAAATGTGTCGATGCCCAACTCTGCGAGGAGCGCCTTCAACCGCTGATCCCTGGCGCCTATGTACTGTCCGCCCAACTCGACGATCGCCCCGTCGCCGATCGACTCGTCCAGCACGCGCCCGCCGATCCGCTCGCGCGCCTCGACCACGATCGGCTCCAAGCCGGCTCGAGCGACGACGCGGGCAGCCATCAGCCCGGAGATGCCGCCGCCGATGACGACAACATCGGCCTCGCGGCGCTCGGCGACTTCGTTTCTCCTCTGCATGCCTCAGTTCCTGGCCGCCACCGCGGCCACGTCATCGCCGCTTGCGGCTATGCCACAATCGCCCTGGCGGCTCGTGCGCCCACGCATCCCCAGACGATCGCTCAGTCGGCGTAGTACCCGCGGCTGCCACCAGTTCCAGCGGCCGAGTACTGCCATCAGCGACGGCACCAACAGTGTCCTCACGATGAACGCGTCGACGAGCACGCCAACCGCGGCCCCTACGCCGAGCTCTTTGAGGAACACTAGCTTCGCGGTGACAAACGCACCGATCGCGACTGCGAGCAGCACCGATGCGGCGGTCACGATCTTGCCCGATCGCTGCAGGCCAACGGCGATCGCCTCACGGTCCTCGATGCCGGAGTCGCGTGCCTCCTTGATTCGTGTCAGCAGGAACACCCCGTAATCGGTGGAGAGCGCGAAGGCAATCGCCACCAGAACGAGGAAGTCCGCCGGTTCGATCCCGCCCTGGGACGTATACGACAGCAGGCCGGTCAGGCGGCCGTCCTGGAAGATCCATACAAGCGTTCCGGTCGCGACGCCGACGGTGAGTGCGTCCATGATCAGCGTCTTCACCGGCAACACCACGGAGCTGGTCATGATCCACAGGATCAGCAGCGTCATCGCAACCAGGATGCCGAGCGCCTTGGGAAGGTTTGAGCCAATTGCAGCCTTCATGTCGGCGAATTCAGCTGTTTCCCCGCCGATGGCGACTGGAAAAGGCGCGGGTAGATCTCTGACCCGGCTGAGGGCCTGTAGGGCAGGTTGCTCGATTGCGCTACCGCGTGTCCGCGCCGCCACTCGCCAGACACCATCACCAGCGTAAAGCGGCACGCTCACGTTGGTTACGCCCGCCACTTTGCTGATCGTTCTCGCGTAGGCGTCAACCTGCGCGTCGGCTCGCTCCGGTGCGTCGATCGCGAAGATGATCGGTGATACCTCGAGATGCGGGAAATCGGCGCTCATGCGATCGTTGACGACACGCGCGCTCTTGCTCGGCGGCAATAGCGACGCGTTCACGCCTGACCAGTGCACGTGCAGGCTGGGAATGGCGAGCACGAGCAGGAACGCCGCGGTGGCGATAGCGACCAGGCCCGGCCGCCGCATAACGGTGTGTGCGATGCGATACCAAGCACCCTCTGGCACAGGTCCTGGCACGTGTCGGCCGATGCGCGGCCCAAGCAGCACAAATATGGCGGGCAGCACCGTGAGCGACACGGCCGCGGCGAGCAACGCCACGACGGCGCCGCCGACGCCCATCGACTGCAGGAAGCGCAGGGGAAAGACAAGTAGCGACGCGCCCGCGCACGCGACGGTTACAGCGCTGAGCAGAACTGTCCTTCCCGCCGTGGTCATCGTTGTGCGTACCGCGTCCGTCACCGACGCGCCCCCTCCGAGCTCCTCACGAAAGCGCGACACGAGGAACAGGCTGTAATCGATCGACAGGCCGAGGCCGAGGCCGAACACGAGGTTCAACGCAAAGATCGACACCGACAGCACTTGGTTGACGATCACGAGCACGGTGAACGCACTGAGGACGGTCATAACGCCGACGGCCAACGGCAGCAGCACAGCTATGCCGCGGAAGAACAGGAATGCGAGCAGCGCCAAAAGCGGGAACACGAAGATCTCGGCGACGCCGAGATCTTCGGAGGACTGCTGGTTTACTTGCTGGAGCCCTACGTCAGCACCGCCCAACAGCACCTTGCGATTGCCTTTGAACTGGCGCTCGATCCGAAGCACCGTTTCCTGCGTTTGCGCGCCCACACGCAACCTCGCGCCGAGCAGGGTCGCGCTGCCAGCGCGCTTAAAGAGGCGTGGGTCGAGGGATTCCGCGAACCTCTCGACGAAGGCAACGGACCCATCCTGTTCGAGCTTTTCCGCCACTTCTTCGCTCACCGCGCTACCCGGCGGAGCTTGCACGAGTGCGAGCACTCCGGGGATCGGTTCGGCGTGGAAGGCTCGTTCCAGCCGTCGTTGTGCGATCGCTGACTCAGATGCTGGATTCTGAAAGTCGTCACGAGCCTTCAGCACCTTGGGCGCCGTGCTCCCAACGATGCCGGTGACGAGCAGGAGCGCCAGCGCGACGATGCAAGTCCCACGCGGCCTGCGGATTGCGCCCCCAGCGAGTTTCCCGAGCATGATTCTCTTACATGCGCTCGTGTGCTCGACAGTTGTAAAGCCAGGACCCCGCGTCGAGGCTTCTCAGCAACGCGGTGCCTACTAGCAGTGCATCGAATCCTGCCGCTAGTAGCTGCGCGCCGTGCTGTGGGCTTGTGATCCCGCTGGCGCTCACCGCGCAAGCGGCACCCGACTGGCGGATCGCGGGCAGCAGCAGCAGGCTCCGTGTGATGTCCGCCTTCCCGCGCTCGCGACGACGAATGTCCCTGTTGTTAACGGCCACCGTGCAAGCCTCCACGTGAGCGACGTCCTCGAGTTGCTCGACGCTTGCAATCTCCACGAACGGGGTGAGATCCAAACTTATGCAGGCACCGATCAGGCGCCCGAGCAGCGACGCCGGTAGCAGCCCGGCGGTGAGCAGCACAGCCGCGGCACCCATGGCGCTTGCCTCTTCGACCTGACGCTCTGTTCTGATGAAGTCCTTCTCGAGGACGGGTAGGTCGGTGAGCGCAATAACCTCGCGCAGCAGCTGCATGTCGCCCCCGAACCAGCCCCCGGTCACGACCGACAGGCAGGGTGCGCCGAGTCGGTGGTAGATGTCGAGTATCTCGCGTACAGAGCGCCCCCTGAAGAGATCCTCGCCACCGCCACCGCGTCGCTTGAGCTCCATGATCACCGGCGTCTCTGCTGTCAGGAGGGCGTTGGTGAACGCCGCCATCACCGCTCTCCTCGGCATTGGGCGGGCCATGCACGCCGGACGGTTCGCACCTGCCGCTGTTGCAGCCGGCCGTCGCGATCGCGCACGGCGCTACTGACATCGACACCGGCGAACCGGGCGTGCCGCGTCAGCTCACGGTATCTCCAGCGGTTCGTCGCGGAGATCCCTCCGGCCAGTAGGAACGGCCGCTCGAGTTGCCCGACCACGCCCGTGACCGCGCTGGGCCGCAGCTGCTCATCGTTGCTGTCAACGCGGCGATCTCGACTCACGTCAAACAGAAACACGTCTGCGCCAGCGCGTTCGTATGCACCTAGAAGATCGTGCTCGACGCAGCTGCCACCACGGACGTGTAGAACCTTCACCACAGTCAGCGGGCGTGATAGCGGCGATGCCTTCAGCTGCTTGATCACGCTTGGCAGCTGATAGCCGTGCAGTTGTACCCAGCTCACTCCGCTCGTGTTGAGAGCGACGGCCAGGAGCGATGCGTCTCGCGTCAGCGTAACGAGCACGGGCTCGAGTGAGTGCTGGCGCGCCACCGCCGCGAGCGACACGAGCTGCGTGACAGGCAGGTCGGCAGCCTCTCCGGCAACCCCGTGCCAGAGCCCCACTAGATCGACCCTCGCCGCGGCCAGCATCCGCAGATCCTCGTGCGCGCTATCACCACATATTCCACAGACCTTCAGCAGCATCTGGCGCCACCTGCCTCCGCAGCCAGAGATCCGCCTCTCACGCGCAGCGAAGCCCCTTCGAAGATGCCTACGTGCGCGCTACGCAACCCAGCGATGATTTGCTCATACGGCAGCTCGTCGAACTCGCCGTGTTCGTGCACCAACTCGATAAACGCGTGTCCCTGCTCGTCGTAGGGTTGGAGCACAGCGTCCGCACGACCATCGAACTCCAGTGGCGTCATTCGGTACAGGCCACAGAGCCTGGCGTTGAACACGGGGGCTGCCTTCAGCCACTGCCCTTCGAGATGCAGGCACGTCAGGCAGTGATAGCGCACGACATCACCGCCGAGGAGCAACCTCAGCCGGGGTGAGCTCAGATGGTTGCGCACATCGACCAGCACGAGCCGGCTCGGGATTGAAAGCGCTCGCAGGCATGCCGCGTACAGCACCGACTTGTGGATGCACATGCCACGCGCACGCTTGACTACCTCGCTCGCCCGCAGCGCGATCCGTGAGAGGTCCGTGCCGTATATCTCATACTCGATGCGGTCGCGCACCGCGTAATAGAGAGCGACTGCGCGCTCGCGTTGCGAGTCGTGCCGATCTCCTGCGAAAGTCTCGATAAAGCGAGCAACGGCGGGAGACTCGTAGTCGAGGAACTCGGTCGGTTGACACAGCTGTCGCAGCGAATTCGTCATCGCCACGTGTCCGTGCCGGCGTTGGCAAGCCTTGTACGTCGTTCACCGTCATGCTCACCGAGGCCGAGCATGCGCGCGATCCTCTCTCGCTGGATCTCAGAGGTACCCGAGTAGATCGTGCCGCCGACGGCGTCACGGAGATCGGCCTCGAGGCCGCATGTGGTCGTGTAGCCGTTCGCACCGAAAATCTGCACGGCCGCCAGCGCCGAGGTGACGTTGGCCTCGCTCGCGAGCAGCTTTGTGATCGCAACGTCGATACTGGTGTCCTGGTTGTGGGCGAGGCGAAGTGCACTGTCATACAGCCAGCGGCGCGCGGTCTCGACCGAGATCTTCATGTCGACGATCTTGTTCGCGACCGACTGGAAGGAGCCGATCGGGCGCCCAAACTGGTGACGCGCCCGGGCGTGAGCTATACACCGCTCCAGACGGTGCTGCATCGAGCCGACGGAGACGACGAACGTGCACAATATCTCCCATTTCATGACGTGCTCGAGCACGAGGAACCCGGAGCCGGGAATCCCGATGACGTTGGCGGTGTCTACCTCGCATTCGTCGAGCACGACCTCGCCGATCGGGGAGCCATCCAGGCCCAGCTTTCCGACCGCGGCGCCACTCTGCAGCCCGGTGGCCCCCCGCTCCACAACAAACGCGGTGATACCGAACGGACCTGCCTCGGACTTGGTGCGCGCGTAGACCACGAACACATCGGCAATCGGGCCATTCGTGACGTGCGCCTTGACGCCGGTCAGAACATAGTGATCACCGCGATCGACCGCCTGTGTGCGCATGCTGAGCACGTCGGAGCCTGCCTCAGGCTCGCTGATTGCATGTGCGCCGATCGAGCTGCCCTCGCACAGTCGCGGCATGTAACGCTCTTTTAGCTCCTCTGAGCCGAAGCGCTGCAGCGGCAGACCGGCGCTGGCGATATGCGTACACAAAGAGAAGCTGAGCCCGCCGTCGCGACAGCCATAGCCGAGGTCCTCCAGCACATACATCGTTGTGAGCAAATCCTCACCCGCACCGCCGAACTGCTTTTCAAACGGAAGCCCGATGATGCCGCTGTGACGCACTAGCTCCCACTTGACCCAGGAGAAGTCGCCGGTCTCACCGCCGTCGTGAGTGACAGCGTTCAAGCGCTCGTGCAACCCAGCAAAGCGCTCTCGCAACGCGCGTTGACGTGCATCCCATTCGATCATTGCGATGCCTCCTGTTGGGCACCCGCCGCCTCGCGGTGACCGCAGTCGGTGGAGCAGCCATATGAGGAATAACCGTCGGCGCTCAGATGGTGGACCTCATCGCCTTGCAGCGCGGGAGAGAAGACACACACGAGCCGCATCTGCGCCCCGGGATCCACGACCAAGCAGTGCGCGTCACTTTGCTCTAGCGCG
The DNA here is from genome assembly GCA_963699115.1 of uncultured Solirubrobacteraceae bacterium. Lineage (GTDB taxonomy): Bacteria > Actinomycetota > Thermoleophilia > Solirubrobacterales > Solirubrobacteraceae > Palsa-744. The sequence continues at coordinate 1,592,275 of CAVOTJ010000001.1, forward strand.
TACAGGGTTCCCGGCTCGATCCTGTGTAAGCGATCGGAGCTATCGATTACCCAGCCGCTACCGGCGATGCAATAACAGGCCTCGATGTGATGTGGATAACGTAGGCGCGAGCGACTGCCGGCGCACACGAGCGTGTCGGTCACCGTGTAGCCGACGCCATCGGCACTCAGCAGGAAGCGGCGACTTAGCCCATTTCCCCACTCGACTGTCTTGGTCTCTGCGAGTGTTCTTACCAGCATGCCCTAAGCCTCGAAGTGATCAGCTCTTAGCACGGTGAATGAGTGGACGCAGGTTGTCAAAATCGCGTCGGGATGCGCCGGTGGGTGGCTGTGCGCGGCTCCCTACGCTGAGGCGGGTGGGTCTTGCAATGCGCTCACGAGCTCTCTCATGTCAGCCACTGGATCGCGACCCGCGCCGATTGCCGCCTCCAGGCACGCCACACCAGCGCCACCGACGATCGCGGCATCCGCGCCGGCGTGGGCAACGGCTCGCACGTCCGCGACGGTCCTGATGCCAAAGCCAATGGCTATCGGCGCGCGAGTGAGCGCGCGGAGTGCGCTGATTGCGGGTGCAAGCACAGCGGGGTCTGGGCGCGCCGCCCCTTCACCTGTGCCGTAGTGCGATACGAGGTAAAGGTAGGCGGACGCGTTGGCAGCGGCCTCTCGCATAATCGTCGGCGAAGATCGCACGAAGCATGTTGCGACGATCGGCATGCCACGTCGATGGGCGGTCTCGTAGTACGCGGGCCGCACCCTGGGCGGCGTACCGTAGAGCAGCAGCCCGTCACAGCCGGCTTGCTGGACCCGGCGCAGGAACTCCCCCACGCTTGCGCCCCGCACATCGCGCCAGTCGACCATCAGGACGAGCTTCAGGTGGGCGAGCTGGGGGCGTAGTGCCGCGACGAACAGCAGTGTGCTCGCGAGGTCCGCGCCGGCCTTTAGAGCACGGGCGCTCGAGCGGCGGATCACCGCCCCGTCGGTCGTGACGTTCGTGGAGGGAACAGCCAACTCGAGGCAATCGACACCGCATTCGTCGAGCATCATCACGATCTGGCGCGACACCTCAAACGATGGGTCGCCGGCGTTCAGGAAAAGCGCCAGGCGAGTGTGGCCGCCACGCGAAGCGTCGAAGATACGGTTACGCGCGCACCCAGGCGCGTGCGCGGCAGACTTCGCCGGCGCCCCGGGGTCAGCGCGAGAGCTCACCGGCGCGATCGCACGGGCGCGGCTAACCGTGCCCCCGCCGTAGACGTTCCAGCAGTGCGGCGGGATGACCGCGCTCGATCGCATCCATGGCCGACACAAAGGCGTCTGCCCAATCGCACGCGCGACCGCTCGCAACGAGCAGCGCGGCGGCGTTCAAAGCGATGCTCTCAAGCGCAGCGGCGGGACCCTCGCCTGAGAGCAGTGCGGTGAACTGGCGAACCGCACCGTCGCGGCTATCGACCGGTCGTAGATCTGCTGCGGAGCCGACGCGCAGCCCGAGCAGCTCACGCGCGGGCCCTGGCCGTGGGCCACGATTCGCACGAATCACGTTTTCCTCGAAGCTGACCAGCTCATCAACGCCTAGCTGATTGCAACATAGCCAGACGCGTCGACGGCAGTGGTCCACCATCAGCTGCTCGAGCAGCACGAACGTGCGACGGTCGGCTACACCGGTCAACTGGAAGGATGCGGGCAACGCGGCGAGGAACGGTCCGATGCGATTGAGCAGCGGACGCAGCCTGCTCAGCTCGGGCTGCGGCATGCGCCTGGCGAGCAGCATCAGCTGTGGTGGGTAGACGAACGAGCTGGTGAACGCGATCCCAAACCGTTCGAGGGCGATGGCGCTCGCCTCATGCGAGCTGACCAACGGGACACCAAGCAGCTCGAGTATGTCGATCGACCCATAGCGGCTCGTGTAGGCGCGGGATCCGCTCTTGACCACGCGCACGCCAAGCGTTGCGGCTAGAAAGGCAGCGGCAGTGGAGATGTTAAAAGTGCTCCTGCCACCGCCGGTGCCGACGATGTTGACGGCATCCTGCTCGGGTGGGTGATCGCGACGCGCTTCGAGTGAGTCCAAGAACGCCCCGATCGATGCTGCGTCCGGCTCGGGCGCCGCGAGTGAGGCCAGCGGCGCGTGAGCACACTCGCCGTGTCCTAGCGGCGGACCGTCCTCCAAGCGCTCCCACAAGGAGGCCCACATCTCGGCGCTTGCGGGCATTGGGCCGGTCGTGGATCGAGCACCCGCCGACCGCGGTACGGGGATCTTCTGCACTGCGGTCTATCTCCAGTGTTCGCGCGCAGCGTCGCCGCCGGACGGTGATCCCGGCTGACGCTCTGAGATCGCCGTCGCACCCTCGATCAGCGCGCAGATCGAGCGCACGCTACGGAAGCTCTCCTCGCCGATCTCGCCCACGTCGACGACGAGCTGAAACCTTTGCTCGATCCATGCGAGCACTGTCAGCAAGCCGAGACTGTCGATGATCCCGGCCTCGAGTAGGTCATAGCTTGGGTCGAGATCCTCGGCGTCGAGATCTGGAGCGAACTGTTCGACGATGAATTGCTTGACGTCAGTGGTCGTGTCCATGTTCACGCGTTCACACAAATGCTTCAGTGCCTCTCGGTCGAGCTTGCCGGTGGCCGTTCTCGGAAGTGGCTCGGCTCGGGTTTCGATGATCGCCGGCATCGCGACTCGCGTCAATCGCCGCGCACACTGCCTTCGCAGCTCGAGTGTTTGCACCTTCGCACCTCCACGTCCCCGTACGAGAGCGTGAAGACGCTTGCCGGCAAGCGGATCGTCGAACGCGACCACTGCTGCTTCGCTGACGTCGGCGACCTCGAGGATGGCCTGCTCGACCGCTTGCAAATTGACATTGACTCCACGCACCTTCACCTGCCAGTCGTTGCGCCCCTCCAAGAACAGCGTGCCGTCCGCGTCGCGACGGACAAGATCGCCGGTCCGAAAGTAGATCCGTTGCGAGCGCCGCAGCGGATCTACAACGAAATGCTCTTGGGCTGACGGCGGCCCCAGGTACCCGTTTGCCTGAAATGGAGTGGAAACCCACAGCTCGCCGCCGCCGACTCCGTCGACTATGCCTGCAGCGCCGACGACCAGTGCGCTCACACCCGGTAGCGGTCGTCCGAGTGGCACCGAGTCGAGGCCTTGGATCCGCTCGCGCTCGATCTCCCAAAGGAAGCTGTCGTTCGTCTCGGTGCACCCGTAGACGCTGTGCAGGCGCGCGTCCTCGAGCAGGCGCGGTAGTCGCCGCAGGCAGCGCCTCGGCACGCGCTCTCCGGTGAGAATGGCGTGCCTGACGCTGGGTGTCACACATCCCCCCCTGGCCGCTGCCGCGTCCAGCAACAGCTGATAGAGCAGGGGGATTCCCTGCAGCACCTCGACCTCGTGCCTCACCACGAGGTCGAGTAGGTGCTCACCGTGGGTTGCCCGCTCGCGTGCCACCAGGATCGCGCAACCGCCATGCAGGAGCGTCGTCCAGATCTCAAGGATGGCCAGGTCGAAGCTCAGCGCGCAGTAGTTGAGGACAACGGTCCCGGGTCCGATCTCAAAGCGTGCGCTCGCCCAGCATGTGAAGCGCGCGATGGCGTCATGTGTGAGGGGTACCACCTTCGGCGATCCGGTCGAGCCGGAGGTCGTGAGCATCAGCGCGACGTCCTCGCCGCGGGCGCTGCCAGGCATCTGTGCAGCGTCCCGACCCTCGCTACTCGCGGGCTCGACCGCGCGCGCCCCTTCGTGTGGTGCGCTCGCCAGCAGGAGGTCAATGCCAGCGTGCTCGAGCAGCTCGCGCAGCACGCGCGGGCGCAGCTCGACGGGCGCGAGCAGCGTGGGCCGACCGCTGATCAGGCACGCGAGTGTCAGCGCGATCGTCTTGGGCGACTTGTCTGCTCGGACGGCCACTGGCTCCCGGGCGCGAACGCCGAGCTGATCCAAGCGCACGGCCATGCGGCAGGCCATCTCGTAGAGCTCGTGGTAGCTGACTTCGCCGGTGAGCGAAACCAGCGCGGGCGCATCCGGCGAGCGCAGAACTCGCTGGAGGAACATGTGCGTCAGGACCGTGGGCTGCGTGGATGGCTCAAGCATCGGAGGCTCGTGCTCAGCGCGCAATCAGGTTGACGAGTACCAGCGCTACAACGCCTGCGTCGAACGCACGCCAGCCGAGAAACCGTGCCAGCAACCATCGGCCCCGCCCTGGTCCCTGCGCCAGTTGGGCGATCTGGATCCCCCAGGTCGGCGTCAGGGCGATCGCCAGCCACGGGCTCAACGCACCCCTGGCGAAGCCGGCGGCCGTGACTGCCCAGCCGACAGCGAAGACAGCAACGATGAAGCGTCTGTTGGCTGCCGGGGAGAGACGCGCGGCGATCGTCATACGTTCGAACGAGCGGTCGACCGTAGCGTCGTTGCTGCTCGAGAAGACAGTGACTTGCGCGAACAGCGTGCCGAGCAGGTAGGCCTCGAACCACCCAGTTGCGGTGACACCGCCTGTCAGGAAGATCAGCGGACCGAGCATTACCCCTGCGGCCTCCACCCCCAGTAGCAGCTCTCCGGCGCCGTGGTAGCTCAGCTTGAGGCCGTATGAGTACTGAGTCGCCGCATATGCAGCCAGCAGCCACCACGCGAGCAGCCATGGTGGATGGTGGGGCGCGAGTAGCACCGCAAGCACACCCGTGCCGAGGCCGAGGACACCTATCAGCAGCGCAAAGCGGTGGGCAGCTTTGGTGCTGATCTCGCCGTGCAGGAGCGGCTTGCTGCTGAGCTTGCGCAGCGCGCTCTCGGCCGCATACGCATGGAGATCGAGGCCGTCACGCAGACCCTGGAGGTCGTCGAGCGTCCCCGCCGCGCACGCGATGGCGATCACCGCGACCACGAACAGCAGCAGCGCCGACAGCCTGTCGGTGGTCAGATCGAACGGCGCGGGCAGGAGCGACCAGGCGACGAGGGCGGGGATCCACTGGAAGTAAACTTTCAGGTTCGATAGCCGCGCATATGCCGAGAACGTCTGGCGAACGCCGCGCGCGGAAGCGGTCGGTGTCGCCTCGATTGGCGTTGTCCTGCTCATCGAGCCGTCGGCGCTCATAGCGTGGTTATGGCTCGGGCCTGGATCACATACCAGCGCCCGCACAGCGCCGCCTCCAGGTCGATCGGTTCGGCGAGTGCGCACTCAGCCTCGATGGCGAGCCGTGCAAGCCGCCTCAGCTCTTGCTCGGACAGCGCAGGTAATCGCTCTTGAATGGGCGTCGTGTGCACCCCGCCGGCGAGGCGCGGGTCGATGCGCAGATGCTTCTCGCCGACCTCCAGCCGCTTCAGCGTGAGGCCGCTCTTGTCGAAGATGGCGGTATCCGGCGTGATCTGGCCGTCGACGAGCGTGCAGCCAAGCCCGCAGGTCGCGTGAATCACGATCTCGTCGCTCGCGCCGCTCAGCGGATTCGCGGTGAACACCACTGCCGCCGCCCGGGCGGGTACCAGCGCCTGCACGATCACGGCCATCGATGCTTGGCTGAGCGGCAGTCCGTGCGCGGCGCGATAGGCCAGCGCGGTGGGTGACCACAGCGACGCCCAGCACTTCCTTACCGTGGCAGCTACCCCTCGCGGGGGGACCCCGAGCATCGTCTCGTGCAGACCCGCGAAGGAGTGCCGCTTGCCGTCCTCGTCGGTCGCGGAGGAGCGCACGGCGAGCGGGGCGCTGTCGGGCAGCCGTGAGCACAGCCGATCGGTGGCTTCGGCCAGCGCGTTGTTCAGCGCCGTCGGCAGCTCCTCGGCAAACGCGATCGCATGCAGGTCGCGGCGCGCCTGCTCAAGGGACGCGCTGGCGAGCAGTTGGGTGAGATGCTCACGCGGCACGACGGCATCGAGGTAGAGCTGGAGCGCCTTGGCCGTCACGCAGAATGCTGGAGGGCACGGCAGCTGTGCCGCCATCAGCCGCTCCAGGCCTAGCGCCTTGCCTCCTACCAGCGCGGCATCGTCGGCGCCGCCAACGCCGAGCTCGACCACGAGCGGCGCATCGCGGGCAGCCTCTGGGCAGGGTTCGCGAGCGCGATCTTGAACTCTCACGGCCTCGGCCCGCTCGTGGCTGCGTGCTGTTCGCGCTCGATCTCGCCTACCAGGTCGAGTAGCTCGCCTACGGTCTTTACCTGCCATACCCTGGGATCGTGCAGTACGCGTATGTCGTAGCGGTCCTCGAGCGCGATCAGCAGCTCGTTGGCAAGCAGCGAGTCGATCGCGAGGTCCTGGTAGAGGCTGTCCCCGGCACGGATGTCTCGCCTCGATCCCTTTGCACGTCTGTACTGCTCCTCGAACACGTCGCGTAGTTGCGCCCGATCGATCATCTGATCACCTCCACCTCACCGGTACTGCCGTTGATCGAAACCCGTTGGCCAGCTGTGAGCGTTTCGGCGAGGGGGTGATTGACGACGGTCGGCACTCCGTACTCGCGCGCCAGTGTCGAGATGTGCGAGAGCATGCTGCCGCGCAGCGTGATCAGCCCAGCGAGCTTGGGTAGCAGCGTCTGGATGCGGGCGTCAGCGGACTCACACACCAGGATGACCGGCCCGTGGCGCGCGAGCTCGCCGTTGGCGGATCCATTCTCGGAGCGCACGACTACGCCGACGGCAACCCCGGGCGACACACCGCTGGCGTCACCTTCGGAGCGGTCGTGCGCCCTTCTTTGTGGTGCCCCGCCAGGCATGTCGATCGGCGTGATCAGCTGATCTGGCAGCCGCTCGGATAGTGCCTGCGCACACTCCTCCCGGCGACGCTCGACGAGCTCGACGAGTGCTGTGCGATCGCCGGGCGAGAGCATCTCGCCGATGCGCAGGTAAGTCCAGGAGTCGCCGCTCAGGCGAGTCTCTGCGGCGAGGCGCGGCAGGGCGCGGCGGAACACGTGGAGCATGCGCATGGCGAGCGCCTTGCTTTCCTCACGGGCCTGCAGCGTGTCCGCGACCACGCGACTGAGCTGCTTGATTCCGGTGCGGCGCGCGTGTGGGTACATGCGCCACACGACCTCGGCGATCTCACCGCACTCGGGCTCGTGCGTCGCTGGCGTCGGCTGGGGTGTGAACGCGCGGGCGTAGGAGCGCCAGGGCTCATGTGCATCGCCAACCTCGTAGAAGGGGAACTCGAGAAAGCCGCCCCCCTCGAGCGCACCGTCGCGGGCCCCGTCGTAGAGCCTGCTCCACGGTAGCTCGGGTGCCCGGTTGACGTGGGGCTCGAGCTCATCCCATCGCTGCAGCACGCGCGTTCCGAGCGTGCGCTGCAGCGCATTCGCGAACACGAGCGCACTGGTCGTCGAGTAGTGCACCTCCCAGGCGTTGTCGAGCACCCCCAGCGCGTGCTCCAGAGCGCCCCCTAGCGCGACCGCGGACTCACTCGCAAGCGTTGTGCAGATTCTCTCCTCGCAGAGCGCCACGTCAGCCTCGAGCGAGACGAGCCGGGGCCGGAGCTGATGGAACTCGTACACCATGCGCGGCAGGGCGGACAATCGCTCGAGCCGGCCCGAGCCGCCGTGTCCGTCCCACTCGGGTGGCGTTGCGTTCTCGAAGTAGGAGCGGGTTAGGTCCTGCTCGCTAACCCCGGGTAGCTCACGCGCAAGCCGGCAAAGCGCCGATAGGTTGTGGTAGGGCTGGCAGCAGAAGTAGCCGATGAAGACGTAGTGCGAGCCGGTTGCCCAGCGGGCCGATGGCGAGAGCCGGCGGGTGAACGCGCGTAGTCCGCGCTCGACGGGATCGCCGATCAGCGACCACGACGCGATCGACCAACGGCTGGGTGCCACCTCGGCGAGGTTCCCGCGCGAGTAGCAACGCAGCTCGGGGTGCGGGGCGGTATCGATGCTGCGTGCAGCGCTCATGTCAAACTCACTGCGAGGCTCGCCTGCCTGAGCATCCGGCTGGTCGCCTCCACGTAGTCGACCGGACAGCGGGGTAGATCCTCGGGCAGCGTTGACAGCACCTCGGCGGGGATATCCACCCAGGGGTCGACGTACTCGAGTAGCTGTTTGGGAAACCCGAGGCTTTTGGCGAGGGCCCGTCCCAGCGGCACCAGCCCCGACATCTCGACGATCCTCGGCAGCACGCCCCAGGCGCTGCAGAGCGCAACGAGCACGGCCGCCAACGTCGGCCTGGTGTCGTCCATCCAGGTCCAGACATCGCCTGCGCCGTCCTCCAGCGCGGCCCGGGCGATGACTTCTCCAGCCGTGTGGGCGTCGCACACATAACAGGGAAAGCGCCCACCGTGGGAAAGGGGGATGGGGTAGCCGCGCAGGAGCGGCGGGACGGCCGACAGCAGACCGTGGGCGGCGTTGGGCAAGACATCGCGTCCCGGTCCAACAACGGGGCCGAGACGCAGCACTCGCCAGGGGAGCCGCTCGCTCGAGCGGACCTCCCGCTCGGCGAGGTACTTGCCGTACTCATACCAGTTGCGAAATGACTGCCCGAGCTCCAGCTGGTCGGTGACACGCCCCGTGGCGCGGCCGAGCGCGAGCACCGAGGAGAGGTGGACGAACCGCTCGAGCGTCTGGCAGGACTCGGCGAAGCGCATCACGTTACGGGTGCCGTGCTGGTGTAGCTCGCTTGCGAGGCGTGGCCCCGAGCGCCAGTCGACTGCGCCGAAGCAGCTGACGATATGGGTGATGCTGGCTTGCAGCTCCTGGGTGCTCGCCGGGCCGAGGCCAAGGTCGTGGGCCCGCACGTCGCCGGCTGCGGCCTCACCCACGACGGCATTGCCGGAACGCGACAGCGTTACAACGTCGATCCCGCTGTCGGCGAACGCCCGCACGACGGTGCTGCCGACATAGCCGGTGCCGCCTACCACGAGAGCCCTCATCCCGCGAACCTGGCAAGTGACGGCGCCCCTGGAGCCGGGAGGGCTTGTGGCGTTGCAAGCTCGAACGTGTTGCGCACGAGCTCCTCGATCGAGACGAGCGGCAGCTCGCCGGGCACCAGCGCGGCGAGCCGCGAGCGCTCGAAAATACGATCGAGCGACAGGTAGCGCAGGCCGGCGATTGCATTGCGCCAGCTGGGCGAGGCGCTCCAGTAGCGCGGCGACTGCTCGGATGCAACGATGATCCAGCTGGCGGGTACGCGTACCGGTCGTGGTCTGCGACGTCGCCGCATGTGATCGAGCGAATCGAGGACGGCAAGGACAGCGCGCGTCAATGGCGCTGACTCGCCCGCGCAGACGTGGACGATCTCGGGCTCGTCGGGGGGCGCGGCATGTAGTGCGCGCAGAGCTTCCAGCAGCAGTCTGGCGGCTGTGTCGCGAGTCAGCATGTCGAGCCGCCCGCCGGGGCTGAGCGGCAGCACGCCAAGCGGCAGCTCGTCGATACGGTCGGCCAGCATGTAGAGCGAGTTGCGCCTGCGGGTCTCGCCGGTCACCGAGCTGCCCAGCAGGCCGCCGATTCGCGCGATGCACAGAGCCGGGCCGTCGCCTCGGCTGGCCCGCCCCAGCAGGGCGGTCTCGCCGAGCCACTTGCTGAGCTCGTATGTGGTCCGATGCCTGCTGGAGGCAAGCGGCAGCTCCGCCAACCGTCCGGTGGCGCTGCCAGCCGCATGGATGGAGCTGGCGTAGCAGTAGAGCTTGCGAATGCCGGATGCCTGTTCAAGTGATCGCGCGAGCTCGTACCCGTGGATCGCGCCGATGACGTTCACAGCGTCGAGTTGCCGGCGCCCGGCGGCCCAGTTGGTCTCACCGGCGAGGTTCGCGACGCCGTCGACCTCGACTGCCAAGCGCCGGATCGTGGCGGCATCAAGACCCCAGTTTGGACGCGTAACGTCACCCTCCACGGCGGTGTCGGCGAGATCTGGGCGTTGGGGATAGGCCGAGTGCAGGCGAGCGTCGAACGCGCGTGTTGCGATCGGGCGCACGAGCGCGACGAGGTCCGTGTGCTGCTCGCGGCCGACTTCGACCATCCCGGCGCCCAGCTGCCCGGTTATCCCTGCAACGAGCAGTCTCATGCGCACTCGGCGCCGATCAGGCGTTCGTATAACTCGTCGCTCACGTCCAGCCCGGCGGCGACAATCTCCCACATCATCTCGTCGGTGCCACCACCGATGCGCGCCAGGCGCACGTCGCGCCATAGGCGGGCGAGCGGGGTGGCATTCTCCAGGTAGCCGCATCCACCGAGTACCTGCATGCTGTCGCTGACCGCACGCTCGGCGAGGTTGGCGGCGGTCACCTTGGCGGCGGCGACGTGACGGATGGTCTCGGGACGGACGTCATCTAGCGAGGCCGCGAGTGCATGCACGCCGGCGCGCGCAAGCCAGACCTGTGAAGCGAGATCGCCCAGTCGCAGACGAATCGCCTGATGGCTGATCAGATTCGAGCCGAACTGGACTCGACGGCGTGCGTGTGCGCTGGCCAGCTCGACCGCGAGTGAGGCCGCGCCGAGCGCCCCGGCAGCGCTTGCCAAACGCTCGTGCGTAAGCCCCCAGGTGATCGCGTGGAGCCCTCTCCCGGGTCGGCTCAGCACCAGCTCATCGGGGACATGGGCGTCGATCTCGAGGGTTACGGTCTCGAGGCTGCGGTTGCCGACGCTCTGCAGGCGCTCCCGAATCCGCAGCTGCTCCTTTGGCACGGCGAACAGGCTGAGCACGGGCAGCGGACCGCCTGCCTGGGTGCTGTGCTCGCGTGCCAGCACCAACGCGAAGTCGGCTATCGCTCCGAGTGACACATAGCGCTTCTCGCCGTGGATCCGCCAACCATGTGGCTCGCGGCGCGCAACGGTCTCGGTGGCCGCGAGGTCGGAGCCGCTGGCACGCTCGGATGCGGCGATGCAGCCGATCGCTCGACCGTCGAGCGCCTGCTCGAGCAACTCGCGTAGCGCGTCGGTTTGGCCGAAGCGGCGCAGGATCGAGAGCACGGCCTCGAGGTGGATGCTGATTCCCACACCAACCCCGCCGGCTGCACTCCTGCCGAGCTCTTCCGATATGAGCACGGCCTTGACGGCGTCTCCGTGGTCGCCGCCGATCCAGCGCTCGCGCAGCAGACCTATGCCGCCGAGTGCCGTCAGCGCGGCACGCGGAAATCTGCGATCGCGCTCGGCGGCTGGAACCCGGGGCGTCACGTGTAGCTCTATTTGCTCGCGGATACGCTCGCGGAACTCCTCGACTGCCGGATCGGCGATTCCGCACGCGGACAGCACCTTGCTCGCCGGTGGCGGGGACTGCGTGTGGGCGGTTGAAAAGACCACCTCCCCGGTGACGCTGCCGTTGAGGTAGTCCTTCCACATCTCGCGGCGACGAGGCTTGCCGCTGGAGGTGCGCTGGATCGTGTGGGGCGGGCTGGCGATGATCTCGATCGAGGCATCACGGCCGACCTCGGCCTCGAGTATCTGCGAGACCGCCTGCACCCATGTTCCGCGCTGCGCTTCGACGAGCGTGACGAGCACGTTGCGCTGACCATCGGCTCCGGCGAACACCGCGACCCTGCTCTTGGAAACCCCGTCGGCGGCGGCTACTCGCGCTTCCAGGTCCTCGGCGAACAGTGTTCGACCACGGACCTTCACGCTGTCGCCAATACGACCGAGCACATATAGCTCTCCGTTGAGCAGCATGCCAGCGTCGCCGGTGATCACTCCCTCGGATGTGAACCGCGTGGATCCTTCGCCGTTGGTGTTGTACCCGGCTGCCACGCACGGCCCTTGGACATTGATCTCGCCGAGGTGGGCCTCAGGCAGCTTGCAGCCGTCCTCGTCGAGAATCGACACGGAGATGCCCTCAAGTGGCGATCCGCAGCTGACGAGCCAGCCCGCGCCCGACCCAAAGTCCTCGGACCCACCGAGCCTGCTGGTCTCTTCAACGGGGATGGGCTGCCCAAAACTGACCCTTGCCCAGTCGGGCTTGACTGCGCGTGGGACTTGGGAAAGTGGGCCGCCGGTGACCGCGAGCGTGCCCTCTGCGAGACCGTAAGCTGGCAGGTACGCGGAGGACTTGAAGCCATGGGGGGAGAGACGGCGAGCGAAGCGTGTCAGCAGCTTGGGGTCCAAGCGCTCGGCCGCGACGACGACGACCTTCCAGCGTGAGAAATCCATGCCGTCGAGCTGCTCGTCGGAGATGTGGTTGTGCGCGTAGGCAAGACCGAAGTTCGGCGCGCCGCCAACCGAAAGGCGCTCGCGGCCAAACAGCTCGAGCCAGCGCAACGGCTCGCGGATGAACTGGTCGGGGCGAAGGATCCAGAGGTCGTTCTGGTTGACCATGGCAAGCAGCAGCCCTCCGATCAGACCCATGTCGTGGTAGAGCGGAAGCCATGTTCCACCGTTGTCCTCGGGCTGTAGGTCCCACCAGCGTCCGATCATGGCGAGGTTGGTCTCGAGGTTCTCCCAGGAGACGCATACGCCGCGTGGCCGGCCGGAGGATCCGGAGGTGAACTGGAGCAGGGCGAGATCCGCTCGCGGGCGCTGCCTGGGCGTGAGCTCCTGCGTGCCGGTCAACTCGAGCGTAACGGGCACGCTGCGCAGACCAGCCGTACTGGCGGCACGAGCTACCTGCTCACGCAGGCCGTGCTCGGCGAGCACGAGCACAGGGTCCGCGGCTTGGAGGATCGCTGCCACGTGGCGTGTGTAGCGCGCGGGATCGCGCATGAAGATCGGCAGGGCGAGCGGGCTCGGGGTGTGCCCGGCGACGAGCGAGCCCAGGAACGCCGCCACGAACTCAGGGCCGGAGGGAACGGCGATCGCCACAGGTCCGGTGGCTCGAGTTCTCTCGAGCTCGATTCGCTCTGCCGCCTCGGCTACTAGGCCAGCTAGGCGCGGATACTCCCAGAGCTCCCAACCACCGCGATCGTCGGCAAAGCGCAGGCCGCGCCCGGCGACGGGCGCGTCGAGCCAGTCCAGCAGCCCGCGGCGAGCGGGACGGGACCCTCTTTTCGGGGGTCTGCTTGGTGCGATGGCCTGCTGCGTTTCGTTCTGCATGCTAGCTCTCCCCCGATCGGCGTTTGCACGGTGATACGGGCCATGGCGAGCACCCGGGTGTCGCACTCGAGCGGGGCCGCGTTCTGCGCGCGGCTCCAGCGTTGCTTCTCCCGACGTCGGGAGATCTCACAGCCGATCAGCGTGTTCGAGGACTCAACCGGGCGACGTGTGTGTCGCTGTTGGGCTGTCGCTGTGGTGTGCACATCGCGAGTGTCAGTCGCGATGCTGCCTCGGTCAATGCCTAACCCTAGGCACTAGTTTTAGGTACCGCCCTGGTGTCGGTGCCAGGCGATCTAGGCACTAGCCGGCGAGTGTCCTGGAAGCTGGGCGAATGGGACACACGACTGAGCAACTGCGCGGCGCGCCGAGGGTGCGCTCACACCCGCCTCCCGGCCAACTGTGGGGCATTTTGCTGCTGGCTTCAGGCTGCTAGCAGCAGTCGCCCAATCGCTGGCGTCTTGGCTAGTAGTGTTCGTCCGCTTATCGGAAGCAAATGCCTCCCGGACGCCTCGGGTTCTACACGCAGGTGGCAAGCGATGACACCAGACGGGAAACAGGGAAGTCGATGTCGGTAGCCAAGCAGGTCGTCCTGGGGCTGCTGGGAGAGCGGCCGAGCTATCCGTATGAGCTTGCACGGCGCTTCGAGCGGCGCATCGGCTCAGCGTGGGAGGTTAACGACGGTCACTTTTACCTAGCGGTGGCAGATCTCGAGAAGCAGGGGCTCATCGAGCGAAGCCCCAACGCGACCGGTCATGACGCCAGGAAGAGTAGACGCAGGGTGATGCGCTTGACCGAGCGTGGCCACGAGGAGCTCGAGCGTTGGTTCGCGGACTCTGTTCAGGAGAGCACTGGACGGATTCGCAGCGAGCTGACAGCGAAGCTGCTGCTCGCGGACGCAGCACACGCGCAAGCTGTGCTCGACAACGTGGAGGATTACGAACGAGCGCGCATCGCGGCTGCCACCGAGCTGGTTTGCTCACGCGAGCCTCTGCGGGGGACGCTCGATTGGGAAGCGGCTTTGGTGGAGCTACTGCGGGAGGCGGCGCTGTCGGCGCGCATCGCAGAGATGCACTGGCTGCGGGCCGCCCGCGAGATGCTGGCGCGCCTGGCCAACCAGCAGTGCGCGATCAACGAACACGAGCATGCTGAGGACCGACAGAGCGAGGATGACAGCGAGGGCATCGAGCTAAGGCGAATGCTGGCCGACCTGCGCACGCGACATGACGAGTTCCTGAGGCGGTGAAGCCTAAGCGGCTACGGGCGCAGGCCGATGGCTACGCCTCGGCTGCGGGACAAACGATCCGGTAGTCGCAAATGGAGCAGGCGGAAGGCGATGGTGTGGCCTCGAACTCCTGCGCAAGAATCCCCTCCCCCACCTCGAGCACGACATCCTTGACGGCCTCGGCGTCCCGCTGATCGCGCTCGACTGGCACCTTGAGATCGTCGAGCACGTAGTAATAGGCCTGCTGGGAGCACTCGAGCCCCCAGTCCTCGCGTGCGGCCAGCGCATACAACGACAACTGGATGTCGTCGCGCAACTGCTCGGCGGTCTTGGGCCGGGAGGTCTTGTAGTCGATCAGCTCGTATCCCTCGCCAACCCGATCGACGCGATCGACGCGCCCGCGCACGTGGTGGGGCCCGAGCCGGAAGTCGAACTGCCGCTCGAACCACACGGGCTGTGAGTCCTGGCCGTGCAGCCGCGCGTGGTAATGGGTGAGGGCTACCTGGGCCTTCTCGAACAGATCACGGTCGCGCTCACTGTCACCGAACCCTGCCCGCCGCCAGCGGGCGTCGAGCAGCTCGAGCATCTGCGCGAGCGTCTGTCCACCATCGCAGTGGTAGCGCTCGAGCACCTGGTGGACGACGATGCCGAAGCGCTGGTGGACGGTTTGCTCGGTGGGGATACGCAGGACACGGGCGAACTTGTAGCGCAGCGGGCAAGCGCGATAGGTCTGAATGTCGGAGGCGGACAGCGCGAGGCCGATCCCCCGGCGAGGCAGGAACGGCCCGAGCGAGTGCTCGTCGCGTGGGGCAAGCGCCTGGGCGCGGGCGCGCTCGTCGCCGTCGGCATCTCCCTCGGCGGCAAGCAACATGTCATCGAGCGTCGACGTGAGCAGGATCTCCCGCTGCAAGGGCGTGGCGGCGGCGAGCAGCCGCACGTTGACGTCAGCGAGCGCGTCGGCGAGGCTCTGGCCGTCGGGGCGCTGGAGCACGGCGGAGAGCTTCAGCAGCTCTAGGTAACGGACGACGCCATGGGAGATGTCGAGGTCGGTGTCGAGCCGCAGCTCGCCGAGACGCCCGCCGATGCGGGTGACCCCGTCGAGTACCTCCTCGCGCAGCAGCCGCAGCGTGTCGGCGAGTCGCCCGGTTGACTGTTGATCTTCTATAGGGGAGTACGCCTGGTCACCGTCGCTGTCGGTGTCGCCTGCTTCGCCGTCTATACCTTGCCTGGCTGGCGATTGGTCCTCGGCGGTGGCCCCGGAGGGCGCGCTGGGCACGAAGGTGGCGAGGTGACGGACAAGGTCGCGGGTGCTGGCGTTGGGCGTGGCGCGGACGAAGTCGACAGCGAGCTTGTGCAGGAGCTCGAGGCTGGCGCGCTGCTGAGCGGTGTCGTCGGGGGCGAGCAGCGCCCGCGAGCGCACGCCGAGGCGCTCGATCAGTTGCGCGACGAAGGCATCGGGTGCGAGCGTGTCGAGTTGGGCGGCGGCGGCGCGGTGCAGTTGCAAGAAGCGCTGGATGCGTTCGCGCGTCTCGGGGGGCACCTGGGGGGCCTCGGTGGCGGCGGTGAGTCCTAGGACGAGGTCGACCTTGCCTGCCTGTCCTGCGGCACGGAGGGTGCCCCTTTGGGTACGCCGGCGGGCGACCTGGATGACGCGGGCGAGCTCCACTTGACGCAGCTCGATGGGTGGGCGCGCGAGGGCACGAACGACGGCGGCGGCGTCCTGGGGGTCGACGAGCAGGCGCATCCAGGCGAGCACGTCGCGGACCTCGGCGCGCTTGAGAAACGCGCCGGCCTGCTCTCGGCCGGCTGGCTGCTCGGAACCGGTGGCCTGCTCAACCCCCGACTCGGTCCCGGATGGGGCTGCCAGCTCCGGGCCGAGCGGGCCGTTTGACGGCGCGGCGGCGGTTCTGGAGCCAGACACACGATCAAGGATACGCGTGAGGATTCTTGGAGCACCGCTGGGCGTGGCTACGCTTGGGGGGTGGACGTGATCGACTGGGGCACAGCCCAACGGGTAGGAGAGCTGATCGGAGGCTCGCCGCCGTTTGGGGGCGTGCGCGCTGCGTCGGTTGAGCCGTTGACGCGGGAGTTCGCGGGCAAGGTCGGCTCCTACAGCGGTCTGAGCTCTACGACGGAGCTGCCATCGCTGGAGCTGGTGGACCGCTCGGGTTGGATCGCTGCGAACCTGCAGGGTATGCGCCCGATGCTGGCGCCACTGACGGAGCCAATGGGCGAAGGCAAGGGTCCCTTCGCGGGCCCGCTGCGCTCGGTGTCGGGCCTGCTTCTGGGCGTGCAGGTGGGGGCGCTTGCGGGGATGCTCTCGCAGCGGGTACTGGGCCAGTACGACCTGGCGCTGCTTGACGCGTCGGTGCAGCCACGGCTTTTGCTGCTGGCGCCGAACCTGGCGAGTGCGGCACGCACCCTGAACGTGGACCGCGACGAGCTGGTGCTGTGGGTGAGCATCCACGAGATCACGCACGCTGTGCAGTTCGCGGGGGCGCCGTGGCTGCGGGAGTACCTGGGAGGGATGCTGAAGGAGCTGATCGACGGCCTGCAGGTGACGATCTCAGGCGGCTCGTCGGACGCGGACTCTTCCGAGGGCGACTCCGCCGACAGCGCGGCGAACGGCCACAACGGCTGGATACCGAACATGCCGAAACTGGGCGGGTGGGACCTGAGCATGCCGGACCTGCGGGAGATGGTCGAGCGGGCTCGCCGCGGCGAGCTCTTGCGCCTGACGCTGGGCGAGGACCGCTGGGCGCTGGTTCAGCGAATGCAGGCGGCGATGTCGCTGGTGGAGGGTCACGCGGAGCACGTGATGGACGCGGTGGGAGCGGAGGTGCTGCCCTCATTGCCGCACCTGCGCGCTGCGATGAACCACCGCCGCGAGAACCGCGGTCTGCCTTGGCGGGTGCTGGAGCGGCTGCTGGGGCTGGAGCTGAAGCTGAAGCAATACGAGACGGGGCGGCGTTTCTGCGACGCGGTGGTGGAGGCGGGCGGCCCCCAAGCGTTGGCGCTGGCATGGACCGGCCCGGAGACGCTGCCGACCCAGGCGGAGCTGGAGCAGCCGAGCCTGTGGCTCGCGCGTGTCCCCGGGGCAAGCCCCGCGGGCAGCCACACCGCGTAGGCAGCCTCCCGCTGGGGCAAGATCCGCCCAGCGAGCCTCCACTCGGACGGCCACTTTGGCAGCCTGACCACTCGGGCGGCGTCACGTCCCAGTCTGACCAGCCAGCCCCGGCAAACCCGCTCTTTGCGGGGCCGAACGCATGTTCCTCCTGTTACAAACTCCACGCGGTAGATGCCCGATGGTTACAGGGTTTTCACGGCGTGCTACGATCCTGGTGTAACGATCTCCAGCAAGCGGGTTACAAACAGGTGTTCGGTTGCTTGTACAGCGACCAGCCCCGACAAAACAGCCCCTTAGCCCCGATTCCCTCGCGGCCAGCGAGGAAGGAACAGGAGACTTCAAGATGCCTACAGCCCCCACCACTCCCAAAGCAAAAGCGAAAGCCGCCAAAAAACCGGCTTCTAAAGCGACCTCTGCGAAAACGACCTCTGCGCGCCGCGCGAGCGCTGGCACCACCCAGGCGAAAGCGTCTCACGCGAAGGGCGCCCGCACTCGGGCGGTCCACGCGAGCGAGTCAGCCGTGCGCCAGGCGCAGACGGCGACGAAAGAGACGGCTGACGTGTTCGGCGACTACGCCGAGCGCGCGGTGTTGATCCCCGTCGGCGCGGCACTGATCGCCCGCGAGCGGATCGTATCGACGGTCAGCGACACGGTCTCGACCTACTCGTCCCCGGCGAAGACACAGGCGCAGCTGCGCAAATTCGAGCGCCGTGGCGCGACTGCCCGCAACCGCCTCGAGCGCGAGGTCCGTAAAGCCCGTGTGCGCGTGGAGCGTGAACTGCGTCAGCGCAGGAACAAGATCGAGAGCACGGTGGAGAGCACCGTGAGCGAGATCGAGGAGCGCCGTGACGCGATTGCGAAGAGCGGTGGCGATCTAGCCAACCGCGTGCCGGACATCGCGAACAAGGTCCAGGAGCGGATCCTGAGCCTCGTCTAGATCGACGATCTTCCCCCGAGCGGTCTGGAGAGGCCGCCTCGGGAAAGTCTGCCGGCCTCATATCCCGCCGGCAGTAGTAGCACCCTCTCCTCCCCTCGACCCGCGGGCGGCCCCCACCGCCCGCGGGTCACTTTAAGGGCCCTCGCGACTCCCGCTTGGCGACCGTCTTGGGGCTCTCAAAGACGGGAACAAAGCGGCGATTCGCTGGCTTTTTCTCAATCCGCGAACCTAGACTCGGGCAGTGCCCGACGTTGCGGAGAACGACAGCGGCCCGCCGGCGCGGGCACTGCGCGCCTGGACGCCGCTCTCACGCGCGCTGGCGGCGACGGGCGATCACTGGACGCTGAGTATCGTGCTGGCGCTCGCACCCGGCAGGATGCGCCTCACCCACCTGCACAAGCGTCTGCCGGGGATCAGCACGGGTGTGCTCGAGCGCGGCCTGCAGCAGATGGTGGGGCTGGGACTGGTGACACGCACGCGCTTCAAAGAGATGCCGCCGCGTGTGGAGCTGGAGCTGACCGACGCGGGACACGAGCTACTGCCGATCGCGGGAGCACTAGCGCGCTGGGGCATGCGCCACATGTGGTCGCCACCACGGGAGCATGAGCAGGTCGACCTCGATGTGCTGTTGCGCCTGCTGCCGTCGCTCCTCGCCCTGGAGCCCAGCCTGCCGGACAGCTCCCTGGAGGCCGTGGTGACGGATACCGACCCGCCCCTCCGCTACCGCTACCGGCTAGCGGACGGGCACATGCACATCGACGATCGTCCCGATCAGACATCCGTAGCCAATCCCGTCCCGCCGGGAGCGGACATCGCCTCCAACACCGCAATCGCCCCGGACCTGGTATCTGCAGGGATTCAAGGCGACGCGAACGCATGGGTCGCTGCGCTCGGGCCGAGAGGCGATCATGGGCGTCTGCATCTCAGCGGCGACGCGCCTCTCGCCAAGGCCGTCCTCGCGGGCCTGCCCGGGCCCGCCGACCAGGGTTTGTCACAATGGGCTAAGTGACCAACGAGGACGAGATTCGCAAGGCGCTCGAGGTCGTAATCGACCCGGAGCTGCACCGCTCGATCGTGGAGCTCGACATGGTGCGCTCGATCGACGTCAGCCCAAACGGCGTGGTGGACGTGACGGTGTCGCTGACCACGCCTGGCTGCCCGATCAAGGGCCACTTCCAAACCGCCGTCGCACAAGCGGTCACCGCGCTCGAGGGCGTGACCCACGTGAACGTGTACTTCGACGTCCTCACCGACACGCAGAAGTCCGCTCTGCAGCAGAAGCTCGGCCGTGGCTCGCTGCCAGCGGGAGCACTCGCGCAGGTGTCGAACGTCCTGTGCATCGGCTCGGGCAAGGGTGGCGTGGGCAAGTCCACGCTGACGGCCAACATCGCGGCGGCGCTGACCGCTGAGGGCAAGCGCGTGGGCGTGCTCGATGCGGACGTGTGGGGCTACTCGATCCCCCGCATGTACGGCCTCGGCGCGACGCGACCGCCGGTGTCGGCGGAGCGGAAGATCATCCCGCTGGAATCCCACGGCGTGAAGGTGATGTCGATCGGCTTCTTCGTGGAGGAGGACGCCGCGGTGGTGTGGCGCGGGCCGATGCTGCACAAGGCGCTCACCCAGTTCCTGCAGGACGTCGACTGGGGCGTGCTCGACTATCTGCTCGTCGATCTGCCCCCGGGCACGGGCGACGTTTCGATGACGCTCGCCCAGCTGTTGCCCCAGGCCCAGTTCATCATCGTCACCACTCCCCAAGCGACCGCCCAGAAAGTGGCCAGGCGCTCAGCGCACATGGCGCACAAGGTGGATCTGGAGATCGGCGGCGTGATCGAGAACATGTCGAGCTTCACCACCCCCTCGGGTGAGCGCTTTACGATCTTCGGCGAGGGCGGCGGCCAAGAGCTGGCGAACGAGCTGGATGTGCCGCTGCTGGGCAAGGTGCCGCTGACGATGCCGCTGCGCGCACAGGCAGATGACGGCGTGCCGCTGGTCATCGAGGACCCCGATGATCCCGCCTCGCAGGCCATCCGCCAGGTCGCCCGTGGCCTGATCGCGATGGCTCCCTATGAGCTTCCAGTGCTACCGCTGGTGGAGGTGGCGCCAGCCGCTCCTGCGCCCGCCGAGAGCAAGAAGCCCGTGGGCATGTCGCTACCGATGGCCTGAGGCAAAGCGCGCCTTGGGCGCTTTCTGAGTCGGAAACGATTCGAGCAATCGCTCGCAACGGCGATATTGCATTTGTAGGTTGGTTCCCGTCGTCCGTCCAGCGATCGCAAGGGAGTCATCCGCCGCTATGCCACGCAAGTTTCACCTCGCCCCGATCGCCGTAATCGCTGCCATCGCCGTGGCCGGCTGCGGCAGCAGCACAAACACCACCAGCACCGCCGCCAGTAATGTTGCCGCTGCCAAGCCGCTGGTCGCACAGGCGGATCCGATCTGCAAGCTGGTCGCGACGAAGCGTGAAGCGGCAAATGCTGCGCTGCACGGAACATCCAAATCAACCCTGGAAAAGCTCGCCCGCCTGGCGCCGAAGGTGTCTGTGATTGAGCACCAAGCCCTAACTCAGCTGCGCGCCCTCAAGGCACCGGCTGCAGTGGCTCAGGAATGGCAGCAGATGCTCGCGGGCATACAGCAGCTTGCCGATGACACCGCGCAACTCGCCACCTACGCGAAAGCCAATAACCTCAAGAAGGTCGAGTCGCTAACAGCCAGCGGCCGGGAACTGCGCACGAAGCTCACGGCGATCGCCGAACATGACGGCTTCTCATACTGCGGGCGCACAAGCTGAGCCCGGCACCGCTAACGTGTTCTCGATAAACGTCAGCGTTGTCTTTTGGCGGCGCGCGCGCTTGACACGGGCGCCGCACCTGAGAGGATCGTCTTTGCCATGCCAGTACAGGATCAACAGGAGGAGCAGGACGACCCGACGTCGGGCGTGCTCGCGGTCGACGGGGAGCACATAAACACCGACGAGCACCCCGATGGCAGCACGGTCGAATTCGACGCACGCCGCGCGAAGCTGGAGCGGCTGCGCGCGGAGGGCATCGACCCCTACCCGCCGGTGACGCTGTGGGACACGCGCACGCGCATCGCCGACGTGCTCGCCGCGCATAACCCGGATGAGCTCGAGGAGGGCGGGCACCCGGAGCTCCGCTACCAGGTAGCGGGCCGCGTGATCTCCCGCCGCGAGCACCCGAGCACCTCGTTCCTGGATCTGCGCGACCTGTCCGGCTCGATCCAGATCGTGGTACGTCTGGACGATCTCGGCGAGGACACCTACAAGCGCATCTTGGGCCTCGACATCGGCGACATCGTCGGCGTGGAGGGCTTCATCTACAAGACCAAGCGCGGGCAGCTGGTGCTGGCGGTGGGCGAGCTGACGCTGCTCACCAAGACGCTCCGCCCCCCGCCGGATAAGCACCACGGCCTCGCCGACACGGGCACGCGTTACCGCTATCGAGAGCTGGATCTGCTCGCCAACGAGGACACGCGCGATCTCTTCATAAAACGACACAAGATCGTGTTCGAGATCCGTAAGTGGCTGAACGAGCGCAACTTCATCGAGGTGGAAACGCCCGCGTTGCAGTCGCTGGCGGGCGGTGCGGGATCGCGGCCGTTCACCACGCATCACAACGCGCTCGACCGCGACCTGTACCTACGCATCTCCGTGGAGCTGTTCCTCAACCGCTGCATCGTTGGCGGCATGGAGAACGTGTACGACATGGGCAAGGTGTTCCGCAACGAGGGCATCTCCCCCAAGCACTCGCCCGAGTTCACGATCATCGAGTTCATGTGCGCGTACTCCGACTACAACGACGTCGCCACGGTCACCGAAGAAATGTTCCGCGATGTCGCCCAGGCGGCGATCGGAAGAACGACGATTAAAAGGAATGGAGAGGAGATCGATCTGGCAAAGCCATGGCGGCGGGTGACCATGCGCGATCTGATCCTCGAGCGCTTTGGGATCGATTTCATGCAGTCCACGCGCGAGCAGCTCGCGGAGCTCTTGGATGAACCCCTCGACCCGGCAGCCAGCTGGGCGGACGTGGTGGCGGACATCTACTCGGAGAAAATCGAGTCCACGATCAACCAGCCCACGCACGTGTTCGATTTCCCGCTGGAGCCGTTCCCGATTACCAAGCGCCACTCCGTTTACCCGGAGCTGGGGGAGCATTTCGACGCGGTGATCGGCGGCATCGAGCTCGTCTCTGGCGACACCGAGCTGAACGACCCCGTGGATGAGTGGCAGCGCTTCGTCGACCAGCGAAAGCGCCGCGCGGTGGACGACGGCGATGTGCCGCACCCCAACGACGAGGAGTACACGCGCGCGCTCGAGTACGGCTACTCCCCCACCGCCGGCGGCGGCATGGGCGTGGATCGCCTGGTGATGATCCTCACCGAACGCGACACGCTGCGCGAGGTGATCCCGTTCCCCATCGTCCGAGACATCGGATGACCCGCACCGCCGCACCTCTGCTGCATGTCTTAAGTCCGTTCGCACGGGCTCCGAAGGGTCTCTCATGACCTCTAAGCTCGACCTCGACCCGGGCGTGGTGGCGGCCTGCCGCGAGGCGGCCACGCAGATCGCCGCGCAGGTGTCCGAGCAGATCGCCGGACGCACGACGGTGTCGGTCGAGCGCAGCGTCACGCGCATGCTGGGTGTTGATGGCGCAAACGACCTGGAGGCGCCGCTGCCGAACGTACTCGTCGACCACGTCCAGGAGGGCGGTGGTCTCGGCCGCGGCGTCGCGTATTGGCTCGGTAACGCGATGCTGCAGACAGGCCGCTCGCCGCAGCAGATCGCCGAGGCAGTCGATGCGCGCGATCTCGACCTCTTCTCGCTCGACACCGCGGAGGAGCCGGCGATCCGCGAGCGCGTCACCACTGAGTGCGCTACACGGCTGCGCGAGATCACAGGGCGCTTCGATGAGCGCCGTGCGATGCGCGAGCGCCTGGGCGATGGTGGCGCGCCACTGCGCTACGTGCTGACGGCCACCGGTGATGTGTATGAGGACGTGGTGCACGCGAAGGCTGTGGCGGAAGCGGGCGGGGACATCGTCGCGGTGATCCGCTCGACGGCGCAGAGCCTGCTCGACTATGTCCCCTATGGCCCCACCACGGAGGGCTACGGCGGCACGTTCGCCACACAGGCGAACTTCCGCATCATGCGCGAGGCGATGGATGAGTGGTCGGAGTCCCACGGCCGCTACATCCGCCTGTCGAGCTTCTGCTCGGGGCTGTGCATGTCGGAGATCGCCGCGATGGGTGCGTGGGAGGGCTTTGACAACATGGTCAACGACGCCCTGTACGGGATCCTCTACCGCGACATCAACATCGTCCGTGGCCTGATCGACCAGCGCGTGTCGCGCATGATCAACGGCTACTTCGGCGTCGTCATCAACACCGGTGAGGACAATTATCTGCGCACCGCTGACGCGATCGAGGCGGCCCCGTCGGTGACGGCGTCGCAGTTCATCAACCACCAGCTCGCGCGTACCTCGGGTGTGCCCGACTCCCAGATCGCGCTCGGCGACGCGTTCGAGATCGATGTGCCCGTTACCAATGGCCTGTTGTATGAGTGGGCGCAGGCGCAGCTGACGCGGGAGCTGTTCCCGGACTGCCCCGTCAAGTACATGCCCCCCACCCGCCATATGGACGGCAACCTGTTCCGTACGCACGCGGCGGACGCGCTGTTCAACCTCGTCACGATCGCCACCGGCCAGGGAATCCAGACGATCGGCGTGCCGACGGAGGGAATCTTCACGCCGCACATCCATGACCGCGTGCTGGGGCTGCAGAACGTCAACTACGTGTTCAACGCCGCCAGGGACCTGGGTGATGAGATCGAGTTCAAGCGCGGCGGCATCATCCAGACCCGTGCCCAGGAGGTGCTCGCGGGTGCGCATGAGCTGCTCGAGCGGATCGCCCAGACTGGCCTGTTCACGGCGATCGAGGATGCGACGTTCGGCGATGTCAGCCGTAAGCTCGACGAGGGCCGCGGGATCCCGGGGATCGTGGACACCGAGGAGACCTACTTCAATCCGCTGGTCGAGCTGATGCACGCTCAGCCCCCCGCACCACAGGGCGAGGCCAGCTATGCGTGAGGTCCCCCTGAGCATGGTCGCTGCCCAAGGCCGCGAGCCCGAGGCCCGCCATGCGTGAAGTCGACCTTACGGCCGTGAAGCCCTATGCCGACCACATGGACGACGGGCTCGTGCAGATGAGCTTTACGCTGCCTGTGCCTTATTCGCTGGCGGCACGCCGGGCGGCGCTGGAGCTGACGGGCAAGATGGGCTTCTCCGAGCCTGAGGTCGTCCATTACGAGCAGCTGACCGACGGCTACACGTACTTCGTGATGTTCGGCAGGTGCACGCAGACGGTCGACTTCGAGGCACTGCAGGGCGAGGGCTTTGACATCGGATACATGAGCGAGGACGAGATCGAAGCGTTCGTGGCGGAGCATCTCGGACGCAAGATCGTGGTGGTGGGCGCGAGCACCGGCTCGGACACCCACAGCGTGGGCATCGACGCGATGCTCAACCTCAAGGGCTATCACGGCCACCATGGCCTGGAGGGCTATCGCTCGTTTGAGACGTACAACCTCGGTAGCCAGGTGCCCAACAGCGTGCTGTTGGCGAAGGCGATCGAGGTGGGGGCGGACGCTGTGCTCGTCTCGCAGACTGTCACCCAGCAGAACCTGCACGTCCACAACCTCACGGAGCTCGTGGAGATGGTCGAGGCGGAGGGGATGCGCGGGCGCATGATCCTCGCGTGCGGCGGCCCAAGGGTGTCGAACGAGTTGGCCAAGGAGCTCGGCTACGACGCTGGCTTCTCCAAAGGCACCGAACCGCAGCACCTGGCGACGTTCATCGCGCGCGAGCTCGCAGCGCGCGTGTCCACCCCCAGCTGATGCGATGACACTCGGCGAGCTGACCAGCTCCAACCGGCGCGTGGCGATGGTTGGTCTTGCGAAGAACACCGGTAAGACGGAGGCGCTGGCGGCGCTGCTACGCGAGCTGCAGGCCGAGGGGCGAACCGTGGGGGTGACATCGGTCGGTCGCGACGGCGAGGAGCACGACGTGATCGACGCCCGCATCTCAAAGCCGCGTGTACGCCTGCCCGCTGGCAGCATCGTCGCGACAACCGATGGGCTGCTACGCGCGAGCACCATCCCGCACGAGCTGCTCCAGCAGACCAGCGTGCGTACGCCTCTCGGTCGCGTGTTGATCGCGCGTCTGCAGGGCGATGGCGCGATCGAGATAGCGGGGCCGAGCGCCGCTACGGACGTTCGCGCGGCCGCCGATGCGATGCTCGCGCACGGAGCCGAACAGGTCCTTATCGACGGAGCGATCGACCGGCGCGCGGCATCCTCGCCGGACGTTGTCGACGGCCTCGTAATGTCCACAGGCGCCGTCCTCAGCGAGGACATCGACGAGGTTGTCTTACAGACGAAGGACGCTGTGGACCTCGTGCGCCTGCCGCGCGTGGACGACGCGTCTGAGATCGGTCGGCTGCTGCGCGGGCTGTCTGCGCCCGGCGCCGGCGATGCGCCCCGCGCCGGCGACGACCACCCCGCCGCAGCGCGTGCCGGCGCCGCAGCTCACTCCGGTGGCGCCACCGGCAGTACAAGTTTCCTCGTGGGCGAGGATCTAGAGCCGGTGGCGCTGCCTGCGCGCTTTGTGCTGACGGGGGAGGCCGAGCAGATCGCGGAGGCGCTCGACGCCCACCCCGGCGCGCACTGGCTGCTCGTTGCGGGGGCACTACCGGACCGGTTCCTGCGCAGCCTGCTACACCCCGTGCACCATCGCCGGCGCGAACTAGCGCTGGTAGTAAGCGACCCGACAAAGGTGTTCCTGTGGAAACGCGGCCCAGAGTGGTACCGGCGCCAGGGAGTGCACCTGCAGACACTCGAGCGCGTCGAACTGCAAGCGCTTACCGTCAACCCGCTCGCCCCGCAGTCGCACCGCTTTGACTCCAAGCGCCTGCGAGCGCTGCTGCGGGAGACGATCGCCGACGTGCCGATCTTCGACGTACTTGCCGAGGACTATCACGGCGTGCGCCCGCAGGTAGCAGCCTAAGCGCTCGCGTCAACTGGGAGACACGGCAACGCGTATCGCCGTGCTTGTCTCCAGCCACGACAGTGGGCCTGTTTCGATCCTCCACGTTCGGAACATCGGCCTGTGCAGGGTGATGTTGGACGGTTGTGGCACTGACGCGATGATGCGTAGCGGCCTGCTCGCTGCGTCTGCTTGACGCTCGTCGAGCGCACCGAGATAGTGGCCGCTGTCCCTCTAGTCAAAAAGGGCCGCGGCTTGTGGCTGGTCCCACAACCCCGGTATCGAGAGCACGTGGGTCCAACTGATGAGCACAATCACCGAGAGCCTTGACGCCAGCGACGAACACGACAGCCACCATCTGCTGCTGTCGGTCGTCATCCCCTGCCTGAACGAGGCGGAGAACATCGAGCTGTGTGTCGACTTAGCGTTGAGTGCGATCGCAGGAGCTGGCATAGCCGGGGAGGTAATCGTCGCCGACAACGGCTCCGAGGACGGCAGCGCCGAGCTGGCTGAGAGCGCAGGCGCGCGTGTCGTACACCAGCCGGTGCGCGGCTACGGCAGTGCCTATCTGGCTGGCTTCGCGGCTGCGCGCGGCGAGTACATCGTGATGGCGGACGCCGATCTTACGTATGACTTTGCGGACATCCCCAGGTTCATCGCAGGGCTGCAGGACGGCGCGGACATGGTGGTGGGCGACCGCATGAGCAACATCCACCCGGGCGCGATGCCGTGGCTTCACCGCTACATCGGTAACCCGCTGCTGTCTGGGTTCTTGAACGTGCTGTTCCGCACCGGTATCAGAGACGCCCACTGCGGCATGCGTGCGGTTAGGCGTGATCGCTTGGAACGGCTGGGGCTGCGCACGACCGGGATGGAGTTCGCCTCGGAGATGATCGTGCGAGCTGCCAAGGAGAAACTCGACATCCGCGAGATCCCGATTGAGTACCACCCGCGCGGGGGCGAATCGAAGCTGTCGAGCTTCCGTGACGGCTGGCGTCACTTGCGCTTCCTGCTGCTGCACTCTCCCAACCATCTGTTCATCCTGCCGGGTCTGCTGATCGCGGCACTGGGCGGCCTGATCTCGCTGACGGTGCTTGCGCATATTCACGTGCTGCAGCGCCAATGGGACCTGCACACGCTGATCGGCGGCTCGCTGATGCTGATCGTCGGCGCCCAGCTCGTCGGTCTCGGCCTGTGCGCGCACGCCTATGCGACTTACTTCATGGGCGAGCGTGACGCCTGGTTCGACCGTGCCCGCGAGCGCCTTCACCTCGAGCACGGCCTGATGGCCGGCAGCGTGATCGCGCTGGCGGGCCTGGCGATGATCGCCGTGATCTTGATCGACTGGATCGCTCACGGCTTCGGCAGCCTCGCGCAGGAACGCGCGGCGATCTTTGCCGCGACGCTGCTGGTGCTAGGCATCCAGGTCGTGTTCACGTCGTTTTTGCTCAGCATCCTTGGCCTGCGCCGCGACTGATGCGCAGCGTGCGCAGCGCGCTCGCCGCGGGGCTAGCGCTGATCGTGGTGGCCGGCTTTTTGGTGCTCTCGCAGTCCCCGCTGGCCGTGATTGAGACCAACTCAGCACCGCTGAACGCGGAACTGGCCATCACCGCCAGCAACTCCAGTGCGTGTCAGTCAAGCGAACTCGTGGCACAGGGCACAGTCGCGATCAGGGTATCGCTCGGGGCATTTACGGGCCCGGGTGTGACCGTCAGGGTATTTTCTGCTGGCCATCTCCTCACCTCTGGAACGCGCGGCTCCGGCTGGGATGGTGCGGCGGTGACGATTCCCGTGCGAGCTGTATCCCGCACGATCTCACCGGTGAAGATCTGCTTCGCGATTCCTCATCCTGACGGTGAAGGAGTGAAACTATTTGGGTACAAGACGCCCGTCGCGGTTGCAATTCACACCACCGCCGGACAGGCACTCGACGGCCGACTCCGCATCGAAGACCTCGGGGCCGGGCGCAGTTCGTGGCTGACACTGCTGTCATCGGTCGCGCAGAACATGGGATTCGGTCGTGCCTGGAGCGGCATCTGGATCGTTTTCCTTGTGGTGGCCTTGATGCTCGCGGTAACAGCTCTGGCCTCGCGAATGATTCTTGGAGAGCTCCATGAGTGAGCATCCCCTTCAGACGACCACGCCCACGTCAACGGCACCAGACAGCGATGCGCCACCTGACGTACCGGTGCCCACGCGACCAACAGGACCAGGGCGCGCTACCCGCCGGCGGCGACTGTGGCGGGCAACCACACGGCCGTGGAGAGTCTTTGCGCGTGTGCCAATGGCCGGATGGATCTGCGCCCTCGTCGCTTGCCTGAACGCTGTCAGCTGGTCGTTCATAACGCCACCGTTCCAGCTTCCCGACGAACCAGCCCACTTCGCCTACGTCAAGCAGCTCGCGGAAACGGGGACGCGACCCGTCTCCCCCTCGGAAGCATTCACCACTGAAGAGAGTGACGCGCTACTGACGGTGCATTTTGCGAACATCCGCCAGAGCCCAGCTACGCAAGCGATCTTCTCCCAGGAAGAACAACAGCAGATCAACGACGAGCTCAAGGCCACGAACCACATCTCAACGAGGGGGAGCCCCGACGCGGGAGTTTCGTGGTCAGAGCCGCCGCTGTATTACGCGCTGGAGACCATTCCCTACGATCTCGGCTCGAGCGGGACGCTGCTCGATCGGCTGCAGCTGATGCGACTGTTCTCGTCGCTGCTGGCAGGCCTCACGGCGCTGTTCACATTCTTGTTCCTGCGCGAGAGCCTGCCACGCGTCCGCTGGGCGTGGACGGTGGGCGGGCTAGCTGTTGCGCTCGCGCCACTACTGGGGTTCATGTCGGGTGGCGTGAACCCAGATGCCGGGCTTTTCGCGGTGTCCGCGGCGCTGTTCTACTGTCTCGCGCGCGCCTTCCGGCGCGGTCTCACCACGCGCGCGGCGATCGCGACCGGCGTCGTGATCGCCGCGGGCCTTCTTACGAAGCTGAACTTTGTTGGGCTGCTACCGGGCACGTTCCTTGCACTGGTCGTCATCGCGCTGCGTGGCGCACGCGGCGGGGGCGGGCGCGGCGCGCTGCGCACCCCGGCGATCGCCGCCACGATCGGCTGCATCCCCGTTGCCCTGTTCGTGCTGGACAACGTGCTCTCAAATCATCCCGCTCTGGGCATTGTGAAGAGCACGATCAACGAAACGCACGGCTCGCTGCTCGCCGAGGCCAACTACATCTGGCAGCTCTATCTTCCACGGCTGCCAGGCACGGTCAGCGACTTCCCGAGCCTTTTCAGCACACGTCAAATCTGGTTCGACGGCTACGTCGGACGACTCGGCTGGCTCGACACTTTCTTCCCCGGCTGGGTCTACGACGTGGCGCTCGTCCCCGCCGCGGTGATCGCGGCCCTGTGCGTAAGGGCGCTGGTTGCCAGCCGGCGTGCGCTTGGCGCCCGCGTGGGAGAGCTCGCGTGCTACGCGCTGATCGCACTGGGCCTGCTGACGCTGGTCGGCGCTGACTCCTTTGCGGCGTTCCCGTCCCAGTTGGATTCATACGGGCAGTCCCGCTACCTGCTGCCGTTGCTGCCGTTGCTTGGCGCGGTCCTAGCCCTGGCGGCGCGGGGAGCCGGACGGCGCTGGGGGCCGACGGCGGGCGCGCTGATCATCCTCCTGTTCTTGGCCCACGATCTCTTTAGCCAACTGCAGGTCGTCGCCCGCTTCTACGGCTAATGGAGCTCGAGGTGCCGCCCACAACCGCCACGGAGCAGAGCTCGCCCGTGCGTGTGCAACCGAGCACCGCCCGCCCCCGTGGGCGCTGGCTGCTGAGCGTGCGGCTCGCGCTCGCGGCGGGGCTCGCGCTCGTGGCTGTGGCACTAGGGCTGCTGCTATCGAGCTCGCCGCTGACGGTCGCCGGGACGAACGGTATTCCAGCACACCTGGCTATCACCTACACACGCAGCAGCAACCTCGGCTGCCAGCGCTTCGGAGTGCTGCCGCAGGGCACCGAAGCGATCCGCGTATCGCTGTCGGCCAACACGGGCCCGAGGGTGAACCTGAAGGTGTTCTCGGCCTCGACGCTCGTCGCCGAAGGCGAGCGAGAGGCGGGCTGGGGTATCGACGAAACGGTGACCGTTCCCATCAGGCGCTTGTCGCAGGCGATCTTCGGCGGACGCATCTGCACTACGGTTGGTCCGGGGCAGGAACCCCTGCAGATCAACGGCTCGCGGGTGCGCGTAGCCGGCGGGGAAGGCTATCTGCTGCGGATGGAATACATGCGAAGGGGCCCGCGCTCGTGGCTCTCGCTCGCCTCCTCGGCGATCCACAACATGGGACTGGAGCATGCGCCCAGCGGCACCTGGGCTACCTACCTGGCGATCGTGGCGATGCTAGCGGTAGCTGTTATCGCCTCGCGCCTGCTCCTGCGCGAGGCGCGGCTGAGCACGCTCGGCAAGCCAGATCGGCGGCTTCTGAAAATCCCATGGGCCGCTTGGACATGTGCAGTGGTAGCGGTCCTCAGCGCGGCGTGCTGGTCGGTGATCACGCCGCCCTTTCAGTCTCCCGACGAGCCGTCTCACTTCGCCTACGTGCAGCTGCTAGCCGAGACAGGGAGGCTACCGACGTCCAACAGGGAAGGTTTCTCAGAAGAGGAGCTCCACGTCCTGAAGGACCTCAACCAGCGCGAAATCGAGTGGCATCCGGAAGTTCCGACGATCACCTCGCTCTCTGCGCAGCGCCAGCTAGATGAAGACCTGTTGCTCCCGTTGAACCGCGTCGGCCCGGGAGGGGCGGGGGTGGCGGCCTCCGAGCCACCGCTTTATTACGCGCTGGAGACCATCCCCTACGAGCTGGGCTCGGGCGGGACGCTGCTGGACCGTCTCGAGCTGATGCGGCTGCTGAGCGCGCTGCTGGCGGGGCTGTCGGCATTGTTCACGTTCCTGTTCGTGCGCGAGTGCCTGCCAGGGGTTCGTTGGGCGTGGACGGTTGCTGGTCTTGCAGCAGCGCTAGTGGCACCATTCGGCTTTGCCTCGGGGGCGGTCACCCCGGACGCGCTGCTTTACCCGGTGACCGCAGCCGTCTTCTTGTGCCTCGCACGCGCGTTCAGGCGCGGGCTCACGCGCAAACGGGCGGTCGCGCTCGGCGTGGCGATCGCCGCCGGCTTCCTGACGAAGCTGAACTTCATCGGGCTGGCACCCGGTGTGATGCTGGGTCTCGTGGTGCTCGCCTTTCGCGGGCGGCCGGCGACCGCCGAGGGTGACGGCTCGCGGCGCGCTTTCGGCGCGATGGCGATTGCGATGGCGATCGCCGTTAGTCCCATCTGCGTGTATGTCCTCAGCAACCTGCTCGAGCATCATCATGCACTGGGACTGGTGTCGAGCTCCGCGAGCGAAGCGGGCAAGACGGGTTCCCTGCTCAGCAACGTCTCGTTCGTGTGGGGTATGTACCTTCCGCACCTGCCTGGAATGCTGAACGAATTCCCGGGGATTTCGATGATCCACGAGAGCTGGTTCAACAGGATGGTCGGCCTGTATGGCTGGATCGATACGTCGTTCCCGGTATGGGTGGACAATCTCGCGCTAATCCCCGCGGGGTTGATCGTGATCCTCGCCCTGTGTGCGGTGGCCGTTTGCCGTAGGGCTCTGCGGCACCGCCTGTCTGAGATCCTCGTTTATGTAGTGATGAGCGTGGGGCTGTTGGCGTTGATCGGGCAGGACGCGTACTCCCATCGTCTCACCGAAGGAGGGGGATGGGAACAGCCACGCTACCTGATCCCGCTGCTCCCGCTGGCAGCCATCGTGCTGGCACTCGCCGCCCGCGGCGCTGGCAAGCGCTGGGGTGGTGCTGTGGGTGTGCTGATCGTGATCCTGTTCTTTGCCCAGGACGTCTTCAGCCAGCTGCTGGTCGTCGCGCGCTTCTACCTCTAGAGCCGTCCGCTGCTGGAAGCGCTCGCTCCAGAGGCGCCAGTTTGCGAGATTGCTAGCGGCTGTTGGCGAAGTACTCGGCGTTGATCTGCGTGTACTTCTGCCACTCCTCCGGCAGCTGGTCCTCGGCGAAGCATGCATCGACGGGACACGCCTCGACGCAGGCGTCGCAGTCGATGCACTCCTCGGGGTCGATGTAGAGCATTTCGGCCGCGTCGTATCCGGGCTCGTCGGGCGTCGGGTGGATGCAGTCCACGGGGCATACCTCGACACAGGAGTTGTCCTTGGTGCCAATGCACGGCTCGGCGATTACGTAGGCCATTCGCTTCTTTCTTTGGGTCGATTTGCGGGGGTGCTGCTGGAGAGACGCATATTGTACGAAGCATGCTGCTTCTTACCGGCGCGACCGGCCTGGTGGGCTCGACTTTGCTGCCGCGGCTGCTGGCCGAAGGCACCGAAGTCCGCTGCTTGGTGCGTGATCCCAGACGCCTCGGCGCTCAGCGCGTGCGCGTGCAGATCGCCCTCGGCGACCTCACCGACCCACCTTCGTTTCGCAACGCACTGCGCGGCGTGCAGACGGTGGTGCATCTGGCTGCGTCGATCCGCGACCAGCCGCGGGGCTCGATCGAGGAGCTCAACGGGATCGCCACGTGGCGCATGGTCGAGGCAGCGGAGCGCCAAGGCGTCGAGCGGTTCGTGTTCTTCTCGGCGCTCGGTGCCTCCACCCACCATCGCACACGCTGCCTGCGGGCAAAGGCGCTTGCCGAACAGGCAGTGCGGGAGGCGGACGTACGCTCGATCGTGTTTGCACCGTCGATCGTGTACGCGCCGGGCGACCCGTGGCTGACGCTGCTCGAACGCATGGCGCTACTGCCGGTAATGCCGGTGTCCGGGCGCGCCAGCGCGCTGTTCCAGCCAATCTGGGCTGAGGACGTCGCGGGCTGCGTGATTGCCGCTCTGCGCGCCGGCGCTGGAGCACCACACGAGCGTTACGAGTTGGCTGGCCCCGAGACGCTCAGCCACGCCGACATCGTGCGCACGCTTCTGCGTTCGCTGAACCGCAAGCGCCCGCTGCTGCACGTGCCGACACCGATCGTCTCGCGCGCGTTGCGCCTACTCGAGCGAGTCGCGGGACCGGGCGCGTTCGCCACTTGGGATGAGGCCGAGCTGATGGAGGTGGCAATGACCTCGGTCCGCGGCGCGGCGGACGCGGAAGCACTAGGGGTCTATCCACAGCGAATGGCCGCGGTGTTGGGCGTCGGCTGAGAGCGCCGCGCTCGCGCGCAGCGCGCATCTCCAGCGGGGCTTGCGTGACCGCCCGGCAGCTACTCACGCAGGAATTCCTGCGACGATATGTATCTGCCCACAAGGCAGCCGGGTGGGCGGGACCCAAAAAGATCAAGCCCAGAAAGCGAGTGCCATGAGCGCGGTTCAGTCAGCACCGGAGGTCCAGTCGGGCCTGGAAGGCGTTGTCGCCTTCGCCACCGAGATAGCGGAGCCCGACAAAGAGGGTGGCGCGCTGCGCTACCGCGGCGTCAACATCGAGGAACTGGTGGGCACGATCCCCTACGAGCAGGTGTGGGGTCTGCTTGTAGACGGCCGCCTCAAACCGGGCCTGCCCCCGGCTGAACCACATGCGCTGACCGTGCGCTCGGGTGACCACCGCGTCGACGTACAGTCCGCGCTGGCGATGCTGGCCCCGGAGTGGGGTTTTGGGCAGCTGATCGACATCACCGACGAGGAGGCCCGCGACAACCTCGCGCGCGCCTCGGTGATGGCGCTTTCGTTCGTGGCCCAGTCGGCACGCGAAGCGGGCCAGCCACCGGTGCCCCAGTCGGAGATCGACGAGGGACGCACGATCCCCGAGCGCTTTCTGATCCGCTGGCGCGGCGAGGCCAACCCGGATCATGTGAAGGCGATCGACGCCTACTGGATTTCGGCGGCGGAGCACGGCATGAACGCATCGACCTTCACCGCCCGTGTCGTCGCCTCGACGGGCGCTGACGTAGCGGCGGCGATGTCCGCGGCGGTTGGCGCGCTGTCAGGACCGCTGCATGGTGGCGCCCCATCGCGGGTGTTGAAGATGCTGGACGAAGTCGAAGCGACGGGCAATGCGGAGAAGTGGGTGTCGGACGCACTCGACCGCGGCGAGCGTCTGATGGGCTTCGGCCACCGCATCTATCGTGCTGAAGACCCCCGTGCGCGGGTGCTGCGCCAAACCTGCTCGGAATTGGGCTCGCCCCGCTTCCAGGCTGCGGAGGCACTGGAGAAGGCGGCGCTGGCGGAGCTCCATGCCCGTCGCCCCGATCGCGTGCTCGCGACGAACGTGGAGTTCTGGTCGGCGGTTGTTCTCGACCTGGCGGAAGTTCCGCCGGACCTGTTCACGCCGATGTTCACGTGCGCGCGGGTGGCGGGCTGGTCAGCTCACATCCTCGAGCAGAAGCGCGAGGCCAAGCTGATCAGACCCACCGCGAAGTACGTGGGCGAGGGCCCGAGGCCGGTCAGCGCCGTGGCATAAAGCGGGTCGGAGACATTTCACTGAATCGCTTGGCATTCGCCTGGTCGGGAAGTAGCTTCTGCTCGTCCTGAACGAGCGAGTCGCGTGACGACTCGAAGGAGGAGCGTCGATGCGACGAGCAGCCAAAGCGATGTCGGGCGCCGTGATCACGCTGGCGCTGGTGGTGGGCGGCTGTGGCAGCTCCGCCGTATCCTCCAACCCGAAGCCCATCAAGATCCCGTTCAAAAGCCCAGCGCTCGTGGGCGAATCACTCCCAGCGGTTTACGGGTGCGATGGCAAGGACATCGCTCCGCCCCTGGAATGGGGTGCGGTGCCATCCACAACCAAAGAACTCGCCCTGTTCGTGCTCGGCCTGAAACCGAACCCAACCACTGGCAAAAACGCGCGACCGGGCTACTCTTTCTCAGTCAATTGGGCGCTCTCTGGCATCAATCCGTCGCTGCACAAGCTGGCGGCGGGTGAGATCCCGCACGGCGCGCACTTGGGAGTCGTGAGCAACGGCAAAACGCGCTACTCGGTCTGCCCAGCGAGAGGCAAGAGCCAGAAATTCCAGTTCGCGCTGTATGCGGTGCCGGCTGGAGTTGCGATTGCACCGAAGTTCCTCGCCCTGCAAATCCTCGCGTATATCGCCAACCCGGAATCGTCCACCCAGGCAAGAGCGGGTGGGGAGTTCGTCGCGGATTACAAGCGTAGGTAGGCGCGCGCGCTACGGACGGCCGCTCGCTATGGCAGCGCACCAAGTCGAGGGGCCCGGCAAATTGCCGGGCCCCTCGCGTTTCCTTCCCAACTGCTGGCTGCCAGACCGTGCTGGCCTTCAGCCCAGCGCTACCGACGCCTACCTACATCATCCCGCTCATGTCGGGCATGCCACCGCCGCCACCGGCACCGTTTTCCTTCTCCGGTACCTCGGCGACAATCGCCTCGGTGGTGAGGATGTTCTTGGCGATCGACGCTGCGTTCTGTAGCGCGGAGCGTGTGACCATGGCCGGGTCGATGACGCCGGCGGCGACGAGATCGACGATCTCGTTGGTGGACGCGTTCAGCCCGTGGCCTTTCTTGGCTTTGCGCACGTCGTTGACGACGACGGAGCCCTCGAGGCCGGCGTTCTCGGCGAGCTGACGGAGCGGCTCCTCCAGTGCACGGAGCACGATACGAGCACCCGTGCGCTCGTCATCTGAGCCGTCGGCGGATGAGCCGTTATCGCTGATCGTGATCGCCGATGAGGCCTGCAGCAGCGCGACGCCACCGCCGGGCACGATGCCCTCCTCGAGTGCCGCCCTTGTTGCCTGCAGGGCGTCCTCGACGCGGTGCTTCTTCTCCTTCATCTCCGTCTCGGTTGCCGCGCCGACCTTCACCACTGCGACACCGCCGGAGAGCTTTGCCAGGCGCTCCTGCAGCTTCTCGCGGTCGAAGTCGGAGTCGGTGTTCTCGATTTCGGCTTTGATCTGGTTGATGCGGCCTTTGATCGCCTCCGCGTCACCGGCACCGTCGACGATCGTGCTGTTGTCCTTCGCGACGACCACACGACGCGCGCGGCCGAGCTGCGAGATCTGGGTGTTCTCGAGCTTCAGACCCATCTCCTCGGTGATCACCTCGCCGCCGGTGAGAATGGCGATGTCCTCGAGCATCCGCTTGCGGCGGTCACCGAAGCCAGGCGCCTTGACGGCCACGCCGGTGAACGTCCCGCGCAGCTTGTTGACGACCAACGTCGCGAGCGACTCGCCCTCGACGTCCTCGGCGATGATCAGAATCGGCTTACCCGACTGGATCACTGCCTCGAGCACCGGCAGCACGTCGCGGACGGAGCCGATCTTCTGGTTTGCGATCAGGATGTAAGGGTCCTCTAGCACTGCCTCCATGCGGTCCTGGTCGGTGACCATGTAGGGCGAGATGTAGCCCTTGTCGAACTGCATGCCCTCGGTGAATTCGAGGTCCATGCCGAATGTCTGGCCCTCCTCGACGTTGACGACGCCGTCCTTGCCGACCTTCTCGATCGCGTCGGCGATGACGTCGCCGATCTCCTCGTCACCGGCGGAGATGGTCGCCACACGGGCGATCTGGTCCTTGCCGGAGACCTCCTTGGACTGCGAGGCGATGTTCTTGACGACCTCGTCGACGGCCTTCTCGATGCCACGCTTGAGCGCCAGCGGATTGGCACCGGCGGCCACGTTCTTCAGGCCCTGGCGAACAATCGCCTGGGCAAGCACGGTCGCCGTGGTGGTGCCGTCGCCGGCAACATCATTCGTAGCTGTTGCAACCTCGCGCACCAGCTGTGCGCCCTGGTTCTCGAAGACGTCCTCGACCTCGATCTCGCGGGCGATGGTGACGCCGTCGTTGGTGATGGTGGGTGCGCCGAACTTCTTGTCGAGCACCACGTAACGGCCCTTGGGGCCGAGCGTGACCTTGACCGCGTTGGCGACCGCGTCAACGCCAGCCTCGAGCGCCGAGCGCGCCTCGGCGCTGTACTTGAGTTCCTTGTGAGCCATATCTACAGATCTCCTTGATTAAGAAAACGAGGGGCCCGGCTTGCCGGCCTGGAGGCCGGCTTCGCCACCCTCTTAGGCAACCTTGGCGAGGACGTCGGACTCGCGCAAAACGAGCAGGTCCTCTCCGGTGTCGGGGTCCTTGATCTCGGTCCCGCCGTACTTGCTGTACAGGACCTCGTCGTCAGTCTTCACATCCAGCGGAATGCGCTTGCCTGCGTCGTCCAGCTTGCCGTCGCCGACTGCCAGAACCTTGCCCTTCTGTGGCTTCTCCTTAGCGGTGTCGGGGAGGACGATGCCACTGGCAGTCTTCTCCTCCTCCTCGATCGCCCGCACGATCAGCCGATCGCCCAGGGGCTTGAGCTTCATGTTGAGACCTCCATCTAGAGAATGCGACCCGCGGCGCGCAGCCCTCTAAACGTGCGCCCCGCCTCTGTCTGGCACTCTCGGGGAGAGAGTGCCAATTACAAGACCAATATATAGAAGATCGGAGCCTAACTTCAAGGCAAGCAGCCGAATTTTTACGACTAATCGCGCCTGTGCTGACCTCACGCCCCTCAACGTAGTGTGTTTTGCGCTACGCTTGCCGTATGGCGTCGGCTCCTCATCCCCTGTCTCTGCGTCTCGGGCGTGATGGCTTGAGCGCACTCGATGAGATCGCAAGACGGCGAGGATTGAGCCGCGCTGAGGCAGCACGACAGGCGATCACCGAGACGGCCGAGCGCGAGCGCCGGCGCGGCGGGCTCGCGGCAGAGGCGAGGAGCCTCATGCAGAATGAGCATTACGTGCGAGAAGCGCGGGAGGTCGCCGACCTCATGGAGACGCTACGTGGTCCGTGGTGATGTCCACCGAATCAAGCTTCCCAGCAAGCGCGGCCACGTTCAAGAGGGCCGACGCTACGCGGTGATCGTCCAAGCCGACGATTTGCTCACCCTCTCCACCGTGGTCGTCTGCCCGACGTCGCGCTCCGCCTTCGCAGCCAGCTTCCACCCAGAAGTCACGGTCGACGACCAGCCAACACAGGTCCTCTGTGAGATGGTCGGAGCCGTCGACGCACGCGCACTCGGTGAGCTGGCCGGACGCCTGACACGCGAGGAACTGCGCGCCGTGGAGGACGCTCTGCTGCTGGTGCTCGAGCTGCCTTAGTCTGGCGAGCGTCAGTGCGGTTCTGACGGCGCCAATGAAAGCCGGGAGGCTGATTGCGCGGCGCAGGTCAACCCGGAGCATCTGCCAGGGTGGCGCTTCCGACTCGTGCTCGCGAGCACACGTGTACTCGATAACCACTGCTTGTACACGCTATGCGCGTACGCCGATACGCGCTCACCATGCACGCGGCATCGATAGAGCCGCTGCACTGACCGCTCTAGAATTGCGACCATGCGCAGCACGCCCCTACTCACCGAGGCCAAGCCACTACACGGATACGCAGTGCATGTCCGCTTCGAGGACGGCACCACCGCCGACGTAGACCTCTCCTACCTGCTCGACTATGGCGGCGTGTTCGAGCCGCTACGCGACAAAACGTACTTTGCACAACTCCGCGCGGACGCTGAGGCCGGCACGATCGTCTGGCCCAACGAAGCCGACATCGCCCCCGAGACGCTGTACGCCTGTGCACAGTCGCGCGCAGCCGCCACGGCGTAGCCCATCACGCCGCCTGCCGGACCGAGAGCCAGCGCGACTGTCCGAGCTAGTGCAGGCTTGGCCCACGGTAGATCGACCAGCATGCGGTCTTTGATATGTCCCGCAACCCTGCCTAATTCGCATGAGCGGCGCCTCAGGTTGCTTGAGGACTTTCTAGACCTAAATCTCGCAAGTTAGTGCGATCAGTGCCCGCCAGCAGGCAATCCGAGAGCAGGCAAGACGCGAACTTCCCGCGCTGCGCAAACAGGCCGAGCAGGGGATACAGACGCTCCAAGCGCTTGCAAAGCGGGCCGAGAGCTAGTCTCGGCGTCTCGCTGGTCGAGGTTTAGTCATCGCCCCGGAGACGCGCTGGACGCAAAAGCGTAGTCCCCCAGCCGCCACGGCGTAGCCATCCGCGGGCTTAGGGGCAGCAAGGGCCATCCGAGATGGGCTGACTCAGGCCCACGCCAAGCGGGGTGGAACTCCCGAACGCTGCCCGGCTCTGCTCGCGGCGTTCGGGAGTTCCGTCCCCGCGCTAATTTTGCGCCCCCCCGAACCCCTTAATGGCCTCGGTCATCCCGGTGGGGTTCTCAAGGATCTGCGAAAACCGAACCACCGTGACGACATCCTCCGTAGAAACAGGCCGCCCGTAAATTTGCTCGAGGAACTTGATGAGCTCCTCGTGGCGGCGGAACTCGGGGTTGTCGTGCTTGATGTCGCGGGGCGATAGCTCGCCGAGCTTCATCACCTCGACTTGGTCGATGACGGCTTCGAAGATACGTTCGCGGGGCGAGTACTGGTAGCCGATGGTGACGAGCACGGCCTGGTTCTTGCGGTACTTGCCGGACTTGTCGCCGAGACGGATGGTGGCGGTCTTGCGCCCGCGCTTTAGCTCGTCGGCGAAGATGGTGGAGTAGAAGTTGAGGACCTGCATCGCCCGGGCAGGCTACCGGGCTTTGTGCAAATAGGCCAGCGCGAGCGCGACCATCTCTCGCTCGGCATCGTGGCTGAGCGCCTTTTGGGCCTCCT
Organism: uncultured Solirubrobacteraceae bacterium; assembly: GCA_963699115.1. Taxonomy (GTDB): domain Bacteria; phylum Actinomycetota; class Thermoleophilia; order Solirubrobacterales; family Solirubrobacteraceae; genus Palsa-744. The sequence goes on from CAVOTJ010000001.1 coordinate 1,632,070, forward strand.
GTAGGCCCATCCAGCGGACCTCCTCGACCTCGTCGTCGTGGTCGGCGGTGTCCCCTTCGAGGTGGTTGAAGAGGAAGAACGCGACGGTCTTGCCGACGGTGCGCCCTTCGCGCCGGTACCAGTAGCGCGACTCGCCGAGCTCACACACGACCTCGGCGACGATGCCTGTCTCCTCGCGCACCTCGCGTGTGGCGGCCTCGATGGTGCTCTCGCCGGGGTCGACGTGGCCCTTGGGAAGCGCGAGCACACGCGAGCCGTCGGCAGCTCTGCGGGTGGGAACGATCGTGACGACCTGATCGCCGCGCACGACGACACCGCCGGCGGAGAACTCGCGCGCCTGCGATTTGGACGGCCGTTTGCTGGACCGCGAGGGTCGAGAGGACTTAACGGGGCTGGCCTTGGGCTTGCGCTTGCGCCGCCGCGAGCCTTTGGATGACTTGGATGGCTCAGACGGTTTGGCTGGCTCAGAAGACATATTGCTCCAGCGCTGCGGGGTTGTGGACGGTGAGGCGCCCGCGCCCCTGGGAGATGACGCCGGCACGCTCGAGCACGGCGAGGAAGCGACTGGCGGACTCGCGTGATGAGCCTGCGAGCTGCGCGAGGTCGGCTTGGGTGGCGGTGACGAGCACGTCGGCGGAGTTCTTGCCGGCGGCGATCTCCGCAGCGACGATCTCGGAGAGCACGGCGGCGACGCGGCTCTGCACGGTCTGGAAGGACTGACGTGAGAGACGCTCGTTGGTCTCTCGCAGGCGCCGCCCGAGGGCGATGACGAGACGCGCTGAGATCTCGGAGTGCTCTTTCATCAGCCGTCGCATGTCGGGGCCGAGCACACCGACGACGCTGATCTGCTCGATTGCCTCGACGGTGGCGGAGCGGCGCTCGTCCTCGAACATGGCGAGCTCACCGAAGATGTCTCCAGGGCCAAACGTGGCGAGCGTGATCGTGCGCCCGTCGCCGTGGGTGCGGATGGCGCGGGCACGACCTTCGCGCACGACGTAGCAGGTGTCGCTGGAGTCGCCCTCGCGGAAGACGACCTGTCCGGGCTCGAAGCTGCGGGGAACAGCGACACCTGCGATCCGCTCGAGGTCGCTTGGCTCGAGCGTGGAGAACGCTGGCACCCGCCCGAGCAGCTCGACCACGTCAGCTGAGCGAGTCGCCCCCATCAGCCCAGGGAATACCACAACAACGGATAGCGGCGGCGCCTCACCTGCACCCGCGGGCTGACGCCGGCGCTATCTTCACATTGTGAGTACACAGCGCTCCTCGATAGCCAGGACGGTGCTGGCAAGGCTCCTACCGTCAGCTGCCCTGCTCGCGCTGGCGACGGCGCTTGCAACTTCCGCGGCCCCACCAGCATCCGCGTCGACGCCCGGCTCAACGAAGACACCCAAGCCGACGGCGAGCGAACACGCGCTTTTGAGCTCCCACGAACTGTGGGCGACGATCGACGTGTGTGACCCGGCGGACGAGCCGAACACGGTTGGCATCCGCGGCTCGATGCCGGGGGACGGGAAGTCCGACCAGAAGATGTACATGAGCTTTCGCCTGCAGTACATGAACTCGAAAAAACAGTGGCTGGATGTGGCGAGCGGCACGAGCTCAAGCTTCGTGGCCGTGGGCAGTGGCGCGGCGGCGCGCCAAGGAGGGACGACGTTCGATCTGAAGCCCGTGAACGGCCAGCCGCCGGTGACGCTGCGCGGCGTGGTGGACTTCGAGTGGCGCCACGGCAAGACGGTGGTGCTGTCGGCTACGCGCACGTCCACCGTCGGGCACAAGAGCCTCGCAGGGGCGGACCCGGCGAACTTCAGCGCCGAAACCTGCGTCATAGGCTGAGCTGACTCTCGGCCATCTAGCTGGTCCCTCCAAACAATCGCGGGTCGTTGGTGATGATCCCGTCGACGCCCATGGCGGTGAGCCGCTCGATCATGCGGGCGTCGTCGACGGTCCACACGTAGAGCTCACCGCCGCCTTCGGCGACGGCACGCACGAGCCCGCTGGTGACGACTCGCCAATGGGCCATAATCGCGTCGAAGCGGCCTTCCTGCAGGGCGGTACGCGCGCGGCGGGGAAGGGTGGCGCGGTAGCCGGTGAGCATGGCCAGGGCGGGGATGGCGGTGAGCATGTCGGTGGTGTAGTCGCGGCGCACGCGCGGCACTGACCAGCCGAGGCGCAGCGTGGGCTCAGCCGTACGGATGAGCGCGAGCCCTGAGGGGAACATGCCGCTGACGAGTGTGCGCTCGACCAACCCGAACTCGCGCAGCAGCTCGAGCACGCGCAGCTCGTAGCCGGGGATCTTGACGTCGACGTCGAGTTCCATGCCGGCGAAGGCCGGCCCCGCGAGATGCTCGAGTGCCTGCTCGAACGTCAGCGGCGTGCGTGCGCGCAGGTCCTCGTAGTCGTGTCCGACGAGTAGTCGCCCGCTGCCGTCGGTGTGCTCGCTGAGCACGTCTAGCTCGATCATGTCAACGCCGTGGGCGAGCGCTGCGTCGAAGCTCGCGAGCGTGTTACCGCGCTCGATATCGGCGGCGCCCTTGTGGCCGACGCGGCGTGGGCGCTTGGGCGATGACTCGATCATCACCACGCACGATCGCAGAGTCTGCGGTGAGCCAGTTCTCAGACTGCGCGGAGCGGTTTGCGCGCGGCCTGGATCGCCTCGACGGCGGCCTTGGGGCCGGTGTAGGGGGCGAGCACGATGAACGCGAGGTGATCAACCAGGCAGGGCAGCCGCGCGAGACGGTCGTTGGCGACGTAGCTTGAGATGATCGACCAGATAGCGCCGGTGATCGCCTCCTCGGCGACTTCTGGTCCGCGACGCGGCGCAGGGCCGTTATCGGTGAGGAACTTGGTGAAGCCCTCGATCGACTTTGTCAGCCGTCCGATCATGCCGGGGCCAACCTCGAACACGTCGATGAACGCGATTCGAAGCAGCGCCTGGTGGGCGACGAGGTAGTCGATGAACGCGGACATCGCGCGGTAGACGCCTTCGGGCCATGAGGTGGCGTTCTCGAAGCTGTCCTTGACGGCGTCGAGCCCTTCGGCGACGAATTCGTCGAGGACAGCGAGGAAGCACTCCTCCTTGTTGGGGAACTGCTTGTGGAAGGCCTCGGTGGACATGCCGGCGAACTGCGCGATCTGCGGGTCGGTCAGCCTCGAGTAGCCCTCGTCGAGCGTCAAATGTACGACCGAGCCGAGCACCCTCGCGCGCTTGTCGTCGCGAGCGAGGAACGCGGCGGGCGTGGGCGGCACCCGGGTGGTTGGTGCGAGCCCCAAGAGGCCGAGCCGTGCGGCGGCTGGGGTGCGGTAGGACTCGATCCAGTCGAGGATTTCGTCGGTGAGTGTGTACAGCTCACGTTCGCGCTGCTCGAGCATGCGCAGGAACACCACATGGCGCACACCGCCAACGACGCCACGGGAAGTTAGCCGCGAGAAGCCGACGCCGTCGGGTGCGGCTTGGAAGGCGCTTGCGATGAGTCGCTCGAAGGTGAAGCCGGCGAGCTGCATCCGCTCCCTGGCCTTCGGCCCCACCCCGAGCGCGTCGACGAGCACGAGCCGCGGCCCGCGCGGCGACTCGGCAACTTCGTCGAGCAGCGCCTTGCAGGCGGCGTGCAGGCGGTTGGCCCAGCCACGCTCGCCCACCCATGCGTCGATCACGCGTTTGCGGGCGCGAGCGACGACGATGTCGTAGGTGGCGAGGAAGCACGCTTCCTTGTTGGTGAACAGCTCGTAGAAGGCCCTGCGCGAGACGCCGGCGAGGCCAATGACGTGTGCGACGGTCGTGGCCTGATAGCCACGCTGGGCGATCGACTCGATCATCGCTCCGTAGAGGCGCGCGCGCTGGTTGCGGGCCACCTCGTCACGGTCCATGCCACTGGGCCCGTGCGGCAGCCGGCGGTACAGCGGCGCTACTTGGCTCCCTGTTCGACTCATCCCCACTGTTCCAGAAGGTAGACGAAAAATTGATCGTGCGCAACCCTTGTCGGCACCTTTAATAACAAGCCAGTTGGAACAATTCCACCGGTGTCTCCGACAAGCTCAACCGTCCGACAGACAAAGGGATTCGACTGTCTGGGTAAAGTGGCTCGGACATTGCGGTTTTGGCCTACCGGAAGGACTCCGGGGACCGATCGCGGAGGGCGGACAGATGGACGTATTGACGATGTGACGCTCAGGCGCTGAGCGTGAGCCGTCGCGGCCCGGAGCTAAATCCGAGCTCGATCAGCGTCTCGGCGAGGCTGGAGGCGATCGCGGGCTGACCGTCAATGCGCTCGAGCGCGAGCTTGCCGACGCGCCCGGCGCGGACGGCTTCGGCGAGCGCCACGAGGGCCTCGCAGATGGCCTCACCCTCGCGCCCAGTGCCAGCGCCCACAGTGCCCAGGGCCCCGCCCGCACCCAAAGCGCCCCCGGTGAGCGTCACGAGCCCTCTCCCGCCACGCTCGACGTACAGCACTGGCTCGTCGTCGACGAGCACCACATACGCTCCGGCCACGCGGGCAGGCCGGGACTGCGCCCCCTCGCGTTTGGGCCATGGCAGCGCGGCGCCGTAGGGCTGCGCGGGATCGGCGGCGGCAAGCACGAGCGTACGCGCATCGCCTGCCTCACTGTCACCGACGCCGGCCCCCACTCCGGCTCCGGCCCCGGCCCCGGCCCCGGCCCCGGCCCCATGTACGGGCCGCGGCGCACTGACCGTCCCCCCTGCACGCAGCCGCTCGACAGCGCCGGGCAGCGCGAACTGCGCGCCGCCCATACCCTCGATGAAGTAGCCGCGGCGGCAGATGCCGAGCGTCTCGAGGTTGGCGAACGTGTCGTAGAGCAGGGCGAAGCCGCCTTTGATGCCCTCGGCTAGCACCTGCTCGCGGGTGACAATGCCGTAGCGCTCGAGGAGTAGCTCGGCGAGCGCGCGACGCCGCTCGCTCGCCCCTGCGGGGCCGTCCACCTCCCCACGGAACAAGGCCTCGGTGAGCGACCAGCGCCCCTGCACCTGATCGCCCCCGGCCCTGGTGTTTCCACGTCGGCGCGCGGCAAAGCGCGAGCGTCCGAGGCCGGACCTGCCGCGCATGCCGCCGCCGCCATCCCCGCCTATGTCGCGCTGACGTCCAGACTCGAGCCCGCTGTGACGCTCGGTTCGGGCGAGCGTCAGTCGCGGTGCTCGCAGGGGCGCCCAGGCATCGTTGGTGACCTCGCCGGCCCAGACGAGGTCCCATAGCGCCTCCCGCAAAGCCTCAGCGGGTGCGTCGATCTGGGCGAGCAGGTCGGTGAAGAAGGACGGTCCCTGACGCAGACGCGCACGCAGGAGCTCGTGCTCGCGCCCGCTCGGCGCCAAACCTCCTCGCGCCTGGCGACTCTCCGGAACTGCGTCTCGATCCCCTGTAGAGCCGGTGCGGTGCATCAAACCGCGACCCCCTGGCGGCCCAATGGCGGCGGCGTCCTCGCGGAAGTACAGGGCGACGCGCCCGGAGCGCCCCAGCGGCCCGGCGCCGACCCACACGACCTCGCCGCTGGAGCAGAGGCTGTCCAACCACGATTGGGAGTAGGCGCCGGTACGACGGGGGAGCACGTCGCGCTCCCATATCTCGGCGGGCAGCGCGAGCCCCTGCAGAGGCACGAGAGCCTCACGTAGGCGGTCCACGCCGGCTCCGGCTGGCCGATGACGATCGATGCCCTGCCAGGCGGGCAGGAAGGCCGCAAGGCGCCTCTGATCGGCAGGCTCGATCTCCTTGCGCAGGGCGGCGAGGGATGCACGCCTCAGTCGCCGCAGGACCTCGACGTCGCACCACTCGCGCTCGCTCCCACCAGGACGCAACTCGCCCCGTACCAGGTCTCCGGAGCGCTCGAGCTCCCGCAGCACGGCACCTGTGTCGATGCGATAGCGCACAAAAAGCTCATCGGAGACAAACGGCCCACGACAGCGAGCCCATCGCGCGACGAGCTCACGCAGCGCATTGGGAACATCAGCGAGGAAGACCGCCGGCAGCCCTCCAGGCGGCACGGCGCCGACAGCGTCGCGGTAGAGCCCGGCCTGATCGGCGGCGATCCAGCGCTGCTCGCCCCCGAGGCGCAACCGCACAGCCCGCCGTTCACGCTCGAGCCCGCGCAGCAGCTGGTCGGCGTCGACCCCGGCAAACACGCGCTGGGCGACCTCTTCAGCGGTGAGATCGCCGACGTGGCGCAGCACGTCGTGCAGCCCGTCGCGGTCGGTGGCGCGGGTCATCTGAGACCGGTGCTGCAGCTCGTCCTCGACACGCTCGAGCGCACCGGGGTCGATCAGCTCGCGCAGCTCCTCCTGGCCGAGCAGCTCACGCAGCAGCTCGCGGTCGAGCGAGAGCGCGGCGGCCCGACGCTCGGCCGTGGGCGTGTCCCCCTCATACATATAGGTGGCGACGTAGTCGAACAGCAGCGATGAGGCAAAGGGCGAGGCGGTGGGGGTCTCGACCTCGACGAGCGAGATCTCACGCGTGGCGAGCCCGCGCAGCAGCTCCTGCAGCCCGGGCAGGTCGAGCACGTCGCGCAGGCACTCGCGGTAAGTCTCGAGCACGATCGGGAAGTCCTCGTAGCGGCGGGCGACCTCGAGCAGGCTGTGGGCCTTCAGGCGCTGCTGCCAGAGCGGCGTGCGCCGGCCGGGGTAGGCGCGGGGGATGAGTAGCGCGCGGGCGGCGTTCTCGCGGAAGCGGGCGCCGAACAACGCGGAGTCGCCGAGCTCGGCGGTGACGGCGTCCTCGACCTCGTCGGCGTCGATCGACACGAGTTCAGTGATCGACTGCCACCCTTCGCCGAGGGACCCAGCCGGACCTTCCTCCCCCCCAGTCACGCCTTCCCCATCCTCCAGGTCGAGGTCGGGCAGGTGCATTACGATGCCGTCGTCTGAGGCGATGACGTCGGCCTCGAGCCCGAGACCCTCGCGCAGGCGCGCGGACAGGGCGAGCCCCCAGGCGGCGTGTACGCGCCTGCCGTAGGGGGAGAGGATGCACAGCCGCCAGTCGCCGATCTCATCGCGAAAGCGCTCGAGCACGATGGTGCGCTCTGAGGGGAGCACACGGGTGGCGTGTTGCTGCTCGCGCAGGTAGGCGATGAGGTTGCGTGCGGCGCGCTGGTCGAGGTCGTAGTCGCGCTGCAGCGTCTCGGGCGTCTGTTCGACGGCCCAGCGTGAGAACTCGCCGATGGCCTTGCCGAGCTCGACGGGCCGCCCGACGGAGTCGCCCTTCCAGAAGGGAACGGCCCCGGGCGCCCCGGGCGCGGGCGTGACGATGACGCGGTCGCGGGTGATTTCCTCGATCCGCCAGCTGGAGGCGCCGAGCAGGAAGGCTTGCCCGGGGCGCGCCTCGTAGACCATCTCCTCGTCGAGCTCGCCGACGCGGCGCCCGTCGGGCAGGACGACGGAGTAGAGCCCCCGGTCGGGGATGGTGCCGGCGTTGACGATGGCGAGACCGCGGGAGCCCTTGCGCGGGCGTATGACGCCGGCGACGCGGTCCCAGACGATGCGGGCACGCAGCTCGGCGAAATCCTTGGACGGATAGCGCCCGTCGAGCATGTCGAGCACGTTCTCGAACAGCGGGCGGGAGAGGGTTGAGTAGGAGTACGTGTTGGTGGCAAGCGCGTAGAGATCGTCGACGCGAATGCCGTCATCGGGCTCGCTGGCGACTGTGATGGCGACGATCTGCTGGGCGAGCACGTCGAGCGCGTTGCGGGGCACGACGGTGGGCTCGATCAGGCCTTCATGCATGCGCCGGGCGACGACGGCGCACTCGAGCAGGTCGCCGCGGAACTTGGGGAAGATTCGCCCGACGCTGACCTCGCCAACGCCGTGTCCGGCGCGGCCGATGCGCTGCAGCCCATGGGCGACGGACTTGGGCGACTCGATCTGCACGACGAGGTCGACGGCGCCCATGTCGATGCCGAGCTCGAGCGAGCTGGTGGCGACGAGGCAGGGCAGCTCGCCGGCCTTGAGCAGCTCCTCGACGTGGGTGCGCTCCTCGCGTGCAAGCGAGCCGTGGTGGGCACGGGCGACCTCGACGAGTTGGCCGTCGTCGCTGTCGCTGCGCTCGTCTTGCGTGGCGAGCTCGTTGAGCCTCAAGGCGACGCGCTCGGCGGAGCGGCGGTTGTTGACGAACACGATGGTGGAGTTGTGCTCGCGCACAAGCCGGAGCAGCTTTGGATAGATGGCGGGCCAGATTGATCCGCGCGTGGACTCGCCACCGGCGAGCGGCTCCAGCGGATCGGGCTCCTCACCGCTGACCCCCCTCTTGCCGTCGACCCCTGCCTCGGGTTCGGCCATCGACTCGACGGGCACTTCGATTCGCAGGTCGAGCTTCTTTCGGTCGCTGGCGTCGACGATCGTCACTTGGCGCTTGGGCCCGACGAGGAAGCGCCCGATCTCCTCGAGTGGGTGCTGGGTGGCGCTGAGGCCGATTCTTTGTACGATGCCCGCCCACCCCGCCGGCCTGCTTCTCGAGGCGCTCGAGCGTGAGCGCGAGGTGCGCGCCGCGCTTGGAGTGGGCGACGGCGTGGATCTCATCGACGATCACGGCGTCCACCGCACTGAGCATGTCGCGCGCCTGGGAGGTGAGGATGAGATACAGCGACTCGGGGGTGGTGACGAGGATGTCGGGCGGGTTTCGCACCATTGCGGCGCGCTCGCGCTGCGGCGTGTCGCCGGTCCTGATGGCGACGGTCACGTCGTGCGCACCGATCCCCCGCAGGGGGACGCGGAGGTTGCGCTCGATGTCGTAGGCGAGCGCCTTCAGCGGGCTGATGTAGACGACCCGCGTGCCCTGGCCGGCCACACCGTCGGCGCATAGGCGATCGAGCGCCCATAGAAACGCTGCGAGCGTCTTGCCGGACCCGGTGGGCGCGGAGACGAGCACATGCTCCCCGCTGGCTATCGCCGGCCACGCCCCGATCTGGGCTGCTGTGGGGGCGTCAAACGCCCGCTCGAACCAGGCGCGCGCGGGTGCGCTGAAGCCAGAAGAAGACACGTTTCGAGGTTACCGCGCTGCTTAACGCCTGCGGGCCCGCCACGCGCTCTGGCGCGACGGGCCCTTTGGGCGTCAGGCTACTTCTTGTTCGCTTTTGCTACAGGTTTTCTTCCGCAGCGAATGCGCTCGTCTGTTCGACTTTGTTGTTCAGGATCGCGGTGTTCTCGCCGTCCGGTGAGGGCAGGCCGAGTTTACTTTCGATGATCCCGTCGAGGATGCCAAACGCACCACAGCCGTGAGCTTTGCCGACCTTGAACGCGTTGCCGACGAGTTTGACGCCGGAGATGACGAGAATACGACCACCACCCCTGGTGGTCTTTTCGCCCTTGCTGCCTTTGATCGATTTGTTCGGCGCTTCTGGGCTGGTGGCCCCAGAGGTCAGAGCCAGTTCGACCGGTTCGGAGTTGGAACCGATGTAGCATTCACTCCCGAACAGCGAGTTTTCCAGTTTGATCTTCACTGGAAGCACGAGCGCCGGCGGGTATGGCGGGTACGGCAGTTCGTCGTTGAGCGCGAACTCGTTGACGTAGATAGAGCTCGCGGGAGCTGCCAGTTCTGTGACCGCGTTTACTCCGGTGGTCCCATTTTCGAACAGGAGTTCACATGCCACGCGCAACAGGAATTCTTTGATTTCGTTGCACTTAACGAAGTCAAGCAGCCCACCTGGAACTTTCTGGGAAGCTTTCGACAACGTCACCCCGTTGGTGGCACCGTAGAACGGCTGCTGCCCGGTTTCTTCGTTCGGTTCGCCGAGCCCACCCTGAAGCGTCTGGTGAACTACGATCGGCACCGCAGTTTTTTCTTTGGCTTCTTTCTTGTTACCGATCACGATTTCGCCGCTTTCGGTGACCGAAGACAAGCACGCTTCAACACCGGCGGTTTTGTACGGACACTGTTCGAAGGCGGAGTATTCGTTCGCCAACGCCGTCGACGCACTGACGGCAGCGAGCGCCGCCACGCATACCAGCGCGGCGAGAACTCCACCTGTTAGACCTTTGATTCTCATTACGTATTTCCCTACTTTCGTCTAGCGGTTTGCACTAACCGCCCGGACGTTAGCGGCCCTGCTCCACCTCCGGCTAGCCCTGTTTCTGACCGGTCGAACTATCGCGCTGTTTGTGACTGTCCGACGAGATGCCTTGCGCGGAGCTCTCCAGACGCCCAAGCGCCCCTTAAAGCCTGGGGGCCCGCCGCGCGTTTTGGCGCGACGGGCCCTGTGTGGATCAGGCTACTTCTTGTTTGCTTTTGCTATGGGTGCTACAGGTTTTCTTCGACGGCGTATGTGCTCGCCTGTTCGACTTTGTTGTTGAGGATCGCGGTGTTCTCGCCGTCCGCTGAGGGCAGGCCGAGTTTACCTTCGATGATCCCATCGAGGATGCCAAACGCACCACAGCCGTGAGCTTTGCCAACCGCGAATGCGTTGCCGACGAGTTTGACGCCGGAGATGACGAGAATACGACCACCACCCTTGGTGGTCTTTTCGCCCTTGCTGCCTTTGATCGATTTGTTCGGCGCGGCCGGGCTGGTCGAGCCGCTGGTGAGAGCGAGCTCGATCGGTTCCGAGTTGGAGCCGATGTAGCATTCACTCCCGAACAGCGAGTTTTCCAGTTTGATCTTCACTGGAAGCACGAGCGCCGGCGGGTATGGCGGGTACGGCAGTTCCTCGTTGAGAGCAAACTCGTCGACGTAGATCGAGCTCGCGGGAGCTGCCAGTTCTGTAACGGCATTCACACCAGTGAGGCTGTTTTCGAACAGAAGTTCACATGCGATGCGCAACAGGAATTCTTTGATTTCGTTGCACTTGACGAAGTCGAGCAGCCCACCTGGCACTTTCTGGGAAGCTTTCGACAACGTCACCCCGTTGCTAGCACCGTAGAACGGCTGCTGCCCGGTTTCTTCGTTCGGTTCACCGAGCCCACCCTGAAGTATCTGGTGAGTCACGATCGGCACAGCAGTTTTTTCTTTGGCTTCTTTCTTGTTACCGATCACGATTTCGCCGCTTTCGGTGACCGAAGACAAGCACGCTTCAACACCAGCGGTTTTGTACGGACACTGTTCGAAGGCGGAGTATTCGTTCGCCAGCGCGGTCGACGCACTGACGGCAGCGAACGCCGCAACACATACGAGCGCCGCGAGCATGCCCCCTGTTAGGCTCCTGATTCTCATCCTGAATTCCCACTTTCCTCTATGTAGCGAATTTACACCTACGCTACAAGAGGCTAACGGCACGAGAGGCCTATCGCCTAGCCTTGTTTCTTACCACTTGAACTATCACCATGCTTGCGATAGTTCGACCGGCTCGTCCATATTCGGTGCGTCTATATTCAAGCGCTCCCGGCCAATGCTGCGCGCTTGGACCAACCTCGTCTCTCGGCATCACCAGGCGACGGCGAAAAGGATGCCGTCGCCCGGTGCTGGAGCTGGCCTTGCCTGTTTCCTGCTAAAAACACAGTCGCGCCCACAGATCTCCGAGAACTTCACGACTTCCTTCTGGTCTTACGCGCTCTTACGCACTTCCCTTTGTGCTTGGTGTAGCCCTTTTTGCAGTGTCTCGCGAGAACTTTCGGCTGTCCAGCGCGCGGAAGTTCTACGGGGGGCGTGACATTCCCAGACGCTCCTACTACGGTACTCCCAGGGGAACCGAAGTTGGGCGTGGCGCCTGCGAACGGCCCCTGACATGCTTCACCGGAACACGACGGCGTGTTGGACGGGGCCGGAAATCCTCCTTCGCTACGACTATCATAGACGCTGGCTTGCCCACCGGCGTACTCTGGCACCAAGCCTTCCAGCGACGAGAAAAATATATCCCGCCCGGATTCGTCGACCATAGGGTCATCAAACCCGTACACTTCGTCGAGTACTGGTGAAATCAGATATATCTGACCTTCACGATACTCATACGCGTTGGGCGCCCCGGGGGTAGCCTGAGGCGTCAACGCAAGATCACTGCGGAAGACGACCGCCCCGCTTTCAGCGATCGTCCTACCCGTGGACGCTGCTTCGGGCTGAGCCGTATCACTTACCAGTTTTGTGTGACTTTCAGTGTTGATTGTGCCGTTGAACCTTTGCGTTCGTGGTTCATTTCCGTGCTTTTCTGTGTTTCCGTCGCAGTTGTAGCCTTCTTCGATGGTTTTGGTCGCGGGGCATTCATAGCCTGCAGCGACTTTTTGTCCCACGGATACCCTCGCAACCTTCCCCGTGAGCGTCTGATACTCGAACAGCTGCCCCACGGGGCTCGATCGGTCGTTCGTACCACGCAGATCTCGTTTGCTTCCAAACACAAGGTAGGCGCCGTCCTGGGTTGTTTGTGATGGGCTCGCTTCGCCGGCGACGAACGCGAAGCCGGTGTGACCAGTCAGCGTCTCAGTTACGTATAGTTTTTCGCCGCCAGTTTCGCTTGCCGTTTCACCATTCCCGTTTGGTTCCGTGTTGCTCGTGAGGACTTCGGGGGACGTGAAGTACACACGCCCGCCGTCCCTCGAGATCAGCGGCTTACCAGTGATGCTGCTCGTAAGCAGCATAGTCTTTGCTTCAGCGGTGACGTACTCGTACAGCTTGCCGCCTTCAGTAAAGAATATTTTTGCGCCGTCTTCGGAGACCCCTTGGAACGTTGCGGCTTCGCTACCAGAGATTTTCACGGTGCGGGTGTCGCTGACTCGCGCATACAGTTCATTGACCGATGGCTGACTCGCCAGGCACCCTTCGACGTGCAACGCCGTGAAGTAGACTACTTCCGCTTCACCTGTGCCCGAAACTCCGTCGAATGCTGTGCCGCAGTCGCTCTCGAGTTCCGCACCGTCGTTTACAGCCGGACTGCCCTTTAGGGGTCCGTTGTTGCGGACACCGACCAACTGGGGTTCTTTGCCTTCAGCAAGCGCATACTCATAGAGCGACTGATCTTCTTCACTCGTCTGATCACCGGGCCACGTCTGTTTACGTTCAGCGCGCACCAGAAAGTACACGTGCGACAGATTCGCAGATGCCCCCACAACCAATTCTTCGACGTGATTGTATTGGTTACTCCCGCCGGGTTCGTAACCGGGAGCGATCATCGGGCCGAGCAGCGTAAACCGACCAGCCCCACCACCCACCGGTTCCCGCACAGCCAACTCCCAACCAACATACCCCGTCGGGAGATTAACTTCCCCACCTAGGGTCGTCGGGACCACTTCATACAATACTCGGCTTAGATCTGCACTTGCGACCCGAACATAATGCGTGCGTGGGGACAGTGATGTCGGCGGATTCAATGATTCCGCGCTCCACCCCGCGCTTGTCCTGGTTAGCGCATAATAGGAGCCAGTTTCGCCTTCGCTGTCTTCGAGATCTTCATTGCCCGCGAAGCCTGCCGTCGAGTTAACGATCACCCGTTCCCCATTGGCGGAGACTGCATATATCTGGGCTGCCGAGCCTCCATCGTACTCCGGAGAGACCAACTCATACGCACGACAATCCGGCAAAAAGGCACGGAACCCCGGCGACGCTTCCGCCCCCAAACACACACTCCTGTTTTTGTCACCCGCGGCAGACGCCTCTGCAACCCAACACCAACCAACCAATACCACACCCAACACACATACTGCGCTCGACCATGTACCTCTCCCACGCGACAACACAACATCCCCTTTCCGCGCCGCCCCCGTAATTCGATCTGGGACATCGCCGGTGTAGCGTGTCGGTGGAACCATTTAGGGATTCCACCGACACCTTGTATGTCAACTCAACTTACAGAATCAGGCACGGTCATTGTCTAGTCGACTTCTACTGCTTCTTCGAAAGCTACCGTAGCGGTCTGTTCCTGTGTAGATTCTGCGGCACCGAATGACGTGAGTTTTGGTTTGACAATACCGTTTAACGTTAAGATTAACGTTACAAACTGTTTGCCGGTTCCACTTATTGGGCCTAGATTGATGGTTGCTTTGCTCGTCAGTTTGTTGGTTGGCGAGAATAATCCCGCCACCGACCCTTCAACCGCATCCGTCTGGGTCGAGCAAGGCGCTGCTGTTGGTTCGAGCGTTACAAACACGTGCCCTGCTTTCGGCTCAAAGAGAATCCCGGCCGCACCTTCCGGCTGGTGAAGTAACCCTAGTAACCCCAACAATAATTCAGTTAAGATTAACCCTTCTTCGGGGGCATTTTGGCTTTTGATTGTACAAGGGAGACTGGTCCCTTTTTCCACATAACAACCTAAGAAGTGGATTCTGACGTCGACTTCGTCGTCACCCAGAATCGTTCCAGCCGAATTCGAACTACCACACGTCACAATGTCTTTTTCAGATGGTATGCGTAGCAATGATGTAGTGCTTGTTGCTGTAAATCCTCTTTTGGTGATGGGTAATTTGAACTTTGGTATTGCTGAGGCAGTCGACGCGAGCACCGCGCCCACCGCAAACACAGCTATCACCGCGACCGCAAGTAATCGAGCAATTTTCATGCTTTCCAGCTCCTTCTTGGTAGGATTGAACTTGCTGACATACTCCCCAAGGCCGCCGAGAACTGTGGCCGCCTTTGGGATCTTGTACCTCGTGAAGCCGCACTTCACCTAGATAAGAGCCCTAGGTGTGTAGGATAGTGGACTGCCATGAGGTGACTGCGGGATCCAAGATAGCTTTTTGGAGGTCGCGCGTCCAGTCATGTTTCCTACTTTTTGTGGTTGCGCGGGTATTTTTTGTGTGCGTGTTGTTCGCAGGTGTGGCGTTTGGTTTTGTTTTTGAGTTTTTTGCAGGCTTTGAGGGCTTTGTTGAGTTGTTGTTGTTGGGTTAGTGGGTGGTGGGTGGTGGGGGTTTTGTTTTCGTTGTTTTCTTTGGTGTCGAGCTGTTCGATCGGGGTGTAGGGGATGGTTGGGGGGAGTGTTTGGAGGGTCGTGGTGGGTGGGGTGCTGGTCGCGAATGCGCCTTCGATGCTGGTGGTGTTGTTGGGGTTCGTCGCGGTCAGCTTGTAGTAGTAGAGCGTGCCCGGCGTTAGGTTTTCTGCCTGGATGGTGAGGGGGATCGTGCTTGTGGTTTGCCCGGTCGCGATGGGCTGCAGGAGCCCTGGGGTTGTGCCTAGCTGGAGTTCGTAGCGTGTTGGTAGGCTTTGTGGGTTCAGTGTCGCGGTGATTACCGCGGTGGTCTGGGTGATGCCCGAGACACCGGGGCTTGTGATGATGGGTGGTGTCGCTGGGGTCGTGAACGTCTCGTCAGACCCGTAGACGACTTGTGGCGTGATGGTCCCGTATTCGCTGGGGGACAGTTCTGCCGCGTTGTTGAGGTTGCTCGCGACGAGCCGGTAGTGGTAGGTCGTGCCCGGTTCTAGGCCCGCGACGGCGACAGGCGCCTGGACGGGTGTTTCGCCTTCCCCGGCTTTCGCGAGGGGGGTTTGGTGGCCGTAGGCGCTGGTGCCGCCGTATTCGTAGAAGTAGGTCGTTTCATCCTCAGCGGGCTGGCCTGCCGCGTTGGGGTTGACCGTCCCCGTGAGCGTCGCTGTGCTCGGCGTGACCGCGGCCGGCGCCCCTGTCGTCACAACGGGGGGTTCGGGGAGCGTCAAGAACCGCTGGTCACCAGGGGCGCTCGTGAGGCCTTCAACGGTCGCGGTTGCGTTCGTTGCTGTCGCCTCGTAGTGGTATTCGGTGTTCGCCAGCAGTTTGATCGCGGTATTGATCACGCCTTCCTGGGGTGCCAGGCTCACGGTGGCTTCTAGGTCGCCGAAGAACCCCGCGCCGCCGAGCGCGCCTTCGCTGACGAGGACGGGCCCCTCGCTGTAGGCGGTACTCGTCCCGAGCTCGAACTGGTAGGTCGTTTCCTGGTAGTTCGGGTTGATCAGCGCGTGCAGCACCGCGGCCGTTTGCGTGACCCCGGAAACGCTCTCCCCATCGATCAGCGGGGCTTCCAGGGATGCGGTCGTGAAGTGTTCCGCGGGGCCGGTGCTCGTGCCCGTGAGGTTCGACGCGATCACCCGGTAGTAGTAGGTATGCGCGGGTTCTAGGCCCCCGCCGATATCGGCCGGGCCCGCGGTCTCTGGTTCGGAGGCCGCCGGGATCGAGGATTCCCCGATGCTTGTGCCTTCCCCCGCGAGGAGTTTCGCTTCGCTGGAGGCGTATTCGAAGTGGTAGGTCGTGACACGCGTCTCCGGGTTCACGAGCGCCTGTAGCTGCGCATCAAACGGCGTCACCGACACGACGCTGCCCCCCGCCGCGGGGATCACGGGCTTCGACGCGAGCGTTTTGAATTTCAACGGCCCACCCGCAGCTGTTTCCGCCGCCGCGTTCGTCGCAACGACACAAAACGTGTATTCGGTGCTGCCCTCAAGGCCCGTGACCGGCGTCGCGACTTTGCGTTTTTCTTCCGTTGATTCCGTGCCCGGCGTCGTCGTCGTACCGGCTGCGCATTCCCCGTTCGTGTTATACGTGAACTCATAGCCCGCTTTGCCTTTGGAGTGCGGGTCGATCACCCCGTTCAGTGTCGCCGTCGTCCCCGTCACGACACTCGCCGCGATCGTTTCCGGGGTTTCCGGGGCGGCCGCCCACGCCGGCACCGCCAGCACCGCGAACACCGCCATCACCACGAGCCCCGCAAGCGACACCCGTCCGATGGTGCCCATGGAAGTTGTCCTCTTCGCAAACATCAGCTACCCCTCCTGTTCGAGCTCGCGGTCTCCCCGGCGCTGCTCTTCTTGCCCTTCACCTTCTTCTTCTTTGGTTTCTTAGCTTTCGGGCAGCCCCCGATCGCGATCTTCGTGTTCTGCTTGAAGACCGCGCCGTTCTGTGCCGTGATCGTCGTCGGCATCACCAGCGACTGCCCACACAAGTCGAATTCGTCCTTTTCCGGCACAAACGCCGTAAGGATCGAATACGGGCCCGTCGGGGTCTTCAACTCAAACGAGCTGACCGGCGCATCAGGGACCGTCTTTAGCGTCACGCTCGTGATGCCTTTAGAAACCAGGATCGAACCAACGAGATCGATCGTGACACCTTCGCCCTGAAGGATCATCACCATCGCAGGGAATTTTTCCCCACCATAAGACACCAGGTACGCAGGACCAGCCAACGGGCCCGCCAACACCGGCGTATGCACCAGCACACTCCCGATATCCGAGGCCGCCGGGCAGCTCGCGGGGTTCGCTTCGAACGTCGCCGCCAAACACGCCTTCTGCAGCGTCGTGTTCCGCGACGGCAACTGCCGCGGCAACGATACTTTCACGCTCGCGACATTCGCGTCCACACTCGCCTGGCTAGAACCCGCCGGCGCGACCGGGAACACGACCCTCGTGTCAAGGCTCGCACCATGAGCTTTGCTCGCTTTCCCGACCGTCGAGGCGCTAAACACCGGCTTGAACGGCAACCCCGCACAACCCTGCGCCTGGAAACCACTCGAGACCGCCGCGCTCTGGCCCTGCACATCAGAGATCGTGCCCGTGACCGCTAGCGGCGCGCAACTCGTCGGGTTGAACGTGAACTGGTGTTCAGCACCGACCGTCACGTTCACCGTCTGGATCCGCAACGGCACCCCGTCAATCATCTGCGGCAGCGGACTAGACACCACCGAAACATCCGCGTTGCTCTTATTGATATGGATCGCCGCGCGCGTCACGATATTCCCGAGATGAAACGGCCCAGCATTCGCCGCGACAACGATCGCCAACCCAAACGGCCCACCGTTATACGGACCCGTCAAATACACCGAACCAGTCTGGTAAAACGGGCTCGAGCCAGCACCAGCACCAGCCGTCGCCGAACCGATCCGAGACGCTTCCGGGCAGCCACCAGTATTCGCTTCCGCCGCCCTAATTTCCGCTTCGCCGCACTGCGCGACACCAGCAATCCTCGCGAGCAACCCCGCAGGCTGATCAACCGTGATCCCCGCGAGATCCCCTTCGCCGTCATGCCGAGAGAACGTCAACGTGAACGGGCTGAACGCGCCCGCCGCCGGGGACGTGCTACCCGCCGTGAACGCCGGCGCGAACACGCCCGAGCAGCCCGTCACCGAGAAACTCGAGCTCGACGACGCATCCGGCGTATACGGAGTACTCCACGGCGTCAAATCAGCCGACGCGGTAAACACCCCACACCCCTGCGGGTTCGCGAGCGACGCCCGCGCCCCACCATTCAACTTCAGTTTCACTTCACTAACCGGGAACTGCGGGATTTCCGTAAAGCGCGTCGAGACACGCCCCGTCACCGGGTTCACCGACGCGACACCCCTCAGCTTCACGATCGCGCCATACCCCGAGACTTCGAGATAAACCGCGAACAGTTCGCCATCTTCCGCGCTA
Organism: uncultured Solirubrobacteraceae bacterium; assembly: GCA_963699115.1. Classification (GTDB taxonomy): domain Bacteria; phylum Actinomycetota; class Thermoleophilia; order Solirubrobacterales; family Solirubrobacteraceae; genus Palsa-744. Next base: position 1,650,288 of record CAVOTJ010000001.1, read on the forward strand.
CGCGACGTGCACGCCGGCTGCCCCGCGCCACCACACCCCGGCGCCGCGACAAACAAATGCCCACGCAACGGCTCCGCAAGCAACGGCGTCACGACTTCCACTTCCCCGATCGTGGACGCCGACGGACAATGCCCCGCCGCCGGATGCACCAACCCATCCGGACCACGTTCCTCGCCTTCTTCCACCGTATTTTCGCTCGCAAACCGATCCCCAGCACCAAGTTCGATGCCTTCCGCACCCGACGCCTGACACGCCTGCAAACCATTCGCCGCACTCGGATCGATCGAGACACCTTCCGGGAACGTCACAACCGAATCCTTCAAATCCGGGGTCGCGAGCTTTTCCGGAGTATTCGCGCTTTGCGGCGCTTTGATATCGACCTCATACCCCGACGGCGTATCCGTCTCCGTCGTTTCCGGCGCGACCTGCACAGTCGGCTGGAACACCAACGATTCACACCCCGAAACCGCCTGCGACTTACTCGCTTCGAACATCGGCGCTTCCGCCGACACCCAATGTTCGGGCTGCACCCACGAGTTCATTTCCACCCGCGCATCCAACGGCCCCGACCCACACGTATCCGGGTTCGTAAAGAACGCTTCACCACTACCCGTGCCATTACGTTCCGTGGGGTTCCCATACAACGACACCCGCGCACCCGTAATTTTGAACGCATGCACACGCGGCAAATACGGCACCGACACACTCAACACATACCCATCCTGGCTCGGCAACACGCGCGGCAACAACGTCACGATATTCCCGACATATTCAAACGCGAACTCCGCCGGATAACCAGCTTCCGGCGGCACATTATAAATCGGCACCAGCTGCGACACCGTCGGCACCTCAAGCGTCAACCACCCCACTTGACTATCAGCCGGACAATTATGACGCCCCGACGGCTGACGCGTACCTTCCACCGAAGCCAACGGACACCGCCCCAACGTCTGCGCATCCGCGACAAACCCCGCAGGCAAATCCACAATCTGCGTCTTCGGTTCCAACACCGGCAAATCATCTTCATTCGGCAAACCCGGGTTAGCCTGGAAAAACGTCGACCAGTCCAAACTCACCGTATTCCAAGCCGGATGCCCACCAGCCTGAACATCACCACCACCTTCACCCCCAAACACACCACTAGAAAAATCCTGCAACCCAAACACCGCCGCCGCACCATTCACCGCATTCGACACAACCACCGAAGCACGCGGCGCCCCACCACCTTCAACTTCCACCCGGTTAGACACCACCGACGCAGCTTCGCCATTCACCTCCACTTCAAGGCGAATCCCCAACACACCCCCAGAAGGCACTTCACTTTCTTCACTATAACTACACGTCACGACCTGCCCTTCAAAACCACAATCCCCATTAAACTGATTTTTATGCCCATCCGGTTCCTGCTCTTCCGCAGCCAAACCAACCGGCACAACACCCACCGGCAACCGATCACGAACCACCACCGGCAAACTCGCCGCACCCGCCCCCACATTCGCAACCGACACAAAATACGCATCACAACCTTCCCCACCACCACAACGCGCACTATCCCCCAAACTAAACCCAGACGGCAACGCCAAAGACTTCACAAACCAAACCGGACCAGCCGCAAACACCGAACCCGCACACACCAAACACACAACAACCACCAACCCAAAACACCCCAACAACCGCCTCAACACCACAAACACCACCCTCTCCCCGCCAAAGCGGCCCTCACGACCCTGTCCGATAACCAGATAACCAATCCGCGCGTAGCAAGCTAATGTCTCTGTGGCCGCCCCCAACACCGCAACCAATCAGTTGCCCCAGGAGCAACTGATCTCCGATCAATGTCAGGGCGCCCGCTCACAGGCATAGCCACCCTCTCGACTACAGCAGTTGCTGGCTGCCAGGCGCTAACTATATGGGCATAATAACCTCCGATGTCTCATCTGTCGAGACATGTTTCTCACTTCTTGCGCTTCAGCTCGGGCTCCACGCGCCCCCTCCCCCTCGCCAAACCGAAATGGATGCCGTTGTCGCCGGGGACCGCCTAGCGCCCCCGACGACAACGATGCGCATCATTCCGCAATGAACTACGTACCACTTCTGCTTTAGGGCCTATCCCGGAAGGGTTATGTAGATCTGTGTTGAATTCTTGGTCGAGGTCGTCATGTCACTCGATCAGGGGGTCTGTGATGGGCTGCATGGTCAGTCGTGATGATGGTTGGCGGATGCCGGATTGGTTGTGGGAGCGGGTCGAGCCGTTGCTGCCGCCTCCGCCGTTTCACCCGTTGGGAACACATCGCTCGAGGGTGCCTGACCGTGACGCGATGGACGCGATCCTTTTGGTGCTCAGGACTGGGATGCAGTGGAACGCGCTGAACGCGACCGGGGTTTGCTCCTCGAGCTCCGCTCACCGGCGTTTTCAGGAGTGGGAGCAGGCTGGGGTGTTCGCCGAGATCTGGCGCCAGGGCCTGTTGGAGTACGACAAGGTCGTCGGTATCGACTGGGAGTGGCTGGCAGCCGATGGCGCGATGAGCAAAGCGCCATTGGGTGGTGAGAAGACCGGCCCGAATCCCACTGACCGAGCCAAGGGGGGGCGAAGCGTTCGCTTCTGTGCGAGGCGCGCGGGGTCCCGATCGGGCTGGCGCACGATGGCGCCAACCGCCACGACGTGAAGCTGCTCGAGCCGACGCTCGAGAGCATCCCGATCGCGCGGCCCAAGCCGACGCGCAAGCACCCGCAGGGGCTCTGCCTCGACCGCGCCTACGACTCCGCCGGCGCCCGAGGGACCGCGATCTCGCATGGCTTCACACCCCATGTGCGTACCCGCGGCGAGGAGATCGAGCTCAAGGTTCACACCCCCGGCTGGCGTGCCCGGCGCTGGGTCGTGGAGGCGTGTCACTCCTGGCTGAACCGCAACCGCGGAATCCTCATCCGCTGGTCCAAGAAGGACGAGAACCACCTCGCGCTACTCCAACTCGCCAGCGGCCTCATCGCCTTCAAGAAGGCCCACCACACCACCACCCAAACGGGATAGGCCCTTAGTCCACTTCGACGGCTTCTTCGAATGTCTCGGTAGACGCTTGTTCCACCGAGCTTTCCGCGGACCCAAAACTCACCAATTTTGGTTTCACGACGCCGTTTAAGGTTAAAATTAACGTGACAAACTGTTTGCCGGTAGCACTTGTGGGACCAAGAAATATCAGATTCGTGCTTGTTAGTTTGCCGGTGGGCGAAAATAACGCCGCGAGAGACCCTTCGACAACGACCGTTTCCGCGAACTTGCAAGGCGCCGCAGTCGGAGCGAGCGATAGAAACACTCTTGATCCTTTGGGCTCAATGAGTACCCCCGCCGCACCGTTCGGCTGATGGAGTAACCCAAGTAACCCAAGGAGTAATTCGGTTAAGATTAACCCTTCCGTACCCGGCGCACCCACGCTTTTGATCGTACAAGGCCCGGCGGTGCCTTCTGTGAGGGAACAGCCTAAGTAATGCATTTTGACGTCGATTTCGTCGTCCGATAGAATCGCCCCAGCCGAGCTGGACGTACTGCATGTTATTGTAAATCCTTCGCTTGGCGTTCGGAGTACCGATGTGCCGCTTGTCGCAGTGAACCCTCTTTTTGTGATGGGTAACTTGAACTTCGGTATTGCTGAAGCGCTGGAGGCGAACCCGGCGACCAGCCCCCCGCCTATCAGCAATGCGACTATGAGTAATCGAGCGGTCTTCATTTTGCGAGCTCCTTCCATAAGGGACTGTAATGCCTACCTGGTCTTCGATGGGGTCGCTGCGGGGGGCGTCCCCGAAGCACCAAAGATATAGTGCGCTACTTGCCTGAGGGCTTCAACGAGGGAAACGCGACTGGAATGTCGGTGGGGGCAGGTCGCGCTCCCACCGGCATTTGCAACGTCATCTCCACACTGGGGTTACGCGTGACACGTGCTTAGCTCACTTCGATCGCTTCTTCGAATGTCTCGGTAGAGGTTTGTTCCTGCGTCGCTTCCGCCGCACCGAACCCTGTTAGCTTTGGTTTAACAATGCCGTTTAACGTTAAGATTAACGTGACGAATTGTTTGCCTTCTTCGCTTGTCGGGCCAAGAAATACTACATTTGTGCTTTGTAGTTTGCCAGTCGGCGAAAATAATGCCGCGACCGACCCTTCGATTGCGGTCGTCGTGGTACCGCAAGGCGATGCTGTCGGCACAATCGTTACGAACGTGTGAGAGGCTTTTGGCTCGATTAGTATTCCGGCCGCGCCGTTTGGCTGATGGAGTAACCCCAGTAAACCGAGTAGTAATTCGGTTAAGATTAACCCTTCTGTTCCCGGGGCGCCCACGCTTTTGATCGTGCAAGGCCCAGTGGTGCCGTCCTTCAGGAAGCAATCTAAGTAATGTATTTTGACGTCGATTTCATCGTCCGATAGGATTGCCCCTGCCGATGAAGCTGAGCCGCATGTCACGGTAAATTTTTCGCCGGGTATCCGGAAAGTTGACGTTGCGCTCGTTGCTGTGAATCCCCGTTTCGTAATCGGTAACTTGAACTTTGGTATCGCTGACGCGCTGGAGGCAAGCACCGTACTTGCCCCGGCGACCAGCAGCAGCGTCACTGTAAGTAATCGCGCGATCTTCATTCTTTTGCTCCTTCCGTAACGGATTGTACTTACGACCTAGTCTCGATGGAGGCAGAACGTGTGCTGGGGCATCCCCAGAAGCTGGGGCATAGCCCACTACCTACTGCACACTACCAGCCGTACCGTACCATGGCGCTTTGCGCTTGACCAGGCTTGTCTCTGATTCTTGCTGCGAGCTCCGGTCCGTGCATCGACGAGCAGCGCAAGTCGCTGCCCATGCGGGTAGGCGGGCCGCTCGCGGCGACCGATGAGCTTGCGAACGCCCGAGCTTGGGACCCGCGCGCTGCACGCCGGGCCGGACGACGTGGGACATCCGCAGAGGGTCCGCGGATGTCCCACGTTAACCGAGGGCCGCGCGATCGCCCGATGTCTTGCAACCGCCCTTCGGCACTGCCACCACGTGGGTCTAGTCGACTTCTACGGCTTCTTCGAAGGTCAACGTGATGGCCTGTTCCTGCGTGGTTTCTGTTACACCGATCGATGTGAGCTTCGGTTTGACGATGCCGCCTAATACTAAGATTTGCGCCACCTGCTGTCTGCCTTCGGGACTGACGGGGCCCAGGTTGATCAGAGCTGTGCTCTGTCGTTTGTCGGTCGGCAAGTATAATGCTCCGATCGATCCTTCGACCGCTGTCGTGGAGGTTTTGCACGGCGATGATGTAGGCGCCCACGTCGTGAATACGTGCGTGCCCTTCGGTACGAGCAGGATTCCGGCCGCGCCACTCGGTTCAAAAAGTAACCCGAGTAACCCCAGTAGTAAGGCCGTCAGGATTAAGCCTTCGCTGCCAGGCGCACCCACGCTTTTGATGGTGCAAGGGCCATTTTTGCCTTCGCTAAGGAAGCAGCCTAAGTAATGGATTGTCAGGTCGACTTCATCATCACCGAGGATGCCTCCAGTTGCCTGGGACTTGCCACACGTCAAGACGTCATCTTCGGTTGGGAAGCGAACTACTGAGGTGCTGCTTGTTGCTGTGAATCCGCGTTTCGTGATCGGTAACTTGAACTTTGGTATCGCCGACGCGCTCGAGGCGAGCACCGCGCCCGCCGCAACAACGCCTAGCAACGCGACCGTGAATAATCGGGCCACCTTCATTCCTCTGCTCCTTTGATCGGGACTTCGTGCGGGACGGCACGGGCCGCTGGGACGGGTAGCTCGGAGGTCGGGCTGAGCCCCAAGTCGCTAATGTTTTGGTTTGTATTTTTTGTGTGCGTGTTGTTCGCAGGTGTGGCGTTTGGTTTTGTTTTTGAGTTTTTTGCAGGCTTTGAGGGCTTTGTTGAGTTGTTGTTGTTGGGTTAGTGGGTGGTGGGTGGTGGGGGTTTTGTTTTCGTTGTTTTCTTTGGTGTCGAGCTGTTCGATCGGGGTGTAGGGGATGGTTGGGGGGAGTGTTTGGAGGGTCGTGGTGGGTGGGGTGCTGGTCGCGAATGCGCCTTCGATGCTGGTGGTGTTGTTGGGGTTCGTCGCGGTCAGCTTGTAGTAGTAGAGCGTGCCCGGCGTTAGGTTTTCTGCCTGGATGGTGAGGGGGATCGTGCTTGTGGTTTGCCCGGTCGCGATGGGCTGCAGGAGCCCTGGGGTTGTGCCTAGCTGGAGTTCGTAGCGTGTTGGTAGGCTTTGTGGGTTCAGTGTCGCGGTGATTACCGCGGTGGTCTGGGTGATGCCCGAGACACCGGGGCTTGTGATGATGGGTGGTGTCGCTGGGGTCGTGAACGTCTCGTCAGACCCGTAGACGACTTGTGGCGTGATGGTCCCGTATTCGCTGGGGGACAGTTCTGCCGCGTTGTTGAGGTTGCTCGCGACGAGCCGGTAGTGGTAGGTCGTGCCCGGTTCTAGGCCCGCGACGGCGACAGGCGCCTGGACGGGTGTTTCGCCTTCCCCGGCTTTCGCGAGGGGGGTTTGGTGGCCGTAGGCGCTGGTGCCGCCGTATTCGTAGAAGTAGGTCGTTTCATCCTCAGCGGGCTGGCCTGCCGCGTTGGGGTTGACCGTCCCCGTGAGCGTCGCTGTGCTCGGCGTGACCGCGGCCGGCGCCCCTGTCGTCACAACGGGGGGTTCGGGGAGCGTCAAGAACCGCTGGTCACCAGGGGCGCTCGTGAGGCCTTCAACGGTCGCGGTTGCGTTCGTTGCTGTCGCCTCGTAGTGGTATTCGGTGTTCGCCAGCAGTTTGATCGCGGTATTGATCACGCCTTCCTGGGGTGCCAGGCTCACGGTGGCTTCTAGGTCGCCGAAGAACCCCGCGCCGCCGAGCGCGCCTTCGCTGACGAGGACGGGCCCCTCGCTGTAGGCGGTACTCGTCCCGAGCTCGAACTGGTAGGTCGTTTCCTGGTAGTTCGGGTTGATCAGCGCGTGCAGCACCGCGGCCGTTTGCGTGACCCCGGAAACGCTCTCCCCATCGATCAGCGGGGCTTCCAGGGATGCGGTCGTGAAGTGTTCCGCGGGGCCGGTGCTCGTGCCCGTGAGGTTCGACGCGATCACCCGGTAGTAGTAGGTATGCGCGGGTTCTAGGCCCCCGCCGATATCGGCCGGGCCCGCGGTCTCTGGTTCGGAGGCCGCCGGGATCGAGGATTCCCCGATGCTTGTGCCTTCCCCCGCGAGGAGTTTCGCTTCGCTGGAGGCGTATTCGAAGTGGTAGGTCGTGACACGCGTCTCCGGGTTCACGAGCGCCTGTAGCTGCGCATCAAACGGCGTCACCGACACGACGCTGCCCCCCGCCGCGGGGATCACGGGCTTCGACGCGAGCGTTTTGAATTTCAACGGCCCACCCGCAGCTGTTTCCGCCGCCGCGTTCGTCGCAACGACACAAAACGTGTATTCGGTGCTGCCCTCAAGGCCCGTGACCGGCGTCGCGACTTTGCGTTTTTCTTCCGTTGATTCCGTGCCCGGCGTCGTCGTCGTACCGGCTGCGCATTCCCCGTTCGTGTTATACGTGAACTCATAGCCCGCTTTGCCTTTGGAGTGCGGGTCGATCACCCCGTTCAGTGTCGCCGTCGTCCCCGTCACGACACTCGCCGCGATCGTTTCCGGGGTTTCCGGGGCGGCCGCCCACGCCGGCACCGCCAGCACCGCGAACACCGCCATCACCACGAGCCCCGCAAGCGACACCCGTCCGATGGTGCCCATGGAAGTTGTCCTCTTCGCAAACATCAGCTACCCCTCCTGTTCGAGCTCGCGGTCTCCCCGGCGCTGCTCTTCTTGCCCTTCACCTTCTTCTTCTTTGGTTTCTTAGCTTTCGGGCAGCCCCCGATCGCGATCTTCGTGTTCTGCTTGAAGACCGCGCCGTTCTGTGCCGTGATCGTCGTCGGCATCACCAGCGACTGCCCACACAAGTCGAATTCGTCCTTTTCCGGCACAAACGCCGTAAGGATCGAATACGGGCCCGTCGGGGTCTTCAACTCAAACGAGCTGACCGGCGCATCAGGGACCGTCTTTAGCGTCACGCTCGTGATGCCTTTAGAAACCAGGATCGAACCAACGAGATCGATCGTGACACCTTCGCCCTGAAGGATCATCACCATCGCAGGGAATTTTTCCCCACCATAAGACACCAGGTACGCAGGACCAGCCAACGGGCCCGCCAACACCGGCGTATGCACCAGCACACTCCCGATATCCGAGGCCGCCGGGCAGCTCGCGGGGTTCGCTTCGAACGTCGCCGCCAAACACGCCTTCTGCAGCGTCGTGTTCCGCGACGGCAACTGCCGCGGCAACGATACTTTCACGCTCGCGACATTCGCGTCCACACTCGCCTGGCTAGAACCCGCCGGCGCGACCGGGAACACGACCCTCGTGTCAAGGCTCGCACCATGAGCTTTGCTCGCTTTCCCGACCGTCGAGGCGCTAAACACCGGCTTGAACGGCAACCCCGCACAACCCTGCGCCTGGAAACCACTCGAGACCGCCGCGCTCTGGCCCTGCACATCAGAGATCGTGCCCGTGACCGCTAGCGGCGCGCAACTCGTCGGGTTGAACGTGAACTGGTGTTCAGCACCGACCGTCACGTTCACCGTCTGGATCCGCAACGGCACCCCGTCAATCATCTGCGGCAGCGGACTAGACACCACCGAAACATCCGCGTTGCTCTTATTGATATGGATCGCCGCGCGCGTCACGATATTCCCGAGATGAAACGGCCCAGCATTCGCCGCGACAACGATCGCCAACCCAAACGGCCCACCGTTATACGGACCCGTCAAATACACCGAACCAGTCTGGTAAAACGGGCTCGAGCCAGCACCAGCACCAGCCGTCGCCGAACCGATCCGAGACGCTTCCGGGCAGCCACCAGTATTCGCTTCCGCCGCCCTAATTTCCGCTTCGCCGCACTGCGCGACACCAGCAATCCTCGCGAGCAACCCCGCAGGCTGATCAACCGTGATCCCCGCGAGATCCCCTTCGCCGTCATGCCGAGAGAACGTCAACGTGAACGGGCTGAACGCGCCCGCCGCCGGGGACGTGCTACCCGCCGTGAACGCCGGCGCGAACACGCCCGAGCAGCCCGTCACCGAGAAACTCGAGCTCGACGACGCATCCGGCGTATACGGAGTACTCCACGGCGTCAAATCAGCCGACGCGGTAAACACCCCACACCCCTGCGGGTTCGCGAGCGACGCCCGCGCCCCACCATTCAACTTCAGTTTCACTTCACTAACCGGGAACTGCGGGATTTCCGTAAAGCGCGTCGAGACACGCCCCGTCACCGGGTTCACCGACGCGACACCCCTCAGCTTCACGATCGCGCCATACCCCGAGACTTCGAGATAAACCGCGAACAGTTCGCCATCTTCCGCGCTACGCGACGTGCACGCCGGCTGCCCCGCGCCACCACACCCCGGCGCCGCGACAAACAAATGCCCACGCAACGGCTCCGCAAGCAACGGCGTCACGACTTCCACTTCCCCGATCGTGGACGCCGACGGACAATGCCCCGCCGCCGGATGCACCAACCCATCCGGACCACGTTCCTCGCCTTCTTCCACCGTATTTTCGCTCGCAAACCGATCCCCAGCACCAAGTTCGATGCCTTCCGCACCCGACGCCTGACACGCCTGCAAACCATTCGCCGCACTCGGATCGATCGAGACACCTTCCGGGAACGTCACAACCGAATCCTTCAAATCCGGGGTCGCGAGCTTTTCCGGAGTATTCGCGCTTTGCGGCGCTTTGATATCGACCTCATACCCCGACGGCGTATCCGTCTCCGTCGTTTCCGGCGCGACCTGCACAGTCGGCTGGAACACCAACGATTCACACCCCGAAACCGCCTGCGACTTACTCGCTTCGAACATCGGCGCTTCCGCCGACACCCAATGTTCGGGCTGCACCCACGAGTTCATTTCCACCCGCGCATCCAACGGCCCCGACCCACACGTATCCGGGTTCGTAAAGAACGCTTCACCACTACCCGTGCCATTACGTTCCGTGGGGTTCCCATACAACGACACCCGCGCACCCGTAATTTTGAACGCATGCACACGCGGCAAATACGGCACCGACACACTCAACACATACCCATCCTGGCTCGGCAACACGCGCGGCAACAACGTCACGATATTCCCGACATATTCAAACGCGAACTCCGCCGGATAACCAGCTTCCGGCGGCACATTATAAATCGGCACCAGCTGCGACACCGTCGGCACCTCAAGCGTCAACCACCCCACTTGACTATCAGCCGGACAATTATGACGCCCCGACGGCTGACGCGTACCTTCCACCGAAGCCAACGGACACCGCCCCAACGTCTGCGCATCCGCGACAAACCCCGCAGGCAAATCCACAATCTGCGTCTTCGGTTCCAACACCGGCAAATCATCTTCATTCGGCAAACCCGGGTTAGCCTGGAAAAACGTCGACCAGTCCAAACTCACCGTATTCCAAGCCGGATGCCCACCAGCCTGAACATCACCACCACCTTCACCCCCAAACACACCACTAGAAAAATCCTGCAACCCAAACACCGCCGCCGCACCATTCACCGCATTCGACACAACCACCGAAGCACGCGGCGCCCCACCACCTTCAACTTCCACCCGGTTAGACACCACCGACGCAGCTTCGCCATTCACCTCCACTTCAAGGCGAATCCCCAACACACCCCCAGAAGGCACTTCACTTTCTTCACTATAACTACACGTCACGACCTGCCCTTCAAAACCACAATCCCCATTAAACTGATTTTTATGCCCATCCGGTTCCTGCTCTTCCGCAGCCAAACCAACCGGCACAACACCCACCGGCAACCGATCACGAACCACCACCGGCAAACTCGCCGCACCCGCCCCCACATTCGCAACCGACACAAAATACGCATCACAACCTTCCCCACCACCACAACGCGCACTATCCCCCAAACTAAACCCAGACGGCAACGCCAAAGACTTCACAAACCAAACCGGACCAGCCGCAAACACCGAACCCGCACACACCAAACACACAACAACCACCAACCCAAAACACCCCAACAACCGCCTCAACACCACAAACACCACCCTCTCCCCGCCAAAGCGGCCCTCACGACTTCTTCTTCGTCTTGTGTGTTTTCACGCACTTGCCTTTGTGTTTTGTGTAGCCCTTCTTGCAGCGCTTGACCGAAGCTTTGGGTTTCGCGGTCGGTCGGGGTTCTGCCGGCGGCGCAAGGTTCCCCGACGGTCCCACCACCGTGCTTTCAGGAGAGCCGAACGTTGGCGGGGCGCCTGCGGGGCCCTGGCAAGCTTCACCAGAGCACGATGGCGCGACGGGCGGGGCCGGGAATCCTCCTTCGCTACGACTGTCGTAGACGCTTGCTTGCCCATCGGTGTCCTGTGGCACTAGGCCTTCCAGGGTCGAGAAGAAGATGTCCCGCCCAGATTCGTCGATCATCGGGTTACCGAACCCGTACACTTCGTCGAGTACCGGGCTGACCAGGTATATTTGCCCTTCGCGGTACTCGTAGGCGTTGGGTGCGCCGGGCGTGGCTTGAGGCGTCAAGGCCAGATCGCTGCGGAACACGACCGCCCCGTTTTCAGCGATCGCCCTGTCCGTCGCCGGTGCTTCCGGCTGCGCCGTATCACTGATCAGTTTGGTGAACTCTTCAGCATCGATACCGCTGAAGCCTTGTGTCAATGGTTCGTAACCGGAGTTTTCTGTGTTGCCGTCGCAGTTGTAGCCCGCTTCGATTGCTTTTGTCGCGGGGCATTCATAGCCCGCCGCAGATTTCTGTCCCACGGATACCCTCGCTACCTTGCCCGTCAGCGCCTGGTACTCGAACAGTTGCCCCACGGGCTCGGAGTGGTCGTTCGTGCCACGCAGATCCCGGGCGCTCGAGAGCAAGAGGTAGCTACCGTCGTGAGTGGTCTGTGATGGGCCGGCTTCGCCCGCGACAAACGCAAGGCCCGTGTGGCCTGCCTGCGTGTCAACCACATACAGTTTTTCGCCAGCCGTTTCGCTCGCGGATTCGCCATTCCCGTTCGGTTCCGTGTTGTTCGTGAAGACTTCCGGAGAGCTGAAGTACACGCGCCCGCCGTCTTGAGAGATCAGCGGCTTGCCGGTGATGCTGCTCGTAAGCAGTAGTGTCTTTGCTTCGGCGGTGATGTACTCGTATAGCTTGCCCGCTTCGGTGAAGAAGACCTTCGAACCGTCTTCGGAGCTACCGTCGAATGTCGCGGCTTCGCTACCCGAGATCTTCACGGTGCGGGATCCGTCGACCCGCGCATACAGTTCATTAACCGGCGGCTGGCTCGCGGAGCAGCCTTCGACGTGCAACGCAGTAAAATACACCACTTCGGCTTCCCCCGTGCCGGTGACCCCGTCGAATGCCGTTCCGCAATCGCTCTCAAGTGCCGCGCCGTCGTTGACGGCGGGACGACCCTCGAGAGGGCCGTCGTTGCTGACACCAACCAGCTGGGGTTCTTTGCCTTCGCCAAGCGCATACTCATACAGCGATTGGTCCCCTTCAGCCGTCTGATCACCAGGCCACGTCTGCTTATGCTCGGCACGCACCAAGAAGAATACGTGCGACAGATCAGCAGATGCCCCCAAAACATAATCTTCATACTGTTCGTACTGGTTGGTCACACCGGGTTCGTAACCAGGCGCAACCATCGGGCCCAGCAACGTAAACCGACCAGCCTCGCCAGCCACTGGTTCGCGCACAGCCAAGCTCCAACCGACATACCCCGCCCGCAGGTTTACTTCTCCCGCACCGCTAGCAGGGACCACCTCATACAGCACCCGGTTCAGATCAGTGCTCCCCACTTTCACATAATGCATGCGCGTGAACAGCGACGTCGGAGGATTCAGCGATTCCGCATCCCATCCCGAGCTGGTCCTCGTCAGAGCATAGTAGGAGCCTGTTTCGCCTTCGCTATCTTCCAGGTCTTCGTTGTTCGCGAACCCCGTCGTCGAGTTCACGATCACACGTTCCCCGTTTGCGGAGACTGCCCTAATGATCGGCGAGGCTCCGCCACCGTACATCGGCGAGACCAACTCATACGCACGACAATCCGCCATAAACGCGCGAAACCCAGGAGATGCTTCCGCGCCGGCGCACACACCCACATTCGCGTCCCCCGACCCAAATGCCGACGCAACCCAACACAAACACCCCAACACGACAACCAACACGCCCACCGAGCGGGACCATCCACCTCTCCCACGCAACAACACACACCCTCTTTCCGCGCCACCCACAACGAGGCAGAATTTTTGTTGCCACCACATGATAACTGGTGGGGTCCCTAACTATTGGACCCCACCAGTTATAACAGATTTACATCGCTACACGCTTACTAGCTTTTGCTCAGGTGACTTCAACGGCTTCTGCGTACGTCACAGTAGCGGACTGTTCTTGCGTCGATACTGCCGCGCCGAATGAAGTCAGCTTCGATTTGACTGTTTTAGTCGCTGTCTGTACTTCGGTAACCCCCTGGCCACCTTCTGCGCTCACCGGTGCGAGAGAGATCAGGCCGGTCGTCTGTTTTTTACCTGTCGGCGAGATTAATCCCGCAACAGAGCCTTCGACTGCGGTCGTTGGCGTTTTGCACGGCGAGGACGTCGGTGAGAACGTCGTGAATACGTGCGAACCTGTCGGAACGAACAGAATTGCCGCATGACCACCCGCTGGGTTCTTCGATTCGGCGAGTAAGCCGGCCAATGTGTTGGTCACGATGGAACTCCCCGACGCGCCCACGCTTTTGACCGTGCAAGGCCCGTTGGCACCTTCCTCGAGGCTACAGGTCGAGAATGTGATCGTTGTCGACACTTCGTTGTCGTTCACAATGGTTCCCGGAGCGGACGACGTGGCGCATGTCACGACGTCTTTTTCACTCGGGGTACGCAGCACAGAGGTCCCGCTTTTGGCCGTGAAGGCCCTGTTGGTGATCGGTAATGTGAAGGTTGGGACGGTTGCTGACGCCGTTGCAGCGATCATCGCACTCAGTGCGAATACGGCAATCAGCGCTACACCGACTAATCGGGCAACTTTCATGTTGTATAGCTCCTTATTATGGAATTGGCTGTACTTCAATATCCCGGCTCGCCCACGCCTTGCGCTTCAGCCTCGCGCTTGACGCGGACGACGGTCAGGACTAGACCCGCTTAACGGCCGTAACCCACAGGCAACTACCGTCAAGAGGCAACTGCACCGCAGAACATAGTCTTGCCCGGCACCCGTGTCCACCTGTGTTTCTGACTGAAGCGGCTCGGCCCCCGAGGCGGGCCTTGGCCGCGGAGATAGTGCCGCCGGACTCGATCCCCCAATAGATGTCAGCGTCTCGAAACTCTAGTGTTTCTCATTGTCTCCTGGCACCTCAGTATCTATTGTCTGGCTCCAACCACTTGAACTTCCCCCAGCAAAGGGGGCTCTTCCAGCCAACGACAAGAACTAAGGACTAGGTGCCAATGCCGAGAACGAGCTCAACCGCTGCAAAAGCCGAGAACGGAGAGCCAGCCTGGTCGATTCCGAGTCTTCGTGAGCCGCGCTACTCCCAGTCGCTCGAGCGCGGGTTGGCGATCCTTGGATGCTTCACGCCGAAACGGCCCGTGCTGGGGATCGCCGATATAGCCGACGAGCTGGGGATGAGCCGCTCGACCACCCACCGCTACGTGATCACGCTTGTAGCACTGGGCTACCTGGAGCAAGGAGCGTCGCGTAAGTACAGGCTGGGCCTGCGCGTGACCGACCTCGGCATGTCCGCGCTGAACTCCACCGGGCTGCGCGAGCACGCCCACCCCTATCTGGAAGAGCTACGCCAGCGCACCTCCTACACCACCAGCCTTGGCGTACTAGACGGCACCGACGTCCTGTACGTCGACCGCGTGCGCAGCTTTCGCCGTGGTCAGGGCAAGATCGACCTCGATCTGCATACCGGCTCGCGCCTACCCGCCTACGCGACCGCCATGGGCAAGCTGCTTCTGGCCAATCTCCCTGAGCCGGAGCAACGCGAGCTGATCGCCCAAACCAAGCTCGCCAAACGAGGCCCCAATACGATCGCGAGCAAGAAGGCGCTACGCGAGGAGCTCGAGGAGATCCATGCAGCGGGCTTCGCCGTCAACGACCAGGAGCTCGCAGCCGAGCTCTACGCCATTGCGGCCCCCGTGCGCAACGACGCCCGCGACGTCGTCGCGGCCGTCAACCTCGCCGCACCCGCCAACATGATCACCCTCGAGGAGCTCGTGGATGCGCTGGGCCCGCACCTCGTCTCCACCGCCGACCGCATCTCCGCCCGTCTCGGCTACCGGCGCGACGACGAGACCAAGTAAGGCCCCCATACGCCAGTGGAGCGCGCGACTGCCCGCTCCGCTGGCGCTAGCTACTTGCCCCGGAAATAGTCGGGGTCCGTCCGGCGCGATTAAGAGAATTGGTCCTGCAAATGGGCTGGTTTCTGATCGAGGAGGTCGCTGATGTTGCGGTTGTCGGGCGGGCAGGTCGAGTCGTTGTGGGACGAGGTGCTGCCGGGCGAGGTGCGGGAGTTGCCGGAGGATCTGGCGGCGTTGGATGTGCTGCTGCGCGATGTGGCGCTGATGCAGCCGATCGCGGCACATTGGCGTGGCGAGGCCGTGGCCCATGGTCGTCCGACGATCCCGATGGAGGTGTATGTGCGCTTGATGATCGTCAAGCAGCGCACCGGGTGGGGATACGAGACGCTGGTTCGAGAGGTCTCGGACTCGCTGCATCTGCGTCGCTTCTGTCTGATCGCGTTGGGGGAGCGGGTGCCGCACGAGTCGACGGTTCGCAAGCTCACCCGCCGGCTCGGTGGCGAGGTCGTGGAGGATCTGACGCGGTGTGTGATCGCCAAGGCACAGCGCGAGACGCGTTTTCAGGCGCGGGCGGTGCGGATCGATTCGACGGTCGTGGAGGGCGATGTGCGCTATCCGAGCGACGCCGCGTTGAGCTTGGACGGGGCGAGGGTATTGGCGCGCGAGGCCCGCAAGCTGACCAGCCTCATCGGCCACGACGCTGGGTGGGTGCGGGATCGCAGCAGAGCGCTGGGGCGTCGCCTGCGGGCGATCTCGCGCACGATGGGACGGCGCACCGGGGAGCGCAAAGCGCAGGTGCTCGACTTGACCGACCAGGCCGGGCGGCTTCTCGCGAAGTCCCTCAGCGAAGCAAGACGTCTCGCGCTCGCGGCACGTCGTCGGGCGCGTGGCCGTGGCGCCCGGCGGAAGCTCGCGGCGATCGCGAGGCTGGAACGGACGATGGACCGGGCCGGGCGCGTCGCGGCTCAGATCAAGCTGAGGATCGAAGGCAAGCCGATCACCGACCGGCTGGTGTCGATGTTCGACGCGGATGCTCGTCCGATCCGCAAGGGCAAGCTCGGCAAGCCCAACGAGTTCGGCTACGTGTTCCAGATCTGCGAGGTGACACAGAACACCCGCCGCGGAGCACGCGGATTCATCCTGCCGGCGTCCACCAGGTCTGGCAACCCGCCCGAGAGCAAGCTGCTGCCCGACACGACCGGCGAGCTCGAGCGCCTCGGGCTGCGGCCACGCGAGGTCGCGCTCGATGGCGGCTTCGAGAAGGGCCCAACCGACCAGGCGCTCGAGCGGATCGCACCCGACAGGGTGTTCATCGCTGGCCGCCAACAACCCGACTCCAGACGAACACAACGACGGCTCGCCAAATACCGCACCGGAGCCGAGGGCAGGATCAGCCACCTCAAGCGCAGCTACGGACTGCGCCGCTCCCGTCTGAAGGGAAAGGCCGGAGCCCACGCCTGGAGCGCCTGGGCGATCCTTGCATACAACCTTGACACGCTCGCCATCCGAGCCAGATGAAAGCATCCACACCGCTCGATCAGAGCAGAAAACCATTTGCCCGGAACGGCCGCGCCCGACAACGAGCGCGGCCGTTTTGGTTCAACCGTTTATCCGGGGCAAGTAGCTATAGATTTGGTCGACCTTTGCTCAGCTGACTTCGACCGCTTCTTCGAAGGTGAAGGAGCCGCATAGTTCCTCGGTCGATGCCGCAGCGCCGAACGAGGACAATTTTGGTTTGACGACGCCCGATAACGTTAAGATTAACGTCACCGAGCCGAGACCGACCACCGCAGTGGTCTGTCGTTTGCCTGTCGGTGAGAATTCTGCCCCCACCGACCCTTCGACCGCTGTTGTGGACGTATTGCACGGTGATGCCGTTGGCGCGAATGTGGTAAAGACGTGGCCCGTCTTGGGCTCAAACAGCACCCCAGCCGCACCACTCGGTTCGTGGAGTAACCCAAGTAACCCCAATAGTAATTCCGTTAAGACTAACCCTTCCGTACCGGGCGCACCCACGCTTTTGATCGTGCACGGACCACTAGACCCCTCTTCCAAGAAGCAGCCTAAGAAGTGGACTTTCAAGTCGATTTCATCATCGCCCAAGATCAACCCGGCGGAGTTGGCGCTCGCACATACGACTGTGTCATTTTCGGACGCGACACGCAGGACTGAAGTGGCGCTTGACACGGTGAATCCCCTTTTCGTGATAGGTAACTTGAACTTGGGGATCGCCGATGCCGAAGAGGCCAACATCGCGCACACCACGAGCACTGATGCGAGCGCCACACTAAACAATCGAGATACTTTCATAGTTGTTTACCCTTGAATGAGATGTAGATGCGCTCAGTCGACTTCGACAGCTTCTTCGAAGCAGACGGAGTTGGTTATTTCCTCCGTGGATTCTGCGGCCCCGAAGCTGGTGAGTTTGGGTTTTATGATGCCCGCTAACGTTAATATTAACGTCACGAATTGTTTGCCCGACGCGCTGGTTGGGCCGAGATTGATCAGCGCTGTTGTCTGGAGTTTGCCAGTTGGCGAGTATAACCCCGCCACCGATCCTTCGACCGCTGTCGTCGCGGTTTTGCACGGCGAGGATGTTGGCGCGAACGTCGTAAAGACATGGCCGCTTGTTGGCTCCAATAGAACTCCGGCGCCCCCATTCGGTGAATGAAGTAACCCGAGTAACAGGCGCAGCAATTCGGTTTCGATTGTGGCCCCCGACGCGCCTACGCTTTTGATCGTGCAAGGCCCATTTGTGCCTTCCTTCAGGGAGCACGACGAAAATGTGATGGTCGTGCTGGCTTCATCATCACCCAAGATAAGCCCTGCCGACAAGGAACTTCCGCACGTCACGACATCGCTTTCGCTTGGCGTACGTAGTACCGACGTGCCGCTCGTCGACCCAAGCCCTTTGTTCGTAATCGGTAACTTGAACTTTGGTATGGCAAATGCCGGAGAGGCGTACATCGCGCTGGCCGCCAAGACTGCGACGAGCGCGGCACCGAGTAATCGAGACGCTTTTATCATTGCTAGCTCCTCATCAAAAATCGAGTTCTCCTGGAAGAGACTCAAGGGCCGCCCGAGCCGGGCGTACCGACGGGTCCCAAAGCCAGTACAGCGTCAACCCCTTGAGATAGTTGGCTGCCATAAGGCAAGTGCTAGCCGGGAATGTAGCGCGCCGCCACCACCTCGTCCAGTCGTGTCTCCAACACGAACCCATCGACTTCCTCTCCACCCACGGCCAGTGACGCGACGACGCCGATAGCCAAGAGCTAATAGCCTTGACCGCCATGCCTCGCTCACTCGTCTTGATCTGCATGCCACTGTCCGCGCTTGCGCTCAGCGCATGCGCCAGCACGGTCTCGACCGCCAGCTTCAAAGGCCAGCAGCATGAAGTCGCGCAGACGATCTCGAACCTGCAGGCTGACGGGACAGCCGGCGAACAGAAGAAGATCTGCGCTGACGATCTCGCTGGCGCCGTCGTCAGCAGACTTGGCGGCACGAAGGGCTGCGAAGAAGCAATCAAAAAACAGCTCGCAGAGATCGACAGCCTCGAAGTTAGCGTCCAGTCCGTCAAGCTGGCCTCCACGGGCACAAGTGCCACGGCCGCCGTCAGGAGCATCTACGAAGGCAAGACCCGCCCGAGCACCATCTCGCTCGTCAAGGAAGCCGGCAAGTGGAAGATCGCCGGGCTCGGCTGAGCCCGGCAGGGCCGGGGCGGGCGCCTCCTCGGCGCTTTTAGCGAATCCCGTCGAGCAGCTCAGACGGCGAGAGCTGCAGCGCGCGGGCGAGCTTCACGAGCGTGTCCAGGCGCGGAAAGCGCAGGCCGCGCTCCAGCAGGCTGATCTCCGTTCGGTCCAGCTCGCACAATGCGCCCAGCGCTTCCTGGGACAGGCCCGCCCGGTCGCGACGGTCGCGCAGGTTCAGGCCCAGTTGCTCACGTATCTCCTGCATGTGGAACAGCCTCCCCCAATAGCAGACAAGTGTCTACGGACAATTGTCTGCTAAGCCTAAATGGGTCGCCTCTCTACGCTGTGACCCACTCGCAGTCGGCGGCGCCTCAAGACTGCAGCGAGCGCCCGTATTGGCGCTCGTAGTAGGCGCGGTAGTCGCCCGAGCGGATCGGCTCCCACCACCAGCCGTTGTCGCGGTACCACACGACCGTCTGCTCCAGACCCTCCTCGAAGCGCACGCGCGGCGACCAGCCGAGCGCCCGCACCTTCTCCGAGGAAAGCGAGTAGCGACGATCGTGGCCGGGGCGGTCCGCCACGTGCTCGATCTGCGCCTCGC
This sequence comes from uncultured Solirubrobacteraceae bacterium, assembly GCA_963699115.1. Lineage (GTDB taxonomy): Bacteria > Actinomycetota > Thermoleophilia > Solirubrobacterales > Solirubrobacteraceae > Palsa-744. The sequence continues at coordinate 1,669,925 of CAVOTJ010000001.1, forward strand.
TAGCGCCGGTGAGCTCAATGATGCGCGTGACGACCGTCATGTTCGCCTCCTCGTCCGGACCGCCCGCGTTGTACACCTCGCCCGGTTGGCCGTGCGCGAGCACGTGGCCAATCGCCGCCGCGAAATCCGTCGCATGGATCCAGTTGCGCACCTGCATCCCGTCCCCATACACCGGCAGCGCATCCCCATGCAGCGCATTGAGGATCATCAGCGGGATCAGCTTCTCCGGGTACTGGTAGGGGCCATAGTTGTTCGAGCCGCGGCAGATCAGCGCCCCTAGACCATACGTGTGGAAGTAGCTCTGCACGAGCAGGTCAGCGCCCGCCTTCGTCGCCGAGTAGGGCGACGAAGGGGCCAGCGGACTCTGCTCAGTGAACGTGCCCTCCTCGATCGAGCCATACACCTCGTCTGTCGAGACCTGCACGTAGCGCAGCTGGTAATCGCGCGCCGCCTCCAGCAGAACGTAGGTGCCGAGCGCGTGCGTCGAGACGAATGCATCCGGCTCCGCGATCGAGCGGTCCACGTGCGTCTCCGCCGCGAAATTCACGATCGCCTCCGGGGACGCCGCGGCGATCGCGCCGGCGACCGCCTCGCTGTCCTCGATCGCGCCGCGGATGAAGCTGAAGCTCGGGTTATCCACAAGGTCGTGGAAATTCTCCTCCCGGCCCGCGTACGTGAGCTTGTCGAGCACCGTCACCTCGTCGCCGTGCTCGATCACGCGCTGGCGCGCGAACGTCGAGCCAATGAAGCCCGCACCACCACACACAAGTAGTCTCATGAGCGCATCATCCCAGCCCGCGCCGCCAAGTACCCCGCTAGGCCATCCTGCCACGGCGGCAGCGGCAGCACGTCCTCCCTTTCTGACTCCAAGGCCGACCATGCAGGGCGCGGAGCCGGACGCGGCATGTCCGCTGTCGTCGCGTCCTCCACGCGACACGCAACCTCAGCCTGACGGAAGACCTCCTTCGCGTATTCGTTCCACGAGATATGCCCGGCACCCGCCAAATGCACGAGGCCCGACACCTCTCGTTCAATCAGCCCCAGGAGCGCCGGCGCGAGATGACCAGTCCATGTTGGGCAGCCCACCTGGTCGGTCACTACCGCCACCGTGTCCCGCTCTGAGGCAAGCCGCAGCATCGTCGCCGCGAAGTTCGCGCCGCCCACCCCGAAAAGCCACGAGCTGCGCGCCACCGTATGCCGCAGCGAGGCCGCCAGCACCTGCTGCTCGCCAGCGAGCTTGGTCTGCCCATACACAGATCTCGGCCCCGTTACATCCGACTCCACATAAGGACGCGGCGCACCGGACGCCGTCACGCACGCCTCCCCACTAAACACATAATCGGTCGACACGTGCACGAGGGGGATACCCACCGCGGCCGCGCCGCGCGCGAGGTTGCCCGCGCCATCCGCGTTGACCGCGTGCGCCTGCTGCACATGCGTCTCCGCGCCGTCCACATCAGTCCACGCCGCGCAGTTCAGCACCGCGTCCGGGGCGATCCGCGCAAACGCCTCCGCCACCGCCTCCCGGTCGGTGATGTCGAGCTCCGGCAGGTCCACCGCCACGAGCTCGTGGCCCGCGCGCTCGCCCGCCCGCAGCACGTCCAGTCCGAGCATCCCCGCCGCGCCTGTCACGAGGATCATCACAGGATCGAGATGTCCGAGTTGTCTCCCACCATGAAGCGGTAAGCGCGCGGCTGGCGGTCACCACGGCGGATCGTCACGTTGCGGCCGAGCAGCGAGGACTCCATCCGCCCGTCCAAATCGCACACGCTCGATCCCTCCAGCAGGATCGAGTGCTCCACCTCCGCGTCCGAGATCACGCAGCGCTCGCCGATCGCCGTGTATGGGCCGACGTAGCAGTCCGTGAGTTGGGCGCCCGCACCCACGATCGCCGGGCCCCTCACCGTCGTGCGCTCCAAGCGCGCGCCCGCCTCGATCACCACCCTCCCGTCCACCTGCGAGTCGATCAGCTCGCCCGCTATACGCTCCTGCAGGTTGTCCAGGATCAGGCGGTTGGCCTCCAGCATGTCCTCCAGGCGACCCGTGTCCTTCCACCAGCCGCGCACCACATGCGGCTCGACCCGCAGGCCCGAGTCCACCAGGTGCTGGATCGCATCCGTGATCTCCAGCTCCCCCCGCGGCGAGGGCTCGATCGCACGCGCCGCGTCGTGTACAGCCGCCGTGAACATGTACACGCCCACCAGCGCCAGGTCCGTCGCCGGCTCCGTCGGCTTCTCCACCAGGCGCACCACGCGGCCGACCTCCCCAGGGGCCGCGGGCGCGAGCTCCGCCACGCCGTAGTTCTCCGGGTCGAGCACAGGCGTGAGCAGGATCAGCGCATCCGGGCCATGCTCGCGGAACGCCGACACCAGGTCCGAGATACCGCCCTGCAGCAGGTTGTCGCCCAGGTACATCACAAACGGGCTCTCGCCCAGGAAGGACTCGGCGGTCAGCACCGCGTGCGCAAGACCCAACGGCTCGTCCTGCAGGATGTAGGAGATGCGCACCCCAAAGCGCGAGCCGTCGCCCGTCGCCGCTTCGATCTCCGGCCCCGTCTCCGGCGCGATGATGATGCCGATCTCCTCGATGCCCGCGTCAGCCATCGCTTCGATGCCATAGAACAGCACCGGCTTGTTCGCCACTGGCACCAGCTGCTTAGCGCTCGTGTGCGTTATCGGACGCAGGCGAGTGCCCTTGCCCCCGGAGAGGATCAAGCCCTTTAATGGTCCCATTGGGTGTGGAGCCTACTGGGAGATCGAGCTAAGCATGCGGCGCTTGACAGCACACAAACGGCGCGGCCGGATCAGTAGACCCCGCCAAGCTTGCGGTGATCCCAGCTGACGCGGCGGCGCTCGACGAACTCCAGGGCAACGCGCTTGACGGCCTGCTTGTCGACCATCGCGCCCACCTCCGCGGGGAGGTTCTCCGCCGGTGGCTCGCCGCGAGGAGACGCGTAGCGGGCGAAGATCTCGTGGCCCAGCGCTTTCACGGAGTCGAGGTCGCGGTGGATGACAACGTCGCACTCGAGCATCACTCCGCGCAGCTCCTGGTACTGCTCCCCCGCCTCCACCTGCAGCGTGACCTTCGAGTCGCGCTCGAGGTTGCGAACCTTCTGCGAGACCCCATACGTCCAGGCCCATAGACGCGGGGCCGGCTCACCCGCCGGTGGCGTGCGCGGCATGTACCACAGCGGCATCAGGTGCGGCCAGCCGCGGACGCCCGCGCTCGCACAGGTGACGGTTCGCTCTTCGGCGAGGAACGCGGCCACCTCGGCCTCGCTCATCTTGATCTGGTCGCGGCGGCTCACGAGACGATGTCGCGCTGCTCAGGCCGGCGTTGGCGCGGCGTTGGCCTCGCGCAGGCGGCCGACCGCCGCGCGCACCGCCTCACGCGCGTCCTGCGGCTCGAGCACCGCCGCATCGCCCGCTTCCTTGAGGATCTCCCGCACCAGCCAGTCGACGCCCGCGAAGCTCAGCTCGACGATCACCGCCCCGTCGCTCCACTCCTCCACCACGCGCCGCGCCTCGCGCGCCCAGCGCGCCCGCTCCGGTGAGACCCACACGCGCGCGATCGCCGACGCCGGCACCTCGCCCGTGCGCAGCCAACCATCCACCTCACCCGCCGGGTCCACCTCCGGGCGCGGCTCAAAGCGCTCGTTGGTGACGTTCACATGCTTGATGCGGTCCAAGCGGAAATGGCGCACGCCGTCGCGCTCAGGGTCGAACGACGCCACGTACCAGCCCTCGCGGCCGTTTGTCAGCGCGTAAGGCTCCACCAAACGCTGAGAGATCTGATCCTCGTTCTCCTTGTAGTACTCGAGCTCGATCAGCTTGCGCGCCACGATCGCGTTTGAGACCAAGCGCGCCACGTCCGAGTCATCGCCCGCCGTCGCTGCCACCTGCAGGCCCTGCTCCATCGGGTCCTCGCCCAGCGCCGCCACGATCTTCTCGCGGGCAGATGTCAGCGAGCCCTCGGGTATGTGCTCGCCGATCAGGTCGATCGCCGCCACCAGCGCCTTTGCCTCAACCGGTAGAAGACGCGCCGGGCGGTCGAAGTTGTCGCTGTAGGGCTCCGGGTCGACCTCGATCTCGCCGTCCTCCTCCTTGAACTCCGCATACAGCACGTATGAGCCGCCGCCGAAGTTGACCACGTTCAGCACGTTCACGTCCTCGCGCAGCTCCTCCTCGCTGATCTGTAGACGCCCGCAGACCTCCTCGATCTTGACCCGCTCGCCCTCACGCCCAGCCTTGATCAGGATGCTCGCGAGCGTCACCAGGCGTGCGAAGCGCTCCGGGCGGATCGCTGCCTCCGGCCGCACCACGCCACCGTCCTCGTCGACGCCACGCCCAGCCTCAGCTGCGCGCCTCGCACGCGAGCGCGACGGTCCCGCGATTCGGCCCCGCGGCGATGCACCGCCTGCTGCCGTCGCCGCCGTCGAGCCCCCGCGTGGTGGAGCGGGGAGTATGTCGCCATGGCGCTCGCCCAGCAACTCCAGCCGTCGCTGGAACTCGCACACGAGCTCCTCCGGCCCAAGCAGCCGCGCGTTTGCACCCAGTCCCAGCACCCAGGAGATCAGGCTGCGCGGACTCGAGTAGCCGGTCGAGAAGATCGTCTCGCCGTCCTCCTCGACGCCATCCGCGCCACTCGAGATCTCGCCGTAGCGACCGAAATGGCGTTCCACCTGCCAAGCGATCCGCTCGGAGACGAGCACCCTGGCTATACCCCGCTCATCGCCAAGCTGCCAGTCGGCGCGGTTGGCATACGCACGCGGATCGAAGTCAGCCGGCCGATGAAAGTCGTGCTCGGCCTTCGTCGCATAGGAGACCTTGCCGCGGATCCGCGAAAGACGAAACACGCGTATCCCCTTGCGCTCGTGCGCGTAGCCGAGCAGGTAGAACTGGCCACCCTGGAACAGCAGGTGGTAGGGATCGACACGACGCGTGCTCACCTCGTCGCGCTCCATCGTGTAGTACTCAAACACGATCGTCTTGTTGCGGAAGATCGCCGTCTCGACCTTCGCCAAGCGTGCCGAGAGCTCGTGGCCGCCGGCTGACGCTGTGATCCCGAGCGCAACCGAGCGCTGCTCGGGCGCCTGCAATGGGCTTGGGCGCCCCCACGTGATCTGCTGTAGGGCCAGGCGCAGCGGCTCGGCGTAGGCGAATTCGCCGTCCAACAGGCTCAGCGCCGTCTGCAGTGCAGCGAGCTCCTTGTCCGTGAACGCGATTGCCGGCAGGTGGAAGTTCTCCGGGCGCAGCGAGTAGTTCTCCTGCTCGGCCGCCCCGTCCGCCGGACGCTCGACCGTCAGCTGGATGCGCAGCGATTCGAGCTCGGAGCGATCCGCGTAGAAGCGCCGCGCGAACGCGTCCTCGTTCATGCCGCTGTAGCCCTCCACGTCGCGCCGGATCTCCAGAGCCGTGACCGGCCGTCGCTCGGCCATCAGGTAGGAGATCAGCGACAGCTGGCGGATCAGCTTCTCGGTGTCCTTTGCCATCTGCCTATGAAAGATAGAAGCCGGCGGCGAGACGGATACCGCACGACCGAACCGGCGTCCCGCTATTTGCGTGGATTCAGGCGGCTTCGCGGGCGGGGAGCGGCGGCTGGGCGTATTCCGAGCCCTCCCGCCGCGCTCGCCGGCCGAGGATTCGCCATCGGCGCGAGCAGCAAAAGATGCGCTGCCGTCGATCGCGCGATCGAACGCCGACCGGCGCCGACCCGGGGCCAGCTCCTTCTCCAGGCGATCGAAGCTGCCGAGGCGGCCGCCGAGAGACCGACAGGACGGCGTGCTCTCGCAAGATCCCGACAAGAATGGGAGACACCATCGCTGATCTCAACGCGACATATGTGAGCCGCGATGTTCTACATGGTGGACCGTACCGACCAAACGCGCCAGCAACCCCCGGCGTCGACGAGCTCCATCTTGAGAATTTCGCCCGGTCTCGCTAGAACCAAGCTGCCCCACCCCGTTTGACCTCATAGATCACGGGTAGTCTCAAGTAGTCCGTAAGTAACGGTCGACGCCGGGGGTCATCTTCGGAGCTGACACCGAAGACCCCGGCGTCGACCCAGCCAACTCCCACCGGCCGCGGCCGGCAGAGCACCCAAGATAATAAGCAGAATCGGCGGCTTGCTGCAGGTAGTCAGCTATTGGCCGCCGAATTGCCTATTTTGCTCGTGCTTGTCGTGTCCGCCACCGTCAACGACCGCTGGCTATGTCTCCAACTCGGGCGCCGACTGGTCCTGTTCCGAGGAGGGGAACCTGACGATTGGGCAGACGCGCCTCATCCAAGGCTGTATGCGACAAGTGCCGGGCTTTGCCCGCTTGCGAGCGCGAGCCCAGCAGGCGCAAGCAGCGTATTGCCGTCGACTGCCACGCCCGTGTTGGTGCCTGCAGGTAGCTTGCTTTCCCATGCCGTAGCGCCGCTACTCGCGTTGAATGCGAAGAGCGTTCCTTCGAAGTCTGTGGTGAAGACGAGGTCATTGACGGCCGTGGCGGCCCCAAACGCCGAAGAGGGCAGCTTGCGATCCCACTCGACCTTGCCCGTGGCGAGGTCAAGCGCGACCAGTTCGCCGCTCGACGGCCCCGATTCCTGAGGTTCCGTCTGACTCGAGAAGCTCACCGAGTGGTTGACCACGGGGACGAACACGGTCGAGCCGTTGCTGGCCATCGGCGCGATCACCCCTCCCAGCAGCCCCGGGTAGACGGTTTCTCCCAGGCTCAACCTGGAGTATTCGTGTTTCATCGCATACAACCCGTCGTTGTCGTGGCCGTTGTGCGTGCCCACCGAACGCTTCCACAAGAGCTTTCCCGTTTCAGCGTCGAGCGCGATCACGATGCCTGCCTTGCCCGCCGCAATCACCACCTGCGTGCCGCCCACGTTCGCGAGGATCGGCGGGTCCTGCAGGTCGTGGTCATAGAGGTCGTGGGGCGTCAGCTGGTAGTACCACTGCAGCTTGCCCGTGGTGGCGTTGAGCTTGACGATCGAGTCGGTGTACAGGTCCGGGCCCGGCCTACTCGACCCCCACGGAAACTGGCTCGTGCCCGGGAACGGCCCGGGGTTGCCCGTGCCGATGTACATGTAGCCATGTTCGTCAAACGCCGGCGAATACCACAGCCCACCACCCGAGTTGATGTCCACGTTTGCAGGCGACCACAGGCTTTCCGGCACCGTGTCGAAATGCCATAGCTTCTTGCCCGTGCTCGCTTCCAGCGCCCACAAGATGCCCACGCCTTCGCCTTGGTAGAACTGCGTCGTACTGCCGGGCACGGTCGAGACGTACACGATGCCGTCGTGATAACCAGGGGCCATGTCGATGCCTTCGTGTTCGTTGCGCACGAGTGGCACCGACCAGATCTGTTCGCCGGTCTTCTCGTTCAGCGCGAAGGCCGCGTTTGTGGTCGCGCCGAACACGCGCCCGCCCTGCACCACCAGGCCGTTCGGTCCCTGGTCGGGTGAGTTGTAGGTCTTCGTCCAAATGACTTTGCCCGTCTTCTCACTGATCGCCTGCACGTTCGACTGGAGATCCTGGGAGTAGATGACCCCGCCCGCGATGATCGGGGCCGAGGAGTAGCTGCCGTACTCGCTCTTGGCGCTGAGCGGCAGGGTCCACGTCACCCCGAGTTGGGACACGTTAGAGCTGTCTATCGGGCCGCCGGCGTAGCGAGTGTTGGACGTGTCGGTGTTCGGGTAGCCCGAGCCCGTAAGCGCGAGGCCTTCAGTGGTGCTCGACGACGATCCCAGCGAGCTGACCGCCACAGCTACCGCTGCCAGCACGACCACCACCGCTCCCGCCAACCACACGGCTTTGGGGACACGGGCGAACAGACCCGGGCCCTCGGGTCGCCGTGGCGACCTCGCCACCCTGCTCTTCTTGGCTCCGCGGGCCTGAGCGCGGCGGGCCTCTGCGCGGCGTACTTGGCGTGAACGAGAGGGAGACATCGACTCCGGCGGACGCTAGTAGCCGCACCGACACGATGTCAATGAAACGAAAGAGTTGTCTCTATCTAATTCAGGCCTTCACAGACGCCGCGACCAATGAGGGCTACGACGCCTGCGGAGACCTGACGCCGGGGGACGCCTCGGCCCCTCCCAAGCACCGCCGGAGAGGTGGGACGGTGCTCAAGCTCACGCCACTTCCCCCGGTGTCACTGTAGTTCCATATATACATGCCGTGCCAGCCCTGTTTCCTACTTGCGCCGGCACCTGGGCGGACATCGGCGTCCCGAGCGGATACTCGCCTGAGATACGTCGCGTCGCCCGCTCCATACACTTGACGCTACATGGGCCAAGGAGCACCAACGTGACCACCACACCCGTCTCGAGCGCAGATCTCGAAAGAGCCGTGGACCCCCTCGAAGGGGCCACCGGCGTGCTCCCGGCGCAGCGCCTACGCGAAGCGATCGAGCGTGGGTGGATGGTCGCGGGGCCTTGGCGCATACCAAGCGAGTCGGTGCAGCCCGCAAGCGTCGATTTGCGACTCGGCGATGAGGCGTGGGCGCTGCGCTGCAGCTTCCTGCCCGACAGCAACTCCACCGTCGAGCAGAAGAGCGAGGACCTGGCGTTCGAACGGATCGACCTACGCGACGGCGCCACGCTCGAGCGCGATCGCCCCTACCTGATCCCGTTGATCGAGGAGCTGCGCCTACCCGACGGAATCCGCGCCAAGGCCAACCCCAAGAGCTCAACCGGACGGCTGGATGTGTTCACGCGAGTGCTCACCGATCGCAACCACCGCTTCGACGAGATCGCCCCCGGCTACCACGGCAAGCTCTACCTGGAGGTCGTCCCGCGTACGTTTGCCATCCGCGTCAAGACGGGGCTCGCGCTTAACCAGGTGCGGCTGATGTCAGCCGATGCACGCCTGTCTGATCAGGAGTTGCTTGCGCTACATCGTGAGACGCCACTGCTGTATATCGACTCTCAGCCGGTGGATGCATCCGAGCTCTCCTTCGCAGACGGGCTGTTCGTCAGCCTCGACGTATCCGGCCCCGCCGATGCGATCGTCGGCTACCGCGCCAAGAAGAACAGCCTGCCTATAGATCTGACGAAAGTCGGCGCGCTGCGCTGGCGCGACTACTGGGAGCCAGTACACCCGGAGAAGGGCGGGCGCATCGTGCTCGAGCCCGAGGTCTTCTACCTGCTGCTGTCGGCCGAGGGCGTCAGCATCCCGCCGTCCTACGCCGCGGAGATGCTCGCCTACGACCCCACCGCCGGCGAGCTGCGCACGCACTACGCGGGGTTCTTCGACCCCGGGTTCGGTTACTCGCGCGAGCCCGGCGACGGCGCTCGCGGTAGCCGTGCCGCACTGGAGGTCCGGGCGCGCGACGTATCGTTCATGGTGGAGCACCGCCAGCCCGTGTGCAAGCTCGCGTTCGAGCGCATGGCCGAGGAACCCGACGTGCTGTACGGGGCGGACATCGGGTCCAACTACCAGGGGCAGTTGACGATGCTTAGCAAGCACTTCGTTGGGCATCGCGGGGACCGAGCACCCGCCTAACGACTGCGGGCGCTCGCTCCCACCAATGCCGTAGGGCATGAGGCCGTCAAGGCCGCCGCGTGCGGCTGGACCCGCTCCTCTTAGCGCGCTATCTTCGCATCGTTCACATCTTCCCGGCAGTCCACCGATAGACCGCCCCAAGGGCTTCGATCTCTCGGTGCGACGTCTCCCGCACGTATCTCCGGGCTGACCGGCAACGCACATCTTCCAACAAGGAGGCCACGGTGATGAACCTCACGCGCTTACGCAGCGCCGTGCCAGTCACGCTGTCCAATGCTCACTCGCGCAGTCTCGTGTTCGTCCTGACTGCCCTTTCGGCTGCACTGTTCGCGCCGCAAGCCGCCGCGATACCACACTTCAAGTTACCGATCACAAAACGGGGCTTTACGGCGGAAAGCCCGACCAGCATCTTTCGCGCGCCCGCCGAAAAAGATATCCTCACCTGCATCCGCGCCCACACGATAGGCTCGATCGTGGCTGACGACGAACTCGTCGCGCGTACCCACTTCTTAGGATGCTCCATTATGGAAGGCACGATTGGTCCTTGCACCATTAAAAGTGTCGGCGCCCCTGGTACGGAAGGCTTAACTTTAACCGAATTATCGCGTGGGTTACTTGGCACGCTGCACGAACCCAGCGGCGCGCCTGGAATACTGTTCGAGCCGAGCACTAGCCGCGTGATCGTGACGCTCGCCTCGACCGCCGTGCCCTGCCGCACCCCCACCACGGCCGTGGAAGGAAGCCTCGCGGCCTCACTCGGCGCCACCGGCAAACTGCAAGACACGACGAAAATCCTCTTTGCCCCGATCAGCGCAACCGGTAAACAGGCAGTCACCTTAATTTTAGTGTTATCGGGCATCGTAAAACCCAAACTCACCAGCTTCGGCGCCTTCGAATCCACAGAGGAACAGCTCGACTTAGCGACCTTCGAAGAAGCTGTCGAACTTGACTGACCATAACGAAGCGGGCGGGCCCGGAAAGCGCCACAGCCACGCGCCCGCTCTATCAAGGAGCACATCGCCATGAAACTCACCCCAGCCATCAGCCTCACCCTCACCATTGCCGCAGGCAGCATGCTCTTCGCTTCTTCGGCATCCGCAATACCAAAGTTCCAGTTACCAATCACGAAACGCGGCTTCACGGCAGAAAGCCCCACAAGCATATTCCGAACCCCCAGCGAAAAAGATGACATCCTCTGTACACACGGCACTACAACAGGCACGATTGTCAACGAAGACACCACACTCGTCAAAGTGCATTTCTTAGGGTGCTCTCTCCTTGAAGGCTCAATCGGTCCCTGCACCATTAAATCGGTAGGTGCACCCGCCACCGAAGGCTTAATATTAACGGAATTAACACAGGGGTTACTCGGATTACTCCCCGCACCGGGCGACGCAGCTGCGATCCTCTTCCAACCGTCCCCGGGACGCGTGTTCCTGACCCTCGCGCCAGCCAGTCCACCGTGCAAAACACCTACAAGCGCTGTCGAAGGCAGCATTGCTGGCTTAATTGGTGTTACCGGGAAACGCCAGGACACCGGCAAAATCATTTTTGCCGTCACAAGTGCAGAAGGTGGACAGGCGATAGCCGTTATCTTAACCTTACGCGGCATAATCAAACCGAAACTTACGGCATTCGGTGGCGCAGAGGTGACCGACGAACATGTTGACTTAACGAGGTACGAAGAAGCTATCGAACTCGACTGAGATCTAACGGGAGTGGACAATCATGACAATTATACGATTACAATGTGCTGCACTAATCGCGACCCTCATGGCGGGTGCACTACTAGCGTCGCCAGCGTCGGCCATACCAAAGTTCAAGTTACCAATCACGAAAAGGGGCTTCACGGCAAACGCCGCAACGAGCGTGTTCCGTACACCCGGCGAACACGATACGATCACCTGTGCAAGCGGCACGATGGCGGGCACTATTCTCAATGAAGTAACGGTCCTGGTGAAAGTGGAATTCTCACGCTGCTTCCTTGAGGAAGACGAGAATGGTCCGTGCACCATCAAAACAGTGGGATCAGTTGGAGGCTCGATCTCCGCTGCGTTAACGTTTGGCTTACTTGGGTTACTTCATCAACCAAACGGCGCTGCCGGGATCTTGTTCGAGCCCTCCGCGAGCCACGTGTTCCTCACGTTCGCACCAACCGGTGCGCCATGCCGCACGAGTACGACTGCAGTCGAAGGTAGCGTCGCCGGATTAATCGGCGGCACGGGCAAACTACAGAACACGGGCAAAGTTACCTTTGCCGTCGTGAGCCCGACCGGCAAAGAGGCGGTCAGCTTAATTTTAACCTTATTAGGCCTGATCAAGCCGAAGCTTGATGCATTTGGTGCCGCGGAATCAACTGACGAACACGTCGATTCAGCGACTTTCGAAGAAGCCGTTGAACTCGACTGACCTTTATCAAGGAGAACGCCATCATGAAGGCCACACAGATACTGAGCGCCACGCTAGTGGCGATCTTTGCAGCAAGCGCCCTACTAGCTTCACCAGCGATGGCTATACCGAAGTTCAAATTACCGATCACGAAAAGAGGTTTCATTGCGGAAAGCTCAACAAGCATATTCCGGGTCTCGGCCGACCAAATTACCATTCTCTGTACACGCGGCACGATGGCGGGCACGATCCTCGATGACGTGGCAGTTCTCGTGCGAGCGCATTTCTTAGGCTGCCTTCTGGAGGAAGGCATAAACGGCCCGTGCACGATCAAATCCGTGGGCGCGCCCGCGAATGGCTTAATATTAACGGAATTAGCTGAAGGCTTACTGGGAGCGCTTCACGAACCGAACGGCGCACCCGGGATACTGTTCCAGCCTCACTCTGGGCACGTGCTCGTGGAGCTCGAATCAGCCAGCGCGCCATGTACGACACCTGCCACGGCAGTCGAAGGCAGCGTCGCCGGATTAATTGGCGCGACCGGCAAACTATCAACCACGAGCAAAGTTATTTTTGCGGTCAAGAGCGCAACGGGTAAAGAGGAGATTAGCTTAATTTTAGTCTTACCAGGCATCGTCAAACCGAAGCTTACGGCCTACGGTGTTGTAGAAGCTACGGATGAACACGTCGACCTCGCTTCGTTCGAAGAAGCCGTTGAAATCGTCTGACCAGAGACCGAGGATGCTCGGCGGAGACGTGCTGCGTGGACCCCTGAGTGCGGGTCCACGCAGCCTTAACTGCGGCCAGGATCACGGCCTGCGGTGGTCGCAGCGACGGATATCGAGCGCGGCTAGGCAATTTCCCTGCCGATGCGAGCACTAGCGATGCTCTCGAGGGTCATTGCGACAGTCCTCGCCCGGCCTCGCACAGTCGTTTTCGTGTGGCTGCTGGCCGCGCTTGTGAGCGCGGCCGTAACGACCAGCGGGGTGGGGCAGATCGGTACGCTTGGCTACTCCGTGCCTGGTTCTGGCAGCGCGCGTGCCGACGCCCTGCTCGCCCGGCACATTCCGGGCGATTCGGGGACGGTGATCTACGCGCTGCTGAGCGCCCACTTTTCACCGTCTCTCACAGGGTCGAGCGCCCAGGCCATGGCAGAACAGGGACACACGGAACTAGATCGGGTCGTGCGGCTCCTGCGCTTGCAACGTGATATCGCGTCCGTTCAGGCGGCTACATCTATCGAGGAACCACGCAACCGCAGTGACACGCCGATCGACGCGACCATGGTGGTCGCGATCCACCTTGACGGCGGTGTTGGGGCCGCCGAGGAACGAGTGCCAGGGCTTGAAGCCGGGCTGCGGGCAACAGGCGGACGCGACGTGTCCGCCACATTGGCGGGCGGGGTGATCGTCGCACGTGACTATTCGATCATCGCCCGCCAGGGCCTCTCCCGTGCCGAGCTGATCGCGCTGCCGCTGACATTCATTGCGCTTCTCGTAGCGTTTCTTTCGATTCTTGCTGCGGCGCTCCCGGTTGGGTCGGCGGCAATCAGCCTGGCGGTCACGCTCACGATCCTGCGCCTCGTGAGCCTGCATACAGGACTGAGCGTCTTTGCCATCGACGTAGCCTCAGTGGTGGCCCTCGGGCTGAGCGTCGACTATGCCCTCTTCGTCGTGACCCGCTACCGAGAGCAGCGACAGCTGACCGACTCAGTCGAGCAGGCGCTCACCGTGGCGATGCACACGGCCGGCCGCTCCGTGCTCCTCTCCGGCTTGGCGATCGCCGCGTCTTTGACGGCGCTGCTCGCGGTCGGCGTCGGGCTGTTCTCGTCGATGGCCATTGGAGGCATTCTCGCCAGCCTCGTGGCCGTGCTGGCCGCCACCACTTTGCTGCCCGCGACCATTTGCCTGCTCGGCGATCACCTAGATCGGTTCACCCTCCGCCCGGCGGCCGCCGCGGCGCGTCGCGGGACCCTGTGGCGCTGGCTGGCCCGCGTCGTCACAACCCACCCGTTCCACGCCGCATTTGCCAGCGTCGCGATTCTGCTCGCGCTCGCGATACCAGCGCTGTCCTTGCAGCTCAACTCGCACAACGTCAGCGAACTTCCCCGTGGAGAGCCCATGACACGCGCGCTGGAGGACATCTCAGAGCAGTTCGGGCCGGGTGCGAGCGGACCGCTGGAAGTCGTGACGAGCAACCCCACCGCCGCCCGCGCGATGCTGAGCGAAGACGCGGACGTGAGATCGGTCTCGCGTCCCACCGCGGGCAGCGGCGGCTGGTCTGCAATGCGCGTGGCCCTCGAATCGGAGCCCGACAGCAACACCGCAAGTGCAGCGATCGCCCGCCTGCGCCACAAGCTCCGCGAAATTCCCGGCACGACCTACATCGGCGGCCTCACCGCGGGCAACATCGACCTGACCGCGCGCGTCGCCTCCCGCCTAACTCTCGTTGTCGGCCTCGCCCTCGCCGTGGGGCTCGTCGCGCTGACAATGGGACTGAGATCGATCGTGATCCCGATCAAGTCGGTGCTATGCAGCCTGCTGTCGGTCGCCGCCACGCTGGGTGTGCTGATGCTCTGCTTTCCTTCCAGCGACGGCCTTTCATTCTTCGTGCCGCCGTTCATCTTTGCGCTGGTGTTTGGCCTGTCGCTCGACTACGAGGTATTCCTCTTGGGTCGCGTGCGCGAGGCGATCGGTGGCGGAAGCTCCACGCGCGACTCGGTATCGCTCGGGCTGATCCGAAGCGGCCGCCCGATCACCCTTGCGGGACTGACAGTCGCGATCGTATTCGCGGCTTTTGCGCTGTCGCCCCTGCTTGCCCTTCGCCAGCTTGGGCTCGGCTTGGCGATCGCGGTGCTACTAGACGTCAGCGTGGTGCGCTGCATCCTCGTTCCTGCGTGTGTGGTCCTCTTCGGACGCTGGAACTGGCAGTTTCCCTCACTGCCCATCGGCTTCAGGTCTGGGCGGACAGCGAGAATCCGTGGCTAGTAGGAGACAGGCGTTCGATCGATTCGGGGAGTGACGATCACGGCAATCTGGCTCCACGACTGTCCGCCTCGCCCAGACAACCAGACTGGCAAATGTCTACATCTTTCCACTTATTGAAAGCATGGCTGGATGCAACCTAATGTCGTTCCATGGCCACGTCGCTGCCCTCCCCCTCGCCGATCCCCCCGGGCGTTGCCACCAACGACCGGCGCAGGCGCCCCGCGCGCCGGACCGTGGAGCTAAGGCTGGCCTGGATCCCAGCGCAAGATATGCAGCATCCCGGATGGGTGGAAGCGGGACATCAGCTCGGCAGGATGAGCCGTGTGAGCAACTGGTGGGTGGGGGACTGGCTGCGATACGGGACGACGCGGTGGGGAGAACGATACGTCGAGGCATCACGTATCACCGGCTATGACGTGAAGACGTTGAGGAACCTTGTCTATGTGGCAAGGCACTTCGATTTGTCCCGACGTCGGGACAAGCTCCATTGGAGTCACCATGCGGAGCTCGCCGGCCTCGAGCCCGAGGAGCAGGACCACTGGCTCGACCGTGCTCTCGGCGAGAGACTCTCCGTGTCGGACTTGCGTATCGAGCTGCGAAGTTCACAGCGTCGCGCCAATGTAGCCGCTACCGCCAAAAGCCACGTTTGCGAACCCGACGACAACGCCGCATCGATGATCTGCCCCCACTGTGGAAGGACGATCTCCCTGCCCACCGGTCGCGAGGTTTCCCGTTGAGCGGACGGAGAGTGCTTGTCACCGGCGCCTCGGGGACGATTGGCGCCGAGGTCACGGCCAAGCTCTCCCGATCGGGGGACACGGTGCTCGCTGCCATCCACCACAACCAGACGCTCGTACGCAACAACCGTAAATCGATCCCTCTCCGCAGCGGACGCGTCGAGGGTGTTCGTGTGGACATCGCACGTCCTCGGCTTGGCCTTTCCAAGAGCGACTACGCCCGACTGCAGGCGTCGACCGATCTCATTGTCCACTCGGCCGCGGTCACAGAATTCGGGCGGGCCAGCGAGCTGTATCGAGATGTCAACGAAAAAGGTACAGAACATGTGATCCGCTTCTCCGAACGATCTGGCGGGCCGCCAATCCCACTGGTTCATGTAAGCACTGCGTACGTCTGCGGCAATCGGCACGGCTCCATCTTGGAGCAGGAGCTCGATGTTGGACAAAGCTTTGCCAACCCATACGAGCAAAGCAAGTTCTGCGCCGAGTGCCTGGTGAGGGACGCTGCCACACGCGGTAATTCAACGGTTATCCTGCGGCCGAGCATCGTGGTGGGCTCAAGCCGGATCGGCGCCACCCGTGAGTTCAAGAACGCCTACACGTTGTTGAAGGTCCTCGTCGAGGGTCGCCTCCATGCTGTGCCCGCCAACTACGATGCGATTCTCGACCTCGTGCCGCTCGACTACGTCGCCACGATGACCCTCGCGGTTACCCAGAAATTCGAGCAGGCCACGGGAACAACGCTGCACCTTCTCGGCCGCTCACCCATTACCCTGCGCGAATGTGGTGAGGTACTCGCAGAGTACCCACCCTTCGCGGTGCCGCGTTTCGTACCACCGCAGAGCTTCGACGCCACCCGGCTTTCACCCATAGAACACGGCTACTACGAGCGTGTGGTGAAGCTGTTCGAGCCATATCTCACCCGTCATCTGCGCTTTTCAGGTGAGGAGGCCCAGCGATTTGCCTCCATTCAGCGGCCTTGCACGAAGACGATGCTTCGCCGGATGCTCGACTACTCGCTGAGCTGCGGCTATCTCGGAGCTCCCACACGCCCAATCGAGGCCGTCCTGCAGACCCTCTCCGCCGTTCGAGACCCTCTCTCCTAAATGCCTGCCTTAGCCGAGCAACCAGGCACGAGCAACTCCGACGAAGTGCGCAGACAGGCTGTCGCGCTCGTGCTCGGCATGGCCCCCGAACAGGTGCAGGCACCGACCGCCACAACACGCCTGGTGGAGGATCTGGGCTACGACTCGCTGCGACTAATCGAGCTCGCGATCGCCGTCGAGTCGCTCTTCGGCATCCACGCGCCGCTCGAGCAGCCCGTCGAAGCGCAAACGCTCGCAGATGTGGAGCAGCTGGTCATGCAGCTTGCACAAGCGCACAGTCTCGCCACCGATGGTCGTCCGTGATGGAGCCAATGACCCTGAGCGAGAGTCGCCTCCACAAGTTGCTCGACGAGGCGATACGACAGGTGCCCTCGCCCGCTGGCTGTGCTGCCGTACTCGAGGGCTCGATCGCCGAAGGCTTCGGCAACGAGTCCTCCGACGTGGACTTCCTGCTCATAGACGACAGCGATCGCAGCTTCCCCGGCACGCCTACAGTCCTGTTCATCGATGGTCGCCGAGTGGAGCTGCGTCTGCGCTCCACACACGACATCGAGGTCGACATCGAGACCTTGCTGCGCATGGGAGGAGATCGACAACACCGGCTTGCTGGCATTCCCCTGGCGCTACTCAATCGCTGCCAGCGGTTGACCCACGCTTTCCCGCTAGCGGGACACGCTCTGGTGAACTCCATCTGCACGCCGCTTGGCGAAGGCGTCCTCGAGAGGATCACCGCAGGCGTGTTCTCACAGCTCTGTAGGCAGTACGCGAGACATGCCGTCGCGCTGTACACCCTCGGCGAAACCCTGCAGGCAACCAACTGGATGCAAACGGCGCTTGCCTACGGCGCCAAGGCTTGGCTGGCCACACGCGGAGAGACATACGTAGAGCCGAAGTGGCTCTCTCAGCAGCTTGCCCGCGCACGCGATGGCAGGCGCCAGATCGAGGCCTATCGCCGGTTGAGCTCAGCGGATGCGAGTGGCCTCGATGCCACGTCCTATCTGGACGCGGCTGTGAAATTGCTGGGCGAGTTCGACGTCGACGGCTGCGAGCTTGACCCACGACGACTCTCGTTCGCGCGCTGCCCAGAGGTCACGACCTGGCCGATCAACTCACGCGTGCACATTCTGTGCGATCGGCACGAGGTCTACGCGCTGAGTACCGATGGAGCAAAGGTCTGGCGACAGATCGTCTTCGGAAAGTCGCTGCCGGCGATCCTCGAGCACATCGACACCGATCCCACCATAGCCCGGCGTGCGATCGCCGCGTTCTATCGCCTCGGGCTGGTGGACCTACGTTGGAATGGCAGTGAAACCATCTCGGCACCGCCACGATCGGCGCTCGCTCCATCTGTGAACCGGCCGATCCTGTCAATGCAAGGGGCAGTATTCCCCAGCGAGACGGACACGATCAAGCTGCTGGCGCTGTCCGCTGATCGGTTCGCGACGGCGGGCATGGCGCTTGGCTGGGCGAATGTGATGATCGAGAACGCACGCGAGGACGCCGTCGGCGCGATCGGGCGAGAGCAGTGGGGTGTTGTGGAGGCGGTTGCCCGGCGCATGATCCGCGAATCCTGTCTTGCCGTCCTCAGTACGTACGGCATCGACCCACTGCCGGCGCAGGAGGAAGCCTGCGCCTGCCTGCGGACGATCCCGGGCCTGGACGGCGTCCTCGCCGACGCCGCACTGGAGCTCGATCGTACGATCGCGGTGAGTAGCCGCGCCGACGCAGAGAGCGTGCTTGCATCGGTGGCGCAATTGGTGGAGCGCACCCGAGCGCTCACAGGCGCAAGCGACTTCCCGTCCTCCTTCGTGGACGCGGACGGCTGGCGCGCAACGCTAGAGACCTTCTACGACTGGGCTCGCATCGGCGCATACCTTGACTCCGAGTTCCCGCTCGAGGACCTACGCGATGTGCTGGTGTCCACGGGTGATCGGCGGCGGCCGGTGCTTAGTGCAACTGCAAAGCACACGACATGACCGACGAGCACTGGCGCCACCTTACAAGCGTCGCACGCAAGCGCGACTGCTATCGGCGAGACCCTCACTTCAGAGAGGCGATGTATGACGGAGTACGGATCCTCGGGGACGAGCTATTCGCCGCGCTGCACAGCGTGGCGCTGCTCGCGTTCAAACCCGAGGCCCTGGCGGGACGACGCGTCGATGCCGTGCTTCGCTTCGTGACCAAGCATCGCTTCACCCCGATGTGCATCGTTCCCCTCGTATTCACCCGCCACATCGTTCGGGAGCTGTGGCGATACCAATGGAATGCCGCGACCATCGAGAAGATGGAGCTTGCGGATCGTCTCAACTGCGCTCTGCCGACGGTCATGCTGCTGTTGCGTGACGATCGATTACCGCGCGAGCTGCCAGCTTCGGTGCGACTGAAGACCCTCAAGGGCAGCGCCGTCACCGCAGGTCGCGACGTCGGCTCACTTCGGGCCGCGATCGCCGCCCCCAACCGAATGATCACGTTCGTGCACGCACCCGACGAGCCAGCCGATGTGATCCGCGAGCTTGGCGTGTTCTTCGATAGGCCCACGAGGCTCGCGATTCTTTCCAACCTGCGTTGCGGTCTATCGAGTGATGCGACGAGACGCTGCGAACGGCAGTTGCGTGAGCTCGAGCAGCGTGCCCCCCACGCCGACCTGGACCACCGTGCGGCCTGGCAGCGGGTCCTGGCCGGCGCGGAGGACCACGCGGACGAGCTGCTCGCGCGCCAGCATCGCTGCTTCTGCGACTACGGCGAGATCGAGTGGTGGCACTTCCTGTCGCTGTGCGCGAACGTGGGAGCCGACGAGTGGGACGTGATCACGATCTGCGCAGAGGTCGTCGAGCATGAAGATCCTGGACAGGTGCCTGTGCTCACGTTCGATGGCGCAGCAGTCGCGGGGTGGCTCAACGGCGGGGCGGAGCTATGTCGCACACGCGTATGAGGCTGGCAGCCTTTCTCTATCCAACCGGCTATCACGTGGCGGCATGGCGGCATCCAGAGGTACCATCGGATGCGGGCGTCAATTTTTCCCACTACGCCGAGATCGCGCGAGTGGCTGAGCGCGGCAAGTTCGATTTCATCTTCCTAGCAGACAGTGTGGGGATGAGCGGCAGCGACCTCGCCGCGATGAGCCGCACGGCGATTCGCTATGTAGCGCAGTTCGAGCCGCTGACGCTGCTGTCCGCGCTGGCGGCGATCACTACCCGAATTGGCCTGGTGGCGAGCGCGACAACTACCTACAACGAGCCCTATCACCTCGCGCGCAAGCTGGCATCGCTCGATCACATCAGTGGGGGACGGGCTGGATGGAACCTGGTCACCTCTCAGAACCAGGCCGAGGCCTTCAACTTCGGCCTCGCTGCTCATCCAAGCCACGCGGAGCGCTACGATCGCGCACGCGAGTTTGTTGAAGTAGTGACGGGGTTGTGGGACAGCTGGGAGGACGACGCCTTTCCGCGCGACAAGCAGTCCGGGCTTTATTTCGACCCAAGCAAGCTCCACGTCCTCGAGCACAACGGTAGGTATTTCCGTGTCAAGGGCCCGTTGAATGTGCCGCGCACGCCCCAGGGGCATCCGGTTCTCGTCCAAGCCGGATCATCGGAGGCCGGCAAGCGGCTTGCTGCCGACATCGCCGAGGTCGTATTCACGGCCCAGCAGAGTCTCACAGGCGCCCAGAGCTTCTACGCAGACCTCAGGCAGCGGCTGGCAGATCGTGGCCGACCCGACGATTCGCTTTACATCATGGCCGGCGTATTCCCCTTCGTCGGCCGCACCGAACAAGAGGCATACGAGAAGCACGAGGAGCTGCAGTCGCTGATCGACCCCATCGTGGGCGTCTCCCTGCTCGCTACGCAGCTGGGCGGTGTGGACCTCTCGTCGTACCCGCTTGACGGCCCGCTGCCGCAGCTGCCGGAGACCGATGCCGGCAAGAGTAGACGCGAGCTGCTGCTCGAGCTGGCACGAGCTGAGCAACTGACGATCCGGGCGCTGTCTCTGCGCGTCGCCGGCGGACGCGGTCACTGGCAGATCGTGGGCACGCCCGAGCGAGTTGCTGATGAGCTGGAAGAGTGGTTTACGAATGCAGGCGCGGACGGCTTTATCGTCATGCCGCCCACACTGCCAGGTGGACTTGAAGACTTTGTCGAGCTCGTGATCCCCGAGCTGCAAAGGCGCGGGTTGGTACGCGATGAGTACGAAGGCCATACGCTGCGCGAGCATCTCGGGCTTGCCCGTCCCGGCGATCGGCGAGCTGCAGTCCGCCGATGAGCGCAGAGCATGACCGGCTCGCGCGGGAGTTCGACCTGCTGATGACCAGCAGCGGCGTTGTCGTCCCCGCCGAGCGCCGATCCGGTGCGGTTGCCGTATTTCGCGATCTAAAGCGTATGACGCTGCTACTTCGCCAGCCGCGGTCAGCCGCGAGCGAGCCTTCGAACGTGTACCGACTGAGCGTGAGTAACCACGGAAGCGAGCGTTGACGAGACCGCTCTACGAACACTCGATCGCCGAGCTCGGCGCACTGATCCGCGCCGGTGAGCTCACTTCCGTTGAGCTCACCGAGGATGCGCTCGAGCGCATCGCGGCAATCGACGGGCAGTTGCATGCGTTTGTGCTGGTCACCGGCAAGCGCGCGCGGGAAGATGCCCGTCGCGCCGATCGCGAACTCGCCATCGGCACCGACCGGGGGGCGATGCACGGCATCCCCTACGCGCTGAAGGACAACTACGCCACCGCTGGTATACGAACCAGCTGTAACTCGAAGCTCATGGTCGAGCATGTGCCGTCTGCGGATGCCGCGGTCGAGACGCGGCTGAAGGCGGCAGGCGGGGTACTGCTGGGCAAGCTGGCCATGCACGAGCTTGGGCTGGGCGGCCCGAGCTTCGAGCTTCCGTTTGCTCCCGCACGCAATCCGTGGGACCTCGATCGCTTTACCGGGGCGTCCTCCACGGGTGCCGGCGCGGCGGTGGCGGCAGGACTGGTACGCGCCGCGTTGGGTTCCGACACGAGCGGCTCGATCCGCGGGCCCGCTTGCCATTGTGGGACCGTCGGCCTCAAGCCAACCTATGGCCTGGTGTCGCGTGGCGGCGTCTTTCCACTCTCCTACTCACTGGATCACTGCGGACCGCTGACCTGGACGGTCGAGGACGCCGCGATCGTCCTGCAGGCGATCGCCGGCCACGATCCGCTTGACCCAAGTAGCGCAGATGTTGCACTCCCCAACTTCGCCTCACGTATTGGACATGATCTTCGTGGTCTCAGGATCGGCTATTCGCGGCACCTCTTTGCTGACGTCGAGGGCACCTCGCCGGAGGTCCTCAGCTCGATCGACGCAGCGGCGCAGACGCTCGCCGAGCTCGGCGCGATCGTTGAGGAGGTCACGCTTCCCGACTTCGCCCTATTCGACGCATGCGGCCGTGTGATCATGACTGCCGAGGCCTTTGCGATCCACGAGCAGGATCTCAAGACCCGCCCGCTTGCCTTCGGCCGCTATACCTACCAGCGCATCGTCCCCGGTGCCGCCCTCTCGGCGGCTGATCTCACCCAGGCATTCCGGCTGCGACGAGAGCTCGCGACGATCGTGAACAGCGAGATCCTGACACGCTACGACGCGCTCGTGACCGCGACCGGGCTCGATCGCGCCCCACGCTTCGATGATTTTCCCCTCGATTGGCCACCGTCGAGATCGGCCACGGCGATGCAGACGATCCCATTCAATGTGACCGGGAATCCGGCGCTGGCACTACCGGCCGGCTTCTTCGTAGACGGGCTGCCGCTTGGCATGCAGATCGTGGGACGTGCCTTCGACGAGCCGACGATCCTGCAGATCGGAGCAGCGTATGAAGCGGCAGCGCGCCTTACCGCCAAGCGGCCAGCGGTCGCCGGCGCCCAGTCGCAACCATCGTTTTGACACCTATTTGTCGCACAAGTTTACTTGGTCGGCGTAGGACAATTACGAGAGAAAGGGACTGTCATCATGTCGCTTGCCGCTGGTGCTGTGAACCAAAGCAACGCGTTCATGCGCAAGCATGAAAAGGTGGAACTATTTGGCCACCCACGTCACGCCGAGCGTGCGACCATCCCGATCCAGGAGCTCGAGGCGATGCGTACGTCGGATGCACCCATATCTGCATCGAAGCATGGCCTAGAGACGATCTGCGGTGCAAGCTGCGAGACCGGTGCACAGTGATCGAAAGGGTGTGGCATCCGGACGATAGGCCGCTACACTTCACGGCCTATCGACCGGGCCCTCCATGCGCGGACCTGCGATAGAAATGGGCTCCAACTCCCTAAACGCCCCGGTTGTCTCCGTTGTGACCTCGCATGGACGCCAAGCGCTCACCGGAGAGCGCGACGAGCGCCTCGTAGATCTACTCGCGCGCAGCGGGGTGCCGTGGTCGGCTGTCTCGGTCTACGTGCTCCCACGCTCCGGCGGCACACCGACGCTGCAACCGTGTCTCGAGCGGCGGCTCGGCGAGCTCGCAGACGACGGCGAGGTGCTGCTCTACTTCAACCGCAATGTGAATCCGTTCATCTTCTCACTCGCGGACTTCAAGACGATCGACAGCGCTGAACCGGGGTACGAAGCTACCGAGTACTTCTACCAGCGCCTGAAGAACGATCGATCCACCTCGGAGGTGTTCCTCAAGAAGCTGAGCCCGGAGGAGTGCAGGTCGATCGTCGCCGAGCGGGTGAGTGAAACGGTGGGCGCCAACGTCGCGCCCGAATCGAAGCTCGTCGTCGGCATCAGCGGTGGCGGTGACAGCAATGCCCTGTTGTACGGTCTCAGTCGCGTTCGCGACCTCGGCCTGAGTATCCATCCGGTGATCATCACCGGCATCCCCGATTGGGATGCCGGTGTGCCGCGAGCTCAATCCCTGTGTGCCGCCTATGGCCTGGATCTCGAAGTTCTCGAGGAAGGCGACGTCAAGAGCCTGCTCGGAATTCCCGCCGACTCGCTTTCCCTCGTCGACCGCTTCGAGCGAGAGTTCAAAGGCGATGACTTCGAGTTCCTTGGGACGCTGCTGATCCGTCTCGCATTGTCCAGGCAAGCCAGCCGCCTCGATACGTCGCTCATCTGCACGGGCCTGAATCTCGAGGACGTGCTTTGCGAGGGGATGTTCCGGGTTTCAACCGGGCTCAAACCCGCACCTATCCCGTCCAGGGCGATTGGTCCCTACACGCTCCTGCTGCCACTGTGGCTATGTCCCAAGCGCATCATCGACGGCTGCTTTCCGAAGTTCTCACTCGAGAACTATGACGCGAGATATCCCTGTTTCTCGCTGGGTCGCAACCTCTACTACAGCATCGTCTACGCAATGCAATCGCAGTACCCTGGCTTCGCCGAGCAGTTAGCGCGAGGCATGGCAAAGCTCAGTCGCGAAGACCCCGTCACCTACACATTGGACGAGCAGCTCGGGTTTCACGTCGAGCGGTTTGTCCCCTTCCCGCTTCGTCGCAAGTTCACAAGGATGCTGGGCGCAGCGGCTATGGGCGGCTGAGCCGGACGCTCGACGGTGGATTGGCACATATGACATGCCTGCGAGTGGATGCAGCCTCGTCATCGTCGGTGGCGGCCCGCTGTGCACGTACGCACTGGAGCGGCTTGCCGCACTGCTGCCCGATACAGCTCTCGCGCAGGATCTGCGGATCGCGGTCTTTGAGCGCAGCGGACGTTTTGGCGCCGGCGAGACACATAGCGAGCTGCAGCCCGCGACGAGCTACATGAACCGGGTTGCCGGGCAGATCGCCTTGGCGGCCGACGAGACCGACGTCTGTAAGACCTCACAGCTACAGCTGACGTTCCTGGAGTGGTGTGAGCAGAAGCTCCGTGCGACGGGCGATGCTCGCTTTGCGCTTGGCGCGCGCGACATCCCGCCGCGCTGGATGCACGGCCTGGCACTGCGCGAGGCATTCGATCGATATGTGGCACTTCTGCGGCGGTTGCCGCGGGTGACCGTCACCCTGCATCCCCATGAGGTGACGGACCTCACACCCACACCCAATGGTCCCGCGCCATACAGGGTCGAGGTGGACGCTGCTCCACAGCACTGCATGGCTGCCAACCACGTGCTCCTCGTCACCGGTCACTCCTCGCAGCAGCGACCCGCACCAAGGTCCTGTGGCGGAGCGCTCGCGGCGGCCCGCCACACGGCGGCAGGGCATCGCTACATACGACCCGCATACCCGCTCGAGTGCCAGCTCACGGAGGAAACGGTGCCCCCTGGTTGCACAGTCGGCATCGACGGCTTGGGATTGACCGCGAT
The DNA here is from genome assembly GCA_963699115.1 of uncultured Solirubrobacteraceae bacterium. Lineage (GTDB taxonomy): Bacteria > Actinomycetota > Thermoleophilia > Solirubrobacterales > Solirubrobacteraceae > Palsa-744. The sequence goes on from CAVOTJ010000001.1 coordinate 1,694,890, forward strand.
CGACGTCGTCCTGCATCTGACCGAAGGGCGTGGAGGCACGTTCACGAAGCCCGACAGCCGAGAGCCGGCGCTCGCATACGTGCCGAGCGGTCGCGAGCCGGCGCGCATCGTCGGCGCCAGCCCGAGCGGAATGCTCCCCCACTGCCGCGCGATCAACGAAAAGGCAGAGCACGGCAGATCGTTGGATCACGTCGGCATCTTCTTGACGCATGCGGCGATCCACACGCTGCGCAGGAGCGTCGGCCGACCCGCACTGCCGGCGGGCGCTCGACGGTGCCATCAGCTCGACTTCGAGCTTCACGTATTTCCGCTGCTAATCATGGAGATGGCATATGTGTACTACCGCACGTTGCTGGGCGATCGATTCGCTCGCACCCTGCGCACCGCTGCCCAGCACCGCTATGCGACATTTCTGCAGATCGGGTGTGAAACGCGCGATGCTGGGGTGAAACTCCTGCTCGAGCCGCTGCAGGCATGCTTCGGGAGGGCCGCACGCCGCGAACCCGCTCTAGCCACTTGGCGCTTTGCCTGGCAGCGGATCTTCGAGCCGCTGGCGACTCAAGACTCCACCCTCGTAAGCAGCTGGCATGAGCGACTGGTTACGTTTATGCAGCAGGACATCGCAAACGCCGCGCAGGGCAACCTTCGTAACCCGGTCAAGGCCGCGTGCGACAGTGTGTGGCGAGACCTGCGTCCGGTGCTCTGCGAGGCCGTGGATCGTGGTGGACTGACGGCGGTGTCACAGCGGCGCTTCATGGCGGTGTACCTGCGCTACTACAACCGTCTGTCCAATGGTGCGGGGCTCGGACCGATGCGACGGATGCTCGCGTTGGCAGAAGGAGGGGTGCTGGATCTCGCGACCGGCCCGGCGCCCGTGATTGGCCCTGGCCCCACCGGATCGTCTTTTCGAATCAGTGGCCCAATCACTGGGACCAAGCGTGAGGTCGATGTTCTGATCCATGGCCAGAGCGACCCCTTTGTTGCGGCACGCGACGCACATCCTCTTTATCCCAACCTGCTGAGGCGCAAGCTTGTCAGACCGTGGCGCAACCCAGGGCGCTCACCGGAGGAGGATTTCGTGCCCGGCGGCCTCGACCTCTGTGAGCGATTCCATCCGCTGCGAGACGATGGCACTCCTGACACGCGGCTCACTTTTCTGGGTGCACCGGCAAGCGGGCTGATGCACTTTCATCAGACCGCGGCACGGCCGCACGCGTGCAGCTCGCCGCTCGAAACGGTTGCCCGCTGGGCCGATGAGCTGATCGCGATGAATGCCGTCGCCCGATTGCCGGCGCCCGCGGCTCGCTAAGGCCAACGCTGTGCCCGTGATCACTGAGGTACGCGCTCGCATCCGCTCGATCCTCGAGCACACCGCCGCCCGCGCAGACAGCCCGGATGTGGTGATCCTCGCGATCGACGGCATCACACACGACGTGGCACATGCGAGCTGGGCACATGCGAGCACCGAGCGAATGCAGTCGCTATTGCCGACGACCTCAGCGAATGGCTGGCTCAGCAGCCTCAGTGGGGCCGAGCCAGCCGTGCACGGAATCTTGGGGGTCGTGTTTCGCATCCCCGAGATCGAGCCGCAGCCGATCGATGTTTTCACCTACCTTGGCGCTCTCGGATGCCCTGAAACGGGCAACATCTTCAGCGACGCCGCGGGGCTCGGATACACGCCGCTGGCATTGCTCTGCGACCTGGCTGCCTATGACTGCGCCTGGCGCGACCTGCTGCTCCGTCATGCGACCCGCGTGACAGGGAGGCATTTGTTCCCCGTCGTGCAGGGCCGGCCCAGGCCCGCGCGCGCGGACCCTGTGACGCTCAGCCGACTTGTACTCCAGTGCGTCGGCGATTGCCTGGCGGACGCCTCGCATCGGCGGCCGCGTCTGGTTTGGTGTTTCGTGGAGGCGGACAGTTACATCCATCGTCACGGGTATGACGCCTACATCGTCGAGTTTCTCCACGGGATCGACGAGGTTGGCGTGATCCTCGCGGAACGCGGCGTTGTGACCGTGGCACACTCCGACCACGGCCTCACGCGAACACGCCACGATGCGGACATCGACCGCCTGCTGGCGCAGGCCGAGCACTGCTGCTGTGCAATGGGAGGCGCCGGGCGGACCCGCTGGCTCTATCCACGAGCGGGCACCCATCATGCGCTGGTGGAGCTCCTGCGCCGCGAGTTGCCGCCAACGGTGCGCGTGGGCTCGGGCGATGAGCTGCTCCCAGCAACGTCGCGCTGGCGGGAGCGCGTCGGCGACATTCTCCTCGTGGCCGAAGGCGAATCGTTCGTGACGAGCCCCCAATACAACTTCGACCACGGGTCGCTCACCACAGCCGAGGTGGATGTGCCGTTCTCCATGTGGTGCTCATGAACGTCCCGGATGTGCTCACGCAGACGGTCTCCCACTATCTGGAGACGGTTGCGATCGACGAGGTGATGCTGCATGTAGCGCGCATCAGCGCCCACGATCGCTATCAGGCATCGCGCGGCATCGAACAGGCCGCGGAACTTGTGGCCGACGCGGCTGACGCGATCGGCCTCGATGACGTCACGATCACGCGCTTCCCCGCCGACGGCTCCACACGGTGGTGGTCGTTCAAGGCCCCAACAGCATGGACGCCCCTGGCAGCGCGACTGGAGGTGTGCGACGGCCACGAGCGGGTGTTCGAGCTGGACCACAAGCTGCGGCCGCTGTCTCTGGCGACCTACTCAGCGCCGACACCGCTGGGCGGCATTCGCGCGAGTCTGGCTTTCGTGGGCGAGCACACGTGCGACCTCGATCTGGCGGGGGCGCTGTGCGTCGTCACTCGCTCGACGTTTGAGCGTCAGGAGTTGCTGTCGAACATCGCCGCAGCGGGCGCAGTCGGCCTCGTGACGGATGCACGCTGCCGCAGAAATGCGCAGAGCGAGGAATATCGGGGCCGCATCGAGCTTGCGCCGGACAGCCCCCTGTTTGCATTCAGCGTCACTAGCGGCGAGCTGCAACGCCTGCAAGCGTTGACCGTCGCGGGCGCGCAGGCGCGCGTGGTGATCGTCCTCGATCGCTCGGCATCGATGCCGGTCGTGACGGCGATGTTGCCAGGCAGCGACCCAGAGGAGCTGTGGCTGACCGCTCATCTCTGCCACCCCCGCCCGGGCGCCAACGACAACGCCTCGGGGGTCGCGGCGCTACTTGGGGTGGCGGCCGCGCACGCGAGGTCGCGGCGCGCCCACGCGACATGGGGCACTCATCAGACGTTGCGCTTCATCTGGGGCCCGGAGTTCGCGGGCGCCGCAGCGATCTTGCATCAGTGCACCACGCACGCGGGCGCTCGCCTGCCTGCCGCGGCGATCAACCTCGACATGGTCGGCGAGAATCAGGCTCTCTGTGGCGGCCCATTTGTGGTGGAGCGCAGCCCGGACTGCCAGCTCGGGCTGATCGGGCCGATCGCCGAACACGTCGTCGGCGAGGTGTTCGCGCGCACCCGCGCGCAACCTGGGAAGTGGCGGCGAGCGCCCTTTATGGGCTTCTCCGACCACGCGCTGTTCGCCGATCCGCGCATGGGGTGTCCAGCCGTACATCTGTGCCACATCTCCGATCGCTTCAATCATTCGGCCGGGGATACCCTCGACAAGGTGTCCGCGACTGAGATGTACAGAGCCACCGCGGCAGGGGCCGCCGTGGCGCAGATAGCAGCCGCCGAGGGCAGCGCGGCGCGGCCGCTGTTGACGCAAGCGGTGAACGACTGGTGCGCCCGCGAATGGGCTGCCGCCGAGTGGTTGGCCCACTGCTATCGCGGCACCGATGACGGCAGATGGAGCTCGGGATTGCTCGACTTCGTGCACCGTCACTGCATTTCGATACGCCGTCTCGTTGACGGGACTTCCAGTGGTCGCCCCGACGCGAACGAGCGAGCGACCGGAGCTCCGCGCTTGTTGGCAACCTGGCGTGGCCCCTTCAACGCCCGCGCGATGATGGCGGACCTGCCCCGCTCTCGCCGCGTCAGGCTAGCGAACCTGATCGCTACGGATCGAAGCAACCATGCGCTGCTGCTCAACTTTGCGATCCGCGTAGATGGCAAAAGGACGGCGGCGGCGATCGTCAGTGAAAGCTCCTACGCACTGGGAAAACCCATCGCCAAGGAGATCGCCCGGCCACTGCTCGACGCATTGACCGAGTCGGGCTGGGTCAGCTTGGTCCCCCCGCAGAGCGCGCGACCGAGCCTCTTATGACCGCGGTCTCCCACAACTTCGATAGTCAACAATTGACCGTGACTGCTCGCAAGCGGAAGCTCTTTGCGCAAGACCTGTATCTCCGCGAGGGCTGGGCTGAGCTCCTTGATGTTGCTGGTGATCGCGCAGCGGAGATCGACGCACTGGCACTTTTGACGTTCAAGCCTGAAGCAGTTCCCGGGCGTCGCATGCGCACGACACTCGACTTTCTGATCGAACACGAGTTCTCTCCGGTGGCCGTCGCCCCGGTGCGTTACACGCGCCACTCGATGCGCGAGCTCTGGCGCTATGACTGGGACCGCTACTCGACCGATCGACTCGCTCTGGCGACGGTTATGTACACGGCCGGCGAGTCACTGCTGCTGGTCCTACACGACGACGCACGCGCCACTGGGCTGCCGGCTGCGATGCGGCTCAGCCGCCTGCGCGGCCCTGCAGCGCCAGCGGACCGTCAACCGGGTGAGCTCAGAGAGCTGCTGCGACCACCAAACGAAGTTCTCAACTTCGTCCATGTGGCAGATGAGCCGGTCGACGTGGTGCGCGAGCTCGGGATATTCCTGGATCGGGACGAGCGGCGGGAGCTGCTTGAGATCGTGGGCGCCGGCGACGATGCGCGCAGCGATCCCCTTGCCCGCACGCTCGCGGAGATCGAACGCTTGGAGCAGGCGTGTGCGCCTCACGATCTCGACCTCGAGCACTCGCTCTGGAGGGTCGCACAAGCCGGCCACGCAGCCTCGGACGCTGTCGCACGCCTGCGAACGGTCATCGCGCACGGTGAAATGCTGCGCTGGGATGAGCTGCGCGCCGCGATAGACCCTGCGGACGAGCGAATCGACGTATGGGACTTCATCTTGATCGCATGCCATGTCCTCGAGCTCTGGCGCTGAGCATGCCACTGGCAATCGACTCCTACGAGAGACTGCCCGCACTGGCGGACGATCGAGGGCGGCTGAACCTCGCATGGACGCTGGACGAGCGCGACTGCCTAGGTGCAGATCTCGGAGCGCATGTGGCACTCGAGCTGAAGGCCGAGCTCGATGAGGCACTGCCGTACGTGGAGAGTTATTTCGTGCAGGATCCGTACGGGCAGGAGCTGCTGGGACCGGCTGTGGCCCGTTACTTCTCGCTCGAGGACCGGCCCTGCAGCCTGATGTGCGGAGCGGGTGTGATCTCCCTGCTGCACGCGCTCGCGCGGCTCGTCGACGGCGGCCCCGCGTACGTAGCCGGCGACGTGTACCCGGACTTCCCGTTTTGGGTCGAGCGCTGCGGCGCGAGGTGCGTGGCGAGTCATGCGAGCCAGTACGGCGCGGATCACGCAGCAAGCGCGCAAGCCGCGGACGCATCAGTCGTTTTCCTCGAGCGCCCTTGCCTGATCGGCAATCAGCTCGCGGATTTGCACGAGTTGCGTGCGCTGTGCAAGGGCGCTTGCGACACCGTGGTGCTCGTCGATGAGTCAAACGCCAACTACTGCCCGCCCTCGTTCAGCGCCGTTCACCTGTTGGCGGAACTCGAGAACCTGATCGTCCTGCGAGGCTTCTCAAAGGGCTACAGCCTTGGCGGGCTGCGGCTCGGCTACTGTGTCGCCTCGGCACCGCTGGGCAAGCGCCTGCGCTCGATCATCCCACCGCTGCTCGCATCTTCGCTGTCGCTACGGATCGGCGCCGCGGTACTCGGACTCGGCGATATCACCGCACCGCTGCGTGAGCGCATCCAAGCGAGCAAGCCCAGCGCTCGTGCCTTGCTTCGGGCAGCTGGGATAGAAGACGACCTCACCGCGGGAGCGCCGCTGCCATATCTCCTGTTCGGCGACTGCGCCGAGCGCGCACGCGTCCGCCTCGAGCGCGCCGGCATCCTCGGTAAGACGCATCTCCTATGGACAGGTAGCGAAGCGAATGTTCGAACGTGCTACCGAATCAGCGTCCCCTTGAGCCCGGCGCGTATCGAGCTGCTGCGCGAGCGACTCACGAGAACGCCGTGAGCTGATGCGCCGCCGTCCGGCCGGCATAACGTGCTTGGGCGCCGAGCTCCTGCTCGATGCGAATCAGCTGGTTGTACTTCGCCGTCCGGTCGACACGTGAGAGAGACCCCGTCTTGATCTGTCCGCAATTCGTCGCAACCGCAATATCCGCGACACTCGTGTCCTCGGTCTCGCCAGACCGGTGGGAGATGACTGAGCTGTAGCCCGCGCGCCGGGCGGTTTCGACTGTCTCGAGGGTCTCGCTGAGCGAGCCGACCTGGTTGACCTTGATCAGGATCGAGTTCGCGATCCCGTCCCGAACGCCATCGGACAGACGGGATGAGTCGGTGCAAAAGACATCGTCTCCCACGAGTTGGCACCTGGGCCCGAGCACCTCCGTCACAAGCTTCCAACCAGCGAAGTCGTCCTCGGCGACTGGATCCTCGATCGACACAATCGGGTAGTGCGCCACGAGCTCCTCCAGGTAGTTGACGTGCTCCTCGACTGACCGAGTGACAGCTTCGCCTGCGTATACGTACTCACCGTCGTGAAAGAACTCCGACGCTGCCGGATCAAGCGCGATCGCGACGTCGTCTCCCGGCGTATGCCCGGCCGTCTCGATCGCGGCCACGATGTAGTCCAACGCCTGCGTCGCGGAGCGTAGATTTGGCGCGAAGCCGCCCTCGTCGCCGACATTCGTGCTTTCCCCTTCTGCCCTCAATGCTTTCTGCAATGTGTGAAATATCTCAGAGCCGATTCTCACGCCCTCGGCAAACGTCGCGGCACCGAGCGGACAGATCATGAACTCCTGGAAGTCCATCGGGTTGTCAGCGTGCGCGCCTCCGTTGAGGATGTTCATCATCGGGACGGGCAGCAAGCTCGCGGACATACCCCCGAGATAGCGATACAGAGAAACCCCGGCAGCGACTGCCGACGCCCGCGCAAGGGCCAGCGAGACACCAAGGATGGCATTTGCTCCGAGCCTCGCCTTGTTGGGGGTACCATCGAGATCGATCATGATCTGATCGAGCCGCCACTGTTCCTCCGCGTCCAGACCGCGAACGGCCTCCAAGATCTCGCCGTTGACGGCGCCAATAGCCCGCGTCACCCCCTTACCCAAATAGCGAGTCGGGTCTCCGTCTCGAAGCTCGAGCGCCTCGTTCCTGCCGGTCGATGCACCCGACGGCACGGCCGCCCTCCCGAGCGAGCCGTCCTCGAGAAGAGCGTCAACCTCGACCGTCGGATTACCGCGACTGTCGAGGATCTCTCGACCGATAAGAGTAACAATCGCTGTCATCGAACCCGTCTTTTTACGGTAGCAAGATTCCGCATCTAGCACTATTCACTTTTAGGGTGGCTGCCCAAACAGTACGCTGCTCATCCATGAGCCCAGTGACAACTCATTGTCGTAGAGGCTCGGTCCGACATCAGTTGGTGGTGGAATCCTTGAGCAAGCGCTACGGCGAGACGGCGGCCCTCGCTGAGGTCGACCTGCAGATTGCCGAGGGTGAGATTCTCGGGTTGCTTGGCCCCAACGGGGCAGGCAAGACGACACTCGTCTCGATAGTGGCCGGCCTGCGGCGCGCCGACGCGGGACGCGTGTGGGTGAACGGCATCGATGTGCATGCACACCCGAACGATGCGCGCCGCGGCCTCGGTCTGGCGCCACAGGAGACGGGCATCTATCCAACGCTGCGAGTCAGAGACAACCTGCGCTTCTTTGGTGAGCTCGGCGGATTGCGCCGGACATCCCTCCGCAAGAGAATCGCTGAGGTCGGTGAGGCTTTCGCGATCTCTCACCTCTTCGCTCGCAGCGCGCGCACGCTCTCCGGCGGAGAGGCAAGGCGCCTGCACACGGCGATGGTCTTCATGTATCGCCCTGCGTTGCTACTCCTCGATGAGCCGACCGCGGGAGTCGATATCCGCACACGCACGCAGCTCCTCGAGGTCGTCAGGGCGCTCGCGGCTGAAGGCGCCTCGGTGTGTTACTCGACCCACTACCTCCCGGAGATCGAACAGTTGAACGCATCGGTGGCGATCATTGACCGCGGGCGGATCGTGGCCAGCGGGTCGAGCGAGGAGCTCGTACGCGCCCACGGGCACGCGGCAGTCGAGCTGCGCTTTGCGGGTGCGCCTCCGACGCTCGAGGGGACACACGCTGTTGAGGTTTTAGGGAGTGTGGTGCGAATTACTACAGGCCGGCCGCCGGCCGTGGAGGCAGCGGAGATCATGTCGAAGCTGGGCGCCGACACGCAGCGCCTGCGTGCCGTAGAGCTGATAAGCCCGAGTTTGGAAAATGTGTTCCTAGATCTCACCGGCCGCAGCTCCGAGGCCGGCGAGTAACAATGACAAGGCGCATCCTCGCGATCGCGCGTAACGACCTACGGATCGTACGGCGCGATGCCTTTCCGGCAGTGCTGCTCGTAGTCGTCCCGCTGGTCGGCATGGTGTTCATGAAGTCCGCCTTTCGCGCCACGCTTCTCGCCGAAGGAATACGCCACGCCAATGGGGCCGAGCAGGCCGTGCCGGGCATGGCCGTGACCTTCGGCTTCTTGCTCGTCAGCTACGTGGGCTACGGCTTCTATCGAGAGCACGCCTGGAAGACGTGGGAGCGCCTGCAGGCAAGCCCGGCCAGCGCGTTGGAGATCGCTGTCGGCAAGGTGACCGCCTCCCTGCTGCTGGCCAGTGTGCAGTTCCTGCTCCTGTTCGGCCTCGGCGGGCTGCTTTTCGGGCTGCGCGTGCGCGGCTCTTGGCCGGCGATTGTGGCAGTGGCCATCGCCTTCAGCCTGTTTCTAGTGGCGGCCGGGCTGGCGGTGACAGCCGTCTGCCGAACGGTCATGCAAGCCAACACAATCGCCTACGTCGGCACGGTGCTGTTCTCCTGCCTGGCAGGTGCGCTCGTGCCGGAGTCCTCACTGCCACATTGGGCTAAAGCCATCTCGCCGGCGATACCGAGCTACTGGGCGATGCATGGTTACAAGCTTGCCGTGCTGGGAGGTGGCAGCGTGGCGCTTCCAGTCGCGGTGCTGCTCGCCTATGCCGCTGCCCTCGCGACTTTCGCGACTGTGCGGATGCGCTTCGAGGAGACGAAGGTCGGGTTCGCCTGATCGAGGTCTCGGCGATCCGGCGTTTGGCGCTGCTGGTGCGCTTCTCTACGCTCGCACTAATAGCTGCACCCCCCCCCCGACATTGGATCGCCCTGCTATGGATTTTTGGGACAGGCTCACACTCCCCGCGGCCTTGGCGCGTGAAGCATGGGAGTGGGACGGGAGCACCTTTCGCAAGCGCACCTACGCAGAAATCGTCGGCGCAGCTCGCCATGTGGCCGCCGGGCTGCACAAGCGGGGTATCGGGACGGACAGCATCGTCGCAGCGGTCATCACCAATGGCCCTGACGCGACGTCGGGTTTCTTGGGCGCGTGGTGCGCCGGGGCCACGCTAGCGTCGCTACCGATCATCGCAAGAGGGATGTCCATTGCTAGCTACGCCGCGCAGCTCGCTCGGATCTGCAAGCACCTGGGTGCCGAAATACTGCTGGCAGAAGAGCGCTTCTTGGAATTCATGCCGCCGGATACCGACCTTGGCGTGGAGATAGTCGGATATCGAAGTCTCATCGAGACGCCATCGATGGCAGATGTCGAGCCTCCGCCACTGGACAGGACCATATTCATCCAGTTCTCCTCGGGCACGACCGGTGAGCCGCACGGAGTCGAGCTCAGCGGACACGCGATCGAGGCCCAGCTTGCGTCGCTCGCTGAGCGCGTCGAGATCGATCCCGAGCGCGACGTCGGCTACACATGGCTGCCGCTGTCACATGACATGGGGTTCTTCGGCTGCGCCGCGCTTGCCTGGTACACGGGCATGCGAGGCGTGGTGTCAACTCCGGAGCGCTTCCTGCAATCGCCTCGCAGCTGGCTCGACGACTGCGCCGAGTTCGAGGCGACCGTCACAGCAGCTCCGCCGCTGGCGCTCGGCGTGGCCGCCAGGGCACAGCGGGCAAGCCCGGGCGAAGCACCGCTGTCGCTACGTCTGTGTCTGGTAGGGGCAGAGCAGATCGGCTGGGAGACGCTGGCAGACGCAACCTCGGCTCTCGCCGGTAGGGGACTGCGCCTGGAGACCATCACCGCCGCATACGGGCTAGCGGAGGCGACGCTCGCGGTGACGCTGGGAGACGTTGATGAGGCACCGGGCTTCATAGACGTCGACGACAACGCGCTCGCCGAAGGCATCGTGCGAACGGTGGATGCAGACGCTCCGGGTGCGAGACGGCTCGTTTCCAGCGGCACACCACTGCCCGGAGTGCAGGTCAGGATAGAACCCAGCGACGGCCAGATCCTGGTGCGTAGCCCGAGCCTCACGTCGGGCTACTTCAAGCGCCCGCAACTGACGGTCCAGCGTCTCCACAACGGCGAGTTGCGCACAGGTGATACGGGCTTCGTGCAGGACGGCCAGCTGTATGTCACTGGGCGTTTGGACGACCTCCTCGTGGTCGCTGGCAGGAACATCTTCGTGCAGGATCTCGAGACGTCGATCGGCACCGAACCCGGCATCCGCACAGGAAACTGCGCGATTGTCGACGCACCCGGCATGACGCGCAACCGCATCGTGCTTGTGGCTGAGCTGAGATCAGCCCAAGTGGACACCTCCGAGCTTGCGGGTCGACTAAGGCGCCTCGCGCGCGAGCAGAGCGGACTGGCGATCGACGACTTCCTGTTCTTGCCCACAGGCGCGTTCCCGAAGACGCCAAGTGGCAAGGCACAGCGATATCGATGCCGCGAGCTCATCGCAGCTAGATGCGGCACTCGCACCACCGCAACAAGTAACGAGGCTAAGGCGTGAGCCGATGCGGCCCGCGGTACAGGAACGTCACCTCGCGGACGTTCTCCTGTGCCAGCATTTGCATTAGAAGGCGCGTCAGGCCGAAGCCGAAGCCGCCGTGCGGTGGGGCGCCATAGCGGAAGAAGTCCAGGTAGTACTGGATCGAGTCGACCTCCACGCCGCGCTCCTCGGCCTGGCGGATGAGGCGCTCGTAGCGGTGCTCGCGCTGGGCGCCCGTCGTCAGCTCGATGCCACGCCAAAGCAGGTCGAAGCTCTTCGTCAAAGTCGGGTCGTCCTCATGGCGCATGTGGTAGAAGGCGCGCACCGACGCTGGGTAGTCGGTCACGAAGCAGAACTCGTGGCCGTGGCGCTCCTCGATCAGACTCGACAGCGCCCGCTCACTCGGCGGGTCGAGGTCGTGACCGACGCCAGGCACATTGTGCCCCTGCTCGGTGAGCATCTCCTTGGCCTCAGCCAGAGTCACACGTGGGAACGGCAGCGACGGCACCACCAGCTCCGTGTCGAACGTCTCCCGGATCCGCTCGCCGTGGCTATCAGCCACCGCCGCCAGCACGTGCGCAAGCCAGCGCTCCTCCACCGCCATCACGTCCTCGTGGGAGTCAATCCACGAAAGCTCCATGTCCACGCTCGTGAACTCCGTGTCGTGGCGCGAGGTGAACGAGGGGTTCGCGCGGAACACCGGTCCCACCTCGAACACCTTGCCGAAGCCCGCTGCCATCGCCATCTGCTTGTAGAACTGCGGCGACTGCGCCAGGTACGCGTCGCCCTCGAAATAGTCCACGTGGAACAGCTCCGCCCCCGACTCGCTCGCCGAGCCCATCAGCTTCGGCGAGTGCAGCTCGATGAAGTCCTCTTTGCGCCAGAAGTCGCGCATCGCCTGCTCGATCGCCGTCTGCACCTCGAAGATCAGCCGCCTGTCAGGGCGACGCAGGTCCAGGTAGCGCCAATCGATCCGCTTGTCCAGCGCCGAGTCAGGCGCGACAGGCAGCTCCGGCTCCGCCAGCGAGTCGACCTCGAGCGCCTCCAGCTTCAACTCCAGGCCACCCAATTTCACGCGCTCGTCCGCCACCACCGTGCCCGTCAGCGTCACCGCCGACTCAGGCGTCAATGCCGAGACCCGCTCGTTCAGCTCGCTCGGCGGCTCACCCTTGGGCAGCACCACCTGCGCCATGCCCGATTCGTCTCGCACGATCACGAACTGCACGCTCTTCTGGTCGCGAATCGCCTGCACCCAACCGCGGATCGTTGCCTGCCCGTCGATCTTGCCCGGCAGGTCGGCTATCAGGGTCCTCGTCACCGGCTGGACCCTACTTCAGGCACGGCGGGCTGCGTCGCCCCGGCTACACAGCCACCCCGCTGAGCCCCCGCGCAAGCGTGTCCGCCGCGATCTTGTGCGCGTCGCAGATGCGGCCCAGGTGAAGCAGCGAATCCGTCTCCGCCGCCACCTCACCGTCGCCCAGGCGCAGCACCAGCGGCACCTCAGGCAGCAGATCGCTCGCCGCCAGGCCCACCGCCACATTCACCAGGTCCGTCGAGGTCACCGCCGCCACCGCCGCACAACGGCGGATGCCCAGGCGCTCCAGCGTCTCGCGGTCATCGCCACGGCCGATCGCCACCGGGATGCCCGCCGCCCGCGCCAGGCGCACACACGGCGCGTCCGCGTCGCGCTCCACCCCCAGCACCGCCACGCCGCGACGGTGAAGCTCCTGCGCCAGGCGAAAGCCCACCTGCCCAAAGCCGATCAACAGCACATGCCCGCGCGCCGGCGCCGCGCGCGGACCGAGCAGCGTCGTCAGGCGCGGGCGGCTCAACCGTCGCACCAGCGCCGCCGTGAACACCGCCACCAGCGCCAACGCCGCCAGCGTGTCAAGCGCCGACAGGACCTTGAACCACGCTCCGCCCGACGCCGCCCCCGGCGTGCCCGCCACAGTCGCCACCGAGCGGGTGCTGAAGTACAGCGCGTTCACCACGCTCTCGTGCAGCTCGATCATCGTCAGCGCCGCCTCCACCAGCAGCGCCAGCAGCAACCCCATACCCGCGCGCACCAGCAGCCTCAGCGCGTCGTCCACCAGACGCGTGCCCGTCAATCGCCTCCCCGCCGCCGGGCCCGCTGCCGCGATGCACTGCTCCGCCAGTTCCGACGCCACCAGCTCCGACGGAGAGATCACGTGCACCGCCGGCACCACATGCGCCAGCTCGTGCGCAATCGTCTTGTCGAACATCGTCACCCACAACGGCAGATCCGGGCGCAGGTGAGCACTCAACAGCGTCAAGCGCAGCGCCAGCACGTCATCGCGCGTCACCACCGCCACCGCATCCCAGCGCTCCTGCGTCAGCAGCGCCGAGATCTCGCTGTCGCTCAGCGACGGTGCAGCCTGCACCCGGATGCCCCGCTGGCGCAGGCGGTGCATCAGCGCCACCCCCAGACCGCCCTGTTCGCCCAGCAGCAACACCGATCGCTCGCCCCGGTCCGCCTCCAGATCTCCCATCACACCCTCCACGCCAACCTTCCCCCCGTTCCCCGTATTCGCCTACTCCTCCGTGTCAGCCAACTCCACCTCAACACTGAGCTCCTCCGCCTCCACCAGCTCCAGCTGCTCGATCGAGCCCGCCTCCAGCAGGTCGCCTCTGCCGAGCTCAAGCGCCTGTAGGCGCTCCGCCGTGTCGCGCACCAGCACCCGCTTGATCGGCGCGCGCATCGGCTTGCGCGCCTGCGACTTCGCCTTACGCACCTCGCTCAGCACCTCAGCCGTCACCTCCAGCGCCATCGCTTCGCGATTGGGCTCAGTTGCGCCAGTCGCGGCCGCCGTCGCGAGCTCAGCCGCTTCCGGCCACTGCGCGCGGTGCACCGAGCCCTGCTGCCACCACGACCACACCTCCTCGCACACAAACGGCAAGAACGGCGCAAACAGACGCTGAAACACCGACAACGACGTGCGTAGCGCCAGGCTCACCGACGCGCTCACCGCCGGGTCCTGGTCATAGCGGCGACCCTTCACCAGCTCCAGGTAGTAGTCGCAGTACCACCAGAAGAACGTCTCCGAGCGCTCCAGCGCCCGCGCGTAGTCGTACTGCTCGAAGTTGTCAGTCGCCTCACCCACTACCGACGCCAGGCGAGCGATCAGCGCCCTGTCCAGCGGGTGCGTCAATAAGTCGCCCGCCGGTGGCAGATCGCTCAGCGCGAACTTCGACGCGTTCAACAGCTTTACCGCCAAGCGCCTGCCCACCTTCATCTGCTTCGGGTCGAACGCCGTGTCCGTTCCCGGACGGCCGCTCGCCGACCAGTACCTCGCCGCGTCCGCCCCGTACTCCTCGAGCAGATGCATCGGCGTCACCACGTTGCCCTTCGACTTCGACATCTTCTTGCGGTCCGGGTCAAGCACCCACCCCGAGATCGCAGCGTTTGCCCACGGCAGCTCGTCGTAGTCCAAGTGCGAGCGCAGCACCGTCGAGAACAACCACGTCCTGATGATGTCGTGCGCCTGCGGACGCACATCCATCGGGAACACCTGTTTGAACAGCGCGTCGTCCTCGCCTGCCTGTCCCGCGATCTGCGGCGTGAGCGAAGAGGTGGCCCACGTGTCCATGATGTCCGGGTCGCCCATAAAGCCGTTGGGCTGACCCCGTTGGGAGGCCTCATAGCCGTCTGGCACGTCCGTCGACGGGTCCACCGGCAGATCCGCCTCTAGTGCTGCGATTGGCTGGTCATACAGCACATTGCCGTCCCCGTCCAGCGGATACCACACCGGGAACGGCACGCCAAAGAAGCGCTGGCGGCTCACGCACCAGTCGCCCGTCAAGCCGTTCACCCAGTCCTCAAAGCGCGCGCGCATGTATGGCGGGTGCCATTTCAGCTGGCGGCCACGCGCGATCAGCTCGTCGCGATGCTCAATCGTGCGGATGAACCACTGCCTGCTCGTCACGATCTCAACCGGGCGCTCGCCCTTCTCAAAGAACTTCACCGCCCGCATCACCGGCTGCGGCTCGCCAATCAGATCACCCGACTGCTCCAGCAGCTCAACGATCCGTTTGCGCGCCTGGTTGATCGTGCGGCCCTCGAGCTCCGCGTACTGCTCTTTCGCGCGCGCGAGGTCCTGCGACTCCCAGCCTGGCGTTCCCCACGGAACCTCACTTAGACGACCGTCAGGCGCAAGCACCGAGCGCACCGGCAAGCTCAACTCGCGCCACCACGTCACATCCGTCAGGTCGCCAAACGTGCACACCATCACCAGACCCGTTCCCTTGTCCTTCTCCACCAGCGGATGCGCCAGCACCGGAACCTGCGTGCCAAACAGCGGCGTCACCGCTTGTGAGCCCACCAGCGCACGGTGGCGCTCGTCGTCCGGGTGTGCCAACAGCGCCACACACGCTGGGATCAGCTCCGGGCGGGTCGTCTCGATCAGCGCCTCTGCCGGTGGGTGGGATCCCGATCCATCGCCGTCGGCGGCCATAAAGCGCACCCGGTGCATCGCCCCCGGGCGCTCGCGGTCCTCCAGCTCCGCCTGCGCAACCGCCGTGCGGAAGTCCACATCCCACAGCGTCGGCGCCTCAAGCTGGTACGCCGCACCGCGCTCGAGCAGTCCTAGGAACGAGCGCTGGGAGATGCGCTGGGCGTCGCGGCCGATCGTCGTGTACGTCATCGACCAGTCCACCGACAGCCCCAGCGTGCGCCACAGTGCCTCAAACGCCTGCTCGTCCGTCTCCGTCAGCTGGAGGCAGAGCTCCACGAAGTTCGGCCGCGAGATCGACACCGGTTCCTTCTCCGAAGGCTCCGCGGGGGCTTGGAAGTCCGGGTCATACGCGACCGACGGGTCACAGCGCACGCCGTAGTGGTTCTGCACCCGCCGCTCCGTCGGTAGGCCGTTGTCATCCCAGCCCATCGGGTAGAAGACCTCTTTGCCCCGCATCCGCTGGTAGCGCGCGATTGTATCCGTGTGCGTGAACGAGAACACGTGACCCACGTGCAGCGAGCCGCTCACCGTCGGCGGCGGCGTGTCGATCGAGAACACCCGCTCGCGCGGCGCCGAGCGATCGAAGCTGTAGGTGCCGTCGCGCTCCCACGCCGCGCACCACTTCGCCTCCACGCCGTCCAGGCTGGGGCGCTCGGGGACGTGGGCGTCCGCGCCGGACAGGGGATCGCCCGATGCTGGCGCCGCTGCCGGAGTCGAGGGAGTCTCGCTGTCAGATGGTTGTGGCTCGGACAAGCGGTTGATCGTACCCGGCTGGGCTTTAGGTGTTTGGCTGGCTACCTTGCCGATCCCGCTACGCGACCGAGCGAGGCCAGCCCACCAGCCCCTCAACGACCGAGTCTGGGAACTGCGCCACAACGTCACCGCCTACGACGCCACCTTCATCGCGCTCTCCGAGGCTCTCGACGCGCCGCTCATAACCTGCGACGCCCGCCTCGCATCGGCTCCCGGTCACAGGGCGAAGATCGAGCTGTTCGGCGCCTCAGCCACGTAGCGACAGCTGGACATCTGGGCGGGCGGAGAACGAACGAAAGCTCGAACAGCGGACCCGTGGGCGCCTGCCGCACAAACAAGCGAAAAACGAACGGAGTCAGAAACAGTCGGAGTGGTCTGACTCCGCACGATGGGGGAAACTTTCATGAGAGTTCTCTTATAAAGTTGTACGGTCGGCCAAGCCGTGGTTAGAGTGACCACGTCCTAGCGGAGCAGCACCAACGCTTGAGGAGACGGGTTGTGACTTTCAGGGGAGGCAGGGGCGACTTCGGAGGAAGTCACGCGAGCGGCTGGGGGAAGCGTTGAGCCTGTTTGCGAAGAAGCTGCTCGGCGTCGGCGGCGCAACAGCCCTGGTGGGCGTGCTGCTCGGTCTCTATGTGGCGACGTGGGCGACCAGCGCTCCGCCGCCAATCTCCGCCTCGATTGCACCAGCCTCAAGCGGAGGTTCTCACTTGACACTTGAGACAGTCGCTGCGGTCGGACCCAAGTACAGCCCGACGCACCCCGACTGGGTTTCTTACCTAATCAGGAAGAACGGCAAGTGGATTCACAGCACGATCTTCACCGTGCCCGCCAACTCGGTCATCCACGTCACCATCTACCAGTACGACGGCGACACCGGTCTGCGCAACCCTCTGCTCTCCCAGGTTCAAGGAACCGTCGGCGGAACCGAGACCATCGACGGTAAGACCGTCAACGCAATCGAACCCGAAGAAGCGTCGCACACATTCGTGGTACCCCAGCTAGGCGTATTCGTACCACTGCCGGGCGTACCGGAAGAAGCCAAGAACCAGTGTGAATTCGCGCCATGTGAAGGCGCTGCCCACCGTACGATCGAATTCAGTTTCCGCACCGGCGCCAAGGGCAAATACCGCTGGCAGTGCTTCGTCCCGTGCGCCGCCGGCTACCTGTATGGCCTCGGCGGACCGATGCAAACGCTTGGCTACATGGACGGGTTTCTGAATGTCGTCTAACCCGACCACCGCCCCCGGCGAGCTCCCCCCGGAACCAAACCACACAGCCCGCTTCGCGACCCTCTGGGTGGTCGTGACCATAATCGCCATCCCGCTCGTGATCTGGGTGATCGGGCCGCTGCTCGGGCCCGGTACCGACAGCGACCAGGCGAACGCCGTCGGCACCGACTTCACAGTGCTGGCAGTGATCGCCACGCCGGTAGCCACGCTGGTCGTGATGTTCCTGCTCTACTCGATGCTGTACTTCCGCCAGCCCAAGGGCCAGATGCTCGAAGGCCCCGCCGTGCGCGGCCACGCCCGCGTGCAGGCGACCTGGATCATCGTCACCTCGATCATGGTCCTCGGGGTCGCCGTCTTTGGAACTGTGCGCCTGGAGTCCGCCGACGGCGCCGGCTCCGGCTCCGGTCCAAGCCCGCTGACGGTCCCCAAGGGCAAAAAGCTGCCCGTGCAGGTGATCGCCCAGCAGTGGCTGTTCACCTATCGCTACCCCACCTACGGCGGCGTGGAGACCACCGAACTGGTGCTGCCCGCCAATGAAGAGGTCGAATTCCACGTCACCTCACTCGACGTGGTGCACTCCTTCTGGGCGTTCAAGCTCGGGGTCAAGGCCGACGCCAACCCGGGCGTCGACAACGTCGCGTTCGTCAAGCCCACCCGCCTGGAGAACTTCACCGTGCGCTGCGCTGAGCTATGCGGCATCTGGCACGGCTTCATGTCCAACGCCGGCAGGGTCGTCACGCCGAGCGCGTTCAGCACGTGGATTCACGAAGAGCAGACGAAGCTCGCCCCGGCAACGAAGGTACTGCCGAAGTACAGCACCACCTACCTACCCGAACCGACGAGGCGTGGAGAATGAGCACTACAAGCGCAGCCGCAGCCGCCCCCATGCCGACCGGACGCCCGCTGTGGCGGCGCCTGCTCGGCTTCAACCTGCTCACCGCCGTGATCCTCGGCGTCGGCGGCTACTACCTCGGCTGGTGGATAGGCCATCTGATCAACGGCCCGAGCTTCGAATACGAGAGCGCCACCGACGAGAACGACGTCGCGCTTTTGCTCGGCTACTTCTTCGGCGTGGCGGGCTTCCTGATCGGCCTCGGCTTCGCCAACTACCCCCTCTCGCGCCTGCTCGGACGCCCGGCATCGCTGCGTGAGAAGGAGAGCGGCGGCATCGGGCGCTACTTCGGCCTGTGCACCGACCACAAGGTCGTCGGCATCCAGTACCTGGTAGGCATCGGCGTGTTCTTCTTCGTCGGCGGCGTCAACGCGATGCTGATCCGCGCCGAGCTGCTGAAGCCCGTCCCCACGCTCGTCGGCCCCAACCAGTACCTGTCGCTGGTCGGCATGCACGGCACGATGATGATGGGGATGATGACCTCCGGCATCCTCGGCCCGTTCGCCAACTATTTCGTGCCGCTGATGATCGGCGCCAGGCGCATGGCCTTCCCGCGCATCGAGGCGCTCACGTTCTGGCTGTTGATGGCCGCAGGCTTCATCCTCGTCTCGACGATCTTCTTCGGTGGCTTCCCCACCGGCTGGACCGGTTATGAGCCGCTGAACGACGAGGCCGTCATGGGCATGGACTCCTACATCGTGTTCTTTGCGCTCGTCGGCGTCTCGATGGCGCTCTTGGGGCTGAACATGATGGCCACGATCATCACCATGCGCGCACCCGGGCTGACGTGGTCGCGGCTACCGATCTTCGTGTGGTCGGTGTTCGCCACCGCCGTGCTGATGGTGCTCGCCGCGCCGATGCTGATCGCCACGCTGCTGATGGCCGCGCTCGACCGCACGATCGACACCTCCTTCTTCATCACCGGAGGTGGCGGCAGCTCCTACCTGTTCGAGAACCTGTTCTGGTTCTTCGGCCACCCCGAGGTCTACATCCTCGCGCTGCCCGGCTTCGGCATCATCCTCGAGATCCTGCCCGTATTCACGCGCAAGCCGCTGTGGGGCTATCGCCTCGCGATCTCCGGCATGCTCGGCGTCAGCCTCCTGAGCTTCTTCGTGTGGCAGCACCACCTCTTCGTCAGCGGCATCAACGCCGACCTGCGCCCGTTCTACATGCTCTCCACGGAGATCATCTCCGTCCCCACCGGGTTCATCTTCCTGTGCGTGATGGGCACCCTGTGGAAGGCGCGCACCACCTTCAGCGTTCCGATGCTGTTCGTCTACGCGTGGACGTTCAACTTCCTCATTGGCGGGCTCTCCGGCGTGGTGCTCTCGGACGTCCCCACCGACACCGGCCTGCACGGCAGCTTCTTCGTGATGGCCCACTTCCACTACACGATCATGGGCGGGCTGATCTTCAGCTTCTTCGCCGGCATCTACTACTGGGTGCCAAAGATGCTCGGTTTGAAGTTCAACGAGATGCTCGCCAAATGGCACTTCTGGCTGATGTTCCTTGCCTTCAACTCCACCTTCCTGCCGCTGTTCGTGCTCGGCCTGAAGGGCATGCCCAGGCGCGTCAGCACCTACGAACCAGCCCTCCAGGGGCTCAACGACTGGGTCTCCATCTCCGCCTTCGTGCTCGGCTTCTCGATGCTGATCTTCATCTTCAACGTCGTCTACTCGCTGATCTTCGTGCGCGAGCCCGCCGAGGCCAACCCGTGGCACTCCAAGAGCACCGAGTGGCAGGTGCCCACACCCGTGCCCGTCAACAACTTCGAGCAGATTCCCGTGTTCGACTCCGATCCATACGACTACGGCACACCCGTCCCCGTCACGGGCGGCGGCCGGCCGGCGACAGCGGGGGCCTGAGCGATGGCATCACCGAGCGAAAAGCTGCCCCTGGGGCTGATGGTCCCGCCCGTGCCAGCGGGCCACGAGATCCCACCCGAGCCACCGGACGTCGGCGCGCGGGCGCTGTCGGTCGCCTCACGGATGTTGTGCGGCGCCTCCACGTTCTTCTTCCTCGCGTTCCTGTTCGCGTACTTCTACCTGCGCTCGATCAACGCCGACCACATGTGGCACCCCAAGCACGTCAACCCCAACCAGGGGCTCGGCGCGGCGTTCATCATCCTGATCCTCCTCAGCGCGGGGCTCACCATCGTCGCCGGCCGACGCATGAAGGTCAAATCGCCTAGTTGGCTGACGCCTGGGATCGGCGGCGTCGTGCTCGGGCTAGCCGCGGTGATCGTGCAGTGCATCGAGTACACCGTCCAGAACTTCGGGCCCACCAACGGCGCCTACGCCAGCGTGTTCTGCTCCTGGAGCGCCTTCTACCTGATCGCGGTGCTGTTCACGATGTACTGGCTCGAGACCCAGGTCGCCACCGAGTTGCGCGCGCGGCGCGTGCCGGCGCGGGAGCTCGATGAGGAGACCGGTGCCGACATCGCCGACCCCGACCAGCTGATCGCACCGGGGCTCGACGCGGCGGTCTTCTACTGGAGCTTCCTCGCCGCTATCGGGGTCGTCACCTACGTGATCCTCTACCTTCTGTAGAAGGAGTCCATGCCAATGCTCGCCATTCCGCTCGCATCCTTCCTCGCCGGCTCGATTCTGACGCTGGTGCTCCCCCTCGCCGTGCTGATCTGCGTCGCCATCTGGTATGTGACGATGTGGAAAAGCGGGTCGGGGGAACGGTAGCCGTGCTCAGCTGACGAATCCAGCTTCGCGACAGCGCGGACAGCTGGTGGCAGCGATTCGGCGCGGCGTGCGGCGCTGTGGCGCAAGCGCAACGACGACGCGGCTCCACACAGTCCACAGCCGACGATCGCCGCCAGCAAGACGCTGTAGGGCGGAGGCACGCTCCCACAGCACGATGCATTCGCCACCCTGGTGAGCGGCTTGATAGCGGATGCCGTCGAGCTCACTGATCGCGAGCGCACCTTCGCCTGTGAGATCCAGCAGCGGGACGGACTTGGTTGGACGTACCCAGCCCGCACGCGCGTGTGGGCAAATGGACACCTCAGGCCATTGCTCTGGGTAGGACTCGGCCAAGCCTGTGGAGAGGTCGGCGGCGAGATATAGAGCGCCGCGTCCGTGGGGGTCCTCGCGGGGCTTCTGGTGACCATCGCGCACGTGGGGATCAAAGCGAGCCACCGGCCCAAAGGTACGAGGAGCCATCCCATCGTGATGCCGATCCTCGTGATAGACCCGAACCATCGCCTTACTCGCAGGCCACTGCCACTTTGGAGGCTCAGCCGGCAGCGCGGCCGGCGGATCGCCGAGCTTTGCTACCACGCAGATGGCGTGAGCGCGCGGGTTGCCTCGAGCACGCGTGAAATGCCACCGCGGCGAGCCAACACCTGCGCCGGCGTGACCCCGTCGAGATCAGGCGACGGGGCGGTAGCCCAGATCGTTAGGGAGAGCGCACCACCTGGATAAGTGGAGATCAGCTGTTTGAGACCTGGGAGGACAGAGTCCTCGTAGAACTGCCAGGTCGGCAGCCAGTTGAGCCGTCCGCGGCGCAGGGCAACCAGCCCACCGGATGCTATGCGCTTGGAGACCGCCTGCGGGGTGATGCCGAGCCGCTCTGCAGCTTGCTCTCGGGTCAGCGCATCCCCTACAGCCCCGCGCATGGCACCCACGAGTGCTGAGTAGCTGACGCTGCGAGCAGATGCAAGCTCCTTGTCGCTCGGGACGCTACCCCAGAGACCCTCATCAAGCTGTTCGATCTCATCTCCAGCGGCACTCCGCGACAGTGCGGCGTCGAACGCTCCGATCAGCGTCGGGGACGCCTCCTGCCCAGCCAGCTCGGCAGCCAGATCTCTTGCAGTCAGTGGGCCCTCACCAAGCTGCTTGACGAGCTCATCCGCGAGCCGCTCGGCCTCTGGGGTTGCGGTCGAAGCCATACGCACAAGGTAGCACAGGGACGCAACCTACGCAACCTACGCAACCGTTCCAGAGAAAAGCGGCCCAAGGCGACGCTGAGCGCCACCTGAGCCGCTAGCAAGCGTCCATACGGCGGATACTCGGCCGACGCTACTGCGCAGCCAGCTTCGGCACGTCGTGGGCGATCTCGCTCGGTTCGAACGTGGCCGGATAGACCGTCTTCAAAACGCCGCTGGCGGTGATCCCGTAGACGAGCGCCGAGTGGGCCACGAGCTCTGGCTGACCGACCTCGCGTTCTGAGCCCACGTTCCAGACAGCCCACGTCGGCGCGAGTTCCGCTGAGGAGCCGATCAGGTACTGCATTCTGCCGAGCATCTCGTGCTCACGCACGAACCTGGCGACGTTCGCTGGAGTGTCGCCGCGAGGGTCGACGGACACGGCGATCACCTGCACCTTCGAAGCCTCCTTACCGAGCATGTTCAACGCCACGCGCAGGTTGGAGGCGATCAGCGGGCAGATGTCCGGGCAGTTGGCATACAGGAACGTGACGAGCACAGCCTTGCCGCGATACTGGCTGAGCGTCACCGGCTGACCGAGGTAGTTGCGCAGGTGGATCGCAGGCGCCTGCTTGGCTGGCAGGGCGAGCGTCCCGTAGAAACCCTGTCCGGCTGCCGACTGCTGCGCACCCCCCGGGAGCGTCGGCTTGGCGGGGCTTTTGACGAGCAGGAAGCTGACCGCCGCGACCACCACCAACAGCACCACGAGCGCCGGTAGCGCCTTCAGCCACATCCTCTCGGGAGCCGCGTTGCCGGGGGTGGTCGTGTGCTCGCTCATCGCTCTCCGTCCCCCACGCGATTGTACAGCCGCGATGCTGTGTTTAGTCCGGTCAGTTCATGTTCACGTAGCCCGTCGCTTCGGTGGGGCTACGCACATTGGCTGCGACCTTGTTTTCGTAGTTGCCCTCGATCGTCTGGATCTGCCCGTTGGGCAGCACGTCCCTGACGATCCCCACGTGTTCGTCGCCAAACACGATCAAATCGCCCGGCTGGGGCACCACTCCCGGGCCGTTCGGTATCGCCCGCCCGGAGCTCTCTGCCCACGACCACACCTCAGAGACCGCACCCGCTCCCTGCCCTGCTTCGCCGATCGGCTCGCCCGCCTGACGCGCCACCCAGGAGGCGAAGTAAGCGCACCACGGCGCCCCCGGGACAGCGCCCGCCGTAGCCGTGCGGTATTCGGCGATCGCAGGTGATTCGTTGGAGCCGGGCGGCTGCTCGGTCTGGCCGAGCTGGCTTTCGGCGATCGCCACGATGCGGGCGCCCGGCGAGTCCTGATCCTCTGTGTAGACGGGTGAGAGCCCAGAAGAGCCGACAACGCCGCTCGCGTTCGACAGCGAGGAGTAGGACGGGCTGACGGATTGCGCAGTGCCCAGGCCGGTTGCGCTGAAACCCGTGGCGCTCGAGCCGTCGAGTAGCGCTGACGTGGAGCCGGAATCCGCCAGCGCCCCAGCGGTGGTGGCGGAGCTCTCCGCGGTAGGGCTGGCGTAGCTGGCGTTCGCCTGTTCGAGCGCGCTTGCGAACGACGAGGTGCCCGCCCCCGTTGCGGTGGTTGCTGTCTGGGCTTCGGCCCCACCGGTGAGGTTGCCAGCCGAGCCGATCATCGCGGCGGGATCGGCGAGCGCCTGCCTGATCGCGGAGACGCGCTCCAGCGTGGCTTCGATGCTCATCGCCCAGGTAATCGGCAGCAGGGCCAGACCGTTGAGGCCGGCACCGTCGCCAGGGCGAGCCCAGCGCTTCAGTTCTCGTTGGGCTGACCGATTAAATGTGGACGGGCGACCGTCGTCGCCCGTCCAACCACCGTTCCCTCGATGAAGCGGCGGTATATGGCTGCGCCGGTCCGTTGCCTGACCGCCGAAGCGTTATGACCCGTCTGCCCGCGCGCAGCCGATGTAAACATCGACAAGCGGTCAGAGGGGCTTCACTGCAGCGGTGGCGTCCTCTAGGCGCCACCGCTGAGGAAGTTCATTGCTCCTCTTATTCGAGAAGCTTCAGTGTCGCGTCAGGCAGCTGGTTGGCCTGGGCGAGAATCGACACGCCGGCCTGCTGCAGAACCTGGTCCTTCGTGAAGTTGGTCATTTCGGTGGCCATGTTCACGTCGGTCAGTGCGCTTACAGCCGATGTCAGGTTCTGGCTGTAAACTTCCAGGTTGCTCTGAGTGAACTGAATGCGGTCCTGGATGGAGCCGAATTCACCAGCGAGGCCAGCCACTTTGGCGATCGCTTCGCTGATTTCTTTCAGACCAGTCGGTTCTTTTGCTTTTGTGATTTCAGTGATCGCCTTTTTGACTTCGGTGATCGCTTCTTTTTCCGCTTTTGTTTCAGTCTTGATTTCTTCCGAGGTCTTGCCTTCTTCTTTCAATTTTTTTTCGGCGGTGACAAGCGTTTTTTCTTTTTCGACGATTTCGGCGGTTTTCGTTTTGATTTCTTCTTTTTCAGTCGTGCCGAGCACCGTCACAAGGCGTTCGCCGAGTGTCGAGGTTTCGATCTTCGATTCGATCGATTTGTAGAGTTCGATCGTCGTAACGCCGATGCCTTCGCCGTCGTTGGCGCCGACCTGGAAGCGGATTTCTTCAGCCGCGTTCAGCAGGTTCTTGCCGTTGAACTGCGTCGTTTCACCGACGCGCTGGATCTCAGAGACGAGCTGGCCAACCTCAGAGATGATGGCCGTCTGGTCTTCTTCTGAGGTGGTGCCGTTCGAGTACTGCACGGCGAGCTCGCGCACACGCTGAAGCATCGTGTTGACGTCGTTGAGCGCACCCTGAGCGGTCTGCGCCAGGGCGACAGCGTCCTGGATGTTTTCTGAGGCCTGGTTGAGGCCGTTGACCTGGCTCTGAAGGCTTTCGGAAATCGCGTAGCCGGCGACGTCATCGCTGGCCGAGTTGATCTTCAGACCCGAGGACAGGCGCTGCATCGACATCGAGAGGCTGTTCTCGGTGGCGTTCAGGTTCCTGGCGGCGTTCATCGCCTCCAGGTTGGTGTTGATCGTGAGGCCCATACGTTCATCTCCTTGATGACGGTGTTTGGTGAGGTCCCAGGCCGACTCCGTGTCGACCCACGCGGATTATCGTCACCGCAGCGGAAAACTTGAGACAGATTTCCGTCTTGCACCTCCGATTCCTGCCAGCGGCAGCAATTCCTGCAGGCCCCGGCGCTCAGTGGGCGTGCTGATCTTTGGAGGCTCTACGCGCGGATATCGATGTGCGGACGATCTTCGTCGTCCTCGCGGCCATCGGGCGGCGGCTCAGGCGGCGGCTCCTCGCGAGCCTGCTCGCGGCGTTCGCGCGCGGGACGATCGCGCTCGCGTGAGATCCGCGGCAGGCGCTCGACGGGCGTCAGCCCCAGGGGGACGGGGAGTGGCCCAGGAGCGATTGGATGGATTGGGTCCACCTACGCTCCTATGAGGCCCTCGCGCTTGGCGGTTCGGACCCCACGGGCAGCGCGCGCCTGGCGCGTGCGGTCTGGGTGGCGCTGATCATCTGCTGCTCGCGGCCCTTGAGCTCGAGGATCACCAGCCGCTTCCAGACGAACACCGCGCCAGCCCACGCCGCCACATAACAGACGACACCGGCGATCAGCGCGCGCAGACCGGCGGCGGCAAGCGTGTTGGTGGGCAGCGACAGGTAGCCGCCGAGGACAAAGCCCACGAGCCCGCCCCAGCTCTTGGTCCGCGCGACCGCCCGCGCCGCGCGCGGGTGGGCAGCCACATTGGGGCCGGTGGCCTCAGACTCGTCGCCACCCGCGTCCCCGTCATCCTTCTTGCCCTTCTTTGCCTTCTTGTCCTTGCTGTCCTTCTTCGCGTCCTTGGCCTTCGCGGCCTTCTTGTCGGGCTTCTCGGCCGCGAGCGGCGGAGCTGCGACGGGCGCAGCTGTCGCCTCCTCGACGACTGGCGCCTCAGCGGTGTCAGCTGCCATGGCGTCCGTCCGTTTCTAGGCCGCGCTGGCGTTCGTCACGCTGGCACTCGAAGATGAACCGAATCAGGCGACGTCGGTCGAGCTCTGAGATGTCGGTGAACTCGACTGCGCGGCGCTGGCGGGAGTCGACCCGCACGACCTTGCCCTTGCCGGCAATCAGCAGCACACCGGGGGTGAGCGTTAGTTGGAAGGAGACCTCATCGCCGATCTTCAGCGAGTCGGGGCCAGCGAGCAGGAAGCCACCGCCACTGACATCCACGGTGTAGCTCTGGATCGGTTCCTGGTTGCGCCCGCTATATACGACCGCCGGTCGCGTGGAGCCGATGCGCACGTACTCGCGTTCCTGCAGCACCTCGATCGAGCGCGGCCGGTCGATGCGCACAACATCAGGCTCCGCTGGATCCTCGATCGTGGCGGTGCCGCGCAAGCGCACCCGGCCACGCGGGCCGACGAACTCGAGCATCAGGCTCTCCAGCTGGCTGTAGGTGAGCGGCTGGGTGGGCACCATGATCGCGACCAGCAGCGTGTCTGCGCCGGCCTCGAGCACGCGCGCGGCGATGCGCTCGCCACCGCTACCCACAAGCGTGACGTTCTCCGAGCGCCCGGGGAGCAGTACTGGCTCGGACTTCTCTGAGTTTCCGCGCCCGAATTTCATGGCAAGAGCCTCTCCGCGAGGACGTTGGGGGTGAGCTGGCGCAGCCGCCAGGCGCCACCGCGACCACGCTCGAGCATGTATTCAGGGGCAAGACCAAAGCGACAGGCGGCCTCGACGGCCACCCCCAGCTGGTCGGTCTCGTCTGCATGGGTGACAGCGAGCGCGTTTGCACCCAGTGGCGCGAGGGCCTGCAGTAGCTGTGCGGCGGCGGTCGCGCCGAGCGTAGCTGGCAGCGCCACGACGACCCGCTCGGGCGCCAGCTCTGCGAGCAGTCGCGCGAGCTCGCGTGCGCCGCCGCGATCGGAGGGAGAGAGGCTGGGTGTGTCGAGGATCGCCATGCCCTCGCCGCGCGCCCTGCGCAATGCCCGCAGCGCGTTCGGGGCAGCGGCGGGCGTGGGCTTGACGATGTGGGGGGCGAGCAGCATCTGCAGCTCGCCGCGCTCGCCCTCGCGGGTGATCGTGGCGAAGCTCGCCGGCAGCGAGCTGCTGCGACGATAGGCCCCCAACAGCGTCGTGCAGAAGGTCGTCTTGCCTGCTCCACCTGCCCCGACGACAACGATCGCGGCGCCCTTCGTGGCCAACGGCGGCGCAACCGGTATCCGCTGTGCAAGCGTTGCCCGCACCGCCTGCACGAGGCCTGCGCGGGGCGCAAGCGCGAGCGCGTGCGCGCTGGCCGCGTCGATCAGCTCGTGTGCGAGCTCCTCGCTGATGCCGCAGCGCTGCAGGCTTTTTGCCACTCCAGCGCGGGCGCGCGCCTGCGAGCCTGGCGCCACCACCCGCCGCTCGCTCGGCGCTCGCTCAGGCGCGGCCCCGGCGGGTGGCGGAAACAGCTCCGTCTGCTCACGCGGGATCAGCTCCTGGAAGTCGGTTGCCCACGCGGAAGATTCCTCGCGGCGCTCGGTGCTCGACCCGCGCGGCGGGCTCTTGGCGCGTTCGGCGCGCGCCAGCGCGGCCAGGTGCGCAGTCACATATGCGCTACCCGCCGCAGCGGCGGGCGCCGGCATCGCCTGGCGTGTGTAGAAGGGCGTGGGCAGAGGCTCAGCCACCGCCGGCGGGGAGCTCGTAGCCGGGGCGGGGGGCGACGGGATAAACGCGGGCGGCGCCGGCGCAGCTGGGCGCATCGCCGCGGAGCGGTACTCGAACGTGGGCCGCTGCGGCAGGCCAGGCGCAAGATGTGGAGCTAGCGGCGGCCGGGCGGCGGCGGGCTGGGCAGCGGGGGTCGCGGCTGGCTGCGAAGCGGCTGGCGTGGGCTGCACCAGCGGCTCAGGCTGGTATTCCTGGGCGGAGAGCTGCCCGGCCGTGTCCTCAGCGTAGGACTCGGAGCCGTCGAGCGGCAAGTCGTGCACGTCTTCGTCGTAGAGGTCCACGCCCGGCCCGCCGGGCATCGCCTCAATCTCCACAAACGCGCGCTGGAAGAAGCCAAGCACACCGCCCGTCAACCCCTCACGACGACGCACGATGATCGCGTCGGCGCCGAGATCGCGCTGGATCTGCGGCACGAGATCCTCGACGGAGCGGCCACGGTAAACGCGTGTCGCCGTGTCGCGACCGTTGCCCAAACGGGAACGGGCCTCGCGGCCGAGCGCCTCCAAAATCTCGCCAGGCGTACTCACGCGTGGATCACCCCGACCGTTTCAACGTCGATTCCAGGGGCGATCTCGTTATAGGAGCACACGGCAAGATGTGGTTGTGCCTGAGCGATCAGACGCCGCAGGTGCCTGCGGATGCGTGCGGAGCACAAGAGAACAGGTCCCTTGCCACCGCCGGGACCGCCTTGGGAGCCGAGCGCGGTGGCGTGTTCGACCTGCTTGCGCAGCGCGGTGACGATCGCTTGCGCACGCGGAGGATCCATGGCGAGGTACTCCCCGTCAGTGGTCTGGGTGATCGAGGTGGAGACCTCCTGCTCAATGGCGGGATCCAGAGTAATGGCTTGCAGTCGCAACCGCTCGTCCAGGTGGGGAGCCGTGATCGCCCGGCCCAGTGCCTGGCGAGCGTACTCCGATAGGAGGCTTGTGTCTCGTGTTGTTCGCGCCTTATCCCCGATTGCCTCCACGATTGTGCCGAGATCACGGATCGGCACACCCTCCGCAAGCAGCGACTGCAGCACGCGCTGGATCTCTCCGACCGACAGCGCATCCGGCACAACCTCTTCAACGACAGCCGCGTTGGTCTCCTTGAGCTTGTCGAGTAGCGCGCGGACATCCTGGCGAGTGAGCACCTCGGCGGCGTGATCGCGGATCGTCTCGGTGAGGTGCGTGACGATCACCGACTCGGCATCGACGACGGTATAGCCGAGCGACTCGGCCTCCCCACGTGCGGACTCCTGGATCCAAACGGCCTCCAGGCCGAACGCGGGCTCGCGCGTGGGGATCCCCTGGAGTTTGCCAACGGCGTCGCCGGGGTCCATCGCGAGCAGGTGCCCAGGCATGATGCTCCCGCGCGTGACCTCAGAGCCGCGCACCTTGACGACGTACTCGTGTGACTCCATTCCCAGCTCGTCGTGGATGCGCACGGGCGGGATCACGAGGCCGAGGTCAGAGGCGATCTGGCGGCGGATCATGCTCACGCGGCGCAGCAGGGTGCTGCTGCCCGTGCCGCCACCGCCACCGTCGACGAGCGGCACGAGTCCAAAGCCGATCGCCAGCTCGAGCGCGTCGACCCCCACCTCGGACATCGGCTCCTCGCCGGTTTTCGGCAGCGACGCCTGTGCGGCGGCGGCGCTGGCGCTGGCCTTATCGGCATCTTGCGCGCCTGGCATGCCGTTGCGCACGGCCCAGGCGATCGCGCCGAAGATGGCGGCGATGAAAAGGAACGGGAGCTTTGGCAGGCCGGGGATCAGCGCGAATAGCCCAATCGCGCAGGCAGCCACGAGCGGCGCCTTGCGCTGACCGAGGACCTGGTTGGCGATGTCCGAGCCGAGGTCGCGGTCTGAAGAGGCGCGGGTAACGATGATGCCGGTGGCGACGGAGATCAAAAGCGCGGGGATCTGTGCGGAGAGGCCGTCACCGACGGTCAGCAGCGAGTACTGGTGGGTGGCTTCACTGAAGCCGAGGTGGCGCTGCAGCATGCCGACGATAATCCCGCCGATGAGGTTGATGGCGGTGATGATCACGGCCGCCATGGCATCGCCTTTGACGAACTTTGACGCCCCGTCCATGGCGCCGTAGAAGTCCGCCTCCTGGGAAATCTCAGAGCGACGCGCACGCGCCTGGTCGTCGGTGATCAGACCGGCGTTCAGATCGGCGTCGATCGCCATCTGCTTGCCTGGCATGGCGTCGAGCGTGAAGCGCGCGCCGACCTCGGCGACGCGTCCGGCGCCGTTGGTGACGACGACGAACTGGATCACGACGAGGATCAGGAAGATGACAAGGCCGACGACAACGTTGCCGCCGACGACGAATTCCCCGAATGACTTGACCACGCTGCCGGCGTCGCCGGTGGTGAGGACGAGCCGCGTGACCGACACGTTGATCGCCAGGCGGAACATGGTGGTCAGCAGCAGAAGGCTCGGGAACGATGCGAAGTCGAGCGCCTTGCCGAGATACATGGTGGCGACCACGATCGTGAGCGCACCGGCGATGTTGAGCGTGATCATCAGGCTCAAAAGCTCCGAGGGGAGCGGCACGACGAGCATCGTCACGACGAGCACAACGGCGACCGCCGCGAGCATGTCTGTGTGGCTCAGCAGCCTGCGTAGGCCGGCGCTGTTCACGACGCGAGCCTCCTATTTGCCGGTGATACCCCGCCCGCCCCTGCCCCGCCCGGTCGGCCCGCCTTACGACCGGCCATGCGGTAGACGAAGGCGAGCACGCGCGCGACCGCGGCGTAGAGCTCCTGGGGAATGATCTGGCCGATCTCCACGGACGCGTGTAGGGCACGCGCGAGCGGCGGGTCGCTGATCACGGGCACGTCGTGTTCTTCTGCGACGCGCTTGATCTGCAGGGCGATCAGGTCCTGGCCCTTGGCGACCACCTCGGGGGCGGTGCGGGTGCCGTCGTAGGTGAGCGCCACGGCGAAGTGGGTGGGGTTGGCGACGACCACGTCGGCGTCGGCGACCGCGGCCATCATGCGTACTCGTGCCAATTGCGACTGGCGGCGGCGCAGTGCCGCCTTGACCTCGGCGGAGACGCCGTACTGGCGCGTCTCGTCCTTGACCTGCTGCTTGGTCATCATCAGCTGTTTCTCGTGGCGATGGCGCTTCCAGGCGTAGTCGACCAGGCCGATCAGCAGATACGCGAAGGCGGCGTCCTCGGCGACGCCGAGTGCTTTGCCGACGGACAGCGAGCCGAGCCCGCCGGCGGAGATGCCGACGATCGAGGCCAGTTTCGTGAGCCCCGGCAGGAGTGCGAGCGCGGCGACAGCGCCGACGACGCCCACCTTGACGACCGTCTTGATCGCCTCGAAGACTGCGTTTGGGCCCAAGAGGTTCTTCAGGCCAGACGCAGGGTTGATGCGCTTGAAGTCGGGTTTGAGTGCCTGTGCCGTGGGCCGGAAGCCGACCTGGGCGACACCCGCGATCAGGCCCGCCGCAAGGCACGCCCCGGCGATGGGCGCGATCGCGACGCCGACGGTAGCGATCGACGAGTGCAGCAGGTCGTCGAGTCCGGCGGCGCTGGTGGCGTGAGTGGATTGGGAGATGTCGCCGAACGCCTGGTGGAACATCGCCCCGCCCGCCGCGGCGACGTTGGCGCCCACCAAGCTGATGGCGAACAGGCCGGCGACGACGACGACCGCCCCGCCGAGATCCTGGCTGCGCGCCACCTGCCCTTTCTCGCGGGCGCGTTGGCGGTGCTTGGGTGTTGCTTTCTCGGTGCGGTCGTCGTTGGGCATGTCTTACGCGACGTGCAGCGCGCCGAGGGCGTCGCCCACGCTCACTGACATTTGGTTGTCGATCCAGTTGGCGGTGAACGGCAGCGCCGCGCCCACCACGAGCAGCGCGACGGCCACCTTCGTGGGAAAGCCCACGGCAAAGATGTTCAGTTGGGGAACGACGCGCGAGACGACGCCGAACGCGACATCGGTGATCAGCAGCGCTACGAGCACCGGCGCGGCGACCTCGAGCGCACCGGTGAACACGGTGGCGAAGACCTGCTCGACACCGCCCAACAGCGAGGACAGCCGCGGGCCCTTCGTCAGGGGAACGAGCTGGAAGGTGCGATCGAGGCCGCGCAGCGTCCACGCGTCGCCGCCGATGAGCAGGAACACGAGCGTGCCCACGAGCGAGTAGAAGCGTGCGATCACGGCGCTTTCCTGCCCGTTCATGGGGTTGATCAGGTTGCCGTAGGAGAAGCCCGCGATCACGTCGATCACCGTGCCCGCCGATTCCACCGCCGCCGCCAGCAGGCTCAGCGTGAAGGCAAAGCCGAAGCCGACGAGCAGGCCCTCGACCACGAGCCCCGCGAGCGTGACGGGGTCGGTGGGGATGTGCTGCCCTTGCAGCGCGATCGGCGCGAGGCCCACGGAGATCCCGACCGCGATCAGCCCCTTTACGTGCGGAGGGATGATCTGGGAGGAGAACAGTGGCGCGAGAAAGAACAGTGGCGTGACGCGCGCGAGCACGAGGATGAAGCCCACCAGCTCGCCGCCCTCAAGTTTTGTGAGCAGCTGGATCACGAGCCCACCAGCTCGCCCGGCGCGATCACGAGCCGACCATCGTGGGGATGGACGTGTATAGGGCAGTGGTATAGGAGACGAGCTGGCCGAGCATCCACGGTCCGAGCACGACAATCACGACGGCCACAGCGGCGATCTTGGGAATCAGCGAAAGGCTCTGCTCCTGGATCTGGGTGACCGCCTGGAAGACGCTGACCAATAGGCCAACAGCGAGCGCCACGAGCAGCAGCGGCCCGGCGATCTTTAGCGCGAGGCTCATCGCCTGGGTGGCGAGGTTGACGACGGTGTCTTGGTTCATCTAATGGAAGCTCTGGACGAGGGATTTGATGACGAGATCCCAGCCATCGACGAGCACGAACAGCAGGATCTTGAAAGGCAGCGAGATGAACGTGGGTGGCAACATGATCATGCCCATACTCATCAGCACGGAGGAGACGATCAGGTCGATCAACAGGAACGGCAGGAAGATCAAGAAGCCGATCTGAAAGGCGGTCTTCAGCTCGGAGACGATGAAGGCGGGGATGAGAACCTCGGTGGGCACTTCGGCGCGCGTGTGCGGCTCTTTGGCATGGGCGAGGTTGACGAACAGCGAGATGTCCTCGACGCGCGTCTGGCGGAACATGAATTCGCGCAGCGGCTGCTCGGCGCGCTCGAGCGCGACGGTGGTTGAGATCTTGCTCGCCTCGAGCGGTTCGACGGCGTCCTTCTTGATCGCACCCACGGTGGGGGCCATGACGAAGATCGTGAGGAACAGCGCGATGCCCACGAGCACCTGGTTTGGCGGCGCGGTGGTGGTACCGACGGCGGTGCGGATGAAGCCGAGAACGATAAGGATGCGGCTGAAGCCGGTGACGGTGAAGAGGATCGCGGGTACAAGCGTTAGCCCGCCGACGAGCAGCAGGATCTGCACGGCGTTGCTGGAGTTCACGGCGGGCAGCGCGGCGATGAGGCTCATCGTGCTCATCGCCTCACGGTCATTTCGCGCAGGCGCTCAACCAGCCCAGAAGAGGGCGAAGGCATGCGCATCGGGTCGGGACGGTGGCCGACGACAGGACTGGCGCCCGTGAGCAAGCGCTGCCGGGAGAAGCCGCTATCGCCGGGGAGACCATCCTGCTCGGAGGGCGAGGCTGCCTGGCCGACGGCACGCCCGGCGCCAGTGAGAAGCTGGCTGGCGGCGCCGAGCAGACGTGAGCGTTCGCGCGGCGACTCGACCAGATCCGCGAACTCACCGAGCAAGCCAGCTTCGCGGGCTTGCTCCTCGGTGTAGCGGTGGATGGGTGCGACGCCGTGCTCGGTGGCACCAAGTAGGACGTAGTCGTTGCCGGCCCGCACCAGGTGCACGGAGCGCCCGGAGCCGAGGGTGAGCGCAGCGACGCTGGCCAGCCCAGCGCTCGACTGACCCGTGTCGCTTGAGCCCTCGCGGTGAGACTTGACCTGGCGCAGGATCCACGCGAGTCCCCAGATGACGGCGATAACGATCGCCAGGCCGACGATCGTGCGCACGATGCTCGCGCCGCCGCTGCTGCTCGAGACCCCGGTGTGCGCTGTGCTTGAGGGGTTGAGATTGAGCGGGGTGTTTTCGCCTGTGCCGCCGCCTGTTTTCAGGGCGGGCGAGAACGCAGACGCATTACCCGCGAATGCGAGCAGGCAGGCGCAGAGCGCCGCAGTCGCCGTCGCGACCGCACGGTAAAGCGATATGCACTTGATCATCGAGGGACGACTCCGAGGAAGAGTCGTCCGGGTTATCGGCCCAGCAGCGGCGGTCTTGAGCTACTGCAGGAGCTCTGCGAGCTGCACTGCCCACTGCCCCTCGGCGGTGACGACGAGCGAGCCGTTGGCGAAGCACAGCCCATTGGCGAACAGCTCGACGGGCGCCTCAGCTGTCTGGTCGAGCTCGACGAGCGCCCCAGGTGTGAGCGTGAGCGCGTCGCCGAGCGGCAGGTGGGTCCTACCCAGCTCAGCCCACACGCGGACGAAGATGCTGCGCAGGATCTCCCCGTGCTCGGGGCTCTGGAGGGACTCCTGCAGGTGGGCGCGCGCGCGTTCGAGCTCTGCCCGGCCAAGCTTGGCGTAGGTGTCAGCGCGGATCGGCGGTTCGCCTGTGGAGGTGAGCTTGACGGCGCGCCTGACGCCGCTACGACCGGGGCGCCCGCGACCGAGGGAAACGCCCTCCGCGAACAGCAGCACCCCGTCCTCGGAGCTGTCTTCAAGCGTCACGAGCGCGCCTGTGGTCAGTTCGAGCATCCGCTCGATGGGCATCTGCACGGAGCCGACCTCTGCGCGCAGCAACACGTTCGCGCCGGCTACACCGCGGCGCAGGGCGACGGCGCCGCGCGGGTCCGAGCCAGTGGGCTGATTGCCACCGCCGCGGATACGCTCGGTGATGGGCTCAATGGCGGCCCACGGGATCAACAGCGAGATCGCTGAGGTGAGCTTGTCGATCTTGACCTCGAAGGTGACCGACAGCGTGGGTTCGCCGATGGGGGTGTTGACGCCGGCGTCGCCCTCGATGTCGACGTCGCCGCGTACGAGCACGGGGCCGCCGAACTCGCACCAGGCAGCGGACAGCTGGCGCACGATCGAGTCGAGCACGCCCCTGGTGAGCACCCAGTCGATCTCTGTCAGGTGGCGCTGCTCGGGTGCATGGGAGGCATCGCCGCCGAGCAGGCATTCGAGCGACTGCAGCACGAGCGGCAGCTCGACGCTCATGAGCATGTGCCGTTGGATCGACTCTGCCTCGACGGCCACAGCGATCGCATCAGCGGGCAGTTGCGCCTTGGCGGCCGCCCAGGTGCGCTGAGAGATGTCGGTGAGGACGACCTCGATTTCGGCGTTTAGCTCAGTTTCGAGCCAGCCGCGGAGAGTGTCACAGAACAGGTCGAGCGCGCGCACGATGCGTCGGCGCAACTCGGTGGTGAACTTGGTTGGCTGGGAGAAGTCGAGCGTACGGATGCCTTCGGGACCGACGCCCGCGTGATCCATCGCCTCCCCGTGCTCGGCCCCCTCCGGCGTTTGGGGGCTCTCCAGCTCGGGGGCGTCGCTTTGCTCCTGGCCCACGCTCATATCCGGCACAGGTTCCTAGCCCTCCTGATCGGTGGCTGCATCCTCGCCGACGGGCCCATCGTCGCCGATCGCGCCAGCGCCAGCAGCTGGCACACCCGCGCCTGAGGCGGCCGCGTCTGCCCCCTGGGCACCATCAGCGGCGACGAGCTCTGCGTCTTGCGAGTCGGACTGGCCGTCGAGAATCTCGGTGATGCGCAGACCGTACTGCTCGTCGATGACGACGACCTCGCCGCGGGCGATTGCACTGCCGTTGACGAGCAGGTCTGCGGCCTCACCAGCAAGGCGCTCGAGCGTGACGACGGAGCCGACGCGTAGATCAAGCGTCTCGCCGACGGTCATGTGCGTGCGCCCGATCTCGACGCTCAGCTCCATGGGGATGTCGCTGAGGCGACTGAGATCGACGTCAACGGCGTCGCCGTTGTTGGTGTGTCCTCCCTGCTCGAACTGCTCGTACTCGATCGTCTCCGGCAAGTTGGCTCCTATTGGACTGTCAGGTCTGGGATCAGGATCGCTTCGACCTTGACGTCTGTCTCCTTGGTGATCGCCTCAAGGATCTGATGCTTGAGCGCCTTTCGACCCTGTTCGGTGACGAGCGTTTCGCCGTTCTGATTGGTGATGGCGTTGGTCACGATTTCGCGTACAAGCGGTTCCTCGGGCAGCGTGCCAACGGCGTTTTCGCCGCTGGAGGCAGCAGCGGTGGCGGATGCGCCGTCGCTCTGGCCGGGGGCGAGCTCTAGCCCGACCGTTAGCTTGGCAAAGCGGCCTTGTTGAAGGTTCAGCAGGAACGGCGCGGGCAGCACGTACAGGGTTCCCTTGATCTTGTCCTTGTTGACAGGCGCGGGCCGGGTCATCTTGTAACCGATCCCCAGTATGAGTATCGGCAGGGCCACTGCAAGCATTACCTTTTTGTTCTTGAGCTTTGACATGTCGTCCTGACCTAAGGTTCGGATCCGCTTTCCGTTTCGGGTTCGCCTTCGGCTGTATGAAGACGTCGCATGACGATCTCCACGCGCCGATTGCGTGCGCGACCAGCGGCGGTCGCATTGCTA
The DNA here is from genome assembly GCA_963699115.1 of uncultured Solirubrobacteraceae bacterium. GTDB lineage: Bacteria > Actinomycetota > Thermoleophilia > Solirubrobacterales > Solirubrobacteraceae > Palsa-744. The sequence continues at coordinate 1,731,463 of CAVOTJ010000001.1, forward strand.
TCTATCGGTCGTTGTTCGGCATTGCCTGAGGCTGTGAGCCTGTTGGCGCTGACGCCGTGGTCGATGAGGTACTGCACGACGGTGCTGGCGCGGGCGGTGGATAGCTCCCAGTTACTGGGGAACTGGCTCGAGTGGATGGGCACGTTGTCGGTGTTGCCTTCGACAGAGATGGGGTGGGTCTGATCGACGTTCAGGAGGCTTGCAATCTCGGTCAAGAGGCCGAAGGCGCGGCCTTCGAGCGTGGCCTGGCCGGAGGCGAACAGGAGATCGTCGGTGAGCACTCTGATGACGAGGCCGCGCTGTTCGATCGCCACCTTGACGCTCTTTGAGAAGCCGTGCGCCTTGGCGTACGCTTCGAGCTCGGTCTTGATGCGCGCGAACTCAGACGCCTGATTTTTGGCAGCGGCGGCTTTCGCGGCGGCCGCGGCGGCGTTGGTGGATGTGGCAGTGCTGACGTTGTGCGCGGTGCTGTTCTGCGACGTGCTCGCGCCTTCTGTGGCGACGGGCTCAATCGCCTGCAGTTCGGTGCTGGCGGGGGTTTGCGAGTGGTTGGCAGTGGACCCTTGCGAGGCGACGGACGTGCCGCCGGGGAGGATATGGCCGGAGAAGGCCGCCTTGAGCGACTTCTGCAGCGTCTGGTACTTGGAGATGTTGACCGAGGAGATCGAGAACAGCACCATGAACAGCGCCATCAGCAGCGTGATCATGTCTGCGTAGGTGAGCAGCCAGCGCTCCTCGCTCTCATGCTCGCCGCCGTGTCCGCGGCGGCGGCCGTGCCCGCCGCGTGCCATCTCAGGCGGCCTTCGCCTCGACGTTGAGGCGCGCTACGTTGTCCTCGCCGGGCTCGCCACGATCTTCTGGCGGCACGTAGGACATCAGCTTTTCGGACACGAGCCGGGGGTTATCGCCGGCTTGGATCGAGAGGATGCCCTCGAGCGTCATCATCCGCAGCTCCATCTCTTCGGCGGAGATTGCCTTGAGGCGGTTGGCAATCGGCAGGAACACGACGTTGGCGGAGCCGACACCCATGAGCGTGGCGATGAACGCAGCGGAGATGGACGGCCCGAGCGTGGCGGGTGCGGCGAGGTTCTGCAGCACGTGCACGAGGCCGAGCACGGTGCCGATGATGCCCATGGTGGGCGCGAAGCCGCCGGCCTTCTCAAACGGCGCGGCACCGGCGGCGTGGCGCGCGGCCATGCCGTCGACCTCTGCCTCGAGGATCGCGTGCACCATCTCCGGGTCGGTCCCGTCGACGACCAGCTGCATGGCGTTGCGGGTGAAGGGATCGTCGATCTCCGCGAGCATTGCGTCGAGGGCGAGTAGCCCCTCGCGGCGGGCCTTGTCGGCGAGCGAGACGAGCAGATCGAGACGACCTCGCATGTCGGGCGGTTCGGCCGCGAACACCATCTTGTAGAGGCTGGGCACGCGCTTCATGGAGGCCATCCCGCAGCTCGCGAGCGTCACCCCGCCGGTGCCGCCGAGGATGATCATCAGCGCGGGAATGTCGATAAACGAGGCAGGGCTGGTCCCGCCCATAAGTGAGCTCATCATCAGGGCGCCAAAGGCCACCCCGATTCCGATGGCCGTAGAAGCCTTCATCGCGACTACATCGGCTTTTGCCCAGAAACCTTCAACATTGGCGGACACGACTGCACGAACTGCCAACGAAACTGCAACGTTTTTCCCAGGGTTCGAACACCTGGGCGGCGGCTCAGCTCGGCTGGTCCTCGACGGCGGTAAGCCGGGGCGCGTCGTCGCTGCGATGGATGGGCGTCAGCGGCGGCGTATGCAGCGGACCGCCGCGTCGGCGCAGAGCATCGCCTAGTACTGCTGCCCTGTAGCCGTAGACGGCGGCGGTCACCTCGGCGGGCGTCTCGGCGACCACCACCTTGGCGCCGGTGGCGAGCGTGATGACCGTGTCGGGCGTCGACTCGATGGTCACGATCATGTCTATGTTCAGATGAAACGGCTCGTCGTGATGGCCGAGCCGGTTGAGCGTGATCATTTGCACACCCCCTCTTACAACACGTTAGCCACAGGGTGGGACGACTCCAGTCGCCGTCCCACCCCGGGCTCCTCGGAGTAGTCCCTGCGTGAACGCGCCGTCCTTTCACGGCGTTCTGGTTTTCTGCTTCCGCCGCTACTTATGCGGCGAAGTTCGGGGCGCTACTGGATCTGCACCAGCGTGCCGAGCATTTCGTCCGCGGTGGAGATCACACGCGAGTTGGCTTGATAGCCACGCTCGGCGGTGATCATGTTGGTCATCTCGGTAGCGAGGTCGACGTTTGACATCTCGAGCTCGCCGCCGATGGTCGAGCCGAAGCCAGACGTGTCGGCCGCGCCGACGAGGGGCGTACCGGAGTTGGCGGTCTGACCCCACATCGAGCCACCGAGGCGTTCGAGCCCGGATTCGTTGGCGAACGTGGCGATCGAGAGGAATCCAGCGGTCACCCGCTTTTCGAATTGCGCGGAGCCGACTTCCTCGTCGGTGTAGCTGATCGCCCCGTTCTGGCCGATGGAGATGTTCGACGAGCCGGGGGGGATCCTCAGGTAGGTGTCTTTTTCGCCAGCCTTGTAGGTGTCGCCCGTTTCCGATTCGGCTGACACTTCGGCGTTGCGCCCAATCACGTATTCACCCGCCTGGGTGGTCAGGTACCCACTTGCGTCGGTCGTTAGATCACCGGCACGGGTGTACTGCAATTTGATCGGCAGGCCGGCGGTGAGTTCTTCTGCTTTTGGTTCGCCGGAGCCCACACGCAAGAAGCCGGGACCCTCGATGGCGACGTCGAGGGGGTTGCCGGTGGTCTGGAAGGACCCCTCTGTCATGTCGTTCTCGGTGGCGTTGACCTGCACACCGAGGCCGATCTGCTGCGGGTTGGAGCCACCGTTTGAGCTGGTTGGCCCGGAGGCACCGTGCATCACCTGCGTGAGCGAGTCGGCGAACGTGATGCTCGCGGACTTGTAGCCCACTGTGTTTACGTTTGCCAGGTCGTTTGCGGTCTCGTTGAGCATCGCCTGGTTGGCATCGAGGCCGCTGATAGCGGCATACATTCCAGCCATCATCGTGACTGCCCTTCCTTTCGCGGCTTCCTCGATGAGGTCCAGCCGGGGTTGTGTGTGTTGTGTGTTGCCGCTGTTCTCATGCGATCACGGCACTGTCGATGTTGGTGAACACGTTGTCCTTCATGTGTTCGGATCCGACCGCCGTTATGACGGTGCGATTGCTGACGGACACCACAAACGCGGTGCCGTCGACAAGTACGAGGGAGTCGCGCGAGCCCTTGCTAGCGGCGCGCTGCACCCCCTGTGAAAGCCTGCCCAGCGTGGCCGAGTCGAGCTCGATGCCACGGCGTTCCACGCGCGCGAGCGCGTGCTTGGAGAACTGCAGCTGCTGGGACTTATCCGCCTGAGAGAGCTCCTGCGCGAAGGACTTGCCCGCGGGCGCGGCCTTGCCGGCGTCCTGCGCGGGGGTTGGTGTGCCGGGCTTGCCCGCGGGCGCGATCGGCGCAGTGAGGCCACCGGGCGGTACGAGGGCTGGGTTGGAGATCGGGCTCATGCGAGGTTGGAGATGGGGCTCATTCGACGTTTACAAGACTGGAGAGGGTGATGCCGCTGACGCCGCTGACGGTGACGGTGGTGCCGGTGGCGGCCGACTGGACGCTTTCCACGCTGCCGGTAACGAGTTCGCCCTTGGTGCCGTTGTAGGAGACCTTGTGGCCGATCATCGATACGGCGCTTGAGAGCTCGTTGGCGTTTGCCATGTTGGTCATCTGCTCCATCTGGGTCATCTGAGCGAGCTCGTTGATGTATTCGTTGCTGTTGCCGGGTTCCAGGGGATTCTGTGCCTGTAGCTGGGCGATCATCAGTTTCAGGAAGTCGTTCTGGCCGAGGATCCCGTTGGGGTTTTCCGGCGCGGTTTCGCTGCCCGACCTCGAGGTCTGAGTGGCGGCGGTGGCGGCTGTGTGTGCGATGGCGGTCATGGCAGTGCGGTCCTTTCGTGATTTCAGGCGAGCACGTCTACGAGCGCGCCGCCGGTGAGCGCAGCTGGCGCGCTTGCGGCTTCGAGCTCACCTAGCGGCTCGACGCCTTCACCGTCTTCGAGGGATGGGGAAGTGGAGGAGGTGTTCGCGGAGCGTGTGTCACCGGCGAAGCGTTCCTGGTGTTCGCGAGCCGCCGATTGGCCGTAGGAGCTGATGTCCAGGCGCAGCAGCGGCAGGCCGAGCGAGCTGAGCGACTGGCGTAGTTCCGAGCGCCCGTCGGCGAGTGCCTGGGCGGCGGCGGGCGTTTCGGCGCTGACACGCGCGAGCAAACCTTGGCTGGTCTGGCTGAGGCGGATGTTGATCTGGCCGAGATCCTGCGGCTGTAGCTGGATGCGCGCCTGCGTGGCTCCCTGACGGGTTGCGATCTCGATGGTGGCGTGGATGGCGTTGATCATGTCCTGCATGCCAACAGGGCCGGCGGACGGCGCGGCAGCGCTGGCGCCAGACGCTGCTATGCCCTCGCCGCTCGCCTGCAGCCCGATCGTGGCGGCCAAGCCGGTCAGTGGGTTTGCTTCACCGGCTGCGGTGGCGACGCTCGCCTGAAGCAATGAGGCAACGCTCGTTTGCGTGGCGGCTACCACCGTGCTGTTGGTGTGCGAGGAGGAGCTCACCGCGCTGGTGGCCTGCGCGGCGGCTGACCCGCTCGAGCCTGCCTGCCCACCGCCAGCGCCTTCGCCACCAGCCTGGCTCTGGCTGCCGGCTTGTCCTTGGCTGGCGGTGAGGGCGGAGGCGAGCGTCGCAGGGGGCGCTGCCGGGCGTGCGACGGTGGTTGCACCGGGGCGTGCCTGCGGCGCCTGGGCCACGGGTGCGCTGGCGGCCGTTTCGGAGGCGGCGACGAGGGTAGTAGTGGCGATGCTCGCGGCGGCTGGCGCCTGCGTGGCGGTTTCCTGGCTGGATTCTGATGTGCTCACGGGGGCGCCGCCGGCGGCTGATGTGGACCCACTCGCGCTGCTGGTTTCCTGGGCGTTGGTGTGTGCGCTGGGCGTGTGCGCGCCTGCCACGACGGAGGAGGTATTTACGGGAGCTTGCGTTATGGCCGCGGGGGCTGCCACGGCGCTGGGCTGGGGCGGCACGGCCTGGTTGGGAGCACTGGCGGCTTCGCTGGCTTGCACACCGGGGACGCTTGGAGCAGCCTGCGGGGAGACTTCGCCAGGGGTCGCTGCCCCAGCTGCGGCTGGTACGGGCGCAGTGGCTTCGCCGGGCACGGTGCCGGCAGCCGCATCCGCGACGGGGGTCCCGGCCGTTTCGGTGGCGGCGCTGGTGCTGGCTTCCGGCAGCGTGGCTTCGCCGCTGGTGGGAACTGCCGTGGCGATGGGCGGCGAGTTGTTTGCTGATTCGGTGGCGGGGGTTGCGCTCGCACCGGTGGACACGCTCGACCCACTCGTTACGCTCGTGCCACTTGCGCCGCTTTCCTGTGTAGACCCATTCGCAGGCGTCGCGGCGCTGGCAGCCGTAGCGGGGCGGCTGGCAGGCACAGCGGGGGGGCTCGGAGGCGTTGAGACGCTGGCGGGCGCGGCAGCGCCGGCGACAGCCGCAGCAACGGCACTATCGGAGCGACCGTCACGCAGTGAGCGTCGGGGGGCGGCTTGGCCGCCTTCGCGCGCGACTACTTCTTGGCTTTTCTGTTGGCCTTCCGCATTGGCGGTCCGGGCCGATTGCTCTTCGAGGGCGCTGTGGAAGAGCGCGCCGTCGGGTGGCCCCGGTGGGGCCCCTGAGACCCCGGGCGGGGCGCCTGAGACGGACGCAGGGGCAGACGTTGGCAGCGCGAGAAGAACGGTTTCGAGGCTCATGCGAGGCCTGCGGTGGTGACGGTTGTGGGGTGAGCCTCGCGGTAGGCTTCGGCGTTGCCGAGCACTTTGGTGACGTAGCTCTGGGTTTCGGCATACGGCGGTACGCCGCCGTACTGCTCGACCGCTCCGGGCCCGGCGTTGTAGGCGGCGAGGGCGTCTTCGGTGTTGCCGCCGAACTCGGTCATGAGCTGACCGAGATAGCGGGCGCCACCTTCGATCGATTCGGCGGGGTTGAGGGGGTTGGCGACACCCATGGAGGACGCGGTACCGGGCATCAGCTGGGTGAGACCGGTGGCGCCGGCGCTGCTGGTGGCGCTGGGGTCAAAGCCAGACTCCTGCTGGATGAGGCCGTGGAGCACGGCGGGGTCGAGCCCGTTGCGCGCGGCTGCCTGTTCGATCAGCGGGTCGTATTCGCTTTCGCTGCTGCTCGAGCCTTGCATGGAGTCATAGCCAACCGCCGGATAGCTGGTGGCGGCGCCGGCAACCCCGGAAGCGTCTTCGGTGGTGGCAGCCTGCAGGGCGGTGGCGAAGTCGGCGCTCGAGGTTTGGGGATAGGAGGAGTTCGTAGTGGCGGTCGTGGCGGTGTTTGAGAGCTGCCCGCCGGATGCCACCTGACGCGAGGATTCGATGAGTTGCTGGAGCTGTTGCATGCGCTGCAGGACGGTCAGCTCGCCTGCTGGCACGCCGGCGGAGGCGGTGAGCGCTTGGGTGCTCACGCGCGGCTCCCGCGAAAGCGCGAGGCGGCGATTTCGTCGAGGTCGCCCTGCTCGCGACGTGCGGCCTCGAGCGCGTGTTCGCCGCGGTGGCGCTCGCGCAGACGGTTGAGCATCTCGTGGTCTGAGGCGGCGCTGGCGAGCTGGGCGTCGCGCTCGGCGACCTCGGCGTCGCGCTGCTGGAGGTCGTTTACGCGCAGCCGTCGCTGTGCCTCGACACGCTCGAGGAACGCTTGGCGCCCGAGCAGGTCGGTGGCGCTGACAGCCTCGCGCTCGGCGAGCGCGGTGCGTTGCTGCTGGCGGGCGTGCTCGAGCGTGGCGTCGGCGGTACGCAGCTCAGCCTCGCTGCTGGTACGCCTGGAGAGGGCGTTAGCGAGCTCGAGCTGTGCGAGCTTCTCCTTGCGCTCGCGCACGGCGCGGACGCGCTCGAGGCGAAAGCGGAATGCCGATCCGGTCACGGCCTGGTTATCGGACGGCGAATTCGGTTCTTGAGCCCCGAGCTCGAAGACTTGCTCGCAGGCGCACAGCTGCTCTCTGCGTAAGCGCGAAGCAGCGCAATCAGTCGACCCCCAGCCCGGACGTATCCAGAGCTCGTAGGCGCGGAGCAGTGGCCTGTGCGACCGACGAATGCCGGCTCGCCCATGCCACGTCCCCCACAGCGGCGTCGTGTGGGGCCAGAGCAGCGACCCCACACGATGCCTAACGGACTGCGGATGCAGCACAGTCCGACTGTTTGAATCAGTCGACTTCGACGGCTTCTTCGTAGGTGATTTCCTCCGTCGATTCCTGCGTCTCTTCTTCGACTTCGAACCCTGTCAATTTTGGTTTCACGATTCCAGATAACGTTAAGATTAACGTAATCTTTTGTTTTCCAGTTTCACTCACTGGAGCGAAGACGACTTTAGCCGTGCTCTGCCTTTTGCCTGTCGGGCTATATTCGCCCGCCACACTTCCTTCGAACGCCGTTTCTGCGGTATTACAAGGTGATCCCGTTGCCGCGAGTGTAAAGAACACATGGCCAGTGGTCGGCTCATCGAGGACCCCCGCGCCACCTTCTGGCTGATGGAGTAAGCCAAGTAACGCAGTAAGTAAGTCGGATTGAATTAATCCAGCGGCAGGGGCGCCCACGCTTTGAATCGTACAGGGCCCATTCGCGCCGACGGTCACGGTGCAATTTAACAAGAGCCATACTAAGAACAGCTGGGTCACGCCGACGATGAACCCGATCTCGTGATCGTGTTCGCAACGTATTCGCCTGCCGGTAACCGGATTGCGCCATGTGGTTGGGCCACTTAATCCTGCGAAACCCCTTTTCGTGATAGGTAATTTGAACTTTGGTATTGCCGATGCAGTCGAGGCAGACATCGCGCTCACGGCAACGACAGCGATTAGCGCCAGGCCGAGTAATCGAGCGATTTTCATTTCGGTAGCTCCTTGCTGATGTTGAACTTGACGACAAGACCCCAAGTGTCCGCAAGGCACGGACACCTGGGTCAAACTTTCACGCTTTCGGGTCGTGCGCGATAAGTACTCTACGGCTAGTAGTTATCTACCAGCCTAATACTACTCGATGTACTCGTCCAGGCCTGTCTCTAACCTCTGCTATGGCTCGAGCATGGCGATCACGCTGCACTCGTTCGTGGCGCGTCGCCCATACAACCGTGCGGAGACTCGAGCGGGCCTGGTTGCCCGCTTAGATGTTCAGCCCGAGCGCAGGAATTGCGGGGGCACCGGAGGTGTCATATGACGTCGCTTCAGCTGAGACACCGCCGGCTCCGAGCTGGGGGGAGAGCACTTCGGCATCGGGGATCTCACCGCTGCGCTCTTGGAGCTCGCTGGCGAGCGAGGCGCCGAGCTCGAGCAGCCGCGCGTCGGTCTGCTGCGGGTCGCTGTGCTCGTGTACGGGCTGGCGCAGGAAACGCTCGATGCGGGTGCGATGCGACAGCGCGGTGTCGAGGGCGTGGTCGCTGCCGGGCTGGTAGGCGCCGATGGCGATGAGGTCTTCCTTCTCGCGCAACACCGCAAGCGCGCTTCGCAGCTGCTGACCGGCCTGCTGGACCTCGGGTGAGACGATCTCGCCGACGAGGCGGGAGACGCTCTGTAGGACGTCAATGGCGGGGTAGTGCCCGGCATGGGCGAGCGAGCGAGTGAGCACGACATGCCCGTCGAGGATCGAGCGCACGGCGTCGGCGATTGGCTCGTTCATGTCGTCGCCGTCGACGAGGACGGTGTAGAGGCCGGTGATGGAGCCTTTCTCGCTGGTGCCGGCGCGCTCGAGTAGGCGCGGCAAGAGCGCGAACACGCTGGGCGTGTAGCCGCGGGTGGCGGGCGGCTCGCCGATCGCTAGGCCGACCTCGCGCTGGGCCATGGCGAAGCGGGTGACGGAGTCCATCATCAACAACACGTCATGACCTTGATCGCGGAAGTACTCGGCGATGGTGGTGGCGGTGAACGCGGCCTTGATGCGCACGAGCGCGGGCTGGTCGGAGGTGGCGACAACTACTACGGAGCGCTCGAGCGCGTCGCCGAGGTCGCGCTCGACGAACTCCCGGACCTCGCGTCCACGCTCGCCGACGAGCGCGATCACATTGATGGACGCACTGGTGGATCGGGCGATCATGCCCAGCAGCGAGGACTTGCCGACGCCCGAGCCGGCGAAGATGCCGAGCCGCTGCCCGAGGCCACATGGCACGAGCCCGTCCAGCGCGCGTACCCCGAGCCCCACCCGCTCGGTGATGCGCGGCCGGGAGAGAGCGTTTGGCGGCGCGGCGATGGTCGAGCGGGCAAAAGCTCGCGGCACGGTGCCGCCATCCTCTGGGATGCCGAGCCCGTCGACGATCCGCCCCAGGAGTCCGTCGCCGACGGCGATGCGAAACGGAGCGCCGCTGGCGAGCACCCGCGTGCCGGGACCGATGCCGTGGAGCTCTCCGAGTGGCATCAGCAGCGTGCGCCCATCCCTGAAGCCGACAACCTCAGCGGAGACAGCAGCGCGGTTGCGGTCGGTGCCCACGAGGCAAACCTCGCCGACCTCCGCCTGGAGGCCGGTGGCCTCGATGATCAAGCCGATGAGGTTGCTGACAAAGCCGTGGCGGCGGGCGAGATCAGCCTCCATGATCGCCTCGGCGGCGGTGCCTAGGAGGACGCCTGCCGCAGGGGCGTTCGTCTCGCTCATGACAGAGTGCCCCGACATAGCTCGTGCGGCAAGGGAGCAGCCGGTCTCATGTGTCGAGGCCCTCGCTGTTCTGCAGCGACACGTTCACCACCTCGCGCGCGCGCTCGAGCTGGGTATGGACGCTGGCGTCGACCTCCCCCTCGGAGGTGCGCACGATGGCGCTGCCGGACGCAACACGTTCATCCGATTGCAGGTCGCAGAGCTCGACGCCGCTGCCTTGGGCGGTCAGCTCACCGAGCGCCGCGCGCACGACGTCGAGGTCGGCGGGGTTGACCATAACGGTGATCCTGCGCCGGTCGTTGATGCGGCGTAGCGCTCCCTGCACGACATCGACGACCAGCTCGGGGCGCGCCTGCTGCGCGCCGGCGAGGATCTTCCCGGCGAGCGCCAGCGCGAGCTCGATGGCATCGGTTTCGACCGCCTCGACGATCTCTGCGCGCAGCGCCTCGACGGCGCTGACTGCCTCGCCTAGCGCGGCGGCGCCGGCGGCGATCTCCGCGGCACCCCGCTCGTGCCCGGCGGCACGACCCGCCTCGAAGCCCTCGGCGCGGGCGAGCTCGCGGATGCGCTCGGCTTCCTCGGTGGCCTGTGCGAGCATCCGCGCGGGCGCGTCGCGTGGCGGCGGCTCGGAGGGCTCGAGCTGCTCGAAGTCGTAGCTGACGGCAGCGTCAGACAACGCTTTCGCCCTCGTCCTCGCTCTCGCTGGCGATCACGATCGTGCCCGCCTCCTCGAGCTGGCGCACGACCGCGACGATGCGGCTCTGGGCGGCGTCGATGTCGCGTTTGCGCTGCGGTGGCTGCAGCTCCATCTCTTCCTTGATCATCTCCGCACCGCGCTCGGACATGTTCGAGAGCACGACCTCCTTGACGTTGTCCGGCGCGCCGCGGAGGGCGAGCACGAGATCCTTCTGGTCGGCCTCGCGCAGGACCTGCTGAACGGCGCGCTCTTCGAGCTTGACGATGTCCTCGAAGACGAACAGCATGCTGCGCACCTCCTCGGCGAGATCGTTGTCGACCGATGCGAGCTTCTCGAGGACGTTGCGCTCGGTGGTCCGATCGGAGTGGTTGAGGATCTCGGCGAGGGTCTTGGTGCCACCAGCGGCGGAGTACTCGCGCTCGACCACGGCGGTGAGCTTGTGGCGGATGACGTCCTCCACCTGTGTGAGGACGTCGGCGCTCGTCTCCCCCATGCGGGCGATGCGCAGCGCGATGTCGGGCTGCTGGCGCTCGGGCAGTCGCGCGAGCACCTGGGAGGCGAGCGTGGTCTGCAGGCTGGCGAGGATCAGCGCGATCGTCTGCGGCGACTCGTTGCGCAAGAGCGCAGCGGTGCGCTCGGGCGGGATCCGCTGCAGGAAGTCGAAGGGGGGCGTTTCGGTGCTGGCGGTGAGCCGGCTGAGCACCTCGGCGGCGCGCTCGGGTCCGAGCGCGCGTTCGATCACGCCGCGTGCGTACTCCATGCCGCCGGACGTGCCCTGCTCGCCCGCGCCGCTCAGCGCGGCGAGCTCGTTGAAGACCGCTTCGGTCGTCTCTGGGCCTACAGAGTTGAGGCTGGCCATCTCCATAGACAGGCTCTCGATCTCCTGTTCGCCCATGCGCTGCATCAGCTTCGCTGCGCGCTCGGAGCCCAGCGCGGCCATCAGCACGGCCGCCTTGCGGATGCCGCCGACGCGGGGATCGACGACGGCGGGCAGTACCTCGGTGGCGGGCAGCAGCGCGAGTGTGTCCGTGGCGGACTCGTCGTCCATCCGGACCTAACCCTCTTGCATCCAGTTACGCAGCTGCGCAGCGACCTGATCGGGGTTGGTGTCGACGAGCTGCTCGACCTGCTCGCGGACGCTTGGGGGACCAGCGCTGGCGCGGGCAGCACCGCCACCGTTCGCGGGCGACGCGGCGGCCATCGCGGGGACGCGTGGAGCGGTCTCACGTTCGAGCTCGGACAGACGCATGGGCGCCTCGAGCTCGCGCAGCCACACTGGCTCGTCGATCGTCTCCCGTTCGCGCTTGCGCAGCGAGCGGGTGGTGAAGAACAGGAACAGCATCGCCCCGAGGCCAAGCAGCACGTACTTGGCCATGCTCAGCGGGCTACTCGCGGCCGCGGAGGCGGTGGTGCTCTTGGCGAACGCGACCTGCCCGATCGAGATCGTGTCGCCGCGCTTGGTTTGGATGCCGGCGGCGTTGGTGATGGCTTCGCGGATCGCCGGTAGTGCCGCGGCGGGCACGGATTTGTCGAGCAGCACCGAGACGTGCTGGTTTTCGACGGTCCCGGGGGCGATGGTCGAGTGGGTGACGACCTTGCCGACCCCGAGCGAGGAGTTGGTTGTTTCGTGCTTGTAGTTGGACTTGCCGGTGGCGCCGTTGGCGGCGGCGGTGAGGTTGGCAGTACCGGTCACGCCGCCTGCGCCGCTGCCGGTGCCAGCGAGCGTTTCGACCGATTTGCTCTGCGCCAGGGGCGTGCCTTTCTTGGCGTATTCGATCGATTCCTTGTTCGTCTGGTTGACGTTCATGTTGGCGTACACGAGCACCTGTGCCTTGCCCGGCCCGAGCGTCTGCGCGAGCATCGCGTCGAGGCTCGCCGCCATCGTCTGGTCGTAGCTGCGCTGGGTTTCCTGCAGGGCCGTACCCGATCCCCCAGCGCCGCCGCCGGAGGCCTGCGGCCACAGCAGTTCGCCGGCGGCGTCGGTGATCGTGACCTTGTTCAGCTGCAGTCCTGAGACGCTCGAAGTGACGAGCTGGGCGATCCCGCGCACGGAGTCGGCGCTGAGCGAGTTGGTCCCGGACAGCAGCACGGCGGCCGAAGATGCGTTCTGGTTTTCGCCGAAGATCTGGTTCTGCGAGCTGGGCAGCACGAGCTCCACCTGCGCACCGGAGACGCCTTGGATGCTGTCGATGGTTTCCTCGAGCTGGCCCTGCAGCGCGCGCTGGTAGGTGACCTGCTGCTGAAAGTTGCTTTCGCCGAGGTTCTGTTTTTCGAACAGGGAGAAGCCGGGCTGGGTGTTACCGAGCAGGTTGGCACCGGCAAGCGCGACACGCGCCTTGGATGCCTCGTTGGCCTGCACGGCGATGGCGGTACCGTTGTCCTGGAGTTCATAGCCGATCCCCTGGGCGCTGAGCGTGCTCGTCATCTTCCCCGTCTGTGAGGGCTGCACACCGCTGACGAGCGTCGTGTAGCTCGGCTGGGAGACGGTGTGCACGAACAGGTAGATGAACAGGATCGATACGACGGCGACGCCGCCGGCGATCAGCCAGCCGCGCGGTGTGAGCCTGGAGGCGAGTTGGGCGGCGGGAGGCATCGATCAGACCTGGGTGTTGAAGATGCTGGTGGTCGCTTCCGTGGCCTTGTTGCGCAGCTGCGAGGCGAGTTCCATTGCCATCTGCGCATCCTCGACGGTGACGATGGCGCTCTCGGGGTCGCTGACGGTGCCGGTGGCGAGCGCCTGTGAGGCGCTGGAGGCGCTGTCCTGTGTCTTCTCGAGCGAGGAGATCGCTTCGGTGAGCTCGCCACCGAAGCTTCCAGCTTCGCCGCCGGCTGACACGCCCGCGCCCGCCTGGCTCGAGTGCGCGAGCGTTTCCACCTGTCCCAGCGACAGTTCCCCTACCGGCACACTGACCGCACTCGGCGGGACGATCACTTGAGCAACCCGAGCGTCGAGGTGAACATCGACTTGGCTGTCTGCATGGCGGTGACGTCGGACTGGTAGGACTGCGACTCGGAGATCAGGTCGGTCATTTCGGTGACGGTGCTGATGTTGGGCAGCTTCACGTAACCCTTGGCGTTGGCTTCGGGGTTGCCCGGGTCATACACCTGCTGGTCGGGGGTGGCGTCGGCGACGATGCCGGAGACCTCGACGCCGCCCTGCCCCTGCACGCCGCCGCTGGGACGCATGGCACTGGAGAGGGCCCCGCCGAAGTCGCTGGAGCCGAGCTGCTGCAGCTCCACCTCCTGGCGCTGATAGGGCTGCCCGTTGGCCGCTTTGGTGGTGTTCGCGTTGGCGAGGTTCTCCGCGGTGACATCCATGCGGATGCGCTCGGCATTGAGACCGGTGCCGGCGATGCTGATCGCGTCGAAGAGCCCCATCAGACTGGCGCCGCCCCGAGAGCCGAGCGGATGATGCTGTCGCGCGCTCCGGCCACCTGCGTGAGCGCCTCGTAGTCGAGACCGTTTTCGGCAAGCTTGGCGGATTCTTCATCGATGCTCACGCCCGTGCCGTTGGGTCCGGCTTCCACCGACTTGGATTCGGTCTGGAACTGGATTTCTTCGGGTGATTCGCCACCGCTGACGGCGTTTTGCAGCGCCGACTCGAAGCTCACTTCCTGGGGCTTATAGCCAGGGGTATCGGCGTTGGCGATGTTGTTGGTGATCGCCGTCTGGCGCTGCCAGGAGCCGCGCATGGCAGCCTCCAGCAGCTGCTGGGTCGAATCAACGAGGGGCATGTCAGGGATGTCCTTTCCGCCCTCCCTGGGCTGAAACCGACCTCTCCATGAGGTCGCAAGCATCTGGCCATCGAGGGGCCGCTCCCGTGATCGGCCGATCCCGGGGGATCTTTAGGAGCGATCTCAGGGGCAGCCCAATTGCCAGGGAGTCGAAAACCGGAGATCTCGAGCCTGAGTTGAAAGATCGCGCCCAACTCGGGGAGCGTGCGGCCGACACGTCCATGCGGCTGACCGCGTGCTCACGAACGGCAGCGCGGCGGCCGACGCTGCTGTCGAGATATTTGCGAGCGAACAGAGCTTGCCAGCGAGTAATCGGCGACGGGGAGAAAATGTTCACCACAAGGGCCCATAACGACCACATCCGCGGCGCAAGAGTTGCACTGGCGCTGCTGAGCGCGGGCGCGCTGGCATTGGGGCTGGCCCCGGCCGCGACCGCGTCTCTGAGCCGCTCGGCCTACCGTGAAGAGAACACGTGCAGCGCCCCTGCCCCCGGCTCCGCCGCGTGCCTAGGAGTCAGGCTGATCTCCACATCGATCACGTCGGCGGACCTCAGAGCTCAGGCGAAGCGCCAAACGGCTGAAATCCAAAGCGGCGCGAGCCCGGCGGTGACCAACAAGACACCTTTGGGGGGCCTGAAGCCTCAGGAACTCCACAGCGCGTACTCGCTGCCAACCGAATCGGTGGGCTCGTCGGTGCAGACGATTGCGCTGGTGGACGCGTACAACGACCCGACAGCTGAAGCCGACCTGGCGGTGTACGACAAAGAATTCAAACTGCCGGCGTGCACGAGCGGCAACGGCTGCTTCCGCAAGATCGACCAGGAAGGCAAGACGAGCCCGCTGCCCGCCACGGAAGGCGGCTGGGCGACGGAGATATCGCTGGACGTGCAGATGGCGCACGCGATCTGCCAGACCTGCCATCTGCTGCTGGTGGAGGCCGACAACTCCTCGTTCAGTGCTTTGGGAGCAGCGGTGGACGCGGCTGTGAAAGCGGGAGCGACGGAGGTCAGCAACTCCTATGGAGGCGCTGAGGAATCGGGCGACACCGGCAACAACGCCCCCTACAACCACCCGGGCGTGGTGATCACGGTGTCCTCAGGCGACTGCGGCTACTTCAACGAGGCGTGCGGCGGTCATGAAGCTGCCAACTTCCCGGCAAGCTCCCCGGATGTGGTGGCGGTGGGCGGTACGAGCCTGAACGACAGCGACGGATCCTGGAGCAGCACCGTGTGGGACGACGGAGGCAGCGGCTGCAGCACAGTGTTCACGGCACCGCTATGGCAGAGCGAAGTGGCGTACTTCTCGGAAACCGAGTGCGGCAGCGGGCGCTCGGTGGCGGACGTGGCAGCGAACGCCGACCCATACACCGGGGTTGATGTGTACGACACGACGCCCAATGGTGGAAACCCGACGGGCTGGGGAGTTTGGGGTGGCACCTCTGAGGCCTCCCCGATCGTGGCGGCGGAGTTCGGGCTGGCAGGCGGCGCGCATGGTGTGCAGTACCCCGCGCAGACGCTATACGCGAACATCGGCGACGCGAGCGACTTGTACGACGTGACGTCAGGGAGCAACGGCTCGTGTTCAGGCGCGACTGCGTGCAAGGCGCGCTCCGGGTACGACGGCCCCACGGGTGTCGGCAGCCCTGTTGGGCTGGGCGCGTTCTTCTCGCCGACGGCCCCAGCGAACACCGCGCTACCGACGATCAGCGGCACCGCTGAACAAGGTCAGACGCTGACGGTGACGCACGGCACGTGGAGCAACAGCCCCACGACATATACGGAGCAGTGGGCGCTGTGCCCGGCATCCTCCTCGAGCTGCTCGGCTATCTCGGGAGCGACTAGCGCGACCTTCAAGATCCCGACCACCTCAGGGTATGTGGGCTCAACGATCCGCGTGCAGGAGACAGCAAGCAACGGGGCAGGCGGCGGCGCACCGGCACGCTCGGAAGCGACCGCGGCGGTGATCTCTGACCTCCCGACGATCACATCGTTCACACCCACGTCAGGCATCACTGGCAGCACGGTGACAATCACCGGCACAGGCCTGAGCAAAGCCACCGCGGTCCACTTCGGCTCAGCAAAAGCGACCTTTACGGCTGATTCCGCCACGCAGGTCGAAGCGACGGTCCCCAACGGAGCGCCGTCCGCGGACATCTCAGTGACCACACCCGCAGGAACGGCAACGAGCAAAGGCCTATTCAAACCGACGCTGTCTGTGGCGAGCTTTACACCCACGAGCGGCGCCGCCGGGAAAGTGGTGACGATCACAGGGGTGGGCTTTACGAAAAGCTCGGCGGTGAGCTTCAACGGCGTGGCGGCAAAAAGCGTCACGTACGTGTCCTCGACGACGCTGAAGGCGACGGTGCCCAGCGGCGCGAGTACTGGTTCGATCAGCGTGACCAACACGGCCGCGCCGGTGGGAACGGTCAGTAGCTCAGCGCACTTCGCCGTGAGCTAACCGGCAACTATGCGCTGCGATCCAACCGCGGACGCCGGCGCAGTTGCCCGGCGTAGCCGTCGGCGGCTCGCTTGGAGCGCGAGGTGGTGGCGAAGTCCGAAAGCAGCATCTCGCGCAGTCGCTCGAGCTCGATACGGGTGCGATCGTGGATCAGCCGCGCACGGTGCAGCACTTCGGCGGCAGCCAGCGGCGGCTGCGTGGGGAGGCCCTCGATCAGCTCCTCCCAGCGACCATCCAGTTCAGCCAGACGATCGATCTCGCCGGCACCCGCCAGCTCCAGTTCGAGCTCCGCGTGGGCGTGGATCGCCTCGTAGCGATCGAGCAGCGCCTGGGCGCTATCGGCGGGCGGGCTGGTACTCACCCGCGCTCGGCCTCGGCGGCGATCTCGCTCCAGGCGTCGCGCAGCTCGCCCAGCAACTCGATCACCTCTTCGACCATTGCTGGGTCCTGGCGCATGCGCGCGGTGTTGAGGTGCGTCAGGCAGAAGCGGTAAACCGAGTGCAGGTGCTGTGCGATGTCGCCCTGCTCGAAGTCGAGGGTGGCGTCTAGGTGGCTGATGATGCGCTCGCCAAAGCGCAGTGTGTTGTGGGCGCGCTCGACCTCGCCCTCCCCCATCGCAATCGCAGCCTGGCGTAGGAAGCGGCGGGCACCGTCATAAAGCAACACCACGAGTTCCACCGGCGTTGCGGCCATCACCGTGCCCCTGCGGTACGCGGCGTGGGATGCGGTCACGTTGGCCATCTATGACCCTTGATCGACCCCGCGCGCGGAAACCTGAGGGTTGACATGCGAAATCTGAGGACTGACCGCGAAAATCCGGCTAGGCGCGGCTAAATGCCGGACTTTGTCAATGATTCCTCTTGCTGAGTCAGCCAGGTGCTCTGGGCCGTGTTGCGTGAGATCACACCTTCCAGGTTGGCGTACGTCTCCTGCAACGACTTTTCGCGATGCGCGAGCGTTTCGTTCATGTTGTTGATCTGGATCGTCAGCTGGCTGACCTGAGCGCTGTCGCCGTTGACACGCCCTTCGAGCGCGCCACCGGGCGCACCGACAGCGTTGATCTGGCTCTGCAGCTTCTGCGACCACTGCTGCAGCATCTGCTCCACGCCGGCAGGGTTGGCCTGGACGGCCGCCGCGAGCTTGGCGGGTTCGAGCGTCAGCAGCCCTTCCAGGGAGCTCTGCGAAGAGGTTCCGGACCCGGTGGGAGCGCCGGTGCTGACGCCGATGCCGAACGGGCTCGACATTTCTATCGGCAGCCCAGCGATCGGTTCATACATCGTGTCGCGCATGCCGTCGAGCAGGCCCGTCAGTTCGACGTCGCCGAAGAGGATCCCCGTTTCGTATTCGCCAGCGCTTTTGGGTTTTGCGATCGGCTTGGTCTGGATCTGCGTTTGGATGGCTTCCACGCTCGAGTTGTAGAGCTTGATGAACGATTGCACCTGGGCTTCCACCACACTCGCGCTGGGTCCGGGAGCCTGGACATCGATCGTCACCGGACCCGACGGTGTCAGCCCATCGAGAGTGAGCGTGACTCCCGGGATCGCGTCCGTGGCGGTGTTGGTGGTGGATTCCCCTTCAACGCCGTCGACGGTGAACTTGGCGTTCTTGCCTTCCTTCGCGCTTGCAGCCACTTCGGTCAACGCTTCACCTGAGACTTTGATGAATTCGCTGCCGGTGTTACCGGTGGTGCGATCAGAGAGGACGATCGCACCTGATGTGAGCACCGCCGCATACACCGTCGCTTTGCTGTCGGTGTTGATGGCGCTCGCCAGTTCCTTGGCGTCCTCGCCTTCGTTGAGCGTGAATTCCTGGCCGTCGATCGTGAGCGTCTGTTCGCTCAAGGGGGTCGTGAACGTGAAGGTGCGCTGCGCGGAGTTGGCCAGCTGCGTTACTTCCACCTCGTAGCCCCCGACGCCGGCGCCGGAGCTGGTGGCAGCACTGACCCGTAGCGGTTCGCTGGAAGTGACTGTCTGGGAGCTTTCAAACAGAGAAGGCAGGCTGAATTCGGAGGCCGCCAACGAGAGCTGGCGCAAACTGCTCTGGATGCTCTGTAGCTGGCTCTGCTCGGCCTTGAGCTTGGTCTGCTCGTTGGTCAGGTGCGTGACGGGCTCGCGTTCGGCGCCCATCAGCGCGGCGATGATCTTCGACGTTTCGAGGCCTGACGCCAGGCCCGTGACCGTGATCGGCGCGCTGCTGGAGGAGTTGACACCAAGCGATGACGTGGACATGACGACCTACTGAAGCGGCTTCCCAGCAGCTACCTCGAGCGCCTCGGCGGTGGACAGGCTGCGCATGGCGTTCCCGTCGCGATCGACCAGCTCGATCCTCGTGCGCTCCCCGTTTGCGGCAAGCGAGAAGCGCAGCTGAAGTCCGCTTTCACGCATCTGTTCCTCGATCGCGCCCGCTACGGCGATCTGCTCGAGTAGCTCCGGCGGCGGACCGCCGCGGCTGGCGATCAGCGTCGTCGGAAACTCACCGGCGCTCAGCGCGGAGACGACAACGCCGAGGTCCTCAGCGTTGGTGGCTACATGGGGCATGTCTGTGCGGCGGCCCGTAAGGTCTGTTATGGGCAGGATAGGCGAGCTCATATGGCGTTTTCTCCCTGAAAACGGTGTTTCGCGGTCCATTCCATGGGCCGCCTCGCGCTTGCGTTCACTACCGTCATCGACGTCCTTTGCGGAAACTTGAAGGATCTCCTCCAACTGCGACATGCCTTGCGCGCTCGCACCCGCCTCGCCACCCGATCGGCTACGCAGCTGCCGTGCGCGAGAGCAGGCTCGCGGCGAGCTTGTTGTTGGGATCCCGAGACAGCACGGCCCCGGCGAAGTCGCCCGCCTCGCGCTCCATGCCGCTGGCGGCAGCGACGCGTGCGAGCCCCAAAAGCGCACGAACGTCGGGCTCCTGGCGACAGACGGCCATCCACTGTTCAGCGGCCGAGGCAGCGAACCCACGACGCATATACATCTCGGCGAGCAGCTCACGGCGCTCGCGTTCGCCGATGGGAGAGCGCTGGAAAACCCCGAGCAGAGCTTCGAAAGCCTCGAAGTCGTGCACACGCAGCAACGCCTCGAGCATTAGCTGCAGCTGTGGCAGGGCCTCCTCATCGAGTTCGATCGCACACTCACCGCAGCTGGCCAGCTGCCCCCAAGCGCGATACAGGTCGAGCTCGGAGTCCGTCATCCCCGCCCGCTGAGCCTTCTCCAGCGCGAGCGCCGCGCCGGAAAGATCGTCCCCCACCGTCCGCGCGAACAGCTCGCTGCGAGCGGCAATCACCGCCAGCGGATCGTCGCCCGGGACGACGGCTGCCTCGCTGGCCGCCTCGGCGTAGCGCCGTTGTGCCAGTAGCGCCTCCGCGAGCGCGACTCGCGCGCGGGCGGAGTGGGGCTGGCGCGCGAGCACCATCCTGAACTGTTCCTCGCCGGCGCTCGTCGCGCCAGCCTCATACAGGGCCGCCCCCAGCATGAATCGGGCTGCCGGCACGGGATTGGGCAGGTGCTGTTCGAGCCGGGCGACGACCGCCTCGGGGTCAAGGCCGCTTGTCAACAGCGCACTCGTATACGGCAACACCGAGCCGAGGAAGCGCGGATGCTCGCTTACGCAGTACTCGAGCAGCTCGATCGCACCCTGGAGATCCCCGTCGGCGCGGCGCATTTGCGCCAGCTGCAGACGTGGCAGGAAGGTACCGCTGCCGACAGTGGAGGTGTAACCGCGCGAGGCCTCTCCCATCTCGATGCAGCGCTCGAGCAACTCGATCGCGCGGTCCTGTTGGCCGAGAGCGGCTGCGGCGAGCGCCTGCTCGAGCACCAGATCGGTGAATCCGGGGAACAACTCGAGCCCCTGGGTGGCACGCGTGAAAGCTTGCCGTGGGCGTCCGCACACGCGCAGAGCCTTCACGAGACGATTCAGCAGCGCGGGCGCGAACTTGTAGCTGTCTTTGTCCTCAGCAATCTCGAGCATCGACCAGGCACGCTCGAACTCGATCAGCGCAGCAGGACGATCGCCCGCGGCCGCGTACTCGCAGCCGAGGTTGAAGTGCAGGAACGGAGTGGCGGGCCCTTCTGCCTGCTGCAGAAGCAGCAGCTCGATGTTTCGCTCGGACTTCCGGCGCCCCTCGCGCACGACCCCAAGGTAACCGTAGTGCTCGATGCGAACACCCGAGACCTCGATCCGCTCGGGCAGGTAGCCAGGCAGCCGGTGAGCCAGCTGCTCGTGAAGGCGCCCCTCGAAGCGATACTCATCGCGATTGCGAAACATACGCAGCACGTCGTGCGCGACAGCGCCACCGTCCTCGCGATCGCCCGTGTAGCTGGTCTGTGCGAAGTAGAACGCCTCGCGCCACGTACGCCCCTTTAGCGAACGCAGGAGCTCGAGGTCCTCGCGCACGAGTACCTCGTCGGCATCCAGGTACATCATCCAATCGCCGCTGGCCGCCTCGAAAGACACGTTACGCGCGTCCGCAAACGAGCCTGTCCATTCCCGCTCGATGATGCGCGCGCCAAAGGAGCGGGCGATCTCGATCGTCGCATCATTGGAGCCCGTGTCCACGATCACGATCTCGTCGACTACCCCAGCCACTGCGGCCAGGCATTGCGGGAGCGTCTGCTCCTCGTCGCGCACGATCATGCACAGGCTTAGCCTCAGGCCCTCGGCAGGCTGAGCCCGAGCGGCGATCTCCACTGCGCGGCGCGCCAGCTCGGGCAGCGCTGCACGCAGTGGTGGTCGGTTCGCAGCGCTCGGCGTTTGCCGCCGTCGCGCGGCCAGTTGCGCGAGGTTGCGCGACACCTCTTCGAGCTGCGGGTCCAACCGTTTCGCGGCGTCGAACATCGCTTCGGCAGCATCGATGCTCCACAGCTCGTGCAGGATCACGCCCGCGTGGTTGAGCAACAGCGGCTCGTTGGGCTCGCGTTCGAGCATCTCCAGGGCACCTGAGACCAATCTCACGAGCAGCGCCGGCCGGCGCCCGGGCGCGAACCTGGGACACACCACGAGACCCAGCTCGATCAAGCTCGTGCCCGACCAGTAGCGCTGGTGTGGGTCATCGATCGATGCTGCCTCAGCGAACAGCCCCTGGTAGCCGTCGAGATCGTCCGCCGCCAGCAGCCGCTGCGCACGCTGCGCCAGCTCGCCGGCCGGTGCGATGCTGTCCTTGGAAACTGGGCGTGTCGCGCTGCTGAGCATCTTCTCGACCCGGTGATCGGCCGGGGCGGGCAAACTCTGAGTGGCGGCGACGGCGCTTCGCGCGCGCCCGCGTATGGGAACTGTCGGTACGACCGGAGCAGGGAATATCGTCGCGACCTCGAATTGAGTGCCGGTCACACCCTGTTAGACCGCCGCAGGCGCTCGGACGCGAGCAAACATGCCCTAGCAGGCGGGCCATCCCTGTAGTTCCCTCGATATCAGAGCAGGAGCATGGAAATCATCGGAAAGCGTGCAGCCAGAGCACCCGCGGCAGAGGTGCTCGCTACCTGGCACGAGTACAAGCTCACCGGAGATCGCGAGCTACGCGACCGGCTGGTGTTCACGTTCATGCCGATGGTTCGCTACATCGTGTATC
This sequence comes from uncultured Solirubrobacteraceae bacterium, assembly GCA_963699115.1. Taxonomy (GTDB): domain Bacteria; phylum Actinomycetota; class Thermoleophilia; order Solirubrobacterales; family Solirubrobacteraceae; genus Palsa-744. Next base: position 1,753,619 of record CAVOTJ010000001.1, read on the forward strand.
GCAAGGTCCGCGAGGTGCCGGCCCAGTGCGAGGTCGATGACTTCCTGTCGTGTGGCTTGGAGGCGCTGATTCGCTCGATCGAGCGCTACGACCCCGACAAGGGCGCTTCGCTTGAGCAGTACGCATGGACACGTGTACACGGCGCGGTACTGGATGAGCTACGCCGCCACGACTGGGCACCGCGCTCGCTGCGCCGTGACGAGCGCGCGATCAGTACCGCACGCGAGAACTTCCTCTCGATGCACGAGCGCCAACCCACACGCGAGGAGCTCGCGGCGCTCGTTGACATGACACCGACAGAGCTGAGAGATCGCCTCGACCAAGTGGCGCTCGCGGAGGTGGGCTCGCTGAACCGGATCGTGCGCTCGGATGAGAGCGCCACGATCGAGCGGATTGACACGTTGGAGAGCTCCGACGACGACAGCGATCCGACCATGCAGGCCGAGCGCCACGAAGCGAAGGCGAGATTCCGCAAGGCCTTCGCGCGGCTGTCCAGACAGGAGCGCGAAGTGGCGGTGCTGCTGTATGTGCAGGACCGCACGCTGCGCGACATCGGCAAGCGGCTGGGCGTTTCCGAGAGCCGCGTCTCACAGATCCACACGCAGTTGCGTCGGCGCCTTTACGAACAGCTCTCCGGCGAGCTGGCGCTGTTCAGCGCCATTCGCTGACTGAGTAGCGTCCTCAAGAAACTCCAGCAGCGGTCGACCACCCCGAGAGATGGATCTTGGCCTCGCTATAGCCGCCTCTGGAATGGTCTCCGAGCAGGTCCGCCAGGATCAGCTCTCAAACGACTTGGCCAACTCCTCGACGCCCGGCTTCAAGCCCGACGAAACGCCCCAGCACAGCTTCGGCGCGATGTTGATGGCCAACACCGAGGGCGGCGCGGCGATTGGCTCGGTCAACGAGGGAGTGGCACTGGGCAAGGCCTACACCAACATGACGCCGGGCGCGATGCAGGAAACTGGCGAACCGCTGGACTTCGCGATCGAGGGCAGCGGCTTCTTCGCGGTCAAGACGCCTGAAGGCATCCGCTACACCCGTGACGGTCAGTTCACGAGCTCCTCGGCGGGCGTGCTCACGGATACCAACGGCGACCCAGTGCTCGATGCCAAAGGCGGGCAGATCAGGGTCAGCGCCACCGGCACAGTGCCGGCGGGCAAGGTCGGGGATCTTCGAAGTGCCAGGCGCAGCCAAGCAAGGCGAAAACCTGTACACGGGCAAAGCCGCGGGCAACCCGACTGGGACGGTGCGCCAGGGATCGCTGGAGGGTTCGGGTGTTGACGCCGCCAAGGTGATGGTCGAAATGATCACCTCGCTGCGCAGCTTCCAGTCAGGCCAGCAGGCGATCCAGTCGATCGCAACTACGCTGCAGGACGCCGCCTCACAGGTCGGCTCCCTGAACCCGAACGCTTAGGCGTCCTGGGTCGGGGATTCGACGGCGTTTCCGGCGCCTGCAGCGGCTGCAATCCCACGCCTCAAGTCCAACGAGCGCCGGCCGATCACTACGGAGAAGAGCTCCCCGAGCCCGGCTTGGACCGCCACGCGGAAAGCCGGACTGCTCGACGACCACGACCACAGGACGGGCTAATGCTCGAAGGTCTGTATTCCGCAGCAGCAGGCATGTCAGCGCAGCAGGAACAGCTGAACACGATCGGCAACGACCTCGCGAACCTGTCCACGAGCGGTTACAAGTCCGAGCGGGTGGCGTTCAGCGACCTGCTCTACAACCCCGTCGACATGGCCGGCACCGAAACCACGGCCGGCGGTGGCGCGAAGGCCGCGGTAATCGGTCGCAGCGAAGCGCAGGGGGCAGTCACCGAAACAGGCAACCCCTTCGACTTGGCGATCGAAGGGCCCGGCTACTTCGAGGTAAAGAACGCAAACGGACAGACGGTGCTCACGCGCAACGGCAATTTCGGCGTGGACGCGAGCGGAACGATCGTCAACGCCGAAGGCAATCGTCTGACGCCGGCGATCAAGCTGCCGCCGGGGGTCTCCGCCAAGGAAGTCAAGATCTCCACCAACGGAACCGTGAGCGTCGGTACCCGCACCCTCGGCCAGATCAAACTCGTCACCGTCACTTCCCCGGAACACATGCTGGCTAACGGCGCCAGCGAGCTGATACCGACCGCCACAAGCGGCGCGCCGCACCCGGCCACCGGCACGATCCACCAGGGCGCACTGGAGAGTTCGAACGTGAACATCGCAGGAACGATGGCGCTGATGGTGAGCACCCAGCGCGCGTTTCAGATGAACAGCACCTCGATCCAAACAGACAGCCAGATGATGTCGATCGCCAACCAGCTGCGCCCCGGCTCATGAGCATCCCCGTCGCCACCGCCGCCACGGGGTCCTCCGGCCTGCCCGTGGTCAACCAGGCGTTCGAGCCCGAGTGGGTGCGCCACGGCTCCGCCGCAACGCAAAAGGCATACGAGAGCGCGCTGTCCTTCGAAGAGACGCTCGTGGAACAGCTCTCGCAGTCGCTTGCCAAGACAAGCGGCATGGGTGGCGAATCCTCACAGGAAAGCGAAGGGGGAGAAAGCGGCGAAGGCGGCGGTTCGGGCGGTAGCTCACAGCTCTCATCGATGCTGCCCCAGGCCCTTACCGCCAGCGTCATGAACGCCGGCGGCCTCGGCCTCGCGGCGCAGATGACACGCGATCTCGATGGTGGGAACAGCACAGCGCAGACAAAGGCCACAGGAGGAACCAGCGCATGACGCCCACCGCGCTCATCCCCCACCAGGGCAGCCAGGAAGACCGCTCGCTGATCGCGGACGTCCTGGCTCATCTGGACGCGCAGATCGCCTCAGCGCGGAGTCTGCTCGAGGTCGTGCTCGAGCAGGGAGCGGCGATCCGCGCGCGCGACGTACACACAGTCGTGCGCCTTGCCGGAATGCTGCGCGGCGAGATGGGCCGCAGACAGCTGCTCGAGGAGGAGCGCTCGCGCCTGCTGACGCGCAGCGGCCAGCGCCTCGGAGTGCCGGCCGAGGCAGTCACGCTGGGACTCCTGGCCACACTCACCGACGGCGCCACAGGCGAGCACGCACGCGTTCGTAGCGCCGAGCTTAAAGGCCTGCTGCACGAGCTCCAGCGTGAACACTCGTGCAACCGCTCGCTGATGCAGATAGAGCTCGGCTTCCTCGATCACCTAATGGGCATGCTCTCGCTGGATGGCGTCAGCGGCTACGACACTCACGGCTCCTCCCGATCGATCACCAGACCTCGCCCCCACGGCGCCCTGCACGTCCTCGACCTACGCGCTTAGCCATGTCGATTCCAACATTGCAAGGACTGCAGACGGCGCTTAGCGGCCTGATGGCTGAGCAGGTGGCGCTCGATACCACCGGCAACAACATCGCCAACGCGAACACGGAAGGCTACTCGCGCGAGACGGCGCTGCTGGAACCCAACCCACCGACCCCGATCCCGGCAATCTCTGCCCAAACGGGCGAGGGCGCACAGCTCGGCGCAGGCGTGACCGTCGCGACCATCACCCGTATCCGCAACGGCTACCTGGACTCTCAGTACCGCACGCAGAACAGCTCCCTCGGCGCGGCCACAGCGGAGGCGGAAGTGCTGGAACGCGCCCAGTCCGCGTTCAACGAACCGTCCTCCGCCGGTATCGCAACCCAGTTGTCGAAGTTCTGGAGCGCCTGGAACAGCCTCGCCGAAAATCCCTCGAGCGGCCCGGCCAAAGAAGTCGTGGTGGCAGCCGGCAAACAGCTGGCGACGACATTCAACGAGTTGAGCTCACAACTCTCGACGTTCGCCACGCAGGCAGGCGAAGAATACAACTCGCTCGCTGGACCATCGGGAGAAGTCGAAGACGACGCCAACCAGCTGGCACAACTCAACCGCCAGATCAAGCTCGCCGAAGAAGCCGGCCAACCGCCCAACGACATGCTGGACCGGCGCGACCTCTTGCTCGACAAGCTCTCGGGACTGGCGAACATCACCGTCACCGAACAGGCCGACCACACCGATACGGTCACTTTCGGCGAAGCAGCCAAGCCGCTGGTGGAAGGCACGACCGTCAACTGGCCGCAGGCGCTCACCGAATCATCCGGCGGGCGCCTCGGCGCGCTGATCAAGCTGACCGGCCCCAACGGTGCGCTGACCGCGCTTCAGGGCCAGCTGAACGAAGTTGCCAGCACGCTCTCGAGCACCGTCAACGGCATCCTGCCCCAGGCGTTCTTCTCCGGCGCAACAGCCGCGACGCTGTCGGTGGCACTGAGCCCAGCCGAAGTCCAGGCGTCCGCCACCGGGACAGCCGGCGCCAACGAACTCGCACAGCGGATCGCGGCATTGCGCGGCGGCGCGGCCGAACAACAGTACGCCGGGCTCGTGGAGCAGGTCGGGAGCGCCGTGCGCACCGCGCAGGACGAAAAAACCAACCTGCAGACCACCGTCACGTCGATCAGCGACCAGCGCCAGTCCGTCTCGGGCGTCTCGCTGGATGAAGAAATGACCAACCTGATCACCTACCAGCGCGGCTATCAGGCGTCGGCGCGCACGCTGACAGCGATGAGCGAAATGCTCGAAACCCTGATCGAGCACACGGGCGTCGTGGGGCTATAGCGATGACCGAGCGAATCACACCCGCGATCGTCACCTCGAGGACGCTCAGCGACCTCAACTCCTCGCTGGCGGCGCTCGAGCGGACCACCAACGAACTGTCCTCCGGCAACACGATCCTCGAACCGTCGGACAACCCCTACGGCGCCAGCCAGGTCATCGATCTGCAGAGCGCGCTGGAAGGGCTCAGCGGCTATGAAAGCCAGGCACAGAACGGGATCTCGTGGGAGAGCACTGCCAGCAGTGCGATGACGAACATCGGCGAAGTCACGCAGCGGGTGCGCGAGCTGCTGGTCGAGGGTGCCAACGGCACGTACAACAAAAACGACCTCGAAACGATGGCGCTTCAGGTCGAACAGATCGCCGAAAGCATCAAGCAGGACGCCAACACCCAATACGCGGGGCAGTACGTGTTCTCGGGGACGGCGACCACCACCGCTCCCTACGAAAACGGTGCTAACGACGAATACAAAGGCAACAGCGAAACCGTCAGCCGAGTCATCGGGCCGGGAGCGTCGGTGACGATCACGACCAACATCTCCACGCTGCTCGGCTCAGGCGAAGCGTCCGGCGACGGCAAGCTGCTCGACACCCTGAGCACGATCGCCAAGAACATGCGCGGAGGCAGCGAAGGGCAGGCCCTGCTCGGCACGAGCGACCTGGAAAAGCTCGACGCGAACATCGAAACCCTGACCCAGCTGCAGGCAGCCTCTGGCAGCGCCACAGATCAGCTGCAGACAGCGCTCGACCGTAACGAACAGCTGCAGACGACGATCAGCGCGTCGCTCGCGAACACCGATGCCACCAACATCCCCGAGGCCTCCGTCCAGTACGCAAACGAGCAGGCCTCCTATGAGGCCGCGCTACGCGCCGGGGCGACGATCGTGCAGGAATCCCTGCTCAACTTCCTCCAGTAGCGAACGAAGGAGAGACGCATTATGTCCGTGACATTCCAGAGCATCCGCTTCGGCCCCGTCGAGGTCGCGGCAGAGGATGTGATCGAGTTCCCGTTTGGACTGATCGGCCTCGGAGGACTGCAATACGCGCTGATCGATCGCAACCCCGGCAGCGGCTTTCTGTGGCTGCACGCCGTCGACAACCCGGCGCTCGCCCTGCCCGTGGTTAGCCCCTTCCAGTTCTTCTCGTCGTTCTCGCTGGAGATCGCGGCGGAGGATCGCGAGCGCACCGGGATCGAGGACGCCACCGGCGCGGAGCTGTACGTCACCGTTCGCGCCACACCCAACCCGATGGACATCACCGCCAACCTACGCGCGCCGCTGCTGATCAAGGACGGCCGCGGCTACCAGGTGATCAACACAGCCGAGGATGCCCTGCTGCAAGCGCCGCTGTTCGAGCTGCCCGCGCAGGAGCGGATTGCTTCATAATCAGCCTCGATGCTGATCCTGACGCGTCGTCCCGGAGAGCGCGTCGTCATCGGCGACGAGATCCTCGTAACCGTTATGGGCGTGAGCGGCCATACGGTGCGCCTGGGGATCGCGGCGCCGGAGGGGATCCCCATCTACCGCGAGGAGATCTGGCTGGCGGTGATGGAGGAGAACCGCGCGGCCGCCGAGGCCAACGTCGACGCGCTCCCGGCAGATAAGCCGCCGCCGGCTGCTGAGAAGCCACCGGCGCAAGGCGCCGATGAGGCGTCCACACAGGCTCCCGAGCCTCCCCAGACGGCCGCCTAGGACCGCGCCCGCATCGCGGGATCAGGGGCGATCAAGGCCTAGGCAGCCTTCTTGGCCTTCTTCGCCTTCACGCACTTGCCTTTGCGCTTCACGAAACCCTTCTTGCACCGCTTCGCCACCACTTTGGGTTTCACGGGCGGCGCAGGTTCTACGGGTGGTGCGAGATTACCCGACGCGCCAACCGCACTAGTCCCAGCAGCACCGAACACCGGCGCGACACCCGAAGGCCCCTGACAAGCTTCTCCAGCGCACGACGGCGCTAGCGGCGGCGCAGGGAACCCTCCTTCGACGCGAGCATCAAACACGCTCGCCTGCGAACCCGCATCCGTGTCTTGCGGCACCAACCCTTCGGTCGACCCAAAGAATATATTTAGTCCGGACTCGTCGACGATCGGGTTGTCAAACCCATACACCGAGGCGATCGCCGGCGAGACTAGATACACCTGGCCCGCACGAAACTCATAGGCGTTCGCCGCACCAGGCGAGGCCTGCGGGGTGAGCGCCAGCGGGCTCTCGAACGCTACGACCCCGTCTTCAGCGACCGCGAGGTCCGTGGCTGCGCCCTGCGGCTGCGCCGAATCCCCGATGAAGCCGGTGAACTGTTCGGTGTCGGTGGGCGCGAAATGTTGCGCTTCCGGGGCGTCGCTTTCGTTTTCGGTGTTGCCGTCGCAGTCATAGCCCGCTTCGATGGTTTTGGTTGCTGGGCATTCGTAGCCGGTGCGAGATTTCTGGCCGACCGAGACGCGTTCGACCTTCCTGGTGAGCGCGTCGTACTCGAATAGCTGGCCCACAGGGCTTGAGTGGTCGTTCGTCCCGATCAGGTCGCGTGCGCTTGCAAGCACGATGTAGGAGCCGTCGCGGGTCGTCGGTAGCGGGCTTGCTTCGCCGGCCACGAACGCGAGGCCGGTCTGACCGGCGACGGTATCGTAGACATATAGCTTTTCGCCAGGGACCTCACCGGCGGTTTCGCCGTTACCGTTTGGTTCGCTTTCGCCCGTGAGCTTTTCTGGGGAGCTGAAGTACACTTTGCTGCCGTCGTGGGACACGACGGCAGTGCCCGCAATATTACTCGCGAGGAGCACCGCCTTTTCTTCGGCCATCACGTACTCGTATAGCTTGCCTGCTTCGCTGAAGAAGACCTTTGTGCCATCTTCGGAGGCGCCCTGAAACTTTGCGGGTTCTGCCCCTGAGATTTTGACAGTGCGGGCACCATCGATCCGGGCATACAGCTCGTCGACGGGCGGCTGCGCCGCAGCGCAGCCTTCGACGTGCAGCGCGGTGAAGTACACGGTGACGGCTTCGCCGGCACCCGATACGCCGTCTAGTGCGGTGCCGCAGTCGCTCTCGAGTCGCGCGCCGTCGTTTACGTTGGGGTTGCCAGCCAGCTGTGCTTCGTTGCTCACCCCTACGAGCCTGGGTTCCTTTCCTTCCGCGAGAGGGTATTCATAGAGCGACTGGTCATCCGCAGCCGTCTTATCCCCCGGCCATGTTTGCTTATCTTCCGCGCGCACCAGGAAGAAAACACGCGACAAATCAGCAGACGCCCCTACGACCAGGTAGGCATAATCTTCAAACAGCTGGTCGCTTCCCCCGACTTCGTACCCGGGGGCTAGCATCGGTCCGAGCAGCGTGAACCGCCCAGCCCCGCCCGCTGCTTCCCGCACAGCCAGATCCCAGCCGGCATACCCCACCGGCAGGTTCACTTCCCCAGCGCCGTGAGCAGGGATCGCCTTATACAGCGCTCGGTTCAGCGTGGTGCTGTCGAATTTGGCGTAATGCAGGCGCGTGAACAGCGATGTCGGTGGGTTCAGGGATTCCGCGGTCCAAGCACCGGGCGTACGCGAGAGCATGTAGAAGGAGCCGGTTTCGCCTTCGCTGTCTTCCAAGTCTTCGTTTTCTGCGAACCCCGCAGATGACCTCACGATGACGCGTTCGCCGTCCGGGGAGACAGCTTCGAGTATTGCGGCGGCGCCGCCGCTATAGGTGGGCGTGATCATCTCATACGCACGGCAGTCCGCCATGAAGGCACGGAAGCCCGGGGATGATTCCGCCAGGGGACACGACCCCATGCTCGCGTCACCCGTACCGAACGCCGGTGTTACGGAGCACAGACATCCGAACATCGTTGCAGCCGCCACGATCGTTACCCAAATAGATGATCGACCTCTCCCTCGCAACAACACGATTCCTCTTTCCTCTGATCTCGAACCAGCGGGGCGGACTGCATTGGATACATCCCATCGGTGGGGCCGCTTTCGCGGCCCCACCGACACAACAGAACTACATTTCTTGCCTACATTCCTGCTCGCCCTTCGCTCACATAACTTCGACTGCTTCTTCGTATTTGACGATAGCGGTTTGTTCCTGCGTGGATTCCGCCGCCCCGAACGACGTGAGCTTGGGTTTGACAATGCCATGTAATGTTAAGATTAATGTGACTTGCTGGTGACCTGTTGCACTGATCGGACCGAGGTTAATCAATGCGGTGTTCTGTAATTTGCCTGACGGTGAGAATAACGCTCCGACAGACCCTTCAACCGCTGTTGTTCCTGTTTTGCATGGGGATTTTGTTGGTGCGAACGTCACGAACACATGTGATTTTACCGGCTCGAACAGGATCCCATCCGCACCGGGGGGTTCATGCAATAACCCGAGTAATCCGGTCAGTAATTCGGTTAAGGTTAACCCTTCCGTTCCGGGCGCAGTCACGCTTTTGATCGTGCAGGGACCATTTTCGGCTTCCTCTAGAAAGCAGGATAAGAAATGGATGTCAACAGATACTTCGTCGTCGTCCAGAATCGTCCCGGACGATGAAGACGTCGCACATGTCACTGTATCTTTTTCTGATGGCGTGCGAAGGATCGACGTTCCGCTCGTTGCTGTAAAGTTCCTGTGTGTAATTGGTAACCTGAATAATGGTATGGCTGATGCCGTTGAGGCGAGCATCGCGCTGACCGCGATAACGGCCATTAGCGCCACACCGAGTAATCGAGCGACTTTCATGATCTATATAGCTCCTTGTTATCTCGCAATTGGTTTTCTGGCAAGAACCCCAGAGCGGTCCCACGGTATGCGCGGAACCGGGGTGGGACCCCTAAGCCTCATGGAGCTGCCTAACTCTTTACGCCGGGTAGCTCACTGCTATGAGGACACTACCGCCTGCAGGGTAGCTTTAGAGGCGTCGCGCGTCCAGGCGTGTTTCCGACTCGCCGGGTCCTGGCGGTTGCTTACGGTTTGCTTCGATGATTTCTGTCCTGCCCGAGGGAACCCGGGCGCTGCGCGCGAGCTACAAGCGACAGGCGCTTGTGCGGCTAGGGAGCGCGCTCGCGGCCGTCGCTTCCGCCGCGGGTCACCAGCGCAGTTACGTCTACCTAACCGTAGTAGCGCGCAATGACCTGCAGCTGGCTGACGACATCGTACCCAAACAGCAAGACGACTAGCGCCGCGCCCGCCACGGAGATCCATCGCCTTCCCGCACCACGAACGGCAAGCGTAAACACGCCTCCAAGCAGTGGTAGCAACGGCAGGAAGTAACGAGGCTCACCGAATGCGGGGCCGTGTTCGAGGACGTCATTCTGGTAGGACCACGTCCCAATCAACACCAACAGCCCGAGCGTCATCGTCAAATATACGCCGAACTCAGGTAGCCGCGCGCGCAACGCTCGCCGGCTCACGAACACCCCGCGTCCGAACAGCACCGCGACCGCAACTGCCGGCACCAGTGCGACGTTGTCGACCCAGCCCGGGAACAGTGTGTCCATCCAGCCATACAGACCGACGGATCGGTCGAACCAAATGTCCTTGTACGTCGCGATCCCTTCAAAGTAGGGTTTCATGCCAGGCAGGCGCGGGAGATACAGTTGCCACGTATAGACGAGCGCATGACCGAGCGACGCTAGCGTCAGCAGACCGCCGCCACTGGAAACGATGCCCAGCGTGCGGTGGCTCGCCAGGAGGTTGCGAAGTGCATACAGCGCCACAGGCAAGACCCCAATGCATGCAGCGATCAACGGCGCTGTCAGCGCGCCGCGACCCCTGGCCCGTGCTTCACGCACCGCCAGCACAGCCACGCCGGCAAACACACCCACCGCGAGACCAACGAAGTTGAGCTTCGTCAAGAAGCCCACAGCGATAAGAATCCCCAGCGCAACCGCGAGTCGACGTGTAAGCCCACGGCGAAACGCGCGCGCCAGACACAGGAAAATGGCAGCAGTGACTGCAAATAGCATCGAATCGGGGTTTACGCTCCCCGACATAAATGCCAGCAGCGGCTGTAGCGCGACGCACAGCCCGCCGATCGTCCCAGCCCACGAGAAGCGCGGCAAGATCTCACGGATGAATAGAAAGGTGAATAGCGCTGTCATCGCCGCGAACAGCGCGCCAACCAGGCGCATGAGCTGCAGCGCCAGCAGGATGTTGCCGCGTGCGAGCAGATACGGAATCGCCTGAATCGTGTAATACAGCGGCGGCTCCGACGTCGCGATGCCCGCTTCGCCGGAGCCCCGGCGAGAAGCACCCGCGTTGTTGTCTTCCAGCAAGGTTCTCTGCTCGGCCGCGGTCGAGATCGAAGGCGACTGCGGCGAGTGCAGGACTTCTCCCGCATGCAACCCCTGAAGGACGAGATTCATCTGAGCTGAGTAGACGCCGTTCTGATTACCATTTTCAGGAAGGACGCCGTTTTCGACGATGTCCACTACATAAGCGAAGTGATCCGACTCATCCTTCCCCTGGAAAGGAGGAACGATCAGCGACCAGGCAGCGGCGTTCAGGAATGCAATCAGGGCGCACAGCCATGCGGCCCTCGGCACACGTCGAAGCGCAGCTGCAAGCCGTCTCGACCGCCTGTGCTGAGAATGCGTCACTCCTTCCCGTGCGGTCGGTGACTGCACGGCAAGCGTCAACCCGCTCATGACAGCTCTCGCAAGGTAACCCGAACCGCGAGTGCCCCGACAGCAGCGACCATCGCTGCGATGAGCAGGGCAATCCATGTCCCGCTGAAGAAGCGACCAAATCCCATATGTTCTGCCACCGTTCCCACGCGAGACCACCATGAGCCTCGGCCGGGACCGAGGTATTCAATATCCAGCCTGCCGGGAAGGTGGCCACCGGTCGGCAGCGTCATACCTTCCCCCAATCCCGTTTCCCTGCCAAACAGGTAGATCGACTGGTTGTTGGGAGAGACCTCGAAGCAGACCTTTACGTGCGAAGTGCTGTAGCTCAGCGGCCTCACCGGCACGGTCACCGATGTCCCCGTCCAATCGGGGTTGCGCCTACCTTCCGCCAGCACCAGCGAACCGGAAGAAACCGTCACCTTAACCCACGCACCGAAGTACGCTGCCAGCGAAAGACGGATTGCCGAAGTGCCAGCCGGTAGCACTTCCTCTGCCTGGCAAGCTGCCCCAGTGCCATCGAAGCCCGTGAGAACCCCACTTGGCTCGGGTCCAGCTCGTAGTACCCGCGGCGGTGAGCGGCTGAGCGTATACGCGCATACGGCGAGAAGCATCACGACGCCAACGATCAGCGTCACCTTGACGACCCTCGCGACCCTCATGCGCTCACTTGCTGCCTCCAATGCCTCGATCCCGACGCCTCGCGATGCTCGTAGATGACTTGCTGATTCGACGACTGTCGCCGCGCTGGATGCGGGCACGCTCTATCCGAGGCAATGCCTCAGCTAAAGAACGCGGCCCAGTTTCCGCGACCGGGGAAAACGCGTCAAGCGCAGTGAAATGTCCGGAGAAACAGCGACAGAGCTAAGTCGTCAAGGCCGCCGTTGATATCCCGGCAAAACATGACTATCCGGATGCGGAGAAACAGCACCGCGAGTGGGACACATCGCGGCGCAAATGCTCCACCGATCCGTCACTGTCGGACTGTGCTACCAGCCTTCACGAGCTCGCAAAAGCGCTCGCCGCGCTGCTCGAAGTCACGATAGTGGTCATAGCTTGGGGCAGCCGGTGATAGCAACACGACAGCCCCCGTGTTTGCCGCACTGCGGGCGGCAGCTACCGCCTCCGCCATGTCCGCTGCCTCGATCGCCCGCGCGGCCGCGAGCCCGGCTTCGCGCGCGGCAGCGATCAGACGCGCTCCCGTAGAAGGAACGCCGATGACTCTCGCGCCAACCTCGACCAGCATCCGGCCAAGCTCTGAATAGTGCTGACCACGGTCTTGACCGCCACCGATGAGGATCAGCTCACGGCCGGGGAAGCTCGCAAGCGCCGCCAGCGTCGACTCGGGCGTGGTCGAGATGCTGTCGTCCACCCACAGCACCCCGTCGTGCTCTGCTACCACCTCGAGTCGATGCGGCAACGAGTGAAAGTCCTCCAGTGAATCGGGCAGCAGCGGCGCCGCGATGCCGAGAGCCTCGATCGCGGTGAGCGCCGCACAGACGTTGAGTGCATTGTGCTCGCCTGGGAGCTGCAGATCGAGGCTTTGCACCACGCGCTCGCCGCCCTTTACGACGCTCCCGTCAACCACGTCCCAGCCACCCGGCACGCCAAAGGGCATCGTCTCGATAGGCGCGCCAGCGTGCGCGGCACGTGCGTGCGCGGCAGCTGCCACCAGGCGAGGGTCGCGACCGTTGATCACACCCACGCCCACGCCCGGCAAGCTCAGCACACGCAGCTTCTCAGCGCGATATGCCTCCTCAGAGCCGTGCCAGTCGGTGTGCTCCTTGAACAGGTTCGTCACGACCACCACCTCCGGGCCCACCTGCAGGTCGGCGGTGTGGTAGCTCGACAGCTCCACCACCGTCACCTCCGCCGGCTCAGCGTCGAGCAGATCGAGCGCCGGCACACCGATGTTGCCAGCAAGCTGCACCGTCCTGCCCGCCGCCCGCGCAAGATGTGAGATCAGCGCCGCCGTGGTGCTCTTGCCCTTCGTCCCCGTCACACCAACCACACCAACGCCGCCGTGCTCCGCCAGCCACAGTGCGGTAGCCGTCGTCACCGGCACCCCCGCCTCGCGCAGCGCCTGCAGCTCCGCGCGATGAATCGAAACGCCGGGCGAGCGAACCACGATCTCACAACCTCCCAGCGCCGCCACAACGTCATCCTCCGCGGGCGTCACGATCCGCGCAGCCGGCGCCTTCAACGCCGTGAGCGCGCCTGCTGCCGGGCGGGTGTCGAACGCCGCTACCACGATCTGCGCTGACGGCAGGCGGCGAGTCAGCTGATCGGCAAACGACACAATCTCCCGCCCGGCGCCCCACACGCCGATGCGGGCGCCCTCAAGCTCCGAGAACCGCACGCACGTCCGCCATCAACGCCATCGGCACATCATGCTCCTCGCTTAGCGCCAGCACCTGCTCGGGGTCGCCCAAATCAGGGGGGTAACGCGGCAGCACCTCCGCCACCAGGCGCCGAACCACCCGATGCTCGCGCCAGCGCTCATCCTCAGCCAGCAGGCGTATCGCAGCCAGGCTCTCCTGCTCCTCGCCAACACACTCGAAAGGCTTGTGCCCGCCCGTGGCCGTCAGCAGCGCAAAGCCCTCGAACTGGCTGTCCTCGTCGAGCAGGTCGCGCCCGAACACCTCGCGCAGATGCGCAGGCTCGCTGAAAGGCGCGAGCACAAGGAACACAAAGCGGCACTTGGGGCAGTCGCAGCACCACGACCGCGCCCGCAGCGCCGGGTCGATGCGAAAGATCGCGTTGCAGCTCGTGAACGCCTGGTGGTAGCGCCCCATGCCCGCGAACGCCCGCGCGATCGCCAGCTCCGAGGCGGGACGCAGCACGGAGAACAGGCGCGGGGCACCCGCGATCTCGGTGAGCGCCCCGCTCAGCATTCGCTCCACCCGCAGGCTCTTACTGAACTGGTGGTTCACCTCCACGCCATCCCAGCTGACGTTGCCCGCCGACGCCGAGCGCTCGTTCGCCAGCGCCACCGCATCGAAGCCATTCAACGCCGCCGTCAACAGCGCCACACACGACACAATCGCCGTGATCGGGATGTGGCCGTTGATCGCACCCGCCTCGTTCAACGCCCGCAGTCCCGGGTCGAGCGTACGCCGGGCAAGCAGACGCGGCACCCCCGCCGCCGCCACAGTGCGCGCGATTGGCGGAGCGTCGCCCACCGAGAACAGCGCCAGCTCCACCCCCGAGGCGCGCACGATCTCAAGCGCCACCGCCGAGTCCTTGCCGCCGCCCACAGGCACCAGCACACGCTCCAGTGGACGCTCGTCGTACACGCCCGCTTGCCCGCTGGCGAGGGCCGCCGGCGGCCCCTGCCCCACCGCCAGCGATGACCCCGACTCCGCAGCTGACGAGAAGCTCGGCCGCAGCAGAGCCGGCAGGCCGTTCGTGTAAGCGAGCTCCCCCAAGCCCTCCGCGTACAGCGCCTCCAGCAGCCGCGCAGCCGCCGGCGGCGGAGCGCCCGTCTCCAAGCTCACATGCGGCGGCAGCGCAGTCTTGAAATAGCTCACCCCAGCCACCCAGTGCAACAACGACAGCAAACCCTCCAGTCGCTCACGATCAGCCACGCCCACATCGGCGAGCGGGCGTTCGGGCGGAAGATCGAACTCCTCTAGGAAAAAGATCTCCTCATCCAGCGCATAGCGCAGCGTCACGTGACCGTGCGCGTCCAGCTCACGGCTCGTGAAGCGGAAAGTCTGGAATGCGGTGGGATCGAACAGCGCAGGGGACTGCTTCGCATCGGCCGCCATAGGCCCAGCGTAGAAGGCCAGGAGGCGCTACGCGTGCTGGAGCTCCGGTTCACGCTCGCCCGTGAACATCCACGGGATGCGGTTGCCGATCACCTCGCCCTTGAAACGCTTGCGTCTGCCATACACCACCCACGTGGTATCCACCGCCCCGTAGACCTCCTGCACGCGCAGCACATCCGGGTGTTCGCGCGCGTAGTGCAGATGGGTGAGGCCCGCGTCGTAGTCGCCCGCCAGCAGGTGCCGCGCGACCACCGGCTTTGACGGCTCGTCGATGATCTCCGACCAGAGGGTCAGGTCCAGGTAGCCACGCGTCGCCGAGACGATCCCCAGGCTGCAGGGATTCTCCCGATCGACGCGCACGAGCAGCGACAGCTCCTTCGTCGGGTAGATGAACGTGTCCACAACGAACACCTCGCGGAAGTAGCGCTCCGTCACCAGGTGCACCTGCACGTGCGCACTGCACTGCACCAAGAACGTGCTCTCGCTGTAGCGCACCTGATCGATCGCCCCCAGCAGGTCTTCCACCAGCACGATCCGCGCGTCAGCGATCCCCTGGAAGTCCAGGTAGCGGCGCAACGCCGCCTCATGGCAGGTGCCCGACGGCCCCAGCGTGATGAACGTAGGGCGCGTCATGCAGCGTCCCCGTTCGGCTCCACATGCGGCGCCTCGATCAGGTCCTCGTCCGAGAGCATCTCCATCAGCTGCTCCTCCGACAGCGAGTCCATCAGCTCATCCTCCATCCTGCACGTCGCAGCGATCAGCAGATCGAACAACGCCGCCGTGAAGTCCGCTGGGAGCTGCAGCACCACACCGCGAGCTCTGTAGCGGGCCCGCACCTCCGCCACACGGTCCGGCTGCATCATCGGGATCGAATGCGCGCGCTTGTAAAGCGCGATCTCCCGACACACCTCGAAGCGTTCACCCAACAGTCGTGTGATCTCCTCATCAAGCCCATCCAAGTGTCGTCGGAACGACTCCAGGCCGCTCATCGCTCACCCCCTGTGTTCTCGGCGCCTCCGAGCAGGCCACTGGCGAACGCGTAACTGCATGCGGCCAGTGAGTCGAGCGCGTAGCCGCCCTCCTGGATGACGCATACCGGCAGCCGCGAGGCCGCCAGCAGGCGCCCTATCTCTGCAAAGACATCCGGCGAGAAGCCCCAGCAGCCGTGCGGATCGCCGGCCAACGTGTCGTAGCCCAGCGACAGCACCAGCACCTCCGCCTCGCCGCCGAGCTCCTCGATCGAGTCCGCCACAGCCTGCAAATAGCGCTCGTCGCTTGGAGCGTCCTCGAACTCCACCACCCGCTCGCGCTCCCCACACGGATGCGCCGTCTGCGAGGCGACGTTGACCACCGGCCACGCGTGCAGCGAGTGCAGGAACGTGTCCGGCATGCGCGCCGTGATCGCCGCAGTCCCGTTCGGGTAGTGGATATCCACATCGAGGATGGCCACCGGCCCCAGACCCGCCTCGCGCAGCGTGTGTGCAGCTGCGGCAGCGTTGTTCAGGTAGCAGCAGCCGCCCAGCCAGCCCGGACCCGCATGATGGCCCGGCGGTCCGCACAGCGCGTACGCGAAGCGCTCGCCCTGCGCGATCAGCTTCGCCGCCGCGATCGCCGAGCGCACTCCCTCGAACGCCGCAGCCGTCACCTCCGGGCAAACCGGCGTGTCTGGCGCCATGCCAGGAGCGGCGAACTCGGGGAGCAACAAAGGCTCGTGCGACTGGCACCGCGCTAGCGCCTGCAAGAACGCCGGCTCGTGCAGCGTGCTCACAGTCCGTGCCAGCTCCTCGCGACTCGCCCGCGCCGATGACGACCGCGCGCCCGGGTGACGCAAAAGACCCGCCCGTACCTCCGACAGCCGCCTGTCGTGGTCATGTGCCTGCAGCCTGCGCCCCGCGCCGTCCAGGATCCAAGGCTGGATCGCCGGCGCGCCCGGTTGGCGCTCGACCACAGGCATCCGGCTCACGACAGCATCCTCCGCATGCGCGGCCCATTCGCCGTGAAGCCGTTGCGCGAATAGAACGCCTCCGTCGCCGCAAAGCTCACGAAGCTCTCACGCGGTAGCCCCACCTCCACGCGATTCATGCCCCTGTCGCGCGCCAGTTCAAACAGCGCGTCCAACAGGCCCGCGCCCACCGCCCTACTCCGCCAGCCCGGATGGACCCACAGATCCTGGATCAGCGCGTAGGAGCCCGGCACGTGAATCGCCGTCTGCCAGCTCGCGCCCAGCACCCCCACCAGGCCATCACGAGCCCGCGCCACAAGCACCGCACCAGCCGCCGGATCGTCGATCAGCTCACGTGCCGCAAGCACCATCTCCGACAGCACCGGCGGCGTGGCGCCCAGCTCGAGCAGCAGCTCGCGCACGGACACCGCGACAGCCGCCACGTCGCCGTGGCCGGCCGGACGCACCCTCCAGATCTGCGCCGCCGGCGCCCCAGACGCCACCCGGCCGGCCGGCCCAGCCTGCGCCAGCTCGCTCATGGTGCCCCCGACTGCGCAAGCGAGGGCTCGAGCTCCACCGTCCACGCATCGGACGAGTCGCTGCCGGTGACCGCCCGCGCGATCGCCGCCATCGGCGCACGCGCCTTCAGCAGCAGCTCGTCGAACTCCTCCGCCGCGTCCGACTGCGTCACGATCGCACCGCCCGCGCCGATCGTCGTCGCGCCCGGGCGGATCACGATCGTGCGAATCACGATCGAAAGGTCGACGCTGCCATCCAGGCCGAAGTAGCCGAGCCCACCCGAGTACACCCCCCGCGCCTCGCGCTCGATGTCGTCGATGATCTCCATCGTGCGCAGCTTTGGCGCGCCCGTCATCGAGCCGCCCGGGAAGCACGCCCGCACGCAGTCCACCGGCGTGCGGTTGGCAGCCAGCACACCGGTGATCGTCGAGGTCATCTGGTGCACCGTCCGGTAGCGCTCGCCCGCCATGAACTCCGACACGCGCACGCTGTCCACCTCACACACGCGCCCCAGGTCGTTGCGCAGCAGATCCACGATCATCAGGTGCTCAGCGAACGTCTTTTCGTCCTGCATCAACTCATCCCGCACCGCCTCGTCCTCGGTGGGATCCTCCACGCGCGACGCGGTCCCCTTGATCGGCCGAGCCTGCACGCGACGATCGCGATCGACCGACAGGAAGCGCTCCGGCGAGGAGCTCAGCACAGTGAAGGAGCCAAGCTTCAGATACGCAGCGAACGGCGCCGGGTTGGTGCGCCGCAGCTGCCGATACAACCGCCACGGCTCCGGGCTCTCCGAAGTGGAGATGTGGTCGGTCAGACACACCTCATACGATTCCCCCGCCGCCAGCGCAGCCTGGCAGCGGGCGATATCCGCAAGGTACTGACGACGTCCACGTCCACAGCGGAAGACGACTTTGGCGCGTTCTCCCTCGGGGTCGTCGCCGTGCTGATCCCGCTCTAGCGGGGGCACGAGGGGACCGGAGAGCGCCTCTCGCACGACCTGCTCGGCCTCGGCCAACCACTGCTCTGCCTCGGCGTCATCCTCCTCTAAGCAGAGCGCCAGCAGATGGGTGCGCTTGGCGACATGGTCCACCGCGACCACGCGGTTGGCCAGCATCATCACCGCGTCAGGCAAGTCCGAGCGATGCACGTTGCGTGAGCCGCAGTCGGCCTTGCACTCGTAGCCGAGATAGCCGACGAAGCCTCCCACGAGTCCCCGTGCCAATCCCTCCGGTGGCTCGATCGCGTTCCTCGCCAGCTCATTCTCGAGCACGTCGAAGATCGACCCGTGCTCGACCTTCTCCTCGGCGCCGCGTCGAATCGTCACGGCCGACTCTTCCACGTCGTATTCCAGCAGGCAGCGATCCTCACCCACCGGGGCGCCCATGTACGAGCACTGCGCCAAGCGTGTGGGCGCATCCGCGCTGTCGAGCCAGAACGCGTAGTCGGCGCCGCCGAACAGCCGCTCGAAGACGACCTCCGTCGAAGGCTCACCATCGATCAAACGCATGCGCAAGCTCACCGGCGAGTCGTTGGTGGGGCGCGCCACCGCAGGAGCAGCCGGAGTCTGCGGCGGCCTCACCAGCTTACGCGCGCTCGCAGAGCGCGTGGGCCTGTGGTGGCGCGCGAGCGCGTAGAAGTTCTCGATCAGCGTACGTCCGTGCTCGGTGGAGATCGACTCCGGATGGAACTGCACTCCCCACATCGGGCGGTGGCGGTGCTCGATTCCCATCACCACCCCGTCATCCGTCCAAGCGGTGATGCGCCCGTCCGGGCCAATCGAGCTGCTGACCGCAAGCGAGTGATAACGCACCACAGAGAACCCCTGCGGGATGCCCGCGAACAGGCCATGTCCGACGTGGCGAACGTGGCTCACCCGGCCGTGCATCGGCATCGGAGCAGCGCCAACCATTCCCTCCAGCAGGCGTCCCAACCCCTGGTGCCCAAGACAGATCCCAAGGATGGGAACCTCGCTCCAGCGCAATATGTCCGAGCAGACACCGAAGTCGTGCCAGCGATCCGGATGCCCCGGTCCGGGAGAGATTACGATCGCGTCGAAGTCCCAGCGCGACAGCGCGCCCCACGACACGGCGTCATTCTGGATCACGATCGGCTCCTCGCCCGAGACCGCAGCGAGGATGTGAAACACGTTGTACGTGTAGGAGTCGTAGTTGTCGATCAGCAGCGTCGTCACCCAGATCCCTCCAATCCGAGCCCCCGAGCGCCTCGCTCGAGCAGCGTGTGAACAACCCGTTGCACCGGCTCGCTGCGCTCCTGCTCCAAATACCAGCGCGCGAAATGGACCACGTAGCGCGCCAGCGGCCCCGGGTCCAAGCGCTCCACCGCGATCCGCAAATGGCGCCGATGCAGCTCCGACTGGACGACCGCGAAGCGGTAGTCGGGGTCCCGCGCGAGATCGTTCGTGTCGATGTCCGCCCGCCCGTCACGTGCACGCGCGTGCGCTAGCTCCCAGCCCGGACTCTCGCGCACATCCAACAGCTTCTCCGGATGGAAATCCACCCGCGGGGTGACAGGCCGCGGCACAAAGAAGCCAAGCGCGACCTGGCCAGCGATCCTCTCGGCCGAGCCCAGGCGGCTCAACAGCGGCTCGTTATGCGGATCGGCCTCGATCTGCGCCTGCAGCGATTCCGTCAGCTCGTCGATCAACAGCGCGCCCTCCTCGCTGGAGGTGATCGCACGCTTCTGCCGCGAAACCATCCCGTGGAAGATGTCGCTCGTCGGATGCATGCCGCGGCCGCCATCGGACATCAACTGACCCATCAGCTGCCGCCTGCAGGTCACATGCGAGACCCACTCCGATCCGCACACCTGAACGGAGGTCATGCCCTCCAACCCCGGCGCAGCCATCCAATACGCCAGAGCACGCATGTGCTGGGTCGGCAGATCGTCGCCACGCACAAGCGGAAATTCGTCGAAGTCCTCGCGCTCGGTCGGATAGATCACAACGCCGTCCTCGCGTCTGCGCAACAAGCCGGTGCGCAGCCCGCTGGCCATCAGCTCGGAGGCATTCGCGAGGAAGTCCGACTCAAAGAACACCCGGTCGAACGCGATCCCCAGCCGCTGCAGCGTCTTGCGCTGGCCCGCGATCACCCACGCGCGCGTCTTGTACCAAAGCTCAAGCGCCTGGCGATCGCCGCTGAGCACGCGCCGCAGCAGCTCGTCCGCGTCGTCGTTGCGGATATCGAGCTCACGCGTGAGTGAATCTCCCGGGGAAGCGAAGCCATCGCCGCTACCGTTGCCGTGGCCATTGCCGTTACCGTTGAACGAGCGTCCCGCCGCCACGTACTCCGCGTAGCAGAGGCCGACGAAGTGGTCGCTCTTCTCGTTCTTGTCAGGCCATGCCTGCGCGTGACGACCGCTCTTCATCACCCCGGCCATCGCCTCGCCCATGCTGCGTCCAGCATCGGAAATCAGGCTGCGACGCTCCACCTGTGCCCCAGCCTGGCTAAGCGCGGCGGCCAGCGCATTGCCAATCGCAAGGTTACGCAGGTGACCCACATGCAGCGCCTTGGTCGCATTCGCATCCCAGAACTGCACCGAGAAGCGCTGACCATGGGCAAGATCCGTGAGCCGCTCCTCGCCGCTGTCACCCTCTTGCAAGCGGCGGCCGACTATTTCTATCCAGCCGTCATCGAGGCGCAGCTCCACCCCAGCGTCGGTGCGCACCATCTGATCAACCCACGGCGCTCGCTCGATGCGGTCGAGTGCGTCAAGCGCGGCAGCATCGTGCATCCAGCCGGGCGAGCGCGGCACGAGCTTCACATCAAAGCGGTCACTCGGACGCAGTGGCGTGCGCGCGGCCCAGTGGGCACCCGCCCCGCCGTTACGCGGCAGATCCTCGAAGTAGTCGAACAGGTTTGTGTCCATAGGCGTCGTGTTCTCTGGGCTCGTTGTTTTGCTAGGCGTCAGGTTTTTTGCTAGGCGTCGCGTTGCGTTATGGTGAATTGACCAAATTTGGAGAATTGAGTCGGCTGATGCACCAGCCGGGGCTCGAACCCGGATCGACGGCGTTTAAGGCCGCTCCCTTAACCGATTAGGGCACTGGTGCGTCGACCCAGCTCAGCAACCCGAGTGCCATCGCCCGGACAGGTTGCGTCGTGGGGTATGTGAAGCCACCATACGGTGCGTTGTGGCTGAGCGCACCTTTTCAACGACGGTAGGTCTGAACGAGGGTGAAGATGAGAGCTGAGGTGAACTCCAGACGTGACGTTCAGGGGAAACACGAGCACATCGGACTCCCTCCTGGCCCGCGCATGCCGAGCCCGCTGCAAGCGCTCGGCTGGTCCCTGCGCCCACTGGCCTTTCTGGAGCGCTGCAACCGCGACTTCGGCAGAACCTTTGTGCTGAACGTTCGCCACGGTAAGCCGTGGGTCGTTCTGACGGAGCCAGAGGACGTCAAGCGAGTTTTCACCGCTGACGCCGACACCGTTACAGCGAGTGCCGTGGAGGCGAGCCCGACCCTGGGGCCACTACTCGGCCCGCGCTCGGTAATGCTGCTGGACGAGCCTGAGCACATGGCTCACCGCAAGCTCATGCTGCGCTCGTTTCACAGTGAGCGTATGGGTGGCTACGGCGAGATGGTCACCGACGTGGCACGTCGAGAGATCGCAAGGTGGCCGATGAATCAGCAGTTCGCGTTGTGGCCGCGGATGCAAGCGATCAGCTCCGAGGTGCTGATGCGCTCGGTATTCGGCGACATCGACAGCTACCTCCTGCGGCGCCTGCGCGAACGGCTGAGACAGCTCACCGCGTGGCTCAACGATCCTCGTCGTCTGGCTCTGGCGACCGCGGTCGGCCCCAGCTATCTCCCACATACCGCGAGGCTCCGCGCGATGATGGAACCGGTGGAGGCCGATGTGCTGGAGGAGGTGCGTCGCCGCCGGGCAACGCCCGGCGCACATGACAGCGAGGATGTCCTCTCGATGCTCGAGCGTGCACACGCGTGGAGCGGCTCGCCGCTGAGCGAGGCGCAACTGCGCGACGAACTGATCACGCTGCTCTCAGACGGGCCAACCTCGACCTCACTCGCGTGGGCATTTGAGCGCCTGCTTCGCCACCCCGACAAGCTGGCGCGCCTGCAGCAGGAGGTCCTGGCAGGTGTTGACGACGCATACGTGGACGCTGTGGTGAAGGAGACGCTGCGCCTGTGTCCCGTAGTGCCGCTGATCATGCGCAAGCTGCTCGCGCCGATGCAGCTCGACGGATACACCGTGCCCGCGGGCGCCACCGCGGCCCCCTGCCCGTATCTGATCCACCGCCGCGAGGACATCTACCCAAACGCCCGCGCTTTCGTGCCCGAGCGCTTCCTCGGCGCACCAGCGCCCACCTACGCATGGATCCCGTTTGGCGGTGGCGTGCGCCGCTGCCTGGCCGCAAGCTTCGCGCAGCTGACGATCAAGCGAGTCATCCAAACGGTCCTGCGCGAACTGGAGCTGCGCCCCGCCGGTAGCGCGAGCTCCGGCGGCGCGACGCGCAGCGCCGTCGCGTTCCTCCCCGGCGATCAGGCACTCGTGATCGCTACACGCCGCGCGAGCGGCCCGCGGGCGGGCGGGCCATCATCGGCGCCGCGCCTGGCGGCGTAGCCGACCGCCCGCGCTTCAGCGGCAGCACGTTCCCCGCAGGCTCACCGGCAAGCGGCTCCAGCACACGGTCGGCGAGTAGCCCCAGCGCACCGAGCGTCGAGAAGCCGGGGCCTTGGCTCAGGGCCGCGAGTCCCGGTACGTGCACCCGCGGCTGCACGCCTTCGATCTCCAGCGCACGGCCGATGGCTGTTTCGTCTGGACTACACGCCGGACCCCATAGCGCCCCTACCTGCTGCTCGAGCTCGACCTGCGCGTCATCTGCCAACAGACGCCGAAGCTGCTCGAGCGGGTCGTAGCCGGTGCAATTGATCACATAGTCGTGCTCGGCGCTCATCACGCCGCCCGTGGAGGTGTAGTGGACACGTACCTTCTGGCCAGCGGCCGCTGTGGCGATGTTTGTCACACGCCCGCCGACGAAGCGACACCCCTCGTCGTATGCAAACGGCGACACACGATCCGCACCGAAGACGCCGCGGTCGCTGCGCTCGACGAAGTCACGACGCTGCTCGAGGCTGAGCGAAGTCCAATCGACCTCGTCGGGCCTCGAGAAGATGCGATTCTCCAAAAAGCTCTCCACGCGACTCATGGGCAGGTTGGCCGTGTAGATCGTCAGCCGTGCGTCTGGACGGCGTCCGCGTACGAACTCGATACAGCTGAGCGCGCTCTCGCCACCGCCCACGATCGCTATGGCAGAGCTCAGCTCCGGTGGCACGCGGGCGATCTCCATGCGGCCGCTCTCGCAGTCGAGGACCCGCGCCTCGGCCTCTTCGTCGTGTGGCAGCACACGCTGAGCGCCCTGGCCAGTGAGAGCGAAGGCCCTGCACGCGTAGCGGCCGGGCTGCGCCGGGTGCTCGACGTCGACGAGCCAGCGGTCTTTCTCAGGTGAGAGCGAAAGGCGTGCGACGCGCCCGCGCACGACGTTGACGCCGTTTGTGGCATTGGCCAACACCCAGGCCAGATAGTCACCGAAGACACGCCGCTGCACCGACGGACAGCCAGCGTCAATCCACTCCGCATAGCGACCTTCATCAACCAGGTAGCGCTGCCAGGAAAAAGCCATCGCGGCGCGGTCGACCTCAGTTCCCGCTGCGCCGAACGCACGCGCGCCCTGATACGGGAACCCCACATCTTTGGAGGGACTCAGCGCGAGGATCTCCCTGCTGGATGTCACACCCTCACCGTCTCGCCAAGCCGCGGCGGGCCCTGTGGACTCGACGACTGTGAGGCTGATCGGCCCGAGACCAAGGCTGTTGAGCACATGTGCCTTCATGGCGATCGCCGTGCCCTTGGCGCCGGCACCAAGGACGAGTAGATCGGTATCCATCAACACATGGTCAATGTGACAGTGGAACCGCCTCCCCGCAATTGGGACAGACAACTGTGCGCACCCCGTCGTGCTCGGTCTGCTCACCTGAGCCGGGGTCATCGCCTGCCGTCACCGCGCGGGTGCGCCGCACGCCGCGCAACTCCACGCGCAGGTCGGCCACCGACAGCTTCTCAGCACTCGCACGCGTCAGCCAATACTCCTGCTCGGCGACGTCCAGGGGCGCGACCGTCGCGTGGTGACTCCATGAGAGATTCTCCCGACGTCGGGAGATCTCAAAGCGAGATGCGACATACACCATGTTCATCAGCGACTGCACGTCATAGCCCGTGAGCTTCATCGCGCGCGAGTAGCGTTCGCCGAACTTGGTATTGCCGTAGTTGATCCAGTCGCCCAGCCACCACTGGCTGCAGCGCCCGATCTCGCCAAAGCGCCTGCCTACCGCCGACCACTCGGCCAGCCCCAGGTTCTCGCTGGGTGTCCATCCGACGCGCGTCAACTCCGAGGGGTTGGCGGATCGTGTTGCTTGTGGAGCCCGACGTGAGGTTCCCAACTCAGGCGTCGGTGAAGAGACGCCACCCATCTAGCGGCCCACGTCCTCGGTTGCGTACTTCGCTGCGGTTATCAACATCGCACACCTCGCTCTACGATGACCAACGATCTCCCATGGCAGGAGATGAACGTAGCCGCGAACTATGCAACCGTTGAATTATTTGTCAACGGATGCGCGTGCTGGCAGTGTGACCAGTCCGCATTTGCCGCTATTCACCCCGTAAATCCAGTTACTCCAGTTTTGGAGGCACATGAGTGGATCGGAGACACGGCCGCGATCCTGCGGCCAGAAACAAGCGTCGCGCGTGAGTGTCGTTAGCCGTTTGCGGTGACAGCGTCGAGCAGCTCGGCAAAGCGCGTCCGTGCGGCCTCACGACGAGTGGGTAGATGCTCGCTGGGAACGTCGTCCACGGGCGGCGAGTAGCCGCGCAGGATGTGCCGCGCGACCGACTGGCGGTGGACCTCGTCAGGCCCGTCGTAGATGCGCGCCGCACGCGCGAAGCGGTACATCTGCTCGAGCGGCATGTCCGTCGAGTAGCCCAGCGAGCCGTGCAGCTGCAGCGCGCGGTCGACCACGTCGTGCAGCACCTTCGCGCCGTAGAACTTGACCAGCGCCACGTCCGTGCGCGCCGCGCTCGCGCCCTGCGTGTCCATCACCCACGCCGCGTGCAGCGTCATCAGCCGCGCCGCCTGCATCTCCGCCGCGCTGTCCGCGATCCAGTTCTGCACGGTTTGCTTCTCCGCCAGCAGCGTCCCGTGCGCCTCGCGGTACGTCGCGCGCTCGCACATCATGTCGAACGCCCTGCGCGCCACTCCCAGCCAGCGCATGCAGTGGTGGATGCGTCCCGGCACAAGACGGTGCTGCGCCAGCAGGAAGCCCTCGCCCTCTCCACCCAGGAGCGCCTCGCCGGGCACGCGCACGCCCTCATACGCGACTTCCGAGTGCCCCCCGTAGCCGCCGTAGTGCTCCCACGGGTGCTCCATCGTCGGCACGTCGCGTCTGATGTCCAACCCCGGCGTGTCCACCGGCACGATGAACATCGAAGCCCGCTGCGCCGGACGGGCATCCGGATTGGTGACCGCCATCACGATCAGGAAGTCCGCGATCGAGCCGTTCGACGTGAACCACTTCAGGCCGTCGATCACCCAGTCGTCGCCGTCGCGCACCGCGCGCGTGCGCAGTTGCGTCGGGTCCGAGCCCGGGGAGTTCGGCTCGGTCATGCTGAACGCGCTGCGCAGGTCGCCCGCCAGCAGCGGATGCAGCCAGCGGTCCTTCTGCTCCGGCGTGCCCGCCAGTGCCAGGATCTCCGAGTTGCCCGAGTCAGGCGCCGCGTTGCCGAACGCCAGCGGCGCGATCGGCGAGGTGCCCTCGATCTCGTGCATCAGGCCCAGGCGCACCTGGCCCATGCCCTGGCCGCCCAGCTCCGGCGGCAGGTGCGTCGCCCACAGCCCGCGCTCCTTCACGCGCTCCTGCAGCGGCGCCATCGCGCGCTTCAGCCCGTCCAGGCCCAGCTCCGGCCAGATCGACTCGAGCGGCCAGATCTCCTGGCGCACGAACTCGCGCATCCAGTCGAGTTGCTCCTGGAAATCAGGGTCGGTGGAGAAATCCCAGCTCATGGCAGCCCATCCTCTCTCTCGGCGCAGTCGGCGACGTATTGACAAGCCTACGCCTTGTGGCTGGATCTCCCGCGTTTGACGACGGTGTGCCGCGGGCAGCCGGATACTCCGATCTCGACGGTCCGTTTGACGAGCGCACCGTTCTGGCCGGTGATCGCTACCGGCATCGCGAGCTTCTGTCCGCACATGCTGCGCTTGGTCCTCGTCGGGAGATTCGCCGTCAGCAGGGAATGTGGACCGACGCTCAGAACCACCCCGAGCGTGGAGATCGGCACGTCGGGCAGCGCCCTGAAAGCGGCGGAGATGGCACCGTGCTTGATGATCGTCTGGCCGATCACATCGACCGTCACACCTTCGCCTTGCAGCACGAACTCGAGCTCCGGCGAGGCGGCGCCGCCGCGGGAGACGAGGTAGACGGGCCCGACGAGCGCGTGTCGCAGAACCGGCGTGATCACGGTGACGCTGCCCACGACCGATGCCGCCGGGCAATTGGCCGGGTTGGTTTCGATCACGACCACAGCGCACGCCTTTTGCAGCGTGGTCAGCCGCACCGGCAACTGCTTGGGGACATCGACCTTGAGCTTGGCGATGTTCGCCTCGCCCGGCGCGGATTCGAGGCGCACGTGTAGGTAGGCACCGTCCGCTTTGCTTGTCTTTGAGTGCGTCAGCACGCCGAGCCTCGGCTTGAACGGGAGCGTCGCGCAGTTGGCGGCCTGGAAGCGCGAGGACAGGAGCGCCGTGGCGCCTTCGCTGCTCTGGGCGATCCCTTCTACCGCCAGCGGCTGACAGTCGGTCGGGTTGAAGACGAAGCCTGCTCGGTCGATATCCAGGTTGACGGTCTTCAGCTGCAGCGGGATGCCGTCGAGACTCTGGGGCAGCGGGTCACTTGTGACCGTCAGCGCAGCGGTCTTCTCATCGACGGTGATCCGAGCGCCAACATCGATCGTGCCGAGGTCGAACGGACCTGCCACCGCCGGGACGACGATAGACAGCCCAAACGGCGCTCCCTCGTACGGGCCCGTCAAGTACACGCGTCCGGACAGGAACACAGGGTTTGCGCCCGGCCCGGCGCCGACGGTCGCGCTGCCGATTTCGCTCTGAGCTTCACACGCGCCTACCTTCGCCTGCGCTTCAGAGCACAGCTGTACCTTG
Source organism: uncultured Solirubrobacteraceae bacterium (assembly GCA_963699115.1). Taxonomy (GTDB): domain Bacteria; phylum Actinomycetota; class Thermoleophilia; order Solirubrobacterales; family Solirubrobacteraceae; genus Palsa-744. The sequence continues at coordinate 1,781,253 of CAVOTJ010000001.1, forward strand.
GCGAGCATCCCCAAGACACCCGGCGGTAGGTGCACGGTGAGTGCTTGCAGCTGCTCATCCTGGTCTGTGCGCGACAGCGTCACCGTCAGCGGGCTGAATGCGCCGGCCTGGTTGTTGGTGGTGCCCGCGACAAACGAAGGATGGAACTGCGGTGCCGGACAGCCGCTGAGCTCGAACGGTTCGCTCGAGGGCTGCGCCGGTGTTTCGCTGCTGTACGGAGTCAGCGACGAGCTCGCCGCCAACGGCACGCCGCACGTGGACGTGTTGGCAAGCGGCGCCCGCGAGCCGCCATTGAGCGTCAGCTTCAGATCTTCGAACGGCAGCTGCGGAGCGCTGGCGAAGCTGACCGTCAGCTGGCCTGTGCTCTGATCGATCGACGTCGCGCCTTCGAGCTTCACCGTCACACCTGAGCCCTGCGCCTGCACGAGCAGCCGTACCAGCTTGCCTTCCTGTGCCTGCGCTGGTGTGCACGGCGCACATTCCGGTTCGGCCAGGAAGACCTGGCCTTCCAACGGGGTCGTGAGCAGTGGCGTCGCGATCTTGACCGTGCCGATCTGCGAGCGGGGTGGGCAGGAGGCAGCAGAGGAGGAGCTCGCCGCAAACTGTGGCTGCGAACAGCCCTGCAGCCCGTTGGTGGCCGACGGGGAGACCACGATGCCCGCGGGCAGGCTCACGACCGCGTTGCGGAGGTCGGGCGTGGCGAGGCCCACCGGGTCTTCGTTCGGCGGCACGTGCAGTTCGACTGTGTAGCCACTGGGCGTGTCCGCCTGGGTGGTTTCTGGAGTCAGCGTCAGCGACGGGGTGAAGGTGAGCTGTTCACAGCCGGTGATTGCGTTAGCCGTGTCCTGTTCGGGGAAGGAGTAGGTCTGGAGCTGTCCCGGGTTCTCCCACGAGTCGACCGTCGCCAGGAACGGTTGTGCTGTCCCGCACTGGCTCGGAAGCGTCAGGAATGGCTTGGCTGGCGCGTCGCTCGGGCAACGCGTCTGCGTTTCGATGCCGCCTTTGACTTCGACCACGGGCTGGCAGAATTCGCTGGTGTCCTGAGCTCCCTCGCCGACGGTCCCTTCGCGTTCGAGGTCGTGGCTCGCTTCCGCCGGCACGCCCCAGAGCGTCAGGATCGCGCCCTGTAGCGGGCCGGTCTCGGGGATGCCGTCGAGTGAGGCAGTCAAGCCATAGTCGCTGCCGCTGCGGACGTGGAAGAAGATCGTCATACGCCCGATGTTCGACACGGAGAAACCGAGCTCGGCAGGGACACCCGCTGGTGGCACGAGGTTGTAGACCGGATAAACGGTGGAGAAGAACTCCCCGTAGAAGAACGGCTTCACGGTTCCGACCTGGGTGTCCACTGGGCAGTTGAGGTTTTGGCCTTCCAGAAACGCCTGTTGGCTGCACTCGGGCACGGCACTTGGATCGCCCACCAACCCTGCCGGTAGAGCGACTTGGACGTTCCTCGGAGCGGCACTCGCGAGCGGCCATTCTGTGTTCCCGTTCTTCGTCGACGGAGATTCGCGGCCGGCGACGGTGAATGCCAGGCTGGTCGTGAGCTCGAACGGATGCGAGCCAGCCAGCGTGTCAGCTTCACCGCTTGCCTCGACGGTCTCGACGTCGAAGCGGGATAGACCGAACGGGGCGCTTTCGTTGCTGAGCGGCGTCACCTCGCTCGTGGACGCACTCGGCGCACCGCCACCCGACACCGTCGCGGAGTTCGCATCGAGAGCTTGGGCACCTTCGGGGACGGCAACCCTGATCGTCATAACGATCGTCGCCCCAGCCAAGACCCGTCCGCTCGTGGGACCTTCTTCGTATGTGCACGTGACGACTTCTGCTCCCGCCGTAATGGAGCAGGCCAATTCGAAGTTGGGAAATCCGGTGCCGTTGGCCGATTCACCGGCCGCGCTGGCCTTCGTCGCCGTGACTCCCTTGGGCAGGCTGTCGGTGATTGTCACCGGGCTCCCCTTCGCGGTGGGAATACCGCCATCGTTGCGCACGATCAGCGCGTAGGCCTCAGATGCTTCTCCCGCCTTGAAGTAGGTCGGCTCCGACTCGGAGGCGATGCTCCAATGCGGGCTCGGCGGGCTGGCATGTGATGAACTCGCTCCAGCCAGGCCGACGATGAGCACGGCGATGAGCGTCGGTGCGAGCCGCGACACGCGAAGCAGACCCACGCGGGAACGGATCATGTCTCTCGAGGTCAAGGTGGTGGTCGCTTCGTCGCCGCCACGCGGCGGATCACCTTCTGCTTCGACCCATAGCGCCTTCGCGCGCGGGCGACGCACGCAGAACGCCTCGTGCGACTCTTCAGCTTCCGGCAGTTGACCAGGGCACGCGCGAGCAGCTGCTCGCGCGTGAGCTTTACGGACGGCTTGGGTGGGAGCGAGACCAGACTGCCGGGGCCGGTGAACGAAGCAGAGAGCGGTGCGAGGAGCGAGGGCGGCGGCGTGAGCGGTTCCTGGCATGTAGTACCTTCACACGACGCTGGCTGGCTGGGCATGGGCAGCCCTCCATCTACGCGCGCGTCGTAGACGTCGAGGAGTTCGTCCGTGTCCGTCGGGGCGAGGCGTTCCCGGGTCGCGAAGAAGACGTCGTTGCCACTCGCGCTGGCATCGAGGAAGACCGGTTTGCCCCCAGCTTCAGCGCCCGAGATCAGCTGGATCGTGCCGTCCTCGTACTCGAACACCTTGACGCTGCCGCCGGCTACGCCGTCCAGCGGGTCGGGCGAGGAGAAGAACAGACGACTGCCGTCGTCGCTCAAGCTGCGCGGCTGGTGGAACGGCGTACTCGCGCGTTCGCCCAGCGTCGCGCCGATGAACGCGCTGCCGAGCGGCTGGACACCGCTCGGGTCACACGAGGCGCACGCGAGCTGGCCGCTTTCAGCGCTGTACTCGAACACCTCGTGCACCGCTTCGCCCGACTTGTCCTTGTTTTCATAGCCGGTGAGCGGCTCAACCGACATGAACGCGAGATGTCGTCCGTCCGGCGTCACATAGGCCTGCGACGCGCTCGGCCATCTCGTCCAATCCTCCACATCGCTGTTATATGGGGTGCCCGCTCCTTGGATCATGAGTTCGATGTTTTCCTGTTCCACTTCGCTGGGCCCCGCCAATGCCGCGATGAACTGAATGCTGCCTGCTTCCGCGGGCGTTTCATGCCACACGTAGAGGTTGGGTTTGACTTCAGAGGCTCCTTTCGCGAGATTGCCTTCGGCCACGAAGTAGACGTAGGCGCCGTCTTCCGATGCACCCACCACACCGAGGACGTTCGCGCCCTCCAATTCCTCTTTGGCGTCGGGGGTGAGATCGGTCAGCGTGCCGCTGTCGACGTCGTAGCGATACAGGTCGTTGCCAGGGTCTTGCGGTTCCGGACCGGTGTAGGAGTCCTTCGTTAGCGCGGCTTTGCTGGTGAAGTACACGACCGACCCATCTGCGGATGCCGCCCAGAACTGCGCGGGCTGAGCGCTGCACAGGCCCTTCTCGGTTTCGCATTTCGACAGCTGCGCACCCGGCGCCGGGGCGGAGACCTCGACCGTCGAGCTCCCGTCGATGCGGTCGTAGAGCTCTGTGTCGCCGAGCTGCTGTTCGTCGGGAACACCGCCGTCGGCCGTCGCCTCGAAGAGGACGTCCGAGCCGTCTTGCGAGATCGCGTTCCGCAGCTCGCCGGACCCAACGCCTCCGGAGAAGCTGCCGGCGCCGGCGGTGGCGCCAGCGGCGGGGATCGTCCCGTCGGGAAGAATCCCAACCAGCCGCACCTGGCCCGCGATCGATTCGTAGAGATTCTGCACGCCGCCACCGGGAGCACCCGCAACGAGACTGTCGTTCGCCTCGAAGATCACGTGACTGAAGTCGCTCGAGGCACCTGCAAACACGGGCACGTCCTGATGTTCGAAGCATCGCCCGCATCCGGCTTGTGGCGGTTCGGGCGGAGTCGTTGTGGTGAGCAGCGTGTAGGCGCCGCTGGGCTGGCGCAGATATAGGTTGTAGACGCCCGCCGGCGCACCTTCGGTCAGCTGCTGCAGCGGAACGCGAAGGATGGTTTGGGACAGGTCTTCCGAGAAGGAGTAGATCAGCTTCGGATCGCTGTTCACGGGAGCCTGTGGCGTCGGCGGAGAGAGCGCAGTCGTCTGCCAGTCTCCCGGGCTCCGCCTCGCCACGTACGCGTTGGGGAGCTCGTTTGCCGGAGCACCGGCATACGCAGCGCTTACGTTCATGAAGGCGATGGCACAGGGTTCCGCGTCTTCGCACGATGATGCCTGTGCTGGAGACATCGGCTGGAGCGTCACGGCGTCCTGGCCGCCCTTTTCCACGGGCGAAACCTGCTCGTAGGCGCGGCAGTCGGGTAGGCGTTCGGACGGCCCCGAGCGAAACTGTGCGTTCGGGCACGTCGCCGCTCCCGCCGGCGAGGCCGACGCACATACCAGCCATATCCCGGCGAGCACGACCAGCGATGAACGGCACACGCAGGGCGCGCGGCTCATCCACCGACCGCGGAGCGGCTTTCCGCGCATTTGCACCTCCTATGCGCGCGTAGTCTAGCCAGCCATTGCGACCAGGGTGCCGATTCGTCCAGAGGGAATTCCTAATCCCAGACGGGGGTCGGCTAGACGCCGACCCCCTGCACTTAAGCTTCCAGCACCGCGACGGCTACGTCCGGGCTACGACACCCATTCGATCGAGCCGCTTTCAAGTTCGCTGGAGATCTTGCCGCTATAGGAGCCTTCCGTGTTTTCCCCTCCGCCACAGAGCCCGCCGGTGCCCTTGGAGTGGATTTTGGTCATGACCAGTTCGACTGTCACTTTGCCACCCGACACGTTGGTGTAGTTGACGCCTTCAAGCGACTGCGGTTCGATCAGCACCTCGCACCCATCCCCTTCGGGGGTGATGGTGACCCTTTTTTCGAGTTTTGCCGAGCCGTTGGCGTTCAGTTCGAGGTGCGCCGCGGAGATCGCGATGTTGCCGCCGAAGCCCCCGCACCCGCCGAACGTGAGGACTTCTTTGTGTGTCACAGATTTCAGTTCGCTGATTTCGCTACTACCCGAGACTTCGGTGCATTCGATCGTGCCAGCGGAGGTTTTGAATTTCTGGTTGTTCGTGTTTTTGCTTTTGACTTTGCCGGTTTTGCTGGCGACGAATTCATCGCCCGAAGCAGACACGGAGATGGCATCAACAGCGACAAGCGAGAACGACGCAACCAAGGCCACCCCGAGAATCACAATGCGCTTCATGTTCCCTCACCCCTTTGTCGATTGATGATCCGCCGCGGCTATCGGGCTTGATGACTGGCAAACGGCCTTGTACATAGTTGCCCGATGATGGAAGCATTCCGCCCTGCGGGCCATACGGTTCGAACTATCACAGACACGCAGAGTTCTGTCAAGCGGAAGCAGACCATAGTATGCGAATACCCACGGCATTAGATCGTGTGGAAACGCACGTAGTACTTTCGCACGGGCGGTGGACGGATCAGCATCCAGCACGTGTACATTGGGCCGATGACGCAGCAAAAATCGCTGCAAATCGAGCTTCTTCCGGGCGCTCGCCGGCTACTCGGGCTACACGGGCGCGAGCTTCCACAGCGCGACGACCTGTGTGGAGCGTTCTGCGGGGCGCTGGCGTTGGGTGCCGCCGGCATCAGCGAGCACGGTGGCGGGCCGGTGGATCAGGACGCGGTGGCGCTCGCGGCCGGGAGCGTTATCTCAGGCGTCCGCGAGGCAGGCACGCTGCCGCACGGCGAACCGGGCCGGCGCGACTACCGCATCCAGCTGCCGCTGATCGACGACTCCGATGCGTCGGGCACCACGGCCGCCGGACTGCTCGACGCGATCGCCGAGCTCTCCGGCGGAGCGCTGGCTGCGATCCCCTACACAGGACCGTGGGATGCGCACACACTCGCCGGCCTGTTCGAGCTCGTAGCGGCACTCGAGCACCCGGTCACACTCGTGGCGAACCTCGCCACCCGCCACCTGTGGGGTGGACGCCCGAGCGTCAACCAGCTGCTCGGCTACCTGCTCGACGGTGAAGCGGACGGCCCTGCTCCCGACTGGGACGTGGGGCACTTCGCGTGCGTGTTCGCGCGCGTACGCGGCCCCGCCGGCAGCCTCTACTGCCTGGCCGACACATACCCCGCGCTGGGCAACGCCGGTGTGCATCTGCAGCCACAGGAGCGGCTGGCGACGGCACTGGAGCGACGGGACATGCCCTCTGGGGGCATGATCGTGGTCGCTGCCGCACAGGACGCGCCAGCCGTGCGCGCGGGCGCCGAATGCACTGGGTCTCCACGAGGGTGTCTGGGACAACGGCACGGTAACCGTGGAGCCTCCGCGGTGAGCGCAGCCGAGCTGGTCGCGCTGCGTCTGCTGCGACCTCGGCTCGATCGTGCGCGGGCGCTCGGTGTTCTCAGCCGAGCTCGACGAGCACCTGCAGACGGGCGTCGGCTGGGTACCGGCAAACCACGCGCTCACGCCGCTGGGGCCGGTAGCCGAACCCAACCCATTCGGGTCGACCGGCGACCTGCGCCTCTTGCCTGACGCCGACACGCGTGTTCTGGTCGCTGCCGGCAGCGGCGAGAGCACGCTGGAGCTGGTCCTGTGCGACATCGTCGAGACGGACGGCACGCCGTGGGAGTGCTGTCCGCGCAGCTTCCTGCGCGCGACGCTTGACGAGCTCGAGCGCGAGCTCGGCGCCCGCGTGGTTGCGAGCTTCGAGCACGAGTTTCAGCTGCTGCTGGACAAGCCGCCGGCGCTGCCGTTCTCGCTCGAGGAGCAGCGGAGCGTCGAGCCGTTTCCCATACGCGTGATGGGTGCGCTAGTGGAGGCCGGCGTGGAGCCGGAGCGCTTCTTCGCTGAGTACGCTGCGCATCAGTTCGAGATCCCCGTGGCACCGGCAGAAGGCGTGGCGAGCGCCGACCGTAGCGTCGTGCTCAGGGAGGTGGTGAGGGAGATCGCCCGCCAGGAAGGGATGCGGGCGAGCTTCGTGCCGCTGCTCGACCCCGCGCAGGCGGGTAACGGCGTGCACATCCATCTCAGCCTGGTGGATGCCGACGGCGTCTCGCTGCTCTACGATGCCGCGCGGCCAGCCGGCCTGAGCGAGCTCGGCGCGAGCTTCGCCGCCGGGATCCTGCGTCATGCGCGAGCGCTGAGCGTGCTGACCGCCGCGAGCCCCATCTCCGGCGCGCGCCTGGCGCCCCACCGCTGGAGCGCGGGTGCCATGTGCCTGGCGGAGCATAACCGCGAGGCGCTCCTGCGCATACCACCCGTCGTCGCGCTCGCCGTCGCCAGCCCCTCTGAGCAGCTGCACCTCGAGTACCGCGGCGCGGACGCGAGCGCCAACCCGTATCTCGCGCTCGGGGCGATCCTCCGGGCTGGCCTCGAGGGGATACGCGCGGGATTGCCCGCACCGCCCATGCTCGATCGTGACCCTGCCCGGCTGGACGCGCAGGAGGCAGATCGATTTGGCGTCGGCGCGCTGCCGCGCACGCTGGATGAGGCGTTGCGCGCTCTGGCCGACGACAACATCGCGCGTGGGTGGATGACGCCGCTGCTGTACGACGCGTACGTGAGCGTCAAGCAAGCCGAGCTGAGCGCGGCCCGCGACGTCGATCTCGAGGAGCTCTGCCAGCGCTATGCCGCCATCTACTGACGCGGAACTGCTCGGGCTACTGCTCGAACGCATCACGCAGGAGCTGCCGCGCGCGGTCGCGCTGCGCAGACGCCTGCACGCCGCGCCCGAGCTCGCGCACGAGGAGAAGCACACCGCCGCGAGCGTGGCCGCCGAACTACCCGTCGCCTGCCAAGTGGTTGCCGGCACAGGCAGGCTCGCGCTCATCGCGCCGAACGGCGCGGGGAGGCCCATCGCCGTACGAGCAGAGCTCGACGGCTTGCCGATCGAGGAGCGCACCGGCGCAGCGTTCGCCGCACGCGGAGGCGCGATGCACGCCTGCGGACACGACGTACACATGGCTGCTCTCGTCGCGCTGACACGCGCCGCACACGAGCTCGGCGCCGCACTGCCGGTGCCGCTGCTAGCGATCTTCCAGCCGAGCGAGGAGGCCTACCCATCCGGCGCTGAGGAGCTTCTCGCCGGCGGTGCGCTGACCGCGTTTGCCCCGGCCGCAATCGTGGCGGCGCACATCCATCCCGAACTGCCGTGGGGAGCCGTCGGCCTGGACAGCGGCGCGGTCAACGCATCATGTGACGCGATCGAGATCACCATCGAAGGCGAGCCCACACACGGCGCCTACCCTCACCGCGGACGCGACCCGATCCTGGCTCTCGCCCAAGTCGTGGTCGCGCTCCACGCTGAGCTCGGCCGCAGGATCGACCCCGTGAGCGCAGCGTCGCTGACGATCGGCATGCTCGAGGGGGGAAGCGCCGAGAACGTGATCCCGCGGCGCGCCGTAGCGCGCGGCGCGCTGCGCGCACACCGCCCCGAGGATCGACAAGCGCTGCGTGAGATGGTCGATGCGGTCGCCGCCGGCGTCGCATCCGCGCACGGATGTCGGAGCATCGTCAAGCTCGCACCTGGCGAGCCCGCGCTTGAGAACGACGCCGTCATAGTGGCGCGCGCGAGAGAGCTGCTCAGGGACGCGGGGTTGGTGGCGGCGGAGACGTGGCGTTCGTGTGGATCTGACGACTTCGCCTTCTTCGGCGCGCTGGCTCCTGTGGCAATGGCTTTCGTTGGACTCAACGGCACTGAGGGCTTCACACCACGCCCGCTTCACCATCCGGAGCTCCTGCCTCCCGACGATGCCGTCGGCGCGGTGGCACGAGCTCAAGCCGTGCTGTATGTCGCCGCAGCGCAATCGTCCACCGATCAAACGTCTACCGAGCGTTCCTCTATTCCATCCCCTTGAACGTTTCACCAGTACCATGCAGCGATGCCCGACCGTCTGCACTTCACCGACTCTGACGAGGCCAACGCGCTGCTGGCGGCCGATCCGATGGCGCTCTTGATTGGGTTTGTCCTGGATCAGCAGGTCACTGTGGAAAAGGCCTTCGCCGGCCCGCTGGCGCTGCGCGAGCGCCTGGGCTCGATCGACGCGGCGACACTCGCCGGCGCCGACCTGGAGCCCATCTTCCGCGAGAAACCAGCGATCCATCGCTTCCCCGGCTCGATGGCCAAGCGCGTACACGACCTGGCCGTATACATCGAGGAACGCTACGACGGCGACGCCGCACGGGTATGGACCGACGCCGCCGATGCGAGTGAGCTCCGCGCCAACCTGGCCGCCCTACCCGGCTTCGGCGAGATGAAGGTCAAGTCGCTGGGCGCCGTACTTGCCAAGCGCTACGGCGTGAGCACCGCCGCTGAGCTCGTGCCATCCCACCCGACGCTCGGCGACGTCGACTCCCGGCAGGCGCTCACCGAGTACCAGGCAGCCAAGCGCATCCACAAGGCGGAGTGGACGAAACTCAAGCCGCGGCGCTAGATCTCGATGTTGTGCTTTTTGAGCCAGGCGAGGTAGCTCGCGACAAACCTCGGCAGGTGTCGAAGCAGCAGACGAACCTGCCTATGTACTTCGTCGGCCTGTATGTCGGGAGATGAATGCTGGAGCCGGTTGCGGGTGCGATATAGCTCGGTGAAGGTCTCTGCCTGTCTGCTCGTGAAACCGCCATCTACACGAATCGCGTCAATGATCCCAGACACGCCCGGTATGCCCAGCGATGGCTTCAGGCCCGCCAGTTTGGCGCCCGCCCTGACTGCCTCGGCGGTGTTGTTCACGAGCGCCAGGTAGCCACCAGTCACCGTGAACACCAGGTTGATGTCGTCAGGGTCCGGAGAGTCAAACGCCGCCTTCCATGCTTTGGCGTTGAAGTCGCCGCCGAACTGATTCATCGCTTTGCGCAGCGCCTTGCGTTGGGCGGAAAGTCGCTCGAGCTTGGCACTGAGACGATCGAGTTCGGCGGCCTGCCCCACAATCTCCGTCTCGTCGCCCGTCAAGACTCAGCAGCCAGCAGCTCGCGGACGGACGTACGTGCCCGCTGGCGCCGTGCCTCATGCACGCGGCGCGCACGACGCGCAACCTCGCTTCGGCGTCCCTTCAATCCTGCCCACTCGCTGTCGCGATCGAGGGCGACCCTGCCCTCGTCAATGACCTTCAGCAGCAGCAGTGGCGCGGTGTCTTGTATGCGGTTCAACCGCGCCACGTCCACCTGGCGGCCTATCGCACGCTCGAGGCGGACGGCGAGCTTGACTGCCGCGTCAGCACGGTCCTCTCTGAGAGACACGAGCAGATCCAGGTCGGAATCAGGCCGATCGTCCCCTCTCGCAAACGAGCCATAGACGACCGCGAGACGGACATTAGGCTCGGTGCGAAGCGCACGTCGCAACGCCGATAGCAGCGACCAGTGTCCCGCTGCGTAACGTCGCTCGTCCTCGCTCACCCGCTGGCGGCGTGGCCCGACACGCTCGCATCGGATCGTCCCATCCGCGGCGGCACGACGCAACGTGCGCGCGTCTACACCCAACTCACTAGCGAACTCCGCGAGTTCCAACACACGCTGAGTATAGGGTTTTGTATGACCGTTATCGCGTCAGACGATCGGCGGCGGCTCGCCGTCGAGGCTGCCCGCGAGCGCTGGCTCCCATTCACACACCGCGCACGCGTGGCGAGCAGCCGACCGTGCAAACTCAAGCGCCGCGGCATGTGGGTCGGCGGCCGCGCTCACATCGCTCCAGTCCAACACATACTCGCCCAGCTCTGGCTCCCAGCGGGCGGGCGGCGGAGATAGCGGCGCGCCCGCGAAACCCTCCGGCGCGGGATGCGCGTAGGCATAGAAGGCGGCCTGCCCGTAGCTCCCGTCACCGGGCCACCAGCCGAGCGCCACCTCCTGCGCATCCATTGCGTTGCGCATGATGAAGTCCTGCGACGGAGGGTCCGCTGGCCGACCGGAGAACAGGTTGACGGCGAGGTCGAACGATCCCCACCAGGCGTTCACAGGCGTAGAGCGCCCACGGTATGGAGCGCGAAATGCGGCGAGCACGAGCGCGGCCTGCGTTGCAGCAGCGAAGTAGGCACTGACCCGCTCGGCGTCGTAGCTCGCGTGCTCATTGTCCTCATCGAGAGGAACGCTCCACGCCACCTCTTGCGGAGTGGGGTTGATCGTCACAGGACCGACGAGCGCCCCGATCGCGTCCAGCAGCTCGCGTGTGACCGCACCCACCGCTCGGTTGGGGGTGAGCGCGACGCGACGCGAGCGCCCATCGCTGTGCTCCACTAGCGCCTCGTGGCTGCGCAGGTCGAGCGCGGCCACAAACGCACCTGAGCCATTCGGCGCCGGCAGTGGGTTCGTCTCCCAGCCGCGTGCAGTCAGGCGCAGCGCCGCATGTTGCAGCTCCGGCTCCGGCGGAGCGATTGCCACTGCCAATTTCCCCAGTACCTGCGTGTGTGCGTGCAGGGTGTCGCAGGCCTCACTCCACTGCTCGTAGGCGGGCAGTGTTGGCCAACCGGAAGACATGCTCGCAGCGTAGCGGCCGAGGGCACCACGTTCAGGTTTCTTTCACCTTCGCCCGTCAGCATCAGCACATGCGCCTGCTGGTCGTCGACGACGACCCCTCCGTCCGCGAAGCGATCGCGCTCGTGCTCGACCTCGGCGGCTTCGACGTGGTCACAGCATGCGACGGCCGCGAGGCGATTCGCACGCTCGTCGGTCGACTCGCCCGACGCCGTGATCCTCGACGTGCTGATGCCCGGCCTCGACGGCCTGGAGGTCTGCCGGCGAATGCGCGCCGTCGGCAACCGCACGCCTGTGCTGATGCTCACCGCCCGCACCGAGGTCAACGATCGCGTGGCCGGCCTGGAGGCCGGGCGCCGATGACTATCTCGTCAAGCCGTTTGCACGCGAGGAGCTGATCGCCCGCCTGCGCGCGCTGCTGCGCCGCACCGGCTGGGAGGGCGAGGCGCCGAGCGCTGCGCTTCGCCGACCTCGAGCTCGACCCGCTCGCGCACGAGGCCCGCCGTGACGGGCGCCTGCTCGAGCTCACGCGCACCGAGTTCCTGCTGCTCGAACTGCTCATGCGCCATCCGCGGCAGGTGCTCACGCGCGCGACCATCTTCGACCGCGTGTGGGGCTATGACTTCGGCCCCGCCTCCAACTCGCTCGAGGTCTACATCGGCTATCTGCGCCGCAAGACCGAGGCGATGGGCGAGCCGCGACTCGTCCACACGGTCCGCGGCGTCGGCTACGTGCTGAAGGTCGTCGCCGGGATGAGCTTCCGCAGACGCATGATCCTGCTTGCCGCTGGTGCCGTGGCAGCTGCGATCGTGCTCGCGTCCGCCGTCGTCTACGTGGTGACACGCGGCGAGCTGCTCGGGCAGGTCGACTCGAGCCTGCGCCAGAAGCTCATACCCGGCCAAGCAGCAGTCGGTCCAGATACGAGCCACGAACATGAGCCCGGCCCTAATGAAGAAGCTCGAACACGAAGGCAAGTGGCCGCCGACGGTGTTCCAGCGGGTCGGATTTGGCGGTCGCTGCGAACGCCGCTGACCGCCGCCGCGGATCGGGGTGCCAGTGGTGAAGCGAGCCTCCAGCACGACACATCCGCTCACGGCGAAACGAGCGTCCGTACGGAAAGCGTCTCGATCGGGGCCAACGGCTTCAGCGGCCAGAGCGGCTCCCGTCAAAGCGGCAGCTCCCAGGCAGGCGGCAAGTCAACGGGTACCGAACTCAGTGGCCTCGCAAAGCTCGTGTTGCCGCCACAGAAGCTGGGCGGCGCCACGGGATACGTCCAGCTGATCCAATCCAACGGGCACATCATTCGCTCCGAAGACATCGGCACGCTGACTCCCCGTTACCGCCGCCGCACGCGCAGTCGCCGACGGCAAGCGCCCAGCGTTCTTCAGCGATGCGACCGTCGCCGGCACGCACGTGCGCGTGCTCACCGAGCGCGCACCCGAAGGCGGCTGTGTGGCAGGTCGCGCTGCCGCTCAGCGACGTGGACAGCACGCTCACGCACCTAAGCTCGTGCTCGCGATCGTGAGCCTCGGCGGCATCGCGCTCGCCGCCGCGCTCGGGCTGCTCGTCTCACGCGCGGCGCTGGTGCCCGTCCGCCGGCTGACCGGCGCCGCCGAACGCGTGGCCCGCACACAGGACCTCGGCCATCGCATCGAGACGGACGAGCAGGACGAGCTGGGACGGCTCGCGGCGAGCTTCAACACGATGCTGGCCGCGCTCGAGCGCTCGCGCCTGGCTCAGCGCCAGCTCGTCTCCGACGCCTCGCACGAGCTGCGCACACCGCTGACCAGCGTGCAGGCCAACCTCGACGCGCTCGCGCTCGGCGAGCAGCTGCCCGCGCATGAGCGCGCACGCATCGTCGCCGCCGCACAGGCACAGCTGCGCGAGCTGACCGTGCTCGTCGGCGACCTCGTCGACCTCTCCAAGACCGAGGTCGAGGAGATCGAGGTCGAGGACGTTCGCCTCGACCTCGCCGCCGCCGGCGCGCTCGAGCGGGCGCGACTGCACGCCCCGCGCTGCAGCTTCACGCTCGACGCCGAGCCGTGCCTGGTGCGCTGCCGCCCCGGCGCGGCTCGACCGCGCGATCGCCAACCTGCTCGACAACGCCTGCCAAGTGGGGTCCGGCCGGGGTCTCATCAAGGCCGGGCCGGTCGAGGTGCGCGTGCGCGACGGCACGCATCGAGGTGCGCGACCACGGCCCGGGGATCGCCGCAGGAGGACCTGCCACGCGTGTTCGACCGCTTCTACCGCGCCCCGACGCGCGCGGGCGGCCCGGGTCGGGGCTGGGGCTCGCGATCGTCAGGCAGACGCCGAGGCTCACGGCGGCGCCGTGCACGCGGACAACGACCCCGGCGGCGGCGCGCGGCTGACGCTCGAGCTGCCCGACGCTGGCGATGAGCCGAAGCCGAGCTCGCGCGCCGCCTGCGCCCCCAGCCGGCCGGAGCCGTTCACGAAGCTCCTCGCCTCCTCTAAGGCGATTCTCAGGCTGGCGCCGGTTTGTGTGCGCATGCCATCGAAACGCCACTCAGATCTCGCGCCGCCATCTCCTCCACTTCACCGGCCACCAGGCCACCCCGACGCCGCCTGCGCAGCCACCGCCTCGCGCTCCTCTCCGTCACCGCTGCCGATGCTCGCTACTCGCCGCCTGCGGCGGCTCCTCGCCGTCCTCCGACGACTCGAGCACCCAGGCCGCAAGAACAGCAGGCTGAAGTCAAGTTCGCCGACTTCGCCAGGTGCCTGCGCGAACACGGCATCGAACGCCGAAACCGCCTCCGGGCCCGGCGGCGAAGGCCACGGGCTGCAGGATCAACGGGCAAGCGGCGGACCGGCCAAGATGGAAGCGGCGCAGAAGGCCTGCAAGAAGCTACCAGCCCGAACCGCAGAAGCTCAACCTCTCCCCGCAGGAAAAGGTGGAACGCGCGGAAGCCGTCGAAAAGTTCGCCAAGTGCATGCGCGAACACGGCATCGAAGTGACGCCTCGAGCTCCGAAGGGCGCGTCTCGATCCGGATCCACGGCTCGCCCAGCGGCGGTGCCAGCGCGCGGCCCCAACCCCGAAAGCCCCGCCTTCCAGAAAGCGCAGAGCTCTGCCAGAAGCTGCTCCCGTTCAAGGGCCCGAAGGGCGCGCCAGTCGGCGGCCCTCCCACGCAAGCAGCAGGTCCGGTCACGCCAGCGGCGAGCTCGATCCCGCGCGACAAGCAGCCGTTCGCCACCGGCGGCTGAGCCGGTGCCCGAGCACTCGGGCGCGCAGACGCCGTGCGCTGGCTGCTCGCCGGCGTCAGCTGGCGATGCGTCGTGGCTGGCCGTGCTCGCGGTCGTGCTGCTCGGTCGCGGCTCCGGCGGCGCATCACAGCTCGGATACCGGCGTGCCCGCTCGGCGACACCACCGCCAGCGTCACCCGGCGCACGCTCTCCGAAAGCTCGACCGTCGACGGCACGCTCGGCTACGGAACGACGCTCGAACTCTACGACCGGCTCGCCGGAACCTTCACCTGGCTGCCTTCCGTCGGCGCGGTGATCGGCCGCGGCGGAACCCTGTGGCGCATCGACGATCTGCCCGTCGCGCTGATGTACGGCTCGGTGCCCGCCTACCGCACGCTCAAGCAGGGCGTCAGCGACGGCCCCGACGTTGCCGAGCTGAACGAGAACCTGATCGACCTCGGCTTCGACCCCTACGGCGCGATCACCGACGACGAATCCTTCAGCGAAGCCACCGCCGCCGCCGTCAAGCGCTGGCAGAAGGCCGAGGGGCTGCCCGAAACCGGCGAAGTCGAACTCGGCCGCGTCGTCTTCGCTCCCGGCGCGCGGCGCGTCACCGCCGTGAAGGTGACGCTCGGGCAGGACCCGCCGGCGCGCGCCAGCAGAAGGCAAAGGCTCGCCGCGACAAACCGCAAAGCAAAACCCGCGAAAGGCAAGCCGCCGCCAAACAGGCGCCCGCCAAAGAAGAACCCGCCAAAGAATCGCCCAGCAAAGACTCGCCCGGCGGAGAAGCCGAGCGCGGGCGCCGGCGAGGTCGTGCTGAGCACCACCTCCACCCAGCAGCTCGTGCAGCTGAAGGTGAAGCCCGAACAGCAGCAGCTCGCCAAGCTCGGCGAGACCGTCACCGTGCAGCTACCCGGCGGCGGCGAGGCCCCCGGCCGCGTCACCGAAGTCGGCACGGTCGCCAGCGAATCCAGCGGCTCGGGTGACGAAGGCAAAGGCGGCCCCAGCGGCGAAAGCGGGGAATCGCACGATCCCCGTGACGCTCGCGCTCGAGCATCACGTCGCCCACCTCGACGAGGCGCCCGTCAGCGTCGAACTGGTCAAGAGCATCCGCCGCGACGTGCTGACCGTCCCGGCGACCGCGCTGATCGCGACCGCCGGCGGCGGCTACGCCGTCGAAGCGCTCGAGAGACGACCGCCGTGTGACCATCCCCGTAACGCCGGGGATGTTCGCCAACGGCTACGTCCAGGTCGAAGGCGCGGGCGTGCGCGAAGGCATGACCGTGATCGAGTCGCAGTGAGCACGGTCCTTGAGCTGTCCGATGTGGTCAAGCACTACGACGGCGGCGTGCAGGCGCTGCGCGGCGTCAACCTGACCGTGCAGGACGGCGAGCTGTGCGCGATCGTCGGCCCGTCCGGCTCGGGCAAGTCGACGCTGCTGCACATCATGGGCACGCTCGAACGGGCCACCAGCGGGCTCGTGCGGATCGCCGGCGCCGACGTCGCGCGAGCCTCCGACCGCGACCTCGCGGCGCTCAGGGCGCGTCGCATCGGCTTCGTCTTCCAGCAGTTCCACCTGCTGGAGGCCGACAGCGCGCTGGAGAACGTCGCCAACGGCCTGCTCTACACCGGTACCCCCGCCCGCGAGCGCCGGCGGGCGGCGGCCGCGGCGCTCGACCGCGTGGGGCTCAGCCATCGCATGCGCCAGACCTCCGCGCTGCTGTCCGGCGGCGAGCGCCAGCGCGTGGCGATCGCGCGGGCGCTCGTCAGCTCGCCCGCGATCGTGCTCGCGGACGAGCCCACCGGCAACCTCGACACGCGCAACGGACAGCGAGATCCTCGAGCTGCTGCGGGCGCTGAACGAGCAGGGCACGACGGTGCTCGTGATCACCCACGACCGCGAGATCGCCGCCACGCTGCCGCGGCGCGTGGAGCTGCGCGACGGCCGCCTGATCCACGACGAAGCACCCTCGCCGTGAGCGATGCAGGGCTCGAGATCGCGCCCAGCCGCCTGCTGGCCGCCGACGTGCTGCGCGTCGCCAGCGTCGGCCTGCGCACCCGCCGCCTGCGCGCCGCACTCTCGGCGCTGGGAGTGGCGATCGGGATCGCCGCGATGGTGGCCGTGCTCGGCATCTCCGACTCGAGCAAGGCAGGGCTGGTGGCCGAGCTGAACGAACTGGGCACCAACCTGCTCGACCGTCACGCCCGGGGAAACATTCCTCGGCGAAGCAGCCAAGCTGCCAGAAGCCGCCGTCCGAGACGTGCGCAACCTACCCAGCGTGCGCTCCGCCGCAGCCGTGACGAGCGTCTCCGGCGCGAGCGCGCGGCGCAGCGCCTTCATCGAAGCCGCCGAAACCAACGGCATCGGCGTGCTACGCCGCCGACCCGCAGCTGCTCACCACGCTCGGCGGGAAGATGCTCGCCGGGCGCTTCCTGAACGCCGGCGACGAACGCTATCCCCTGGTCGTGCTCGGGCTCGTCGCCGCCGAGCGGCTCGGGGTGGCGCGCCTAGCCGCCAACGGACGGCCGCTGCAGGTGCTGATCGACAACGTCTGGTTCACCGTCGCCGGCGTGATCGGCTCGCTGCCGCTGGCACCGGAAATCGAACGCGCCGCGCTGATCGGCTACCCGGTCGCAAAGCGCCTGTTCGGCACCACCCGGCAGCGCCAGCATGCTGTACGTACGCGCCGACCCCGAACGCGTGACCGAAGCCGACTCGCTGCTCGGCGCTGCCGCCAACCCCCAGAACCCCGAACAGACCAAGGTCAGCCGGCCCTCCAACGCTCTCCAGGCCCGCGCCGACGCGCAGAGCACCCTGACCGCAGTGTTCCTCGCGCTAGGCGCCGTCGCGCTGCTCGTCGGCGGCGTCGGCATCGCCAACGTGATGGTCATCTCCGTGCTCGAGCGCCGCCCGGAGATCGGGCTGCGGCGAGCGCTCGGCGCCCGTGCGGTGCACATCGGCGTGCAGTTCCTCGGCGAGTCCATGCTGCTTTCGGCGCTCGGCGGAACCATCGGGATCGGGCTGGGCGCGGCCGCCACCGCCGTCTACGCAGCCAGCCAGGGGTGGATCGTCGTCGTGCCGCTGCTGTCAGTGGCAGGTGGCGTCGCGATCGCGCTCGCGCTCGGTGCGCTCGCAGGCCTTTATCCAGCCGTACGCGCCGCGCGGCTCGCTCCCGCGGCGGCCCTGCGTAGCGTTTGATCGCGGGAGCCGTCTCGGGACTAAAAAGTCAGCTAATCGGATCCTATCCGTAAAATTGACTGCCTGGCAGATTTAGTGTTACGCTCGGTAACATGGGATGGAGGGGCAGGATCGAGGGGCTCAGGGTGCGCGTTCTCCTGTTGGGGTTGACCGCCTGCCTATGCCTGACAGGCGCCGCAATCGCGTGGGCATCACAGACGCTCACGTTCAGCGCGCGGCTCACCCCCGACAAGCTCGGTGCCGCGACGAACCTCTCTGCCGAGACGACCATCACTTCCGGCGAAGGCACACCGTCGCCGGTGAGCAGCGTCGTCGCCTACCTGCCCGCGGGCCTGAAGGTGCACGTGCAGGGCATCGCCACGTGCGAAAAGGCAAAGCTCGAAACCGGCGGCGCCAGCGGCTGCCCCGCGGACTCGCGCGTCGGATTCGGCGGCGGCGTGGGTGAGGTTCAGTTCGGCCGGGAACTCGTCGAAGAGACCTACACGCTCGACTTCTTCCTTGCACCCAGCGAAGACGGACATCTGGCGGTCTTGATCTACGCCAATGCCGTCAGCCCGGTCCCAGTCCAGCTGGTCCTGGTCGGCAAAGAAATAGCCGCACCGGCGCCCTACGGCTTTGGCATCAGCGTCCAGGTACCGCCCGTCAACACGCTCCCCGGCGCAGCCGACGCGTCCGTGGAAAGCAACTACATCTCGATTGGCAGCACGAACGTGGCCTACTACGAGATGGTGCACGGCAAGCGCAAGCTCGTCCACATCAAGGGCCTCACCGCCCCCAAGACGTGCTCCGGCCACGGCTTCCCATTCGCGCTGACGATGAGCTTCGCCGACGGCACCACGAGCACCGCCAGCTCCATCGACCCGTGCCCCCACAGCTGAGCGGCCACCGATGCGCAAGATCCCGAACATCAGCCCCCGGCCCATCATGCTCGCGCTGATGCTCACATGCGCGACGGCGATCACCGTGGCCGTGTTCGCCGACTCGACCGGGTTCGCAGCGATCGCCTCGACGCCTTCGACCAGCACCTCCGCGGTCATCTCAGCATCGCTTTCCCCCGATCGCCTCGGGGCCAAGAGCACCCTCAGGTTCGAGATTCGCTACAGCAGCGATGGATCGAGTGGCGTGCCCGCTCCGGTGCGCCGCGCGCTGTTGTCGTTCCCCGCTGGGCTGACCCTCGCCATCCCCCAGCTGAGCTCATGTTCGGCACCGCGACTGCGGGCCCGTGGCGCGGGCGGGTGCAGCCCACAATCAGATCTCGGCTCCGGGCACGCGCTGGTGGTGGCTCCACTCGGCTCCCAGACGCTGTCGGAGGCGATCTCGCTTTCCATCTTCCTCGGCGTCCCACGAAACCTGCAACCGACGGTCGAGATCCTCGGCCAGGGGCTCACGCCGTTCGACGAGCGGGTACTGCTGAGCGGCACAACGCTCTCCGGTCAGGCCCCTTACGGGGAAGAGCTCGAGATGTCGATCCCTCCGATCCCCACGCTGCCACTCGAGCCCGATGCCTCGATGGCCAGCATCTCGCTCGACATCGGAGCACCGGCACGAGCGCGAGCAGGCGACGGGAACGCGGTGCTCGTCCCGTCACACTGCCCCCAGGGCGGCTTTCCGTTCGCCGCAGAATTCACCTACGCCGACGGCTCCGTCGGTAACGCCACCACCACGGTCCCATGCCCCGGTCGATGAAGCCCAGAAGAGAAAGGAAACTGCAAGCGATGCGTAGTCAACCCTCTCCCCTGACCCGACGAATAGGCAACCTCACAGGTGCGGCACTATCCGCTTGTGTATTGACAGCGCTCGTGTACCTCTACGGCAGTGCATCGGCGACGGCTGGCCAGCAACCATTCCACGCGTTTGCTGCGAAGACGATCTCACTCAGCGAGACAGGTCATCTGCACTACACGAGCAAACACGGCTTCACGCTCAACGAGCAGGGCACGGCTTCGGGCACCGCCAGCGGCACCATCTACGTGCACCTGACCGCCGTCTCGAACACCCGCGTGACCGCCGAAGTCAACATCTATCCCAAAGGCGGCTCCATCACGGGCTACGGCACGGGCAGCTACCACAGAGCAACCGGGGTGGAGAACTTCTCCGGCACAATGACGATCAACCGCGGTACCGGCACATACGCACACATCCACGGGTCAGGCCTGAGCTTCAGCGGCACGGTCACTGAATCAAACAAAGATGCCATCACGGTGCACGTGAGCGGCCAGGTATCGGACTAGCGCAGTGCTGTCCCTGGCTGACGTCGTCAAGCACTATCCGATCATCGGCGGCGAACCCGTGCGCGCCGTCGACGGCGTATCGCTGGAGGTCGAGCCAGGCGAAGTGGTAGCTCTCTATGGGCCGAGTGGCTCCGGCAAGACGACGCTGCTGATGATGATCGCGATGCTCCTGGTACCTACATCCGGCACGATCCGGATCGGCCAGCGCGACATCGCCTCGCTTTCGGAGCGCGAAGCGTCGCGCTTCAGGCTCTCCGAACTGGGCTTCATCCGGCAGAGCTTCGATTTGCTGCCTGGCGTCAGCACAATCGACAATGCGATCCTGAAGCTGCTGAAGACGATGCGCTGGAGCGAGGCGCAGCGCGAGGTCACGCCGCTACTGGAGAGCCTCGGTCTCGGCGAGCGCCTGCAGCACCGCTCGGAGACCCTCTCGATGGGCGAGCGCCAGCGCGTGATGATTGCGAGGGCGCTCTCCACCCGGCCACGGCTGCTGCTGGCAGACGAGCCCACAGGCAGCCTTGATACCCAGCGGGGCCGCGAAGTACTGGAGCTACTACAGGGACTGTGTCGCGAGCGCGAGGTAGCAGCAGTTCTCGTCAGCCACGACCCGATGGCTGCGTTGTATGCCGACCGCGTGCTCGCGCTGCGCGACGGCGCCCTCTCGGATTACACGCCCGGCCAGGAATACGCGCAGCCGAGCGTCGCTCGAGCAGCCGTGCTGTAGGTGGGCGAGACGGGGCTCAGGTGAAGCCTTTCAACGTCCTCATCCTCTACCGCGTGCGTCTCCGCGCGCGGCTGTTGCAGGAGCTCTTCGCGCTAATTGGCATCGCTGCGGGCGTGGCGCTGCTATTTGCCTCACAGGTGGCGAGCACAAGCTTGCAAAGCTCGGTCACCCAGCTGTCGCGCGGGGTCGCGGGCAAAGCGACGCTGCAACTCGTGGCGCGCGAGCCGCAGGGCTTCCCGCAATCGACACTCGCGGATGTCCGCCACATTTCAGGCGTGCGTTTGGCTGCGCCGATCCTGGAAGTCAGCGCCAACGCGATCGGCTCCCGCGGTAGCCAGCCTGTGCAGCTGATCGGGGCCGACTCGAGCCTGTCGCAGCTCGGTGGCACGCTCACACGGCACCTCGATCTCAAGCCCTTCGCAGGGTTCGGCGCAGTGGTTCTGCCCGCGCCGCTCGCGGCGAAGCTCGGCGTGAGCAAGTTCGGCCAGGAAGTGAACTTCCAGCTCGCTGGACGCACAGGCGAAGCGCCCCTGTACGCGCGGCTGCATGAAAGCCAGATCGGCCCGTTGATCGCAAGCCCACTGGCGATCGCGCCGCTGTTCACGGTGCAGGAAATGATGGGCGTGGGCGCTCGTGTGAGCCGCATTCTTGTGCAGGCCAGACCAGGCGCGGAAGCTAATGTCAGGCGCGCGCTGGAAACGCTCGCGGCAGGGCATCTGAACGTCGAGGCTGTCGACTACGACGAAAAGCTGTTTGCCAAGGCGGCCGCTGTGAGCAACCAGTCAACGCTGCTGTTCTCAGTGATCAGCGCGATCGTTGGGTTCTTGTTCGCGTTCAACGCCGCCCTGTTCACCGTGCCCCAGCGCCGGCGCCTGATCGTCGACCTGCGCCGCGACGGATACACGCCGCAGACAGTGATCGCCGTGCTGCTCGTCGACGCCCTGATGCTCGGCGTCTGCGCAAGCGCGCTTGGGCTGGCACTTGGCGACGAGCTTTCGATCAACTTCCTGCACTCCAATCCAGCGTTCCTGTCGCTGGCTTTCACAGTCGGCTCGCCGCGGATCATCGATTGGCAGACGATCGTGATCTCGATTGGTGGTGGCATGCTTGCGGCGATCGTCGCGGTGCTCAGCCCACTGCTCGGGATCATCTCCCGCGATCCGCTAGCCGCCCAGCGCCCGCTCCAGGGGCCCCGTACCGTGCGTGCAAGTGGCTGGCAGGCCCTCGCTGGGGTCGTGTGCCTGGCGGCGGCCACCGCGGTTTTGCACACCGCCCCGGATGCAGCGATCCCGGGGATGGTGTTGCTCCTGGGTGCGCTGCTGCTGATGCTGCCGATCACACTCAATTGGACGCTTGGGCTCGTTAGGCAGCTCGCGCGCAACATTACGAGCGTCGTTCCGCACGTGGCAACCATGGAGCTGAGCGCCGTCCCGGGCCGGGCGCTCGCGATCACCGCAACTGGAGCGATTGCCGTGTTCGGCAGCGTGGCAATCCAGGGCGCGCACGGGGATCTGCTCGCCGGGCTCGAAACGGCGGCGGCCGAATCGAATGCGTCCACCGACGTCTGGGTGCGTCCCGCCGGCTCCTACAACCTGCTGCAGACCACAGCGTTCACGCCCACCGATCAGACCAAGCTCGAACGTCTGCCCGGAGTGCGAGCCGTGCATCTGTACCGCAGCGGCTTTCTCGACTACGGCCAGCGCCGACTGTTCGTGACCGCCCCATCGGGCCAGAGCACACCGCTGCTACCCGGCGGCCAGCTACTGCAAGGCAACCCCCAACAGGCGACCGAACGCGTACGCGCGGGCGGCTGGCTCGTGCTTTCGAAGGCGGTCGCATCCGAACACCATCTGCGCATCGGCCAAGCGTTCACGCTACCGAGCGCCAACCCGACAAGTTTTCGTGTGGCGGCGCTGTCCACCAACCTCGGGTGGGCGCCAGGGGCGATCATCATGAACGCCTCCGACTACGCGCGCGCCTGGGGCAGCTCGCAGGTGAGCGCCTACAGCATCCAGCTCGCCCACGGAGTAACGCCCGCAGTAGGCGTAAGCGAGATCGAGCATGCCCTGGGCCCGCCCGCGCGCTCGGGGCTGACCGTGCAGAGCGCGACGCAGCATGCCACCCAGCAAAGCAAGCTCGGCCGCCAAGCGCTGGCGAGCCTCACCCAGATCGCAACCCTGATCCTGGTCGCGGCCGTGCTCGCGATGGCGGCGGCAATGGGGGCCATGATCTGGCAGCGGCGCCCTCGCCTGGCCAAGCTCAAGCTGGAGGGGCTGCCTCAGAGGGAGCTGTGGCAAACGATGCTGCTGGAGAGCCTGCTGCTGCTCGGTGTCGGCTGCGTGATGGGCGCCGTCTTTGGCCTCTACGGCCAGCAACTGGCTGATCGTGCGCTCTCCGACGTGGTCAACTTCCCCGTCGTGTATTCGCTGCCGGCGCTGACGGCGTTGCGCAGCCTCGCGCTGGTGATCGCGAGCGCAGCGGTGATCCTCGCGGTCCCCGGCTACTTTGCGGCGTCTGTTCCCGCGTCGCTTGCGCTGCAGGATTGAATCGTGAGCGACCGTCGCCCCTACAACAAGGTTGCGCGCGCGGAAGGCCAAAAGCGCACTCAGGAAGCACTACTCGACGCCGCCGACGAGGAGTTCTACGCGGGCCGCTGGCAGAAGACCTCGCTCGAGTCGCTGGCAGCGCGGGCGGGCGTGAGCAAGCAGACGCTGCTACGCCACTTCGGCTCCAAGGAGGGGCTGTTGCTGAAAGCGTTGATACGCGGCTACTCACAGGTGCACGATCAACGCTGGAGCGCGCCGCGCAGCGACGTGGAGGGCGCGGTGGACAACCTGCTCGACCACTACGAGGCATGGGGAGCACGCTCCCTGCGAATCGGCGCATGGCTGCACGAAGGACATCCCCTGCTGGCCAAGCTCTCGCAGGCTGCACGCCAGGTCCACTACGAGTGGGTGGAGTACGCGTTTGGGACATGGCTGGCAGATCTCGACGAGCAGGCACGCGAGCGCCGTCGGGCGGCGCTGATCGCGCTTTGCGACGTGCAGACGTGGTGGCTGTTGGTGAACGACCTCGGCCTCAAACGCGCTGAAATCCGCGCAACGCTGATTGACATGATCGAAGGGGTGTTTCGCGACCGCGTGTGAGTAGGCTTCGCGCCTGCTGTCGAGCGGCGAGGAAGCAGTGACGGAAACGCCGGTGAGAACTCAATGAAGACCCATGGGTGGCGCGTTATCGTCGCCTATGGGCTGGTGTGCGCGGCGACACAGGTCCTGTGGTTGACGTATGCGGCGATCACCACCGAGACGGCACGGCGCTACGGAGTGTCCGTCAGCGCGGTCGGCTGGCTGGCGGAGATCTTCCCGCTGCTTTACGTGGCGCTTGCAATCCCCGCGGGGATCCTGCTCGACCGCTGGTTTCGCCCGGCGCTGGCAGCGGGTGGCGCGCTGGTTGCGCTCGGTGGACTGGTGCGACTGGGCAGCGAGACGTTCGCGTGGGCGATGGCCGGACAGGTGATGGTGGCGGTCGCGCAGCCGTTGGTGCTCAGCGCGGTGAGCAAGCTCGCAGGCGAGTACCTGCCGTTCGACCAGCGCGCGAGCGGTATCGCAGTCGGCTCGGCAGGAAGCTTCGTGGGGATGCTGCTGGCGCTGCTCCTCGGCCCGACGGTGGGCGCCCACGGACAGCTCGAGCGACTGCTCGTGCTGGAGGCGGTGCTGGCGGTGCTTCCCGCTGTGGCGCTGGCTTTTGTACTGCGCACGCCGGGACAGGAGAGCGGCGAGCACGCGGCCATCGAGGGTAGCGCCGCGCGAGCGCTGTGGGAGCTGCCATCGATGCGCACCCTATGCGGCCTGGTGTTCCTCGGCTTCGGCATCTTCGTCGCGCTGGCGACATGGCTACAGACCTTGCTGCACCCCTCGGGCGTCTCCGAAGCGGCGTCTGGCGGTCTGCTCGTGGGAATGGTGGTCGCCGGCGTGATCGGCTGTGCGGTGCTGCCGCCGCTCGTCGCGCGCAGGCACGGCGAACGCGGCTTCATGCGAGCCGTCGTATTCGTCGCGTGCGGCGGCTGCGTGGTGCTGGGCGTGGCGCCATGGCTTGGAGTGCGCGCGCTGGCGCTGGTGGCGATGGGGGTGGTGCTGCTGCCGGCACTGCCGGTGATCCTCACGGCAGCGGAGCAGCTTGCGGGCGCCGCGGCAGGTACGGCGGGGGCGATCGTGTGGATGGCCGGCAACCTCGGTGGCTTGGTGGTCGCGCTGATCGTTCAGATCCTCGTTCACCATCCGCTGGCGGCGTTCCTGGCGATGGGCGGCGTTTCGCTTTTCGGGCTACCGCTGGCAGCACGGCTGAGGCTGCCCTCGCAAGAGCTCACAAGCAGCGCCGAGCCGGCAACGGCCGGCGCCAGCTGATCTGTCGCTACTAGAGTGCCCGTGCCGCGGCGTTGCGGCCCAACTGCTGTGGTGAGCTACAGGTGGTGTCGACCAGTGCTTGGTGATCCAGGCGCATGAACGCGTCGACGATGCGCGGGTCGAACTGCTTGCCGCTGCAGCGCCTGATCTCCTCGACTGAGTACTCGATCGGCAGCGCCTGCTTGTAGGGGCGCGCGTGGGTCATCACGTCGAACGCATCGGCAACGGCGACGATCCGTCCGGCGATCGGTATCCCCTCTTCGCGCAACCCGCTCGGATAGCCGCTTCCGTCCCAATGCTCGTGGTGGGTGAAGGCGATCTCCATCGCCATCCGCACCACTGGGAAGCGGCTCTTGGAGAGGATGCGCCCCCCGATGACAGTGTGGGTCTTGATGATCTCGAACTCGTCGTCCGTGAGCTTGCCCGGCTTCAGCAGGATCGCGTCGGGAATGCCAACCTTGCCAACGTCGTGCAGCGGCGCCGCATGATTGATCCTCGCTACGAGCTCGCCATCCAGCCCAAGCTCTTGAGCGAGCAGCTCCGCCGTACGTGCGACGCGTTCGGTGTGTTTGTTGGTGTCGTCGTCGCGATACTCGGCCATCAACGCCAGGCGCCTCAGATCCTCGAACCTGGCCTCGTCGAGCTCAGCGATGGTTTCGCGCAGTTCCGCTTCGGCGGCACGCTGGGCGCTGAGGTCGCGGAAGATCCCCACGATGCCGACGAACTCGTGCGTGTCACCCCAGATCGGAGCAACCGACAGCAGCACATTCAAGAGCGCACCATCCTTGCTGACACGCTCAGTTTCGAGGCGCTCGATGCGCTCACCTGACATCGCACACTCGATCAACGCGCTCGGCTCCTCGAGGCGATCGGGTGGAGCGAGCAGCGCGATGGGTTGACCGAGAGCCTCCGCCCGCGAGTAGCCGAACAACCGCTCAGCTCCAGCTCCCCAGCCGGTGATCGACCCCGCTGGGCAGACGCCGACGACAGCATCTGTGGCGGACTCGACCAGAGCGGCAAGCTCGAATGCGCGGCCGAGATCGGACGAGTCGTAGTTCGCGCGCGGTGGCGCGGAGCGAGGCTTGCCCGCACGATGTGGTGGGCGGCTACGAGCGACTGAGTTCCCCTGCGGTGTGGCAGCGCGGGACATGCTGCCCTTATCGACTCAGCCCGCGCCAGCTTAAGCGGACAAACCACTACTACGCGGAAAGCTGAAACACCGTCAACTACTCACATAACTCCTGGTGTGCCTAACTCATGGCGTACCCGTTTGGGCCGTGACAGCCCATACACGGTGAGGTACCGCCAGTGGATCTCCCGGGAAGCTTTTGAGCAACATCTCAGCGAGCTCATTTGAGCAGGCCAAAACCCCCTCGGCGTCAAGCGTGCCGGCGACGGGAGCACTCGCGCGCACGCGCCCGACCCAGTCCTCGTGTGAGTAGGGCACGGTCACATCGAAGGAGAACGACTCGATCCCCGTGAAGCCTGTGGACTGCAGATCTTTGAGCCACTGCGGATACAGCCCGGCACGATCGGCGAACGGCCACGATGGGGTGTGGCGCAAGATGATCTGCTCGGTGGCGGCAACAACGTTGCCCGGTATCGGGATCCAGTCGAAATGAGCTATCACCACGCTCCCCCCGCTGACGAGGAGGCGTTTGACCTCACGGGCAGCAGCAGCTCGATCGAACCAATGCCAGCACTGACCGGCGGTGACGACATCGAACGCCCGGGCAGGCAAGCCGGTGGCCTCGGCTTGCCCCTCGACATAGGTGACCCGCACGCCGGCATCTCGATCCATCTGCCGAGCTTGCTCGAGTAGCGGCGGCGCGATATCAACGCCGGTCACCTCGCAGCCGCGCTGGGCAAACAGCCGCGCGAGGCTGCCCGTGCCGGTACCGAGATCGACGACGCGCGCACCCGGCCCCCCGACGCCGAGTCCCGCGAGCCGATCGAGCAGCTCTGGAGGGAACCCCGCGCGATGGCGCGCGTAGTCGGATGCCGTACGACCGAAATCTGGCTGACAGGCGGTCACCGGATCCAGCTTACGCACACGGCGTTTCAGTCAGCGAAAGCGGCGCGCACCTGCTTGGAGCCGATACCAGCCAGCTCCAGAAAGCCGTACGTGCCGTCATGCAGCAGCTCATTTGCGGCACTCGTTAGCGCCCCGAATGCAGCGAACGCGAATGCACCTCCAACCGACACACGCTTGACGCCGAGGGCACCGAGCTCCGACACGAACGGTGCCCCCGGCCGGGCGAGCACGTTGATCGGGAGCTCGAGCGCCGCCACCAACTCGCGAAGCTCCTCCGGGCGATGCAGTCCCGGCGCATACAGCACGTCGGCGCCGGCCTGCTGATAGGCCTGTAGCCGGGCGATCGTGTCACGTAGGTCTGGATTGCCGCGCAGGTAGTTCTCAGCACGGGCGGTGAGCACGAGGTGCTCGGGTCCAGTGTGTGCCGCCTGCGCGGCCGCCGCCACACGCTCAGCTGCAGCATCCAAGCCATAGAGGCGCTCCTGGGAGGCACTCCAGTCCTCGACCGAGCAGCCCGCGAGACCCACACCGAGTGCCAGACTTACCGTCTCGGCAACGCCGTCTGAGTCTGCGGCGAAACCATCCTCGAAATCAGCCGACACAGGCACGTCCGTCGCGGCGACGAGCGCTGCGGCGTGCGCGAGCGCCTCCTCGCGGCTGAGCGAGTAGTCGAGTCGGCCAACGCTCGCCGCGTAGCCGCTGCTCGTCGTTGCGAGTGCTTGGAAGCCGAGCGACTCGAGCAGCCGCGCGGAGCCCACATCCCAGGCGTTGGCCAAGAGCAGCGGCCGCGCCTGGCGATGGAGCTCGAGAAAGCGATCCGCCTTGCTGGATCCCACACACGCGACGATAACGGCTGGGGGCGCCTGAGCCGTGTGTAATGTCGTGCCATGGCAGGCGCCGGTAGCGCATCGCAGACGTCCGTGGACTGGCGGGCGTGGCATGAGGGCTACGAGGACCCCAACTCCGAACTGGGCCGGCGCCTGGCGCTCGTGCAGTCGCAGTTGCGTGCGGCCCTCGACCAGGCACCGCCGGGTCCGATCCGCGCG
Organism: uncultured Solirubrobacteraceae bacterium; assembly: GCA_963699115.1. Lineage (GTDB taxonomy): Bacteria > Actinomycetota > Thermoleophilia > Solirubrobacterales > Solirubrobacteraceae > Palsa-744. The sequence goes on from CAVOTJ010000001.1 coordinate 1,809,536, forward strand.
ATCAGCGTGTGCGCGGGACAAGGGCACGACATCATCGGCGTGCTGGCGGACCATCCACGGCGCGAGGACGTGAGCGCGCGGCTGGTGGAGCTCGACGAACAGAACGTGCAGCTCGCGCGTGCGGCGGCCGGCGCGATGCGCCTGGAGGCGGTGGAGGTGGTTGCCGGCGACGCGTCGTTGACCGATGCCTATGCAGGTGCGGTGCCGGCAGACGTGATCCTGATCTGCGGCGTGTTCGGCAACGTGGCGGCGGACGACATCGCCAACACAATCGCCCACCTCAGTCAGCTGTGCGCACCGGAGGCAACCGTTATCTGGACCCGCCACCGGCGAGCACCGGACCTCGTGCCGCGCATCCGCGAGACGTTCGAGCACGCGGGCTTTGGCGAGATCACGTTCGCGGACGCGCCACCGTTCGGCGTTGGCACCAACCGCCTGCTGGGAGCGCCGCAGCCGCTGCAGCCGGGAGTGAAAATGTTCAACTTCGTTGGCTACGAGGCCCTATGGCCGCACCTGAGCGCCAGCCAGCGAACCGCCCTCGGGCCGCTGTTTCGCGCGAACAGCTCGCTGGTGGAGCTGGTGGAAGCAATGCGGTCGATGCCATACGGCCTGCCGAGCGAGCCGACGGTGGAAAGCATGCTGCTGGAGGCACGCGGCACGAGCGCCACCAAGCACCTGTTCCTGGGGCAAGTGCTCGCCCAGCGCTTCCCCATGACCGAGCCGGTGCTCGTGCACCGCGTGTACCGGCTCGAGCACGAGCGCGCGTTCGAGCTGTTCGGGCCGGAGATCGCCGCCACCGTGCCCGACGAGGGGTTGATCGACGTGCACCGCTATCTCTCAATTGCCGTGGAGGGACAGCGGGTGAGCCTGGACGTGACGGTTGCCGGTGAGCCGTGGGACGAACGCTCGGCGCTCGGGCTGGTGTGTGGGCCGGGGGAGGATTTCCCTGCTGGAGCGGATCCCGACACGGAGATGGCTGCGCTTGAAGCGGCGCATTGCGATGCAGATGCGCGGGTGGCGTTCCTGGCTGCGCTCGCTGCTGCGGGGGCGCCGCCGCGGGACCCGTCTCTCCCGTGATCAGCGAAGACAGCGAGCGTCGCTATTCGGGATCGGTGCTCGTACCCTGAGGGTCAGTGCTCGACGGCGCGTCCGGTTGGACGTCCTCTGGGCTGGCTGCAAGCCCCTTGCTGACGAGGTCCCGAATGTCGCAACTGACGAGCGTGGCGCCGGCCTGGCTGGCGGCCCCTACATATGCCGCGTCGTAGACGGAGATCGTGTGCTCCTCGGCGAGTTGTGCAGCACGTGTCAGTAGGCCGGTCGTCGACAGCAGAACGCCGCTGTCGTTGGCGATCCGATCGATCGCTTCGAGTAATGCGTCGAGGCGATCCGGTGCCCGCCAAGCACGGATCACCACGTTGGCGACCTCATAGCGCGCGAGATCCAGTGTGGCCAAAGTCACGCCGGACCCGACCAGAATCGCCCGCGCCGGCTCATGCAGAGCGTCGTCGGAGTCAAACGCCGCGAGGATGACGCTCGCATCCAGCAGCAGCGTGCTCACACCGCCGGCCGGGTCGCTTTCACCTGATCGGCGGCCGCACCTCCATGGCTACCGGCCTGCTTCAACAGCGTGTTCATCGCCGACGCACGGTCCGCGCGTCGCTTTCGTAGTGCGGAGTCAGCGAAACGGCGCAGGACAGCGCTGCGCGTGATGCCTAGGCGGACGGCCTCAGCATCGACCTCGCTTAGCAGGTCGTCTGGCATGGATACCATGACCTTCGCCATAGGTGCAGTATACCACGGTATACGACCCCAGATCCGGCCTCGGCAACGCGCGGACCCGCCGGGATTCACCCCACCCAAACCCCCAGCAGCACCACACAAACAGCAACCTCCACAACGGCAACTGTCGCACCAAGCGTGTCCCCCGTACGACCGCCGAGCGTCCCCCGAGCGAACAGAACCGACAACCACGCGACCACGACAGTCGTGCCGATCGCTGCCCCGCCCGGAACGAGCCCACCAACCGCAAGGGCAACGATCACAGCGAAGGCCGTGGCAACTCCCAGCTGGCTGCGCCCTACGCGCAACGCGGCACCAAGGCCATCGGCACGAGCCGGGCCGGTGCCGGCGGCATGAGCAAGCGCCGCCCACCGCGCGAGCGCGCAGGCAACGACCAACGCCCGCAGCGCGCGATCGCCGTCGAGTGAGGAGACAGTCGTATAGAGCAACAGCGCCCACCCGATCAGCGCGAGCGCCCCGAACACGCCGGTGGAGGAGTCCCGCATGACCTCCAGGCGCCGCGCGCGGTCCCTCCGCACGCCGAGACCATCGGCAGTGTCCGCCAGGCCGTCCTGGTGAAGCGCACCGGTCACCACCACGAGAACGATCATTGCGAGCACCGTCGCAACGGTGGCCCCCACCCATTCACCACACAGCAGGCGAACCCCACCTGCAAGCGCACCCACGCCAGCACCAACAACGGGAAACCACGCCGCTGCACTCCCTAGCCCGGATTCACCTGAGCTGGGCACCGGCAGGATGGTCAGGAATGTGATCGCGCTGGCGAGACCATCCCACGGGCGAAACGAGCGTCTGGCGGCGACTGGCGTCTCAGCGCGAGCGTGCAACACCCGACTCCTCGAACGTGCCCATCTGCGCGTGGAGCGCGCCGGCAGCCTCGACCAGCGGCAGAGCGAGCAGCGCACCGGAGGCCTCGCCGAGGCGCAGACGCAGGTCAAGCAGCGGCTCCAGCCCCAGCTCAGACAGGACCAGCGCGTGCCCCGGCTCGGCGGAGCGGTGGCCGGCGATGAGCACTTCTCCGACGGTGACGTCGAGCTGCACGGCGGCCAGCGCGGCGACTGTGACGGCGTAGCCGTCGAGCAGCACGGGCAGGCGCAGGCGCACAGCCTCGGTGGCCGCTCCCACGAGTGCGGCGAGCTCCAACCCACCGACACAACGGAGCGCCTCGTGCGCATCTAGCGCCGCACCATGCAGCTCGAGCGCAGCCGCAACCGTCGCGCGCTTGCGTTCCAACCCGGCGGCGTCGACGCCAGTGCCGCGCCCCACTGCCAGTTGCGGCTCGGCGCCGGTCAGCGCACACACGAGCGCAGCGGTGGTGGCGGTGTTGCCGATGCCGATCTCGCCGAGCACCATGCAGTGGACGTCGTGCGCGGCCAGCTCCCGTGCCAATGTCGCGCCAGCGTCTAGCGCAGCATCCAGTTGCTCGGCCGTGAGCGCTGGTCCACGTGTCATGTCAGCGCTGCCGGCGGCGACCTTCGCGTCGCGCACGCCCTCGGGTGTGGCGCCCACGAGACCGATGTCGGCGACCGACAGCTCGTGCCCGCCACGATGCGCGAGCACCCCGACGGCGGTCTCACCGCGGGCAGCAGCAGCGGTCACCTGGGCTGAGACCTCAGCGTCGAACAGGCTGGTGCCGTGCACGACATGCCCGTGGTCAGCCGCGCACACGAGCACGCCGGCGTGGATGTGCGACGGCGGTGGGCTACCGGTCACCGCGGCCCAGCGCTCGATCACGGTCTCCAGCGCGCCGAGGCTGCCACTTGGCTTAACGAGCTGGTCGAGGCGATCGCGGGCGGCGATGGCGGCTACGCGGTCGGGGCCGGCGTCCGGCGGTGTGATCCTGGTTCGAGCCGCAGGTGCGAGCTCAGCAGCCGTCCCCTCGCGCCAACGCTCGCCCATGACAACAGCGTCGAGTGGCACCCGCGATGACCATCCCGCTGCCTCCAGCCCCGGGCGTACAGGACGCTCATCAGGCCAGCCGATACAGAGGTAGGCGATGGGGTCCACCCGCGCGGGAATGCCGAGCAGTGCGCGCAGGTCCTCAGGGCGGTAGAAGCTCACCCAGCCGACGCCGAGCCCCTCAGCGCGGGCGGCCAGCCATAGGTTCTCGACGGCGCAGGCGGCGCTATAGATGTCGGTGTCAGGAATGGTGCCGCGGCCGAGCACCTCCACCTCAGGGTCACCGTGGTCGCAGCACACGCACAAGCCGAGGGGGGCCTCGACGACGCCCTCGATCTTCTGGTCGAGGAACTGGCGGGTGCGCTCGTCGAAGCGGTCGGCCTGGCGCAGGCGCTCGCGCTGCGCCAAACGCCGGACGGCAACCCGCGTGTCGAGATCGTGGATGACGATCAGCCGCCACGGCTGCATCAGCCCGACTGACGGCGCACGGTGGGCCGCCTCGAGCACACGTTGGAGAACATCCTCGGGGACAGGGTCGGGACGGAAACGCCGCACGTCGCGGCGCTCGGCGATCACGCGGTGCACGACCTCCCGCTCAGCGGCGTCGTAGCGCCAGCCGCGGGGATCGGCGGCGCGTTCAGCGGCGCGTGAGCTATCGAACCCCTCAGGCGTGGGCGGGCGAGTGAAGCGCTCGGCCGCACCGGCATGGGGCTTAGCCGCCCCCGCATGGGGCTCGACCGCGCCCGTGAGGGGCTCAGCGGCAGTGGCGAGGCGCTGGTGGTCGGTCACGCTGGCAACACTAGAGGCAGTCGCTCGGCCGCGCCATGCGCCAGCCAGTAGCATCGGCGTTGTCAGCGTGGCGGTGCGAGGAACCCGGTGAGAGACCGGGGCGGTCGCGCCACTGTGACCGGGACGCGTTCCCGGGAGCCAGAGACTCAACCGCCGCGAACCTTCCGACGACGGGACGCACGATCCCGAGGGGGCGCGCAGATGCACACGATGCGGGACCAGAGCCTCACCGGCCAGGCGTGAGGTCGGCGAACGTGGCGATGACCGCAACACCCTTGGCTGGCGCGGCGCTGCTGGCGGGCTACGCGGCGGACGCGGCGGTGGGCGACCCCGCTCGCTGGCATCCGGTGGCGGGCTTCGGGCGCACAGCCCTGGCGTTGGAGCACGCCGTGTACGCCCCGTCGCGGCTGCGAGGAGCAGCGGTGACGGCAATCCTCGTGGCAATCCCAGCAGTGGGCGCGGAGCTTCTGGCGCGGGCGGCCGCGAGGCGCGGCTTCCCCCGCGAGCTGGTGCTGACAGCGCTCGTGTGGGTAGCGCTCGGCGGGCGGTCGTTGAGGCGTGAGGCACTGAATGTCTCTGACCTGGTGGCGCGAGGAGAGCTCGAGGAGGCCCGTGGCGCGCTGCGTGCGCTGTGCGGGCGCGATGCAGCGGAGCTGGACGGAGACGCGCTGTGCCGCGCGGCGCTGGAGTCGGTGGGGGAGAACACGGGCGACGCGGTCGTGGGGGCTTTGCTGTGGGGCGCACTTGCGGGTCCGGCGGGCGTGGTGGCGTACCGCGCGGCGAACACGTTGGACGCGATGTTCGGCCATCGCAGCGAGCGCTACGTGGAGTTCGGGTGGGCGGCGGCAAAGCTGGACGACGTGATGAGCTGGCCGGCTGCGCGCATGACCGCGGTGCTCGCGTGCATGACCGCACCGCTCGTGGGCGGGTCGCCGCGTGCGGCCGCGGCAACGGCCCGACGGGACGGAGGCGCACACCCGAGCCCCAACTCCGGCCTTGCGGAGGCGTCGTTCGCGGGAGCACTCGGGGTAACCCTTGGCGGCCCGCTCGCGTACAACGGCAGCATCGAGGCACGGCCTAAGCTCGGCGACGGCAAAGCGCCGACGGTCGAGGACGTGCACCGCGCGGCGCGGCTGTCGCTGGCGGTTGGCATCGCTGCCGCCATCCTGTGCGCGCTCGCCAGGAGCGCAAGATGAAGGGCGCGCTACTGGTGTGTGGCACGCAGTCGGATGCGGGCAAGTCGGTGGTGACGGCGGGCATCTGCCGCTGGCTTCGCCGCCAAGGGGTGAGCGTGGCACCGTTCAAGGCGCAGAACATGGCGCTGAACTCGGTGGTGACGCGGGACGGCAACGAGATCGGCCGCTCGCAGGCGGTGCAGGCAGCGGCTGCAGGCGTGGAGCTGGAGGCGGCGATGAACCCGATCCTGATCAAGCCGTCGGGCGAGCGCCACAGCCAGGTGATCGTGATGGGCAAGCCGTACGCGGACGCGAGCGCGCGCTCCTACCAGGAGCTCAAGCACGAGTTGCGTCCGATCGTGGCGAACGCCCTCGCCGACCTGCGTGCGCGCTTCGACGTGGTGGTGTGCGAGGGGGCGGGCAGCCCGGCGGAGATCAACCTGCGCCACGCGGACCTGACGAACATGGGCCTCGCACGCGCTGCCGATCTGCCGGTGCTGCTCGTGGCGGACATCGACCGCGGCGGCATGTTCGCGTCGCTGTTCGGCACGCTGGCGCTGCTGGAGCCGGCCGACCAAGCGCACATCGCGGGCTTCGTGGTGAACAAGTTCCGTGGCGACCAGTCGATCCTCGACCCGGGGCTCGAGCAGCTGCAGGAGCTGACGGGCCGGCCCACCCTGGGAGTGCTCCCGCACGTGGAGGACCTGTGGATGGACGTGGAGGACTCGCTGGCGCTGGACGCGCCGCGCCCAGAGGCACCCACGTCAGCGGACACGCTCGACGTGGCGGTAATCCGTCTGCGATGGATGAGCAACTTCACCGATGTGGACGCGCTGGCCGCGGAGCCCGGCGTGCGCGTGCGATTCACCCGCTCGATCGCCGACGTCGAGCGCGCGGATCTGGTGGTGGTGCCGGGTACGAAGGCAACCGTGGAGGACCTCGCGCGGCTTCGCGACTCAGGACTCGCGGATGCCCTGAAGGCGCGTGCGGAGGCCGGGAACCCGATCCTCGGCATCTGTGGCGGATACCAGCTGCTGGGTCACCGGATCATCGATGATTATGAGAGTGGAGAGGGCGTGGTAGACGGGCTTGGATTGCTGCCTGTCAACACGACGTTCGAGCCTGGCAAGTTGTTGCGTAGGCGTGACGGCCATTGTGCATGGCTCGACTCCAAGGTTGGCGGCTATGAGATTAGGCATGGACGAGTGTGCGCGGATGCCGTTGACGCTCACGCTCGCGATTCACATGGCGATCGTGATCGTCAACGTCACCGCGCTGGCGGGTCTCTCTTTATTGCCGAGGATGGCGAGCCTGACGGCTGCCGCCTGGGCTCGGTGATTGGCACCTCTTGGCATGGTGTGCTCGAGCACGATGAGTTCCGCCGGGCGCTTTTGGCGCACGTTGCCTCGTTGCGTGGACGTCGGTTTGTGCCTGGGACCGTGTCGTTTGCCTCCGCTCGGAAGGCTCGACTCGACGTGCTTGGTGACCTTGTGGAAAAGCATCTCGACACTGCGCGACTAGCTGCGCTGATCGAAGGCGGCGTGCCCGCTGACTTGCCCAGTGTCACTACGGAGGTGCGGCCTTGCGTTTTGTGACACCTGGCATCGCCGCCAACCTCGTGGCGCCCTGCGGCACAGCTGGCTCTTGTGTGGAGCGCTGTCCCGCAGGTGGCCCATTCGTGCAGTTGACCATCACCTTGGAGGTGACTTCTTGCTGCGCTTCATAACCACTGCGGATACGGAGATCCTGGCTACGGCTAGCGCGGTCGAACTTTTGCCTGACGACTTTCCGGAGGTTCGTTGTGTGAACCCGACGGGCATGGATGCGGCGGTGCTTATCGATGACTTCCTCGATGGCGCACGCGTTGTCCTCTGTCGGATCCTTGGTGGACGGCGGGGTTGGCCTGGTGGGTTTGATCTCTTGCGGGAGCGTTGTGTTGAGCAGGGGATCGCCTTGTTGGCGCTTGGCGGCGAGGCCACCCCGGACGCTGAGATGACTGGTCTTTCGCTCGCGCCGGCCGGAGCGGTTGCGCAGGCGGGTGAGTATTTGCGTCACGGAGACGTGGAGAACGTTGAGCAATTGCTGCGGTTCCTCGCAGACACGTTCCTGCTGGAAGGACATGGGTTCGAGCCGCCGCACGAGGTCGACGACCTTGGGATTTATGTGCCTGGCATTGGTGATGTGGAGTTGGAGCAGGCCCTCGCCCGGCACGATGCCGACCGACCAACGGTTGGCTTCTGCTTCTACCGCTCGCACCGCTTGACCGGCAACACGGCGTTCGTCGATGCCCTTTGCACAGCGATTGAAGAGGCCGGTGCGAACGCGCTTGCGGTTTGGAGTTACACATTGCGGCGCGACAGCGATGGGCATGTACCTGCGCTGGCGCTGCTCGATGGCCACGTGGATGCACTGATCGTGACGATGCTCGCCACCGGCGGCTCGGGGGCCGCCGACGCTGCTGCTGGAGACGGTGAAGGCGTTAGTGAGCAGTGGCAGGAATGGGATGCAACCGCGCTCGCCGCGCTCGATGTGCCTGTGATCCAGGCGATGTGTGCAACCGGCTCCCGTGCCGCATGGCTCGAGTCCGATTCAGGGCTTTCACCACTCGACGCGGCCACGCAGGTGGCAATCCCTGAGTTCGATGGGCGGATCGTTGGCGGGGTCATCTCTTTCAAGGAGCGCGACGCCGAGGGCTCGCCTGTGGGCGTGGCTGTGCCTCGCTATGTGCCCGATATTGAGCGCTGCGCTCGTGTTGCCCGGCTGGCAGTGCGCAGCGCACGACTGCGGCACCTGCCCGCTGAGCGGCGTCGCGTGGCGATGCTGCTGACGAGCTTCCCCACCAAGCACGCAAAGGTGGGCATGGCTGTTGGGCTGGACACGCCTGCGAGTGCGCTCGCGCTGCTCGACGCGATGCACGCGGACGGCATGCACGTGGAGCGGCCGTTTGGTCATGGAGATGAGCTGATGCACACGCTCATTGCTAGTGGTGGGCACGACCCCGAGTTCCTCACCGACGAGCAGCTCGAGGAGTCGACGCTGCGGCTGCCGGTGACCGACTACATCGACTGGTACAGCACGCTGCCACGGAAGCTGCGCGAGGGGATCGAGGAGCGTTGGGGTCCGCCGCCCGGCGACCGCTACTTGGACGGAGAGGACTTCGTGATCGCGGGCTTGGAGCTGGGCAACGTGCTCGTGGCGATTCAGCCGCCGCGCGGATATGGCGAGGATCCGGTGGGCATCTACCACGACCCCGAGCTGCCGCCCACCCACCACTACCTCGCGTGTTATCGCTGGCTTGACGCGGTGTGGGGAGCGGACGCGATCGTGCATCTGGGCAAGCACGGCACGCTCGAGTGGCTGCCGGGCAAGATGCTCGCGCTGTCGCCCGCGTGCGCTCCGGACGTGGCGCTCGGCGACATGCCGCTGATCTATCCATTTGTGGTCAACGACCCTGGCGAGGGTGTGCAGGCGAAGCGTCGTGCGCACGCGGTGATCGTCGACCACCTGGTGCCACCGATGATGCGTGCGGACACCTACGACGAGCTGGCGGAGCTGGAGGCGCTGCTCGACGAGTACGCCCGCTTGGAGCTGCTCGACCCGCCGAAGCTGCCGGCGCTTGCGGCGCGCATCTGGTCGGCGATCGAGCGCGCCAACCTGCAGGCCGACCTGGACATCCATCAGCGCCCGGACGACTTGTCAGAACTCGTGAACCACATCGATGGCTACCTGTGCGAGGTCAAGGACATCCAGATCAAGGACGGCCTGCACGTGCTCGGGCAGGCGCCAGAGGGCAATCAGCTCCGCGGGCTCACTGCCGCGATGTTGCGGCTCGGCTCGGGGGACATACCTGGATTGCGGCGGGCGGTGGGCACGGCATTCGGCCTCGACGAGCCGGCGCTTGTGGCCGCGCCCGGGGTACCGGTGAGTGAGCTCCTCGAGTCGGCGGCGGTAGCCGGCGCGCCGGGCGCCGGCACGGTCGTGATCCCAACGGAGCTGATCGAGCGCTTTCGCGGGCCGGCCGCGAGCGCCGGGGACGTCGTCGACCGCTTGGAGGCGGCGCAAATGGCGCTGCTCGACGCACTCGCCGCGAACGGCTGGGACGCAGGCGCCGCCCAGCAGATCTGCCGCGACGTGCTGGGGCACGAGGATGCCGGCGTCGAGCGCGCGCTGCGCTTTGCGGCTAGCGAGGTCGTGCCGCGCATCCGCAGGACGGGCGAGGAGATCGAGCACGTACTGGCGGCGCTTCATGGGCGCCACGTGCCGGCCGGCCCATCGGGGAGCCCCACGCGCGGGCGTCTGGACGTGCTGCCGACGGGTCGCAACTTCTACTCCGTGGACCCGCGCTCGCTGCCGTCGGAGCTGTCGTGGGAAGTGGGGCAGCGCCTGGCGGACGCTCTGCTGGAGCGCCACCGCCGCGAGACGGGCGAGCTGCCGCGGATGGTCGGCCTGGTCGCATGGGGCACATCGGCGATGCGCACGCAGGGCGATGACATCGCCGAGATATTCGCGCTGCTCGGGGTGCGCCCCAAGTGGCATCCCGAGTCACGGCGTGTGACGGGCATCGAGGTGGTACCGCTGGAGGAGCTACGGCGGCCGCGGATCGACGTGACGGTGCGCATCTCCGGCTTCTTCCGCGACGCGTTCCCACACGTGATCGGGCTGCTGGACGATGCGGTGGCGGCGGTTGCAGCGCTGGACGAGCCCGGCGAGTCCAACTTCGTGGCCGCACATGCTCGCGCAGATGCCGAGCGACTGGCGGCTGAGCTGGGCGCCGACGGCGCATGGCGACGTGCGACCACGCGCGTGTTCGGCTCAAAGCCAGGCACATACGGTGCGGGGCTGCTGCAGCTGCTCGACAGCCAGGACTCCGCGTCGGCGGCGGGCAAGAGGTCGGCAGCGGCTGGCGCGGCGACGCGGATCTCGCAGCGGTGTATGAGGCATGGGGCGGGTACGCGTACGGCCGCGGCCTCGACGGCGCCCCCGCACGGGAGTCGATGCGCGACTGCTTCGCGCGGATCGAGGCGGCGGTGAAGAACGTGGACTCGCAGGAGCACGACATCCTCGACTCGGACGACTATTACCAGTACCACGGCGGCATGGTGGCCACCGTGCGGGCGCTCAGCGGCCGCGAGCCGGCGGCGTATCTGGGCGATAGCTCGGACCCCTCGCGCGTGGTCTCGCGTACGCTCGCGGAGGAGACCCGCAGGGTATTCCGCGCACGCGTGGCCAACCCGCGCTGGATCGCGTCGATGATCCGCCACGGCTACAAGGGCGCGGCGGAGCTGTCGGCGACGGTGGACTACCTGTTCGGCTACGACGCCACGGCGAACGTGGCTGAAGACTGGATGTATGAGCAGATCGCCGAGCGCTACCTGCTCGATGACGACGTCGCCGCGTTCATGTCTCGCTCGAACCCGTGGGCGGCGCGCGCCATTGCCGAGCGCCTGTTGGAGGCAGCGGACCGCGGCATGTGGTCGGCGCCGGAGGACGACACGCTCGCACAGATCCGCGATCGCTTCCTCGCGCTAGAGGGCGAGCTGGAGGAGGCAGGGGCGTGAGCGCCGTCTCGCGTTTTCCGCTCCCCGCGATTGTCGGCCAGGAGCCGCTGCTCGAGGCGCTGATCATCAACGCGGTCTCCCCGAACGTGGGTGGCGTGCTCGTGCGCGGCTCCCGCGGCACGGCCAAGTCGACGGCTGTGCGCGCGCTCCCGGCACTTCTGCCGCCGGTCGTCGTTGCCAAGGGACAGCCGTTTGCGTTCGGCCCCGGAGAAGTGGCGCCTAGCGGCGTCGTGCCCGCCCAGTCGGAGGTTGTAATCGAGCTGCGTGCTCCGCCGCTCGTCGAGCTGCCGCTCGGCACGACGCTCGACCGGCTCGTCGGTGCGCTCGACCTGCGCCGCGCGCTCGGCGGCGACTACGCGTTCGAGCCTGGCATCCTCGCCCGCGCCCACCAGGGCATCCTGTACGTAGACGAGGTCAACCTGTTGCCAGACCACCTCGTCGATGCGCTACTCGACGCGGCCGCCTCGGGCGTCGCACGCGTGGAGCGGGAGGCCGTGTCCGTCGAACACGACGCGCGCTTCATCCTCGTAGGCACGATGAATGCCGAGGAGGGCGAGTTGCGCCCACAGCTGCTTGATCGCTTCGGCCTAGGTGTCGAGGTACACGCGCCGAGCAACGCGGGCGAACGAGCGGAGGTCATCCGCCGCCAATTCGCATTCGAGCGCGATCCCACCGCCTTCGAAGGCCGCTATGCCCAGCAGGAGGCCGATCTGATCCAGCGCATCGCTGTCGCGCGCGAACGCCTGCACTCTGTGCGTCTTCCCGAGCGCGAGCTGCTGCGCATCGCCGGTGCGTGCGGGCAACTTGGTATCGACGGGATGCGCGGCGACATCGCCACCGCCCACGCAGCGTGTGCGCTCGCAGCGCTGGACGGCGCGGAGGAGGTCGACGAGTCCCACGTCCGCCGCGCGGCGGCGCTGGCTCTCCCCCACCGCCGCCGCCGCGACCCGCTGGACGGCCGCCAACCCGACCCCGAGGACGTTGAGCGCGCACTGGACGGCTCGCCGGATGACGGTCCGCCCCACGACAGCCCGCCGCCAGACGACGGCCCCGAGGATGAGCCACCCAACGGCAACCGCCCGACCGCCGGGAGCAATGGCCGCGCGCATACACGCCCAGCTCCGAGCGATAGCCATGGTGATACAGAGTCTTCAAGAGAACATCCAACCACCGGCGGTCACACCCAGGACACACATGACGGCGCTGGCACGCACACCAAGGACGCAAACGGCCACAGCGAGGACACAAACGACCCAGCCGCGCCGGCTCCCGCGCAGCGCCGCGACCGACCTGCACCGGCGCGACTGCCGGCAGCGGCACTGGAGCTCGCTGGCCATGGCATAGGGCCGCTTGGCCGCAGGGCACGCACGAGCGGACCACAGGCAGGAGCGATCGACTCGCGCCCTGCGCACTCAGCAGACGCGGAGATTGCGATCGTGGCGACGCTGCACGCGCGGCTGCTGGGGGCGCCGGCGGAGCACACACGCGCGCCGATCCGGGCAGGACGGGAGAGCGCGTTCCTATGCCTGGTGGTGGACGCGAGCGGATCGATGGGTGCCCGCAGGCGACTGGCGCGCGTGAAGGGAGCGCTGCTGGAGCTGCTGCGCGACGCGTACGCCAGACGCGACAGGGTCGGGCTGATCGCCTTCCGCGACCGCTCCGCAGAGATCTTGATCGCCCCTGGCGCACCGCTGGAGCGCGCGGCCGAGGCGATCCGCACACTCCCGGCGGGTGGACGCACTCCCCTGGCGGCGGGCCTAAACGCGGCGGAGCACCTGATCGCGAAGGAGGCGCTACGCGAGCCGGGCCGACGGGCAATAGCGGTGGTGCTGACGGATGGGCGCGTGCACGACCCGGCGGGTGAGATCCCGCTGGCGGCAGCGCGCCTGGGCCGCACGGCGGGCGCGGTGCACGTAGTCGATATCGAGGACGGACCGGTGAGGTTGGAGCTGGCGAGCGCGGTGGCGAGCGCAGCGGGCGCGCGCCTACACCGGCTGCTGGGCGAGCCACGAAAGAAGAGGAACGCGGCATGAGTGACGACCCGCTCGCTCGCCACAGCGCAGATGACATCGACGTGCCGCACCGCCCTGGGGACCGCGGCAGCGCGGAGCCGAAGCGGCGCAAACCACGGGACAAGCCGCTGTTAATCGTGGTGACGGGACACGGCAAGGGCAAGAGCACGTCGGCGTTTGGGATGCTCCTGCGAGCTTGGGCGCGGGGCTATCGCTGTGGCGTGTTCCAGTTTGTGAAGTCGGGCAAGTGGAAGGTGGGCGAGGCGAAGGCGGCGGCGGCGCTTGGATCGTCGCCGGAGGGCGGCGAGATCGACTGGGAGAAGATGGGCGACGGCTGGTCGTGGCTGTCGCGCGACCTGGAGGAGTCGGAGGCACTCGCGCGAGAGGGCTGGGAGGAGGTCAAGCGCGCGATAGCGGATGAGCGCTACGAGTTCCTGCTGCTGGACGAGATCACCTACCCGTTGAAGTGGGGCTGGATCGACGTCGACGAGCTCGTGAGCACGATCCGCGATCGCCCGGGCTTCCAGCATGTGGTGATCACCGGCCGCGACGCTCCGCCGGAGCTGATCGAGGCGGCAGACCTCGTGTCGGAGGTGGTCAAGGTCAAGCACCCGATGGAAGCTGGCATTCGGGCACAGCAGGGAATCGAGTGGTGAGCAGGGTGGCGAGCGCTGCCGCGGCGGCAAGCGAGCGCACGGTGGATGTGCTGGTGATCCTCGACGGCGCGAGCGAGCCGTTGGGCGAGACCCCAACAAGTCTCGAGCGGGCGGACACACCGGTGCTGGACGGTCTCGCGGGCGAGGGTCTCGTCACGGCGTTGCGCACGGTGGCGGCGGGACTGCCGGTGGGCTCGGAGACAGCGATCCCGGGCCTCTTGGGGTGGGTACCCGATGAGCCAGTTGACCGCGGCGCAATCGAGGCGGCGGCACACGGGATCGAAGTGGTCGAGGGCGAGCGTGCGTGGCGGGTGGACAGACGCGACCGCGGGGACGCGACGGCGACGGCGCGGCAACTGGCGCACTTCCTCGCCAAACGCCTTCCGAGCCGGCGCGGCTCCTCGCGCGGGCGCGTCCATCACATCCGCGGCCACCGGATGCTGGTGGTGGGACCGGAGCCGACGTCGACGCTCAGCGGCGAGCTGTTGCGGGTTGCGCTGCGCTCAGGGCGATTCGGACACGAGCTGCTCGTGTGGCCGCGGGGAGCGATCCCACCGCGGATACTCGACGACGACACGGTGGTGATCGGCGCGCGTGGCGCGGCGATTGGCATCGCGCGGCTGATGGGCGCACGGACGATCGTGCCGCGGGGCGCAACGGGTCGGCCGGGAACGGATCTCGCGGCCAAGGCAGCCGCGGCGCTCAGCGCGATCGAAGCAGGCGCCGCGCGCGTGGTGGTGCACGTGGGCGCACCGGACGAGGCGGCGCACGAGCGCGACGCGGAGGCGAAGGTGGCCGCGATCGAGGCAGCCGACAGGTTGCTGCTCTCGCCGCTCGCAGACGCGCTGCGCACCCACGGCGGCACGCTGCAGGTATGCCCCGACCACGGCTGCGACCCGGCCACGGGCGCACACGATGGCGCGCCGGTGCCGTGTTTGCTGTGGCCGGCAGCCGACGCATCCGGTGCGGGGCGCGTCTGCGGCGGACGACTGACAGAGCGGGCGGTGGCTGAGCGGGCGGTCGACCGGGCGGTGCTGGCGTGATCCCAAGGGTGGTGATCGCGGGCACGAGCTCGGGGGCGGGCAAGACGACGGTTGCGTGCGGGCTGATCGGGGCGCTGCGAGCGCGCGGTCTGGCGGTGCAGGGCTTCAAGGTCGGTCCGGACTACATCGACCCGAGCCATCACGCGCTGGCGTCGGGACGCCCGGGGCGCAACCTGGACGCGTTCCTGAGCGGCCCGGAGCTGATGGCGCCGCTCGTGCGCCACGGCTCGCAGGGCGCGGACATAGCCGTGATAGAGGGAGTGATGGGCCTGTTCGACGGGGCGTCGGGACGGGGCGAGCTGGCGTCGACTGCGCATGTGGCGAAGTTGCTCGCGGCGCCGGTGCTGGTCGTGGTGGACGCGTCGGCGATGGCGCGCTCGGCGGCTGCGATCGTGCACGGCTACAGCACGTTCGACCCCGACGTGCACGTGGCAGGGGTGATCTTCAACCGCGTGGGCTCAGACCATCACGAGCAGCTGCTGCGGGAAGCGGTGGAGCCGCTGGAGATCCCGGTGCTGGGTGCGCTGCGCCGCGACGAGCGGATCGTGACGCCGGAGCGCCACCTCGGCCTGGTGCCGGCTGGCGAGCGCGAGGCGGGCGCGCGCGAGGCGCTGGCTGCGCTGGCGGAGGCGATGTCGCGGTACGTCGATCTGGAGAAGATCGAGCGACTCGCGCGCACCGCGCCGCAGCTGCCCGGCGAGACCTGGAGCCCCGACCCCAGCGGCACGGGCACGGGCACGGGCACGGGCACGGGCACGGGCGACAAGAGCTACGGCACCGGCGCACGAATCGCAATCGCCGGCGGGCCGGCTTTCTCGTTTCACTACGAGGAGAACCTGGAGCTGCTGCGTGGTGCGGGCGCGGAGCTGCTGCCGTTCGACCCACTGCACGACGAGGCGCTACCGGCGGACGCGGGCGGCCTGCTGCTTGCGGGGGGCTTCCCGGAGGTATATGGCGCGGAGCTCGAGGCGAATGCGCCGCTGCGCAAGCAGGTCGCGGCGTTTGCGGCGTCGGGCCGTCCGATGCTAGCGGAGTGCGGCGGGCTGTTGTATCTGGCACGGGATCTGGACGGCCACGAGATGTGCGGTGCGCTGCCGCTGCGCGCGCAGATGACGCGCCGTCTGACGCTGGGCTACCGCGAGGCGGTGGCAGCTACGACGACGCCGTGGCTGAATGCGGGTGAACGCGTGCGGGGACACGAGTTCCACTACACACAGGTCGATCCAGCTGACGATGTCACGCCAGCTGACGATGACGCGCTGGCTGGCGGGGACGCGACAGGGGCGGCATGGACGTTGTCGGCGCGTGGCAGGGAGCGCAGGGAGGGCTTTGCGCACGGAGGGGTGCAGGCGAGCTACCTCCATGTCCACTGGGCGGCGCACCGGCAGCTCGCGTGGCGGTTTGCACGGGCGGCCGGAGCAGCGCGGGCGGCGCAGCCAGCCGAGCGCGCTGCGGCTACGACGACAGCGGCTGCATGACGCTGACGCTGGTGATGGGGGGCACCCGCTCGGGCAAGAGCGCGCGCGCGGAGCAGCTGGCGCTGGCGAGCGGGCTTCCGGTCCGCTATGTGGCGACGGCCGATTCGGGGGACGCGGCGATGGCCGCGCGGATCAGCACGCACGCGGCACGACGACCGCGAGAGTGGAGCACGGTGGAGGCGGGCGCGCGGCTCGCAGACGCACTGGCTGGCGCGGAGGGGATGTGCGTGCTGGTGGATGGGCTGGGCGTGTGGATCGCGAGCGCGATGCACCGGAGGGGCGCGTTTGAGCACACCAACGGGCAAGGCTCGGAGCAGGCAACGCTGACGAGCGTGCGTGAGGAGGTGTTGGCGCAGGTGGAGGAGCTGCTGCGTGCGGCGGCGGCCAGGCATGTGGGCTCGCTGATCGTGGTGGCGGAGCAAGCGGGTGAGGGCGTGCTGCCGGCGGAGCGCACATCGCGGGCGTGGCTGGACACGCTGGGCGAGGCAACGCAGCGTTTGGCCGCGGCAGCGGCGAGCGTGGAGCTGGTGGTGGCGGGTCGCGCGCTGCAACTCGCCGGGTCTGCGACGCACGGGGACGGCTCGACGCCAGTGGCACACCTCGCCCGGTCGACCCCGGCCACCGGCGTGAACCCACTGCGGATACACGGCGACCGGGCAGTACGCCCCGGTGACTCAGACCACGCGGTGAACGTGCTGGCGGGCGGCCCACCGGAGTGGCTGCGCTCGGCGCTACAGGACGCGTTGGAGCAGGACGTGAGCAGCTATCCGGACGAGCGCGAGGCGGCGATAGCGCTGGCCGCCTTGCATGGGCGCAAACCGGAGGAAATCGTCCCGACGAACGGCGGCGCGGAGGCGCTGTGGCTGCTGCCGGCGGCGCTGCGCCCGGCTCTGGCGGCGTGCGTGCATCCTGGCTTCACGGAGGCGGAGGCGGCGCTGCGAGCGCATGGGGTGCCGGTGGTGAGGGTGCTGCGCGAGCGCGCACGGGGCTTTGCGCTGGACCCACAGGCGGTGCCGGCACAGGCGGATGTGGTGATCGTGGGCAACCCGGCGTCGCCGAGCGGCACGCTCGACCCAGCAGCGGCGCTACTGGCGATGCGCCGCCCCGGGCGGGTGGTGGTGGTGGACGAGGCGTTCATGGACATGGTGCCGGGCGAAGCGGGGACGCTCGTGGGCGAGCGCCTGGAGGACGTGATCGTGGTGAGGAGCCTGACGAAGGCACTGGCAATCCCGGGGCTGCGGGCGGGCTATGCGATTGCGCCGCCGGCACTGGCTGCAAGGCTGCGCGATGTCCGCCCGCCATGGTCGGCGAACGCACTGGCACTGGCAGCGCTAACGGCTGCGGCTGGTCACCCGGAGGCGCTGGCGGCGACGGCGGCACGTGCAACAGCAGAACGGGAGGACCTCGAACGACGGCTGGCAAGCGTGGTGGGCGTGCGCACGTGGCCGTCGGCGGCGAACTTCTGCCTGGTTGAGGTGGCTGACGGACCAGCGGTGCTGGGGGCGCTGCGTGAGCGGCAGATCGCGGTGCGCGCAGCGTCGTCGTTCCCGGGATTGGGTCCTGGCGACCTGCGCCTGACGGCGCGCACGCCAGAGGAGAACATGCGCCTGGTGGCGGCGCTTAGGGAGGCACTGAGCGCGATAGACAAACGAAGCACTGCTCCACTGGATGTGCACGAGCCTGGTTCGTCAACGAAGCTGAAGACGACACGATGAGTGCCCCGCTGGTTGTGGTTGGCATCGGTGCGGACGGCTGGGCCGGCCTGGGCGAGTCCGCGCGAGCATCGGTGCTGGCGGCGGAGGAGATCGTGGGCTCGGCACGGCAGCTGGAGCTGCTACCGCAGGGGACGGCGACGCTGCGGCCGTGGCCGTCGCCGATCGAGGGGCTGGTGGACGAGTTGGTGCAGCGCGGCGACGCGGGTACGGCGGGCGGGATCTGCGTGCTGGCGAGCGGCGACCCGATGCTGCACGGCATTGGCGCGACGCTGGCACGCCGACTCTCACCAGAGCAGCTGCTCGTGCATCCGCACCCGTCGGCGTTTGCGCTGGCGTGTGCGCGGCTGGGCTGGCCGGCAGCGGAGGTGGAGCTCGTCAGCGCAGTTGCGCAGCCGGCAGAGGTGGTGTCGCGGGCGCTGCAGCCGAGGCGGCGAGTGATCGTGTACGCGACGGGCACGGGCGGGGCGGCACAGGTCGCACAGGTGCTGCGCAGCCTGGGCTTCGGCCCCAGCAGGTTTGTGGTTCTTGAGCAGCTGGGCGGCGAGAACGAGCGGGTGAGCGAGTCGACCGCGGAGGAGTGGGGCGAGCGGGAGGCGGACCCGCTGCATGCGATTGGCATCGAATGCGTGGCAGAGTCGGACGCTCTCGTGCTCTCGCGGGTGCCGGGGCTGCCGGACGACGCGTACGAGAGCGACGGCCAGCTGACCAAGCGCCATGTGCGGGCGATCACGCTGGCAACGCTCGCGCCCATGCCTGGAGCACTTTTGTGGGACGTGGGCGCGGGCAGCGGCTCGATTGCGATCGAGTGGCTGCGCATGGAGCCAACGGCACGGGCAGTGGCAATTGAGCGGGACACGGTTCGCGCGGAGCGCGCACGCGCCAATGCGCTCGCTCTGGGGGTGCCACAGCTCGAGGTGGTCACGGGCAGCGCACCGGAGGCGCTGTGCGATCTGCAGGGGCCAGACGCGATCTTCATCGGCGGCGGACTGACGACGATGGGGGTAGTCGACCGCTGCTGGAGCTCGCTGCGGCCGGGGGCAGGATCGTGGCGAACGCGGTCACACTCGAGGGCGAACGATTGCTGGCGGGCGTTCGCGAACGCTGTGGTGGCGAGCTCGTGCGCATCGAGATCGCCCACGCGGAGCCGCTGGGCACGTTCGAGGCGTGGCGTGGTCAGCTGCCTGTCGTGCAGTGGAGCGCACGGAAGCAGTCCAAGTGACCCACGGAGTCACAAACGGCGGCGCGAGAGCCTCACAAGGAGCGGCGACATGACCGTCCACTTCATCGGGGCTGGGCCTGGTGCACCCGACCTGCTGACGCTGCGCGCCCAGCGTCTGATCGCCTCCTCCCCGGTGTGCCTCTACGCAGGCGCGCTGGTGCCGCGCGAGGTGCTCGAGCACGCGCCCGAGGGCGCACGGGTGATCGACACCCAGCACCTCGACCTGGACGCGATCATCGCGGAGCTGCAAGCGGCGCACGAGCGAGGAGAGGACGTGGCCCGACTGCACTCGGGCGACCTGTCGATCTACAGCGCGGCGGCAGAGCAGATGCGCCGGCTGGACGCGCTGGGCATCCCCTGGGATGTGACGCCGGGCGTGCCCGCGTTCGCTGCTGCGGCGGCAGCGCTGGGGCGCGAGCTAACGATCCCGGAGGTAGCCCAGACAGTGATCCTCACCCGCTACGGCAAGCGAGCTTCGACGATGCCCGCCGGCGAGGAGCTCTCAGGTCTGGCGGCCCACGGCGCAACGCTAGCGATCCACCTTGGCGCCCAGGCGATTGAGGAGATCGCCGCAACGCTGATCCCCCACTACGGTGAGCAATGCCCGGTGGCTGTGGTCGCCCGAGCGAGCTGGCGGGACGAGCTGATCGTGCGCGGCACGCTCGCGACGATCGCCGCGGACGTAAGCGCGGCGGGGGTGCGCCGCACGGCAACGATCCTCGTCGGCCCAGCGCTGGCAGCGGAGGGTTTCCGCGACAGCCATCTCTACTCACACGAGCGCGAGCGCCCTGTACCGGATGACCAGAGCCGCCGAGCTTGCGATCACACGCGTGTTGATTAGCATGGAACAGCTTGGCGCATAGTTAGCTCACCAAAAAGTGCAAAGTTAGCTCACCATTTGGTGCTAGTATTCGCACCTATGGGTAGTCCCTTTATCTACGAGGAACCGCTGGAGCCGCCAGAGGCACTCGCTGACCGGAAGGCCGAGCTGGCACTGTTGCGTGATCGCGTCGCAGAGACACGTAATAGTCGCCTCGAGGGCCCGAGGCGATACGGCAAGACGTCTTTGCTCAAGGCGGTACTGGCGACGGCGGAGCGAGATGGCTTCGTGCCGATCTACGTCAATTTCCTTGGGGTTCTAACGCCGGCCGATGTCGCCGAGCGCATCGAGAGGGCCTACCGCGAGCAGCTCGACGGGCGACTGAAGCGCTGGTTTACCGGCATGGTCACGACCCTGAGGCCAAGTATCAAGGCCGCACCCGCTGGGGTTGGCATCGAAGTGTCCCCCGAGCCTCAGATGCCCGGTCTCCTCGATCGACTCGCGCTGCCCCGCAAGCTGCAGGAACGCTACAGGCGCCAGTGCGCGATCGCTTTTGACGAGTTCCAAGACGTCGTACGGGTCGGCGACGCCCTGACGGGGACGATCCGCTCCGAGCTCGAGCAGCACGGGAACGCCGCCGCCTATCTGTTCTCGGGATCCCACCCGGGGCTCATGCGCGACCTTTTCTCAGATCGCCGTCACGCATTCTTTGCTCAGGCCAAGCCGGTCGACCTACCGCGACTGCAGGCCGAGGATCTAGCCGACTACATCGGATCCAGGTTCGAGCACGGCAACCGCGACCCCGGCGAGGCACTAGAGCCGCTGTTGCAGACGGCAGACGGACATCCACAACGCGCGATGCTGCTCGCACACCATCTCTATGAGAGTACGCGTCCGCGCGCAATCGCAACCAGCGAAGAGTGGGTCGCAGCACTCGCCGCTACCACGCACGACGCCACCCCAGAGGTTCAGACGGCTTGGGATTCATGGACCAACAGCGAGCGCCGACTCATGGCCGTAGTTGCAGATCGATCAACACCGCTGCAAGGCCACGTTGCGCAGGAGCGCTTTGGGGTCGTCAAATCAGGCAGTAACCAGGGCAGACTCGAGCGCCTCGAGCGTGACGGTCACCTGGTTGCCGACTCGACGACAGCGACTGGCTGGCGCATCGTCGACCCGCTGCTCGAGCTATGGCTGGCCAACGGGCGGGACTGGCCAGCGTAGGCGTGTCACGTGCGGCGCCCTCTCAGACCGCGCGCCGCAACAGATAGGCGTCCATGATCCAGCCCTTGCGCTCCCGCGCCTCAGCTCGCCGGCGCACTATCTCCTCAGCCACCTCGCTCACCGGGCCAGACACGAGGATCTCATCGTCCATCCCCACGTAGGCGCCCCAGTGGATCTCGAGGCCCTCGTCGGGGAGGTGCCGGAACGAGCAGTCGGCGTCGAGCATCACCACCACTTCGTCCACGCCCTCGGGGAAGCCCTCGGCGAGCCGCCTGCCGGTGGTGATCTGGACGGGCCGCCCCACCCGGTTCAGCGGGATGCGGTGGCGGGCGGTGAGCGCCTGCACGCTGCTGATCCCCGGCACCACCTCGTGTTCGAACGCCAACGTCCCACGGGCGAGGATCTGCTCGAGCACCGCAAGCGTGCTGTCGTACAACGACGGGTCCCCCCACACGAGGAACGCGCCACAGCCGTCATCGTCGAGCTCATCGCTGATCGCCCGCTCCCACAGCTCCGCGCGGCGCGAGCGCCAGTCGTCCACCGCCTCTCGGTACGCGGGCGTCGTGCGATCGCGCGACGGGTCAGCAATCTCGATGATCCGGTAATTAGGATCGCGGATATAGCGCTCGCAGATCTCCCTGCGCAAGCGCACCAGCTCCTCCGTCTGATGACTCTTCTCGATCACAAAGAACACGTCCACCTCGTTCAGCGCGTTGATCGCCTGCACGGTCACGTGCTCGGGATCACCCGCGCCGATGCCGATTACCAGCAGCCGTCTCATCGCCGGCACCCGCGCGCGGCCGGGGATCGCGAGCCGATGGCGCCCCCTGTCGCGCCGCCGCGGAGCGCCACGTGATCCTCGTGCTCGGCGGCACCGGCGAGGCACGCGAGCTGGCGGGCGGGCTCGACGCCGCGGGCGTGCACGTGACCTCCTCGCTCGCCGGCCGTGTCTCGCGGCCGCGCCTGCCCGCTGGGACCGTACGCATCGGCGGCTTCGGCGGCCCCGACGGGCTCGCAAAGTGGCTCAGAGAGCGAGGCGTGGTGGCAGTGGTCGATGCCACCCATCCCTTCGCCGAGCGCATCTCCGCGTCGGCCGCCACTGCCTGCACGCGTGCGAACGTGCCGCTGCTGCGCCTGCAGCGCCCAGGCTGGAACGAAGGCCCCGAAGACGACTGGCACTGGGTCGCCAACCTCGAACAGGCCGCCAGCGCGATCTCCTCGCTGGGCGAGCGCGTGATGCTCACCACCGGGCGGCAGGGCCTGCCCGCGTTTGCGGATGTGAAGGACGCGTGGTTTCTCGTGCGCTGCGTCGAGCAGCCCGAGCCACCGTTGCCGCCGCGCCATGAGCTGCTGCTCGACCGCGGCCCCTACACGCTCGACGGCGAGCTCGCGCTGATGGACGAGCACCAGATCGAGCTGGTCGTCACGAAGGACAGCGGCGGCACGCTCACCGAGGCCAAGCTCCAGGCCGCCCGCACCCGCCAACTGCCCGTGATCATCGTCCGCCGTCCGCCCCGGCCGGATGTCGCAAGCGTTGCTACCGTCGCAGAGGCGCTCACGTGGTCGCTCGAGCGCGAGCGCGAGCGGGAGAGCGCCGAGTAGCTGACCAGGCGCCGGCTGAGCCGCCCGGCCCCGTCGGTAGTGAGCCGGGGTCGGCCTCACGCGGGGTAGCGCCGCGGCGTGTACACCCGCGCCGGGCCGCCGTTGCTCTGAATTGTGCGGGTGGTCGAGGAACCCACGATCAAAAGCGTGCGCATATCGACGGTGTCGAGCTCGCCCGTAGCTGGATCGGCGAGAGAGCCGAGCGTCGTCACCGTCACCGACTCCTCCTCCGCGCCGACCGCCCGTGCGAGCACCACCGGCGTATCTTCATCGCGGTGGCGACGCAACACCGCCACCGCACGCGCCAGCTGCTCGCGGCGCGTGCGCGACGCGGGGTTGTACAGGGCGAGCACCAGATCCGCAGCACCCGCCGCGTCCAGGCGCCGCTCGACGATCTCCCACGGCTTCAGCTGATCCGACAGTGAGATCGCACAGAAGTCGTGTCCCAGGGGCGCCCCCACGCGGGCGGCAGCCGCCTGCATTGCTGACACCCCGGGCACGACCCGCACCTCCACGTGACTGAACGCCGCGTCCTGCTCGACCGCCTCAATCACAGCGGCGGCCATCGCGAAGATGCCCGGGTCGCCAGAGGACACAACCGCCACCCGCGCGCCCGCCGCAGCGAGCTCCAGCGCGTGGCGCGCGCGCTGCTCCTCCACGCGGTTGTCGCTCGCATGCCTGCGCTGCCCTCGACGCTCCGGCACGCGCGCGAGATACGTCTCATAGCCGATCAGATCCTCCGCGCTCGCCAGCTCCGCCTGAGCCTCCGGCGTCAGCCAGTCCGGGCCCGCGGGGCCAAGCCCAACGACCACAACCGAGCCATGGCCATTGCCGCCCCCGGCTTCGGCCCCACCTCGAGCCGATTGCCCGGCCGAACCATCCGACGAGCGCTCCGCGCTGTAGCGATCGCGCGTGGGCACGAGCACCAGCGACATGTACGGCACCTTCCCCTCGACCTCGCGCAGCGGAGCGATCCGCTCCTCCGCTGAGCTCGCCCGCTCCACGTAGATGCCACGCGCACCATCGCCCGCCTTCTCCACCGCGTCCCGCACCTTCGCAAACGTGCGCCCGAGCTTCATCACCACCGCCGCATCCGCGCTACGCAGCCGCGTGGCGAGCTCCTGTTCCGGCAGCGTGCCTGGCAGCGCCATGAACACGTCGTCGCGCTTGACCAGCGGCGTGCCAGCGCTCGCAGCCGCCGCGCTGAAGCCTGTCACCCCAGGGATCACGACCGTCTCGTAGCGATCCGCAAGGCGCTCGTGCAGATACATGTAGGAGCCGTAAAAGAACGGGTCGCCCTCGCACAGCACAGCCACGTCGCGACCAGCGTCCAGGTGGGCCGCGAGCGCCGCCGCAGCCTCGTCGTAGAACTCCCCCAGCGCCGCCTCATAGCCGCCCGGGTGGTCGGTCATCTCCGTCGTCACCGGGAATGCCAGCGGCAGCTCGATGTGCTCCGGGTGCAGGCAGCCGGCGGCGATCCGCCTGGCCACACTCTGGCCGTGCTGTGCGTTCGGGTAGGCGATCACATCGGCCGCCGCGATCACCTGGCATGCCTTCACCGTCATCAGCTCCGGGTCGCCCGGACCCACGCCCACGCCAAACAGCCGGCCGCTCGAGTGCGCCTCGCCCCCCATAGCCATCACTCGTCCTCGCTCGCGAGCGCGTTCACGGCCGCCGCTGCGATCGCACTGCCACCGCGACGGCCATGGACGACCACATACTCAAGCGCCGCCGGGTGCTCGCTCAGCTCGAGCTTCGACTCCGCCGCCCCAATGAAGCCCACCGGGATGCCGATCACCGCCGCTGGCCGCGAGCCGCCCTCCTCGACCATCTCAAGCAGACGGAACAGCGCCGTGGGGGCGTTGCCGACGACCACCAGCGAGCCGTCCAGCCGCCCTCGCCAAAGCTCGAGCGCGGCCGCCGTGCGCGTCGTCTGCATGCTCGCTGCGAGGTCTGCCACGCGCGGGTCAGACAGTGTGCAAAGCACATCGTTGCCCGCAGGCAGCCGCGATCTTGTAACGCCCGCGGCAACCATCGACGTGTCGCAGAAGATCGGCGCGCCATCGCGCAGCGCCGACTGCGCAGCCACGCCAAAGCCCTGTGATGAGGCCACATCGCTCGCCAGGTCGACCATGCCGCACGCGTGGATCATCCGCACCACCACACGCTCGAGCACCGGGTCGAGGCCTTCCAGGTCGGCCTCTGAGCGAATCGTCGCGAACGAGCGCCTATAGATCTCCGCTCCATCGCGCTCGTAGCCGATCATGCCCGCACACTCTCACGATCGAGCAGCTCGAGCGCCGCCGCGGTCGTCGCCACTTGCTGATCGCTATCGTCGGACACACCGGCGCCATCGCCGCGACTCACCGTCAGGCCGCGCTCGTTGGCGACGACGCGTACAGCTGCATCGGCCGGCTCACCACAGCGGCGCTCACAGCCTGACCAGTGCTCAGACGGCGAGCTCAGCTTCCTCGCCAGCGAGCGCTCGGACGCTGCCGCGCGAACGTCCGCGAGCGCCCGCGCGCACGCGCCCATCCCAGCGCACGCCGACAGGCCCGACCAGCCGGAGTCATCAGAGGCGATCAGGCCCATCCCCTCCAGCTCGCCCGTCAGCTGGGCCACGACAGACGCCGGCACGTCCACAAACGCGAGCGTGCGCCAGGGCGAGATGCGCACACGAGCATCCAGGCCGGCGCCGCTGTCAAGCCCCCGGGCGAGCTGCGCAAGCCCCCCGAGCTGGACACGGTCGAGCCGCGCCAACGGCGGCAGCACAGTAAGCGCGAGCAGGCCATCACGCTGGATGTGAAGGCCAAGCCCACGGCCACGGGCCATAGCGGGCGCGAGCGGCGGTGCGGGCACAGATGACGGCACGGATGAGCCCGCAGCCGAGCGCTCAAACAGATCGAGGTGGAGGTGCTGCGCGAGCCGCTCAGCACCCCCCTCGAGCTCACGCACACGCCAGGCACCATCCGAGTTCTCCTGACGCAGCGTGAGAAACCCACGTGCAGCTAGCAACGCCGCGGCCGGCGCTCGAGCTGCTGTGACCGTGAGGCTCGTGGCAAAACCGTCGAGGCACAGGCGAAAGACGCAGCGCTCGCCATCGCGCTCGGCCGTCATCTGTACATCCGCGCGCATCCGCTCGAGCACCATCGTGCCGTCATCGACGGCAAACAGGAACCGCCCCGGCAGCTCCGTCAACGCGGGGTCGGCACACAGCTCACGGTCGAGCTCCTCCACGACGGCATCGACCGGCGCGATGCTCGCCGGGTCGCGGCCGGCCGGCGGCGCGGCGACGATGTTGCGCACACGCTCATGCGTTAGCGAAGGCAGCAGCCCGCCACGTGAAAGCAGCTGCGCGAGCTCCCCGCCCGAGCCCTCAGCCAGACCCCGCACCTGCAGCCCCGCCCTGGATGTCAGCTCGACGATGTCACTGCCCAGAGATGCCGCCTCCGCGAGCGCCTCGAGGCCGCGTGCGTCCAGCCGTCCCCCCGGGAGGCGCACCCGCGCGAGGTATCCGTCAGCCGCCGCATGCAGACGCAGCACACCCGGGCACCCGTCAGCCGCGCCCGGCTCACGCGTCGATTGCGACAGTGCGCGCGCCATGAACGCCACTACGAACTCCTCCTAAACATCATCGTCTGCACTCCCCGCAGCGGCGGCTTCCCAGCGCGCCTCGACCCTGCCCAAGCGCCAGATCGTAAGCGCCACCGCCCACACCACCACGAACAGTCCCACCACCATATAGCCGGCCGTGTTGAGGTCGAAAGACGCCATATAGTCGCCGAGCCAACCATGGAGGTGAAGCTCGTTGGAGAGCAAGCCGATGATCTCGATGCCGCCCACCAGGAACGCGACGCCGATCGACAGCGCCGTGATCGTGATGTTGTAATAGACCTTGCGCACGGGGCGCGCGAACGCCCAGCCGTAGGCGAAGTTCATGAACAGGCCGTCGATGCTGTCGCACAGCATCATCCCGCCGGAGAACAGCAGCGGCAGCGTCAGCACCGCATACCACGGCAGGCCCTCCGTGACAGCGGCAGCCGTGCCCGCCAGAAGCAGCACCTCCGTGGCGGTATCGAAGCCCAGGCCGAACACGAAGCCAACGAAGAACAGCTGCCAGGTGTGCTCGATCGAGCGCATCATGCGCCCGAAGAAGCGGTACATAAGACCGCGCGAGAGCAGCTGCGCCTCCAGCTCCTGCTCGTCGTAGATGCCGCAGCGCATGTCGCGAAACACACGCACGATGCCCACCAGCACCACCAGGTTCAGCGCCGCGATCATCCACAAAAAGCTCGCCGACAGCAGCGTCCCCGCGACCCCGCCCGCGCTCTCAAAGCCCGAGCTCGGCGTGACCACCGCCTTGAACACCGCCTTCGCCGCGACCGTGATGCCAACGCCCACGACCATCACCACGCTCGAGTGCCCCAGCGCAAAGAAAAAGCCCGTGCCCAGCGGGCGGCCGCCATCGGCGATCAGCTTGCGCGTCGAGTTGTCGATCGCAGCGATGTGGTCCGCGTCGAACGCGTGACGCAAGCCGAGCGTCCACGCGGTGATTGCCACGCCGACGCCCACCCCCAGCCCGTCATAGCGGAAGTGATGCGGCAGGATCGCAAGCGCAAAGATCCCCCAGCCCAGCGCGTTCACCGCGGCGATGCACGACAGCATCGCTCCGATGCGAGCGCGCTCCGCACCGGTCGACGATCGCCATGCCGATCGGATCCGTGACGCTGCTTGTGTGATGGCCATCCTCCGCTTGCGCCCGGAGGATGAAAGGAGCCCCTGCGCCTAAGGCGCACGAACCGCCCTTCATCCGAGGGACTGGATTCGCGACGTCAAGGTAGGCGACCGGGCTCGTCCCCAAGAGGGCATCACCGTTGCGGGACAGCGCCGGAATCTCACCGGACTTCGCTGCGCTCAACGTCACGCCGGGACGTCCCGGCGCGCGGCCGATGCTACCTCACAGCGAACGCTGGTAGCTCGCGAACGCGCGCACCGCAAGCGCAGCGCACACCAGCGCCAGCGCCACCAGCAGGCCAAAGCGACTGGCCACCAGGTTCCAGTCGATCTTTTCCATCGCCGCCGAGCGCCCCGCCTCTGCCGCCCAGTTGACCGGGTTGAATTTCGCCACGTCGCGGATCCATACCGGCACAAGGCTCTGCTGCATCAGCGCGCTCGACAGGAACGTCAGCGGCAGCACCACCGAGCTGACCGCGCCAATCAATGTCTCCCGCTGGCGTGTCAGCACCGCCAGGCCGTTCGACAGCGACGCAAACGCCGCACCCAACAAGCCAGCCAGCACGATCAGGATCACGATGCCGCCCACCCCGCCCCTGTAGTTGGCCCCCAGCGCCAGCGCCAGCAGCACAATCAGCGTGCTCTGGATCACGATCGTGATCACCGCGTAGATCACCGTGCCCATGTTCAGAGCGCCGCGCCACACCGGCGTCACGAGCATCCGGTCCATCACGCCGCCGTTGATGTCTTCGATGAAGCCCATCCCCGTCCAGCCCGCCGAGGAGATCGCAAGCATCACCACTATCCCCGGGGTGAGGAAATCGATGTAGGAGCCGCCGTGAAAGCCAGGGATCTCCGTCACCGCCTTG
Organism: uncultured Solirubrobacteraceae bacterium; assembly: GCA_963699115.1. Taxonomy (GTDB): domain Bacteria; phylum Actinomycetota; class Thermoleophilia; order Solirubrobacterales; family Solirubrobacteraceae; genus Palsa-744. The sequence goes on from CAVOTJ010000001.1 coordinate 1,838,129, forward strand.
AACAGCGCCCCGAACAACAGCAGCCAGATGAGCGGCTGGCCCAACGTGATGCCCAGATACGCCGGTTGGGCGAATCAGCACGCGCACGCCACGCATCGTCACCTGCAGCGTCTGTCTCGTGCGGGTCATGCCCCCACCGCCTTGAGCTCGCCTTCAGCCGCCTTCAGCGCGCGACCCGTGTGGTGCAGATACACGTCGTCCAGCGTCGGGTCGGCCAGCTTGTCGTGCAGCTCCGCCTTCAGCTGCTCCGGCGAGCCTTCCGCGACGACGCGGCCGCTGTCCACGATCGCCAGCTGCGACGCCAGCCGGTCGGCCTCCTCCAGGTAGTGGGTCGTCAACAGGATCGTCATCTGCTCCTCACCCGCGAGCCGCTCGATCTCCTGCCACATCTGGGCCCGCGCCTCCGGGTCCAAGCCGGTGGTGGGCTCATCCAGGAACAGCACCCGAGGCCGATGCAGCAGCCCCATCGCCACATCCAGGCGCCGCTGCATGCCGCCCGAATAGGTCTTTACTTGGCGCTCCGCAGCGTCCGCGAGACCAAAGCGCTCCAGCAGCTCCGCCACGCGGGTTTGCCGGTCCCGGCCCGTGATCGAGTGGAACTCGCTCTGCAGGACCAAGTTCTCGCGGCCGCTCGCTTCCGGGTCAAAGCCATGCTTCTGGCCGACCACGCCAATCGTGCGACGCACGCCCACGGGATCATCGAGCACGTCGATGCCCGCGACCCTTGCCGTGCCGCTATCCGGACGCGAGAGCGTCGTCAGCACCCGCACGGTCGTCGACTTGCCCGCGCCGTTGGGACCCAGCAGCCCGAAGATCGTTCCCTCCTGCACCGATAGGCTGAGACCATCCAGCGCTCGCACGTCAGGCGGGTAGGTCTTCACAAGCTCCAGCGCCTCGATTGCCGATGACACCCGGCCTCCTTTGATTGCTTAATCCAAAAGTATCTTACAAGCTAAGAGATCAGAATGTCAAACGACAAGCGCAGCGTGTTCGAGGAGCTGATCGACGAGGTACGCCGCTCGCAGAGCGCCACCCACCGCTTCGACCAGGCCGTCGCCGACGCGCTCGGTCTCAACCGCACCGACATGCGCTGCATGGACGTGATCGAGCGTGAGGGGTCCGTGCCCGCAGGACGGCTCGCCGAGGTCACCGGCCTGACCAGCGGTGCCATCACCACCGCGCTCGACCGCCTCGAACGCGCCGGCTACACGCGCCGCGTCAGCGACCCCTCAGACCGCCGCCGCGTGCTCGTCGAGCTCACCGACAGCGCACACGGCATCGCCGAGACCTACTACGCGGGCCACGCCGCCCTCTCGGAGCGCCTGTACCAGCGCTACACGCGCCCGCAGCTGGAACTGCTGCTCGAGTTCGTGCGCGAAGGGCGCCAGTTCAACGACCAGCAGGCGGCGCTCGTTGAGGAGCAGAATCGGGCGAAGCGCGGCTGACCGGCGCCTTCGCGGGTTTCAGGCGAGCGCCTCCACCTCGCCGCTGCCGTCGCCGTCGCCGTCGCCGTCGCCCGCTGGCGCGTCCTCCTGGACCCCGGCGCGCAGACCAACGAACGCAGCCACCGCCGCGGCAGCCATGATCGCGGCCATCACATACAACACCGAGCGCGTCGCGTAAGCGAAGTCCAGACGCACGAAGTGGGGAATCGCCGCGATGCTCCCGTTGCCGCCCTGGGACTGGGCGATGTTGGACGCCTCGGCGTGCGCCCGTGCGCTCGGGACGTGCAGCGCCAGCAGCGAGGAGACGACCCGCGAGCGCGTCTGCGAGACGACGATCGTGCCGAGGATCGCCAGGCCGAGGCTGGCCGCGTAGTTACGCACCGTCTGCGTGATGCCCGTCGCCTCGCCGTAGGAGAGCCTCGAGGCGCGGTTGACCGCGTCGGTGCTCGCCGGCCCGAGCATGAACCCCATGCCGGCGCCCGCGAGGATGATGTCGATCTCCTGGGAGCCGAGACTGAGGCCCGTGACCTTGCCGCCCCACAGCCAGAAGCCGACCGCCCCAAGGACGCAGCCGATCACAACCGGGCGCTTGGCGCCCACACGGTCGAGCATGCGCCCACCGATCTGCGCCGCGATGACGAAGCCGATGAAGAAATACAGCAGCACCAGCCCTGCTTCCGACGGCGTCTTGCCGAGCGAGATCTGCGCGTACTCGCTGGCGAAGAAGAACACCGGGATGAACACCAACATCGCGATTCCCAGCACGATGTTCTCCACGAGGAACGGCCGGATGCGGAAGATGCTCACCTCGATCAGCGGCGAGGCGGTGCCGACCTCGACGAAGTAGAACACCACCAACAGCACCGCACCGACGGCGATGCATGCCCGCGGTCGCCGGGTTGCCCCAGCCCCACACAGCCGATTGCTGGAAGCCGAACACGCTCAGCGCCACGCCCGCCGCGATCAAGACGAGGCCGCGGTAGTCCATGCGCGCGGGCCGGTGGACGGTGCTGCGGCTTGGAGAAGAAGATCAGGACCAGCGCGATCAGGGCCACGGGGATGTTCACCCAGAAGATCGCCCGCCACGTCCACTGCGTCAGAAAGCCACCCAGGATCGGGCCGATCGCGGTGAGCCCGCCGGCGATGCCGAAGAAGATCGCAAGCGCCCTGCCGCGTTCACGCAGCTCAAACGTCTGCACCACGATCGCAAGCGCAGCTGGAAACATGATCGCCCCACCCGCCCCCTGGATCACGCGGAACGCCACGATCCACGCCTCCGCGAGGTTCCCCTTCGGCGTCAGCCCGCACATCGCAGATGCCCCCGCGAACACGATCACACCGAGCGTCACCATCTTGCGGTGACCGACCGTGTCCGCAACCCGACCACCAAACGCGAACAGCGCCGCGAGCGACAGCAGGTACGCGTTGACCGCCCACTGCACGCCCGTGCTCGTCAGGTCGAGCTCTCTGCGAATCTGTGGCGCCGCGATCGACACGATCGTCTGGTCGATGAACGTCATCGCGACCGCGAAGATCATCGCGGCGAGAATCAGGTTCCGCGGTTGCCGGCTTGTGCCGCTCCCTGCCGCCATAGTTCCTGGCGAACGGTACCGGTTAGGCTCCCTGTGCATCTGCTCGATAACCGCCCGTCCAGAAAGAGGAGACTCGATGCCCGGCTTTTCCGTAGTGAACCTGTTGGAGGTCGAAGATTCAGTCGGCGATCGCGCACCCGGGATCGAGGGGCGCTTCGGACGCAAGCACCTGGACTCGCGCGACCTCGGCGTCAGCCTGTTCCGCTACGCATCCAACCTGCGCAGCCCCTTCGCCCACAGCCACCGCGAGCAGGAGGAGGCATATGTGGTCGTCTCAGGGTCCGGTCGCGTCCTGCTCGACGGTGAGCTCCACGAGCTCAGCCAGTGGGACGTCCTGCGCGTCGCCCCCGAGGTTGTGCGTGCCTTCGAGGCGGGCCCCGACGGACTCGAGCTGATCGCGATCGGCGGGCCCAAGCCAGAGGACGGCGACGGTGTGATGGGCGAGGCCGCCTGGCCCGACGCGGCGTAGCTACCCGGCGACACCGCGACCGCTCTCGCTCTCGGGCAAGAGCACAAAGGACTCGACGGCCACGTCGGGGTCGATGTGGTTGTCGCTGAGGAACGCGAACACCTTGCGGCCGGAGAGACGCTCGACGGCCGCGATCATATGGGTGCTCATCGTCCGCTGAAAGGCTTTGCGGGTCGTAATCACGAGATCGCTCTCACCGTCGCGCACGAGGCTGCGCTCGCCCATCGTCAACGTGTCCTGAAGGACGACCGTGATCAGATCGTCGTTGACATAGGTCCGCGCCTTCGTCGGCCCGCGGCCGGTGTACTCGCGCATCAACTGCACCACCGCGCCGGAAATGGCCGAGGCAATCGATCCCTTCGGACTTACAGGCGTGCCAGACAAGGAGGCTCCCTTTGCGCCTCCCTCCTATGATTCGGGCCAGGCGAAGGAAAGGAAGGAGACGGAACGGAATCCGTCCACCAGGCCCGCGTTTCCACTCCGTGCCGCGTGAAGTGGCGACCCGTTACGAACTCACGTAAGTGGGACTTTAGTCGATCGGGCGGTGGTGTCTGGGGAATCGTCCCGTTCGATGGCATTAAGGGGCCTTTGCGCTCCTTCCGGCCTTCGAGGTTTGGATCTCGGCCTGTTGGGCAACCCGAACTCAGATGGCTTTCGAGCTTGCATCCCCAGATTTCGCGATATCGATGTTCCCCGATCGCCGCGCGCCGCGCGCCGCGCGCTACTGCGTCGGCACGATTGAGCGTCCTGCACCAGAGCTGCGGGATTCGGTCGTACTGCTCACCAGCGAACTGGTTTCCCGCTCCGTCAGACTTCATCGATCCACATCACACGAGCTCCTCGAGCTGCGCGTGTGGATGGGAAGCGACGGTGCTCGCGTAGAAGTCCGGGGAACCCACGAGCTGGTTTGCGCAAACCCTCAGCCTGACGGTCACGAGGACGACGTGCACGAGGACGACCTACTGCTGTTCGACGCGCTCGCCGATCGATGGTCGATCGATACCGATGAGCGCGGTGCATCTATCTGGTTCGAGATCGACCGCAAGCACCACCGCCGAGATCCCGGCTCAGGCGACACGCAGCTCGGCCCAGACGATCTTCCCGTCCGGCGTGTCCTCAACCCCCCACTGAGTCGAGAGCGCCTGGATCACCGCAAGACCGTGCGGCGCACGCACAAGCAGCCCTCGTTCGCCATTGGCCGTAGCGGGCACCGGGCAGCGATCCCGCACAGCAATCCGAAGCAGCGAGTCATCTGACCGGACGCTGATCGTAAACTGCGAGCGGGCATGGATCACCGCGTTGCTCGCGAGCTCACTGAGCACGAGCATCACTTCATCTACCAGTTGCTCGTCCTGCCCCCCGCGCCGCAGCTCGGAAGCGACCAGCCTGCGCGCGCGTCCAGGCGACTCACGCTCAGCGGGGAAGCTCGCCGTCAGCTCTGTCGGCGGGAGCTGGTCAGGAGTGACGCCCCCATCCGCACCGTCGTGCCGCAACACACAGGAGTGCATACGACAGACCTGGTGCAAGGCTTCGGCATGCTCGTGTCCCACAGCGGAGGCATGCGGATAAGCACAGAAGAGGGAGAACTCGAGCTCTCGGCCGATCTCATTCCACAATGCCTCCAGCTCGATCGCCTCGAGTACGGCCCCGGCGTCCCACAGCAGCGCCACCAGCTCGCCAAATGCCCGAATCCGACGTCCGGAGTTGGCCGCTTGACGGATGAGTCCACCCACAACCTCGCGGAAGGCATCGCGGTCCACCCGCCCGTCGACCACGATCGCAGCCAATGTGCTCTCTGCCTCGAGCGCAAGCAGGCTGCCGTTGGCCTGAGCCACGGCAACGTCTATGCCATTGGACGCGAGCTCGGTCTCGAACACCCGACGGTGAGCCTCCGTCGCGATAACGACTGCCACCTCGCCGCTGTGCAGCGCCTCTGCCAGATACGGCACGACAGCCGCCACCAGCTCATCGTCATGCTCGTAGAACTTGACGACGTGCTCGCCGTGTTCGCCGTGGCTAGTTGCGATGTCCTGTGTCTCGACTGCCGCCATTTGCATATCTCCCGCGTGGATCTACCCGATCAACGGAGGAATTACGCATTATGCCGCCAAATCTTGGTAATACCAACAGATCTCGCTCGCCGCTAGCGCCCGCGCCAGGGGACGGAGACGACGAAACGCCCGACCGTGACGCCAGGGGCGGATGGGTGCCGCGGCCCATTGAACAGGCCCGCGATGACCTCATAAAGCTTCAGACCCGCAGCCGCGCCTGCCCACTCTCCAGCTCGAGCAGGATCCGCTTGCGCTCCAATCCTCCGCCGTAGCCAGTGAGCGTTCCGTCCGCGCCGATGACGCGGTGGCAGGGGACGATGACCGCTATCGGATTGCGCCCGTTGGCCAGGCCGACCGCACGCGCGGCCGACGGCTGATCGAGCCTGCGAGCGAGCTCGCCGTAGCTGCACGTCTCGCCGTAGGGGATTTCCGTGAGCGCACTCCACACGCGCCGCTCGAACGGCGTGCCCGCCATCACCAGCGCCAGGTCGAACGCGAGACGCTCGCCGGCGAAGTACTCGCGCAGCTGCGCTTTCACGTCCGCGAAGCAAGTCGTCGAGCGCTCCCAGCCCGACTCGATCTGCTTGGGCTTGCGGCCGTCCTGCATGTATAGGCCATGCAGCGCCTGGTCGTTGCCGACGAGCAGCAGCGACCCGATCGGAGAGTCCTCGAACGTGTACTGCAGGGATGTTGTCGTGGTGGACGTGGTGGTAATGCTGGTGGTGGCTGGCATGAGCTCGCTCCCAGTCATGCCGCAACCGGGGTCGCGGCGCTCGTCATTGTCGATGTTTTGGTCGCTTGTGGGGATGTGTGCAGCGATGCCCACAGGTGCTGCACCGCATACGCCCTGTACGGTCGCCAGCGCTCCGCCACAGCTCGGGCTGCCGCTGGCTGCCCGTCATGTCCCAGTGCTTCGAGCGCACGACGGACACCTAGATCGGTGGGCAGATACGCGTCGGGGTCGCGCAGCGCGCGCATTGCGATGTAATCGCTCGTCCACGGTCCGATGCCAGGCAGTGCGAGCAGCTGATCGCGGGCTTCATCGCGGGCGACGCCGACGTCCAGCACCAGCTCCCCTTCCGCGAGCGCTCGGGCGAGACCGCTGAGGGCGCGAGCGCGAGCGCGCGGCATCCCCAGACGGTGCGGATCCGCACCGGCGAGCGCCTGCGCCGTGGGGAAGCGATGCGTGATCGTCTCCAAGGGGCGCGCCAGCGGCTCGCCGTAGTCGGCCACGAGCCGGCCCGCGAGCGTGCGCGCACCCGCAACGGAGACCTGCTGTCCGAGCACGGCACGGACGGCGAGCTCGTGCGCGTCGACATGTCCGGGCACTCGACGCCCCGGGGCGTCGCGGACGAGCTCGCCGAGCAACGTGTCGGACCCAAGCGTCTCTGTGACCGCGTGAGGGTCGGAGTCGAGGTCGAGCAGCCCCCGCGAGCGCTGCATCGCGGAACCCAAGTCGCGGACGTCGTCGAGCCAGTAGCGCGCGTGCACGTAGCCGGCGGCGGGACGCAGCTCGAGCGTACCGCCGCCGTGCGGCAGGCTGACGGCGCGCCTGTAGGCGCCGTCGCGAACCTCCTCCACACCGGGCACGCAGCGCAACGCGAGGAACGAGATCAGCCCGTCCGCATCGAGCGGTGCGCGGTAGGGCAGGCGCAGGGACAGCGCGCCGCTGTCCTCTGCCTGACCGTCTCGACGCGCACCGACACGCAGGGCGGTGGGAGTGGCGGCAAAGATCTCCTGGATCGTCGCGTTGAACTGGCGCACGCTCTGAAAGCCGGCAGCGAATGCGATGCCAGTGATCGGCATGGCGGTCGTCTCGAGCAGGATCCTCGCGGTCTGCGCGCGCTGCGCGCGGGCGAGCGCCAGCGGGCCGGCGCCAACGGTCGCGAGCAGTCGACGATGGATGTGGCGCTCGGTGTAGCCCAGGCGCGCGGCGAGACCACGGACGCCGTCACGGTCAACGACACCGTCGGCGATCAGGCGCATCGCGCGACCGACCAAATCGGCACGAACATCCCAATCGGGTGAGCCCGGCGTGGCATCGGGACGACAGCGCTTGCACGCACGGAAGCCTGCCGCCTGCGCCGCCGCGGCAGAGACGAAGAAGCGCACGTTCTCGCGCTTGGGGGTACGCGCGGGACAGCTCGGGCGGCAGTAGATCCCGGTGCTCGTCACACCACAGAAGACCCAGCCGTCGAAGCGGGGGTCGGCCGCCTCGATCGCCTGCCAAAATCGGTCCGAGTCGAAGATCACACCGTCACCGTCGCACACCGGACGGTCACCGTCTAGCGTAAATCGGACCTGGCTAGCGGTGGTGGCTGATCAAGTCCGATTCCCGCGAAGGGGTTCAAAGAAGACGGAGCTTCCACAATGACTGGCATGCACGTTCAAGAGGTGTCACTCGAGCAGACGCGCGCGCTGCGCCAGGCGATCCTGCGACCGCACGAGACACTTGAGCAGCTCGCGGCTGACGAGCCCAGCGATGCGTTTGCGGTAGGCGCTTTCGAAGAGGGGGAGCTGGTGGCAGTGGGGCTGATCGCACCCGACGGCGGGCCGGGAGCGTGGCGCGTGCGCGGGATGGCGACCGCTCCTCACGCGCGCGGCGCTGGCGCGGGCACGGAGGTCTTGGGCGCACTGGTGGGACACGCGCTCGAGCGCGGAGCCTCGCGCGTGTGGTGCAACGCGCGCACACCCGCACGCTCTTTGTATGAGCGCGCCGGGTTCCGCGTGATTTCCGAGGAGTTCGAGCTACCGCAGATCGGCCCGCATTTCGTGATGGAGCGACAGACGTCAGCTTGACTGGAGCGCCCTTTGGAGCGTCAAGCGCGCTCGGGGTGCGTCAAGCGCCCTCGGCCCTACTCGACGAGCGGGCCCGCGGCAGCAACGACCGCGTCAAGCAGATCCTGTCCGCCCGGCACAGCGTCTGGATCGATCAGCCAACCGAGCATCAGCCCGTCGACCAGCGCAAGGATGAGCACGGAGACGGCATGCGTCTGCGCCTCGGTGAGCTGGCCCTCGAGCCCGAGGCCACCGCTGACACCGGCGGCTATGCGCTCGACCGCGGCGCGCCGGTTCGCGGCGACGCGCTCGCGCAACGGCTCCGAGTGGATCGCCTTCACGTGCGCCTCCATCAACGAGATGAGCAGCGGCCTCGCCTGCGCAAACGAGTCGACGGTGGCGATTAGCGATTTTGCGAGCGCCTGCAGGGGCGGAGCGTCGCCGGCGAACGCCTGCTGGTTGACATGCTCGGAGTAGCGACGGATGGCCTGCAGCAGCGCCTGATCCATGAGGGCGTCCTTTGAGCCGAAGTGATACGGGATCGAAGCGAGGCTCGCACCGGCGGCAGCGGCGATGTCGCGGGTGGTCGTGTCAGCGACACCACGGGTCTGAACGCACTCGATGGCGCCCTCGAGGATCTGCTCGCGATGGCTTGCTGGCATGTGTTAGAAGGGATTTCTCATGAACGTACGATCGTCTGGTACATTTTACCTGTACGATTGATCTAGTAGCGGGGGCAACGTGCAAGCAGTACCAAAGGTGATCGTCTCGCGCCTGCGGGGCGTGGCGGCGGTGGGACTGACCCTGGTCATAGCGGCCGGTGCGTCGGTGCTCGCCACGTCCGCAGGCGCGTTCGTCTATGTCGTAAACCAGGGCGGCGCGAGCATCTCGCAGTTCTCCGGCGGGCCGTTCGGCGCACTCACGCCACTCTCGCCGCCGACGATCGCGACCATGGGAAACACGCCGACCGAGATCGCGCTCAGCCCCGACGGCGAGCACGCCTACGTCAGCGAACTGTCGGGCGGCACCGTGTACCAGTACGACGTCGCCACCGGCGGCACGCTCACCCCCATGAGCACGCCCACGGTCGCCGCGGGCAGCGCCCCGTATGAGATCGCGGTCAGCCCAGACGGCGAGAGCGCATACGTCACGAGCCGCGACAGCGACACGATCTCGCAGTTCCACGTGATGCCCGACGGCTCGCTGCGCGCGCTCGAGACGCCGACGGTGATCGCCGCCGACCAGTTGTCCGGGATCGCGATCAGCCCGAGCGGCGAAAGCGTGTACGTCACCAGCGAGATCGGCAACAACGTGTGGCAGTACAGCGTCGGTCCGCACGGAGCGCTGATCCCCAAGAGCGTGCCCACGGTCGCCACCGGCGCCGTTCCGCTCGGCGTCGCCGTCAGCCCCGACGGCCACAGCGTGTACGTCGTCGACGACGAAGGCGGTGCGATCTCGCAGTACAACACCGGACCAAGCGGCGAACTGACGTCGAAGCCGACGCCCACCGTCGTCGACACCGGCGGCGACCCGTACTACATCGCCGTCAGCCCCAATGGCAGGCACGTATACGTCACCAACTACACCGGCGGCGACGTGTCACAGTACCGCGCGGGGCCGGACGGCGCGCTGCACGCGATGAGCGTGCCCACGGTCGCGGCCGGCGTGTACCCGGTCGACATCGCGCTCAGCCCCGACGGCAGGAACGCGTACGTCACGAACCTCGGCTCCGGCACGGTCTCCCAGTACGCCGTCGCGACCGGCGGCGAACTGCTGCCACGGGGCGTGCCCACGGTCGCCGCCGGCTTCCACCCCGCGGGCATCGCGATCGCTCAACTGCAGACCACGCTCGTGACAAAGCCGCTCAAGCTGGGCGCCACGCTGAAGCCGTCGGCGACGCTGACCGTCAGCGCCACCGGCGCGCCGGTGGCGGGCGTGAAGGTGAGCTTCATGCTCGGCAAGGGCGTGCTCTGCAGCGCGATGACAAACGCCGCCGGGACGGCCGCGTGCGTGAAGCATGGCGCCGGGCTCATACTCTCGCCGCCGCCGCGCTACCACGCCGTCTTCGCCGGCACCGCCGACTACGCGCCTAGCCACGTCCACGGCAGGCTCAGGGAACCGTGCTTCGGCATCTGCGTACACAAGCTCAAATGAACAGGAGGCCCTCAATGCGACGTGCCCGACCGCTTCTCTCCTCGTTGCCGAGCGCATTGACGCGCGCCCGGATGCACGCGCTTGCCTGCGCGCTCACGCTCGCCGGCACACTCGCGCTCGGCGGAGCACTCGCCGCCCCCGCGGGCGCGTCCAACCTGTTCACGCTCGACCCCGCCGCGGACTCGATGGGCCCGATCGCAGTCGACTCGAGCGGCAACGGCTATGTGGCGTGGCTGCACAAGGGCACGCCCGACACGGTGATGTTCTGCAAGCTCGCGCCTGATGCCCACAGCTGCCCAGCACCGATCACGCTACCCGTGACGCTGTCGGAAGTGGGCGCGGTGACCAGCACGCCGTTCCCGGTGCTCGGCCCGGGAGGCGACGTGTATGTGGTCGCGCCGAGCTACGACACCGACGAGATGGTCATGTGGCAGTCGACGAACGGCGGCGCGAGCTTCGGCTCCCCATCGGTCATCGCAGCACCTTCCGGCGGCGAAATGGAGTACGTGTGCCAGGTCGAGACCAACCTCGATGACGTGCTCGCGTTCAACGCCTACGGCGGCCAGTACGACCCCAGCCAGGGCCTTGGGACGCTCGGCGGTAGCGCCTCGAACCTCGACTTCGAGATGAGCTCGTCGAACCCTGACATCGACTGGACGTTCGCGTTCTACGGCCAGGGCTGCGTCTATCAGATCCCGGAAAAACCGAACCAATCCATCCCGGAGCAGCACTTCTCATTTGGCAGCGCCGGCGGGGAGGAGTCGAGCCTCGGCTGGGTCAGCGGCGCCCCAGGGGAATGCCCGCTGTCCTCCCCGGGCGACGAGGTCGAGGCTTTCGAAGACGACGACAGCAACCCTGCGAGCGTGCGCTTCTACCACTACAGCACCCCCACGGGGCCGTGCTCGGTGACAGAAAAAAACCTCAGCCCCAGCAGCGCGAGCAACTGGAGCGGCCCAACTGTGATCACGCAGGGCGCGTTCACACGGCTCGCGGGCGGAGCAGCGGGCCTGTTCCTGCTGTCGGGCGACGCGGTCAGCCCGCCGGCCACACAGCCAACCGCTGTGGACGTGCGCCACTACGACCTCGCGACCCACAGCTTCGGCGCGCCGCAGCAGCTGGCGATCGTCAAAGACCTCGACTACAGCGACGGCGGGCCGGCAGGCGGCATCGGCGAGAACTTCACCACCGGCGAGGTGGCCGCAGTGTGGCCTGACGTGGCAGGCGAGACCCATCAGCTGAGCCTGTACATCTCAACGGACGGCGGCACGCACTTCTCGAGCGCCGAGGACATCGCACGGATCGGCTCCGGCTACGCGGACTGGGACAACGCGCGCGTCGCGCTCGCGCCCGACGGCGAGGGCTTCGTCACGTGGGAGGACAGCGAGGGATTGCACGTCGCCAACCTCGAACCGCTTCCGGCAACGTACGCGCGGCTGGTCGTACATCACCACTCGCTGATCAAGCTGGAAGTCACGTGCGAGTCGCCGAAGGCCACGTGCATCGCCGGCGCGGTCATACGGGTCAAGGGCACGATCGTCGCGATCGGCCACGGCGCAGTGCCGTCGGGCACGACAACGCTGCTCCCAGTGCGGCTGAACGCGACCGGCAGAGCGCTCTTGAAGGCAGCCCATGGTCACCTGCGCGCGAAACTGCACCTGATCATCACCGACCCCGGCGCGAGCACTGAGCGGCTGACCGTGAACACTGTGCTCGTCCGCTGAAGCGACCACCGGCGGCGACCAGTTCGTTGGCTTTGCGGGAGATGGCGAGTGCTGCTCGTGCCGTTTTGCTCACGGCTGGAGACAAACCCATCGGCATTCCAGCCTTTAGGCTTAGCGTGGGAGGGGTTGACAGGCGGGGCTCAGGCCGGGGATGGTGGCTGACGATAGGAATATGGGCATGAGCCAATCTCCGCCTCCGCTACAGCCTTTCTACATATCTGGGCAGGACGAGTCGTTCTTCGCGACGCTCCATGACGCGGGCAGCTCGCGACGCGATGTGGCGGTCGTCCTGTGCCCGCCGTTTGGGTGGGAGGACATGTGCTCGTACCGAGGCCGGCTGGAGTGGGCATCGTCGCTGGCGTCCGAAGGCTTCCCGGTGCTCCGCATCGACTTCCCCGGCAGCGGCGACAGCCCCGGCGGGCCGCGTGATCCCGAACGCCTGCGGGCCTGGACGGACGCTGTCGGCGCGTCGGCTAGCTGGCTGTCGAGCGCGTACGCGCCGCGTCGGATCCTCGCCATCGGCATCGGCCTCGGCGGCGCGATCGCCTATCGCGCGTTCGCGTTGGGGGCACCGATCGACGACCTCGTGCTGTGGGGGGTCTGCAGCCGTGGGCGCAGGCACGTACGCGAGCTGCGTGCGTTCTCCTATATGGAGCATCCGCGTGGCAGCGCCGAGGAAGCGCTTGCGCCGTCGACGGTGGAGGACTCCGACGACGGCTCGCTGGTGATCGCGGGCTACGTCATGAGCGGCGATACGCAGCGCGAACTGGACGAGCTCGACCTGGCGGCGCTGGAGTGCGAGCGTCTGCGGTCGGCGCGCGTGTTGATGCTCGAGCGCGACGGGTTCGCGGTGGACGCGCGCCTACGGGCCTCGATGGAAGACGGCGGCGCGGAGGTCACGGTCAGCTCGGGGGACGGCTATGGCGGGATGATGATGGCTGAGCTGCCCCATGCCGTCAGCGCATATGGGGTATTCGAGCAGGTGGCCTCGTGGCTGGCGGACGGGAGCGCACCGGTCGCGGCGGACTTGACGGGCCCGCCGTCAGGCGTGCGCGTGGCGGACAGCTCGATTGAGATCGTGATGCCCAACGGCGAGCACATACGCGAGACGCCGATCGCGATCTCGCACCCGTTGGGGGACCCGGTGGGGATCCTGACCGAGCCGCTGGGGCCGGCGGTCGATCTGTGCGCGGTGTGGCTGAACGCCGGCCCACAGCGGCGCATCGGGCCGAACCGCATGTGGGTTGAGACCGCGCGTCGCTGGGCGGCGCTGGGGGTGCCGACGGTGCGTATCGACCTGACGGCGATCGGCGACGCGGAGGGCGACTCGAGTGCTCTCCTGGACGTGCGCTCCTACTACACCGGCACGTACATGGCGCAGGTGCGCGCCGTGCTGGACGCGCTGCAGACCCGGGGCCTACCGCCGCGCTTTCTCCTGGGTGGGCTGTGCGCGGGCGCGCATTGGGCGCTGAGCGTCGCGCAGGACGATCCCCGCGTCTCTGCCGCGGCGGTTCTCAACGCTGGATACCTCGTCTACGACGGTGGGCTCTCCAACGCGTTCGGCCAGAGCCGCGGACTGGCTCCGAGGCTGTTCATGCGCGAGACGTGGGCGCGAGCGCTGCGCGGCGAAGCCTCGCCGGCGTCGCATCTGCGCGCGCTGCGCCTGATCCTCATTGCGTCCCTGCGCAAGCTTGGGCGCCGCGCCAGGCGCCTGCTGAAGCCGGGGGCTGCGCCTGACAGCAACGAGATCACTGAGGCGTTCGACCGACTGCGCGAGCAGAACAAGCGGGCGTTGATCTTGTTCGCGGGCGAAGAGCGGCTGTATGCGCAGCTGCTTGCCACAGGCCGGTTCGAGGGTCTGGATCGCTGGCCGAACGTCTCGCTCGTGCACATCGACGTCCCGGGCGACATGCACACGCTGCGCCCGTTGCAAATGCAGGAAGAGGCGCGCGAGCTGATCGACGGGCTGTTGCAGGGAGAGCTCGAACGCAACTACGCGATCGAGCCGCTCACGCTACCCCCAGCCGACTGCGCACCGGGAGAGGCCACGTCTGACTATCGAGTCCATGGGCACGAAACAGGGCGAGTGTGATCCGCTCGACCCCGAAGCCCAAGCATGCGGTGTGAGCGACGGCACCGTCCGCGAACTCGATGCCATAGGCGGCGGTGAAGTGATCCTGGTGGTAGTTGAATGACGCGACGGCGGTTGGCTCGGTGCCGGCGATTGGCACGACGACCTCGAACTTGAGCTCCTGCTCGCGTTGACTGGCGGCGAGCATGCGCCCCGCGCGCCCGAAGAACGGGTCGCTCGCGACAGCGAATTGAGCGTCGAGCCCAACGTCGCGCAGGAGCGAGATCGCGCGCTCGCGCCACAGGTTGCGCCAAGCGACAACGGTGTCCGGCTCGCCGATGCGCACGATCTCGCGCTGGTGGAACATCTGCATCCGCGCGGGGTCGCCGGAGGGCTCGTGGCGGAAGACGTAGGCAGCGCCGGCATCGACGGTGACGCCGCCGGGGGCGAGCTTGCCGCGTGAGGCTATCTGCGGATACACGGGGTAGCAGGCGGCGGGTGTGAGCACGAGCTCCGTCATCTCCTGGAACTCGCTCCAGTCCTCGTGCTTACACGCTCGCTCGTACTGCGCGGAAGCCTGATCTTCGCTGCCGTCGAAGGCAAAGATGCTGCCGGCTAGGTGCGGGAAGCTCTTGAGGTAGCCGACGGTCTCGAGATCGTGGCGAGGCAGCAGTGGCGGAAAGCGCATCTGCTCGGGGCTCTCGGCAGCGCCTGTGGCTGTGATCAGCGCGTTGACGCGCTCGAACACCTGCTCGAAGCGTTCACCGCGCCCGTAGAGGCCAGGCACGCTGGTCTGCAGCAAAAGGCGTTGGTCGATCAGCTCGGCAAGGAACGCCGCCTGCTCGGGCGTGCCCGCTCGATAGTCGGCCATCAGGCTTGCTGTAGCTCGCCCACAGCGCCGGCAATCGCGGAGACGCTTTCGAACACGCTGCGCTTGAGCATGCTGTCGGGGAACTCGACGTCGAAGCTGGCCTCCAGCGCGAGCATCAGGTTGACGGTCGCATGTGAGGTCATGCCTGCCTCGTACAGGCTGGCATCGTCGGCGAGGGTGCTGACGTCGACGGCGAGGCGTGCGTGATCGGCGATGAGCTTGCGGATCTCCGTGTTCATGTCTGCAGTATCGGCGGATTGGGCGGTTTCTACAGTGGCGGCGGTGGAATCAACTGTCTCTACTTGACGAGCGCGCGGGGATGCTGGTGCAGGAATTCAGCGAGCAGCACGCCCACATCCGATGGCCAACCATGCCCAGCGCCTTGCAGCGAGCGCAGCTGTACGACGACGTGTTGGCGGCAGGGGGAGTAGCTCGTGAGCACGGTCGCTAGGGCGCTTTCGGTCGTCTGGCTGCTGCGGCTGCAGCGATCGAGGGCAGCCCAACGGGCGGCGCTTTCGGGTGCTGAGAGCACGGTTGTGCCGCCGCCGATGCCGTCGAAGTGGCCGCCGTTGTAAGGGATCGACTGATCGGCGGTGCCGTGGAAGGCGAGCACGGAGACCGGGCGGGCGGGTCGGCAGGTGGGTGAGACGGAGACGGGGAGCGGACCGGCGACGGGTGCAATCAGAGTCAGCTTGTTAGCCAGCTGACAGCCGAGCAGATCGGTCAGGAGCGCACCGTTTGAGAAGCCGACGGCGGCAACACGCGTGCGATCGATCGAGTAGTGGCTCTCGATCTGGCTGAGCACATCGGAGGTGAATTCGACGTCGTTGACGCCGGCTGCGTGAGCGGGGGTATCACCTGCACCCTCGTTCCAGGTGTCCTCGTATCCCTGTAGGAAGGCGACGACGAAACCGTCATGCTCGGCGAGCTGGACGAAATCGGTTTCCTCGGCTGTCCCTTCGGCTGTTCCGTCGGCGCCGTGGTAGACGAGCACGAGCGGGCTTCGCTTGGCGCCGCTGGGCGGCGGGAAGACGATGTAGGAGCGTGTGCCGCCGGTGGCAGTGGGCACTGTGGCGTCGATCGCCTGGTAGCCGTCGAGCGTCTCGGTCTTGGATGTCGGCTGTGAATGGGAAGCAGCTGGCGCCTGGGCAGTTGACGCGGGCGACTGGGTGGCGGAGCCGCAGCCAGCGAACAGGAAGCTCGCGAGCACGAGGATGCCGACGCTCGTTGACCATTTGTGCCGCGAGCTAGTCACCCTGAATCTGTACCTGTTGCGTGGCGTGTTGCTCGATCGAGCGCAACAGCTCGTGACTGGAGACCGATCCACGCACGGAAAATACGTGCCCGTGATTGCCAGCGCGCCAGTCGACGCTGCGACCTGGGCCACGATTGAGCACGACTTCATCCACGCCGGGGCGCGCGCGTAGTTCGTCGAGCCCCTCAACAGCGCGGATCGTGTGCATGGCCAAGGGCGCCTGAACATACAGCAGGTAGCCGATCTGGGTGCATGCCGGGATGGCGTCGAACACGATCGACTCACCCAGCGCGATCCGGATGGCGATCGGCAAAAGCTCGACACCGGTGGCGTCGAGGAACATCTCTGGCACACCCCCGCCGATGCGTCCGTTGACCTCGATCACACGCGGGCCGTCGGGGGTGAGCTTGACCTCTGTGTGGAGGACGCCAGCGTCGATACCGATGGCCTCGACGGCAGCAGTTGCCATCGCGGCGATGGCGGCGCACTGATCTTCGTCAAACGCACAGGGAATGAAGAACCCGGTCTCACGGAACGGCTCAGCGGGCGGGAAACGCCCGGTGATCGCGAGGTGGCTGACATGGCCGCCGGAGACGACGCTCTCGACGGAGACGTAGTCGGCGAAGGGCTGACCGGCGGCCTCGGGCCGATCGCGCAGGTACTCCTCCAGCACCAGCTCGTCGCCGGCGGGTGGGGATGCGTCGTCAGTAGCTTCGCGGGCAGCGGCGCTGGCAGCCTCTGCTAGTTGCGCGCGGAGCTCGTGAAGAGACTCGACCCGCACCACGTCCCTACTGCCTTCGCCACGCCGGGGCTTGAGCACGGCGGGGAAGCGCGCAGCGTGCTCGAACGCCGCCCATGCGTCGGCTTCGCGAGCGGGATCGGGGATTGGCCAGAACCCAGGGACCGGCACACCGCCCCGTTGCAACGCGAGCCGCTGCGCATGCTTGTCTGTGAGCTGCTCGGCGACGTGAGGGTTGATGAATGGGAGATCGAGCAGTACTGCGACGCGTGACGTCCATAGGAGCAGGCTGTCAGCGAGAGCGAGGATCCCGTCGGGTCGCGCGGCGGCGATCGCGGCGGCGGCGTCCTCGAGCGTGAGGCCGGCGACGTCGACGACCTCACCGAGACGGCGCAGCAGGCGTGACATGGACCTGATCTCGGGATCGCTCGTGTCGAGGACCCAGATCAGATCGCAGATGCCCTCGGCGGCCTCGGCAATAGCCATGGTGCCGAAGGAGCGCGGGTGGTAGACGAACGCTAGCCGTGGCTGCTCGCCGGCGCTGGGCGAGGTGTCAGACATGGATGGGAGTCGGGCCGACGACCGTCACAGATGCTTGCGCGCGAGCAGCATCTCGGCGTTGGCGCGCAGGTAGCGCTCGTTGCTCACCATCACCACGGAGCCGTGCGAGTCGCGGATCTGACGGTCGAGCGAGAACGGTGTGTCGCGCTTGAAGCCGACGATGCCACAGATGGCCAGCGCGCCGGTGGCGATGCTGACGGCGAGCTCGGAGGTCGAGACCTTGACGTTGCGCACGGAGGCGACGAAGCCGGGGCTTTCCATCTCGGGCGAGTTTTCATACAGCGTGAAGCTGCTTGCGGCGGCGGCGAGCAGGCTGCGCGACTTCTGTAGCTCGGTGGCGAGCACGGCGAGATGTCCGGCTGATGGGGGCACGGTGCCAATACTGCGACGCGCGGCCGCACGGACGAACTCGTGTGCCTTGGCGGCGGATGCCTCGGCCAGGCCCACCCAGGCGGAGCTGAGCAGGATGGTGGATGCCTGGATACCGCCGTTCGCGGCGACAGTTGCAAAGGGCACGGGGTAGATCATCCCCTCCTCGACGTCTGCGGTCAGACGAAAGCCGTTGCTGCAGGTGCCGCGTAGGCCGATTGCGTCCCAGCTTGAGATCTGCTCGAGGGTGAAGTTGGGCCGACGGCAGATGACCTGGACCTGGTCGGTCTGCTCGCTATCGGGCGAGCGCCGGGCGGTGGCGACTACGGCGTCGGCGTATTCGCCGTAGGAGATGGCGAGCGCCTCCTTGACGAGCTTGACGCCGTCGTCGGTGGGCTCGAGCGCACAGATGCTGCGGCCGACGTCACCGCCGATGCCGACCTCGCTGTTGGCGTTGGCGATGAGCAGCTGCTCGGAGGCGATTTCACCGAGCAGCTTCTGCAGGGTGTCGGACTTGCCGTGGCGAACGAGGTTTGAGACCTCGATGCTGTGCATTGCCAGCACGAGCGCGGTCGCGGTGCAGTGGACCGCGAGCGCACGAACGGCGCCGGATACCTCGGCGAGCGCGGCTCCACCGCCGCCGAGATGCTCGGGGACGAGGGCCGAAAGCAGGCCCTGGCGCTTGAGCTCGTGAACGGCCTCCTGGGGAAAGCGGGAGTTGCGATCGACATCGTCGGCCACGGGGCCGGCCACCTCGACGCCGATCTTCCAGGCGGTGCTTTCGACCGTTCCTGACGACTGGGACGGTGCAGACATGCTGTTTAGAAGCTCGTTCATGGACGCCACCCTACTGGCCGGTTGTTTTGGGCGTGGGGAACTACAGGGGCTTATCGGCAGGCGGGGTGGGATTCTGCAGCGGCAGTCGGCGCACGGGCGCTCCAGCCCAACTATGGTCATTGGTAATCTATTGGTATGAGAGTTGCCATTGATGGTGTTGGACGGCTGGTAATCCCGAAGACGTTGCGGGACGAGCTGGGCCTGCGAGGGCCTACTGACTTGGAGCTGACGGCGGTCGACGGCAGGCTGGAGGTGACGGTCGCAGACGTACCGGCACGGGTTGAAGACAGGGACGGATTTCCGGTGATCGTGACCGACGAGCCGATGACGCCAATGAGTGTGGCTGAGGCAGCCGAGGCGGTCGATCGCGTGCGGCGGTGATCGCACCGGACACGAGTGTCGTGATTGCGGCGCTCGCGCCATGGCACGAAACACACCAGGCAGCCCGCGACGCCATAAGGGGACAGCAGATTCGACTGCCAGCGCATGTGGCAGTCGAGACGACCTCTGCGCTGAGCCGAATGCCGCAAGGACGGCGCATCGCACCGGACGTCGTGCTGGAGGCACTGACCCGCGCGTTCCCCAAGGGCTGGGTGACGCTCACCGGCAGCGAGCAGCGCACGGCCCTGCGCGAGGCAGTTGCCGCGGGCGTGCGCGGCGGAGCGCTGTATGACGCCCTGATCGCCGCGACGGCCACCCGGCACAGCGCAGAACTGCTCAGCGCCGATAGCCGGGCGCGAGCGACCTACGACGCGATGGGAGCAAACGTTAGATACCTCGACTTGCCAAGGTGATGTGAGCGTGGCCGCGGCGGCGAGCATCCGCTGAGTAGTCGCGGCGCACTCCACTATCTGACCGCCGCCGAGAGCGCGACTCAGGCAAGCTTCAGCTGGTCCTCGGAGCGGGGCGCGTCGGGCCGAGCGAAGAGCGCGGGGATATCGATGTCCTCGAGCGTGTCCCCCGCCAGCGGGATCGCGCCGGCGTGGGCGAGCGCGCGGCTGCCCTCGTCCTTGCCGGCGCGGACGTACAGCGGTACCCAGCCGAAGCGTAGGTTCTCGATCGCTCCAGTCCAGGTACCACGGCTGCCGGCAGCCGTGGCAGCAACGACAGCCGCGTTGGACATCGCATAGATGATCCTGTTGCGGCCCATAGCGTTGCCCACCTGCCAGCGAGCGGCGGGATGGAAAGGAGTCATAAGTGTGAGCGTCTCCTCCGCTAGCGGCCCACGCAGAGCAGGACGGCGTACGAGACGTTCGAGCGGGTCGACGCTCACGCCGACCGCCACGCCACCGGCCTCAATCGCGGCGCCCATCGCCTCGATGTCGACGCCGCGAGCAGCGCCAGAGACGACCGCAACTTGGCTGCTGACACAGCGGCGTGCAAGCGCTCGCACAAAGACAAGCGCGGCGCTGTCGGCATCGCGGGAGCCAACGATTGCGAGAGCTTGCTCACGTAGCGCTGTCTGTGGCCCAGCGCCATAGAGGACCGGCGGTGCGGAGCCGGCGAGCAGCTTCTTCACCCGCTGCGGATATTCCTCGTCGGCTCTCGTGAGCACCCAGATACCGCTATTGGCAAGCCGCTCGAGCTCGAACGCGAGTTGCCCGCCGCGCGCGAGTAGCCGCGCGAGGCGCTCGGCGATCTCGGGGTCGAGGTCGAGCCCTCGCTGCAACTCAGTGGACGAGCACCCGAGCAGCTCGTATGGACTGCCCCATTCGGAGCGGACGAGCCGCGCGGAGAGCTCGTGCCACTCGCGGGAGTTGAGCGGTTTGACCGAGCGCTCCCCTCCCAGCGCAAGGGTTGAGCAGGCCAGCGCAATCGCCTGGCCATCCGGGCTGATGGACGTGGCCGTCACGGTTGTACGCCTTTCGCCGCCTCGGCAAGGGCGATCGGCACAACTGGACCCGAGCCAGCCTCCGCGAGCAGGACCCCGCACACGGTCAGCGACCATCGCGAGTCGGTCATGTCGTCGATCAAGAACACAGGCTCGGAGATCACTCTCTCTGGGATTGCCTGAAAAGAACCCAGCGTATTGAGCGCCTGATGGTGGCTGTTCTCCATTGTCTTCTGCGGCTGTGTGTTGACGGTCTTCTCCAGCGCGTCGCGGTAGGCGAGCCCGAGGCGGGCAGCCAGGCGTCGGGCGAAGTCGGGCACCAGCTCAGCCGCACGAAGTGAGGGTACCGCCGTGACCCACGTAGGCGTGACGTCCGGTTGCCAGTAGCGCGTGAGCATCTCTGCGACAGCCTCCACAAGCTCGTTTGAAAAGCAGCCGTCGCGATACTTTCCAGCCCTGACGAGGCGGCCCCAGCCAGCGTCACCGTACATCGATAGCGCCCGGCCCTCGCGGAGCTGCACGAGGCTCTTGCCCCACCCCGTCCGCTGAACAACGAGCACGCGTTCGCGATCATCTACCAGGGCGAGAATCGCCTCGAGCTGGCCCGGATGGAAGTCGGCCTTAGCGCCCAGAGCTTGCTGGAGCAGCTCTCTAGCCCGCGCAGCGGAGCTCATCCGATTCCGTTCTTGTTCGTTGGCACCGGCAACGCGGATCCTTCCTGCGCGCGATGGTTGACGCGCCAGCGACAGGCTAGCCGACGAACTCGAACAGTCGGACGGATACCCGTGATTTGATCTCACCATGGACGCTCAAGCTCTGGGCCCGACCTGTTGAGCAGAGCGCGTCTACAGTCGACAGCCAGACGATAGTGGCCGACATCCGTGGCCACTGGCTTACGACGGGGAGATTGCTGAGCCTGCGACAGCC
Source organism: uncultured Solirubrobacteraceae bacterium (assembly GCA_963699115.1). Taxonomy (GTDB): domain Bacteria; phylum Actinomycetota; class Thermoleophilia; order Solirubrobacterales; family Solirubrobacteraceae; genus Palsa-744. Next base: position 1,859,800 of record CAVOTJ010000001.1, read on the forward strand.
GCCGGCCTGCCCGTGCTCTCACCCGGCGCGAGTTCGTACCCCCTTTCCGGAGCAGACATCAGATGATGATGGCGAGACCGGGATTCGAACCGGGACACCGCGATTTTCAGACACCCGGCCGGACGAGGACTAGAACGGAGATTTGCGGGAGCATGAGGTCCGCGCTTGGCGCGCGTCCTCCATGCCGTGGTCCGCTCAGGCGTGCGCGAGCGGACGGATTTCGTCGAGTGTCGCGCCGAGCCGGTCCCGTGCGACCTCGATGTCGTAGCGGTCTTGGAGGTTCAGCCAGAAGCGCTCGCTGGTCCCGAAATACCGCGCGAGCCTCAGAGCCGTATCGGGGGTGATGCGCCGTTTGCCGTGGACGATCTCGTTGATTCGGCGGGGGGGAACGCCGATCGCTATCGCTAGGCCATGCTGGGTGACCTCGAGTGGCTGTAGGTACTCGAGCATGAGCACCTCGCCAGGATGTATAGGGGGCATGATCGAGTCGGTACTCATGACGGGTTCCTTACCTGTGGTGTTTCAGTGGTAGTCGACGATCTCGACACCGTCGGGTCCAGCGTCCGTCCAACTGAAGCAGATACGCCATTGCTGATTAACGCGAACGCTGTAGGAGCCCGCCCGATCGCCCTTGAGCTTCTCGAGCCTGTTGCCCGGAGGCACCCGCAAATCGTCGAGCGTCTCGGCAGTCCAGGATGAGGAGCTTCCGCAACGCCGCGCGCTGGGTGCCCTGGTCGAGCTTGCGCGCCCGCTCCCGTCGCCAGACCCGCTCAGTTTCCTTATCCGCGAACGACCGCAGCACACGCCACGATGATAACGCACGACGTTATGAACGGCAGACGTTATACGACCGGATCGCAAAGAGCTACTGCAGCGCAGACACCCGATGGCGAGACCGGGATTCGAACCCGGGACACCACGATTTTCAGAAGGCCCCGAAAACCCGCTCGCGAGTGCGGATTTGCAGGACTTCTACTGGTAATGCGCGAGCCGCGTGGTCGATGCAAATTGCCGCAATTTGCGCCCGCTTTCAAGCTGATTGGGACGGCAGATCGCTGTCCCGTCCCAATCAAGCGGCGCGCTCAGGGGCCACCCGCGAGCAGCCCCGGGGTTCGGGCTTTGCGCCGCGGCGAGTCGCGGCGGGCGCGTCAGGCCGCGGCGGCGTGGTCGGCCGCCGGAGTCTGGGTGTCGGGGGTTACCAGCTGGACGCGTTCTCCGCTGGGCAGTGTCGCTTCGAGGGAGATGCCCATGGCGGCCATGAGCCGGAAGGCGTTCTCGGTTGTCGGGTTCGCTGTCTCGGAAGTCAGCAGTCGGCGCACGCTTGAAGCCTCGAGGCCGGCGCGTTCGGCGAGCGCGCGCTTGGTCATGCCCTGCTGCTCGCGTGTGGTCTCCAACACCGTCAGCAGGGCGTTGCGTGAGCGTAGGGCCTGGACTCGCCTATCGTACTCTGCGCGCTCGGGCTCGGACAGCAGTGCGTTGACTGCGCTCTCGTGGGCGGACTGCTTGGACATCGCTCAAGAATAGCACGTCTGTGGCATATATGCAACAACTCTTGTGGCGCTCATGGTCGTCCATCCTCGACGGGCTCTCTGGATAGGGTGGGGCCGTGCTCTGGGATGTCGAGTGGCTGGTCAAGACCGACGGCGGCCGTCGCGACGTACCCGCGTTCGAGTTCTTGCTGGGCCAACCGCCGGCCGTGCGGGTACAACTGCTCGCGATCGTCGATGCCGTGCGCAGCACCGGACCGGACCAGTGGAGAGACACCAGCTCGCATGACTCTATGCACGGCGCTTGCGAGCATCTGCACGAGGCGCGCGACAGGCACGGACAGATGCTCTACCGGCTCTATCTGCTTTGGCAGCGACGCGAGAAACGTGTGGTAATCCTCGACGGCGGCGCCAAGCCCAACGCCGCCGCGCTACCCAACTCCTTCTACGACGACCTTGCCGCGCTCGCCGCAACCATCAATGAGAACCCCACCCCCTTCGCCGTAGCAGACGACTTCGCCCGCAAGGCCCTCACCACAGAAGCAAAAACTGGCTGACGGCGCGGCCGGAAGTGGAAGCGACCATTCGGGTCCATACTGCGGACTCAATCGTGCTTATGGGAAGGCGTTAAGGCTATATGGCGGACGAGTCGATACCGCTCGTGCCATGTCCACAAATGGGTTTCCGGCTCCCAACGCGCGCGGCGTCGTCTACCTCGTACATTTCTCTGGGCGCACCAAGCAAAACCGTCAGCACTATCTCGGCTTCTCCAGCGATCTGGAACGCCGATACCGCCAACATCGGCTTGGCTGGGGCGCGAACGAGACCAAGAAGGCAATCGCGGAGGGGCTCAAGCTCACAGTCGCGCAGACTTGGGATGGCACTCCAACGCTCGAGCGACGCCTGAAGGAATGGAGCAAAGAGGGGAGGAAGGGCTTCTCCGGCATCTGCCCCATGTGCGGCGGGAACGACGATCTGCCGCCAGATCTCGCACGGGACTTGGGCACGCCGTCCATGCGGGTGTATCGCTCAGAGTCTCGACCGGCGTAAGCGCACCGTTGTCGTCGCCTCATTGCGTAGCTATTCGGGAAGCGCGCACTGATTACCGGAGTGAACGAACAACGTCCGCAACGTCAACCACTTGGGTGAGAGCCGTTCGGGCGTCTCGACCATCGCTCAATAGCTTCCCACACGCACTCGCTCTCGCGTGGCGAAAGCCCATAGCCACAAGAGTACTCCCTACATTCGCTCCACAACGCGCTTGAGTATCAACGTCATGAGTTGGTCTCTCGGCTCGCTCGGGCACCTCGGGTATCTTCCATAAACCCGAACGAGCCGGATAGTCGGTTAGCTTGTGGTCGGCAATAGGTAGTTCCGGAACCGAGACCAACGGAAAGGGAGCGACAAATGAAGCGCATCATCCTCGCGGTCATCGTGGCCGCGTTCCTCGCCACAGCAGCGCCCGCAGTGGCCTTCCCGGTCGTCATATGCGTGCCGAAAGCCGAAGGTGCGGCGGTCATCACGCCGACGAAAGGTGCATGCGCAGCCGAATACACCAAGCAATACGCGATGGGTGGGGCTGAAAAAGAAATCTTCAGCTACATGACCTGGAACCCCAAAGGCATTGACGAAAAGCCCACTATTGGGTTCACAGGCGTCAACATCCAGATCACCAACCTCGCCTCGAAAGACTCGGAAACTAACGGGACGGGCAACCTGATCATCGGCCTGAACAAAGAAGTGACAGGTCCTCAGACCGGCTCAGCCAACCTCGTGGTCGGCAGCTCCGACGAATACACAGGATACGACGGGATAGTGCAGGGCAACAGCAATGCAATCGCCAACGGTGACTCCGACGCCATCGGCGGCTACCACAACTCGGCGTCGGGCGGCGGAGTGACCGTTGGCGGCGAATCTGACATCACCAGCCATGAAGGCGTGGCTGTGGGCGGCTTCGCGAACGAAGCCGTGGGTGTGCTGTCCGCGACATTCGGGGGCAGGATCACTGATGCCTCGGGCGAAGAGTCGGCAGTCGTCGGCGGCGCCGGGGGTAAAGCCACCTCGCTGTACTCTGCGGTCTTCGGCGGGGAAAGCGACGAAGCATCCGCCCAGGCCGCGACAGCCATCGGCGGGGCGAAAGTCAAAGCCACGAAAGCCAAAGAATTCGCGCACGGCTAGTAGCAGAGTCCCGTGGCAACGGTTTCCCGGTTGTCCGTCAACAACCGGGGCTTGATGCAGGCATACCCCTTGTAAGGAACACACAATGCCGCTCGTGCAACGTGGGCGACGGCTAGGCTAGGCCGCAAGTGCAGCGATTACATGTTGTGCAAGGATTGCCGGGAACGCACCTTCAATGACAGCTTGTGCATCTCCCACGCATCCGTCGCCTCACCAACCATGAGACGGCCGTAGGCGGGTTCTGACGTCAGGGTCAGGGTCATATCTGCGCGCCTTAATATGCGTACCGGTGACCTCCTGCTTGCAAACCGATCCTGAGGACCTTTGGGAGTCGGCCGATTTGGAGGACTTCTACTGGTAGGCGCTGAGCGATTCAGTCCGCCCTGATTGCGCGTATTTGCGGGCTTTTCGAGGGGGTTTAGGACCGGAAGTCGTGCTTTGGTCCTAAACCCTAGCTCGGGGATGGTGTGATTGCCTGTGTAGAGCACGGTAAGGTGCTGGAAGGTTGCGACAGGCGCAGCCGTCCGTATAGAGGAGCCAGCTTATGCTCACCAAGGAACGCACGCTCGAGGTCGAGCGCGAGGCGACCACACTAAGGATCGGGGCTATTGCCGGGCAGCTCCAGGCGAACCTCGGTCAAGCGTTGACCGCCCATATGGCCGGCTTGGCCGACACCCGCCAAATCGGACGGATCAGCCGCGGCGAGCACCGCCCACAGCAAGCGACGGCCAGGCGCCTGCGCGAGGGCTACAAGGCGGTGAGGATGATCGCCGAGCTCTACGACTGGGAAACAGCCAAGGCATGGCTGTTTGGCACCAACACGCGCCTGGATGACCAAGCACCGGTCGAGGTGCTTGGGACGGCCACGACCGACCAGCAGTTCACCCGCATCGCGCGAGCTGCCAAGCAGTTCGCCAGCGCGGACGGGTGAGTCTAGCGCCGGGCTGGTCTCTGGCAAGTCGCGCACTACTCCGACCCGCTGGGGTTCGCGCCCCGCGATCACTGCTCTTGGGGGGCACCGCTTCGACGACGTTCAGCGGCGCCACCGCACGCTGTATTGCGCGGCCACCCAGGAGACCGCGCTACGGCCCGGCGAACTCGCTAGAGCTTCTGTGCTGTGGCGCGGTGGTAGAGGATGGAGAGGAGGCGTCGCTCGGTGGCCAGCGGAAACGGCCGGTGATCCCCATCGGCTTGAAGCTCGATGTCTGCTCGACCGACTCGGAAGTAAAAGAGATCTTCGTAGTACACGGACTTGACGCGTGCGTGTGTCCCGTTCAGCCCGTGGACCGTGCCTGAAGTGGCGATTCGAAACCGCAAGCCGACGCTCCCGTATGTGCCAGAGAGAGGGTTGGGCAACGAAGTGATGACTCGACGTATGCCCGGCAGGTTGTACTCCCGCTGAAGATAATTCGCAATGCAGCGAATGCCACGTTTGCTCGCTACAGCCGAGAGGTAGCGCGCGGCCAATGCAGCGTTTTGCGAGGCAGTCAGGTCAGCTCCGACGCCAGAGGTGACGCCATCGTCTTCGCCGAGGTTGAGCCGCGGCGAGTAGACAACGACTACGTCCGGCGCCAGCCAAGGGGAAACCCATGCAATGGACTAGCTCATCGTTTGCGGCAGCGACGTTCATCTCTTTTTCCCGGGACAGCGCGACCATGCCAGGTGCATCGGACTTCCGCAGGTTGACGGCGTGGGTCGTACTTCAGCAACCGTGCGTTCGTGATGGATTGCGCTTGGCTGCGATGCTGACCTCGTCTTTCCACACCCCGCGACAAGTCGCGACAGTGACGGAGAGAGTCGGCCAGAGCAGCGATGCGCAGCACCGGTCGATCATGCCAAGCGGCAGCTACCGGGGGGTTGTTTGTTGCGCCGGCGTGCCGTCAACTCTCGCGTTCAACGCGATCGATCGCCTTGCCCAAATCAGCCAGCGTCTTGTCGAGCGCCCGCAGGAGCCGCACGACGGTGTGCCGGCATCAGGGTAGACAGCGCTTCCTGCCAGACACGCTCTCCGGTGGGCATCGTCCCTTCGTCGCCTTCAGGGCTACCATTGATTCATGGCGACTGCGGTGAAGAGACTCGACTTGACGGTCGGCGAGATCGTGGAGGTGGCTGGGCGTCGCTATGAGGTCGTCCCGGATCGTGAGGGTGGCGTGACAATCGAGCCGCCGATCACCCCAGCGGCAGAGCTGCACACCCGGAGGGGAACCAAGGCCGCCTCCGCAGAGGACTTCGAGCGTCTCTCGGTCGACGTCCCCTTTGACGACGAGGGCTAGCAGTGCCAGATAGTCCGGCCGGCGGTCCGCCACCCGTGCCGATCGAGTTCGGCTCGATTGAGTGGAGAGAGGAGGTCGAGCGCTACGACCCTCGCTCGCCAGCTCGAACCCAGGCACAGAGCGCCCGCAAGGCGATCGAGGCCGGAAACACGACGCTCGACTGGAAGCGCTGTATGGCCGATGGTCCCGGCAAGACCAAACTGCCTGGCTGTCGCAAGCTCTATGTGCCGCTCGGCAACGAGGGCGCCTCACAGGCACCGTACGGGTTCGTGTTCCAGCTGATCCAGAAGCCCGACAACAGCCTCGCCTGGAACCTGATCGCCTTCGGCGAGCGCCACCCCGCCAATCAGAGAACCCGCAATGTCTACGAGCGGGCCCACAAGCGCCTGCATGGCCGCTATCCATAGTCTGCCCAGCGCGAGCAGCTACAGGCTCGCGGCGCGGTCGACGGGCGACTCTGGCGCATACGCAGCCCGACAAGCATTGGGGTCGATGGGCAGGCATCCACCTGCTGTCCATCATCAGTAGTCGCTGTCAGGTCGGCAGGGTCCTCCCTGCCGACCTGAGTGACGTTTCAGCGGAGGGGCGGGTTCTGTCAAGGACGGGCCGTCAGGCCCCGCCGCAGGCGGCCCCGCAGGGGCGTCCTTGACAGGTTCCGACCCCGGAGCTACAGGCCGCGACACACGCTGTGATGACCGGCGAGAGCGCATGTATCAGTCAGCCGGAGGGGGCTGACCAGCCTCGCCGACGTGGGTCCCGAGTGTACGATCGACCACCGCGAACGCCTCGTCTCGCTTGCCCATGCGTACGAGTGCCCACGCAAGACGCTCGCAGCGCGAGCTCTTTGGCGGGGTCGCTCTCGTGTCCACCCCCGGTTCCCTGCGGCCAATACAAATCACGATTGTGCACAGCAACCACCTCGCAAGTGCGGCGCAGCGTATTGGTGACCGGGTCAGAGAGCGTGTCTGCCGCGGACGCCCTAGTGAATAGCCACCCTTCGACTTCTATTCCTTTAGCGCCTCTTCGAGACGTTCTTTGACGACTATTTCTGCGGTTCTTGGCGCGGGAGGCACACTACCGCTCACTCCGTGAGCCATCGCACCAGCTCCTGCGCCGCCAACCTCACCTCGGCCCACTGCTCGAGCTTTACGACCTCAGGAAACGGCATCAGTCCGTCGCCGTCGGGCAGCTTGCGCAGGGCGCTCACGAGCGCTCTGTAGGCTTCCACCTCCTCATTGACGAGAAGCACATAGCCGAGCAACTGCTCTGGCTCTGTGGCCGGAAGTTCGTCAAGGAGCATCGTTCGCACATCGCTGTATTCCGCGAACACGCCTCCGATCGCCTGTTGAATGGCGAGGCTGCGCGCCGCCAGCCGCAGACGGCGGCGGGGCTCGGGCGTCAGCACGTCGTACAGCTCTCGCGCCGCAACCTTGACGCGTGGCCACTCGGATTGCTGCGACACGCGGTCGAACGGCATCCGGCCCCTGTCTGTTGGCAACGCTTCCGATGCGGCCAGTAGCTCTCGATAGCAGGCCAGCTCTCTTGCTGAAATGAACACCCTGCCGACAAGCGCCGCGCCTTCCTCTGGCGCGACGTTCGACTCAGCGTACTCCAACGCCTCCCAATAGCTCGGCCAATGATTCGGGGAGCCAAACTCTTCGCGGGCAAGTTCTGCCGCCGATCCCATCAGGTTGCGGCGCACCGCCGGACATTGGACCACCGGCCTCGCGTCGCTCACCGGATCATTCGCCCTGACCGTCACCTTCGGCTGCCTCTGGGGAGTTCCACGTTTCCCATTCTAGGAACTTTTCAAGCGGGATGTGAGCCTCCGGAGCCTTAGCGCTCGAACCAGGAGTTATTTCACCATTCTCGTCTAGTGACGAGCCGCCCGATTCGACGTGCACGTGATCCTCCTGCCCAGCGTAGCCGTCCGGTAGAGCTTCGTTACCCGGGTCGACGCGCACCCTGTTGTTCGGGTTTTCGGGATCAACCCATTCCCAGCCTTCGCCCTTCTTCGCTGGTGTGCCCTCGCCCCACGAACTCGGAATTTTTGCCTGCACCTCGTCGCGTAGCAGCTCGTCCGCTGCGACCACAGCCACGCCAGCGAAGGTGGCGGCAGGAATCGCGGTAATGATATTTTCGATCGCTGAGCTGGCGTCAAATTCCGCGATCGAGAATTCCTGGGACCCGAGAGGGTCGACCTCGTTTTGTCGGGTCGTTCGCTGTGTAAAGGTAGGGGTTGACGTGTGCGACCTGATCCCTGCTCAGGAATCGCCCGAGATCGGGGGCGTACTCGCGAGCCCTGTCGAAGTAGATACCGCTTTCGGGGTCCCATTGTTGCCCGGCGTAAAGAAATGGGTTCTGCACAGAGCCGCTCGACGACGGCTGACCGAATGCGTCGTATGAGTATCGCTGAACGATGTTGCCGTGCTCGTCCGCAAGTGCGATCGTCGAGCCCTCGCCGTTGACGAGATATGAGTAGCGGTGTCCACCGCGAGCCATCTCAAGAACCTGGTTTGTATGCGCACCATCGGTGTAGACGGCAGAGGGCGTCGTGGAACCGGATTCATATTCAAGGTGTACCGAGTCTTGGTCGTACACGTCGACTGTCGTCGCGCCTTCGTGTGTCGCTGTCACGCGCCGACCGAGCGGGTCGTAGGCAAATGCTTCGGTGCTTCCATCGGGGAGACGCACTGACAGGAGCTGTTCGCGGGCGCTCCAGTTGTAGGTCGTCGTGGCTCCCGTCGCTACTATTGTCCGTTTTGTCAGCTCGCCGTCCGCGTTGTAGGAGAACGATTCGGTCCCATTCGAAGTCAGCTCGTCGTCGGCGTTGTACGTATAAGTAGAACTGCCCGCGGCGCCACGGCGCCTCGCACGGTTACCAGCGCGATCGTATTCGTAGTGTGTCGCTTCGCCGTCTTCGGGAGCTTCTTCGGTGAGCTCATCCAACGGATCGTAAGCGAAACTCGTGGCGAGACTGCCGGTTTCATCGGAGGAGCTGCGCAGCCCGCTCGGGGTGTAGCCGTATTTGCTGCTCGCCACGGGACCGGCGCCGCTGCTCGCGGTCCGCGAGGTCAACTCTTCGCCGTTGTAGGTCAGCGTGTCTTCGATGCCGTCCGGCCTCGTAACGGTCGTCAAGTATCCGTCGGGCGTATACCCGAGTTTGAAACTCGCCCCCCCGGGCTCTGTGGATGGCGATACGGAGGTAAGGCGCGAGAGAGCGTCGTAGCCATAACTCGTGGTGCCATCGGGCCCGACCAGAGACGTGCGGTTGCCGTTGGCATCGTAGGTGTATTTCAGGGTCACGGCTGGTGCCGAGCCGGATGGCACTCGTCGTCGCGCCTGTGATGCGGCCATCGTCGTCATAGGCGAACCCAAGTGTCTGTGTTTGATTGGCGATCGCGGTGGGTCGCTCAAGCCCGTCGTAGACAATCGTCCTGCCTTCGCCGCTTGAACTCGCTTCTTCGACCAAGTTCCGGTCAGCGTCGTAGGTGTAGGCGGTGGTTTCGCCGTCGCGATCAATCCGCTTGGTGCGAAGTCCCGCTTCGTTATATTCGAAGGTTTCAATGTGGCCGAGGGCGTCTGTGACCGTCAGGGCTCCCCTAGCGCGTTGTAAGTGTACCTGGTGGTGTTCCCTTCCCCGTCGGTGACGCTCGTAAGATTGCCACTGCCGTCATAGCTATAAGTAGTTTGTCGCCCGTCTTCACCGACTACTGATTCGAGCTCGCCTGACGGGCTGTAGATGAAGTGCGACGTGCCTTCGCCCGTGGTGACAGCGGAGGGATATCCGTATGGGTCGTACGTGATTTTTTCCGTCACGCCCGATGGATGGGCGATGGACGTGGGAGCCCTTCTGAATCGTACGTCAGCGTTTGTACCGCGCCGTCCGCGTTTTCGATCTTCGTCGGGTTGCCATCGACGTTATACGTGACCGCGGACTGCCTTGTTCCGCTCGGGCCGATGACTGCGGTGAGCTGCCCAGATGAATTGTAATCGAACCGTGTGGTGTCGCCGTTGGCGTCCGTTTGCGCCACTAGGTTGCCGTCTGCCCATTCCTCTGTGGTCGTGTGGCCCTCCGGGTCAGTGCTCGAGAGTACGTGTCCTTCGGAGTCGTACGTGTGTTTGACGGTTAGCGTTTTCCCTTCGAAGGCTTTTGTTTCTTCGATCAGGTCGCCGAGGGGATCGTAGCTCTCGATCTCCGTAAGCTTCCCGTTCGGGTCGGCAATCGTTTCCGTGCGGTCTTCCACGTCAGTGGAGAGGTGCTCGACCGACCCGTCGGCCCCAATGACTTCGCTGAGCCGTCCTTCCGAGTTGTACACGAGCTTCTGCAGCGGCTTAGACGCACCTGATCCTGTAGTCGTCAGCAGGTCGTGATCCGAGTCGTATGTGTAGGTCGTCGTGTCGCCGTCGGCGTCGGTGTAGGAGGCGAGGTTGCCCGCGGCGTCGTAGCCGTAGTGCAGATGCTGTTCGGAGGGGCCGGTGATTTCGGTGATGCGGCCCTGCGAGTCACGCGTGAACGTGAGCTGTGGTCCGGCGCTCGATTCGATCCCGTTGTGCGTGAAGGTGAGCTTGTTGTGGTTGAGGTCTTCCTCGGAGATGAGGCCGTGTTCGGTGTTTAGGACGTACTTCACGCCCGAGCGGGTGGTGAGGAGGAAAGTATGGGCGGTCCAGGGGTTCTCAAAGTCGCCTTCGTAGAGGGTGCCGTTGAATCCGTTGAGGATTTCGGTCGGTTCGTCGACTTCTAGTGTCGATGTCGTGTTCGTGCCGGCCTTCGCGGTGAAGCGCGGCAGCACTTCGAGGTTGTTGAAGTATTCGCCGTGCGGTTCAAAGACGAAGACTTCTGTCTGCCCGTCGGGCAGGGTGACCGTGACGGTGTGCTGTGGGCGTGATTGTATGCGTACGCGCAGAGGCCAGAGGATTCTTCGCCAAGTTCGCTTTCGGTAGGTTTGCCGAAGAGGCATTCGGACTCTCGCTGGATCCCAACCCCCTTCGCTGAGCGGCCCGTTGGTCTGGATCTTGTAGTTCGAGAGCATGAGGTTCCATCTGACGCCGAAGTCCCCGACGGACTTGTCGGTTGAGTCATACACGCGCTCGACGGCCATGTTGAAGCCGGCGACCGGGATTTCGAGGTCCTTGTAGGTCTGGAGGTAGCGACCGAGCTTGAGGTTCCCGGAGACCGTGAGCGATGTGGATTCGCTCTGCACGCCACCGCCGGAAGTGGTCGCGGTGACTGTGATCGTGTAGTCACCGTTGGCGAGCTTCGTTGGATCGAACGTTGCGAGCGTTTCGGGCGGCGATCCTTTCCCACTGGCGAATGTGGTGGATGCGGTTCGGTGCCCTGGTAGGCCACGGACCAGCTCGCGATCGATTCGCCCGACGGCGGGCTGATGTGCGCCTTGATCGCCGTGGGCGACTTGTCGACCGTGCCGCTCGCCTGCGTGACTTCTCCTATTTCCGGAGGCGATGCGACGTGGGTAGTTTCTTTTTCTTCTTTGTGTTCTTCTTTTTTGCTTTCTTCTTCTTTTTGTTCTTTTTCTTCTTTGGTTTCTTCTTGGTGTTTTCTTCTTTATGTTCTTTTTCTTCTTCGGTTTCTTCCTTGCCTTTTTCTTCTTTGTGTTCTTCAGCGGGTGGCGCGACGCCGTCACCGAGCGTGACGGTGGCCGAGGATGTGGCGTAGCCGCCGCCGGAGGCGTGGACCTCGATCGTGAGCGTGTAGGTGCCGCTCTTGAACTGTTCCGGTTCGATGGTGGCAAGCGTCGAGGGGTGTTCGGCAGTCGTTTCGGCGAGCACCGTCGGCGTGCCTTCGCCAAGCGGGGTCAGGGTCACCGTCCATCCGCTGATGGTTTGTATTTCCGGTGCGGTCGCCTGAGCTGATACGGCAGTCGTGACGCCGATCACAGAGCCGCTCGCGGGCGACTCGTCGCTCAGTGTCGGCGCCCCGCTCGAGGTCTTGGTCGGTGGTGGGGGTGGGATGCCGGCTTTGACCCGACCGTTAGCGGCACGTTCTCGGTGGCGCTGCCACCAGGGGTGCTGGCGGTCAGGGCCAGCGTGTAGCTGCCTTCGCCGAACTTCGAGGCTTCGATTGTCCCGAGCGTGCCGATCGACTGAGCCGGTTCCGCTCGCGAGTTGCACCGGGGTAGCGTCGCCGCCTGCGGGGGATAGCGTCAACGACCAGTGGGTATCTTCTTCGCCGGATACGTAGCCGATGACGGGTTCGCTGCGGGTGACGATGCTGCCGCCGAAGGGCGTGATGATTTCCACCGATGGCGGTTCGCCGCCGGGGATTTCGCCTTCGCTGACTTCGGTCGGTGGCTGGTGGCGGAGGCTCGACCGGGATCGCCCATGGCACGATCAGCTGGTTGGAGGCGACTTGGAGGCCTTCGACGGAAGCCGTCGCGCTGATGTTGTCCTTCCCGGCGACGTGACCCACGTAGGAGCCTTCGGCGACGCCCGCCGCGTTTGTGCTCAGCGAGATGCTCTGCGAGTTAGGGCCGTAGATGTGCACTTTGACAGGTAGCCCTGCGATGTCGGCGCCGCCCGCGTTCCTCGCGTGGATACTCAGGGTCTGCGTCTGGCCGACTTGGTCGCCGGAGATCGTCGACGGGGAGAGTTCCAGCGAGACCGCGGGGGGCATGGGCACGTTGATCGGGACGCCTTCGCCACCGACCCGTGTCCAGGCGTGGGACTCGTTCTCGTTGCAGTCGCCAGGGTCGATCCCGCCGGTGTTGAGCACCTGCCCGGTGTCCTGGTAGGTCGTGGTCTTGCCCGCGCTCGTTACGTGGATCTGCGGCACGAGGCCATCGGGTGTTTCGTTACAGGGCACGATCGTCGGCTCGTCGGAGGTGTCGAAGTTGTTGCCTTCGGTCTGCGTGAGGATCGTGATTCCGTGGGGCGCGACTTCGATGTGGTTCCCCCAGAGGTCCGTGTGGGCGGAGCCGATGTCCACGGAGACGTCTTCGAGGGAGATCGGTGTTTCGCCGCTGTTATCGAAGCGCAGCGCGCCGGAGTCATAGCCCGGCCCGAGCTGGCCGATGAAGTTGACGCCGGGCGAGCCTTCCCACGGGAACGGGAAGATGTTGCCTGCGGGGCGCAGCCCGTCGGCGTAGCCTACGAACACCGAGAGCGGCGAGGCGTCAGGCGTCACGCTCTGCACCTCCATCTGCAGCGAGAGCTGCTTGCCGCCATGCTGGAAGTAGTCGAGCTCATACGGGTAGGAGCCGGGGCCGGGGAAATGCACCGTCACCAGATGCGCCTGCGGTTCAGAGCAGCACGTTTTGTTATACGCGCCCACCAGTGGCAGACCCTGGAAGGCTGAGGTGTTCGATTCAGGGGCCCCTTCGTTTTCACCCGAGACGCGCGAGGCGCCGCCGCCCACCCCCAGCAGGAAGCCGTCCTCGCTTGTGACCTTGAAGGTCACATCCCCGGCCTGTGCGACTACGAACTTGGCGGTGAACTCGGCCTCGAAGGTTTCGAGGCTGCCGAGTCCGGCCTTGAGTTCGTTGCCCTGCGCGGGGATGATCCCGTTGACTGCACCAGTCTCGTCGGTGGTGAGGTCTGTGAAGGGACGGGTTTCCGGTGTGACGAACCACGGGTCCGTGTTGTGCGGCACGCGCGAGAGTGCATAGAAGGCCGCTGGCACACCCGATTCGATCGCGCCACCGTAGGAGAACTGGCTTACGTTTGAGGCCTGGCTTGCGTTGTAGTGGGCCTGAATTTCGCCGGCGCTTAGGGGCCTTGCGTAGAACGCGGCGTTGGAGATCTGCCCATAGAAGTCGCGCTCCGATGTCCCGTAGCCGCCGATCATCTGTCCGGACGGCGCATACGGCGTTGGCTCAGAGGAGCGGTACACCTGGGTGCCGTTGACGTAGAAGGTCACCGTCCCATCAACGTTTACCTCCGCCACGTAGTACCACTGGTTCGCGGCCGCGAAGCAATAGTTGGTGTTGATCCACGTCACAATCTCATAGAGGCCTGTGAGGCATCCGCCGGCAGAGCCGTTCTGGCCAAAGACACCGAAGCCGAAACCGTTGCCGCCGCCGTGATCGCCGTTGTAGATAACCATCCCTTCCTGGTTGAGCTTCGCCGGATCGATCCATGCTTCGAGCGTCCAGTTGGCCTGTGCCTTGATCGGCGTCTGCGGGCTAAGGAGAGCGCCTTGACCTGAGAACGCGACCGAACCAGCACCGGAGAAGGGCCCGCCTTCGCCGTTCTCCACGTCACCCACGACCGTTGGGTTTGCGGCCTGGGGGTTGAAGTCGATCGTCGGGAAGGTCTGCGAGAACGCCGGCGTGTCGCCTGGTTTCGCAGAGAAGCCACTCGCCGAGTCATTCGCGGCGTAGAAGTTGCCCTGTATCGGCGTTGAGGAGACCTCTCTTAGCGCGAGGAACCAGCTCACGCTCGCGGTGTTCGAGGTGATCGGCGCTTCGCCCGAGGGCGCGTAGGAGGCCTGGACTTTGTCCGTGCCTTCAGCCTCGCCCTTGTAGGAAAAGGCGGCTTCGCCTTCTGAGTTCGTGAGCGCCGTGAGCGTTCTTGGGTTTGCGCCTGCTACGTGCAGTTCGACGGTCTTACCCCCCAGCGGTTCACCGCTCGCGCCTGAAAGCGTGGCCGTGAAGGCCTGGGAGGCGCCAATCGCATCGGGGCCACCCTTCGATGGTGTGAGCACAAGCGGCGAGTTCGCGATCCGCACAGAGCTCGCCTTGGTGTAGACGCTCCTTTCGCAAGCGCAGTTGTTTGAGACCTTCGCGCGCAGTTCATAAGGTCCGTCGGGATAGGGACCCGAGGTCGTGTTCCACTGGGCGCTGAAGTTCCCGCGTGAGTCAGGTGTGAGCGGGGCGCCGATCGATTTCCAGTCGTTGGAGCCCTTCGGCGTGGCTTCGAAGGTGGCGTGGGCGAAGATGAACTGCGTGTTGGACTCTTCACCGTGCCCTTTGACGGTGACGGTTCCTGCCGCATACGGTTGCGTTTCAACGGACCCGCTCAGCCCGTCGGAGGTGAAGGTGACTTTCGCGCCGCTACCCACAGCCACCTGGAAGCTCCCGCCTTCTTCGATCACAAACGTACCAGCGCTCAGGGTGAGCCCCGCTCCGGATTCGGCATACCAGCAGCCGGTCGCGACCTGTTCTTCGATGCCCCCGCCAGTGAAATTGACGGACCCGCCGAGCTCTCTGACACTACCATCGTTCAGGAACCCCGCGCCGATCTGTGAGGACCCATTCAAGCCGAGGTTGACGTTGAAGCTGCCGGTATTGGTGATCGACGGCTGGGTGCCGCCGAGATCCTCGATCGAGCTACCACCAAACCCACGCCCACACCCAGGGTCATACGCATCATCGTTGAACGTACCCGCGTTCTCGATCTGCGCACCATTAGCCATCAAGAACGCACCATCAGTCGAACCACCAGCTGCACCAAACGTGACAGTCCCGTCGTTAACCAACGTCGCACCATTCAACTCGGGATACGTATTGCAGTTCCCCCCATCCAACGTGCCCGTCGCACCCGACTCCAACACAAGCCTGCCAGTCCCCGCCACCACCGGCTGACCACCACCATAAAGCGAAGAAGAGACATCGAGCTCGCCCGCAAGCGAAAGCGTGCCCCCGACCAACGTGAGGTGCGAGACCGTGGCTGGCGGACCTTCCTCGATAGTCAGCGAGCCGCCGCTGACGCTGGCGCTCGCACCAGTCCCCTTCAACGCGGTCGCACTAACAGCTGCGCCAGTGACCGCGACTGTGCCTTCACCCGACCAGGTGTCTTCGTCGAGCGCGAAGGACCCGCTTGAGAACGCGAGCGTGGCGCCACTGCCAGCCGACCAGGTGGCGTGCATCCCCGAGCCACCAGCGCTCAGATCGATCAGGCCCTGTTCGTCATCGACGGTGCCGCCGTTGTCGTTCAACGCCGCTGCAAGTTGGGAGGAGACACCCGGCGACCCGAGGTTGACGTTGAAGTTGCCGGTGTTGGCGATCGACGGCTGGGTGCCGCCGAGATTCTCGATCAGCTACCACCAAACCCACGCCCACACCCAGGGTCATACGCGTCATCGTTGAACGTACCCGCGTTCTCGATCTGCGCACCATTAGACATCAAGAACGCACCATCAGTCGAACCACCAGCTGCACCAAACGTGACAGTCCCGTCGTTAACGAACGTCGCACCATTCAACTCGGGATACGTATTGCAGTTCCCCCCATCCAACGTGCCCGTCGCACCCGACTCCAACACAAGCCTGCCAGTCCCCGCCACCACCGGCTGACCACCACCATAAAGCGAAGAAGAGACATCGAGCTCGCCCGCAAGCGAAAGCGTGCCCCCGACCAACGTGAGGTGCGAGACCGTGGCTGGCGGACCTTCCTCGATAGTCAGCGAGCCGCCGCTGACGCTGGCGCTCGCACCAGTCCCCTTCAACGCGGTCGCACTAACAGCTGCGCCAGTGACCGCGACTGTGCCTTCACCCGACCAGGTGTCTTCGTCGAGCGCGAAGGACCCGCTTGAGAACGCGAGCGTGGCGCCACTGCCAGCCGACCAGGTGGCGTGCATCCCCGAGCCACCAGCGCTCAGATCGATCAGGCCCTGTTCGTCATCGACGGTGCCGCCGTTGTCGTTCAACGCCGCTGCAAGTTGGGAGGAGACACCCGGCGACCCGAGGTTGACGTTGAAGTTGCCGGTGTTGGTGATCGACGGCTGGGTGCCCCGAGAATCTCGATCGAGCTACCACCAAACCCACGCCCACACCCAGGGTCATACGCGTCATCGTTGAACGTACCCGCGTTCTCGATCTGCGCACCATTAGACATCAAGAACGCACCATCAGTCGAACCACCAGCTGCACCAAACGTGACAGTCCCGTCGTTAACGAACGTCGCACCATTCAACTCGGGATACGTATTGCAGTTCCCCCCATCCAACGTGCCCGTCGCACCCGACTCCAACACAAGCCTGCCAGTCCCCGCCACCACCGGCTGACCACCACCATAAAGCGAAGAGGTGACCTCGAGGGTGCCGCCCAAGCTGAGGGTGCCGCCCGAGAGGTTGAGGGTCGAGGTGCTCGACACTTCGAGGCCGGGGATGCTGACGAGTTCGGCCGGGCTTGACAGTTCCAGCGACCCGCCGAGCAACGCAAGGCCGCCTTGATCCAAGAGCACACCGGCCGTGTTGGTCCCTTCCGTCACGTCGACGGTCGTGCCCGGGCCCGCGCAGGCGACGTCGCTGGATGTCGGCGTGTTGCCGGTCGACCAGTTGGAGGCAGTCTGCCACAGGCCACCCGAAGGACCGTCGTAAGTGTCCGTGCAGCCGGCCGCCGCTTCCACCATCACGCTCGCCGCTGAACGAGTGCTCGTGCCTACGGGGTTTGTGAAGACGGCGCGGTACTCGTACCCAGACTGCGAATGCTTCGCGCTGGCGATGGTCAGCGTGCTGGTGGTGGTCCCCCCACTGTTCGTGGTGCTAGTGCTATCTGTGGAGTCGTTTGCCCATTCCGCACCGGAATCGCTTGAGGATTGCCACTGCACGCTCGCGGCCGGGTTCGCGGAGGCGGCAGCAGTGAGAGAGACGTCTTGCCTTCGGCGATGGCCTGACTATCGGGCTGCGTACTGACAGGACCGATCCAATCGACAGTAAGCGAGGCGGCATTAGAGGTCGCGCTGCCGACAGCGCTCGTGAAGACCGCTCGGTACTCGTAGCCGTTCTGGGCGCGGCTCGCGCTAGGGATCGTGAGCGTGCTGGTCGTCTTGCCTGATTCGCTCGAGGTGCTCGCGGTATCGGATGTGTCGTTGCTCCATGAGCTTCCGCCGTTGCTCGAGAGCTGCCACTGGACGCCAGCGGCCGGGTTAGCGGCGGCGGCAGCGGTGAATGAAGTCGAATGGCCTTCGTTGACGGCTCTGCTTTCTGGCTGCGTTGTGACGGGGCCGATCCAGTGCACGGTCAGCGTCGCGGCGTTCGAGGTGATGCTGCCACCGGCGTTCGTGAAGACGGCTCGGTACTCGTAGCCGTTCTGGGCGCGGCTCGCGCTAGAGAGCGTGAGCGTGCTCGTCGTCTTGCCTGACTCGCCCGCGGTAGTCGCGGAGTCTGTGGTGTCGTTGCTCCAGCTGGACCCGGCGTTCGTGGAGAGTTGCCACTGCACGCTCGCAGCCGGATTCGAGGACGACGCAGCCGTGAACGAAACCGGCGTGCCTTCGTTGGCGGTGGCGCTCTGGGGCTGGGATTCGATCGGGCCGATCCAGTCGACGGTGAGTGTGGCGACGTTTGAGGTGACGGTTCCGGCGGCATTTGTAAAGACGGCGCGGTACTCATATCCGCTGTCGGCACGGACAGCGTCAGGTACGGTTAGCGTGCTCGTCGTTTGTCCTGGTTCGCTGGTGGCGCTCGCTTTGTCGCTCGTGTCGGGGTCCCAGCTAAGGCCACCGTTGCTTGATACTTCCCACCGGACGGTCACAGCGGGGTTACTGGCGGCTGAGGCTGTGAACGTCGCGGGGTGTCCTTCGCTTACGGTTTGGCTTTCGGGCTGGCTGGTGACCGGCCCGATCCAGTCGACCGTGAGTATCGCCGCATTCGAGGTAACGCTCCCCACCACGTTCGTGAAAACCGCCCGATACTCATACCCATTCTCCGTGTGCACAGTCCCTTTGACCGTCAGGGTGCCTCGTCTTACCCGCTTCGCGAGACGTGTACGCGGTATCCGTCGTGTCATTGCCCCAGCTTTTGCCTTCGTTGCTAGAGACCTGCCACTGCACACTCGCCGCCGGGTTAGCCAACGCCACCGCCGTAAACGACGCCGACTGACCTTCATCCACCGTCACACCCGACGGCTGCCCCGTCACCGGACCAATCGCCTGGACAGTCAGCGTCGCCGCGGTGGAGTCAATGACGCCGGCCGTGTTCGTGAACACAGCCCGATACTGATAGCCGCTCTGCGCGAGCGCCGGGCTTTTGATCGTGAGCGTGCCGGACGTATTGCCAGCGTCGGTCGTGTCGTTGCTCCAACTTTTGCCTTCGTTAGTCGATACCTGCCACTGGACACTCGCCGCGGGGTTAGCCGACACGGCCGCGGTGAAGCTCACCTGGTGTCCTTCGCTTGTGGTTTGGCTTTCGGGCTGGGTGGTGACCGGGCCGATCCAGTCGACCGTGAGTGTCGCCGCGTTCGAGGTAACACTCCCCGCCGAGTTCGTGAAAACCGCCCGATACTCATACCCATTCTCTGTGTGCACAGTCGCTTTCACCGTCAGGGTACTCGTCGTCTTACCTGCTTCGCTAGACGTGCCCGCGGTATCCGTCGTGTCGTTGCTCCAGCTTTTGCCTTCGTTACTCGAAACCTGCCACTGCACACTCGCCGCCGGGTTAGCCAACGCCACCGCCGTAAACGACGCCGACTGACCTTCATCCACCGTCACACCCGACGGCTGCCCCGTCACCGGGCCAATCGTTGGGTTGACAGTGACCTTCTCGGTGGTTTCGCCGCATTTGTCAGCGATGGATTCGTTGTTGGCGTCGCCGCTGTAGGTGGCGAGGAACTGGTATGTCCCCGCGGCAGTGGGGGTAAAGGACGGTGAGTTGGCCTGGCCGCCTTCCAGGGACGCGGTTAGCGGCTGGGTGTTCAGCGGCGTTTTGCAGCTTGTGTCGCTCGCGGCATAGACGTTGAACGTCACGGTCCCGGTCGGCGACGCGCCGCCTGTGACGGTTGCGGTGTCGGCGATGGGTTCACCGAGGTTCACTGATGTGGCCTTTACGGCGGTGGTGATGGCGGGTTGGGCCTTGGCCCATTTGATGGTCGCCGGCATCGAGTGGCAGCTGGCTGCCCCGCCGCCGGTGTAGGAAGCCTGAGCGGTGTCGGTGCCCGTGGCGGCGCCTTTGTAGGAGAAGCTGGCGATGCCGGAGGCGTTGGTGGTAGCGCTGCCGGTGTGCGGATTTGCGCCCGTGACCGAGAACGCCACCGACTGATTGGCCATTGCTTTCCCGTGGCAACTGAGGGTGGCTGTGAGCGTCTCGGTTTCGCCGACGCGCGGGCTTGTGGGAGCTCCTGATAGCGTCAGGCCGAGGCCTTCCGTCAACGGGAGCGCGCCCGCGACCGAGACGTTGCCGCTGCCAGTGAGGCTCGCACTGCCGACGTCGATCGGCCCTCCGATCACGAACGTAGAACCGCTGGGGTCAGGTTCAGGGAACCCGACTTCGCGTAGATGACGCCATCCAACGCCTGATTGGAGCTACCCGTGACACTAAGCGACGCGGTGCTGTTGCGGTCCCGCGAAGATCGACACCGGCGAGCAGCCTTCTTCAGGGCCAGTGAAGTTCAGAGGCCCGGAGCCAGTAAGCGTCAGCGACGCTCCCTTTTCTCCCGCCTTGCATGGCGTCGGATAGCCGGAGCACGCCAGATACAGGGTCACGCCCTGCGCGGTCAGCGCCCCGCTACCGGTGTTGGCGAACTTGCTCAACACCACATACGTTCCCGCCGACAGCGTCAACCCACCACTGCCAGTATCGGTGATTTCCTTATATACACCGGGCGTGATCGTCTTCCCCGTGCTCCCCGTCACGCTCACCGACGGAACCGGGCTCGGCACCGTCAAGGACGGCACGCTGAGCCCCGCAAGCGGATCACCGATCGGAGTGATACCCGTAGTGAGGTTCTGCACAATGCCAGTGCCGGTGACCGACACCGTGCCTGCTACCCCAACCGAAGGTGCCTCAAGGCTGCCACTCCCAGTCACCGCGACCGCCGGTTTCCCGGACGAGTTCACAATCACGTGGCCTTTGCTGAGACTTATGTTGCCACTACCAGTCAGCTGTAGAGACTCACCCGACGACGACAGCACGCAAAACCCGCAGGTTCCGTTCGGCGCTTCGCCCGAAGCATTCGCCGAACCGGCTCCTGCATCTCCGAAGGCTGCCTCAGCGATGAAGACGAGGACCGCCAGCACCACCAATGCGACCGTCAACTTGGGTGGAATCCTAGGTTTCACCTTGCACTCCCGCGGGTGGGTCGGACGGGCGAACAACCACGCGCAGACGACACCCGGTGAGCGCCGCGTCAGGGCGGATATTTGCTTTCTTCCCTCGATCTAGCAGGCGCAACGCTCAGCCCCCCTTCTAGCCCATGGCACGAAACCGTAAAGCCGAATGGGCAGAACATATTGCGAGACTGCCCCCTTGTCAAGGCCAAACTGCAGGCGGATTACGACAACTGGAACTACCATGATTTCCAGTTGTCCCTCACCGCATTCCAAGCTGGCGGCTAGCCGGCGGCGTCAGGCGTCCGGCTCAACACTGGCCAGCGCGCCTGATAATCGGCGATGTTTGCGGTCTTTAGGTCTTTCTGACCGTCCGGTCCTTCCCGTAGCGTCGACTTCTTGCAGGAGCAGGTGCGCGAAGATGAGCCGATCTCCGAGATCCACTCAACCGGAACCACCGAGATGAAGGTCGATCTCGCGGCCGCGCGGATAGCCGCCGTTGTGATGACCACGGCTCTAATGACAGCTGTCGTCGTATTCATCGTGACCGTCATGCTTAGCTCCCATGGACACGGTGTCCCGATCGACCCGCCGTTGCTTCTGCTGGTGACTAGCGCCCTCGGATTCATCTACGGCACGCTCCTCTACGCCAATGCGTACCCGAGATACACGGACGAAAGTCAGTTCAACAAACAGATGCACTGCGGCAATGCGGTCTCTGAGATGCTCGGGGTCTACCCGCTGGTCCTCGCGCTGCCACTTTCCGTCCTTTACGCTGTCAGCAACGACACGATTCAGATCGCCACCCTCGTTCTCGCTACGGTGGCGTTTGTCGGATATCACGTCTCGAGGTACTCGCTGCTCGAGCGGTTCATCCAGAAAGCGGTGGTGCGCGTGCCCGCCACGGTCATCCTCGGCGCCGCGTCGATCTGGCTCTGGGTGCTCATGCGTCAGAGCCACTCCAGCTCCACGTCGACGGTGTTCGCATGCGTGCTGGTCGGGGTGCTTGTGGATGCTACATTGGCGATCGTGAGGGAGGAGCCTCCCTAGGGTGAAAGTGCCAATGGCGGCGCGTCATGTTGCCGCCTGGACGACGTGTTATCACAGGGCTCGATGCATCGACCATCTTGCGCTAGCTCGTGATGTCGCTCGGCGCGTCTCAGCACTCGAGAACCGCGAACAACCTGATATGGAGTGAAAAGTCAAGGTGTCGGGTGCATAACCTGATCGTCCGCGTTAACGCAAGCCTTTTGGGCTGCTCGCGCCCGCAACGTTCTCTGCCGGAGACGGATCGAGTTTGCGCACACGCGCGCTCGCAAGATTCCGACCGTGAGAAGGATTAGATTCATCGCGTGTGGCTCAGATTGCGAAGCGACGCTGCGCTGGGGACGGATGTCGTCGCGAAGGGCGCCGCAATGGCTTCCCCAGTGGCGGGGCTGGATGGGCTCATCGGTCAAGGCTCGGATACAAGTCCGCATCAGCTCACCGCGTCAGCCTTGGAGCTGCTTTTGGCGACCGGTCGTGCAACGGCTGCCGTCGGGCCGACGCCCCTGGCCAGGTTCAACACCGTTGGTTGGTGGGCAGTGCGTCGCTGGTATTGGACCGTTCACGATGCTCCCGCCGGACACGTCGATCTCGCTCCGAGCTCCAACCAGATAAAGAATCATCATCGAGGGGCTTAGCGAGGCGCTAAGGCTCGGTACGGCGCTTCTCCTAGCGGAGTTTCTTCTCTCGGCTGGCCAGCCAGCCGTGCCCGTCGGCGTCGCAGCAGGTGGTGCTCCAGTTGTCGTCGATATCGATTCACTCTTGCAGGGCAACTCTGTGCGCCCGGACTTATGGGTCCTTGCAGAACTGCCGACTCCAGGAGGCTCGCCGCCGAAGACCATCCTCTTGGAGGCGAAGGGGCGAACGCGGCCGGGGGCGAACGTCGCGGAGCTCGCGAGGGGCACCCACCAGGTATTGGCGATCACCGGCGCCACGCGTAGGATCGTTGCGGGAGTCGAGGTCCCGCGGACTGCTCTCACCGCCTTTGCGATCGTGGTGCTACCTACCTCGCCATCGCCGGGTCCCGAGGGCAGCGCCGTGGAACCTCCATCGGCCGGCGAACTCCCTCGGCACCACCGTCGAGAGGCCCCCGAGACCCAAGACGGTAAGAAAACGCCGTAAAGCATCCCTCAACAAGGTGGCCCCCGAGACCGTAGCTCGCGCTGATGCCGCGCGACTCAGGGCGTTCGCGTCGCTGGATGACACCGCCTTCGCCGAAAGGCGCATTCGGAACATTGCTACCAATGTGAACGTTGAGATCGAGGGCGTTACATTCCGGATCGATGACGGCGCCGAGTCAGTAGAGCTGACAGTCGGACTACTTGCCGATGTGGCGGAGGAGCTTCGAGTGAGCGACTCAGACCCAGAGCGCTTCCAGAGATCACGTGCGAGGGCGAGTGTACTTCGAGACCGCCTTGCAGCCGAGGATCATCAAGGCCGACTCGTGCGGCGGTCGCCAACGACGGATGTGTCGTGGTACGACGCCTCTAGTTCGCGGCTCGAACCGCCGTCCGCGCCACCGCTGAGCAAACCCAAAACGTCGGTGGAGCCCACGTCGCCGCCGTCGCCAACGCACTCAGCTCCGGTGTTGCCGCATCGGTGGCGCCACCGCCAACCCGCGCCGCCGCGATCAACCACATCTCAACACTCTGCTGGCGGCGAAGAGCCGCTCGTGTGCGCTCCACTCGCCGACGACGATGACTGACTCGTCGTTGCCGCAGACGGTTTGTCACCGGTCTCTGGTACCGGCGCGCCGTAGCGGTCGATAGGAAAGTGCCGACCGCCGCGGCAACCGAAGAAGAGATCGTGCCTGACCAGCCGTCGAACGGGGTACAGGCGACATCCTCGGCGATGTTGACCCCGACCACCTGTATTGCATGCTCGCAGGCGTAGCTGTACCAAACGCCACAGTTTGCCGCTAGGTCGGACGTCGTCCCACGTAGCCTGCGCCTGCTCGACCACACCCACGGCTCCGTGCACCAGGTCGCCAGCCACCCCTTGAGCGAAGCTGGTCACACCGGAGACGAGCGCCGTGATCGAAAACTTTCCGTCGGGATCGACCGTATTGATGGATCACCGCCAACGTACGCATAGGGCTGTTCGGTCGCGTCGACCATAGGATCGACAGTCAAGAACTGCCCCGTTGCGGATCGTAATATCTTTCGACCAGATATACGAGGCCGGTTGTCGCATCCGTGTAGTCCCCATACTCCAGCGGGGTCGTCGCAGCACCTGTGACCCTCGTCACCGCTCCGTAGGCGTTGTACGCGTAGGTCGCGGTTACCGCGCCCGTCGGCCCCAGCAGCGCGCGTGTTGATCCGAGGGCGTCGTGGAAGTAGTAGTTCGGTGATTCGGCGTGGCTAATTGCTCGATTGGAATCCCGCCTGGGCCGTAGATGTAGTAGTTGCTGCCGTCATCGATGATCTCTGGGGTCGACGGCGTCGTGTCCCAGGTGAACTGCGTCGTCGACCCGACCGTGGTCTCCGACATCCGGAGACCGTCGCCGTTGTAGCTGTAGCTGATGGGGGCTGCTTGGGTCGGTTGGCTCTTGTGAGCGGATGCCTCACGGATCGCACCGCCCGCGGTCCCGTCATACGTGTAAAGGTCCGCTGGGACTGCTGGGCTGGTGCCTCCGGCTGTGGTGACCTGTACCTCGGCTGTACCGGCTCCTGCGGGTGACGTGACAGTGATGGTCTTGGCCGACAGGATCTTTAAGTTGGTGGCTGCGATGCCGCCGAGGTGACGCCGGTGGCTCCTGTTAGGTTTGCGCCGGTGATCTTTACGACCTTGCCACCCCCGGCAGGGCCCGAGGACGGCTGTAGGCGGGTCACAGAGGGGGCATGCGGGACCTGGCGACTTCAATGAGTCTTCCTGCCTGATCGTAGGAGTAGTCCGTCGCGGGACCTTGCGATGGCGTCGTGGTCGTAAGGTCTCCGTTGGAGTCGTAGGAGTAGTTGGTGGCGCCGGTTGTTGCTGTGCTGGCTGTCAGCTCGTCTTCTTCGTTGAAGGTCTGGTGGACACCGGAGAGCGTGGTCACGTTGCCGCTTGAGTCGTATTCGAAGGTGTTGCTTCCCGCGCCCGTGAGCTCATTCTGAGCGTTGTAAGCGTATGACGGGGTGCCGGTGAGCTTGCTGGCCGATTCAGCGGTGATTAGTTCGTCTTCGTCGCGGGTGTAAGCGAGGGATGCGAGCGTCTTCTTGGCATGACTTACGCTTGTAGAAGCGAGCTTGTCTGTCGTGCCATAGGTGCTCTTGACCGTATCGTCGTCGGGATAGCTCGTGCTCGTGTCGTTTCCGTCGGGGTCGTAGCTAAATGTCGTGGTGTGCCCAAGCCAGTCGGTGATCGCGGCAAGCCGGTCTGCTCCGTCGTAGCTCTTGGTGATCGTTTTCCCGTTGGGATAAGTGAGGCTCGTGACGTTGCCCGTCTTGTTGTAGCCGTATTCGACGGTGGCGCCCGCGCCGTCGGTGATGGTGGTCAGCTGGCCGTCTTCGTTGTAGGTGTACGTTGTTGTGCCGGTGCCGTCGTGCATTGTCGTGCGCTTGCCGTCGGCGTCGTAGGTGTATTCCACGTCGGGGGTTTTGCCGTCCGAGTAGTCGATCGCTGTGAGGCGGTTGTCCGCGTCGTAGGTGTAGGCGGTGGTGCGTCCCGAGCCGTCGGTCATCGTCGTTCGGTTCGCGTCTAGGTCATAGCCGTATTGTGTTGTCTGTCCGCCCGGCCGGGTGACCTGGATATCGTCGCCTCGTGCGTCGTAGAAGTCGGTCGTGGTACCGCCTTTGGGGTTCTTTGTGGTTGTGCAGTAGGCGGTTGTCGGTGGGCCGACGCACCCGTCGCTGCCCGGCGGGATGTCATACGCGTACGTGGTGGTAGACGGTGTGGAGCCATTCGCTCCGGCCGTCTTGGATGTCAGGCGATTGTCGGGGTCATAGCTACTTGTGGTGGTATTGCCGCGAGGATCGGCCACGGCGGTCTGGTTTCCGTCGTCGTCGTAGCTGTAGGTCGTGGTGTTGCCACCGGGGTTGGTGGTGGCCGTTAGCTCACCGTCGGCGTTATAGGTCTTTGTGGTTGTGTCCGCGACGTGGGGCGCCCCGGTTGCTGGGCAACTGATGTCCGCGGCAGTCGCGTTGGCGGAGGCTTCGCACATGAGCTCTCCGTCAGCGTCGTAGGTGTAGCGGGTGGTGTCCGTGGTTCCTGTCGACGGTGAGACGCTATGTGAGGCGACGTCGCCATCAGCGTCGTAGGTGATGTGTTCGGTCCGGCCTTCGGGGTCGATGATCGCGGTCAGGTCGCCGGGGTCGGAGGCGTCTTCGTATTCGTAGCGCGTTTCCTCGCCGCGCGGGTCCGTGACAGATGTGGGGTCCCCGTCAGCGTTGTAGGTGCGCGTCGTCGTGCGTCCGAGCGGCGTCGTGGTGGTGAGGAGCTCTTGCAGGCTGTTGTAGGTATAGGTGGTCGTGTGCCCTAGGGCGTCTGTGGTGCTCAGTTGCTGCCCGGTTGCGTTGTAGGTACTCGAGGTGACGTTTCCGTTGGGGTCAGTGACCGAGGTCACGCCTAGCGTTTCGGAGTTGTACGTGTAGCTCCAGGTGCCTTGCTCGGGAGTACCAGCTGCCTTTGTGACCTGGCTCATGAATCCGTTGACGTACTGCTCGATCGTGACGCTGCCGTGCGGGTCGGTGATCGTCGTTGTCCCGCCGAGCGAGGAGAAGTTATCGCCGGTGTAAGCAAACGTCGTGGTGAGGCCCGCCGCGTCGGTCTGAGTGGTCACGCGGTTTTGGGAGTCGTAGGTGTTCGTGACGATCCCGCCCAGAGGATCCGTCATTTTTACGAGGCGGTGTGCTTCGTCATAGGCCAGCGACCAGGTCCGGCCCATTGGATCGGTCACCGAGGTCAGATCGCCGGAGCTGTCGTAGGCGTAGCTGGTGGTTCGCCCAAGCGGGTCTGTCACCGACGATACGTAGCCGTTGGTCCCGAATGTGAAGCTCAGCGTTCGTCCGGATGCGTCCGTGACGGTGCTGAGCTGTCCGGCTTCGTTATAGGCGAGGCTCGTCTGGTAGCCGTTGAGGTCTCCGATCGAGAGCAACTTTCCAGCGGCTGAGAAGGTGAGTAGCTGGGTGGCGTGCTCGGTCAGCGTGTACGTGCCGTTGGCGTTCTTTTCGAAGATCGCGTCTGCGGACGCTGGCAGCGTGTAGCCTCCAGATTCGTTGGGTACGGCTGCCAATTCGGACCCGTCGTCAAGAGTGATATCGATCGTGTCGTCTTCGGTCATCGTCAGATGCTGATCGAGCGATGAGTTCCACCCGTATCCGAAGATTCCCGCGGTTCCCGCGTTGAGCGAGTTGTACGTGCGCGTGAGTGATAGACCGGGGCCGCGGCCGCCGATCGAAACGTCGGTGAAGGTCTGCCAGAAGTCGCCGCTGGCACAGTCCACGGGGTCGCCGGCGACGCACCCGGTCGAGTGGCTGACAGCGTGCGAGGAGCCCACGGCCGTCCCAATTGGCGCCTCGTGATTCCCGACGCATACGGGTACGCTCGGGTCGACAAACGGGGTGCCGATCAGGGTTCCCGAGGTCTCGCCGTTGTTGTAGAAGGCGTCGGCCGATACGTAGTAGACGTTGTCCCAGGGTGCCGATGAGACCTCATACCACCATGTGTTGCCGTCCGCGACGGCGAAGCCCTGGACGCGGCAACTGACGGAGATCGTTGCGCCGTCGGGGATCGTAGGGCCCTCGGTCCCTCCCGCATGGGAATAGTTTGCCCACGTATCCGCGACCGACCCGGCTGTCTCCCCGGCCGGGTGCGCGGTCGTCGAGCCGCAGTTTGGGACGGCCGGGTCAACGAACGGGGTGCCCAAGAGACTGCCCGATGTGGAGCCGTTGTTATAGAACGCGTCAGCAGACACGTAATATCCGTTGCTCCACGGCGACGACGCGACTTGATACCACCATGTGTTGCCGTCGGCGACACGGAAGCCTTCTACCTTGCAAGTGATGGCGACGCTCGCATTGCTGGGGATCGTGGGCCCTTGAGAGCCACCGGCGTCGGAGTAGTTGGTCCACGTATTTGCCGTGGACCCAGTCGTCTCGTTGTAGGTTCCGGCGGCGGGCGGCGCTTCGCCGCTGCTGCACGTCGGCACGTTAGGGTCAACAAAGGGCGTGCCTAGCAGGCTCCAGACGTCTCACCGTTGTTGTAGAAAGGATCGGCCGAGACGTAGAAGTCGTTGTTCCATGGGGAGGACGCGATCCTGTACCACCAGGTGTTGCCGTCTGCCACGCGGAAACCTTCGACCTTGCACGCGATATACACGGTGGCGTGGTCCCCGATTGTGGGTCCTTGGGTTCCCCCTGCGCTGGAGTAGTTACTCCATGTATTCGCCGTGCTTCCAGTTGTCTCGGGTGTTCCGCCACCGGTGCTGCCACATTCCGGGACGTTCGGGTCAACGAACGGAGTGCCTATCAGGCTCCCGGATGTCGCGCCGTTGTTATAGAACGGATCGGCCGAGACATAGTAGGTGTAGTTCCACGGCGAAGAGGCGATCTGGTACCACCATGTATTGCCATCGGCGACCCGGAAGCCCTGCAGCCTGCAGGCAATCTGGATCGTCGCGTGATCGGGGATCTGCGGGCCCTCGTAGCCCCCGGCGTTCGTGTAGTTTGTCCAGGTATTAGCAACACTCCCCGTCGTCTCGCTGTACGTTCCATTAGCGGCGGCGTGCGCCAAAAGTGACCTGCGATTGCGTGGCCTGCGAGCCGCGTGTCGGACGGTACCACGGACGACCTTGTTGCGCGAAAGGAAGACCTTGGTGCTGGCGCTCGACATTCGGCAGTCGGGCGTCACGACGCCGCACCAGTCCGCCTTACTGACATGGTTGCTGGCAACCCTGTGAACGCGCTGAGCAGGGGCACCCGCGGGCCAGCTAGCGCATCCTGCGGCGCAGCAGACGAGGGCGATCAGCAGCGCGGGTGACCGTCGTCTCGCTGTTCCACCCATAATCAGTTGCCCCCATTCACCCATGACCATGCCCCCTTGCTCGACCAGATCCAAAGGCTTCCCCCCTCGGCGTGGCGCGAGCATACACGTCTGGCCATCTACATGAGTTCTAAGTGTCTGCCTAGTTGGCTCATTTCGAACTACAAGATGCTAGGCCGGCTGGATCAGCGTGCATCGACGCGGCGGGTCCGCCGGTGCAGATCGCACCCCGGCCGTCGGGCCTGCTGATCGGGCGGAAACGTCACGGCTAGTGCCGGCCAAGACGCGAAGTTCTCAGCACGCGTGCGACTCCGGCCACAACGCCGGGCTCCCGAGGATCTCTCAGAACCAGCACGCGGCGTGACACACTCCGATTCATAAGGCCCGCTATTGGGCCCACCAACTTCCAGTGCGTTCCTGCCTGGACGACTCGTTGCGCCAGTGGTGGCGTGCCCGAGCCACCAGCGCGAAGCCCAAACTAAGGGCCGCCCTAGGCGGCGAGCTATCAGCCAGATGCGCTCCGGCTAGCAACCGCTTCGGCTGCTTCTTTTTCTTAGGGCCTATCCCGGAAGGGTTATGTAGATCTGTGTTGAATTCTTGGTCGAGGTCGTCATGTCACTCGATCAGGGGGTCTGTGATGGGCTGCATGGTCAGTCGTGATGATGGTTGGCGGATGCCGGATTGGTTGTGGGAGCGGGTCGAGCCGTTGCTGCCGCCTCCGCCGTTTCACCCGTTGGGAACACATCGCTCGAGGGTGCCTGACCGTGACGCGATGGACGCGATCCTTTTGGTGCTCAGGACTGGGATGCAGTGGAACGCGCTGAACGCGACCGGGGTTTGCTCCTCGAGCTCCGCTCACCGGCGTTTTCAGGAGTGGGAGCAGGCTGGGGTGTTCGCCGAGATCTGGCGCCAGGGCCTGTTGGAGTACGACAAGGTCGTCGGTATCGACTGGGAGTGGCTGGCAGCCGATGGCGCGATGAGCAAAGCGCCATTGGGTGGTGAGAAGACCGGCCCGAATCCCACTGACCGAGCCAAGGGGGGGCGAAGCGTTCGCTTCTGTGCGAGGCGCGCGGGGTCCCGATCGGGCTGGCGCACGATGGCGCCAACCGCCACGACGTGAAGCTGCTCGAGCCGACGCTCGAGAGCATCCCGATCGCGCGGCCCAAGCCGACGCGCAAGCACCCGCAGGGGCTCTGCCTCGACCGCGCCTACGACTCCGCCGGCGCCCGAGGGACCGCGATCTCGCATGCCTTCACACCCCATGTGCGTACCCGCGGCGAGGAGATCGAGCTCAAGGTTCACACCCCCGGCTGGCGTGCCCGGCGCTGGGTCGTGGAGGCGTGTCACTCCTGGCTGAACCGCAACCGCGGAATCCTCATCCGCTGGTCCAAGAAGGACGAGAACCACCTCGCGCTACTCCAACTCGCCAGCGGCCTCATCGCCTTCAAGAAGGCCCACCACACCACCACCCAAACGGGATAGGCCCTTAGTCGTGACCGAGGACGGGATGGGTGGTCGTAGTGACTCTTGGCACCGATCCTCAGCAGAAAGTTTGTTGCTGCCCGACCGCTCTTCGACACGGAGAAGGAGTCGAGCAACACGTTGGCTCACCACCAGTGCTGAAGGAGCCCAACAAGAAACAGGATCCCCGCGAGGGCGACGCAACCAAAAATGATGGCAGCCTTGTCAAAGATAAACTGAATCGCGTTCCTGACGAGCGGCGACGCAAACGCCAAAATAATTCCGGCTGGAATGGCCTTGAACCACGTTGGGGGGCCACCGGCTTCGTGCCAAGAGACGAGCCATTTATAGACCAGAACAGCAATAGGCGCGCAAATAATGAGCGTCCAGTTGAAGATGACTATAGGCCCGAGCTTGATAAGCGGATTTGTCCACGACCACGACCGGACTGCTTTCCGCCATCTCGGCATGCGCGCCCACTCCTCTTCTCTCCTGGCCCGTGCTTCCGCGTTTCGCCGTCGTTCATCTGCTTCGGCTGCGGCTATTCGCCGCGCGTACTCGGGGAGTGTTTCTGACGGATTGCGTATGTGGCTCCTACTGGAATGCCGACAGTGCTTGCATGGGACCGCGGACTCGATTCCCGGATCAGGTGGGGACCACCCGACTTTTTGGCCCACCTGCATTTCCAGCATGTTCGAGTTGAATTCCGAAGACCAATGGCGCACTTTCCAGATGGCCACACGATTCTTGCGGAACTGTTGGCATTCACACTCAATGCAGGCCGTGTTTGCCGCTGTCTTTGCCATCCGTCCCCCGACAGTAGAAGTACGTAGCCGCACCCGCGCGAAAGCGGCTGCCCAGCGCGGAGCCGGCGCCAGCGCGCAGCGGAGGCTACCAGGGTATGCCGTCAGCAACATTCCAATAACCGCATCTCTACGGTACGGCCGATGGCTTTCTTACGGACGCGATGCAGCATGCAGAGGATCTTGCGGTGCAGTTCGGGGCGTCGGAGCTTTGGGCGCATCGGCACTCCGATGTGGGTGATCCGTATGGGGTGGCGGCGTCCCAAAGTAATGCTGCGTTGGTGACGAGGGTTCGAGCTGCCGATGCCCCGAGTCGGCGCGACGTCGTGGAGGTTTACTCGATCCCGAGCCCGAGGTCGTTGTCTCGGTCCTGGTCGATGTCTTGCTCGGGCGTTTGCTCGCGGTCTGTGTCTTGCTGGGTGGCCTGGGCGATGTGAGAGTCGCGATCGGCGGGTTCGAGCTGCGGGTCCTGCTCGGCCGGTTCGATCGTCGGCTGGTTGAGGTCTTGCTCGAGGAGTTCGATCGCGGGCTGTTGATCGAGGGTCGGCTCGCCGGGCTGGAGGTCGGCGAGGGCCGGCTGGTTTTCGTGGCCTGTGTTGCTGGTGTTGGTTGGCTCGTTGGTTTGGCTGTGTTCGATGATCTGTTCGATGCGGTCTTTCAGCTCGGTGTGGATGTCTTTTCCGTTGCGGTCTTCGGTGCTGATGTGGACGTTAGTTTGGCCGCCGGTTTGGACGGCGGCTACGTACCCGAGTTGCTGGTCGGTCTGCCAGCCGCCGAACAGTACGTATGTCGGCTCGCCGGTATGGGCTTGGAGGTCGTAGAGCCCGTTTGAGTAGGCGAGCTGGATGCTTCCGAGGTCGCGCGTGTCAAGTCGGATGTCTGCTGGGTTTGCGTCTCGGATGTTGACGGGCGCGTTGTTGGTTTCCGGCTGTCGTTCTGCGGGTTGCTCGCGGGCGTCGCTCTGCACCCGGTCGTGGTTCTGGTGAGGCTGGTCGGGCTGGTCTTGGGGGGGTGATGTCGTCAGCTCGAACTGGCTGCAAGCCAAGATCGACGGTGTGCTCGGGGAGCGGCCACTCGACACCAGCACACAGTCCGACTACCGCTGGCGACTGCAGTGCCACCTGCTGCCGATCTGTGCCGACTACCGCATGGATGAGATCGACCGCAAGCTCTGCCTGGCGGTCAAGACGCGCCTATTGAGCGAAGCGAAGGAGCTCCGCGAAGAGATCGAAGCGGGAGCGGTGATCCGCGACCAGCGGGGCAGGCGCAGGGTCCCCCTCGGCCCCTCATCGATCCGCAAGGTAATCGATCTACTGGCGATGATCCTCGAGGACGCCGTCGAGGACGGCCATCTCGATTACAACCCCGCCCGGGGCAAGCGCATGCGCGTCAGGGTGCCGAAGCCGAGCCGCACGTTCCTGGAGATCGACGAGCTCGCCGCGCTCATCGACGCGGCCGCCGGGCAAGACATCGCGCTCGGGCAGATCCCCGCGCCGGCGGAGCTCGGCCTCACAGCCGCGATGGTCGCCCAGCTGTTCGCGCAGGGCAAGCAGCCGAGCCAGATCGCCAAGCAGCTCGGGCTGGCGAAGTCCACCGTCGCCTACCACCTCTCGCGGCTCGGCCTGAAGGCGGGGCGTGGCTACGTCGGACGACGAGTCGTGGTCGAGGTGCTGGGGCGCTCAGGCGTGCGAGCGAGCGAGCTGTGCGACATCAAGATCGGTCACCTGCGCCTGCACGACCCCGCCGGCGCGCGCTTTCACATCCCCGACGCCAAGACCGAGAGCGGCATCCGCGAGGTGCAAATGTCGCTCGACCTCGTCGAGGCGATCGTCGAGCACATCGATCGCCTGCGGCGCATCGGAGCCCCCACTGGGCCGGAGGACTACCTGGTCCCGAACCTGCGCGGCGGAAGGATGGACCGCCAGCGGGTCGGCGAGATCGTAGGCGAAGCGGCCGCGCGCGCCAGCGAGCTGCTCACCGCGCGGGGTCTGCCGTCGCTGCCGAACACCACGCCGCACTCGCTCAGACGCACGTACATCTCGATCGCGCTGCTGGCCAACAGCTTCGACGTGAAGTGGGTCATGGACCAGGTCGGCCACGCCGACTCGAAGATGACGATGGACGTCTACGCCCAGCTGCAGCAGCGCGCCAAGGGCGACCACGGCGCCCACTTCGACGAGCTCGTGCGCCAGGCGCGCGTGCAGCTGCGCACGCCCCACGAGATCGCCTCAAAGGGGCTGATTGGGACGGCGATTGGGACGGGAAGCCAAAAATCGCCGATTTCAGCCTCTGATCGCGCGCTGGCTAGCGATCAAAAACGTGCCCCTGAGCAGGCAAAAAGTGCCATGGCGAGACCGGGATTCGAACCCGGGACACCACGATTTTCAGGGGTTGGTCGATGGAACTGAGGAGGGCGCCGATGCGCCCGAAAATTAGCCGATTGGCAGGGCTTTCGCCGACTCGCCGCCGTCAGCGCTCGCACACGTTCGATGCCGTGATACCCGCGGATGCCGACGGATATCGGCGGGTTTTGGACAACGGCGAGGTGTCGTTGTCCAAAACCCCCGGCGCCCGCTGGACGTTGGTGAGACTCGGAATTGAACCGAGAACACTACTCGTCGTGGCTCTCTCGCCCGCCCTCCGCGGCCAGTGCGCGAAGCGGTCGACCCACCGTGGTTGTGGCTGCGGCTTTGGCAGTGGGCCGAGCACCTCGCCGTCCCTTGGTTGACCGACGGCACGCCAAGCAGCGTGAAGGCCCTCGCGCAGTTCGTCAAGGCTGACCTCGAAGCTCGAGGGCTCGTACAGCACGAGCAGGATCTCCAGCCAAACAGGCTTCGGCGCTCCGTCCCGCGCGTCTTGTTCCATTTTGCTCGGGTGCAGATGTTTCACACAGGCCGTGGCGAATGCCTCGATCCACCTTGGGAACGGGATCGCCGAGGGCCCGCTGTTGATCGTCCCGACGCCGAGCGAGCCGATCTCATCGCTTTGTCCGGCGAGCTCGAACGCGGAGCGCAGGCATGCACCTACCCACTGGACTCTGGAGGCGCCTCGGCGATTCATCGAAGCGAATGGATGACCGCTTTCGCCGGGAGCTCGCCTGCAGGCGTGATCCACGCCTGCCCGATCGGTCGGGGCGCCCCAACCGCGCGAGGCGCTCGATTTCGCCGCCTCCCCGAGCACGGATGCCATGTGCGATTTCGGTCCACATCTGGCCGTCGACATCGTCGTTGCTGACGATCGCGTCGATGTCGAGCCGCAGGATGTCGCCGTCCAAAGCGAGGATCTTGCCCCGCTCAGCCCGATAGATGGGTGTGGCCGGGTCGTTGACGCCTTCTTCTCCCTCGCGCCATTTGCGCACCGGCTGTTGGGCGAGGCCGCTTCGGCGCTCGGCAGCCCACGGATGGGGGAGACCGCAGGATGTGCAGCGTTGGCCGACGGGGGCGAGAATCGGCTTCCCGCAACGCGTGCAGTTACGTATGAGGAGCGCGCCGCAGATCGGGCAGTTGCTCGATTCGTACTCATGCTCGGCGCTGAGCCGGGTACGGCCGAAGCTCCCAAAGCGCGTCTTGGCGATGAGCTCGCGGCGTGCAGTCTCGCGGAACTCGCAGCCGCGCGGGCACACCTGAGCACGCAAACGATACGCGTCCGGGTCCGGGGACGGGTCGTCGCCGGACTCAGGGCGAGACGACGCTTCGCTGTTCACGAGGCCTGCGCTCCGTCCGCCTGACCGCCAGCGTTTCTTGCGCCGATCAGATCGCTGACCTCGCGTGTAAACGCCTCAGGTGAGATGTTGTGTCGGCGCAGAGCGCTGAAGATCGTGACCTCTGTGTGGCTCAGGCCGCGCGCCGTTTCCGCGGCCTTGCTCGCCGCCGCCCTTGCAGCATTGCGGTGCTCGGCCTGCGCGGCCTTGCTCGCCGTCGCCGTCGCAGCGTCGCGACGCTCGCCCTGCGCGGCCTCGGCATCCGACGGCATCGAGCCGAGCTGCGCGTGGCAGATCGCCGCGACCTGCGCGAGCTCGGCTTCCCGACGCGTCTCGCGGTGCTTGCCGGCCTCGGCCACAAGCATTCTCGTCACCTCTTCGAACGCAACCCTCGCCCCCGACAGTCCCAGTGCTTTTGCGCATTCCGCGCGAGTGAATTCGAGGTAGAAGTCCCGCTGGTGTTGCGCCTCGCATACCTCGTATGCACGACGCAGCGCCCATGCGCGAATCACGCCCTGTGCCGCATTGTCGGCAGGCTGATCGGGCCCAGTGCCAGCCTCAACGTCCACCTTGCGCAGCGGGGCTCCTGCTGCGGCGGGGTCATACGCGACCCATGCGAGCGCATCCGCCCGGGTCCGCGCCACCTCGTGACTGGTGCGGCTCTTGCGGGTGTGGTCGCTAGCGACGACCCGCTCGGCGAGGCCGTCAAGTTTGCCGATCAGCTCCCTCATCCTGCGGAACCGTTCGTCGGTGTACTAAGGCCGTGATGCTCGAGCTCGCTCGCTGCTTCGAAGAACTCGGCCTCGAGTTCCATCCGCTCGAGCTGGTGGTGCTCGCGGTCCTCAGTCCTCAAACCGCCCTCGTCGTCGTAGAACTTGCGCCGGGCGCTCTCGTACTGACCGATCGTCAGCTGCATATAGCCGATCCAGTAAAGGGTGAAGCGATGGAGGTCACCGGGCCGCGCTTCCTGCTCGGCGCGCTGAAGCAGCTCGAGCGCACCACGGGTGTCGTCCTTGAGGAACAGGTCGATCGCCTTGACGAAGCGGCAATGCGGTGGCAGAGGCATGCTCTGCAGCTCGAGATAGCCCTCGAGGCCGCCCAGGTCGCCTGCGATCCGCCGAAGATCGTTCCGTAGCTCCAGCTCGTCCAGGATCGATTCGAACTCGCCTGAGTTGAACGCTCGCAACATCAGAGCTTCGGCGCGTCCCTCGATCGAGTTCACCCGCGCCTCGGCATTCACTTGCATCGCATGCGCGGCGCGGTCGGTCGACTCCTTGGCGAGCGTTAGGGTGTCGTTGACGAGCGTCAACGTCTTCTGACTCTCGGTCAGGAACGAGCTGAAGCTCTCCTCGCTGCGCCGCTGCGCGGCCGTCTCACCCGTCACGGCGAGCTCGTGGAGTTGCGTCACGCGGCGCTGGTCGCGGATGCTGAATACGACGCTAAGTAGGCCACCAAGAGTAAGGACGGCAAGCAAGAACCCGACCGGCCACAGCATCAGCTGAACGTCTGACCGCACCGTGTCGACATTGCGTTCGTTGGCTTCGACCTTCACCTTCAGCGCTTCGACCTGGAGCGCACTCGGAGCTTCCGCCGCCCACGTTGGAGCGCTCACAGCCAGTGGCGCGATAAGCGCTGCCCCTCCGACCAGCCATGCAAGGATCTTGCTCCGCACCATCCGTCCTCTATGTGATTCGAGCCCCTCGGACCGAGGCCCACAGTTACCAGCGATCCAACGATGTCCAGAACAGCAGCAGTAGTTGGAATTGGTGCAGCTCACGCACACATCATGAACCACCCTTGAGCACACCATTCCACCGGGCAGTAAACGCCGCAAAACAAGCCCGATGAGCCACCCTGTCCTGACGGAGACTTCGATCTGACCCGGCTTTCTTGGAGTCGCTGATCTGGCCACGGATCGCCCCGACCGAGTTGCTCCGGGCTGTGGATTCGGTCGTGACGCACAAGGGCGGAAGCGGGGCAGTCCCTGCTTCCGCCCTGTCGATACGTCAGAGGCTGTCGGCGATTGCGGCGCGTAGGTTGCGTGCCGTTGGGTGGTCCGCATAGCGGATCCACGCCACGGCCGCGAGCGCTAGCAGCAGCAACGCCTGGGCTTCGCTGAGCATGAGGCTCTACTCCTTTCGAGCGTCGTTGGTTGGGGACGACGTAATGGCAGCAGACGCCACGGCCACGGCTCGACGGTTTCGCGTACCCCTGATCTATCGTGGAGAGCGATGCCCGAGACGGCCCCGATCTCGCTCGCCCAGCTACGAGCGCTACTCGCAGCCCAGGAGGTGCGCCTCAGCGACTCGGAGTTGAAGCGGCTCCGCGGCAACGGCCTGGTTCCGGCGCAACAGGTGCACATGGCGGGCGAGCGCGGCTCTGTGAGCCTATATCCGCCTTGGGCCGTGGACCAGATCGAGCTCGTCGAGCGGCTCGGACGAAGTGAGCGGCGCTTTCGGCAGCTGCGAGTGCTCGTGCGCTGGCACGAGGGATGGGTGGACCCGGACAAGCTCCGCAAGGCGTTGATCGAGATGGTCGAAGGGTTCTCCACCGAGGTCAGGCAACTCGCTGAGGGCGCCGAAGACGAGCTCGCCGCCGTCGACAATGTGGCGAGCGCACTGAGGAGCAAGCCAGGACACTCGCGCGCGCTACGACTGCTGCGCCGGCGCTTGGACGGGCAGAACCTGGCGGTCTTACGTTTGCGCTCGCCGCACTTGGACTCGGGGTCGAGCTCGAGTGGGACAACGACGACCCGGAAACCGGGGAGCCATCGCTGCGCACCATTCTCGAGCGCGCGGTCGGGATCGAGCGCGCACGCCAGGACACCGCCGCCGGCATGCCGCCGCTGCTCAAGCCGCAGACCTCGACGGAGTCCGTACTCGCCGAGCTGCAGGCTGCAGGTAGCTTTGACGCACGCGACACCGCCCGCGTGTTCCGGGAGGCGGACGATGAGAGCAGTCAGCTGGGCTTCGCTGATGCTCACGTTCTCGCGTCGCTCGTTCCCCCTTCGCCCAGGCCACGCAGATCGTCTACGGCGAGGATGCAGGAGGTCTAGCCTCGCTGGAGGCCCTCGTCGATGGACTCCCCGAGATCCTGTTGGGTTGCCGCCCTTCTCGTCCGCCAGGCGATCCTGCTGCGGCATCTGGTCTCGGCTGAGACCTGGGAGCCGCTACAAGGAGAGCCTGGAGACGGAAGCCCAAGGCGATTGCGCTAATCGAAATGCATCGCGCGCTTCCCGAGTACAGCAGCCTGTTGAGCGGCGACAGCAAGACCAAGCTCGCCGCGCTCCCAGCCGCCGAGCGAGAACAGATCCACACGCGCGTCCGCGCCTTCTTTGCAGAACGACCCGACCTCGCAGCAGCACTCAATGAGTCATAAGCCGACCACTGTGCGGCCCGCCAGCCGCATCCAGCCGGGCGACCTCCTGTTCGCAAAGTCAGCTTTGCCCGCTATCGGCCTGCAGCAATAAAGCGCTCGGAGTTTGCCTATAGTTCGTTGTCTACCTCACCCAGCAGCAACCAGGACCGCAGGTCAACGAGAAGGGCAAATGCATCATCGTTTATGCCACGTGAATGGATCACCGAGTTGCGGATCTCATTCAGCTCGCGAACCCACGACGCGCGCTCTTTCCAGCTGCCCGCCTTATTCTCCTCGCCGGGCTTCGTGTACCGCTTCTCGAACCGGTTGCGCCAGCGCTCATGGTTATGGGTCAGGATTTCGTAGTACTGGATGAGATACATCATGTCCCAAGACTCGACCCGCTCGTTAGACGGGAGGTCCGCGTTCTTTGCAGCGGCGCGAACGGCGATATCGCGCCTTACCTTCGACGCAATACCGAGGCGCTCCCATTCACTGCCGTGCTCATCTTCAAGTCGCACCCTAATGTCCTTCTTAAGATCCTCGAGCTCGCCGACGATCTCGCG
Organism: uncultured Solirubrobacteraceae bacterium; assembly: GCA_963699115.1. Taxonomy (GTDB): domain Bacteria; phylum Actinomycetota; class Thermoleophilia; order Solirubrobacterales; family Solirubrobacteraceae; genus Palsa-744. Next base: position 1,898,568 of record CAVOTJ010000001.1, read on the forward strand.
GGCCTCGTTGTTGAACTGTTTGTCCTGCGCTTTCAGCCACTCATCAAGACCAGCGGGCCTAATCTCGGGTCGTGCGTCACACACTGCCTGCTGAAGCTTGCGGTAGTACCTGAGGCCCGCACCGGACCCGTAGAGCTTACGGTATTCCTCGCCTTCGTCGGAGCCAAGACCCTCGAGATGATCGACAAGCGGTTGAGAAAATAGAGGCAGGCGCCAATTACCTCTACCGCAGAGGACGTCAGCGGATCGATGCCCTCGTGCTCCTTAATGTGATCCACGATGTCGCTGAGAAGTCGAAGATAGGCCTCAACGCCGTTGTTCATAAAGACGAAGCCGCCATCGGAGCTACCGAGGGAAAACTGCGCCGGGAGACAGTCGGTCAAATAGCGGAACGCCTCCTCTAGGAAGAATCAGGCCTTGGCCGTAGGCTCATTATCACCAGCGTAGAACGTGCCCTGCGTCTTGGCGCCCGTCTTTGTGAACGTGCCGATGAAGTTCCCACGCATCAATCCGTTACTAATCGCCTCAATCGTGATACACCGAAGATGCGTCCGCTGGTTCTCGCCAATGATTACCCGGTCATACAGCGGCGAAATCTTCTGCTCACCGAGATGCTGGGCGATCCGCAGCCGCAGTGCTCGGGCACGCTCACTGTAATCGTCGGATGACCAGAGCAGATCCGAGTACAACGTGTTACGCAGGTTCTTGGGAACCGCCTGCTGGTTCTCGTTTATCTGCATAAACATCTTCATCTCCTCTTTCCTAGCAAGATCAACGAAGGCCACCACGGGAATCAGATCGGCGTCTGCCCGGTCCGAGTTCGCGTAGCCGTAGAGCCGGTGTTGACCGTCGATAACGTACGCCGCCCTGTAGGTCTGCGGGAGGTGAAGGAGCCCGATCTTTGCTTGGCCTGGAATCTTGCTGTCCCCGTTCGCAAGGTCGAACTGCAGGTGGCCGTTTTTCTTTTGGTCTCGATATTGAGGATTATTGAGTTCGGGAAGAAGCCACCTTCTCCCACGAACCGTGCGACGTTCTTCAGGCGCGACCTCTTGATGATGCGTTGATAGGTCGGCATCAGCTCACTGTTGGCCTGATTACGGTGAAGCACGTAGGCCATCTTCAGAAGCCGTGCCGGCTCGATCGAGAATGAGTAGTACGAGTGGCCACCCATACAGCCACGGATCGCCGGCACAGTAGGCTCAAGATTCGGAATCTTCTGTTCGGCGAAGAACGCACCGAGCAACTGGTACTTTGCGGCAGCCCCTAGATGATCCGCGAGCGTGAGGTAGTAGTTGACTGTGTCCTCGGAGACCTGGAAGATATCTTCGTAAGCGAGCCGCTCTTTAGTGTCCTCCGACAGCGTGAAGTTATTGGTGGCCAGGATGAACTTGACCTTGTGCTGCGCGTACTCTTCACGGATCCGCTTGACGATACCGGCCTTGTGAGTGGCGATCGCGGCGCTCTCTTTCTTGAACTGCCCGGGGCGGATCTTCTCTGTCGACCTGCACTGGACGACGAGCGCTACCTCATCGTCGGCCGCGAAGATATCGACACGTTGGCCTTGGTCCGTTGTGGTCCCGTACTGCAGCTTGAACGCACGATCGCGATTGAGGTGGGTGAACTGCAGTCGCGCGAATGTTGCCCATACCCGGTCCTCGAAGGCCACGTCATGGGGCTTCTCCCTGCGCATCCGCGTGCGGGTCTTGAAGTCCTTATCGACGACCCACGGCCCGTTCGAGTCCTCAACCTTGCCCTTGGCGATCGTCTCAAAGGAGTGCGTGGCCAGCCGCCGACGAGTCTCTGCTTGGATCTTGTCACCGGAATCAGGTGATCGCGGATCGCCTCCCCGGGCGGTGTTGTAATCGGAAGTGTTGCCATCATCGCGGTAGCTCGAGGTTCGTGAAGAGGTACTCCGTCGCGCTACCGCGAACCGCATTGATACCACCGATCGAATTGCGGCGACTCGTCTCGATCAGCGTGTCACCGTTGTCGAACAAGTTTGCGATGGATTCGTGGGCGGCGTTTGCGAGGATGTAGTACGCGCCACGCTCCTTGATTTTCTCGACGAGTTCGTTTAGTCGTTTTTGGTCATCAAACGAGAAGAGACGCTGGTTGTACTTGATAAAGCCGTTGTGGTTGTGGGCGACCGTGTACGGCGGATCAAGGAAGACGAGATCACCTTTATTAACGTGCTTGAGGCACTCGGCGAAGTCGCCCTTCTCGAGCTTCGCTTGACGAAGTCGCTTGGCGACGTCGCGTAGGTGCTCTACAGTCGGTATCTGTGGCGACGGGCGTTTGCCGAACGGCACGTTGTAGACACCGTCGAGGTTCACGCGGTAGATGCCGTTGAATGACGTGTGGTTCAGGTACAGGAAGCGCGCTGCCCGCTCAACCTTATCTTCCGGCACCGCAGCACGGACCGCATAGTAGGTCTCTGGGTCGTTGCCGTAGAGCAGGACCCGCTCGGCGATCTTGGCGTAGTGATCACGGATAGCGCGATAGGTCGCGATCAGCTCGGGGTTCGAGTCCCAAAGGTACGCCTTGCCGAACTGCGGTAGGCCAAGGAAGATCGAAGCGCCGCCGAGGAACGGCTCATGATAGGCCGAGAACTGCTCGCCTCCTACAAGCATCTTGATCGTCGGCAGCAGCCAGCGCTTGCCGCCAGCCCAGCGCAACGGAGATACCACCCGCGAAGCGGGGCTGGGAACCAATACATCCATGCTAGCCCGACGCTACCTATACGCGCGGACGAGAAAGAGGGCGTCGGCCATTGCCGACAGGGACTTTTGGACGAAGGGGCGAGGCTTGATTCCGTACGCGCCGCGGTGCGGAGGGCTAGGATGGGTCTGCCTGCTTGACCCTGAAGAAGAGGATTGGAGGGCCATGCCTCGCGCGAACTCGGGCTCAATTCATGTACGCACGCTGGTTGATGGGTCGCGTGTGTTCAGGCTGCGTTTCAACGCCTACGACAAGCGTCGGCTCGTCAACCTCCACGAGCGGGAGGGCTGCAGTTTGCGGGTGTGGGGGTGGGTGGGATGAGCCGGCCGCGCGGCGCGAGCTCACCGACGTCCTGGCGCGTGTGCGCATCGGCGAGTGGCGCAACCAAGGACTCAGGGAAGATGCGGTGCAGACAAGTCGCGGCTGGGACCGGGTTCGAGGAGCACACGCGCCAATGGCTCAAGCGCAAGGAAGCTGGCGAGCTCGGAGAACTACGTCCTAGCACGATGGCCGACTACCGCTCGTGTGTGGAGCACTATCTGCTGCCCGCGCTCGCCGAGCACGCCGTTGAGGAGATCGGCGACGTGCCTGAAGTTCAAGGCCTCGCTTCTCAGCGACGCCCGGGAGCTACGCGCCGCGATCGACGCGGGCGATAATCCACAGGACCAGCGCGGGCGTGCGCGTCGCCCTTTGGGGCCAGCCTCGATCCGCAAAGTGCTGCGGATGCTCGCAGCGATCCTCGACGATGCGGTCGAGCACGAGCTGATCGCGAGCAACCCCGCGCGGGGCAAGAAGATGCGGGTGCGGGTACCCAAGCCCGAGCGGACGTTCCTTGAGATGGACGAGCTGGCGCTGCTGCTCGACGCGGCGACCGAGCTTGACAGGCCACTGCCAGCTTCCGGATTGCCGGTCTCCGCTGAGCGCGCGAAACACTAGGTGAACGCCGCGGTCCTCGCGAGCATTCTGTGGGATCGGCTAGCGGTCTGCGGTCGGCACTGCAACACCAGCGTCGAGCCAGCCTTGTTGTCGCAGACGCTCCCAGGCGATCGTGACCTCGCGCTCGCCGAAGACTTCACGCTTGCGCGGGGTCCAGTCAGCGACCACTTGCGTCGCCGCCTGTGGGCTTCGCGCACCCTCGCGAGTGGCCGCCCAGTGAACCGTGGTCAGGAGCTCGAGGCCGAAGGGACTTTCGAGTCCCTCAATCAGTTGGCTGACGCGACGAGTTCGCTCACCCACCGCGTCGTCATCGGCCAAGAAAGTGCTGGCCGATGTCACCGCGCCAGCGAGTAGGCGGAGGTCCGATTTCGTCGTCCGATCGCCATAGCCCTCGATGAAGTGACCGTCCATGTTCTGTAGGGCGTGATTCAGTACCTCTGCGTATGGACCGTAGTCGGCCTTTACGAAGTTCAGTTTCAGTGGCTCACCGGTGGTTTGGAGTAGGTAGGCGAGCTTCTGTGCGACGAGCATGGTGAGTGTCGAGGTCGGGTCGCGCCGGTAGGAGGCAAAGACTGCTATGAGAGCGGCGCGCCCGCGTGTCATTCGAGGGCGCTTCGTGGCGGTCCTCTGCTGGTGTACCGGGGGTGGCGGGCCTGGCGCGTATAGCGCTATGCGGATGTCGGGCAGCGGCTTCAGGGCGGCTTCGATCTTGGGGCGTACCTCGCTCCAAGGCAGCCCGCCGTTGCCGCAACCGAGTGGTGGAATCGCGACTGACCGGACCTGGTGGTGGCGCAGGATCCGTGCGAGGTCGGCGAGCCCTGCGTCAATGTACTCCATGCGGGACTTGCCGCGCCAGTGGCGCTTAGTGGGGAAGTTGATCACGAGGCGCGGTCCACCTAGCCGGGACGTCTCGAAGACGAGCATGCTCCCCGGCTTGAGCTCGTTGTGCCTGCAGGCTCGCTGGTAGGCGCGGTAGTTGTCCGGGAATGCTTTGCGGAACTGAAGCGCGATCCCCTTGCCCATCACGCCGACCGTGTTGACGGTGTTGACGAGCGCTTCGGCGTCAGCCGCGAGAAGGTTGCCTTTGCGATGTTCGATGGTCGACATCGTCTAGTAGTACCAGTCTCTGCGGACGATCACGGGTGGCGGATCGGGCATCCCCTCAAGCAATGTAGCCGCTCGCTGGGCAACAGCGTCTGTGGCCGCACCGACGAGCTTGATGGCCTCGATCGGGACGCTGCGGTGTACCAAGAACTCGGCTTGGCGGCGGAATTTGCGGTCGCCGTCCTCGTCGGTGTCGCTCCAGTACTTGGCGCGCATAATGGTCCAGTCGAGGTCGGCGAGGGCCGCCAGATCGTCGAACTGCTCGGCAAGGGCCGTGATCGGGTGCCGGTTGATCACGGCGAAGCGCCCCAGCTTGGCGAGGCCCTGGACCGAGCAGACGAGGTGCACGATCGCGTCTTGGCCTCCGTCGTACTGCTCGACGTAGCCACGGTGGATCGATATGAGCATCGGTGATCTCGGGGCGAAGTAGAACGGCACGTAGTCGGCGAGGGTTCCGCCGGCCGCGACCGTCACGCTGGTGCGTGCGCGCTGCTCCTTGAGGTCGGTGTGGGCGATCCCGATCGGATTGCGCGCGGCCTCCGCACAATCGTTGTCGCACTCGATTTGGCCGCACGCGACGATCGAGGCGAGGTTCTCGACATGGGTGATGTGGTAGGCCGCGGTCCCGCCCTCAGCCCACGGGCGTGGCCCGCCTATGGGTTTGCTGGGCAGCACGGGAACTGAGATCAGTCTACTTGTGCCGCATCGATCCTCGATCGAGGTGGACGGCGTGAGCCGCGCGGCCAGGCTACCGCGGACTGGGGCGTCAAGATACCGGCGGGTTTTACCACGGCGAGGGGTGGTGGGCCAAAACCACCGCGCGGCCCCGGGCCTCCATGGAGGGCGCGGACGAAGGGCCAAGAATCGAACTGAGGACACCACGATTCCCGCTTTTGTTGTCTTCGATTCGAGGCCCACATTGAAAGACTGATCCTCCTTGTCAATAACCCATAGATAAGCCATTTGTCGCCCGAAACCAGCTGGTCGCAAGCTGTGTCGACTGGGCTCAAAGCGGCACTATTGACAAGGGTTTGGGACAACGTTTGGGACAACGACAACGCCTGCGCCCCAATTGGGCCCTTTTGGATAGCGGCCGTTATCCGAAAACCCGCTCATTTGCAGCGACTTCCCCATGGCGAGCCGCGCGGCGAGCAGCTCGGTGTTCGGGCTTTGAGCCCGCGAGGAGTCGCGGCGCACGCGGTCGTCGCTGAATCGCCCCACGCGCTCCGCCTACGGCCGGTAGTCGACGGTATCCGTGACCTCCACATCTCCACTATTCATAACTTGCTCTACATATGTCAACGGCTCGCCACCCTCGGGCATCGGTTCGACCGCCAGACGGATCGTCCCACGCGCGGGACGCCTCAGATTTTCTACATGTGCCTCCCACGCGATCTCGTACGTCCCAGGCTCTCGCGGCAGGACCTCGAGCGGGGCGACGGTCAGTTCTGTGACGCCGTGGGTGAGTGTGGGCAGACGCACCTCGGCCACATGGTGGCGCTGTTCGCGCGTCCACACCGGCGCCACCCCAGCACGCGAGTTCGAGATTAGCCCCGAGAGATCCGGCATCAATGCATGGCGGGCGGGCAGTACGAGTTGATCACCGAAGTCCAGCACCGAGCGCTGCTTGTATCTGGGAGGTTGGGGGGGAGGGTCGATGTCAAGCTTCTCAAGCCGCTCTACGGTCATCGGAACGATGCCGTTCGGCATATGCAAGCGCAAAATGATCCCATCGGCGGCGCTTTCGCCACCGTTGTGGATTGCGAGGGCAAGGCTTATGAGTGAATAGCTAGCGCGGCGCCTACTCTCGAAGGCCGCCAGCCACTGCCGTTGCTGGATCGCGTACTCCTCGATTTCGATCTCTAGTCGCGCGACTGCCTCGTCGCGTGACTCAAGACCACCGATCCCACTCAGTCCCCCGATGTTGCCCAAACTGACCGCGAGCGTGAGGGGACTAGGTGGTGGTGGCGGCGACGGGATCTCGGCGCGTATCGCAGAGAGCGCATTCCGCATACAACCATCGATATCGATCGGCGCCCGAGGTCGATCGGATTGGCGCGTGAAGCTCGGAACGAGCTCACCGTCCACCCAAAAACCGACCTGTAGTGCAGGTAGCGCACGCAAGGGCGTGACGCCGAGCATGCTTACACCAGCGAACACGGTGCCGTAGACAACGACTGTGAGAGTGGCCACCTCCAGACCCAACGCGAGACCAAGGCCAAGCGCGATAAAGGCAAGTACGCCGCACCCAGCGATTACCGTTCGGCGGCGGTCTGCCGTGGCCCACGCCCCGACGGTGTCGAGCACCGATTTGAGCAGCCGAAGGATCCGTTGCTTAGTGGACATCACTCCAAGACGGTAGCCGTGCGTTCGGCCGCAATAGTCCTCCTGGGCCAGTGCCTAGGGTCCTCTGGAGGCCGAAGACACTTGCGCAACTGGGAGAAAACCGGTCGCCTGTCGCTCCAAAAAGCGATGCGTGATCTTTGCCGCGGACTCGCGCAAGCTCCTAGTTGAGCCAACCCTCGCGCTCGAGCCGATCCCATGCGATAGCTACATCGCGCTCCTGGAACACCTCGCGCTTGCGGGGGGTCCAGTCCGCAACAATCGCAAGCGCCTCTGCGGGTGTCGTGGCTCCATCCCTCACGGCAGCCCAGTGGACCGTCGTAAGAAGCTCAAGGCCAAATGGGCTTTCGAAGCCTTGGATTAGCTGCCTGACTCGATCAAGACGCTGCTCGGCACCCTCGATGCTCGCGAGGTGATCCTTCGCTTCGACGGCAGCGGCATCCTTGAGGCGGATGTCGGCCTTGCTCGTGCGATCGCCGCATCCCACGATGTAGTGGCCCTCTAGGTCCTGCAGCGCATGATTGAGCTTCTCAGCGTAGGGGCCGTATTTACCCTTCACGAAGTCGAGCTTTAGGGGCTCGCCAGCGGCCTGGAGTAGATAAGCCATCTTCTGCGCGACGAGCTTTGTGAGGGTGGCGCTGGGATCGTGCAGGTATGAGTCGAAGGCAGCGATTAGGTCGGCCCTAACGCGCGTCAATGCGGGACGTTTGGTCGCCACGCGTTGCGACTGGACGGCAGGCGCACCGCCCGGCTCGTAGATCAGCGCCGTGACGCTCGCTACTTCGGCAAGCGCCGCTTCGATCATCGGGCAAATTTCCGACCACCGCAGACCACCGTTTCCGCAGCCAAGTGGCGGGATGGCGACCGACTGCACGTCGAACCGGCGTAGTACGTTGATTAGGTCGACGAGGCCAGTTTCGATGTCCTCGATGCGTGCCTTGCCTTTCCAGTGGCGCTTGGTCGGGAAGTTGATGATCAGGCGCGGGCCGGTGAGCTGACCTAGCTCGAAAACGAACATCCGCCCGGGGATAACCTCCCCCGCCTTGCACGCGCGACGATAGGCCTCGTAGTTGTCCGGGAAGGCCTTGCGAAACTGAAGAGCAACGCCCTTGCCCATCACGCCAACCGTATTGACGGTGTTGACGAGCGCTTCGGCGTCGGCTGCGAGAAGGTCCCCCTTGCGGTGCTCGATCACAGACATCTTCTAGTAGTACCAACCCCGTCGGACAATGACGTGAGGTGGATTCGGCAATGCTGCGAGCACTTTAGCCGCTCGCTCGGCAATCGTCTCTGTCATGGCTCCGACTATCCGGATGGCCTCGATTGGCACGTGCCGATGCACGAGAAACTCGGCTTGGCGACGGAATTTGCGGTCCCCGTCCGCGTCCGTGTCGCGCCACATGGTGGCTTTCATGAGGGGCCAATCGAGACCGTCGAGCGCAGCAAGACTGTCGAACTGCTCCGCCAGGGCCGTGATCGGGTGACGATTGATGATGACGAAGTGCCCCGGCTCAGCCAGCGACTCGACCTCGCACGCGAGATGCACGATCTCGTCCTGCGACCCCTCGTACTCCACGACGTTTCCGCGCCAGATCGTGTAAAGCATGGGCGACCTGGGGGCGTAGTAGAATGGCACGTAGTCGGCGAGCGTTCCGCCCGCCGCGACGTCTACAGCCGTTTCCGCCCGCTGCTTCTTGAGATCTGCATAGGCGATACTGACCGGCACTCGTCCAGCCTGCGCGCAACCGTTGTCGCAATCGAGGCCGCCGGAATCGACGATCGACGCGAGGTTGTCGACGTGCGTAATGTGGTAGGCGGCTACGCGCCCAGCGACCCATGGCTGGGGACTGCCTATAGGCTTCGCGGGGGGCGATGCCACGTAGCACCACTTTAGCCGGTGGGTTTTCTCACGTCACAAATCGCCCATCACTCCAACAGCCGTCCTGCCCCAGCACGCCTTCTATCGCCGACTCGGCGCCCGGCTGGTGTCAGGCTCGATGATCGAAGATCCCCGTTTGAGGAGCGGTTCCACTCCGTTGGTGCGTCTCGACCGCGGTGACCGCTTACCATCGCAACTGCCGTGAAGAGGCTCGACTTGACGGTCGGTGAGCTCGTGGAGGTCGCCGGGCGTCGCTATGAGGTCGTCCCGGATCTGGACGGTGGCGTCACGATCGAGCCTCCGATCACGCGCGCGGCAGAGCTACACGACCGAAGGGAAACCAAGCCCGCCTCCGCAGAGAGCTTCGAGCGTTTCTCGGTCGACGTCCCCTTCGACGATGAGGGCTAGCTGTGCGAGATACCCCACTGGGGGTCCGCCACCCGTTCCGAATGTGTTCGGTGGCTCGAGTGGAGATAGGCGGTCGAGCGCTACAACCGTCACTCGTCAGCTCGAACTCAGGCACGGAAGGCTCGCAAGACGATCGAGGCTTTGCTGCCCATCGTCGGTAGTTGCCGTCAGGTCGGCAGGGTCCTCCCTGCCGACCTGAGTGACCTTTCAGCGGAGGGGGCGGGTTCTGTCAAGGACGGGCCGTCAGGCCCCGCCGCAGGCGGCCCCGCAGGGGCGGCCTTGACGGGTTCCGACCCCGGAGCCACAGGCAATACAGGCTGTGATGCCGGCGCCAGCGGGGCTGTGCGAGCACGACGCCAACGCGTTCGGACGTGCGGACGTGCGGACGTGACGCAACACCGAGATCGGCTCTGGGCGTTGGTTTTTCGCAGGTGGGTTGGGACCGAAACTCGGGACTCGACTCCCAACGAGCCGCGGACGTCAGGGCTGCGGCAGCGCGATCTGGTGCCGGCGTGTGTGTCGGGCTTACCAGCTGGACGATCTCTCTCCGGTGGGCAGCGTCGTGTCGAGAGCGGTGCCCAAGACAGCCTGGGCCGGGACGCATCGTCGTTCGTGAGCTGGCTGTCTCCGAGGTCAGCGACCGTCGTGCGCTTGCTGTTTGCCTGACGCAGGCTGGCCACACACGACGTCGTTCGATAGGATCAGATTCGCCCGAGCGTCGGACTCCGCAAGACCAGCACACGATGCATAGCGATTTTTACGCCGCAGTAGTCGTTATCTCTGTACCGCTGGTCTTTCTCGCGGATCAGCGTCGGCGCGATAATGACCCGAGCACACGCCAGCCGGCCGAGATCGCCGTCGCGGCTGCGGCGGTAGTCGCAATAATCTCGTCGGCGTATTCGCTGTTCGCGCAAGACGACCCCGTTTGGCTACGACTGAGCGCACTGGTGAGCATGTCTGTTGCTCTCGTGACGGCGCTTGGGTTGTATCTCTGGCCAGCACGTGACCGACTAGCGGCTTCGACTGATACTTCGCGCCTATCCAGATTCTTCCGCATAGCAGTCGTGCCCCTAGCGATTGCCGGAGCCGCCGCTATTGGTCGGTGGTTCCCAGCATCCACGACTGCTCCGTTTCTCGCGGGATATCGTCGACAGCAGTTCACCGTTGAGGGAACCTGCGTAAATGAAGCATGTGGGCTACGGCAGCACACATTTCCTGAAGCTGACGCGCCAACGCGAGGCAAACTCCTACAGGACGGCGAACGAATCGAACTCATATGCCAGCGCTTCGGCGGAAACGTAAAGTCACACACCGGCCGCCAGTCGCAGTTGTGGGATCTACTGCCCAATAGGCTCTGGGTCAGCGACCTCTACGTTACGACCTCGAAGAGAGGCCTTCGATCGACCGAACTCCCGGCCTGCCCACCAATCTCAGACGGGGGAGCGAACCAGAATGCTTCAAACGGTTCCCATGCGTAGCTTGAGGTCGGCTCGATCCATGGCGGCTTTCCTCGTTGTCGGATGCCTTCTCGTCGCCGTTGGGCTCACGCACAGCCTATCTTTGGCGGCCAGCCAGCGAGAACAGCAGCAGATGCTGCTCAAGGCCAACGTCAACCGAACGGATAATCGGGTCTACATTAGCGTCGAGGTCATCACAGCCGAACCTTATGCGCAATGTCATGGAGACGTGCGTTTCGCAAGAATCGTTCGAACTCTCATACGACTCAACACGAGTTCAACCGGGGGAGCGGAGTGGTCTTGGCGTATTCCGAATTCGGTCCCGGCCGGGCGATGGTACGCGACCGTCACATGCGTGATCCACTCGCTGAACCATACGGAATCCACCAGCATTTTTGCCGAACGAGGCACCGGGCCCGGGCCACGTAAGTTGTTGTTCGCGCCGAAGAGCTTTCGCAGTGATACTGTAAATGTCGAAGGCGGCGGCTCTGGAGCCGGTGTCAACGGCGGTCTCTATCCGATTGGGCAATGCACATGGTGGGTCGCCCAGAAGCGTCCTGATCTTCCATATTTCCCTGGGCATAGCGGAGACGCGAAGAACTGGTTCGAGTCGGCCAAGGCAGACGGATGGCCCGTGGGCGAACAGCCGGCGGTCGGCGCCGTCGCGGTCATGCAGCCAGAGCAAGACACCGCGGGCGCCTCCGGCCATGTCGCGTACGTCGTCGCAGTTGAGGGATCACAGATACTCGTCTCAGATGCGGACTTCCAGGGTCACCATCCCGGCTACCAACATTTGCTTACGTGGTCGGGGCTCAAGTTCATATACCGCAAGCCGCCGCCGGGAACCGAAACCGTCACGACGCCGCAGGTGCCGACAGTCCCGACGACGACAACGATGCATACGGAAGAACTGGTGCCGCCGCCGGAACATAGCGTTGTCCAGTACTCGTGCCCGTTCGCATCCCCCACAATCAACCACACCGTCGAACCAGGTGACCATTGGGGTATTCAATTCGTTACCCAAGGACTAACGATCACAGGCGGAGAATTCTATGTAGCCGCCCAGGAAGAAGCTCAACATCCAGAACATCTCGCGACCGTAGGTATATACACGGATGAATCTATGACGACGAGTCTCGGTGCCACAATCGTCACGATGCCTATTGGAGGCACAGGTGTCATGTTCAGGTTTCCCGAACCTATCGCAGTGCAATACGAAGAGTCACTATATTTTGCTATTACCGCACACGATCGGTTTACCGCATACGACATTGACCAGAGTGCCAAAGTGCCCAGCGAACCGGATGGCTGCTTCATAGGCACAATCGAAGGCACGTCGCCACCAGTGTTCCAAGAGACCGTGATACCCGAAAGCGAAGCTCGCACCTTTCGCAATCATCACGCTGTGTCTGGCGAAGGCCCGAACATAGGGGCAGAACAAACCGTCAAGGTCTTCTGCAAGGTATACGATCCCTCAATTGCGAGTGTACTTCCAGGCGGCTACTGGTATCAGATCGCGAGTGCCCCATGGCGGGGTAATTACTATTCGCCAGCTAACAGTTTCCTAGACGGTGACCCGCCAGGGGGCCCGTATGAACACACCGTGGACGCGTCCGTTCCTGAATGCGCCTGACCTGATCTGCCGGCGCACTGCTTCTGCGGAACGCAGACGGGCCCGTAGTTTTCCTCGGTCGGAGCTGACGAAGTGCGATGCAGATGGCAACTCGACGCGAGCTTCGGCACTTTCGCGGGATGCGAGTGATTGACGGAAGCCTATCGGGCGGCATGCGTACCTTGGCCTCCGAGACGTGGTGGCACAAGACCATGATTCCGGTGCCATGGCTGTGCTAGTAGCTGCCCGGCGTCTCGGGGCTACTCGATCCCGTACCCGAGGTCGTTGTCTCTGTCTTGGTCGATGTCCTGCTCGGGCGTTTGCTCGCGGTCCGTGTCCTGGGTGGCCTGCGCGATGTAGGAGTCGCGGTCGACCGGTTCGGGCTCGGGCGCGAGCTGTGGTTCCTGCTCGAGCGGTTCGATCTCGGCCTGTTGGTCGAGGGCCGGCTCGCCGAGCTGGAGCTCAGCGAGGCCGGGTTGGTTTTCGCGGACTGTGTCGGTGGTGTTGGTCGTTTCGTTGGTTTGGCTGTGTTCGATGATCTGTTCGATGCGGTCTTTCAGCTCGGTTTGGATGTCTTTGCCGTCGCGGTCTTCGGTGCTGATGTGGACGTTGGTCTGATCGCCGGCTTGGACGGCGGCTACAAACCCGAGTTGCTGCTCTGTCTGCCATCCGCCGAACAGCACGTATGTCGGCTCGCCGGTGTGGGCTTGGAGGTCGTAGAGGCCGGTTGAGTAGGCGAGCTGGATGTTGCCGAGGTCGCGCGTGTCTAGTTGGATGTCTGCTGGGTTGGCGTGTTGGATGTTGACGGGCGCGTTGTTGGTTTCCGGCTGTTGTTCTGCGGGTTGCTCGCGAGCGTCGCTTTGCACCCGGTCATGATCATGGTGAGGCTGGTCGGACTGGTCTTGGGAGGTGAGGTCGTCATCGTCGGGCCGGTCGTGGTGGTGGCTGCGTAGGGGGTCGAGGGACTCATCGTGCTCGTGCTCTTGCTCGTGGGGGTGTGTGCGCTCGGTGGCTGGTTGCGGCTGTCGTGGGCGATCCGTGGTCTGCTCGTGTCCGGTGTTTCGTTCGGCGGGTTGCTTTGTGATGGTGGCTTGTTGTGCGCGGCTGCGTTGCATCTTTTCGGCGAGGCGTTCGATTGCGCCGGTGTCGAAGCCTTGCTCGCCGAGGTCTTCGCGGGCGAGGTAGATCTGGGTTTGCTCGCGGGCGCGGCTGACGGCGACGTAGGTGTGCTCGCTTGTCGGTTTGCCAGCCGCCGGTGAGGATGCCGGAGGTCTCGGCGGTGAGGCCTTGGCCCTTGTGGACGTGCGACGGCGTAGGCGAGCGAGAGGTCGGAGAACTTGCTCGGTGTCGACGTGCACGTCGCGTGGTTCGCGCTCGTTGGTCTTGATCGTGACCTCTGTCCTCGTCGCGGCTGGTGTGGATGATCGTGCCGGTGATCCCGTTCTCGACTCTGTTCTGGCCGGGGATGCGGTATTGGGCGGTGAAGATGATCTCGTCGCCGGCGGCCAGGCCGTAGGGCTTGCTCGGGGAGCGGGACGCGGTGTGTGCCGAGCTCGCCGGCTTGCTGCGCGGCGTTCTTGGGCCATCGCGTTCATCTGGTCGCGCTCCTTGTTGCTGCGCGTCGGTGATCATCACCGCCTGTCCGTCGGGCGAGGCTCTTGCGCGTCTGGTCCCAGTTCTCGACCATCGCCTCGGCTGCCTGGGCGCGGGTGTCGTGGATGTGCAGGCGGTCGTGGGCTTGGTATTGCGCGAGCGCCGGGCCGGGTTCGCCGGCTCGGATCTGCTCCCATGCCTGGCGCTCCCACTCGTGGTTGGCGCGGTGGACCTCGGTCAGCTCGGCCGTCGGGACCTTGCCCTCCAGCTCTTTGAAGAGGCCGCCGGCTCCGATCGAGGAGAGCTGCGCGGCGTCGCCGGCGAGCACGAGCTTGCTGTTCGCGCTGCGGCGGTGAGCTTGGTGAGTCGGGCTAAGCGGTCGCTGTCGGCCATCGCCGGCCTCGTCCATCACCACGACCGTGTTCGGGCTCGAGCTTGATGTGGCCGTTCTGCGACGCCGTTGATGCAGGCCGTCGGCGGTGTAGGAGCTTGGTCGAGCTTCGCGTCGTCCTTGCAGACGCTGCGCGGTCGCTGCCGGCGATCGCGGTGCCGATCACCTCGTTGCCCTCCAGCTGCCACGCCCTGGCGGCGGCGGAGATCACGACGCCCTTGCCGGTGCCGGCGCGGCCGACGAGCACGCGTCACGCCGCCGGGGCCGGTGATCGTCTCCAGCGCTTCGCGCTGCTCCTGGGTGAGCGAGCCTTTGATCTCTCTGCCGATCTCGCGGCGCGCTTGCTTCAACGACGTGCTCGCTGACGGGGGCGGCGATCTCGCTCGCTCGCTGCTGCGGCGATCTCGATCGTCGTCTGCTCCTGCTCGCGCAGGCGGCGGGTCGTCCACGTGCCGTCCTCCAGCTGCGAGCAGCTCACCGGAGCGCGCGAGGTCGTCGACGAGGCAGGTCCGCCTCGGCGGGCCGGCACGACGCCGGCGCTCAGCTCGTACGCCTTGGCGCGCAGTTCGCGCTCGGTGATCATCGACCGCTTCCCGGGTGACCTCGATCGAGCAGCTCCTTGGCGAGATCGACATTCGGCTCGTCGCGGAGCCCCCAGTCGTGGAAGAGCTTCCTCCGACCGCGCTTGTGGTCTGGTTGTGCTCGGCGCCGAGCGCGCGCCACGCCGCGTTGACCTCGACCGGGGCGGCGGCGGACTTGGAGCCGCGGGTGCCGAGTGTGAGGCTGTCAAGCTCACCCGGCCGGGGCTCCCGACCGTAGCGTTGGCGGAACAGATTCGCGCGGCACGGTCGACGTCCTGGCTGCGGGTGGACCAGTGCTCGGCCAGCTCCTTTGAGACGCCGTTGATCTCGAAGTAGCGCTCGTTCGTTTCCCTGGCGTCGTTCGATCCCGAGCCCGAGGCTCTTGGAGGTTCGCGGCGAGCTCTGCCCGGTACCACGCGCCGTTCTCGCGGGCCGCTCGGAACAGCTGCTTGGATTCGACCGCCGCGAGCTGGCCGTCCTTGCGTTCGGCGGCGATCACCGCGACGTGCGAGTGCAACTGCGGGTCGGGGATCCCGCTGCGTGTCCTGGTCCTTGGCCGAGCCGGCTGGTGGTATGCACGGCCTCCACCGCGAGCAGACGCTTCGGCCTTCTCGAAGCGCACGACCCCGTCCGTCTTTCGCCGCACGAGCGCGACCTCCCGCTCGGTGCGCTCCAAGGCGCTCTTCACGGCCTTGCGGTGAGCGGCCTCGATCTGCGCGCGACGGTACGGGTCGGCGGTCGCCCACAGACGCCGAGACGTCCTTCGGCGGGCTGAACGTCAGGTCGATCGCCGCGACCCTCGTGCCATTCGATCCCGCGGGCCGGATCGGCTCGCCGTCGACCGGCGAGAAGCCCATGCATCAGCGAACGGAGATCCTTCAGCTCGACCGGCCTTCGCCGGGTCGATGCCGTAGGAGCGCAACAGCGCCTCCGGGCCCGTGCCACTGCGTCGGCGCGGACTTGCCGCCTTCGCCGTCGTGGGTGTAGTAGTCACCCCGCGACGCTTGCGACGAGCAGGTACCGCGACCATGTCGTCGCGGAGCTCCCGGGATCTTGTGAGTGCTCTGCACCCCGCGAACGTAGCGCCCTCGGTTTCACACATCAACTACACTCAAAACCCACCCGGATTACCTGTAACTCACGGTAATACTCTTTATCTCAAGCATCGAAGGTGCGTGTAGTCTGCGCAGTTCTCAAGGGGCCTGCACGGACGCAGGCACCGACTCAGCCCGAAGGGCCCTACCCTGCCTTTCAGCCCCGAAGGGGCGTCCTTCACTAAGCCCATCGGGCGCCTAGCCGCGGACTCCGGGGACACGCGTCTCCGGTCCAGCGAGGGGAGCCGGCCAGCAGCCGATGACGGGCCAGGCACTGGCCGACCCCGACCGCTTTTCAGGAGACCGCGGATGTCACTGTGATCTCTCTTTCACTGCGAGTGCTTCGGCGCGGGCGGCGAATCTCGATGGCTCGGTGTTCAGCGCGTGGGCGAGCTTCCCCAGCAGGTCATAGCCCGGGTCGAGCTGCCCCGCCTCGAGCCGTACCAGGCGGGCCTCGGCGATACGGGCTTTGCCCGCAAGCTCACCCACACCCAGCTCCTGCTCTTCGCGCGCTTCGCGGATCGCCTGCCCGAGGAACACCAGCTCAGGGTCGGAGTCCCACAAGATCGTGTTACGCCGCCCGGTCCTGCGCGCACGACGCGCCTCACGCCCCTCCAGGTCAAACGCCCTGTCACAAGGAGCACTCAGATCGTCTATGTCCGCGTGCGCGTCCTCGGGCTCCCGCCACTCCCACAAGCAGTAGCTCGCCGACCCCAGCCGTTTGCAGGCACGCTGCAGCCGCTCCCCGACCTCGAACCACACATCCGAGGAGAGACGCAGAGCGGCATCGGGTCCACCGAGGCCCTGCGGGTCAGGGACGACTGCTGCCAGCAGCTCCTCGGCGTCCTCGACCGCGTCTTGCAGGTCAAGCCGGAAGTCCTCGATCCTCTGCTCCGCAAGCGTCCGCGACTCACGCCACGCCTGGTGCTGCGGCGACTCGGGCAACGCCGGCACCCTGCCCGCGCTTCGCGCCCGCGACAGCCGCCGACGACCCTTGCTCGTGATCGTCCACGCGATGACGTTGTGACGGCGCGAGCGCTCCAGCGACCCCGAGGTCTCTAGCGCCTCTAGCAGCGCCCGGACGTGGCGGGCACGCTTCGTGCGCCACGCGATATGGAGATGACCGAGCACTTCCCATATCGGGGCGCTCTTCCGTTCTTTGTGGCGTTCAGCCCGGTCGATCGCGGCGAGCACCAGCACGTCCGAAACTTCATCTGCGGGGGTGTTACTCATCGGTTCCTCCAGTCAGGTTTGGAGGCTCCGGGAGACAGCCAACGGCACACAAGACCAGCCCACCCCCATCGGGGTACGCTGCATCCTGCGCCGGGAGCTAGTACCTCTCGGTGCCGGCCCCCGGCTGTTAGAGCAGCGCGGGGGCACTATTTACGTTGTCAACCAGCCATCTACTGCCGCGCTCGCGTCACTCCCGCAAGAGCTGGCAGAACCGGCTCGCCGCACGCGTCGCAAACACGAACGCGCCGCAGCGATGCGCCAAGCCCGCCGCGTGGAGTCCTACGACCGCCTCGGCCGCCGCGCTCTCGCAGCCGACCGCGCGTGCAAGCTCCTCCAGCGACCACGGCCCCGGTGACTCCGCGTCCAACAACAGCGAAAGCACAACGAGCTGGACATCATCACTGCGCCGCGCCGCGCACGGCCTACTACTACGCTGATCGCGCATGGGAAGGACTACCTCCTTTCCGTGCCACGGCCCCGGGGCAGTCTTCAGCTGTCGCCGGGGCCACCATGTGGCATTGACCATCCGACCCTACACGCCGACACGCGCGCAGACAAGCTATCGCGGCAAACTTGGCGCGATTGCGCTTATGGGTTTACTGACGCCCGACTCAAGACAGCCCACTGCGATCACCGCCACCGCGCCCCTGTTGGCGCTACGGTTTTGGAGACTGGCACGAGAGGGCATTCTCTCCAGTTGCTCCCCCTAACAGAGTAGCTTTCTGCAAGTCACGCTCCTTGTCCAACTCGGGCGTCTCGTGGCTACGCGGGGCGTGCCTCCTTACGCAGGGAGCAGGCAAGGCGGCATCGCGCCGAGTGGACGATGCAGCAGGGCTCACGCGCCGGCTTCTTTGGATCGGCTCACGCGCTGCCTCCGATCACGCCCGGCGCTGTCTTTCGCGTGACGCGGACACGGTGCAGGTGCAACTTGACCGCGCCGCTCTTTAGAGCTACGCGGAGAGAACGGCTTCGACCGCATCTGCGGACGCGTCACTCGCACGGGCAAACGCATCGGCACCTGCGCTGAGCACCGCAATCGCACACGCCTCGCTCGGGATCGTCAGTAGTGGCTGCCACTCGGCCGGGTACTCGTCGAACTCGAGCGGGCGGGTAGTTAGATTGCGGATGAACATCGGCTCTCCAAATAGGCCCTTTGTCGACGTGTTCTCGATGATCGCGGTCTCCGTTGCCGGGTCCAGCTTGAGGCGGACCCACTTTCGACTGAGGCCGTCTATGCGATGCCAGTCCGTCGCGACAGATGTCCCCTCGGGGTATTTGAACCCAGCCTTGGGGGCGATCATAAAGCGCTCGTTGAGATCTGCGACCTCGTGTTGGCGTGATCTCTCGTCCTCGATCTGACGGACGAAGAACTCAACTTGTGGATTGCCCAACGCACGGAGAAGGCCGCCGTCATCCGTCCGCCTCCACATCGTTGAAGGGACTATCGCCTGTTGCACCAGCGGCACGGACACTGTCACCCATTCCGTCCCTTGGAGCGCGCCATTGATCGCGATCGGACGCTTCTCCCAAACCGCGAGCATCGCAATCCGCCAGAGAATCGCAGCGTAGGCTGAGACGTACCACTCGGGGGTGCCTCTCCGAGCTCCCACCCCGCCGAGGCTCACACCGAGGACCCCCTCCAACTCACCGCGTACGACATCGCCGACTTCCGGTTCCTTCTCCAACCCGTCGACGAAATCGGTGTCCGCGCTCAGTCCAGCGTCGGCTTCGCCTTCATTGGCTCCCTCGCCGCCGTTTCCCGGTGGCTGAGCATGGAAGAGGCTAGTCGGGACACTTGCGGCGATCCTGTCAGCGATCTTTCGGTCAAGCCGCTGGCGGAGTTCAGTTCCAACCGGCACGACGACCAGCTTGTACGCCTCCCTCAACAACCATGCTGCGATCAATTCGACTGCCATAGGACGCTCCAGTTCCCGAGATCAGAAGTATACCTTGGAGCTGGCCAAGAGGCGTCCCTGCGACGTCCTCCGGCTCCAAACTGAGAAGGTCGATGAGGAGCTGCGGCACCACTTGACCGTCGGACCGCGCAAAGTGAGCCAGAAGCGCCATCGCGTCCGCTCAGTCGCCTCCGACCACACGACGGACGTGAGGGCCGTCAGCTTCGAACGAGACCCGACTTGCTCCAGCTCGTAGCCGCCAGCCACCGGCGCCAGCATGCCCGATGCAGCAAAGAGGCCCATCTTGTCGGATCAAAGCGGTCAAGGTTCCGAATGCCCGGCACCGCTATCCATTTCTGCTCGCGCGACGACTTGGAAAGCTTCCTTCTCGAAGTCGGAGAGCTCGAAGCTGATTGGCTTCACGGCCTTAGCCCAGGCGATCTCACCACGCTTTGCTTTCGAGCCCCGGACATAGATGTGAAACGTAGTCTCGCTTTCCAGCTGCTCAGTCTCGGCGATCACCTCTGTCAAGTCGTGACCACGAGGAACGCCGATCAGGCAGACCCGGCCGCAGTCCGTAATGTCTGGCGCTTCAGAGGCGTTCGCGCGCTTCCATGTGCGTCTTGCCTCGCCAACAACGAATGCAAGCTCGGGGAGAGACAGGTCAAGGCAGACGCCGGCGGCGTCACGCCATCCTGGTGGTCGCTCGCGTGCCATTCGCTCCACGAAGCCTGTGATGGGTTCCTCGAGGAACTTTCGGGGCTTGGGTCGCTTTGGGCCGTCGCCCACCACTCCGGCGTAATAGGCGTCGAAGTCTGTGATGGAGTTGCCGACCATATGGTGGCCTTCGCCGGCTAGCGAACCGAAACGCTCGCACAGCAGATAGCTCCCCCAGAGATCGAGCTCGTCCATCACGGTGACGCGCTCGCCCAACGGCAAGCGCGCACGCCAGGTCAAATAGTGCAGGAAGACGGCCGCATTATCGGCCGTCTCCGAGATGACACGGAGGTCGTTGATGAACACCGACCACGGGAACTCTCCTGCTGGGAACAGGCCGAGACTCCTCAGGCGGGGCAGCTGCGGCGCGTGTCCAGCGAGCTCATGGAGCGTGGGATTCACAATGAAGACCTCCTCGATCGTGCCCGCAGGGATACGGAGCACCTCCGATCCGCCTTCGTCCAGAAAGATCGCGTCCTCCTCGCGAAAAAGGTAGTCGCGTGCTCTCGCACCCTGCGTCCACGCCTCCTCGACCGCGCGTCCAAGGTCTCGTCCGAGGCGAACAACATCGCCGCGCTGTGCCTGGATGCTCAATGCCGATCCCTTGCCCTCCACAACAAAGGCGGTGCTCTCGAAGATCACGAGCCCATCGAGCTCCGCGCCGTCGTAGTACAAGTTCGTGAAACCCTCACTCCCTGGCAGCAGCGCCTTGAGATAGTCAAGCGCAAGGCAATCAAGTGTCTTCGCGCGTGCCTTCGAAAACGTGGACACGCTACCCATAAAGCGATTCTCCAATAGCACCACGGCGTCTCGGAGAACCATCCCAGGGACAACTAGAACAAACCGGCCGTCGAACTCAAAAAACGGATGCTCGACTAGCGGACTCTCGTCGAACAGCCCTCCATAAGCGTCCCGGCCGAGGCTCCCCGCCGAAAGGGAGAGCTCTTTCAGAACCGCCTCCACTCGGTCTTGTGACAACCCGGCGTCGATCAAATCGTCGGGCGCGAAGCTCATGGCATTTCGTACGCCGTGCTCGTAGACGTGGATAAATGCTCGCTGCGCGAGCATGACTAGTGTCTCGGGCGAGTCGAGCTTGGCGCTCTCGTCCGCCGTGAGCTTGTCGCGCGCCGCGGGACTGCTGGCGTGCGTTTGCACTCGCTCAGTGAAATCCAGCGCCTCACCCCGGAGGTTGTTCATTCGTCCGGTCAGAAGCGCTTGTACTGCCTCGCCGATGTGCAGCACGTCATCAATCGTGAACCCGTAACGCTCTAGGCACCAGCGGTCGAACGGGCGATAAAGCGCGGTCGCGAGATCCGCTCCATGGTGTGCATACGAGGTTCCCCGAGTCGTTAGCCAATTCACGGTGCTCATGAGTTTGAGCTCCGCGACCACGACATCCTCGTTCTTCGGCGCGGTCAGGTTACGAAAGAGTGATAGCTGGACGAGGCTGTCCAGCTCGTCGTGGATCGATTGCATCGCGTTATCCGACACAGGTGTGCTCTCAGCGGGAAGCGGCTGTGTGAGCAATAGTCCCGCAACAAGCTCTACCTTGCTCTCGAGGCCATCGTGTGTTGGCTCGTAGTAGGTGCCCCAGCCCGTAATCATGTTGGATGCCTGGATAATCGACAGGGTGTAGAGAGGATCTCCTTCCGAGAGCAGCGCACGGAGCCTCGAGGTCGCCTCGACCATCTCTTGACAGAACGAGGCGTGTGCGTCGTTGCTCAGCGACCTGAGCTCGGCGTGCTCCTCGTCGGACAGACCGGACCTCGAAAGCAGCTGGTCACCCACGTACTCGTCGCGGACGAGCTTGCTCATGAGGTGCGAAAACCTATCCTCGCGGGCAGCAAGCGCTTCGGCTAGCTCCACGTGCCTCATCGCAATCGCCTCGACCGGCGTCGGATTGCCCTGGCGAGCATGTGCGCCAGGGTCCGCTGCGCGGGATTTTGCCTTGGGTGTGTGCGGTCGCTTTTTCCTAGACACGATGGATCCGGGCTTCGGGAACTCAGGTTAGTTCGCCGAGGCCCAGCGTCATCTGAGGACAGCGAGCCGGAGAGACGTCGCCCCCGGGCAATGCGAGCGCGCCGACGATCTCCGTGCACGCGGCTGCGTTGGACGAGACGCGGAGGCACCCCAGCTGGTCGCGCTCGGCCTTCGGCCAACTCGGGCGTCTCGCTGGCTACGCTTGGGCGCCTGCTTTCCGCGCGAAGGACGACCGCGACCACGCCGGCCGACGTTCGCGTGTCGGGATCAGAGCGCGTCTCACCCGACGACGATCCCTCAGGCGGCAAGCCGTTCGTCCGATGGCGGCGCGAACGCGGGCTCGCGGTCGTGGTACCGGCGATGTGGCCACGCGAACCGCCCCAGGGTTCTTTCCGGTCGCGGCTAGAGGCGCGGAATGCTGCTCACGGAAATTTCACATTTTGGAAGTGGATGGTTGGTTATCATAGTAACGTGGGCCTCATCCTTTGGGCGGGCCCGCTTTTCGAGGAGATAGCGAGCCTGGGTCCAAACGGAGGTCTGTCCTGTGAAACGTTCGGCGTCAGCGGCAGTGCGCTCTTTCTTCGTCTTCGGGCTCGTCGCGACGACAGCGCTCACGCCTCGCTCCGTGAGGCTGCGCCCCGACCGTTTGCGCGGATCGCGCTTCGCAGGGTTGGCAGCGATCTTGACGGTTATGGTCGTGGTCGGCGTGATGCCGTCGGTGGTCGAGGCGGCCCAAACGTTTACTTTGGCGGGCACGGTCACGGTGTTGCCGGGTACCGCGCCGATCGGTGGCGTTGCCGTGACTGTCGACGACAGCACTACCGACGATCAGGTCGCGACGGCGACGACGGACGGCAGCGGCAACTACACAACAACCGTGCCCGAGGGCACCTACGTGCTGACGTTCACGCCACCGGCGGGATCGAGCTACAAGGCGGCGACAACGGAGCCAACGACGGTGAGCGCGAACACCACCGTTGACATCGGCCTGGTGGGCACCGGCGTCGACCGGCTGTCGGGTGTGGTTACGGATCGGGCTGGGACGCCGGTGTCTGGGTTGGAGATCACCTTGAGTAATTCGTCTGCGACGGACACGTCGACGACGAATGCGAGTGGGGAATATCAGTTGGCGTTGCCGAACGGGACGTATCAGGTCAGTGTGTACGGCTCTGGTTACGGCGCTGGGTCTGGGGTGGATCTGCCGCAGGTTTTCGACTTTGCCCCGGGGAGCGGGAGCGTCGTGGTGTCCGGGGACTCGACCCAAAATTTTGTGCTGCCGGCGAATGCTGTTCAGGTGTCTGTTACGGGGCCGGGCGGGAGTCCGGTGCAGGGTGCGCAGGTCAGTACTAATACGGCCGTCGAGTTTCAGTCGACGGCTTTCTTTGGCACGGAACTCGACCCTTCGTGTTGCGGTGGGTGGGCGGAGGACGGTGCAGTCTCGACCTCGGCGTCGGGGACGGGGACGCTGTGGTTGTTCAATACGAGCCATGGTGGCACTGACGGCGGCGACGCGAGCCCTGACATAATTCAGGTCGTGCCGCCTGCAGGTAGCGGCCTCGCGACTGCGCTCGTATCGCTCCCGTCTTCGATCACTGCTGACACCACCATCGACGTGGCCCTGCAGCAGACGCATGCTCTGTCGGGTGTGGTTACGGATCGGGCTGGGACGCCGGTGTCTGGGTTGGAGATCACCTTGAGTAATTCGTCTGCGACGGACACGTCGACGACGAATGCGAGTGGGGAATATCAGTTGGCGTTGCCGAACGGGACGTATCAGGTCAGTGTGTACGGCTCTGGTTACGGCGCTGGGTCTGGGGTGGATCTGCCGCAGGTTTTCGACTTTGCCCCGGGGAGCGGGAGCGTCGTGGTGTCCGGGGACTCGACCCAAAATTTTGTGCTGCCGGCGAATGCTGTTCAGGTGTCTGTTACGGGGCCGGGCGGGAGTCCGGTGCAGGGTGCGCAGGTCAGTACTAATACGGCCGTCGAGTTTCAGTCGACGGCTTTCTTTGGCACGGAACTCGACCCTTCGTGTTGCGGTGGGTGGGCGGAGGACGGTGCAGTCTCGACCTCGGCGTCGGGGACGGGGACGCTGTGGTTGTTCAATACGAGCCATGGTGGCACTGACGGCGGCGACGCGAGCCCTGACATAATTCAGGTCGTGCCGCCTGCAGGTAGCGGCCTCGCGACTGCGCTCGTATCGCTCCCGTCTTCGATCACTGCTGACACCACCATCGACGTGGCCCTGCAGCAGACGCATGCTCTGTCGGGTGTGGTTACGGATCGGGCTGGGACGCCGGTGTCTGGGTTGGAGATCACCTTGAGTAATTCGTCTGCGACGGACACGTCGACGACGAATGCGAGTGGGGAATATCAGTTGGCGTTGCCGAACGGGACGTATCAGGTCAGTGTGTACGGCTCTGGTTACGGCGCTGGGTCTGGGGTGGATCTGCCGCAGGTTTTCGACTTTGCCCCGGGGAGCGGGAGCGTCGTGGTGTCCGGGGACTCGACCCAAAATTTTGTGCTGCCGGCGAATGCTGTTCAGGTGTCTGTTACGGGGCCGGGCGGGAGTCCGGTGCAGGGTGCGCAGGTCAGTACTAATACGGCCGTCGAGTTTCAGTCGACGGCTTTCTTTGGCACGGAACTCGACCCTTCGTGTTGCGGTGGGTGGGCGGAGGACGGTGCAGTCTCGACCTCGGCGTCGGGGACGGGGACGCTGTGGTTGTTCAATACGAGCCATGGTGGCACTGACGGCGGCGACGCGAGCCCTGACATAATTCAGGTCGTGCCGCCTGCAGGTAGCGGCCTCGCGACTGCGCTCGTATCGCTCCCGTCTTCGATCACTGCTGACACCACCATCGACGTCAACTACGGTGCCGACGGATCCGCGTCTGCGATAGCGCTCACGCCGACGAGCATCGCCTTCGGGTCCCTAGCTGTCGGTGACCAGAGTCTCGGGCAGATAGTGTCGCTGACGAACGTGCTTGGCGGAAACATCGCTGTGTCGTCGGTGAGCTTGGCTGGAGCGGACCCAGACGCGTTTTCGCTCTCCAATGACGGTTGCGTGAATGTGAACTTGGGGCAGGGGCAGAGCTGCACGCTCGAGGCAGCATTCACGCCGGGTTCTGGGGGCGCGCAGAGCGCGGGCCTTCAGATCACCGACTCCGGGCCTGGCAGCCCACGCACCGTGGTCCTTTCGGGTACCGCGACGGTCGTGGCTCCGGCGTCGATGGGAGTGGTGTGCTCTCCGTCGCCTCTAGTTACGGGCGGGACTGCAACGTGCACGGCGACTGTGGTTGGGGTTAGCGGCGCGTCCGCTCCTACGGGCACGGTTGGTTTTGCTTCCAGCCCTGCTGGCGGGTCGTTCGGCTCGTCGGGGTCGTGTACGCTGCAGCCGACCGGCGCTAATTCGACCTTGTCGTGCGCGGTCACGTTCACGTCGTCGGCAGCCAGCCTCTATACGATCAGCACGACCTATAGCGGTGACGGGACCTACAGTAGTGATACCGCGTCGACCACGGTGGCAGTCGTTGGCGATCATGCAAGCTCTGAGGTAGTCAAGTGCGCGCCAGCACACGTCGTAGTCGGTCGAGCGACCAAGTGCACAGCGACGGTGAAGGATGCGGTGAAGGGCACCAAGGTCACGCCTACCGGGACGGTAAGCTTCAGCAGCACTGGAGGCGGCTCGCTCAGCGATCAGGCGCAATGCGTCCTTGTTCGCACGTCGAGTACGTCCGCTAGGTGCTCGCTGATCTATACCCCTTCGGCGGTGGGCTCGGGAACACACACGGTTACCGCGACTTACAGCGGCGACGGCACATACATGCCCGTCACTGCCTCGGCCACGGTCAGCGTAGGTTTGCGCTCAGCCTCGACAGGGCTCGTGTGCTCACCCACGAAGGTCGCGATCGGGCGTACGACAACCTGCGCCGCCACAGTCACGGACACCTCCACCGGGACCAAGCAGGCGCCGACCGGGACGGCCAGCTTCAGCACCAACAGTCAAGGCTCGTTCAGCAACGGCGCAACGTGCACGCTCGTCGAGGCATCGAACAGCTCCGCGAAATGCTCGCTCGTCTACAGCCCCACGGCCCCAGGGACCCAAACAATCACAGCCAAATACAACGGCGACACCACCCACCTCGCCAGCGATGCGTCCAAGACGCTGACCGTGACGTAACCCCGCCGTGAGCGCTGGTTGGCATATCCGGCCGGCGCGACAACACAGACCGCCAGCCGTCAATCGCACCGTCGCGCCACCGCCTGTCATCACGCCGAGCGCTCGCCCGCCCGCCAGCTGGTCACGCTAGCAGCGACAATACGGCTGCGACCCCACCCAGAGCGCGCCTCCTGCAGTTCAGATGGATGATGCCGCACAAGTCGTCGTCCACAAAGCGGCGTCCGCCACCGCTCGCGCTTCGCGAACGCTTCGGTCGAATACGAGAAGGCGGCAGATACCCGCCGTGCCGACATCGGAGCAGGTCTACCACCGGCTGCGGCCGTCAGGTGCGTCGCGACGTGCGGATCGATCCCCGCACTTGCAACCGCGGGGATCGTGCGTCCAGTGGGACCGCGCTGTGCATCGCCTACTGCGTCGAGGTGGTCCAGTACCCGGGTATGTACCGCAGTTAGCTGGGCCCGCTTCCTGCGCTGCGCGAACAGCGCCTCTAGATTGATGGTCGCCTCGCGAGCACGATTTGTCCGCGGCTAGAGGCTACGCCTAGTACTCGACTACGGTAGGCGAATGTCTGGCCCGTTCGAAGCGCTCGGCGCTGCACAGCTCACAGGCGAAGCCCTCAAGCGCTTCCTCGCGAACAACGAGGTCGCCAAGCTCTTTCGCCTCGTTTCCGCCGACGTTCGGAGATCGTCGCTTGTCCCGGGTGAGGCCGCCAACGCGGTTGTAGACAGGCTCAACGGCCTACTCGTTCAACCCAACATTGCGGGGCCGGTGAAGCATTGGCTCGAGACGGGTGACTCCTCCGTTCGCGAGCCACTCAAGGCCGTGTTTGTAGAGCTGTTCAACTTCGACGCCCAGGGAATCCCGTCCGATGCGCTTTCAGCCCTCGTGGTGGCCGCGATCGAGGCGAACCTTCCCCGCGCAAAGCGGAATGAACGAGACGCGGCGCACCTAGACCAGCAGATGACTCGCGACCTGATTCAAGAGTCTGCTCGCGGGCTAGAAGAGCAGATCGCCGAGATGCCGGCAGCGTCTGCTCCCGCCGCCATCGGCTCGAAAGCCATTCGAGTCGCACGAGCGGTGGTAGACCTGCCTCCGAGCCAAGCCGATATCGTCGAGAAACTAGTTGCTGAGAACGCCGAGGAGGCGGGACCGCTCCAAGAAGCCCTCGAGGCGGGGGGCCCAACTCGAATCGCCGATGCGATCGATCAGAACGCTCCGTGGCTCCAAGGCAGTATCGCGGCCGTTTGGGAAGCCGCCGGCCGACTATCCGACTCGATCGAACGGAACGCCGAGGCGCGGCGCGCGTACGAACGTGCGGCCGATCATCCCGGCGTTCACGATCGCGTTCGTCAGCTGGTGCGCGCGTCACATTCCGCTGCAGCCGACGGCGACGCTAAACGAGCAGCGGAGTTGTTCGAGGAAGCACGACAAGCCGATGATCGCAACCCAGCCGTCCTGTTGCATGAGGCACGCAACGATGACGACCCAGCGCACACGCTCGCGTTGCTAGACGAGATCATCCCAACAGACTCCGATCAAGAGGGGCTGGCCGAGTGCATCCGAGCCGAAGCCTTGATCCAGCAGAACCAGTTCGCGCCCGCACGGGAGGCGATCGCTCGCGCGCGAGGATTACGCGTTGACCAGCGCGCGGCCGACGAGCTCGACGGCGTCGCGACACTCACTGAGGCGCACCTGGATATTGCTGAGCCGCAACGAATGGGACCTGAGCCGCTGCTCGCTGCGGCTGATAGTTTCAAGCGGCTCTACGTGGGAGCGCGCGAGAGTGAGCGTTGGGATGCGGCCGGCGTTTTCGTCGGCCGCGCAGTGCTCGCTCTTGTGCTCGGCGCGAAGCGCCGACGAGAGCGCCCACCTCTTGGACGAGGCGCTTACCGATGCGCGTCTGCGCGAGTCCGTAGAAGCTCGTCGGGTGCTCGCGGACGGCGCAATGTTGCTTCGACGCTTCGCTGATGTCCGGACGCTGCTAGGCGAGAGCACCGACGAGACGGACCGCTTGGATCTCGCGGCAGCACACGTCATGAGTCGAGACAGCGATATCGACCCCGCGATCATCGACGAACTCCGCGGGATCATGGAGTCCGGGCATGAGGAAGCACCGCGAGCCGCATACCTCCTGCTGTGCGCGGCGAGCAACGACGTAGCCGTCGGGTGGAGCAAGGCGGCTGAGCAGATCGTCGCCGAGATCAAGCCGAGCGTCGCGCTCATGCTTCGCGCGTTCCGACTCGATGCGGAGGGCGACCTCGATGCAGTCGAAACGCATCTCCTCCCGCATACCGACAACCCTGACGCGCTACGTCACCTGATCCTTCTTGCTAGGCGTCGCGAGAATCACGCGAAGGCAGTCACATTGAGCGAAACCCTGCTCAACCGGACTGCGGCACCGGCGGATCAGCTTCTCCTCGCTGGCGCTCTCGCGAACGCAGGCCAACGGGACAGGGCGGTTGACCGGCTCCTCTTGGTCGGGCGCAACCAGCAGGCGGGCCTCGACGATCGCCGAAGCGGTTACGCGAAGGCGGCGAACCTGTTGCAAGAAGCCGAACGCTTCCGCGAACTGGAGTCAGTCGCGCAGGAGTGGGCCGCATGTGATCAGACGTCGGACCCTCGTTGGGCCACGGTGCTAGCACTCACGATGCAGTTCCGTCAGGGAGACGCGCTCCGCGTATGGCGCGAGCTCGGCGAGCTCGACCCGGACACCCAAGGGCGCGCTGAATTGCTCGCTGAGGTGTTCGGCTCGGCGGCGGACCCCGTCGAGGGAATCGAGATGCTCGCTCGTCTATCTGATCGGTACAGCCGGCCTGAACGCCTCGAGGTCGCCTTGATCTTCACGGCGCTGCGTCGCGAGATCCCTGAGCGCGCCTTGCCGGCAACGCTCAAGGCACGGCTACGCGAGAGCTTCGAGACGTTCCCGCAGCGGTTCCCTGATTCGAGGGCGATCCGTACCGTCGCAATTGACCTAGACGACCCGATCGGTTCCTTGATGCGCGCTATCGGATCAGAGCTAGAAGCCCGCGAGCGGCAGACGAGCACTCGCGTGCGCGAAGTGCGCTGGGGGAACGCCGCGGTTGCATTGTTGGCGTCCGCGTCTGGGTGCAGTACAGGCGAGACGCTGTTTATGCTCGAGGCACTTCCGCTCACCTACCCCGACGATCAGTTCAATCTGCTCGATAGGACCGATGCCGCCGCTGCTCTTGCCGGAGGGGCGGTATGGGATTCAAACGCGATATTCGTCGTGGCCGCGCTGGGCGGCGTAGTGGAGCAGACGCTGCGCAACGTGCTTCCCTCGTCCGTTGTCGCCCGGGCCACGCAGATCGAGATCGCGGGGGACCTCGCGACGGCCGATGCCAATCGCGTCGGCGGGATCGGCATAACCCACGGCCACGTTCACTTCGGCGAGTGGACTGAGTCTGACCGAGCCTCGAACTTCAGACGCGCGACGGAGATGCACAGACTCGCCATAACGCTTCCTGCACACGTGCTCGCCGAGGACGACTCGAGCGACGAGTTGATCAAGGTCGTGCGAGGGGAGGCGCCCACGCCCGCGAAGGCATGGGCCGCCACACTCGCCGCCGCGCAAGCAACCGGCTTCGCGGTGTTCTCTGATGATCGCGCGGTTCGCCGTAGCGCGCGAGAAGTCGGCCTTCCGACGTTCGGTTCCGTGGCGCTCCTCGATGTATTGGTGGATCGGGAGCTGCTCGTCAAGGACGTTAGGGACGACGTTCGCCGGCGCCTACTTGCCCACGGCGCGTGGGGTGTGCGCCATACCGTTGACGAGATCGCCCAGATAGCACGCGATGCCAACTGGCAGCCCACGGACGGCGCACGAGCCGCACTGGGCGACACGACCGCGTGGTTTACGCTGATGAGCGGTTGGATGGACCGGGTGATTCGTTTTCTTGACATCGTGTTCGCCGAGGCGCCCACTGAGATGGACAAGTGGGCTCCATCGCGCGATCGACGCGGTAACTCAGGACGTCGGCGGCAACTACGAAGCACACGCACAATCGTTCTTGCTCTGCGCCCTCGACGCGGTGAGCGAGCCGCCACGAATGTCGGAGACGGGCCTTGCCGCACTTATTTCGGCCCTTCGACGCATGAGATACTTCGAGGTATTCCCGCCCAGCGAGGATCTACTCATCACGGCCGTTGCTCGCATACTCACAATAACCAATGATCCGCTTCAGCAGGCCACGCTGTTTCGTCGGGCGCTCGCCCGAGTAGGCCCTGCAGAGCAGGAGTTGCTGCGAGCTCGCTTCGTGCGCTAGCGCCCACTATCTCGCGTCATGCGAGCGCGTCGGCGGACGCCACTCATGCTGCTGGATCGGACGAAAGAGCGCTTGCGTGCCGAGTCGCCGCGTTGGCGGGCCCAGTGGAAGGCGTAGGAAGCGTTGAAGTCACCTACGCGGCCGAGACTATTCTCGTTGCAGACCGCCATCGCGAACGAGAACAGTGATGCGCGCTCCTCTCAGCGATCGCGGTGGTGCGAATATGGGTCGTTCATGCTGTGGCAGTGGCGATCCGCTTCCAGGGTTGTGTGTGGTGCCATGGGGTGAGTTGGATGGTGTTCCAGTCGTTGCCTTTGAGGTGTAGTGCGTGGTGGTCGGGTAGTCGTGCGATTTCGCCGGGTGTGAGGATGCGGTGGCGTTGGGTGTGGTAGCTGACGCTGTTGGTGTGTGTGGGGTCGGCGAACCATTCTTGCGGGTCGCTGCGGCCGAGGGTGTGGCTGACGATGTCGCGGTCGTATTCGCCGAGCGCGAGCGAGATCGCTTCGAGCGTGCGGGTGTCGGCGATGCCGGTGAGGATGAGCTTGGTCTGGAAGAGGGAGAGGAACCCGTCGGCTGCGTGCTCGCCCCAGCGTGTGCGGGCTTGGGAGAGGTCCTGCAGTCCGATCATGACTTGCAGGTGTTGTCCGCCGGCTTGGGAGACGAGGGCGGGGAGGTCGTGGATCGGCGCGATGTTCGCGATCTCGTCCAGCAGCCAGAACATCGGCGGCCCGGAGGTTGCCGTCGCGGGCGTGGTCGTAGACCGCGTGGCGGATCTGCTCGAGCAGCCCGACGATCAGCGGCGCGCAGAGCGCCTGCTTGTGCTCGGGCGCGGTGATGTAGATCGTGTCGGTCGAGGCGGCGAAACGCGCCGGGGTCGAAGTTGGGGCTCGCGGCGGCTGCGCGGGCGGCGTCGGCGTTGTAGGCGGCGAGCACGCCGGCGGTGGCGGAGAAGATGCTCGAGCGCTCGCGGCTGTCGGTCCGCTCGATCCCGACGAGGACGTCGGCGGCGACTCGGCTGTCCGTGTCGGCGAGGATTGCTCGGCGCGGGTGCGAGGTCTCCGCGTAGCGTCCAGCGCAGTACCTCTGCGATCGGCTGGCTGGTCAGGTGGGCGGCGTAGAGGAGCGGCGCCAGGAGCGCGGCGGCGCGCTCGGACCAGTGGTGCTCGTTCGTCGTGCCCGCGCCGGGGCGCGTGGCCGGGGTCATCGCCCGTGGCCATCACGAGCGCCCCATCCCAGCTCGCGGCCGCGGCGACCGGTGACCAGCACAGGCGGCGCACACCCTCGGGTAGCCGTGTCGGTGGTGTTCTGGCCGGAGGGGTCGAACAGCCATACCTGCGCCGATCTCTGATCGCGCGCGTGGACCGTGGCGTCGCATCACGTCAGGCTTGGTGGAGGTGCTGACCGCCGGCGCCGGCGCGGCCATCAGCGCGGGGATCATCACTGCGCTGGTCTTTCCCGCGCGGGGGGCCCGAGGATCATGACCGCGCTCTCGGGGTCGGCTGTGACCCAGCCGCCGTGCTCGTCGAGGCCGAGGTACGCGCCACCACCGAGACGCAGGCTGCCCTCACGCGCCCTGGCCGCCGGGCTGACCCCTCTCGGCCTCGAACCCGCAGGCAGCGGCTTGGGGCGACCGAGGGGAGTGCGCAGCGGATGGCGGCCGGTTGGCCGGGATGCGGGGAGGGCGCGTGAGGATGCCATCGCGAGCATCGAGCCGACCCGCAGCACCACGAGCAGAACCAGCGCACCAGCGATCCAGGGAAACAGGCCACCAGCATTGCCGCCGAAGCCGAGTGCGACGCGCGCCACATCCGCCAACGAGAGCAGCAGCGGGATACAATGATCACTCCCGCCACGCGCGCCGCGAATGGGTGCTCGCGCCGGAACGGGGGCTCCATCCGCTGATGCGAAGGCCCCCACGACCCTCTTCGAACTTTTCCTCAGCCACTTGACATATTCCTCACCTTACAATAATGCTCCCAGAACATGACAAGCATCGTTCAGTTTGGGGGAAGCTAATGCCGCCGCGTAGAGCAGGCGGGCTCGGCGCGGTGGGCCAGATCCGCCAAGAACTCAAAGAGGCGACGAGGAACGCAAAGACGTCGATCAGCGCATCAGGCGCCTGCGCGCAGCCGAAGCCGCGCTGTATGGAGACGTAGCCCCAACGCGAAGGTCCTGCACCGCGAGACACTGAAGTCCCTACCTGGCTGAGCATCCCGGGTCGCGCAGCCTCGATATCGCCGATGCGCTCGGCGTGCCCCCGACGAACGTGAGAACGCTCTTCAGCACGATGAAGCGGTCGGGCGAAGCCAACAACACAAACAGCGCTGGTATCTAGCGGGACCAGCGACGACTAACAAGAGGAGGGCATCGATGGAGGCGCACGGACGAGCACCACAGCGACGCGGATGGGCGTCCTGAAAGTCGCCAGAGCGGGGTCGTGCTCTACGCGATCACGCTCGCCGGCCAGCTGTTCGCCGCGATCGCGCGGGCGCTGATCGCTCGCGACACGCTCGCAGATCGTCGCGCTTATCACCGGCTGGCCGATCCCGATCAACCCGATCGCGCTGACCGTCGGCTCGCTCCCATCGCAATATCGCTGCTCGAGCGTGCTCTGCCCCGTGCTGATCGCGCCGATCGACGGACGCTGGTGGGAGATCAGCACCGGCGGACGGCCACCCGAGCCCGACGAGCGGAAGCATTCGAGAACGCCATCGAAGAACTACAAGAAGCAGACCCGACGCTGCGTCCGCCACGCCACTGGTTCGTCGCCGAAGAGCCCGGACTGCAACGCCGCCGCCTACTCCTAATCGATACGCGTCGACCGCGGGCTCCTTGAAAGCCCCTACGCCGCCGCCGTGATCGCCCACGAGATGGGACACCTCGCACCAGGCGACGGCACCTCACGAGCGCGCTCGAACCTGATGCTGATCGGACCCATGCCCACGACCCAAGTTCATCCCCTGTGGTCGCTGCCGTTCCGGGGGCTCGTTGTGGTTCGCGTCCGGCGCAGGCAGTGCTTGGCTCACGGCGAACACCTGGGAGATGTACTGGCGCTCCCGCGAGTTCGCCGCCGACGAATACGCCGCGCGCCTCGGACAAGCACACGCCCTCGCGCAAGCACTCAAAGCGAATCGCCATCCCATATGAGCGCTCGATCCCCCGCATGCGGTTCTCCCGCGCGACACACCCCTACACCAAGCCCCGCATCGCACGCCTACAAGCACACCCCACACCACACGAAAGAGAACGCTAATGCCCACCCCCGCACGCCGCCACGGGCTCGCCGCCGCACGCCGCATCGCCGTCGAGCTCACCCCCCAAACCGTCGAGCAAATCGCCAGCCGCGTCGCGCAACTCATGCGCCACCAGCAAACAACAGCCCCAACAAGCCCCGCGGGCACGCCGGGTTGGATGACCGCCAAGGAGCTCGCCGCGCACCTCAAACTCAACCCCGCGTGGGTCTACGAACACGCCCAAGAGCTCGGCGCGATCCGTACAGGGACCGGGCCGAAGGCCCGCATCCGCTTCGACCTATACGCCGCCACCCAAGCACTCAAACACCACCAACAACCAGCGGCGGCGCCATCGGCCACACCGCGTGGCAAGCCCGCGCCGCACCCCGCGCCTTACCCCACCGACGCGCCGCTGCTCGAGATCCGCCGGCGCGAGATCCGCATGCGGCCGTGTTTCGGGCCGCGACGCAGAGTGGGGGTCCACTGATGGCTCCCACATCCGGCGGCGGTATCACCGCCGAAACACGCACGGACGGCACGCTCACCTTTCGCCTGCGCTTCCGAGCTCACGGCAAGCGCCGGACGGTCTGTCTGCACGAGCGTCGCGACTGCGACTGCGGCTGCAGGGGCGGTTGGAATGAGCGGACAGCCGCCGTCGAGCTCGAGAACATCCTCGCCCGAGTCAAGGCCGGCGTGTGGAAGCCGCCGCAACGACAGCGCCCGCCCGACGCCGTCGCAAACAGCGAGGCGCCGACGTTCCACGTGTACAGCTCGAACTGGCTGCAAGCCAAGATCGACGGTGTGCTCGGGGAGCGCCCGCTCGACACCAGCACTGAGGCCGACTACCGCTGGCGGCTGCAGTGCCACCTGCTGCCGATCTGCGCCGACTACCGTATGGATGAGATCGACCGCAAGCTCTGCCTCGCGGTCAAGACGCGCCTGCTGAGCGAAGCGAAGGAGCTGCGCGAGCAGATCGAAGCGGGAGCGGTGATCCGCGACCAGCGGGGCAGGCGCAGGGTCCCCCTCGGCCCCTCCTCGATCCGCAAGGTAATCGATCTACTCGCGATGATCCTCGAGGACGCCGTCGAGGACGGCCATCTCGATCACAACCCCGCCCGGGGCAAGCGCATGCGCGTCAGGGTGCCGAAGCCAAGCCGCACGTTCCTGGAGATCGACGAGCTCGCCGCGCTCATCGACGCGGCCGCTGGGCAGGACATCGCGCTCGGGCAGATCCCCGCGCCCGCGGAGCTCGGCCTCACAGCCGCGATGGTCGCCCAGCTGTTCGCGCAGGGCAAACAGCCGAGCCAGATCGCAAAGCAGCTCGGATTGGCGAAGTCCACCGTCGCCTACCACCTCTCGCGGCTCGGCCTGAAGGCGGGGCGTGGCTACGTCGGGCGACGAGTCGTCGTCGAGGTGCTGGGGCGCTCAGGCGTGCGCGCGAGCGAGCTGTGCGACATCAAGATCGGCCACCTGCGCCTGCACGACCCCGCGGGCGCCCGCTTCCACATCCCCGACGCCAAGACCGAGAGCGGCATCCGCGAGGTGCAGATGTCGCTCGACCTCGTCGAGGCGATCGTCGAGCACATCGATCGCCTGCAGCGCATCGGAGGCCCCACTGGGCCAGAGGACTACCTGGTCCCGAACCTGCGCGGCGGAAGGATGGACCGCCAGCGGGTCGGCGAGATCGTCGGCGAGGCGGCCACGCGTGCCAGCGAGCTGCTCACCGCCCGAGGTCTGCCGTCGCTGCCGAACACCACGCCGCACTCACTCAGGCGCACGTACATCTCGATCGCCTTGCTGGCCAACAGCTTCGACGTGAAGTGGGTCATGGACCAGGTCGGCCACGCCGACTCGAAGATGACGATGGACGTCTACGCACAGTTGCAGCAGCGCGCCAAGCGCGACCACGGCGCCCACTTCGACGAGCTCGTGCGCCAGGCGCGTGTGCAGCTGCGCACGCCTGAGGAGACCGCCTCAAACGGGCTGATTGGGACGGCGATTGGGACGGGAAGCCAAAAATCGCCGATTTCGGCTCCTGATCGCGCGCCGGTCGACGATCAAAAACATGCCTTTGAGCAGGCAAAAACCGCCATGGCGAGACCGGGATTCGAACCCGGGACACCACGATTTTCAGTCGTGTGCTCTACCAACTGAGCTATCTCGCCGCAGACACTCGATGCTACCGGCTACCAAGCTTCGCGAGGGCTGCCGGCTCCCGCGCAGCCCCTCGCCGTGCGCCTACCCTTCCCAAGCTTCCAGATACGGCAGCGGGTTGATCGGGTGCCCGCCGGCTGCCTGCCAGCCCCCCACCCACATCTCGAAGTCAAGGTGGGGAGCCGTCGCATCGCCGGTCTGCCCGGCCCTGCACAGCGCCTGCCCGGCAGCCACCGCCTGACCAGTGCTGACTGCGAGCGAGCTCGCCTGGCAGTGGGCGAACATGAAGTCGAAGCCGATCGCTGTTTCCTCGACCGCGTAGTAGCCCGCACCGGCTTCCTGGTAGCTGGTCGTGAGGATCGTCCCCGCCAGCGGCACAACCACCGGCGTGCCTTCAGCGGTCAGGATGTCCTGGCCCTGGTGCAAGTAGCCGTCGCGTGGGGCCCCGAAGACGTTTTCAGGGCCGCCGAAGTTGTGCGTGCCCGCCACCGGGAACACCGCGCCGTCGGCGACCGTCTGGGCAGCCGTGGGCACGCCCGGTTCCGCCGTCGGCTCTAGGGCAGCGGTCGTGGGCGACCGCAGGTGCCGGCGCCTGCGACCGGAGCCGGCGCATCGACCGTCAGGCTCGCCTCGCCCGAGGTATGTGCGCCGCGCAGCAGTGCGCCCCGCGGCGGTCGTGCGCGCTGACGCTCACCTGGTAGCTGCCCGGCGGCGAGCGTCGCGTCCGTGCGGCCAGTGACCGTCAGTGCGCCGGCCCGTGTGTACCCAACCGAGCGTCAGCCACGATCACCGCCTGTGGGTCGAGAGCGCCTCGACGGCCACCTGCACATCGACGCTCGCCGACGCCAGGCTCGCTCGACTCGCAGCTGACACGCGTGGTGGCCGCCCGGCAGTGACCGTCTTGGGAACGCTGAGCAGCGCCACGACCGGGCGCGGAGAGCTCGCCGCGACGCACAGACACCGCAGGGCCACCGGCTGGGGCCTGTGGGAACGACGGTGCCTGCGACGCCGCCGGGCGTGTCTGTCACGGCCCACGACGGTGTCCGGCCACACAGCAGCGCGAGCGTCGCCAAGACGGGCGATGCCGCAACGAGGACGCCATCTCATGCTCCAGTAGTCGACCGGCGCATCGCCGACAGGAGGTCTGCGCCGGCGATTGCACATCTGTCCGATCCAAGCCCGCACCTGAACCGGAGCCCTACTTGCTCTCGAATTCCTCCACCAGCGCCTCGTAGGTCAGGCGCAGCCCCTCGGCGATCGGCACCTCCGGGCGCCAGCCCAGCTCCCGCTCGGCGCGGCGTGATGTCCAGGCGGCTGTGCTGAGCTCGCCCGGGCGCAGGTCGGCGAGCTCCGGCTCGATCTGCTTGCCGGCGGCCGCTGCTCAGCTCGCTCCAGACGGTGCCACGTCGGTCTCCACGCCCGTGGCGATGTTGTAGGTGCCCGAGCGCCCCGACGCGGCGAGCAGCGCGCTGACGACGTCGCCGACGTACACGTAGTCGCGCGTCGGCGTGCCGTGGCCGTAGAGCTTGGGCGCCTGGCCCGTGTACAGGTGGTCGGAGAAGATCGCCACCACGCCCGCCTCGCCGTGGGGGCTCTGGCGCGGGCCGTAGACGTTGCCCAGCCGGCACACCGCGTGGGGGATGCCCGACGACAGCGACCACGTGTTCACGTACGCCTCGGCCGCCCACTTGGACGCGCCGTAGGGGGACAGCGGCGCGGGGATGCGGTCCTCGGCGGTGGGCATGGGCGCGTCGTCGCCATACAGCGCGCCGCCGGTGGAGGTGAACACCACCGGCGCCTCGCACCGGCCGGCGGCCTCGACGCACGTTGAGCGTGCCGCTGCACGTTGACCTCGCAGTCGCGGCCTGGGATCCTCGACCGAGGCCACCACGCTCGCCTGGGCGGCGAGGTGGAAGATCGCGCGCGGCTGCACCTCGGCGACGACCGCCTCGAGCGCCGGCGAGGTCGACGATGTCGAGCTCGCGCAGCTCGGCCGCGTCGGCGACGCGCGCGGCGTCGCCGGAGGAGAGGTCGTCGATCACCGTCACCGCGTAGCCGTCCGCGAGCAGCGCGTCGACGACGTGCGAGCCGATGAAGCCGGCGCCGCCGGTCACGATCGCGCGGTGCTCATGCGCGGGAATCTATACGGACGCGGTCGAGGCGGCGCTGGCGAGCAGCTCTTCGACCGCTTCCACCGACTCGTCGATGCGCTCGAGCACGCGCATGCCGCGGCGCTCGCGCGGCAGGCTGCCGCCCACCGCGGGGCCGCCGAGCACGATCGGCAGATCCGGGTGGCTCGAGCGCAGGTCGCGCAGCGCCAGCTCGACCGATTCGCGGCGCGCGGCACCGTCGCGCCGAGGACGACCAGGTCCGGCGACTGGCTCTCGACCATCTCCAGCAGCTGCTCGGCGGAGAGGTCGGTGTCGAAGATCGTCTGGAAGCCGGCCGCGGCGAGCTGGTCGTGGACCATCTGCAGGCCGAGCGTGTGCTCGTCGCCCTCGACGCCCGCGAGCAGCACCCGCTCGCGCGTGGGCTCGGTGCCGCCGGTCATGTAGCGGTAGAGCGTGGCGAGCACGCGCCGCGTGATCGTCGTCGCGCGGCGCTCGCGCTCGGCGTCGATCTCGCCGGCTCGGAGAGCACGCTGATGCGCCGCAGCGCCGGGCCGATCACCTCGGCGTGCAGCGTCGTCGGCGTGATGCCGTCCTCGATCGCCGTCGCGATCGCGCCCTCGGCCATCTCGGCGTCGCCGCGTTCGAGCGCGGTGGCGAAGGTCTCGAGCGTGCTCTCGACGAGCGCCGCCGGGTCCGAGCGCAGCTGCTCGCGCGCGTCGGGGCCGGTGCGGCCGAGCACTTCCATGAACGCGTCCAGCAGCACCGGGTCGAAGTGGCGCCCGCGCTGTTCGCGCATCATCTGCACCGCGTCCTCGACGGAGAAGGCCTTGCGGTAGACGCGGTCGCTGGTGAGCGCGTCGAACACGTCCGCCACGGCGACGATGCGGCCCTCGATCGGGATCGCCTCGCCCTTCAGGCCGCGCGGATAGCCGCTGCCGTCCCACTTCTCCTGGTGGCTGAGCGCGATCGTCGCCGCCATGTCGAGGATCGAGGAGGACGAGCCGCGCACGAGCCGGTGGCCCTCCTCGGCGTGGGTCTCGACGATCGCGCGCTCCTCGGGCGTGAGCGGACCGGGCTTGAGCAGGATCGCGTCGGGGATCGCGACCTTGCCGACGTCGTGCAGCGGCGCGGCGTGCCGCAGGCGCTCGCAGAACTCGGCGTCCATGCCGATGTGTTCGGCCAGCAGCATCGAGAAGCGCCCGATGCGCTCGATGTGCGCGCCGGTGTCCTCGTCGCGGAACTCGACCGCCATCGAGAGGCGCTGCACGGTCTCGGCCTGGGCGATCTCGAGCTCGGACAGCGCGCGTTTCAGCTCGCTGGTGCGGCGCTCGATCTCCTCCTCGAGCGTCGCCCGGCCGTGCTCGCCGAGCGCCAGCCGAGCGCGATCGCCGCGCACGCGAGCACGACCAGGCAGCCGGCGCACCAGCAGCGAGCGCGCCGGCAAGCGATCGCCCCGGCAACTGCCGCCGACGGCGAGCACCACCCACGGCGCCAGGCGCTCAGAGCGGGTGCCGCTCGGACCGGACCGGCGCGGCGGTCGTCCGCCGGGCCACGCGCTGCGTGACGCCACGGCTTACGCATCAGGGCCGCCCATCCGCGCCCGTGCGGCGTCTGCGCCCGGGGTTGCGCGGTGCGGCCCCGTCCTCGGCGGGGCGCTGGAGAAGGCTGGCTTGTGAGTGCACCGTTCACTGAGAACTCTCGCGTCCTTGTCCGGTCCCAGGTTCGCGCGTCGATCGAGCCCCGATCGTTCGACGTTGGAGTGTGCGGCTTGACCCGCGGTGATGAGAGCGGATAGACATATGGCCCAAGTAACTCGAGCGAGTGCTCTGCAGCTGGTCGATGTCGATGGCGTTGGCGGGCGGAACGAGCGTTACGGGCTTGTTCCACCTGTCGAAGACGAGCTTGCCGGCGCCGGGCAGCGGAACCGGACTTGAC
>CAVOTJ010000002.1:0-111284 GCA_963699115.1 uncultured Solirubrobacteraceae bacterium
CTGGTCGCGGTTATAGCGGAGCGCGCCGCGATACTCGTCGCGGCGCGCCAGCGGAGCCGTTTTGAGCCACTTGTCACGGTCGATCAGCTTGCGACCGCACTCGCCACGACGCCCGAATGGGTGCGGCGCCTGCAAGTTTTATCGAGCGTTCCGACTCTCCGATGGGGGCGGGCGCAACCCGATCAGGTTCCGTGTGTCCGACGTTGAGCGGTTCCTCGCTGGGCGCCGTCTGAAACCGGCAGCCGCGAAGTCAACGGCTCGGAGTTGGCGCGCCGATCCCGATTGGGCGCTGAGATGATCGCGCTCGCATGAGCTGAAGCATAGCTTGTGGTATGCTATCTAGCATCACGTTCTAGTATCTACGAAAGGATGCGCGATGCCGCAAACGACGAATGAGAAGGTCCGCGAGAACCTGCTTCGCAGAGCGGCTGACCGGCAGGGTCTCGCGCTCCGCAAGTCCCGGACTCGTGATCCGCGGGCGATCGACTACGGCCGTTGGATGATCGTCAGTCTGGTCACGGGCAAAGTGGAGGCTGGGAGGGGTCCCACGGGCAAGCCGTGCATGACCCCCTCGATGAAGTCGAAGCAAACCTCATGGGAGATGATGCGTGATGGCCGCAGGAAGCATCCGAGAGCGAGGCGGTCTGGTCTACGTCCGCACGCGAGTCCAGGTGATCGATCCCGAGACGGGCGAGGTCGCTGAAGTAGGTCGAGAAGGCCGCAGGATCGAGCAAGCGACAGGCCGAGGGTGCTTCGGAGCCTGCAGGCGAACGCCGACGGGACGCTATGTCCCAGCGCTCTGACGGTGCTGGAACTCGGTCGGCGAGGCTGACGAGCACGTCCGCCGAACCTCAAGGCGGGTGCCGCTGCGAATTACAAGGGCACCTTCTACAGGCACGTGGCGCCGACGCTCGGTGCGGTGCGTGTGGACGACTGCAAGCCCGCGATGGTCAATTCGTCGCTGGCCGGCAAGCGGGCAGAGGGCTTGACCAAGGAAACAGTGGCGAAAGACGCCGCCACCCACGCGATGTTCGCCTCGCGCAAGATTTGGGGCCCGTGACGGTTAACCCCGCGAGCGCACGCGCAAACGTGGACAGAAGCAGCGCAGACGCGCACGCGGGACGGCTCTCACCCCGGCGCAAGTCGCCCGCTTCCTCGCTGCCTGTTCCCCGCGCTGGCAGCAGTTTTTTACAGTTGCGCTCGACACCGGGCTACGCCGCGGAGAGATGATCGGCCTCAGACGGGAGGACGTTGCCCTTCTTGAGCGCGTCCTGTACGTCAGGCGCAGTATCGGCGCCTATGACGATCCCGACGAAGCCGACGACGATGAGAGCCACCTCACGACCAAGACAGAGGCGGGGGAGAGGATAGTTCCGCTTCTTGACGGCGCTCTCGCTGCACTCGAAGAAGTCTTGGCCGAGGCAAAGGACATGCGCGACGAGTCCCGTCTTTGCCACGGTCGAGCGGAAGCGTGGCCGGGATGGCGTGGTTCGGCCCACCGGCCGGCCGCTGAGCCCGCGCATGGTCACTCGTGTTTTCCGCCGTTACGCGGATCGGGCAGGGCTACCAGGGACGATCCGACTGCACGACCTTCGGCACACGGTGATCACGAACGCGATCAGCCAGGGCGAGGACATCTTGATCGTTGCCGCGTTTGCCGGTCATGCCAAGACTTCCACGACGGTTGACGTTTACTCCCATCTTCTGCCGAAGCGGCGCATGAAGCGGCACGTCGGATGCACTCGGTTGCGCCGACACGGCAGGCGGCGTGACTCGGAGTCGGGAGTGCGTGCCGTTACTCGGGGTCGCCCTGGGCGCCCACAGCGTGCGCAAACGCCATGTCGCAACGTTCCAGCGGCTCGTCTGTGGACAGTCCGTAGTGCACGAACACGGCTTCGACCGTCTCGACCATGAGGTTGTACGCTTGGCGGATGTAGGCAGACGGAGCCCCTGTTCGTTCGTGCGAAAACGAGCGATCCGATGGTAGCGATGTAGCGGATTGGCGCAGCGACGAAGATCATGGCTGACGAGGCTTCCCCAATCACCATGTGACTCACCGGAAGCGGCGAATAGCTCAGATCATAAAGGTCCTTGAGCCCGACATCCTCGGCCATCTTGCGTATCGGGCGATCAGCGAAGTTTGCGGTAACGAAAATTGGCTGAAACTCCTCCATAGTGTCCTCGTTGACTGCGGCCTCAAGCCGCTTCAGCGCTTCCTCGTTTGACCGCGAGAACCCACTCTGCTCGACCGCATCGGCGAAGTTGAGCTTGAGCAGCTTCAGCTTCCCCTGACCATACGCCTTGTAGCGAGCGTACATTTCGGGATCGTTCTTCCAAAGCAGCCAAGCGGTGGTGATGCGCGCGTCCACCATCGAACGGAGGTGGTGGGGGGCGTTCTCGTCGGTCCACAAGTTCGGGTCCTCGACCAAGCGGTAGAGCATTCGCACTTGACGCGCTGCCAATCCGAGCCGAACCTCATCCGAAATTGGGTCATAGAGATCGGGCTTGCTCTCCAGCTGCAAAGCCTCAAGGTCCTTCTGAACCTGCTCTACGGAGCGACGGAGCCGTTCCGTGCCCGGCGCGGAGTGACCCGGGGAACGCCCTCGTTCTCCGCGCCGT
The DNA here is from genome assembly GCA_963699115.1 of uncultured Solirubrobacteraceae bacterium. Classification (GTDB taxonomy): domain Bacteria; phylum Actinomycetota; class Thermoleophilia; order Solirubrobacterales; family Solirubrobacteraceae; genus Palsa-744. The sequence continues at coordinate 2,620 of CAVOTJ010000002.1, forward strand.
CCTCTTGCTCCTCCTTGGTGAGCACGAGTGGCCGCGCCTGCTCACATACGCTCAGATGCCAGTTCTGACGCCAGAAGTGTTCGTTCCAGGCTCCGGGCACATCCTCTCCGTTGATCCCCTGCATCAGCGCGAGGTACATCGCGCGGATAACGATCGGCACGCCTGAGATCATCATCTTCTAGATCCCGGGGAAGCGCTTGAGGTCGTCGATCATGCCCAGGTGGGATCGATGTGCAACTTCCCGTTCTTCGCCATACGCGACAGCGGTACGACCCGCAACTGAGTCGCCCAACGCCCGTGCCCGTCGCGCATCCCAGGGACCAGTCCCTTCAAGTAGGTCAGTCCGCGATCGGGGTCGATGTGGTTTCCGCCCGCCTGTCCTCAAATAGCGAAGCCGCGGACAGTCGGAATACAGGCAGAGTCCGTGAGCAAGGCCGCTATCGAGCGCGCCAGGATCGGCAACCGTCCGCCGTGCCTCCGTCCGGTGCTCCTCGGGCACAAGTGAAAAGCTCGACAAACGCCCGTCGAGGCATGGTCCATGCTCGCTGTTACGAACTGATCGAGCTTGCTCAGGGCCGCATGGTGCGGCCCACGGTCAGGCCAGTCCTCTTCAACGAGCGAGCCAATCCACAGCATGTCCGGGAGAAGGTCCCGCTCCCATTCAGTTGTCTGAACGTTCATTGGAGGCGCGAGCATCGGCGGCTGGAGCGCCCGTGCCTTCCGGTCGAGGACGTGTTCGCTCAGGCGAGACGAGCCGCGGTCCCGAACTGACGAACCCGCCGTCTTTCGCTTGCCCTTGCTGGCCCTCTTTCGGCTCGACACGAGACCGACTGTAGATGGCAGGCCGGCGACGCCTGTCTTCTGTGGCTGCTGCGCTCGTTCAAGGGGCTCGCCGTGACCGTTGACTCGCCCGCCGGTGCGCTCGCAGCCCAGCACGAGGCGCGACCGCGAGCCAGCGGCACTCGGCCGGGCCCCGTCGGATGGCTCGTTGCGGTAGATGAGCCGGAAGCGCGGCTTGCCCCGGTGCGTGGGGATGTCGAATCGGACCCGTCGGCAGCCGGCAAGCTCGGGATGCCGCCCTGAGCCCATCATCTCGCCGACTAGGGGTTCGCCTTGCATTCGACCAGCAACTCGGCGATGCGCTGCTTGAGAGCGTCCAGCTCGGATGCACCGGCCTCGTCGTCCGTGCTTGCGACGAGACTCGCCACGTCATCATGTACCCCGTCGGCGAAGGTGACGGGCGCCCCCGCGGTCCGCTTTCCCGCTCATCGACTCAGCGTGTGTGGATGCCGAGTTCCGCGAGAGCTTCGGCGCCGTCCTGCGTGCGCTCAGCGGCGCCGCTTCGGATGCGCTCGGCCGCAACGCTTCGGCCTCCTCGTCGGCCCCGCGGGCCTCGAGCGACTCGGCGATGGCGTCGAGCCTGCTGTCGAGGTCGTCGTGCATCCGACGCATCTGATCTTCGAGGCGAGCGAGCATGTCCGCCAGCTCGGTGGGCTTCGTTTCCGGCGTAGGTGGCATAGCGCAAGGATATCTCGCGGCGCGGACCTGGAACCATACCGCCCGGGCCGGGCGGCGTCGGCTCGAGGCGATCGGCCCGAATGAGGACTCGTGCCGCTTCCGCATCCCTCCCACAAACGCTGCGCAAACGATGACGAATTACGCATCGCGAGGTCGGGAGCAGCCCGAAAACCGCATAAACACTAGGTTTCAGCCGCGTAGCCCGACGTAGCTCGCGAGCTACGTCGGGCTACGCGGCTGAAACCTAGTGTTTATGCGGGTTTTCGGCTGCCGAACCTCGCCGATGCGTAGTTCGTCATCGTTTGCGCAGCGTTTGTGGGAAGAATGTGGGAAGCGGCACCAGTCCTCATTCGGGCCGATCGCCTCCAAGCCGACGCCGCCCGGCCAGGGCCGGGATGGCTTCCCGGTCCGCCCGCGAGATATCCTTGCGCTATGCCACCTACGCCGGAGACGAAGCCCACCGAGCTGGCGGACATGCTCGCTCGCCTCGAAGATCAGATGCGTCGGATGCACGACGACCTCGACAGCAGGCTCGACGCCATCGCCGAGTCGCTGGAGGCCCGCGGGGCCGACGAGGAGGCCGAAGCGCTTGCGGCCGAGCGCATCCGAAGCGGCGCCGCTGAGCGCACGCAGGACGGCGCCGAAGCTCTCGCGGAACTCGGCATCCACACACGCTGAGTCGATGAGCGGGAAAGCGGACCGCGGGGTGCCCGTCACCTTCGCCGACGGGGTACATGATGACGTGGCGAGTCTCGTCGCAAGCACGGACGACGAGGCCGGTGCATCCGAGCTGGACGCTCTCAAGCAGCGCATCGCCGAGTTGCTGGTCGAATGCAAGGCGAACCCCTACGTCGGCGAGATGATGGGCTCAGGGCGGCATCCCGAGCTTGCCGGCTGCCGACGGGTCCGATTCGACATCCCCACGCACCGGGGCAAGCCGCGCTTCCGGCTCATCTACCGCAACGAGCCATCCGACGGGGCACCGGCCGAGTGCCGCTGGCTCGCGGTCGCGCCTCGTGCTGGGCTGCGAGCGCACCGGCGGGCGAGTCAACGGTCACGGCGAGCCCCTTGAACGAGCGCAGCAGCCACAGAAGACAGGCGTCGCCGGCCTGCCATCTACAGTCGGTCTCATGTCGAGCCGAAAGAGGGCCAGCAAGGGCAAGCGAAAGACGGCGGGTTCGTCAGTTCGGGACCGCGGCTCGTCTCGCCTGAGCGAACACGTCCTCGACCGGAAGGCACGGGCGCTCCAGCCGCCGATGCTCGCGCCTCCAATGAACGTTCAGACAACTGAATGGGAGCGGGACCTTCTCCCGGACATGCTGTGGATTGGCTCGCTCGTTGAAGAGGACTGGCCTGACCGTGGGCCGCACCATGCGGCCCTGAGCAAGCTCGATCAGTTCGTTAACAGCGAGCATGGACCATGCCTCGACGGGCGTTTGTCGAGCTTTTCACTTGTGCCCGAGGAGCACCGGACGGAGGCACGGCGGATGGTTGCCGATGCTGGCGCGCTCGATAGCGGCCTTGCTCACGGACTTTGCCTGTATTCCGACTGTCCGGCGGCTTGGCTATTTGAGGACTGGCGGGCGGAGAACCACATCGACCCCGATCGCGGACTGACCTACTTGAAGGGACTGGTCTCTCGGATGCGCGACGGGCACGGGCGTTGGGCGACTCAGTTGCGGGTCGTACCGCTGTCGCGTATGGCGAAGAACGGGAAGTTGCACATCGCATCCCACCTGGGCGTGATCGACGACCTCAAGCGCTTCCCGCGGGATCTAGAAGATGATGATCTCAGGCGTGCCGAATCGTCAATCCGCGCGATGTACCTCGCGCTCATGCAGGGGATCAACGGAGAGGATGCGCCCGGAGCCTGGGCCGAACACTTCTGGCGTCAGAACTGGCATCTAAGCGTATGTGAGCAGGCGCGGCCACTCGTGCTCACCAAGGAGGAGCAAGAGGACTCGGCGCCGGAGAACGAGGGCGTTCCCCGGGTCACTCCGCGCCGGGCGCGGGACGGCTTCGTCGCTGCCGTAGAGCAGTTTCAGAAGGACCTTGAGGCGTTGCAGGCGAGAGTAAAGCCCGATCTCTATGACCCAATTTCGGATGAGGTTCGGCTCGGATTGGCAGCGCGTCAAGTGCGAATGCTCTACCGCTTGGTCGAGGACCCCAACTTGTGGACCGACGAGAACGCCCCCCACCACCTCCGTTCGATGGTGGACGCGCGCATCACCACCGCTTGGCTGCTTTGGAAGAACGATCCCGAAATGTACGCTCGCTACAAGGCGTATGGTCAGGGGAAGCTGAAGCTGCTCAAGCTCAACTTCGCCGATGCGGTCGAGCAGAGTGGGTTCTCGCGGTCAAACGAGGAAGCGCTGAAGCGGCTTGAGGCCGCAGTCAACGAGGACACTATGGAGGAGTTTCAGCCAATTTTCGTTACCGCAAACTTCGCTGATCGCCCGATACGCAAGATGGCCGAGGATGTCGGGCTCAAGGACCTTTATGATCTGAGCTATTCGCCGCTCTCCGGTGAGTCACATGGTGATTGGGGAAGCCTCGTCAGCCATGATCTTCGTCGCTGCGCCAATCCGCTACATCGCTACCATCGGATCGCTCGTTTTCGCACGAACGAACAGGGGCTCCGTCTCGCCTACATCCGCCAAGCGTACAACCTCATGGTCGAGACGGTCGAAGCCGTGTTCGTGCACTACGGACTGTCCACAGACGAGCCGCTGGAACGTTGCGACATGGCGTTTGCGCACGCTGTGGGCGCCCAGGGCGACCCCGAGTAACGGCACGCACTCCCGACTCCGAGTCACGCCGCCTGCCGTGTCGGCGCAACCGAGTGCATCCGACGTGCCGCTTCATGCGCCCGCTTCGGCAGAAGATGGGAGTAAACGTCAACCGTCGTGGAAGTCTTGGCATGACCGGCAAACGCGGCAACGATCAAGATGTCCTCGCCCTGGCTGATCGCGTTCGTGATCGCCGTGTGCCGAAGGTCGTGCAGTCGGATCGTCCCTGGTAGCCCTGCCCGATCCGCGTAACGGCGGAAAACACGAGTGACCATGCGCGGGCTCAGCGGCCGGCCGGTGGGCCGAACCACGCCATCCCGGCCACGCTTCCGCTCGACCGTGGCAAAGACGGGAGCCTCGTCGCGCATGTCCTTTGCCTCGGCCAAGACTTCTTCGAGTGCAGCGAGAGCGCCGTCGAGAAGCGGAACTATCCTCTCCCCCGCCTCTGTCTTGGTCGTGAGGTGGCTCTCATCGTCGTCGGCTTCGTCGGGATCGTCATAGGCGCCGATACTGCGCCTGACGTACAGGACGCGCTCAAGAAGGGCAACGTCCTCCCGTCTGAGGCCGATCATCTCTCCGCGGCGTAGCCCGGTGTCGAGCGCAACTGTAAAAAACTGCTGCCAGCGCGGGGAACAGGCAGCGAGGAAGCGGGCGACTTGCGCCGGGGTGAGAGCCGTCCCGCGTGCGCGTCTGCGCTGCTTCTGTCCACGTTTGCGCGGTGCGCTCGCGGGGTTAACCGTCACGAGCCCCAAATCTTGCGCGAAGGCGAACATCGCGTGAATGTGGCGGCGTATCTTCGCCACTGTTTCCTTGCTCAAGCCCTCTGCCCGCTTGCGGGCCAGCAACGACTTGACCATCGCGGGCTTGCAGTCGTCCACACGCACCGCACCGAGCGTCGGCGCCACGTGCCTGTAGAAGGTGCCCTTGTAATTCGCGGCGGCACCCGCCTTGAGGTTCGGCGGCACGTGCTCGCTCAGCCATCGCCGACCGAGTTCCAGCACCGTCAGAGCGCTGGGGACATAGCGTCCGTCGTCGGCGTCCGCCTGCAAGCTCCGAAGCACCCTCTGCGCCTGTCGCTTGCTCGATCCTGCGGCCTTCTCGACCTGCTTCCAGCGAACCTCGCCCGTCTCGGGGTCGATCACCTGGACTCGCGTGCGGACGTAGAACCGACCGCCTCGCTCTCGGATGCTTCCTGCGGCCATCACGCATCATCTCCCATGAGGTTTGCTTCGACTTCATCGAGGGTCATGCACGGCTTGCCCGTGGGACCCCTCCCAGCCTCCACTTTGCCCGTGACCAGACTGACGATCATCCAACGGCCGTAGTCGATCGCCCGCGGATCACGAGTCCGGGACTTGCGGAGCGCGAGACCCTGCCGGTCAGCCGCTCTGCGAAGCAGGTTCTCGCGGACCTTCTCATTCGTCGTTTGCGGCATCGCGCATCCTTTCGTAGATACTAGACGCGATGCTAGATAGCATACCACAAGCTATGCTTCAGCTCATGCGAGCGCGATCATCTCAGCGCCCAATCGGGATCGGCGCGCCAACTCCGAGCCGTTGACTTCGCGGCTGCCGGTTTCAGACGGCGCCCAGCGAGGAACCGCTCAACGTCGGACACACGGAACCTGATCGGGTTGCGCCCGCCCCCATCGGAGAGTCGGAACGCTCCAAGCTCGGCTTGGTGGCGCCGCACCCATTCGGGCGTCGTGGCGAGTGCGGTCGCAAGCTGATCGACCGTGACAAGCGGCTCAAAACGGCTCCGCTGGCGCGCCGCGACGAGTATCGCGGCGCGCTCCGCTATAACCGCGACCAGCTCCGCAGAGACGTCAATCTTCACCGCTGGCGGTTGGAAGCTGCTGCCCTTCATGTCAGCAGCTCCCAGCGGAGCTTTTTGCCGGTTGGGTGTGTGTCGGCGGCGGGACGGCCGGGTCGGTTCCAACGCCCGCCGCCTGCGTTGGCGTCGGCGAGCGTGAAGCCGCTCGCGCGGAGTGATGCGCCGCCCTCCTCGGGCAGCGTGTAGGTAATGACCTTGCGGTAGCCAAGCGCCTTGACCGCCCGCCACGCCGCCCGGTAGAGCATCGAGCAGGCATTCGGCGCCCCATCGGTGCAGCAGCGCCGGACTTCGGCGGTGAACCCGTCATCGAGCGCCCTGGCGATCGGGCGGCCAACCACAGCGACGCCGCGCAGCCGCACACCGTCGGATACGGCGACGACGCTGATGCAGCCGGGGACGGGCCGGTTGTGGCGGTGGTATTGCGCGATGTAGGCGTTCGCTGCCTTGAGCGTCGTCGGGACGATCGTCAGCCGCAGCGAGGCGCGTTCGTGCGCGTGTCTGTTCCTTTGCTTGTCATGTTCTGTCAATTGTCATGGTGCCGGCGGAAGACCCTTACAACAGAAAAAAGTCACTTCGGGGCGTCTGCGGGTACACGCGCCACCCCTAAAGATTTCGAGCTACACGCTCACGGCTGCGGGCCGGCGCCAGCGCCGGCCGAGACAGTCCTCGACACGGCGCTGCGGCTCGCGTGGCGCGGCGGGCAGCTCATCGAAGCGGCGTTGTTGCTCGCGGGCGGATAGCAGCTCGTAGCGCTCGCCATCCGTGCTGCCCCATACCCACGGCGGGCCAGGTGGTGCGCAGCGCGCGAGGTTCGCCAAACGGCGCCGGCCGTCACAGACGAGCAGCACGTTTCCAAGCTCGCGGCGCGGGTCGGCGGCAAGCGCGTGCTTGTAGGCGTGGAGCTTCGCCTTCACCCGCCGGGCGGGCTCGGTCGCGCGGTCTGCCTCCAGGTAGAACGTGACCTCGCCGTCGGGCAGCAGATAGCGACCGTACCCGTCAGGGCGTACGCGCGCCCCGGTGCCGTGTTGTGCCTGCTGCTCGCCGAACCAGCGATACAGCCCCTCGCCAGGCCGGGTGAGGCTGCGTTCGATCAGCGCGAGAAAGAACCGCGCGACCGCGCGGCGGTGCTCGAGGTCTGGGATCGACAGGCTCGGCGGGCGGCGTGCGGGTGCGCCGATCGCGCGCCTTCCGTTGGGGGAGAGGAACCACAGCGCCTCCGAGCGTCCGCCTCTGTGTGAGCGCGCTGGGTACACGCGCAGCAGCAGGTCGTGTGCTTCCAGCTTGACGAGTCGTTCACGACAGGTACAAACACCCGAGAAGAAAAGGAGACGGACCTCGGAGGTGGATAGGGGCTCGGATTGGGAGAGACGGTCAAGTAGCTCCCGGTCACGAGCAGTCAAAGAGGCGAGAGCCAGTGTCACGGCCGCCGGCCACCGGAAGGGAACGGGTGTTCATTGTCGGGGTTTGCCTGCGCGCCGGGATCGCTGTACTGGTGCGGGATACCGGGCGACGGGGGTCCTCCTTCGGTGGGAGCCCCGAACGGAGGACCGAACGGCGGAACCCCAACACTCCCGGAGTCGAAGGCGTCACCTGCTTGTTCGTCGGCGTGGGCATGTCCTGGCGGCGGCTGCTCGATACGGCCGTAACGCTCACGGATCATCGTCTCCACGGCGGCGCGCCCGACTGCGTGGGCGCGAGCACGGCCACGGATCGCGCCGGCAGTATCGCCGGACGTGGCTCGCGGCGGCGGCTCGGTGGTCGCGGTCGCGGCTGGTAGCTGGTGGTGCTCGTGAGCGACGCGGCAAGCGATTGTGTGCGCCTGAAGGTGCAGGAGATCGTGCGCGTCCAGCCGTGGCTCGAAGTGAACGGCCATGCGTTTCGCGTCCGCTGCGCCGAGTCCGAAGCAGAGCTTGGTCTGGCAGTTCGCGTCCACGGCCTCGGAGAGCTCGCTGTCTTTGAGCTGCGCGAGGTTCTGATGCGCGAGCACTATCCCCACCCCGTAGCCCCTTGCCTGCGCGAGCGCGGTCGCCATGCCTTGCGGCATATGGGAGAAACGGTGGCACTCATCCACGAGGCAGAGGAAGGGTGGCCGGTCGGCGAGCGCGAGCGGCCCGAGACGCTGCGCGGCCTGCCACGCGCGATGAAGGAGCACCGAGCCGATCAGGTCTGCGGCGTCCTCGCCGAGCGTCTGCGGCAACGCAACGAGCAGCCACCGGCCGCCGTTGATCCGCTCCGTGAGGTCCGGCGCGGTGGGCTGGCAGAGCATGTTGCGTAGCTGGCGGTTGCCGAGCAGCGCGCGCAGCTTGTTCGACAAGGGTGCGAGCGCCTGCACCCTGGCCTGCTCGCTGAGCGTCTGCCACTGGCGCCAGAACACATCCAACGCCACCGGATCACCCGCGCGGTAGCGGGCGCGTTCGCCGGGGTCGGACAGCAGCGTGAGCACGTCCGCGAGCGTCGGCGGCGGCCCGGCAGGGTCACGCCCACACAACAAGGTTGTGAGCGCCGAGCGCAGGATGTCCTCCGTCCTCGGCCCCCAGAAGCGCGAGAACAGCCGAGCGAAGATGCCGCAGATCGCCTGCGCGTGCGCGTCACCCTCGCCCGGCGTGCAGGCAAGCAGGTTCAACGCCGGCGGATAGCTCGTGTCGCCGAGGTCGAGTAGGTCCACATCCTCTGCTCGCTCGGAGGGTATGCGGGCGAGCGTGAGCGTGGTCAGCTCGCCGGTGGGGTCGAGCACCATCCCGCCCATCCCGGCGCGGATCGCCTCGACGGTCATGTTCAACAACAACGTGCTCTTGCCCCGCCCGGTCGGGCCGAGCACGTGCGCGTGCTCCAACAGCCCCGCGGGCTGCACCCGAATCTCACGGTCAAACCCGGCATGGTCGCTGCGGCCGAGCAGCAGTCCTTGTGATGGTGCGTGCGCGGACGGCGCGATCCTGCGCGACGGCGCCTCGGAGAATGACAGCGGCGCGAGCGCGGTTTCCTCCGGCACGGCGATCAACGTCGCGGCCTCGCGGCTACTCAACAGCAGCCGCGGTTTCACCGGCGGCAGACAGAACGTCATCCGCCATTTGCAGAACGGCTCGAAGCCCTTGTGTAGACCGCCGAGGTCGTGGAACTGCCCGCACGCCGCCAGCAGCCCACCAAGCCGCCCGCCTGCGCGACGACGATCGTCAGCCCACGCCCCGACACGCAGCGTCGCGGCGAGCAAGGGTTGTGCGGCCTTCGCCTCGATCGCCTTCGCGCGCTCAAGGGAGAACGGGTCCACCCGCGTCTGCTGGCCCGCCGCTGTGGGTGGCGGACCGGGCAAGAATATGTCGATCAACTCAAGACGCAGCCCGCCGGCCGCCAGCAGCGCGCGCAGTGGCAGGCCACCCGATTGCAGTCCGCGGCCGGCGCGCAGCCGCCGCGCCTGCCCGCGCGCCCGGTTCGCCGCCGAGCGCGGCGGCGCCTGCAAGACGAGTTGGATCGCGCCGCCCTCGTGCGGTTCGTGTGCGCGCAGCGCCGCCAACAGTTGGCCGGCGGGGTCAACGCGGTGATCGACCCGCAACGGCAAGAATCGTGAGCCGCCGGGGGCGAGACTCGCCACGCGCATGTGCTCGCACGGCTCAAGCCCCCCGAGCCCGAACGTCTCGGCGGTGACGCCGCCGAGGCCCTGCTCGACCGCCGCGCGCACCTGTGCCACCGGCACGCCACCCGAGACGAACAAGCCGCACCCCGCGCGATCCTCCGTCGATGACAGCTCCAGCGCGACCCACGGCACCGGGGCCAGCAGCGGACGCGGCAGCCCGCCCGCAAGCGTACTCATCAACGACTCGACCGCCGCCCGCGACACCTGCTCGCCGAGGCGAACCTCAAAGCAGCAACCTTCCATCGCAAGACGACGCCGCCCCCACACCCGCCACACCCCCACGAGCAGCAGCGCCACGAGCACCAATGCGAGCAACGGCGCGAGCGTCCCGAACACAGAGAATGAGTGATGGGCGACCGACGAGCCCGCCTGATGCAGCAGCCGGTGCGACTCACGCTCGAACCGTTCAGCGAGCCGAGACGAGCGAAGAAGATGATGCTGTGTGTCGTGATTTCTCATATCGGGTGGTTCTGTCTCCTTTCCGTAAAGAACAAGTCGATTTCAAGCGTCAAACGGGACAGCCGGTGGTGGCGCCCTGTGGCGGCGAACTCCGACTCAGGAGCCCTTCCAATAGGAAAAGGTGCTTTCCGAGACTCCTGCGGTACAGGCGGCCGAAAACGCGGGGGGTGGGCATCCAAGAAAGGTCGATCCAACCCCCGTTACGTGACAGGCTTAATAAATCTTTATCTTCGGCGAACGCCGGCCGATGGCCCGGCGCCCTGATGGTCCACGCCCCCAGATGCTGGTGCCACTGCGGCCTCCGGCACCCGCCGCTCCTTCGAGCCCCGCCCACCCGCACGGATTCACGAACCGCGGCACGGGCCGCGCTCGTGCTGGCAATCACGCGATAGTCACGGCGAGGCCGGCGCGGTCCAGTTCGAGCCAGGACAAGTTCGCCACGACCGACGCCCGTTTAGACTGCTCCCGTGTCACGCGATAGATGGCTCCAGCGCTGGCGCATCTACGCGCCGCCACCGTTCAGCTGGCAACTCGCGGTGATCTACGCCGCGTTTATCGTGCCGGCGGTCCTCGGGGCCGTATTGGGCTGGCCGTGGGGCATAACGATGGCGTTGCTGTTCCCCGCCCTGGTCGCGCACATAACGCTCGGCATCCGAACCGCACAGGTGCGCGGCATCCGCTGGCTGCCACCGATGCGGTACAGGCTCGCGCTGGGCTTGATCGTAGGCATCTTTGTCGGACTTGTGAACGCCGCGCTGTACCCGCGCCACATATACCCGTTGGTGCTGGTCGCGTTCGTAATGTTGGTCTTGGACCCCTTGGATCGCGTTGCACGGCGACGCTATCTGCATTAAACGGCGGCGCCTGGCGGCCATCCCGAATGTCAGGCTCGTGACCGCATATAGTTCTGCCATGCGCCGCTTGTTGGTCAAACCACGGTCGATCTGGCTGTTCAGGCTCGCGATGCTGACGCTATGGCTCGGTGGTGGTCCTCGGGTCGGTGGACGCAGCGTGATCGCTGGAGCCTTGCTCGGTACGTGGTTCCTTGTCGATGGAGTGCGCTGGACGAAAGCACGACGCGCGAGTGGGTTGCCCCTCCTGCCGGCCCAATTGCGCCACGTCTACAAGCGAGATCACGGCTCCGCTGCCGGGTAGGCCGCAGGCGCTCACTCCACATCCATAGACACCTACCCTCCCCGCGCTGGCTGTCTGGGGCAGAGCGCGTCCAGCTCGTCTGCGTCCCTCCAGAAACCGACGACGCGCCGCCCGATACGGCGGTCCCCGCGCGTGGGGAATGTGTCGTGGTCAGCATGGGCGTCGTGCGGCTCGGGCCACTCGCACAGGCAGTACGTGACCGACGCCAACTGATTGCAGGTGGTGAAGATGCGGGGCGCGAGCGCATACCACGCATCGGAGTCGGCCTGCTCGTTGCTGAGCAGCCTGTCGGCTTCATCGAGCGCTTCTCGAAAGAGTTGACGCATCACGCCGACTTGCTCGATGGCCTGCTGGCGCGCGTGCCACCACGCCCGGTGTTGCGGAGACTCCGGCAGAACGATCCCGCCAGCGCGGCGTGCCCGCGCGAGTCGCCGCCTGCCGTTGGTACTCAGCTTCAGGAAGTCAAAGCCGAAGCGACGGAACGGCACGAGCACACCTGCCGCGAGGAAAGTCTCGATCTGCGGACGCAGACTGCGGGTGGTCCACCCCACACGGGCGAAGCCCAGGTGTTCGATGACCTCGCCGAGCGTCACTCCATCGACGGGTCCTCGATGGTGGCGTTCGGCGCGCTCGGTCGCGGCGAGCACGACCGCATCGGAGACGGGCTCAAACCGGCGCAACTCCTCCCGTGCGGCGAGTGCGCGTGTGCTGGCATGTGGCATATCGAAAACCCTTGTCCTTGATGGCGCCCGTCAGAGCGTCATCAGGTGGTCGAGGTATTTGGCGACCTCTGAGGCGATCGACTGGCCGCCGCGGCGTTCGATCAGGCCAGCGGCGTCCAGACGGTCAAGCGCGCCGCTGATCCTTGCCCGCGGTTTGCGCGTCCTGGCACGGAGAGCGTCGTGGACGCGCTCATCGGTCAGCGGCCCCTCAGCGTCGGCGGTGCGCAGCAGGGTTGTGAGGACGGCGCCGTCGCAGCGGTGGTCCTCGGTGCTGGCGGCGTCGTCGCCGTTCGGTCTGATCTCGTGATGCCTCACGGCCGGGTGCGAGGGTGTCGCCAGGTCGTTCCAGCGATGGATCACGCCCGCTCTGCGCAGGCGCTTGAGGCTGTCGGGGACGTGGCCGGGAACATCGACAGCGCGGGCAATCTCGCCTTCTGAAAGCGGCCGGCCGGTGTCGAGGATCAGCGCGAGGACGGCGCGGTCGAGACGGGCGTGCGCCTGCGATTCGAGTGAGCTAATTTGGTCGAGCATGGGAGGTTCTCTCTCTTGTGTCACGGTCTCGGGCGGGGCACCAATCCCCGCGCCGGGGCCACATTTTGTGTGTACGAGCGGCAGTTATACGGCGCGCCTCGCCGCTCTTGGGCGCGATAGACGAAACTGAGACGAGCCCGATACGGTTACGCAACGCGGGTCATCGTCAGCCCACCGAATGAGTCGCCAGCGAGGCGGTAGCCGACGCCGCGCATTGCGTACACCAGCCCATCGGCGCCTGCCTCGGAGAGCTTGCGTCGCAGCCGCGAGGCGTGGCAGTCCAGCGTCCGTGTCGTGCCGGGCGAGCGAAACCCCCACACCTCTCGCATCAGCTCGTCCTTGGTGTAGACACGGGCGGGGTCACGCGCGATATGCGCCAACAGTGCGAACTCCAAGCCGCGCAACGCGACAGGCGTCGCGCCGACGCTGACCTCGTGCGCGGCCATGTCGATCCGCAGGTTCCCGTACTCGATCACGCCAGGTTCCTCGGCGAGGTCGCGCCGCACGAGCGCCTGCACGCGCGCGCGAAGCTCGGGGTAAGCGAGGGGGGCGCGCAGCACGTCATCGGCCCCTGCCTCGAAGCCGCGCAGCACATCCCCCAGGTCGCCATTCGGGGTCATCCATAGCGCCCGCAGGCCCCGTTTGACCTCGGGCATGAACGCGCCCGCGCGGAGCTTGCGCAGCACGTCAAGTCCCGCGCCTCGGCAGGTCGCGCGGCCGAAGATGATGAGTTCGACATCACAGGCGCCGCATACAGCGCGCAGCTTCGCCGTATCACTGGCGCGGCGAACCTCGTAGCCGTCCAGTTCCAACTCGTCGGCCAGCGCGAGGTTTACGTGCTCGTCGCCGTAGAGAAGCAACACAATCGCGTCATCATTCGCCGGGGCGCGTCGGGCCGCGGCATCAGGCGCGTGCGTAAGCGGGGCGTGATTCTCGGTGGACATGGCGGTCATCTGGCCTCCTTTTCGCCGCACCGAAGAAACCCGCCAACGAACAGACGACCGCACCGCAGACAGCTACGGTGGCCGTGGGCATCGAAGGTCGTTGCTTCGGTGCTTGGGCCGGGCGGGTGTTCCAGACCCGTCCGGCCACATGAATGGTCGATTGGCGCGGATGATATAGCGACGCGCTCGGACAGACCATTTTCCGCCACGATGGCGAACCCGATCCGACCCTCTATTCCGCTTCGTCAAGCGATATCCGTTGCTCGGCAGCAGCGCGAGCGGTCTGCCCTGGCGGCCGGTGGCATGGCTTCGGCTCTTGCGACACCGAAGTCTCGGCCGTTTGTGGGAAGAATGTGGGAAAACAGCCGTTTCGGGCCTCCCGGCGCCTCCTCCCCTCCAACGAAAAAACCCCGCATTTGCGGGGCTTTTCTGCGATGGGCGATACTGGGCTCGAACTGAACTCCAGGGCTCAGGTAGGGTCAGATAGCCCGGTTTTATTGGGGTTCGGTGCTCTCAGCTCGGCTCAGCTTCGCTCAAATTGCTACCAAGATTGCTACCAAGCCCGCGCCGTTCGCGGCGCTGGTAAGGATCGCTCGCACGTCTCCTGTTCGTCCAACTCGGAAGTCGGCTTGGGAGCATTAGCACTGTCGCTTTCGGTGAGACAGCACGTATCGCGGGCCGACGACGAGCATTGGTCGCCGCGCACCCTGCAGTTCATCCCTGCCAGAGCCAGCCTGTCCGTTCCGCATCTCTTGCGCCATGCTCGCCGCCCTCCGTGACGCACCCGATGGGCGTTGCGGCTACTTGTCCTGAGGGGGACCGCTCTTGCCGGCTTGACGCGACGTTCGCCGCCGCACCTCGCGGCGCGGCTCGGCCTCTACTGGCATCTTTGACTCAATCTGGTGGCGCACCTCCCTCAACAACATGTGCAGTCGGCGCGGGTCGACTCCCATCATTTCACCCATCGGTGGAAACTCCTCGATCAGCTCGATCGCGCGCACAAATCGACGCATCGCACGAGATGCCTCCGCAGGCGTTCCCTGAGATGCCGCACGATAGGCATCTACGCCTAGCTCGTAGAGCCACGGGATGTCATCGCGAAGCAGGCTCGCGGCCAAGAGAAGCACGAGCGGGTCGTCGGGACCTTCGGCCATCACGTGGGTCATATGGATCATGTCCTCGAACATGCCTGGGTGCAGCCTTCTTCGACGCCTGCGGTAGTCAAGGTCCGGGGCCATCTCCAACGTCTCGCGGAATCGCACGTCGAGTCCGCGCACACCGGCGACTAGTTCTTCGAGTACCTCTGCCTGCGGACGCCGGTGCTTGGACGACTCGCCCTCAGGAATGGACGAAATCTCCGCCTCCAGCTGTTGCCAGAGCGCCTCGAACAACTGATCCATTCGCTCCGGCGGGACCGCGTCCGGCGCTGACTGATTGATCGAGCGGACAACCTCGTGTACACCAGCCTTATCGACCTTCTTTGCCTGGAACTGAGCGAGTGGTCCCGAGAGATCGCTGAGATCCAGATCGAGGAGGAGCGGAATGACCTTGGCGTCCTGCAAGGACTTGGCCAATGCTCCAGCCTCGAAAAGGACCCATGGCTGGTCAACGTTGTCGCGCGTTACGCAGATGATCCCAAAGTTCGAAGCTTCGAGCTCCTTGGCGACGGCGTCGCCCCACCGCGCTCCAGCCTCGATGTCGGACTCGGACAACCATGGCTTTGCATAGTGCAGGACGAGCGGTATCCAATCGCGGAGCGCGTCCGCGATGGCCTTGCTGCGCTCGCCGCTCCAGCTAATGAAGACCTTCATTCCTGTTCGCTATCGAGAATACCTACTCGATGAGCCCATTGGCGGCTGACAGCGTTGAGGGACCGCGACGCAGAGGTCGAGGGGACGTTCCCATTAGGGTGAACTGAGCTTTCCGAATTTCTTGAGGTCTTCGATGTGCAGTGCCTCGTGTATGCGCTCTGCGTTGGCGAACGCGATACGGAAGGTCACCTCGTCGAGTCCCTCTGCTTCAACTCGGCCGAGCAGGCGCTGAAATGCAGGGTTGGTGTTGCCACGGAGTTCGCCACTTTCGGCGTACAGGTCGCGTTTGTCTAGCGAGTCGAGTCCCTCGCGGGTGACCGCCCATTCATCTCCAACCAGTTCAATGACCTGGCGTAGACCCCGATCACCGCGCGGACCGGTGTGGCTGTCGATCACTTTGCGGAGCGAAGCGGCGATGTCCTTCAGCAGTTCGGCGGGGTTGAACGCCTTATCTCCGGCCCACCGCCCGGTCTGTTTGAGCTCGCCGGCGAGCCTAACGAACACCTCCTTCGCCTCCTCGTCCGGCGACCACACAGCTGAGGCGACCGATCCGAGCTTCGGGTCCTCGTAGGTCAGCTCAATCAACCAAATCGTCTCGCCGCCCTCCGGGGCACGTTGGACCGCCCGTGCGCGCAGCCAAAGGTCGGCACCTGCGGGGACGCGCAGCCCGCGGCGGTCGATCCAGCGTCTTGCAGCGGCCTGGGCATACAGGGCAACGAGGTCCTCGAAACGTCCTTGCGCAGCGCCCTGCGCCCGCTGTTCTTCTTCGCCTTGGATCTGAGAGAGGCGCTCTCGCACTTCTCGATCGAGATCACTGACGCTGTCCTGCACCATCATGGCCGTCTCAAGCGCTTTACCAGCGGCGGATCGCGCGGCGCTCGCCTCTTCCCTGGTTTCGGTGACGCGGATCGACAGAAGACGCTCGATGACGAAGAGCGGCCCGACGAGGCCAATCGCGGTGCCTACGTGCGCGAAGATCGATCTCTCGTACTCGCTGAGCCCAGAGATTCGCCCGCCGACGGCCACGACAGCCGCACCCACCAGCAAGAACACGCCACCAATCAACCACACCCACCACGGGCGGCGCCGGGCCACCCGCTCTGCGGGTGTTGCCGGTGCCTGTGCCGACTCTGCACTTGTTACTGGACTCACGCTGACTCACCGCCACGAGACGGGCGACGCGATGCGGTCGATCTATCGTTGGCTCCTTCGAGCTGGCCGCAGATACTAGTGGAAAAGTTCTAGAAGTCTGTCCATCCTGCCCGCGAAAGACGATCGGGTCGGAATGCGGCAGATCAACCCAAAGCAGCACTCCATACAGGATCACGACGGACGACCGGCGGACGAAAGCAGGTGTGCAAGCGATCGCTACCAGCGCCGCGGATCGACAGCCCACTCGGAATGCTGCACCAGCTCAGGTGCTTGCCGAGCAAGTCAGGCGTGCGCGAGGGCGCGCATCTGGCGCACCGGGTGACGCCCGAGACGGCTCAACGTCGCGTAGGACGAGGCGTGCCCGTGCGTTCGGGGCGCGACGCTGACGGGCACACGGCCCGTGAGCCGGTCGATCACGCCGCGGCGCAGCGGGACGAGCAGCAGCTCTGTGTCCTCGCCGACAAGGACGGTCGCCTGCCCTTCGATCAGATTGCGCCAGAGAACGTCGTCCGTCCAGTCCTCGTCGCTGGGAACGAACGCGACATCCGCCGGGTAGCCGAGATCGTCGTCGCTACGCGACGCCGCCATGAACAGCTCATCTGTCTTGTGGGTGATCTCGCTCATTGCAGGTGCTCCCAGCCGTGAACGGTATCGCGCCACTCGCGCAGCAGCTTGGGTTCGGCGGCGTACATCGCGTCGTCGCCAGCGACCATCCGCAATACGAGGAGCACAACCGCGTGCTCGACGGGTGCGCGATCGAACGCTCCACCACGAACTGCACATCGGACGCCAGGAAGCCGGCAGCTCAGCGTCGCGAGAGTAGGATTAAGAGCGTGACGACGCGCGTCCAAGCGGCTGAGAACGCTCTCGCCTCCGTGCGCGCCGAGGGTCTTGATCCGGGTGTCGCCGAGGCGCTACTCGGTCGCTGGGCGCGCGGGGAGCTGAGCGATGCGCAACTGGACGACGCGGCGCATCAGATCAGCACCGGCGAGCCGCTTTCTGAGCTGGGCACCGAGGCGCTTGCGCTGTCGCCGGGATCGTCTATCATGACAGCACGAGGTCGGCCCGCTTAGACGGCTCCGGTCTCGACCACGCCCCGGGGTAACACCCGGGGCAGCTTGTTTCTGTGGGCAGTATCGGCTGCTCAGCGTCGGCGGCGGTAGTTGCTCCGCGCGCGAGCGTCCTCGTCAGCGAAGTGTCGTAGGCCATATCCGTCGCCCTGCGGCGCAAACACGTCCCTCAGGGCCAACCGGTACCAGTGGCGCATGTGAGGCTTGGAATGGCTCTGGCCGGGCGTGGCGGCCTGCCAGGCGGCGAAGGCCGTCAGGTCCGCGAGCTGCACGAGACGATCCTCATGCGAGGCCGACATCCGCACAGTCCAATCCGTCCCGGCGCCCGCGCTGATCGTGTCGATGGCCTGCCGGTAGTGACGCTCCTGCCCGGCTCGGTCGATCACGATGCTCGATACAGGCTCCGGGTCTTCGAGCACCCATTCCAGAAGGCGTTCCAGCAGCAGCCGATACCGTCGCCCTCCGCGCGCCGCCGGTCCCTTCCAATGCCAGAGCACCGCGTACACCTGCGCACCGGCGAGACCTGCAAGGTGATGAAGGGCGTGCTGATAGACGAACTCACGCTCGTGCGTACGGAACGGCGCCGCGTCGTTGAGAGCGTCGATCTCGCTGGGCAGGAGCGGGCGCGCAAGCCGGTTCGCCTTCAGCTCTGGCTCCCGGGCGAACCCCGGCAGCAGCGCGGCCATCTGACCCACGAGCCGATCCGTGCTCGCTTCTGCGAGAGCAACCGTCGATTCGGGCAAGCTCAGCGCGCACAACAGGAGCGTGCGCTCGGAGTCGCCGGACTCGTCGATGAACAGGTGGCGCGGATCGCGGACGACAATCATCTGATGGAGATGGTGACTTGAGCGACTGCCGCACGAGCGGCGCAGCGCCCGATCACGCCGCCTCGCCCACGAGGCGCTGACCGGCGTCCTGTGCCCCGAAGGCGGCTGCGACGAACGCCGCCTCGTGCGCGCTCGGCGCGTAATCGGCGTAGCGCTGGGTTGTCTCGATGTCCCGATGGCCCATCCACTCCTGCAAGGTCCGCATGGGAACGCCGGTGCCAGCCATCGCCGTTCCGAAGGTGTGGCGCAGATCGTGGAAACGGTGCGACTGCTCAAGCTGCGCGGCCTTGAGCGCCCGGCGGAAGCGCGCGCAGGATCGCCGCCTTGTCGAGCGGCCCGGCGGTATGGGGATCGGCGAACACGAGAGCATCGCCACTCCTCTCCCCCGCTACGCGGCTGAGCCGGTCAAGCTCTCCCGCAACCTCATCGGCCATCGGAACACTGCGCGTCGAGCGACGGGACTTCGGAGTGCCGAACTCACCCAGCACGTAGTTCTGGCGAACTCTGATCCGGCCGGCGGTCCAGTCGACGTCGCGCCAACGAAGCGCCACCAGCTCGCCTTGCCGCAGGCCGGTCATAGCGGCCGTGAGATACATCGCACGGTCGATCTCGCGGTAAGGCCCATCGACAGCGGAGTCAGCCAGCGCTCGCACCTCAAGCGGCTCAAGGAACCTGATCTCGGCGCTCTCGGGCTTGCCGGGCAGCTCGATATGCCGGGCGACGTTCACGGGCAGCCACCCCTTGCGCTCGGCGAAACCGAGCAGTGCCGAGAGGTAGCCGATGTAGTTGCGGACCGACTTTGCGCCGACAGGACGCCCATAGCGACGGTCCCCCTTCGCCTTCGGTCCGGGCCTCTCGCCCTTCTCCATCATCGTCATCAAGTCCTGAACGTCCTGAGCCGTTATCCGGCGCAGATCGCGCTCCGCGAAGAACGGCTCAAGCCAAACGCGCAGGATCGACTCCACAGCCGTCGTCGTCGCCTTCTTGCGGCTCTGACGCTCCAGGTTCGCGAGGTAACGGCGTCCCAGCTCGGCCATCGTCAGCGCGTCGCCAGTCGTCATCCGGGCGGGCTTCGTCTCCGCGATCAGCCGGCGCAGCTCTGCCTCGGCCTGGCTGCGCGTCAGGCCATCCCGCGAGCCCTCAACGCGCATCGGGCCGACACGACGCTTGACCTGCCGGCCACCGTCTGCGCGCCAATGCGCGTACCAGACGCCTCCACGCGCGTAGAGCGAGCCAGCTCCGTAAGGCCGTCGGGTCATCTTCCTCGCTGTCGCCATCACTCATCGTCTCCCTGATCGCGCGCCACCATCGGCCGCCCAAGGTAGCGGGCGCTGCGGCTGCTTCAACGCGATAGCCGTCTCGTTAGTCAGGACGCCTCCCGTGCTCTGCCTGTCGATCGACAAGCAGCGAGCGCGCTGTACGCGAGGCTGCGCCTCGTGCACGCCACGGCCCCCGCATCCGCGCTCGCCACCATTCCTCCAAGTCGTCCGCGCTGAACCGCACATAGCGCCCGAGCCGCACATGCGGAATCCGGTTCGCTCGTGCCTCAGCGAGTACCCACGACGCGGGCACCGACAGCAACCGCCCAGCCTCCGTCGCATCAAGAAGCGGCGAGAAAGGCGCGGCTGCTGGCGCGGGCGCGTCCTGTGGTGACTTCGTGGCGGCCATCATGGTTAATGACCCTAAGTCGCGAAAAGCGGCCAACGAATTTCCGTCCACCAACCACAGGACCGTGCAGGCGCGCCGATCAAATCGGCGCGTCCGTCCTCTCAGACTCCGCACCCGACCAGAGCCGAGTGTTGCGTCGACCAGCCCGGCGGGCTTGGCGTCGCTGACGCTCGCGCGGGTTGAGCGACAGATCGCCAGGGCTGATGTGGTCGTCGATGTCCGCCCGATCGTCGCTCGGCTCCATCCACTCGTGCAGGCAGTAGGTCGCCGACCCGAGCCGCCGCGCGGCGGCTCGAAGCTCCTCTGCCAGCTCGAACCAGGCATCGGAGCCGGGCGTGTCGTCGATTAGCGCGCTCGCCTCTTTGAGCGCGTCACCCAGCGACTCCCGGAAGCGCTCAATCTCCTGACCGGCGAGCGTGCGAGCGTTGCGCCACGCTCGGTGCTGAGGGGACTCCGGGAGATCCACCGGGCCGGCGCCTTGCAGCCGCCTGCGACCGTTGGCGGTCGAGCGCCGAATACGTCCACTCCGTGCGCGCGCCGCTGCTCGATCGCACCATCCTGCGCGAGCGCTTGGAGCTGGGTGCGCACAAGCCGGGAGCGTCGTGGGATGCCCAGGTGCTCGAAGATCAGCCACACGGGTACGCCCGGCCGGCCTCGGTGGCGTTCCGCACGGTCGGTGGCGGCCAGCACAGTCACGTCGGGGATCTGGGTAGTGCTCATCGGTTCCTCCTTGTCGTCGGAGGCTCCGGGAGGACTGCTCGGGGCGAGAAGGCACCCTCGCGCCGCTAGTAGGGTGCCTATGCGCCGGGAGTTCAGGCTCTCGGTGCCACGCCCCCGGCAGCTCCAACTGCGCGGGGGCACTTTGATGTGTGCGACGACCCTAGCACGAGAACCGGACCATAAATACCCTGGCGCCGAATAAGGCGCGCCGTGAGTGTTCCCGCCATGCCACGAAGCTCAGAACCCACCGCCGAACAGGATCAGCTCATCCTCGGGCAGGCGCTGCGTGCGCTCCGCAAGAGGGCGGGGATGACGCAGGAACAGGTCGCCGAGCGGCTGGGGGTGGACCCCACCTTCGTCGGCCGCCTTGAGCGCGGCCAACGCGGCGCACACTGGCGCACCGTCCGCCGCATCCTCGCAGCCGTCGACGCAAGCGTCAGCGACTTCGCCAGCGAGATCGACGCCGCCGAGACCTCACGCCGTCGCAGCTAGAGCCAGGCCCGACTTCGACATGCGGCCCCAGCCGCTCCAACTGCCAGTACAGACGAGATGCACGGGTGTGCGCCCGGTGTGCGAGCGCTGTGTAATTCGTTGGCCGTTTTGGGCCGCTCAGGGTCATCACTTATGTGATGACTGCATCGAGCATCCCTGCGGCTGGTGGTGGCGGCTACGCGCGCTACTTGGAGAGCAAGACGGTCGCGCCCGAGCGAGGCGACTACTACCTGACCCCGGACGGGGAGATGACGCAGGCCCCTGGCCGTTGGCTCGCGGACCCCGAGACGCTGGCTCGGCTGGGGGTGCGGGCCGGCGAGCCGGTCGAGGGTGCGGACTTCATCGCGTTGATGGATGGTCGCCACCCAGGCACGGGCAGGTGGCTGCGTCCGGAGGGCGCAGGCGGCGGTAGGGGCGGCGGGATCGATGTGACGTTCAGCGCCCCGAAGTCCGTCTCGACGGTTTGGGCGCTCGGTGATCCGTGGCAGCGCGAGCAGATCGAGGCCGCGCACGCCAGAGCCGTCGAGAGCGCCGTGCGGTATCTGCGCGAGCAGGTCCCGGTCGTGCGCCGTCGTTATGACGGCCAGGTCGTGGAGGAGCACGCCAAGGACGTGATCGCCGCCGAGTACCGGCACACCACCGCGCGAGGGGTCAGCGGGGCGCGGGCTCCCGACCCCCAGCTGCACAGTCACGTCGTCATAAGTGGCGCGGTAAGGGAGGACGAGCGGATCGTCGCGGTCGCTTCTCGCCCGATCTTCCGGTCAGCCCGCGAGCTGGGCGCGTTCTACCGCTCCGCGCTCGCCGAGGAGCTGGCCGGCGAGGGCTATGAGATCGAGCGGGGCACCGGCAAGGACGGCCGCTACTTCGAGATCGCCGGCGTGCCACGAACACTGATCGAGGAGTTCTCTGGCCGCTCGCGTGAGGTCGCCAGAGCGGCCGAGCGGTTTCGTGCCCGCTACGGCCGAGCACCGGAACGCGGGGAGCTGCGCAACCTCGCGCTCGAGAACCGCCGGGCCAAGGAGCTGACCACACGCGCCGACCTGCAACGTGCGTGGAGCGAGACGGGCCGACGCCACGACTTCGGCCCAGACCAGGCCGTGCGACTGGTCGGGGCACCCGAGCGGCCCAAGGTCGAGCGGCCGATCGAGGACCGAATCGAGGCGAGGCTGACAGAGCAGCACGCCGTGTTCCACGCACGCGACCTGCACGCCGTCGCGCTGGAGCAGACTGCAGGAGAGATGGCGCCCGATCAGGCGCTCGCCGTCGCGAGCGAGATGATCCGCGACCGGCGAGTCCTCACCCTGGAGGGCGGGCGAATGACCACGCTCGCCGTGCGCGCTCAAGAGCAGGCGATCGAACGCCGCGCCGAGCTGCTCGCCCAGCCAGCAGGCCGAGACATCGGCGAGCGAACACGCGCCGCCGCAACACGCGAAGTCGCCGAGCACATCGGCGCACCATTGAGCACCGAGCAAAGAGCCGCCTTGGAGGCGCTCACGGGACCGCGAGCGCCTTGCCGTCCTCATCGGCCCTGCCGGGACCGGGAAGGGCGTCGTGATCGACGCCACCGCTCGCGCCGAGCAGCACGCCGGCCACCACACGATCGGCGTCGCCGTGTCCGGGTCTACAGCCGAGCGCCTTGGAGCGGACAGCCCGGCCCTCACTGGAGACACGCTCACCCTCGACGCGCTCGTCGCCCGCGCAAACACAGGGACAGTCGAGATCGGCCGGGACACGACGATCGTCTTGGACGAGGCCGGGATGGTCGATCACGCTCGCCTCGACGCCCTGACCGAGCTCGTCGAGCGCTCAGGGGCGAAGCTGATCGCGGTCGGTGACGGCAAGCAGCTCCCGTCGATCGGCCCCGGAGGCATGTTCGACAGGCTCACCGGCCACGCACCGACCGCCGAACTCGCGGACATCCACCGCACCAGCGACGCAGTCGAGCAGAAGAGCCTGGAGAGCCCTACGCGCCGGCGAACCCGAGCGCGCGATGGCGCACTACCACTCCCTTGGACGGCTGCACCTCGCGGACACCCGCGACCAAGCCGCCGAGAACGCCGTCCAAGCATGGGGGCAGCTCACCAGCGAACACGACGACATCCGTTCAGTGGCGCTGATCGCGGACGCCTCAAACCAGGAGATCGACCGCCTCAACGCCCGCGCGCAACACCTACGAGCCGAACGCGGCGAACTCGGCAACCAGGAGATCGCCCTCCCCAACGTCCACTACGGCCTGCGCGACGGCGACCTCATCGCGTTCATCGCCCAGCACCGGCCACGCGGACAACCCAGGGTCGAGAACGGCACGCGCGGCGAAGTCAGCCATGTCCGCGAACACGGCGTGACGATCACGCTCGACGGATCAGGGCGACGAGTTCAGCTCGCCAGCGAGCACCTCGACTCACTACGGCTGGCCTACGCCCAACACGTCTACCGCCAGCAGGGCGCGACCGTCGATCGCTCCATCGTCGTCACCGGCGGCTGGCAGACCAGCAAAGAGACCGCCTACGTCGAGGCCACGCGCGCCCGCCACGGCACCGACTGGTACATCGCCCGCGACCAACTCGGCGACGACGGACAAGACCCCGACCGAATCAAACGACTCGCCCAGAACATGAGCCACAGCCGTAGACAAACACCATCGCTCGACTACCGAGAGGCCACCGACCTCGGCTGGCAACCCAGCCGAGATCCACTCCGACTGCGACACATACTGCGACCTGCCCGCTGGCTCACCCGGCAGCCCACCCGCGACACGCCCGACCACAGCGTCGGACGCGGACGCTGACCCTCGCCCGCCATCGCGCCCCCGCGGTCGAGAGACTGCTGCGTGCCCGGAGGGCCGAAGCGCACGAGCTGCACGACCAGCGCGTTAGCGTCGAGAACGACACCCAACTGCCGCCGCGTTGTTCGAGCTGTGCATCACCAGCCCGCGTGCTACGCGCCGCGGCGGCCCGCATCTTGATCGGCTCGCCCATCGCCCTCGCCATGCGCTTGCCGTCAACCCGCGTTGGCCTAGTGGACCTCCCACAAACGTTGCACCCGGGGCGCGGCCAGAAACCCCGCTCCAGCACCGGGATCCCGGGCGACGTTTCCGGTCGAACGTTTATGGACGACCCACTAGCCGACACGCCTTCAGGAGTCTCCGCCCAATGGACCCGCGCCGCAACGGCGCGACAAGCATCTCCTGACGGCGAGCGCTGTCGCCTGCAATCAGCGTGCCGAAACCCCACGAGGCGCGGCGCCGTCGCTTATCTTGGTAGTGTCCCGCTGGGCGGGACTGGCCGAGCACCGAACGCACTTCCCGCCTTCGGGATTGTTCCCTATAGCGCGACCCTATTGGCATCGATATACAGGAAATCGAGGGGGAATCCGTGCTTTACGTTCTCGCCGCCCTCCTGATCATCTTGATGATGTTGGTTACCCTGTTGCTCGTACGGCAAGGACGGGGGAATCAGGCACAGTTGGGCCCGGGCGAAACCGACAAAATCGTTGCTGCTCTTAGTTCGAATCTCACGCGGGTCCAGGGCGAGATACAGAGAACTGGCATTGAGCAACTCGTCGCTCAGAACAAGACCGTCCTCGACGGCGAGACCGCACGTGGCGAGGAGCAACTCAAGGCTCGCCAGGGTGAGATTGACAAAGGCCTCTCGGAGGTCCGTCAGGAGCTTGGCAAACTGCGTGAGCTGGTGCGCGCCGTCGATAGTCAGCGCGGCGACAGCATCGTGAAGCTGGAGACCGTCACCCGCGAGGCAAAACAGCAGACCGAGCTCCTGCGCACAGAGACCGGACGTCTCAACGAGGTGCTGTCGGGGGGTCAGTCGCGCGGCCAGTGGGGTGAGCGTATGGCTGAGGATGTGCTCCGTCTCGCAGGATTCATCGAGGGCGTTCAATATTGCAAGCAGCAGCAAGTACCGGGCGGTGCCTCGCGGCCGGACTTTACGTTCTTTGTTCAGGGCCAGCTTCTCAACATGGACGTCAAGACGCCGATGGTCGAGTATCAGCGTTACTTGGCCAGCTCTACCAATCAGGAAAGCGATACTGCCGCGAAAGCATTCAAGCGCGATGTGCGCGCTCGAATCAAGGAGGTCGCCACGCGCGACTACATCGATCCCGAGGGAGGAACCCTTGACTACATGCTTGTGTTTATTCCTAACGAGCAAGTTTACGGATTCATTCACGAAAATGACCCGGAGCTGATCGATGAGGCGCTGCAGAGGAAGGTCGTGCTCTGCTCACCGCTCACACTATTTGCAATTCTCGCCGTCATCCGCCAGGCGAGCGAGAACTTCAAGCTCGCCCAGCAGACGAACGAGATACTCAAGGCACTGGGAGGGTTCAATAAGCAATGGGCCATGTTCAAGACGCAGATGGGTAGAGTCGACAATGCCCTGGACAGCTCCCGCAGAGCGTACGCCGAGCTGATGGCCACTCGCACGCGCCAGCTCGACAAGCAAGTCGAGCGAGTTGACGCCCTACGCGTTACAGCCGGTCTCCACCAACTTGACGCGCTGGACTCAAGTCCAGGGGCGGCCCTAGGCGTCGTGGCAGGAGATCCCTCTGAGGATGAGTGACCCGGTGCAAAAGCTTGGCGCGTTTGCGACGACCACCCTGCAATGACGCGCACATTCGATCCAGTAACTGAGGTACAGAAGCTTCGCGATCATTTGTCCTCTCACGACAAGCCGATCGCAATGCTGCTTGGCGCCGGCACATCCTGTGCCGTACAGGCGACTGACGGCAAACCGCTGATTCCAGCGGTCGCTGCCCTGACCGAGTCTTGCGAACAGTCAGCACTCTCAATGGGTCCGCCATTTCCGGACGCTTGGACTCTCATCAGAGACTCCCTACCCGAAAATCGCCGGGACATCGAGGAAATCCTGTCGTCTGTGCGCCAGAAGCTCGACGCGATTCTTGACGCTGACAAGCTCGCTGGTCTTGACCGCGGCGAGCTTGAGACGCTTGAGCAAAATATCAAGAGGACAATTGCGGAAGAAGTACGCCCGGACGCTTCAAGAATTCCAGACTCTTTGCCGCACGAAGCGCTGGGGCGCTGGTTGCGCAACGTGCAACGTGTCACGCCCGTCGAGATTTATTCGCTGAACTACGACACCCTAGTGGAGCGCGGCCTTGAGGCTGTCTGGGTGCCCGTGTTCGACGGCTTTGTGGGTACGTACGAACCCTTCTTCTCGCCAGGAAGTCTGGTACGGGCTGACATGCTGCCTGGCCGACGATGGGTGCGGCTATGGAAGCTTCATGGCTCGGTCACATGGCGTAAGACGGGGGCGGGCGAGGACCGTCGAATAGTCAGAGGGCCGGAACTGGCTACGGGCGAGATGATTCTGCCATCTCTTCGCAAGTACGAGGAGTCGAGAAAGCAACCCTACGTCGCGATGCTGGACCGGCTACGACGCCTTCTTAGCGAGCGAGACGAGATTGTGCTGATCACAGCTGGATATAGTTTCGGCGACCAACACATTAACGAGGTCATCATTGAAGCACTCGAAGTTAATCCTGGACTGCATGTATTCGCGCTCTGCTACGAGGAGCCTGCGATAGACGGGTTTCTCGCCACGACAGCACGCGAACAACGGCAGCTCGTGATTCTTGCGCCGGACAACGCCGTTGTAGGTGGGGAGCGGGGAGAGTGGATGGTCATCGATCCCGATGGAAGCGCGGGTCGGCTCGCTGACGTTTTCGCCCTTGATAAAGGCGAAGGCCCCGGAGGAAAGCTTCTACTCGGCGACTTCAACTCCTTTTGCAAGCTACTGGACGGCCTGGCCCGACAAAGCCTCAATGACTGAGCCAACACTCTACAGCGCGACGTACATCGGCCAAGTGAGCGGCGTGCGAGGGAGCCTCGTGACCATACAGCTACGGCGAACTCGCTCGACGTTGCTTATGGTCGAAGGAAGTACATATCGCGTCGGCCAGATCGGATCATTTGTAAGGATTCCTCTTGGGTACACGGACCTTTTTGGCGTTTGCACACAGGTTGGGGCGAACCCCACTGGTGAGGAGGAGAACGACGACCCATCGCTTATCATACCCGACCCAGATCCGAGACTAAGTGGCTACCGCTGGATTCAGGTCGCGCTTTTCGGAGAGTCAACCGAGGGACGCTTCGAGCGCGGAATCGGTCAGTTTCCCACGGTCGGGGACGAGGTTCACGTCGTCACGGCGCGAGATCTAGATGTCATCTATACCGATCGGGGCGATCCGAACGACGCCGTGGTAATCGGACGCATTGCCGGCTCCGATGGAGTGGCCGCGTCGCTAAGGCTGTCGGCGCTCGTAACGCGACACGCGAGCGTCGTAGGTTCTACCGGTGCTGGGAAGTCAAACCTCGTTGCGATCCTGCTTCGGGCGTTGGGCAATGGTCCGTACCGTTCGGCCCGGGCGCTGGTGATCGATCCGCACGGCGAGTATGGGAGCGCAATCCCCGAGCAAACGCGGGTGCTTTCCACCAACGCCACGGATAAGGCGTCGCGGCTACGAATTCCATACTGGGCACTTACCTTCGACGAGCTGGCCGCCATAACTATGGGCCAGCTTCGTGAGGCGGACGCAGAGTTTCTTCGCAACCGAGTGCGCGATCTGAAGCTCGACGCCGCCGATCGGCTACCCACCACGACTCCTCATCAAGCGATCACCGCGGACTCCCCCATCCCGTTCTCCCTGCGGCGACTGTGGTGGGAGCTGGAGAACAACGAGCGTATGACGTTCACAAGCCCAAACGACCAAACGGGCGATACGCGAGAAACAATAATTGAAGAGGGAGATATCTCGCTTCTCATTCCGCCTCGCTACCCCGCCGCCTCGGGGAAGGCGACCGCGCCTCACAGATGCAAAGAGGCGCGTGGGATCTCCCGTCAGTTGGAACTGATGCGTAATAGGATGCTCGACACTAGCTTTGCGTTTATGTTTGACGACACCGATGAATGGGCGCCGGATGAGCAGGGGGTGGTGGTTGCTGATCTTGATCAGCAACTCGTGCAATGGATCGGAGGCGAACACCCGATCACGGTGATCGACGTGTCGCACGTTCCCGCGAGCGCCGTTGAGATCGTTGTTGGCTCGTTGCTTGGGATTGTCTACGACGCGCTCTACTGGGGCATGAACCTACCCGTAGGTGGAAAGCAGCAACCACTTCTAGTGGTGTTGGATGAGGCTCATAGGTTCTTGGGCGGCGGAAGAGACACCGCTGCAACACGTGCCTGCGCGCGAATCGCGAAGGAGGGACGAAAGTACGGCGTAGGTCTCGTGACGGTCACGCAACGGCCGTCAGACATAGACCCCGCCGTACTCAGCCAAGCCGGTACAACCATTGCACTTCGCGTCACCAACAGAGCCGATAGAGCCGCCGTCGAGGGCACGATCACCGATGACCTCGGTGGTCTTACTGATCTATTGCCGGCTCTTCGCACCGGCGAGGCGCTGGTCCTAGGTGATGCCCTGCAGGTGCCCTCGCGGATACGAGTTTATAAGGCACCCGATCGGCCCGTGGGCGACGACCCAAAGTTGCCGCAGACGTGGCTACGCGATCGTCCCAGTCCAGACGCATACAAAGCCGTCGTGGCCGGCTGGCGCGCCCAGTCAACAGCCGTGGAGGCTCCGCCGGAGACAGCAGACAAAGCACTAGCAAGCACGAGTCCAGAGGAGAAAGATGCCTGAAATGCAATCGGTAGTCTCAAGTAACGTTGCAGCTATTGGCTACGACGAGACCGCAGAAGACGTCTATGTCGAATTCATAGAAAGCGGACTCTACATATATGAAAGAGTGCCCTTGCCGGTGTGGCAGGATTTCGAGACGGCAGGTAGCAAGGGTACATTTGTCAACAATGTTCTTAAGCCAGGCTATGGCTATAGACGAGCTTAGTCAGTTCAGTCACAAGAGGCTCTGTGCTTTCGTGAGCCGCTCCGAAAGCTTTGCCGATCCGGCGCCGGGCGCGTGCGGTTGACTCGCATAACGCTCAAGGACCGCCACCTCGGCGATATGGTCTTTGCGTTTCCGATAGATGATAGCTAGCTGCTCGTAGTACCAAGGCGCCACGCCTGTCCCAAGCACACTTGACTCTTCCTCTATCGCGTCGACCAGCTCAAGCAGGAGACGCTCAGCGGCCTTGTCCTTGTCGCTACGGCGAAGTTCCCTAACATCTTCCACATAGTCCGTGTGATGTCGACCACGTACGCGGCCGGTCGTCGGCTTGTCATCCGTCTCCGACCGAAGCCCGAGATGCACTTCGCAATCCTCAGGGTATGCCACACATAGCGTGACCCCGAAGCTTGGCCGGTCGCGCGTGCCGCCATTTAGCAGTGCGCGGCATGAAGCACCGGCGTACCCTTCGCGCTGCAATACCCGAAGAGTGGGGCCATAGCGGCGTGCGTCGTCGCGAGGTAGGTAGCCGATACGCCCGAAGTCGCTCATCACGGCGACTGCATGTTCGTCGTGAGGATTGTCGGGCTCACGCATCAGAGCGACAGGGAAGCTGGGCCGCCCTTCGGCGCCTGGCCGGCAACTACCCTGCAGGCGCCTAAGTGTCGCTTGGTAGTGAGACTCTCCGACGACGCGCATGAATCCGTCTTCGGGCAGACGAAAGGTGCGGGCCGAGGACGGTCGCGGCGGCCTGCGGAAGATATCAAGGAGTCCCATCATCGGGATCGTATCGGGCTGTTGTACGCCTTCCATTGGTGCGCCCTATACGTCAGCGTGGCTACGGCTGGTCTCCACCTGGCAACTTATTTTCGCCTTTCGTCGCCAGCACGGCGGCCTGCACGGCGAGTGGGCGCATCAGCCGTAGATCGGACCCACACGCTTCAAGCAACGCCTCTCCGCCGTGGATGCTCGCCTCGACGCCCCCCAGGCTCCCAAGACCAAGCAGTCGCAGGCGAATGACCACAGACACAGCCACAACGCCGGATACAGCAGCACTCCGGTCGCTGACCAACTCGTCAGTGTCATAAGCACGGGCAAGACTGCCCAAGCCAGGGCGCTGCTACCCATCCTCATCGCCGGACCTGCGCCCCGATGATTGCTACCAAAATGCTACCAAACCCGCTCCCTGGGCCCGGATAATCCGTGTCCTAGAGCCAAATCCGACGATGGGCGATACTGGGCTCGAACCAGTGACCTCCGCCTTGTCGAGGCGGCGCTCTCCCAGCTGAGCTAATCGCCCTGGGATCGGCTGCCTAGGGTATCAACGAGCACTGCCCGTCCCGCAGCCCCGCAACCAGTGGTTCGGCGACCCCAGCGGGCCAGCGCCGGACGCCAGCCAGGATCGCTCCCAGCCGCGTCCGGCTCCAAGCCCTCAGGGCGCGATGATCACACGGCCTTCGCGTCCTTCGACGCCGGCCGATTCGGCGGCCGAGGACCCGTAGCTGCTGCTCGCTTCAGTACTCGAGCCAGAGCCCGCTTCGGTCGCGCTTTCGGACCCAGCTTCGGCGGCGCGACCACTGGCTTCGGTTTCGCTGTAGGCACCGCGAGATCCGTATGGCGAGCTGCTGTAGGGCGACTCTTCCCCATATCCCACCTGTGACTGTTCAGCGCTTCGCGTGGCCGACGCGTACGTCACGCCCTGTCCAGACTCGATCTTCTTGACAGCAGCCGCGACCGTATTGGAGGCGATCGCAAAGCCCACGCCCGTGCTACCAGGCTGCGAGCCGTCGACCGTCGCGGCATCGCTTGCGATCTGGGAGTTCACGCCGATCACATCGCCCTGTTCGTCGAGCAGCGGTCCGCCTGAGTTGCCTGGGTTGAGCGCCGCGTCCGTCTGGATCGCGCCTGTGATCTTGGAGCCGTCCGGCGCTGATATTTCGCGGTTGAGCGCTGAGACGATGCCTTTTGTGAGCGTCTCTTCGAGCCCATACGGGTTGCCGATCGCATACACCGAGTCGCCAACCTGGAGCGAGCTCGAGCTGGCAAGCGTCAATGGCTCCAGGCCAAGGCCCGAGGGGTTGACACGGATCAGCGCCAGATCCTCGTTGGCTTCTTCGCCAACGATCGTCGCGCTGCGGGTTATTTTTGAGGAGCCGCTGGCATCGATTGTGATGCTGGTCGCGCCCTTGATCACGTGATCGTTCGTGAGGATCAAGCCGCTTTCGTTCAGCACAATGCCCGTGCCCTCGTCCTCCCCGTCTGAGGTGATGGCCTTGATCGACACCACGCCCTTGGAGTCGCGTTGGTAGATCTGGGTGGCCGACAACGCGGTCGAGGAGACATCGCGGCGGGTCCCCGTCGATGTCGAGGCGGACACGGTGCTCGCGGGAGTTGTGGTGGAGGTCGAGCTTCGAGCGCTACCGCCGAACAGGACCACCGCTCCAACGGCGACGATGCCGCCAACGAGTGCTGCCAACAACATGGGTGCAAGTAGACGTTTCACAGATCACCTCTAGTTCTTCGGGGAAGGTCATCTTGCAACCGTGCGCTCTGCCGGCGCTAACGATGCTCGAAAGCGTTGCTAAGGGCCGCCGAAGAAGTAGATAACGGCCTCTACCGAGCCAACCAGAGCGGCCCGGTACGCTTATGAGCTCCTGGCGACGTGGCGGAGTGGCTACGCAGCGGCCTGCAAAGCCGTCTACACCGGTTCGATTCCGGTCGTCGCCTCTTCGACAGTTTTGCCTAGAGCTTTCAAATATGCCCCGATCCGGCGCCGGGAGCCCGGAAAATCAGGCCGATCAGGGCCTTGAGACGTTTCAAGGGCCAGCCGGCTCGGGGCGGCCGATCTCCAGCGCCCTTGACGCGCGGAAGCGCCCAGGCGGGATCGCCGGGCGCTTCGGGTCTTGATCTGGCTTGCTCCGTCCATGCCCGCTACGGGCTCGCCGGGAGCGGTGGTGGTTGCCAGCGATGCTTTCGCCGGGATGGTGGCGTCGCGTCGCCGATGCCGAGAGCCTTCGCCATCTTGCCGTAGGCGCTGGCGAGTCCGAGCCGGACTCGCTGATCGCCGAGTTCCGTGGCGGCCTTCTCGCCCCTCTCCTTGAACTCGCGCGTGCCTTCATGGCGCTTCTTGGCGCGTACCGTGCCGAGCCAGCCATTCTTCGCCGCGATGCGGAGCCAGTCAATCAAGCAGGCCGTGTTCGCCCTCAGCCGATGCCAGTCCATGCTCACGACCTTCGGCCGGTTGGCAAGCGTGTCGGCGGCGACCCTGTAGCGGTCGCGCCAGTAGTCGTGCGTCGCCTCGTAGCTTTTGTGCGATTTCTTAAGCTCGTGGTACAGCGGCTCGGTGCGGGAGAGCGGCACAAGTAGCCGCCAGTCCTCCTTGCACGCGATCGTCTGCTCCTTCTCGCAGTCGGCTGTGATTGGGTTCATGCAGCGGAACCACAAGCGCGGACTGCCGTCGTTCGGTGAGAAGCGGACCTGCTCCATATCGCCGCCGCAGAACCGGCAGCGCTTGACGCCGTGGCGATCGTGCGTCTCGTGGTCATGGCGCGTGCCGTCCCCGGTCTTCCGCCACGGGAAGATCGGGGCGGTGCCGTTCTTGGTTGCGTGCTGGAAGCACTCCGCGATGGATAGTCCGCGATCACCCGTTACCGTCTCGGGTGCCTCGCCGACCATCTGCACCGTCTGATCAAACAAGCCGGCGAACAGCTTGTGCTCCTGGATGGAAGCGCTGTCAACCGAAGGGATCACGCCTGACGTGAACCCACAGACGAGCTTGCCGGAATAGTACCCGTGCCAGAAACGACGGCACCCGCGCGGGCCGGTGTAGGCGCGAATCCCGGCCTGCGCGTCGCGCGTGCGATACCAGCAGCCGTTGATGCGAACCCGCTTCGTCCCATCGCCGAGGTCTTCGGTCTTCTTTGGCTCGTTCGCTTGCTCGCGTTTCTCCGCTGTGTCCGGGTCTACCTCGCTCAGTTCGTGGCGTTCATGGCGAGCGACGGATGTTTGCACCCGCTCGGGGCGCTTCGCCCGACCCCAAACTCGCTTCCCGCCTTTCGTCGCCTTCTTGTACGCGCATGGATCATCCGGCTGGCAGTCATGGATCAGAGCAGCGTGCGTCTCATCCTCCGTCCAGTCAACGTGCGTGTGGGCCATGACCCGTGAGTCGTGCCACTTGCAACGCTGGATCACGACGGCAGCAGCGGCCAGGAACTCGTCGCAGACAGTCTCTAGCTCTCGCAGCCGGCGCCATACACGCAGATATGGTGGCTTCGCGGCAAAGCCACACTCCTGCCAAAGCTCGTCGCTGCTCTCATCCCAAAAGGGCTGAATATCTACATGCCGGCTTGCCACGAACGCAATAGCGGCCAACTCCCAGTGCCCCGGCTCACGGCGGCGTGCGTAGTTAATGCTCAAATCGCAAGCGTCTCGCAGAGAGTCCCATACCCACTTCTGGCTCTTGACGAGCCGCACCGTGTTCAATGACCCGCGTAGCTCCGGGGCGTCGGAGAAGTGCGTTGCCCCAGGCAGGCGCTCGGGTGATTGATAGCGAAGGCGCGGCATAGATGTTGATGGACTGCATGACTGCCTCCAGGTGAGCGATCCGCGCTCAGTGGATTACAGGACACTTGAGTTGTAACACGGAATCCGCACATCGCAAAATCACCCGGCTCCGAGCACTCAACGTTTGGACGATGCCGATTCGTGAAGTTCGCTTGCATCGCTCTGGATTCGATGATAGGCGTTGAAAGGAGCAGCCGATCTCTCACAACACGGATGCTTCACTCTCACCCTGCGCGTTCTCGCGCATGGGTTAACGCCTGCATGAATACACGTACACGCAACCGCACTGACTACTGCCAACTACGGAACTCGCCTACGCGCCCGTGGGTTGAGCATGGCCCGTTCCTTCCGGCTGATGATGAGCTGGATGAGTTGGAGGCGGACGCGCTGGACGGGGATGAGGACTGGCCGCCTGATTCGTTGGAGGATTTCCTTGATCGCTTTGACTGATGCGCACGCTTCGCTGGTAGGCGCTTGGCGCCGATCGGTACTTGCAGGAGTCCAGGCCCACGCAGCGTATCAATGGCGCAGACAATCGTCTACACACAGTCTAGGGGCGGACCGTGCCTAAACGCGCATCCGACAAGGATGCGCTGCGCGCGTTTGGCGCTGCCGTCCATGAACTACGCACCGAGCGGAACATGAGTGTCAGCGAGCTAGCCAGCAGCGCAGAAACGACCACGAGGCGGATTGACCGATTGGAAACGGGCCGGCTTGGCCCACCCTTTGACTTGATGCTCGCTGTGGCGGATGCGCTTGGCGTGCGTGTGAGCACGATCGTCATACGCGCAAGCACCCACGAACAACGCGAGGACTGATCGGAAGGCGCTAGCGCGGATCGCTAACGCCTCGCTGTACTGACAACAGAAAGGAACCTAAATCCATTGACCAAACCGCGCGGACTCATTCTGACGATGCTTTCACTTTCTATCGCCACACTTCTCTCTGCTTGCGGCGGTGGTAGCTCGGTTGTATCTGCGAGTGCTGTTGCGAAATGCGCGCACGCACAGCAGCAACCAGTCAGCAATCTCCCATCTGGCGCATCCTCGCAGCACGCGGTTGTGGCGAAAGTCGCGCCGGGTGGTTGGCTACGACAGGACTACTCGGCCGTGGAACAAGCGGAGCGGAACCAGCCAGCGTATGAAATCTACGTCTTCAACAACGAACGGGCCGCCGGGGAAGCGTTCAACCTCATCAGCAGCGCCCCGAACGCTCAGCAGGAATACGGCACGGGCGGAACATTCCGCCGTAGGAACGTGATCATCAACGCGGACGGCGAAAGCGGCTCACTGACTGCGGACGCGGAAACGCTCTTGAACAAATGCGCTGGGGCTGGCGCCTCACAATCTGTTATCCGCGCACCCGAAGAAGTGCATAACGGGCGCACACCCAGCGAACGCACGCGCGCCGAAGAAGATGGAGCCACCCCCGAAACAGGCGAAGCTCCTAAGGAGAGCGAATAGCGCCGGGCGAGCGCGACAGCCTCCCAAGCCTTGACGCTGTGCTCATCCTGCGCGGCGTGCGCGAGATAGCCAGCCATGCGGACCCTGAGAACCCGGTGCAGGTGTCGCAACGGCGGTGGGATCAGGCTCGTGAGCGGAGCAATCGGTTCGCCGGCCTGCCTGCTGCCCGCGACATCGCGCGCCGGCTCGTGCTCCCGTGGCGGGAGGTCTTGCTGCTCGCGCACGCCCCCACGGAGCAGCACGCCCATCGCCTCGGGCGAGCACAGACCCGCCCGGAGCAAGACTGGCTGACTAGCTCGCACATCGCCTACGTGTTGCGCGTCGTCGCGGCCCGGCTGAGCGCCGGCACACTCACGCCCGGCCAGTACCGCGCCGAGCGCGCCCGGATGCTCGCCGTCAGCGAGGCGCGCTGGCGGCACGGGCGACGCCTGCGACTTCCCACCGATGAGCAGATACGACTCGCGGCCGGCGATTGGGACCGCGCGCTCGCGCTCGCCCGCCTAGATCGTCGCCCTGGTCGTGGCGATCAAGGACACGGCCGCCCAGCACTCGGAACCGTGGAGCTGCTGGAGCGCTGTTACGCGATCCACGGCACGGAGCCGAGTGCGTTGGAGCTACGTCGCTTCGCCAGAGCGAACGGCATCCCCTGGACGCCCGACCGCGACCGGACCTGGCTAGAGAGCGTCGCCGCGTGGAAGGTCGGGTGCCGAGCACGAGCGCTGCCGGTGCCCGACGGCCCACCGCCCCGCCACGAGCGCCCGGATTACGCGCAGCCGGTGGACGCGGCCCTTGCCGGCGAGCAGCGTCGCCGCGACTGGAGCAGCATCAACGAGTGTCTGCCGTTCGTGATCGCCTACCTGGAGCAGCTACCACCGGGCGCACGTTCCACCAAGCTCGGCTATGCGGATTGGGCACGCACGCAGCCGGACGCACCCGCGTACTCCTGTTTTGACCAGCACGGCGGGTGGGAGCGGTTGAGAGCGTTCGCCCACGAGCAAATGCTCAAGAACGATTGCGGTTAGATTCGTCTCTAGCTCTAGCGTCATCCCAGGTTTGCTTATTGAACCGCATATCGTCCACTATCTCGCTTCCTACACGGATTAACGGTAATGAGCCTAGGCCGAGGAATACAGCGATGATAATCCAGGTAGCCACGTTTACTAGATTACTACTCGTGAGCATCGCTCGCATGAGTTTATAATGGTCAGCAGGACTCGCGTCGCTTGGCACGAATCGCCTTGCATGAAGATCGTGCGATCAGATGTGCATCCCTTTGAATACTTCAACCCCGACGTTAGCTTGCATCCATGCTCTAATCGTGCGATTCAGCGCATGAGTGAAGTGCACGCGCTCAATAAGGAGCTTACGATGCAAGCCCTCGCGCTCTTGCCCTTCCAAGGAGTACTTGCTGCCGCGCTCGGCACGAGTATCAATCATGGGAAAGCAGACGGTATCCTCGTCGGTATTGGTATTGCCCTTTTGGGCCTTTCTCTTTCTTGCACCGCCTCCACATTGAGTAGGATCAACTACCGCCCGCCGTGGACCGTTAAAGATGCGGACGCGCTTATCACGAGAGAAGCCAGATGGCTCGTTCTCAAGGGCTTTGACTTCAAAATCGGGGTTTGGTTGACGCTGGCTGCCGCGCTCGTGATCGGAACTACAGCGGCACTCACATTCCTCTAATCGCGTACAGCCGTAGACAAATCTTCCGCCAGCGCAAGCTAGGACTGGCCGCGCTACTCACAGTCTCGGAGGCACGCCCTGATCTCAGCCCCAGGAGCGCGGGTTACGCCGCCCCAGCCGCCGACTCTCATCAATGTCTGCGCTCGTGTCGTTCGGCTCCATCCACTCGCGCAGGCAGTACGTTGCCGAGCCAAGTCGTTTGCAAGCTCGCCCCATCTTCTCCCCGTAGACAAACCACGCCTCCGAGTCCGTCGCCTCGTCGGCAAGCAGCGTCGCTCCCTCATCCAAGAGCACACGCAGGCCGTCCCGGAAGCCGCTGATGCGCTCGGGGGCAGCCTCGCGGGCCTCGCGCCACTGGCGATGCTGCGGCGACTCCGGTAGCGCAACCTCGCCGGCAGCCCGCAACACGCGCTCGCCCTTGGGGCGTCGCCTTATACGCGAGCGAGCCATGCCGCTTGAAGCTTCTGATCAGTCCCGCAGCCTCCATCGCACGCACACGCGGCCGCAGTTTGTGGCCGGTGCTTGGCCCCATTTTCAAGCCCAGGTGAGCGACGATATCCGAGTAGTGCACGCCGGGCTCATCGCGGCCCCGGTGAAGCTCCGCTCGCTTGAGCGCAGCAAGGATCAGGGCGTCAGGAAACGACCCCTCGGGATCGGGCATAGGCAACCTCCGTGTTCAGGCCCGACATGCGGACCAGATAGATTGCGCCACACGCCGGCGGCGGTCGCCTTGATCGCCTGGTGCGCTAGCGCCTTGTCAACGGCTCGTAAAAGAGCCGCGACCAACCTACGCCTGCAACCACGAGCAATCGAAAAGATTTCGAAATCGAGCGCGAACCTGCGGGGAGTGGCTACGGCCCGATGAAGACCGTAACCGGGATGCGGACCCGGAGCGAGCCCTCGTAGTCTTCGTTTTCGCCATCTTCCGGCTCAAAGACGCCAGATGGAACCTCGGCGATATGCACCCGATCGCCAAGCGTCTCGTCGTCATCCATCGCCTCCCGCAGCTTACCCGGCAGCTCCCCGGCTAGCTGCTGCGATGCGGGCGGGAGCCAGAAAGTCAGCTCGTAGTGCTCAGGCGTGATCGTCGGTTTGACCGGCTCGTTGAACTCACCGACCGTCTGTGGGTAGCCGATCCCCGTGGATTGCCAGTCGCACCGCACGCTGCCCAACTCGCGCCCGTAGACGCCAGTGCTCAAACGGCGCAACTGCTCGCCCGCCCACTCCCGCACATGACGTGCCGCTTCCTGTTGTGCCGTGCGCTCGGCCATGACCCGGAAGCCTAGCGGAGTCCAACAGGCGGACACACTGCGCACTGCCGTACGCACGGGTAGGGTACGGCTCATGCCTCTAGCATCCGTATCGCTCGCCGCCATCATCCCGCTTGGCGTTGCCGTCGTGGGACTTCTCGGCTTGTACCTGCGAAGCCATCAGGAGACAGTGCGGCTACGTGAGCAGATCGCGGAGAATCACCTGCAACACAGGATGGTCGCCTACCACAATGTTCTCTCCCTCGCGTCCAAGATAGAACTCATGGTCAAGGCGCAGAACTCGGTTTACCGTGGCGAGGCTGGCTGGAAGATCAACGAGCAGTTTAAACATGAAGTGGATGGACTCGCCGTGTTCGCTGCTACTGAGGCACGCAAGCACGCCCTCGCTATGCGTTCCCTTGTGGATCGCCACATGGGCGACTCTGACAAATCTTGGATTGATCAGTTCGCCGCCGAGAAGCAAGCGTTCATGGACGCGACGCACGCCGATGTAGGACCGGCGGCGCAGACCTAGTACCTGATGCGTACGCCCTCCCCGTGTATAGAAATTGGCTAGATGCGGCTATCGGGTTTATCGTACTGATATGACTGAATTGGAACACCCGGAACTGGCGCGAGTGGAAGTTACGCTCAAAGACGACGGCGATCGGCCCATAAAGGAGCTAATTACGCTCCCTCTCCCATATGCAGATGCAGAAGCGTTCCAATCTGAGATCGCCGCTGCTATGGAAACTACAGGACATCCCGTAACCCAAAGGATCGCGGGCAGGATCGCTGTTGGTCCCAGCACAGGCGATCCCGCGCTGTTTAATAAGCATGGAATTACTTTCCGTACATCTAAGGTGTTCGGGGTCCAGCTGGTACCACAGTAGGGTTAGACCATTCTAACGAGACTCAGTTGTGTGGTCTATATACCGAGATGCGCCGAGGATGTTGACGGCATACGTCGCGCCGCCTCCACGACACGTTCTGTGAGTGAAGCTGCGGGCTTGAACCCGAGTCGGTCTTCAAGATATTCGCGGGCTATTCCTGTCTGTTGCGGCTTTGTAGTCGCATCGCGCCAGGCTGGAACCGTCAAGAGAGCAGCGGCGATATCGTCAAGCTCAGCGAGTGCTTGCTTTTCACGCTGAGGGCGGACCTTTGATCGTACAGTCTCGGTAGCCTCCCGAACCGCTCCCCAAGCCGCCCAGCGTAGTGCGCGCCCCTGAGCGTCGTCATCTCTATGGCGTGGTGAGTCCAAGAGCGATGCCATTTCCGGTATCGCCTCTCCAGCGGCAGCGTTCCGTGCGGCGTCGTTGATCGCGCCGATAAAGCCCTTGTCCTCGCAAAGTAGCTCAACCCATTCCTGCTGCTTTGGCCCTGCTTCATTCCGCGCTTGCTCGGTTTCTTCCCGGCGAGCCGCCCAGTCTTCCCGCGAGTGCAAGTCGCCTTCCGCGCGGCGTTGCTCACTGAGTGCTGCCAGGTTGTTCGCCCACTCCGCAGTCTGCGCATAAACGTGGTAGACGGAGCCAACGAAGAACCCCACCTCAACGCTAATCGTCTCGCTGCGGTGCGCAGCTACCGTGGCCTGGAACTGCGCCAGATCGCGCGGCAGCTCATCGTCCTCCCTAGCGTCTTCATCGTCTTCATGCGGTATCTCGCCTTCCGTGAACTCGTCAAGAAGACGCGCAGCAACCTCATCATCAACAACGATCTGTCGGATGTAGAACACTTGAGGCTCAGCCTTGGCAGCGAACTCAAAGAAGCCAGTCGGATCGTCGTCCGGCCATACCGCAGTCGGATAACCGCCATCGCTGTCCGGGGTCGCCGGGAACACCAGATGCGGTTTGACGAACTCGCCGATCCGAGTCCACAGGTCGTCAAGGTCCATTGTGCCCTGCGTTAGAGCTTGATGACCTCGGGAGACTGCTTATGCAGCCTAACGATCTCCTGCGCGTGCTCCACAACCTTGGGCTTCATTCCGCCGATCGGTGTCTCGCCGATCTTCGCCCGCCCTCCCCTGCCAGAACAAAATACCCGGCCGTAGAAGCCGGCGTTCTCAACTTCGTGAATCTCAACCTCATGGTCATCGTCCAACTCCACGACCTCGGGAACCTGCTGGTGCAGCCTTACGATCTCCTGCGCGTGCTCCGTAACCCTGGGCTTCATTCCGCTGACCGGCGTCTGACCGATTTTCGCGCGCCTGCCGTTGTCGTCGGTGAAGAACACGTCTCCATAAAAGCCCGCGTTCTCAACCTCCTTGACCTCAACCTCGTACTCGCCCATCCAAGCCTCCGTTGTACTAGCGCGCCAAGGACTGCTCTAGTTGGCTTGAAGCGCCGGTCGCGGCGATGTGGCCCGCTGCTGCGCGACAGGGACGAGATGCCATCCTGTGCCGGTCCGTTGGGCACGGTAGACGACCTCCACCTTCTCCATCTGCGCACCTACTAGCAAGCCGATCACGTACCCGACGAACGCGCCAATCGCGGCTGCTTCGCCATTCCTTGTCGCCGAGCCAGTACCCAGCCCGCCGCTGACACCGCCCCCAACCGCCATTTCTATCGCGCGATCCGCAATCTTCGTGATCTCGGCTTCCGCGAACGAGTAGCCGACTTGCTGGACGGCGAACAGCAACTCGTTCAGCGCGTCCTCGTGCGAATCACGATCCTTCTGGAGCCCAACATTCACGACGCACGCGCCGGACGGATGCGACGCAAACTCCTGGATCACGGCGTCTTCCGCCAAGCGCGCAGCCAGCGACTCCACCGTCAGCGCGGAGGGATACCGCAGCATCGGTCCCAGCTTGAGCTTGTAGGCGAAGATATGCACCTGACGTCCAGCAGCGTAGCATCCCTGCTGGACGACGAGCGAGCCTCCCGCAACATCCCAATCTGGCTCCAGCGAGCCAAACCGCGCCGGAACCGCCAGCTTCGTCCGCTCGTGCCGCATCCTGCATCTGGATGTACACAAGGACGGGTGCAGGCGTACAAACAAACGTCCCAGCCCGTACACAAAGACGGGCTACCAGCGAAGCACATTTGGCTCTAGAAAGCCAAAAAGCCCCAATCCGCTGTACGCTAGGACCGCGCCGGCTGTACAAACGAGTGCGGCAAGAGCCTCAAATCTGGCTCTGGATGGTTATTGAAAACTGTCGCTCTTCCGTTCTCATTTCGGCGCGGGTTGGAAAGCGATGGACGCCAAAGTCGACGTAATCACGCTTGCTGTTACAGACCTCGAGCAATCGCTCGCCTTCTATAGGGATGGCCTCGGATTGCAGACGAGCGGCGTGATCGGCACCGAGTGGGAGGGCGATGAGGTCGAGCCGGCCGGTGCGACCGTGATGTTCGAGCTTCGTGGCGGGCTGATCATGTGCCTGTATCCCCGCAGCGAGCTGGCGAAGGACGCCAACGTTTCGTTCGGCCCGCCGAAGGCCGGCGAGTTCAGCATCGGCCAGCTGGTGTCGAGTAGGGCCGAGGTCGATGCAGTCCTCGCGCAAGCCCAAGCCGCTGGTGCAACGCTTACCGACCGGCCGCACGACCGTCCGTGGGGAATCTACTCCGGCTACTTTCGCGATCCTGACGGACATCTGTGGGAGGTCATCTGGAACCCGCGGTTCGTCAGTCCCGGGAACTGAAGGACCCCCCTCCCATCCCTAGAACACCCGCATCAACAGCCCGCCTCCCGGCAGCTGCCCCTCGACGAGCGAAACCACCACATAGACAGCAAGCGCCGCGAACAACACCAGCTTGATCGTCTGCCGCGCTGTCCAGAAGAACAGCTCCCGCTCGGCCCTGCGGACCTCGATCGGCGCACGGGCTCTATGGGGCAATCCCACAGCAACACCCTTCGCTCGTGCACCCGCCCATGGCTCCTTCTACTCTCCGCAATCGTCCCTGCCGATGGCATGACTTTCCCCCAACGGGTGCAGATTTTGGAAGAGATGTTTCTGTCTCAGACAGTCAGCTGCTTTCCACCTGAGCGAGCGCCACCTGCAGCGAGTGTTGGC
This sequence comes from uncultured Solirubrobacteraceae bacterium, assembly GCA_963699115.1. Classification (GTDB taxonomy): domain Bacteria; phylum Actinomycetota; class Thermoleophilia; order Solirubrobacterales; family Solirubrobacteraceae; genus Palsa-744. The sequence continues at coordinate 44,780 of CAVOTJ010000002.1, forward strand.
TCTGTGGCCCACGCAGGACCTTGCTGATGCGACCGTGGGTGTCGATTACGAACGTGGTTGGCAGACCCGCAAGGCGGTAGGCGTTGCCGACCGTCCCTTCCGCGTCGCGGACAGTCGGGAACGTCCACGCATAGTGCTTGATGAATCCGAGCGCCCCCGACTTGGCATCGCTCCAGTCGACACCCACGATCCTGCCCCGCCCCACGGCACTCTGCGAGAAGCGCTCGAGCGTAGGTGCCTCCTTTGCGCACGGGTCACACCAGCTGGCCCAGAACACAACCAACGCCGGTCGACCGCCCGCGCTGGCCAAGAGGCTCGACAGCGTCACCGGCGTCCCGGTGAGACGTTCACGCGGCAACGCCGGCGCGAGACGCCCGGTGGAGGAAGTCGACGCCAGGCCGAACACCGCAAGCACCGCTGCGACGGCGACGATCGCAATCGTCAAAGCGAGCAGTCGCAGCCGCCGTGTCATCGTCGGGACACTCAGCGAGTGGCCAGCAGCGGCACGTCGTGGGCGATTTCTGAGGGCTGGAAGCTCGACGCGTACAGCGTCAGGCGCTCGCCCGAGCCGGTGACCCCATACACGAGCCCCGTGTGGTTGATGAACTGGGGCTGCTGAGCGTCGCGTTCTGAGCCCACCCCCCACGCCTTCCACACGCGCGCCAGTTCTTTGGCGCTACCGATCAGGTACTGCATCCGACCGGTCATCTCATGACGGGCGAGAAACGCCGCCACCGCCTTCGGCGTGTCCCCGCGAGGGTCGACAGACACGGCGATGATCTGCACTTTGGAGGCCGTCTTCGGCCCCATCAGGTTCAGCGCCACACGCAGGTTGGAGGTGATCAGCGGGCAGATGTCCGGGCAGTTGGTGTACAGGAACGTCACCAACACCGCCTTGCCCTTGTAGGAGGCGATGTTTACCGGCTGGCCCAGGTAGTTGCGCAGCGCAAGCGGCGGCGCCTGTTTGGCCGGCTGCAGCAGCGCCGCGGCCTCAAAATCCTGGGAGAGCGCCTGCGAGCGCTTGGCCTGCGCGCCTGATGAGCCGCCGATTGCCACCACCGCGACCACTCCGGCGACCACCACGAGCACCAGCAGCGACAAAAGCACCCGCAGATCCAGTCCGTTCTTGCGCATACGCAAGCGAACTTATCAGTGCGAGCACTGACGCGGAGGCACTTGCGTCGGCAAGAAAGCTTGCAGACCTTCCCCTGGGATGCATATTGCAAACAGATGTGTTACGTTGCCGCCGTTCGTGCCGAGTCCTGCACCCCAAGGGGTTCAGGAGCGGGGGACCCAGTGCAGCCGAGAAAAGGCTGCTGGGGCGAATCGCCACACAGTGTGGCGTAGCGTAGACGTTTACGCGAGCCCGTCAGCTAACCCCGTAGGCGCCATGCAAAGAAATTGAAAGGACGCTTTCGGATGCCCGGATCCTCGCGCGATCTCGCAGTTCTCGACCACTGGAGTGAATCTCTCGAGCGCTCGCGTGCGCGCCGGGCCAAGGCAAATGGGCGTGCGCGTCGCGGCGCCCACGCAAGCGCAAGCGCCTCGCTGTCGGCGCTGCTGGACCCCCACCGTCAGCTTCAGCACGTCCGTGACCTCGCCGAGGATGAGCCCTGGCAGCTCTCGCTGGGACGCTCGCGTGCTCGTAGGCGCGCCGTACAGCTGCGCTTCGTGCCCACCACCTCGCGCGCCAAGCGCGTCTCGCTGGGGGCGCTCGTGGCGTTGAGTGTGGGACCGACCGCCAGCCTTGCAAGCGCTGGCTCCACCAGCAGCGCGTCTGCCGCCACCGGGCCGGCAACCACCACCGAACACACCATCGTGCTCAGCGAAGGCAGCGAAGGCAGGCAAGTGAAGCTCCTGCAGCAGGCGCTTGGGATCAAAGCCGACGGCGTGTTCGGCCCGGAAACGGAAACAGCGGTGCGCAGCTTCCAGGCAAGCAGAGGACTGACCGTCGACGGCATCGTGGGAGCGCAGACGAGTGCCGCGCTGCGTACCCAGAGCGCCGGCAACGCGTTCATCGCCGACGTCAGCACCACGCTGCCAGGGACCGTCTCGATACCCGCACCTGCCGCCATCTCGACAGCCACAACGACCTCCAGCTCTACTGAAAGCAGCCAGGGCGTCGCCCCCACCGTGAGCGCCACCACCGGCGGCTCCGAAGCCGCAGCTGAAATCGAACCGGCGGAAGCTGAAGCAGAAGCGAAGATCGTAACGGCCGAAGAACAGGCCAAGGAAAAAGCAGAACAGGCCAAGGAAAAGCAAGCCCAAGAAGCGGAAGTAGGCGCGGTCAAGCAGCTGCAGAGTGCGCTGCACGTGACCGCCGACGGTAACTTCGGCCCTGAAACAGAGGCCGCCGTGCGTCGCCTGCAGGCACGCCACGGCCTGTCCGTCGACGGCGTCGTCGGGCCGGCCACCTGGAGCGTGATCGGCGTGCAGGGCAAAGAAACCATCACCCCCCCGGCCTCCGCTCTGCCCAAGCCGGTGAGCCATCACCACGTCACCGCAATCGCCGCCACGAGCAACGTCGGCCTCCCATCCGGTAGCGGCGGCACTACAGAAGACGCAACCTCAGCAGCACCCACAGAAACCGCCGAAGGCGCAACCGCGGTCGAGTGGCTGCAGAAGGCGCTGAAGCTCCCCGCTGACGGCGAATTCGGCCCTGAAACAGAGGCTGCCGTGCGTCGCCTGCAGGCTCGCCACGGCCTCACCGTGGACGGCGTCGTCGGGCCCTCCACGTGGGCACTGATCGGCGTGCAGAACGCCGCCACGCTCACCCCTCCACCCTCCGCGCTCGTCGCGCCCAGCTCCCCCGCTGGCGGCTCGAGCACGGACGCCTCCGCCAACCCAGGCGCCGGCGGAGGCGAAGCGGAAGCGATCATCGCCCGGGTGATCGCAGCCGCTGATGAAATCGCCACACGACCATATGTGTGGGGCGGCGGGCACGGCTCGTTCGAGTCCTACGGCTATGACTGCTCCGGCTCGGTCTCCTACGCGCTGCACGGTGGTGGCCTGCTCAGCTCACCCGAGGACTCCACAGGACTCGAGTCCTACGGTGAACCGGGACCGGGCAAGTACATCACCATCTACGCCAACGCCGAACACGCGTGGATGACCATCGACGGCAAACGCTTCGACACCGTCGCGCTTGCCGAAGATGGCTCGCGCTGGGGCGGACCGTCGGATGACGGCGGCGGCTTCATCGAACGTCACCCCGACGGGCTGTAGGCGTTTGTAGCTGTTCGGGACGTGCATGCACGTCCCGTGTAGGGCCGCATGCGGCCCTACAGGACATGCCGCATGCGGCATGTCCTCCGGTGGGCGCATGCGCCCACCGGCGCCTGCGCACATGTGCGCAGGCGTACGCATACAAACGCCAACGAGCATGCCCAATCGAGCGTTTCGTCCCAAGCGCCGCCTAGCTTGCTCCTCCCCGTTCCCCAACAACGGCGAGAGGAGGCGCGGCGATGCTCGCACGCGCGCACACGTTCACGATCGAGGGCCTGCATGCACGGCGTGTCACCGTCGAGGTGGACGTGCGCCGCGGCCTGCCGGGATTTGCGATCGTTGGCCTCGCCGACGCGGCCGTGCGCGAGGCGCGTGAGCGCATCAACGCGGCGATCCTCAATTCGGGCTATGAGTTTCCCGCGAGGCGCATCGTCGCGAACCTTGCGCCTGGTGATGTGAGGAAGGCGGGCCCAGGGCTTGACCTTGCGCTCGCGTGCGCTGTGCTCGGCGCGAGCGGGCAGCTGGCGCCGGAGGCTCTCGAGCGGGTTGTGCTGTTCGGAGAGCTGGCGTTGGACGGTGCGGTGCGGGCCTCCCGTGGAACGCTCGCCGTGGCGCAGGCCACACAGCGAGCTGGCGTGCCCAGGCTCGTTCTCGCGTGCGCGCGCGCCCGCGAGGCTGCTCTCATCGACGGCCTGGAGGTGGTTGGCGTGGAGCATCTGGGCAGCGCCGTGCGCGTGCTTGGCGGCGGAGCAGGCGACGCGTTGCCGGACGAGCCTGCAGATGCACACGCGGTCAAGCAAAGCTCAGCTGGCACGCTCGCGCCAGATTTCCCCGCGGTGGACCTGAGCGAAGTCAAGGGTCAGCGCCACGCTGTGAGGACGCTCGTCATCGCTGCCGCCGGGGCCCACAACCTGTTGCTGAGCGGACCCCCGGGGACAGGCAAGACGATGCTCGCCGGACGGCTGCCCTCGATCCTGCCGGCGCTCTCAAGGACGGAGGCGATCGACGTAACCCGCATCCACAGCCTGACTGGCTCAGGCGTGCACGCGCTGGCCGCGCGCCGCCCTTTTCGTGCGCCCCATCACTCGATCACCGCCGCCGGCCTGCTCGGCGGGGCGAGGCTGGGGTCGGTCGGCGAGGTGGTGCTGGCACATCATGGCGTTCTGTTTCTGGATGAGCTCTCCGAGTTCACCCGCCCGACGCTCGAGGCGCTGCGTCAGCCGCTGGAGGATGGTCGTGTGGCGATCGCCAGGGCACACCACTCAGCCGTCTACCCCGCCCGCTTCATGCTCGTGGCCGCCACCAACCCGTGTCCGTGTGGCCACGCTGGCGATGGTGATCGCTGTGACTGCAGCGAAGCGGACATGGCACGCCATCGCAGACGGTTGAGTGGCCCGCTGCTCGATCGCATCGATCTGCTGGTAAACCTCCAGCGGGACACCTCCCACGACGTTGACGCCGAGCCGCTGCTCAGCTCCGCCCAGGCGCGAGAGCAGGTCGCAAGCGCGCGCGAGCGCCAGGCGCACAGGCTCTCGCGGGAGGGCGTGCTGGTGAACGCCCACATGGACGCGCGCATGCTGGCGCTTCATGTGCGCCTGGACGAGCGCTGCCAGCGCATGCTCGTTGCAGCCCGCCACGCCGGCCTGTTGAGCGCTCGCGGCGAGCACAGAGTCCTGCGCGTGGCGCGCACGATCGCCGACCTCGACGACAGCGATCGCGTTCGTGCCGCTGATGTGGGCGCCGCGCTGGCGCTACGCCCTGACGTGGTTCTCGCGGGCAGCCGCGTGGCATGAGCTCTAGCGCGCCAACCTGCGGGACCTCGCGCCGAGCATGCGTGAGCTGCCTGAGGCGCAGCTGGCTGCTGGGAGAGCTGAGCGGGCCGCTGGACTACCGCGCACGCGACCGTCAACGGCTGATGGAGCTGCTCGAGCTCGCAGACGACGAGCTGCTGGGAGCCGTTGCCGGCAGACGTGCCGCTGAGCTGAGAGACCGCTACCGGCGCTTCGGGGCCGGCCCGTCTCCCCCCGTAGGGCATACGGACAGCTGCCGCCATCGACGTGGCTACCCACCGGCGTTGAGCGGCGCGTGGGCGCCCCATATGCTCGAGGTGGCCGGCGGTGCGCAGCGACTGGCGAAGCTCACCACAGCACCCGTGGTCGCGATCGTCGGCAGCAGGACACCAAGTGACTACGGCATGGAGATCGCCAGGAGCCTCGCCCGGGGGCTTGCCGCGAGCGGCGTGACGGTAAGCGCCTGTCTGACCGACGGGATCTCCGTGGCCGCGCACGCAGGCGCACTCGATGCACACGGCGCGAGCATTGCAGTGATGCACGGCGGCCTGGGCGTGGCCTGCCCTGCCCGCAGACGCTCGCTGTATGAGCGAGTCACACACGCCGGATGCGCCGTATCCGAGCTGCCCCGCCATTGCAGCGGGCGACGCTGGGGACAGCTCGCTGCCGAACGGATCGTCGTGGGGCTCGCCCAGCTGACGGTGCTCGTGGAGGCCGATGACACGCCAGGCGAGCTCGCGGCAGCACGCATGGCCCGGATGCTGGACCGCACTCTCGGTGTGATCCCCGGTCGGGTCAGCTCTCCCCTCTCCACCGGCCCTCACGCGTTGCTGCGAGACGGAGCGGAGCTGATCCGCGGGCCACACGAGGTGCTCGAGCTGCTCCACCCGCAGGAGGGCCACTCGCCCGGGACGCAGCCATTGCAACCGCCCGCGGACGACACCGCTACCACCAACTTGCCTCGCGAGCTGCGTGAGACGCTGGCGCACGTCGGCAGCGGCTGCGACACACCCGAGAAGCTCATGCGCGCGGGCGCCGACCCAGAGGGCGTGCTGCTGGCACTGAGCGAGCTGGAGCTGTTGGGGCTGCTCGGGCGCGGCGACGGCGGGCGCTACCTCCCACGCCAGCCGCTGGCAGGACTTTGATAATTGAAAGTCAGTCGTCTATTAGAGACAACTCATTCTCAAGGACCCAGCAAAGGTAGTCGACTCTTTGCGCTGAGATGATGGATCAGCTCACAGCCCGGGAGGGATGATGCCGGTATCGCAGTCGCCCAGCTCGACGATCGTGCTGGCCCGCTGGATCGTACGAATGTGCGAGGTGTTCGAGCAGGAACGAGCGCGCATCGAGCAGGAGCTCACGCGCCGCCAGGAGGAGCTGTCGTTCATAGCCACCCACGACCAGCTCACAGGACTCCCCAACCGCACACTGATCCTCGACCGCGGCGAGCAGATGCTGGGGCGCGCCCGGCGCCTACGGACACCGGTGGCTGCCCTGCTCCTCGACATTGACAACTTCACCACCATCAACGACACGCTGGGACAGGCCGCAGGCGACGAGCTGCTGCAGGCAATCGCAGCACGGCTCAACGGCGTCGTACGCGACATCGACGCGCTCGGGCGCATCAGCGGCGACAGGTTCGTGGTGCTCGCCGAAGAGGTCTCAAGCGGCGCCGAGGCGGAAGTGATCGCCGAACGTCTGCAACAAGCGCTCAAGGCACCGTTCACGCTCGCACACAGCCACCACACAGGCCTCACCGTGACGGCCAGCATCGGCGCCGTCACCGGTAAGCGCGCCTCCGTAGAGGATCTGCTGCGCGACGCGGACATCGCCATGCACCGCGCCAAGCACGACGGCAAGAACCGTCACGTCCTGTTCGAGGCAGGCATGCACGACGTGATCCAAAGCCGCATGGAACTGGAGATGGACCTGCACACAGCACTGGAGAACGACGAGTTCTTCCTGCTGTATCAGCCCACATTCAACCTCACAGGCATGGTGCCCAACGGCTTCGAGGCGCTCCTGCGCTGGAACCGCCCCGGTAAGGGAGTGGTGCAGCCGATCGATTTCATCCCACTGCTGGAGGAGACCGGCCTGATCGTGCCCGTCGGCAAGTGGGTGCTCGGCGAGGCCTGCCGCCAGGGCGCACAATGGCGCAAGGACGGTAGCGAGATCGGGATCGCCGTCAACGTGTCAGCGCGCCAGCTGGAGAGCGACCAGTTCATCGCCGACGTTCGCGACATGCTGCGCAGCAGCGGTCTGGAGGCAGCGGCGCTAACGCTCGAGATCACAGAGACCGCCCTGATGCGCGACCCCGACGAGACCGCGCGACGCCTGCGCGCGATCAAGGACCTCGGCGTGCGCATCGCGATCGACGACTTCGGCACCGGCTACTCCTCCTTCGCCCATCTGCAGCGCTTTCCCGTGGACGCGCTGAAGATCGACCGCTCGTTCATCTTCCAGCTCGCCGAAGACCCCGAAGGCGAGGCGCTACTGCGCACGCTCGTGAAGCTCGGCAAGGCCCTGTGCATGGAGACGGTCGCGGAGGGCATCGAGCTGCAGCACCAGCTGTCACTGCTACGCGAAGAGGCCTGCGACAGCGGCCAGGGTTACCTGTTCGCCCGGCCGCTGAGCGTCGAAGACGCGCACGCGCTGCTGCTCAACTGGCAGCCAGGGGACATCCCAGACGTCGATGAGCCCAAGGCCGGATCTCCCGCAGAGCCTGCGACGCGCAAGCTCGTCCGACCTCGTGGTGAGGGACCCAGCACTAATCACGGCCGTTCGTCTAGTCCGAGGCGCGACCCCGCTCGGCGCGCTGTTCGGCCCTGATCACGAACGCTGACGCCCGCATGCCGAGCCTTCAGCAGGCACCATCAGCAGCTCATAGCGTGGTTTCACCCCACGACCAGATTCCTGCGCCAGCCCAGGAACGGCTAAGCGGCGCGCAGTAGGTCGCGATCCATGAGCATCTGCCGAGCAGACTCGTAGTGACGAATCATGTCGGGCTTGAAGTTCTCAACCGTCCTCGTGAGCAGCTCGGCGCCCGCCTCGTGCTCCCCGCGCAGCACCAGCAAGTCCCCTTCCGCCATCCCGCGCGATCGCCGGTCTCGGGTTGTGTCGCGCCGCAACGGCAGCGAGCGTTGCAGCAGTTCTGCCGCCTCCTGTCTGGCGCCGGCGCTCGGCCGTATGCGCCGCTCGAGCGCGGCTCGATGCAGGTAGCTGGCGCAGTCGCCCGGGAAACCATCGACGAACTTGTCGATAAGACTATCGCCCTGCTGGCGGGCGAACTCCGCGAAATTACGACTTGTGAAGCTACCCTCTCGCTTAACGCTCGAGAGCACGCAGCGCAGCACGCGCATGCTGTCAAGGCCGGTTCCGGTGGGCTCCCCGTCGCCGAGCTCCGGATTCTGGCGTAGCCGCATGTGCAGTGCGAGCAGCCGGCGGATCGCGTCGTCGGGATCGCCGTCGAGCTCAATTGCCTGTGCGTGTACGCGCGCGGCCCGGATCGCCGCGAGTGACCGTGGCGCGCGGCCGAGGCGTCGCCAGCCGGCGATGTCGCCATGAATGACGTTGACGAGTGGCGCCTCCTGAAGCTGCACGAGTGTGGCTGGTACTGGCTCGGGTCCCGCGATGACCCATTCTCCGACGGGGTGAACGACTACGACCCTGCGATTCTCGCTGTCGCGGCGGTGCTCGGTGACGACCGTGTCTCCGTGCTCGTCGATCGAGATCGTGATCGGCCACGCGCAGATCCGATCCACCACGCACGGGCATATCATGAGACCCGCGCACATCTCAGAAAGTTCCCGATAACCGGCGTGGGGCTCGTTCTCGCAGGCAACGAGGACGGTCTCTGAACCAATAGGGCGCTTGCGGACGAGATCGACGAGAAACTCGACCCGACTAGTGATCCGCTCCCCAAGCGCACAGGTGATTAGGAGCGGCTCAGCGGAACTGACCATGGCAACCACCTGCCCTGGAAGCTCGTCTACGGTCGCAGCGTCCGAGTACCAGTCGACGGTCCGGTATTCGAGCCCCCTTTCGGCGTCCGCGAATGACAGTCCGTACTCGCGGGGCTCCTCAACGGTACCTGGCGGCCCGACCACACATACTGAATAATGGGCTTGCGTGAGCCGCTCGACTATCAGGCCTAGTCCAAGCCGCCCGGGACCGAAGTGAATACAGAGCATCTGGGTGCTGTACGGAGCTTGCGGCAGACGCCACTAGGCGGCTGCCGCCCGCTGAAGGTCATCTGTTCGCATGAGATCGGCTAGGCCCATAGCTTCCGCGACACTGCGGCATTTCGCACACTGGGTGCCATTGAGGTGCCTTCGCATGTTCGTTGCAACGCGACTGCCAAGGATGCTCTCGGCATTCGGCTGCGCGAGGAGAGCCAGCCGTTCGGTACTGAGGTGGGCGACGTGCGGCTGTAGCGGTGTTGTGAGTGTCGCCGTCGCGATCGCGCGTTCATAGGCTCGACCTGACTTCATGTTCAGCGCGACCTGCCGCCACGCTTTCCCGATCTCCCCGAGTTCCAATAGTTCAGAGGGTGTCAAATCTCCATTGGGCCTCTCCTCGAGGGCAGCAAGGATCCTGGGGACGCGCTCGGGGACCACCCCTCCTGCATCCGCGCACGCCGCAACTGCGGCGTTGACGACTTCGCGTCGGTGTTGTGTGAGATCAAGACGCGCCGTGACCTCCCGAATCAGCTTAAGGAAGCGCAGACTGTGCTCCAGATCCGCTTTGTCCTTGTCCTTGGCGGTGGGCTCCTCCTCGCCGCCGACTGCCATCCATGTCTCGGGGCGGCAGCCAAGCTGCGCGCAAAGCGTGTCGTCATCCCAGCCGGTGAGACTGCGGATCTCTCCCAACAGCAGCAGTGCCTGAGCCGCATCGCTTCTCAGGTTCTTCAGAACCCCATACGCGACGAGGACGTCTTCTGACGGGCGAGACTGCGTGGCGTCAGCCGCCATTGTTTGTCCCGCAGGCATGTTCGAATCCTTTCATAGCGTGCACACAGCTTGACGCAACGTGGACGTTGAAGCAATCCCTTGCAGGCATCCTCTCAGCTGTGACCATAGACGACGGTCCACGGATACTGCGGCTAAGCCCCGGAGTGGACGAGCGATAAAGGTCGCGTCACGTCGACCATGATCGGCGCTCTGTCTCCAAACCCACCGATCCAGGGACGAATTCTAGGATTGAAGCTACACCGCTCGCCCAGCGATCCCCACGCCGAAGCACGCTAGCAGCAGCAACGACTAGGCCAGCTCGAACAGCTACGCCAGCTCGGCCACGCACCCGCAACGTGCTAACCACAGACCGGCCGAACCTTCGATACCAACCCACAAACAACAAAACCTCAAAACCCCCGGAAATCCGGAAATCCAGGGGTTTTAGGGTTTGCCTGAAGCGGATGAAGGGATTCGAACCCTCGACCTTCGCCATGGCAAGCCATGAAATGCGCCCCGAGGCACGCCAATAGGCGCGATTTGGTCGGCTCAACATGGCTTATTTAGGCATGATTTGACTGGTTTGCTACCCAAACCGCTACCCACCGCCGATCTGCTACCCATCCGCTACCCACGGGTGTAGACTGCGACGATCGCACCTGATCCGAAAGCCTCGATCCTCATCCGCGAGCACCGCGGCAGACCGTTCTACGAAGCCTTCTGGAGACTGAACGGCAAGCAGGTCAAGCGCCGCATCGGTCCCGCTTGGCTCGACCGCGACCCTGACTCTGGCGAATGGGGCCGGCGTCGGGGGCGCGTCCCCGACGGCTCCTACGACGAGCGCGGCGCCCACGTCGAGGCCGCCCGCCTCGTCGCCGAGTACGTGGCCGATGCCGCCGATCGGGAGCGAATCGCGCTGGAGCGCCTCACGCGAGGCGTCACGTTCCGTGAGGTCGCCCACTCCTACATGCGCTGGCTGGCAGACGTTGGCGGGGCGAAGCCCTCAACGTTGCGCGACCGCGAAACCGTCTTGGGCGAGCCAGGAGTGCCGCGCAAGCGGGGCGAAGGCAAGACGCTCGGACACGTCTTGGCCGCTCTCGGCGATCGGCCCGCCGCGAAGATCACCACGCGGGAGATAGACGAGCTGTTGGCGACGATCAGCGCAACGGGTGCGTCGGCGGCAACCGTCAACAAGTACCGCTCGGCCGTCTCGGCCGTGTTCAACCACGGCTGCAAGCCGTCCACGTTCGCGTTGCCCACGAATCCTGTGATCGGCGCCGACAAGCGCCGCGAGCCTCCCCAGGCTCCCCTCGTGTTCTATTCGCCGGAGGAGATCGAGGCCATTGCCCGTGCCCTCGCCGAGGGACAACATCGCGATCCGGCGTATCCGGCCGTAAACGACAGCGAGCGGATGGCACGCCAGGCAGAGGACCAGCAGGACGCCGAGATGGTCCGCGTCGCCGCCTATGCCGGGCTGAGACAGGGCGAGTTGCTGGCGCTGCGTTGGCGCGATGTCGATTTCGCCGGGTCCGCCTTGACGATCGCGCGCGCGATGAGCGCGGGCGTGGAGTCGTCAACGAAGTCCGGGCGTGTCCGCCGTGTGCCGCTCGCTGACCAGGCCGCCGGGGCGTTGGATCGGATGAGCCAGCGCGAGCACTACACCTCCTCCAATGACCTTGTGTTCTGCAACGTGCTCGGGCGGCCGCTCGATGGTTCGGCGCTACGCCGCCGCTACAGGCGCGCACAAGGCGCTGTCAGCGCTCGCCCCTTGCGCTTCCATGACCTGCGGCACACATTCGGATCGCTGTTGGCGGCACGCGGCGTCGATGTCGTGACGATTCAGAAGGCGATGGGTCACAGCGCGCTTAGCACCACCAGCCGCTACCTGCACGCGCGCCCGGCATCGGAGCAGGCCCACGCGTTCACGGCGGCATTTATGCCCAGCATGCACGGTGATACTGCCGCCGCTGAGTTGAGAGTTACATCTCAGGCTGGTCCGCCTGGAAGGCGCGCCAAGTAGGCTCGTGCTCCGGGCAGCACCAAGAAGCCCGCGACCCCCATCAGCATGCCTGTGTAACGATCATCCCATCCGTGCTCGCTACCCCACTGTTGGACATCGACCGGACTGAGTGGAGGATCGAGAGGGCTCAGCTTGTCGACCAGCGACTTCATGGTGTCCGGAAGGAATAGATCGTCCTCGCGATACTCGCCAAGACCCTCCAGTACCTTGCGCTGTGCGGGCGTCATACCGACCAGCCTATCCGCTAGGGAACCCCCTCCTGTAGTCAGTGATACTTGCCGAGCCGCTGCACAAACCGCGGGTCCGCGTCAGCCCGCTCGTGGATCAGGCCGATCCGCTTGCAGAGCTTTAGAGCCCGGTCGTTCTCGTGTGCGACAACCGCACGCACGAATCCAGCTCGGTCAGGCAGGTCGTCGATCATCGTCTCCATTAGGAGGCGACCGAGCGTGACCGGCTGACCGTCAGAAAACGGCTCCACATTGATCAGAGCCCCTTGGAGGTCGAGTCGCACGGCGCCGACGATCAAATAGGAGCCCTCGATGTCCTCCCCATCGGCCTTTTGGTCGTCAAGCTCATGGGCACCAACTGCAACAATCTCGTCAGGATCAGCAGGGTCCGCGAGGATTACGCAGGCTGTCTGGAGATGCGGTTCACGCGATTCGACATGTCCCCTCAGACGCGTGCGAACAAACCGCTCAACGTCGGCTTCATACCAGGCTCCCTTGGAGCAAGCGAACCCGGCGAGGCGATCCCAATCCCCAGGACGAATTCGCCGAGCGAGCGGCTCGTCGATCGCCCCAGACACTCAGTCAACGATAGTGGTCCGTCTCGACCGACGGACCGTCGCAGGCCCGCAAAGAACCTCAGCGGGGATCGCGACGGGCTCGTAGTCCGCGGCACGCTCGAATGGATAAAGAGGCTCATCAGCCATGGGGACCTCGAGTGCCTCCTCGGCGGTCATCCACACGCCCCGACCAAGGTCCGTCCACCGGATTGCGATCGGGGCGCCCAAGCCCGTGGCCGGTGAGGCAGGAAGCCTGCCATTCATTACAGGCATTACTGAGCCATCGAGCAAACGAACCTCGCTCTGAAAGTCCTTTACGGACGCGATATGCCCCAACGCTACCTGCCAAGTCTGAGGAGCCCGCTCGCGCTCACGGCTAACAGCGGCGGAGTACCGCACGAGCTGCTTGGCTGTCGACGGCTCACCGGCGGCTACCTTGCACATCCATGAGATGGTCCGCTTCTCGGGCGAAATCGCCCCCCCCACCGAGGCGAGGGCGTCCGCGATCCTACCCGCGTCCTGACGCTGCTCCAAACGTTTGGCGATCGTCACAAACAGTCTCGCTTGCTTATCGTCGCTGGTCGCGGCCAACGCAGCAGCATCTCGGACAAAGGTCGAATACAAGCGAAGGCTTCCGCGAGTCCTACCCTGCTTGTCCCGTAGTGGGCGAGTGATGCCCTGGCTCAACAAGCCTCGCTTGCGCAGCGTTTCCAGCGCGGACTTGGTCGTTGCCGTACCCCCGGGCCTGAATTGCTCCGCGACCTCATCCGGCGTTACAAACGGCAACTCAGCCAACATGCCCTCTATTGTAACACCGAGCGCCGTTATCCGGCGGTCGGTTTCAACTCTCCCGTCAATCAACTGCTTGGCCAATCAATGCCGTTTCGATGTTCTGCCGGATGTAGAGCCTCCGCCTGCCGATCTTGACGCTCGGCAGGATGCCTCGGCGTGCCCAATCTTCGACTGTTGAGACGGGGGCATGCAGCAGACGAGCCACATCGCGGGCGGTCATGACGTCGTCCGCCGTGAGTCGTGTGGGTCCAGTCGACCTCCCTTGCCAAGCGTCTCTTGCAGCGCGCGCCGGCCGAGAAGGATTCATCGTGTCCTCTCGGGTGCTGGTGGCTGGACGGCGCGGTAGACGGTGCGGATGATGCCGGGGATACGTGGCGCGTAGTGCTCGGGGCCTCTGCTTGCCACGGTGCGGTCGAAGCCTGGCCAGTGTTCGTGGCCGGAGGGCTCGCGATGGGCGAGTGATGGTGTTTGTGTGTGGCTGCGGCTCATGTCTCGTGCGAGGCGTTTGATGCGGTCGGTGTCGTGTCCGTGTTCGCCGAGGTCTTGGCGGTTGACGTACCAGTCGGTGCCTTCGCGGGCGCGGGATGCCTCGACGTAGGCGGGCTCCTTGCTGGTCTGCCAACCGCCGGTCACGACGAGCGTCCGGGTGACGGTCGCGCCTTGCGCGCGGTGGATGTGGCTCGCGTAGCCGAGCCGTAGGCGTGCGAGGTCGTCGCTGGCGAGTGTTCGCCATTGGTGGGTGGCGTCGAACTGGATGAACACCTCGCCGGCCTCGTTGATGTCGATGACTTCGCCGCGGGCGCCGTTCTCGACGCGCTCGACGCCAGGCTGGTGGTGCTGGTCGGTCATCGCTACCCGATCGCCGGCACGAATGCCGTAGTGCACACCGGGCACCTGGGCTTCGATGTCGCCGAGTTCGCCGCGCTCGGCGCGGTAGTGCTGCGCGCGGGCGTTGAGCCGGTCGATCTCCAGGTTCGATGCGTCGGAGATAAGTGCGACCTGCTCGGTCGGGTGTTCCTTTGTGAGCCTGGCCCAGTCGCCGACAGCCTGCTCGACGGCTTGGTCGCGTGTGTCGGTCATGTGCAGCTGGCCGCGGCGGAGGTAGTGCGCCATCGCCCGGTCTGAGCGGCCGGCGCGTAGGTCGGCCCAGGCTCGCTGCTCGGCAGGGTCGAGCGTGCGGCGCACGTTTGATAGCTGCGCGCTCGGGGCGAGCTTGGCGAGCCGGTCGAACATGCCGCCGGCGCCGATCGAGGGGAGCTGCGCGCCGTCGCCGATCGCCACGAGCTTCGCCCCTGTCCGCTCCACGGTCGCAGCCAGCCGGTCGAGGCGGCTTGTGTCTGCCATCCCGGCCTCGTCAAAGAAGATCGTCGTCCGTGAGTCGATGGCGAGCCGGCCGTGCTCGACGCGGGCCACCAGGGCGTCGAGCGTGAGCGTTCGTCCTGTGAGCGCGGGGCTTTCCTGTCCGAGACGCTGCGCGGTCGAGCCCGACACGGCGATCCCGAACGTGGCGTGTCCGGTGAGCTCCTCGGCCCTGGCTGCGGCGTCGATCACTACCCCCTTGCCTGTGCCCGCCGGGCCGACAAGGACGGCGGCGCGCTCGGGGCCGGTGATGACCTCAAGCGCGTGGGCCTGCTCGTCGCTGAGTCGTGCGCCGATCCGTTCGGCGAGCTGGTCGCCTGCGGCTGTGCGCGCTTGCTCGCCCACGTCTCTGCCAGCGGGCTTTCCGAGCTGTGCGAAGTTGCGCTCGATCGCCTGCTCTTTCTCACGGATGGCGAGCGTCGTCATCCGGCCGCCCTCCAAGGGGTCTGTCCGGAAGTTTGTGTATTTGGCGTGATCAGAGGGTTCGCATTCGGCGGGCCCGTGAAGGAGGATCGTGCTGATGAGCAATGAGCAGGTAGCGGCGCCGGTCGACGGCGGCGAGCAGATGGGAGCGCCAGCTGCTGCGGCGTTCGAAGTGGACGGGCTGCGATCGTGGGCGGAAGCGCTCGTCGATCGCGCTCGCAGTGAAGGAGTCGCTCTAACAGGCGAGGGCGGCCTGTTGACGTCAATGGTCCGGGAAGTCCTTCAGACCGGTTTGGATGTGGAGATGGCCGATCACTTGGGCTATGAGCCGTATGAGGCGATCGGCCGCGGGACGGGCAATAGCCGTAACGGCGCGTATTCCAAGACGGTCAGGACCGATGTCGGCCCAGTGGAGCTGCGGATGCCGCGTGACCGTGAGGGCACGTTTGAGCCGGTCACGGTGCCGAAGCACGTGCGTCGCCTGCAGGGGCTGGGTGCGAACGTGATCAGCCTCTACGCGAAGGGGTTGACGACCGGGGAGATCCAGGCGCATCTGGCTGAGATCTACGACACCGAAGTCTCGCGGGAGACGATCTCGAAGATCACCGACCAGGTGTTGCCGGACATGGCGGCGTGGCAGAGCCGGCCCCTGGACCGCGTCTACCCAGTGCTGTTGATCGACGCGATCGTCGTGAAGGTCCGTGACAGCCAGGTCGCTAACCGGCCGGTCTATGTCGCGATCGGCGTGAACCTCGACGGCGAACGCGATGTCCTGGGCCTATGGCTCGGCCCCACAGGCGGGGAGGGAGCCAAGCAATGGATGAGCATGCTCAGCGAGCTACGCAACCGCGGCCTGCAGGACGCGCTGATCGTGTGCTGCGACGGCCTGAAGGGGCTCCCCGAAGCGATCCGCGTGACCTGGCCCAACGCCACCGTCCAAACGTGTGTCGTTCACTTGGTGCGCAACAGCTTGCGGAGACTGTCAGATGTTCTGTGTGTGAGGTTGGGGTTGGGGGTGGTTGGTTGTGGTTAGTAGGGGATTCGGTCTCCGAAGTGGATCTTGAGGGCTCGTAGTGCTGAGGGCCAGCGCAGTACTTTGACCCATTTTGTCTCGGCTCGCATCAGGGCGAGGTAGATGAGCTTCGTTGCTGCTTGCTCGTCGGGGAAGTGTCCGCGGGTCTTGATCGCTTTGCGGACTTGGCGGTTGAGTCCCTCGATCGCGTTTGTGGTGTAAACCACGCGGCGTAGATCGGCTGGTAGGGAGAGGAACGGTGTGACGTGCTCCCACCGGTCACGCCATGCCTGGGCGACCATCGGGTAGCGCTCGCCCCACTTCTCGTCGAAGAGCTCGAGCTGGCGGGCGGCCTCTTCGGCGTTCGGGGCGCTGTAGACGCGGCGCAGGTCTGGTATCAACTTCTTGCGGTCGGCATAGCTGACGTAGCGCATCGACGCGCGGATCATGTGGACTATGCACGTCTGTACCCACGCCTGTGGGAACACCGCGGCGATCGCCTCGGGGAACCCGGCGAGCCCGTCGACGCACGCGATCAGGACATCGCCGACGCCGCGCTGGTGCAGGTCGTTCAGGACGGCGAGCCAGAACTTCGCGCCCTCGGTGTCCTGCCACCACAGGCCGAGGATCTCCCGGTCGCCCTCGAGGGTGACACCGACCGCGAGATAGCAAGCGCGGGTCTTGACTGAGCGGTCCTCGGTCATCTTCACCATTAGCGCGTCGAAGTAGACAATCGGGTAGAGCGTCTCCAGTGGCCGTGAGCGCCACGCCGCGATGTCCTGCGAGCACCGCGTCGGTGACACGGCTGATCGTGTCCCGCCCGATCTCCGTGCCGTAGAGCGATGCGAGGTGATCTGAGATATCCCGCACCGACATGCCACCGGCGTAGAGGGAGAGGATCTTCTCGTCCAGCCCAGCCAGCCGGGTCTGGCGCTTGCCCACGAGCTTCGGCTGGAACGTGCCCTGACGGTCGCGGGGGGTGTTCACCGCCACCGGCCCGAGATCCGTGGCGAGCGTCTTGGGGGTCGACCCGTTGCGGTGGTTGCCCGCGCCGCCGGGCGGCGCCTGCCCGGGCGGGTAGCCCAGATGGTCGCTCAGCTCGCCCGCCAAGGCCGCATCGATCACACGGCCCGCGAGCTGCGTCAACAGGCCGCCCTGGCCGGTGATCTCCTCCGGCTCAAGGCCCTTCAGGGCGTCCGCCAGCGCGTCCGCCGGCAACAGGCCAGCCAGACGGTCCTCGAGCTCCTTCGGCGCCTGAACGCCACCCTGAGCCTCCTGGCGGCGGCCACGCCGCCCACTGAGCTTCTCGGTCATCTCCTGCATGATGATGGGGTCCTTTCCCGGCCGCGGCCCGGGCCAGAATCGCCGCTACGCCTACGGCTACGCGTCAATCCCGGCCCGGAACACAAGCCGAATCAATTACCCCAACCACACACACTTCATCGGACAGACCCAGCTTGCGCTACGCCTCAAAGAAGTACTGGGGCCAGATCGCAAGAAGTCTTCGCCAGATCTATACCGCGCCGACTGTTGAACCGCTCCGAGATTTTTGGTGGCCTGATCGCTTGAGAGGATTGGGCGATGACAAAGGGCAAGAGGTATCCGGCTGAGGTTAGGGAGCGTGCGGTGCGGCTGGTGGTGGAGCACCGGCGGGAGTATCCGAACGAATGGTCAGCGATCACGTCGATCTCTGAGAAGTGCGGGATGACGGCGGAGACACTGCGCAAGTGGGTGCGCCAGGCCGAAGTCGATGGTGGCCGCCGTCCGGGCGTGAGCAGCGATGAGGCTACTCGGATCAGGGAGCTCGAGCGGGAGAACAAGGAGCTGCGCCGCGCCAACGAGATGGCGGATTCAAGCGGTCGCTGCAACGTACTGTGCGAACTTCTCTGATGGTGTCAGGTAGCCGAGGGTCTTGCGTGGTCGTCCGTTGAGGCTGCGTTGGATGCTGCGGAGGTCGCTTGCGGTGATTGTCGTGAGGTCTGTGCCCTTTGGCAGGTATTGGCGTAGTAGTCCGTTGGTGTTCTCGTTGGATCCTTTCTGCCAGGGCGAGTGAGGGTCACAGAAGTAGATCGGTATCCCTGTCGCGATGGTGAAGCTTGCGTGCTTTGACATCTCGGCGCCCTGGTCCCAGGTGATGCTCTTCTTCAGCTCGCGCGGCAACGTGGTGATCGCTTTGCGCATCGCTGCATCCACGGCCACAGCGGAGCGGTCGCCGTTCATGTGCAGCAGCAGGACGAGCCGGCTGGAGCGCTCCACGAGGGTGCCCACGGCGCTGCGGGCGCCCGCTCCGAGGATGAGGTCTCCCTCCCAGTGCCCAGGCACCGCCCGGTCCTCCACTTCTGCGGGGCGCTCTGAGATCATCACCATCCCCGGCAGCTGACCGCGCTTGTCCACGCGTCCTCTCGGCTGGCGGGCCGTGCGCCCCGAGCGCAGGCAGCGGGCGAGCTCCCGGCGCAGCTCGCCACGACCCTGAACGAACAATGATTGGTAGATCGTCTCGTGGCTCACGCGCATAGCCGGCTCGTCGGGATAATCCAACGGTAGGCGACGGGCGATCTCTTGGGGTGACCACAGCTGCAGCAGACGGCGGCTGACCTCGCGGTGCAGCTTGCCGCGCGCCAGCTTGCAGTTCTTGGGCCGACGAGCGTGCTCTCGCGCGCGCTGGTGCGAGCGCCAAGCCGAGTACTGCTCGCGCCCACCGTCTGCGTTGACCTCACGCGTGACGGTCGAAGGCGACCGCTTGAGGATCCTCGCGATCGCGCTCAGCGAGTCACCGCGACCGATCCCGAGCAAGATCTGCTCACGATCACCGATCGAGAGACATCCATCCCTAGGTGCCCAGGGGCACGGGATGCCCTTCGTGAACCTCCTCTCTCGAACCATCACCCCGACCATCGGCGCCGAACACCCGATCTCTCTGGCGATATCCGTCAGCCGCCAGCCACTCGCTCGCAGTTTGAAAGCAAGCTGCTTCTGCTCGTCGCTCAAGTGCCCACGCATCCACAACCTCCGGTATCGGTTCCTGGGTCATCCCACACGATCCGTTGCGCCCACCGGTTGACACCGCCGATCTTGAAGGCGGCGTCGGCTTTCTTCGCGCGGGAGCTCGACCCGCAGCCAAGGAGATGAGCCGTATGATCGACGAGCATCGGGGCACGTTTGGGGTCGAGCCGATCTGCAGGCATCTCGGGATCGCCCCGTCGACGTATTACGCGGTCAAGGCGCGTCAGGTGTCTCCGTCGGCGCGAGCTGTTCGCGACGATGCTCTCGCCCGACGGATCCGTGAGGTGCACGAGAAGAACCTCGGCGTATATGGCGTGCGCAAGGTCTGGTGGCAACTCGCACGCGAAGACGTCAAGGTCGCCCGCTGCACCGTGGAACGCCTGATGGCTAGAGAGGGCCTGAAAGGCGCTGTGCGGGGCAAGAAGCGGCGCATCACGATCCCGGACGGGCAATCAACCCGGGCACCGGACCTCGTGGACCGCGATTTCAAAGCCTCGGCTCCGAACCGTCTTTGGGTCTCAGATTTCACGTATGTGCCGGCGTGGTCAGGGACGGTGTATGTCGCGTTCACGATCGACGTGTTCTCTCGCCGCATCGTTGGCTGGAAGGCCGACACGACGATGAAAACACCGCTCGTCCTCGACACGCTCGAGATGGCGCTCTGGGCCCGCGACCACCACGGCCAACCCGTGCCTAAGGGCCTGATTGCTCACTCCGATGCCGGGAGCCAATACACAAGTTTTGCCTTCACGCAGCGCCTGGTGGACGCTGGCGCTGACGCCTCGATCGGATCCATCGGCGACGGATACGACAACGCCGTCGCTGAGTCAACGATCGGGCTCTACAAGACCGAGCTCATCAACCAGCAAGGACCATGGAAGACGATGCAGCAAGTCGAGTTCGCCACGCTGCAATGGGTCGACTGGTACAACCACCAGCGACTACACGGCAGCTGTGACAAGCTCACGCCAGTCGAGTACGAGCAGACGAGAACGAGACAGACCACTCAATAAAAACTGCCTCCAAACTCCTCGGAGCGGTTCATGTCGAGGCCGCAGAAGCACGCTTCGGCGAGTTCGCGGCAGAGTGGCGAGCGCTCTACCCAGCGATGATCCGCTCCTGGGAGAACGCGTGGGAGGAGTTCGTGCCATTCCTCGAGTTCCCCGTCGAGCTCCGCCGCATCGTCTACACGACAAACGCGATCGAGTCGCTGAACGCTAGATTCCGCCGCGCTGTCCGCCATCGCGGTCATTTCCCGAACGAGCAAGCCGCGATGAAGGTCCTCTACCTCGTCGCCACCACCCGAAGGAAAAACCGTGAGAACCTGACCGGCAGAATCAGCAACTGGAAGCAAGCACTGAACATCCTGACCATCCACTACGGCGACAGACTCGACGCCACGCAGTAGCTAGCCAGACATCTCACAACCAACAAGTCATTTACACAAACAAACTGACAGTCCCGCCGGCCTGGATCGATCGGAACGGCATGCGACGCTATGGACTGAGATGGAGCCGGCTCGCGTGACGCTCAGTGGGGACCTATCTGGCGACTACCTGGTCGAGGAGCTTCGTCCTGATGGACGAGTCGTCTTGCGCCCCGGCCTGAGCGTCAAGGCCATCCTCTCCCGCCACGACGAGCGCGAGCTGACCCCGGAGGAGTTCGAGCAGCAGTTCGCGGAGTCGCCCACCGACGGCGAGGGCTGAAAGCCCCGGACACTCCGGCCGGTGCTACGGTTGGATCAGTGCGGTGCTCGCGGCCCGCAAGCACATCGCGCTATGTCGCCTGACGCTTCTCTCCGTCGTCGTGGATCAACGTGGACAGTCCAACGCCCAGGCCGTCGGACAAGGCGATCAGCACGTCCAATCTCGGGTCGGTCAGTCCGGCCTCGAGCTTGGCCACTCGCGTCGGGCTGATGCCGCATCGGTCGGCCAGATCAACGACGGTAAGCAGCTTCTGCTCGCGCACCCGTCTTAGCTGCTCGCCCAAGCGAATCAGCTCTATTCGGTTGTCCATGTGCTCCTCCTGTCGGTAGTTGTACGGGGGGCGCGAGGCAGTAGCCGACGCCCCAGGTCGAGGACACCCAGCCGGCCGCGCCGGCCTCGGCGAGCTTGCGGCGCAACCGCGAGGCGTGGGACTCCACCGTCCGAGTCGCGTCTTGCGACGGGTAGCCCCAAACCTGGCGCAGCAGCTCGGCCTTGGCGACGACGCGCGCCGGTTCACGCGCGAGGTAGAGCAGCAGCGCGTACTCGCGTCTGCGTAGCTCCACAGGCGTCGACCCGTAGATCACCGTCCGCGTGGCCGTGTGGATCGTCAGAGCCCCGCAGCGGATCACCGGCGGCGTCTCGCCGGTGGGACGCCGCAGAAGCGCTCGCACTCGCGCGAGCAGCTCCGCGTATATGAACGGAGCGCGGATCACATCGTCCGCGCCTGCCTCGAACGCGCGCAGCGTGTCCGTGGCGTCGCTGCTAGTGCTGACCCACAGGACACGAGCGCCGGAACCCGCGAGTTCGCCCCCTCGCAGGGCACGTAGAGCGCCGAGCCCTGCGCCACGCCTCGACGCACGGCCAAAGACGATCAGATCAACCTCGCCGACCGACGCGGGATCACTGACCAACCGAGTATCGAAGCCGTCAAGCGCCAGCTCATCGGCCAGCACTTCGTTTTCGCTCTCCTGGCCGTAGATCACTACGACCGGGGGCACAGCTCGCGGGATATCCTCCGGCTGCATTGGAGTTCACGCTCCTTTGCCACGCCCCCGGCTGTTGACGCAGCGCGGGGGCACTTTGGTTATTGCGCCGCACATCATAACGCTTACGCGCATGGGCGTAAGCGCATGGACTCAAGCGGTTATGCCTGCAAGGCTCGACCTATGCCTCCCCCACTCCCACCGGACCCAGCACTCGGCCTCGCGATCAAGGAGCTGCGCGAGGCCCGCGACCTGACGCAGGAAGAACTTGCCAGCCGAGCCGGGATGACGTTCGGGACCGTCAGCCGCCTGGAGTCAGCGAAGAGCGCGCCAGCATGGGCGACCGTCATGCAGCTCATCGACGCGCTGGGCGTCTCGCTCCCGGAACTAGCGCAGGCCGTCGAGAAGGCCCGGCGAAGCTTCTAGCGCGGAGCGAGCATGCCTCGCGAAACCCCGTTCGTCGTTAGGCCAACGACTGCTCGACCGCATAGAGGAAGTAGAACGGCTGCATCCGGATGTCGTTGTCAGCAGTCCGGCGTACCCGACAGGGGATCGGTGATCCCTCTCCAGACGGTAACGACCGATCCAGCAGGGGATCGGCTCGGCCGGGGGGACGTTTTCTGTGAAGTCAAGTTCTTCGTCGGCGCCGAAAATGTCTGCGCCGCAGACGTCTTCGATAGCACCTCCCTACTCACGCGGTAGATCCGTAGCTCGGTAGGTACGGAGGGCGGGAGGAGGTGTTTCACGGGGCGTTCACGGGGCCGGAAAAACTGGCTCCTCGATGAGCCGCCTACCACGCCGATGAGGCAGCGCGATATGAAGCTCAGTGAACTGCGTGGCGGTCCGCCCTACTCGGAAGCTGGGGCGACGGAGCTTCCACCCGCGCTTAGCTGCTCCGACGTGACGCCCTCCAAGAACGGGTTTTGCAAGAGGTAGCGGTGAAGGCGCTGCTCGATGCGCTCGTTAGTCCATCCGCGGGCCAGCAGCTCCCGAAACAGCGGATCTATCTGCGCCGGATGGAGCGTCGGCAGGTTCGCGGCAAACCAATGCTCAGTAAAGCGCCGAGGCACGTAGAGCGTCGGCGGAGGACCCTGGAGCCATTGACGGGCTGCCTCCTCAGCAGCGGCCTGCGCTCGTGCGCGATCTTGAGCGGCGGCGGCCTCCGCCCTCGCCTCAGCGGCAGCCCTCGACTCGGCGGCAGCGGCCTGCGCCGTCCGTTCCCGCTCGCGACGACTCTCCCTCGTGGTTCTCACGGCCGCGCTGAACGGGTCCTCGTTGAGGATCTCGGCGTGAAGGATGTTCGATGCTGCCGTGCGGAGGCTCATGGCCGCATTGCTCCTAACAAGCGACACGGGCCAGCTAAGAAGCCACATCAAAACGGCGACAAGCGCGCACGCTAGGACCACGAGCAGCCACAGACCGAACACGATGGACGCGGCGAAGAGGGCGAGCGTCACGGCCAGGGCGAGGGGAGCGCCCGCAACGAAATCGGCGTATTCGCCGACCCGATGCCTGACTATCCGCTCCATCGCCAAATGATAAACCGGCCTCGATCCATCTTGCCCCGCTACGTCCCACGCTCTGCCTAACGGTCTCGATCGGCCTCCGGCTCCTTGAAGCTCTCATCCTCCACGCTGAGGTCGAGCAAGCGACCGAGAATGTCCATCATGTCGCCCACGATCTGTGACGGGCGTGTGTTCATCCGCCGCCCTTCCTTCACCTTCCGCTTCATCTCCGGCAGCGTCGGTCCACCAAGGCGCTCAAGGATCACGAGGGCAGCTTCAACCCGCAGGAGGGCACCCGTGAGCCGCGTCCATGTACCGATACCACCGTCGATTTTCGGCGGAGGATCGGCAATCTCGTCGCGCGCGATGTCCGCCGTCTCCTTCACCAGATCCTGGACCTTCCCGAGCTGCGTGAGGCGCTGGACCCATAGGTCGCGCTCCAGGGCGCGTTTACGCTCGGCCATCTCCTGCTCGTGAGCTGTCCGCGTGGCCTCCAAGAGCTGCTCCTCCCTGGACATCTCCTCCCCGTGCGCTGCGGACGCCTCCTGCCGCGACCGACGGGATTCCCAGACGGTCTCCCGCGCGTAGAAGACGGTCACCAGCGCCGCGAGCGCGGCGATGCCCGAGAAGATGTCAGCAGGCATGGCATCCGACGATAGATCGCGCTTCGGTCGGCGCTCCCGCGCCTCCTGCATGATCCATGCTGCGAGCGCGACGATCAGCAGGGCTGCGGTAAGCAGGGTGAGCAACATCTCACCCTTGCCTATCCGACACCGTCCCTCGATGGTGCAACGTTGCAGGATCGACCCTGTCTGTGCTATAGCGCCACGGTCTTTTCGCTTACCACGAACACATCGTCGGATATGCTCGGCGGCCGATGGAGCGGGAGGAGATCGTAGAAGCGATGAGGCGATCGGCGGAGGACGGCAAGCCTCTCGGCGCTGCCCGCTTTCAGCAGGTCACCGGTATAACCCGATCGGACTGGGGCCACTACTGGCCGCGCATCGGCGACCTACAACGAGACGCGGGCTTTGAGGCGAACCAGAAAGTCGCGCCCTACGATGACGGCCGGCTCTTCGAGAGCATGATCGAGCTTACGCGCGAGCTGGGGACGTATCCGACCGACCGGGACCGGCGAGTGAAGGCGCACAACGACCCCGGCTTTCCGAGCCACCGGGTTTTCGATCGTCTCGGGAACCGGGCGCAGTTCATATCGAAGCTCGCCGCCTACTGCGCGGACAGGCCCGAGCATGCCGACATCGTCGCCATCCTGGAGCCGCTCGTCGAAGCAGTTCCACGGCAGACGGGGCCAGTCGAGAGCAAAGGTCACGGCTTCGTGTACCTCGTCAAGGGCCATCGGGGCGAGTACAAGATCGGGCGCACGCGGCGTCTCGACAGTCGGGTATCAGAGCTTGGCGCACAAGCATCGGTGAGACACGAGCAAGTGCATGCGATCGAGACCGACGATCCCGGCGGCGTAGAGGCGTACTGGCATCGGAGGTTCGCGGCGAAGCGGATACGCGGGGAGTGGTTCAAGCTCTCCGCCGCCGAGGTGAATACCTTCAAGCGCTGGAAGCGGATTTACTAGCGTGCCCCCACGCATCCGGCGCGGGTCCGTCTTGGTCGCCGGGGATGATCGGAGTCATGAAGGCTCCAGTTGACGCGGTCGTATGGCTCAAGCCGCCCATCCTGCTCGACGGGACGCTCGCCGGTCAGTCGTTCAAGGTGCGGATCAACAATCGGGCGATGACCCTGACCCTGCCGCTGGAGAGCGCCGAGCTTGACGATCCCGCAGGACCGCCAACGATTCCGCGGTTTCCGCCTCCGAAGCTCGCCGAGGGATTCAACCGGGGACCCGTGGAGAACCGTGCTGTTGCCGTGAGAGATGACCGCGAGGTTGCGGCGGGGGCCATTCGCCTGCGATTCAACGATGCCGATATGCGTAGCAAGCTCGACCCGGATAACCGTCGTGCCGGAGACAGGTTCGATGCGATCGAGGGCTTCCTTGGCGGCGTCGAGCCGTGGCTAACGACGGTCCGGGATTGGCTCTACGCGTGGGCCGTTCGTCCAGGCCATGCATTGCGTGTTCGGCCGAGCCCTGAGTTCCGGTTCGCTCTGCCCGACCGGCCGGAGCGCGGGACCGAGGGCGGCGGCGGCAGCCACGGCATCATTGTCATCGGCGAACGACCGGCGACCCCGTCGGAGTGGACTAGCGCTCTCCGCGCCGCGTCGGCGGGCGAAGGGTTGCCGCTGCCGTACAGACTGCTCTTTGAAGCCATCCAGCATCGCACCGCGCGGGAACCTCGCAACGCCGTCATTACCGCGAATTCGGCGGCCGAGGTTGCTCTCGGCGAAGCCGCGAGAAGAGGGCTCAAGGCTGCCGGTTGGACTGCCTCAGACGCAAAGGAGATCCTAAAGGGCGCAAACGGCATCATCGACCTCTACCGAGTCTGCTCGGCGCTGCCGGATCGCCCGCCCGTCTCGATCGGCCAGGTCAAGAGCAAGCTCGCCGGGCCGCGCAATCTCGCGGCGCACGAAGGGAAGGACCCCGACCCGGAGGTCGTCGGCGCCGCGATCCAGACCTCCGTCAAGATCGTGACGACTGCGCGGCTGCCACGGCCGGAGCCCGCCATCGATCGACAATGACGCGCTCGTTTGCTACCCACGGCTGCTACCCACGGACACCTTGAGGTCCTATTGACCCACTCCAGATACAACAAAACCCCCGGCTTTGCGGGGGTTTTGTGTGAAGCGGATGAAGGGATTCGAACCCTCGACCTTCGCCATGGCAAGGCGACGCTCTAGCCAGCTGAGCTACATCCGCGGGACCCGGTCATTCTAGCCGTCACGCGCGCACGAGGTGCACGAGGCACAACAGCGCGACTCAGACGGGCCGTCGCGCTTTGACCTGGTAGACCGCTGTGAGACCCGTCGTGAAGCCGTGACCTGCCGCACGCAGGTAAAGACGCCACACGCGGGTACGCTCGACACCGGCCAGCCGCTCGGCCTCCTCGATGTGCTCATCCAATCTCCTCGCCCAGTGGCGCAGCGTCTCCGCGTAGTCCTCACGGAAGCCCTCCACATGCCCGGTGCGAAAGCCCGCTCGCTCGAGCGCGATCTGCACCCGCGAGAGCGGCAGCGGCTCGCCGTCGGGGAACACGTAGCGAGTCGAGAAGAGATCCTCCAGCGGCTCCGCCCCTGGATCGAGCGCCGCGATCGCGTGGTTCAGCAGCGTGCCACCGGGCTTGAGGATGTCGAACAACGTCTTCGCATACACGTCGATCTGGCGATCGCCCACGTGCTCTGACATACCAATGCTGGAGATCGCGTCAAACGAGGCGTGCGCCAGCCGGCGGTAGTCCTGCACGCGGATCTCCACCCGATCCGCCATCCCCGCCTCCGCCACCCGCTCGCGTGCGCGTTCGGCCTGGCGCTCGGACAACGTGATGCCCACCACCTCCACGCCGTGCTCGCGCGCCACGTGGATCGCGAAGCTGCCCCACCCACAGCCCACGTCCAGTACCCGCATTCCCGGCTTCAGATCGAGCTTGCCCGCCACCAGCTCCAGTTTCGTCTGCTGTGCCTCCGCGAGCGTGGTCGCACCCCGCGAGAAGATCCCGCAGCTGTAGGTCATCGACTCGTCGAGAAACAGTGCGAAGAACTCGTTGCCGACGTCGTAGTGGTAGCGAACCGCCGCCGCGTCGCGCTCGGCGCTGTGCAACTGCCCGCGGAGAATTAGCTCGATTCCCGGGCGCCGCGGCAGCCCACCCGGCGCCGCGGCCGCGACCAGCGCCAGGCCAAGACGCACGCGATCGGCTACTGCCAGCTCCGGCGGCTCCCATTCATCCACGACCAGGAACGCACCGTCGAGATCGTCCACCGCCAGTGAGCCGTCCACATACGCTCGCCCGAGCCCGAGGGTCCCGGGCGCGGACAGGAAATGTGCGAGTGCCGTGGGGCGGCGCACGAAGAACGTGGGCGCTTCGCCGTTGGTGGCCGGGACCGCATTCCCGTCCCAGAAGCGCACATGAAACGGCCGTGATGGAAACACGCGCTGTAGTTCATTACCAAGTGGGCGACTAGCAGTTAGGAGTGCCATGCCCCTACCTTTGCATATGGACGCTAACCCTTGAAGCTCGAGCGGCCAAAATCTCCGAAAGGCTCGTCGCGCTCACGCACCGCCTCGCGGAATCCCGCTTCAGCAGCGCGCTGTTGGAAGGCGTGGCCCTCCTCGGTGTGACGCGCGATACCGTCGAATACTGTCCCCAGCACCTGCGTCGCATGCAGGCCCTGCGCATACAGCGTCTGGTTGACCAGCAGCTTCATCAGCATCAGCTGGTTGACAGGCATCTGTGCAATCCGCTGGACCAGTATCTCCGTGCGCGCCTGAAGCTCCTGCGCCGGTGGTGCCTCGATCGCGAGGCCCCACTCGAGCGCCTCTTTGCCCGACAGCGAGTCACCCGTGAACAACAGACGCTTGGCCCGTTGCACACCCACACGATGTGCCCACAGGGCGGTCGTCGGCGAGCCCCACACACGCGCCGGTGGGTAGCCGATCTTGGCGTCCTCAGCGATCACCAGCAGATCAGAGCAAAGCGCCATGTCGGTGCCGCCCGCCACACAGAACCCATGCACGCTGCACACCACCGGCTTGCCGCAGTGAAACAGGCTCATGAAGCCCTGGACATTGCGGCTCATCATCGCGTAGTCGACCATCGGATCCCACGTTTGGCGTGGATCGTGGTTGGCGGCGATCCTCGCCGGATCGAGCGGCGAGCCACCCGCCACATCAGCGGTGACGGATGAGCCCTCGCCCATGCCCTCTGCGCTCTCCACCAGGTCATAGCCACCGCAGAAGCCCGGACCGTTGCCCGCCAGCAGCAGCACGTGCACCGCTGGATCCAGGTCCGCACGCTCGACACACGCGACCAGCTCCTGAACCAACTGTCGCGTGATCCCGTTCCCTCGCCCAGGTCGATCGAGGGTGATCCGCGCGACCCTATCGCTGACCTCGTAGTCGATGACCGATCCCATGCTCATCCGGACCTCCGCGCTCCGCGGATACGGGCGGCTGGCGACCGGCGAGCGTCGCGGCAACTCATCGCCGCGCACTCTACAGCCGGCTACCGCGATCTGCCTGGAAACCTCGCCAATACGAGCCTCCCGGATCTTTCTCGCGCTTCGGCTAGCCTGGCTATATGCACATCTTCGGTCGTGACAAGACAGCAATGGTTGACCCGGTTGCCGCTCTGCCCGGACGCGAGCAGGAGATGGCGGTACCAGACCGCCACGAGGTACTCGGAACGCCTCTGAAGGGCCCCTTCCCCGATGGCGTGCAGACCGCCATCCTCGGTATGGGCTGCTTCTGGGGCGCGGAGCGGATCTTCTGGGAAGCCCCCGGCGTCTATACCACCGCCGTTGGCTACGCGGGTGGGCTCACCCCCAACCCCACCTACGAGGAGGTCTGTAGCGGGCGGACCGGTCACTCAGAGGTCGTGCTCGTCGCCTTCGAGGAGGCCAAGACCAGCTACCAGGAGATGCTGCGGCTGTTCTGGGAGGGCCATGATCCCACACAGGGGATGCGCCAGGGTAACGACGTCGGCACCCAGTACCGCTCGCTGATCGTCTGCGACGGTGCCACCCAGCTCACAGCAGCAGAGGCGTCGCTGAGCGCCTATCAGCAGATGCTCTCCGCCGCCGGCCACGGGACGATCACCACTGAGATCATCGAGCTTGACCCACAGCATCCCTTCTACTACGCCGAGGCCTACCACCAGCAATACCTGGCCAAGAACCCTGGCGCGTATTGTGGGGCAGGCGGGACGGGTGTTGCGTGCCCGGTTGGCCTGATGTCTCCGCAGTCAGCGCCTTCGTCGTCACGCTGATCGCCCACCGGCCCTTGCCAAGCTGATGACCGCCGATTTCCGGGTCGTCGTCGTAGCCGATGATGCGGCCGTCCGGCTCTTCCCAAGGTGGCGTCGCCACGACACTGATCTGCGGAGCGTCTGCGGGCACGCGGCCCGTGCCCAGTTCAGCGAAGAGCTGTTCAGCAGCGTCCACGGTGAGGACCGGCACGATGCACAGCTCGCCGTCCTCCTCCCTGCGCAGCACGAAGTCGGAGAACCAGCGCCGCAACGCGGCGTTCAGTGCCGCTCTCTCATCCCTGACCGCATCGAGATCACCGGAGAGCGCCTGCCACATCCGGGCGCGTGCCCCTTCGTCATCCTCGACAGCCTGATCGCTAGCAGCCGCGAGGGCGTCCTCAGCGGCCCGCTGGCGGACTCCAGCGCGCTCGGCCGTCTTGCGGCGCTCTATCCACGCCCGCTTCGCCAGGTCTATCTCGGCTTGGTCGCCAGCCTCCACGGCCACGTCGTAGCGCTCGGTGAGCTGCTCGATCGCGCGCTCGCAGTCGGCAGCCTCCTTCGTCGCATCCTCAACGACAGCGGCGAGTCGGACGCGCTCTGCCTCACGGCCTGCGAGCAGCGCCTGAGCCCAGACGCCAGCGTTGACGAGCAGCCTGTCGAGGCCGCCGAGCACAGTTCGCTCGACCTCATCAGCATCGAACGGCCGCACCGAGCACGCCCCTGCACCGTGCATGTGCTCCTTGCACGTGTAGGTGCGATGTCGGCTGCCATCCTTGCGCTTACCGTTGCGCTGCTGGATCATCGCCCCGCCGCACTCACACCGCGCAAGGCGCGCGAGCAGTCCCGTCGGCGGACGACCGACAGACTGCGGGCGATGGCGCGCGCGTTCGCTACGTTCGCGGCGCAGCCGATACCAGTCTTCGGCTGAGACGTATGGCTCCCAGTGGCCGGTGCCGATGATCTCGCCGCGTGACCACAGGAGGCCCGCGTAAAAGCAGTTCGTCCAAGCCTTGCCGATGCGAGTTGCATCGAACGGACGCGGGCGCGCGCGATGCGGTGCCGTCCGGTAGCCGCGCTTGGCGAACTCGGCAACGACCTGATTGACCGTCGCGCCGTTAATCGCCATGTCCCAGAGCAGCCGGTAGAGCTCTCGACGCTCAGGGTCCATCACGACGCGCCGCACGATCGTCGCACCGTGCGGCGTGCGCTCGATGTAGTAGCCGTCCGGCACCGCTCCGCACCATTCGCCACGTTCAGCCGCGCGTCGTCTGCCCGCCGCCGTCGCCGCCGCCTTGCGCTTGGAGTCCTCGAAGTTGCGCTCGCCCATCATGGCGGCCATGAGGATGTTCTCGCCCGTCGAGTCGTCTTGCACCGAACGAACGCGGACACCTAGCTTGCGAGCCCACAGCAGAACCTCGACAAGATGCTGAGCGGCCACGCCGTCGCCGCGCGCCAACCGATCGGTGTGTTGGACAACGAGCATCGCCTCGCCGTGGTCGGCGGCAAGTGTCGCGGCGTGCTCACGCGCCCGCACAAGCCCGTCGCCGCGGTTGCCGTGGTATGCGGACGCGTTCTCGTCTGAGTAGGTCCCAGCGACGGACCAGCCCTCGCGCTCAGCCATAGCAGTCGCGTCGGTGATCTGCGTGTCGATTGATCCGCGTTCGTCCTCTGTGGACTTGGCGGCATAGATCACAGCCGGGAACGGTGCGTGTGCGGTGCTACTTGCTGCTGGCTCGTCCATGTCGTCTCCTGCGTTGTGTGCGAGGCGCAGAGCGCCTACGGAAAGGGTGACAACGCACCCGGACGCTCCCACAACGCACGACGCCCTCGCAGGCCGAAACCGGGAGGGCGCCACGTCCGCAGGAGGGACGATGCCCGACAGTATTCCGGCACGGACGGACGTCTCGGTGGTCAGCGCTCATCCTCAACCGCTACGCGGCCAGGTAGCTCGCCACTGTGTACGTCGCCGCTCGATCGAGTGAGTGGCGCCCACGGTCGTAGCGGCGCGTCGTGCGCGGGTCGGCGTGCCCTGCTGCGTCCTGCACGTCACGGAGCGGCACGCCAGCGTCCAGTGCTGCCGTGACGAAGCCATGTCGCAGGGAGTGGGGCGAGACGGCGTTCTCGAGCCCTGCCGTGCGCGCTAGGCGCCGGACGATCTTGAGTGCGGCGTGACGGTCCACCCGCCGGCCGCTGCGCGTGGCGAACAACGGCCCAGCGTTCCTGCCGTCGAGCATCGCGTCGAGCGCGGCGGCGGTGCGCGGTGCGAGCGCCACTGTCTGCCGCTTGCCGCCCTTGCGACGCAGCCTGAGCGTGCGGTGCCCGCGTTCGTGCGCCAGGTCAGCCACGTCCGCTGCAAGCGTCTCGGAGATGCGCAGGCCATTGAGCGCCAGCAGACACGCGAGCGCGTGGTCGCGTGTCCCGGATGCCCGCGCGACATCGAGCAGCGCGCGCATCCCTGCACGATCGACGCCGAGACGTGGCGACTCATCGCTGACGCGCGGCCGGCGGACTCGCGCAACAGGAGAGCGTGCGATCAGCCCCTCGTCCAGCGCGTAGTCGTAGAAGCCGCTCAGCGCTGACAGGCGCCGCGCGATCGTCGCGGGCGACACGTTGGCGTCCTCGCCCTGCCGGGCGAACGCATCGACGTGAACGCGGTGAGCGGCGAGCACTTCGACGTCGATGCTCGCCAGGAACTCGCCCCAGGCGCGCAGGTCCCGCGCGTATGCCTCGCGCGTTGCCGGCCCGTACCCCGCCAGGAACGCCGCCGCCACGTCGTCAGCGCTACGCAGCAGGGACGCCGCCTCACCGGCTGGTGTCACAAGCGCCAGCGCCGCCCCTGTCGCGTGCTCGGATGCACACTCGACGGGATACCCCGTAATGCCTGTTCTGCTGTACTCGACCGCGACCGTGGCGGGCATCACGCCTCACCATCCCTCTTCGCGGCTTCGACGCGTTTGGCGATAGCCGATGGCTTGACGCCGAGCGCGGCAGCCAGCAGGTGCAGCACTTCGTAAGTCGGGTCATGCTGGCCCGCTTCGATCGCGTCGAGAAGTGACCGTGTGAGCCCGGCTGTAGACGCGAGCTTGCGCTTGCTGATGTTCCGCTCGCTGCGTAGCTCGCGGACGGCTTGTCCGAGGGCGATCAGCTCGCGGTCGTTGCCTGCCTGCTCGGCTGGTGTGTCCCACAGGCTCGTATTGCGCCTGCCGACGCGTCGCGCCCGGCGCTTGACTTGCTCGCTCGGGGACAGCCGCTCGTCGGCGAGGTCTAGATGGTTGTCGACGTCGGGGCGGGCCTCGTCGGGCTCGCTCCACTCGCGTAGGCAGTAGGTAGCTGAGCCGACGCGCCGGCAGTCGCGCTGTAGACGCTCGCCAACCTCAAACCACGCATCCGACGCGACTGCGGGGTCTGCGTCGAGCAGGCTCATCGCCTCGCCCATGCCGGCGCGCACGCTCTGCAGGAAACGCTCGATCTCATGCGCAGCGAGCATCCGGGCGTTACTCCATGCACGGTGTTGCGGTGACTCTGGCAGCTCCAGCATGTCGCCCGCGCGGCGTGCCCGAGTAAGGCGCTGGCGCCCGGTGGTTGTGAGTGCCCACGCCTGTACTCCGTGGCGGCGCAAGCGCACTATCGACCCTGCCGTCTCCAGCGCGTCAAGGCTGGCACGGACATGGCGTGCCGGCCCTGAGCGCTTGGCGACAGACAGGTGCTCGTACACGCTCCACACCGGCACACCACGTCGGGCGTCGGCGCGATGGCGTTCGGCCCGATCGATCGCCGCCAACACGAGCGAGTCGGGTACTACCTCAATGCTGCTCATCGTCGGTTCCTCCTGTCGTCGGAGGCGCCGGGAACGGGCTTAGCGAGGGAGACGGCCCAACCTGCATCAGTAGGCTGTCTGACGCGCCGGGAGCTTGTTCTCTCGGAGCCACGCCCCCGGCCGCTACCAACGGCGCGGGGGCACTTGATTGTCGTAAGGTGAGACTAGCGCAATTAGACCAAAAGTGCCATAGAGACGACCGCCTTCCAACCCGATGACTGACGACGCAGATTCAGCCGACGCGATCCAAGATCAGGTGATCCTCGGCCGCGCGCTGCGTCAGCTACGCGACCGAGCCGAGCTTACGCAGGAGCAGTTGGCCGAACGCATCGGCATCGACCTCACCTACGTCTCCCGCGTCGAGCGAGGCAAGCGCGGCGTGCGCTGGCACACCGTAATGCGCTTCCTACGCGCACTCGACACCGACGTTCACCAGCTCGCCGACGCGATCAACCGCGCCGAGCACGAGGACTGACCGTTCCGGCCGATTCTGAGGCCCTGGAGCCCCGACGCGGGCGAACCATCGCGGAATCCCGGAACGCCCCGCAGAACCCGACAGAGCGCGAGATATGAGACGTGAGCGTCCGCCGACAGATCAAGTGCAGCAGATGAGGCGGCCCGGGTATCCGCCCGGACCGCCGAGAGCATCAACAGCGAGCGCGGGAAGGCGCAGCGCGTCCAGGATGTTCGCAGACCCGTCCGACGCTCTCCCCAACATACGAACTGCTGTTCGGGCCGGTCGCCCTGTATCCGCAGGCAGCCCGAGCGGAGAAAGAGAGCATCATGGCTGACGAGTTTCCTGAGCGCGTCAAGGAGTTGGCGTTCAGCATCGCGGGACACTACTGCCAGTGCACAATGGCGGGCTGTGGACATCACGGCAGATGCGGCATTGCGCTGACACGAGCCACCGCCGAGTTCCACCACCGCACGTCAATACGAAGCGGCGGTGAGTCCACCCTGGGTAACTGCGAAGTGCTGTGCAGTGACTGCCATCGCGCTACGGCGTCCTACGGAAGGCACTGAGAAGTCGCGCCAAGGGCGCGACCTGATCGGCTGGGCAGGCGAGTTCAAGCAGCGGCTCGCCTGCTCCTGGTCGCCACTCGGCGCGCAGCAGGTAATCAACCTCGCCGCCATGCGGCGAGAGCAGTGACGCGAGATCGCGCGCCAGATCAGCCGAATGGTCCCCGCGACGGTGAAACAGGACATAGGCGCCGCCCTTGGGGCCGTCCTCGCAGCTACCCACGGTCATCACGCCCTCGACATCGTTGAGCGCAGACACGAGCGGTGCGACGCCCTCGTCGACCCACGCCGTGACCTTGATCGGAATCTCGGTGTGAGCGGACATCTTTCCCCTTTCTATCCACCGCTCAGGGGGGGAGTTCCGAGTCTGGCCGACAGGGACGGGCGCGGGACTCCGACAAGCTACTACGGCGCTACGACGGAGCGCCCGCGCTCCCGAAAACCCTACCCGGCGAGCTTGTCGTAGGCAGCGCCGATCTCGGCGAGTGTGGACCCGAGGCCGTCTGCGAGCTGCACGAGCGCTTGGAAGCTCGGGTTACGTGCACCACGCTCGACATCCGAGACGTAGGTCGGGTGCAGACCTGACCGATGGGCCAGCTCCTCTTGCGTCAGCGATCGCGCAGCGCGGATCTCCTTTACGGCCTGGCCGAGGCGTTCCTGGACTGGGGTCTTGCCTGCCATGGGGCACGGACCCTCGCCCCTTTGGAGGACCGTGACCATAGGCGATGAGTGAGGTACGCTCGACCGGTCATGTGGACGAACGGCAGTCCGTTTAGGCGACGAGGACTTCAGCGACGGGTGCCCGCGCACCGCGTCGAAGGCCGAGAGCGACGACGGCTCCCTCTGGCGATGATCGTCGCGTTGTTCGGTGGTGCCCTGATCTCCGCACCGCACGCGGCCGCGGACTCGATCCACCTCACTGCCTCGCCGCCATCGCCGCAGGGGGGGCAGCAAGTGATGGTCTCGGTCGGCGGGGAAGTTTCCGAGCCGTTTTGGACCGCGGAATCGGTGGTCTACGTCTATGACTTTGGAGGTTTCGAAGCGCCCTGCTCGCCGGTGAAGCCGAGCAACAGCGGATTGGGAGTGCTGCTCGAAAAGTCGGTGTCTGGGTCGTTCGGGACCAACGAAGTCGGGGAAGCGCTGCCCAAGTCGTTCAGCTTTGCCGAAGCCGTCACCGCGTATGCGCCTGTCGAATCCCTCTGTGCCTACATCGTTCACGAAGGCGCCACGACTGCATGGGCCGGACTCGTCGTGCACGTCACGCCGTCGCCGGTCGAACTCGAAGAAGCCGCGGCCCACGCAGTCGCCGTCAAGGCGCTAACCGTGCGTGTCGCGCTCCACTTTGGCTCGAGCGTGCGGGCACCAGGCAACGCGACGCTGTACGTCACGACGAGCCCTTACGTCTACGTCACTGTTCGCTTTGCGCGCCACGGACATCGCACCGAACATCTTGAATGGGGCTGGGAAGCAACAGCGCCCGCCTCGGTCGTGCGCTTTACCTGTCGACAGCCCGGCGGCTCGTACCAGTACGAAGTCACAGCACGCAGCGATGTCGGACCCACGCTCGTCCGACGGGGGCGCTTTCCGGCCATCAGTCTGGCCCAGTGTCGTGCGATCGAGCATCGGGAAGCGGACGAACGAGAACGCACTCTCCGCACGTACGAAGAACGACAGAGGGAAGCGGCGCGCAAGGAACGAGAACGCATCGAACAGTGGGAAGGCAACTGCCGGGCGCTCGGCGGTACTCCCGTCACGCTGCACACGAGCGAAGGCGCGGAGCGTGCGTGCCGCAGCCCACGCGGCGGACTGCTCCCGGCTCCTATCTGAGAGCACCGCGGGCTTTTTGTGCGCGGTCTGTGCCAGTTGTGCCAGCGGCTCGGGCTCGAAGTCGCCGAGCGTGCCCGCGGAGCCCAAGGGCGTGTCGCCGAACAGCCGCGTCCGGCGAGGCGCGACTCAGGGCGGTGGGATGGCCGCGAACAGCACCTTGCGCGCCGCGGGCGGCAGCTCGCGCAGCTCGGCGTGAAGTTCAGCCAGGACCTCCTCGCGTGCCTGCTGGCGGATCGTCTCGCGTTCCTGATGGAGCAGCCTGTCGCCGTAGACCTCGGGCTTGTGGCACTTCAGGAAGAAGATGATCGCCGTGTCTGACGCGCCGGCCACCGCGCGCTGATACAGCGTGGACTCGACTTCCTCGACGCAGCACTCGGCCGCTTCGACGACCGCGCGGTCGAACTCGGGGTTGCGCGCTCGCTCGTCGTATACCGTGCGCCGGCCGACGCCAACGGCCCTCGCCGCCGCACCGATCGAGCCCAGGGATTCGAGCTTGACCAAGAACTGGCGTGTCCAGTCACGCCGGCCTCTTTTTTAAGTGTGCGGTTTGTGCGGGCCACCGCCGAGGAACCACCCGTCGTTTTGGCTTCGACGTCACGCTTCACGGAGCACATTCTCGCTCCCGCTTCGGCAGCGCCGGGCCGGTGCGGCAGCGGCAGCGGCTCGATGTAGGCCCTCCCGGTTAGCCTTCGGCCCCTGTCTGTTGTTGGTGAGCACGTCAAATGTTGTCGCGTCAGCGCCGCCAACGATCACGGATGCACGCGACGGCCACTCGCGGACGAGACGAGATTTGACTAGGCAGGGGGCTCCGGGGGGCGGCTATGAGCCCCCCGGGATTCACCACAACCGCCGACGGCCAAACCTCGCACGCTCGCGACGCCTGACCACCCGCCGCCATCGCCAGGGGCGCACGAATGTTGCCGATCGCCGGGCACAAGATCCTCGCTGGCGCCGACCGGTGAGATTCGTGCGCGCCTGAGCGCCACACGGCCGAGAGCGTTGTGAAACGTTGATCTCTGGTCACGGCCCTGCGGGCAAAGTTCGCCCCCCATCCTTAAGGTTTCCCCCCACAATCCGCTCCACCAATCCGCTCCACCACGCGCAGCTCCAAACCCCGGTACCGGTCGCTCCACCCTTCGTCGCCCGGCCCAACTGATCTCCCTCTGCGCGCTGCCTGTTTCCCGTCACCGCCCCGCCGCCGTGTGTCGCGGTCCTGGGGTGCGCTCGGTTCGATGGCTGCACTCGGCCTGCCTATCCGTTGACGCCCTTGGCGAGAGCGGGCTATCCGGTCGCCGCCCCGCGCTACCCTGTCGCAACACCGCCTCGGACGGCCATCCGAGAGGTTTTGCGCGAGGGCCGCCGGGATGGGCGGTCTTCGTCGTTCGGGGCTGTGAACGCCGGCAGCGCGAGCCCATGCTCCGAAACCCGCGACGTCCAACCCCGGCGGCTACTGTGGGCTCGGTGGTACCGGCGTCGCCTGCCCGATCGGCTTGACGTCTCAGCAATCAGTGCATCTGTCGTAGATCCCCTCGCAAGGCCACAGGGCGCGCTAGCCCTGAGGCGTGACCAGGCGCCCTGCGAACAGCAATGCGCCGGTGTGTTCGTCGCGAAGGAAGAACAGGAACGGCCGATCGGCGTCGAAGTCGACGACGTGCTCATAGAGCGTCTCCGACGTGGCTTCTACGGTTCCCACAGTCGAGGCCGCCGCGAGTGTGCCTTCTTCATCAACCATGAAGTCAGCTGCGTGAACGACCTCTCCGATCTTCAGCGCCTGCGCCTTCGTGATCCCCGAGAATTCGGCGCTGTCGCTGAAAGCTCGGCCCATCCCGAGTCCCTGCAGCGCGCCGTTGAGGATCGTCTGCGTCTGCAGGTGAAAGCGCGGCAAGCTTACGCCGACGTTTCGCTTGGACAGTCGGCGCACGATCCCATCCAGCGCGCTCGGCTGCAGTTGCCGTTCGAGCGACGGTAGCGACTGCCTCATCGGCAGCACGACGAGCAGCGATAGCGTGGAATCGGCGTAAGGCAACGCCGCGGCCGCGTAGCCGCGACCGCGTGTATATGGGAGCGGTTCGGTCTTGTGCATGAAGACCGTCGAGGTCGTGCCCGCCTCGCCGTGGAACGGCGCTGAAGCGCTGTCACCGGGCTTGAAGCGCCCGCTCCAGCTGGCTTTTAGATAGATCGCGTTGGCCAGCGCGAGACGCGTTTGCGGCGAGAGTCCTTCAACGATCCGCGGGATCAGGCCGTGGGTCTGCTCAGCGGCCCAAGCATTGATCGCTTCCATGCCCGCAGGACTCTGGAAGTCGACCGGCTCGGGGACGACGCCGAAGTTCTGCTCGAGACCGGCGCTGAAGGGCACTTCGAGCGGGTAACCCTGCTGTAGGAACATGCCGTTTGCCATCTGCAGCGTCGGCGCTTCCTGGTTACCGCTCGAGGACGTCGACCCCTCGGCGGCGATCGTCCGCTGCAGCTCTCCGACCGCGGCGAAGCTGGCAGGTGACGTTAGATGCAGCACGCGCGCGATCCCAGCCGCCGTCGCTCCCGTCGCCCCGGTCCCGAGCATCGCGACGGCCGCCGCGATGCTATCGGGCGAGAACGCGAGATTTCCCCAACCCAACCGGCGCATCAGCTCAAGGCCGAGCTGCTCCGTCGCTTCGCCTAGCGAAGCGCTCGGATGAGTGATCACACCAGTAGCAGGCGGATCGCTCACCGTGCGATTAACCTCCGCTGCGCTCGCTTGCCCGGAGCCGCTGGCGATGGTCGCCGAGAGCAGGGCCATCACTGCGGTCGACGCGATCCGGTGCCAACGGCGGGGCTCGGCTGCACGCCTCACACGAGAGACGCTCGCATACTCCACATCACTCTGCATGGCCGGGTGATCGTACTCCCCACGCCACAACGAGTTTCGAGCCCCCCCACAAAGACCAGTGGCCCCGCCGCAGCGGGGCCACCAGACCGTCCTCAAACCCGAGACGGGCGCGTCCGTGGGGAGGACGCGCCCGCTCCGGAGAGAGCTTCTCTCCTACGACGCTCCCGCGCCGGCAGGAGCCGGCTGCCACGCCGGTGGGTGTGAGCCACCGAGCGTCGGCACGTCCGACGGGTACACCTCGTTGCCGTGGATCGCGTGATCGCCGATCTCCAGCTCCTCGTCGGAGAGTCGCAGCGGGATGAAGATCCCGATCACCTTGAGGATTATGAACGTGGCTATCGCCGTATACGCGATCACCCAGGCGGCTGTCTCCGCCTGCCAGCGCAACAGCGACCAGCCTCCCCCGAGGAGTAGCCCCGTTTTGCCCGGTAGGTTGGCCGCACCGCCACCCGCACCGATGTACTCGACGATCGACGGGTCTGCCAAAAGCCCCACCAACAGGCCTCCGAACAGGCCGGCGATACCGTGCGTATAGATCACCCCCAGCGTGTCGTCCACGCTCCGGAACATCGGCGCTCGGCTGAGGTAGCGGATCGCGAACCACACGATCGTCGCATCAACCACACCAACAATGATCGCCCCCCACCCGTTGATGAATCCGGCGGACGGGGTGATACCCACCAGCCCGGTGATCATGCCGTTGACGGCACCGATCATCGACGGCTTGTCGCGGAAGATGTAGTCCCACGCGATCCACACCATCATCGCCACCGCAGTGGCGAGGTTCGTGTTGAGCACCGCCGCGGAGGCGTCGGCGCCAGCGTAGTAGGAGTCTCCACCGTTGAAGCCGTTCCAACCGAGCCACAGCAGACCGGCACCGACCGCAAGCATCAAGAGGTTGTTTGGCGCATCGATCTCACGATCTCGTTGCAACCTCGGGCCGATGACCGCAGCGAACACGAACCCTGACACCCCGGCTGACAGGTGGATCACATAACCACCGGAGTAGTCCAACGCACCGTGAGCGGCGAAGTAGCCACCGCCCCAGATCAGGAACGCGTTGACCGCGTACACAAATGTGATCCACAGCGCCACGTACGGGATCCAGGCCTTGAAGTTGACCCGGCCCAGTACCGAACCCAATGCCAGGATCGGCGTGATCGCTGCGAACACGAACTGGAAGTACACGAGCGACGCCTCAGGGAAGTGGAACGGCGGACCTTCCGTCACCGACGGAATGAGCGCCTGGCCCTCCTCACCGACGTGACTCAGGACGCTCCCGGGTTCTCCGACCATCGTGCCCAGGAACCCTTTGGTCCCGAATACTCCGGAGCCACTGTGCGCGATCGGGTTGTCGAAGCCCATCTTGAACGCCCATAGGCACCAAACGATGAGCGTCACGCAGAACGCTACGAACGTGAGCATCATCGCGTTGACCGACCAGCGCTTCTGCATAACACCGCCGTACAGAACCGCCAGGCCCGGCAGGCTCATCAGCCCGACGAACG
Source organism: uncultured Solirubrobacteraceae bacterium (assembly GCA_963699115.1). Lineage (GTDB taxonomy): Bacteria > Actinomycetota > Thermoleophilia > Solirubrobacterales > Solirubrobacteraceae > Palsa-744. Next base: position 85,233 of record CAVOTJ010000002.1, read on the forward strand.
TCGCAGCGGTCATCTGCCATGCGTTGTCCCCCGCGTTCAGCCAACTTGGGTATGACAGCCAGGTCATGTGCCTCCGTTCCTACAGTTGTTTGCGGATGAGCGCCTACCCGATCCAGCACGGACGCCGCTCCCCGATGACAGTCCCGGTATGAAATCCGGCATCCGGGAAACGGGGTAGGGCCATCGTGGCCAACACTTGGAGCAGGCGTTTCGACATTTGTCTAGACGGCCCTTAGAAGGGCCCGCGCGGGCCCTTTCGGCCCCTCGGAAGACGGCTCAGCGAAACGGAAAGCCGGCCCGGCGGCAGGCGGCCTGCAGCTCAGCCGCCACATGCGGGAAGGAATCAGGCGAAGCGCACACCCTTCGCGCCTGCGCACCGCACGCATGCTCTTCCGCACCACCCAGCGTCGAGGCGAAGGTGAAATCGATGCAGTCTTTTCGGGCCGGTGCACCGCTTGATAGCGCGTAGGCACCCAAACCGACGACGAGCAACGCGACGCACACGAGCATCGCGATCACCACAGAGCGCTCGCGCCTACCCCAGCGCAGCGGCTCGGACAGCCGTTTGGACTGGTCCATCATGATCATGGCCAGGCGAGCCTACCTGTCTAGGACTGCGTGGGTGCGTCTGGCGCACCAGCGTCAGGCTTGAACGCCAGCGCCGCCGAGTTGATGCAGTAGCGCTGTCCATCCGGCCCGGGCCCATCGTCGAAGACGTGGCCGAGATGACCGCCACAGTTACGACAGAGGACCTCTGTTCGCTTCATGAAGAGGCTGTTGTCCGGGCGTAGCTCCACCGCCTCAGCAACCGCTGGCTCAGTGAAGCTCGGCCAGCCAGTGCCGGAGTCGAACTTCGTGTCCGCGCTGAACAGCATCGCCGAGCAGGCAGCACAACGATAGTCGCCAGACTCCTTGTTGTAGACGTACTCGCCCGTGAACGGAGCCTCGGTCCCAGCCTTGCGCAGGACCTCGTATTGCGCCGGGGTCAACTCCTGGCGCCACTGCTCATCGCTCTTTACAACCTTGGGCTCACTGGATGCCATCACCTTCAGTTTTAGCAGCCATGCGCTGCGCCAGCCCGCTCCCCTACCCCACGATCGCCGCTCAGCGACACCGTCGGCTTCACCATTTACGCCTGCTATCTTGATCCTTACGTTCACGTCAGATTCCAAGACGGAAGGTTCTTCGCTTGACAACTGTCGCAACCACCCAGCAGAGCTCACAGAAGACACCCGGATCGCGATTCGGTGTGGCCGCCGGCCACGAGCACTACAAGTGGTGGGCCCTGTCCTGTACGAGCCTCGGCATGCTGCTCGCGGCGACCAACTCGGGCACTCTAATCATCGCGCTGCCCGACCTCGAGCGCTCGCTGCACACCAGTCTGCTCGCGCTCGTGTGGGTGATTCTCGCCTACCTCATCGCCGCCACCGTGCTCGTGCTGATGGCCGGACGTCTGAGCGATCTGTTCGGGCGTAAGCGCGCTTACGTAGGTGGTTTCGTTGTCTTCGCACTCGCATCCCTCGGCGCCGGCTTCTCGCCAGACGCGACCGTGCTGATCCTCTGGCGCGTACTGCAAGGGATCGGCTCGGCGTTTCTGTTCGCAAACGCCGCAGCCCTCGTCACCGATGCCTTTCCCAAGGAGCAGTTGGGCCTAGCGATGGGTGGCAACACCATGATCGCCGCGATCGGGCTCGTGCTCGGCCCCGTCCTCGGTGGTGCGCTCGTGTCGATCTCCTGGCACTGGGTCTTCTGGTTCAACGTGCCGTTCGCACTCGCCGGCGCCACCTGGGGAGCCCTGATCTTGCGCGAGCTCGCAAAACCCGACTCGGTGCGTGGCTACGACGTACTCGGCACCAGCACCTTTGTGATCGGGCTCACCGGCCTCGTCCTCGGCGTCTCCCGTGGCGGGCTCAGCGGCTGGAACAACACGATCGTGATTGTCAGCCTCACGGCCGCCGTCGTGCTGCTGCCGCTTTGGGTGCTGATTGAGCGCCGCTCACGCGCACCGATGCTCGACCTCGAGATCTTCCGCAGCCGGCTGTTTGCCGCTGCAAGCGCCGCCGCGTTCATTAACGGCCTCGCGCGGTTCGCGCTGATGTTCCTGTTTGTCTTCTACTTCCAAGGCGCACAGGGCGACTCGCCGATCAACGCCGGTATCAAGCTGATCCCGCTCGCACTCGGCATGCTCATCGCCTCGCCAATCGCCGGCATCTACGCCGACCGTCACGGCTCGCGTGCGCTGGCCGCGATCGGGATGCTCGTGAGCGCCGCCGGGCTCGGCGCGATGACGACGCTCGAGGTGCACTCCCCCTACTGGCAGAGCGCGCTGTGGCTGCTACTCGTGGGCGCCGGCTCGGGCATGTTCAACAGCCCCAACACCGCCGCGATGATGGGCGTCGTACCCGCCCATAGGCGGGGCGTAGCCGCCGGGGCCAGAACGTTGCTACAGAACACCGGGGCGGTGCTGTCAATCGCGTTCGTGCTCGCGATCATCACCTCGGCGGTACCGAAAGCGACATTGTTCGCGGTATTCTCCGGCCTCGCCAAAGGTCTCTCCGCGCAGAAGCTCGCACCGTTCATCACCAACATGCACACGGCGCTTTGGGTGCTCACCGCGGTCTCACTGCTCGGCACGGTCGTGTGTCTGCTGCGTCCAAGCCACGTGCACGCACCCGTCGCCGAGGATCTCGCCGCTACCGAGACCGGCGAGCGACGTACGGGAGCACATGCTGAGAGCGACGCGCAGACGGCAAGCCGCAACGGCTCCTCCCCCTCTCGCCCCTCGATCCCCGCGTAAACACACGCCGATGTCCGCGCCGACAGACACCCCCCCGGCAACACCAGCGTCAAGTCGCGGTGAGAGCCTGCGAATCGGCGACGTTGCACGCCTGGTCGGCACCACCCCCAGGACGATCCGCTACTACGAGGAGATTGGGCTGCTGCCAGAGGCGCAGACGCGCCCCTCTGGTCAACACCGCCTGTATACGCATGCCGAGGTCGAGCGACTGCGCGAGGTGATGCGCCTAAAGGACCTGCTTGGCGTGTCCCTGGAGGAGCTGAAGACACTGCTCGCAGCCGAGGAGGCACGCGCGGAGGTACGCGCGCAGCTGCAGCGCGACGACGTCCACCCCGAGCGCCGCCGCGAGCTGTTGGACGAGGCCCTCGGCCATCTCGAGCGCCAGCTCGAGCTGGTCCGCCACCGCTCAGCAGAGCTCGCCAAGCTCGAGCACGAGCTCAGCGAGACACGCAAGCGCGTGAAGCGCAAGATCCGTGAGCTCGAGCCGGACCCTAAGGGCGTTCATATAGTGCGTAGTGAGGGTGGTACGTCCCCGACGCACGAGGAGCATCCAGTTGGAGCGTAAATGGTGGACCTTGATCGCGGTTTCGGTCGCGATCTTCATGTTGCTGCTCGATATCACGGTCGTCAACGTGGCGCTGCCGGACATCCAGCGCTCGCTGCACTCATCCTTCTCCGATCTGCAGTGGGTCGTAAACGCCTACTCGCTGACGCTTGCCGCGTTCCTGCTGACGGCCGGCTCGGTCTCAGACCTGATCGGGCGCAAGCGCGTGTTCGTCGCAGGCCTCGTCGTGTTCACCGCCGCCTCAGCGGTGTGCGGCCTGTCGAGCTCGCCGCTGATGTTGAACCTCGCACGCGCCGTGCAGGGCACAGGTGGCGCGATGATGTTCGCCACCTCGCTCGCGCTGCTCGCCCAAGCGTTCCACGGCAAGGAGCGCGGCACCGCCTTCGGAGTCTTCGGCGCAGTCACCGGCGCGGCCGTCGCCGTTGGGCCGGTGCTCGGCGGGGTGATCACCTCTGGCATCGGCTGGAAGTGGATCTTCTTCGTCAACGTGCCGATCGGCGCTGTCGCGGTATTCATCACCCTCACCCAGGTGGCCGACTCACGCGACCCAAACGCCACAGGCGTGGACTGGGCTGGTCTCGTGACGTTCTCGGGGTCGCTGTTCATGCTCGTGTTCGCGCTTGTGCAAGGCAACGAAAAGGGCTGGGGCTCCACCGAGATCCTCGCGCTGCTGATCGGCGCGGCGGTGCTACTGGTGGCTTTCGTGTTGTTCGAGCACCTGCAGAGCAGACCGATGCTCGACCTGGCGCTGTTCCGCCGACCCGCGTTCGCCGGCGCGAGCATCGTCGCGTTCGCTATCTCCGCCTCATTCTTTGCGATGTTCCTGTACCTGACGCTGTACATCCAGGACGTGCTCGGCTACAGCCCGTTGCAAGCCGGGCTGCGCTTCCTGCCGGTGACGCTCCTGTCCTTCGCGGTCGCGCCCGTGGCGGGCAAGCTGAGCGTGCAAGTCCCCGTGCGCCTGCTTCTCGGCACGGGCCTGTTGCTCGCGGGCATCGGGCTGTTGGCGATGACCACCGTCAGCGCCAGCTCCGGCTGGACGACGCTGATTCCCGGCTTCTTGCTCGGTGGCGCAGGCATCGGCATGATCAACCCACCGCTGGCCTCAACCGCGATCGGCGTCGTTCCACACGAGCGCAGCGGCATGGCATCGGGCATCAACTCCACGTTCCGCCAGGTGGGCATCGCCACAGGCATCGCCGGGCTGGGAGCGATCTTCCAGCACAGCGTCACCAAGAGCACGCACGCGACACTGGCTGCCAGCGGGCACGCCCGCGAAATCGTGAGCGCCGCCCATGGGCATCTCGCCACGATCCTCGAGTCCGGGGAAGTGGCCCATTTCGCACGCACCCTCTCCCCCGCTGCCCACACCGCGCTCGTGCACTCCTACAAGGTCGGCTTCACCGGGGCCTTCACCACGATCGCGATCATCGCCGCGCTTGTGGCACTCGTCGGCGGCGTGCTGGCGTTCGTGCTCGTGCGCAGCCGTGACTTCGTCGCATCCGGGCAAGCGCCCGCCGCCCCGGATGCACACAAGCCGGAGCCGGCGGGCGCGCTCGCCGGCTGAGCCGTATGCGCCTGCTCAATCCCCGCCGGCCTGCGGCGACTGACGCTCGCTGTAGCCCGGGCATGAGAGCACGGGGATGCGTGGATAGCGCGGATAGTCCGGGTCCTCGCGCGAGCGCCTACAGAGCGAGAACGTCGAGCCACGGGTGTTGCGCACAAGCTGCTGGTACTCGCACGTGTCGCACAGCCCCGCACGCGATGCTCGCGGCTGTCCAGCGGGGGTCCTCGATTCGGACATGAGGGCAGCTTAGGAGCACGCCGAGACAGGCTCCCGTGAAGCTCTCGCCAGCGCCTGCGATAATCGTTGCCTATACAACTATGAATACCTTCTACCGACTACTGGGATTCCTCACTCCCTACAAGCGTGGCCTATCGATCTCGTGGGGGCTTGCGAGCCTCGCGATGGTGATGACCGTGGCGCTTCCCGAGCTGAGTGCGCACGCGGTCGAAGCAATCAGGAAGGGCGCGGTACACGCGCATGGCCACACAACGGCCGCGAGCGCCCACGACCGCCACACGCTGCTCGTGCTATCGCTCGTGATCCTCGGCGTGGTGCTCGCGCGCTGGGGGTTCATGTATTGGCGGCGGATCGTCGCCGGGCGCATGTCGCTGGCGGTCGAATACGACCTGCGAGAGCGGATGTATGGGCAGCTGCAGCGACTGGAGCTCGGGTTCTTCGACCACCAGCAGACCGGGCAGCTGATGTCTCGTGCCACGGTCGATCTCGCGGCCGTGCGCTTCTTCCTCGGCTACGGCCTCGTGTTCATCCTGCAATCGGTGCTCACGATCGCGCTCGCAGGCGTGGTGATGATCTACATCAACCCTGGACTGGGCCTGATCGCACTCGCGCCAGTGCCGTTCGTAGTGGCAATCTCCTACCGCTACGGTAACCGCGCGCGCCCGGCTATCCAGGAGACGCAGCAGCGCATCGCCGAGCTGACCGCGGACGCCGAGGAGAACATCTCTGGCGTGCGCGTCATCAAGGCGTTCGCTCGGGAGGAACGGCAGCTCACGCGCTTCCGTGACACGGTCGGGCGCGTGTTCAGCCAGGCGATGGTCGCCACGCGTCTGGAAGCCACCTACAACCCGGTGATCGGCTTCCTGCCGCAGCTCGGCCTCGCGGCGGTGCTGCTGGTGGGCGGCGAGGCGGTAGTCCACGCGCACCTCGCACTCGGCCAGTTCACCGCCTTCTATCTGTACGTGAACATGCTGATCACGCCGATGCGCTCGCTCGGCGTGACGCTCAACCTCGCCCAGCGCGCGACCGCATCGGGCGCGCGTATCTTCCAGCTGCTCGACCGCGAGCCGCACCTCACCGATGCTCCCAACGCACCAGCCCTCCCGGCCGGCAACGGCCATGTGCAGCTGCGAGATGTGACGCTGCGCTACGAGGATCCACACGACGAGCTCGGCCAGAGCGCCCTGGAAGATGCGGTACAGGCGGCACCTCAGAGCGGGCGAGCGGTGCTGCGCGGCATCGACCTGGACGTCCCCGCCGGGCGCACGGTCGCTCTCGTGGGACCGACAGGCTCCGGCAAGACCAGTCTCGTAGCGCTGATCTCACGGTTGTATGACCCGGTCGCGGGTGAGGTACTGCTCGACGGCGCAAACGTACGCGAGGTCGCCGTACGCTCGGTGCGCAGCGCCGTGGCGGTCGTCAGCGACGACCCCTTCCTGTTCTCTGCAAGCGTCGCCGAGAACGTCGCCTACGCGCGTCCAGACACGCCCCGGGAGGAGATCGAAGCTGCGGCGCGCCATGCGCAGGCGCACGAGTTCATCCAGCGGCTGCCGCAGGGTTATGACACCCAGGTGGGCGAGCGCGGCGTGACGCTCTCGGGCGGACAGCGCCAGCGCCTGGCGATCGCCCGCGCGCTCGTTGCCGATCCTCGCGTGCTGGTCCTCGACGACGCCACCTCTTCGGTCGACGCTTCCACCGAGCAGAGCATCAAGCTCGCACTCGCTGAGGCCATGGCCGGACGCACCACCTTCGTGATCGCCCATCGCCTATCGACGATTGAACTGGCCGACCAGATCGTCGTGCTCGAGCACGGGCGCATCGTCGCGCAGGGCAGCCACTCGGAACTGCTGGGCAAATCCGAGCTCTACCGCGAGATCGTGGCGGGCACGTCCTCCGCCGCCGACGATGCCGCACTCGAGGGCCTACTGGCGAGCGAAGGACGACCCGAGCTGAACGCAGGTGGACGACTGTGAGCGCGCGCGGCAGCATGGGCGGCGGCTTCGGCGGCGGGCGCGGCGGTGGACGCGCCGGTCTCGGACCGGGGCTCGCGCGCGGCGGGCAGGGCTGGACGGGTGAGCGCGCAAGCCGCGGCAGCCGCGGTCGCAACCTGCGCGGGCTACTCGAGCTGCTGCGGCCCTACCGCCTACGCACGACCGCGATGCTGATCGCGCTGATCCTCGGGACGGCCGCATCGCTCGCACCGCCGCTGCTGGCAAAGACCGCGATCGACTCGGGGATCGACAAGCGCGACATCCACACGCTGGTACTGGTGGTGGTCGCGTTCTTGTTCTCGGCGGTGCTCGTGTGGGTGGCCACCTACGCACAGACCTACCTCGTCGGCTGGGTCGGTCAGCGCGCGCTGGCAGACCTGCGCATCCGCATCTTCGAGCACCTGCAGAGCCAGCCGATCGGCTTCTACGAGAGCAGGCCCGCAGGCGTGCTGATCTCGCGCATGACCAACGACGTGGAGGCGCTGGAAAGCCTCGTGACCGACTCGGTGGTGACGCTGTTCCAATCCGGGCTCACACTGATCGGCGCGATCGGCGTGCTGCTGTATCTCGACGTCAAGCTGGCGCTGTTGACGTTCTGTGTCGTGCCGTTCGTCGCCGGCGCGAGCATCTGGTTCCGCCTGATCTCCGCGGGCGCGTTCAGGCGCACCAGGGAGACGATCGGCTCGATCACCGGCTACCTGCAGGAGACGCTGTCGGGCATCCGCGTGGTGCGAAGCTTCGGACAGGAGCCCGTGCACGAGGCCCGCTTCGCCGAGCTCAACCAGGACAACAGCGACGCGAACATGGTCACCGTGCGCCTTAACGCCGCGTACTTCCCCGCGGTGGAAATGCTCTCCGGGGTGGCGCTCGCAGTGATCGTTCTGTACGGCGGCTACCAGGCGATCGACGGGCACATCACGGTCGGCACCGTGGTGGCGTTCGTGGCGACGCTGTCGTTTCTGTTCGAACCGATCCAGCAGCTCTCCCAGCTGTACACCACCTACCAGTCCGGTATGGCCGCATTGGAGAAGATCTTCCAGCTCCTCGACGTCCGCCCCACCCTCCAAGACGCGCCAGGCGCGCCCGCGATCGGACCGATCCGTGGCGAGATCCATTTCGAGGACGTCTCCTTTGCATACAACCCACGGTCCAAGCGCCGCAAGACCGAGACAGCGGAGATGGCGCAAAGCACCAACGGCGCGGGCGCCGCGGCAACAGCCGGCAACGGTAACGCTCCAGCCGAGCAGGAGCCGCAGGAGGTGCTCGCACTCGAGCATGTCGACCTACGCATCCCGGCAGGCCAGACGGTCGCGCTGGTTGGCGCCACCGGTGCGGGCAAGTCGACGATGGCCAAGCTCGCCGCGCGCTTCTATGACCCAACCCGCGGTCGCGTGCTCGTCGACGAGCACGACCTGCGTGAGATCTCGAGCCACTCGCTGCGCTCGCAGATGGGGATCGTGCCGCAGGAGGCATTCCTGTTCTCGGGCACTGTGAGCGAGAACATCGCCTTCGGGCGCCCCGACGCGCAGGACGATCAGATCCGTGCCGCCGCCGCCGCGGTGGGCGCGGAGGAGTTCATCTCCGAGCTGCCCCAGGGCTACGACACCGAAGTCGGCGAGCGTGGCGCACAGCTCTCCGCGGGCCAACGTCAGCTGATCGCCTTCGCACGTGCGCTGATCGCCGACCCGCGCATCCTGATCCTCGACGAGGCCACATCCAATGTCGACCTGCATACCGAGGGCCGCATCGAAGCCGCTCTGCGCCGGCTGCTCGCCGGGCGCACGTCGATCGTGATCGCCCACCGTCTCTCCACGATCCGCCAGGCAGGGCGCATCGTTGTGCTCGAGCACGGCCAGATCGCCGAGCAGGGCACTCACGACGAGCTGATCGCAGCTGAAGGGCGCTACTTCGAGCTGTACAGCGACTGGGCCTCGCAGGCGGCGGCGTAGGTGCTGCGGCTAGCGGGTAGCGAGGAGTACGCTCGCTACCAACCTCGAGAAACGAGAGACGCCATGAAGAAACTCATAGAGCTGATCCTCTGCATCCTGCATCCGATCGCCGTGGTCCTCATCTGGATCAACCTGCTGTTTCGCAGAGACATCGGGCTCCTGGCGAAGCTCACCTGGGCGATTGTCGCGATCGTGCCGCTGATCCCATTCGTATACGTCCTCACCGGCAACGACTTCATCTAGCGCGCCGTGCCGACCGCCGCCAGATCAAGCCGCCGGCCAGAGCACACCGCGCTCGTACTCGCCGGCGGCGGAGCACGCGGCGCCTACGAGGCCGGCGCGCTCTCGGCGCTGGCACCGGTGCTCGCGGCGGACGGCCACGCCCCGGACATCATCGTCGGGACCAGCATCGGTGCGCTCAACGGCGCTTTCTTCGCGTCGCGCGCAGACGATCCGCTGGAGATGACCGCGACAGCCGCGCTGACGATGTGGCGTGAGCTGGGCTGGAGCGACGCGCTGCGTCCACTCGCCTCGCCTGCAGAGCTCGGTCGTCTGCTGGGGGCGGGTGCGATGCTCGCCGGGCTGCCCGGCGGCGGGCTGGCCGGCCTACTCGACCCCGGGCCACTTCGCGGCACGCTCGAGCGACTCGTGTCGTTCGAGAGGATCGCGCACAACGTGAAAGACGGCTCGTTGACCGCGGCGGCCGTTGTCGCCACCGCTTACCACACAACGCGCAGCGTGGTTTTCCACCACGGCGGGCCCGAGCTCGGGCTCGACCCGTTGCACGCAATCGACTATTTCTCAACCACCCTGGCATCCGAGCATGTGCTCGCGTCGGCGGCGATCCCAGGGGCGTTCCCAGCAGTTGAGATCAGCGAGCCGCAGGAGGCGTCGGGCTGGTACGGCGATGGCGGCGTGCGCCTGAATGCGCCGCTCTCGCCAGCGCTCGCGCTGGGCGCGGACCGCGTCGTCGTGATCGGCCTGAACTCGTCCGTAACGCACGCCGGAGCCTCAGCTCGCCCTGATGCACTCGACGGCGTCGCACAGCTTCTGCAGGTGGTGCTCGCCGATCAGCTCGCCGGAGACGTGGCGACGCTGGCCACCGTCAACGAGACGCTCTCACCAAAACGAGCGACCACCACCAAGACCAACGCTGGCAAACGCCGTGCCCACCACCGAACGGTCCCATACATCTTCATCGCCCCTACCGACCGCCTCGAGATCGGGCGGCTGGCGCGTGAGATCTACAAGCGTCGCTACGCGAGCATCGCCGGTTTCGTGCGCGACTCCAACATCGCGTTGCTCGGGCGGATCGTCAACGCGGAGCGCAGCGCAATCCACGGGGAGATCCTCAGCTACCTGTTCCTCGCACGCGAGTTCCTCGACGAGCTCATCGAGCTGGGCCGACGCGACGGCGAGCGGTGGATCAACTCACAGCACGACGCCGGCCTGTGGCAGGTTGGCCTGCCAACCCTCTAAAAGAGGTGCCTACGGGCGACTGCGTCGATCTTCGCGCGCGAACCTGTATGCCAGCCACACGATCACTGCCACGAGCACGCCCAGCACGAGGAGTTCACGCGCGACCGACAGAATGGCTTCATGCTCGACCATCGAGCGTAAATGCTACGCCGCCGCACGAGGTAAACGCGGCACGCCTCAGGCGACAAGCGCCGCAAATACGAGGCGCAGGCTCACTCCGGGACAGGGACTCGAACTGTGGGCAGCGGATCGCGCAATCCCCGTGTCAGAGCCAAATATGGCTCCAGTGCAGGCGAAACGCCCGATCGCTCATCCGGCCGAGTCCGGCTGAATCCGCCCGAATCAGTACACGACTGGCCCAAGATTGGCCCGAGCTTTCACCCCACGAGCCTGAGCGCCGGACGCTTCCCGTCGCCTGCCAGGTAGGCGTTCGCGGCAGCCGCCGCCTCATCCAGCCCGCCCGGCATCAGGTGGCCGTAGGTGTCGAACGTCATGGCGATCGTAGCGTGGCCCATGATGACGCTCAGCGCCTTCGCGTTCACGCCCGCGGCGATCAGCAGCGACGCGCAGGTGTGCCGCGCCTCGTGCAGCGTGATCGGCTGCTGTGCGTCGTCTCGCACCTTGGCGAGGATCGTCCTCGGACCATCCGCTTCCTCGTTCGGGACTTCCTGCCAGCCCCACGCCACGAGCGCGTTCCGCCGGATGGTTTCCGGGTTGAAGGGCTCGGCCGCGGTCCTGCCGAACACCAGCGCGTCGCTAGAGCCTTCAGTGCGGAGCTTGTGCGCGGCCAGCTCCCCCGCGAGCGGCTCGAGGATCGGCACCCGCCGGTTGCCCGCAGCACTCTTCACCGGCTGCTCGCGCTCGATCGCATCCCAGCCCCGCGAGACGTGGATCACGCGGGCCGCCAGGTCGACGTCGCCCCAGCGCAGCGCACGCAGCTCCCCGCGCCGCAAGCCGGCGTAGAACGCGCACGCCCACAGCGCCCGCTCGCCCTCAGCGATAGCAGCGATGAGCGCCGCCGCCTCGGTAGGGTCGGCGATCCGCTCCCGCCGACCATCGGGCCGGCGTAGCTCAAGCCGCTCGGTCGGGTCGGCCGTGACCTCTTCGTCGCGGATCGCACGCCGGTAGATGACGCGCAGCGGGTCGAGCGTGTTCTGCACGGTGCTCGCGCTCAGCCCTTCGCTCGTCAGCCGGTTGGCGAGCTCCTGCACGTCGCGGCGCTCGACATCCGACAGGCGCATGCCGCCCAGCGTCGGCAGTAGACGTTTGTTGAGCCCGACGCTGTAGCCCCGGAGCGTCGCGGGCTTGTAGCGGGTGCCCGATGCCGTCGGGATAGAGCCGTCGCGGGCGCCGGCCATGAACGCCTCGGCGGTCTGCCGGACGGTCATGGACGTGGGCGCACGGAGCTTGCCCTTGTTCGCCGCGGCGAGCTTGTCCGCCCGCCAGACCTTCGCCGCCGCCTGCGTCGGGAACGTCTTGCGCAGCTTGCAGTCGTCGCGCTTCGAGTAGACCTCGGCACGCCACGGACAGTCGCAGCGACCCTTGCCGTTGCAGCCGTTGCCGTGGCGTTGACGCACTCCGGTGGCCATCAGCAATCACCTCCAGACGATGCCGCGGTGTACGGTGCCGATTGCATGGGAGATGAACCTCCTGTGTCATGCCCCCGGCCGCGACCACGGTGCGGGGGCGCTTTGCAGATAGCTCGACACGCTACTCCCCCACACCGACGCTTTCGGCGTGCCGGTCAAGCCAAGCCTGCAGCTCGCTGACCGGGATCAGCTTGCGGCGCCCAACACGCACGAGGCGCACGTCGGACTCGATATGCGCGCGCCAAGTGTCCCACGACACGCCCAGCGCTTCGCATGCCTGCTCGACGCTGAGGGCGAGGGCGGGCGCGCTCTGCTTCCGGTCCGCAAGGGTGACTGCCGTACGTGGGGATATTGGGGCCATCGCGGTTACAGACCCCAACCTGCACGGACCGGCCAAGAGATTGCGTGAAGAACCGGCGCGGGCGCGACATTGGCGCGCGCATCTCAAACGCCCTCGAAGGGCAAAGCCGCGCGGCAGGCCACAAGCCCCTGACACCTGCGCTTCGCTCGGTCAGTCGCCCGCACCACCAACGAGTCATCCCACCACGAAGCGCTCGACGCGACCCCGACGGTCGACGCGTCTGGCTGCGCCACCACGCGCGCCTCGGCACGACAAAAAGCCCGTACAGACAACATGCACGGCTGTGCCGTGGCACAGCGAGCGCTGTGCGAATTGCTTGGCCGGTTCGGCGCGTTGAGGGTCATCACCCATGTGATGACTGCGGCGAGCATAGGTGCGTCTCGGGGCGGTGGGTACGCGCGCTACCTGGAGAGCAAGACGGTGGAGCCCGAGCGCGGGGACTACTACCTGACACCTGATGGGGAGATGGCGCAGGCCCCCGGCCGCTGGCTGGCCGATCCCGAGACCCTGGAGAGGCTCGGGGTTCAGGCCGGCGGGCCGGTGGATGGCGCGGACTTCATCGCGCTGATGGAGGGCCGTCACCCTGGCACCGGCCGGTGGCTTCGTCCGGAGGGCGCCGGCGGCGGCCGGGGCGGCGGGATCGACGTGACGTTCAGCGCACCGAAGTCCGTCTCGACGGTGTGGGCGCTCGGCGACCCGTGGCAGCGCGAGCAGATCGAGCAGGCCCACGCCAGGGCGGTCGAGCAGACGGTCCTCTATCTACGGGAGCAGGTCCCGGTCGTGCGCCGTCGCTACAGCGGCCAGGTCGTGGAAGAGCACGCCAAGGACGTGATCGCCACCGAGTACCGGCACACCACCGCCCGCGGAGTCCAGGGCGCCCAGGCCCCGGACCCGCAACTGCACAGCCATGTCGTCATCACCGGCGCGGTCCGCGAGGACGACCGGATCGTGGCGGTCGCGTCGCGGCCGATCTTCCGCAGCGCACGGGAGCTGGGCGCGTTCTACCGCTCCGCGCTCGCTGACGAGCTTGTGCGGGAGGGGTACGCGATCGAGCAGGGCACCGGCAAGGATGGCCGGTACTTCGAGATCGCGGGTGTCCCCCGCGAGCTGTGCGAGGCGTTCTCTGGGCGCTCGCGTGAGGTTGCGCGCGCCGCGGAGCGCTTCCGTGCCCGCTACGGCCGGGCTCCCGAACGTGGCGAGCTTCGTAACCTCGCGCTCGAGAACCGCCGATCCAAGGAGCTGACCACACGCTCTGACCTACAACGAGCATGGGTAGAGGCTGGCCGCGGTCACGGGTTCGGCCCGGATGAGGCGGTGCGGCTGATCGGCGCATCCGAGCGGCCAAACGCCGAGCGCGCGATCGAGGATCGGGTCGAGGCGAAGCTGACCGAGCAGCACGCCGTCTTCGAGGAGCGCGACCTGCGCGCAGTCGTGCTGGAGCAGGCAGCCGGGGAGATGGCGCCGGATCAGGCGCTCGCAGTCGCGCGGGAGATGGTCCGCGACCGGCGCGTGCTGAGTCTGGAGGGAGGGCGGATGACCACCCTGGCGGTTCACGCGCAGGAGCAGGCGATCGAACGCCGCGCCACACAGCTCGCCCAGCCCGCGGGCCGAGACGTCGGCGACATTGCACGCGAGAACGCCGCCCGTGAGGCAGCTGAGCGCGTCGGCGGACCACTCAGCCCCGAGCAGCACCACGCGCTCGAAGTGCTCACCGGCCCTGAGCGTGCCGCAGTACTCGTCGGCCCCGCCGGGACCGGCAAGGGAGTCGTGATCGACGCCGCCGCCCGCGCGGAGCAGCACGCCGGCCGGGAGACGATCGGGGTCGCCGTATCCGGTTCCACCGCAGAGCGGCTCGGTGCCGACAGCCCCGCGCTGGCCGGGCAGACACTCACCCTCGACGCGCTGGTCGCCCGCGCGAACACGGGGGCCATCCACGTCGGCAGGGACACGACAGTAATCCTGGACGAGGCGGGGATGGTCGACCACAAGCGCCTGGACGCCCTGACCGAGCTGGTGGAGCGCTCCGGGGCAAAGCTGATAGTTGTCGGTGACGGCAAGCAGCTCCCCTCGATCGGCCCCGGTGGCATGTTCGACCGGCTCATCGGGCGCGCGCCCACCGCCGAACTCGCAGACATCCACCGCACCAAGGACCCTGCCGACCAGCGCGCATGGCAAGCACTACGCGCGGGAGAACCAGAGCGCGCGATGGCGCGCTATGCCTCACGCGGCCAGCTGCACCTCACCGACACCCGCGACCAGGCGGCGGAGCAAGCCGTACAAACATGGGCCACGCTCACAGAGGGCCGCGATATCCGCGAGGTCGCGTTGATCGCCGACGCCTCCAACCAGGAGATCGACCGGCTCAGCGCCCGCGCCCAAAACCTACGCGCCGAGCGCGGCGAACTCGGACACCAAGAGATCCCGCTGCCAGGAGTCCACTACGGCCTCCGTGAAGGTGACCTCGTCGCCTTCACCACGCAGCACCGCCCCCGAGGGCAGCCGCGGGTCGAGAACGGCACCCGCGGCCGAGTGAGCGCCATCCACGAGCGCGGCGTGACAGTCACAATCGACGGATCACAGCGCAGAGTCCACCTCACGGACAACGATCTAGAGTCGCTGAGGCTGGCCTATGCGCAGCACGTCTACCGCCAGCAGGGAGCGACCGTCGAGCGCTCCGTTGTGCTCACCGGCGGCTGGCAGACCAGCAAGGAGACCGCCTACGTCGAGGCAACCCGCGCCCGCCGCGGCACCACCTGGTTCATCGCACGCGAGGATCTCGGCGCTGAAGGACAAGACGCCGGACGAATCACGCGCCTCGCACGGAAGATGGCGAACAGCCGAGCACAGACACCCTCGCTCGCTTACCCGGAGCGCCTCAATCCCCGCTGGGCACCGAGCCGCGACCCCCTACGGCTTCGCACTGCCCTCTCGCCGGCACGCTGGCTGACCCGCACACTAAATCGCGATACGCCCGACCACAGCGCGGGCCGGGGACGCTGAGCGATCCCTAATCCAACTGTCTGCGGTGTAGCGGTATCGGCACTCAGCCGTAGATCGCGCGCTGCGCTGCGGCGAGGACGATCGCTGCGGCGACGGTGCCGTCGGCTACGCGATAGAGCGACGGGGTCTGGCGGTTCGAGACGCTGACCCGGACCCCGTTGGCGTACACGTCGACGCTAGTGAGCCGGTCGAGGCGGGACTCCACGGTTTTCCGATCGCCCTGAAACACGACGCGACTGCTCGTGAGCGAGAGTACACCGTCGTCCGCTGGCTCCAGGCTCGTTCCGACGACCACTGATCTTCCCCTCGACCCCGACGTCCGATACCGGACGCCCGGCGCGACCTTGAAGCTAACACCGCTTGAACTACCGCGGTATTCCCGATGGGTCACCTCCTTCATGAGCGATGCTCGAAGCTCGAAGTAGACGGTCTCGTCGGGCTTAGCGATTAGCTTCGGCTCCGGCTCGATCGGCATGCGGCCGTCATTTATCCGCGCGACCATGAACCGGCCTGCCAGGTCTAGCGGGAATGCGGAGCCGTCAGGCGTTACGGCTTCAAGCACCTCGCCAACGAGTCCCAGCTCTTCCTCCTCCTCTGCGGAGAGGAGGTCGTCTTCCAGGGTTCGTTCAAGAAGGGCCCGATAAGCGGCCTGGTTCAGGCGTGTGAGCTTCCGAGACTTGAGACCGGTGGCGTCGGCGGCGAGGGTTAGTCGGTCAGCGAGCCCTGCCAGCGGAGCTTGTCCGTCGATGACAGCTCGCAAGATCTGTTGATAACCAACCTCAGCCTGCCGCTCCTCCTCGCTGCGACGCCCGAAGAGCCGGTGCGTAGGCTTTTTCGCTTGCCTCGACGGCAGCTCCTGCTCGGGCGTCGGGGGCTCAGGCGGCGCAGGCTCCTGTGTGGGCGTCGAGGCCTCACGCGGCGCAGGCCCCTGTGTGGGCGCGGGAGCGTCAGGCGTTTGCGGAGCCGCGGGCGTCGGCGTTGGCGGCTCGACCCTCGAAGGCTCCGGGGCGGCCTCGGGCGCCGGTGCCTCGGGCGGCTCGGACGAGGATGAGGCCCGCGTGGGCTCGGGGCACTCGGGCGTTGGTGTGGGTGGCTTCGGTGTGGAGCTGGGGTGACGAGCATCGGCTGGCCGTGCGCCGCGCGGCCAGCCCCCGGTCATGGGAATTAGATCGTGGGAGACGGCCCCGATGTGTACTGCGCGAAGTTCCCAATCGCCGATTGTCGCCCGGCCAACTGACTCGGTCGTGATTTCCGCTGGGACGTGTTCTGGGTGTTTGTCGTGGCCGCCGCGCAGGAGGTCGTCCCAGGCGATGGTTTTGCGGCGATCCGGCAGGCGGCGCTGACAAAGCTCTTCGGACACGTGGTTCTTGGTCTCGAAGATGTCTGCGAAGGCTGAGCCCGCCCAGAGGGATTTCTGTGCTCCGGTCATCAGAAAGGTCGCAGGATGGTCCTCGCGGGTCTTGCCGAGCGCCATCTTGAACAAGTCCCAGATTGCCTCGTAGAGGACGTCGTTCCCCGGCCCACACCACTTCAGCTCGCACATCCAAGCCAGAGCATCGTCGGGGTCACGACGCCTCAGCAGCAGATCGACATTCCCAACTCCCGACCAACCTGGGATCAGGACACGCCGATCCTTTTCCGCGCGTGTCCCGAAGACGGTCATGAGAACGGCCAGGGCAGATGGCTCCAGGTCCTTCCGCTCTCCCAGCGCCGCAAGGCCGGAGGACTCCCGTTTCGCCCGTGTCCCAAGCTGATCAGCAATCGCTTCGACGAGGTCCTCGGTGAGTCCCATCTCGGCCTCGTTGAAGCCGCGCTTTCCTTGGCGCTCGTCATCGGTTGACATCGCTCCCCTCCCCGTCGTCCTGGGAAGCACCATCGACGGCTTCGGGCTCGGTTGAGGACTTCTGTCCGCCCCTAGCCTGCTCGACCAAGCCCCGCGCCCACTGGACCGCGGCGGTCGCCCACCTCGATGCCGTCTCACGCTCGACGGCGTGCACCGTGTCGTCGTCATAGCGCAGGCCAGCCGCGTAGGGCGTCAGCAGGTCTGCACCATCCATCTCTCCCGGTAGCGGTGCGCCCGCTTCCCTGCACAGCTTGGCCAGACCACTGATGTCATGAATGAATGGAAACTCCACGCCGCGAGCGGCAAGCACGGCCTTGAGCGCCTTCTCGACAGCCTGCTGGGCGTGAAAGCAGACGAGCACATCCGCCACTTCGTTGATCGGCAGCATCGCCCTGGCCCCGGCCGCGTCCGTGTCAGCGCGACGGAGAAGCTGCTCTGCAAGATCCTGCTTACTGGCCATTAAGCCGCCAGCTCCCTGCCCTCGGCCAGCGCCGCGTGGATCAGGCTTCCGCGCACATCGCGCCACTCCTGCACCCGGTGCTCGCTCGCGACGATCACGTCCGCGGCCAGCACCAGATCCCCCAGCACCCTACGCAGCCGCACCGACTCCAACGCGGGATTCTCGACCTCCGGCTCGATCACCAAGAAGTCCAGATCGCTATCCCGCGTCAGCTCTCCACGCGCAGCCGAGCCGAACAGGATCACCCGCGAGCTCGGTGGCGCCGCCTGTGACAACCGACGGCCAGCCTCCGCTATCACCGCATCGTCAAGCACGCGCTCACGATACCCCGCTCCGGGGCACCCGCCCAGGCTGCGATCGCAAAACTGGCCCAAATCCTGGCCCCAGCATCCCCTTGAAACGCAAAACGCCCCGTAAATACGGGGCGCAAGCGAACTCCGGGACAGGGACTCGAACCCCAATCTCCCGGACCAGAACCGGGCGTCACTGCCAATTGGACTATCCCGGACAGTGTCTGGCGTAGAGAATAGCCAACTCGCCAGCGGATCCAGCAGCCGCGCCGCCAGCGACGTCCTAGAAGGCGGCGGGTGTTCCGTTGGGCGCAAAGTACGTGGTGATGGCCTCCTCGAGCCCGGGGTCGAGCACGAGCAGCACCTCGTCGCCAGCTTCGATCACAGTGTCTGGCTTTGGCACGAAGCCTGAGCGCCCGCGCAGCACGGAGATGATCAGGCTGCCTTCCGGCAGCGCGATGTCGGAGATCCGCTCGCCGACGGTGGGAGCATCGGGGCTGACCTCCAGCTCGATGATCTCCAGGCGCTCCTCTTCCAATGCGAGCAGATGGACTAGGCCGTAGCGGGGCACCTCGTGCTCGATCAGGCGCAGGATCAGGTCGGTGGCGGAGACCGCCGGCTGGATCCCCAGCAGCCGGAAGTGGTCGTGGTTACGGGGGTTGTTGACGCGCGCGATGACCCGATCGCACAGGTACTTCTCCTTGGCGACCTGGCAGGTGAGGATGTTGTCCTCATCATCGCCGGTGACTGCGATGACGAGGTCGGCACGCTGGATCCCCGCACGCTCTAGCACCCACAGCTCGGTCGCATCGCCGTACTGCACGGCGTGCTCGAACTCGTCCTCGTTGGCGAGATAGCACTGGCGAGAGGACTCGATCAGCGTGACTTCGTGGTCCTTGGAGATCAGCTCCCTAGCGAGGTTGCGTCCGACCTTGCCGGCGCCGGCGATGATCGCGTACATGGCTAGCTGACCGCCTCTGGCTGCAGCGCGCTTCGAAACATCTCGATTGCGTGCTTGGTTGGGGAGATCGTCTGCAGCCCCTGCTCGCGGTACCAGTCGGCGCGCGCGGGATCCATCACGCGCACAACCGCTTTCTCTACACCGAAGCGCTTCTGGGCGATCTGGGCGATCACGAGGTTGGTGTTGTCGCCGGCGGTGGAGGCAATGAAGATGTCTGCGCGCTCGATGCCGGCCTGGATCAGCGCGTCGGTCTCGAGGGCGGTACCGACGGTGAACTGGCCGCCGGAGTCCTCCCAGCTGCGACTCTGCCCCGCGTCGAGGCGCTCGTGGGAGAGCGGGTCCTCGTCGAGCACGGAGACATCGTGCCCATCGGCGAGCGCTGACTTGGCGACAGCGGAGCCGACTCGGCCGGCGCCGACGATCAGTACGAACATGAAGCGGAGGGCATACACATAGACATAGCCGGCAGGTTAGACGATGGGGGCGCTGGCCTGGGTGGAGTCGGGCTCGGGCTCCAGATCCGACCCCCGTGCGGCGGGTGCTGTGACGATCACACGGCACTCCGCCTTGCGTACCACGTACTTTGTGACGTCTCCCACATACGCTTCGAGCGGGCCGCCGCGACCGCCCAGACGCGCGCCGCCGCGGATCAGCGATGGTTCCTCGGCGCCGAGCACGATCGCCTCCACGCCACGGCGGCGGGCCTCATCGACGATCGCAAAGCCCGCTCGTCGCGTGCGCACGGTGGCAGTGGCGACCTGTACGCCGGTGTACTCCTCCCCCACCGCCTTGGCCCGGGCGAGCACCTGGCGGGCGTGTTTGATCTGCGCGTCGGGCAGGCTCGCGTCGAGCGGCAGCGACATCGGGATCACGAACATCCACACCGCCTCGATCGTGGCGGCGTCGATCGCCGCCTCATCGGTCTGCTCGCCGGCGACGAGCAGCGCGGCGGTCTGCACGATGTCGTCGTCCAGGTCGGTGCCGAACAGCGGCACGAGGATCGAGCCGTAGTCGCGCTCGACATGCGGCTCGGCGCGCAGCACGCTCGGCGAGACGGTCACACGCCGCAGCAGCGAGGTCTCATCGGCGCGGCGGTAGATCACATACATGGCGATCCCCACCGCCATCCAGGCGATGCCGACGTAGCGCGCGGTGGGGTGAACGACCAGCACGGCGACCAGGCCCACGGCCGATGCCAGCGCCCCGAAGGCCGCCGGCAGCGGCAGCTGCCCGCCGCGCACGTTGATCGAGAACGGCACCCGGTAGGGGCGGTCGCGCTCGGGCTCGGAGTAGCGCAGGCGGCAGATCGACAGGTGCGCGATCGTGAACGCGAGCGTGGCGCCAAGCGCATAGATGCCGACCAGGAAGTCGAGGTTCTCGCTCGCGGCGAGCGCCCGCGGCGATCACGCCGGCGAGGATGATCAGCACATACGGCGTCGAGCGCTCAGGGTGCAGCCGCCCGAGGCCGCTGGGGATCTGGCGGTTGGTCGACAGCGAGTACGCCAGGCGTGAGAGCCCTAGCATCGCCGAGTTGGCGGCTGCGACGAGCGTCACCGCGGCCATCGCCGCGACGAGGTACATCAGCGTCTTTGCCAGCCAGTGCGGGTGTACGTGGCTGACCACGCCGATCATCGGCGCGTTCAGATAGCGCCCCGCGAGGGCGGTGTGGCCGTCGTGCACTGGTAGCGCGGTGACGGCCACGAGCGCGATGCCCACATACAGGAAGGCCACGGTGGCGGTGGTGCTGCCTACCAGCCGCTTGAGGCCGCTGCGGCTGATCCTGACCTCTCCCGCGAGACCTGAGGCGGACTCGAGGCTCGTGAAGGAGATCACCGCGACGGTCATCGCGAACACCAGGTGCGACCACGTGGGCGCACTGCCGAGGTGGATCGGGTTCCACAGCGTGTGTGGGTTGAAGAACAGCACGAGCCCCAGCACCACGATGAAGCCCTGCAGGGCGAGATCGCCGGCCAGCAGGATGCCGACCCGCCGCGCGCGAGATCCGCCGAAGCCGCGGATATTGCTGAGCACGACCAGCGCGATGAACGCCAGGGACAGCGCCAGTGCCTCGTCGCTGCTGCCCAGCGGATGCCAGAAGACCTTCAGGTACTGCGTCGCCGAATACGCCGTGACGGCGATCAGGATCACGTAGTCGAGCAGGATCGCCCAGCCGGCGATGAAGCTGACGAGCTCGTTGAACGCGTAGCGCGCGAATACGGTGGAGCCGCCGCGATCCTGGTGTAGCGAGGCGCCCTCCACATACGTCATCGCGGTCACCGTGTAGAGCACGGCGGCGATCAGGAACACCAGCGGCGTGAGACCTAGCGCGTGGCCGGCAATCACCCCGAGCGAGAAGTAGATCGCGCTCGCCAGCGACGAGTAGACGATCGTGAACAGGATCGGCGAGCCGATGCTGCGGCGCACGATCACGCGCGCGCGCTCGGAGCCGTGACCCTCTGGTGTGCTCATCTGTCCCGTGCCCGTCTCACTTCGACATACCAGCGTCCCGCACCGGCGGCGATGAATAGCACGCCCAGCAACAGCCGCGGCGAGAGAGGACTGCCGCCGCTGACCGCCTGCACGGTCAGCGCGAGTCCGAGCGCCACCATCAGCAGCGAGAGCACGAGCGTGCTCATGCGGTGCGCCTGTCTGCCGTTCATCTCATCCTGAGCTTATTCCTGTGCCGGCCGCTCGCCAGATGCGCGCGACCGGCATGGGCACATCTCAGGTGATCAGCGGAATGATCAGGATGGCGACGATGTTGGCGACCTTGATCATCGGGTTGATCGCCGGCCCGGCGGTGTCCTTGAAGGGATCCCCGACCGTGTCGCCGGTGACAGAGGCCGCGTGAGCGTCAGAGCCCTTGCCGCCGAAGGAGCCGTCCTCGATGAGCTTCTTTGCGTTGTCCCATGCGCCACCGCCCGCGGTCATCATCACGGCGAAGAAGAAGCCGACGACGATCACGCCGATCAACAGGCCGCCGAGCGCCTGCTGGTCGATCAGCCCGACGATCAGCGTCAAGCCGATCGGCAGCAGCGACGGCAGGATCATCTCGCGCTGGGCGGTCTTCGTGACGATGTCCACGCAGCGCGCGTAGTCGGGCTCTTCGGTGTAGTCCATGATCCCGGGGTGCTCGCGGAACTGCCGGCGCACCTCCTCCACGACCGCACCGCCGGCACGCCCGACGGCCTCGATCGACAGCGACGCGAACAGGCAGACCATCAGCCCGCCCAGCAGAAGGCCGATCAGGACGGGCGGTTCGTTGATGCCGAAGGAGATCATGTGACCGAGCTTGTTTTCGAGTTCTTTCTGGAAGCCCGCAAACAGGCCCACGGCTGCCAGCACGGCCGAGCCGATCGCGTAGCCCTTGGTGACAGCCTTCGTCGTGTTGCCGACGGCGTCGAGGCGGTCGGTGACCTGGCGCACCTCCTCGGGCAGGTCGGCCATCTCGGCGATGCCGCCGGCATTGTCGGTGATCGGCCCGAACGCGTCGAGCGCGACGATCAAACCCGTCAGTGACAAGAGGCCCATCGCCGCGATGAGGATGCCGTAGATGCCGGTGACCCCGCCGCCTGCGAGCTTCCAGGAGCCGAGGATGCCGAGCACGATCACGAGCGCCGGCAGCGCCGTGGCCTGCAGGCCGGAGGAGAAGCCCTGGATGATGTTCGTGGCGTGGCCGGTGATCGACGCTTTGGCCGTCTTCTTCACTGGCGCGAACCGGGTCGATGTGTAATATTCGGTTAGTCCGAATAGTAGGCCGGTGACGACGATCCCGATCAGCGAGCACAGGTACAGGTGAAACCAGCTCGGGGTGTTGACGGTGCTGCCGACAACCTTGAACGTGAGGTTGCGCATCAGCCAGTAGGTGATGGGGGCGAACGCAGCCGCGGCGATCACCCCGGAGACGACAAGGCCCTGCAGCAGTGCCCGCTCGACGTTGCCTGTAGTGGTGCGTACCGCGAACGTACCGATGATCGAGGCGATGATCGCCACGCCGCCGATCACCAGCGGGTACATGGCCACCTGTGTGGCCTCGTGGAAGGTGAGCACGCCGAGCAGGATCACGGCAATCGCGGTTACCGCGTAGGTCTCGAACAGGTCCGCGGCCATGCCGGCGCAGTCGCCGACGTTGTCACCGACGTTGTCGGCGATCGTGGCAGGGTTGCGCGGGTCGTCCTCGGGAATTCCCGCCTCGACCTTGCCCACGAGGTCCGCGCCGACGTCGGCGGCCTTGGTGAAGATGCCGCCACCAAGCCTCGCGAACACTGAGATCAGCGAGCCGCCGAAGCCGAGACCAACAAGCGCGTCGACCGCCGTCTTGGGGCTGTCGTTGAAGATCGACGTCAGCGCACCGTAGTAGCCGGAGACGCCGAGCAGTGCCAGGCCGACCACGAGCAGGCCGGTGATCGCGCCGCCGCGGAACGCGACCTTCAACGCCGGTGAGACGCCACCCTTGGCGGCCTCAGCGACGCGCGCGTTGGAGCGCACGGACACGTTCATGCCGATGTAGCCGGTCGAGCCGGAGAGGATCGCTCCGATCAGAAAGCCGCCCGCGACAGCGATGTTCTGGATGAAGATCAGCGCCACGAACACGACCACCCCGACACCGGCGATCGTTATGTACTGACGGTTCAGGTAGGCGCGCGCGCCCTGCTGGACGGCCAGGGAGATGCTCTGCATCTTCTCGTTGCCCGGCGAGAGCGCGAGCAGGGATCGCGTGGTCACGAGGCCGTATGCCACCGCACAGGCGGCGCAAACGAGGGCGACGACGATCCCATGGTTCGTCAGAAAGCTGCTCAACAGAAATCCTCCGCGGTCTGATTGGCGTGCCGCGCGAGGATCTGTCGCGCGCACATTTGTCGCCCGGTTCGCTCGGCGCGAGCGTCTACCCGGTGCAAACGCGGGCGCAGTGTATCGTGCCGGCCGGCGCTATGCCTGCTCCGCGCCTGCTGGCGGGCTGTATCTCACCGCCCCGGCACCCATAGCCTGCCGCTCGACTCCGCCGGTCCAGGGCCCGGCTTGTCAGATCCCGGCTGCGTTGGCTGCGTCGGCTGCGTCGCTGGCTGCGGCCCGGAGGCGGGTTGAGCGGGCGGCGCCGGCTGGCCCGCGGAAGCCGCCGGCGCGGGCGCGCCGCCAGCGGATTGCAGCTCACGCGCATAGGCCATTTGCAGCCGCGATAGCGCGTCGCGCAGCGGGCCGAGATCCTGTGGGATCCTGCGCTCGAGGATCTCGAGCAGCGCTTTCACCGCGTCGATCGCGTCGCGCGCCTGCTCGAGGTCGCGCTGCGGCTGAGCGGGGTCTTGGCCATCTCCGGCTGGCGCCAGGCGCGTGGCACCGATGTTGAGCAGCGACACCGCTGTCTGGGCGATCATGTCGGTTGTGGTGATGCGGCTCAGTTCCGCTTCATACGCGGCCCGCAGCTCATCCTCACTTGGCTCGCCGGCGCCCTGCCCTGGCCGCATGGGCTCGCCCGCTTGCTCCTGTGCGCTCAAACCGTCACCTCCTCGGGGTAGCTCTCCAACGTCTCGCCCACGCTAGCGGCGAAGACCTCCTCGGGCGTGGCGCCCGCGTCGATCATCCGGCGCTGGCGCTGCGCGCCGTTACGCTCGGGGAAGCTCGGGTCGATCGCGAGCTCGGCGCGCACGGGCGCCGTCCACGCGAGCAGCCGCTCAATCGCCTCGCGAGCGGGGTACTCCCGCGCGCGCTCAAGGTCGATCAGGCGACCGTCCAGGCCGTAGCGGATCGCGCGCCACATGTTCTCCTCGATCAGTCGCGGTGGCGGGTGCTCGAAGGGCGCACCTTCATCGACGTCGCGTACCGCCTGGGCGATGCACGCGACCAGCAGGCTGGCCAGCGCCTGGGACTCCCGCGCGCTCGCCTGCGCATCGCAGATGCGCACCTCGACGGTGCCGAAGCTGAAGTGCGGCCTGACCGACCACCACACCTGCGTGAACTCGACGATCGAGTTGGTCTTCAGCAGGAACTCGATGTACTCGCGGTAGGCCGCCCAGCCGCCAAACGCGTCGGGTACGCCGCAGCGGGGGAAGCTCTTGGTGAAGCTCTGCGTGCGCGCGGAGTGAAGGCCGCTGTCGCGGCCGTCCAGGAACGGCGAGTTGGCAGAGATCGCCAGCAGCAGCGGCAGCACCGGGCGCAGACGGTCGACGGCGCGCACGGCGCGATCGATGTCGCGCACGCCGACGTGCACGTGCAGGCTGAAGGTGTTGTTGCGCCAGGCGACGTATTTGAGGCCCTCCGCAACGCGGCGGTAGTGCTCGGTCTCGATGATCGGCTGCACGCGATAGTCGGCCCACGGGTGCGTCCCAGTCGATCCCAATGCAACGCCCTCGCTGGCTGCCAGCGCGAACATGCGCCGGCGGCGCTCGCGCTGGCGCGCAAGCGCATCGTGCAGATCAGAGCCGACTCCGGAGATGACCTCGATCTCCGATGAGATCAGCTCGCCGGCGATCGCCTCGCGCAGCAGCGGGTCGGCTTGCCCAGCTTCTCGCAGCTGCTCGAAGCGGGGCGTCAAGTCGAGGGTACGCGGGTCAAGGATCGAGAACTCCTCCTCGACACCGACGGTGAGGTCGGTGGCCAGGGCGAACGTCTCGACGGCTCGATCTAGATCAAGGCTGTTCATCGCTTGGCGTCTGCGTGGGGTCTGCCCGAGCGCTCGGGCGTCCAGTGTGACGCACAATCGCCCGCGGGCGGGTGGGCATCACGTCAGGGATGCTGGATCAGGTCAGATAGAAGTACAGCGCGTAGAGCAGATCGACCGCCGGGCTGGAGGTGTGGACGGTCACCTCCGGCGGCACGTCGAGCAGCGATTCGGAGTAGTTGAAGATGATCTTCACGCCCGCGTCCACCAACTGGTCGGCGAGCCCTTGGGCGGCGGCCGTAGGCACGGCGAGCACGCCGACGACGATGTCCTCGTCCTCCACCACCTGGCGCAGCTCGCGGATGTGG
>CAVOTJ010000003.1:0-155142 GCA_963699115.1 uncultured Solirubrobacteraceae bacterium
TCCTATCCGCATAGCGATCGCGCTCGCCGCGTCGATGCTTGTGTGGCCCGCGGCGCCATGCGCAGCAACGTTTGCGACGTCGAGCGTCGAAGCTCGGGGGTTGACCGCTGGCCCCTTCATCACCGACGCGGGGGATGTCTGGGACAGCCAGAGCGGCGTCATGCTGACGAACCACACAGGCGTATCGAGCATCCTCGCGCCGGCTGACGCTCCCAACTGGGACAACTTCGTTGACTTGACGTGGTTCGGCGCGGGCTGGTGGGCGCAGGCGCGACCGTCGGGTGTTCTCGCCGGACGAATCGGTGGACGACTGCGCAAGCTGGCACTGCTGAGCAGATGCAACCCTGGTTCTCCCAAGATCCCCCCGGCAACCGCCCAGTACGCCATTTCGGCCGGACATCTGTACGCGATGCTGCCAGCGCCTTGCTTCGCAAACGCAAGGCCAGATGGAGGAGTGGTGCTTGAGATCGATCTGCGCTCGCGTCGCAGGCGCGTGCTCGCGCGTGTTGCGGGCACCCTCGACGACATCGCGGCATCGGGAAAGTACGTAGCTATCGCCTACACGCGTCGTCCCGTAGGCGCGGCATCCCGAGCGGACCCAAACATCCGGCTCGGAGAACCACAGTTGTTCGTGCGCGTCATCAACGCCGCGACGGGCGAACAGGTCAACCAGGTCAAGCCGCCGCGCACCCTGGTATTTGCGCAGAGCAACGCTTCGGGCCTACAGGTCGACAACCATGGCGACGTGCTCGTTACCGCCGGCTGCTGCGCAGCGCCCGGGATGCTCGCGCATGTCGCGCAACCGGCTGAGATCACCCAATGGTGGTGGGCGAAGCCGCGCTCGAGCGTAGGCATAGAAGCTGAGCTCGGGCGGGATGCCGTGCTCTCTGACGGGCGCGTGGCCTTCCTTTCACACGAAAGCGGCGGCGCACAGGCCGAGACGATCGATGTGAGGGACCTGCTCGATGGAGCGACGAGCGAGCTCGTCAGCTTCTCCGGCACGGCGAGCGCCGACGGCGTGGCGCTCAGTGGCGACACACTGGTTTGGGCGCAGCAGAGCACGGTCGTCCATGTCACCACCGGCGCGATTGCCGGCGGCGGCTCATTTACCTCCTGCGTCCCCATCGAACTCGGCCCCGTCGAGCTCGAAAGCGCGGGCCTCCGCGAGGTTCGCACCTTTCCAGTTCGCGTCGCGGGGGCGCCGATACCGCCCCAGTACGCGAACGAACCGCCGTGTATCGAGGCGTGATGTCGTTCGTGCGCGTCGCCTCACACCGGTAGCCGCCGCGCGCGAAACAGCGGCACCGGCCCGCGGATGCCGCGTAGGCGCCGCTCTCCGGCGAAGGACCACGCATATGCATCGCCCGCTGACTCGCGCACCTCGCGCTCGACGAGCACGCTGCCGGGCCTGGCGATCGCAGTGATCCGGCTGGCGAGGTTGACTGGACGCCCAAACCAGTCGCCCGCGCGCGGGAGCGCGAGCCCGACGGCGGCCCCGGCGCGCAGCTGTGGGAAGTCTTCGCCCTCTGCGTTGGCGGCGTCGATCAGGTTGAGTGCCGCGTTCAGCAGTGGCTCCGCCTCGGGCGCGGTGAGCATCGCCGCGTCGCCGATCGTCTTGACCAGTTTCACCGGAGGCTCAGCGGCGTCGGAGGCAAGCGCCTCCAGCCGCGCGGCGAGATGGCCCAGCTCCTCTGGCGCCACCTCCTCGCCGAGACGGGTGAAGCCGACGAGGTCGGCGAAGCACACGGCGACCTCACGCGAGCCTGGGAGGCGGCCGCCGCTGCGCTCCAGGGCGCTGATCACCTCGCTCTGTGCCGTGTGACGCAGGTGCAGCGTAAGCATGTTGCTGATCAAAGGGCCGACCAGTGGGTACAGCTGTGCCGCCGCCTCGCCATAGCGACGGGCGAGCTCGCTTTCGCTCATGCCAGGCTCGAGCACGAGTTTCAGCGGTAGCGCGCGCAGGGCCTCAGCCGCCTGTGAGAGGCCGCGGCCGAGCACCCGCAGCAGCTCGAGAATGTCCTCGTCGGAAATGCCGGCTTCGCGGGCCGCGAGCGTTCTGCGGGCCGAGTCGAGCTCGCCCTCGGTGTAGACGGGCTCGTTGGGATCGGGGATGGGGAGCCCCATCGCGCGGCGAGCAGCCGTCAGAAAGCTCAGCTCCACGCCGCTCAGCTCTGCCACTTCGGCGGCGGTGTAGCGCTCCGGTCCCACGATCACCCGGTCCGCGGGCAGGAGGATGACGGTGCCGCTCGCGGTGGTGCGGCGCAGCTCTGACATGGGCACACCGTCGGCGGCCAGCTGCTCGAGCAGGGTGAGGCGCTCTGCGCGCGCGTTACCCTCGAGCTCGTCGAGCAGCCCCTCGGCGGCGAAATCGGGCGGCTCGATGCTCATCGCCGCGCAGCGTAAGGCAGGCAGGCGTCCGATGCCGGGCGCAGAATCACAGACCGTGATCGTCCTTGGCATAGATCCGGGTCTCGCCAACACCGGCTACGGCGTGGTCGCGCGCCGCGACGGCCGGCTGCTCGCACTGGACGGCGGCGTGATCGAGACACGCGCGGGGCTCACGCCGGAGCGGCGTCTGACCCAGATCCATGCCGCGATCGATGCGCTGCTGGAGGAGCACAAGCCGGACGCGGTGGCGCTCGAGGAACTGTATTTCGGCCAGAACGTGCGCACGGCCTTCGCGGTGGGGCAGGCGCGCGGCGTGATTCTGCTCGCGGCAGGCCAGCACGGTTTGCCGTGCACGAGCTACACCCCCCAGCAGGTCAAGGGCTCGGTGTGCGGTAGCGGCCGCGCACAGAAGGATCAGGTGGCGCGGATGGTCAAGGTGCTGCTGGGCTTGGCCGAGGAGCCGCGACCGGACCACGCCGCTGATGCGCTGGCGGTTGCGCTCTGCCACGCCAACTGCGCGCCGATGGCGATGGCGCTCGCGGGAGCTTCAGCATGATCGCGCTGCTGCGCGGCGAGGTGGCGGTGCGCCGCAGCGACCACGTCGTGGTCCTGAGCGGCAGCGTCGGCTATCGGGCGGCCGTCTCCGCGCAGACGCTCGCGCATGTGCCCGCGGTGGGTGAGGAGGTGACGCTGCACACGCACTTGATCGTTCGTGACGATGCGCTTGCGCTCTACGGATTTGCCTCCGAGCAGGAGCGCGATCTGTTCTTGATGCTGCTGTCCGTGCAGGCGGTTGGCCCGAAGGTTGCGCTGGCGGTGCTCTCAGCCGGCCCGCCACGCGCGTTGATCGCTTCGCTGGCGGCCGGTGACGCGGCTCGCTTCCAGGCGGTGCCGGGGATCGGCAAGCGCACAGCGGAAAGGATCATCGTGGAGCTGCGCGAGAAGGTAGGCGTCGAGAGCGATGTGAATGCAGCCCACCCGTCCGGGCGCGTGCCGATCGTCGCTCGTCGCGGCGAGCTCCAGGATCCGCGGATCCTGGCGCACGATGGCCTCCTGGAGCTCGGCTACGCGCCGAGCGAGGCGCACGAACTGCTGGCCGGCGCTGAGGGAGACACGGCGGAGGAGCTGATTGGCCAGGCGTTGCGTCTGGCGCGCGCACCATCGTGAAGTCATGACTGAGACCGCCGCCCGCATCCAGACTCCATATCTCGTCCCCGAGGATGAGCTTGACCGCTCGCTGCGCCCGCGCCGGCTGGAGGAGTTCGTCGGCCAGCAGACCCTGCGCGAGCAGCTGACAGTCGCAATCGAGGCGTGTAGCGCCCGCGGCGAGGCACTCGACCATCTGCTGCTGGCCGGTCCCCCGGGGCTCGGCAAGACCTCGCTCGCGCAGATCGTGGCGGCAGAGCTCGAAGTGCCGTTCGTGCAGACGGCTGGCCCGGCGCTCGAGCGCAAGGGAGACATCGCGGCGTTTCTCACGGCGCTCGAGCCGCGCAGCGTGTTCTTCGTCGATGAGATCCACCGCCTTGCGCGCACGCTCGAGGAGACCTTCTACCCGGCGATGGAGGACCATCGCCTGCCGATCACCGTGGGGCAAGGGGCGGGGGCGCGGGTGGTGACGCTCGAGCTGCCACCGTTCACGCTGGTCGGAGCGACCACCCGCACGGGGCTTTTGACGACGCCGCTGCGCGACCGCTTCGGTATCCAAGCGCGCCTGGAGCCCTACGCGGTGGACGAGCTCGCGATCATCGTGCGTCGCTCCGCGGGCATCCTCGAGATAGAGCTTGAGCATGACGGCGCGCTTGCCATCGCCGCCCGCAGCAGGGGCACGCCGCGAGTGGCCAACCGGCTGCTCAAGCGCGTGCGCGACTTCGCTGAGGTGCGGATGGCCGGTGTGGTCACCGCCGACGCGGCCCAGGCGGCGCTGGAGATGCTCGAGGTCGACGAGCGGGGGCTGGATCGATTGGACCGCGAGATCCTCAATGCGATCTGCGCGAAGTTCGGCGGCGGGCCGGTTGGCCTGTCCACGCTCGCGGTCGCCGTCGGCGAGGAGCAGGACACGATCGAGGACGTATATGAGCCCTATCTGTTGCAGCAAGGGCTGATCAAGCGCACACCACGCGGCAGGATGGCGACCCCGACCGCGTATGAGCATCTCGGGCTCGCGCCCCCGGAGTCGATCGAGGCCGCGCTGTTCTGAGGCTCGCAGACGCGCGGTAACCGGTCGGTAACGGCGAGGCGCCTCCACGGTCCGGCTTGCGTAGTCTGTTAGGGACACCATGGCCCATCCATTCATCTGCCCAAACTGTGGTCACCGCACCTCCGAGCTGGACCGCAACCTCGGTTTCACGCGCCAGCGCAAGGGCTGCGAGAAGTGCGGCTTCGCGTTCCTGTTCGAACTCCTCGACGACTACTACCCGGCGCCCGACGCGGCTTTCTTCGTCTGCGACGGCGAGGGCCGGATCGTCGGATGCGGGAAGAATTCCTTTGCATTTACAGGCCTCGAGGAGGAAGCGGTGATCGGCCAGCGCGTCGAGGAGGTGCTGGGCCTGAGCTTCGCCAACGGCGACGATCCGGTCAAGACGGTGCTCGAGTGGGGGGTACGGGCGCTTGAGGTGCCGGTAAGGGTCGCAGGCGAACGCGATGTCGTGGCCGACGCCAAAGCAGACATGTTCCCCGCCTACGACGACGACGGTGGCCTGTTGCTTGTGCTGACCCCGGACAAGTAGTCTCATTGGACGATGACCGACCGCCGCCGCAACACTTTGATCCTTCTGATCGTCGCTGGCCTGGTTGCCGCGTCGCTGGCCGCGATCATCGTGGAGAAGACGCGGCTGGGCCTCGAACTGAAGGGTGGCGTCGAGCTCGTCTACGAGGCCAAGCCGACGGCGCAGTCGCA
This sequence comes from uncultured Solirubrobacteraceae bacterium, assembly GCA_963699115.1. Taxonomy (GTDB): domain Bacteria; phylum Actinomycetota; class Thermoleophilia; order Solirubrobacterales; family Solirubrobacteraceae; genus Palsa-744. The sequence continues at coordinate 5,285 of CAVOTJ010000003.1, forward strand.
GGTGACTCCCGAAGCGCTCGAACGCGCGATCAACATCATGCGCACGCGCGTCGATCAGCTGGGGCTTGCCCAGCCCGAAATCCAGCGCTCGGGACCCAAGGAAATCGTCGTTGCGCTTCCCGAAGTTCACAACGTTCACCAAGCTGAAGCGGAGGTCGGCAAGACCGCGCAGCTGCAGTTCTACGACTGGGAGACGAACGTAATCGGCGCCAACGGCCAGCCGGCGCCGACCGAAGGCACTGTCACAGGGGACTCGACCAGCAGTGGGCCTGGCGGCGTCACGGCGGGACTGAACCAGTACGACGCGGTGCTGCGTGCCGCCAAACGCCCGGCGGAACTGCGAAAGACGGACACCACCTGGACGGCCGGCTGTACCCCGCAGCAGCTCAACGGCTGCATCTACGGCAGCTGGTACCTGCTCGACACCGCCCACGAAGCGGTGGTGAGCGGTCCGGAAGAAAGCGAAGCCGATCTCTACAACAACACCAGCTACCTCAAATACAAAGCGAAGGGCGAGAAGCTCAAGGCGGTGCGCGTCAATCCCGGCACCGTGCTTGTCCGTGCCCACCCCGTGGAAACCGCCGCTGGCAAAGTCAGCAATACATTGTTGTGCATGTACTCGTTCCGTTCAGGTCCTTGCTGACTTTGCCAGCGGCGGTTTCCACGGGGTGGGCACGGACAAGCACGGTGCCGGGATTGACGCGCACCGCCTTGAGCTTCTCGCCCTTCGCTTTGTATTGAGGTAGCTGGTGTTGTTGTAGAGATCGGGCTTCGCTTTCTTCCGGACCGCTCACCACCGCTTCGTGGGCGGTGTCGAGCAGGTACCAGCTGCCGTAGATGCAGCCGTTGAGCTGCTGCGGGAGTAGAGCCGGCCGTCCAGGTGGTGTCCGTCTTTCGCAGTATTCCGCCGGGCGTTTGGCGGCGCGCTGCACCGCGTCGTAGTAGGTTCAGCCCGCCTTGACCCCGCCGGGACCGTCGCCGGACGTGTCACCGGTCACCGTCCCGTCCGTCTGATCGGGCTGGCCGTTGGGTCCGATGACGTGGGCTCCCAGTCGTAGAAGTACAGCTGGGCGGTCTTGCCGACCTCCTCTTCGCTCGCGTGGCGTTGCTGACGTCGGGCAGCGGGACGTCGATGTCCGTGGATCCGTAGTGCTCGATGTCGGCTCGGCAACGCCGAGCTGGTCGACGCGCTTGAGCATGATGGCGATCGCGCGTCGAGCGACTCGGAGTCGACCTGCGACTGCGCGCGGTCGGCTTGGCCTGGTAGACGAGCTCGACGCCGCCCTTGAGATCGAGGCCCAGGCGGTCTTCTTCCGACGATCGCGACCACGAGCCGGCGACCAGGCCGGCGACGAGCAGCAGGATCAGAATGTTGCGGCGGCGGTCGGTCATCGTCATCGATCAGGCTACTTGTCTGGCGTCAGCACCAGCAGGAGCCCACCATCGTCGTCGTAGGCGGGGAACATGTCGGCCTTCGCGCTCGCCGGGACATCGCGTTCGCCGGCTGACCTCGACGGGCACCCCCAGCGCGCGCACCCCCCACTCGAGCACGGTCGTGACCGGATCGTCGCCGTTGTCGAAGCTCAGCCCGAGCACCTCCTCGACGCGCTGGCCGATCACCTCCTCCTCCTCGAGGCCGGTGAACGCGAACGAGTTCTTCCCGCAGCCGATCACCCGGCCCTCGTTGTCGCAGACGAAGAAGGCCGCGTCGGGCGCCGGGTAGTAGTCGTCCAGCAGCTCGAAGAGGAACGCGAAGCCGCACTTCGCGCAGCCCTTGGGCTGGCGCGTGAAGCCGAGCTTGCGGTCGAGCTCGCTCGTGCGGTGGCCGCAGTTCGGGCAGATGAACGGATGCGCCATGGTGTACAGAGTACGAGGGCGGCGCGTGGAGGACGCCGGGCGCCCGGCCGGGCCCCGCGCGTCCGCGACGGACCTCAGAACAGCGACGGCCCGCCGGCGCCGGGGGCTCGAGGCCGAGGTGCTGGAACGCGGCGGCGTCGCGGCGCGCCCGCGCGGCGTGCGCTCGATCAGGCCCTCCTGCAGCAGGTAGGGCTCGTAGACGTCCTCGATCGTGTCCTGCTCCTCGCCCACGGCGACCGCGAGCGTCGAGAGGCCGACCGGGCCGCCGGCGAACTTCTCGCAGATCGCGCGCAGGATCTCGCGGTCGAGGCGGTCCAGCCCGCGCTCGTCGACCTCGAGCAGCTCGAGCGCCGCCGCGGCGGCCTCGGCGGTGACCACTCCCGCCATCCGCACCTCGGCGTAGTCGCGCACGCGCTTGAGCAGGCGGTTGGCGACGCGCGGCGTGCCGCGGCTGCGCGCGGCGATCGCGAGCGCGCCGCCGTCCTCGAGCTCGAACTCGAGGATGCCCGCGGAGCGGCGCACGATGACCGCGAGCTCCTCCCGCCCGTAGTGCTCGAGCCGCGCCTGGATGCCGAAGCGGTCGCGCAGCGGCGTCGTCAGCAGGCCCGGCGCGCGTCGTCGCGCCGACCAGCGTGAACGGCGGCAGGTCGAGCGTCACCACCCGCGCGCCGGCGCCCTGCCCGACGGTGATCGGCAGCCGGTGGTCCTCCATCGCCGGGTAGAAGGTCTCCTCGAGCGTGCGCGGCAGGCGGTGGATCTCGTCGACGAAGAACACGCTGCGCGGCTCGAGCGCGGTGAGGAACGCGGCGATGTCGCCCTTGCGCTCGAGCGCCGGGCCGGCCGTCTGCACGAACGGGACGTCGAGCTCGGCGGCGACGATCTGCGCGAGCGAGGTCTTGCCGAGGCCTGGCGGGCCGGCGAGCAGCACGTGGTCGAGCGCCTCGCCGCGGGCGCTGCGGCGCCTCGATCGCGACCGTCAGCTGCTCCCTCAGCGCCTCCTGCCCGACGAAGTCCTCCAGCCGGCGCGGGCGCAGCGAGCGGTCGAGCTCGTCCTCGGGGCAGGTAGGGCGTCTGGATGCGGCGCGCGGTCTCGGCTCACCGAGCGTCACGCGCCGCGCGCGCCGGCGCAGCGCGTGCGCGATCAGCTCCTCGGCGCTGTCTCCCTCGGCGCCGCGAGCAGCTGGTCGGCCTCGATCGGCGTGTAGCCGAGCTCGAGCAGGCCGTCGCGCGCGAGCGAGCGCGGGTCGTCGCCGCGCCGGGCGACGATCGGCTCGGCGCCCGGCGTCGGGCAACGTTCACTCCGACCTTCTCCCGCAGCTCGACGATGATCCGCTCGGCCGTCCGCTTGCCGATCCCCGGCACCGCCTGGAAGCGCGCCGCGTCGCCGGCCGCGATGGCGGCGATCAGCTCCCGCGGCGGGCCGCCGGAGAGGACGGCGAGCGCCACCTTCGGCCCGACCGCCTGGACCGAGAGCAGCATCAGGAACAGATCGCGTTCCTGCTCGGTGTGCGAAGCCGTAGAGCGCGAGCGCGTCGTCGCGCACGACCAGGTGCGCATGCAGCGTCACGTCGTCGCCCACGGCCGGGACATGGCGCAGCGTCTCGGAGGACACCGCCAGCCCGGTAGCCGACGCCGCCACAAAGGACGACCACGTGGTCGGAGCGGCGGACCGCGACCTCGCCCCGCAGCAGCGCGATCACCTAGCTCGCCGCGAGCGCCTGTGCGAGCGGCGCGCAGTTGGCGTGGCAGATCGCGACCGCCAGCGCGTCCGAAGCGTGGTCCGGCTCGGCGGGGCCGGCAGCTTCAACAGCTGCGCGACCATGCTCGCCACCTGGTCCTTCTCGGCCCGTCCGGAGCCGCACACCGCGCCCTTCACCTGCTGTGGCGTGTACGAGTGCGCGGGACCCCGCGCTGCCGGCAGCGAGCAGCACGACTCCCCGCGCCTGCCCGACGGCGAACGCGGTACGTGCGTTGTGGCCGAAGTACAGCTCCTCGATCGCCATCGCATCGGGCTACGATGCAGGTCGATCAGCGCTCGACCGCGCCGTGGATCTCCGGCAACCGCCGCTCCAGCGGGACCCGGCGGCGGTCGCGATCACGCCGCCGTCGAGCGCCTGCAGGCGCCGTCCCGGCACTCGATCACGCCGTATCCCGTGCTCGCGGGGCCGGGGTCGATGCCGAGGATGACCATCGAACATAGATTCTGCGTGCGGCACCGGACGCCTGCCTGCCGTACGCTGCGCGGCGATGAGCCAGCGAGCCGGCATCGACTTCGACGCCGAGGGGCTGCTCGACGGCCTCGAGGGCGACGCCCGCGCCGAGCGCCTGGCCCTGCTCGAGCACCTGGCCGGCGACGGCGTGCCCATGCGGAGCTGCGCCGCGCGACCGCGAGCGGCAACGTCATGCTCCTGCCGGCGGAACGGGTAATCGGGCGGGCCGGCGCGCTACACCGCCGCCGAAGTGGCAGAGCGAGCGGCGTGGAGCTGAGGCTCCTGCGGCTGCTCGCCGGGCGATGGGCCTCGCCGATGCCCGAGCGCAACGAGCGCCGTCTACACCGAGACCGAGTTCGATCGGCCCGCAGAACGCTCGCGGCCGCGGCCGGGATCACCGAGGAGGACATGCTCGAGCTGCTGCGGGTCCTCGGCCGCGGCCTCTCGCAGGCGGCGAGACCCTGCGCGCGCTGCCGCTGCGGCTCGTGCTCGAGCCCGGCATGAGCGAGCAGCGAGCTCGCCCAGCGCTCTGCGCAGGCGGCGTCGCGCTGGCCCCATGGTCGGCCCGCTGGTGAGCGACATGCTGACGTGCACCTGCGCCAAACGGCACAGAGCGAGGCGATCAACGCCGCCGAGCGCGGCGGCTGCCGCTTCCCGGCTCGCGCGAGGTCGGCGTGTGCTTCGCCGACCTCGTCGGCTTCACCCGGCTCGGCGAGGAGGTGCCGCCCGAGGAGCTCGGCCAGCTCGCCGCGCGCCTGGAGGCGCTCGCCCCGACGGCGGTGAGCCCCGGTGAGGCTCGTCAAGACGATCGGCGACGCGGTGATGCTCACCTCGGCTGAGACGGAGCCGTTGCTGCGCGCGGCGCTGGTCGCTGGTCGACGCCGCCGACGCCGAGGGCGAGGACTTCCCCCAGCTGCGTGGCGGCATGGCCCCGGAGCCGCACTCCGGCGGGCCGGAGACTGGTACGGGCGGCCCGTGAACCTGGCCAGTCGCGTGACCGCGGTGGCCCGGCCCGGGAGCGTCTTGGCCCAGCGCGAGGTGCGCGAGTGTGCACGGACTCCTATTATCGCTTGGTCCTACGCCGGCGAGCGCCGCCTGCGCGGCATCCGCGAGGCGGTGCCCCTGTTTCGCGCGCGGCGGCTACCGGTGTGAGGCGACGCGCACGAACGACATCACGCCTCGATACACGGCGGTTCGTTCGCGTACTGGGGCGGTATCGGCGCCCCCGCGACGCGAACTGGAAAGGTGCGAACCTCGCGGAGGCCCGCGCTTTCGAGCTCGACGGGGCCGAGTTCGATGGGGACGCAGGAGGTAAATGAGCCGCCGCCGGCAATCGCGCCGGCTGGTGCCATGGACGACCGGCGCTTGCTGCGCCCAAATCAGTGTGTCGCCACTGAGCGCCACGCCGTCGGCGCTCGCCGTGCCGGAGAAGCTGACGAGCTCGCTCGTCGCTCCATCGAGCAGGTCCCTCGACATCGATCGCTCGCCGGCGTGGACGCTGCCCTTTCGTGTGAAAGGAAGGCCACGCGCCCGTCACAGAATAACGGCATCCCGCCCGAGCTCAGCTTCTATGCCTACGCTCGAGCGGCGGCTTTGCCGATCACCATTGGGTGATCTGATCTGGTTGCGCGACATGCGCGAGCATCCCGGGCGCTGCGCAGCAGCCGGGCGGTCACGCAGCATGTCGCCATGGTTGTCGACCTGTAGGCCCGAAGCGTTGCTCTGCGAAATACCAGGGGTGGGCGGCGGGTTGACCGGTTGACCTGTTCGCCCGTCGCGGCGTTGATGACGCGCACGAAGAACTGTGGTTCTCCGAGCCGGATGTTCGGGTCTGCTCGGGATACCGCGGGCGACGGAACGACGCGTGTAGGCGATAGCTACGTATTTGCCCGATGCCGCGATGTCGTCGAGGGTGCCCGCAACACGCGCGAGCACGCGCCTGCGACGCGAGCGCAGATCGATCTCAAGCACCACTCCTCCATCTGGCCTTGCGTTTGCGAAGCAAGGCGCTGGCAGCATCGCGTACAGATGTCCGGCCGAAATGGCGTACTGGGCGGTTGCCGGGGGGATCTTGGGAGAACCAGGGTTGCATCTGCTCAGCAGTGCCAGCTTGCGCAGTCGTCCACCGATTCGTCCGGCGAGAACACCCGACGGTCGCGCCTGCGCCCACCAGCCCGCGCCGAACCACGTCAAGTCAACGAAGTTGTCCCAGTTGGGAGCGTCAGCCGGCGCGAGGATGCTCGATACGCCTGTGTGGTTCGTCAGCATGACGCCGCTCTGGCTGTCCCAGACATCCCCCGCGTCGGTGATGAAGGGGCCAGCGGTCAACCCCCGAGCTTCGACGCTCGACGTCGCAAACGTTGCTGCGCATGGCGCCGCGGGCCACACAAGCATCGACGCGGCGAGCGCGATCGCTATGCGGATAGGACGAGAGCCGGCTGCCACGGCGCCTGACCGGTAGCCCACAGGTCGTTGAGCGCAACGGCGTCCTTATACGTGTCCATGCACTCCCAGAAGCCTTCGTGACGGCGCGCGCGCAGCTCGCCCGCAAGCGCAAGCCGTTCCAGGGGAGCGCGCTCGAGCACGCTGTCGCGCTCCAGGTAGTCGAAGAATCCAGCCCCAAAGCAGAAGAAGCCGCCGTTGATCCAGTGATCGGAGGTGGGCTTCTCGCGAAAGCCCGTCACGCGCCCGTCATCGGTCAGCTCTGTCACCCCAAACTGTAATTGGGGGCGCACCACGGTCATGCTCGCCAGCGCGCCGTGGGCGGCGTGGAACTCCAGGAGCGCCCCCAGGTCGATGTCGGCGACTCCGTCCGCGTAGGTCGCACAGAACATCTCATCTGCGCTCAGGTGCTCCTCCAGCAGCTTGATACGCCCGCCGGTCTGGGTGTCGAGGCCCGTGTCCACACAGTCGACGCTCACGCCCTCCGGCCACGTGTGTGTGGCGACGAAATGCTCGATCATCTCGCTGCGGTAGCCGGTCGCCAGCAGGAAGCGGCTGAAGCCCTGCACGGCATACAGCTGGATCACGTGCCACACGATCGGCATGCCGCCGATCTCCACGAGTGGCTTGGGGATCGCCTGCGTGTGCTCCTGCAGGCGCGTGCCGCGACCGCCGCAAAGAATCACAACGGGTGGGCGCCTCGCCGCAGCCGCGGCGGACCGCTCAGCCTGCGACACGCTCGAGCACGTCGGCGGACACGTCGAAGTTGGCGTGCACCGCGCTGACGTCGTCGTTGTCTTCAAGCGACTCGATCAGGCGCATGAGGCTGCCCGCGTGGGACTCGTCGAGCGGCACGAGGCTCGACGGCCGGTAGGCCACCTCGGCGTCTTCCATCTCAACGCCGGCGTCTTCCAGCGCCTGGCGCACGGGCGCGAAGTCCGTTGGCGCGGTGATCACCTCGAAGACGTCGTCGTCGGTGCCGATGTCCTCGGCGCCCGCGTCCACCGCCACCATCAGATCGTCTTCGCTGTAGCGCTCGGCATCGATCACGATCACGCCCTTCTTGTCGAACAGGTACGCGACTGAGCCCGGCTCGCCGAGGCTGCCGCCGTTCTTGGAGAAAGCGTGCCTGACGTCGGCGCCGGTGCGGTTGCGGTTATCGGTCAGCGCCTCCACCAGCACGGCCACTCCGCCGGGGCCATAGCCCTCGTAGAGAACACTCTCAATCGCGTCCGCCTCGCCGCCCTCGCCAGTGCCTTTGGCGATCGCGCGCTCGATGTTCTCCTTCGGCATCGATGCCTCTTTGGCCTTGCGCACGGCGTTCTCCAGGACCACGTTGGTTTCTGGATCGCCGCCGCCGTCGCGGGCGGCGACCATGATCGCCCGCGAGAGCTTGGAGAACTGCGCGCCCCTGCGCGAGTCCACGACAGCCTTCTTGTGCTTGATGCTCGACCACTTCGAGTGCCCTGACATAACCGCAAGTCTACGAATCCGGCGCCGCTGAAGCCGGCCCGCCTGGCGAGAAGGGGCGCTCGTGCCCACTAGGATGCCCGAGCACATGAGCGCGACACCCTCTCCCGACATCTTCAAGGCGTATGACATCCGCGGCTTGTACCCGGAGCAGATCGACGGGGATGTCGCCGAGCGCATCGGCGCGGGCTTCGCCGTGGTCCTGGCGAACCTGGCAGGCAAGGAGATAGGAGATCTGCGTGTGGGACTTGGGCGCGACATGCGCCTGAGCGCACCGGAGCTCGCGGCGCGCTATCGCGCGGGTCTGCTGGCGGCAGGTGCAAGTGTGGTTGACGCCGGTCAGGTGGGCAGCGAGATGCTCTATTACCTGGTCGGCTCGCAGGATCTCGACGGCGGACTGATGTGCACGGCCTCGCACAACCCCAAGGCCTACACGGGCGCGAAGCTCGTGCGCGAGGGGGCGCTCGCGCTGTCGGGAGACGAAGGCATCCAGGACGTACGCCGCTGGATCGAGTCGCCCGACGCAGCCGACATAAAGCTCGGTGACGAGCCACGCGGCGGCACGGTCGAGGAGGTCGACCTCTACGAGGAGTTCCAGACGGCCGCCCTGCGCTTCATCGACGCGGACGCGGTGCGCTCCTCCTCACGGCCGTTGAAAGTCGTCGTGGACGGCGGCAACGGCATGGCCGGTCCGATGGTGGGGCCGCTGCTCGAGAGCCTCGAGCTCGAGCTGATCGAGACCTACTGGACACCCGATGGCAACTTTCCCGATCACGAGCCCAACCCGCTGCTGCCCGAGAACAGGCAGCTCATCATCGACAAGGTCCGCGACACCGGTGCTGACCTTGGTATCGCCTGGGACGGAGACGCCGATCGCTGCTTCTTCATCGATGACACCGGCGCGTTCGTCGACGGCGACTTCCTGACCGCGCTGCTCGCGCAGACGCTGCTCGAGAAGAACCCCGGCGAGGCGATCCTGTACGACGTGCGCGCCTCGCGAGCCGTCCCCGACACGGTCACGGCGGCGGGCGGAACGCCCTACATGAACCGGGTGGGACACGCGTTCTTCAAGACGCGCATGCGCAAGGAGGGCTCGCTGTTCGGCGGCGAGGTCTCCGGGCACTACTACTTCCGCGACTTCTACTGTGCGGACTCCGGCACGCTCCCCGCCCTGCTCGTGCTCGAGCTGCTCGCCACGAGCGGCAAGCGCATGTCGGAGCTGCTCGCCCCCTACCACGCCAAGTACTTCATCTCCGGCGAGATCAACTCCGAAGTGAAGGACGCCGAGGGCAAGATGCAGGAGATCGCCGCCCGCTACAGCGATGCGCGCCAACAGCACCTGGATGGCATCTCGGTCGACTACGAGGACTGGCACTTCAACGTGCGCTCGTCCAATACCGAGCCGCTTTTGCGCCTGTGCCTGGAGTCGCTCGTCTCGCCCGCGGATATGGAACGGCGCCGCGATGAGGTGCTCGCGCTAATCCGCAGCGCGGGTGACGAGGCATCGTCTCGCGGCGCGGGTGACGAGGCATCGTCTCGCCCGTGACGCTTCGCGTGTCGGTCGAGCCGATGTCTCGCACCCGCTTTGCATACATACGATGAGCGCGGAGGAGATAAGGGAGCGCGCGGAGCAGCAGGAGCGCGCAGCGCTGGCGGTCGCGGCCGACGCTGGCATCCATCGCCTGGCGATCCCCACGCCGTTCATGGTTGGGCGGGTGAACGCTTATCTGATCGAGGACTCGCCGCTCACGCTGGTTGACTCGGGGCCGAATTCGGCAAAGGCGCTGGACGAGCTCGAACAGCTGCTGGCGGTGCGCGGGCACCGGATCGAGGACATCGAGCTGCTGGTGATCAGCCACCAGCACATCGACCATTTTGGCCTCGCCTCGATCCTTGCGCGGCGCTCGGGTGCGGAGGTCGCGGCGCTCGAGGGGCTCGCACCGTTCCTCGCGAGCTATGGCCACCAAAGCGACCTCGACGACAGCTTCGCCGAGCGGCTGATGCTGCGCCACGGCCTCCCCGCCGAAATCGTGACCGCACTGCGAGCCGTCTCCGCCGGCTTTCGCGCTTGGGGCTCGGCGGTGGAGGTGACAAGGCCCCTCGCCGATGGCTCCGAGCTAGAGCTGCGTGATCGCACCCTGCGCGTGCTCCACCGCCCCGGCCACAGTCCTTCCGACACGGTGTTCCTCGACGAATCACGCTCGCTGCTGCTGGCGGCCGATCACCTGCTCGCACACATCTCCTCAAACCCGCTGCTCGCCCGCCCACTGGACGCCCCGGATGAAGAACCGACGCCACCGCCACCTCGCCCGCAGGCGCTTGTCACCTACATCGACTCCTTGAAGAAGACCCGTGCGATGGAGCTTTCGCTGGTGCTGCCCGGGCATGGGCCACCGATCACCGATCACGTGTCTCTGATCGACGAGCGTTTTCGCATGCACCAGCGACGGGCCGAGAAGATCCGCCGCCTGATCGCCTCCCAGCCGCGCACCGCACACGAGATCGCCCAGGAGCTATGGGGCAACGTGGCCGTCACGCAGGCCTACCTGACGCTGTCAGAGGTCCTCGGGCACGTCGACCTGCTGTTGGGAGATGGATCGATCGCCGAGGAGGAAGAGGACGGCGTGGTCAGATTCCGCGCGGCGTAGATAGAGCACGCCAGTGCCATCCTCGGCGGCGAGCCTCCGTTTGGCGACGGCGGTTGTCTCCAGCCCAGGCTAGGCGGTCGACTCCCGCCCTATACTCATTTTCATATTGTCGATGTTCTCTGTGGACAACCCGCGCGAGACCCTGTTCTCGTTTCCCGATCCCGTCAACGAGGTGTCGGCCCGTCTGGTCGCGGCGGGTGTGGTGACGCTGAGCGTGCTGACGATCGCGCTGAACCTGTCGTGGATGACCGCGCTCATCGCCTATGGGTTCCTGGCGCGAGTGGCCAGCGGACCGACGCTCAGCCCCCTCGGCCAGCTCGTGACGCGGGTGATCGTGCCGCGTCTGCCAATCGCAGCGAGGCCGGTGCCGGGACCACCCAAGCGCTTCGCCCAAGCCATCGGCGCGACGCTGTCCGTGGCGGCGGCGGTGCTCGCGCTCGCGCTCGGGCTGACAACCGCCGCATATGTCCTGCTGGGTCTGCTGATCGCAGCCGCCACGCTCGAGTCGGTGTTCGGGCTTTGCCTGGGCTGCAGGATGTTCGCGCTGTTGATGCGCGCCGGGGTGATCCCGCCTGAGGTGTGCGAGCGGTGCGCCGACATCACCCGCGAGCTGCCACAGCAGGCATGAGCGCGCATCGATCCGAGCGGGCCTACTAATGCTCTTCAAGCAGATCACCCACGACGATCTCGGCTGCGCCTCCTACCTGATCGGAGACGAGAAGGCTGGCGTGGCGGCGGTCGTGGATCCGCGGTTTGAGATCGACGAGTACCTCGAGCTGGCGCGGTATCGCGCGGTCAACATCGCGCATGTGCTCGAGACTCACAACCACGCCGACCACGTCTCCGGGCACGGACGGCTGGTTGCGGCGACGGGCGCGCGTATCCATGTCCACCGCGCGGCGCAGCCCGCCTACGATCATGAGCCATTCGAGGATGGCTGGGAGCTGAGGCTCGGCTCGCTACGGATCCGCGCGCTACACACCCCCGGCCACCGCCCGGAGCACACCGCCTTCCTGCTGTTCGACGACGAGCGCGGCCCCGATCCGTGGGCGGTGCTGAGCGGAGACAGCCTGTTCGTGGGTGACGTAGCGCGCACCGATCTGGCGGTAGAGAAGACCGAGGGCGCCCGCCAGATCTTCGCCTCAGTGCACCAGAAGCTGCTGAGCCTTCCCGACGACTGCGAGCTGTGGCCCGCCCACCTGGGCGGCTCGATGTGCGGCGGCGCAGGCATGAACGCGAAGATCTGCTCGACGATCGGCTTCGAGCGCGCTCACAACCCGACGCTTGCGATCGAGGACGTGCAGCAATTCGTCGCGCAGGCCGTGTCGAACCTTGGGCCGCAGCCCCCGAACTTCGAGAAGATCGTGGAGCTCAACCGCGGACCACTGGTGACCACCGGCGTGGAGGTGGCGGCGCTATATCCGCACCAGGTTCAGCTCAAGCGCGAAGAGGGCGCGCTGCTGGTGGACGTACGCACGGACCTGCAGTTCGACGACGTGCACATCCACGGCTCGATCTGCATACCGTCGTTCACCTCCGGCTTCGGCTCGAAGCTCGCGTGGCTCGCCGACCATGACCAGGAGATCGTGTTCATCGGCCGCGACGACGCCGACGGGCGGCGCGCGGCGAAGCTGGCGCTGGCTGTGGGCGTGCGCAACATCGCCGGCCTACTGGCCGGGGGGATGACCAACTGGCGCCAGGAACGGCATCCCGCCGATCACACCGACCGGGTCGCCGCGGCAGACCTGCGTGGCTGGCTGGCCCAGGAACCGGAGCTCCAGCTGCTCGACGTGCGCGAGCGCCACGAGTGGGACGCCGGCCACGTGCCCGGGTCGGTGTTCACCGCTTGGCATGACATTGCGGGAATCCCGGACGGGATCGACGCCAACCGGCCGATCGCGGTGATCTGCGCGGGCGGCGTACGCGCGGGGACCGCAGCCAGCCTGCTCAAGCACCACGGCGCGCACGACGTGATCCACGTGGTCGACGGCGGCGTGCCTGCGCTCGCCGACGCCGGTGTACCGCTCGAGACCAGCAGCACCGAGCCACCCGCAGCGGTACCTGCCTAGCCTTCCCGACCCCGCTCGATGGCAGCGAGGTGCGCGACGGTCAGCTCATCCGCGGAGATGGAGATGCGCATCAGCGGCGCTCCCCCACCTCGCTCGCCGGCACAGCCTGGGTGGCACCGACGGCGCCCCGCTCCACCCAGTCGAGGAACAGCCGGTGCAGACGATCATCGTCCCCGAGCTCTGCGTGGAAAGCCACTGCAAGCATGTTGCCTTGACGCGCAGCCACGGCATGGCCATCGACCTCGCCGAGAATCTCCACGTCGGCGCCGTGCTCGGCGATCCACGGCGCGCGGATGAAGATTGCCCTGATCGGCGGCCCCTGCATGCCGGCTATCTCCACGTCTGCCTCGAAGCTTCGGATCTGGCGTCCAAACGCGTTGCGCTCGGCATGCATGTCCATCACCCCGAGATGATCGCGGTCGAGCATGATCAGCCCGGCACACGAGCCCATGATCGGTGTGCCCTGCGCTGCCAGCTCGCGCAGCGGCTCGGCCAAGCCCTCGCGGGCGATCCCCAGGGTCATCGTCGTCGACTCGCCCCCGGGCACCACCAGCCCATCCAGCCCCTCGAGGTCTCTCGGCACCCGTACCTCGCGCGTGTTGGCGCCCAGACCTCTGAGCATCCGCTCGTGCGCATCAAAGCCGCCCTGCAGCGCGAGTACGCCGACTAGCGGCGAGGAGTCGCTACCAGCCACGTTGGGCGAGAAGCTGCTCGCTCTCGAGCTTGGAGCTCTCCAGGCTGACCATCGGCGTGCCGAGGCCTCGCGAGGCGGCTGTCACGCGCTCCGCATCCTGCCAGTGCGTGGTCGCTTCGACGATCGCCCGCGCCCGCGACGGCGGGTCCTCCGACTTGAAGATCCCTGAGCCCACGAACACCCCTTCGGCGCCGAGCGCCATCATCAACGCCGCGTCGGCCGGAGTGGCGATGCCGCCAGCGCAGAAGAGCACCACTGGCAGGCTGCCCCGTCCGGCCACTTCGCGCACGACATCCAAAGGCGCAGCCAGGTTCTTGGCAAAGGTCGCTATCTCATCACTGCCAAGCGTCGCCAGCCGGCGGATTTCGCCGATTATCTGGCGCATGTGGCGCACCGCCTCGACGATGTCACCGGTGCCCGCCTCGCCCTTGGAGCGAATCATCGCCGCGCCCTCGCCGATGCGCCTGAGTGCCTCGCCGAGGTTCGTGGCGCCGCATACGAACGGCACCTTGAAGTCCCACTTGTCGATGTGGTTGGCCTCGTCTGCCGGCGTGAGCACCTCGGACTCGTCGATGTAGTCGACCTCCAGCGCCTCCAGCACGCGCGCCTCCATGAAGTGCCCGATGCGCGCCTTGGCCATCACCGGGATGCTCACCGCCTCCTGGATGCCGGCGATCATCTCCGGGTCTGACATGCGCGCGACGCCACCGTCGCGACGAATGTCCGCGGGCACGCGCTCGAGTGCCATCACCGCGGCCGCGCCGGCGTCCTCGGCGACCTTTGCCTGATCGGGCGTGACCACGTCCATGATCACGCCGCCCTTGAGCATCTCCGCCAAGCCGGTCTTGACGCGGAATGTGGCCTCGTCTCTCATGCCTTTAGTTTGACAGCCTGGCCGTGATGTCGGCGGGCGCGTGTCCTTTCGCTGGTGCAATCTCCTTCCAGAGCAGCGTGCGCGTCTGCCCCGGCCCCCCGTAGTCGACGTTCTCGCTCGCGGAGAAGCCCAACGCGCGGTGAAAGGCGACCGAGCGGACATTGACCGGCTTGGTGATGGCCTTCAGCGCGTGAGCGCCGTGCACACCGGCAATCTCTTCGAAGTGCTCGTATAGACGTCGGGCGAGACCCTCGCGGCGATGGCCGTCACGCACGGCCACCACGTGGATGTAGCCGACGCTCGATGGGGTCAGCAGCCCGAACAGGTATGCGATCACCCGACTCTCGTCGCGCGCCGCGCCGTCGCCTCGGATCACGAGGGCCGTATCGCCGAACTCGTGCACGAGCAGCGGGTGGTGCAGTGCCGTGAGATCGCGATCGCCCCAGAACTCGCGTCTCTCATCGACGATCCTCACAAAGTCGTCGATCGTGGCACGTTGCGGTTGGTAATCCATCAGGGCAACAGACCTCGTGAGAGCCTTGCAAACGCTCGTAGCGAGACCCATCCGCGTCGCGAGTCGCCGAGCAGCTGGGTCGCTCGCAGCCGCAGCAGTTCGACCACGTCGCCCGTCCGCTCGCCGGGGTCGACGATCACCGCCCGGTCGCGCAAGGACATAGCCGCGACGGGCCTACCACCGAGCTCCGCGATCAGGCTCGGGCCAAGCGGCACACGGACGCCGTGAACGCGGGCAAGGATGGCGAGCTCGTGCCCGTCGTCGGCGGCGGCCAGACGGATCGTGACCGCCTCCTGGGGCCTAACACGGGCTGACACGCGCCTGGTGGGAAGCCCGTCGGCACTGTCCGCGTTGCGCTCGGCGTTGCGCCTGAGCTCATCCTGACGCTGACGTGCGATCTCGGCGTTCAACCAATCTCTCGCCATTGCTCCACCTCAAACTTGCCATTTCAGCGACATTGATTGACCCTAAACCATTCAATCTCAATTGCAATATCCATCAAATCTTGATTGAATGACTACATGCCGCTGACCGATCGCCTACGTGCCGTCAATCGCGGCGCCGACCTATCGCTCACCCAGCAGCTTGCGGAGGTGTTCACGGCTGCAATCGCCGCGGGAGAGCTCGCACCGGGCGACAAGCTGCCGACGACACGAGAGCTCGCTGCGATAGCGGGCATCAATCAGCTGACCGCCAGCCGCTGCTACAAACGCCTGCAGGAGCACGGCCTCGTGGTCTCAGCGGTGGGTCGCGGCACGTTCGTACGCGCCGCCGCCAGGAGCGCATCAGGCGAGCCCGACCCGTCCTGGCAGACCTATGCGCTCGCTCCACAACGCAGTGGCGACGCGGGCAGGGCCCTCAGCGAGGCGGCAAGGCACGCGGTGAGTCCGGGGCTGATCGCCCTATCTGTCGGCTATCCCTCCCGCGAGCAGATACCGGTGGAGCAACTTGCTACAGCCGTGCGCCAGACGCTAGAGCACGAAGCGCTCGCGAGCTTTGAGTACTGCCCAATCGAGGGCAGCGACGAGCTGCGCGCGCAGCTCGCGGCGCTCGGCCGCGTCCGTGGGCTCGATGACGAGGCCGACAGCATCCTCATTACCACAGGAGCCCGACAGGGGCTCACGCTCGTCGCCCGCGCGATCCTCCGTCCCGGCGACGTTGTCGCGTGCGAGTCCCCCACATACATGGGCATGATCGAGGCGCTACGCGCAACCGGGGCGACGGTGATGCCCGTCGAAGTAGATGCCGATGGCTTCAGCGTCGAGGCGCTCGAGCAGCTGCTGCGCGGGCACGAGGTTAAGCTCGTGGCATTGCAGCCGCGCGGGCACAACCCCACCGGCCGCGATCTCAGCGAGGAGCGCCGCTCTCGGCTGCTCACGCTGGCCGCGCGCCACGGCTTCTTCGTGCTCGAGGACGGCGTGTACGCAGATCTGCGCTACGACGGCACCGACCTCGGACCGCTGCGGGCACTCGACCCGACGCACGTGATCTACGTGGACTCGCTCTCAAAGACCGTCGCCCCCGGCCTGCGCGCCGGCTGGGTAGCTGCGAGCGGCCCGGTACTCGACCGCATCATCGCCGAGAAGCGCGACGATGACGCCCATTGCGCGACGCTGCCCCAGCAAGTGAGCGCACGGTTCCTCGCCGAAGGCTGCTATCCAGCGCAGGTTGCTCGTGCGTGTGAGCTCTACCACCCGCGCCGAGACGCCCTGCTCGAAGCTCTCGAGAGCGAGATGCAAGGTCTCGCCAACTACGAGCGCCCCAGCGCCGGCGGCCACGTGTGGGTCACCCTCAATCAGGCTCGAGACGATGATGAGCTCTACCGCGCCGCGCTCGCCGGCGGCGTCAGCTACACCCCCGGCCCCGCCATGCTCGTGCAATCGCCTCGCGCTACCCACTTGCGCCTGTCGTTCACGGCACTCACACCCGAGCAGCTGCGTGAGGGAGTGCGACGCCTAGCCCGCACGATCCGCGCCCAGCCGCACGCGCCCCGATACCGGCACACACTCCCCGTCGCCTGATCCGCACAACGGCAACGTAACGCCATACCCGCCATACCCAGCCAAGCGAAGCCGTGAGGCGGCCCGGCTCGCCCGCCGCGAAGCGGCCGCGAGACGGACGACTCACGGCGTAGCGCTACTTGAGCCGGAAAGCCTTGATGCGGTCGTCGTACTGCGCGGTGTCCCGCGCGTACACGCCGTAGGCGAGCGCCTGGATGACGCTCAACAGCGCCGTGTGCGAGCGCACATATGCTGGGCTGTTTGAGGAGTAGTAGAGCTTGATCTGCGCGAGCTTCGCGACCTCAGAGAGGGTCGCGTCTGTGATCGCCGCCGTGTGCGCCTGGCGGTGGCGCGCAAGCTTCATCGCTCGCACGACCAGCGGATGCGGGCGCCCAGCGGAGAGCCCAATTACGAGCGTCGCACCGTCGATGCGACCGAGGCGACTGAGGGCCTCCTGTGAAGGGCTCGCGACAACATCGACACGCAGATCGAGCAGCATCAGCAGGTGGCGCAGGTAGCTAGCGAAGAACGCCATCTGATCGGTGCCCGCGACGAGCACCTTGTCGGCTTCGACGATCGCCTCGATCATCGCATCCACCGCACTGCGCGAGACCTTGCGTGCGGTGTCCTCGACGTTCAGGTGATCGGCCGCAAGCGCAGCCTCAAACTCGTTCTGATCAAGTGAGAACAGGGGCGCTGAGCCATTGGCTGCTCCGTCCTGCGCGGCCTTGGCGTTTACACGCCTGTATTCCTCGCGCGCGGCCGCCTGCAGCTCCGGAAAACCCTCGAAGCCCAATGCCTGGGAGAAACGTACGACCGTAGAGCTTGAGGTGTTCGCACGCCGGGCCAGCTCCTCAGCTGTCTGGAAGGCCGCCTCGTCGAGATGGTCGACTATGTACTGGGCAACGTCCTTCTGCGAGCGCGAGCACTCGTCGAACCGTGCCTGGATGTACTTGGACAGACTCTGGTGCTCGCTGGTCCCGCCAATCGGTGATACCGCTCGCACGGACTCGGATTCGGTGGTGGGACGCTCGGGTGTCTTCGTGGCAGCTCGCTTCATCGGCGGTTCTGTTCGACGTGTCTGGCTCGCACTCCTTCTGAGATTTGTGCGAATGGCGATGATCCGTCAGCGGGTATGAGGCGTACATAAGCTCAACCCATGCAAGTTGTGAGGAAATCCACGTGCCCGTCAACGCTTTGCGCTGTCGATGCACTCGTTGCCATGATGCGGTCAATCGAGAGGCTCTAACGTGAGGATCGCAATCGTCGGCGCCGGCGTCTCCGGACTCGTGGCCGCGCATCTGTTGCAGCACCAGCACGAGATCGACGTGTATGAGGCCAACGCCTATGCGGGCGGACACGTCAACACGATCCACGTGGAGACCGATCACTCGAGCCATAACGTGGACACGGGCTTCATCGTGATGAACGATCGCAACTACCCCAACCTCACACGACTGCTCGACCGGCTCGCTGTCGCCCGCCAGCCAACGCACATGAGCTTCTCGGTCAAGGGCGAGGAGGAAGACTTCGAGTACGCGGGCACCCCACGCGGGCTGTTCTGCCAGCCGAGCAACCTGCTGAGCCCGCGCTTCCAGCGAATGATCGTCGATCTGCTGCGCTTCAACCGGAAACTGCGCGAGCTGCTCACGCACGAGACGCGTGGCAATGGCGGAGTTCAAGCAGAGGAGTCGTTGCAGTCGTTCCTCGCACGCAACCGCTTCTCGCAGGCTTTCGTGGATCGGCTGATCGTCCCTCAGGTCTCCGCCGTGTGGTCCGCGGACCCGCTCCTCTTGGACTCATTCCCTGTGCGCTTCATCGCGGAGTTCTTTGCCAACCACGGGATGCTCGGCTTTCGCGACCGCCCCGGCTGGTCGACCATCGTCGGCGGCTCCGCCCGCTACGTGGACGCGCTGATCGCGCCGTTTCGCGAGCGCGTGCAGCTGAGCACGCCTGTGCGCTCGATCACCCGCCACGCCGACCACGTGGAGATCGCCGCCGGCGGCTCCCACGATGGTGCGACCACCGAGCGCTATGACCATGTCGTGATCGCCACCCACTCCGACCAGGCGCTCACACTGCTGAGCGACCCATCTACGCAGGAGGCACGGCTGCTCCGAGCAATCCCATACCAGCGCAACGAGGCGGTGCTGCACACCGACAGCACGCTGCTGCCGCGCCGCCAACAAGCGCGCGCAGCATGGAACTTTCACCTGCTGCGCGAGCCAAAGCCGCTCAGCACAGTCACCTATTACATGAACCACCTGCAGCGCCTGGACGCCGACCGCGACTTTTGCGTCACGCTCAATCGCACCGAGGCGATCGACCCGGCGAAGGTGATCCGCACGATCTCCTATGCCCACCCCGTGTACACGCCCGCGGGCGTCTCCGCCCAGAGCCAGCACGAGACGATCAGTGGCCTCGCGCAACGCACCCACTACTGCGGCGCGTACTGGGGCTGGGGCTTTCACGAGGACGGTGTACGCAGCGCGCTGCGTGCGTGTGAGCCGTTTGGGGTGACGCTGTGAACAGCTGCCTCTACGAGGGCTCCGTGCGCCATCGCCGCCACGGCACGCCGAGGGACGAGCTCCACTACCGGATGTTCATGGTCTGCCTTGACCTCGACGAGATCCCCGAGTGCTTCGATGGTCGCTTGCTGTGGTCCGCCCGGCGCCCCGCGCTTGCTTGGTTTCGTCGCGCGGACTACCTCGGCGATCCGCACACGCCGCTTGCGCAGTCGGTGCGCGATCTCGTCGCCGAGCGCACCGGTGAGACGCCAGATGGGCCGATCCGGCTGCTCACGCACCTGCGCTACTTCGGGCACTGCTTCAACCCTGTGAGCTTCTACTACTGCTATGACCGCGACGGTGAGCACGTGCGGGCGGTGGTCGCGCATGTCACCAACACTCCCTGGGGCGAGCACCATGCGTATGTGATGCCGGTCGGGCACGCCGCCGACCATGGGACCGTGAAGCTGATGGGCGGCCAGTTCGAGAAGGCGCTGCATGTATCGCCGTTGATGGGCATGGAGCACACCTACGACTGGCGGCTGACCGAGCCGGGCGAGCGGCTGGCCGTGCACATCGCCTCCGAGCGCCTGGACGGTGAGACGGTGTTTGACGCAACGCTCGCCCTCGAGCGGCGGGAGCTGAGCGCACACGAGCTCAACCGCGCGCTCGCGCGCTACCCGTTCCTGACGCTGCGGATCCTCGCCCGCATCTACGGGCACGCAGCGCGACTGCGGCTGCGCGGCGCCCGCTACTACCCGCACCCGCGCCAGCAGCACGCGCCGTCCCGCAGTGCCACGCCCGAACACGTCGACCACGAAGCGGCGGTGTCCGCATGAGCGCCCGCGAGGTGGTCGCTCGCAGGCCCGTCTCGCTGCAGCGCCCGCAGGCGCACTGGCTGCGACGCCGCTGGGATAGCGCCGCGCGCTCGCTCGTGCTGCGACTGCTCACGCGCATTCGCGGCGGAGAGCTCGAACTGATCGAGGACGGCGCCAGACTTCGCTTCGGGGGGGTCGTTGCCGAGCGCCCGCTGCGCGCGGTCGTGCACGTGCGCTCGTTGCGCTTCTACCGCCAACTGTTGCGCGGCAGTATCGGATTGTGCGAGTCCTACATGGACGGGCTGTGGGAGTGCGATGACCTCGTCGCCCTGACACGTATTGCCGCGCTCAACGTCGGCGCGCTCGATACTTTCAGAAGGAGGCTCGCGCCGGTGCTCATCCCCGTTCAGCGCTGGGCGCGGTGGCTCGCGCGTAACACCCCTATGCGCTCGCGCAAGCGGATCGCTGCCCACTATGACCTCGGCAACGAGCTGTTCGCGCTGTTCCTCGACCGCACGATGATGTACTCGTGCGCGGTCTTCGAGACCCCGCAGGCAACGCTCGAAGAGGCGTCGCTTTCCAAGCTCGAGCGCGTGTGCACGAAGCTCGCGCTAAAGCAGTCAGACCACCTGCTTGAGATCGGCACCGGCTGGGGCGGGCTCGCTGTTTACGCCGCCCAGCATTACGGCTGTCGCGTCACGACTACCACGATTTCCCGCGAACAACACGCGTATGCGTGCGAGCGGGTGCGCGAGGCAGGGCTCGAGGACCGCGTGACCGTGCTGCTCGAGGATTACCGCGAGCTCACAGGCCGCTACGACAAGCTCGTGTCGATCGAGATGATCGAGGCCGTCGGCTGGCAGTACTTCCCCACTTACTTCCGTCGCTGCTCTGAGCTATTGGAGGACGACGGCGCGATGCTGCTGCAGGCGATCACCATCGACGACCGCGCCTACCACGTGGAGAAGGCCGGCAAGAGCTTCATCAATACCTACATCTTCCCCGGCGGCTGCCTGCCCTCGATGGAGATCATCTCTCGCTCGCTCGCGCGCATGACCGACCTGCAGCAAGTGCACCTGGAGGACATCACCGCCCATTACGCCACCACGCTCGAGCGCTGGCGCGAACGCTTCCTCGACGCCACCGAGCGGCTGACCGAGCTCGGCTACGACGAGCGCTTCCGCAGACTGTGGGAGCTGTATCTGAGCTACTGCGAGGGCGGCTTTCGCGAGCGGCGCATCCAGGACGTGCAACTTCTGCTCGCCAAGCCCAGCTACCGCGTTGACGCCGCGCAGGGAACGCTGTCGCCCGTGCCGGCCGACCTCGCCGCCGCCTGAAACCAACCAGACAGCAGCCAGACGCGGCGGATCGCGAGCTGTAGTGTCCACCCCGGGATGAAACGCAGCCTGTTCGAGGATCTACACGAAGACTTCCGGGCGAGCTTCCGCACGTTCCTCGAGCGGGAGGTAATCGGCGATGAGGGCCGCTACGGCGAGTGGGAGCGCGCGGGGATCGTGCCCAGGGAGGTACTTGCGCGAGCTGGCGCGGGCGGCTTCCTCGGCATGGCCGTACCCGAGAGCTACGGTGGCGCCGGCGCGGAGGACTTCCGGCTGAACATGGTGATCGGCGAAGAGGTCCAACGCGCGGGTGTTGGCAGCGTGGGACTGGGGATGTCCGTTCACACCGACATCTGCATTCCGTACTTCCTCAGCTACTGCACCGAGCCCCAGCGCGAGCGCTGGCTTGACGGGATCGCCACAGGTGAGCTGATCGCCGCGATCGCGATGACCGAGCCCGGGATCGGCTCGGATCTGGCCGCGATGTCCACCACCGCCAAGCGCGAGGGCGATCACTACGTGGTCAACGGCTCGAAGACGTTCATCACCAACGGCATTCACGCCGATCTGGTGATCGTCGCCGCCAAGACCGACCCGTCCGAGCGCCATCGCGGCATCAGCCTGCTGATCGTCGAGCGCGGCATGGAGGGCTTCGAGCGCGGGCGAAACCTCGAGAAGATCGGCCAGCACGCGCAGGACACCGCCGAGCTGTCGTTCTCCGACGTGCACGTGCCCATCGAGAACCTGCTCGGCCAAGAGGGCGAGGGCTTTCGCTACCTCGTCTCCAACCTGCCCCAGGAGCGCCTGGCGATCGCCGCCACCGCCGTTGCTGCCGCCGAGGCGGCGCTCGGGTGGACGCTCGACTATGTCCGCGAGCGTCAAGCGTTCGGTCAGGCGATCGGCTCCTTTCAGAACACGCGCTTCACGCTCGCCGAGCTTCATGGCGAAACGCAGGTCGCGCGCACGTTCGTCGACCAGTGCGCGCAGGCTCTGAACGCCGGCGAGCTCACGCCCGAGGACGCCGCCACTGCCAAGTGGTGGTGCACCGACCTACAGGGCCGGGTCGTCGACCGTTGCCTGCAGCTGTTCGGCGGCTATGGCTACATGCTCGAGTACCCAATCGCGCGGGCGTTCGTCGACGCGCGCGTGACGCGCATCTACGGCGGCGCGAACGAGATCATGAAGGAGATCGTCGGGCGGTCGCTGGGGTTGTAGCGGGCTTCGTGCCCGTACCTCACGCCAACAAATTCCAGTAGTCAGACGGAGCCGCTTGATAGGACTCCGCGGGCATGTCGACCCCGCCTCTCAACGGCTTGCTCGAAAACTGGCCCGATCTGGCCTCGAGCTTCTCAAAAGCCGCGCTGTTGTGCGGCAATGGTCTCAGTATCAATGTCTGGCCAGCGTTCGATTACGGATCCCTCTTCGATCAAGCACATGACGGCGGGCTGACAGACAAGGATCTGGCGCTGTTCGGTGAGACTGAGAACTTCGAGCGGGTCCTAAGTGACCTCAACACTGCGATCCGGGTAAACGAGACACTCGGTCAGCCAGTTGAGCGGATCTACACGCGATACCGCAGCATTCAACGCGGTCTTGGTCATGCCGTCCGCGCGGTTCATCTGATCCGCAGCCAGATACCGGACGCAACGCTGAAGAGCATCAGGGATGAGCTGATCAACTACGAGTGGATCTTCAGCACTTCATACGACCTACTGCTGTACTGGGCCATGGGCTGCGGGGGCAGCTTTGCGCCATTCATCGATCACTTCCGGGGCTCCCGGCTCGAGTTCGATCCCGACCGCGTCGACGTCCACGTCGGTCAAGTCGCCGTGTACTTCCTCCACGGCGCCCTTCACCTCGTCGTCAGCGGATCGGGCGTCACCTGGAAGCTACGTCGTAGGGAGATTCAGAGTGTGCTCGACCAGTTCGGGGAGCCGATCACCGGCGACCCCCAAGCCCGTCCGTTGCTCGTCACCGAGGGAACCGCCCGCGACAAGCTCCGTGCAATCGACGGCAATGTCTACCTGGCGCATTCGCTGCAACAGCTCCGCTCCATCGAGCTGCCACTCGTCGTGTTCGGGAGCAGCCTCAGCGGGCAGGACGATCATCTCCTCAACGCGCTCAACGAGCATCCCCGGCGCGCGGTCGCTGTTTCGTTGCTCCCGGGCACGCGGCGAGCCCTCGCCCAACGGCAGGCTGACATCTACGCTCGCCTGGAGACAGACGAGCTACGGTTCTTCGACGCTACGACGCATCCGCTGGGGCATCCATCTCTCAGTGTTCCAAGGCCAAATGGCCTCCAACCCCGATCGTCGGTTTCCATTGGCCCTTCGTCGTCGTCCGCCGTCCGGAGGCAGCCCTAAGATGAGGGACGAATCAATCACCAGGAGCATCTGATGGCAAGTAAGCGAGATATCAAGAGAAACGCATCGGGCGGCTGGGACGTTCTGCGAGAGGGCGACAGGCGTGCCTCGGTGCACGTGGACACAAAGGAGCGCGCGCTTGCGCGAGCTCGCGACGTGGTACGGCGCGAGGGTGGAGGCGAAGTTCGTCTCATCAATGACGCCGGCAAGATCGTGCGTTCGAGTCGTGTCCGAGCGAACTCACAGAGCAGCAGCCAGCGCCGTCGAGCAGCTTAACGGCAACTCTGCTGCAAGAGCACAGCGGTGCTTGCTCGCGCCACAGCGGTTGTAGGGACTGTCGATCCGCACGGTGCCCGTTCGTCAACCGGGTGAGACCTCGTACTGGGCGGGGCGTAACCGGAAGGAGCAAACGATGAGCCAGTACCTGCTGAGCGTCTATCAAGCAGAGGCGCCAATGCCGGCCCCGGCAGAACTCGAACGGATCGGACGCGACCTCGAGGAGCTGCGTGAGGAGATGAAGGCAGCGGGCGCGTGGGTGTTCTCCGGCGGGCTGCACTCGCCGCAGGGCGCCACCGTCATCCGCGACCGCAGTGGTGAGATCGTGAGCACCGATGGCCCGTTCCTCGAGGCCAAGGAGCACCTCGGCGGCTTCACGATCATCATCGCCCCCGATCGCAGCGCCGCGCTCGAGTGGGCCGCCAAGCTCGCCCACGTGACGACGCTGCCGATCGAGGTGCGCGCTTTCCGAGAGTAAGCGCCGGCCACCATTGGAGAGCTATGAGAAGTGCGTCTTTGGGCGCTCCAGCAGCACGCCGTCCACCGTCAGGTCGAGCTTCTCGTTGTAAAACGCGATCAGTCCCGCGATCGGTGAGAGCGCGCGGGTCGGGAAGTCATAAGCCCACGCCAGATCCGGATACAGCTCCTCGCCGATGCGCACCGACCAGTAGCCGCTGGTCGTGCCCTTGTACGGACACGACGTGACCGTCCCGCTCGAGAGCAGATGCTCGAAGCTCACGCACGTGCGATCCAGGTAGTAGCGCGTCGGCAAGCCAGTCTCGAAGACCATCACCGGGCACGAGGACTCCGCGAGAACGACGCCTTCCAGCTCCACGCGGACCGACCTGGTCGAGCGCAGCGCATCCACCCGCGCGTAGGGGTTGCGGGGGTGCACGAACACCTCCTCGTCCTCCTCGAGCCACGAATCCAACGCAGCCCATTCGAAGCGCACCGTGCCCGCCAGCCCCTCCAGCGCGTCCTCCCCGTAGACATGGGCGACGCCCGGGCGAGCGGTCTCGCCAACCCTGAGGCCGTGTCGCCTGGCCGTGCCGCGGCTCAAGTGCTCGGGGTGCTCCTCGTCCACGAGCACCGCCGAATTCACGTCCGCGAGCGGGATGTAGTACTGCGGATAGTTGGGCCACTCCCACACGTACAGCGCACGGGTGGTGTCGAGCACCAGCGTCCCACCCAGAAACGCGCGAACCCGCCGCGGAACCGGCTCGATACGGTTGACCGCTACGAGCATCTGTGGATAGTCACTCATGTCAGCGCCCCGATCTCGTCGGCCATCGCGACGAAGTAGTCAAGTGAATGCGGATTCGCGAGCGACTCCACGCTCGCTGCCTGCTCGGGCGCAATGCCCATCAAAATCCGCTTCACCGGCACCTCCAGCACCTTGCCCGACAGCGTGCGCGGTACCTCTGCGATCTGGCGGATCTCGTTAGGGACGTGGCGCGGCGAGCAGTCCTCGCGGATGCGGCGCTTGATCTGTGCTGCCAGCTCGTCGTCCAGCGTCACCCCCCCGCGCAGCACCACGAACATCGCCATCCACAGCTCGCTCTGTGACTCGTCGTCCGCCCCCGGCTTGGGGATGTCCACCACCAGCGCATCCAGCACCTCCGGCACCGCGCTCGCCGCCCTGTAGATCTCACTCGTGCCCATGCGCACGCCCTGGCGGTTGATCGTCGAGTCCGAGCGGCCATAGATCACAGCGCCGCCCCGTGGCGTGATGCGAATCCAGTCGCCGTGGCGCCACACCCCCGGGTACATCGAGAAATAGCTCTCTCGGAGCAGCGAGCCGTCTACATCGCCCCACAGGAACAACGGCATCGACGGCATCGGCTCGGTGATGACCAGCTCCCCCACCTCGTCCTCAACGCTTCTGCCGTGCTCGTCCCACGCCTGCACCGCGCAGCCCATCGCACGGCACTGAAGTTCTCCCTCGTAAACCGGGAGCAGTGGGCAGCCCGCGACGAACGCCGTGCACACGTCCGTGCCGCCGCTCGTCGAGAACAGCCACACGTCGCTCTTCACGTGCTCATACACCCAGCGGAAGCTCTCCGGCGACATCGGCGAGCCCGTCGCCCCAATCGCCCGGAGCGCCGACAGGTCGTAGTCACGGCCCGGCTCGATCCCCGCCTTCTCACAGCTCGCCAGAAGTCCAGGGCTCACGCCCATGCAAGTGATCCGAGCACGCTCCGCCAGGTCCCACAGCACGTTCAAATCCGGGTGTGCCGGGCTGCCGTCATACAGCACGATCGCCGCTTCCGAGTGAAGGCAGCCCACCAGGAAGTTCCACATCATCCAGCCCGTCGTCGTGAACCAGAACATGCGGTCCCCGTGGCGCAGATCCAGGTGCATCCGCTTCTTCAGCTGCTCGATCAGGATGCCGCCCTGGCCCTGCACGATCGCCTTCGGCAAGCCCGTCGTACCCGACGAGTACAGCACCCACAGAGGGTGATCGAACGGCACCTGCTCGAAGGCCAGCTCAGAGCCTGTGCCGCGGGCGATCAGCTCATGCCAGGTGATCACACCGCAGGAACTTGATGAGCGGGAGAGCGTGTCGGCAAAACCGCTCGCACGACCGGGATCGGCTGGGTTCCTCTCGCCAGCGCCTGCAAGGTAGTCCAGCACAACGGTGTGCTCCACCGTGGGCATCTCCTCGAGGATCCGTCCGACGACCCCCGTGCGATCGAAGTCCTTGCCGCCGTGGCGGTAGCCGTCCACCGCCAGCAGCACCTTCGGCTCGATCTGCGCGAAGCGGTCGATCACGCTGCGCGCCCCGAACTCCGGCGCCGCGCTCGACCAGATCGCGCCGATGCTCGCCACCGCCAACAGCGCAATCAGCGTCTCAGGGATGTTCGGCATGTATGCCACCACCCGGTCGCCCCGCTCCACCCCCAGCGCCCGTAGGCCGCCCGCCACCGCCGCCACCTGCTCGGTCAGCTGCCCCCACGTGATCTCCTCGAGCTCCCGAAGCTCTGAGCAGTGAAGCACCGCCACCTCGCCCTCGCGCCCTTCGCCCCGCGCCAGCAGGTTCTCCGCGTAGTTCAGCTCCGCGCCCTCGAACCAGCGCGTACCCGGCATCTCATGCGAGGCAAGCACCCGCTCATACGGCTTCGACGCGCGCACGCCGCAGAACTCCCACACGCTCGCCCAGAAGTCCTCCAGGTGCTCCGTCGACCAGCGCCACAGCTCCTCGTAGTCCGCCAACCGCTGGCCGCGACGCTCCCCCACCCACGCCATGAACCGCGCCATCTCCCCGCTCTCGCGCTGCTCTGGCGAGGGCTCCCACATCGGATGCTGACCGGCGACGCTGGACATACGGGTATTCTCGCGGTTTGTGAGCCTGCCTGGGTTGCGCGAGGAGTTTCCCGTTCTTGGCGCCGTCGCGTACCTCAACGCCGGCACCGACGGACCGCTGCCCGCACGCGCCGTCGGAGCCTCCTCGCAAGAGCTACAGCGCGAGCTCACCGAGGGGCGCGCCATGGCGCACTTCGAACGCCGCTCCGAGCTCGGTGGAGAGCTCCGCGCCGCCTATGCACGCGCTCTTGGCGCCGATCCCGCAGACGTTGCTCTTACGACCTGCACGACCGAGGGGATGGCCCAGGTCGTCGGCGGCCTCGACTTCGCTCGCGGCGATGAGATCCTCACCAGCGACGAGGAGCACCCCGGGCTGCTCGGCGCCCTGTCCGCCGCCCGCGCGCTGCATGGCGTGGAGGTCCGCGAAGTGCCGCTCGCCGAGATCGCAAACGCCGTCGGCCCGCGCACGCGGCTGGTCGCCTGCTCGCACGTCGGCTGGGTCAGCGGCTCGCTTGCCCCCGCCGAGCTGGCTGAGGTGGATGTGCCGGTGCTGCTCGACGGCGCGCAAGGCGTCGGTGCCGTGCCCGTGGATGTGCACGCGCTCGGCTGCGACGCCTACTCCGGCGCCGGGCAGAAGTGGCTGTGCGGCCCCGACTCCACCGGCATGCTGTGGGTCAGCCCCGCGCTGCGCGAGCGCATCAGCGTCTCCAGACGCGGCTACGCCAACCTCTCCGATCCGAACGAGGGCCTCGACGCGCAACTGCAGGAGGACGCGCGGCGCTTTGACACGCTCTCCCAGAGCGCCGAGACCGTTGCCTGCGCGCTCGCCGCCATCACCGTGCTCGAGACCGCCGGCTGGGCCGCCGTGCACGAGCACGCGCGCACGCTCGCCGCACGCCTGACCGAGATGCTCGCCGAAGCTGGTCGTGAGCCGGCGCCCCGCGGACCCACGACACTCGTCTCCTTCCACAGCCCCGACCCCGAGGGCGAGCGCACGCTGCTCGCCGAGCGCGGCGTGATCGTGCGCAACATCCCCGATCGGCCCTGGCTCAGGGCGTCCGTCGGCGCATGGAACGACGAGCACGACCTCGAGCAGCTTCTCCAGGCGCTGCCAGCGTGAGCGACCCGCTGCCCGCGAGCGCCCCCACGCCCAAGGCGAGCGACGCACCTACCGAGCGCGAACGCTCCCGCCGACGGGAGGCGAGCCGAGGCCCGCGGTGGCCGCCAGTCAGCTCAAGCTCAGTTCTTCGCCACATCGGCCTGCCTGTCGTCATCGTCGCCTCCGCCGTGCTCAACACGCACAGGCTCTCCCAGAACGGCTACGCCAACATCTTCTACTCCGCCGGCGACCGCTCGATGCTGCGCTCGCTGCACAACTTCCTGTTCGCGTCGTTTGACCCCGGCGGCCTCGTCACCGTCGACAAGCCGCCTGTCGCGCTGTGGGTGCAGGTCGTAAGCGCCAAGCTGTTCGGCTTCTCGCCGCTGAGCCTATTGCTGCCCGAGGCGATCGCCGGGGTGCTCGCCGTGGCGCTCTTGTATGTGATCCTCGCGCGGCGCATGGGCGCGCTCGCCGCGTTCGGTGGCGCGCTAGCGCTCGCCGTGTTCCCGTCGTTCGTAGCCGTATCCCGCGCCAACGGCGTCGACCCCGTGCTCATCCTCTTGCTCGTCAGCGCCTGCGGCCTCGGCCTGCGGGCCTGTGAAACCGGCCGCTGGCGCACGCTCATCGGCTGCGGCGTGGTCATCGGCCTCGCGTTCAACACCAAGACCCTCGCCGCGTACCTCGTCGTGCCGTCGATCGCGCTCGCGTTCCTCGTGTGCGCGCCCGGGTCGCTGCGCCGGCGCATCCTGCAGCTGCTCGCCGCCGGCCTGGCCATGGCCGTCGTCTCGTTCGCCTGGATCGCCGTCGTCGAACTCACCCCCGCCTCCCAGCGCCCATACGTCGGCAGCTCCCTGCACAACACCGAGATCGGCCTCACCTTCGAATACAACGGCTTCGGCCGCGTCGAAGGCCAGGTCGGCGGTCCCAACAGCATCGTCGTAAAGCCCGGCGCCTACGTGCCCGCCGCCCAAGAGCAGAAAGTCGACGCCGAAGTACGCGCCAAAGACCACGGCCACACCAAGCCCGCGCCGGCCAACCCACCGCTGGACCCAGCGCTCAAAGCCGCGCCAGCCAAACCGCCGATAGTCACCAAGGGCCGTGAAAAGAACCCCATCCCGTTCGGCGAATCACCCAAGCCGCTGCGCCTGTTCGGCAAGGGCCTCGGCGACCAAGCCGGCTGGCTTTTGCCGCTCGCCCTGTTCGGGTTGATCGGCCTGCTCGCGCTCGTGGCGCTCGATCGCGAGCCCTCACAGCGGCGCATAGCCGCGACGGATGCCCCGGATGCCACGGCTCTGGAGAAAGGCGAGCCCGACGCGCCGCGCGGGCGGCGCGACCCCAGGCTCGCCGTCGCGCTCATGCTCGGCGGCTGGTTCGTCGTTGAGGCCGCTGTCCTCAGCCTCTCCAAGGGGATAGTCCACCCCTACTACGTCTCCGCCCTCGCCCCCGGCACCGGCGCCATGGCAGGCGCCGGCGCTGTCGCGTTCGCCAAGCTCGCCCGCGGGCGCATCCGCCAGCGAGTGCTCGGCATCGCACTCGTCGCTGGCGCGCTAGCGAGCACCTGCCTGGTCGAGGCCGTGCTCATGCACCGCGAGCACTACCTCGTGTCGTTCATACCCGTGCTCGCAGTGGGCTCCGCCGTGGCATTCCTCGCGCTCATCACGCTACGGCGACTGGCCATGCCCGCCATCGCGCTCGCGTTCCTGCTGCTGCTGATCGTCCCCGCCAAATACGCCTCCACCACGTGGCTCGCGCCAGTCGAGGGCACGTTCGCCGCCGCCGGTCCCCACGCGGCCGCCGGTCCCGGCGGCTACGGCGTGGATGCCCACGATGCGGCCATCGACCGGGCGCTCGCCAACTACGTCGTCACCCACCACCCCGGCACGCGCTGGGCGCTGTTGAGCGTCGCCTCCGACACCAGCTCGCCACTCATCCTCATGGGCCTCGACGCCGGCGCCGTGGGCGGCTACAGCGGCACCGACCCCGCCGTCAACGGCCCCCAGCTCGCACGCATGGTCGCCCGCAAAGAAGCCCGCTACGTGCTGCTCGGCGGCGAGTACTCGCTACGCGGCGGCAACCTCGCCACGCGCGCCGTGCTACACGCCTGCAAGGAGCTCGCGCCGTCGCAGTGGGAAAGCCCCGTCGCCTACCCCTACGGCCTCGTGCTGTTCGACTGCGCAGGGGACGAACAGGGACTGGCCGCCGCGGGGTGAGGCGTGAGCGGTGAGCGGCGGCGCTCAGGCCGCCACGGAGAGATCGTGATGGAAAGCCCGCGCGAACAACTCGCGCTCGCGGCCGGCAGCCCAGCGTGGCACGGCGGACTCGCCATCGGCGATCAACCGCAGCTGCACCTCATCACCTGACAGCGCGATGCTCGTGGAGCGCACCAGCTGATCACGCGAGCGCTCGAGATCCTCAGCCAGGCGCAGCAATGTCGCGCAGCGGTCCAGACGCTCGGCGTCGCCCTCACCGAACAACGCCACCATCGGGCCAGGCACGGGCATGCCCTTGCGGTGATAGCGCGCTGACTGGGCGATGATCGCTGTCTCCACCGGCGTGAAGCCCGGCAGCGCGCCGTTGAGGATCAGGTAGCGGGAGTGCTTGTGATGGTCGTCGTAGTCGATCGACATGCCGATGTCGTGCAGCATGCACGCCGCCCACAACAGCTCGCGCTCGCGCGGGTCGCCGTCGTGTAGGCCGAGGCGCGCGAGCTCGTCGAACATACCCAGCGCAAGCGCCGCCACGTGCTCGGTGTGATCCATGTCCACGCGGTACTGGGCGGCCATGTTCATCACGCTCGAGCGCCGCACATCCTCGAACAGCGGCGGGTCGTGCGCCGCGAGCAAACGCTCGAAGAACACCCCCTCGCGCAGGCCCGCCTCGGTCGTCTCCAGCGCATCGAAGCCGCCCGCCTTCAACACGCCCTGCACGACGAGCGCCCCCGCGAGGATCAGATCGGCGCGCGCGGGCTTGATGCCAGGCACGCTCGCGCGCTCGGCTGCAGGCAAAGCGGCCAGCCGCTGTACGAGCTCCTCCAGAGCGTCACGCTCGATGACCATGCCCTGCACTCCGTTGGAGGGCAGCCCAGCAGCGCGCTGGGCTGCCGCCGCGAGGTTGCGCACGGTGCCGCCGATGCCGATCAGGCGCCCGCCGTGCGACTCGCTCGCCCCGCCGCTCAGCCACTCGCTGTCAGCGAGCTCAGCCGCGACGTGCTCGCGCAGCTCCTCCAGCTGCTTGCGCTTAGCAGGGCCGTTCGGCGGCAGGAAACGCTCGCTCATGCGCACCGTGCCAAGCCGCCACGAGCCAGAATTGCGCACCAGCCGATCGGCGACCTGCACGAGCTGCATCGAGCCGCCGCCGAGATCGAGGACGCTGCCGTCGCTGAGCGTCGTGGAGTTGACCGCGGCAAGGTAGCCGTAGTAGGCCTCCTGCTCGCGGCTGAGCACGCGAATCGGTACCCCAAAGTGCTCGTGCGCTCGCTCGAGGAACGCGGGGGCGTTCTGCGCGTCACGGATGGCGCTCGTGGCGACCGCGTCCACGGAGTCCTGTCCCAGTGCAGCCGCGCGACAGAAGTGGGAGAACACGTCGAGCGTCGCCAGCGCCCGCTCCATCGGCTCCTCCCCCAGCCTGCCGCTGGCCATCAGCCCTTCGCCGATACGCACCGGCTCATAGATCTCATCCGTGCGCCGCCACGAGCGATCGCCGGCCATGAACACCACCAGCCGGAAGGAGTTCGATCCCAAATCGATGACCGCCAGACGCTCGTTGGGCTTCATGCACTGAGCGTATTCACCGCGCCGGAGGTCCCGGACGGGGGTACTGCTGACCGTCAGCTCGGGCTGGCGGCGGCCTTCGCGTGCTTGACCGCATACATCGCGCGGTCGGCCTCCACGAACACCTGCTCCGCGCTCTCGGTGCCTTCGTGCACGAGCGCGAAGCCAATGCTCGCGTACGGATGCAGCACAACGTCGCCCGCGTCGATGCTGCAGGCAGGTAGGACGCGGGCAAGCCCGTCGGCCACAACCGCCACGCCCTCCTCGTCGATGTGCGGCAACAGCACAGCGAACTCATCGCCGCCGAGGCGCGCGACCAGGTCGGTTTCCCTGAGCCTGCGGGTCAAAGCGCGCGCGACGGCCTTCAGCGCGTCGTCTCCAACCTTGTGTCCGTAGCGGTCGTTGACGCTCTTGAACTCGTCAAGGTCGATCACCATCAGCCCAGCGACCTCGCCGTAGCGCTGCGAGCGGGCGACCTGCAGCTTGAGGTCGTGCTCGAACAGCCTGCGATTGCGCAAACCGGTCAACGGGTCATGGTCGGCGAGGTGGCGCAGATGCTCCTCCAGGCGCTTTCGCTCGGAGATGTCCTGCAGCTGCGCGATGTACTGCAGCGGCGCGCCGCTGCGGTCGCGCACAAGCGACACCGACAGGATCGCCGAGACCGTCTCCCCGGCGGCGTCGAAGTAGCGCTTCTCCACCTGGAAAGCAGGGATCTCGCCCGCCAACAGGCGCTGGCGCTGCTCGACGTCGTTGTTGACGTCAGCCGGGTGCACGATGCCGTCGAAGCGCTTGCCCACAAGCTCATCAGAGGTGTAGCCGGTGATGTCGCACAGCGCGCGGTTGACGAGCAGCCAGCGACCTTCCACGTCGAGCAGCGCGGTGCCGATCGGCGCGCGCTCGAACACCTCCTCGAAGTCCCCGCCGTGGGGGTGGGCGGCGAGCAGATCGGCGTGCCTGCGCGCGGTGATGTCGAGCACGACCGCCACGCCGCCGGCGACGCCTGCGCCCTCGTCCCCGGCCGCGCCGTTCAGCCGCAACGGCCCAACGTCCACCATCAGGCAGTGGCGCTGTTCCGGCGTCCAGATCTCACGCGAGCGCGTCTCCCCGTCCAGCGCCGAGCGAAACAGCGGCTCCATCAACTTCCACACAGCAGCGGGGAAGGTGTTGGCGACGGGCTCGCCCTCACTGCACACGAGCGGGTTGCCGAGGCGTTCGAGGGCATGCCCGGCGGTCAGCACGAAGCGCAGCTCGCGGTCGAATACGAGGATCAGCGCCTCTGGCAGCTCGCGCAGTGCGGCAGCAGCCGCCTGGTCGGCGCTTGCCAGGACCTGATCGGCCTGCAGAGACTGTCCTATTGGGGTGTGCACGCCTCAGCATCGGCCGGCGAAAGCGATTACTTGACAGTCGGTCGGCGATCTGCCGGGCCGCCGGCGCGCGCGCTCGTCGATTGTCGCGCGCGGCGTGCCATTGGCCCGTGATTACTTGACGAAATGCCCGGTGGCGCCCAGCGCATACCATTTCCCACCAAACTGCTGCACGCCCACGTACGAGGTGTCAGCCGGGCTGCTGTCGCCGCTATACAGATACAGCGGGTGACCGGCGAAGGTGACCTGCCGGCCGCCGCCAGAGAGACGGATTGTTGACAGTAGCGACGCCTTCACCCCCGGGCCCGCGGTGGGAGTGCCGCTGCTCTGTAGCGCCGGCCACACCTGCGCACAGCCGCTCACCTTCACGCAACTGTCAGCGTTCGTGTGGTCTCTGGTGAACTCGTAGAGCGTCAGCCCAGAAGACGAAGTCAGTATCGTGCCGATGCGCGTGTGACGCAGTTGTACGGTGGGCGCGTGCGCCACGTGCACGGTCGGCGCCGCGGTGCGCGCGTAGGCGACGGTGGTGTAGATGCCAGCACCGGCAAGAACGCACGTCAGGAGAAGATAGGTCCGCTTCATGTGGATACCTCGCAAGCTCGGGGTTGGGGTCGGGTGCTCGGGGTGGTTGTTGATCCCCTCGACCAGCACAGACGCCGATTTGGCGTGAACCTTCCTCAACCGCGGCGCCGCAACACATCCGCGAACGCGGCGAGCGTCTCGGCCGCGTCCAGCCAGCGCCTCTCAGTAGCCGGAGTGGCTCCAGCGAGAGGAGCCGTTGGGCACAGCTGTGGCGTTGGCCAGCAGCATCGTGGCCAGAGGCCCCTCGCCGGGGCCAGGCACCGCTTCCGCCAGCGTGCTGCCGGCGCCCGCCGGACCCACCCAAATGGTCTCCTTACTGACCGCGTCGAACAGTGGCTGCACCGCATCTCTGGTGTGGTGAGGGCCCGAGGCGAGAACGATCAGCTCTCCCCGCACGGCCGGCCCTCTACTGCCGATCACCGGAGCATCCACGAACGTCAGCCCATGGCGCTGGGCGAGTTCGGCGCAATGTTCGGTGCCGGACACGCCGATCGTGGTCATCTGCACCCAGATCAGCCCGTCGTGCTCAGGGCCGCGGAGAAAGCCGTGCTCGCCGAGCATCGCCTCGAGCACCGTATCCGTGTCGCGGAGCATTGTCATCACGATCCCGGCGCCCATCGCAAGATGAGCGGCCTCGGCAGGCGAATCGACGACACGCGCGCCTTCACGGGCGAGCGGGTCCGCCTTCTCGCGCGTGCGGTTCCATGCGCACAGAGGAAAACCAGCACGAGCGATGTTGCGTGACATCGCCAAGCCCATCGCGCCGCCCGCTCCGAGCACCACAACTGTCGGCTTGGCGTTCATCTGCGCCCACACCATCCGACGCCGGATACCGGCCGTCTCGCGATCGTCTTCATGACGGCTTGCACGTCCGGTGACTACCCCCATTGGCGGGTGCGCAAAACACTGCAACCTCCGTGCGGCGAGCGATAATGCGCGTCGATGACACTCGTGCAGCTCAGCGATCTGCACCTGCGTGCCGGCGAGGACGGGCACGGTCCGGCCGAGCGCCTGCGGCGCGTGGTGCAACAGGTGGCCGATCTCCAGCCGCGGCCGGTGGCAGTGCTGCTGAGTGGCGACCTCGCCGATGAGCCGTCGGATACTGCTTATGAACAGGTCCGTGAGCTGCTCTCTCCACTTGGCCTGCCGATCCACGCGATCCCCGGCAACCACGATGGTCGCGATCTGCTGCGCGCGCATTTTTCGCCCGAGGCCGCTCTCGCAAACGCGCCCGTGCACTTCGCGGTGAGCTGCGGGCCGCTGCGCCTGGTGGGTTGCGACACGACGCTTGCGGGCTCAGACGGCGGCGCAATGGGCCAGGAGGAGCGCGACTGGCTAGAGGAGACCCTCGCTGAGGAGCCGGAGACACCAACACTTTTGGCGATGCACCATCCACCCGTGCTCACAGGCATCCGCTTGATGGACGGGATCGCCCTGGACGCGGCCGACCGGGTTGCGCTAGAGACGCTCCTGCGCGGCCATCCACAGGTGCAGGCGATCACCTGCGGACACGTGCACACGACGATGACAACGGCGTTTGCGGGACGGCCGCTACTGATCTGCCCGAGCACCAACTCGGCGATTCGCCTCGATCTGCGCCCGTTGGAGCGGGTTCCCTTCTCGGTGAGCCAGTCGCTTGGCTTTGCCGTGCACACGCTCGTGGACGAGCGTCTCGTCTCACACGTGCAGCCGGTTGAGCAGCTCGCCGCGCCCTGGAAAGCTTCCATCTGGTAGTTTCGCGGCGCCAGCAGCGCTTGCCGCCCGCGCTAGTGGCGGCGAGTCCCATCGTTGAAATCAACGCAATGACTCACGGAGGAGTGTGGAAGATGCGCGTCTCATATGCCCGGCGGCTAGGTGCGCTCGCCGTCGTTGCTCTCTCAATTGTCAGCCTAGGCTTCGTCACGACCACGGCCGCGTCTGCGTCTGCGTGGTGGCGGTCGCCCACGCCACCCGGACCACCAACCCTATTTGTGAATAGTTCACTTCTCTCCGGCTATTCACACAATCCTTGCTCGAACGCCAGCTACACGACGATCGGTGCGGCCGTGGCGGCCGCCGCACCAGGCAGCCACATCATTGTCTGCCCAGGCACTTACAACGAAGGCGTTCAGATCGACAAGCCGCTGGTCCTGATCGGCTTGCACGCTGTGATCAACGCCAGCTCTTCATCGTTTGGAA
The DNA here is from genome assembly GCA_963699115.1 of uncultured Solirubrobacteraceae bacterium. GTDB lineage: Bacteria > Actinomycetota > Thermoleophilia > Solirubrobacterales > Solirubrobacteraceae > Palsa-744. The sequence goes on from CAVOTJ010000003.1 coordinate 41,660, forward strand.
ATGGCATTCAGATCGAGGGACCCGGAGGCTCGGGCTCGACCGTCGAGGGCTTCAAGATCGAAAAGGCCGAGTTCGAGGGGATCCTCGTCGGGACCGCTCCGGTCGCGCCGAGCACGACCAATGGCACTCCCGTCACCGAAGGCACGCCGGTCAGCCACGTGACGATCGCCGATAACACCCTCATCGACAACGGCACCGGCTTCGGGACGGGTGCTGGCCAGTGCTTCTCCACACCCGAAGCGCCCGGGGACTGCGGTGAGACGATCCACCTCGTGTCGGTAACCGACTCAATCGTCGAGGGCAACTACGTAGCGAACAACGTCGGCGGCATCCTGCTGACAGACGAGTTCGGCCCAACCTCGCACAACATCGTTCGCTACAACCAATCGCTGAACAACACCGACGACTGCGGGATCACGCTCGCGGGCCACAGCCCGGCGGCGGTCAACCCGGTAACGGGACTTCCGACGGGCGCGGCCGGCGTGTTCGACAATCTCGTCGAGTACAACGTGTCCAACGGCAACGGCGTGGCTGGACAGGGTGCTGGCATCCTGCTCGGCGGCGGCGCGCCGTTTGCAGGCGTGTACGGCAACGTGATCCGCGGCAACCTGGCAAAGGGCAACGGGCTCTCGGGCATAACGATCCACCAGCATCTGGTGGGCGACCTGAACGGCAACACGATCGAAGGCAACATCCTGATCGACGACAACGTCGACGGCGACCACGACTTCGCGACCGCCGACACGGAAACTACAGGCGTCCTGGTCGCGGCAGGACCTCCCCCCGGGGCAGTCCTGCCGCCCGAACTACTACCTGGCCAGATCAGCCGGACCGTGATCCGCGGCAACCGCTTCTTCGACGTCAACGTCGGCATCTGGACGCTCGGAGTGGAAAAGGCGAGCACCCATATCGTCGGGAACCACTTCGGTCCGGGGGTCACCACGCCGGTCAGCGAAAACTAAGGAGGCGGCTGCTTACGTCCGGGGCGCGAGCGGCGTCCCGGACGGGCACCTCCACGAGGCTGTTGGCGGTCTACAGTTGGCCAAGCGCAGCGGTAAGCGACCCTAGGCCGACCACAAGGACATGAGCAAACATCGCCATTACAGCGAGCGGGAATTTGAGGCGCTGGTCAGCTCAGCGCTCGACGAATTGCCAATCGAGTTCCAACATGCGCTGGAGCACGTAGCGATCGTCGTTTCCGACCGCGGCGCGGAGAACCACGCGTACGGCATGTACGTCGGCACCAAGCAAGGCGGCATGCCCTTCTTCGGGGGCGGTGGTGTGCCTGACGAGATCCTGATCTTTCGCGACACACTGGTGCGCGACTTCGGAGACGATCCCGAGCGTCTCCGGCTGCACGTCATCCAGACGGTGCGTCACGAGGTCGGTCACCACTTCGGCTTCGACGAGACAGGCGTCCGCAAACTGGGGCTCTGATGGCTTCGCGCCTCCAGCGCGTGATTGGGGCATTCGGCCGAATGAACATGGCCCGTAAGGAACGGCCCGGCGCCCGACTAGCCGAATTATCAAAAGTCACCGAAAGGCGATCCGCGCTACGATCGCGCACCACCCAATTCGGTTTTGCAAATCACGTATTTTCGGGGGAAAACGCTATGCAACGCTGGACCATGGCGACGATCTCAGCTGTAGCTTGGCTCGCGATGATTGCGCCGGCGGCAGCCGCTGGAGCGGAAGATCCGTGCCGGGCATCGACCACCGTCGGTCATGCTAACCGGACGAATGCGCCGGCAGAAGAAACCGAAATCAAGCCGACGGTGGCGTTCAGCTCGTCAGGGCCGGCCGAACCGATGGACATGGGCGGTCTACGAGGCACGGGAACTACCGATATCGCGATCGCTGCCTCACCGGCGCTTCCAGCCAACGTGACGAGCGAAGACATCACGGTCGACATACCAAAGCGCTTCGCTCGAAACGGCCCAGGTCTTACCACCCAGTACCTACCCGAGCCGGAATTCTCAAAGCCCCGAATCCTTCAGCACGGAACGCTTATCGCGTTCACGCTATGCGTCGACGCCAGCCACGCCGCCGCGGGCAGTTACGTTGGGCAGGTCATCGTCGGTGGGCCGAAGGGGGTCCAACCCGCGACAATAGCGGTGACCCTCAACGCCAAGGATGAAAGCGAGTTCATTCTCGGCAGCATCATCGCCGGCGTGATCGCCGTGCTCCTGCTCCTTTTCCGGGGTGCCAAAATCCGCACCGAACAGTCGGTGCCAGCGGGTAAGACGGCGCCGACGCTGCCCAACGCTATGGGCAAAACCCTCACAGACGTACTCGGCTTTTGGATGCCCACAGTCTTCGCCGTCGCAGCCGCTCTCGTGGCGATGTTTCAGGTGTACGACGCGAACGTCTCGTGGGGCGCAGACGGAGCCTCGAGTCTTATCGCCCTCGGAGGGACGGCAATAAGCGCTGCAGGTCTCGGCACATTTCTGTCTTCGCTAAAGGGAGTTTGACGCGGGCGCTTGTCTTCGACGTCAACGTAGGCATCTGGACGCTCGGAGTGGAAAAGGCGAGCACCCAGATCGTGGGGAACCACTTCGGTCCAGGAGCCACCACGCCGGCCAGCGCGAGAACTACTAGAGAGGCGGCTGCTTACGTCCGGGGCGCGAGCGGCGTCCCGGACGGGCACCTCCAAGAGACTGTTGGCCATTCGGTTCACCTCTCCCCTCTACCCGCTTACTCCCGGCCGCCGCTGAAGAGCTCGAGCAGCAGCAGGAAGACGTTGAAGATGTCCAGGAAGATGCTTGCCGCGATCGGGACCGCGCTCGCCATCTCAGCTCGGCGCAGCCGGTTGAAGTCGAAGATCGTGAAGCCTCCGAAGATCACCAGCCCGAGCACGCCGTAGATCACGTTGCCATTCGGGATCGAGACGAACAGGCCGACGATCCCAAACACGATCAGCGCGAGCAGAGCCCAGAACAGAGTGCGCGCCCAGGACGAGAGGTCTCGGCGTGTGGCATAGCCGTACGCGCCGAGAGCGGCGACAAAGGCCGCTGTTGCCCCGGCGGCCTGCCACAGCGTGGCCGGCTGTGTCTTGGCGTAATCGGCGAGCACCGGTGCGACGGCCAGGCCGAGCAACAGCCCGAGACCAAATAGCAGCCCTGTCGCGAGCTGCTCATGCCCGCGCGAGGTTGCGATGTTCAAGCCGAAGATGCACGCAAATGCAGCGATGAACGACGCAATCCCTACGCCCCCGCTCAAATCGCGCCCGAGATAGGCACCAAGCGCGGCGAATCCAACTGTCAGCGCGACGAGACCCATCACCTGCCCGAAGACCACCCTGGCACCGTCGCGTGCTATTGCGCTAGGACCGAGTGCGACTTCGTCAATGGACTGGCTGTGAACCGCTTGCTGACTCATGATCGGGCTCCTTCAGACGTGGTTGGCGTTATCAGCACAGTCGCGCTTCGGGCCTACTCTCGCGCCCGTGAAGGTCCCTGGTCGGCGCACTGGCTCGACCTCGCGCCGAGACGCCCGTGGACCAGTGGTGCAAGGGCACCAGCCAGGGGCTTCCACGGGCGCGACGGACCGCCAAAGGCGCGAGATTGACGCCAAGCAAACAACTATCCAGGAGGTCACCCATGAGCAGCGTCGATGTGAGCAGCGAAGCCGTGAAGAGCGGGCCAGCAGCTGGGACCGTGGAGATGAAACTCGAGGTGGTGAACCTGCCCGTTGCCGACGTCGATCAGGCAAAGCAGTTCTACGAGAACCTCGGTTGGCGTCTGGATGGCGATTTTACGATCAGCGAGGAGTTCCGGGTCGTGCAGCTGACGCCACCCGGCTCGCAGTGTGCGATCACCTTCGGGAAGGGGGTCACCACGCTGGAGCCGGGCTCGATGCAGGACCTGATGCTGATCGTCTCGGATATCGAGGAGGCACGCGCGGATCTGATCGCTCGCGGCGTAGAGGCAAGCGAGGTGTTCCACGACAAGAGCGGCGTCTTCCATCACGCCGGGACCGAGTGCCGCGCGCCGGGCCCTGACCCGAAGGGTCGCTCCTACTCCACATGGGTATCGTTCAGCGACCCCGATGGCAACGGCTGGCTGCTCCAGGAGATCAAGACGCGCCTTCCCGGGCGAGTGTGAGAGCGATGACCTCAGAGGAAGTTCGGATTGTGGACGTGCCGGCCCTGGCGGAGCTCCTACGTGAGACCTCCGAGCACCACGACCACTACGAGAAAACTCATTCGAAGCACAACTGGTGGGATTGGTACGCGCCGTACATGAGCGCCCGTGAGCAGGGAAGCACGCCGGAGCAGGCAGCCGAGGCCGCCGGACACTACGTGGAGGGACTCGCCGGGCATGAGTGAGACGAACGAGAAGGTCGCGATCGTGACAGGTGCCTCTCAGGGCATCGGTGCCGGCCTCGCACGGGCATACCGCGAGCTCGGCTTTGCCGTGGTCGCGACCTCTCTTTCGATCGAGCCGTCCGCGGACCCCGGCGTCTTGACCGTTCGAGGCGACATCTCGACGCCTGAGACGGCCGAGCGGATCGTAGCCGAGACGCTCGAGCGTTTTGGCCGGATCGACACTTTGATCAACAACGCGGGGATCTATATCGGCAAGCCATTTACGGACTACACGGTCGAGGACTTCAATGCCGTGCTCGCCGTAAACGTCGCAGGTTTCTTCCACATCACCACGCGAGTGATCCAGCACATGCTGGAGCTGGGCCACGGTCATATCGTCAACGTGTCAACGACGCTTGCCGAGCAGGCCAACGCAAAGGTGCCATCAGCGCTTGCCGCCCTGAGCAAGGGGGGCCTCACGGCGGTCACACGCTCGCTCGCGATCGAGTACGCCTCGCGTGGTCTGCGGGTCAACGCAGTTTCGCTTGGTGTCATCAGGACCCAGCTACAGGATGCAAGCTCCTATGGGGGAATGGGCGCGCTGCATCCGATCGGACGGGTCGGCGAGGTACAGGACGTCGTCGGTGGAGTCCTGTATCTCGAGTCCGCACCGTTCGTGACCGGAGAGATCCTGCACATCGACGGCGGACAAAGCGCCGGACACTGAGGGCCTTCCAGAGGGCTTGCCCGGCTAGCGTGAGAGTCGGAACGCCACCCCGCCGGCCGGCCCCGCGCGCACCGCTGTCACCACCAACGGGGGCGGCTGACGGCTCAGCCACCCCCGCACTCCGCTGGTGGGTCCTCTCGGCGGTGCGTCAGTTGGAGAAGATGCCTTCAGGTAGCAGGGCACTGACGATGTACTGGCCGCCGTCGACGATCTCAGAGATCTTGAGATCGACGGCGAGGCTGCAGAGCAGGTAAGCGTCCTCGGGGCTGAGGTGGTATGTCGCCACCATGTGGTCGATCATCGCCCGCACGGCATCCTGCGAGGCGGCGTAGAGGTCGCCGCTCACTCCGGTAGTGGCGTAGAACGGCGCCGTGTCCACACGAGCGGTAAGCGGCGCGGGTGTGCGGTACTGCGGTCCGGGGGTGGAGCGACCCTTCTCGAGCGTGAAACGCAACGAGGCGAACATCGGCGACTCGACGCCCGTGCCGCACACCTCGCCATCGGCCTGAGCGCCGTGGGCGTCGCCACAGGAGAACATCGCCTGCTCGACCTCCACCGGCAGAAACAGTGTCGATCCACGTCCGAGCTGGCGAATGTCCATGTTTCCACCAAAGGTGCCGGGCGGCACGACGGACTGGTCGGTCGCGCCCGCTGGGCATACGCCCATCGTTCCGAAGTAAGGCGCGAGCGGGATCGCGATGTCCTCCCGGATGTAGGCGAACTCTCCATTTGAGATATCAAAGGTCCGCAGGTAGGCGTCCGGGAAATCCTCAGTCAGCAGGCCAAAGCCGGGGAAGACTCCAGTCCATCCCCACCCCTGAGTATGAATGTCAAGGAGCTCGATCTTTAGCGTGTCGCCCGGCTCCGCCCCATGGACTGCGATTGGCCCATTCAGCGGGTATGCGCGGTCCCAGTCGAAGTTGGCGAGCACGCTCGCGTCAGCGCCTGGGCTGACCTGATTGTCACTGATATCGCGGGTCCACAGCACAACGGTGTCACCGGAATCAATCCCCAGCACCGGCTCGTTGCGCGTGTCCCATTTATAGTGGGCCTGCTCATCGGGTAGGTAATGTGTGCGTGCCATCTTGGCCTCCGTAATCTCCTCGTTTGATAGTGAAATTACGTTCGCGCCTCAGGCGATTGCTCACACCCGTGGATGCCCCTGGTGTATGCCCTGGGCTTGCGATAAAGCGACCCGCACGTGCTCGTGCGGGGACCAGGAGTCACTCGAGGGCGAGCTCGTGGATGTTGGCCTTGGCCACCTCCAGAACCTCGTCCGCGCGCCCGGAGAGGACGCTGCGCGTCGCCCACAGCGTGAAGCCCTTGGCTTGCGCCGCCGTGATCCCAGGCGGGATCGACAGCTCCTGTCGCGCTGTCATCACCTCGATCACCGCCGCGCCATCGTGCGCGAGACCTGCCCGCAGGCCGTCGTCGAGCTCGCTGGGATGCTCGATTCGCACACCGTGCAAACCGACCGCGCGTGCGACCTCGGCAAAGCTCGGGTTATCCAGATCGGTGGCGTAGGTCACGATGCCAACGGCCTTCATCTCGAGCTCGACGAAGGCCAACGCGCCGTTGTTGAACACGACCATCTTCACCGGCAGGTGTTGCTGGCGAAGCGTGAGGAGATCGCCCATCATCATCGCGAGGCCGCCGTCGCCCGAGAGCGTCACCACCTGACGCCCGGGGTGGGAAGCCTGCACGCCGATCGCCTGCGGCATCGCGTTGGCCATCGTCCCATGGTTGAACGAGCCGATCAGCCGCCTGCGCCCGTTCATGCTCAGGTAGCGCGCTGCCCAGACCGTGGGCGAACCGACGTCGGGAAGGAACACCGCGTCCTCGGCCGCGAGCCTATCTATCGCTTTGGCCACGGCCTGCGGGTGGATCGGGCCACGATCGCTGTGGGTGTCAGCCAGCGCGTCGAGTCGCTCGCGCGTACGGCGGTAGTGCGATCGCATGCGGGCCAGGTGCGTAGCGTCGCGCCCGTTCTTCAGGAGCGCCAGAAGCGCCGGGCCCGTGTCCTTGACGGTGCCTAGCAGACCGACGTCGACGGGTACGCGGCGCCCGATGTGCTCGCCGCGCATCTCGACCTGCACAACCCGCGCGTTCTCGGGGTAGAATTCTCGATAGGGAAAATCCGTGCCGAGCATCAGCAGCGCGTCGCAGTGCTCCATCGCGCGATAGCCCGAGGCAAACCCCAATAGGCCTGTCATGCCGACGTCATAGGGATTGTCGTACTCGACGAACTCCTTGCCCCGCAGCGAGTGGACCACCGGCGCCTTCAACATTCCGGCCAGCGCGATCACCTCGTCATGCGCTCCCTGACAGCCGGCGCCGGCGAGGATTGTCACTCGCTCTGCCGCATTGAGGATCTCGGCGGCCGCGACAAGCTCCTCCTGGGCGGGACGGATGACGGCTGTGCTCGCCCGGATTACCCCTGCCCGGGTGTTGCCCCCGGCGTCATGCAGGAAGACATCGCCGGGGATCACGACCACGGCGACGCCGCTTCGTCCAAGCGCGAAGTGCATCGCGATCTCCAGCACGCGCGGCAGCTGCTCGGGGATGCTGACGAGCTCCGAGTAGACGCTGCACTCGCGAAACAGCTCCTGCGGATGAGTCTCCTGGAAGTAGCTCCCCCCGATCTCTTCCCGCGGTATGTGCGCAGCGATCGCGAGCACGGGCACGCGGCTGCGGTTGGCGTCGAACAGGCCGTTGATCAGGTGCAGGTTCCCGGGACCGCAGCTTGCGGCGCAGACCGCGAGCTGCCCAGTCATAGCCGCCTCGCCGGCGGCCGCGAACGCCGCGGCCTCCTCATGGCGAACGTGCTCCCATGCGAGCTCGCCGTCGCGGCGTAGCGCATCGGTGAACCCATTCAACGAGTCTCCGGGGAGCCCATACACCCGGCGCACGCCAGACGCCTTCAACGTAGCCACCACCACATCAGCAACAGTGCTCATGCCGTCCCTCCAATCGATCCCGAGAGCAGCTCGAATGCGGCCGCGGTGACAGTCCCGTAGAGGAGATGGGCACTCAGATCCTTAGCCAGCGTGTTGGCGTCGTACTCCCAGATCGGCTGGTAGAGCTTCGCCGCAGGCAACACCACATAGCCACCTGCCCACACACTCGCGCCAAACGGCAGCCCGTAGCCAATCCGTGGGCGACCGAACGAGCCCGCAACGATGCCGTATTGGACGGCGGCGAGAATCCCGAAACCCCAGTGCGTGATGTTGTTGACCAGCGTGACACGCTCTGGTGGCAGCTCGCGCTGGAACAGGCCCTCGACGAGACGCTTGCCGACCTGCGCAGGCGCCGGTGCATCGTCCCAGCTGGACAGGCCCGATGAGAGCTCCCACGGAGCGAAACCACTCTCACCGCCGCCACGCTTATATCGAGCGAACAACAGCGTGTCCATGGCCAGCGTGCCAAGCGTCCCGGCGACGAGTCCACGCGCGATCGCGCCGAGTGGGGTCATTGACGAGTGGCATGTTCCGTTCCCGGAGGAAGTCGGCGCGTTCAGCGAAGTGCTCATGGTGTTGCTCCTAACTACTCGGGGTTATGTGAAGCGGCGCCACCTACTCGATGCTCCATCGATCACCCCACAACGGTCGCGCCTGCAGCGACCGATCGCGCCCGTGTAAGGCCCTGGTCGGTTCCCTGGTGTGCGATTACGCCCGACGCCAACTCTCACATAAGCCCGCCCGACGTGCACTGCGGGAATCAGTCATCAGATCACCAGGGCTCGATAACCAGGGCTCACACCAGTGGCTCCCCCGGGTGCGAGTGCGCCACCGTGGCGCGACTCTTTCCCGCATGATCAACCCGCAGCCACAGTTCCCGCAGAGCTACGAGCGGCTCGTAGCTTTGATCCATAACCCGGCCCATCAGGCCGCGGGACATCGCAACGCGTGTTGGCGGCTGATCGCGGCATTGCGATGCGTGGCAAGCGCGCTCGCGCGTGCCACATCCTCGTTGCTGGCTGCGGCCGGGGCCGAAGCGGCGCTGTTCTTGGGCGCGGACTCAACCTGGGTACTCCCGTGTGAGCGAGCTAGACCACGTGCCCCCGCGCTCCTCGCGCGCGTTGTCGAGCCGCCGGATCTCCACGCCGCGATCGGAGGCCTCCTTTACCCCGGCTACCCCGGCGCGATCGTTCGCTTTACCGACGCAATGGTAGGCACGGAGCTCATGACCAACTACCCGTGGAGCCGCGAGCACGGTTGGGCAGCGCGCAACTAGGAATGCCACCCGCACAGGGCAGAGCATGGTCAACGCTATAGCCGTTCTTCAAGATCCTCCCGAAGTTCTGCATTTCCCGAGCGCGGCCGCGTACATCGTCCGCGCGTCAGATGCCGGCCTTGCGAAGGCGGCGAGCCATCCGTAGTCTCTACTGTGCACATGCCAGATGGTGACTTGGGGGCGAGTCTGCGTGGTCGGCGCATCGAGTGCGAAGCGCTGGATCGAATGCTGGCAGGAGTGCGTGCGGGTGAAAGCCAGGTGCTGGTTATGCGCGGCGAGCCAGGAGTCGGCAAGACCGCGCTGCTGGGGTATCTGTTGGAGCGCGCCTCGGGATGTCGAATCGCGCGGGCGGCGGGCGTTGAGTCCGAGGCCGAGCTGGCGTTCGCCGGGCTACACCAGCTGTGCGCGCCATTCTTGGATCGAATCGAGCGTCTTCCGGGCCCACAGCGCGATGCGCTGTCCACAGGGTTCGGCCTGAGCTCAGGGGAGCCACCGGATCGATTCTTGGTTGGACTGGCAGTACTCAACCTGCTGGCCGACGTCGCCGAAGACGGGCCGCTCGTTTGCCTCATTGACGACGCTCATTGGCTTGATCGAGTCTCTGCGCAGACACTCGCGTTCGTTGCACGCCGTCTCCTCGCAGAGCGAGTCGCGGTCGTATTCGCGGTACGTGAGCCCAGCAACGCACAAGAGCTCGCGGGGCTGCGAGAGCTGGTGGTCAGAGGTCTGGGCGACGCCGATGCCAGCGCACTGCTGGATTCGGTGATCAGCGGACCGGTTGACAGGCAGGTGCGCGACCGGCTTGTGGCCGAGACCCGCGGTAATCCGCTCGCACTGCTGGAGTTGCCGCGTGGGCTGACGGCAAGCGAGCTCGCCTTCGGGATCGGACTACCCGACACGATGCCGCTGACAAGCCGCATTGAAGAGGGATTCCTCCGGCGACTCGAGCCGCTTCCGCTTGACACTCGACGGCTCCTGCTTGCGGCGGCCGTCGAGCCGGTCGGCGATGCAACCCTGTTGTGGCGGGCAGCTGAGCGCCTGGAGATCGACGCCAATGCGGCGAGTGCGGCCGAGGCGGCTGGGCTGATCGAGATCGGCGCGCAGGTCCGGTTCCGCCATCCACTGGTGCGCTCAGCGGCGTGCCGAGCCGCAGACACTCAAGATCTGCAGGAGGTACATGGCGCACTCGCCGATGTCACCGACGCGAATCTCGATCCCGACCGCCGAGCCTGGCATCGCGCGCACGCGGCCGTGGGACCCGACGAGGCGGTGGCCGAGGAGCTGGAGCGCTCGGCCGATCGCGCACAGGACCGAGGCGGCCTAGCCGCAGCGGCTGCGCTGCTCGAGGAGGCCACACGGCTGACGCTCGACCCGGCCCGTCGGGCACAGCGCGCCCTGGCTGCTGCGCAGGCCAAACATCAGGCAGGCGAATCCGACGGCGCACTCGCACTGCTGCACATGGCGCAGGCGGGGCCGTTCGATGAGCTGCAGCGCGCTCGCGTTGACCTCCTGCGCGCGAAGATCGCATTCGCTACCAGACGCGGTAACGATGCTCCCCCACTGCTGCTCAAAGCCGGCAGACGGCTCGAGCCGCTCGACGTTGAGCTTGCGCGCGAGACCTATCTTGAAGCGTTTTTAGCGGCGATGATCGTTGGCCGTCTATCCCGTGGCGCAGACATGATGGAGGTCGCGCAGGCGGCGCGCGCAGCGCCTGCGCCAGCCTCCCCCCCGCGCGCATCCGACCTCCTGCTCGATGGATTGGCGCTGCTGATCACCGACGGCCGCGCCGCGGCGACGCCGCTACTGAAGCGGGCTATCACTGCGTTCCGAAGCCCAGAGATCTCGACAGATGAAGGTCTACGCTGGGGATGGCTTGCCGGTCGGGTCGCCCAAGCCCTGTGGGACGACGAGAGCTGGGAAGTGCTGTGCATCCAGCATGTGCGGATCGCACGCCAGGCGGGCGCGCTCACCGCGCTACCGATCTCACTGCGCTCGCGCATCTTTGTGCATACGTTCTGGGGTGAACTGGACAACGGGGCGACATTGGCCGCCGAGGCACGGGTGGTCAGTGACACGACCGCAACGAAGCTCGCGGCCTATGGCACAGTCGCGCTCGCCGTCTTGCGCGGCGGCGAGGCAGAGGCTTCAAAGCTGATCGAGGCGACGATCGAGGACGTAACGAGCCGCGGCGAGGGCATGGGCCTGGGCATCAGCTACTTCTTGGCCGCCCTGCTCTACAACGGCCTTGGCCGCTACGCAGAGGCATTGACCGCGGCCGAGTCAGCATGTGAATACGAGGATCTCGGCGTCTTGACGTGGGCACTGACCGAGCTGATCGAGGCGGCAGCCCGGAGCGGCAAACGCGAGATCGCCGCCGCCGCCCTGCAGCGGCTCTCGCAGAGCACGCTTGCCGGCGCCACCGACTGGGCGCTCGGCATCGAAGCACGTTCGCGCGCGCTGATCCGCGACGACGATACTGCGGAGCCTTTCTACCGGGAGGCGATCGAGCGTCTCGGCCGCACCCGCGTTCGCGTTGAGCTCGCCCGTGCCCACCTCGTGTACGGCGAGTGGCTGCGCCGCGCGAACCGTCGCCTGGATGCGCGCGAACAGTTGCGCAGTGCTCACGACATGTTCGCTGCGACGGGTGCGGAGGGTTTCTGCGAGCGCGCCCGTCGTGAGCTGCTGGCCACTGGCGAGACGGCACGCAAGCGCACAGCTGAGACGCGCGATGACCTCACAGCGCAAGAGGCGCAGATCGCGCGGCTTGCGATCGATGGGCGCACGAACCCGGAGATCGGTGCTGAGCTGTTCATCAGCCCACGCACGGTCGAGTGGCACCTTCGCAAGGTGTTCACGAAGCTCGAAGTGAGCTCCCGTAAGCAACTCCGAGCGGCGCTGCCGGACGGCAGCCGTACAGCCGTGGCGGTCTAGCCCGTAGTGCTGTGGTGAGCGACCGCGACGACAAGCTCGAGGAGCTCACTGTGGATGCGTTCCACAACGCGCTGCGCGAGGGCCAGCTGACCGCCCTGGAGCTCGTCGATTGGTATTTGGCGAGACTCGACGCACACGACCATGCCGGCGCAGAGATCCAGGCTGTTGTAACAGTGAACCCCATGGCGCGTGAGGAAGCCGCCAGTCGAGATCGATTCCTTGCGCACAACGGCGAGCTGTCCGGGCCACTGCACGGTGTGCCGGTGCTCGTCAAGGATCAGGCCGAGATGGCCGGTCTGCGCACGACCTTCGGCTCGATCGTGTTCGAAGACCACGTACCCGAGTCTGACGCGACACTGATCACCAAGCTCAGGGATGCGGGCGCGGTAATCCTCGCGAAGACGGCCATGTGCGACTTCGCGGCGGGCTGGTTCTCCTTCTCCTCGATCACGGACCACACCAAGAATCCATATGCCCCCGCCCGCGAGTCTGGTGGCTCCAGTGCTGGCACGGCTGCGGGCGTTGCCGCGAACTTTGGCCTCGTTGGCATCGGTGAGGACACCGGCGGCTCCATCCGCATTCCCGCCTCTTTCAACAACCTCTTCGGCCTGCGAGTCACCACCGGTTTGATTAGCCGCACTGGCTTCTCACCGCTTGTGCATTTCCAGGACACCCCAGGACCGATCGCGCGGACCGTCCCCGACCTCGCGAAACTGCTCGACAGCATCGTCGGCTACGACCCTGAGGACCCTTTCACCGCGACCGCGTCGCTGGCCCACAACGACGATGGCTATGCACACGCGCTCGAGACCCCAGTACCGGTGGCCAGTTGGCGGATCGGGGTATTGGAGACGGGATTCGGCTCCGATGAGAACCCAGACGCTGAGCCGGTCACCTGCGTGATTCGAGCGGCGATCTCCAGCTTGGAGGAGCTCGGCGTATCCACGACGGCGGGGCTCGAGATCCCCGACCTCCCTGGATGGCTGTCAGCCACCTCGGTCTACACGATTCAGTCGAAGGTCGATCTCGATGACTTCCTTGGCAAGCGTCCCCAGGCCCCTGCCTCGAGCTTCACGGAGATCTACGACAGCAGGAAGTTCCACCCGCTCAACGATCTGTTCCACGACATCGCCAAAGGTGCCGATGAGCCGGACGGTGACGTCGCGTGTCTCCGCAGGAGGCTCAACCAGGAGCATTTCCAGAGGTTGATCCTGAACGTCTTTGCCGCGCACGAGATCGATTTCCTGGTGTACCCGACTGTGCAGGTAATACCACCAACGCGCGAGGAGCTTGCTGCCCTGAAGTACCGCGCCCTCACGTTTCCCACGAACACGGTGATCGCAGCGCAAGCGGGGCTGCCGGCGCTCACGATGCCGGCTGGCTTTACTGCAGATGGCCTGCCCGTCGGACTGGAACTACTCGGCACCCCGCTTGCCGAGACGAAGCTGCTGCAGTTCGCGCGCGCGTGGGAACAAGCCGCACAGCCGCGCATGGCCCCCGTGCTGTAACGACACTTGTCGGTGCACGCGTGCGCAATTACAGACCAGGGCACCGACCAGGGGCTTCCACGTGCGCGACGCGCCGGCCAAAGCGCGATCTTGACACCGCTACCGATGTGAACGACGACGCAAAGGAGACGGCATGCGAGGCTATCCGAATAATGCTGTGCCACCGAGACTCGTAAGTGAGCGAGCCGTGATCGAGCGGCTCCACAAGCTTCGGACGATCATGCCCGCGATGGCGCAGGAGCGAGCGGAGGCCCGTAGAGAAGCTGCTCGACTGCGCAGCGAGAATGTGCGACTAGCGCACCGGCTCGCCGAGATCGAGGCGGGCGAGCACAGATGAGACGGACCTCCTACCTGATGGCGCCGACAGCGATTTCGGCGCTACGGTAGCGGTGTGAGCGTGGGCTCGAAGTCTCACAGCGTCGGGGTGGCCAAGCCTGCCGCTGAGCCTGTCGGGAGGTTGCTGTCGGTGAATGTTGGCATGCCGAAGGACGTGTCCTGGCAGGGGAGAACTGTCTTCACCGGCGTGTTTAAGGACCCCGTCACCGGTAGCCGCCGAGTCGGCAAGCTGAACGTCGATGGCGATGGTCAGGGCGACCTGGCGGGACATGGCGGTGAGCAGCGCGCGGTGTTCGTCTACCAGATCGACTCCTACCGGTTCTGGGAGCACGAGCTCGGGCGAAGCGATTTTGTGTACGGGCAGTTCGGTGAGAACTTCACCGTGGAAGGACTCGCCGACGACGAGGTGTGCATCGGTGACCGCTACAGGATCGGCACAGCGATCTTCGAGGTAAGCCAGCCGCGTGTTACCTGCTACCGCGTTGGGATCCGCATGAAAGACCCGCGGATTCCAGCTCTCCTGGTCTCTCGCCGCCGCCCGGGCTTCTACTTCCGCGTGCTCGAAGAGGGCGACGTGCAGGCGGGAGACGGAATCATCAAGCTCTCTTCGGGACCTGAGCAGATGCCGGTCGCAGAAGTCGACGCGCTGCTTTACCTGCCTGGGCACGGGCGCCAAGAACTGCTCCGTGCGCTGCGGATCCCCGCCCTCAGTCCGGGGTGGCAGGCCTCGTTCCGAGCCCTGCTCGATCAGGAACCCGGGAGTGGCAACGCCGGCCTCGCGGCAACCAGCCCTCCTCCCGCGTGGCCTGGCTTTCGGTCGCTGACCGTCACAGCGATCACCCACGAGAGCGACTCGGTGATCTCCATATGTCTGGAGGACCCCACCGGCGCCCCAGTACCGGCCGCCCGCCCGGGCCAGTACCTCACGCTGCGAGTACGGCCCAACACCCAGCAGCGGTCGCTGCTGCGTAACTACTCCCTCTCGGGACCCCCCGCAGCGCGCTACTACCGGGTGAGCGTCAAGCACGAACGCAACGGCGCCGCCAGCGGTTACCTCTCCACCCATCTCTCCGTCGGCGACCAGCTCGACGTGGCAGCACCGCGTGGCACGTTCACCCTCGACGGGACGCCCGCGCCGGTGCTGCTCCTCAGCGCCGGGATCGGTGCTACCCCCGTTCTCGCCATGCTCCAGGCCCTGGCACATGAGCACTCCGAGCGAGAGACCTGGTGGCTGCACGGCGCACGCAACAGTCGCGAGCACCCGTTCGCTGCCGAGGCTCGAGCTCTTCTGGCCTCGCTCCCGAACGCACACAGCTACGTGTACTACAGCCGCCCCGGTCCGGATGATGTCAAGGGCCACGACTTCGACGACACCGGCCATCTCACCGGATCGGTTCTCGCCGAACTCGACCCACCCCACGACGCGCAGGCATACCTGTGCGGGCCCGCCCCTTTCATGGACGAGATCAGCGCCGGCCTGGCGAGCTTGGGGATCGAAGCCTCACACATACACACGGAGCCGTTCGGGCCTGCAGCGAGTCAAACGCCGGGCATCGCAGCGACACCTAAACGGGCGCCCCACCCGCCAGACGAACACGTCGGAAACGGCCCCACGATCGAGTTCGCGCGCAGCGACCTCGCGATCCCATGGAGCGAGGACTGTGCCAGCCTGCTCGAACTCGCCGAGGCGTGCGACGTACCAGTCCGCTGGTCATGCCGTACCGGCGTCTGCCAAACCTGCGAGACCACGCTAATCGCCGGGAATGTCGGCTACAGCCCCGACCCAGTAGAGCCGCCCCCCGACGGAAACGTGCTCATCTGCTGCTCACAGCCACGCGGCGACATCGTGCTCGACCTATGACCCCATCGCAACCATCGGAGGTAAGCAATGACCGCCACAGCGACTCCCACACACCGCGACCCTGACCTTCTCGAACAGACCGTCGTCGTCATTGGCGGTAGCTCGGGCATCGGGCTGGCAACAGCCACACGCGCCCACGCCGAAGGCGCCAACGTAATCCTCACCGGCCTACACCCCGACGACGCCCTGCAGCGTGCGGCCCTAGATCTCGACGCGCTCAGCACCGCCGCGTTCGACGCCAACGATCCGGCGGAGCTCCAGCGATTCTTCGCGAGCCTGCCGAACGGAATCGACCATGTAATGGTGACCGCCGGCGGTCCGCATTACGGACGCCTACTCGAGATGACCTCCGACGAACTAAGTCACGCTCTTAGCGACCACCTCCTGCTCGCTATCGAGGCTGCCCGCAACGCCGCCGACAGGGTCCGCCCGGGAGGGACACTGCTCTTCATGACCCCTGAGGCAGGGCATCCGGCTATCAGCAGCGGGTCCGAGCTGACAGTCGCCGCCGCGTTTCCCGCGCTAATCGCCAACCTGGCACTGGAGATCGCACCGGTCCGCGTCAACTTGATCGCCGCCGGCTTCATCGACACGCCGCTATCGGCATCGCTGCTCGGCAGCGACCTCGAAAAGCGGCGCGATCAGCTGCGCGAGACGCTCCCGATCCGACGCGTTGTCGAGCCGACTGACGTCGCTGCGCTCGCCGTCCACATCATGAGCAACACGGCATTGACCGGGGCGACCTACAAGATCGACGGCGGTCAACAACTTGTCTCGGCCTAGTTGACCGGTGCCGCAGGAGACCCGGGACGGGCAGACATCCCCTTGAGACAGGAAGTCGACCGCGGAGCGATCCTGTGAGGATGGGCGCGAGCCGAGATGCCGCTGGCTTTAGCTCGCCAGCAGACGCCGAAGCAGCGAGCGCTTCTTACGCCGTTCGCCGGGTTGGTCGGCAGATGTCGCCGCCGAGTCGTCAGCCGCAGTCCGATGTGTTGGTGCTGCAGAGCCGTCTCGGCGAGGACGACCATGCTCCGTGTGATGCAGCTGGTGACACGAATGGCAGAGAACCACCAAGTCAGTGACGAGCTCCGCGCCGAGGCGCTCATAGGTGCGATGGTGCACCTCAAGACCCTCAGTGTGCGTCACGTCCAGCGAACACGCGTTGTCGGCGCGCAGTAGCGCCGCCGCGCGAGTTCGCTTCCACTCAGGCGTTCTCAGATACAGCCGATACGACATTGCACGAAGCTGAGCAAGTCGCTGATCAGCGACCGGATCATCCACAGCGGCTTCCACCGGCAGACGCGCAGCATCAGTCAAACGCCAGGCGCCCCACTTGGGTTTCTCGACCAGACCGTCACGCTTGAGGTTGGTAAGCGCCCACGACAGGTCGTGGTCAACCAAGCGCGCGTACTTCTCGCCGGCAACTGCAGGTGGCGGGGCTGCCAGCTCGCGTGGGGTAAAACCGCCGTCGGCCAGCGCTCGCTTTAGAATCGCCTCGCGTCGAGCATCGCCCCCAAGAGTCCTCAGGGCATCGAGCGTCGCGGTCCGAGTCTTCTGACGAAGCACCCGACGCTCCGCATCGTTCAGCGATGTGGACACGTGCACTATTCGGTTGCACAGTTCCGCATCTTGAGTCCGACGGGATTTGGCCGACGGATGCCAACCTTGGCGCTCGCGTCCCGGGCTAGCAACAGAACGCCCACGTCCTCGCCATGCTGCTCGTCTATTGACGAGTCCTCGGACATCGCACAATCATCCCAACACGAGCGGGTCTAGATGACAGCGGTCGCACAATCGGCAGCGGGCGACGCGGGGTCCCTGAGTCGCTGAGGCTGGGCTGCGCTCCGTTATGGCAGCCTCATTTCGACTCGTAGGCGCGGGGATTGTTTCGGCAGTACCAATTGATGCCTATGCAGGTAGCAGCGCATGGCGGATCGTATGAAACGACCGGATCAAAAACGTCGCTCAACTTGACTTCAGCGTCTGTGGTCGTAAACGCCGCCTCGGGGTTTCGTTGCCCATCTTGCCTGCGGCGTGTAGGCGTGACGAACATTGCGCCGATCCGGCGTAGGTCGATGTCGAGCGCATACAGCGCTTGTGTTTGAGGCTCCCAGCTGGGTCGTGACGCGCGGATGAATCCCCCAACCTTGAGGTTGGGGTTGTGCAGTCCGCTCCAACCTTGCGCCCAAGCGACGGCAAGCACGGACGCGGCGATCGTGGCGGCGCTGGCGATGGCCAACCACAGAGCCGCGTTTCGGCCATCTGCTACCGACAGGTAGATCGCAGCGCCGTCGATGCTCGCCACACTCAAGAACTCAGTGACTAGACGCTGGCCGAACCAAAACTGCGTCAGCAGCCGCCAAGCCGAGGTGTCCTTGGCAACCTCGACGGTACATGGAAGCGGCCAGCTGCCGAGTCCACCTAGCCGAGGAAGCACGAGATACCAATCGAGCAGCGAGGAAACGTAGATGACCGCCGTGATGACCGAGGGGACCGTCAGCCAGACGTCGACACCGATACCCGACGCGCCCACCGGGCTTCCGGCGATCAGTACCACGATCGAGATCATGCTGGCGAGGGCGACGCTCAAAAGAAGCACAACAAGCATGAGGCGGTCTAGTTCAGCCCTGGCGGGCGGGAGCGGACGGCGCCTGTAGCGAGCGTAGCTCAGAGCGGCGAGCAGCCCGGCCAACAAAACCACGCCGCCAATACCAACGGCCCGCGTCGGATAGCCCACAATAGCTAATGCTGCAAGGGCCAGCAGCATCGCGACTGCCTGGCGTCGAACGGTCGGGCGAGGTGTCACAGGAGCCTTGGCGTCTTCGACAGGATGTAGGCGCAGTCTGTAAAGCGCCGCTGAAACTCGGCCTCGTTGCGCGCGCACTTTGCAAACTCACCGAAGCATGCAAGCGCGTCAAGTAGTTCGCCTCGCCCGTACAGTTCAAGCATCTTACGCCAAGGATAATTGAGGGTTGCAGCGAAAGTCCGCCGGGGCGCCGCACAAGTGCCGGCGTGCGTCACGCGCTCCCCGCCATGACTTTGTCTAGATGAGCGACGCTGCGATGAACACGAGCGCTCCCGTGCACGCGCGACCAGGCCGGCGCCGTGGCCACGACTCCCGGCTCGACGCGCCATTAGTTCCATGAGTACATCTATGGTGGGCCCGGCTGGACTCGAGCCAGCGACCTACCGATTATGAGTGCGCGCACGTTCGAGATTAAGCGAGGGAGCCGGGCGGCGCGAGCCAGACAGACTCGAACCCCATGATCTCGGCTAGCGTGTCGTAGTCACGGTCGTAGTGGAGCACGGCGGCCCCGGTCTCTTGCGCGGCAGCGGCGATCAGGTAGTCGACCACCGGGATCCGCTGGGCACCGGCGGAGCGATGGGCGAGCGTACGCATCGCATCCTGAGCCGCGCGAGCGGTGCTAGCTGTGAGCGGGGCGGTACGCACGGCGGACAGCCTTTCCGCGAGCACGTCGAAATCCGCGCCACTGCGAGCGCTGAGCAAGATCTCCAGCCGCGCAGCGGGCGAGACGCGCAAACGACCTGCAAGCAGTGCTTGCACCCAGGTGGCGCGGACGGCCACATGGTGTGCGCGCGACCACGCGGAGGTATCGGCGATCAGCGGCAGCTCGCCCCAGGCGGCCGAGCTATCGGATGGGCCAGGCACTGAGCTTGCCGTCGCGCAGCAGATCCCAGTCGATGCCCGCAGTCTCTGGCTTCATGAAGCTCTCGGCGAGCCCTTCGAGCAGCATCTTGCGCCGCTCTTCAGTCGGTGGTTCATCGGCGATGTGGCGAGCTCCAGCGATCGCCAGTTCGCGCACCTGTCGCGAGCGCGAGAGTCCGGCCGGCAGATGCGGCGCAGCCGCCCGCAGCGCGCGTGCGAGCTCTGGATCCTCGGTGACCTGGATGCGGGGATGGGATGTCGCCACCGGGCAAGTGTACCACCGGTGTGTCGCACTGATGGGCCAGCCAGGACTCGAACCTGGGACCAACGGATTATGAGTCCGCGGCTCTAACCAACTGAGCTACTGGCCCGCCGTGCTCCCCGGGTCGCCCCGGGGCGCACGAGCGAGACGCTACCAGCGCGTCGGGCTGTTCAGGCCTTTACATCCACCTGGCCAGAACCCGATGGGCCGCCTTCGGACGCAGATGTTTCGGCCAGTGTCGAGCTGCCCTCGGCTTCGCCCGCGTTTTCAACCGGAACCGGAGCCTCGGTCGATTCGGCCCTCTGTACTGGGGGCGCAGCGAACGCGCTTACGCTCGAGATCGGGCCAACGCTCATGTGTTGCCCCTTGTTCGGGTATATGGACTTTCTATATCGGCACCACTTGACGCGAGGCTGAGCAGTCCGGGCGGTTCTCGCGCGCCTGTCCAGAAAGCGCGCAAGCAAGCGGCTAACGCGATATGGGATGCTCCCGCGCGCCGCCCTGCTGCCAACGCGGGGCGCTAGATCGAGAACACCAACGGGGAGAACAGCACATGCCAGCAGAGCGAGCAGCAATCGTCACCGGAGCATCCAGCGGCATCGGGCTAGCCATCGCCCGCGTGCTCTGCGAGGAAGAGTTCGGCGTCACCATGGCCGCCCGACGGCCGGACAAGCTCGACGCCGCCGTCGCCGGTCTTGCTGACCAAGGCTTCGACGTGCAAGCAATTGCCGGCAACGTCTCCGACGAGGCCGACATCCAGAAGGTCGTGTCCGCTCACCGCGAGAAGTACGGCCGCCTCGACGTGCTCGTCAACAACGCCGGCGTCGGCATCGGCGCTCCCGTCGCTGAGATCCAGACCAAGCGTCTCGACATGCAGCTCGACATCAACCTGCGCTCCATCGTCCTCTTCTACCGCGAATGCATAGGCCTGCTCAAGGAGGCCGCCAGCGAGCATAAGAACGCGCTCGTCGTCAACACCTCATCCATCTCCGGCAAGCACGGCGAGGCATGGCTCTCCGTCTACTCCGCCGCCAAGCACGGCGTCGTCGGCTGGACAGAAGCGATGAACAAGGAGCTCAGCGCCGAAGGCATCAAGTCCACCGCCCTCTGCCCCGCTTTCGTCGACACTCCCATGACCGACTTCGTCAAGGAGCATGTGCCCGCCGCGGACATGATCCGCGCCGAGGACATCGCCGAGGCCGTCCGCTACCTGCTGAAGACCTCTCCTGCCTGCATCATCCCCGAGATGATGTTCGTCAGGCCCGGCGAGGGCATCTAAGAAACACCAGCCGCCCGCAGTGGCCTGCGCAGGCGTCTCGCCAAGATCGTCCCAGACGGGTCCGCAGCATCCGGCAGGCGCCTGCGCCTGCGGCTGCGCACGCGGCGGCTCATAAGCTTGCGGTGCTCCTTGATCGCCGTATCCAGCTCGAGGCCCGTCGTGCTAGCCAGGCTCCCTTCCAGCTGCGCAATCAAGATCCTCACCTCGCGCTCGCTCGCCCGCCGCGGGCCGCGCTTCGCCCGCGCGAAACGATCCCAAGACTTCGCAAACGACAGGAAATCCGTGCGTCCGCCGCAGCGATGCGCCGCCAGCATCGGACATACGCCACCGTGCTCGTCCACGTACGCGCCGACAATGATTCGTTCGTTCGAGCGCACGCCCGCGAGCATCGCTTCTCTTGTCGCCACCGGCATGCAGTCGATCGCCAAGCGCAGGCGCTCTATCGGGCTAGTGCTCTGGCGGCGGCCGTTTCGCATAGGCTTTGCACCGCCGACTTGGCTGTCCAGCCAGCGCTCGGCAGTGCGCGGCCAAGCGTATGGCACGTCATCTGCGCCCGCAAAGAATTCCCTCCCGCTGAAAGGAAACTTGCATGAAGCTCGGCGTGCACATCGGTTACTGGGGCATGGGCCTCACCTCTGAGGACCAGCTCACCATCGTCCAAGAGGCAGAGAAACTCGGCTATGACTCCGTCTGGGCCGCCGAGGCGTACGGCTCCGACACCGCCACCGTGCTCGGCTGGCTCGCCGGGCAGACCTCGAAAATCCGTCTCGGCGCCGGCATCTTCCAGATGCCCGGCCGCTCCCCCGCTATGACCGCGATGACCGCCGCCACCATCGACCAGCTATCGAATGGGCGCATGATCTGCGGTATCGGCTCCTCCGGTCCCCAGGTCGCTGAGGGCTGGCACGGACAGCGCTTCGCCAAACAGCTGCAGCGCACGCGCGAGTACGTCGCCGTCGTGCGCATGGCGCTCTCCCGCGAGCGCGTCGAGTTCCATGGCGAGACGCTCGAGCTGCCGCTGCCCGACGGGCCCGGCAAGGCGCTCAAGCTCACCATCTCACCCGTGCAGGAGCAGATCCCGATCTACCTCGCCGCCATCGGACCCAAGAACACCGCGCTCGCCGGTGAGATCGCTGACGGCTGGATCCCCACGCTGTTCTCCCCCGAGCACGTCTCCGAGCTGCGTCCGCTGCTCCAGGAAGGCGCTGACCGCTCCGGCAAATCGCTCGATGACTTCGACATCGCGCCCACCGTCAGCCTCTGCATCACCGAGGACCTCGAGCAGGGGCGCAACACGATGCGCCCATTCGTCGCCCTGTACGTCGGCGGCATGGGCTCGCGTAAGCAGAACTTCTACAACCAGCTCGTCCAGCGCTACGGCTACGAGGCCGAGGCCAAGACCATTCAGGATCTCTACCTCGAAGGTAAGCGCGAGGAGGCAATGGCTGCCATCCCCGACAAGCTCATCGACACCGTCTCCCTCTGTGGACCTCCCGACGTCATCCGCGAGCGCCTTGCTGTCTACCGCGACGCTGGCGTCGGCACGCTCGGCGTCACGCCCACCGCCTTCACCGCCCCCGAGCGCCTGCAGCAGCTGCGACTGCTCGCCGAGCTCGCCGCCTGACACAGCTGTCGTGAGCAACGCCGCAGGACCGCCCCGACGCGTGCTGCTCGGCGCCTTCGGCGACCCTGGGCACGCGTTTCCCATGATCGCCCTCGGGCGCGCCCTCGCCGCCCGCGGGCATCACGTAACGCTTCAGACCTGGCGGCGCTGGCAGGAGCATGTGGAAGCCGAGGGGATCGACTTCGCGCCCGCTCCCGAGTACAGCGTCTTTCCCAACGGGCCTGAGCCGCTGGACTTCTACGAGGCGGTCGTCCACGCCACAAAGGACACAGTCCCGCTCGTGCGCGAGCTGCAGCCGGATGTCGTCGTCGCTGACATCCTCACGCTCGCCCCCGCCCTCGCTGCCGAGATCGCCGGTGTGCGCCGCGCCACGCTCATCCCCCACGTCTACCCCCACGGCCAGCGCGAGTTCCCCATCTACTCGCTCGGCGCCCGCATGCCCAACAGCGGTGTCGGACGCGCCTTCTGGCGCCAGGCGCATCACATCGTCGAGCGGGGGCTCGAGCAAGGACGCGTGGATCTCAACAGAACACGTGCCCGGCTCGGCCTGCCCGCGCTCGACTACGTCCACGGCGGCATCAGCCGTCAGCTCGCGCTCGTCGCAACGTTTCCCCAGCTCGAGTACCCCCGCACCTGGCCCGAGCATGTCCATGTCGTCGGCCCGCTCATGTGGGAGCCGCCCGCCGATGACGTCGAGCTGCCGAAAGGCACCTCCTCAGCGCGTGAGAGCGGTGGGCTCGAGGACCCGCTAGTGCTGATCGCCCCTTCCACCGCCCAGGACGCCAAGCACACCATGCTTCGCGCCGCCCTGCGCGGGCTCGCCGACGCTCCCGTGCGAGTGCTCGCCACCTACAACCGCCGCCTGCCGCCGCGTGCGCTGCCCGTGCCCGACAACGCCGGCGTCGTCGACTGGGTCTCCTACTCGCGCACCATGCCCCACTGCGACGTCGTCGTGTGCCATGCCGGGCACGGCACGCTCGTACGCGCACTCTCCTCAGGCTGCGCTGTCGTCGCCTGTCCCGCCGTCGGCGACATGAACGAGAACGCCGCCCGGCTCGATTGGGCCGGGGCTGGAGTGCGCGTGCCGCGGCGGTACATCACGCCGCGCGTGCTGCGGCTGGCGGTCGAGCGAGCGCTCGGGGAGCCTGGGATTCGGGCGCGGGCTCAGGAGCTCGCGCGGTGGGATGCCGCGCACGATGCCGGCGAGACTGCCGCTCGTCTAGTTGAGGGATTGGCTGGCGTAGAGCCTCCCGCGGGCTAGAGCATCAAGCCAGCGCCGTCAGCCCGACGCGAACGTGCACCGGCAGCTCAGACGGAGTCTCGCTCGCGCGGATGATTGCCCCCAAGCGTGCGAGCGTGTCGGTCCTGCGCACCTGCGGCAGTGCCGCCACCCAGCTCATCGAGCCGATGTAGTCGATTACCCGCTCTGAGTCGGTCTGCTGCGAAAAGGTCAGCTGAATCTCCCGGGACTCGGTCCATCCACCAGCCGCCTTCACCGATTCCTGCCACGACGGGCCATCGAACAGCGGGTGCTCCGGACGCAGCTCCGCGATCATCGTGCCCACCTCGTGCGCCCACGACGTACCGCCCCAGTCGACCGCGCACGCCAGCAACGCAAGGCCGCCACCTGGACGCAGAACGCGAGCGATTTCCGCCAACGCACCCGCCGGCTCAAACCAATGGAACGCGTCTGCAACCGTCACAGCAGCGGCCGATCCATCCTCCAGCGGGATTGCCTCCGCCGTGCCCTCGCGCACACGCTCGGCTCCGATCGCGTCGCTGAGCAAACAACGCAGGGACTGCTGGGGCTCGATCGCAACCACATCGAGCCCGAAGCCAAGCAGCGCTCTCGTCAGCTTGCCAGTGCCCGCCGCCAAATCGAGGACGCGGTCGCCCGGCACAACCTGGAGCTCCGCTGCCAGGCGGTCAATCACGGCCGGTGGGTAACCGGGACGCCCACGCTCGTAGGCGTCAGCGATCGCGTCGAACCCCTGGGCCAGGGGGTGCAGAGCCATAGCTAAAGACTAGTTCATGGCTGTCCCGATCCCGGCGCTGCCCGGACCATCGGATTCGCACGATCGGGACGACAGCAGTACTAAGAAGCGCTGTGGCGCAAAGAGCGCGAACGCCGCGAACAGGCCGGCGGGCGGTCCAGCTGATGGGCACAGGGCCCTCGGTCACACCGACAATCCCTCGGCACTAACCGCTTTGCGGTAGATGGCTCGTTGTCCGCATGGTCGATAGACGAGCTATGAAGCAGCCCGACCTGATCGACCGCCCGCCTTCGGATGCGGCGTCTGAGCAACGCGACGTCACCTTCGAGTATCGCGACAGCGTGGCTGACGAGAGGGACACAGCGGCGGACGAGCGCGATGGCGCTGCCGCGCGGCGTGATGCCGTTGCGGATGAGCGCGATGGTGCCGCCCGGCGGCGTGACGCGGTGGCCGATGAGCGCGATGGTGCCGCGGGGCAGCGCGATGACGCAGCCGATGAGCGTGACAGTACGGCGGGGCGGCGTCATGTGATCGCCGAGTACCACGATGGCGCGCCGGATCCCCTCGGCGACTCACAGAGCGCCGCCGTGCGGCGCGACAGAGTTGGGCTGGAGCGCGACGCGGCGGCCGAGAGCCGAGATGTCGCGACCCTCGCTCGCGACAGGGCCGAGCTGAACCGTGGTGCTGCCGCGGGCGCGCGCTCGAGTGCGGCCGTGGATCGGGCATCCGCGGCGAGCAGCCGGGTCTTGGATGTGAAGAGGTTTGCCACTGCCGAAGACGCAGTCGAGTTCGCAGCCACCGTGTTGGAGGCATCCACGGAGTACGCGATGGTTGCGGTCGACTCCGACAGCCGGATCCTTCTGTGGAACGAGGGCGCGCGTCGCCTCTACGGTTACGAGCGAGGTGACATCGTCGGGGAGTTGCTCTCGGTGTTGCACACAGAGGACGACGTCGCCGCTGGCTTGCCAGGGGAGATGGCCAGCCTCGTTCTTCGCGACGGCGTATGGGCCGGCCTGGTCGAGCAGCGGCGCAAGAACGGCAGTCAGTTCACCGCGCGTGCCGTCAAGACGAGCCGCCGCGGCGCCGTGGGCGAGGCAAGCGGCTTTCTCATGATCTCGAGCGATGTCACCGACGAGGTTCGGCTGAGTAGAGAACTGGAGCGGACGCAACAGTTCTCAGAAGCGCTGGTGGAGTCGGCGCCAGACGCAATGGTGATAGTCCGCGACGATGGCGCCATCCAATTCGTCAACGCAGCGCTCGAACGGCTTCTTGGGTACGACCGCGCCGAGCTCGTTGGCCAGCCGGTGGAGGTCCTGATTCCGGCGCGCCACCGATCCGTTCACCCTGGGCATCGCGGAGGGTTCTTCAAAACACCGCACGCGCGGTCCATGGGTGCAGATCTGAACCTGACGGGGCTGCGCAAGGACGGCGTGGAGGTTCCGGTCGAGATCAGTCTCAGTCCGCTCGAGACCGACGAGCGCACCCTGGTGACGGCTGCAATCCGCGATGTCAGCGAGCGCATTCGCAATGAACAGGAGCTCCGCGACGCGAATGTTCGGCTGGAGAGCGCCAGCAGGGCAAAGGACCGGTTTCTGGCAAACATGAGCCACGAGCTGCGCACACCGCTCAACGCAATCCTCGGCTTTACCGGCACGATGCTGATGGAGCTGCCGGGTCCACTGAACGAGGTGCAGTTCAAGCAGCTGCGAACCGTGCAGTCGAGCGGCAAGCATCTGCTATCGCTGATCAACGATCTGCTTGACCTCGCGCGGATCGAGTCGGGCAAGGTCGAGCTCCACATCGAGCCGATCATGGGTAGCGAGCTGCTCGATGAGATCGCCAGCAGTCTCAGGCCTCTAGCCGACGCCAAGGGGATCGGACTCGAGGTGATGGTCGAGGCGGGGCTGACGGTCAACTCCGACCGCCGTGCGCTACGTCAGATCCTGATCAACCTGGCGAACAACGCGATCAAGTTCACCGATGACGGGCGCGTCCTGCTGCAGATGAGTCACGTCGAGGGGCGCGGCGGCTCGCAGGCACGATTCAGCGTGATCGATACCGGCAGCGGAATCAAGGCTGCCGACCAGACGAAGCTGTTCGACGCGTTCGAGCAGGTCACGGGGTCCGGCGAGCGCCCTTATGAGGGGACGGGGCTGGGCCTCTATATCTGTCGAACGCTCGCCAGTGTCCTGGGAGCATCGATCTCGTTTCAGAGCAAGACTGGCCACGGAAGTACGTTCGTGCTGGAGCTGGCGGACTAGACCATGACGCTCCCCTCCGGCATATTGGTGATCGAGGACCACCAGGAGAACATCGAGCTTGTCGACTATCTGCTGAGAGCCTTTGGATATGCGCCTGCTCTGGCCATGAGCGGAGAGGATGGCCTGGTGATGGCCGACGAGCTGGAGCCAGACCTGATCCTGCTCGATATTCGCCTACCGGGGATCGACGGCTACGGAGTGGCGATGGCGATCAAAGAGCGTCCCGCGCTAGCACACACGCGGATCGTCGCCATCACGGCATCGGCGATGCTCAGCGAGCGACAGCGGATCACCGCTGCCGGCTTCCACGGATATGTTCAGAAGCCGATCGAGCCCGAGCTATTTATCGGGCAGATCGAGAGCCTGCTGTGCGCTCCGCGGCGGCGCGAGGGAGCGCTAACGTGATGCTCAGCGCGATGCCAGCGCCTGCACCACGAGCGCGACTGCCTGCACCCGGGTGCTCGCGCCCAGCTTGATCGTCGCGTTACGGATGTGCGTGCGCACAGTTTCGGGCGAGAGCACCAGTCGCTCTGCTATCGCCTGCCCCGTCAAGCCTGAGGCGAGCAGCTCAAGCGTCTGGCGCTCACGTGGGCTGAGCAGCGTGAGCAGCGACACATTCGCCCCCTTGAACAGCAGCGGGGCAAGACCGGAGTCGACATAGGTGCCACCCGCGGCAACGGTGCGCAGCGCTCCGATCAGACGCGTCGACGGGGATGCCTTCAACACGAACCCGCGTGCACCCGCGAGCGCCGCGGCCTGAAGCTCTGCGTCGTCGTTGGTGTACCCCGTGTACAGAACTATCGGCGCATTGGCGTCTCTGCAGACGAGCTCCTCCACGAGCCCAATCGAGATCTCCTCGCCGAGGTGCAGGTCGAGCAGTAGCACGTCGTAGCGACGCCGCGCCAGCAGCGCGCGAGCCTCCCCGAGCGAGCCTGCGACCCCCGCGATACGCAGGCCGTCATGCAGCAGGAGCACCTCGATGCCCTTGCGCATCATTAGGTGATCGTCCACGACGATCACCTC
Organism: uncultured Solirubrobacteraceae bacterium; assembly: GCA_963699115.1. Classification (GTDB taxonomy): domain Bacteria; phylum Actinomycetota; class Thermoleophilia; order Solirubrobacterales; family Solirubrobacteraceae; genus Palsa-744. The sequence continues at coordinate 69,672 of CAVOTJ010000003.1, forward strand.
GACCTGCTCGTTTAGCAGTGCGCTCCGTCCGCTAGGCACTGATCGAGACATGGAACCCATGCCCGTGGTGCGCTGCTCCCATGATCGCAGCAATGCCTGGCGTTGCGTGGAATAAAGCTCCGGGGACCGGCTCACGCGCCACAACAACGCTGAGCCAGGCCTACCGCCTCCCCTGACCACACGGTCCTGGGTCTCAAGCCCCTACTGCCGTCGACTGAGACGGCACATCTGCTTTAGCGTCGGGGCTGTGCCCGAGATTCCCGTCGACCTGCTCGACGATCAATTTCGTTACGAGCTTTGCGTTGTCCCACACCGGCACGTGTCCGCAGTCGGAGAGCGTGATCGCCTGGATGCCCGGTATCTCGCGACGGTAACGAGGGGCGTGGCGAGAGCCCGGCAGTACGCGGTCGAACTGTGGGGTAGCCAGCAGCACCGGGCAGCTGATCCGATCGAGATCTCCGATCGTGAGCTCAGCACTGTCGGCCAGCAGTGCTTGGATTGCTCGTCGGCTGATCGAGCAGTCCAGCGCCGCCTGCGATATCGAGGCTGCATCCGCCGGAGCTACAAGCTCCCCATGGCGCATGATTTCCCTGAACGCCAGGCGGCGAGTTCCGGGACGTCTCATGATTCGCTCACTCCAGGCGTGGGTTCGCTCAAGCATCTTGATCTGCTTTGCGAAGAAGCTCCCGATGCGCGGACCCTCGCCGTCGCCACGGCTCCAGCCGCCGGCAGGCGCCAGCGCGACAACCGATCGCGCACGGCCGCGCTTGGCCAGCTCAAGTGCGATGCCACCACCCATCGAGTTGCCGACGAAGTGCGCCGTGCCGATGCCCAGCCCGTCCAGCAGTTGTTCGACCGCGTCGGTGGAATGGCCGAAGGTGATCGGCTGATCGGCGGGATAGCTAGGACCACCGTGGTGACCCGGCAACGTCGGCGCGATCACCTCATAGCGAGCAACGAGATCAGCCAGGATCGGATGCCAGATCCTCCACGCTGCGGTGAAGCCGTGCAGCAACACCACCGGCTCGCCAGATCCAGCCCGATACGTTGCGGCCGAGATTTCCGACATCGAGCCTGAGTCTAAAGGTGCAGCTGACTACCGGCTGCACCACCCAGATATATACACCGCCAGCTTGGGGCTGGACTCGGCCTGAGTGGCACGCTTCTGGCTGTCGCAGAGTGCCTCAGCTGCCGGTGTAGCTCCCGGTTTCGACCCCCGCAACGGTTACTCGGGAGATCTTGTAGTGGCTGGTGGTCTCCGGGGCCTGACCCGCCTGTCCGCCGAGGAGCTCGATCGGCACGCCTGTGACCGAGCTGATGATCAGCTGTTCGTGGTAGTCGGCGGGCGGCGCGGGGCTCGAGTAGTCGAGCACCATCGTCGGCTGGCCTTCGAGCGTTCCCTGCGTGATCGTGATCTGCGGGATCGTGGCCAGCAGATCCAGAACGCCCGCCCGAACCTGCGGATCACCGGCGCCGGCCACCAGGGCGTCCATTGAGTTCATCCAGATGCTGTTGTTTTCGGATTCAAGCGCCGAGGGTGGTGAATAGCCGGGCGCGCGCTTGGCCTCCTCGATCTTGGCCAGCACCGCGGCGGGCGGCTTGATCGTTTGCTGGTTGACGCCGGGGGTCAGGGCCGCGATCGACATCGGGTAGCGGGCGGCAGTCGGGCCGGTCAAGGCCGCCTTGGCAGAGGCGATGTCGCGCGCCTCGGCGTCGGAGCCTTCAATGGTTTCGCTTGCCTTGATCACAGCGGGCAGTTCGGCAAGCGTCGGGGTGGCATAGAACTTGCCATCATCGGCGAACAGTTCGGCCTCGCTCGACACACCATGTTCATTGGTCTGCTGCCTAATCACGAGCGTCGCATCGCCAGTGGGCGCCGGTGCGGCCGCCAGCTTCGCGGAGAGGTGAACCAGCGGCGCGGCGGCGGCGCTCTGAACACCGAGCCCGTCGAGGCCCGCACCGCGTCGCTGGTCGCCACCCAGGCTTGCGGCAAGCAGCACCGCGAACGCAGCAGCTGCGGTGGCTCCCGCAAACGCGGCGTGGCGCAGGCTGGGACGAGGCACACGCACGAGCACACGTGAAGGGGCTGTTCGCTCTCGTTCTGTATAGCTGATCAGTTCAGCGCGAACACGGTCTGTGGTGGCGGGGTTGAGGTCGATGGGCGCTGGCCGCTCCGCGACCAACCAGTCCAGCTCAGATTGCTGAAGCATCTCTTAGCTCTCCTTGTGGGTTGACGGTGATGTGGGCGCGCACGCGAGCGCGGGCGCGATGGATGCGGGAGCGGACAGTGCCGACAGGAATGTCCAGCGCACGAGCGATCTCGCGGTAGTCAAACTCTCCCCATGCGAGCAGCAGCAGCGCCTCCCGGTCGAGCGCAGGCAGCCGTTCGAGCGCCTGGGCCAACCGCGGGCCAAGCGCCTGCGACTCCAGCTGTTGAAGCGGTTGCTCGACCGTGTTCAGCTCCGCCAGCGACAGGGCTCTTCGACCGGCCGTCTCGCCCCGCTGCGTCGAGCGGAAGTGTTGGCGCAGCAGGTTAGTGGCGATCCCGTACAGCCACGGCCGCGCGTCGTCGAGACGCCGGTCGTAACGGGCACGATGATCGAAGGCGAGCCGGAATGCCTCAGCGGCGATGTCCTCGCCGCTGGCGCCCGCACGGCTCGTGCAGTAGGCGTGAAGCGAGGGCCAGTGGCGGTCGAAGATCACGGCGAACCGCTCGGGCTCCTGCAGCGAGCGCCCTATCAGAGCTGCGTCAGTCGGCGTGAGAACCGGTGCTGCTGGCACGTTGAGCACGGCTTGTGGGTCGATGGAGTGCATTGTCTATGACCGATATGCCGGTCGCCTCCGATAAGTTCGCGCCGCGCGTGGCACCCGGCTCGACCGGCGGCTGTGCTGGACGTGCTACGCGATCGCATCAAGGGCACCGCGACATGGTCAGCTCGTCGGGGCGCATACCGGATCGTCTCCTCATCGACGACGAAGCGAGAATCGTCAAGGTCACCAGCGTTGCTTGCCGTTGTTGAAAAAAACACTCCGGGGGTGGGACTCGCACGCTACGACAACCTTGCGCCAGGACTACAACCTGACTGGGTAAGCGTCCAAGTGACGACATCAGCAGCGGTGATCACTAGCCTGTAGGCATGGCAAAGCCGGAGCGTACAGGAGTCGATCCGGGCCAATCGCCACTGAAGGAGAACGCTGCGTCGATTCGAGCCGGGCGTCTGAGACCGGCCACACGACGGCTCTCAGAGGTGCTGGAGCAGCGTGGCCCGCTGACTGGGCCGGTCACAGACGCTGGTACCCGTGCGCTGCTCGCAGTACGCGGCGAAACGGGAGACCATGAGCATGGCGAGCGCTGACCTGCCCAGCGCAGCGCTTGGTCGGCTGAGTCGCCGCGTCGGTCAACCCGCCGGACACCACTAAAGAGAACTAAAAGAACTAAAGACAACTAAATACTGGGTGATAGGCTGCAGGTGTGGCCGCCAGCAATCCGTTCACGCCGACCTTTGGCTCGTCGCCGCCGCTACTCGCTGGGCGCGAGGAGCTGATTGAGTTGTTCGGCGAGGCGCTCGACGACGGGCCTGGTTCAGCAGGACGGGCGACGCTCTATACCGGAGCGCGTGGCGCGGGCAAGACTGTGCTGCTCAATGCGGTCGAGGATGCCGCCCGCGCGCGAGGCTGGCTGGTCGTTGCGGAGACCGCGACACCGGGGTTTCTCACGCGACTCACCGAGGATCATCTGCAGCGGCTGCTCGCCGAGCACGACCCGGACGCACTCAAGCGACGCCTCAGCGGCTTCGGGCTGCCGGCAAACCTCGGCTCGCTCGACTGGCAGACCATCAACCGGCACACACGCACGCTCTCGTTCCGCTCGAAGGTCGAGCTGCTGACCGGCCTACTCGCCGAGAACGAGACGGGGCTGCTGATCACGCTCGATGAGCTTCACTACCGCCAGGCGAGCGAGCTGCGGGAGTTTGGGACGGTGGTGCAGCACGCGTTCCGCGAGCGCCGCGATCTCGCGTTCGCGGGCGCCGCACTGCCAGCCGCGATCGACGAGCTACTAAACGACGAAGTTCTCACGTTCATGCGTCGCGCTGACCGCCACCATGTCGGAGCCGTCGCCATGGCCGCTGTCAGGGAAGCAATCGCTCAACCCATCACAACGTGCGGAAGGTCGATCACCGACGACGCCCTCGACGCGATGGTCACGGCGACCGAGGGATACCCGTTTTTCATCCAGCTCGTCGGCGATCAGGTATGGCGCAAGGCTGACAGTGCCAGCGAGATAACTCTCGCTGTGGCGCAGGAGGGCATCGCTGCCGCGCGCCGGCGGCTCGGCCAACTCGTGCACGCACCAGCGCTTGCCGAGGCCTCCAACGTCGACAAGTCCTTCCTTCTCGCGATGGCCCAGGACGACGGCGCGTCGCTCCTCGGCGACATCGCCAAAAGACTGAACGTAGACTCGAACTACGCAGGCCAGTACCGGCTACGACTGATCGCACTCGAGCTGATCGCACCCGCAGGCTACGGACGCGTCCAATTCGCGCTCCCCTACCTACGCGACTACCTACGCGAGCACACCGCCACCCTCGGGCTGCCTGCACATCCCGGCTGACGACCGCGGACGTCACACGATCCTCACGTGCTGGCGCGTCCCCTTCCCGGGCCGGCCCTTCAGATTTTATGGATCGTCACAACTCCGGGGGTCCGACTCGCGCGCTACGACAACCTTGCGCCAGGACTACCGCCTGGCCGGCTGAGCGCCCAAGTGACCACACCAGCAGCGGTGATCACTAGCCTGTAGGGATGACTAAGCCGGAGCGTACAGGAGTCGATTCGGGCCAATCGCCGCTGAAGGCAAATGCTGCGTCGATACGGGCCGGGCGTCTAAGCCTGAATCCACCGGTGTTGTCCGGTGGTGAGCGAAGAATGACCTCCTGAATCGGGCTTGGTAGCGACAGATTGCGGCTGTCGCGGCCCGGGATCAGGAGGTCACCTTGGTGGTGCAGGATGACGCGCCGGGCGGACTGGATGGTGTTGCGGTCGTTTTTGACGACGAGCGGGCGGTTTCGGACGCTGGCGTGATGCTGGTTGCGACGCTCGCAGGGCGGCTGGGGATTGAGGCGCTCGCGCAGCGGCTCCTGTCGCTGCGGCGGGATCGGCCGGGTGCGGCCAACGCGGGGCGCAAGGTGATGGCGCTTGTCTATGCGATGGTGCTCGGAGCTGACTCGATCGACGACGCAGACGTGCTGCGGGCTGGGTGCACGCGCCGGCTGCTTGGGGGCTGGCTGCCGGCGCCCTCGACGCTTGGTACGTTTCTGCGTGCGTTCACCTTTGGGCACGTGCGCCAGCTTGACGCGCTGCTTGGCCAGGCGCTCGAGCGGGCGTGGCGGGCGGGCGCGGGCCCTGGTTCGCAGCGGCTCGTCCTCGACGTTGACAGTTTCGTCGGCGAGGTGTGCGGCCGCTTGAAGCAGGGCGCCAGTTACGGCTACACGGGGCTGCTTGGCTACCACCCGCTGCTTGCTACCCGCGCGGATACGCGCGAGGTACTGCACATTCGTCTGCGCAAGGGCTCGGCGAACACTCTGAAGGGGATTGTGCGCTTCACCGATGAGCTAATCGCCAGGGTCGAGCGCGCCGGCGCGACCGGCATCAAGCTCTTGCGGGCTGACTCTGGGTTCTGGAGCAACAAGGTCTTCGAGCGCCTCGAGCGCGCCGGGCTGGCAGTACTCGATCGGTGTGCGCATGCAAAAGCCCGTGCGCGCTGCCATCGAGGCGATCGCTGGGGACGCCTGGCAAACGATGGGTCTGTCCGATGAAGTGTGTGTGGTTGGGGTAATTGATTCGGCTTGTGTTCCGGGCCGGGATTGACGCGTAGCCGTAGGCGTAGCGGCGATTCTGGCCCGGGCCGGGCCGGGAAAGGACCCCATCATCATGCAGGAGATGACCGAGAAGCTCAGTGGGCGGCGTAGCCGCCGCCAGGAGGCTCAGGGTGGCGTTCAGGCGCCGAAGGAGCTCGAGGACCGTCTGGCTGGCCTGTTGCCGGCGGACGCGCTGGCGGAAGCCCTGAAGGGCCTTGACCCGGAGGAGATCACCGGCCAGGGCGGCCTTTTGACGCAGCTCGCGGGCCGTGTGATCGATGCTGCCTTGGCGGGCGAGCTGAGCGACCATTTGGGCTACCCGCCCGGGCAGGCGCCGCCCGGCGGGGCGGGCAACCACCGCAACGGGTCGACCCCCAAGACGCTCGCCACGGATCTCGGGCCGGTGGCGGTGAACACCCCCCGCGACCGTCAGGGCACGTTTGAGCCGAAGCTCGTGGGCAAGCGCCAGACCCGGCTGGCTGGGCTGGACGAGAAGATCCTCTCCCTCTACGCGGGTGGCATGTCGGTGCGGGATATCTCAGAGCACCTCGCATCGCTCTACGGCACGGAGATCGGGCGGGACACGATCAGCCGTGTCACCGACGCGGTGCTCCAGGACATCGCGGCGTGGCGCTCACGGCCACTGGAGACGCGGCGGTTTCTAGTGGTGGTTGCGAATCAGCTTGTGATGAGTTGTGGTTTCCATCGTGCCATCAACTGGGTTGGTGTGCGGTCCTGGAGGCATGCTCGTGGTCTGTCGTTGAGCTCGCTTGCGACCTCTCGCAGGCGCTCGTTGGTGATCTGCTCGAAGTTAGTTCCCTTGGGGAAGTACTGGCGTAGCAGGCCGTTGGTGTTCTCGTTGGTGGGGCGTTGCCAAGGTGAGTGGGGGTCAGCGAAGTAGATCCGCAGCCCGCTCTGGGTCTCGATCCGCTCGTGTTGGAACATCTCGTTGCCTTGGTCCCAGGTCAGCGTTCGGCGTAGCGCGGATGGCAGTTGGCTGAAGACCTCGACGAGGGCATCCGCGACGTTCTTGGCTGAGTAGCTGCCACGGATCGCGACGAGCAGTGTGTGGCGTGTCTTGCGGTCCACGAGCGTCGCGACCGCGGAACGATGGAACGCCCCGACCAGCAGGTCACCCTCCCAATGGCCCACTTGGCTTCTTGCATCGGCGACTGCAGGTCGGACGTGGATCGATTTGAGGTTCGTGCACTGCTTCAGCGCACCTTCGCGAGTGCGGCCCCGGCCACGCGTGCGTCGGTAGCAACGGCCAGTGCGCAGGGTCTGTTGGCTCGGGGCCACGACCAGGCCTCGATAGACAGCGTCGTAGATCGTCTCGTGGCACAGATGCCAGTCCGTGCGCTTCGGCCAACGCCGTCGCAACCACCTGCTGATCTGCGCCGGCGACCAGTGCTTGGCGAGCTGGCCCGCGATCGCGGCACACAACTGGTCATCGATGCTTACCCTCCGGGGTCGCGGGCGCCTGCGCCGCAGATGAGCCTGCCCATGCGCGTGCCACGGCTGGTAGCGGCCACCGGGCTTGCCGTTGCGGGCGATCTCCCGGTAGATCGTTTGGTAGCTCTTGCCGATCCTGGCGGCGATCGACTTCACCGGCTCCCCCGCCGCGAGCCCGTCTGCGATCTCGATCCGGTCGTCTTGAGTCAGGTAGCGGCTGTTGATCGGCTTATCAATGAAGGTCACCGACCCAGCATCGATGAACCACAACGACCCGCAGCTGAAAGAGACACCCACCCGCTGTGAGGCAGCCGTCCCACTCGCACCCTCACGGATCAACTCGAAGTAGCGACGCTTCGTGTCCGTCGAGGCCTTATTCCACGCCCTACGTGGCATTGCAATTCCTTCCGGTCAGGATTCGCAACGATGCCTAGAAACGGCCCGCTCTACCCGATTGTCTACTTCGACGCGCTAATGGTGAAGATGACCGAGGACCGCTCAGTCAAGACCCGCGCTTGCTATCTCGCGGTCGGTGTCACCCTCGAGGGCGACCGGGAGATCCTCGGCCTGTGGTGGCAGGACACCGAGGGCGCGAAGTTCTGGCTCGCCGTCCTGAACGACCTGCACCAGCGCGGCGTCGGCGATGTCCTGATCGCGTGCGTCGACGGCCTCGCCGGGTTCCCCGAGGCGATCGCCGCGGTGTTCCCACAGGCGTGGGTACAGACGTGCATAGTCCACATGATCCGCGCGTCGATGCGCTACGTCAGCTATGCCGACCGCAAGAAGTTGATACCAGACCTGCGCCGCGTCTACAGCGCCCCGAACGCCGAAGAGGCCGCCCGCCAGCTCGAGCTCTTCGACGAGAAGTGGGGCGAGCGCTACCCGATGATCGCCCAGGCATGGCGTGACCGGTGGGAGCACGTCACACCGTTCCTATCGCTACCAGCAGACCTTCGCCGCGTGGTTTACACCACAAACGCGATCGAGGGACTCAACCGCCAAGTCCGCAAAGCGATCAAGACCCGCGGACACTTCCCCGACGAGCAAGCAGCAACAAAGCTCATCTACCTCGCCCTGATGCGAGCCGAGACAAAATGGGTCAAAGTACTGCGCTGGCCCTCAGCACTACGAGCCCTAAAGATCCACTTCGGAGACCGAATCCCCTACTAACCACAACCAACCACCCCCAACCCCACACACACACAGAACATCTGACAGTCTCCCGGCTGATCGTCAGGCGCACGCGCCTGCTCGGTGCGCAGGCGGAGCTGTGGCCCGACTGGCGGCACTTCGCTTTCGTCACCAACCGCAGCGAGGAGCTCGCGCTGGTGGAGTCAGAGCACCGCGATCACGCCGTTGTCGAGCAGGTCATCGCAGACCTCAAAGACCAGGCACTCGCGCACTTCCCCTCCGGGCAGTTCAACGCCAACGGCGCGTGGACCGTGCTCGCCTGTCTGGCGCACAACCTGCTGCGCTGGACGCAGCTGCTCGGGCTGCCGAACACGACCGTGCGCGCCGCGCGCACGCTACGCCGCAGACTGATCCAGCTCCCCGGCCGCCTTACCCAACACGCGCGCGGCTGGACACTGCACCTCCCGGCCCGCTGGCCCTGGCACGGCGACTACCTGGACGCGCTCAACCGCATCCGCACGCTCCCCGCCGCCTGACAGCGACACTCAATACACACCCCGGAGCCAAATGTCGCATCCCGCTCGCCGAGCGCGACCGCTGGACGCCGCCGAGCCACCACGGCCGCCCCCTCGGACGCGTTTACGCAACTGACCAGGCCCCGGAACCCGATCGAGCGCCCATCATCAACCCTCCCCCCCACATCCACCACAGCCGAGGCCATTAACCGGTAGATTCAGGCTAAGACCGGCCACAGGACGGCTCTCAGAGGTGCTGGAGCAGCGTGGCCCACTGACTGGGCCGGTCACGGACGCCGGTACCCGTGCGCTACTCGCAGTACGCGGGGAGACCGGCGACGATGAGCATGGCGAGCACTGAGACGCCAGCGCAGCGAGCGGAATCCTCTACGTCGATACGTCCACCCTGTTGAAGCTCTTGGTGCGCGAGGCCGAGTGAACTGCGCTCGAGGCGGAACTCGTGCAATGGCCGAACCTCGCCACGAGTGTCGTCACCGAAGTCGAGCTTCCACGCGCTGTCGCGCGGGCTCGCGAGAATTCTGCGAAAAAGCGCTCCTATGCGCGCCCAAAGTATCTGCCAAATGCGAAATGGGATTTAAATGCAGAAATACGGGTGTGTGCGCGTGATGATTGCTCTCGGGGTTCGTTTGGCGCGTTGAACATCCGGGTTTCCCACCGGCGCCGACATGACCATCACTACCGTTGGCTCGCCACCACGGCGCTAGTGCACAGGATGCTTTCGTCACAGGACAAAACGTCGCTCCCGGCGTGACAGTTGGGGAGGAGGGATTTGACTCGAATCAGGTCCATCCTTATGTGACTGGTGGACGTTGTGCAGCTTCGCGAGCTTCTCGGTGCTCCCGGGTAACGCGTTAGTCACGAATCCGAGGTACGCACACAGTTCGACGAACTTTCCAGATTGTGCGGAGGGCACCGGGTACCTGGCCGATAGCCCAGAGAGGGCGCCAGATATAGGCGATTGTCAGCCCCAACTTGCCGCGTCTCGCCAGAGGCGACCACCAGCGCATGTACTCTGGCCGGGGGAAGAGCTCGCCTGCCACGGTGGTCAACTTGCGCCAGGCGTTGGTGTCGGCCGAGAACAATGCGCTTATCTCCTCCGCAACAAGATTGTCTTCGAGCCGCATGCGATAGCGGAACGAGCGTACCTCTCCCAGCCCCAGCCTTTTGGCTAGCTCCCGGCCCTCCGGAAGGAGTTGTAGGCCAGTAGCGAAAGCGGCGACCCCGTCGTACTCCCTCGCGAGGTCAGCGGCTCGCTGCCATTGCTGCTGATGTATACATGCGATTGCTCGCCGCAGATCCTCGAACGGCTGTGCGCCGACAAGGTTAGCGTGGTGCCCGGCGTGTAGCGCGACATGCATCAATACCGTAGTTCGATCCGGCACGCGCAGCTCGGCTCCGCCTATCGACTGGCACCCCGACCGTACCCGGATCGAATCCCAAATCGCTCCGGGATCGCCAAACAATCCCGGAATTGCATAGTGCAGATCAACGATGGCGGCGTCTCGTTGAAAGGCCGTACCGCCCGGATCGACAAAGAGGGGCCTTAGCACCCAGGAGCGGAAGCCCATTTGCTTGAGTACTCCGGCTGCCTGTGCCCATTGCTCGGGTGCGACCATCAGATCAGAGTCGCAGTACTGGCGTAGTTCGCCTGGATACAGCCACGCAGCTAGAACCGGGCCCTTCAAGACAATTGTCTCAAGACCGTTTGCCTCAAGCGCACCAGCAATCTCGGCTGTGAGGCGATCAATCGTGACTTTGCGACGCATAAGTTGGAAGCTCGGATCGACGCTCTGCGCGATCATCGGCTCCACGCCTCACCGGCAGCTTGCCTCGCCCGTCCAATAGTTACTGATATCGCCACATGCAAAGCCTGCCCGATCGAGGCATGCAATGGAATGGGCGGCTCAGCATCCACGCTCAAACGCTAAAAAGCTGGATGCGAAGGTCCTTTTTCGGTATGTGCCCGCGCCCAACGTTGGCCAGATGTTTCCCACCTGGCGCAAATCAGGCGCGTGCTCGACCATGAGATCGTACTGTACGAGACACGCCAGGGCGAGCGATTCCCGGTCGAGTTGTGGAGATCAGGCGCCTATGCCGATATCGCAAGCGACTCGCCGCACGATGCAAGCGCCTTTAGCACCGTCAGGCTCCGTTCTCCTACCCGAAAGCGTATGTTGGGCCAACCTGGGACAGAAGACGGCGTGTTTCGTCCTGTAGCGCGAGGCGTATGAGGGATTCGATCGCGACGTGGCCGGCGACGGGTGCGCTGCGTAGGGTGCCGTCTGGTGCGACGAGGATGGCGGAGGGTGTTCCCCAGACTCCGTACGCGTGCATGATGGTTGCTCGCTCGTCGATGAGCACGTCGGTTAGTGCGTGCTCGCGCGCGAGCGCCTCGGCTTGCATGGCCTGCACTGGGGCAACCACGGTGAGGGCTAGGCGTTCGGTTACGGTGTCGTGCCAGCGTGCGAGTTCGGGTAGAAGCGCAGCGCAGGGTCCGCACCCGGGGCTTACGAATGCGAGTACGCAGGCCCGGTCATCAGCCACGAGATCCTGAAGGCTGACGGCGGGTCCTGCTGTGGAGGGCAAAGAGAACTGTGGCGCCAGTGCTCCGATCTGACGGGGTGCAGTGATCGCTCGGCTGCTGTTGGTCGAGCGTAGCTGGCGGTTCTCGCGCCACAGAAGCACGGACGCCGTTGTCATGAGAATTGCCAGTGCGCCAATCGCGATCAGCGACAGGTCAGCCGCGCTGGTGCTAGCCACCCATGAGGTTAGCGACGGGCCGGGGCCCTCGAGCATCACGAATGCGGCGGGTAGCGCCAGCAAGAGATTGCGGGCTACCGTCGTCCAGCTCGCGGGCTTGGAGTGCAGTTGGCCGAAACAGTGGCAGTCCGGCGCCTCGCCACGGCGCAGGACTCGTGTGAGACCCACGACGAACAACGCGAGGAGCACCAGCCCGTAAGCCGCTCCCCAGAGCGCCGTTGTCGGAAACACCAGAGCAGTTGCCACCGCAAGCTCGGCGAGGGGCAGAAGCAGCACGCACGAATCGATATATCGGGCCGGCACATAGAAATTCTCCAGTGCTTGCCGTGTGCCCGGCCGGTCGGCGAGCTTCGAGACCCCCGCGAGGAGGAACACCACAGCGAGACCGAGCCGAGCGATCACCAGCGCATCGTTCATCACCCAAATGTACAACAGGTATCGTCCCATGTGTGGAAGGTGAAAGCGCAGCATCGGTGACGATCGAGGCGTTCGGTGTGACCGTGGCGGTCACCGTCGCCCCGGAGCACTTCGCGGCTGTTTCCGATTTTCTACCTCCACGCGCTCGTACGGTGGAGCGCCCACCCGAGCGTGGCCGTTTCGCCCGAGCGTGGCCGTTTCGCGCTCGTCAAGGACAGCGATGACGGGCTACTGCGCGTCGAGTGCGACGAAAGGCCCATCGCGGGCCCGTTTGATCTACGGCTCGCGCTCGGCATCCTCGACGCCGAGCTACGCATGTACATAGCGCTGCATGCACCCGACCATGTTTTCGTCCACGCTGGAGTCGTTGGCGTAGAGGACCGCGCAATCGTGCTTCCGGGAAGGAGCTTCGCGGGGAAGACCACGCTCGTGGCCGCACTCGTAAAAGCGGGCGCGGAATACTGGTCTGACGAGTACGCCGTGCTCGACGCCAACGGGCTCGTTCACCCTTACCCCAAGCCGTTGTCGGTGCGCATCAACGACACCCGCGAGACCGACGAGCAGCCCGTCGAGAGCCTCGGCGGGCGAGCCGGCGATCGTGCGCTACCCGTCGCTGTGATTGCGTTCACTAGCTACCACCCTGGAGCTGCCTGGGCGTTGCGTCCCTGCACCGCGGGCGAGGGCGCCGTCAAACTCCTAGAGCACTCGATTGCCGCACGCTCACGCCCAGAGCAGGTACTCGCAGCGGTGCGGCGCGCCGCGACCAACGCCATGGTTCTCGAGGGAGAACGGGGAGACGCCGGTCAAGCCGCCAGCGCGCTGCTCTCCCAGCAAGCAGCCAGCTGACAGAGCGCGTCAACTCCACACACACACACCGCAAACTGCTACATCGCAGACACCACCCCGCCGGGATCGGCCACACCTGATGTCTCCGACTATAGCCGTTGTCAGCATCACCGCACCCGTCCCTCGCCGTGCTTCTACGCCCGGCCCTTCGCTCGCCGGATACGCCACAAAGTGTGAATCGCCGCCGGAGCCTGGCTGCGACGGCACCTCACCAAGGCCAAGCCTGAGGCCAGATCCCTGCCCTCAGGGAGAAGCCGCAGCCCGACGCGCAACGCAAAGGAGGGGTCGAGGACCAGCGCGGCAGGCTGACGAGTACTGAAACCTGCAACCGACTATGGCCGGCGCGGCTCCCGACCGAACCTAATCCGTCACGGTCGAGGTTCTGCCGCAATGACCCAGCCGCCATCTCATGGGCATTCGTATCCTTCTTTCCATTCCTTCTTAGCTCCATGGCCTTCTGATGGACATCTACTTATGCATTGCGCTTCTGTGAGTACGCTTTTGCAGGTTCCGTCGTTACATTCGCAGCACGTTTCGGTCGGGGACGTGCTCCCTAGTTTTCTGCATACCGTTCCTTTTTCTCCCGAGCTGGCCATCGCGGGCGTCGCGGCGGTCGCGGAGACGATCATCGACCCTGCGGCGGCTGCGGCGCCGTAACGCCCGACCCGTACGATCGCTTCCCGACGAGATTCACCGGGGATGGTGCTCCCCATGAGTACGGGCTCGGCGTCGAGCAGATCCTTCTCGCGCAGCTCGTGAAGCGCGTTCGCGACCAGATCCTCACTCGCCTCGGCGAGTACGGCGAGGCCAGCCAAGTTGCGCTCGCCGTCGCAATGCTGCCAGACGCACGCTGCGAGCGGGCTCAAGCAATGAGCGGTATGCCTGTCCTGATCGTAAAGAAGTAGCTCCTCGCCGACCGCCTCTTCAAGGAGACCGTCTTTACGTGCCCGTGGTAGCGATCCGTGTTCGTACATCGATCAGCCCTCCGTCCTATCTCCTTAGATGTGCACAACTCATGTGGGTTCTTTTGCTCGTCTAGTCTCAACTGCCAGCGCTTCGCGTCAAGTCGTCCAAGTACTTCGTCGTTGACACAGAGGGAAATTGGCCAATTCAAGCGAGATCGCCACCTCGCGGCAACTGCCGAGATGGCGCCTTTGTTTCCTACCGCCCCCTATCCGTAAAGGGACGAGCACCACCCCGCCAGACCAGGGGTAGATCCCAAGCCTCCGCCACAACCGGCCCGGCTCAGAGCGGTACCCATGAACCGGGTCCGGTTAACATAACCCTTCGCTTACCCATTCCAAGTCGCCGCCATGTTTTGCGCATTCTTTTTCGCAGCTTTCTAGGCTTATTACCATTGCACTATTGATACAGGTGCCGTCTTTACAGACGCAGCACGAATGACCGTGGCCGACGATTCCTACGCATGACGGTTTTTCGCCCGAGCTGGCCATCGCTGGCGTCGCGGCGGTCGCGGAGACAATCATCGACCCGGCGACTGCGCCAGCACCTACACGTCCAACCCGGACGATAGCTTCCCGGCGAGATTCACCGGGTACGGTGCTCTGCACGAGGTCGGGCTCGGCGTCGAGCAGATCCTTATCACGTAGCTCGTGGAGAGCATTCGCGACCTCGCTTTCGTCCGTCCCGGCGATTTCGGCAAGCTCAGTCGCGTCGTGCTCGCCGTCGCAATGCCGCCAGACGCACGCCGCGACCGGGCTCAAGCAGTGAGCGGTGTGGCTTTCTTGATCGTAGAGAAGAATCTCCTCGCCGACCGCCTCTTCAAGGAGACCACTTTGACGTGCTCGTGGTATCGACCCGTATCCGTCCATCGATCAACCCTCCTCCTATCTCCTTACATATGCATGGCCATAGATAGGTTCTTTCGCTCACCCAGTCTCAACTGCCAGCGCCCTACGTCAAGCCGTCACATACCTCGCCCTCGGCCACGGAGGAAAGATGGCCTGTTCAAGCGAGATCGCTATAATCTGGCGGACCGCTGAGACAGCGTTTCTGTTTCTTACCCCGTCTACCCACGATGGGTAGGCTCACATCGAGATCCGCTCCGGAAGGTTCGGCGCATCTCTAGTCGGGGTCAGCACCGATAGCCGACCACCTGCACAGGCTGTTTATCGTTCCGGAGCGCAGTTGGCGTGTCGGGTGTTCACGCGCCTGCTCCGGCCGGAATCACAAGTATCGCATCGATGGCCATACACTGTGGGCCTGTGACGGACGGTGCCACCTGTGCGGGCGCCCTGAGCAAGCGAGCGACGGTCGGGTGATTGCCTTGGTGGGCTTGTTCAGCGAAAAGTACCTCCGTGTCCGGAGCGGCTTTTGCGCGGCACACGGGCGGGTGATGGCGGCCGTCCGGAGGGCAGGTTGTGGTCATCCACGGGCGAGAGCCGGCCGTGTCCCGTCCTTTAGCGCGAGGCGTATTAGCGACTCGATCGCGACGCGGCCGGTTGCGGGTGCGCTCCTGACCGTGCCGTCCGACGCGACGAGGACGGCGGAAGGAACTGCTGTAGCTCCGTATGCATCAAAGACAGTCGATTGCTCGTCAATGAGCACCTCAGTCGGTGCGAGCTCACGCGCGAGCTTCTCGGCTTCCGTAGCCTCCGCTGGGGTTACCAACGTTAGGGCTAGGCGTTCGGTGATCGTGTCATGCCAGCGTGCAAGTTCGGGCAGGAGCGTCGCGCAGCCCCCGCACCCGGGGTGCACGAACGTAAGTATGCAGTCCCGATCGTCGGCCAGGAGGTCCTGAAGGCTCACCACGCGTCCTGCGGTGGAGGGCAACGTGAAGCGCGGTGCTAGCGCTCCGATCTGCCGAGGCGCGGCGACTGCACGATCGTTGGTCGAGCGTAGCCGATCGTTCTCGCGGCACAGAAGAACGGACGTCGTTGTTGCGACAGTTGCCAGTGAGCCGGTCGCGATCAGCCAGAGGCCTGTTGTGTCGGTGCCCGCGACCCAGGAGGCAAGCGAAGGACCTGGGTCCATGAGCGCGACGTATGCGGCTGGCAGTGCCAGCGCGAGATTGCGGGCTGCCGTTGTCGAGCTCGCGGGCTTGGAGTGCAGTTGGCCGAAGCAATGGCAATCTGGGACCTCGCCGCGGCGCAGTACTCGTGTGAGCCCCACGGCCAACAACGCGAGAAGCACCAGGCGCGAGATGCACACCACAACGGGGTGCTCAGAGCGCACGCAGACGACCGGTCTTCATCACGTTTTGCACTTCCATTCTTTGAGAAAAGCCTTGTATTTGTGTTTCTTTTCTAGGCATTCTTTTTCGCAGGCAACTTGGTTCGCCATTCCTTCGATACATAGCCCGAGATCGCATTCGCAGCAGGTTTTTTCTGGTGCTTTTTCACAGAGTTCTTGTTCTCCTGAGGCGGCCATTGCTGGTGTCGCGGCGGTCGCGGAGACGACCATCGACCCGGCGGCGGCAGCAGCACCGTAACGCGCGACCCGGCCGATCGCTTCCCGGCGAGATTCCCCCGGGACGAGGCTCTGCATGAGTCGGGGCTCGGCCTCGAGCAGATCCTTCTCGCGCAGCTCATGTACCGTGTCGGCGACCAGATCCTCGCTTGCCCCAGCGAGTACGGCGAGGTCAGTCAGGTCGCGCTCGCCGTCGCAATGACGCCAGACGCAGGCCGCGATCGGGCTCAGGCAATGAGCGGTATGGCTGTCCTGATCGTAGAGGAGAAGCTCCTCGCCAACCGTCTCTTCGAGGAGACCGTCTTGACGTGCCCGTGGTAACGACCCGTGTTCGTACATCGATCAGCCCTCCGTCCTATCTCCTTAGATGTGCACGGCTCATATGCGTTCTTTTGCTCGTCTAGTCTCAACTGCCAGCGCTCTACGTCAAGCCGTCCAGATACCTCGTCCTTGACACAGAGGAAAATGGCCTATTCAAGCGAGATCGCTATCTCATGGCGGACCGCTGAGACGGCGCGTTTGTTTCTTACCTCCCTACCCACGAAGGGACGAGCTGAAAACCCTCCCGGCCTGCGCGCGAGCGAAGAGATCAGCGTGGTTGTCGCTTCGTCTCGCCAGTATCGAGAGGCCAGAAGTGCAGGCATCATGTCTCAATCGCCCCTCAAGACTGAGCAGCTGGCCAAGCATGAGTATGTAGCTTGCTTTGACCTAGAGGTGCGCGGCGAGGCGGATTCGGCGAGCGCGCGCCCTCGAGCTGGGGAGATGACGCTCACGTTGGCGATATCCGCTCGGGCAGCAAGTTCGCGCTGAGTCATCCCGGCAGTCAGTCGCGCACGTGGCAGGTTGGCCCCGAACGCTCTCAGCAGCGCTTCGCGCTCGGCCTTGTCGGCAGGCGTCAAGATTCGGCTATCGGGCAGGTAGTCAGCGCGACCCGACGGTACGCCACCTTGCGCCGCCTTGTGCCTGTCAGCCATGTTTAGCCAGCGGCGTCACCTTGGCGCTCGCCGTCCACGCTCGCCGGAAGGGAACCTCGCCCTGCTCTCGATCGAAACGATGAGGCTCATCCGCGGTGCTCGGGTGGAATGTTGGGCAGGCCCTAGCGTCTGGTTGGGTCAAAGCTCCGCGGCAGGCCGCGAGGAACATGCGGCGTGCCAGCGGGGATCGGTAGTAGTGGTTGCGCAAGGCGAACAGCCAGTGCCCGGAGAGCCAAGCGATCCCGCCGAGCGCCGCGATCACTGCGGCTGCCAGCGAGATCGTGCTCGCGGCGATAAAGAGCCCTGCCGCGAGCAAGAGCGCGCCACCTGCTCGGAGCAGCAAGCCGCCAAACTGCCAGAACCCAACGACGATCACGACTGCCCATGCGCCGAAGCGGACCAGGCCACTCATGTCGAGGCTTTGGTGATCGTGGGTTCTCGTGTGATCGGCGGCATTGCGCTCCTCGTGGCTCGGTTCTGGACACACGTCTAGCTCGACCAGCACCGAGGCTCAAGTCCGCGCATCGGGAAGCAGGCGCCGGCCGTCGCACCTTCGCGGGCGTGCAGTCCCGAGCCGAATCGAGGAACTGAAGGCCGAGAAGGCGGCTACACAGGCGTGTCTGCCGAAGCTCGCACTGGCGACCGAGCGCACAGACCCTGCTGCCCTGCTCGATCAGGTGCCCGACCTCTCCGAGCGGCTACGCGATGCCGACGACGCCACCAAACGCGCCCTGTTCGACGCCTTCGACCTGGGCGTCGTCTACGACACGACGGGCGATCGGCTCTCCATCAGCGCCACGCTGACCGAGGCCGTCGCCTCCATGCTCCGTACTGGCCCTCTCGACAACGGCGTAGAGCCGTTGTCACAGCGGGCACTCCGGGGGACCGGCTCGCACACTGCCACAACCCTGCGCCATGCCTACCGCTTGGCAGGCTGAGCGACCCGGTCGGTCCCACCCGGCTAAGCGCCACTAAAGAGAACTAAAAGAACTAAAGACAACTAAAACTCAGTGGTAGGCTGCAGGCGTGGCCGCCACCAATCCGTTCACGCCCACGTTCGGCTCGCCGCCGCCGCTGCTCGCTGGCCGCGAGGAGCTGATCGAGCTGTTCGGCGAGGCGCTCGACGACGGGCCTGGTTCGGCAGGACGGGCGACGCTCTACACCGGAGCGCGTGGCGCGGGCAAGACCGTGCTGCTCAACGCTGTCGAGGACGCCGCCCGGTCGCGAGGCTGGCTGGTCGTCGCCGAGACCGCGACGCCAGGATTTCTCACGCGACTCACCGACGATCATCTGCCGCGGCTGCTCGCCGAGCACGACCCGGACGCTCTCAAGCGGCGCCTCAGCGGCTTCGGGCTGCCGGGGAACCTTGGCTCGCTCGACTGGCAGACGATCGAGCGGCATACGCGCACACTCTCCTTCCGCTCGAAGGTCGAGCTGCTGACGGACCTGCTGGCCGAGAACGAGACGGGACTGCTGATCACGCTCGACGAGCTCCACTACCGCCAGGCGAGCGAGCTGCGCGAGTTCGGGACGGTGGTGCAGCACGCGTTCCGTGAGCGTCGCGATCTCGCGTTCGCGGGCGCCGCGCTGCCAGCCGAGATCGACGAGCTGCTCAACGACGAAGTTCTCACGTTCATGCGCCGTGCTGACCGCCACCATGTCGGAGCCGTCGCCGACGCCGCTGTCAGGGAAGCAATCGCCCAGCCAATCGCAACGCGCGGAAGATCGATCGCCGAGGATGCCCTCGACGCGATGGTGACGTCGATCGAGGGATACCCGTTCTTCATCCAGCTCGTCGGCGATCAGGTATGGCGCAAGGCCGGCACTGCCAGCAAAATCACTCGGGCCGCGGCACAGGAGGGCATCACCGCCGCGCGGCGACGTCTCGGCCAGCTCGTGCACGCTCCAGCCCTCAACGAGGCCTCGGACGTCGACAAGTCATTTCTCCTCGCGATGGCCCAAGACGACGGCCCGTCGCTCATCGGCGACATCGCCAAACGGCTGAACGTAGACTCGAACTACGCAGGCCAGTACCGGCTACGACTGATCGCGCTCGAGCTGATCGCACCAGCGGGGTACGGACGCGTCCAGTTCGCGCTCCCCTACCTACGCGACTACCTACGCGAACACGCCGCCACACTCGGGCTGCCTGCACATCCCGGCTGATCGACCGGTGAAGTCACCCCGGCCGGCCCTTGAGGTTGTACGGATCGTTACAACTCCGGGGGACCGACTCGCGAGCTACAGCAACGCTGCACCAACACTACGGCCTGTTGCGGTAGCAATACTCCGAGTCCGCGCGCAACAACCGTCAATCTCCGCGCCTCGGAGCTATGGGGCCTCCGGACACTCACCATATGCGACATTCGCGCCTGCAACGATTGCAGATCCCCCCCAAAAGAACGCAAGCGACGTCAATAGTACGTTCCCGCCATTCACAAGCGTTGGACGCGCTATCAACAGCCCCAGTAGACCTGCGCCCACTCCCCCCGCAAGCCCCCCTCCGATAAGCAGCAAGCCGCTTACTCTGTTGTCCGCGGCAATTTCTGAAATGCCGACCAGCACCGCCCCCACCCCCGCCCCGATCGCAAGCACGCCCGCAGTGACGGGCGCGGCACCGACCGCAGCTACCACCAGTCCGGCGATACCCACGACAGTAACCACCACGTTGACGCGGTCCCTAGTAGTTTGACTCCATTCCCATGGCCAATACCCATCGCCCGTCGGGTCTGCGCGGTTAAGCGGATCGTCAGCCGCATACGAGTATGGTTCCCCGGTCCTCACCACCCAGGGGTCGACTGTTAGGAACTGGGCTGTTTCAGGGACGTAGGTCCGTGCGCGTAGGTAGATCAGTCCGGTGTCTGCGCTCGTGTATTGGCCGTCGTAGCGGAGTGGCGTGCTCGCCGCGCCAGTGCTACCTTCAAGCTTTCCATATGGAGTATATGTGTCTGTGGCTTCGGTTTCGCCTTTGGTGTTGGTGATGAGGCGTGTGGAGCCTTGTGGGTCCGGGTGGAGGTAGAGGACGGTGCCGGTTTTGCTGATTTGCTCTATCGGGATGCCTTCCGGCCCGTAGATGTAGCTGTTGGTTTCGTCTTCGAGGATGACGGGGAGGGGTTCTGCGGTGTCCCAGGTGAGGTTGGCTTTGGTGCCGTTGATGGTTTGGGCTTGGCGGAGGTTGGTGCCATCGTAGGTGTAGGTGTCTTTGATTTCGCTGGCTTCGCCTTCTTTGGGACGTTCGACGGTGGTGAGGTTGCCCGCTTGGTCGTAGCCGTAGCTTGTGGAGGGGCCGGTGGTCGGTTTGCTTTTCGTGCGTTGGCCGTCTTCGTTGTAGGTGTATGTGTCTCCGCCGCCTTTTTCCAGCTCGTCGGCTTCGTTGTAGGCGTAGCCTGTGGCGCCTTCGATCTCGGTCGGGTTATTAGCTTTGTCGTATTCGTAAGTTTTTTTGTTAGCTTCGATCAGCCGGCCGTTTTCGTCGTAGACCGATTCGTTGACTTCCGGTCCTGGGAGTCCTTTGGTGGTGATCTTCGTGATTTCGCCGTCTTTGCCGCGTTCGTATGCGACCTTGGCGACAACCCCCGCGCATTTCGTTTCCCTGAATTCCGCACCGGTGAGTTCTTCGTCTTCGTTGACAGAGTACACCGTGCAATCTTCGGCTCCCGAGGGGTAGTGGATCTGTTCCAGAGTGCCGTCTTTGGTGTAGTTAAAGGTCGTGACGCTGCCGTCCCAGTCGGTGATCGTCCCGAGCTTGTAGTTTTCGCGGTAGGCCCGGGTTACGTGTTCTCCGTTGGGGTAGGTGATCTTCGTCGGTAGGTTGGCGAGATCGTATTCGTATTTCACGGTCTTGCCTGCGCCGTTCTTGTATTCGGTGAGCCGGTCGAGTTTGTCGTAGGTGTTTTCTGTCGTGCCGGTCTCGTCGGTCATCTTTGTGACCTTGCCGTCTTTGTTGTATTCGTAGGTGACTTCCGATGGTTTTCCTGTGGAGTATTTGACTTTCTTCAGCCGACCCGATTCGTCGTATGTGTATTCTGTGGTGTGTTTTTCGGGGTCTTCGAGCTTTTCGAGGTTGCCGGCTTTTTCGTATGTGCGCTTCCAGATCTTGCCGAGGGGGTTCTTTTCTTCTGTGACCTCCTCCAGGGCGTTGCGTTTGTATTCCCACTTGTGACCGTCCCCGTCCTTGCGGGCGATCATCTGGCCCTCACTGTCGTATTCCGTTTCGGTCGTGCCTTTGTTTGGCTCTTCTACCTTCGTCAATAGGTTTTCTTCGTTGTACGTGTATTTAGTGGTGTGTTTGTTGGGATCCGTTGTGGTTTCGACGTCGTAATTTCCGTCATATTTGCTTTCCGTCGCATTCCCTCGTCGGTCAGTGATCTTGATCGGAAAGCCTTGTTCGTCACGTTCGATTTTCGTCGTACGCCCCCGCGCATCGGTTTCTTCGGTCACTTGAGAGTCTTCGTTGTATTTCCACTTATATTCTTCGCCCCTGGCGCGGGTTTCCAGTTCCTTGTCGCCCGCCGCATCGTACGTAAACGTAGTGATGTTTGTCAGCGGCGCGATGACTTCCGTGACGTCGCCTTTTTCGTCGTACTTATATTCCGTCTTCTGTGTTTCGGAGCCTATCGGCCGTTCGATGACTTCGGGGTCGCCCTTGCTGTTGCGTTTGTAGGTCGTCGCCTCACCGTCGGGCGTCGTTTCCTTGATGATGTCGTGCTTTTTGTCAAATTCCCATTTCCATTCATCGCCATTGGGGTCTGTTTCGCTGGTCTTGTTGCCTTCCGTGTCGTACCCGTACTTCCATTCGTGTTTGTCGCCGTTGACCATCTTGAGCATGTTGTAGGTCGCGGGCGAGTATTCGTATTCGGTCGTTGTTTCTTCGCCTTTGCCCTTTGCGCGCGTGATCTTCGTCGGCTCCCCGGCGCCGTTGAATGTCTCAACGGTTTCGGCGCCGTTCGGTTCGGTGATCGTTGTTTCGTTCGTGCCGTATTTCCATTTGCGCACGTGCCCGCCGATTTCCTCTTCGGTCACACGATGGGTCGTAGCTTCATATTTGATCGTGGTCGCGTGTCCGCGCCCATCGGTCACCTTCTTCAGTAGATGTGGTGATTCGTATTCGAATTTCCAGCGTACTTTGCCTTCGATCGTGACTGACGCCAATTGTTTTTCGGAGTATGTGTAACTGACCACATGCCCCATGGGGTCCGTGATACTTTCGACCAGCCCTTCGCCATTGTATTTGAACGTCAACGACCTGCCGTCGCCATCGGTGACCTTTTCTAGCTGTTTGCTCGCGTTGTACGTAAACGTGTTGGAGTTCCCGTTACGTTCGGTTTCCTTTGTCAGCCGCCCTTCACTGTTGAATTCCAGCTTTGTCTGAGTCGGCAACGTATAGATGTAACTGGCGCCTTCTTTTTCCAGCCGGGCCTGCGTCCACCCTTCTTGCGTGTAGCTTTCACCATCCTTGTAGAACACCACTGAGCTTCCGTTTTCTTGGTGGACGGTGGCTGTGCCGTGTTCGCTGTTGATTGTGAGGCTCGCGTCATACGGGCCGCTCCAACCGTAGCCCCAGGGGCCGGCTTCTTTCGCTTCAGCGGCAGCGAGCGCGTTGTAGCTGCGCACCACCCGCAAGCCAGGACCCCGGCCACCGATCGAGATATCGGCCTGCTGCTCCGCCTCGTTGCCCGTCGCGGCATTCACTGGTTTCCCACATTCACAGACGGTGAGGTTCGGCGACGCAGGATTAGGCCCTACGCCATACAATTCGATAAGCAATGGCACATTCAAAAACGACCACGCAGCGCCGATGTTTTTGTTATCGGCTCGGCCGCCAATCATCCCCACTTCCCCGTCAGAAGATAGCGCCACGCTGCTACCGAATTCGCCGCCACCGACCTCTTCGCTGCCCGTCATCTTCTCCTGCAGCGTCCACGTTGTTCCCGTGCGTGTATACACCCACGCCGCACCAGGAGAAGACGTTTCCGGCAAGGGACCACCAATAAGAGCAATGTTCCCATTGGAAGAAAGTGCCACGCTGGACCCAAAATCATGTTCTCCGCTTTCGAGTTTTTTGCCCTGCTGCGTCCATGCGCCTTCTGAGCGCGTGAACACCCACGCGGCACCGGCTCCAAAATTCTCGAAATAGCCGCTGCCGATCAACGCAGTGTTCCCTTCAGAAGAGAGAGCGACACCGTGACCGAATTCGCCGCCTTCATTCGCTTCTTTACCACCCGTAAGCTTTTTTCCTTGCTGCGACCATTTTCCTTCCGAGCTGGTGAACACCCATACCGCACCCGTGCCATTGGTATCACCGATGCCGGCAATCAGCGCAGTGTTCCCTTCAGATGAAAGGGCGACAGCGGCACCGAAACGCGCTGATTCGACCTCTTCGGTACCCGTCAGCTTTGCTTGCTGTGTCCATTTGCTTTCTGCACGGGTATACACCCACGCGGCACCTTTGATTTCATCAGCCCAAAGACCACCTATAAGAGCGACGTTCCCATTCGATGAAAGCGCCACACTGAAACCAAACGCACCTTCCCCGCTAGTGAGCTTTTTCCCCTGCTGCGTCCATGTCCCTCCCGAGCGAGTAAACACCCACGCCGCACCTGCGGCGGGGGTTTCCTCCGTAGGTGCACCGATCAGCGCCGTGTTGCCATCAGCTGAAAGCGCCACGCTCGAGCCGAATTCCCCATTACCAGACTCTTCGCTACCACCGGTGAGTTTGGCCTGCTTTGTCCATACGCCTTCCGAACGGGTGAACACCCACACAGCTCCAATGCGACCTTTATTAGCTGGCGCGCCGATTAGGGCGGTGGTCCCTTCAGAAGACAGCGCGACACTAGCACCGAATCCGCCTTCCCCTGTCTCTTCTTCGCCAGCCGTGAGCTTCCCCCCTTGCTGCAGCAACGGGTCAACCGTAAGCGGATAGCGAGCACCACGCATATCGACGTGAAGCAATATCCGCCCTGGTGCCAACGTCATCCAGCTATGCAGCATCCGCCCCTGCGCATCAGTAGCCAAAAGATCGTCGTAGCGCAACGACGAACCCCTCGCACCAGCCAGGCCGAGACCAAGCCCGCTCGCATCCACGGAGGCACGCATGTCACCAGAGAGGACCAGCGACATAGTCAACGATCCTGTAGCGCGACCCGCGGGAGCCCGCGCGAGCGTAAAACCCTGCTCAAGCCCCAGCGGCCCGTTCGCATACCACTCACTCAACCCCGGTCGCGCGTAGACCACACGATCGCCCTGCACGCGCGGCACAACCCGCCCAACCGCAATCAGCGAGCCACCGTAACCCACCCCACCGAGACGCAACCCCATTTGCGCGCGACCCGACGACACCTGCACACCGCCACCATCGAAACGCACATGCAAGCGCTGGGCAGGATTGGCCGCCTGCAAGCCATCACCGGCCCTGCTGATGCGATAACCCACGCCTTCGCTGCCCAGTGCTGCCGAAACGACACCCTGCGCCGCCAACGGCAAACCCGACAAGCCATGACCCGCCCACGCCCCAGGGCGCGCCACGGCCACACGACCAACACGACGCTCTTCCGTCAAACGCCCCCAAAACACGATCCCCACAACCACCGCCACCAGCAAACCGATCGCAACCCACCATCGCCCAGAAATCTCGCCCTCCACAACCGCAATCCTGCGGCGAGCAGGCAGACGACATCCCTGTTCTATTTGCCCGCCGTACTCAGCACCGGCCCTCAGCGGCAGCATAGGAACCATGACATCCCCCAAACCACGACCATCGATGGATAAGCGATCTCATTGCCACGGCCCGTCGGCGCACAGATCGACAGGACGTGTATCAAACGACACTATTACCGTCCGACAACCGATGTCAAGATGTGGAACCAATAGACGCGAGGGACCTTACGGTCCAGCGCCCGCGTGGCGCAGACGTCGCACGGCAGCGGCGCTCACCGGGAAACCGCTGCAGGCCGAAAGAGGAGCGCCGAGCCGCAAACTTAGGACACATGCTGCGCTACGCTCCACGGGAGAGCAGATTGTGACGATTGCTACAACTCCGGGGGTGGGACTCGAACCCACAACCAATCGGTTAACGGCCGACTACTCTGCCAATTGAGCTACCCCGGATCATTTACTGCGCTACCCCGGACGGGCGTCTGGTCTGTCCAGCGCGTCGGCCGGGATGATTGCCATCCCATCCTCGACCTCAGCGTGGCAATTAGAGCACAGAAGCACGCACTTCTGCGCCTCGACCCGCAACTTATCGAGGGCGATGGCAACTCCTTTGGCGTTGAGCTCGTGGCGCTTCAGCGACGGCTCGACGTGATGGAAGTGCAGCGCGCGCATGTTGCGGTCGAATCCGCATATGCAGCACGCGCCGCCTGCCTCCGCGACGAGGATCGTCTTCACCTTCCGGCGTCTGCGCGCCACAGCGGCCGATCGGCACCGTTTGCAGCGGTAGTAACCGCGCCCATCCACACAGAAGTCGGTCTCCCCATGGTGGCGGCAACGCATCACCACCGTCGCAAGCCCCGCCTCCTTGGCGGCCCTCGCTGCGCCCGCACGTTGTCCTCTCATGCTTCCATGTGTTTTTAGCCCGTACCGGATCAACCAGTGTCGCACCGTCCCCTTGCTGCGGCCGACTGCCTCCGCGATCTGCGCGATCGACATCCCGGCTTCGACCAGGCTCTCCAGATCCTCCTTTGATAAGCCACCCCGCGCCACATGCTTCCCGCGATTCGCGGCATCGAGCCCGTGTTTCTTGAGCCAATAGCTGACAGTCGCTTCGTGCCGCCCGAACCGCCGCCCGATCTCAGCCAGCGATAGCCCCTGCCCAAGCATCTGCTCCAAAGACGCGCGATCCATACACCAAAGCCTCGCACGAACATATGTTCGTGCGTGTGTCTTCTGTGCCGAGTCTGTGACTTTTTGCAGCCCGCAATGTGTCCCGAGCTTGACCGCCTCACCCCTCCCGATCCCCAGTCTGCTCGAGCACCTGCCCATAAGCCCGGTCGAAATCGCGTTTGACCTCGGCCTTTCGCTGCGCCAACGCGTTGATATCCCCCCCGTCCTGCCCCCGCGCTCGCTGAATCTGCCGATCGACCCGCGCAAGCTCCAGCTGCAGCCGCTGGACCTCGAGCATCGCGCCATCGGGCTGCTCGCGCCCCGCTTCCACCACCAGCTCAGCCAGCAAGCCCTTCAACTGCGGGTCGTCCTCCAGGCGCTCGCCACCATCCGCCACCTCGCGCATCGGCGAGCGCAGATCACCCGAGCACAGATGCCGCGCAGCGCGGCGAAGCAGCCCGCTGGAGAAGTGCTCGTCGATGTCCAAGTCTGCGAGCGCCAGCGCCCCCTCCTCCGGTGAGGCGATGCACAGCGCAAGGAACGCCCGCTCTGTCTCCTCGCGGCGGGTCATCTCGCTCACGCGCGGCTGGCGGGTCCCCGCCGAGCGGCCCTCGCCCTCGCCATCGCCTCGCGGCTCGCCCTGCCTGCCCTGTCTGTGGCCGTCCCCGCGACCGGATCCTTGTTGGGGGCCACGCGCAGGGGCCGCCAACAGCCGCTCCGCCACCCCTTCCGGCAGCGCCATCCTGCTGTCGACGCTCCGCGTCAACTCCATCCGCAGCGCGCTTGGCGGGAGCTCCGCGAACAGCGGGCGCAGCTCCTCGATCATGCGGTCCTGCTCTTCGCTGTTCGTCGGGTCGCCGCTCGCCAGCACCCGCTCCGCGCGGAAGCTCACGAACGAGATCGACCCGCTCACCGCCTTTCGCATCGCCTCCGCGCCATCGCGCTGGATCAGATCCGCCGGGTCGGTGCCCACGGGCATCATCACCACGCGCAGATCCAGCTTGCGTTTGCTCGCCAGGCGGAACGCCTTCAGCATTGCCTCCTGCCCCGCGCTGTCCGCGTCGAGCGCCAGCAGCACCGTCTGCGCCATCCGCGCGAGCTCACCCACCTGCTCGGCGGTTAGCGCCGTGCCCATCAAACCCACCACGTTGCGGATCCCCGCCTGGTGCAGCGCGATCACGTCCGTATAGCCCTCGCAGAGGATCACCTCGCCAGCCTTCGTGGCGTGAGCCCGCGCGAGGTCCGCGCCATACAGCTGCAGACCCTTGTGGTAGATGTCGTTGTCGGAGGTGTTCAGGTACTTCGGCCGCTGGTCCTCCCCCATTGCACGCGCGCCGAACCCCAGCACCCGGCCACGGATGTCAGCCAGCGGGAACATGATCCGCGAGCGAAAGCGGTCATACAGGCGACCGTTCTCCTTCGAGCGCTGCGCCAAACCCGTCGAATAAAGCTCCTCCTCGGAGAACCCACCACGCCGCGACGCCAGCAGCACCCGATCCCAAGCGCTGGGCGCATATCCCACGCGAAACTCCCGCAGGATCGCCTCCCCCAGCCCCCGCTCCTCCAGGTACGTGCGCGCCTTAGCCGCCTCCTCGGACTCCCACAGATAGCGCTCGTAATAGGCCGTCGTGCGATTCAGCAGCTCCAGCAGCCGGTCGCGGCGCTTGCGCTTCTCCGCCTCGCGCGGATCCTCCTCCTCGCGCTGCAGCTCCACCCCATACCGTTCCGCCAGCAGCTCGAGCGCGCCTTTGAAGTCCACGCCTTCGGTCTCCTGCACGAACGTGAACACGTCCCCCGAGGCCTGGCAGCCGAAGCAGTAGTACACCTTCTGCGTCGGGTCGATGCCAAACGACGGCGAGCGCTCGTCGTGGAACGGGCACAGGCCCTCGTAGCGCGCAGGCCCAGCGCGGCGCAGCTCCGTGCGCGCACCGACCAGCTCCACGAAGTCGACAGCGTCGCGTACTCGATCCTTGGAGTCGCTGGTGTAGAGCGCCACGGGGGCTACGCTAGCGGGCGAAAGCTCGCGGCACTTGCAGCTCGGTGTACTCCCTGATGCAGTAGCGGTCGGTCATCCCCGCCAGGTAGTCAGTCACCCGCTGCGCCAGCGCTAGATCGTCGCCCGCCGGCGCCCCATCCACGCCGCCCGGCAACAGCTCAGGATGCTCGACGTAGTGCTCGAACAGCCTGCGCACGACCGCTTCGATCTTCTCCCGCTCGGCCCTCACCGCCGGCCCCAGGTACACCCGCTCGAACATGAAATCCCGCAACTCGCTCATCGCCGGCCCCGCCAACGGTCCCTGCACGATGTCCCCCGCCTGCTGGGAGTGCTCGACCATGTCGTGCACCAGCGCGTCGATCCGCGCAGAGCCGCTTTCGCCGAGCACCGCGATCGGCTCGCCCGGCAGATCCTGCTCGCGCAACAACCCAGCGCGTACCGCATCGTCGATGTCATGGTTTATGTATGCAACGCGATCGATCACGCGCACGATTCTCCCCTCCAGCGTCTGCGGCGACGGTGTGCGGCTGGAATGCCTCGCGATCCCCTCTCTTACTTGCTCAGTCAGGTTCAACCCCACACCGTCGCGCTCCAAATGCTCCACGATCCGCAGCGAGTGCTCATAGTGGCGAAAGTCGCTACCGAAGCGCTCTTTCAGGCAGCTGTCGAGCACCTCCTCGCCGATGTGCCCGAACGGCGGGTGCCCCAGGTCGTGGCCGAGGCCGATCGCCTCCACCAGGTCCTCGTTCAGGCGCAGCGCCCGCGCGACCGTGCGCGAGATCGACGTCACCTCCAGCGTGTGCGTCAAGCGCGTGCGGTAGTGGTCGCCGCGCGGCGCCACGAACACCTGCGTCTTGTGCGTCAGCCGGCGAAACGCCTTGCTGTGCACGATCCTGTCGCGGTCGCGCTGGAACGGGGTGCGTAGCGCACAGTCCTCCTCAGCGTGATCGCGCTGCGCCGGGTAGGAGCGCGCGGCCAGCGGCGAGAGCAGCTGCTCCTCCTGCTCCGCTATGCGTTCGGCGAAGCCCGCCGCGACGAGGTCCTGCTCGGTGGCAATGCTCATCGTTCGATTGTGCCACCGGCCGCGGGCGATACCCGGCGGCAGCGCTCAGCGCTCGCGTTTCCAGTCGCCGCGCCCGGCGGCCTTGTGCACCCAGTGGTGCCAGCCCTTCATCTCACCTGGATCCTCGTCGAACACCGGTGCGCCGCCGCCAGGCTGGGGCAGGACCTGTGCCGCCGCCGAATCGATCCGCAGATCGACGCCGAACTCGTGTAGCGACGCGACATCCGCAGCCTCCACAAAACGGAGACCGTGTCCAGGCGTGGAGATCACAATGCCGTGGAAGATGTCCTTCTCGGGCGCCGAGACCACATGGTGCACAGTGCCCACCCGCTCGCCGTCGGACGCCAGCACGGCAACGCCCTTCTCCAGTACCTGATACGCGATCGGAAGTCCCTCGTCCACAGCCCACCACGATACCGGGATCGGCCCCCGGGACCGCTCGCCAGGCCGCCCGCCGAGTCAGCCAGCGTGCCCAGCAGCGGGCATCAGGCGAACGTGCGCGTGGTGCTCGAGTGTCGCCGCGATCGCCCGCTCGACCTGGCCGAGCGCCATAGCGGTGGCCTCAGGTACCTCGGTGAGCGCACGGCCAAGTGCGTCGGTCATGAAGCCATGTGCCTCCTGCTCGAGCGGGAAGGAGCCAGCCTCGCACGCCGTGCAAACGACGCCGCCGGCCGCCCCGGAGAAGCCCACCAGATGTTCTGGCTCGCCGCAGCTCGCACACGCGCCCAGCTGTGGCGCAAGACCCGCTGCCAGCAGCAGCTTCAGGCGAAACGCAAGCGCCCCCGCGCGATTGCTCGCGAGCCCGCCGACGTGCGTATCGAGCAGCGACAGCTGCCGGCACAGCAGGTTGAACACGCCCGGGTGCGGCTCTGAGGTCTCGAACAGCCGCCCCACCGCGTCGCACGCGCGCGCAGCCGCGTCCAGCGCGCGCCCATCGCCGCGCAACCGCGCGTAACCGTCGATCGTCTGCGCGCCCGTGACCGTCAACAGCTCGCCACGCCCTTCGTGCAGCTCGATGTGCAGGCGGAAGTACGGCTCCAGACGCCCGCCGAAGCGGCTGCGTGCACGGCGCACGCCCTTGGCGATTGCGCTCACCCGCCCGCGGTGCGGGGTGTAAAGGTGCAGGATGCGGTCCGCCTCGCCGTAGCGCATCGAGCGCAGCACCACCGCTTCCGTCTTCACCGCTCGATTGGACATGAACCTTCAATGATGATCTATGCACCCGACGCATCGGCTACCTTGCCAAAGATGGCGCACGAGACGGAGGAGCTGAACGACAAGCAGGCGGAAAAGGAGCTCGTGCGCCTGCAGACGGAGCTGGTGTACATGCAGGAGTGGATCGTCGCTGAGAAACAGCGTCTGGTGGTGCTGTTCGAGGGTCGCGACACCGCCGGCAAGGACGGTGCGATCAAGCGCGTCATCTACTACCTGAACCCGCGCACGTGCCGCGTGGTGGCGGTGCCCACGCCCAGCGAGCGCGAGCGCTCGGAGTGGTTCTTCCAGCGTTATGTGTCACACCTGCCAGCGGGTGGGGAAATGGCCCTGTTCAACCGCAGCTGGTACAACCGCGCGGGCGTTGAGCACGTGATGGGCTACTGCACCGAGGACGAGTACGAAGAGTTCCTGCGTTTCTGTCCGCTGTTCGAGCAGGCATTGCAGAACGACGGGATCATGCTCGTGAAGTACTGGCTGTCGGTCAGCGACGAGGAGCAGGAGCGGCGCTTTGAAAAACGTCTGTCCGATCCGCGCAAGCGCTGGAAGTTCAGCCCCACCGACGTGCAGGCCCGGGCGCGCTGGGTCGACTACGCGGAAGCCAAGGACCGCATGTTCAACTACACCGACACCGAGGAGAGCCCCTGGTATGTGGTGGAGGCCGACGACAAGCGCACCGCCCGCCTGAACCTCATCAGCCACCTGCTGTCGATCGTCCCCTATAAGCACGAGGACGAGAGCAAGCGACCGAAGCTCCCGCCGCGCCAGGAGCGCAAGTACCTGCGCCCACCCAAGCGCACCGAGCGGCTCGTGCCCACGCTATACTTAGTGAAGTAATGAGTCAGGTAACGGTCTACACGACTGAGCCGTGCGCCTTTTGCGTCCGCGTGAAGGGCTTGTTGAAGTCGCGCGGTGTGGAGTTCTCGGAGATCAACCTCGCCAAGAACCCGGAGGGACGCGCGGCGCTGGCGCGCGAGACGGGGATGATGAGCTTTCCCCAGGTGCTCATCGACGGTCAGCTTGTGGGCGGCTTCACCGAGGTGCGGGCGGCCGCTGAGAGCGGCCGGCTGGACGAGCTGCTAGCGGCCTGAGCGCGCTCGCGGCCTGATCGCTCGCGCGCGCGGCTGGCAGGTCTCGCACACGTAGGTGCCGCGCCCGCCGACGACCATCTTGACGATGCTCGAGCCGCACTGCCAGCACGGCTCGCCCTCGCGCAGGTGCACGAGGAACTGGTTCTGGAAGGAGCCCTGCACGCCATCGACGTGACGGAAGTCGTCGATGCTCGCGCCCTTGCGCGTCGATGCCGGCGCTGAGCGCCGCGATGATGCTCTCGCGTAGACGCTCGTATTGCTCACGCGAGAGCCGTCCCGCCGGCCGGCGAGGGTGCACGCCCGCCCGGTGTAGCGCCTCATCAGCGTAGATGTTGCCGACGCCTGCGATCTTGCGCTGGTCGAGCAGGAATGCCTTGATCGGCGCGGTCCGGCCTTTGGCAAGCTGGCGCAGGTGCTCGGCGGTGAACAGCTCGTCAAACGGCTCGAGGCCAAGCCGCGCGGCGAAGAACTCCTCGAGCGCAGGTGAGCCAAGCAGCAGCTCGCCGGTGCCAAAGCGGCGCGGGTCGACGACCGCCAGGTGACCCACCTTCCGTGAGCCCCCACCGCTCAGCTCCATGCGCACGCCCACGTGCTGCTGTGCGGGGTCGGGGTCGGCGAGCACCGCGCCTGTCATGCGCAGGTGCTGCGCGAGATGGACGTCACCTGAGAAGCTCCACACGAGGTACTTGCCGCGTCTGCCCAGCCGCTCGATACGCCTGCCGATGAGCGCCTGCTCGAGTTCGCTTGGCGCGAGCGGACGCGACCAGCGCCAGTCGAGCACCTCGATGGCGCGCAGCTTGCGGCCCTCCACCAGCGGCGCGAGCTGGCGTCTGATCGTCTCGACCTCTGGCAGCTCGGGCATCTCGTCCTAGCTTATGAAGGCGTCCCCCGGAAGGTCCTCAGCCTGTCGGCCGGCGAGCCAAGAGAGGACGCTCGCGCCCACATCCGCGAGCGGACCGTCGTGACGCGCGCCGCCCCCGCCTCGGGCGAGCATCTCTCCTGTGAGCGCCAACAGCGGCGCGTACTCACGCGTGTGGTCGGTTCCCGGGTGAGTGATGTCGACGCCGTGATCTGCAGTGATGATGAGGAGATCGTCGTGGCGCACTCGCGCGAGCATCTCCCCCACGCTCGCGTCGATCTCACGCAATGCGCGGTAGAAGCCGTGGGCGTCCTTGCGGTGACCGTATACCTGGTCGGTCTCGATCAGGTTCACGAACACGAGGCCGCTGGGCAGAGAGTCGAGCAGCCTGTGAACTTCGGTGAGCGCCCGCGCGTTGGTGACTCCCGGGTGTGAGACGTCCACGCCCACGCCAGCGAACAGGTCGTCGATCTTGCCGACGCCGTGCACCTCCACGCCGGCGTCGTTGAGCTCCCGCAGATAGCTTCGCCCAGGCGGGGCGAGCGCGAAGTCGCGCCTGCCGTCGGTGCGCTCGAAGGCGCCGACCTCACCGGTGAACGGCCGCGCGATCACCCGCCCGACGGCGTGCTCGCCGCTCATCGCCTCCCTGGCGGCACTGCACGCGCGATAAAGCTCATCCGCCGGTACCCGCTCGATGTGCGCGGCGAGCTGCAGCACGGAGTCCTGGGAGGTGTAGATGATGAGCGCGCCCGTGCGCAGGTGCTCGGCGCCGAACTCGTCGATCGCAGCGAGCCCACTGTCGGGGCGGTTGCAGATCAGCTCATGGCCGGTCTCGCGCACGAGCATGGAGATCAACTCCGGCGGGAAGCCGCTGGGATAGGTGGGCAGCGCCCGCTCGGCAACGACGCCCATCAGCTCCCAGTGGCCGGTGATGGAGTCCTTGCCGGGGCCGAGCGGGTGCAGGCGCCCGTGGATCGCTGGATCGGCACTGGGCGCCACACCGCGCAGGGGAAGGATCGAGCCGAGCCCCAGCCGCCCGAGCACGGGCAGCTCGAGGCCGTCGACGGCGTCGGCGAGGTGAGCGAGCGTGTTGGTGCCCTGATCGCCGTAGGCAGCGGCGTCGGGTAGCGCGCCGACACCGCAGGCGTCGATCACGAGCACGAACGCGCGCCGGTTTGGCGGGAGGGGCGGCGTGGTCACCGGCGGATGTCTACCGGGTGGCGCTCGCTCGCGGGTGGGCGCTGAAGTACGCGTCCTTCAGCCGGTCGGCTGATAGGTGGGTGTAGACCTGGGTGGTGGCTAGGTCGGCGTGGCCGAGCATCTCCTGCAGCGAGCGCAGGTCGCAGCCACCGGCGAGCAGGTGGGTGGCGAAGCTGTGGCGCAGCGTGTGCGGGCTCATCCGCTCTGCAAGCCCTGCGGTACGCGCGTGGCCTTGGATGATCTTGTACAGCCCCTGGCGGGTGAGGCCGGCGCCGCGGCTGTTGAGGAACAGCTGTGCGGGGGGCTGGGCGCGATCCGGGGCGATCAGCTGTGGGCGGCCGCCACGCAGGTAGGCGTGAAGCGCGGCGAGTGCCTGGCGGCCGATGGGCACGATCCGCTCCTTGGAGCCCTTGCCGCGCGCGCGCAGAAGGCCCTCCTCGAGGTCCACGTCGGCGAGCTCGAGCCCGACCGCCTCGGAGGCGCGCAGGCCGCACGCGTACATCGACTCGAGCAGCGCACGGTCGCGCAGCGCGAGCGGCTCGGTTCCGCGCGGCTGTTCGAGCAGGCGCCCGACCTGCTCGCGTGTGAGTACGCGCGGCAGGCGCTGAGGCTTGCGTGGACCGCGCAGGTCGGCGGTGGGGTCGTGCTCGATGATGCCCTCGCGACGTAGGTGGTGGTAGAAGGAGCGCAGGCAGGCGACCTTGCGGGCGAGCGTGCTCGGCGCCACCTGCAGCCCTGATAGGAAGGCGGCCAGGTCGCCGTGGCTGGCGCGCGTGGCTGAAAGCGCGCGGCGATCGAGGAACTCGCCGAGCTGAAACAGGTCTGAGCGGTACGCCTCGAGCGTGTTGCGCGAGAGTCCCCGCTCGAGCTCGAGATAGGCGAGGAAGTCGAGGATCAGCGGCTCGATGGCGACGTCGGCGCCGGCCCCATCAGCGGTGCGTGCGGTGTCCGCGGTGCCGATGCTGTCCGCCGTACCGGTGGTGGTGCCTGCGGTGCGTGCGGTGTCTGGCGCGGAGGTCGCTGCGAGAGTCACCCTCCCAGCTTCGCTGATCGTGCGAGCGCTCCTGGGGGTGCAATCAGATGTTCAGCCGGCGTGCGAGCCAGAACAGCGCGATCAGGGTCTTTGCGTCGCGGCACTGATCGATCGCTGCTTGCAGCTCCTCGAGCGGCCAGGGAATGATCTCGATGCGCTCGTCCTCGCCGCTGTCGGCGTGCGCAACGTAGAGGTCGGTGGCGAGGAACAGGTGGATCTGCTCGTCGGTGAAGCCGGCGCCGGTGTAGAAGGAGAGGATCGGCTCCCAGTTGCGTGCGCCGCGGCCGATCTCCTCGGCGAGCTCGCGCTGGGCGGCCGCCAGCGGCTGCTCGCCCTGCTTGTCGAGGCGTCCGGCGGGGATCTCCAGCAGCGCTGGCTCGCCGACGGCCTCGCGCGGCTGGCGCACGAGCCACACGTGCTGCTCGTCGTGGGCGACCATGCCCACGGCGCCGCTGTGGCGGACTACCTCGCGGGAGACGACCGCTCCGTCAGCGTGGCGGAAGCGCTCGATGCGCACGTCGACGATCTGCCCGCTGTAGACGGTCTTGCCGTCAACCGCTTGGAAGGGCTCACTCACGCAGGCTCACCGAGCGCGTCCTCGATCTCCATCTGGCCGACGGCGGGAGGGCGCTCGACGAGCTCCGCGAGCGCGCTGCCTCCGGCGAGCGCGGCGCTGAAGAACAGCGGGTCCTCCATCAGCCCGCGGCCCATCGTCTCGGTGGGCAGGCCGCTCGAGGCATAGCCTGGGAGATCGACGCTCGCGCGCCGCCAGTCGTGGCGGGCGATGCGCGCGGGCCGATCGACCGCCGCGTGCTCCTGCTCCACGGCAGGCGTTGGGCGGGCTTTGCCCTTGCGGGCTGGTTTGGCGGCGGCGAACACGGCGCCCAGCTCAGCGCGCAGGTCCGAGCCCACGGGTGAGCGCATCCCCGCGGGTAGCGCGACGGTGACGGGCTCGAGCAGCATGTCAAGGACGGTGAGTGTGTGGTGTGAGAAGCCGCGATGGCGGGTGCGCTGATCGCCGGCGGACAGGCGTGCGACCAGCAGCGTGGGGCAGCCGAGCGCGAGTGCAACGTGCGCGGAGTCGAGCGCGACCATGCCGCCGTGGCCGAGCGGCGAGCCCGAGCCGATGATCCCCGGCCCCGGTCCGCATACGGCTGCATCCCAGCCGAGGGTGCGCAGACCGTGGTGTAGTGCACCGGCGGTGCTGATCGCCTCTCCCTCGCCGCCGAATGCCGGCCCGGCTGTCAGGTAGCCGGCGAGCAGCCCGCGCTCGCGCAGCAGGCGCACCGTGCGAGAGTGCCCGCCGGGGAGCGCGCCGCCCTCGGTTTGCACGTAGCCAAGCTTCATCCCGGGGGCACTCTGGGCGAATGCCCACGCAAGACCCGCGAGCTGGCCGTGCAACGCGAGCACCGCCACGGGGCGTCCCACTGGTAGTTGCAAAGGCTCATCCTCGACAGGCGTGACGGCGTGCTGGAGGCTCGTGTAGTTGAGCTTCATCACATGCGCGCCTGGCGTGCCGTCGCTTGCGAGTCCACGGGTGAGGTTGACGTGCACGACGTCGAAGCCGCCCGAGCCGAGACCAAGGTCGAGTGCTTGCACGTTGACGATCACCTCATCGCCGACCTGCGCACGGCCGACGAGCGCCACATCGGCGATCGCGGTGCGTGCCGCGCCCCCAGCGTGCTCGCCGGTCAGCTCGACGGTGAGGCGCTGCTCGCCGCCGTCGGGACGCGTGCGTACAGTGCTCTCAACACCAGCGTCGGCGTTGTCGATCTCGGTGACGATTGCGGGTCGTAGCTTGAGCATGGCCGAGGCAAGCTACAGGGCCGCGGCGGGCCCTAGCCCCGCGGCCTCGTCCAGCAGGGCAAGCGCGACGTCGAGCATCTCCTCGAGCGCGAGCGCGCTGACGCGCTCTCCTGGCTCGTGGGCTCGCTCGGTGCCATTGGCCAAGTTCACCGTTGCGAAGCCCTGTGCGATCAGCGCGTTGGCGTCGGAGCCGCCACCGCTTGAGATGTGCACGGGCTGATATCCACAGGCGCGCAGCGCCTGCTCGGCCACGCGCACGGGCCTTGAGGCGGGTGGCAGTTTGTAGCCGGAGAAGGTGCGCTGGACGCTGATGTCAACGTCGCAGTCGCAATCTGGGAGGTTGGCGGCCTCGTGCAGGCGATCGACGATTTCCGCGACGACCTCCTCCGCTCGCTGGTCATCCAGCGCGCGTGCCTCAAGCACTAGCGTGCAGTCCTCGGCGACGACGTTCATGGCGGTGCCACCGGAGATGGTGCCGACGTTGACGGTCGTGCCGCTGTCCAGCCGGCCGAGCTGCATCGAGGCGATCGCACGTGCGGCGGCAAGGATCGCGCTGCGGCCGTCCTCGGGGCGTATGCCCGCGTGCGCGGCGGCACCGTGAAAGGACGCCTCGATACGGAAGTGGGTGGGCGACTCGATCACGATCTCGCCGATCGGCGTGGCGTGGTCGAAGACGAAGCCGAAGGTGCTGTTCAGGCGCGAGGCGTCGAACGCGCGTGCGCCGGCGAGCGCGACCTCCTCGCCGACGGTGAACAGCAGCTCGACGTCCACGGGCGCGCCCTCGCGTCGCACGTGGCGGGCGAGCGCGAGCAGCACGGCGATGGCTGCCTTGTTATCGGCGCCGAGGATGCCGTCGTTGGCGTTCTCCCAGCTGCCTTTGAGGAGCACGGGCTCGACGGGCGCCTGCAGCGGGACGGTGTCGAGGTGCGCGCCCAGCATCAGCGAGTGTCCCTGCTTGGCGGTCTCCTCTGAGCCGCCGGGCCAGTCGGAGGAGATGAACGCGAGCAGGTTGCCGCAGTCAGAGCCGACAGTGGGCCCCGCGTCGTCCTCGTGGACCTTCACGCCGAGCGCGCGTAGCTCGGAGATGACGCGCTCCGCGCAGGCACGCTCGTGTCCGGAGGGACTGTCGATACGACATAGCTCGGCGAACGTCCCGTTGAGGTAGCGGCGCTCGAGCTCGCTCACTCTTGACAGTGACGGGGGAGCCGTCACGAGTGCCCGGCGCGCTCTGCCGGCGGGTACGTCGCCTCATCCGGATGACCGCTCGCTTCATCCACGACGCTCGCCTCGGCGTCGGTGGGAGCGTGGCCGGACTCGGCGCGCTGCCCGTCACGCGAGGATGCGAGCGCGGCGGCGACGAACTCGCGGAACAGCGGCGCGGGGCGCTCGGGGCGTGACTTGAACTCCGGGTGAAATTGCGAGGCGACGAAGAACGGGTG
Organism: uncultured Solirubrobacteraceae bacterium; assembly: GCA_963699115.1. Classification (GTDB taxonomy): domain Bacteria; phylum Actinomycetota; class Thermoleophilia; order Solirubrobacterales; family Solirubrobacteraceae; genus Palsa-744. Next base: position 107,597 of record CAVOTJ010000003.1, read on the forward strand.
GTCATCGAGCTCGATCACCTCGACGAGACGCTCGTCCGGCGAGGTCCCTGAAACGCGCAGGCCGGCGCTCTGCAGGCGCTTTCGCAGCAGGTTGTTGACCTCATAGCGGTGGCGGTGGCGCTCGTACACGACAGCCTCGCCGTACATCTCGAGCGCGCGGGTGCCGGGATGGAGCTTGATCGGGTCGGCACCCAGGCGCATGGTGCCGCCGAGGTCGGCGACCTCCTTTTGCTCTGGCAGCAGGTCGATGACGGGGTATGGCGTCTCGATGTCGAACTCGGTCGAGTTGGCTCCCTCCATACCTGCCACATGCCGGGCGAACTCCGCCACGGCGACCTGCATGCCGAGGCACACGCCCAGGTATGGGATCTGGCGCTCGCGGGCGACGCGCGCGGCTGCGATCTTGCCCTCGATTCCGCGCCCGCCGAAGCCGCCGGGGATGAGGATGCCGTCGGCACGGCCGAGCCGTTCGAGCGCGTCGCGGTTGTCGGCGCCCTCGAGGCTCTCGGAGTCGATCCAGTCGATCTCCACCCTCGCGTCCTGGAGCGAGGCGGAGTGGCGCAGCGCTTCGGAGACCGACAGGTAGGCGTCCTCGAGCTGCACGTACTTGCCGACGAGCGCGATCTGAACGTTGCGTGTCGCTCTGGCGGAGCGCTCGATCGGCTCGGTCCACTGGGACAGCTCTGGCGCGGGCGCCTCCAGGCCGAAGTGCTCGAGCACGAAGTCGTCGACGCCCTGGTCGCGGAACGTGAGAGGCACCTTGTAGATGTTGTCGACGTCGCACGCGGAGACGATCGCCTCAACCGGCAGGCTTGCGAACAGCGCGATCTTCTTGCGGATGTCGCTGGACAGCGAGCCCTCCGAGCGGCACATGAGCATGTCGGGCGCGATACCGATGCGCCGCAGCTCGTTGACGGAGTGCTGCGTGGGCTTAGTCTTCAGCTCACCAGCATGGCTGATGTAGGGGACGAGCGTGAGGTGGATGAACATGCAGCGCCTGCGCCCCACGTCCACGGGGAACTGGCGGATCGCCTCGAGAAAAGGCAGCGACTCGATGTCACCGACAGTGCCGCCGATCTCGGTGATGACGAAGTCGACGTCGGAGGACTCGGCGATCAGCGCGATCCGCTGCTTGATCTCATCGGTGATGTGCGGCACCACCTGCACGGTGCCGCCGAGGTAGTCGCCGCGGCGCTCGCGGCGGATGACCGTGTCGTAGATGCCGCCGGCGGTGACGTTGGAGGCTTTGCTGGTGTTGGAGTCGGTGAAGCGCTCGTAGTGGCCGAGATCCAGGTCGGTCTCGGCTCCGTCCTCGGTGACGAACACCTCGCCGTGCTGGTAGGGCGACATCGTGCCGGGGTCGACGTTGATGTAGGGGTCGAACTTCTGCAGGCCGACGGTCAGACCGCGTGAGACGAGCAGCCTCCCGAGCGAGGCCGCGGAGATGCCCTTGCCGAGCGAGGAGACGACACCGCCGGTCACGAAGATGAACCGGGTCTTGCTGGGCGCCTGGGCGTGGCGGTCGGAGTGGTGCATGCTCATGTGGGCCTGCCCCAGGAGTCTAGACGGCGCAGGCCCGGAGTCCGTTCGATCAGCGCAGAAATCGATCGCAACTCCCCATATACCGTGATTCCGAGCAACAGCGCGAGTGCGATCAGCTGCCCGGTGCCGGACAGGCTCAGCACCAGCCACAGGCCGGCGAGCGCGCCGAGCAGGTTGGCGCCGGTGTCACCGAGCATCGCCCGCTCGCGCAGGTCATACACGCCGGCAACGAGCGCAGGCGCGGCAAACAGGCCAAGCGCCCACAGCGGACGCAGGTCGGCTGAGCCGATGGCGAGGCCCGCGCCGAGCAGCACGAACGCCTTGGTTGCGCGGCCAGGACGCAGGTCGAGCAGGTTGAAGGCGTTGGTGGCGAGCACGAGCACCCCAGCCGCGAGCAGCCAGCGCGCGTTGGAAAGCCCGAGGTAGCTCATGGCAAACAGCGCCAGGCCGAGCGAGCCAACGGCCTTGAGCGCGCCGGTTGAGAACTCGCCCCGTAGAGCGGCAGCACCGTGACCGCGCCAGCCGCGCTGTGCAGGGACCGTGCGAGTCTTGGCGCCATCGCGTGCGCCATCACCGCCGCGAGCTCTGTCACCGTCGCGGGCGAGCGTGTCGTCGACGAGCCCAAGGGCGAGCACCCCAAGCGCATACACGGCGATCGGCAGGAGCTCAGGGTGAAAGACGTTGGTGGATGCGAGCTTCTGTAGCAGCGTCAGCGGGATCAGCGCTAGCAGCGCGGCTGCAATCGTGAGCACGCCGAAGGGAAATGCAAGCGAGCGCTGGCGATAATTGGCGCGGGTATGACCGGCGTCGTTCAACGCCCGTAGCAGCAGCGGGGCGAGGATCGCGGCGCTGGCGAGCGCGACCACGAATGGCAGGGCGTGCATGTGTGGAAATTACCGGCGTGGGCGGACGCGCCCCACGTCGTTTCCAATCGCCCGCACCGACCCGTTAGCCGGTCGGCGTCTTTAGGGCTGGGCATTGCCGCTGGCGCCCGCGCTCGGTAGCAGCGAGTCGGCGGTGGACTTGACGCCGAAGGTGCCGTGGTCTCCCGCGAGCGCGTAGTCGAGCGCGGCCTGTCCGGCGAGCTGGTCGAGATCGTCGACGCTGGAGATGCCCTTTTCCCTGTACCAGGGGATCTGCGACGGCGTGGTGCTGGAGATCTCGACCCCAACTACTGGGACGCCGACGGCGGCGATGCCGGCGAGCAGACCCGACTCGAAGGCGGTGGTGGCTTCGCTTTGCTGTGCGCTCATGCCGGCTGGTTCGGCGCGCATCACGACGATGCCTTCAAGGCGCGTGAGCTGCCCGTCGAAAGCACTGAGCAGGCTTGCGCGCACACGGCTGATCAACTCGCGGCCAACCTTGGGTCCGCCGCTCACGAGCTGGCGGCCGATCAGCTCGCCGAAGCTGCCGACGAGCCCGGCGGAGGTGGCGAGCGGCGCGTAGTGGGTGCCCGCCGCCGCGTGGGAGATTTCAGCCACGGCAAGCGGCTCGCGCACAGCGATGACGGTCGTCACCTGACCGCCGGCCTGAGCGACGGCGGCGCGCGCGAGCGTGTTGATCGTATCGGAGGATTCGCCGAGGAACACCACGCCGATGCTGCGCCCGGGGAGCAGTTCGTGCACGGACAGCGGGTACAGGCCGTTGGCGAATGCTTCCTCGGCGGTGAGCTTTTCCTGCAGATGACCGGACTGCTGGTGTGCCTGGCTGACTTCCGATCTGAGGTTTGCGACGATGCCGTTCTTGGCGGAGGAGACCAGGTTGGAGTCGCCGATGGCAACACCGAGGACGACGCCGAGCGCCAGCGCGAACAGCACGGCAGCGAGCGATAGCGCGTGGTAGCGAAAGTCGAACATGGTCAGTGCGCGCGGGCGGTGCTCAGCCGATCAGCAGCTGGAGCTTCAGCCACAGCAGTTCTGCCACGTCGCGTAGAGCAGGGCTCACACATACCACTGCGATCAACGCGATCAGACCGGTAACAATCACTACCAACAGTGGCGTCAGGCCTGGCCGGGGCCGGTACAGGCGGCTGACGCCCTTGGCGTCGACAAGGATCTCGCCGATCCGCAGACGCGTGAGGAACGTCGAGGACATCCCTTCGCGGTTGCGGTCGAGGAACTCAACGAGGTTGAACTGCGACCCGACGGAGACGATCAGGCGGGCGCCCTTCTCCGCGGCGAGCAGCATGGCGACGTCCTGGCTGGTGCCGGGCGCGGGGACGAGCTTGAACGGCAGACCCATCTGCTCGAGGCGCTTACGCCCCGGGGCACGCCCGTCGGGATAGGAGTGCACGACGAGCTCCGCGCCGCAGCGCAGCGCAGCCTCGCCGGCAGAGTCCATGTCCCCGACGATCATGTTCGGTTTGAGCCCCTCCTCCAGCAGCGCGCCAGCGGCACCGTCGACGGCGACGATCACCGGGCGCATGTCGCGGATGAACGGTCTCAGCGCCCGTAGGTCGCGCTGGTGATCGACGCCGCGCACGACCACGAGCGTGGAGCGGTCGCGGAAGTCGGTGGCGAAGCGGGGCAGCTTGATACGCCCGGCGAGCAGCTCGCGCTCCTCACGCATGTGGTCGATCGTGTTGTGAGCGAAGCGCTCGAGCGCCTCCCCGATCTCCTGGCGGCGGAGCTCCGTTTCCGCGTACACCCGCTCGAGGTCGAGAATCTCGCCGCTGGCAAGCAGCTCACCCTTGCGGAATATCTCAGCGGTGAGCGAGCCAGCGCCACCCCCGTCCTCGGGCATGGACATGGGCGCCGCCGATATCGCGGGGGGCGCGGGGTCCACAGGCGCGGTCGGATCCACAGGCGCCGCCGGATCCACAAGCGCCGCCGGATACACAGGCGCCGTCGGATCTGGTGCCGAAGGAGACGCGCTGGCCACGGCAGACGCGGCGGGAGCAGCGGCAACGACCTTGATCACGAGTGGGTCGCCGTCGGACAGCCGCTCGAACAGTGCATCGTTGGGCAGGTCCACGAGCACGATGCCGGCCTCGACCAGTAGCTGCGGGCCGAGGTTCGGGTATGAGCCACTGGAGGACGGGCTGCAGTTGAGAACCGCCACTGCGCCGGCTGCGATCAGCTCCTCAGCGGAGACACGATCGATGTCGAGATGGTCGATCAGCGCAATGTCGCCGGGCACTAGATGTCGGACGAGCAGCTTCGTGCGCCTACCCGGGCGCACAGGGCCGGCGAGCGTCCGCACGGGTGGGATGTCCAACCCAGGGCCAGACGTACTAACGGGCTGCAGATAGCCCGGCGCGCTCGATCGCGTTGCGGCCACGCTTTCGAGAGTAACGCCCAACATGGAAAAACGCTGTGCGTGCAGCGGTTTCGCCGGCCGTCTTACGCGGCGCGGCGTAGATCCCGTGCGTGCCTTCGCGCGACCATGTCGTCGCTGTCGGCGCCGAGCATGCGAACGAGCTCACCGACGACGTCGCCCTCCGCGAGCTGCAGCACGGTGGTGCGGGTGGGCTCGGCGCTGGTGTCCTTGACGATCGAGAAGTGGCGTGCGGCGAGCGAGGCGATCTGCGGCAGATGGGTGATGCACAGCACCTGCCTGCGCTCGCCCAGGCCGCGTAGCCGCTCGCCGACGACACGCGCCGTTTGACCGCCGATGCCGGCGTCGACCTCGTCGAACACGAGCGTGGCGTCCGCGGAGGAAGCGCTGGCGACGCTCATGATCGCGAGCATCACCCGCGAGAGCTCGCCACCGGAGGCGATCTCGCGCAGCGGACCAGCTGGCACCCCGGGATTGGGCGCGATCATGAACTCCACGGAATCCCCTCCCGATGGCCCCGGCTCGCGCTCGTCGAGGGTCACCTCGAAGCTCGCGTCTGCCATTGCCAGGGCGGCGAGCTGCTCGCGCACAGCGGGCGCGAAGCTTCGCGCGGCGGCCTTGCGGGCCTTGCGCACTGCCAGCACGCACTGGTTGAGCTCTGCCCGTGCGGAGCTCAGCTGCTCGCCCGCCTCGGCCAGCGCCACCTCCGCACCGGCGAGCTCGTCACGGCGTGCACGGGCGTGCTCGGCGTACTCGAGCACGGCGCCGACGCTACCGCCGTACTTGCGCGCGAGGCGCTCGATCGCCGCCAACCGCTGTTCGAGCGCGTCCAGCGAAGCTTCCGGGCCGAGCTTGGCAAGCGCACCGTCGATGTCATCTGCGCCCGCGCCCTCACAGTAGGAGCGCAGCTCGCCGGCCAGATCCTGAGACTCGATGATCACCGCGTGCAGTCGCTCAGCGAGGGCATCGAGCGCTGGGTCAACGCCGGCGAGGGCGTCGAGCTGCCCGGTGGCACTGGCAACCAGCTGCGCTGCTCCCGGAGCTTCCCCGGAGTCCGGAGCCAGCGCTTCCGCGGCCGCACCCGCGGCGGAGCACAGCGCGTCGAGGCTGCGCAAGCGCTCACGCGCACCAAGCAGCTGCTGGTGCTCGCGCTCCTCGGGTGCAACGGCATCGATCTCCGCGAGCTCGTACTCGAGCAGGCCGAGCTCGCGCTCGCGCTGAGATGAGAGCTCGCGCAGCTCCCCCATCCGCTCTTCCAGCTGACGCACCTGGGCGAGAGCCTGCGCGCACTTGCGCAGGCGCCCGGCATGGTCGCCTGCGCACAAGCCGTCGAGGATCTCCAGCTGGGCGGCGGACAGAGTGAGCTTGCGGTGCTCGTGCTGCCCGTAGAACGCGAGCAACGTGGCGCCGATCTCGCGCAGCTCACCGACGCTCGCGGAGCGACCGTTGAGATAGGCGCGGGTCCGTCCATCGGTGCCGACGCGACGGGCGAGCACGAGCTCATCGGCTTCCGCGCTCAGCCGCTCGTCGAGCTGCTCGCGCACGCGCGGGGGAAGGTCGAAGATGCCCTCCACGTAAGCCTCGCCGGCACCCGGCCGCACGATCCCCGGCCTGGCGCGCCCGCCGAGCAGCAAGTCGAGGGCGTGGGCGAGCACCGTCTTGCCGGCCCCCGTCTCGCCGGTGATGACGTTCAGGCCGGGCGCGAGACGCAACTGCGCCTGCTCGATCAGCAATAGGTTCTCGACGCGGAGCTCCTGCAGCACACCAGTGGTCTACCAGCGCACGGGGACAGATCGCGCGATCGTGCGGCCGATCACGGTCGAGGGGCGAGCCCATGCGCGCCCTGGCGACACCGGGCGACTTGCCGGAGGGCTCCCTGAGGGGCATAATCAGTGCGAGGGGCTTAGGAACGGACGCCTATTTCCAACGTACACTCGTCCGCTAAAGGCATGGCTGCCAGCGACACCAACCCGCATTCCGATCGGCTCCAGCCGAGCGCACTCGACTGCTCTACGCCGGCCGCTTTGCGGGAGCGTCTGGAGGAGGAGATCAGCCGTGCGGAGCGCCACGGCACGCAGCTGAGCTGCCTGCTGGTGGTGATCGAGAACCTCGACGAGATGGCCCGCGAGCACGGCAGCGAGCTGCGCGATCAGACGCTCGAGTACGTCGCGCAGGCCCTGCGCCGCGAGCTGCGCCGCTTCGACAGGATCGGACGAGGCGGCTCCGGGCACGGAGACTCAGACGACAACCTTTTGATCATCCTGCCCGGCGCAGACGGCCCACGCGCCGAGATTGTGGGCCGGCGGGCGCTCGAGCGACTGCGCACGATCAAGGTCGAAGCGCAAGGGACGCGCTTCCCGCTACACGTGTCGGTGGGTTTGGCCGCGTGGCATGAGGACCTCAGCGCACAGACGCTGCTGGCACAGGCGCGAGCGGCACTACGCCCAATCAACGGCAACGGCGAGAACCACGTGAGCGCCTCCGCGGATGCGCCTGAGCAGGGCGCGGAGACGACGCCGGCAGCGAGCGCAGGCGTGCAGGACAGCTTGCCGCCCGCGGTCGGTCGCGCCGGACGTTCATAATCTTCAGCCGGTGCTTTCCGGATCAGAGCTGTGGCTGCTGCGTCTCATGGCCGATCGAGGTCTCGCGCTGCTTGACGCCACCACGCTGGCGGTGGTGATCGAGGAGCGCGGAGAGCTGCGGGTAGCGGCATGCGCCGGTGCGGAAACGGTGCGGCTGCGCATCGTGCCCGTGCGCGGCAGCGCACTCGGCTCGCTTTATCAGGAGGGCAAGTCGCTGGCCATCGACCGGCCACGTGGTCCTGAGGCAGCGTGGCTTCATGAACTCGGCCTGGAGGCCCGCTCAGCGCTGATCGAGCCGCTGCACATGGAAGGACAGGGCGGCGGCCTCGTGATCGCGCTGCGCCGGGACGGAAGTTTTCGCGGCCCCGACCGCGAGGCGCTGGCGGCGTTCGCTGCAAGCGTCTCGCAGCGTCTCGCGGCCGAGCGCTCGGTGGAGATCGAACGACTGCGATATGGCATGGAGGCGCGCGAGCACGAGCGCACTCGCTGGGCGCGCGAGATCCACGACGAGAGCATCCAGGGCATCGGCGCCCTGCGCCTGCAGCTGGCAAACGCGCGTGACCTGGACGACAGGCAGGCGCTGAGCGAAGCGGTGGACACGGTGCTGGAGGGCTTGGGTACGGAGATCGACGGTCTGCGCCACCTGATCACCGAGCTTCGCCCAGCGGCGCTGGACGACCTGGGACTGGCGGCCGCGCTGCAAGCGCTTGCCCGCCGCGCTCAGGCGATCGATGGGCTGGACGTGGAGACGGAGATCGACTTGCCCGAGTCGGCGGACGAGGCTGGCGGCGGCGAGGTCAATGGCTCGCGCAGGCTCGACGCAGAGCTGGAGAGCACGATCTACAGGATCATGCAGGAGGCGCTCACGAATGTCAGCCGCCACGCGGAAGCGACGAAAGCGGTCGTGAGCGTGCGCGAGCACGGCGACATGATCCGCGCGTCGGTCACCGACGACGGCAAGGGCCTTCCCGACGCGGGGCGACTAGGCCCGCGCGGCGATGGGCTGGAGGGCGGCTTTGGGATGTCGGGGATGCGCGAGCGCGCCGAGCTGGTCGGGGGCGAGCTCGAATTCATGCCCGCGCCTGGACGCGGCACGACGGTACGTCTGACGGTTCCGCTGGCGGGGCGCCCCACGCAGGCCCCCGGCCAGCCCGCGTCCTACTGATCGTCGGCGTCGAGGTCCTCGTCGGGGCTGTCCCTGCGCAGCCAGCCGGCGAGCTGCTGGCCAACGGAGCTGACGGACTCGCCCGCGTCTCGAAACGCGTCGCGGATGCGATCGGCGTAGAACGACACCGCCTCTCCCCCATCCGCGCGGGCATCGACCGGGTCGTCGCGACGCGGGTACTCGCCGTTACCGACGATACGGTCGAACTCACCGGAGCGCACCCACGCCATCAGCTCGTGCGTGCGCTTAACGGGCATCGGGTGCGTGACGCCGAGGTCGAGCATCAGCCGCGTCAGGCGCTCGAGGCCACCGCCCTTCTCTTTGTAGTCGAGGCCCTGGCGCATGAAGATGTCGAGGTCGAGCTCGTCGACCATGGCGCCGCCCGCCAGGGACATCAGCGTGCGGCACACGACCAGCGGATCGCGCGTGACCACCGCCGCGGCGCGGTCGGCGCTCAGCTCGGTGGCGCGCCCCCACTCCATCAGCACGGTGCGCACCGGTGTGAGCGGCAACGGCAGCCGCGCGCTGCTGGTGAGCTGCACGAGGATTGCAAGCGCCGTTCGATACAGCTGGTGGTCGGCGAGGATGTGCGCGGCCTCGTGCGCGAACACCGCGCGGCGCTGCGGGGCGTCGAGCAGCCGCACGAGCTCTGACTGGACTACCACGATCGGGTGCTTTGCGCCGATCGCAAGCGCGTTGGGCGTGGGGAACTGGGTGAGGTAAAGGTCGGGCACCTCGCTCATGTCGAGCGTGGTGTAGGCGATCGCGTGCTCGCGGTAAACGTCTCCCAACTGGTCTTCTGAGAGCCGCACCGAGGAGCCGAGGTAGCTCTGACGCAGGGCACGCTCGTAGCCGAGCTCGATCAGCTTCCTGACGACGGTGTCGAGGTAAGGGATCGAGCCGAGCGCCGCCGTGGCCGCTTTGTCAGCCGGATGCTGGAAGGCTCGCGCTGAGATGTTCTTCAGCTGGTAGCCCTCGGCGGGAACGCTTGATTCCGAAGTAGACATGAGTCCAGCGTACACAGGGCCATCTGAGACGGTCGCGCATCGCGAGACTCAAGAACCCAGACCTTCGCCGCCCCACCCGGCCGCCAGGCCGACCTAAATCAACTAATCAGCGAGCCCGGTGCGCCGCACATACGCGGTGATCTCAGCGCGCGAGGAGAAGCCGAGCTTCTCGATCGCGCGGGCGCGGTAGGTCTTGACCGTGCGCTCGGCCACGTTCAGCTGATCTGCGATCTCCGGGTTGGTGTAGCCGTTGGCGATCAGGCGAACGACCTCGCGCTCGCGCTCGCTCAAAACCACGCTGTCCGCGAACCCGTCCTCGCCGGTCGCCATCAGCGCGCCCAGCCGCGGGTGCAGGTAGTTGCCGCCCGCCACAGCCAGGCGGAATGCCTGCAGCAGCTCCGCCGGCTCGGCCTCCTTCAGCACATAGCTACGCGCCCCCGCCCGCAGCGCCTGGCGCGCGTACTCGGGGTCCTCGCGCATCGTGAGAATCGCAACCGCAAGCGTCGGATGAGCGATGAAGCACGAGGGCAGCGCACCCAGGCTCGAGCCACCCGGCATCGTCAAGTCGAGCGTCAGCAGATCTGGCTGGTGCTCGCGCACCGCGCGGATCATCGACGGCACGTCTGCCGCCTCCGCAACCACGCTGAACTCGCCCCCCTCGCGCTGCAGAACCGCGCGGATACCGTCGCGGACGACCGTGTGGTCGTCAGCAATGATCACGCTGATCGGTTTCGTCAACACTGCCGTCGAGGCCTCCATGTTTGGAACCTATCGGCAGGTCCCCGCCGTTCCCAAAGCCCTATCTTCGCTGCAAAGACGCTTGCGCAACAGTATTTCCACGCAAGCTCAGTCAATGGCTTCGGAGAACGTCGCTGTCCATGCAGCGCTCGCCCGGTCCGCCTCCAGCCGCTAGCGTGCCCCGTTGTGAGAGCCTCACTCGCCTCGCCGCAGCTGCGGCGCGTGGTCGTCGCTTACACCGTCAACCGGCTTGGTACCTGGCTTGGTTCCGTCGCAATCGCCCTCGTCGTCTTCGACCACACGCATAGCGCCTTCGCCGTCGCCGCGATATTGGTCGCAGCCCAGGTGCTGCCGGCCTTCATCTCACCCGTCCTGATCGCGCACGTCGAGACCTCCGAACAGCGAGGCTCGCTCAGCAGGCTGTACCTGTTCGAGGCCGTGGCGACCTTGGTGATCGCCTTCACGGCCTGGCACTTCACGCTGCCGGCGCTGCTGTTCTTGGTCGCTGTCGATGGGACAGCGGCGCTGTCAGCCAACTCGCTGCTGCGCTCGGAGGCCGCCCGGGCGGCGCGGGAGGCCGCGCCAGAGGGCCACGACCCCCACGACGCCGAGCGGGCCGCTAACGCGGCCATCAACGTCGCCTTCTCGATCACCTTCGTCACCGGCCCGGCGCTGGCGGGCGTGCTGGTAGCCGCGGCAGGCGGCGCGATCGCGCTGCTGGCGGACGCCGTCTCCTTCGCCGTCTGCGGGGCCATGCTGCTGGACCTGAGCCCACCGATCGCGGCCGCCGGTGGCTCATCGGTGCGGGAGCGCTTGGGGACGGCCCTGCGTCATGTCAACGACGTACCCTCGCTGAGAGCCCTGCTGCTGGTGGAGTCAGTGGCGGTGGTCTTCTTCGAGTTCGCCGGGCCGGTCGAGATCGTTTACGCGAAGAGCACTCTGAACGCCGGCGACCGCGGCTACGGCCTGCTGCTGGCGGCCTGGGGCGTCGGCGTCGTGGTCGGCAGCCTCGTCTACGCCCGGGCGCCCGGGCGGGCCGTTGGAGCGATGCTGGTCGGCGGCACGCTGGCGATCGGAGCCGCCTACGGCGGCTTCGCCCTGGCACCCACACTGGCCAGCGCTTGCGCGGCGGCTTTCGTGGGGGGACTGGGCAACGGCGTCCAGTTCGTGGCAGTCGTCAGCACGATCCAGCGCCTGACGCCCTCAAGCCTGCACGGTTTGCTGATGGGAGGCCTCGAATCGCTGAGCGCGATCTGCCCCGTGATCGGGCTGAGCCTGGGTGCAAGCCTGGTCGCGCTCGCCTCGGCCCGGACGGCCTTCGCCATCGGCGGCGCCGGCGCCGCGGCGGCCGCGCTCGGCTTCCTGTGGCTGCTGACGGCTGGGCCCCAGCCGGAGGTCGAGCAGACGCCCGCGACCGTCCCGGCCAAGGAGACCGCGGGCGGATGAGGCCGCCAGCGAGACGGCCTGTCTGACCGGTAAGGGGCCGGCCCCTTTAGGACGACGTCTGGGGTGCCGTTAAGTCCCACAGAAGCCGATCCACATGTCCGACACCGCAAAGACAAGGACGTACATCGCGTTCGAGCTCGTCCTGCTCGGCGGGGCGATCGCTGCTGCCGTGTTGACGACCGACCCCGGGGACTGGCACCCGCTGAAGCTGGTGGCCCTGCTGTTCGTGCTGACGGCCGTCGGGGAACGGCTCACCGTGAGCGTCGGGCGGGGACGCCTGACGGGGGCCTTCATCGCGCTGGTGTTGACGATGACCCTGCTGGGCCCCGAGCCGGCGATGACCTTCGGGGCGCTGGTCGTGCTCGGCAACTCGCTGCGCCGGCGACTGCCCTGGGACCTGGCGCTCAACAACGTCGTGACCCTGGCCACATACCCGGTCGTGGGCGCGGTGGTGGCGCGGGAGCTGATCGGCGACGTGCACAGCCACGCCAACCTGGCCACCACCCGCGGGGTGCTGTTCGCGCTGATCGTCTTCCTGGTGTTCGTGGTGACCCTGATCGTGAACTTCGGGATGATCGCCCTGCATCACCGCGTCACCGATGGACGCCCGATCGTCCGCCAGATCAGGGAACACTTCGTCCCCTACCTGCCGGGCGAGACAGCCGCCGCTGCGCTGGCGGCAACGCTGGCGGTGGCCTATACGAACCTGGGCTTCCCGGTGCTGCTGGGCTCGGTCCTAGTGCTGATCATCTTTCAGCGCCTGACCCGGGCGCTGCTGCGGTCCGAGGAGCGGGCCGACCAGCTCGAAGCGAGATCCATCCATCTCGCCTCGCTGCAGTTGGGAGTGCTGTCAACGCTGCTCGAGACGCTCGCCCTGCGAGATCAGAACACGGCCCGCCACGCCGCCGCGGTTGCGCGCTACGCCCGCGAACTGGCAGTCGAGTTGGAATGCGACGACGCCCAGCAGGAGACCGTCCACACCGCCGGGCTGCTGCACGACATCGGCAAGTTCGCCCTCCCCGACCGGATCCTAAAAGCGGAGATCCTCTCCGACGAGGACTGGCACGTGGTCAGGCGTCACCCGCAGGACGGGTCCGCGCTCGTCGGACGTCTTGACGGCTACGGGGACGTCGCCGAAGCGATCCTCTACCACCACGAGAAGATCGACGGCAGCGGCTACCCAGCGGGGCTGATCGGCAACGAGATCCCGCTGGCGTCGCGGATCATCGCGGTCTGCTCGACCTACGACACGCTCACCGCCCGCGGCTCCTACCGTCCCCCTATGACCCCCCAGGACGCGATCACGGAGATGCGCAGTGTCAGCGGCCGGCAGCTGGACACGGAGATCGTCGAGGCCTTCATCAGGCTGCTGGAGCGTAAGGGCGCGCAGACCCTAACGCCCGACGAGGCCGACTTTGAGACAGAGCTGGCCTTCGGCCGGCGAGTGCGCGAAATAGCTCAGCCTTCCCGCTGAGCCAGCGCCAAGACAGCTATTGGGGATGCTGCTCTCGACTGGGAGCGGCGGGGCGACGCACCGGCGCCGCGCCCGCCCCCAGAAGCATTTTGGAGACCTCAGTGGGTGTAGCCCATGTCTCTTTCCCTTCTCTCGGAGTCCCTGCGATCCCGTTTGGCTCCATCCGCCAGGGGTCCGCATACCTATGAGTAGGTTTGCGGAACAATAGCGCAGGATGTGGCCAAAAGTCCAGTTTGCGTAGCTTTCTGCAGGAAAGGTTGCAGATGACCACGCCGCCCACGAGCCGCGAGCACCCGGCCCATTTGGCTCCAGAACTGGGATCCTGCGCCATTGGAAGCTCTCACCCCAGGCATCGGGGACGATCCTTGAAGGATTCTCGGGGCGCTGTCCGACGGCCGGGGACGGGACACGGCTCGCCCGCCGAGGCTGCCAAAGGTCTACAAACCTCCCCGGCACTCAAGTTCCCCGCCCTTTCGGACGAAACATGCAGCGACCCCAATCGATCGAGGCCATGCAAATGCCCCTGTCCGTGACGCCTACCCAACCCCGCAACGAGCGTCAGCTCGTGTTCACAAGCTCACAGGCAGCGCGCTACCTTGGCGTTTCGCTCGCCACGGTCCGCCGCTGGACCGACGCTGGGCATGTCAGCTGCTACAGGACCCCAGGTGGTCAGCGGCGCTTCTCAAGGGCCCAACTGGACGACTTCATCTCCTCGATGCAGCGCACCGGCCCCGTCGCAGCCGAGATCGAGCACCGCGACGCACAGGTCGCCTGAGAATGTCCTAGCCGGCTGAGCGCTGTTCTCAACTGGCCAGGCGCCCGAACTTCTCCCGCAGACGGCGGTAGAAAGACGAGCCGGGGAGCTGGGCGATCGTGCCGATGTTGTTGGCGAAGCGCGCCTCGATCGCCGCGCCCGCCGCGATCTCCCCTGCGGGACGACCGTCCACCGCTACATCCAGCGGCTCACGCGAGCGGTTGAAGATGGTTATGTGATCGTCCGGTGCTACGACAAGCGCGCGTGCGCTCATCGAGTGCGGCGCGATGAACGAGACCACAAACCCCTCCACTCCCCATGCCATCACCGGACCGCCGTTGGCGAGGTTGTAGCCAGTGGAGCCCGCTGGTGTCGCCACCACGAGGCCATCGCAGCGAACGCTACCCGCCTCCTCACCATCGAGCGCATAGGCGATCTCTGCGACACGCTCCCCCACCTTGCGGTGGATCGCAATGTCGTTGATCGCTGTCTGTGGGCGAAACTCCGAGTGACCCTCGGGTAGCGACAGCACGATCCCCGGCAGTCGCAGCAACTCGAAGTCCCCCATGAGGGCACGCCGAATGCCGTCCTCGATGTCCTGCTGCTCGACCGTCGCGAGGAACCCGATCGCGCCGAAGTTGATCGCGAATACCGGCACCGACGTACCCGCGTAGCGTCGCAAGGCACGGAGGATCGTGCCGTCGCCGCCGAGCACGATGCACAGCTCGACGTCGTCCGCGTTGGGGACGTCAACCACCATGCCGGGACCGGCTTTCAGGTTGTGCTTCTGCGTCTCGTTCTCGTCAAATCGCAGCGTCACGTCCGCCGCGGCAGCCCTCTCAGCAAGCAGCTGGAGTGCCTCCGCAGTGTCCTCTGGGCGCCGGTGGGTGAACACGGTGATCTCCCTCATGGCTCCACCTCCCGTGCCAATTGCTCGAGCAGCGCCGCATCCCGCGAACCCCGCCCGTCATCGGGGTCGACCAGCCACAGGAAAGTCTCGCGGTTGCCCTTCGGCCCGGGCAGCCCCGAGGAGTGGTAGCCAGCAACCGCCGCACCGAGCTCGAGCGCAGCGCGGCCAACAGTGATCAGCGCCTCCCGGCGGTCATCTGCCGCTCTCACCACGCCACCTTTGCCGATCCGCTCACGCCCCAACTCGAACTGCGGCTTGACGAGTGCAAGAACGTCGTAGTGGGCATCCAGGCACCCAAGCACCGCTCCCAGCACCTTTGCTAGCGAGATGAACGACACGTCCACAGTGGCGAGGTCGAGCGGAGCATCGCCCGGGAGCCATGGCACGGGCAGCATCTCCGACGTGAGCTCGCGCGCGTTCGTGCGCTCCAACACCGCAACACGTTCATCCGTCCTGAGGCGATAGTCGAGGATCCCGTAGCCGACGTCCACAGCGATCACTTCCCGAGCGCCGCGCTGCAGCAGGCAGTCGCTGAAGCCACCCGTCGACGCGCCCACGTCGAGCGCGCGCCTACCGTGCACGTCCAAGCCACACGCCTCCAGGGCGTTGGCGAGCTTGATACCGCCACGCGAGACAAACGCAGGCCCCTGCGCAAGACGCACGTGCGTCTCTATGTCCACCAGTTCTCCCGGCTTGGCCGCCCGGCGCTCGCCCGCGCGGGCGCCAGCATGGCCGGGAATCAAGAACACCTCGCCTGCCATTACCGACGCAGCCGCACGGCTGCGCGATGGGAACAGCCCACGCTCAGCCAGCAAGGTGTCGAGGCGGAGCTTGCCCATCGCCGAGTAACAGTTGCACAAGTCGGGGGGTTGCACCCCTGGGCCAGCGATAGGCTGCGTCCATGTGGCGGGTCTACGGCGGAGCGGTGGCGTTCCTGGCGGGTGTCAGCGCCTTCATCGTGGACTACCGTAATCGGCCACTCGAAGCCTTCCGGCCATACGACCACGGTACCCACATCGCGCTGATACAAGGGCTATCCAATACCGCCTATGACCTAATTCACGTCGGCGGATGGGCGCTCATCATCGCCGGAGTCCTGCTGATGGTCATGGGTTTGATCCGGTACTCGGTCGCCGCGCGGACCTGAGCCTGCGACTAACAACGCAAGCATCACGAGCGCTGAGCCCAGTCCGACGCGGATTGGTGACGCCGTCGCCGCAAGCGAAGCGCCGAGACAGCCGATGATGGTCAGCTGAGAGCCGTTGACCCGCATTACTGCGTTCGATCGGCGTTTATACAGTCGCTACCCATGTGTGTGGCATGTCACACAACTCGTTGCTCCCGCGGTGCATCATGGGTAGCGATCGAGAGCGCAGCATCAACTCTCCTGAATCCCTCCTCCCGAAACGGCCCGCTTTCCCCGGCGGGTCGTTTCATTTAAGCACTGCGAATAGACGTCGAACAGCCGCCTCGCGGGACTTCGCTTCTTCGTCTGGTCAGCGCTTAGGCGCCGACGACGGCCGGACCAGCACCGTGGGTGCCGCCGTCCCCGACCGTGTGGCGCTCGCCGTCGGATATCGCCGCAGCCACCCGCTCGGCGATGCGTGCTCCAGTGAAGCCCACCTGCTCGTGCAGTAATGCGGGCTTGCCATGAGTCACATACTCATCAGGGAGACCCACGCGCAGGATCCGCGGAGTCACCCCCGCATCGTTTAGCGTCTCCCACACGGCGGAGCCGAAGCCACCGGCGAGAACGCCCTCCTCGACCGTCACCAGCAGGTCGTGCTCGGCTGCCAGCTGGGCCATCAGCCCCGCGTCGATTGGCTTGGCGAAGCGGGCGTCCACGACTGTCACCGCGATCTCCTGCTGGCGCAGCGTCCCTGCGGCCTCAAGCGCCTTCCCGACGCCGCTGCCGTAGCCGATCAACGCCACCCTCGGGATAGAGGCAGCCCCGGAGCTCAACTCGGCCTCGCTCAGGATCTCACCGGTTCCAATCGCGATCGCCTGGCCTTCGCTTGGCAACTCCACGCCCGTGCCCTCCCCGCGCGGGTAGCGAAGCGCAATCGGACCGTCGTACTCGAGCGCTGTGCGCAGCATGTGCACCAGCATCGCCTCATCGCGCGGCGCCATCAGCACCATGTTGGGCAGGCAGCGTAGATAGGCGATGTCAAAAGCGCCATGGTGGGTAGGCCCGTCGTCTCCCACCAGACCAGCACGATCCATCGCGAACACCACGTTCAGCTTCTGCAGGCATACGTCGTGCACGATCTGGTCGTAGGCGCGCTGCAGGAACGTGGAGTAGATCGCAGCCACCGGCTTGACCCCCTCCAGCGCGAGGCCCGAGGCGAACAGAATCGCCTGCTGCTCGGCGATGCCCACGTCGAAGTAGCGCTCCGGCAGCGCCTTCTGCAGGATGCTCAGCCCAGTCCCCGAGTTCATCGCGGCGGTGATCCCCACAACCCGCTCGTCACGTTCGCATTCGCGCACCAGCGCTTCGCCGAACACCTGCGTGTATTGGGGTGGCGGCGGCTGCACGATCTTCGTGCGCGCACCGTTGCTCTTCGCTACCGCCGGCTTGGTTGGGATGCCGTTGCTGATCGACTTGGGCTTGGCCGCATGCCACTTCTCCATTCCCTCCAGGCCGCCGTCCTCGGCTGGCGCAAAGCCCTTGCCCTTGACCGTCGCGATGTGCACCACCACCGGGCGTTGCGCAGCGAGCGCCTCGCGTAGCGCCTCGCGCAGCGCGCGCACGTCGTGGCCGTCGATCACTCCCATGTACGCCCAGTCGAGCTCCTCCCACCAAAGCCCCGGGGCCCAGAAGGCCTTGATCGACTCCTTCAGGTGCGGCCCCAGCCGCTCGAACGCGGTGCCGATCCCGATCGGCAGGCGCGTGAGGCCGCCCTCGAGGTCCGAGCGCGCGTGCCACAGCTTGGGGTTCAGCCGCACACGGTTGAAGTAGCGCGACAGCGCGCCCACGTTGGGCGCGATCGACATGCCGTTGTCGTTGAGCACCACCACGATCGGCGTGCCCAGGCCGCCCGCCTGGCCGATCGCCTCGAACGCCACGCCGCCGGTCATCGCGCCGTCGCCGATCACCGCCACCACCTTGCCGTCCACCGCCGACTCGTCGTCCACGGCAGCCAGGTGGCGCATGCCCTCCTTGATGCCCACCGCATACCCGATCGAGGTGGAGGCGTGACCGGCGCCCATGATGTCGTGCGCGGACTCCGCCATCGAGCAGAACGGGGCGAGACCGCCGTACTGACGGATCGTGCTCAGTAGATCGCGCCTACCGGTGAGCACCTTGTGCGGGTAGGCCTGGTGGCCGACGTCCCACAGGATCTTGTCGCGGGGCGACTCGAGCACCGAGTGCAGCGCCACCGCCAGCTCGCACGTGCCGAGGTTCGCGCCGAAGTGCCCGCCGATCTCCCCCACGGTGTCGATGATGTGCTCACGCACCTCCTGCGCCAGCTGCGCCAGCTCCTGCTCTGAGAGCTCGCGCAGATCCTCCGGTCCGTCGATGTTCTCCAGCAGGCTCATGAGGTGCGGGTGTAGATGAAGTCGGCGATCCCCTCGAGCTCCGCCGTCGGGTGCTCCGCGGCACCGTCGCGCGAGGAGAAGCGAGCGGCAACCTCAGCGAGGGCCTCCCTCGCCATCCGGTGCGACTCCGCCGCCAGCTCTCTGGCGCGCTCGATTCCAAACTCGCTCACGTACGTGCGCTTTCCGTGCCGCTCATCGCTACCTCGTGGCTTTCCCAATGCATCATCGGTGCCGGTCACATCAAGTATGTCGTCCACGATCTGGAACAGAACTCCCAGCTCTGCGGCGAAGCGACGGAAGGGCGCGGTCTCCGTCGCATCTTCAATTCCTCTCAACAGTAGTACGCACAGCACTGACGCACCGATCAAACGGCCAGTCTTCAGCTCGTGTAGCCGCCGCAACGCACTCGGACCAGATGGCGTCTGCGGGCTGACGTCCGCGTACTGCCCGCCAACCATGCCGTTGACGCCGGTCGCCGCGGCCAGCTCCGCCGCCGCCGCGAGCACCCGCTCGGGTGCCGAGCGATTGCTCCTGAGCAGATGGCTGAACGCCTCCGCATAGAGACCGTCGCCGGCGAGGATCGCCACGTCCTCGCCGAACTTCACATGACAGGTGGGCGCCCCGCGGCGCAGCTCATCGTCATCCATCGCCGGCAGGTCGTCGTGGATCAGCGAGTAGGTGTGGATCAGCTCGATCGCGCCCGCCAACGGCAGCACCGCGTCCCTTTCCAGACCAATGGCACGCGCGGTCGCCAGCGCGAGCACCGGACGGATGCGCTTGCCTCCAGCCAACAGCGAGTAGCGCATCGCCTCGTCCAACCCCTGCGTGATGGACTCCTCGGCGAAGCTGATCCCCTCCAGGTAGCGCTCTACCTCTTCACGCAGATGATCGGGGTAGCTGGCCCTGACAGCGGTTGCAGACAAATGCGGCGGGTCTGCTGGCTGGGCGGGATGCGCGGGGTGGGCGGGGCGGGCGGGCACCTATAGAAGGCTGTCCTGGCCGGGCGGCGGAGTTGATACTTCCGCGCGCGTCAGCTGCTCCAGCTCGGCGGCCGCCTGCGTTGCCAGCGACGCGCAATCCTCGACCATCGTCGCGGCGGCATCGGGCGAAAGCTCACCCGATCGCAGCTGCTCGGCGGCGCGCTCCAGGCGTGTGATCAACTGGTCGAGTCGCTCGACGCTGGTCATAGTGTTTGCGCGCTCATCGGATACCGGCATTCTGGCGCACCTCGCGGAGGACTGCCGCGAGTACGCCGTTTACGAAGCCCGGCGCGTCCGAGCCGCAGAAGGTCTTGGCGCTCTCCACCGCCTCCTCGATCGCCCCCTCCGGGGGTATCGGCTCATCGCCGGGTGCGACATCCGGGTGCAGGATCTCGATCAGCGCCACGCGCATGATGCTGCGCTCGAGCGGCTGGATGCGCTCCACCGACCAGCCGTGCGCGTGGCGGTCGATTACCTCGTCGAGCTCCTCAGCGCGGTCGGCTGCCGCATGCGCCAGTGCACGGGCGAACAGCGAGGCGTTCGGCCCGAGTGTCTGTGCCAGCGGCTGGCTGGTCAGATCGTGCTGATAGAGCGCTATCACTGCTGCGCGGCGCTGATCGGAGCGGCGCATCAGAGGCTCGATTCCATCTAGGCGCGCGCTACGTAGTCGCCAGAACGCGTGTCCACCCTGATGCGCTGCCCTGGCTCGACGAACAGCGGCACCTGGATGACCGCGCCGGTCTCGAGTGTCGCGGGCTTGGTCCCGCCACCAGAGACCGAGTCACCACGCAGACCAGGATCCGTCTCTGAGACGGTCAGATCGACCGCGCTCGGCAGCTGCAGATCGCCCGGCTGGCCGTCGATGAACAGCACGTCCACCTCGCTGCTCGGCGTGATGAAACGCAGCGCATCCTGCACAGCCGACTCGGGGACAGCGATCTGCTCGAAGGACTCCGTGTCCATGAAATGCGCGTCGCTACCGTCCGCATACAGGAACTGCATGGTCCGCGACTCAGTGTGCACAGAGCGAAACTTCTCGCCCGCCCTGAACGTCCTGTCGATCACATTGCCATCGGCGGCCCTGCGCAGCTTGGTGCGCACGAACGCGCCGCCCTTGCCCGGCTTTACGTGCTGAAACTCGAGGATCTTGAAGATCGTGCCTTCAACCTCGATGTGGTTGCCGTTTTTGAATTGATTTGTGCCTAGCACGTATTCAGCTTACCCTTGTTTAGCGTGACCACTACAGCCAAGAAGCCTAGCCGCATGGATCAGTATGTGCGGGTCAGCCGCGTTGCGGGTCGCTCGGGAGAGAGTTTCATCTCGCCCGACCTGCAACGCGAGCAGGGAGCTGCGTGGGCGTCGTCACGCGGCGTCGAGGTCGCGGTCGTGCACGAAGACCTTGACCAGTCAGGCGGCAAGCTGGAGCGTCCCGGCCTCGATGCGCTGATGGCGCGCATCAGAGCAGGCGAGACAGACGGCGTGATCGTCTCGAAACTCGATCGCCTGAGCCGTCTCGGTGTGGCGGATGCCCTGCGCCTGGTCGAGCAGATCACGGAGGCCGGTGGCTCGATCGCGGCGCTCGACCTCGGCCTCGATCCGACGACTCCGTTCGGCGAGTTCGGCATGACGATCATGCTCGCGCTGGCGCGCATGGAACGGCGACGCATGAGCGAGGCGTGGGAGCACGCCAAGACTCGGGCGCTCGATCGTGGCGCTCGGATGGGAGCGACGCCGTTCGGCTACACGCGCGACGACGACGGCTTGCTCGTCCCGCATCCGAAGTGGGCGCGCGTCGTCACACGAGCGTTCAAGCTCGCCGCCGACCAGGGCGTCGACGCGGCGCTCGCGTACCTGCGCAAGCAAGTGCCCGCGTACCCCTCGGATGGTCAGCCCGGTGTTCGTCGCAAACGCAGCGCCGATCATCGAACCTGGAGCGCCTTCACCGTGCGGCGACTGCTGCGCAACCGCAGCTACCTGGGCGAGACGCGCTACGGCGATCGCCTGGTGCGGGACTCACACGCGGCCCTCGTAGATCGCGTGACGTTCGAGCGCGCGCACCCCGGCGATGAGAAGCCGCAGCGCCGCCCCGCTGCCGTGTTCCCGTTGAGCGGGTTCGCCACCTGCGCCAACTGCGGCGAGTTCTTGATCGGCGCACGAGCAGGCGGAAACGGAGGGCGCGGTCTGCGCACGTATCGCTGCCGCGCGTCGCTGGCGAGCTGGAAGGGCGAGCGCTGCGACTCGCCTACGAACGTCATGGCCGACCGCCTGGAGAGCTACGTCGTGGAACGACTCAAGCAGGCATACGAACAGACGGGCACGTCCGGGCTCGCAGCCAGCGTCGCGGACACGGGGAGCACCTTCGAGGACGTTCAGGGCGAGCTGGAGGCGGCGGAGCGCGAGCTGGAGCGGTTCGCCGCCGACCCGACTGCAGCGGAGCTGCTCGGACAGGCCGCATGGACAGCGGCTCTGCGCACACGAACCGAACGCGCCGAAGCTGCGCGGGTCGAGTACCGCGAGCACGTTGACACGATGCGCGCGTCCGAGATCGTCGTACCGCCGATCGAGCTGCTTGACAGCCTCACGCCTGACGAGCTGAGGACCGTGCTACGCAGCGTCTTTCAGAGCGTCCGTGTTAGCCGCGGTCGTGCGCGCGGCCGCGGCCCGATGGCTGAGCGTGTCGAGCTGGTCTTTCATGGCGAACCGTCGTCCGGGGTAGCGGCGCTCGAGCACGCCACATAGCGCCCGCTCCAATCGTTCGCGGGCCTCTTGGGGCATGGGCCGGCCGTTGGCCGCGTCGGCAAGCGGCAGCAAGCGTCCAGCCGCCGGGTTGGGTGGGTGTGCGGGCGTGAGGGTCCTCACACCCGTTAATGACCCTGAGCGCGGCAAAGCGGCCAACGAATTGCAAAAGCGCCCGGAGGGACGGCCGCGCGCATGTACAAGGAGGCGAAGCCGACGCCTCCGGTGCACGTAGCGGCGGCCACCCGGCCGCAACCGCTCCCGACGCCGGCGTCGCCTCTATGCCCCTGCGCACCCTCCGCAGGCGATACGGGCGTGCCCCTCGGTGCCCGCTCGACCCTTGACGAGCGTTAGTGCCACTCGTCCGGCGCTGCGCCCGGTTGCCACTCCTTGGCGATACCGCCGCCCACTTCCTTGAGCCGTCGTCCGAACTCGATGAGGCTGAACTGGAAGTCCAGCTCTTGGCGCGGGTCGGTGGCGCCGTCGTCGAGCATTTGACGCCAGTGGGCGAAGGCGCACAGTAGCTCGACCGTCGAGTCGTCCTCCCACCAACCGAGTTTGAGCCCTTTCAGGTGCTCGGGATAGCGTCCGTACAGGGCAATGATCGCGCCCCACGTCAACTGCCGCCATTCCCGATCCCCGCCGTAGGGCTCCAGCCAGGGTGCCCGCGCGACCGGCAGCTCGTCAAGCGGAGTGGTCCCGTTCGCGCGGGCCGCGGCGGTTATCTTCGTGAGCGCGTCGCGGACCATCTGGCCAGCGACACGCGCCACGGGCTCCCCGGATGCTGCCGCCATCTCGTCCAAGCGGGCTGCGACTTCCTCGGGAAGCGTGATCTTGATTCGACTGCTCATTGTGGAACCTCCGGTATCGATGTCAAGGGCCGTTCTGGCCCCCTCTACCGGTTAATGACCCTCAGCCGGCGAAAGCGGCCAACGAATTTGAGGTCCCACTTTGGGGTCCGCACGGAAGGTGCATCTAGTCTGTTCGGCGTTCGGGGTGCCGCGGTCGAGGCGGTGAGAGCACCGAGGCCGACCGATCGCGCTGCCAAGTCAGGCCGGGATTTACGAGCACCGGTGACGAACTATTGGGCGCCCGGGTCAGCGAAATTCCGTCCGCTGGGACCCAGAGGATTGTTGGGTGGCCAAGAAAAGCTTGCCCGAGCGCACGCTCGACCTGTGGGTCGCATGCGCGATCAACGACGCATTCCCCAACGCACTGATCTGGGCACCGACCCAAAACGACATTCGACGCGCTGCACCCCAGAACTGGGACGCAGCGGCCGAGCTTGCGGGATCAAAGACCGTCCTCCTCGAGAACAAGGCCACGGTTGCCTCCGGTCCAGACCACCGGATAGAGATCGATAAATCACAGCTAGAGCGGTATCTCGCGAAGCTCGACGCTGATGGCTTCGACCGCCTCTTCTACGTCCTTCCATCGCCGCCGTGGCAGGGGAATCACGGGCCGGGTCCCGTTCCCGCGGAGGCAGCTAATCGATCGAACGTTGCGAGCTGGGCGCATGTCTTTCCGGCCTGCTGCCTCATGCTCTGGCTCGATGCGCACGGAAGGAACTCAGTCAACACCAAAGAACTACAAGGCCCGCCGCAACTCACCTGTCCTGTGTGCCGACAAAGCCCGTGGTCGCTCGACGCGTTCCTCAAGGGGCTCGCAGGGTGCTGGATCATTGAACGGTCCGCCGCCGCCACCGGTCCACAGGCGGACCTGCCGCCGCCGCCGCCGAAAGAAGCTCGCTGGGATGCGGTTCTTGCAAAGCGACACCGTACGAACGTAAGGCGGTTGATAGATAAGCGCGCCCATGCCCGAGGGCGGACGGAGAGGCGCGAAGAGCGCCCGGCCAAAGACATCGGCGCACCGACCTTGGTTGCCGCAACAATCCCGGCGGAGGAGCTCGCTGATTGAGAACTTCGCGGGGGCGTATGGATAGCTGCGAGATCAACAAACAAAGTCCACTTCCTAAGCCCGGACCCCCGCTATCTCGTCTAGATCTTCCTCGTCGTCCGGGGGGATCAACGCGGACAGTCGAGTCCCCAGGCCGCGGGACAATGCGACGAGCACGTCGAATCGCGGGTCGGTCAAGCCGGCCTCCAGCTTGGCTACTCGCGTCGGGCTGATACCGCTTCTGCCGGCCAGATCAGCGACGGTAAGCCGCTGTTGCTCGCGCACCCGCCTGAGCTGTTCGCCGAACTGGATCAGCTCTGTTCGGTTTTCCATGCGTTCCCTCCCGTTGGTAGTTGTGCGCGGGGCGACAGGCAATAGCCGACGCCCCAGATCGAGGACACCCAGCCGGTCGCGCCAGCCTCGGCGAGCTTCCGCCGCAGCCGCGAGGCGTGGGACTCCACCGTCCGCGTCGTGTCCTCCGACGGGTATCCCCACACTCCGCGCAGCAGCTCGGCCTTGACGAACACG
Source organism: uncultured Solirubrobacteraceae bacterium (assembly GCA_963699115.1). GTDB lineage: Bacteria > Actinomycetota > Thermoleophilia > Solirubrobacterales > Solirubrobacteraceae > Palsa-744. The sequence goes on from CAVOTJ010000003.1 coordinate 132,171, forward strand.
CGCGTAGGTTCACGCGCCAGGTAGAGCAGGAGCGCATACTCACGTCGGCGCAGCTCCACAGGCGTCGATCCATAGATCACCGTCCTAGTCGCCGTGTGGATCGTCAGCGCCCCGCAGCGGACCACCGGCGGCGTCTCGCCGGTCGGACGCCGCAGAAGCGCTCGCACTCGCGCAAGCAGCTCGGCGTACACGAACGGCGCGCGGATCACGTCGTCAGCCCCCGCCGCGAACGCTCGCAGCGTGTCCGTGGCATCACTGCTGGTACTCATCCAAAGGACACGAGCACCGGAACCCGCGAGTTCGCCCCCTCGCAGGGCACGTAGAGCGCCGAGCCCTGCGCCACGCCTCGACGCACGGCCAAAGACGATCAGATCGACCTCGCCGACCGATGCGGGATCGCTGACCAACCGTGTGTCGAAGCCGTCAAGCGCCAGCTCGTCTGCCAGCGCTTCGTTTTCGCTCTCCTGGCCGTAGATCACTACGACCGGGGGCGCAGCTCGCGGGATATCCTCCGGCTGCATTGGAGTTCACACTTTGTCGGGTAGGTCGAGCGCATTGCTGCGCTCGGCCCCCCTCAGAACCGGACGTGCGGGTTTCCTCGCATCCGGCTCAAGCAAGCCCCTCGGGGTCGTGGCTGTGCAGAGTTCCGGGGTATTGCCGGCGCTCGTTGGTGTATCGAGTGCGGCAGTGGGTGTGTATGAGACGGGGTTCTTGTTCGTCCGGCGTGTCGTCCTTTTGCTCGATGTCGCGAACGATCGTCGGGCGGCTGGTTGCACAGCCAGTGCTCCCACTCGCGTGGGGTTTGTGGCGGGTCTTCGGCGTGCAGGAGCCAGTCCCCGCAGTGCGGGCAGCGACCATCCTGGGTCTGGTAGAGGCGCCAGGTGGCCTTGCCGGCCGTTGGGGGTGGTGTCCTTGCTCGGCGTTCGGCCCAGTAGGCGGCCAGGGCGGGATCGTCCGGTGAGGACGCGCCCTTGACCATCCGATGCCGGACGATCCTCGTCCAGGCGAACTTCGGTAGGTAGGCGCCGCTTTCGCGGTCGCCGAATACCCATCGGTCGCGCCTGGAGGGGTTGAACATGCCGAAGTACCGGGCGCTAACCCAGAACTGTGGCTTGTTCGAATGGTTGTAGCTCGCCCACTTGTAGGTGAGCTTCCACAGGTAGTCATCCAGCGTCTTGAATGTCTCGCTGGAGACCGCGCTCCGGTAGTAGGCCGCCCAGCCCCTGATGATCGGGGTTAGGCGTCTGAGCACCGCGGCTGCGTTGGCCCCGCGCAGGGACCGCATCTCGGTGCGCAACCGTTCCCGGACCCGTCTGATGGCCGCCTTGCTCGGCTTGACCAGCAGCTTGCCGCGATAGCGACGGACGTTGAACCCCAGGAAGTCAAAGCCTTCTTCGAGGGTGACGAGACGTGTCTTATCCTCGTTGAAGGCCAGCCCTCTGGACGCCAGCCACTCGGCGAGCCGTGCCTTGACCTCGATCGCCTGACGCCTTGTGTGGCACAGCACGACGAGATCGTCGGCGTATCTGACAAGCACCGGGGAGCCCGTGACCGTCTTGCCAGCTTCGCTGGCAGAGGTGCGGTAGCGGACTCCGGCGGCCTGCTCCATTCCGTGCAGGGCGATGTTCAGCAGCACGGGGCTTATCACTCCGCCCTGAGGAGTTCCCTCCTCGGTCGGGGTGAAGTGACCGTCCTCGACCACACCCGCGTTCAACCATTCCCGAATGAGTCCCCTCGCGGGGAACGTGCCGAGCATGGCCAGGATGTGATCGTGGTTGATGCGGTCGAACGCCGCCGCCAAATCAGCGTCGAGCACCCACCGGCGCTTGGGGTTTGCGCCCCGCGCGACACGATAGATCACCTCGATCGCGTCATGACAGCCACGGCCGGGACGAAACCCATAAGACCTCGCCTCAAACCGCGCCTCCCACTCAGGCTCCAACGCGCTCACGACGCGTGCTTGGTGCACGCGATCGACGATCACGGGAATACCGAGCGGGCGCCGCTTCCCACCACTGCCCTGCTTCGGGACATACACCCGCTTGACCGGACGGGCGCGCCACGACGCTGCCTCGCACTGCACCCGACGAGCCAACTGCATTCTCGCCCTCGGTGTCAGCGCAAGCTCGCCGTCCACTCCCGCGGTCACGCGGCCAGCGTTGCCCTCGCTCACCCGCCGCACACTCAGAAGCGTGTTCGCGCGCGAACGAAGCAACAACCTCTGCAAACTGCGGACCCGCTTGAAGTCCCCAGCCTTCGACGCCGTGAAGATCCGCTGCCGCAGCCGCCGTACGCTCTCCTCGCAGGCACGCCAATCTACCGCACCCCAATCGAGGATCTCGCCCTCTGGTCCGTTCACCGCGACCAACGCCGCGGCGCCCAACTTGCCCTTTGGTTCCGGTGCCATCACCATCTTCCTCTTCACAGGCTCACCTGACCGTGTCAGCACCCTTTCGGGTCCGGGCACTGGCGTCCCGTATCCGGCCGGTTATCCAGGACGGCGAGCTGGAGGAGCCAGCCATGATGCCCCGGTTTCCCGCTGCCTTTCGGCTACCGGCATTCGCTTCTCGGTCATCCCATCCCCGCAGGGGAGTTGGGCCTCCCTCACGGTCGGCTTACCGGGCCAAAGGACCGGACCCCGACGGGGTTACTACGTTCCGCACGCACGAGCCGCGACCGGGGAGGGCGTCTCTTATACCCCGAGGACGATGGTGCTCACCCGGCCAGGCACAGTCCCCGGCCGGCACCCGCCGCTTCGCAGCGGCCAGTCCCTGCACCCCGCTACAACATCCCATCCACGGGGCTGGCGTTGACGAGGCATCAACAGAGATTCACGCAATTCACCCGTCCGGTCTTCCCCTCGCCTGTGACCCCCGGATGGAACGGGCGCCCTCGGGCTTTCCCCCGAGCTCCGAACCCCACCATCACTGGCGACGCCCGTCGGGGCAGGGACAGGCCATGAGCACGAGCCTGGAACTATGCGCCCGACATCAGCCAAACCTCCAATCCGCAAGTCCACTCGAAACGTGCGACCTCGTATCGCACCCGATGTCACGCCCCCGGCCGTTAGCGCAGCGCGGGGGCACTTTTGTTATTGCGCCCCGGATCATAACGCTTACGCGCATGGGCGTAAGCGCATGGACTCAAGCGGTTGTGCCTGCAACGCTCGACCTATGCCTCCCCCACTCCCACCAGACCCAGCACTCGGCCTGGCGATCAAGGAGCTACGCGAGGCACGCGACCTTACGCAAGAAGAACTCGCCAGCCGAGCAGGAATGACCTTCGGCACCGTCAGCCGCCTGGAGTCCGCCAAGAGCGCACCAGCATGGGCGACGGTCATGCAACTCATCGACGCGATGGGCGTCTCGCTTCCGGAGCTGGCGAAAGCCGTCGAGAAGGCCCGGCCAAGCCTATGAAGAGGGACTAGGCGAGAGGGATCGCGGAACCGCCGCTCACTGGCTCAATAAGCGACGCACGAGCACGGACCGTCTGAGAGTCGAGCGTGGTGATCCACTCGGCCCCGGTCCGCTCTTGCGGCGATTACCGCCGCTCGGTTGGCTGGACCGGCGCCTGCTGCACTGGCGCCTGGGAGGTCGCCGGGCTGTTGGGCGCAGGGGGTTGAACCGGATGGATTTGGGGCCTAAAGGACGCGGCGGGCGGCTGACCTGGGTCTACTGTGCCCTGATATCCGCCCTTCTTGATGATGCGTGGGTCGTTGTCCATAAGTTTCAGTCTATCGCAGGTGTCGGGGAAGCAACTGGCGCATCCTAGAACCCAGCAAGCACAGCCAAGAGCCCAGCATACGGCCCGACATCCGCAACCAAGAACCTAGCCGAGAGGCGAACGAGCGTAGCCACGTCAAGCCGGATGCAGGGTCAGGCAACGAAGGGTCCAACGGGTAGAGCGCTGCCACATTGTCAGCGCTAATCAAGAGTCCTCGGGGTGGGTCGAAAGTGCCGAGGATCTTTCCCTCCGGGTCGGCGGGCCAAACCGTCTCTAGAAACACGTCATAACGCGAACTCGGTGTCTGGGTCGCCCAGGATTTCTTCCCGTACTTGCCGAGGATGGTGCTCCCGTTCCACACGGCGCCGCCACTGTCGCTGCCACTTGATGATCTGAGAGTACTGGGCACTGTCTTGAGCTGGGCAACCACAAACCCTCCATCCAAATGCTCAAACACATAGTCCCACGCTTGGCGCGCGTCGCGCCCGCCAAACGCATAATCCAGACTGCGAAGCGACCCTTGCTGCTCCCGAGCGCGCAGGCGACGGCTCAGCGCCATCCCAAGCAAGATTGGCACGGCGAATATGACCGTGCCCGCGAACAATCCCAGGGCGAGAACGTGATGCTGCCACTGGGCAGGGTGGTGAACATCGTTGTAGATCTGCGAGGTCCAGCCGGTCGCGAATGCGATGAGGTTCAGCGCGACCGAATACCACAGAGATCGAAGCACGATCTCAAGGTCTCCCCCCGCCGCATTGGTCGCGCGGCGCGACTCTGCGATCTGCGTCACGATGAATCCCGGCAGCACGAAGGCTAGGAGGACGACGACTCCGATCAGCGTGTCGAACATGTCGCTCCCGGCTTGCTGAGCATGGACGGATCATGGACTGAGCACCAGACGCCCTGCAGTCGGGCTTAGACCCAGACTATGTCCCGAATCCTTGGATTCGGCCGCGTAGTCAGATCAGGCCGGCAGGGCTGGCCCGTCGGCCTCGCACAGCATCCGCAGAAGCAGGCGTGCCGATAACTCGTGGCGTCCCAGCTCGCCGTGCCGGTAAAGCCGCAATGCCTGCGTCCAGGCGGGGGCCGTTCGGTTCCTATGAGAGCTTCATATAGCACTCGGCATAGCGACGCTTCTCCCCCACGCAACCGTTCCACGACGGGTACCAGCAGCTTTGAGCTGCACGAGGGCGGCCTCCGCGGTCACAAGCGCCTGGGAGTCGGCACGACGATCTCGGGCGGTTCTTTACATCCGATCCCTCTGATACGTTCTAGACACATTTCAGAATTGGTTTGTGCCTATTGCCGCTTGTCCGCTCCTTCGGGAGGAGGGTAGCGCGTGCGTGCGCGCGAATCGGCGCCGCTCGCCATGTCCAGGCGGCAACGCACGACGGGGCCCAGACCCGCATCCTCCAAGCGACCCCGCACTCGTTATTTGATCGTGAAGACCGTTCGGCTCGCTTGACTTTCGCCAATAGCTGTGTTTAGGTCGGTGTCGTAAGTGGCCAGGGAGGGCCTCGGCACCGGACGACAGAACAGAGGGCCTCTTCGATGCGAGTTCCGTGGAGAGACAAGTCCAGGGCCGCCCGCCTGTGTGTGTGCGCGCTGCTCGTCGCCGTTGTAGCGATGGCCGCAAGCGCCGACGCAGCCAGCGGCTTTACGATCTCGGGCAAGGTCACGTCGCAAGGCAGCGGGGCAGGGGTTGCGAACACCGAAGTCGTCGTCACCGAAAGCGGCACGAGTAACGAGGTTGCACTGCCGACCACGACCGCAAGCGACGGCTCCTACTCCGTATCGGTGCCAGCGGGCGCCTACGACTTGACCTTCACGCCTCCATCCGGATCGGAACTTGGGAGCTTCGTCGATCGCGATGAGGTCGTCAACGGCGACAGGACGGTCAACGTCGTGCTCATACCTGCAGGGGCATCAGCGTTCTCCGGCAAGCTGTTTGGTGAGGGTGGTGTGCCGCTCGCTAACGCATACGTGAGAGTCGGCAATGAATATCTGACGACGCACGCCGACGGGTCGTTCTCCGGGTCGTTCGCGCCCGGAAGCTACCGGCTCGAAATCTCTGGCTATCGACAGTCAGGCGTGTCGCCAGCCGCAGCCCCGTACCGCTTCGATTTCTACGGCGGCGAAGTCCACCTCTCGACCAGCCTCGAAGAGAACCTAACGTTGCCCCTGCACGCGCTCACCATACGCACAACAGGCTCCGGCGGCAGCCCGATCCCAGGCGTCAAATTCATCGGCTCACCGACAAATACCGGCGTCGGAAGCCACGGCGAAGTCGCACCTGGGATCAACCTAGCCGTTGGCTACGTAGAAGAGGACGAAACCACCAACGCCAACGGCGAAACCACCCTCTCCCTCCCCTACTACGAAAGCGAATCCAAGATCGAAGCCGCACCACCCGCCGAAACACAACTCGCCCGCACACCAATCAACATCGAAAAAATCAACGAAGACCAAACACGCGAAGTCAAACTGTCACCTGGGGCGACATTTTCGGGCAAGCTGTTTGGTGAGGGTGGTGTGCCGCTCGCTAACGCATACGTGAGAGTCGGCAATGAATATCTGACGACGCACGCCGACGGGTCGTTCTCCGGGTCGTTCGCGCCCGGAAGCTACCGGCTCGAAATCTCTGGCTATCGACAGTCAGGCGTGTCGCCAGCCGCAGCCCCGTACCGCTTCGATTTCTACGGCGGCGAAGTCCACCTCTCGACCAGCCTCGAAGAGAACCTAACGTTGCCCCTGCACGCGCTCACCATACGCACAACAGGCTCCGGCGGCAGCCCGATCCCAGGCGTCAAATTCATCGGCTCACCGACAAATACCGGCGTCGGAAGCCACGGCGAAGTCGCACCTGGGATCAACCTAGCCGTTGGCTACGTAGAAGAGGACGAAACCACCAACGCCAACGGCGAAACCACCCTCTCCCTCCCCTACTACGAAAGCGAATCCAAGATCGAAGCCGCACCACCCGCCGAAACACAACTCGCCCGCACACCAATCAACATCGAAAAAATCAACGAAGACCAAACACGCGAAGTCAAACTGTCACCTGGGGCGACATTTTCGGGCAAGCTGTTTGGTGAGGGTGGTGTGCCGCTCGCTAACGCATACGTGAGAGTCGGCAATGAATATCTGACGACGCACGCCGACGGGTCGTTCTCCGGGTCGTTCGCGCCCGGAAGCTACCGGCTCGAAATCTCTGGCTATCGACAGTCAGGCGTGTCGCCAGCCGCAGCCCCGTACCGCTTCGATTTCTACGGCGGCGAAGTCCACCTCTCGACCAGCCTCGAAGAGAACCTAACGTTGCCCCTGCACGCGCTCACCATACGCACAACAGGCTCCGGCGGCAGCCCGATCCCAGGCGTCAAATTCATCGGCTCACCGACAAATACCGGCGTCGGAAGCCACGGCGAAGTCGCACCTGGGATCAACCTAGCCGTTGGCTACGTAGAAGAGGACGAAACCACCAACGCCAACGGCGAAACCACCCTCTCCCTCCCCTACTACGAAAGCGAATCCAAGATCGAAGCCGCACCACCCGCCGAAACACAACTCGCCCGCACACCAATCAACATCGAAAAAATCAACGAAGACCAAACACGTCTGCTCGCGTTCGGCAAATCCGGTACTGACGTGACCCCGCCAGAAATTCAATGCTCCTCACCGGCAACTGGCTGGCATGCCGAAAACGAGACGCTGACCTGCACCGCCACTGACTCTGGTACCGGTCTGGCACACCCCGAAGACGCCTCCTTCTCCCTATCGACCAGCGTCCCGCAGGACGAAGAGACCGCCTCCGCCTACACAAACTCCCGCCGGGTGTGCGACAAGGCCGACAACTGCGCCGAAGCCGGTCCGTTTGGGCCCATCAAAATTGACCGCAAGCCGCCGACGATCTCGATTGCGAGCCCCAAAAATGGAGCGGTCGTCACACAGGGCTCGACCGTGACGGCCCAGTACAGCTGCGCCGATGGCGGCTCGGGCGTCGCCACCTGCGAAGGCTCAGCTCCATCCGGCTCGCCACTGGACACGTCGAACCTCGGCGAACACACGCTCACCGTCACGAGCACCGACGCCGTCGGAAACCCCTCGTCCGAACACGTCACGTACAAGGTGATCGCCGAAGACACCACACCGCCGACGATCTCGATCATCTCTCCGGAAGACGGCGAGATCGTGAACCAGGGGACGAAGCTCACGGCAAGCTATACGTGCAACGACAGCGGCTCGGGCGTAGCCTCCTGCGAAGGCTCTGTTCCGTCTGGCTCCTCGCTGGACACCTCGAGCCTCGGCGAACACACCCTCTCCGTCGCCGCCAGCGATGTCGCCGGCAACACCGCGTCGCGCACCGTCCACTACACGGTCGTCGAACCCGGTGAATGCGGAGAATCGGCACAACTGTGCGAGACAGGCCTCGGCGACGTAACGCCTCCGAGCGTCACCAGCCTCGCGATCTCCCCCACAAGCGTCGACACATCCACCAGCGCAAAGGCCGTGACCGTAAATGTGCACGCCACCGACGACCTCTCCGGCGTCTCCGCGATCGAGATCAACCTGTCCAACGGCTCTCGCTGGATCAGCGCGCCCGCCCAGCTAACTGCCGGCACGCGCCTGCACGGGACATGGGACGGAACGCTCACGCTGCCAGAGGGCTCCGCCGCGGGCTCCTATGTCTTGAGCGTCTCCGTGATCGACAACGTCGGCAACCACCACACGTACTCGTCACAGGAACTCGAAGCGCTTGGATTCCCGAACGCGGTCACCGAGACCGGTGCGGGCGACACGACCCCACCGCAGCTCTCCGGCGTGACCGCGACACCAGCGAGCGTGAGCACGTGCAACTCGCCGCAGAGCACAACCATTGGGATCCAGGCCAGCGACAGCTCAGGCGTCGCATACGTGACGGCCTATCTCATAGGCCCTGGCGGGCAGAGCCTGTCCGAGCCGGCCACCTTGAGCAGCGGCAGCGCGACAAGCGGCCACTGGTCGGCGCCGCTCGCGCTTCCAGAACACGCCGAGCAGGGCGCTTGGTCGATCTCGATCCAGACCGGCGACACAGCCGGCAACTCGACGTACATCTCCTCTGCACAGCTGAGCGCGAGTGGATACACGAGCAGCATCGAGCAAACCTGCGCCGGGGACACCAGTCCGCCGCAGGTCAAGGGCGTAACGCTCGAACCCGCAACCGTCGACACGAGCGGCAACTCGCAAAGCATCGTCATCGACGTCCATGCAACCGATGATCTCTCCGGCGTGGCGTCGCTGCAGGCCACGCTGAGTGATGGCGGCCAGTCCCAGTCGGCGTCCGCATCGCTGCAGGCCGGCGGTACCACGCTCGACGGCACGTGGCAGGCGACGATCACACTACCGCGGTGGTCGCGGCAGGGAACGTGGCAGCTCAGCCTGACCGCAACCGACCGAGTCGGCAACAGCGTCTCGCTCTCGTCCTCTCAGATCGAAGCGCTGGGGCTGCCCCACTCGATCACCCAGAGCGGCGAAGAAGACGACACCGCGCCAACCGCACACGAAGGCTCGATCTCCCCCAACTCGTTCGATACCTCACAGCACGCCGTATCCGTCGCTGTGTCGCTGCATGCAACTGACGCACAATCGGGCACCGAGCTCCTGCGAGTCGAATTCACCTCACCCAACGGCAACCAGCACGTGTATGGCGAGGGGAGCCTTACCTCTGGCACCCCGCAGGAAGGTAAGTGGACTGCAACCCTCGAATTCCCGCAGTTCTCCCAGCAGGGCAGCTGGACTCCGCGGCTCGAACTCTGGGACGCCTTCGGCAACCGCCGTGTCTACACCGCCGGCGAACTGACATCCATCTTCCCAACGGTGGGGGTCGCGAAAAAGCCACCGCCGACGATCACGAAGCTCAGCGCGAAGAAAGGCCCGGCAGCCGGCGGCACCAAAGTTACGATCACAGGGAGCGAATTCGTTGGTGTGAGCGCAGTCCGATTCGGCACAAACAACGCATCGAGCTTCACTGTCAACAGCCTCACGTCGATATCCGCCATTGCGCCTCCGGGAACCTCCGGTAGCACTCACGTGACCGTGACGACGCCGTACGGGACGAGCGCGGAAAGCAGCAAGGCTGTCTTCAAGTATGGAATCCCGACGGTTACAGAAGTCTCACCGGCTACCGGCTCGATCGCGGGCGGCACGAAGGTCTCACTCCACGGCAGCGGGTTCGCGACCGGCACCGGGAGCACTCTGTTTGAGTTCGGGAGCACCAACGCGACAAATGTCGAATGCTCATCGACTACGAGCTGCACAGCAACCGCCCCGGCCGTCACGAAAGCCAGCACCGTGAACGTGCTTGCGAAGGTTGGCAAAGCCAAAAGCAAGAAGGCGCCACCTGGCGACCAGTACACCTACAGCTGAGCGGCGAGAACCGGCTCGAGCAATGCTTCCTTGACGGCCGCGTCATCCGCGCTCCGCTCTTCCAAGACCCTTAGGCCGAGTGCCTCTGGCAGACAGTCACCGAACTTCAAGCCATCAAGCGCGCCGACGTCGGCTGTTGCACGCGGGGGACTATCGCGTAGCGAAGCAATCGTCTGCTTCAGACGCTGCAGCCCCGGGGTCCCTCGCAGGCCAATCGACAAATCGTCTATAGCGAGGACATGCATCCCGGAGTCGTGCAGTCCTGCTGCGAGCGCAGCATTAGCTCTGCCGCCGGCGAATGTCCACCAGCTTTCGCGGTCGCGCTCGGGCTCGCGTACGAGCATCGTACGTTCCTCCTGCACCCCCACGAAGCTCGAGCGTGTGCTGGTCAATTGCTCACTGGCTCGGGCCGTCAGACCAGGGGGCTCATTCGTGTCGGCGAGTACCGCCCGGATCGAGTGAGCCACGGCAGCTGACAGCGCGGCACCGCTGCCAGCCCAGTGCGAGCGACCGGCCTGTTTGCTGGGTATTACCCACGCGCGCTGCCGGCGCCAGTCGATCTCCTCAACATCCCAGGCTCGTCCGCCAAGCAGGATCGTTGCATGGCGCCCGTCGCGGTGCGTGAGCACTGATGGGTCGACACGGCCCAACTCCCGCACGCCCCAGTGGACCAAGATGAGCGGCTCGGTCAGGAACAACGACGTGACGTCCATGAAGTGTCGCCGCCCGTAGCGATCTTCTCCCGTCGGGCCAATCTGTACGAATGGACCGTCACGTACCAACACCCCGAGATGCTCCATCTCGTTGCGCACCGCGAGCAGTAGCTCAAGGTTGAGCCCGGCGATTTGGGCTACCGCGCTGAGCGGCCCCGGCCAAGTCGAGTCGGCGATACGGCCGTCCGAGAGTGTCCGCGCGAGCAGTTGCTGCGCGGCCAGATGCAGTGGCAGCGGCGGCCCGACCACTGGCTCTACCCATCCTTTACGCAGCAGCCTAGTAACAGCGACTGCTTGTATGAGCATCTCCTCGCGCGTGCAAAGGAATAGGCAATTTCGCTGCGTACCCTCGCGGCGCCCTGTGCGTCCGCTGCGCTGCAGGACCGACGAGACACTTGGCGGCGAGTCAATCAGGATGACCCTGTCGAGATCCCCCACATCGATCCCAAGCTCGAGCGTGCTCGTGGCCACGATCACACAGTTCGTTGCTTCGGCAAACGCGTGCTCAGCCTGATCGCGCTCGTCGCGACTGAGCGACGAGTGCGACACAAACGTCGCGGTGCCGAAGCCCCGTAGCATGGCGGCGAGTTCCTCGACTTGAGCGCGACTGTCGCAGAATACGAGGCGCTTCTCGCCGTGATGGAGCGACGAGATCACCTGGGCAGCATTCTTCAAGTTGCCAACCCAGTCGACAGTGAGTTCCGGCGCAGTACTGCCTGCGTCGGCGATCATCACGGCCTGGCGCTGCGCCGTCGGACGACGGGATAGCCAGGACAGTAGCTCCTGGGGATTGCCAACGGTGGCGGTCAGCCCGATCCGTTGGGCACGAGCCTCGCCCAACTCGTCGATTCGGTCCAGGATGGCAAGCATGTGCCATCCCCGGTCATCACCGCCAAACGCATGAATCTCGTCGAGGATCATCGCACGAACACCGCCAAGCAGCTGCGCCGTGTCCACCCGTCGTGACAGGAACATAGCCTCCAACGACTCGGGCGTGGTGAGAAGCAGGTCGGGTGGGTCGCGTAGGATGGATTTGCGTCCCCCCTCACCAATGTCCCCGTGCCATAGCCCGACGGTGCGACCAACGAGCTCGGCGTAGCCGCTAATCCGTGGATAGAGATTGTTCAGGAGCGCCCGCAACGGGCATATGTAGAGGCACGACAGTCCTGACCAGTGCTCGGACACCATCCGCGAGAGCAAAGGCAAGACGGCGGCCTCTGTCTTGCCTCCTGCAGTTGGCGCTCCGAGCAGTACGTCAGCTCCAGCGAGGATCGGCTCGATGCTCTGTTCTTGCAGCGGGCGCAGCGAGCGCCAGCCGAGTGAATTGACGATGTGGTGCTGGACGGCTGGATGCAGCTGTTCAAAGGCGTCGCTCACGGAAGCTCGAGCGGGATGTCGTCTGGCGTTCGCGGCACCCTGGCCTCCCGCTCCTCCGCCGTCAGCTCCTGATCGCCGATCGTCAATGCATAGTCCTTGCGTGGATCGAAGTCCTCGAACTGGTCGACGCGATCCAAGACATCACCAACTAGCTTCTTGAGGAACACGCGGGGGGCGATCCCGACATTGCCGCCGAGATCGCCTGCGACCGCGACAGCCAGGTCGCGCACGTAGAGATCATCGACGTGTGCTCGCACGCGTGCCTCGTGCGGGCGCCCCTCAGCGTAGATGTCGCGAATGCGGACACCGACATCGACCAGACGCTCGGTGTCAAAGGCGGGAAGTCGAACCTGTACCGCACGGGGGTTGTCGAACTTGGCATCGGAGCTGAAGTCGGTGTGCAGGCGCTGCGCCAATGGTGGCAACCGTTGAGCGCCCTGCGGCCCGTCAAAAAACGCCGGGGTCCCTGTAATCGCCAGGTAGAGCCCGGGAAAGCGCCCACTGTCGATCTCGTCGATCAGCTGACGCATCGCATTGAGGCCCTTCTGACGCACATCGCTGCGTACTCGCTGGAGCGTCTCGACCTCGTCGAGCACGAGCAGCAAGCCGGAGTGACCACTGTCGCGCAGCACCAACAGCAGCCCCTGAAGGAAACTGAGCGCGCCGAAGTGATCGATTTCGCCCTTGACGCCAGCAGCGCGCTTGACCGATGCAGGGACGTTCGGCTGGGCACCCAGCCAAGCGAGGATCCCATCGGCGAGCGCCGTTTCGCCGTTAGCCAACGCCGAGCGATGAGCACGGAGGGCCGCCGCGAAAGGGGGTGCCGTGCGACTGATGTCAGCCAGGCGCGCCTCCATCAGCTCATCGACGCGTCGGCGAAGCTCCGCTTCGTCGCGCTCATCGACACCGCCGGTGGCGATCACGTCCTCTTCGAGAGCGAAGCCCCAGCGCTCGAGTACGGTGCGCATCGCCCCCTCGGGAGCATCGGCAGTCCCCATGCGCTCCACCAGGCGCCGGTAAACGGTCTCGAGCCGATGCAGTGGCGTCTCTCCCTCGGAGATCTGCACCTCCGCAGTTGCGAAGCCCATGCGCTTGGCGTGCTCGCTCATCCAGCGAGCAAAGAACGTCTTGCCACTGCCGTACTCGCCGCGGATCGCCTTGAACTGACTTGCACCGCCGGCGACCGTCCTGAGCTCCTCATCGATCGTCGGCGCCAGCCGCTCGAGCCCCACCGCAAAGGCGTCGAGGCCCCGCTCGGGAACCGTCCCGCGACGCAGTGCGTCGATGATCTCGCGACGACGCTGCGGACTGGGCATCTCGGCGTTCAGCATTTGAGGCCGAACTGCTCGGCTAGCAGTGCCCTGTCGAGCTTAACGTCGCCTGTATTGTCGTCGACCATCAAGATCGGGTAGCCGTCGACGTTCAAGACTTGACGAAGAGCCGCGAGCGTACCTGTCAATCGCATCACCGAGATGCCACAAGCGCGCGCGAGTGCATCGCGCAGCAGCTGTCCACCATGGGTGTCGAGCGCCGTGAGGATCGCCGCTGTCCGCTCGTCTGAAACCGGAGTGCGGCCGGCGCCCGCGCGTTGCGCCAGGAAGGCCTCGTTATCGAGAAGCTCCTGTACCCAGTTGGATGTTATCGACGGTTGCGCCGAGGGCGTCAGGGTCATTTGTTGCCCTGGCTCGGTCTCCGGTGCTGGCTTGGCTTCGACTGTGGGCTCACTCTCCGCGACCGACTCTTCGAGCCACCAGGCGGGCGGGTCATACGCCGCTTCGTTCCAGCCCTGCAATGCGTCGCCAAGCCCCGGTACGAGGACGAGTAGCGGCGTCAGTACCTCCTGGGCGCTCGCGCCACCGTGATAGCCGTTCTTCTTGGAGCCATAGCGAACACGCTCGCTATACGCGAGCACACATGCGCCGCCCGGCACAATAACTCTGGTTCCCTGGATCATCACCTCTCCATCCTTTGGCCCGTCGGCCACAGACCGCCAGCGCTCCCCTCCTTCACCGGTCGACTGCCTAAGCTCGCTGCCGTGCTCGAGCACGTGACCGTGATCGGATGTAAGCACCACGATTCTGCCTGCGTCCCTTGCTGCGTCCAAAAGCCAACGCAGCGGCGGAATGTCGCGTACCGACCACGGGGTTCGAAGCTGCTCGCTGCGGGCGAGATGATCGTCGATCGCGTTGATCACCACGCCGAGCACACGCCGATCACTTGCGACCGCCGAGCGAAGCGTGGGCGATAGCCATCCGCTCGAATCAGTGAGATCGCCCTTATGGAAGAGCATGGGCACCCCAGCCCGTCCGCTTGCGCCCACGAGCTCGGGATGTGCCGCAAAGGCACGCTTCTCGTCGACCGCTACCCCCCGCTGTAGCTCGCCGGTCAGCAGACTAGCCCTCGAAACCGCCGTGACACTCGGGAGCGCCGAGATGACGAGTGCCCGCTTGGGATGTGATGCTCGCCGTAGCTCCGTCCACCCGGAGCGCACGACATCCTCGAGCAGCTCGTTGGCGACCCGATGACTCATCCCGTCCAAGACGATGACGAGCACCGGCTCCTGTCGCGCGAGCGGCGCGACGATGCGAGCGAGTACGTGCTCCACTCCGAGCAAGGAGTCATCTGTTGCGGCGTGCGCCGCCCATGCAACGAGATGTCGCGCGAAGATACCTTCCTGCTCGTCGCGGATCTGATCGACACGTTCTACGAGCCGCCTCATCACCTCGTCGAGCGCTGCCTCTCCCGTCCCCTGGCGAAGCTCCGAGCGTGCCCAATCGGCATAGCTGAAGTCGCCCACAAACCGTGCGCCGGCCGTGCTCATGCTTTCACTCGAGCCGAAATCATTGCCAATCCAGCGCGCCATTCGTAGCGCCATCGTGGCGATCTGCCCAATCCCATCGTCCGCGCCAACGTGATGGCGGACGCTCGCGATCTCGGCAGCGACACTTGCCAAATTAGCGTCGCCGGCGAGCAGGTCATCCATAGCTTTCGCAACCCGCGACAAGCGCTGCAAAAGCCCGGCATCCAAATAGTCACTGTGATAAGCCAGCTCGGTAGCCTGAAGCTGCTCAAGAAGGCGGTCGGCTGACTGCCGTGCTCGCGCCGCCGCACCGGAATCTGCCTGCATAGTAAGCAGCAGTGCCTCGGCAGCAGACGCCCACGCGATCACGTCCGCAGGGCTGAACGACCATCCCTGGAGTCGAAGCTCGAAGCGCGTGCGGGCGGCGACGCATGTCGGATCCTCGGACTCGTTGACGAGCACGCGAGCGACGAGTCCCAGCGCGAGGGCATCATCACCGGCGAGCACAGCGGCAACGATCCCGCTTGAACCCGGGAGCACACGGTCGAGATAGGACGCGACAGCCTCGCGCTCCTGCTCATCAGCACCGGCCAAGCTCCGACTGCGAGCACCTAGCGTCCACGACAGCAGTCCTTTCAGTCCGTCGTCCATCTCGATGCCATGGCGATGACGCAGGAAGCTGCGCCACGCGCGATCCTGGTCGAGCTCGAGCCCGCCACCTCGCTCATAGCCACCAGGCGGAGCTCCATCCACCAAGGCCTCCACAAGCCATCGTTTGCGAGCGATGGCGGGATCCACCGAGCGAACGTCGAACAGATGCATGAGCGTGTCAGACGTACTGAGACGGTGCACCCGCGGGCGATCAAGCAGCGCGAGGACATCTGCGCCGAGGCGATCGGTTGCCGTCAGCACCACGAGCGCGCGCTTATCACCCTGGTGTTCGACAAGCGCCTCGCGCACGGCCAGCTCCGACGGGCACACCCGCACATCGACATCATGGCCGGCTACCTCAAGCTCGCTACTCCCGCCCCATTCCCCGTCGAGGTGAACCGCGAATACCGGTCTAGCTGGGTTCCGCTCGAGCCACCTTGCAAGGTGCAGCGTGAGACGATCCGGCGTGAGAGTCGCGCTCACTCGTCCGCGTCAACCTTGATCGTCCAGGACATATCGATACGAACCTCACCAGTCTCCGAGGCCAGCTCCTCCAACTTCGTGCGTGCTCCTTGCAAACCTAGGCCGCTGAGCGAGCCGTGAACAACACCCGGCCGGCCGTTCGTGGATGCCGGCGTCGGTTCTTGGTCTTGCAGTAGCGCTGCGGCGTCGCTGGCAGCACGCTCGACTGCCGAAGCAAGCGGCTCGGCAAACTCATCGCGGGTGAGGGCATGCGTCAGGTTCTCGAGCACCCGTCGGTAGTCCACCTCTCCCCCGTCAGCACGCTTGGTAGCGATGCCGATTAGCTGCCACTGCGGGTCTTCCAGCGTCGCGAGCAGCGCGGCGCTTGATATGAGACTCGTACCGACTGCTTGGTCGCTCGTGGGTACCTCGATCTGGGCGAAACGGCCGATCATCGCCACAGGTGTGGTGTTCTCGGTTAGCACACGAGCGATCTCTCGAGCTACCAACGCTGTCTTTAGGCGCTGCGCCTCCGCCGGATCTGTGGCGAGCTCGCGCAATCTTCGCTCAAGCAACGGCACGATCTGCTCAGCAGCGGGCAGGAGTGCCGCGCCTCGCTCCTCGAGCGCGGCGACGAGCCGCTCAAATGCAGTGGGATTGTGCGCTGGGTTGACCGATGCAAGTCCGAGAATCGATGCGGCGCGCTCGACGGCTGTCCTCCAGGCACCCTCCTCTGGCAGCTCAGCGGTGACGAGTTCGAGATCGTCGTCGAGCTTCTCGACAGTCGGCTGGCCCGGTCCGCCATGGAGCTTGAAGGAGCGGCCGGTCTGAGCCGCGTAGGCGAGCACGACGAGCGACTGGACGTCGCGGCTGAGACCTAGTGGCTTCGGTTCTTCAATCCACCGACGCACGTCCCGCACCGTGATCCGCTCGGCGCCTTGCTGCAACGCGAGCGCCACCGACTTATCGAGCTGGTCCTTCCAGTGTGTGCCAAGCACGAACGGCGCCTCGTGCTGGATACCCAGACGCAGCGGAGTTGCGATCTGGCGCATCGTTTTGCGTCGATCGCTAGGCACCTCGATTCTTCCATCAGCAGCCATCACGGCACGCTGGACCTCCTCGAGCACCAGGCGCAGATCCCTCACACGAACCTCTGTCTCGAAGCGTGGGTGTTCGGGGTACTGCGCTTCGAGCATCTGATTAACGAGCGTCCCGAGCGCATCTGAGAGGTTCGAACCGATCAGCACCCGCGGGGAGAACCCCGGCCAAAGGGATTGCAGGCGATCCTCGACTTCATGTGATTGGTCAATCGTGTCTGGCTCGGTGCGCTCAACTCCATAAGCCTGGCGGATGGCAGTGCGCACACGCTGCTCGAGTGCCGTGCGCAGGTCGCTGAGAATCACACGTGCCTGCCGGCGGTCCTGCGGACTGAGGTGGTCGGCGTACTGCTCGAGGCGCTCGCCACCGAGGATGTGTCGAACGATCACCAGTCGCTTGACGTCAAGCTGGAGCGAATGTGAAAAGAACGCGGGGATCCAGCACACTGTGCGACTCGGGTCGTGTTCTTGGCGCCAGCGATCGAGCCGGTCTAGGTCATCGAACGGAGTATGCCCCGGATCGAATGGGTAATCGATAATCACCTTCCAACCATCGCCAGCAGCTAGCAGCATGTCGTCGGGGAGATCATCGACGTTGCGAACGTTGTCGAATACGACTTCGACGGTACGCCGTGTGCCACGCCACGTTACCGCGTGCTCGCTGAACAAGCGAGTATCGGTGTCAATACCGAACTCGTGAAGTACCAGTTGTTTGATGAGCTGTCGACGCTCGCCCTGGTTATCGACAAGTTCAGCCCGCTCGATAATCGCGTCGACGTCAACCCCTGTCAGCCTGATTTCTACCGACGGGTTCTGTGTATCCTCACCGAGCTTCAGCACTCCGATCCGCGAGGACCACTTACGGAGCTTGGTCAGGACAATGGACTTCTCCTGCCCTGGGATCGGTGAGACGATCGAACCGTGGTTTAGCGCAGTGAGCTTCGCGATGTCAAGGTTACGCAGCGGACCGGTCTGCGGGACGAGCGCTGCGAGCAACAGCGTCTTGACCAAACGCTCGTCGGCCGGCAACGGGCTATCGGCACCACCGGTCTCTGCGACCAGAAGCGGAAGGAACTGATCGCGGTAGAGATCCTGGGCGTGATCGAACAGCCGCTTCATCTCCTGTGTGAAGGGCTCATCGCCATGAGCGAGTACGTCGAAGAGCTCGCCTACGCTGATCAGGTCACCGACTTTAAGGTCATCGCGGCGATCGACAAGTAGCTGGAGCATTACGCGCAGTGCTGTTCGCTCGCGCTGCAAGACCGATGAGGCTGCGATGAGGGTCTTCATGAATGCGGGGCTGAACGGGTAGGTAGACCGAAACATGTCTCGGTCGCCGTCGTCTGTCATCAGCACCGCGAGCACTTCCGGGCGTACACGCTCGGTCTCCCTGAACGCCTCATCCAGCTCCTGGCGTGCAGCCTCACTGCGAGGCCGCAGCAGGCGACGCTCGGCGATCTTTGGGAGGTTCCGATCGTTCAGCTCGATGCGGTGGAAACGATCGTTCCAATGTGTGAGCGCATCCGCGAACGAGAGCTTCTCCGCGCCGGGGACTTGATCGCCTAGGAACTCCCGCAGGTCGCGTTGACGCGCGACGATGGAGATGATCGGGATGGGACGCGTAGTCGTGTACTCGATGAGCTTGACCAGCTTTTGCCCCTCACGCTCGACAAACGCCTCATCCGCGATTCTGCTGCCGAGCCACAGGATCAGCTCGTCGAGGAAGAGAATGAGGGCATCGGCGCCACGGTCATGCGCGTGGCGCGCGAGCTCTGCGAGGCCGGTGTCGAAGTCGACATAGCCTGTTGCCGCGCCCCGCATGGCGTCGCGAAAGCCTGGTAGAAGCGATGCGACAATTGCGCCTCCCAGTCGTCCACGATTCGGGTCGCCGACCGGCGCGTTCCGGGCCTGCTCGTAGCTCTGATCGTTCCATGCCGCGGCGAGCTCGCCCCAGCCATCGCCGTCGTCTTGATCCGTCTGCTCGTTGAGGCGCGCGAAGAACTTCTCGTCGCCGAGCTCGGTTCGCCGAAGCTCGGCTTCCTCGAAGAGCGGAGTGTCCGCGTACACCCCTGGCGGCGCAGCGTCCGGGTCGAGCTGGCGCAGGTGCTCGACATAACCGCCGAGGACGGCCTGCTCCATCGACTCGGCGCTGATCATGTGAAACGGCACGAGCTCAAACGATCTGGGTTTGAGAACCTCGTCGTGCTTTGCGATCGCCGCTGCGAGCTCAGGGATTGCACGTGCCTCTGGGTCGTGCTGAAGGATCAGGTGCAAAACCGCCATGAAGTGGCTCTTGCCGGATCCGAAGCTGCCATCGAGGTAGGCCGCCTTGCTCGAATCCTCGCGGAGCGCAGACGCAATGAACGTCAGCGCGTTGTCGAATGCACTTGCGAGCTGATCGGTGACGACGTAGTTCTCGAGGGTCGCATGGCTATGCGCCACGCCGTCGGCGAGGCTCATGACGAAGTCGCCCTTTTGGACGGCTTCGGGGATGTCGATCAGTTCGCGGAGGAGTCGGGTCATGCGTGAAAGGGTTCCGTGAGCTTGGATGCGGAGCGCTAGCCAAGAGCCACGAGTCAGCTCCATCCTACGAGCGAAAGGAGCTCGGACATCAGGCGGTCACCCGCTTGCGGCGGCCACGAGTCCTTTCCGGCGGCCTCCAGGCTCGCAAGGCGTCACGCGTGAGCGAGAGCTCGGCCAGCTGCTGGTCCAGCCAATCCTCGAAGAACGCACCGGGCGACCCGCCGTAGGCAGCATCGACTTCGGGGTGCCATTGATGGATCCACGGCAGCAGCTCGAGGATTCCGGCAAGCAGCGGAGCCAGACGCTCGGCGCCGACGGCATCCTGCTCGCGCAACTCGATGATCCGAGTGGCAAGCGCACGCGCACGGTCGCGCTCATTCCAGCCCGCCCAGCCGACAACGGGGCTCGTGTCCGCGCCTCGACCCGCATCGGGATAGAGGATGAAGCGCTCCTTTGGAACGTCTAGCTTGCCGCGGTGCTTCCAGATTACGGCGGAGCGGAAGTCTGCCTGGGAATACCTGGGCGGGACCGGAATTCGGCCGATCTGCTCGGACTTCAATGTCTCACCTTCCTCTGGCGTCAGAAACTCCTGGTCTTCCTCGGGTAGCTCCAATCGGGCATCGATGCGGTCCTCGGCACGCTGGCACTCCCACACCTGCTCCCAAATGGCCCACTTGCGCAGGCCCTTCTCGTTGAGCCGAAGCGCTGCTAGATGCGGCGCCGCGCCTTCGAGCACCACGCGCTCGACGGTCGCAGCGAGACTCTCGTCGCGATCACTCGCCAGCAGCTCAAGCGCTTCCACGAGCTGACGATCACTGCGCAGGACGTCGGTGAGCTGCGCGACAGAGCGCAGCTCACCGACGTCCCACATCGCCGTTCCTTCCAGCGCGTCCACGACTACAGCCCGTAGCGCATCACACTGGCGCTCCTTCCACGACCTGCCGGCCCATCGGCGCTTGTGCTCCGGTCGCTCGATTAGAGCTACGTCGGAATTTGACTCGATGAGCCTGATACGCCGCTGCACAAGTTCACGGTAGTCCGCTGGCCAGTCGGCTGGCAGCTCATTGAGGGGCGTCGAGCCGTGCCGCTCGAACCAAGTTGTCTCGGTCTCGCCCGCCGTCAGCTGACGAGCAAGCACAATCTCGAACGCACGCGCACCTAGCGCGATCGGCGGAGCGTCCTCCCCAAGAACTGGCACGTCCCCGGCGACAAGACCGTAAGAGGCAAGTGTCGCCCAGTCGAGCTCCTCTTGCAGGCTGATCATGCATGCCATGAGCTCCGCGTCTCGCGTCGCAAGCGTCTTGAGATAGTCGCGTAGTGACGGATCATCTGACCTCGCGCGCAGATCGTTGAGCAGCTCTTTTCGCTTTGTCGCAAGACCGTCGAGGCGCCGCGCCAGAGTGGGCGAACGGCGCACAGGTAGTGGAAGCTGACTCACATTGCCCGCGTTTAACGCGTAACGATCTTCCCATGGGTTCTTGCTGACCCGCGCTCCCTCCTGGCCGACATAGTCACCGCCCTTCGGTTGGCACACCTGCTTTAGCCAAAAACACGCGGTGGAGCTATTCAAGACGCCGAGCAGCGCCAAGTGCTCGTCGACAGTCGCCGCCTCGGGCAGCTAATTACCGGCGCGGTTTGCTTGAACACGTGCCCACCACGGTCGAGCACAAAATGATTGTGAGTCGCGACCTCCCCCCATGCGATCGAAAGTTTCGTGAGGAAGCGCTTTGGGAAGAACATGGAGTGCTCGAACCATTGCAAGCCACGCTGCGCCGGAGTTTGTCCATAGTCCACCCGCGCCTTCAACGTTGTGCGACGTGGCCATAGCATGCGCCTCACAGCCGGCTCGAGACGATCGACTCTCATACCATCACTCTTTTTATAGGGAAACATGACAACCGTGTCGTACTCGAGTGACCAGTCCCGTACGATGTCACCCTGCACCAGCCCGACGAACTGGTCTTTCACCGCAAGCGTACGCTCCACCCCACGGGGAACAGTGAACGCCTCGTCTTCCCCTGTATGTGTAGTCCTGCCAAGGTCAACCGCTACATGAGACACCATATCTACCGCAGATGATTCAAGGTTACGAGTCAAGCCCCGCCCGATCCCGAGTGTCATTGGATGCGTTGAAAGCTCAGTCCGCGAGATATCGTTCGCACGTATAAAGTCGTCCTGCTCGCCCGGATTATCGGCTAGGAGGGTGATTGATGTCCAGACCTCGCCGCGCACCGGCTCGGCTGGCTGCGTGGGCTCACCGCGGATGCCGTCGGGACCGGCAAGGTCGATGACACCGGTGATCGGGCACGACCAAACAGGATGACGGTGGGGGTACGGACCGGGGATGTACGCACCACTCGCGTCGATGACGAGTTGGAGATCAACCGACGGCAGAAACTTCTCCACCAACGGAGCACCGAACTCACGCTTCATGAAGCTATTGCCGGTTATCATCCCAACGAAGCCAGCACGAACGGAACCTCTCGGAGCTTCGACACGCGCGAGCTCAAAGAAACGTTCCATAAATGGCACAGTAAGCACATACTACTTCGAGGGCCGGCACTATCTTTCCGCGGCGGCCGTGAGCCAAATGACCACGGCGAGTCAAACCGGGGCTGCCGTCAATACCAAGGCCGACATCGGCTACGGCTTCGGGTGGCAGGTTTACCGCAAACCCCGCACGGCAACCGACCCGATGGGCGCCGGCACTTTCGGGCGCGGCAGCAGTTGCACAACCAATATGTGGATCGACCCGCAGGATGGGCTGATCGCCGTCTTCATGGTGCAGCAAGACGACTACCTGCGAAAAGACGACCGCAAGATGCTTCCCGATTTCATTCAGGCGGCGGTCGCTGCGTTCAAAAAATAGCCGGAACGCCGACCACCACGTCCGCGACGGCGCATCTGCAGAATCATTACGAGACAATTCCTGGCACATTTTCAGCGGAACTCAGTGACTGCCCAAAGCTCTATCAGGGAAACTCCGCGAGGGCCAACGCCAAATGGCTGATTTACGCGACCAAACTTTTTCATCAGGAGGACGAGATCATGCATGAACTGCCGCCAAACGAAGTCCTCAGGACGATGCTCCGCACTCACCAGGTGCTTGATGCGGAGGGCAAGCCACGGTATCCACTTGGGGACGTAGGGGAGGAGTGCTGTTCGGCCTTGTACCGCGGCGTGCTCCAGCGGAAGCCCCGACTCGTTGTGGAAATCGGCATGGG
>CAVOTJ010000004.1:0-107088 GCA_963699115.1 uncultured Solirubrobacteraceae bacterium
CGCACCTGCTGGCTACCGACCTTGCTGCCGACCTTCGCATCGTCGCTATCGAAGATCGCCACTACGCGGAAGCCGTGGTCGGCGAAGATGTCCGAGGAGGCGATCGCCTTGCCGAGATGCCCGGCGCCGATCAGCCCGATGTTGTGCTGCCCGGCGGTGCGCAGGATCTTGCGGATCTGGGAGACGAGCGCCTCGACGTTGTATCCCACCCCGCGCTTGCCGAACTTGCCGAAGCCCGACAGGTCGCGCCGGATCTGCGTGGAGTTGACGTGGGTGTAGTCGGAGAGCTCCTGCGAGGAGATCGTCTCCTTGCCCATCTTCTTGGCCTGCGTGAGGACCTGCAGATAGCGCGACAGGCGTGCGGCTACACCCAGCGAAAGCCGCTCCACAGCAGCGCCCGTGCCGTCACGAGCCCCCGCCAGGGTGCTCGTGGGTTCTCCATAGCTCATGCTCGTGACTCTAGACGCTCGCGCACCAGCGCCTCATCTACGAAGTACTCGCAAAGCTCCGCCCCGTCGAGCGCAATCACGGGGATGCGCTCGAAATAGGCGCGGTGCAGCGACTCCTCAGCGGTGATGTCCAGCTCCTGGAGGGAGAAGCCAAGCTCCTGCTGCAGCCGGCGCAGAGCGGAGATCGCGTCGACGCACAGGTGGCAGTCGGGCTTTGAGTAGACCGTGATCGTGGCGGTGCGGGACTGCGTGGCCATTCCGGGCCAGGCTAGCGAGCACGCGAGCATGCCGGTGTGGGCACCCGCTGGAGCCCTCCGCGAGCAGTTGGCCTTGAGCTACCGAAATAGCGACTAACGCCGACTAGCCGAAAGAAAACCCCGCATTTTGCGTGAAAATGACCTGTAATCCGGGGTTGACACCGATGGGACGAACGGCAGAGACTGGGGCACTGGGGAATTGTGAGCGGCCGGGACCCAGGGGCCGGGTCTGCCAGGAAGGCAATGCGGCGATCCGCGCAGCGGGCGTCGTCATATGGTCGAGGAGCGCGGCGGAACGCCGCGTGCCTCCGCGTGCCGCAAAACAGGTAGGCAAACAGGAGGAATCAAAGATGAGACGAGTGAGGATCATCGGGCTATCCGTGATTGCGGCGCTGGCCATCGGTGCCGTCGCCGTGTCAAGCGCGTCGGCAGCGGCGCCTGAATTCGGGCGGTGCATCAAAAAAGCGAAAGCGGAAGGCACGGGCTATTCCAACGCTGGCTGCACTACCAGCGCCAGCGGGTCGGAAGCCAAATACGAATGGACCAACGAACTGGTCAAAGGGAAATTCGAAAGCAAAGGCCGGTTTGTTGGGACGACCAAATACAAACGCTGCCTGAGATGGTCGAAAGAACACGAACCGGAGGCGAAAGAACTTCTGGAAATGTGGGGCTACACCGAAGAAGAATGCATCACGACTCTCCGCGAAGCGGAAGGCAAAGAACAGGCCGTCCTCGAAACTAAAGGCGGGAAAAAAGTGGAATGCGCTGGAGTGAGCGCGACTGGCGAATACACGAGTCCGAAAACGGTCACCGTCAACAGCGTGTTCACAGGCTGCACGACCACTGAATTCGAACAGGAAGTCTCGTGCCAGTCGGCCGGTGCCAGCACAGGCGAAGTGCGCATCAACCCACTCAAGGGCGAACTCGGCATCATCAAGAAAGAATCCCTGCCCACAAGTAACACGGTGGGCATCTCGCTTGCCGCAGCGTCGGGTACCGTGATCACGGAATTCGAATGCGGGCCGTTCTTCCCCGGCACCCTGAACATCTACGCCAAACTCGTGACCACGGGGTCTGTGATCCACCAGGTGACGACGAACAAAATGCTGCTGGAAGAAAACGAAAAATTCTCCCAGTCGAAAGGGCTACAGAAACCCGAAAACTTCGACGGCGGCGAAAAGGACGTGCTCGAATCATCGGTAGACGGCGGAGCGCCTGAACAAGCGGGCGAGTCGCTGCTGACGAAGCTTTACAACGAAGAAAAGATCGAGGTCAACACGGCCGTATAGCCGATCATCGCGGGAGCTGGACGTGTGCGGCCAGGGAGGTCGCACACGCCCCGCGCGGCATTGCGCCGGAGCGGGGCTCAGCAGCTCGGCTTCGGGCGGGCGCGCTGCGCACAGCCGGTCAGCGTCTGACGCTCCGGATGCGCTCAGCGAGCCCGTTCGCCGGTGGCGTAGGCGTCGAGCCCCAGATAGTCCGGGTAGGCCAGGCGTGGGCCAAAGCGCGCGGCGCTGGCGATCATGGCGGCGTTGTCGGTGCACAGCGAGCGCGGCGGCACATGCACGCTGGCGGGCAGCTCGCCCAGACGCCTGCGAAGCTCGCCGTTGGCGGCCACCCCTCCACCGACGGCCAGACGATCGCTGCCGGTGCGCTCGAGCGCCCTGCGGCTGCGGGCGACGAGGGTCTCGACGATGGCGGCCTGGTAGGAGGCGGCGAGGTCGGCGGCGCGTGTGCGGGCATGGGTCTCCCCCAGCTCACGGATGGTGTACAGCAGCGCGGTCTTGACGCCGGCGAACGAGAAGTCGAGGCTGTCAGCGAACCCCTTGCGGTGCGATGGGCGCGACTTGCCGCGGGCGCGCCCGCCGGGCGAGCCGGGGAAGGCAAACGCTTCGGGATCGCCGTCGGCGGCGAGGCGCTCGAGTGCGGCGCCGCCGGGGTAGCCGAGGCCGAGCATGCGCGCACCCTTGTCGAACGCCTCGCCGGCGGCGTCGTCGAGCGTGCGGCCGAGCACCTGGAAGCCGTCGTGCTCGCTGACGCGCGCGAGCAGCGTGTGCCCGCCGCTGGCGAGCAGGCACACGAACGGCGGCTCGAATGAGGCCTCGCCGATGTCGGCGCCGGTGAGGAAGTTGGCGGCGACGTGCCCCTGGAGGTGGTCGACGGGGGCGAACGGAAGCTCGCGCGCGGCGGCGAGGGCCTTGCCAGTGGAGAGCCCCACGAGCAGAGCTCCCACGAGCCCCGGGCCCTGGGTGGCAGCGACGAGCTCAACATCGTCCAAGCGCGCACCGGCGCGTTGCAGTGCCTGCTCGACAACCACGTTGACGAGCTCCAGGTGGTGGCGGGAGGCGATCTCGGGGACAACGCCGCCGAAGCGACTGTGTGCCTCCTGGGAGGAGATGACGTTCGAGTGCATGCGCCCATCGGCATCGATGACCGCTGCGCACGTGTCGTCGCAGCTTGTCTCCAGGGCGAGGATCATCGCTCAGAGGCCGGCCCGCGGATCGGGGTTGGGCACGTCCCCGAGCGAGCCCTGGAGGGTGGCGGGCGTGCGCCACATGACGAGCGCGTCCTCGCCGTTGTCCTGGTAGTAGCGGCGGCGCATGCCGGCGGCACGGAAGCCCTCGCGCTCGTAGAGGTGGATGGCGACGGCGTTGGAGCGGCGGACCTCGAGGGTGAAGCGGGCCTGGCTGTCGCCGACGCGCCCGTACAGCTCCGTGAGCAGCGCGGAGGCGACACCCTGGCGCTGGTGGTCGCGGTCGATGGCGATGTTCATGATGTGCCAGACGGTGTCGTAGCGCGAGCAGATCAGGTATCCGAGCAGCCGCTGCTCGCCACTGGGATCGCGACTGGTGGCGGCGAGGCAGATCCCGGTCTGCTTGGAGAGCTCGAGCACGAACATGGCAAGCGACCACGGCGTGGGGAAAACACGCCGCTCGATGGCAATCACCTGCGGCAGATCTGGGTAGCTCAGCCGCCGGATCTCCACCGCGGGAGCCTGCTCGGCTGGATGCGAGGCGGTTCGCTCGCTCATGTCAACACGCTCCTCGCTGTCCCAACGCCCTCCAAGGCTAGCTCCGCATCCGGGCGACGGCGGTAGTCGGGCACGATCGCATCGGGACTGATCGCCGCTGCGCTTACCCCCAGCTCGCAGATGCTGGCGCCGCTGACGAGGTGAAACGGCGAGCCTTCGGGCGCTACGGCAATGCCAGCATCCTGGAGCTCGCTGCGAAAGCGCACGGCCCCGTCGCCGACAGCCAGCCAGCGCTGGTGCTCTGCTTCAAGCGCCTGGTGAGCCTCGACAATCACGCTTGCGAGCTCCTGCGGCGCTAGCGCGCGTGCTGGCGCGAGCTCCTGCGGGAGCCCTCGAGCGCCGAGCTGGTAGGCAGCGGCGAAGACCTCGCTGCGGCGCGCGTCGATCACGGCGAGCACCCGGGGCGGGTCGGTGGCTTCGCTGCTGAGCGCAGCGACGGCAAGCGCCTGCAGGCTGGAGACCCCGACGAGCTGTACGCCTAGCGATTGGGCAAGGCCACGGGCGGTAGCGACACCGACGCGCAGGCCTGTGAACGTGCCGGGGCCGAGACCCACGGCGATGCGATCGACCTGGCTCCAGGCGACGCCAGCAGCGGCGAGCAGCTCGTGGGCCATGTCGAGCAGGCGGGTCGCGTGGCCGGGATGCGCCCCCGCGGGGGGATCGTCGCGCGCCTGCGTGGTGGTTCCGTCGCCCAAGCGCACAGCAACGGCGGTGGCGGGCGTGGAGGTGTCGAAGCCGAGCACGATCATGCTGGCGCGCCATCCTCGGTGGTGGGCGCAAGTTCGTCGACGTCAATCCGTCGACGGTCGCCGCCGGCGTGGCTGAGGGTCACACGCACACGCGCACTGGCGAACTCGACGTGCGTGTCCTGCGGCCACTCGACGAACGCGATCCGTCCCGGGCCGAGGTAGTCGGCGAGCAGCTCGGGCTCCTCGTGCTCGAGCCCGGCCAGCCGGTATAGGTCGAGGTGCGAGACGGTCAGCTCACTGGCGTTGTAGCGGTGGCCGATGCTGAACGTGGGGCTGGTGACGGGATCGCTGACCCCCAGCGCGCGTGCGGCTCCACGCACGAGCGTGGTCTTGCCGGCACCGAGATCGCCGCGTATGAGCACGACGTCGCCGTCTGCAAGCGAGCGGGCGAGCTCGGCGCCCAGGGCTTCGGTCTCGGCGGGGCCGGTGGTTTCGACACTTCGTGGAGCCACTGACGAGACTCTAGTGTCGCGAGTCGAAAGTTCGGCGGTGTAAGCGGGGTGAGCCTCGTGCAGGCCAAAAAAAGACCGGCCCGCGGGAGAATGGGTCGCGGGCCGGTCGTTACTCCTGGAGGGATGGAGACATGCTCTACATCGGCTGCCTTGCCGTCTGACTTTAGGACCTCGTACGAATCCTTCGACGCTTCTGCCAGGAACCCCTCTTTTGCAGGGAAAATGCCAGTGGACGCGTGTCCAGAAGCGTCCAGAGCACGTCCACAGGCCCGCTAGAACAGACCGAGCTGGTCCGCGGCGGAACGCCCGTCGTCTGCCCCCTGCGCTGGTGCGCCACCCGCCGGCACGGAGCTCTCCTCGGGTTGCTCGTCGGCGAGCTCTGGAATCGCCTCGGGCGGCGGCTGCTCGGGCGCGCCCAGCGCGAGCAGCTCAGGGATGCGCTTGAAGTCCTCGCGCAGCGTCTCGAGCAGGCGCGGCGTGTAAAGGGCGGCAGCGGGGTGGTAGATCGGGTAGAGGCGCACGGCGCGCGTGCCGAGTACGAGTACCTCGGGCTGCCCGTGCAGGCGGGTGATCCCTGTGGGGTCGCCGCGCAGCAGCTTGGTGGAGAAGTTGCCGAGCGTGCAGATCACGGTGGGCTGGATCAGCTCGACCTGGCGGCGCAGGTACTCCTGGCAGTTGTCGATCTCGACCGGTAGCGGGTCGCGGTTGCCGGGGGGCCTGCAGTTGTGCACGACCCCGCCTGCGGTGACGAAGTTGTGTGTGCCCTCGACGTCAATGCAGAAGAACGTCACGTCATCGCGCTTGTGGTGGGTGATGTCCTCGACCTCGACCTCGTCATATAGGACCGTGGTGGGGCCGAACTCCAGGCGCGAGCGATCGAACGGGATGCGCGTATCGACGTCGGGGTGGAGCTTGTAGCGCATCGACGGCGGCACATACGGAGCGATCAGCTCACTGAGCCGCTCTGTGGCGTGAGTATCGAAGTAGAGCCTCGAGCGCGAGGCCTTGGCGGGCAGCCCGAGGCGGGCAAGCCCCGCAATCAGCACCTGAAGGTCGGCGTCTGAAAAGGCATTCGTGGCGATCTCGGCGAGCGGCCTGCGCCCGCCGCCGCGGATACGGGTGTAGCCGTCATCCATGAACCAGAATGCCAGCATCCTCGGGTTGAGCTCGGCGCCGAGCCAAGCGGGAACCACCTTGTGCGGGCGATAGAAGTCCTGGCGCATCGTTCGCAGCGCGCGCTGAGCCAGCGTGCGCACATGGATGACGGGATAAACACGATCGCCGCCCGCCACAGCGGCGACCTCGCGCTCCTCGACATCGACGCCGAGCTCTGCCAGCAGCTCCGCCTTCAGGCGCGCATATTCGCCCTGGCGATGCGCATGCGAAAAGGTCAGCGCCGAGGACTTTGCCTGCAGGCAGCCATCGCCGAGCAGGGTGCCGCATACGACGTCTCGAGCCAGCGCACTGAGACCCTGACCGGTGGCGATGCGGTCTGAGCTGTGCAGCTCCTGGACCGGCACATACCCACGCTCGGTAAGCACCGGGTGATCGCCGGTCAGCTGAATGCCGACGCGGCTGCGACCAGCGTTCTTACAGGAGCGATATGTGAGCCGATACACGGAGCGCCCGGCGAGTGGGGTCGCGTGCCAGCCGGTGACCCTGCGCTTGACCAACTCTCCGTCCTCTCCCACCGACATCACCTCACCGGCGTACCGCGAGCGCACCAAACGGCTGATCCGCTCCCAGGACCCGTCGCCGAGCTGTACGAGCGCGTTGTACCTGAGGCACTTCAAGGTGTTCGCTATGAACACCTCCGCGCGGGCGATCCCGATCTCGCCGAGCAGCGTCTCGAGCAGTTTGCCGGCGCGTCCGACGAACGGCACCCCCTGCTCGTCCTCGCTGGCGCCGGGGGCCTCCCCCACGAACATCAGCTCGGCGTTGGCGTTGCCGGCGCCGAACACGACCGTCTTGCGGGTGGCGGCGAGCTCGGGGCAGCGGGTGCAGGCACGGGCCTGCTGGAAGACCTCCTTGAGCAACTCACGCCGCTCTGCTGCGGATGGCTCACGCTCCTCGGAGGACATCGCGGGGATGGTATTGGTTGATGGGGAGAGCGCAGCGCGAGCCGGGGCGCAGTGTGTTCGTGCGAACGCGGGCTGCCCGACGATGGGCAGGTGAGCGATGATCCTGTGATGCCCCCGGCCGCCCAGCACTCGGTGATCGCCCCGTTCGCGGGCGTGGTGGTGGCGATCCCTCACGCGCGCGAGGAGCACGTGGGCGCGGACACGGCGGTGGTTGTGTTGGAGGCGATGAAGATGGAGCACGAGGTGCTGGCGGAGGTCGATGGCGTCCTCGCGAGCCTGGCTGTGACGATCGGCGATGCGGTCGAGGAGGGCCAGCTGCTGGTGACCGTCGAGCCGGGCGCGGGCACGCACACGCAGGCGCAAGACGTGGGCGCGCAGCGCACGGCTGGCGAGCGCGCGGACCTGCGGGCGGTGCGTGAGCGCCACGAGATCGGGCTGGACGCCGCACGGCCGGAGGCGGTCGCGAGCAGGCACGAGCGCGGGCGGCGCACGGCGCGGGAGAACCTCGCGGATCTGCTCGACCCGGGCACGCTGGTGGAGTACGGGCCGTTGCTGTTCGCCGCGCAGGAGCTGAGGCGCCCGCGCGAGGAGTTGATCGCGCGTACGCCCGCGGACGGCCTGGTGGGCGGCATCGGCCAGGTGGAGGGCCGCACGTGTGTGGCGATGTCCTACGACTACACGGTCCTGGCGGGCACACAGGGCATGCGCAACCACGCCAAGAAGGACCGCCTGTTCGAGCTGGCGGAGCGCAGGCGGCTACCGGTGGTGTTGTTCGCGGAGGGCGGCGGCGGGCGACCGGGGGATGTGGACATGCCGATCGTGGCGGGCCTCGATTGCCGGGCGTTTGAGCTGTTCGCGCGCCTCAGCGGCCTGGTGCCGCTCGTGGGCATCGCCTCGGGCTACTGCTTCGCGGGCAACGCGGCGCTTTTGGGCTGCTGCGACGTTGTGATCGCGACGGAGGATTCGAGCATCGGCATGGGCGGACCGGCGATGATCGAGGGCGGTGGGCTCGGGGTATTTGCACCGGGCGAGGTCGGCCCGATCGACGTGCAGCACGCAAACGGCGTGGTCGATCTGCGCGCGAAGGACGATGCGCAGGCGGTGGAGCTGGCCAAGCGCTACCTGTCCTACTTCCGTGGTCCCACCACCGCGGGCGTAGTGCCGGATCAGCAGCTGCTGCGCGCCCTGATCCCCGAGCAGCGAAAGCGCGTGTATGACGTGCGCCGGGTGGTTGACACCTTGTTCGACGAGGGCTCGGTGCTGGAGCTGCGCGACGGCTTCGGCGCGGGGATGGTGACGGCGCTCGCGCGTGTGGACGGCCGCCCACTGGGGGTGCTGGCGAACGATCCGAAGCATCTGGGCGGCGCGATCGACGCGGACGCGGCCGATAAGGCGGCGCGCTTCCTGCAGCTATGCGATGCGTTTGAGCTGCCGGTGCTGTTCCTGTGCGACACGCCCGGCTTCATGGTGGGCCCGGCATCTGAGCGCACGGCGACGGTGCGCCACTTCGCGCGGATGTTCCTGGGCGGCGCCAACGTGAGCGTGCCGACGGGCACGATCGTGCTGCGCAAGGGCTATGGCCTGGGCGCGCAGGCGATGGCGGGCGGCGGCTTCAAGGCGCCACTATTCACGGTCGCGTGGCCGACATCGGAGTTCGGCGGCATGGGCCTGGAGGGAGCGGTGCGGCTGGGCATGCGCCGGGAGCTGGAGGCAATCGAGGACGAGGACGAGCGCGAGCGTCTATACGAGCAGATGGTGGCCGTGGCGTACGAGCGCGGCCAGGGCGTGAACATGGCGGCATACGGCGAGATCGACGACGTGATCGACCCGGCAGACTCGCGCCGCTGGATCGCGACGCTGTTCGACGAGCACACCGGGCAGTGGTGGCGAGGAGAGGGCAAGAAGCGTCCGCACGTGGACGCTTGGTGAGACGAGACCGCGGTCAGCGGCCGTCCGGACCAGGTCGGTCCTGCGACCCGCGGGTCCCTACCTTGACGCCTCCACCACCGCATATGTGACATTGCACACATACGGCAAACCCGCGTTTACATGCTCTTATCCGTGTGTATCATCTGCGGTAGGCCGCCAACGAGACGATCGCGTGGACCTGACGCAGCATCCGCTGGACATCTGAAGTCGCGCCGGTATCCGAAGGGAACTGGACCGAAGCTGATGAGCTCACCTCAACACTGCCCCTGGCTGCGCGCATGAGAACCGTGCGCACAGTGGCTGAGCTGCGCTCCGCGCTCGCCTCGGCTCGGCTCGAGGAGCACACGATTGGGCTCGTGCCGACGATGGGCGCGCTGCACGAGGGCCACCTGTCGTTGATCTCCCACGCCCGCGAGCACTGCGACGTGGTGGTGGTGTCGTTGTTCGTCAACCCCGCGCAGTTCAACGAGCGCGCCGATCTCGAGCGCTACCCGCGCGACGAGCAGCGTGACGCAGAGCTCACCGCCGCCGCCGGCGCTGACGTCCTGTTCGCGCCATCTGTCGAGGAGGTCTACCCTCAGGGCTTCGCCACCACCGTCGAGGTGCTCGGCGTTACAGAGCGCCTCGAGGGAGCGGCCCGCGGGCCGGAGCACTTCCGCGGTGTGAGCACGGTGGTGACCAAGCTGCTGTGCATGGCGATGCCCGACGTGGCGTACTTCGGCCAGAAGGACGCCCAGCAGGTCGTCGTCATCCGCCGCCTGGCGGCCGACCTGAACCTGCCGGTCCGCATCGAGGCGCTACCGACAGTGCGCGAGAGCGATGGCCTGGCATTGTCGAGTCGCAATGCGCTGCTGACGCCCGACGATCGCGCCCGCGCACTGGCGCTGCCAGCCGCGCTGCGGGCCGCAACCGCGTTGGCTGCCGGCGGCGAGCGCTCGACCGCGGCGCTGCTCGACGCGGCGCGCGAGGCGATGTGCCCGTTTGCTGTCGAGCCCGAGTACCTGGCGCTAGTCGACCCCGACACGCTGGAGCCGCTGGAACGGCTCGACGGCGACGCGCTGCTGGCGATCGCCGCCCGCGTCGGCGAGGTTCGTCTGATCGACAACACCACCCTGTTCCCCGCGCTCGCCGGCAGTGACGCCACAATCTTGTCCCCCGCTGCCGCCGGCAGGGATGCCGCCGGCGCGGGCAGTGCCCCCAGTCAACAGCTCCAAGGAAAGGCGACCGTCACATGCAGCGCGTGATGCTCAAGTCAAAGATCCATCGGGCGACAGTCAGCGACTGCGACCTGCACTACGTCGGCTCGATCACGATCGATCCTGACCTGCTGGAGGCCGCAGACATCCTTGAGCACGAGCAGGTGCATGTCGTGGACGTCGACAACGGCGCTCGCTTCGAGACGTACACGATCGCCGGTCAGCGCGGCTCGGGCGACATGCGCGTGAACGGCGCTGCCGCTCGGCTCGTGCACCGCGGCGACACGATCATTGTCATCTCCTACGGCACCTACGACCGTGTCGATCTGGAGCGCTACGAGCCTCGCGTGGTGCACGTCGAGACCGACACCAATCGCATCATCACGATCGATGAGCAGGTGGCGACTCTGCTCTCTTGAGCGAGCGTCAACCGGCCCTTCAGAGAGGAAGCAAACCCCATGTCCAGTCACCCGTCCATCCAGGCCCCTGCCGACCCCGGCCGGCTGCCGATGACGCTGCCGCTGCTGGCGGAGAAGAAGAGGTTGCGGGAACCGATCGTGATGGTCACCGCATACGACTATCCGAGCGCACGCGCCGCCGAGGCAGCGGGCGTCGACCTCGTGCTGGTGGGCGACTCCGCGGCAACGACCGTGCTCGGCTACAACGCGACCACGCCGGTCGACCTGGACGACATGCTCGTGCTCGCGCGCGCCGCCCGCCGCGGCCTCGCCACACCGCTGTTGATCGGCGACCTGCCGTTCGGCTCCTACGAGGTCTCTGACGAGCAGGCGATCACCACAGCCATGCGGCTGGTCAAGGAGGCGGGCTGCGACGCGGTCAAGCTCGAGGGCGGCGGCGAGTCCTCCGTAAAACGCGCGCACGCGATCGTCAGCGCTGGCATCCCGGTGATGGGCCACGTGGGCCTCACGCCGCAGACCTCCACCGCGCTCGGCGGCTGGAAGGCACAGGGCCGCACCGCCGCGGCCGCCGCAAAAATCGCCTCCGAGGCGCGCGCGCTGCAGGAGGCAGGCTGTTTCGCGCTCGTGTTCGAGGCGATCCCCAGCGCCGTCACCGAGGAGCTGATGCCGCTACTTGAGATCCCCGTGATCGGCATCGGCGCAGGGCCGGCAACAGACGGACAGGTGCTCGTGTTCCACGACCTGCTCGGTATCCGTGACGGGCTTGGAGCGCGCTTTGTCAAGCGCTACGCCAACCTCCAGCAGGAGATGAACGACGGCGTCAGCGCCTACGCCCAGGACGTGCGCTCGCGTCGCTACCCCGGACCGGAGCACTCTTACTCGATCGACCCGGTAGAGCTTGCCGAGCTGCACACGAGGCTGGCAGAGCGAACACAGCACGACGCTTAAACTGGGCTTCGCCCGTTACGCTCGGGCCCTGGTGATCGACCTGAAAAAAGGGCTCGCGGTTGCGCTGCGCGAGCGTTACCGCATAGTCCGCGCGCCGCGCGGTTACGACGTGTTTTTCGACCTGAGCGACAGCATCCCCGCGCTCGTGCCCGCGGTGATCTTCGACGTCGGCGCGAATGTTGGGCAGTCCGCCGAGGCATTTCTCCGCGCCTACCCAGCTGCGAAGATCTACTGCTTTGAGCCGGTGAACGCGTCGTTTCACGCGCTGCGTGAGGCTCTCACTGAGAAGGCTCCGCAGGTCGAGCTGCATCAGCTCGCCATGAGCGCGAAGCGTGGCCAGGCGCGTATCGCGACCTACGGCACGGGCACGTGTGCCACGATGATGGCGCCGTCCACGGACGATTATCAGGAGAGCGAGGAGATACAGGTCGAGACGCTTGACGCGTTCTGCAGCGACGCCGGCATCACGCGAATCGACTATCTCAAGATCGACACCGAGGGCAATGATCTGAACGTGCTCAGGGGTGCCGAGGAGCTCCTTGGTGTTGGCGCAGCAGCGGTCGTCGAGGTCGAGGCCGGAATGCACCCCGAGAACCACCTGCACGTGCCCCTTGAGGATCTCAAGGCACACCTGCAGGAATACGACTACCGCTGCTTCGGCATCTACGAGCCGGTGGCCGAGTGGACTACCGGTGAGCCGTACCTGCGACGGGTCAATGCCGTATTCATCGCGCCATCGCTCTACCGGGAATCGGCGGCGTAAATCGTCATCCGGCGCCCGCCCGCAGAGCGCCCGCCACCGCCTCCGCGGTCGGTGCGAGATCATCAGACAGCCGGTCGAGCAGCGTCAGCCATGAGGGCCTCACCGCAGCCGCCCGGCGGACCAGCTCCACGCCCGCGTCCAGATCCTCGGCTGCGGCGCCCAGTCCGGCCCAGAACGTGAGCTCGTCGGCCTCCGGCGCGAGCTCGGCGGCTGCGAGGTAGAGGCGCGTGGCCTGCGCATGGGCGCCCTCCGCCGCCAGCTCGTCCGCCTGCCCGGCCATCTCATACGCACGCGCGAGCCGCACCAGCCGGCGCAGCTCGCCGAGCGGATCGGCGTGATCCTCGACGCGCACGTCAAAGCGCGTCCGCCACGGCTCACCGACGGCCGGGACAACCACAAGCGCCGCCGACTGGCGCCCACGCACGTCGCCGCCCGCCGCCTCCGCGCCGTCGAGCGCAGCCAGCAGGCGCTCGGCGAGATCGCCATCGTGCGCTCGGTAGGCCTCGGCCATCGCCTCGGGGACGGCGTCGCCGGCCATCATGTTCGCCTGGCAGCTGAAGCCCTCACCCTGCACGTCGCCCGCGTAGGGGATGCAGCCCGAGCCCGTGTGGGCAGCGACCGCGCCACTCGCATCGACCGCACCTAGCTGGCGGAAGCGGGCGAGCTCGTCTTCGGCCAGCACCGCGGCGATCGCGGCCTCGACGGAAAGTCCCTTCTCCAATTGCGTCAGCGTGTTCGGACCGTGAGCGACCTCCGCCACCGACTGGGTTGCCACCGCGCCCACGCCGGGGCGAGCCCACGCGACGACCGCGCCGACGCCGAACCAGTGCGATTGCACCGCCACACCCATCTCGCCGGTCGCGGGATCGCGCGCGACGATCGAGTACGTGCCGCGGCGCACGCCGCCGGGTACTGCCGACGCCCAAGCTCGCTTCACTGCGACTGGACCGGCCGCCGTAACTCGCGCCGCCATGGCTAGGCCAGCGGCTCCCCGTATTGCTCCCCGAAGGCGAACTCCTCAACGGGTTTGCGCGCGAGCTGCGAGGGCCACGGATCGGCGCGGTAGCCGACGCCTATGTGCGCCGCAAGCGCGATTCCCTCGGGAATGGAGAGCAGGCGCTTTACGTCCACCTCCGCCGGCACGAGCAGCGTGGTGAGCGCCGCTCCCAGCCCCTCGGCGCGCAGCGCCAGCAGCAGGTTCTGCACGAACGGGTACACCGACGCGCCGCCGACGATGCTCTGGCGTGGGAGCTTCGCATCGGTGACCGCCAGATCCTCGAGCCGCACGCCCACGACCAGGTGCACCGGCACACGGTCGAGCCCGTTCGCGTATTCGTCCGCGCGCTGGACGTTGCGAACGATCTTTGCGTCGAAGCTGTCGGGATCGGCCAGCACCTGCGCGCCGCCGGTCTGCTGCATGTACTCGCGCCAGCCCGGCTGGTACAGATCACGCAGCTTGGCCCGCAGCTCGACGTTCTGCACGACCACCACGCGCCAGCCCTGGCGGTTGCCGCCACTGGGGGCAAACCGGGCATTGTCGAGTGCCCTCGTGAGCGCCTCAACGGGCACCGGATCGGGCTCAAAGCGCCGGGTGGTGGGCGCGCAGCGCATCGCCTCGTACAGATCCATGAGCTGACGCTACCCGTTCCCGTATT
Source organism: uncultured Solirubrobacteraceae bacterium (assembly GCA_963699115.1). Classification (GTDB taxonomy): domain Bacteria; phylum Actinomycetota; class Thermoleophilia; order Solirubrobacterales; family Solirubrobacteraceae; genus Palsa-744. The sequence goes on from CAVOTJ010000004.1 coordinate 13,930, forward strand.
CGATATGCCGAATCACCTTCGCCGGCGCGCCCGCCGCGATCGAGAACGGCTCGATGTCGCGTGTGACCACGCTGTTGGCGCCAATCACGCAGCGCTCGCCGATTGTGACGCCGCTCGTCACCACCACGTTCGCGCCCAGCCAGCAGTTATCGCCGATCCGCGTGGGGCCCTTGCTCTCAAATCCCTGCCAGGTGATCGGCTTGTCGGGATCGTCGAAGCGGTGGCTCGCGTCCGAGACGAAGCAGCCGTTGGCGAGCATGCAGTGCGCGCCGATCTCCACCAGATCCTCGGCCGCCACCATCACGCCTTTGTTCAGGAACGTCCCTTCGCCGATGCGCACCCGCGCGGCACCCGGCGCTGTGATCCATACGCCTGGCTCCAGCAGCACTTCCCGCCCGATCTCAAGGCGCTGTTGTTGCAGCGCCTGCAGCACGTTGCCGTGCACCGGCCAGCGCACGAACGCGCCCCTGCGCATTATCTCCCAATGAATGCGCGCGCGGTTCCACGGCAGCGTGTTCTGCTCATACCAGCGCCACTTCTGCAGCCAAAGGCGCGCCGCCGCCATGCGTGCTCGTATGGCTACGCCGCGACCTTCGCGCGACGTTTGCGTGCCGGGCCTTTGCCGGTGTTGACGGTGCGACGCCGGGCAGCCGGCGTGAGCAGCTCGGCGAGGAACTGCCCCGTGTGTGACGCCGGCTCGGCGGCAACCTCCTCGGGGGTACCCACGGCGATCGCCATGCCGCCCTCCTCCCCACCCTCTGGGCCCATGTCGATCAGCCGGTCGGCGCTCTTGATGATGTCGAGGTTGTGCTCGATCACCACCACGCTGTTGCCCTGGTCGACCAGCCGCTGCAGCACGTCCAGCAGCCGCTGTACGTCCGCGAAGTGAAGCCCTGTGGTGGGCTCGTCGAGGATGTACAGCGTCATGCCAGTCCCGACCTTCGAGAGCTCCGTCGCGAGCTTCACCCGCTGCGCCTCGCCGCCTGACAGCGTCGTCGCCGGCTGCCCCAGGCGCACGTAGCCGAGCCCCACCGCGTCGAGCGTCTCAAGGCGACGGCGCACCTTGGGGATGTGCTCGAAGAACTTCAATGCCTCCTCCACCGGCATCTCCAGCACTTCAGCGATGTTCTTGCCTTTGAAGCGCACCTCCAGCGTCTCGCGGTTGTAGCGCTTTCCGTGGCACTGCTCGCACGGCACATACACGTCCGGCAGGAAGTGCATCTCGATCTTGATCTGGCCGTCGCCGCGGCACACCTCGCAGCGCCCGCCCTTGACGTTGAAGCTGAAGCGCCCCGGCTTGTAACCACGAGCCCGCGCCTCCTGGGTCTTCGCGAACAGGTCGCGGATCACGTCGAACAGGCCTGTGTATGTCGCCGGGTTCGAGCGCGGCGTGCGCCCGATCGGCGACTGGTCCACCGCAATGATCTTGTCCAGCTGGTCGAGGCCATGGATCGCGCGGTGCGCACCCGGGCGCTTGCGCGCGCGGTGCAGGCGGTTGGCGACCGCCTTGTAGAGGATGTCGTTGACCAGCGTCGACTTGCCCGAGCCCGACACCCCCGTCACACACGTCAGCACCCCCAGCGGCACGTGCACGTCGATGTCGCGCAGGTTGTGCTCGGTAGCGCCAACGATCTCCAGGTAGCCGCTGGGCGTGCGCCGCCGCGCGGGTGGCTCGATCGTGCGCGCCCCCGACAGGAACTGGCCCGTCAGCGACTCCTTCACGCGCTGCACCTCCGCCGCCGTCCCCTGCGCCACGATCCGCCCGCCGTGCTCGCCAGCGCCCGGGCCGAGGTCCACGAGGTGGTCGGCCGCGCGCATCGTCTGCTCGTCGTGCTCCACCACGATCACCGTGTTGCCCAGGTCGCGCAGTTTCTCGAGCGTCCCGATCAGCTTCGAGTTATCGCGCTGATGCAGACCGATCGACGGCTCGTCCAGGATGTACAGCACGCCCACCAGCGAAGAGCCGATCTGCGTCGCCAGGCGGATCCGCTGCGCCTCCCCACCCGAAAGCGTCGCCGACGCCCGATCCATCGACAGGTAGCCGATGCCCACGTTCTCAAGGAACTGCAGCCGCTCTGAGATCTCCCGCAGGATCAGCCGCGCCACATGGCGGTCGGTCTCTGACAGCTCCACCTCATCCAGCCACTCGAGCGCCCTGCGCGCCGACAGCGCGCAGAAGTCCTCGATCCGCGTGCCGCCCACCAGCACCGCGCGCGACTCCGCCCGCAGCCGCGCCCCTCCACACACCGGGCACGCACGCAGCGACATGTACTCCTCGATCTTCTCCCGCGTCCACTCCGAGTCGGTCTCGCAGTAGCGGCGCTGCAGGTTCTTCACGACCCCCTCGAAGCGCGACGCGTAGGAGCGTCGGCGTCCGAAGCGGTTTTTGTACGTAACCTGCACCGGCTCATCACCCGTGCCATACAGGAACGCGTCGCGCTGAACATCGGTCAGCTCTTCCCACGGCGTATCCACATCGACGTCGTACATCTCCGCGATCGCCTCGGTCATCTGCTCGTAGTAGTTCGACGCGCTGTTCGCCCACGGCGCGATCGCCCCATCCGCGATCGACAGCGTGGGGTCGGGAACGACCAGCTCCGGGTCGATCTCCATCTGCGAGCCCAACCCCGTGCAGCGCTCGCACGCGCCGTGGGGCGAGTTGAACGAAAAGATCCGCGGCTCGAGCTCCACCAGCGACGGCCCATGCTCCGGACACGCGAAGCGCTCGGAGAACGTGAACATCGTGCCCGGCTCCGGGGCCACACCGGGAACGATCTGCGCCGCAGCCGCACGCGGCCCCTTCGCGCCTTTGGCACGCGACGGACCATCCTGCTCGTCCCCATCGCCCCGCCCGCCCGCTTTCGAGCCGCCCTTCGCGCGCTCAGCCTCGCCCGCTTTCGCCGCGCCCGACCCCACTATCTCAACCTCAACAAGACCGTCCGCGAGCCCCACCGCCGTCTCGATTGAATCCGCCAGGCGCTTGCGCACGTCGTGGCGCATCACCAGACGATCAACCACCACCGAGATGTCGTGCTTGTAGCGCTTGTCCAGCACGATCGATTCCTCGAGCATCCGCACGCGATCGTCGATCATCACGCGCGCAAAGCCGTCCGCGCGCAGCTCCTCGAGCAGCTTGCCGTACTCGCCCTTGCGCCCCCGCACCACCGGCGCGAGCACCATGAAGCGCGTGCCTTCCGCCAGCTCCATCACCTGGTCGATGATCTGCTCCGCCGACTGACCCACGATCGGGCGCCCGCAGATCGGGCAGTGGGGCTTGCCCACCCGCGACCACAACAGCCGCAGATAGTCGTAGATCTCCGTCACCGTACCCACCGTCGAGCGCGGGTTGCGCGACGTCGTCTTCTGGTCGATCGAGATCGCCGGCGACAGACCCTCGATCGAGTCGACGTCCGGCTTGTCCATCTGCCCCAGGAACTGGCGCGCGTAAGCCGACAGCGACTCCACGTAGCGGCGTTGGCCCTCCGCGTAGATCGTGTCGAACGCGAGACTTGACTTGCCCGACCCCGACAGCCCAGTTATGACAACCAGCGCGTCCCGCGGCAGCGCCAACGAGATGTCCTTCAGGTTGTGCTCACGGGCTCCCGAGACGACAATCTGGTTGCTCTGCGGCATCTACCATCCATGATAGTTAGGCGAACAGACGTTCGGGCTCCGCGCTGCTCATACGCACGCTATTTGCGGAGTTTGACACGGCGGCTTCATCGACTCAGGAAGACGGCAGGAGCGAAAGCCCGAGCGCAGCCCGAACCGCAATGGCGGCTCCCGCGGCGATTGCCAGGCTCATCAGTGACCCGATCAGGTAGTACTCGGCGAAAGCCTCCTCCGTGAAGGAAGGGAAGCGGGCGATTGACTTACCCGCGATGATAAGTGCGGCAGCATCCGGTGCGCCCGCGAGCACCAGCGCGTAGAGCAGAGAGCGCTCGAGCCAGCCGATTAAGAGTCCTGCATTCTCCATTCCAGCTGGCGGCGAGCTCAACTTCTGCGCAAATGGATGCATAACGCGGGCAATCACCTCACCCCCAACGAAGAGGGCAGCGAGCCCACCAGCGATCACGATCATTACGCTCCGCCGGTCTCCCAGCGAGTTCAATGCGTCGCCGGTTGCCGCGCTGTTGATGACGATCACAGCCGCCACCGTGGCGACCACGGTCAAAAGGATGGCCCGCACGACCGCGGTAGCGTCCGACGAGGACGGCATGAGAGCCGAAGCAAGAGCAGCAACGACAACGGCGACCCACGTCTGCCAGCTGCCAAAGTGATCCGTCAGGGCGAGTACGACGAGTACGCCAGCAGCAAGCGCGCGCCACCACCAATGAGTTGAGGCCAGGGGCAGTCCGATCAGCGAGGCAACCGGCACAGCAACCGCTGCACGGATTAGCTCGTCGTGCATCTCGATCCACCGATAGAAAGGGCGGCTGCAGCAAGACATTCGATCTCATGCTCCAACGCCTCTTGCTCAACTAGACCTGCGGCCCGCAGACCACGATTAGTGGCCTGCGGCGTAATTTCAAGCCGCTTTGCCGCCTGCGAACCCGAATCGACTTCACGCACGGCGTCGACCAACTCCCACTGACGGGGGGTGCGATTGACGGTGATCAAGGCCAGCACGTCGCACATACCCTGCAAGCGCTCTGCTAGCTCCGGAGGCTTTCCGGCTACAGCGACGGGCCAGCGCCGCCGCCGCTTCGCGTGATCGACTGCTTCACGGGCAGCAACAAAGGCGGCCCCCCGAGAATCGCGAGCAGTCTCACCTAGAGACTCGAAGCCCCCAAGCCCAATCCCCAGCCACCATCCGCTGCGGCGCAAGCAGAACTCAAGAATGTCAATCAGGGCCGGGGGCTCACCGACGATCGCCTGAACCTCATCGCCGGCGGTGCGGACGAAGTTTCGAAGCAGCCTAAGACGCACTTTTGGATCGAGCTGCTCAAGTACGTCCCCGACTCGATCGGGGCCAAGCCGACTGTCCTGCTGATCCAAGATGACAACGATGCCCATGAAGCCGCCTAAGTTGAGGGGTGTCCACCCTCTGACAGTCAGCTGAATACATATTAGCGTTCAATGAGCAGATGAACCCCAAAATAGGTTCAAGTGCGATATGAACCCTCTTTTGCCTTCAGCAGCCGCTAGCTCGTCTCAGCGAAGACTCCCGCTCACTGCCTCGAAACGCCGCCCTACCCCTCGATCGCCGAGTAAACCTCGTCAATGAGCTTCAGCCGATCTGGCAGCTGGAAGTTCTCCGCGAGGTAGCGCTCGGTGTCCGCGCGTGACTCGCCGTTGAGCGCCATGTTCAAGGCGATCAAGCGCGCGCCGTCGAGGTCGCCGCCCGCACTGTCCGCGCTCGCCGCGGCCGGAGCACCCACCGCCACCGGCGCCACTTCCAGCGCGTCGTCGAGCTCAGCCTCAAAACGCCGCTGCGGCTCTGGGTCCGGCGGGCGTACCGACAGGGGCTCTTGCGCCCGCGGCGGCTCAACCGCTTCAGCAGCCGCCGCGCCACGCCCCGAGGCGGCGTCGTAAAGCTCGCCCATGCCCGTCTCCACCGCCGACAGGTCCGCCGCCAAGCGGCTCGCTCCAGCACGCAGGCTCTCCACCAGCGCGCTCACCTCGCCATCCATCGAGCCGACGTGCTCCAGCAGTTTCGCTGCCACCTGCGCGACGCCCGCGACGTGCTGGCGCGCCCGCTCGACCGCTTCCTCGCGGGTGTGGTCCGCGTCACGGTCGGCGTCTTCGCGTACCTGGCGGGCGTTCTCGAGCGCGTGACGCTCGATTTCCGCCGCCGCCGTCTCCGCTGCCTGCAGGATGCTCTGCACCTGCGTCCCCGCGGTCGACGCCACCGACATGTCCGAGCCGCCGTTCATCGCCGTGCGCTGCAGCTGATCGAACTCCTCAGCGAGCGCCCTCAGGTGCATGTCCACGGCGGCCGGGTCATACCCGCGACGACCAATTGGGAAGTCGCGACGTTCGATTGCCTGCCTATCGAAGTCCACGGCGAGCATCCTAAGTGATGTCGCCAACGGAAGTCTCGCCCACCGCTATCTCGCCCGCTGGAGCTTCGCTGGAGCGGATCTCCTGCAGGTCCCGGCGCAGCTCGCGCAGCTCGTCGCGCAGCTGCGCCGCGTACTCGAAGCGCAGCTCCTCCGCCGCCGCAACCATCTCCTCCTCGAGCTCCACGATCATCCGCTCGAGCGAATGACTTGGAAGCCCACCCACCCCCTCCTCGCTCTTGCCGCGCTTGGCGGTGCGGCGTTTGCGCCCGCGCGGCACCTTCGACTCGCCCTGCAGGAACTCCGCGATGTCCGAGATGCCCTTGACGATCGTCGCCGCCGTGATCCCGTGCTCCTCGTTGTACGCCAGCTGGATCTCACGGCGGCGGTCGGTCTCGGAGATCGCCGCTTTCATCGCCCGGGTCTCCTTGTCCGCATACATCAGCACCGTGCCCTCGATGTTGCGTGCCGCGCGCCCGATCGTCTGGATCAGCGAGGTCTCTCCGCGCAGAAAGCCCTCCTTGTCGGCGTCGAGGATCGCCACCAGCGACACCTCCGGAAGATCCAGGCCCTCGCGCAGGAGGTTGACCCCCACGAGCACGTCGTACTCCCCCAGTCGCAGGTCGCGGATGATCTGGATGCGTTCGAGCGTGTCGATCTCCGAGTGCAGGTAGCGCGTCTTGAAGCCCATCTCCAGCAGGTATTGAGAGAGGTCCTCGCTCATCTTCTTCGTGAGCGTGGTCACGAGCACGCGCTCGTTGCGATCCACGCGCTTGCGCACTTCGTTCATCAGATCGTCGATCTGGTTCTTCGTCTCGCGCACCTCCACCGCCGGGTCCACGATCCCCGTCGGGCGCACGATCTGCTCGACCACACGCGTCGACTGCGTGCGCTCGTACTCGCCAGGCGTCGCCGACACGAACACCAGCTGCGGCGTGATCGACAGGAACTCGTTGAAGCGCTGCGGACGGTTGTCCAGCGCGCTCGGCAGCCTGAAGCCGTAGTCCACAAGCGTCTGCTTGCGCGAGCGGTCGCCCTCGAACATGCCGCCGATCTGCGGCACCGTCTGGTGTGACTCGTCGATCAGGCAGATGAAGTCCTTAGGGAAGTAGTCGATCAGGCAGTACGGCCGCGAGCCCGGCGGGCGGCCGTCGAGGATCCGTGAGTAGTTCTCGATCCCCGAGCAGAAGCCAACCTCCCTGAGCATCTCCATGTCGTACTGCGTGCGCTGGCGCAGGCGATGGGACTCAAGCTGCTTGCCTTCTGACTCGAGCCGCTCGCAGCGCTCGTTCAGCTCGCGCCCGATCTCAGCCACACCCGCCTCGATCGTGCCCTCCTTGACGTTGTAGTGCGTCGCCGGCCAGACCGCAACGTGCTCCATGTCGTCCTCCAGCAGCTCGCCCGTCAGCGGGTCGAACTGCTGCAGGCGCTCCACCTCGTCGCCGAACAACGTAGCCCGGAACGCGGTCTCCGCATACGCCGGGAACACCTCCAGCGTCTCGCCGCGCACGCGGAAAGTGCCGCGTGAGAGAACGCTGTCGTTGCGTGTGTACTGGATCGAGACCAGTTTGCGCAGCAGCTGGTCGCGGTCGATCATCTCCCCGCGCCTGAGGATCTGCATGTTCATCTCATACGTCTCCGGCGAGCCCAGGCCGTAGATGCACGACACCGACGCCACCACGATCACGTCCCTGCGTGCGAACACCGCCGCCGTGGCCGCGTGGCGCAGGCGGTCGACCTCCTGGTTGATCGCCGAGTCCTTCTCGATGTACAGATCGCGACTCGGGACGTACGCCTCCGGCTGGTAGTAGTCGTAGTACGACACGAAGTACTCCACCGCGTTCTCCGGGAAGAACGTGCGGAACTCGTTGCACAGCTGCGCCGCCAGCGTCTTGTTGTGCGCGATCACCAGCGTCGGGCGCTGCACCTCCTGGATCACGCCCGCCATCGTCATCGTCTTGCCGGTGCCCGTCGCGCCCAGCAGCGTCTGGAAGCGCTCGCCCTGCTCGATGCCCTCCGCCAGCGCGGTTATTGCCTTCGGCTGGTCGGCCGTCGGGGTGAAGATCGAGTCGAGCTTGAAATCGGGCATGCGCGGGGGCTGCCCTCTAGCGTAGCCCCTCCGCCAGCAGCCGCCCGGTCAGCCCAGGATCACAGGCAGCGGCAGGCTGTAGGTGGAGAAGCCGTGCTTGGAACCCGGCTTCTCGGCGACGCTGCTCTAGAGCCTGTAGAGGCCCGCCTTGGCGATAGCTGGGACCTTCAGGGTGATGTGGAAGCGACCGTTTGCCGAGGGCTTGAACCGACCCACGGTGGTCATCGAGCCGCATTCGAGCTCCTGCTCGACGGTTATCTCCGTGGCCGGCTTTGTCAGCGGCGGTAGCACCTGCCCCACGAGCGTCACCGTCCTCGCGGAGAACGTCGGCGGCTCGAGCGTCAGCCGCCTCGTGAGCTTCAGATCGAGCGAGCGCTGGCTGCCTGACTCGGCTTGGTAGCGCGCGCTGTTGCTGTCGCGCAGGCGCGCCGGCGGTAGCGGTGCGGTGGTCGAGAACTCGCCGTCTGCCGCGATCGTCGCGGTCGCCACGTGCTCTCGTCCGTCGAAGATGATCTTGACCTTCTTGCCGTGCAGGCTCTCGGCGGCGCTGCCCTCCAGTAGGACGCGGTCGCCGCGGACGAGCACATCGTTGAGGACCAATGGGCGTTTGGTGCACGCGAGCAGCACTTCTTCCACCGCCTTCGGTGTCGTGGCGATGCCCGTGGTGGGTGAGGGGCCACCACCTCCCGTCGAAGTGTGGGTCTGGGTGGTGACGGTGCTGCCAGCGGGCTGCCCGACCGTGATTGTCGCGGTCGCCGCCACCGCGGTGCCATCAGCGTTCTGGGCGGTGAAGGTGAAACTGTCGGGGCCACTGAAACCGGCGGCGGGCGTGTAGGTGACCTGGCCACTGGCGCTCACCGACCCGAGGCTGCCGTGAGTGGGCGAGCCGGCGATCGAGAAGCTCACCGGCTTGCCGTCCGCGTCGCTGCAGGTGAGGGTCAGCGGCGTCGGTGTCTGGTAGGCAACGTTGGCGGAGATGGCACTGCAGACGGGGAACGTCACCCGCCCAAATTCATCGATGTCGTGGGAGAGCTCGTCGCCGGAATACAGGCTCGCGCCGTTTGGGCTCAGCGCCAGCGAGATCTGGAAGAACACGGCTTCGGAGGGATTCGTCGCCGTGCAGATGCCCGCCACCTGACCGGTGCAGCCGACATAGCTCAGTTCCCCGCCGGACCCGCGCGAGAACTCGCTTACCGAGTAGTCCGAGGCCACATAGAGGTCCGCCCCGTCCGGGCTGACGGCGATCTGAAGCGGGCCGTCGGGGACTGGCTCGGCCCCTTCCGGCGGCGCCGCGCAGGCCGCCGGTTCTTCGGTGAAGTGCCCGTTGCAGCCTACGTACGTCAGGGCCCCAGTGGCGACTTCACGCGCCAGCACATCCACGACGTCGTTGTTGAAGTTGCCCGCGTACAGGTTCGCGCCGTCGGGGCTAACCGCCAACGACAGTGGCTCGTTGATGGCAAACATCGTCGAGGGGTGCGGGCACGCGGGGAAATACCCGAGACAGCGATCGTAGGTGAGCGCGCCCGTCGCCGTGTCACGCGTGAAGGTGCTGATCGTGCCCACCTGCGCGCCCACATACACGTTATGCCCGTCGGGGCTGATCGCGAGGCCTCCCGCCGCGTGGAAGGAGCCCGTCGGACCGACTGTCTGGCATGCCGGGACTTCGTTGCCCTGGCAGCCCTCGAAGGCGAGCAGCCCCGTGGCCGCGTTACGCGAGAACGTGGTCACCGCAGCACCGCCAGCGATGTACACGTTCGCGCCGTCCGCGCTGATCACGATCGTCAGCGGCGCGGTGATCTGTTCGGCGCTCGGCGTGTGCGTGCAGCCGCTGAGCTGGCCGATGCACCCCAGGTAGGTCAGAGCCCCGGTCGAGGCGTTGCGGGCGAACTCATCTATCGCGTTCGAGCCGACCGACGCGGCGTAGACGTTCGCGCCGTCGGGGCTGACCACCACCGAAAACGGCCGTTCGACAGCTTTTTCCGGGGTCGTCGGCTGGCATCCGGCGTGCTCACCGACGCAACCGGTCAGTGTGAGTGTGCCGGTCAGCTGGTTGCGGGAGAAGACGTCGATCGCGCTCGAGCCTTCGTCGGCTGCGTACACGTTCGCGCCGTCGGGGCTGACAACCAGGCCCTTCGGGTCTTCCACGGCGCCGGTCAGACCAGCGGGGAGCGTCGCGCACCCGCCTAGCTGGCCAAGGCAGCCAAGGAAGGACAGTTCTCCCAGCGACGCGTCAGCCGTCGCCGCGCCTACGCTCGCGAATGCAAGCCCGAGCGTCAACCCAGCCGTCAGCACGAACCGAGCACGGCGCCCTCGCCAGGTATCCGCCATCTGTACGATCGTACGCCTTACGGTCGCGGCATGTCAATACGGCAAGGAGCGTCTCTGTCAACTAATGGCCCGAGACTCCCCTTGCGACGGCCAGCGCCCTACTCCAACCCCAGCTGCCGCGGGTAGGTTTCGCGGTAGGCAGCCTGAGCGCTCAGCACACGTCGCACGTATTCCCTCGTCTGCGGAAACGGGATTTCAGCCACCGCCAGCTGCTTGCCTGCGGCATCGGCGTGGGCCACCCATTCATCCACGTTCGTCAGACCGCCGTTATAGGCGGCGACGGCCAGCATCTCGTTGCCGCCATAGTGGTTGAGCAGATAGCGCAGGTAGTAGCTGCCGTACGCCACGTTCACGCTCGGGTCAGCGAGGTCGCTGGCCGTGAAGGTGATGCCACCCGACAGGTGCGCCAGGTAGTAGGCGGTGCTGGGAAGGATCTGCATCAGCCCCTCCGCACCCGCCGCCGAAGGACGCGGGTCGAACTTCGTCTCCGCGTAGATCACCGCCGCGATCAGCGCCGGATCGAGATCCTTGGCGGTTGCCTGCTGGCGGATGATGCTCGCGTCACTTAGTGGCAGCGCTTGGTTGCGCTCCACGTTCTGAGAACATCGACACGACCACCCCTATGCACAGCACCATCACGACGATCGCCGCGATCGTGCCGAGGATCCGTCCGCTCATCCTCCAAGCTTGCCAAGAACCGCCGACAGCTCGCGTTCTAGATCCGCCTCGGTGCCGTCGTTGCGAACCACGAAAGTCGCACGCCCGGCCTTCTCCTCCTGTGAGAGCTGGCGCGCCGCTCGCTCGCCCACCGCTGCGTGACCGCGCGCCGCAGCCCGCTGCTGGCGCACAGACTCCTCGGAGATGACCGCGATCGTCGCGTCATAGACCTGCTCCAGGCCAGCCTCGAACAGCAACGGCACCTCCACAACGGCGGCCGGCGGCGCGGGCTTCTTGCTGCGGGCCTGCTCGAGCCAGGCCGCCACGCGGGCTCCAACCAGCGGCCACACCTGGCTCTCCAGCCACTTTCTGTCCTCCTCGGTGGCAAACGCGCGGCGAGCCACGGCCGCCCGATCCACCACGCCCCCCGGTGCTACCTCAGCGCCAAAGCGCGTGACCACCGCGTCGCGCAGCTGCTCACCTTCGTAGAGCTCGTGCACGACCGCATCGCTGGAGATCACATCCGCCCCCAGGCGCCGAAGCGCCTCGAGCGCTGTCGACTTACCCGACCCCATGCCGCCGGTCAGCCCGACGAAGGGAACCGTCCGTTCCACCTTCCGGAAGGACTCGGGCCCGCGTCAGTCCTGCGGGGCGGACTCGGCCGTCGGCTCGCCGCCCTCCGCCTCGCCATCCACCGGCGCGGCCTGCTCTGCGGGTGCGCTCTCCGCTGCCGGCGGAGCCTCCTCTGCAACCTCAGCGGCTGCGGCGAGCTCCTCGACGGCTTCGGTCTCGACGATCTCCTCGACAGCCTCTGCCACCTCGATCGCCTCAGCAACCTCTGCAACAGCCTCAGCCGTAGCGTCGGCGACAACCTCGGCTACCGCCTCGCCTTCGCTTGCGGTCGGGTCAGCCTCGCCCTCGGCGATCGGCTCAGGCGCTGGTTCGCCGGGCCGCGAAACAGGCAGGATCTGGTCCTCGACGCGCTTGGCCGACAGCGACAGGCGCCGGCGCTCGGAGTCGATCTCGAGGATCTTCACGCGGATCTCATCGCCCGGGTGGACGATCTCGCGCGGACTCTCGACGTGATGCGGAGCAAGCTCTGAGATGTGCACGAGGCCCTCGACGCCGTCAAGGATCTCGACGAAAGCACCGAACGTGACGACCTTCGTCACCTTGCCGGCGAGCTCGTCGCCGACGTTGTAGGTGTCGACGATCCGCTGCCACGGGTCCTCCTGGGTCTGCTTGAGACCCAGCGAGATGCGCTGGCGGTCGCGGTCGATGTCCAGCACCTTGACCTTGACCGTGTCTCCAATCGTGAGGATCTCGCTCGGGTGGTTCACGTGCGACCACGAAAGCTCGGAGATGTGGATCAGGCCATCGATGCCGTCGAGGTCGACGAACGCGCCGAAATCGACGATGTTGGAGATCTGCCCTTCCACCACGAGACCGGGCTGCAGCCGGTCGAGGATCTGCTGGCGAACCTCCTTGCGCTCCTCCTCGAGCACCGCGCGGCGCGAGAGCACGACGTTGTTGCGCGAGCGGTTGAGCTCGATCACCTTCGTCTCGATCTTCGTGCCCATGTATTCGTCGAGGTTGGGCACGCGACGGATGTCCACGAGCGAGGCGGGTAGGAAGCCGCGCACGCCCAGGTCGATGATCAGGCCGCCCTTGACGACCTCGATGACGGTGCCCTCAACCGGCTCGCCGGACTCGGCCGCTGTTTCTATGCGCCGCCAAGCTTTCTCGAAGCGGGCGCGCTTCTTGGACATGATCAGGCGGCCGTCCTGATCCTCCTTGGTCATGACGATCGCGTCGACCTCCTCGCCGAGGTGCACCTCCTCGTTCGGGTCGACCGACTTGCGAATCGAAAGCTCGTTCGCCGGGATGACGCCCTCGGACTTGTAGCCGATGTCGACGAGCACCTCGTCCTTGTCGATGCGGACCACGTGGCCGGTGACGACCTCGCCCTCCTCGATCGCCCGGAACGTCGCGTCGTAGTTGGGGACGATCTGGCCGTCGACTTCGAGCAAAAGCCCGTTCGACCCGTCGACCACGCGGGCCTGAGGATTCTCCATCAGTGTTTGCACCGGGCGAAGCGTAGCGCAGCCGTATCATTGCCGGGCACATGCCTGTTCGAGCGACCAAGCGGGGAGAGCAGCGGACCCCCTTGGAACGGGACTGCGACGTGCTCATCTGTGGCGCGAGTTTCGCCGGCCTGGCGATCGCACGAGAGCTTGCGGGCTCGGGCGCAAGGGTACTCGTGATCGATCGCTACGAGCTCGGTGAGCGCCAAACATCTGCGTGCGCGATGCCAACCAAATGGATGCAGGCGCTCGAGCTGATGGGCTCGTGGCGCCAGCGCTTCGACGAGATCGTCGTGCACACGCCGTTTCGGACCACACGCTGGCAGCTGCCGTGGTCGTTCTCCACATTCGACTACCGCGAGTTGTGCGCGCTGCTGTGGGACCAGGCCGTCTGTCCGGAGCTCGAGCTCGAGACAGCGACCGTCACCGGCCGCGACGGCGACACCGTCCACACCGACCGGGGCGAGCTGCGCGCCCCTCTGATCGTCGATGCGCTCGGCTGGCGTCGGGTGCTCTCGAACGCCACGCCGATCCAGCCGCCGAACGCGCGGCTTTCACGGGGCCTCGAGGTCCATCCGGAGGGGCACAGCGAGCAGATGGAGCTGTGGATCGACGCCGGCTACATCCGCGCCGGCTACGGCTGGAGCTTCCCCGCCGGCGACGAGGTCCGTGTCGGCGTCGGCTCGTTCTGGCCATCCCACCACGTCAAGGAGCCCACCGTGCGGCTCGCACGCGACCTCGACCTGCCCCCTGATGGCTACCAGGGCAACTGGATTCCTCATCAGCTGCGCGACGCGATCGAGGATGACGTGTTCTTCGCTGGCGATTCCGCCGGTCATTGCCTGCCGTTGACCGCCGAGGGCATCCGCACGGCACTTTATTTCGGCTTGGCGTGCGGCCGCGAGCTGCGCGCGGTACTCGACGGAAGCAGCACCCGCGATCAAGCGCTCGCCCGCTACGGCGCGTTCTCGGACTCCCACCGGCGCAAATACAACTGGCTGCTGAACGTGCAGCGAGCTGTCGGGCAGATGACGCCCAGCCGCGCTCTCACGACGATCGTCCACAGCCTCGAGAGCCGCAGGGCCTCTGCGTGGGCGTTCGACCACTACCTGGCGATCGCGCCGCCTGAGTTCGTCGAGGCCGGGCCGAGAGCATCCTCCGGCAGGCGCCGAGGGTTGACGGTAGCCGCCGCGCGCTGAGCGGCGACTCAGGCCACCCTGCGCAGATGCGGTTTGGCGCTCGCCAACGCCTCAAGCGCCAGACGGCCGGCCTCGACCCCACTTGCCCAGGCGACCTCCGCCAAGAGGCCGGGGGCAGCGACCATGTCGCCCGCGAGGAACACGCCATCGCCACGGTCCACAGCCGGTCGGTCACGCCAGCTGCTGCCTGGCATGTCGAGCGCTCCGCTACGCGCGTTCATCACCTGCCGGCGACGCCACGTCTCGCGCTCGCGCCACTCCGGCACGGAGCCGTCAAGCAGCCGTTCGAGTCGCGCCGCAGCAACCTCTGTGTCCTCGCCGGGCCGGATCGGCATCTGCGCCTGTATGAGCTCCTCGCCGGCGGGTGCCAGCGACGGATCGGGGGCGGAGAAGCGCTCGATCCAGCCCGCCTCGTCCATGTCGGATACCACGAACGGGTCGCCGCGACGGTGACGCAGGCCGAGGTCGAGGCACACAGCGTGACCACTCATCCAGGTCACGGAGGGGTCGCCGAGCAGGCCGCTCGCCTCGCCCAGCTCCGTCGCGACGATCACGGGGGGCTCCGGCAACTGCTCAACGCGACAGCCGGTCGTGATCTCCACGCCCAGGTCGATAGCGCGCGCCTCGAGCGCGCTCACTAGCGCACCCCAACCACCGATCGAGTAGCGCGCCACGGGCGGTGGACTCAGAAGCGTCCTCACCGTGCGCTTCCACACGAACGCCGCGGACAGCTCGCCGGGGTCGTGGTGGAAGGTGAACACGCCCGCCGCCGCCGACAGCATTGCCGCGATGTGCTCGTCGGTGTGCTCGGTTGCCCACGTGCGGAAATCCAGCTCCACCGGCGCCTCGCGACCGCGAAGCCGCAGCACCGCGGGAAGCGCGCTGAGCGGCGGCGTGCGCCGGAACTCGCCCTGCCAACGGAGCTTGACGGCGGCCAGCGGCATGCCCGCATAGCGGGGCAGGAGCTTACGGTCGGCCAGCCACCGCCAAAAAAGGCCGTCCTTGTAGAGCACGTGGGGGCCGAAGTTCGCTTTGTAGCGACCGTCGCTGCTGCGTGCCCGGCCTCCCACCGCACTATGGGCCTCCAGCAGAGAGACATTGGCTCCGCCTTCTGCGCAGGCGATCGCCGCGGTCAATCCGGCGATCCCGCCGCCAACAATCGTGATGCGGCTGCTCGATGTGTTCGTGCTCCGGTTTGGCAGGCTCATGGCGATCCTCCTAGCGGTTGCTTACACCAGCACCGTACGAAAAAACTGGTCCGATATACAGTTCCAGTAATGCTGGACTCAAAAGGACCAGTCGCCGGACCTGAGCTGCTCGTCGAACTGAACCGCGCCAGCGAGCTGCCGCTGCACGAGCAACTGGAGAGCTCGCTGCGCGAGAACATTCGTCGGGGCCGCCTAACTGCCGGGACGAGACTCCCCTCGACCCGCGGACTCGCAGCCGAGCTGGGCGTCTCACGTGGCGTGGTCACGGAGGCGTATGGCCAACTGAGCGCCGAGGGCTACCTAGAAACCCGCCAAGGCGCAGCTGTGCGCGTCGCACGGGCGGTTCGCGCCGCCGTTCCCCGCGCCCCCGCGCGGTCACTGCTGCCCAGCTTCCCCTACCACTTCCATCCGGGCCTACCAGACCTCGCCGGCTTTCCTCGCGACCGCTGGCTGCGCTCGCTGCGCGCCGCACTGGGCCAGTCGCCGCTCGATGCCGTCGGCTACGGCGATCCACGTGGCCTCCCGCAATTGCGCGAAACGCTGGCCGACTACCTGGGACGAGCCCGCGGCACCGCGGCCGACCCAGAGAACATGCTCGTCTGCACAGGGTTCATGCAGGGCTTCTCGATCCTATGCCGGTGGCTGCACGGACAGGGGATCGACACGATCGCGATGGAGGATCCCGGCTGGCAGGTGCACCGTCTGATCGCCGAACAGGCCGGGCTGCAAACGGTGCCCGTCGCGGTCGACGAGCAGGGCCTCAGCGTCGCGGCACTCAGCGCCACCGGGGCGCGTGCCGTGCTCGTGACCCCAGCGCACCAGTTCCCCACAGGCGTCGTCCTCAGCAGCGAGCGCCGCGCGGCGCTGATCGAATGGGCCGAGGAAGGCGAGCGGCTGATCGTCGAGGACGACTACGACGCCGAGTTCCGCTACGACCGGGTCGCCGTCGGCGCGCTGCAGGGGCTGGCGTCCGAGCGCGTCTTGTACATCGGCTCGGCCAGCAAGCGTCTGGCGCCGGCTATGCGCCAGGGCTGGATGCTCTTGCCGTCGTGGCTGGCCTGGCAGTTGATCTCGGCGAAGGCGATCGAGGACGGTGGCTCGGAGGTAATAGGACAGCTCGCGCTGTGCGACTTCATCGAGCGGGGCGAACTCGACCGGCACGTGCGGCGTATGCGCCTGCGTTATCAGAGCCGTCGTGAGGCGCTGCTGCGAGCGCTCAAGCGCTGGCTCCCGCAAGCCATCCCCAGTGGTGCCGCCGCCGGGTTGTTCGAGCTCGTCGAGCTCCCCGCCGACGTAGACGAGCCCGCGTTGTTGTCTGCTGCCGCGACGCGCGGCGTCGGCATGGAGGGGCTCTCCTGGCATCGCTTCACGCACGGCGGAGCGCCTGGCCTGCTACTTGGCTACGGCAACCTGCCGGAGCCTGCGATCGAGCAGGGCGTGCGCCTGATCGCGGAGGCATTGGACTCAATCCAGAGTCCGTAACTGGACCTCGCCAGCGCCTCACTCAGGCCATATCGTGGAGTCCAGTTGAGATCCAGTCAGTGGCTATGAGGAGGATCACGATGGATAATCAGGTAATCGTTGTCGGCGGAGGAATCGCTGGACTCGCCTGCGCCTGCACCCTCGCCAAGGCAGGCCGCGCAGTGCTGCTGCTGGATGCCAGCGCCAGCCTGGGTGGGCGTGCGGGCACCACCGAGCACGATGGTTACATGCTCAACGAGGGCGCGCACGCACTGTATGCATCGAGCGCACGCCTGCTGGCATCCACGGGGGTGAAGGCACCAGGCAAGCGACCGAAGCTCACCAAGGCGCGCATGCTGCGAGGTGGAGAGCTGCTGCCCGCGCCGTTCACACCGGGGAAGCTCACTGCCAAAGGCCCACTGTCTGTGCGCGAGCGAGCGCAGTACGCCAAAGCGCTTGCGGCCGCCGCCACCGCCAGGCCCGACAGGCTGGCGAGCCGCTCCAGCCAGTCCTGGATCGACGAGCACAGCTCCACGCCGCTTCTATCGGATCTGCTCAGCGGCCTGGTGCGACTGTCCGGCTACTGCGGGGAGCTCGCCGAGGCGCCCGCGGAGACCGGAGTCGACCTACTCGGCGAGGCATCGCGCCAGCCAGTCCGCTACGTCGACGGGGGCTGGCAGACGATTGTCTCCGAACTCGCCAACAGCGCGCTTGCGCACGGTGCACAGCTACGCAGCGGGGCCAAGGTCGAGGCGCTGTTGACGGATGACCGCGCTGCGGGCGTGCGGCTGGCGGATGGCGAGGAGCTCTGCGCGCGGAGCGTCGTCCTCGCCGGGCTCTCACCGACCCGCGCCGGGCGACTCATCGGCGCCGCCGGTGGGCAACTACCAGACACCGTGGCCGAACCCCGCCCCGTGCGAGCGGCCTGCCTCGACGTAGCGCTCAGCGAGCTGCCGCGGCCGGACTGCCCGTTCGTGCTGGGGCTGGACGAGCCGCTCTACCTGTCCGTTCACTCGCTGGCGTCCAAACTCACACCCGGTCGCGGTGCCGTCGTTCAGCTGCTGCGCTATGACGACGGCGCTGAGATCACAGCGGAGGCAGCACAGGCGCGGCTGGAGGAGCTATTGGACCAGGCGCAGCCGGGATGGCGCGAGCGCGTGGTGCACCGCCGGTTCGCGCCGAGGATGATCACCGACTGCCACCTGCCCAGCCCCGCCGAGGGACTGGCGAGCCGCCCCACTGTTGATGCGACCGCCCTTGACGGCGTGTTCATCGCCGGCGATTGGGTCGGGCCGCGCGGCTGGCTAGCCGGCGCGTCGCTGCGCAGCGGCCTGGCCGCCGCGCAGGCGGTCATTCGCGAGGCTGCTGATTCGCGAGCTGAGATACCCGTGGGCGCTTCGGCTGTGCGCTGACCCTACTTGCGCACCACCAGCACCACCCCCGCCATCAGCAACACGAGCCCGACTATCCGAGAGGCGTCGATGTGCTGCTTGGCCAGCCCGAACAGGCCGAAGCGGTCGACCGCCACGGAGATCGCGAGCTGGCCGGCGATGACGACCGCCGTGAGCCCGCTCGCGCCTAGGGTCCTCACAGCGATCAGCGCGACGCTCACATACACCGCCCCCAGCAGGCCGCCCACGAGCGCCCACCAGGGAACTTCACGCACCCCACTAAGATTGCCCAAACCCCCACGCACGAATGCAGCGATCAGCAGCAGTGCGGCTGTGCCGATGAGAAACGAGAACGTGGCCGCCTGCAGACTGCCAACGGTTTTGCCCAAGCGCGAGTTGATCGGGGCTTGCATCCCCACCAGGCAGCCGGCGCCGATCCCCACCGCCACCGCAAGGGTGCGGCTCACTTCGCATCCAGCCAGGTGCGGCCCACGCCGATGTCCACGCCCAGCGGCGGCTCGCGCTGATCCCATACGCCGACCATCTCCCGCTCGATCAGCGCGCGTGCGTCATCGGCCTCGCCTGGAGGGCCTTCGAACAGCAGCTCATCGTGAATCGTCAACAGCAGGCGCGTTTTCAGCTGCGACGCAGCGAGCGCGTTGTGGGTGCGGACCATCGCCAGCTTGATGATGTCCGCCGCCGTTCCCTGGATCACCGTGTTGACCGCCAGGCGCTCGCCCAGCGTGCGCACCTGGTAGTTACGGGCACGCAGCTCGGGAATCTGGCGCCGACGCCCCCACAGCGTCGTCACATAGCCATCCTCCTTCGCCTGCTCGATCGTCTCCGCCATGAAAGCCGCCACACGCGGGAAGCGCTCGAGGTATGCGTCGATGAACTCCTTGGCCTCGGCCCTGGGGATGTTCAGGCGATCAGCCAGGCCGAAGTCCGAGAGGCCGTAGACGATCCCGTAGTTGATCATCTTCGCCTTCGAGCGCATCCCCGGGTCAATCGCATCCGGCTGCACCGCGAACACCCGCGACGCGGTCGCCGTATGCACGTCCTCGCCGCGCTCGAAGATCTCCATCAACACCTGCTCGCCAGCTGCGTTGGCAAGCACGCGCAGCTCGATCTGCGAGTAGTCGGCCGAGATCAGCACGTTGCCCTCCTCCGCCTCGAAACAGCCCCGGATCTCCCGTCCCAGCGGCGTGCGGATGGGGACGTTCTGCATGTTCGGGTTGGTGCTCGACAGGCGCCCGGTCTGCGCGACCGCCTGCAGGAACGTGGTGTGGATACGAGAGCGCTCGTCGACCAGCTCTGGCAACACGTCCAGGTAGGTCTTGATCAGCGTTGACAGCTCGCGCCAGCGCTCGATCTTGGGGATGATCTCGTGCTCTGAGCGGATTGCCTGCAGCACCCGTGCGTCGGTCGAGAACCCCGTCTTACCGCGGCGCTTGCGCGAAAGCCCGAGCTTCTCGAACAGGATCTCCCCCAGCTGTTGTGGCGAGGAGATCAGGAACTCCTCTTCGGCGAGCAGGAAGATGGCCTCTTCCAGGCCCGCGATCTCCGCGCGCACTCGCCCGGTGATCTCCGCCAGGCGCTCGAGGTTGAGCCTCACGCCCAACAGCTCCATCTCGCGCAACACCACCACGAGCGGCAGCTCGATCTCGCGCATCAGCGCGTCGAGCCCACGCTCGGCTATCTGCTCACGCTGCCAGTCGGCAAGAGCACCCAGCATCACCGCGTCAGCCGCCGCAGGCGCCTCGATGTTGCTTGCGAATCCCCGCTCCTCGCACAGCTCGGCAAACGGATAGCCACGGCGGGCTGGCTCGAGCAGATACGCGCCGAGCAGCGTGTCATGCACCAGGCCGGGCGGCACCTGGCCGAGTGCCTTGGCGTCATGGACCACGACCGGGCGCTCAGCGCAGGCGGCCGCGACCACCATCGGATCGCTGCAGTCGCCGGCGAGGATTTCCCCGTCCGCGGCAACCGCAAAGCTCCAGGGGGCACCCTCGGCGAACAGCGCACCCTCGGGCGCCTCATTGGCCTTTACGACCACGCACAGCTCGCTTTCAGGGCCAGCAAAGCGTGAGATGTCCTCGGGTGAGCCACTACGAACACGCGCGGTGAGCGTGACCTCTGTGGCCGATACCGGTGCGGCGACGTCAGGGTCGCCCAGCGCTTCCTCCAGGCGACGCAGCGGGTCGCGCAGCTCGTACTCGCGAAAGACCTCGCGCACACGCGAGCGATCGGGCTCGCGGATGGCCTCGGCGGCGATGTCGAAGTCGACTTCTACGTCGCGCTGGACGGTCGCCAGGCGCTTTGACACGCGCGCGTCCTCGGCGTGCTCGAGCAAGTTCTGTTTGCGCTTGGCCCCTTTGACGTCGTCAACGTGCGCGAGCACCTCCTCGAGCGTGCCAAAGCTCTGCAGCAGCTCGCTGGCGGTCTTGTCGCCGATGCCGGGAACACCGGGAATGTTGTCTGAGGTGTCGCCCTTCAGCCCATAGAAGTCGGGGATCAGCTCCGGTGGAATGCCATAGCGGTCGATCACCGCCCGGCGGTCGTAGATCTTCGTGTCGGTGATCCCACGTGCGGTCGCCATCACCTGCACCAGCCCCCGCTCGTCGATCAGCTGGAAGACGTCGCGATCGCCCGTGACGATCGTCACGGGCACGGGCGGGTCGGCCCGTAGAGCACGCTCGGTCAGCGACGCGATCACATCGTCGGCCTCATAGCCCTCGACGCGCACGTTGCTATAGCCGAACGCCTCCACCAGTGGTTCCATCGCCGGCCACTGCTGCTTGAGCAGGTCCGGGCGCGAGCGCCGCTGCGCCTTGTACTCAGGGAACATCTCGGTGCGACCGGAGGTGCCGGCGTCCCACGCGACGACAGTTGGACACACGCCGTACTCGGTGACGATCTTTACGAGCATCGAGGCAAATCCGAAGATCGCGTTGGTCGGCACGCCCGTCGAGGTCGCGATCGACTCGGGCAACGCGAAGAAGGCACGGTAGACCAGGCTCGGTCCGTCGATCAGAAACAGCCGCCGCGCTGAGGACCGCGCACGCGCCGGCTCACGTGCACCGCTGTCGGTGCTGGCACTGGTGGCGAGGGTCGTCGAGTCGGCGGGCACGCCTGAGCACTCTACGAGCCACAGCGCACGATCGGCGCCCCGGGGCACCTTCGCGGCAGGGGCAAGTGCTCGATGGCGCATACCTCCTAACATCCCGTCCCGCCAACAACGGAGGAGCCCACCAGTGAGCGCGACCCCAAGCGCCCAGTACCGTCTCACGATCCGCGTCAAGCTCGACGACTCCCAGGGTCTCCTGGGACGGGTTACGAGCACCATCGGCGAGGCCGGAGGGATCGTCGGCGCGATGGACCTCGTCGAGGTCGACGGCAGCCACAGCTTGCGCGATGTGGTTGTGGATGCCTCCGGGCGCGACCATTGGGCGCGCATTCTTGAGGCGATCGATGCGATCGACGGTGCTGAGGTGATCGACACAACCGATCGCACCTTCCAGCTGCACGTCGGCGGCAAGATCGAGCAGGCCAACAAGCACCCGCTGAAGACCCGTGATGACCTCTCGATGGTCTACACCCCCGGCGTGGCGCGCGTCTGTCGCGCGATCGCCGATGACCCGGATAAGGCCTTCCAGTACACGATCAAGCGCAACACCGTCGCGGTCGTCTCCGACGGCACCGCGGTGCTCGGCCTGGGCGACATCGGGCCACGCGCGGCGATGCCCGTGATGGAGGGCAAGTGCTGCCTGTTCAAGGAGTTCGCCGGCGTCGACGCGTTCCCGATCTGCCTGGACAGCACCGACACCGATGAGATCGTGCGCACCGTCGAGCTGATGGCCCCCGGACTGGGCGGCATCAACCTCGAGGACATCTCCGCGCCGCGCTGCTTTGAGATCGAGGACCAGCTCAAGCAGCGACTCGACATACCCGTCTTCCACGATGACCAGCACGGCACCGCGGTGGTCGTGCTGGCAGCGCTGCTCAACGCCGTCAAGCTGACCGGTCGGCGCCTGGAGGATCTGAACGTGCTGATCATCGGGCTCGGCGCCGCCGGGATCGCGGTCGCGAAGATCCTAATCGCCGCCGGGGTGACGCAGATCATCGGGGCCGACTCCCGCGGTGTCGTTCACAAGCAGCGCGAGGACTACCTGGACGGGTCGATGAACAAGATCAAGCGCTGGTTCGCCGAGGTCTCAAACCCGGACTGCCGCGCGGGGGCGCCAGCGGATGTGATCGACGGCACGGACCTGTTGATCGGTGTCTCCGGGGCGCGGGCACTTCCAGCGGAGGCGCTCGCGCGGATGAACAAGGACGCGATGGTGTTTGCGATGGCAAACCCCAACCCAGAGGTGAACCCCGAGGAGGCGGCGCCGTACGTGCGGATCATGGCCACAGGGCGCTCGGACTACCCCAACCAGATCAACAACGTGCTCTGCTTCCCAGGCATCTTCCGCGGCGCCATGGACGTGCGCGCGCCAGCGATCACCGAGGAGATGAAGATGGCCGCCGCCGACGCGATCGCCGCGATCGTCGATGAGAGCGAGCTGCGCGAGGACTACATAATCCCGTCGGTGTTCAACCGTGATGTGGCCCCCGCGGTCGCCGCGGCGGTCGCCGAGCAGGCTCGTGCGGCAGGCACCGCCAAGGCTGGCCAGCAGGTTGGCTTCGCCCAGGGCGACACGCTCAGCGCCACGTCAGGCACACAGGTGGTTGACGGACGCTTGTGAGAGGCTGAGGGTATGTGTGCGCTATGCGCGTGACCATCACCGGCGCTACAGGCCTGATCGGCGCCTCACTGGTGGCCTCGCTACACGAGCGCGAGGCGCAGGTGACCGTCCTCACACGTGACCCCGCCCACGCACGCGCGCGGCTCGGCGAGGTCGAGGCGCTGGCCTGGGATCCGCTGAGCGAAGCGGCACCAACACAGGCACTGGCGGGGCGCGACGCGGTTGTGCACCTCGCCGGTGAGCCTGTCGCACAGCGCTGGAGCGCGAAGGTCAAGCAGGCGATCCGCGATAGCCGCACGATCGGCACAGGCAACCTCATCGAGGGTCTGGCACGCGCACAGGCAGCCGAGGGCACCGGAGCGCCTCACACGCTGATCAGCTCATCCGCGATCGGCTATTACGGGGACCACGGCGAAGAGCCGCTCGACGAGGACGCCCCCCCGGGAACGATTTCCTCGCGCAGGTATGCGTCGAGTGGGAGGCCGCCGCGGCGCTCGCACACGAGCGACTGGGGCTGCGCGCGGTGCAGGTGCGCACGGGCGTGGTGCTGGATCGCTCAGGGGGTGCGCTCGCCAAGATGCTGCCAGCGTTTCGGCTGGGCGTCGGCGGCCCGGTGGCGGGAGGCCATCAGTACATGTCATGGATCTACGCCGAGGACGTCGTCGGGATGATGCTGGCCGCGCTGGAAGACGAGCGCTGGAGCGGCCCGATCAACGCCACAGCACCCGAGCCGGTCACCAACCGCGAGTTCTCAAAGGCACTCGGCAGCGTGCTCAGACGCCCGTCGCTACTGCCTGTGCCCGGCTTCGCGCTGCGTGCCCTATATGGCGATATGGCCGAGATCGTCACCAGCGGCGCGCGTGTGATGCCCGCCAAGCCGCTGGTGCTCGGCTACGAGTTCAGCCACCCGCAGCTACACGAGGCGCTGCGCGCGGCGCTCGCCTCAGGCTGATGCGCCCACGCGCTCCGGTCGCGGCGCGGGCCGGTTTTGGGTCTCGATAATCACCCGGCAGGGTCGCTTGCTGAGTAGGTAGGCAGCGGTCGGGCCGATCCGCTGCTCGCCCGTAGGAGCGTGGATCGCCGACCAGTAGATGACGTCCGAGTGCACGCGTTCGGCTTCCTCCACGAGCGCTGAGCCGGGGTTGCGTGTGCGGATCAGGCCGGTGTGGATCTTGATGCCCGCGCGCCTGGCCTGGATGCGCGCACTCTCGAGCACCGAGCGCCCATGCGCCTCCTCCTCCTCTAGGCCAGACTCGAGCGAGAGCTGGCTGGGCACAGGCAGCACATAGATCGCATACACCACGCCTTCGGAGCCGATCAGCTTGGCTGCACTGATCAAGGCGGAGGCGCTGACGTCGTCGCCGAAGATCGGCACGAGCGCCGTCTTGTACTCGAGCTCCTCGAAATCCGGCGGGCGCTCGGCGCGCTCGATCTTGTAGCTCTTGCGCGGACTCAGGCCCTGGCGCTTGCGGTAGTAGAAGTAGCCACCCATGCCGATCACCATCCACGGGATGCCGACGATCTTCGCCTCGGTATGCAGAATCGTCACCGCGATCCAAGCGGCGAACGTGCCGATACCGCCGATCACCGCCGCCATTGGGATCACTGAGCCTTTGATGCGCACGCCCCCTGGAGTGCTGTAGGGGCGCTCTCGATCGGGATCGCTGACACGCAGCCTCACGATCGCCGCGTGCGCGGTCGTGAACGACAGCATCGCGCCGAACGAGTACAGGTTGCCGAGGACTTCGGTGTTGCCGTAGATGATCAGCGTGCTCGCAAGCATCGAGAAGAAGATCAACGTGAACCACGGGGTGCGGTACTTGGAGTGCAGCTGGGAGAAGATCTGCGGCAGCTGGCGATGCTCGGACAGCGACCACGACAGGCGCGAAATCCCGATCATCCCCGCGTTGGTGGCTATGAACAGGATCGTCGCGGCGAGCAGCCCGAGGTAGTACCGGGCAAGTGTGAGGACCGTGCCGTGCAGCCCGAGGTGTTCGACGACGCCGAGCATCGGGTCGTTTTCGAAGAAGCCACCGAGCGAGGTCGCATATCCGGCCGTTTTGAAGGACTGTTTGAGCTCGGCGCTGTAGCCGACACCGTGGTGCAGGATCGGTAGCGCCGAGAGCGCCACAACCGAGATGCCCGCGTATACGCCAAGGACCGCGAGCACAACGAGGTTGACGGCCTTCGGCACCTGCTTGCCGGGGTCCTTGGACTCCTCGGCCATGTTCGCGACCGTCTCGATGCCCGTATAGGCGAGCATCGCCAGCGACAACGCGAAGATCAGTTCCTTCCAGCTCGGCACCGAGCCCAGGTGCACCTGACTGATCAGCAGGTGGGGATTCAGGACCAGCACGAAGCCCAAGCACGCGAGCATGATCTGCGTGGAGAGATCCAGCAGCGCGAGGACGATGTTGAGCTTCGCCGACTCTCCCAGTCCGCGGATGTTCAGCCAGGCGAGTAGCGCGACGACGATCAGACCGCCGAAGATGTCGTCCGGGTTGTGCTTGAGCGCGCCGAGGCCAGGGAACGCGCTGAGGTAGTGCGGCACGAAGAACGCCGAGATGGCAATCGTGAGGATGTAGTCGAGGCTTAGCGCCCAGCCGGCGAAGAAGGAGACAACATCGTCGAAGGCGTGGCGCGCAAACGACGAGGAGCCGCCCGCTTCGGGGAACATCGAGGCACCCTCGGCATAGGTTTTGGCCGTCAGTGCGAACAGGCCGCCAGCGAACACGAACACGAGCGGCGTGAGGCCCAGTGCGTGCGCAGCGA
Source organism: uncultured Solirubrobacteraceae bacterium (assembly GCA_963699115.1). Classification (GTDB taxonomy): domain Bacteria; phylum Actinomycetota; class Thermoleophilia; order Solirubrobacterales; family Solirubrobacteraceae; genus Palsa-744. The sequence goes on from CAVOTJ010000004.1 coordinate 39,869, forward strand.
CGAGCCCAAGCGCGTAGTAGATCGAGGAGCCGACGTTGCCGTAGGCCGTCGCGAACATTCCCGAGACGCCAACCGACTTGCGCAGTCCATGCTCTGAAAGGCGTGCCATCGGCCAGGCAGGCTATCGATGTCTACCTCGGTGCAAAATCCCGTGCATGGGGAGCGCGAAAAGAGGAACCGGCCGTATGATCCCGACGAGCCGGGTACGCACCGCCGGGCAGACGGGATTGAGAACAAGCAATGGAAACTGCGCGACGCGAAAACTACGACTCCGGCGAGGACTTTGTCCTGGAATACGGCGAGCTTCGGTTCACGTTCAACGAGGCTGATTTCTCCGAGCGCTGCGAGCAGGCGGCGCTAAAGCTGGGGTTCGTCGGTGGACGCCTGGGCGAGGAGGAGCTTGAAGACCTCGTCAACCTCGCCGTCAACGGCGAGATCATCGACCCCGCGTCGGGCCTGGGCGAACACGTCAACGATTGCTGGCCGGACCTCGTCGGGCCAGCAGAGCGCTCACTGGTGCACTGGCTGCGCCGGCTGGTCTTCCGCGGGGCGTGGCTCGACCAGCGCGTCAAGGAGGGCGAGCTGAACGTGATCTTCAGCGAGCAGACCGGCGGCTTCGCCTACGTGCAGCCGACGGACCCGGCGTCCCCAGGCAGCGGCGGCGAACCGATCGAGCTCGCGCCGGAGCCGTCGTGGGGCCGAGTAGCGTACAGGCGCTAGACCGCAGCCTCTAGCGCTGACGCGCGAGCCTTGGTGATCGCCTCGGCTCCGTCCTCGCCGACGAGCAGCTCGGGTTTCAGTGTGCCGCTGTTGACAAGGTCGAGTGCCGGCTGGCGCCCGGTGGAAGTGAGCGCGGCGTCAAGTGCGATCACGGTCGTCTCGCCTCCCAATGGCTCGGAGGCCGTCGCGATCACTGTCAGCGAGCCGCTCTCGCGCAGGTTGCGCGCAGCGGCCAGCGCCTTTCGCCCAGCGGCAGGGCTCAGCCCGTCGAGGTTGTCGATCGCCACGAGCGCGTTCCCGCCACGCGCAGCCACGCGCTTGGCTGCGTCGAGCGCGCGCTCGACCGCCTGCTCCTGCGAGTCGGCGGAGGCGGCGAACGTCAACGCGGCCACAGGCACGACCGGGCCCTCGCGCCACTGCGCGATCTCCTCGGGCCGGGCACCGGTGAGCACGAGCGTGACGTCAAGATCGTCGCGCCCGTGGAGACTCCTCAGCAGTCGATGCAGCGTCTCGGTCTTGCCAGCATGGTGAGCGCCAACGATGATCACGCGTGAGCCTCGGCCGATCGGCGTGAGCCACTCGACCGCCTCCAGCGTGGGGTCGTCGGAACCGAGTGCCAAGCGCTCCCTTGGCCAGTCCACGGGAAGCTCGTCGTAGCGCGCGCCGTCGGAGACGGCATCGGCGGACTCGCCGTTGATCGTGTCGATGCGCACAAGAGACGGGTAGCGCTCGGAGCGGCGCGGAGTGCGAACCGGCCCAGTCACGCGATCGCCGGATACGAGCTCGCAGCGACGAACCTGGGCGGCGGAGATGTAGACGTCCTCGTCTGAGGGCTCCGGCGGATCGACGCGTAGGAACGCGGAGCCGTTGCCCAGCACCTCCACCACGCCCGCGGCGATCCGTGCGGGCGTCTCCCCCGCCTCCTCCGAGCCCCCCGGGCGAGCGTCAGTCGTCGATGTGCCCACTGCCGGGGTCGAGCCGCCACGTGCGCCCCTGCGCCGGCTGCGGCGGCCTTTGCTCGCGCTGTCCTCAGCGCTCTCGCCATCGGCGTCGTCGGCGTCTGCGTCGGTCTTCTCCTCCTCGGCGTCGTCCCTGGTGCGACGAGCGCGTGGGGAGCGGCGCCTACGCGGGCGTTCGCTGTCCGCGCTGTCGTCATCCCGCTCAGACCCCTCCGAGCCGTTATCGCCCGCTTTGCCGGACTCGCCGAGAATCGCGTCGACGAGGTCGGCCTTGCGAAGCCGCCGGAAGCCGTCGAGACCGACCTCGTTGGCGATTGTGTGCAAATCGGCCAGCGGGCTGGCCTCCAGCTCGGAGCGCTCGAGTACTGCCATCAGATGTTCCTTCTTTCGTAGTGGTTGGGCGGTTGGCGTCCCGCCGCGTTGGACAGCGGCGGGCACCCGTGTTGAACCCAGACTAGCGACTCGCGCGGTCTGCGCGATCCGCAGATGACCCCTGAGCGGCGGGTTCTTTCCCGCTGAGGCGCTCATAGCGGATTTCCTCGCTCAGCTCGAGATCCCTGCCCACATCGGTCTCGCGGGCGAGTGCCGCGCGCACCGCTAGGAAGTCGGCGGCGGCGGCTACGTCGTGCACCCTGAAGATGTGCGCGCCGTGCTCTGCACCGTGCGCGAGCGCAGCGAGGGTGCCCGCCAGACGTGCCCTCGGCGCGCGTCCCGTGAGCGCACCGATGAAGTCCTTGCGCGATATCGCCATCAGCAGCGGCAGCCCCAGCTCGTGCAGGCGCCCCACCTCGGCGAGCAGCCGAATCGTCTGCGCGGGGGTCTTGGCGAAATCCGGTCCAGGGTCCGCTATCAGCTGCTCGCGCGCCACCCCGCGGGCTAGCGCGAGCGCTGTTCGCTCGCGTAGGAAATCCATCACCTCGCGGGTAACGTCGTCGTAGAGATCGGCATCCTGCAGGCGTTCGCGTGGGGCGGCGAGCGTGTGCATCAGCACGAGTGCCGCGCCGGTCTCAGCGCAGACATCCGCGAGTTCGGGGTCGCGCAGACCGCTGACGTCGTTGACGATGCTCGCACCTGCTGCGATCGCCGCGCGGGCAACCGCGGGCTTGTACGTGTCGACCGACACGAGTGCCCCCAACTCGTCCACCAGACGCTCCACCAGGGGCACCACCCGCTCTAGCTCCTCCTGCAGCTCGACCGGTGGGCGCCCGGTGGAAGCGGACTCGCCCCCGACGTCGAGGATGTCGGCGCCCGCGTCGAGCAGCTCCCGTGCCAGTTGCACGCGCGCGTCGAGGCTCGCGTGCAACCCAGCGTCGCTGAAGGAGTCGGGCGAGGCGTTGACGATCCCCATCAGCCACGGCCGACTACCAAGCTCCAGAATGCGCTCGCGGGCACGCAGGTGGTGCGCGGGAGCGCTCACGGCATTGGCGCCGGTGGCGTGTCGAGCGTCTCGGGGCTCTCCGGCCTGTGGGTGTCCGCGACGATCCCCTCCGCACGCGCCTCATCGGCGAAGCGCGTGAGCTCGAGCGCCACCCGCTCACTGCTCCAGTTGAGCTCTCGTGCCATCACCTCGGCCACGCGCCGAACGGGGCGAGGACCTCGCCCTCAGTGAGCGCTCGCCCGGGCTGGGCTGCGCCGGACTCGTCACTGACCAGCTGACGCGCTGCCAGCAGCCCAAGGCGCGTGCGCCTCAGCAGCACGTCGCCGAGGCTGCGCGCCTGCTCGCGGCGAGCCGCCAGGGCGACCTCGGCAAGCAGGTCGGGGAGCCCCTCGATGATTGGCTGTGCGAGCTCGGGGCGGGCGGGACTGCCGTCCCCTGCTAGCGCCAGCACATCGCGTGCGGCGTGACCGTAACGCGAGGCGAGCGCCTGGTAGGACTCGCTCGGAACTCCCTCCACGCGGGGTAGCTCCTCCACGGCGATCGGCTGGCCCAGCGGGATCTCGTGCGTGCGGCAGGGGGCATGGCGGGCGTCGCGCTCGACGAGACGATCGACGGTCATCTTCGCCATCCGCCGCCACGTTGTGAGCTTGCCGCCGGTGATCGTGAGCATCCCCGAGGAGGTCTCATAAAGCTCCGCCTTGCGCGAGATGTCCACAGACTTCTTGGGGTCGCCGGTGGAGATCAGCGGCCGCACTCCCGCGAACGCGCCGGTTAGCTGGCCAGGAGCCAACTCAGTGCCAAAGAAGGCGTTGACGGCCTGCAGCAGATAGTCGACGTCGTCGGGTGAGGGCTTGATGTGATCGAGCGAGCCCTCGTAGTCGTTGTCGGTCGTGCCCACGAGCGTATGCCCGAGCCAGGGCAGCGCGAAGATGCTGCGTCCGCCACCGGCGGGCACGATCGCACCGCCGACGAGCGGCAGATCCTCGTGCTTGATCGTGATGTGCGTACCGCGGCTGGGCCTGATGCGCGGGAGGTCTGCCTCCTCGTGGAGCTCCTTCGGGCTGAGCGCATCAGCCCACACGCCGGTCGCGTTGACGACATTCGCGCCACGCACCTGAAAGCGCTCCCCGCTCTCGGTATCGAGCACCTGTACACCGTGTGCGCGCCCGTGCTGCTCGAGCAGGCCGGTGACGTCGAGACGGTTGGCGCACACCGCGCCAAAGCGCTCCGCCTCGCCGAGAACCGTCAGCACGAGGCGCACGTCGTCGGTCTGGCAGTCGTAGAACAAATAGCCGCTCGTCGGCTCGCGCGCCGCCAGCGCCGGCAGCAGCTCCAGCACTTCCTCCCCTGAGATCATGCGGTGGCGCTCGGGGCTCCACGACTCGCTGCGCCGCTTGCGGTCGCGGTCGCGGGACATCACGTCGTAGAGGTTCAGCCCCACACCCACCATGCGGTCGGGGTGGGCGCCCTCGAACGCCGGCACGACCAGCGGCAGAGGCTTGACGAGGTGCGGCGCGAGCGCCACCATCAACTGACGCTCCAGCAGCGCCTCGCGCACCAGCCCGAGGTCGAAGTTCTGCAGGTATCTGAGGCCACCGTGGACGAGCTTGCTCGAACGGCTGGACGTCCCGGAGGCGTAGTCGGCACGCTCGATCAGCGCCACGCTGTAGCCACGCGTGGCGGCGTCCAGCGCAACACCTGCGCCGGTGATGCCACCACCCACGACGACCACATCGAACTCGTCGTGCGCGAGTGCCGCAAGGGCCTGGCTTCGCTCGATCACGAAGCGCAGTCTCGCAGAGGGCTCGCCCCCCGATCTCCCCAGTTGCCTCAGATGTGCGCGAGCTCGGCGGTGATCTCGCTGACCGCCGCCTTGGCGTCGCCGAACAGCATCGTGGTCTCGGGCTCGTAGTAGAGCTCGTTTTCGATGCCGGCGAAGCCTGGGTTCATCGAGCGCTTGATCACAATCACCGAATGGCTGTTTGAGACTTCGAGAATCGGCATGCCGTAGATCGGCGAGGACGGCGTGTTCTTGGCGGCAGGGTTTGTCACGTCATTGGCGCCGATCACCAGCGAGACGTCGGTGCGCCCGAACTCCTGGTTCGCCTCCTCCATCTCCTCGAGCTGGTCGTAGGGGACGTCGGCCTCGGCGAGCAGCACATTCATGTGGCCGGGCATGCGGCCTGCCACCGGGTGGATCGCAAAGCCGACCTCCACGCCGCGTTTCTCGAGCTCCTTGGTGAGCTCGCGCACCGCGTGCTGGGCCTGCGCGACGGCCATCCCGTAGCCGGGCACGATCATCACGCGGTTGGCGTAGGCGAGCTGGATCGCGGCGTCGGCGGCACTGGTGGAGCGCACGGTGCCCGCGTGCTCGCCGGCACCGCTTGCGCCCTCGACCGCCCCTCCCCCACCGAAGCCGCCGGCGACGATCGCGGGGATCGAGCGGTTCATCGCGGTGGCCATCAGGTTCGTGAGGATCGTTCCGGAGGCGCCGACGATCATGCCGGCGACGATCAGCGCGGGGTTGTTCAGCGCGATCCCGGTGGCCGCGGCGGACAGGCCGGTGAAGGCGTTGAGCATCGAGATCACGACGGGCATGTCGGCGCCGCCGATCGGGAAGACGACCGCGTTGCCGAGCAGCGCGGCGCAGACGAGCATGCCGATGAAGATCCCTTCCGAGTGCGCGCCCGAGGCGATGTCCACGCCGGCCGCCACCGCGAGGATCAGCAGCAGCAGGTTGACGATCTGCTGCGCGGAGCCGAGGCTGATCGGGCGTCCGGGGATGATTTCCTGGAGCTTTCCGAAGGCGATGTTTGAGCCCCAGAAGGACACCGAGCCGACGATCGCGGCGAACAGCGAGAAGATCGCGATGTAGGTGGCGGTGCCCTGGTAGCCGTTCGTGAGGCGGAACTCAGACCAGGAGATGAGGAACACCGCACCGCCGCCGACGCCGTTGAACAGCGCGACCATCTGCGGCATAGCGGTCATCTTGACCTGCCGCGCGGCGGGCACGCCGACAGCCGTGCCGAGCGCAATCCCGAGCACGATCAGCCCCCAGTTGCCCTCATTGCGGTTGAGCAGAGTGGCGATCACTGCGATCGCCATCCCGACGGCTGCGATGCGGTTGCCGCGCACCGCTGTGGTCGGGCCGGAGAGCCCGCGCAGGCCCTGGATGAAGAGGCCGAAGGCGATGATGTAGAGGACGTCGAGGAAGCTCGAGGACTGTAGGAAGCTCGTGGCGAGCGGCGGCGCGCTCATGGCTTCTCCTCCTCGCCCGCTTTGTCCCCGCCGGCTTTCGGTTTGGACTTGAACATCTCGAGCATGCGGTCGGTGACGAGGAAGCCACCGACGACGTTGATCGTGCCGAAGGCGATCGCGATCACGAGGATCACCTTGTTGAACGCGGTGTTGCCGGAGAGGCCGACGATCAAGAGGCCGCCGAGCAGCACGATGCCGTGGATCGCGTTGGTGCCTGACATCAGCGGCGTGTGCAATGTGTTTGGCACCTTGGAGATGACCACGAAGCCGATGAACCCCGCGAGCACGAGGATCGCGAGGTTGGTCGTGAGCGTGCTCGCGAGCAGCATCAGGACGCGCCCCCCGCGCCGGCTCCAGCGCCCTCGGCGGCTTCGACCGCAGCCTTGGCGCCCGGGTGCACGATCTCGCCGTCGCGCACGATGCACGCGCCCTTGACGATCTCGTCGTCGAAGTCGAGTTGCAGCTTCCCATCCTCGTCGACGAACAGCTCGAGCAGCGACTGCACGTTGCGCGCGAACAGCTGCGAGGAGTGCTCGGCCATGCTCGCGGGCAGGTTCAGCGGCGAGACGATCTTCACATCGTGGCGTATGACCGTCTGCCCGGGCTCGGTCAGCTCGCAGTTGCCGCCCGCCTCGCCGGCAAGATCGATGATCACAGAGCCTGGCTTCATGCCTTCGACAGCCTCTGCGGTCACGAGCCGCGGCGCCGGTCGTCCCGGTACGAGCGCGGTGGTGATCACGACGTCAAAGCCCTTGATCGCATCGGTCAGCGCCTGCTGCTGTTGCGCGCGCTCCTCCTCTGTGAGCTCGCGGGCGTAGCCGCCCTCGCCGCTTGCCTCGAGACCTAGGTCCAACCACATCGCACCCAGCGATTCAACTTGCTCGGCGACCTCGGGGCGCACGTCGTAGCCGGTCGTGCGCGCACCCAGGCGCTTGGCGGTCGCGAGCGCCTGCAGCCCCGCTACGCCCACCCCGAGCACGAGCACCTTGGCGGGCGGGATCGTGCCGGCGGCGGTCATCAGCATCGGGTAGAAGCGCCCCATCTCCTGGGCTCCGAGCAGCGCGGCGCGGTAACCGGCGACGTTGCTCTGCGAGGACAGCGCGTCCATCGCCTGCGCACGCGAGATCCTGGGGATCGCCTCCATGGCGAACGCGGTCGCTTTGGCGTCCGCGAGAGCACGCGTGGTCTGCGGGCTCGTCAGCGGCGCCAGGAAGCCGATCAGGATCGAGCCGGACCCGAGCCCGCGGATCGCCTGCGGGTCGGGCGGCGCGATCGTGACGACCACGTCGCTGTGCCACACCTCAGCGGCATCCTGGGTCATCTGCGCGCCAGCCGCTTCGAATGCGGCATCGGTGAGCATGGCGTCATCGCCTGCGCCGCTCTGCACGACCACGTCAAGGCCCTTGGCCTTGAGCTTGCTGACGACCTCCGGCACGAGCGCGACCCGCCGCTCCCCCACTGCCGTCTCCTTCGGAACACCGATCCTCATATGAGGTGCGAGAACGTATCCGATCGCACGGATAATCGGCAGGCCGGTGTGCGAGACTCGATGAGAAAGCACGCGAGAATCCGGCTATGACGGTAAATCTGACCCGCATCTATACGAAGCTCGGCGACGGCGGCGAGACCCACCTCGGCGACATGAGCCGTGTCTCCAAGTTGCACCCGCGGGTGGAGGCATATGGCACGGTTGACGAGCTCAACGCGACGATCGGCGTGGCCCTGCTGCAGCCGGATTTGCCCGAGCGGTTCGCCGTGTGGCTGGCGCGCGTGCAGAACGATCTACTGGATCTGGGAGCCGACCTGTCGGTGCCGGCGAGCGATCAGGACAGCTCGGAGTCAGGCGCGCAAGAGCCATCCGGCGCGGATGAGGCTGAGCGCAAGAAGCAGCGCGAGCGCCTGCGCGTGGGAGCGGAGTACACGAAGTGGCTCGAGCAGGCACTGGACGAGGTCAACGCGACGCTCGAGCCGCTGCGCTCGTTCGTGATCCCCGGCGGCACGCCGGCGAGCGCCCACCTGCATGTCTGCCGTACCGTCTGCCGGCGTGCCGAGCGGCGCACGATCGCCGTGGGCGCGGAGGTCAACCCCGAGGTCGTGCGCTACCTGAACAGGCTCTCAGACCTGCTGTTCGTCCTCAGTCGGGCCGCCAATGTCAAGCCGGGCGAGGGCGCCGATGAGCGTACTGAGCCGCTGTGGGATCCGGGCGCGCACGGGTCCGGCTAGTGCCCTGAGGTCAGAGGTTGGGCGAGCGCGGCGGCCAGCGGCGATCGACGGCACGCAGGGCCGCCACCGCGAGCGCCGCCCACAGCGAGGCGAGCAGGTAGCCGCCGAGCACGTCGCTGGGCATGTGCCACGCGAGGATCAGAAGGCCAAATCCGACAGCCAAGGCGTACACGACGCCGACACTGGCGACAAGCGGCCGCAGACGCTTCGGCGCCACGAGCACGGCGGACAGCACGAGCGCGGCCGCGGCGGTCGAATGGCCGCTCGGCCATGATGGCGCGCCGATGTAGACGCCACCGACCGAGAGGTGGGGATGGGCGAGCAGGGGCTTCAGGATCTCGGCCGTCAACGGCGCGAGTGCCATGATCGCCAGCACCGCCACGGCCACCCTTGGACGTTCGCGGGCCAACGAGATCGCCATCAGCGCGACACCCCAGAGCACGAACTGCAACGGGTTGAGCAGATGCAGCAGGAACAGTGCCACCCGATCCACCCCTGGCCTGCTGAGCAACGTGAATTCGTGCAACACAACCGCATCTCGCCACTGCACGGCCGGCACGTGCTCGGCGAGAGCCCACACGAGCGCGAGCGCACACACGCACAACGCAGCAACACCGAGCGCACCGGCGGGGCCGGGGCGCCCGGCCCGTCTCAGCGCCGGCCTGGAGGCGGTCGCTGTGGCTGTGAAGGCGTGTCCGGACATGGTCTTCACAGGGTATGACGTTCGCTAAAGAGGCCCTGAACACCTTTGCGCAGGGCTCGGCGGGGGCCGTGGCGGGCGCATCTGCGCGATCGGCGTGCTGACGGACTTCACGGGCTGATCTCTGGCAGCGCGACCGCCGCGCCGGGCGCGAGCGCCACCGCAAAGTGATGTGCCAGTGTCGCCTGATCGAGTGAGCGCGCCGCCAGTTCAACGCCCGCGTTGTCGGTGCCTGTGATCACCCAGGTGGGGGCTTCTTCGCCCTGGCGTGTTGCCGCAATCAGGCCTGCGCCCGCTGTGAGCGTCTGCGCCACGCCGCCGTTCTCGTTCAGCAACGCGAGCTGCTGCCCGTTGGCGGAGAAACGCGCGTAGATGCCGTTTTCGTGTGGGCCGTGCTCGAGGCCCTCGGCCAACGCGGCTTCAAGGCCGCCGAATGGCGCGACCATCACGCGTAGTGTTTCCGGCGCGCCACCGCTGCCGATGGCGGCGACGGCGGCGGGCACATTCAGGGCGCGCAGGCGCGCGATGACCGTCCGGCACGCCTGACCAGAGGCGGAAGCGCATTCGATCCGCACCGGCCAGCGCCTGCCTTCGCTGCCGTTTAGGAACGGCTCGGGGAACGATCCCACCACGGCGGGGACCTTTTCCGCTTGGCTCCAGTCGTGCAGGTCCCACCAGACGTGATCGCCGGGGTTCACGCCGGTCGCGCTCGCTCCTTTGGGCGCTTCCACGCCGTTTACGTAGTAGAACCAGTTCTGCTGGTGGCCGGCCTGGACGCCACTGGAGACTCCATCGATGCCTTCCACTATGTGCCCGCCGGATGCGGTGTCGATGGTGTCGTGGGCGCGCAGCAGGCTCATCACCGTCTCGTGTTCTGATGCCTTCAGCGGACCGCTGCTACTCAGCTGGTCACTGCCGAAGTTCCGCGTGACGAGGAGCTGCACAGCGGTCGGCGCCGCAGTGATGCCGGAGCCTCCGAGCATGAGCGTCGCCACCACCGCAGCCAGCACGACCACCACTCCGGCCAGCTTCACGCTCACGCGGACTCGCGGCTCTCGACGGCGTCCTTGAGCCGGGAAAGGCGACCGTCCCAAGCTGCCTCGGCCTGGCTGAGCCACGCTGCGGCCGGTGTGAGCGCGCCAGCCCGCAGCCGATAGCGAACCTCGCGTCCGGCGGCGGGAGCGCGCTCGACGAGCCCGGCGTGGTCGAGCGTGGAGAGATGCTTGGCGACTGCTTGGCGGGTGATCGGGAGCACGGCGCTGAGCGCGGGCACGCTGGTTGTGCCATCGCGCAAGAGCTCCTCGACCATCAGGCGCCTTGTCGGGTCGGCGAGGGCCGCGAAGACGTTGCCCACGCTGTCGCTCAAGCGAGCACCAGAGCGAAGCTCGCGGCGAGCATCGCAAGCGGGAACGCAGGCGTGCTCTCGGTGACGATCACGCGAGTGGGCAGCTGAGCATCGGCCCCAGCCACGACCAGGAACTCGACGCGGGTGGCGGGCTCATCGGCGCCTGCCCACCACCACACGAGACGATGGGGTGCATCGAGCACCTCCACGTGAATGTCGCGCTCGGGCTCATCGAGCCAGCGCTCGCGGCCCTCCTCGGTGGCCAGCGCCGCGAAGACCTCCTCGGGTGAGGCATCGACATCGATCTCTCGTCGTACCGCCATGCTGACCTCCATTGACAACCGATTGGTTGCTATTGTCTTTGACAACCACCTAGTTGTCGAAAGGATAGCTGAGATGCCACTGATACCGATGGTCGTCGAGCAAAGCGCACGCGGCGAGCGCTCATTCGACATTTACTCACGTCTGCTGAACGAGCGCATCGTATTCCTCGGCAGCCCCGTGGATGACCAGATCGCGAACCTCGTGGTCGCCCAGCTGCTGCACCTGGAGAGCGAGGACACCGACAAGGACATCTCCCTGTACATCAACTCCCCCGGCGGCGTCGTGTACTCGGGCCTGGCGATCTACGACACGATGCAGTTCATCAAGCCGGACGTACAGACGATCTGTTTTGGCGTAGCGATGAGCATGGGCTCGCTGCTGTTGGCGGGCGGCACGCCAGGCAAGCGGATGGCGCTACCCAACAGCCGCATCCTCATCCACCAGCCCTCAGGCGGCTTCGAGGGGCAGGCGGCGGACATCGAGATCCACGCACGGGAGACGCTGGAGCTGCGCAGGCACCTGGATGAGATCTACGCCCACCACACCGGCCAGTCGCTCGAGCGCGTCCACGACGACATGGAACGCGATCGCTACTTCACCGCCGAGCAGGCGCTCGAGTACGGGCTGATCGACCGGGTGATCTCCTCGCACGAGCTGACACGCGCGGCGACCGGGTTCGTAGCGCGTGGGAAAACGAATTAGATCTAGGAGGAGTTCGCAGTGCGCGACGTGCGCTCAGATCCAGCCGAGCAGCGGCCCGAACACAAGGCCGGCGAGGAGATCGAGTGCCGCCAAACCGCCGACCACCTGAATTTGGCGGGTGCGCTTGGGCATGTCATGGACGGTGAAACAGACGACGTAGAAGGTGAGGTAGCCGAACACGACGATCACGGGGAAGCTCGCGACGTTCCACCACCAGTAGTACCAGTGAAAAACGCCGTCGGCGTGCAGCAGCAGCTCGACGCCCACGGACACAAACGACAGCGCGATCGACATCGCCCAGCGGTTGGGGAGGCCGAGGATGCGCGCGGAGCGGTCGGCGGGCAGGAGCTTCGCGAACACGACGCCGTTGATCGCGAAGAACAGGGAGATCTCAACGGTGAGCCCGATCAGGATCACGAAGCTCGAGTGGCCTGTGACGGTCCACAGTGCGGCGTGACCGTTGAAGTGAAGGACGAGCGCGTTGACGATCTCGTTGGCCCAGTCCATCAGCCAGAAGGCAAGGCCGGCGAGCACGACGCTCCAGTTGGCTTTCTCCACCTCGATCGCGTACACGTAGACGACGAGCGCCAGCAGCGTGACCGTCGACCAATCGAACTGCCCGGGCTCGCGCAGCAGCCGTTGCGCTTCGAGGGTGAACTGCGGGATGCTCGCCATGATCACGCCCCGGATGGGACGGGCTAGGACCCGACGGAGGCGAGATCCGCGTCGAGATCGGCCAGCGCCAGCCGCTCTTGCTCGCCCAACACCGATCCGGCGACGATCAGCCGGCGAGCTTGGTCGAGGTCATCGGAGCGCCCGAACGTGAGCGCGGCCTTGACGACACCGTCTTTGAGGTACCAGGTGGTGAACGCGCCCTGCTCGGTGGAGCCCCTGACGATCTCCTCGTTCCACTCATATGCGGGACCGACGTACTCGAGTTCGCCCCAGTCGCCCAGCACGGAGTAGAAGTACGGGACTACTTCATGGGCGACATCGCGCCCGAGCATGTTGAGCGCGGCGGTCTTGCCTTGGTTGAAGGCGACGTCCCAGTGCTCTAGGCGCATCATCGCGCCGCCGTGCACGACTGACTCGTATTCGCAGATGTCCCCCGCGGCGAACACACCTGGGGTCGAGCTCTGAAGACGTGAGGAGCAGCCCACGCCGCCACGCTCGCCGATCTGTAGGCCCGCGCGCTGCGCCAGTGCAACATCGGGAGCGACGCCCGCGCCGATCACCACCGCGTCAGCGGGCAGCTCAAGGCCCGCGCGCGTGATCACCTTCGCGACACGACCGTCACCGTCGAAGCGCTCGAGCTCGTCCTGGCCGTGGATCGTGATGCCGTGGGACTCGAGTAGCTCCTGGAAGAAGCGCCCGGTGTTCTTGCCGAAGCCGCGTTCGAGCGTGAGTTCCTCTTGCATCACGATCGTGCAGCGCTTGCCGAGCATCGTCAGCGACGCGGCGACCTCACAGCCGATGTAGGAGCCGCCGATCAGCACTACGTTCTCGGCGTCCTTGACGCCCTCGCGGATGGCGTCGGCGTTGCCGAGCGTTCGCAGGTAGTGGATCTGCTCGAGGTCGCAGCCGTCGACGTTCAGCCGCCGGACGTTGGCGCCCGTGGCAATCAGGGCCTTCTCGAAGGCGATCTCCTGCTTGGTGGAGAGCTTGGCGGTGCGCGCCTCCAGGTCGATGCCGGTGACGCTAGTGCGAGTTAGCAGCTCGATGTTCTGATCTGTCCAGAAGTCGCTTGGCCTGAACAGCGGCTGCTCGCGGGTCTCTTCGCCGCGTAGGTAGCCCTTGGAGCAGTCGGGGCGGTTGTATGGCGGGTCGGACTCGCGGCCGACGAGCAGCACCTCGCCCTCGGCGCCTTCCTCGCGGAGCCAGCGGGCGCAGTTGGCGGAGGCGAGGCCGCCGCCGATGAGCAGGTAGTCGACCTTGCGGTCTGCCATGTGGGGCACCTTACAGGTCGGAGGAATCGCGCTTCAAGCAGCCTCTCTCACAAGCCCGGCGGATGGCGCACCGACCAGTTCGCCCAGGTTGGGATGTGATCGAGGATGCGCCAGCGCGGGCCGTTTTCGTAACGGTTAGGTCCAACGTCGGTGCCGTTGTGGCTGGTGTCAAGACGTAGGCCCGCAATCACGATGAAGACGTGCGGATCTGGGCTGGCGCTTGCGTAAATGGTCACCCAGCGTCCCGGACCAGGTGCGCCCCAGTCGACATAGCTCTGTGCCAGTGGGTTCTCGCGCATTATTTCCGTCAGCTGGCGAATGCCTGATCGGTACAGCACGTAGTTGACGGTGCTGGAGCAATCCTCTTCGGACGCTCCCAGGGGGTCGGGATGCCCACCCGGGCCGTACGGCAGATCCTGCAGCTCGTTGCCCGCTACGACCATCGCCTGAACGGTCGCCGGCACTCCCGCTGGGACCAGGGCGAGATGCCCGTCACCCGGTGCCAGCTCGGCGCGTTCACCGGCAATGAAGCGGACCGGCGTGGGGCTCCTGCCCTCCAGCGCGAGGTCAGCGCCTTCGAGCCCTTCAGCGCCTTCCCCGGACTGCGCCGTGGGGGACGATTGCTCACCTACTGCCGCCGTTGAGGATGACCCGGAATAGCGCGCCGCCCAGTTCTCAACCTCCCTGACATACCAGCTGGCATGGTTGTACGCATAGATCGCCCGACCGTAATCACCGGGTGCTCCGGAGGCACGCAGATAGTTCGCCGCTGAGTAGATCGCGTCGGCGGCGTCCCAACGGTCGGGCGGGCCATCGCCTTCGGCGTCCACCCCGTACTCGGCCCACGTCGACGCGAGGAACTGCATCGGCCCGCCTGCACCGGCGGAGTTGACCACGCCTTCGTGGGTGCACGATGGCGCGGGGTCGCGTCCGTGGTCGCACTCGACCTTGCCAATGCCCGCGAGGATCGCCCAGTTCAGGCCATATCGTTCGCCGGCCCGCTGATACAGGTGCAGGTAAAGCGGTGGGATTTCCCTCAGCGCCAGCGGCGAGACACCACTACCGGGCGCTTCCTGGGTGTAGGTATCCAAGCCACCCAGCGACACGCCGCCCAGCGCGGCGAGCGCCGCCATCAGCAAGAACACCGCCCCCACGCATGCAGCCGCACCCAACGCAATCAATCCCGCTCCCGCCCGCTGTGCGCGTCGGGCTGTAGCTGAGCCGGCGGTCAAGGACGGTCTCTGCCCAGCTGGCGTTTGCGGCGTGCCGCGACCTCGCGCGCGTCGCGCATGACGCTGGAGCGATCGGAGCTGCGGCCATGCTCCACACCACTTTTGTTCTGCGCTCGACCTTCCTGGCGCCAATCATCGATGGGTGAGCGTTTGCCGTGTGGGGGCGTGCGATGTCCGGCGTCGCGCATGCGCTTCTGCACGGCACCGTCGAACCGTTTCTCCGCTTTGCGCCGCTCGCGGCGATCCAAGCTCGGGCTATCGGCAGCGTCGGCGAAGCTCTGAGCTGTATCGCGCAACTCCTTGCGCATGGCCAGCTCGCGGTCGATCTCCAGGCGTGCGAGCCGCTGCGCCGGCTGGCTCAGCCGCTCGTACTCCTCCCGCCCGTAGCCAGCGAGACCCGACAGCGCGGCGTAGTCTCGACGTTCATCGCCGCGCGCGCGAGCCGCACTCGGCAAAGCTGTCTGGGCATCGAGGAAGCGGCCCTGCTGCTCCAGCTGCTCTCGCGAAGCTCGCCCGCCTTTCGCCCGCTCCCCTTCCTTGGCGGTCTGCCGTGCCGCATTGAGCATCGTCTGCTCGCGCTCGATCTCCGCGCTGACACGCTGCGCGCGGTGCGCCAGGGTCGCAGCTCGCCGCTGCTGGCCACCATCGCGCGCCGCTATACGGTGGCGCTCCAGACGCGCGAGTTGAGCGCGTTTTGCCGATATCGCCTGGTTGATCGCCGGCGTCTGCTCAACGCGCTCGCGCGCACCTTCGCGGTCGCGCTCCAGCGTGCGGTGCGCCTGCTCGTCGGCCCCCGCCTGTGCCCGTTGCTTGCCAACGAGGGCATGCTGTTGGCGCTTTTCGACGTCCGGAGCCGGCTTGGCGAGCTTCCTTTTTGCCCAGCGCGCCGCCACCATCACCTGGTTGTGCTCGACCGCGTCCCGCGCGCGCCGCAGCACCGAGTGCCGCAGTGTGTGCTCGCCGTGTTCTTGAGCTCTGAGCGTGCCCTGGGCGATGCCGAGGGCCTGATGGCGGTGGGCATAGGCACCCCACCAGAACGACGACATCAGCAGCCACTGCATCCACCATCCGAGGGCCGTCATGTCGGACAGGACCGAAATGGTCGCAAGCGCGATCCCCAGTAGGAACGAGAACACCAGCTCGGTGACAACCGAGGCCAGAAGACGCGCGAGCCACTTGCGAAACAGTGCTCGCCCGCCGTCGCCGAACGCCGGGGCCAGCACCATCACAGGGGCCAACAGCAGGTACAACATGCTGAACACAGCTGAGGTCAGCAACTTCACCGCAACAAATCCCAGCAGCAGCAGCATGCCGAGCAGCCCCGATGCGATCAGCAGCACGCCCAGGATGCGCATGAGGGTTCCGCCGCCGGTCCGGAACTCCGCCTGTGCGGCAGTCGGGCCGCGACAGTTCGTCGCTTCTGCGCTCTGACAGAGCGTGCGCAGCAGCGAGCCTTCTTCGTTGATCGAGTTGCGTGCGGGCCCATTGGCAGGGAGCGCGAGGAACAGCGCGCCGTTGCTGCGGGCTGTCGCGCAGTAGCTTCGCGCTGTGTTCGAGGGCACTCGCCTGCGCAGCGGTGGGCTTCACACAGGGGACCCCTTCCGTCCAGCCCGACTCACAGGACCGTCTAGCGAGCTCCTGTGAAGCGATCTTCAGGCCGGCCGCTCGCAGGCGGGGATCCAGGCGCGCTGGTTCCCGACACCAGCTCACGTCGCCGAACTCCATGTAACACCACGGCGCTTCGATAGCCGCGACGAACACCGTCTCGAGGCTCGTCCCGAGTGCCTGCCCGGGAGCCGAAGGCGTGCCTCGTGCAGCGACAGCGAGCGTGCCGAGACTCGCCTCATCGGCCCACTGGCCGAGGGCACCGACGGTACCCGCAGGGTTCGCGATGATCCAGATCCCCCCGACCATCATCGCCACCATCAGCATCACCTCGCCGAGTGTCTCGGCCACGCGGCGGCGGATCATGCCGTGATAGAGCGCGAGCACCGACGCGATCGCCAGCGCAATCGGCAGCCAAGGTTCGGTGAATGCGCCCTCCATCTGACGCAGGTGCTTACTCATATCGGCGGCCAGGCTGCCGTCGAACAGGTCGATCGAGAAGGACCACTCGAGCATCACGACGAGCGCGTGCACAGCCCAGACCAGCCCCGTCCACAGCGGTGTAATGAACAGATCCTGTGCGACCGTCGACTCCCAGGCAGTTTTGTCCAGCAGGCCCCCGTCGATGTGCACGTCGATGCCGTAGTTACCGGTTGGCGCAGGGGCCGCCGCAAACCCCGACGTTTCGCAGTTGCGTCTGCCCGAGGCGGAAAGTTCGCTCAAGAGCGCGCCCTTGCACGAGGGGCTGCCGAGACCGTTGCTCACAAGCGGATCGGCTTCTCCCTGTGGTGTCTGTGTAGCTCCTTCTTCCCCATCGGCGGCAGCACCCGAGCCCGATGGGGCGGTGAGCGGAGGATTGCTCGGCGCGCGATCGGCGGTGCGACCCGCTTGCGCAGAGGAGCCCGGCGCTCCGGTCGCATGCGTCAGCTCAACGCTGCCGGCCGATCGCGCGATCGCGACCGTGGCCTGGTAGCCGCAGCCGGCGCTAACGAGGAACGCGACGAGTGCCGCGACGGCGGGCCGGCTCGCCTTCACTCAGCTCGTCGGTGTGGTCGAGAACGCGCGCAGCAGCGAGGGAACGACGACGTCCACCTGGATCGCCTCCACGCGCCCGCGGTGATCACGAAACAGGCACCGTCCCGCGTCGAGCTCCAGCAAGCTCTGGCACATCCGCCTGTCCTCGGGGTCGAGTCCGAGCAAGCTGAGCGCGCGAGATGCCTCCGTCGGCGAGCGCATCCCGAAGACGAATGTCGCGCCGATCAGGTTCTCGAGCGACTCTCGCTCGCCCACGAGCGCGTCGGTGACCAGCTGCGTGCTGATGATCGGCACTGCCAGCTCCGAGCGACCCATCCGTTGCAGAGAGCCGAGCAGCGTGCGGCCCACGGGATCTCCGAGCAACCGCCACCCCTCGTCGAAGGAGAACAGCTTCAGGCGATCCCGCTCGGAGCCCATCAGGTGCATCGCGAACATCGCGATCAACCGCACGATCTGCTCGCCCACCCGCTCCGCCTGTGAGTACTCCGAGCGTGCCATGCCTGGCGGTGGCGCGGGGAGATCGCGGATCGGCAGGTAGGTGACCTGGCGGTGTCCCACCGGCGGCAGCTTCACATCGGGATCCGCGAAGCCGAGCTGCGTAAGCCCAGAGCGGGCGTACACATCGAGCGCCTTTCCTACGAGAGTGTCTGTTGCATCTCCCTGCTCGAGCGCTCTCACCACCTCACGGCAGGTTGGATCCGCTGAACGGGTCAGGACGCGATCGACGGCGCCGACCACCGCTGTCTCCCAGGCCGGCTCGGCCCTCGCCGGCAGCAGGTCGCGCAGAAACGACACCGCTGCGTCCTGGCGCAGTTGCGGTGGTGCGACCCGGAGCGGGTCGAGCATGCCGCGCAGCGCTGGATCGGGCCGCAGCGTCACGCACTCGACGTGTGGTGCCACATCCGGCAGCAGATGGAATCGGTGGTCGCCCTTGGGGTCGCAGTCGATCACCCTCGCACCCTGCAGAAAGCCCTCGTACTTCAGCTTCTGTGCCAGCGTGGTCTTGCCCGACCCGAGCGCGCCGACGCTGAGGATCGTGGCGTTGCGGTCGCTGTCGGAGCCCTCTCTCAGGTTGAACCTGACCGGCTGCCGGGACGCTGACAGGGTGTGGCCGAGGTAGAAGCCTCGACTTGACCCCGCGGCATGGGTGGCGGTCGGCATCATCGCCGCGACCTGCTCCGCTGTCAGCGTGTCGTCATATCCGGCCAAGCGCGTCCGCTGCCCGGGAAGATGCTGCAGGAACAGCTGCAGTTGATCGCCCAGGGGGCGGTGCAGACGGATCTCGCCATAGGCACGCCTGCACATCTCCACGCGCTCTTCGAGCTCCTGCTCGTCACTTGCTGAGACCGCGATCGCGAGCGTCGCGCGCAGTAGCGGCGGCCTGCTCGACGCCTGCAGGTAGGCGAGCAGATCCCTCGCCTCCTGCGTACGCTCGTACCCCAGATCGGAGATCCCCTGCTCGCCGCTTGACTCCGCCCGCACGATCTGGTCGGCGTCCTGGATACGTCGCCGTGCGATTCTCAATGCGAGCTCGTTCGGGAGAAAGCGCGCGTTCAGCGAGAGGTCGATGCCGAACGGCAGGCTTTCGGCCGGCGCGAACATCAGCTCCGCTCGCGCACCCGGGAATTGCACCCGCTCCGGTAGCGCCCCCATAACCAGCTGCGCCTGCCAGCTCACGCCCAGCTCAGACTCGATCCTCAGCGCACGGCCGCGGTGCTCCACATAGCCGTCGGCCCACCGCATGACATCGCCCTCAAGCGGCGCGAGCACGGCCTCTCCATTGCGCTCGAACACAAGCGCGCGCGGCTCGTGCAGCGCGTCGATCACGGGCTCGCCCAAGCCCCTACAGAAGGCTCTGCGAACGAGCCACTGCAGCTCCACCCCGCGCGCCTGGCGCACCTCCAGGAAATCGGCGAGTCGCGCATGGACCTGGTCGGCTCGGACGCGTGCCCGCTCCAGCTCCGCCGCTTTCAGCAAGCGCCTGTCGCGCATCGTCAGCGTGCGCTTGAGAGCGTCCCACCACTCCCGTGGATGCTGAGCGGCTGCGCGCGAGACGTAGGACGCGACGTCGCGCTCGGGCTCGCGCAGACTCACCAGCATGAACGTCGCCGGCTGCGCCGCGCCGATGCCTCCCAACCGGCGCGCGTGTTCCTCGATGTAGCGCTCGCGGGGACGCGTGTGAGCCTGCCCATCAGCGAACCCGCAGGCGCCGTCCGCGCGCAACTCCTCGGTGTAACGCTCGAGCTCCCATCGCCGACAAACGCGCAGGATCTGGATGTCAGCCTCGATCGCCTCCAGTGCCCCTATCAACGCCAGGAAGCGTGCGCGCTTGCCTTCCTCGCTCAGCCACGCGTACGAAGATGTGCCAACCGCGAACGCCGCCCACACGTCATCAGCGCCTCCCGCAAACACGCAGTTTCCGTACACGAACTCCAGCGGCGGCCGCATACGTTCAGCTGGCCTGTTCGATGCTGGATCTCACCCGCAGTCGCGCTCCGGAGCCGAGCGAGATCACCTGCCCCTGAGGTAGTGCACGCGCGTCAGGCCTCTCGCGCAAGCTCAGCACCGGGCGCAGCCCCGCTCGCGCGACCCCGCTCGCGCCCAGCTCGTGTGCTCGCCCATCTCGCTCATGCTCGACCGACACGAGCACGGCACCTGGCCCCGTGTAACGCATGCTCCGCATGCGACTGTCAGAGCCGTCCGGGAGCAGCAGGATCTCCTCCGGGCGCCACAGATCTCCTACGGACCCACAGCTACGCACGCCCGCCAACCGGCGGGGACCGGCCCAGTAGCGCACCAGCGACTGGGCGGCCAGGTGAAAGACGCGTCCCTCGATACGGATCACGCTCAGCACAGCGGCGCCCGCTCCTGGCAGCGCAAGGTCACGCAGGAACCACGGCAGTGCACCCGCCAGCGACCCGACCAGTGGCAGCCCCGCCGCCACCAGCCCCGCCACAAGCAGAGCCAGGAAATACAAGACGCCACGCACGGGGACCCCACCTGGATTCAGCCGCACTCGGTCGACGCTGTAGATACGGCGCTCCAGATCGAACACCCGGCGGTAGGAGCGGATCTCGATCACGGCGCCCCGAACAGCGACGTCACAGTGTCACGCAGCAGGCCCACACCCGCCGGCGTGGCCATTAGCACCGAGACGATCCCCACCGCGAATACGCCCGCCGCCTCCTTGAAGTCGCGGCGGAAAGCCAGCACAGTTGCCGTCACCGCAAACGCAAGGCCGATCAGGCTCATCGCGACCGCGCGCCCGGTATTTCCCGCCTTCGCGGCAGCCGATTCGAGCGAGCCGCCTGTCCCTTCATTCGTCGTGGTCGAGGACGTGGCGGTGGTGTTGGTCGTCACCTCTGCGCGAGCCGACGGCGCCACGGCTCCGAGCCAGACGCACGCCACCGCACACACAAGCAGCACAGCAGTCTGCCGATGGAACCTGCTCTTGCTCATGGGATCTCCTTGGGTCGGGGTCTATGCATCGGGGTCCACCTGCACCGCTGAGACCTCCCAGCGGCCCTGCTCGCGAACCACGTCCAATTCGTAGGCGAGCGTGTACTGGACACCTCGCCGGTCCTGGGCCTGCACGGTTGCCAGCACCGCGCCCTCACCGGGCGCCCAGTCGAGGTGCTGCATCGAGACGAGACTCAGCTGCAGGCCCGGAAGCGACACACGTGCGTTCCCGGTCAGGTCGGCTTCGAGCTCGCTCGAGGACTGAGCGAGGTAGTTGCGCAGCACACGCTGCACCACCGTTGCCAGCGCCGGTTCGGCCACTTCGCGCAGGTGGCCCTGAGTTTGCGCCGACCCGGCCGCGGGAGCCCCGACGAACGCCGGATAGCCGCCCAGCGCGAGGCTCCCGCCCGCCGCTCGCCACACCGGCACCGTCAAATACAACAGCCCCGAGGCATCCGTCTCGGCCGCAACCGTGTAGACATGCTCGCCCGGCTGCGGTTCGCGCGCCTGCACGACTTCCGCCCATTCGACGTGCTGCTCACCCGTCGCGGGTAGCACGAGGCCCGCATCTGATTCGAGCCCCGGCCCGAGGAACGGTTCGAGCGCGTGGAGCTCCGCCTGCGGTTCCGCGGCATTCCATGTCAGGTAGCGGCGTACGAACAGCGCCGCATATGCTTCCGCCGCTCGATCCGGAGGGGCCGGCTGGTGCACCGCCGTCGCGGCTGCTTCGGGCTCCACGGGCGCGATCACGAAGCGGACGCTTGCCGCCAAACCAGCCAGCGCCATCGCGCACAGCAGGTAGCGAGGCAGGTCACGCACCAGGCGGATCCGCCACAGTGCGCGGCTGGTGATCGTCACTGCCGATCGTTGCTGAGCTCGATCCACCCGCGTTCCTCAGCGCTCGAAGCCGAACTCGATCTGTACTGGCTGAGGTGACGCGACCGAAGCCCCTGTCGTCGGCTCCGTCACATTCACTGGCGTCCCTGCCTCTACCGAAGGCACAACCCGCGCTGGGTCTTGAACGCTAACGGTCTGCGTGAATGCGACCCGTGGCCTTAGACGATGAGGTGGCTTGGTGAGTGACCGCCGACGCCAGCCTGCCTGCTGGTTGCGGGGACCGACATGCGGAGCGGTGCCACCCTCATCAACCCGCCGCGCGGGTGCGACCGGCATACCAGTGCTTGCCTGCATCCGCGCTATGCGGTCTCCCGCCGGCGGCAGGGATCCACTGGCCGTCGAGGAGCGCGCGCCACCCCGACGGCGGCTCGCGGGCGAGGAGACGCTCGAGACCACGATCATCCCGCCCACCATCCCTACCGTCACGAGCAGCACGGTCGCACCCGCAAGCCTCTGCAGTTGACGCTCGGTGCTGCCAGGAGACGCGGCGTCGACATGCTCGGCATGCGGCGTCGTCTCCGCGAAAAACTCCTCCTCGCTGTACACGCGGTAGACCTCTCGCGGCGCTCGTCGCAGCAGCGTCATCACGCAGTAGCCGATCCCTGCACGCCTGCGGCCGGAGGCCAGAGCGGGGAGCTCGCCGGCCCCCGGCCGCTTGCGCGCGGATCAGAATCACCGTACGGTCGTCCGTTCAACCGACCGTCGGCGTCCCAGGGAGCGCGTCTATGAGTGGGGGGATAATGGCTCATAGGGCGTCCCTGTTTTCCCTTCCGACCAACTGGCAACTAGTGGGACAGCGACTCGTCAGCCATCAGTTGCCGCAGGCGGTCGCGGGCGCGCTGCGCGACCTTCCGGTACTTCTCCTCCGACCAGCCGAAGCGCCGACAGAACTCGGCGCACTCCATCTGCAGGCCGATCTGACATGAGAGGGCCAGCTGCTGATCGGGCGTCAGCTCACGAGCCAGCGCCTGCACAGTGCGCAGCTCCTGGCGCAGAATCGCCAGATGCTCGGGATCGGCTCGCACGTCGGCGATCTGGATCTCAGGATCGTCGAAGCCGCCAAGCGACACGGAGGCCTCGAGCGCCGCCTGCATCGGGCTACGCCCGGACAGCGCGCGGCGGCGGTCGTGAACCCGAGACAAGAAGCGCTGCTCGATTACATTCGCCAGATGCTGCCGGCTGGAGAACCGAGCCCCTTTGCGGGCGTTTGCGACCAACTCGACGGTCGCTTGGCTATAGCAATCCTCAAGGTCCTCCCTGCGCAGCCGATGACGGTGCACCCGCAGCAGCAGCTCTCGCTTTGCGCGCGCGACCAGCGCCACCTCCTCGGCCGGATCCGCGCCATGCGCGCGGCACGCGCCCACGGATGGCGACACACGCGGGTCTCGTGTTTTCGGCTGCGATCGGGTAGACACATGGACATGTCGCGCCGAGCAGCCCCCAGACCCCCCTCCCAATTTCCTCCAGCCACGCATTCGCAGGCCGGGCAAAACGAGACGAGGGCGTTCACGTGACCCTCACCGACCGCCTCCACGACCTCGACCGACGCCAGCAGCAGAGCCCGCGGCTCAGCTTCCTCGCCGCCGTCATCAAGAAGTGGGGTGACGACCAGGCCGGACAGCTCGCCGCGCTGATCGCCTACTACGGCTTCGTCTCGCTGTTCCCGCTACTGCTCGTGCTCGTGACCGTGCTCGGCTTCGTCCTGCAGGGCGACCCCAGCGAGCAGCACCGAATCGTCAACGGCGCGCTCGGACAGTTCCCGATCATCCGCGACCAGCTCAAACTGGAATCCCTCACCGGTTCGAGCGTCGGGCTCGCCATCGGCGTCATCGGCTCGCTGCTCGCCGGCATGGGAATTACCGGCGCCACCCAGAACGCCTTCAACCGCATCTGGAGCGTTCCGTTCAAGCATCGACCCAACTTCCTGCACTCGCGCCTGCGCGGCCTCGGCATGCTCGCCATGCTCGGCACCATGTCGATCGTCTCAACCACCGCCGCAGGGTTCGTCGGCTCTTCGAGCCACGCCGCGCTGGACGTCGCCGCGGGGATCCTCGTGGCGTTCATCTTCAACGTCGCCCTATTCATGACCGCCTTCAAATTGCTCACCGCCGTCGACGTCACCTGGCGTGAGCTGCTCCCCGGCGTGATCGTCGCAGCCGTCTTCTGGCAGCTTCTGCAGCACCTAGGCGGCTTCTACGTCGACCACGAGCTCAAGCGCACCGGCCCCCTCTACGGCATCTTCGCGCTCGTGCTCGGGCTGCTCGCCTGGCTCTACCTCGGCGCCCAGCTAACCATCTTCGCCGCCGAGATCAACGTCGTGCGCCTGCACCGTCTGTGGCCGCGCAGCTTCTTCTCCGACCCGCTGCTCGAGGCCGACATGCGCGCGCTCACCTCATCTGCCGAGGTCGAGGAGCGTGTGCAGGAGGAGAACGTCGAGGTTAGCTTTGAGCGGCCGGAGTAGACCGAGCTGGCTCATCGGCCGCAGCTTCACTTACGTCTGAGGATCAACCCAATCAGTTTTTTCGCAGCCAACTGAAAGCCCGTCAACTGTTCCGGGTGAGCAAAGCCTGGAGGAGCCGTGACGGGCACCCCCGGAGGCCAATTCGGCTCCGGTAGCGTCTCGGCCGACACATCTTGCTGTCCCTTCGGGTCCATGGCTTTAGGTTAGCCAACGAGGCTCGTGGTCCAGAGGATGATCTCGATTGCGAGGAATAGACAGCTCAACGTCAGCCAGCTCGTCAGCTTTGCCAGCTCACTGCGGTTGGCCCGGAGTGCAGGCTCCATCCACCTCACCACAACGCGATATGCGTCAGCGACATCCCGCATGCCGCGGTCGACTTCCTGTCGGAACTCGCGACCGCCGAAGGCGAATACGAACTCGTGCGGCAACAGCACCCAGATCGAGCTGCCCAGACACAGGACGAACGATCCCAGAGCCAGCGCTCCCCAAACACCGAGAGAGCTGTCGTGAGTTCTGGAGCCCAGAAAGGAAGCAGCAACCGATGCTGCGCCAAGAACCGTCCCCGCACTTGTTCGCAACCGCGCAAGGGCGCGCTCGTACAGCCCGCGAAGTGGCCCCGGCCGACAACCAAAATTCGGTCCACGCGCACTCCCATCCCTCAAAAATTCGCCAAATTTGGCTCCACGAAGCCATATCCGACACTACCTCCAAAGTACTTGTGCACGCAACAACCCCGCGCTATACTAACTACACTTTCGTAAGCTCATATGGAGCGGTTATCTAATGGCACCTTCCTCATCAAACCCAGACAAGCCCACCGTGCAGCCCTCCGTGCCCACCCCACGGCTGCGGCTGATCCCACTCGACGACACCGTCGTGTTCCCCAACATGGGCATCACGCTCACGATCGATGTAGGTGATGACGAGCGCGTCGTGCTCGTGCCCCGCCACGAGAACGAGTTCCTCGAGGTCGGCACCATCGCTGAGGTCTCCGAGCAGATCCGCCTGCCCGGCGGCGGCCGTGCCGTCGCCATCTCCGGCGAGCACCGCGCGCTAATTGGCAAAGCCGAGACCGGCCCCAGCGGCGAGCTGCGCGTCGAGGTCGACGAGCGCCCCGACGAGGTGCCCACCGACAAACGCACCCGCGAGCTCGAGCGCGAGTATCGCGCCACCGTCGAGGAGATCCTCGAGCTGCGCGGCGATGACGGACGCATCTCCGCATTCCTACGCGCTATCGCCGAGCCCGGTGCGCTCGCCGACTCCGCCGGCTACTCACCCAACCTCTCATACGAGCAGAAGGTC
This sequence comes from uncultured Solirubrobacteraceae bacterium, assembly GCA_963699115.1. Taxonomy (GTDB): domain Bacteria; phylum Actinomycetota; class Thermoleophilia; order Solirubrobacterales; family Solirubrobacteraceae; genus Palsa-744. The sequence continues at coordinate 65,415 of CAVOTJ010000004.1, forward strand.
GAGCTGCTGCGCACGCTCGACGTCACCGAGCGCCTCGAGCTGGCCGTCAAGCTCCAGCGCGAGAGCCTCGCTGAGCTGCAGGTGCGCAGGCGCATCCGCGAGGACGTCCAGGAGGGCGCTGAGAAGCAGCAGCGCGAGTACTTCCTGCGCAAGCAGATGGACTCCATCCGCAAGGAGCTCGGCGAGGACGACGCGTCCGTCGCCGATGAGTACCGCACCAAGATCGAGGACGCCGATATGCCCGAGCCCGTCAAGGAGCAGGCGCTCAAGGAGCTCTCACGCCTGGAGCGCATGGGCGAGCAGACCGGTGAGTCGAGCATGATCCGCACCTACCTCGACTGGCTCATAGCCGTGCCCTGGGGCAAGCGCTCCGAGGAGCACCTCGACCCAGTGGCAGCGCGTGCAGTGCTCGACGCTGACCACGCCGGCCTGGAGGACGTCAAGGACCGCGTCACCGAGTACCTGGCCGTGCGCAAGCTGCGCCAGGACCGCAAAATCGAGGCAGATCCGAAGTCAGGCGCGATCCTCACGCTGATCGGTCCTCCCGGTACCGGCAAGACATCCATCGGCGAGTCCATCGCCCGCGCCACCGGACGCGAGTTCGTGCGCATGTCGCTCGGCGGCGTGCGTGACGAGGCCGAGATCCGTGGGCACCGGCGCACCTACATCGGCGCACTTCCCGGACGGCTCGTCAGGGCGCTCCGCGACGCCGGCACGATGAACCCCGTGATCCTGCTCGACGAGGTCGACAAGGTCGGCGCCGACTGGCGTGGAGACCCCTCCGCGGCGCTGCTCGAGGTCCTCGACCCCGCGCAGAACCACTCGTTCCGCGACCACTACCTCGACGTCGAGCTGGACCTCAGCCAGGTGATGTTCCTGGCCACAGCCAACGTCGCCGACACGATCCCCGGGCCGCTGCTTGACCGCATGGAGGTGATCAGCTTCGACGGCTACACCTCCGAGGAGAAGCTCGCCATCGCCAAGGGCTACCTATGGCCGCGCCAGCGCGACCGTAACGGCCTGCGCGAGGACGAGGTCGAGATCTCCGATGAGGTGTTGCGCACGATCATCTCCGACTACACGCGCGAGGCCGGCGTACGCAGCCTCGAGCGCAACCTCGGCACCGTGCTCAGAAAGACAGCCACCAAGATCGCCTCCAGGAAGACCAAGCTCAAAGCGCCCGTGCAGATCGACGTAGATGTCGTGCGCGACGCGCTCGGACGCCAGAAGTTCTTCCAGGAGTCAGCCGCCAGGACCGCCACACCCGGTGTCGCAACCGGGCTCGCCGTAACAGGCGCGGGCGGCGACGTGCTGTTCGTCGAGGCAACCGCCATGAAGGGCGGCAGCTCCGGCGGCAACAGCCTCGTGTTGACCGGCCAGTTGGGTGACGTCATGAAGGAGTCCGCCAAGATCGCGCTCTCCTACGTGCGCGGCCACGCCGAGGAGCTAGGCATCGACGAGAGCGCGTTCGAGAACCGCGAGTTCCACGTCCACGTTCCCGCCGGCGCCATCCCCAAGGACGGCCCCAGTGCCGGAGTCACAATGGTCACGGCGCTCGCCTCGCTGCTGTCTGAGCGGCCCGTCAAGCACACCGTAGGCATGACCGGCGAGGTCACGCTGCAGGGACGGGTGCTGCCGATCGGCGGCTTCAAGCAGAAGGCGCTCGCCGCCCACGCAGCCGGCCTGACCGACGTGATCCTGCCCGAGCGTAATCGAGGCGACCTCGACGACATCCCCGAGGAGGTCCGCGAGCAGATGACCTTCCACCCGGTGATGACCGTCCAGGAGGTCCTCGACCGCGCGCTGGAGCCGGCTCGCCATGTCGCGCACGCGTAGATGTGAGCCCGTCCCCGTGGAGGTCCGCGAGACCGCGGACCTCCTCGAGCGGCGCTGGCAGCTATCGATCCTCTACGCCGCCCTCACCGGGGCGCTGCGCTTCAGCGAGTTCGCCGATGCCGTCGCCGGCATCTCCCCAAGGATGCTCTCCGAGCGCCTGCGCGACCTCGAGGCCGCCGGCCTCGTGCAGCGCAACGTCATCCCCTCCAGTCCCCCCACCGTCGAGTATCGGCTGACGACCAAGGGCCGGCGGCTCGCTCCGATCATCGAGGCGATGCGCGAGTACGCGCGGGTGTAGCCGGGCGAGATTCCTCGCAGTCGAGCCCCAGCGCCCATTCACGACCTGGTCACAAAACTCGACTGGCTGTGTCATGTGAAGAGTACGATTTTCCACACCTGTGAGCGCTGCTTTCCGAGAAGTTCACCTGGGCCGTTTCACTCTGAGTCTTTCCCCGCTGGCAGCTGACGTGTAATTCCGCTCTTTGCACGCCGTCTGGTTGACAGATCGCCGGGGGGTAGCTATGTTCGCGTCGCACTGGCGGCGATCCTCGGCCATCCGGCCAGCGATCGCGAGACGCATCGAAAGCAAAGGGTGGTCCCATGAAGAAGCGCTGGCAAACGGCTACAGCCTGCCTGCTCGTGTGTGCTCTCGGTGCTGCCCTGGGCGGACTCTGGGCTGGACCAGCGCTGTCTCACGCCCGCCACGGCTCCGGCCAGCGGCCGCTCGTCTCGCTCGCGAGCGTGCTGCGACGCAACCTGCCCGCCGGGCCGCTGCGGCTCGCGCGCGGGACGCCTTCGCCGCCTCGCGCAAAGCGGAGCCCCCGTGGAGCCATCGCGCGAGCACACGTCTCTCAGCTTGCATTCCATCACCTGCCCCCCGCCGCATCCGAGCGGCTCGCGCAGGACACGTTCGGCCACTGGCTGGCTGCGATGAGCACCAATCCCGCCAGCTCGATCGCCACGTCGGGATCCGTCCTGCGGTACTTCGGCACTAACCACGCGCTGGTCCGTACCACGCATGGCCTCGAGATCGCCTCCTCCACAACACCTCTGGTCGCAGGCCCCACCTCAACATCACAGCGCCCGGTGAGCCTGACACTGCAAGCCGCCAGCGCGAGCTTCACCGCCGCCAACCCGCTACAGAGCGTCTCGGTCTCACGCAAGCTCGCCGGAGGCGTCACAGTCGGCTCGGCGGGGATCCGCATCGTCCCTATCGGAAGCGATGTCAACGGCGGGCTGCTCCAGGGAAAGACAGTGTTCTTCCCCGACGTGGGCCCCGATGAGGACGCCCTGGTGACACCGACGATCCGCGGCGTCGACCTGGCCGCGCTGCTGCGCTCGCAACTCAGCCCTCAGCAGCTGACCTATCGAGTGCTGCTGCCAGCCGGCGCGACACTCAGCGCCGACGACGGCGGCGCGATCGTGAGCCGCGACGGCAAGACACTGGCGCTCGTGCACCCACCCGCCGCCCACGATGCGCTCAACGCAGCGGTGCCGGCGACGATGACCGTCTCGGGCGACCAGCTCGTGGTTAGTGTTCCGCACCTCTCCTCGACCTTCACCTACCCGATTATGGTCGATCCAGAAGTCCTGACCATCACCGAAAGCGCCGAAAACTGGTACTTCTTTGGGGAAGGCGAAGGAACACCCCCAGGTGGCGGCGCACCGGTCACCCTTCACAACAGCGGCACCTTCCCGCCTCACGAATGTGGGCCCCCGCCCGAAGAAACATGCGGCTCCTTCCGCAGTTCCGGTGGCTGGGAATGGGCCGTTGGCGCGCCCTTCAGCCCTGCTACCTCCGCTACCGATCTCACGGTTGAATTCGATAACGTCAGCTTCTCATCCAGTGCGTCCGGCAAAACCAGTGGAGTGAGCGAATCGCCGCGCGACGCCACATGGGGTCTGTTCGCCGACTGTGGTAAGCGCGCCGGAGGCGGGGTCAGCGGGAATCGCGAAGATTACCCCACGAGCGATGAGGTGTTTACAGCCACCGGATGCCAGCCGAACTATGAACGGGCGATCGGGCTGGACCTCGAAATCGGCCAGAACCATGGATTCCCGTTCGGCACGCGCAACGACGAAGTGCCGACTATCTCAGTCTCCGCATCACTCTCGGTAGGCGCCATCCTGGCCGTTGAATCGCTGCCAATAGCCGAAGAGCCGGGATCAGAAATGTACGGAACAGCCAATGAGGGCGAGCCCTCCCGCGTTGACTGCCTCTACGGTCAGACCGTCAATTGCGCAACCGGCAACGAGACGCTCGCACAGACGGACCTGGAAGTCGGCGGACGTGGGCCCGGACTGCATCTCGAAAGGACCTACAACTCGCAGCTCGCCGCAGCGCAAGCTGACAGCGGCAGCGCCCCTGGACCATTCGGCTTCGGCTGGACGAGCTCCTACAGCGCGCATCTCGAACTCGGCGCCGGAACGGCGATCGTGCACCAGGACGACGGCAGCACCGTCACCTTCCTCGAAAACGCAGAAGGCGCCTACATCGCGACCAGTCCGATGGTGCAGTCCACACTCGCCAGACACGGCTCCGAATACATCTACACCCTCCCCGACCAAACAAAGCTGGTGTTCGGTGACAGTGGCCTGTTGCTGAGCGAGACCGACCGCGATGGCAACGCGATCACGCTCTCCTACGAGGAAGTTCCATGCAAAGAAGGCATCGCCGACGCAAAACGGGGTGGTGCGCATGCCGCCGCCACGAGAGGAGGGCAGTGCCCGTCCCCACCGGCCGAACGCATCGCGACCATCACCGATCCCGCCGGCCGCAAGCTTCACTTCTCTTATAACGAAGCGGGGTTCGTCGAAGCCGTCTCTGGCCCGATGGGGCACACCGCGCACTACGAATACCGCGAACAGAATCTCGTGGCAGTACAGGAGCCCGGCGAAGCGAGCGCCACCTGGAGTTTCGGCTACGACTCCTCGCACGAGCTCACCTCGAGCACCGACGCGAAGGGCAACACCGCAAAATCGGAATACGACAAACAGCGCGTCGTGGCCCAGACCGATCCAAATGGCAACAAACGCACCTGGAGCTACAACGGCTCAGAAGTCGTGATCGGAGAACCGACCGGATCGCGCACGACGATCTCACTAAACGGCGCGGGACTCGAGACGAGCGTCACCACCGCGTCGGGAACGTCGGGCGCCGCGACCACAAGCTACGAATACGACACCGATGACAACCTCGTCTCCACCGCCAACCCGGCGAAACAAGAGACGACGTTCACGTATGACGCCCAGGGCAACAGGACCAGCGCTACGGCGCCGATGGGTCAGGTGACGAAATGGGCGTTCAACTCGACGCATGACCTGACGAGCACGACCACGCCGAGCGGGGAGACGACCACGCTGACGCTTGACTCCCACGGCAACGTCGTGGAAGCCTCGAGCCCGTCATCAAGCGGCGCGGAAACCACGAAATACGAATACAACGCCAATGGCGAGCTCACCTCGATGACGGATCCGCTAGGCCATAAATGGAGCTACGAATACGATAGCTACGGAGATCGCGCGAGCGAAACGGACCCGGAAGGGCACAAGCGAACCTACAGCTACGACGAAGACTCCGACGAAATCTCATCCACCACCGCGCTCGGCAGCACCACAACCACCGAACGTGACGCGCAGGGCCAGCCCGTCGCCATAACCGAACCCCCCACCGGTAGGGGCGAAGCCACGCGCCGCCTCGAATACTTCGACGCGTTTGGTAGCAAAGGCAAAACCGCCGGTCAGCTGTCTGGGCCCGCGGCTATCGCGATCGACGCCCAGGGCAACATCTGGGTCGCCGACACCAAAAACAACCGCATCGAGGAGTTCACCAACGAAGGCAAATACATACGCGCCTTCGGCACCAAAGGCACCGGCGAAGGCCAGCTCTACTCACCCAGCGGGATCACGATCGACGCGCAAGGCAACATCTGGGTCGCCGACACCAAAAACAACCGCATCGAGGAGTTCACCAACGAAGGCAAATACATACGCGCCTTCGGCACCAAAGGCACCGGCGAAGGCCAGCTCTACTCACCCAGCGGGATCACGATCGACGCGCAAGGCAACATCTGGGTCGCCGACACCAAAAACAACCGCATCGAGGAGTTCACCAACGAAGGCAAATACATACGCGCCTTCGGCACCAAAGGCAAAACCGCGGGGCAGCTGTCTGGGCCCGCGGCCGTCGCGATCGATACTCAGGGCGACATCTGGGTCGCCGACACCAAAAACAACCGCATCGAGGAGTTCACCAACGAAGGCAAATACATACGCGCCTTCGGCACCAAAGGCACCGGCGAAGGCCAGCTCTACTCACCCAGCGGGATCACGATCGACGCGCAAGGCAACATCTGGGTCGCCGACACCAAAAACAACCGCATCGAGGAGTTCACCAACGAAGGCAAATACATACGCGCGTTCGGTAGCAGCGGGTCCGGCCCCGGGGAGATGAGCGGACCGCATGCGCTCGCGATCGACACCAGGGGCGACGCGTGGATCGCAGACACCGGCAACAACCGCGTGGAGGAGTGGGTGTCAGGCTCGACCAAGTACATTTACGGCGCCAACGGCGAGCTCGAAGCGGTGATCGACCCCGACGGGCACGCCACGACCTACACCTACAACGCCGCGGGCCAGCCTACGAAGATCAGCTATCCAGGCGGAGTGAGCGAAGAAGCCGGCTACAACGCCGCCGGTCAGGTGACCTCGCAGACTGACGGCAATGGTCACACCACAACCTATGTCAGGAACGCTCTCGGCGAGGTCACCGAAACGACTGACCCGCTGGGGCACAAAACGCTGATGGCCTACACGAACACTGGCCAGCTCGAAACGGAAACCGACCCTGAAGGGCACACGACGACCTATAGCTACAACGCCAACGGCCAGGTCACGAAGATCACGTACTCCGACGGCAAAACACCCACGGTCGAATACACCTATGACGCCGACGGCGCTCCCGCGACCATGACCGACGGCAGCGGCACCACGACCTTCACCTACGACCAGCTCGAACGTCTGACCGAAACGACCGACGGGGCTGGCAAGACCGTCGGCTACGAGTACAACGCCGCCGGCGAGCCCACGAAGATCACATATCCCAACGGCAGGGCAGTCGATCGCGAATATGACGCCGCGGGACGACTGGCGAGCGTCACAGACTGGCTCGGCAACACGACACGCTTCACCTACGACGCCGACTCCAACCTCACGTCAAGCGAGTTTCCAGCGGCCACAGGCGAGACCGACACCTACTCCTACAGTCCCTCCGAGCAGCTCGCCGCAACGACATTCGCGCGCGGCAGCGAAACACTCGCGTCACTCAACTACACCCGCAACAACGACGGTCAGGTGCTCGCCACCAAAGCCACCGGACTACCGAGCGAAGAAGCGACGGGATACGCCTACGACAGCCGCCGTCGTCTCGTGCAGGCCGGCGCCACCGCCTACGCATACGACGGCGCGGGTAACCCCGTCAAATTGGGGACCAGCACGAACACGTTCAACGCCGGCGACGAGCTCACCGCCAGCGCCGCCACCAGCTACGCCTACAACGAAGACGGAGACCGCCTGAGCTCCCACCCGTCGAGCGGCCCAACGACAAGCTACACATACAACCAAGCTGGCGAGCTCACGTCGGTGACGCGTCCAGCCGAAGGCTCGACGCCGAAGCTGGAAGACGGCTACTCCTACAACGGCGAAGGCCTGCGCGTCTCACAGACCCAGTCCGACACCACGACCAACCTCACCTGGGACCTGGCGGAAAGCCCGGCGACGATCCTCAGCGATGGCGCCGAGAGCTACATCTACGGGCCAGAAGACCTACCCATCGAGGAGATCTCAAGCACCGAAGCCGCGCGGTACCTGCATCATGATCAGCAGGGCTCCACAAGGATGCTCACCGAAGCGAATGGCACCATCGCCGGTGAGGCCAGCTACAACGCCTACGGTGTGCCCTCGGCGCTGACCGGCGCGAGCAGTGCGATCGGCTTCGACGGTCAATACACCGACACGGACACTGGTCTGCTGTATCTGCGCTCGCGCTACTACGACCCTGCTACCGCCCAATTCCTCAGCCGCGACCCCGACTCCGCAACGACGCAGATGCCGTACACCTTCGCTGCGGACGATCCGATCGATAACGGCGACGCCACCGGCGCTGACACCGAAGGTCTGTGCGTGGGCGCGAGCGACTCGATCTTCCACGTCCACCTTGGCCTCGGAGGCTGCGCCCTGCGCTCCAGGGAAAAGGGATATTCCGAAGAGTTCGGTACGACCTCGACGGTCGCCGGCGGCGCGAGCACAGGATTCGACGCTTCCGCCACGCTCAGCGCCGAGGTGTCCAACCTACGGCGCATCGGGGGCCTCGCTGGCCCGTTTCACTTCGTCAGCGTGGAAGGTCAGTTCGACGTCGGGGTCGCTGCCACTGTGTTCTGGAGCTTCAGCGCGAACCCGCTTTGGTTCGGCGTGGACTTCGGCGCTTCGCTGGGCGAGGGCGCCGCGGTGGCCAGTGGTGTGAGCTACACCAAGACGCACAAGGCGGGCTTCCCGCTGTCGTTCGCCATCGAAGTCGGGCTCGAAGCCGTCTACCACGAGGCACCCACCGACAATCTGCTGCAGCGCGCCCTCCGACTGATTCGTCCACACCTGTGAGACCTTCCTAAAGCCTCGGCCACCGGCCACCGCTAAATCTGACGTGGATTGCAAGCGAGCCATCCTGCTGGCCATCGGGTGCGCATGCGCGTTGAGCACGCCCGCCTGCGCCGCGTCTCACGCCGCGCGCATCCCACCGCCATCGCTTGTACTCCCAGCCGGGGATTTGCCTGGCTTCACGGCCGCCAAGGTGAAGGTGCACTCGACGAATGCCGCGGCGGGCTACGGCGGCAAGCTGAAGGCATCCGCACTCGATCACGACGGGTTCGTGCAAGGCGCACTCGAGACCTTCCAACTAACCCACAAAGCGTTCGCCACGTCCTGGGCCGCCGTGTTTCGCACAACAACGGGTGCGACACACGCGTTCGCGGCTGAAACCGCGGAATTTTCCGGCACACCCTCGGCTGGGGGAAAGCCCGCGACGACACAGACCTTCGCCGTCGACGCGATTCCCGGTGCCATTGGACGGCACCAGACGCTGACGTCGCCCAATGGGCACCTCTACGAAGTCGAAGTGTCCTTCACCGCGGGCCGCTGCCTGCTCGATCTCACGCTCGGGCGTTTCAGCCGGAACGCTGACGTCTCCACACGAGCACTCGAGGACGCCGCGATCACCGGCGCGACGGCGCTCGACCGCCGTGTCAGACACGTGTGTGTCTGAGCCCGCCGCCACCGGGGTCCATGGTTGCAGTCCGGTTACGTATGCCACCGACGCCCGCCAGGCCGCCGATCGCCACCAGCGCCGCCGCGATCGCCAAGCCGAGATGAAAGCTGTGGAGCGAGGCCGCTTCCGCCGCCCGGCTCACAGCCCGTGCCTGCGCGGGCGCGAGGGAATGGACGTTTGGGCGCCCAAGCGGCAGGCGCTTGGCTGCGCTCAGCGCCACACGCGCCGCCGGCCCGAGCTTCGCGCCAGCCAGCCGCCGATCGAGCGTCGAGGCGAACGACCCGGCCACCACGGCACCGATCGCCGCTGTGCCCAGCAACCCGGCGACGCGCGCCACAGCGTTGTTGACCCCTGAGGCGATGCCCGCCTGACGCTCAGCGCCCGCGAGCACCGCCGTCGTCAGCGGCGCGACTGTCATCGACAGCCCCAGCGAGAACACGAGCAGCCCCGGCAGCACCTCCGACACGTAGTCCACGCGCAGGCCGATGCGCTGGAACAGCAGCAGCCCACACGCCGCCACCAGCGGCCCCAGCCCCATGAACAGACGCGGGCCATAGCGGTCGGCCAGCTTCCCGAAGCGCCGCGAGAGGACGAACATGACCAGCGTCACCGGCAATGTCGCGAGGCCACTCTGAAGCGGCGTGTAGCCCCCAATCTGCTGCAGAAACAGCACCAGGAAGAAGAACAGGATCGACAGGCCCGCATACATCGAGAACGTCTCGACGTTGCCCGCCGCGAAGTTGCGCCGGCGAAACAGCCCCAGCGGCAGCATCGGCTCGCGCGCACGAGCCTCAAACAGCGTGAACGCGACCAGCAGCGCCACTCCCACGGCAAGCGGAGCGATCACCGCGGGGCTCGACCAACCCAGCCGCGGTTGCTCGATCAGCGCGAACACCGGCCCACCGAGACCACACGCACACAACACCGCACCAGGCAGGTCAACCCGCCGAGCGCCCTGCGCGCGCGGTGCCGCGCGCGGGATCACGAGCATGATCAGCGCCACGCACGCCACCACGAACGGGATGTTCATCAAAAAGATCCAGCGCCACGACGTGAGCGCCAGAAGCTCGCCACCCGCCAGCGGCCCCAGCACCGCCGCTATCGCTCCCCAAGCCGTCCAGCTGCCGATCGCCGCACCGCGCTCGTCCTCCGCAAACGTGTTGACGATCACCGCAAGCGAGCTCGGCACGAGTAGCGCCCCCGCCACCCCCTGCACCGCGCGAGCTGCCACCAGCGCACCGATCGAGGGCGCAAGCGCACACGCAAGCGAGGCCACCCCGAACCCGGACACGCCAAGCGCGAACACCCGCCGCTCGCCGAACAGGTCCCCCAGCGAACCGCCGATCAGGATCAGCGAGCCGAGCGTCAGCAGGTAGCCGTTGACCACCCACTGCTGTGCCGCGAGGCCTCCCCCCAGCGCCCGCTGGATCGTCGGCAGCGCCACATTCACCACCGTCCCGTCGAGGGTCACGATCCCCGAGCCCATGATGCACGCGACGAGCGTCAGGCGCTTTACGCGCGGCACAGCGCGGCGGGTCCGACCTGTGATATCCCGGTGTAGCCACTCAGCGCGAGCGTCAGATCGAGCTCCGCCAGCAGACAGCGCAGCACGTATTCAACGCCCGCCTGCCCGTCGATCGCCAAGCCCCACATGTAGGGGCGCCCGAGGCACACCGCGTTGGCGCCCAGGGCCAATGCCTTGAAGATGTCGGCGCCTGTGCGGATGCCGCTGTCGAACAGGACCGGGAAGTCCCTGCCGATGGCATCGCGAACAGCGGGCAGCGCATCGAGCGCGCCGATCGAGCCGTCGACCTGGCGGCCGCCGTGGTTGGAGACGATCAGCCCGTCGACGCCCGCGTCGAGCGCCCGCCGCGCATCATCGGCGCGGACAATCCCCTTGAGCACGATCGGCAGCCGCGTCTGCTCGCGCAGCCACGCGAGATCGTTCCAGGTCACCGTGGGGTTGGCGAACTGGTAGGCCCAGTGACCGATCGCGGGCCCCGGGTCCTCCTCAGGGGTCTTCTCCAGCGCGCGGCGGAAGACCGGATCGGAGAAGTAGTTGGCGACGCCCTCGCCTTTGAGAAACGGCAGGTAGGCGTTCTGCAGATCGCGCGGACGCCAGCCGAGCATCCACGTGTCGAGCGTGACCACGATCGCTTCATAGCCGGCGTCCCCGGCGCGTGCCACGAAGCTCTCCGCGAGATCGCGATCCTTGGGCCAATACAGCTGATACCAGCGGCTTGCCCGGCCGACCGCGTCGGCCACATCCTCCATCGTTTGCGACGCGGCGGTTGAGAGGATGAACGGCAGTCCCTGTGCCGCGGCAGCGCGGCCGACGGCCAGCTCGCCCTCGGGGTGGACGATCGACTGCACGCCCACGGGTGCGAGCATCAGCGGCGCCGGCATCGCCGTGCCGAGCACCGTCGTCGAGAGGTCGCGCTGTGAGACGTCGCGCAGCATCCGCGGCAGGATCTCCCAGCGCTCGAACGCCCGCAGGTTGGCGGCCATCGTCAGCTCGGCGCCGGCCCCGCCAGCGACGTAGCCGAACGCCTCCGCGCTGAGGATCTCGCGCGCCCGTTCCTCCAGCGCCACCGCCGGCAGCGGCTGCGGCGGGAGCTGGCCAGCGAGGCCGCCGGCATAGATCTCGTATTGGAAGTTCGCGTATGGCTGCTGCAGTGCTGGGTCGGCGTCGCTCATTCCCCCAGACACTAACCGCGAACTACTGTGGAGGTGCCCACGCCTTTCGCCGTTTGCTTCATGGCGTCGGCGTTCTCGGACAGTTCTTCATTGCCCTTGACATGCGCTTGAGAGACTGTTCAGAAGACGTTTCTCGTTGTGTGTATTGCTGAGGAGTAGTGATGGCAAGGACCGATCACCCGATGACCCGCAGGCAGCTGCTTCGCTCGGCAGGGATTGGCGCGGCTGGGCTGACCCTCGCTGGAACCGTCGGCGAGCTCGTCTCCGGCGCGCTCGCGTCCTCGCGAAGCACCGCGCCACCGCTCGCGCCACGCTGGCATTCACGCCCCGATCTGCAGATCCCCACGCTGACGGTCATCCGCAGCGAGCACGGCGTCTCCACCGACCCGATCTTCCTCGCGCCGTACAACGCCCCCAACGGGCAGGCTGGCGCGGTGATCGTCGACAACAGCGGCGAGCCCATCTGGGAGAACCCGCTGGCGGGCAAGGTGACGACCAACTTTCGCGTGCAGAGCTACCGCGGGAGCCCCGTGCTGACGTGGTGGGAGGGAGACATCGAATACGGGCACGGCGTCGGCGAATACGTGATCGCCGACGCCAGCTACCAGACCGTTCGTCGCGTACAGGCGGCACACGGCCTGCACGGCGATCTGCACGAGTTCGTGATCACCCCCCGCGACACGGCGCTGTTGACGAGCTACGTGATCACAAACGCAGACCTCTCCGCGGTGGGCGGCTCGCGCAAGGGCACGATCCAAGACGCGATCTTCCAGGAGATCGACCTGGCAAGTGGCGAGCTGCTGCTGGAGTGGCACAGCCTCGATCACATCCCCCTGGAGGAGTCCTACTCCCCCGTGGAAGCCAAGTGGGACTTCTTCCACATCAACTCAGTGGACCTCTACGACGACGACAACCTGCTGGTATCTGGACGCAGCACCCACACGCTCTACAAGATCGATAGGCAAGGCAACATCGTCTGGCGTCTGGGCGGCAAGCGCAGCGATTTCAACATCGGCCCGGGCGCCAATTTCGCGTGGCAGCACCACGCGCGCCGCCAGCGCGACGGGACGATCACGGTTTTCGACAACGGCGCCACACCGGCCGTCGAGCGGCTCTCCCGCGGGCTGATCCTGGATGTCGATGAGCCGACCATGAGCGCCACGCTGCTGAACCAGTACACCCACCCGGGGATCCTCTCCGGCAGCCAGGGCAGCGTGCAGCTGCTGGCGAACGAAAACGTGTTCGTGGGCTGGGGAGAAGTCCCGCGGGTAAGCGAGTTCGATTACTCCGGGCGGGTTGTCTTCGACGCTGTGCTCGGAAAGACCTACGAGTGCTACAGGGCCTTCCGCCTGCCGTGGACAGGCACTCCCGCGGATGCACCCGCGATCGCGCTGGTGGGCGGCGGGCGCGGGTTGACCGCCTACGCGAGCTGGAACGGAGCGACCGAGGTCTCGAGCTGGCAGCTGCTGGCGGGCAGTGACGCGGACACCCTCAGCCCGGTGGCGAGCACACGCGCACGCGGCTTTGAGAGCGCGCTGCGGAGCAGCGCGGCAGGCCCGTGCTTCGCGGTGCGGGCGCTCGACCCCCGGGGTGAGACGCTCGGCCAGTCGCGCGCGGTGACGCTCAGCAGCTGATGGACGTCAGCAGCTGACGAACGGTGCACCCGGCGTGCGCAGCGCATGAGCGCTACTGCGCACGCCGTTGCGTCCCGCGCGCTTGGCCTCATACAGCGCTACATCGGCCTCCGAGCACAGGCGCTCGTAGTCGAATACGTCACCGTGCCCGGAGGCGCTGACCCCGAAGCTCATCGTCACCCGCAGTCCGCCGCCGACGGTGTCCGCGGCGACGCCCTGACGCAGCCGCTCTGCCATCGCCACCGCCTGCTCGAGGTCGGCGCCTGGCAGCAGCACGAGGAACTCCTCGCCGCCGATGCGGTAGGCGAGGTCGAACGCGCGCAGCTGCTTGCGCAACATGTAGGCAACGTCCTGCAGGACGGCGTCGCCGGTGGCGTGGCCGTGGGTGTCGTTCACGTCCTTGAAGTGGTCGAGGTCGCCGACGATCAGCCCCACCGGCTGGCCGGTGCGCTGCGACTGGTGGGTCAGCTCCACAACGCGGCCATCGAGCGCGTGGCGGTTGAGCATGCCGGTGAGCTGATCGATGATCGCCTCGCTGCGGTGGCGGACGTCGGAGTGCATCAGCGCGGTCGACAGGATCGCCACGGCGATCGTGAGCGCCAGCGGCATGATCAGAAGCGGCGGATGCGTGAGCACCGCATGAGCGTTGACGCCGAAGGCGACCACCAGCAGCATCACCACGGTGACGACCACGCCGGCGATCACCCCGCGCACGGGGAAGCGCGCGCTGAGCGTCACGATCGGGATCGCAAACCAGGACATCGCGGGTGAGGTGGGCCCACCCGTGAGCGCAACGCTGGTGACGATCATCACCTGGGAGACGGTCCAGGCGGCGAGCAACAGGTACTCGGTGTGGGTGACGCGCTCGAGGGCAGCATCGGCGAGCTTGAACACGACTCCGGCGAGTGCCAGCGGGATGATCGTCCACCAGCCGAGCCACGGCCCGCAGATCAAAAGCGCAGCGGCGATCACGATGAACGAGCGCTGACGAACGGGCGCCACGAGCCGGTCCATGTCGAGCATCCGCTCGCGGTCCATCTCATCGCCGATCAGCCACGAGGCGTGCGTACTCTGCGAGCCGGGCACAGAGTTGGCGCCGGCGCGATCGCGCTTTGGGCGCGTTAGAGAACGTGTGACCGCTAGTGCCATGGGCGGCCTATCGGCGGCCCGCTACCACAATTGGAAACACCTGCCGATCAAATCGACAAATTGGCTTTTAGCTCGCCGGCAGTATCTCGGCAGCCAAGCGTGTGCATCGCGCTCGCGCGGCGTTCAGCCGAGCACGAGCTCGGCGGCGCTGCGCAGGGTGGCCGCGTCGCCGGAGATGAGCAGCGTGGTGACGACCGACTCGCGCCACTTGGCGAGGTCGTCGCGGATCTTCTCGCGACTGCCGATCAGCGAGAGCTCTTCGATCAGCTTCGTGGGAATCTTGGCGCCGGCCTCGTCCTTCTTGCCGCTCAGGTACAGCTCCTGGATCTCGTCGACCTCGCGCTCGTAGCCCATGCGGATGGGCACGTTGGCGTGGAAGTTGGCGCCTTTGGCGCCCATGCCGCCGAAATAAAGCGCGTAGAACGGCCGCAGCGCATCGGCTGCCCCCTCGATGTCGTCGGTGACGATCAGCGGCACCGTCGCGCACACCTCGAAGTCCGCGGCACTGCGCCTGGCGCCGTCGCGCCCCCAGCCCTCCTCGAGCGAGGGCTTGTAGAGCTCGTCGTAGACCGTCGGCGCGAAGAGCATCGCAAGCCAGCCGTCGCACAGCTCGGCGCACAGCGCGATGTTCTTGGGGCCCTCGGCGCCGAGGTAGATGGGGATGTCCTCGCGCAGCGGGTGGATGGAGGACTTCAGCGGCTTGCCCAAGCCCGTTCCGTCGGGCAGCGGCAGCGGGTAGTGCGGTCCGGGCGCTTCCAGGCGCCCCTGGCGCGCCCACACGTTGCGAAGGATCGCGATGTACTCACGCGTGCGCGCAAGCGGCTTGGCGAAGGGCATCCCGTACCAGCCCTCCACGACCTGGGGCCCGGAGACGCCGAGGCCGAGGATGAAGCGCCCGCCTGAGAGGTGGTCCATGGTCATGGCGGCCATGGCGGTGGCGGCGGGCTGGCGCGCTGACATCTGCACGATGGCGGTGCCCAGCTTGATGCGCTGGGTGGAGGCGCCCCACCAGGCCAGCGGCGTGAGGCAGTCAGAGCCGTACGCCTCGGCGGTCCAGATCGAGTCGAAGCCCAGCCGCTCGGCCTCGGCGACGGACTCGGTGACGCCGGGCGGCGGCCCACCGGCCCAGTAGCCGGTGTTCAGGCCGAGCTTCAGATCCCCTCCCATGACGGCGAGATTACACGCCCACGAGCGCGAGCGTGAACCCGTCGTAGCCCTTGGCGCCGACCGTCTGGACCGTGGTGGCACTGACGCCGGCCGTGCGTGAGAGCAGCTCGTGAAAGCGGCGCATGCCGAGCACGCCCGGGTCCTGGCTTTCCGCATCTGCAAGCGTGCCGCCGCGCACGACGTTGTCGGCGACGATCACGCTGCCGGGGCGCGAAAGCTCGAGCGCGAGCTGGAAGTACTCGGGGGTGTTGCCCTTGTCGGCGTCGATGAACGTCAAATCGAATGGCCCGGCGCCCTCGTCGATCAGCTCGCGCAGACCGTCGAGCGCGGGGCCAACCCTGATCTCTATGAGGCCGGCGAGGCCGGCCCGTTCGGCGTTCGCACGGGCGACCTTCGCATATCTCGGCTCTAGCTCCAGGGAGATCAGGCGGCCGTCGTCGGGGAGCGCAGTGGCGAGCCAGATCGTGCTGTAGCCGCCGAGCGTGCCGATCTCGAGGATGCGCCTGGCGCCGCGGATACGCGCGATCAGGTGCAGCAGCTTGCCCTGCGGCGGCGAGAGCGCGATCGCGGGCAGCCCCGCCGCTTCGCTTGCCTCGAGCGCTGCCCGCGGCGCACGGTCGCCGGCGACGAGCAGGTCGCTGACGTAGTCATCGACGGCGTCCCACTGCTGGTAGCTCACGCCTCCCCCGCCCCCTGTGTCTTGGCGCTCATCAACGCGAGCGGCACCGCCAGCCCGGCGGAGCGGCGCACGCTGGCGATGCGACGACCGGCCTGCACCGCGGGGCGTATCTCGCTGATGTTTCCGCCGAGCTGCTCGGCACAGCGCTCGAGATCGGCGACTTGCAGCGCGAGGCCCCAGAAGCGCACCGGGTGATCGACGCCGCCGGCGCGCTCGATGACCTCGGCGGGCTCCTGGATCAGCTCGAGGATCTCGTGGCCGAGACGGAAGAACGCCTGGCGCGGCGCTCCCGCGGGCGTGGGCTCCTCGCGCACACGGCGCAGATCCAAGCCGGCTGCCTGCATCGCAGCGACGCTGCGATCGAGCTCCGGTGAGGCCGCCACGATGTGATCGACCGCGACCACGCCGTTGGGGTGCACGGGCGCGGGCTCTGGGATTGATTTATGGGAGATCGTCGTGGGCAGCCCGTCGAGCTGGTCGCTCGCGAGGTCACGCAGCGACCACGCGCGGATTCCGGGTTGACCGGGTGCTGCCTCGGCGTCAGTGAAACTGAGCACCACGGTGCCGATCTGGCAATGCCCATCCTTGACGTCGAAGCCAAGCGCTGCCCAGCGGGCTGGGTCGTCGGCGAGCGTTAGCTGATCGATCGTGGGTGAGGGCATCTGAGAAGAGCTTTTGCGCCGTTGATCGCTCGCTCGTCCGGGTAGTGGACGCCGGGCGCGATAAAACGAGCAGGCGTGAACGCTACACCGGCAGCGAGCAGCAACGGCAACGCGGCGGCCGGCGGCCCCCCGGAGCTGAGCGACCGCCGCAAGAACGTGATCCTCGCGATCTGTTGCATGAGCTTGCTGATAGTGGCCATGGACAACACGATCGTGAACGTCGCGCTGCCCTCGATCCACCGCGATCTGCACGCGTCGCTTTCAGGGCTGCAGTGGACGATCGACGCGTATGTGCTCGTGATTGCGAGCCTGCTGATGCTGTCCGGCTCGACCGCCGACCGGCTGGGACGCAAGCGGATCTTCCAGGTCGGGCTGAGCCTGTTCGTGCTCGGCTCGCTGCTGTGCAGCCTGGCCCCCACCCTTGGCTGGCTGATCGCCGCACGGGCGCTACAGGGCGTGGGCGGCTCGATGCTCAACCCGGTGGCGATGTCGATCATCACCAACGTGTTCACTCAACCGCGCGAACGCGCCCGCGCGATCGGCGCGTGGGGCGCGGTGGTTGGCATCAGCCTCGCCCTGGGGCCGATCGTCGGCGGAGCGCTGACGGAGAGTGTTGGCTGGCGTTCGATCTTCTGGATCAACATCCCGATCGGCCTGGCGGCGGTGGCCCTGACGGCGCTTTACGTTCCCGAGTCGCGCGCGCCGCGGGCGCGGCGGATCGACCCTGTGGGCCAGATGCTGGTGTTCGTCACGCTGGCGTCGCTGGTGTACGCGATCATCGAAGGCCCAGGCTCTGGCTGGTTCTCGGTGCAGACGATCGCCACGTTCGCGCTGGCTGCGGTGGCTTTGACCAGCTTCGTGCTGTATGAGCCACGACGGGCCGATCCGCTGATCGAGCTGCGCTTCTTCCGTAGCGCCCCATTCTCGGGCGCGACGGTGATCGCGGTTAGCGCATTCGCCGGATTCATCGGCTTCCTGTTCGTCAACACCCTGTATCTGCAGAACGTGCGGGGGTACTCGCCGCTCGAAGCGGGACTATGCACGCTGCCGCTGGCGGTGGCGGCGCTCGTGTGCAGCCCTCTGTCGGCGCGTCTGTCGAGCAGCCGCGGGCCGCGGCTGCCACTGTTCATAGCCGGCGGGTGTATGGCGGCAAGCGGAGTGGCGATGACGACGCTCACAGCGTCGACCTCGCTGACACAGCTGCTGATCGTTTACGCGGTGTTCGGCGTGGGCTTCGGGTTCGTGAACCCGCCGATCACCTATACGGCCGTATCGGGGATGCCAAACAGCCAGGCGGGTGTGGCGGCCGCGGTGGCATCCACCAGCCGCCAGGTGGGTCAGGCGCTGGGCGTGGCGGTGATGGGCTCGATCCTGGGCGCGGCGGTTGGCGGGAGCATCGACGTGCACCTGGCGGACGCCAGCCATCCCGCGTGGTGGGTGGTGGTTGGTTGCGGCGTAAGCGTGTTCGCGATGGGTGCCGCCACGACCGGGCGCTGGGCGCAAGCGACGGCGCGCCGCTGCGCAGAGCAGCTCGAGCGCGAGCAGCAGGAAACGCCGCAGCCCCTACAGCCGGCATGAGCGCTCGAAGCAAGCACCGATAGTCCTAGGCTGTAGTGATGGGCGACACCGGCAACCCACGACTTCCGCCCCGCGAACGCGGCAGGCCGCTGCGCCTGCGCGGCGAGCGGCGCATCGGCGCGACTGGGCCCGCGCAGCCAGCCGAGGGCGCTCACGACGGCGCGGCGCTCGGGGAGCAGCACTCGCGGGCATACACGTGGCTGCTGGTAGGCATCCGCTACGTGCTACCGGTGGTAGTGACGTTGTGTGGCCTGGTGTTCATGGCGCTTGGCGGCGAAACCGACCTGGAGGGCGGCGCTAGCCTCGTCAGCGCGGGCCTCGCGATCTACTTCCTGAACTGGCTTTACCGCATCGGCGTGCAGGGAGACCGCGAGCGCGACACCGAGGAAGCGGCGCGCGAGTACTTCGCGCGCCACGGGCGCTGGCCGAGCTGAGCGCAAGCGCGCTCACCCCGCAGCAAGCCAGCGCCGCGCGCCGAAACACGGGCGGACATGTCTCCGGTGGGCGTGAGAGCCGCCCCGGGAGGGGTATGACAGTTGCGCATATGAGCGCCGGCCGATTTCTCCATCCGTCGAAGGAGATTACGCATCATGCGAGGGAGAATTCTTAGGTGAGCTCAGGGGTGCAGACACCGCCGGCCGACGCATATCGCCCACAGGCGCCGTTCTGGGACGAGCTGTTCGAAGCGGATGGCACGCCGCGCCCGACCGCGCGGGCGCTGGTGGAGGAGCTCAGGCGCCTCGGGCCCGAGGGCCTGACAGAGGCGGGGCGCCGGCGCGATGCGATCTTCATGCAGCAGGGGATCACGTTCGAGACGAGCGGCGGCGGCGGACCGACACACGAACGGCCGTTTCCGCTGGATCTCGTGCCGCGGGTGCTGAGCGGACAGGAATGGCGTGACATCAAGCGTGGCCTTGCGCAACGCATCCGCGCGCTGAACCACTTCGTCGACGACGTCTACCACGCCCGCGAGATCGTGCGCGAGGGCATCGTGCCGTGGCGTCTGGTGGCCTCGCGCTCGCACTTCGCGCGCGCCGTGCACGGCATCCGCCCACCGGGGGGCGTGTACACGCACGTGGCCGGCTGCGACCTCGTACGCCACAGCGATGGCACGTGGAAGGTGATCGAGGATAACGTGCGCATCCCCTCGGGCATCTCCTACGTGCTGGAGAACCGCGCGGCGATGGCGCGCCTGGTGCCGGAGCTGTTCGCCTCCTACCGGGTGCGCCCGGTGGATCACTACCCGCAGCTGCTGCTGCACGCGCTGCGCTCGGTGGCGCCGTCGGCGGAGAGCGAGGCGACCGTTGTGGTGTGGACGCCCGGGCCGGCGAACCCGGCGTACTTCGAGCACGCGTTCCTCGCGCGGCAGATGGGCGTTGAGCTGGTGGAGGCCTCGGATCTGGTGGTGCGCGACGACGTGCTGTACATGCGCACGACGCGCGGCCTCGAGCGCGCGCACGCGGTGTATCGCCGGCTGGACGATGATTTCGTCGACCCGCTGGAGTTCCGCAGCGACTCGCTGCTGGGCGTGCCGGGTCTCGTGCGCGCCTACCGCGCCGGCAGCGTGGCGATCGCGAACGCGTTCGGCACGGGTGTGGCGGATGACAAGGCGATCTACTACTTCGTACCGGAGATGATCCGCTTCTACCTGGGCGAGGAGCCGATCCTTGAAAACGTCAAGACGTATCTGCTGACGGACCCGGAAGTGCGCGAGTACGTGCTCGAGCACCTCGATCAGCTGGTGGTCAAGCCGACGGGCGAGTCGGGCGGGCGCGGCGTGATGATCGGCCCACACGCGGACGAGGTGGAAATCCAGAAGATGCGGCGGGTCATCAGCACACACCCCGAGCGCTGGATCGCCCAGGACGTGGTGCGCCTGTCGACGGTGCCGACAGTGGGGCCGGACGCGGTGCTGCAGCCACGGCACGTGGACCTGCGGCCGTTCGCGGTATTCGGCGAGCGCATCGACATCGTTCCTGGCGGCCTGACGCGGGTGGCGCTGGAGGACGGTTCGCTGATCGTGAACTCCTCGCGCGGCGGCGGCTCGAAGGACACGTGGGTGCTGGAGGACGGCGACGACGCCGACCGCGCGGGCCCGCCGATCGCCGACACCCAGCCACCGGCGCTGCCCGACCTGCGCTACGGCGCCTGGACGGGCCAACAGCAACAACAGCAACAACAGGGTCTCCCCCAGTCGGCCGAGCGCTCTTCCTTCCCTGCAAGCTGATGCTCGCGCGGATCGCACACGAGCTCTACTGGCTGGGACGAAACCTGGCGCGGGCGGAGTTCACCGCAAGGGCCGTGGAGGCGGTATTCCAGGCGGAGCTACAGGGAACCTCGGAGAACAGGCCGGGCGTGAGCTTCGGCTCTGGCGGTTTGCTGGCGATGTTCGGCGACGTGATCGAGGACACGAGCCGTACACGCAATGGACAGGCGCTCGGTCAGTTGACGCTCGACGCGGATCGCCCCGGGTCGATGATCGCGAGCATCGAGCGGGCTCGCGAGGGCGCGCGGACGGTACGCGACGTGATCAGCGCCGAGATGTGGGAGGCGATCAACACGACGGCTTTGGGGCTGCGCGGCGGCGGCCAGCCGGGCTGGGCGGCACCGGCGGGACCGTATTTGGCATCCCAGTACGTCAAGGAGCGCACCGCACTGATCTGGGGGGTGGCCAACCGCTCGATGCTGCGCGACGAGGCCAAGTGCTTCCTGGACGCGGGCGGTCTGATCGAGATCTCAGACATGGTGCTGCGGATGCTGCACGTGGCGATGCCACCCGGCGATGCAGCGCCGGCAGATGGCACGGCACTGATCCTGCTGCAGGCGGTGGGCGGCTTTCACGCGTATCTGCGCGCAGTCACCGCACCGCCAAACGCGCACCCGGTGGCACGCTTCCTGTTGTTCGAGCGCGCATACCCCGACAGCGTGGCCGCGTGCGTTGACTCGCTACACGAGGTGTTCACGACCGCGGACGCGGGCCCACGCAACTCCAAGCCGGTGCTGCGGGTCAGCCGACTGGCGGCGGACCTAGACTTCCAACGCCGCGCGCTTCCAGACGGCGCGGAGCTGACAGGAATATGCAAACAGACCCAACAGGAGCTATCCCGCATCGATCAGGACGTCGCCGAGCGCTACTTCGCGGGCGCGGCGGCAGCCGGCCTGAGGAGGTGAGCGCGCCATGCACTTCGCGATCCGCTTCCTGACGGAGTACCGCTATGACGTCCCGGTGACGGACAACCTGAACGCGCTGCGCGTACGTCCCGCGACGACCTCGACGCAGCGCTGTGACGAGTTCCACACTCGCATCGAGCCCGAGGCGCGGGTGGCCCGCCACCTGGACTATTTCGGCACCGAGGTGTTGGAGTTCGGCATCCCCACGAGCCATGAGCAGCTGACGATCGACGTGCGCGCGCGGGTGGTCACCTCCGCACCCCCGGACCCGCCGGACGGCACATGGGACAGCCTGCTCACCCCCTCATACGTCGATGCCGCGGGCGAGTTCGCGCTGCCGTGGCAGGACCAGCCGGCGCTGACGGGCCTCGAGAGCCTGGACGAGGCGCTCGAGAGCGACAGCCCGCTGGAGACACTGGAACAGCTGTGCGAGATGATCCCCGACCGCTTCGAGTACCGCCCAGGCGCGACATACGTGGGCTCGAGCATTCGCGACCTGCTCGACCTGGGTGCGGGCGTGTGCCAGGACTTCGTGCACCTGTCGCTGGTGCTGCTGCGCCGTCGCGGCATCGCCGCGCGCTACGTCTCCGGCTATCTGTGGGCTGCTCCCGAAGATCACGGCACAGACTCGGTCGAGGTCGACACGCACGCGTGGCTCGAGGCACTTTTGCCCGGCAGCGACGGCCGCGGCGAGCCAGTATGGGTGAGCGCCGACCCGACCAACCGCCGTCTCGCAGGCGAGACGCACGTGAAGATCGGCCACGGGCGCTTCTACTCGGACGTGCCACCCGTGAAGGGCCTGTACATGGGTGGCGCGCTCTCAGAGCTGGCCGCGGCGGTGACGATGTCACGGCTCGATCCACAGACGAGCGCGCGGGCCTGACGCGAGCACGCGGGCTGGACCACTGCGCCGTCCGGCCGCCGCGGCTGCTGGTTGACTTCGCCATCCTGGGCGGCGCTCCGGTCCGCCCAAACGACGGGGGTCCTCCGACGCATGGGCACATTTCGCAGACATCTCAGCTACGCCAACGTCGTGGCGACGATGGCGCTCGTTTTCGCCATGAGCGGTGGGGCATTGGCGGCGACCCACTACCTGATCACCAAAACCAGCCAGATCAAGCCGAGCGTGCTCAAGAAGCTGAAGGGGAACATCGGGCACGCCGGCGCAACCGGCGCGACCGGTACAATCGGCCCTCAGGGTCCGGCGGGCAAAGAAGGTCAGCAAGGCATCTCGGGAACTACGGTTGTCGACCGGATCCGCAGCCTCG
This sequence comes from uncultured Solirubrobacteraceae bacterium, assembly GCA_963699115.1. Lineage (GTDB taxonomy): Bacteria > Actinomycetota > Thermoleophilia > Solirubrobacterales > Solirubrobacteraceae > Palsa-744. Next base: position 88,574 of record CAVOTJ010000004.1, read on the forward strand.
CACCGATCGCAACGACGACAGGCTCAGAAACGAAAGACGAAATAGCGGGCCTGAACGATCCCCTCAACGGCAGCTTCACACAGGGCGCCGACGAAGTCGACCAGATTCTCGGCCAGGTCACGTTCACCGCGCCTGCCGCGACGCACTGCACTACAAACACCGCGTCGGGCAAAGTGACGATCGCGATCTCCGTAGACGGCACGGTCGTGGCTGACGTCGAGGAATACGGGAACGACCCCGAAAAACCGGTGACCATCCCGGTCGAATTCTATGACGGCAACTCCCTGCCATCGTGGACGCTGTTCGAGCCCGGCACGGCGACGGCGCGCACGGTTACTGCCACGGTCGGCGACGAGTGCGGCTGGGAAGGCGGCAAAACTGGCGCACACTTCACGATCGACGCGATCGAACTGGACGTGCTGGGAGCACACTGAGTCAGTAGCGGGTGCCGGCTGTGCCCCAAGCACTTACCGGCACCCGCACCTACCGCTTTCAGTAGCGCGCGACCACGTCTGTGAACGCATACGGCGACTGACTGATCCCGCTGCAGTCTTCCCCCGGGGTCTCCCCTCCCGTGCACCGCCGGTCGCGGTTCACAGCCCAGAAGGTGAAGCGGGCGAGATGGTGAAGCTGGGCAAACGCGAGGATCGTTTCGAAGTTTTCGACGCTGACCGTCTCGACACTTTCGTCGGTTTCCCCATCCATCGAGGAGATCCCCGCGTGTTCGTAGGCCACTGCGGCGGTGATGCCATACGCGGAGACGAGGTCCTGAGCCAGCCCTTCGACCGCTCTGATCGACGCATGGCCCATGTCCGTGCGCGCGGGACCAAAGTCGAACGGCATCACCGTCCACGCGCTGGGCTGAAATCCGATTGCAGCCGCGTCTGCGATCAGGCTGCGCCCATCTGGTTCGGGGCCTGTTTCTTCGGTTCCGAACGTGATTGAGATCTCCAGGTCCGGATCGTCGGTGTGGACGATCGCCAACGCTTCGATGACGCGTTTGCGCACCTTGCGGTTGGTGAACTCGGTGTGCTCGATGTCGATGTCGATTGCGTGCAGCGAATAGGCGTTGATCACCTTCTGATAGGCACCGGCGAGCGCGGTTGGAGTGCTGCAGGAGTTGCCGAGCTTCTTTCCGCTCCAGCCGCCGAAGGAAACGTCCACTTCGCCACCGGCCACACGGATACTTTCGATCGTCCGCTGGTCTGTGCCGCCGAGTAGCGGACGTTCGCCGTCCCAGTCGGGGTTGCACTTGCCGCGGGTGAGAATGAATGCGAGCGTGAAGTCCTGGATGCCGGTGGCCGCCATCACACTCGTCGGCGGCTGCGGTTCACCCCAGCCGAGATACTCATACGGGGCAGCCATCTCTACCGGCTGCGTCGCGGCGCCGGCGCTCGCGACAGCGAACGCTCCCAAGCCACAGACGATCGCCGCTGCGAGAGCCGCTGTGAAGAGCAGCGCGCGCTGTCTCGATCGAGCCACGACTATTCGCCCGGGGCGACGGCTTGGATCACCAGGTTTGTGCGAGCGATGCGCGAGCACGCTTCAAACGGGAACGGGATCACCTTGGATGCCTTCTGGCCGGGCGGGTAGACGCGCAGACCGGCGGCTGCCACAGGCCGACAGCCTGGCAGGGCGCCCACCGTGACGATCCGAACGATCGCCGTCGCGGTGCTTGAGTTGTTGAGCGTCGAGGATGCGCTCGCGAGCGTCACAAGGCCCTTCCCGGGTGTCGTTTCGCGCATCGCCGCGCCACCGAGCTGGTGACCGGCGAGGTTGACTGCAGCGACCCCCGGATACCCGTAGAGCGTGCACGTGTGCCCCGAGAGGTTGGTCAGCTCGAGCTTGTAGTAGATGCTGCCCAGCGTCCCGCCACCGCCTTCCTGGTTCAGCCAGACGACCAGTCCCGACGTGGCGCATTTCGGAGTGCCTGCGGCAAGCGCCGCCGTAGGCTGAGTGGGGACCGCGGCCGCGCCGAGCGCAAGCACCGGGGCCAGCGCGAGTGCCGCGCGCGCGACTACGCGGCGGGAGACTTGAAAACGCGTGCGGGCGGCTCTCAGCATCGTGCCCTTCGGAGCATACTTCGCACATCGCTAGCGCAAACGGCCAGCGGCTGCGGTGGCTGCGCCCGCTCAGCCGCCGGCAAGCGGCGCGACATAGCGCAGGAACGGCTCGATCTGCAGGCCGTGGCCGGTGGCGTGCTCGAGCAGCGGGATCGTGTCGAGCCGTCGTCCATAGCGATGCACATGCTCGGCGAGCCACCGCTGGATCGGAACGACTTCGCCGCGGCGCAGGTCCTCGTCGCGTGGACCAAGCTCCGCTTGCAGCGCCTCCCATAGTTGCGCGGCGATCAGACAGCCGAGCGCGTAGCTGGGGAAGTAGCCGAAGCTGCCGGCGCCCCAGTGCACGTCCTGCAGGCAGCCGACCGCGTCAGATGGAACCTCAACGCCGAGCAGCCGGCGCATGCCGTCGTTCCAGGCGGCGGGCAGGTCGCTGACGGCGAGCTCGCCGTGGATCAGCGCGAGCTCGAGCTCGAACCGCAGGATGATGTGCAGCGGGTAGGTGAGCGGGTCGGCGGAGACGCGGATTGCCGATGGCTCGACACCGACCAGGGCTGCATGCAGTTCGGCGGCGTCGATCGCAAAACCGCCGTCGGTGAGCTCGGCGGCGAGCAGCTCGGCGAATGCGGGGTTGCGTGCGACGTGGTTCTCCCACAGCTTGCTCTGGGACTCGTGCATGGACATGGAGGTGCCGGTGCCGAGGTTGGTGCGCTCGAGCGCGGGGTCGGTCTGGCGCTCGTATAGCGCGTGGCCGTACTCGTGCAGTGAGCTGAGCAGCGACTCGACGTTGCCGTCGCCGTAGCGGGTGGTCACGCGTGTGTCGCGGCGGCCAAGCCAGGCGGTGAAGGGGTGCGCAGAGACATCAACTCGCCAGCTGTGATCCTCGACGCCGAGCCGATGCAATGTGCTCGTAACCGCGGCCTGCTGGGCGCCGACGGGCACCGCGAGCGGGCGCGGCGGCGAGTGCAACTGCGCATCGCCGATCAGCGGGGTGAGCGACTCGGCGAGCGCTGCGAACACACGACGCAGCTCGTCGCTTCGTAGGCCGAAGTCGTAGTCGCCGAGGAGCGCGTCATAGGTGCTCTCCTCCTCTTCGGCGACCGCCTGGCCGTAGGCGCGGGCAAGCTCGACGTTACGTTCGAGCGCAGGCGCGAATGCAGCGAAGTCATCGTTCTCGCGCGCCGCCTGCCAACTCTCCTGGCCTGCTGCGCTCGCGCTGGCTAGCTCTGCGGCGAGCTCGTCGGACACACGACGCGCACGCCGCCAATCGCGACGGGCCAGGCGCACGATGTCGCTGTCAAGCTCATCGAGCGTGGCGCCCTCGAGCTCCTCCAGCCAGTCGCCGATGCACTCGGCGGTGGCCCGCTCATGCGTGATGCGAGCGAGCGTGCCCTGCTGCTCTGCCCTGCCGGGACCGCCCTCCTGGGGCATCATCACGAGCTGATCCCAGCCGAGCAGCATCTCCATGTGGTTGAGATCGGCGAGCTCCGCTAGGCGCCCCCGCAGCTTCTGCAGTGTGTGCACGGGCTAGACGCTAGCTGGAGCGGCCGACGTGGCGCAGACGCAGCGCGCGCTTTGGCTACCGTCCCTCCGATGGACGACGCCACATTCGTACCTGCCGCGGGACGCCACGCCCTGACCTCGCTGTATGACCCCATGGTTGCCCTGACGATGCGCGAGGGCACCTTCCGCTCGCGACTGGTCGCACAGGTGGCAGCCGGCGACCCCGCGACGGTGCTGGAGATCGGCTGCGGCACGGGCAGCTTGACGACACGCCTCGCACAGGCACTCCCCAACGCCTCCCTTACAGGGCTCGATCCCGACCCGGCGGTGCTCGCTCGCGCGCAGGCGAAGGATCGCGCCCACCGGATCAAGTGGCTGCAGGGCACAGCGACTGAGCTGCCGCTGCCAGATCGATCGGTCGACCGAGTGGTCGCCTCACTGCTTCTGCACCACCTGACGAGTGCTGAGAAGCAGCAGGCGCTCGCCGAGGCAAACCGCGTACTACGTCCTGGCGGGCGCTTGCATGTCGCTGACTGGGGAGCACCGCAGGACCCGTTCATGCACGCCGCGTTCTTCGTCCTCAGGATGATTGACGGGTTTGACCGCACACGCGCACACGCGCTCGGTGAACTGCCGAGCTTGATCACACTCGGTGGCTTCGTGGACGTTCACTGCCGCGACCGGTTGCGCACGGGATGGGGAACGCTCGAGCTGCTGTCCGCCGAGCGCGGCCCAACCGACACTACGACGCTTTAGCACCGGCCCTGTGAATCGATATCCAAAGCATCCAGCCAGTTGCGTAGCTGCCTTTCTCGCCTGCGTCGTTCGGTCACATCCTCCATCACCAGGACCGCCCCGCGTCGCCGCCCCTTTTCGTCGTTGACCGGACTGGCGTGTGTGTTCAGCAGCACATCGCTGCCCTGCACGCTGACGAGCACCTCAACGCCACGGACGACTTCGCCCTCGAGGGCACGCACGGGTGGTAGATCCTCACGCACGAGCGGGATTCCGGAGGCGGTTCGCGGGCAGAGCTCGCTGATCCATGACTCTGGGGGCGAGCCGAGCGCGCAGTCGATGCGAAGCAGCTCGCACGTCTGACGGTTGGCGTATGTGAGCGTTCCGTCGGCCGCGCATGCGACGACCGGCACGCCGACGATCTTCAGTAGCGCGTCGAGCAGGTCCTGATCGTCGCGCAAGCGCTGGCGGGCACGACGAGGTCGGCGCAAATGGGACGGGAACGGCACTGCGGAATGGTCGGCCGCGAACGGGCGCAGCGCAATACCGCGTATGTGGGATTTCTAGCCCTCGACGCTTGGAGCATGGACAGCATGCTCGCTGCAGAGCACGAGCGCGACAAGCTGCGCACGGGTGCGTGCGCCCAGCTTGGCCATGGCGTTGCGGACGTGAGTGCGCACCGTGTCGGGCGATATGTGGAGCTTTTCGGCGATCTGGGCCGTCTCATCCCCGAGTGCGATCAGGGTGATGACTTCGCGCTCGCGGTTGGTCAATGGGAGCTCTCCTGACCCCTCTACGGATGGCGTGGACGCCTCCTGCTCGACCATCGCCACATAGGTGGCCAGGCGCCGGCCGCCGATACTCTCCAGCCGCGCGGCGAACTCGATCTGCACCTCGGAGCCGTCTGCCCGCAGAAGCGCGCGTTTGCCTGAGTATTCGCCCGACTGAAGGAACTCTTGCCATTCACTCGCCGCGGCCGCCCGGTCCTCGGGCTTGATGATCTCGTCGATCGAGGTGCCGATGAGGCTTGCTTGGGGGCCTCCGAACAGCGATAGGGCAGCGCCGTTGACCTTCACTATCCGCCGCTGCTCATCGAGCAGCAACACAGGATTCGAGGTCTGCGTAAAGACGAGCCAGAACAGCCGCTCCCAGCCCGTGCCGTTGCCCCGCTCCAGCATCGCTGGAGAGTACGCCATCCTCGTCGCCGTAGTAGAACCGATCGACCCTCCAATACATGCGGCTTTGGAAGACTGCAGTGCATGGGGGTCACCGTCATTCGCCACGCATCACCGTCAGATCTCGGCGCACTCTTGTCGCTTTACGATGAGCTGGCGGGAGAGAAGCTAACTGCCGTACCCGGCGATCTGACGATCTCCGAGCCGCTGCTCGCGGAGATCCTCGCTGATCCGCGACGCACGCTGATCGTCGCGGTCCGCGCCGATCAGCTTGTCGGGACGGCAGATATTCTGATCGTCCCCAACCTGACGCATCGCGGCGATCCGTGGGCGATCGCCGAGAACGTCATCGTCGCTGGCACCGCCCGCCGTACTGGGGTGGGAAGAGCATTGATGGAGCACCTCATCGGGCTGGCCCGCGAGGCGGGCTGTTACAAGCTCCAGCTGGTCTCCGGCAAGCAGCGCACATGGGCGCACGCTTTCTACCGGAGCTTGGGTCTGGACGCCGTGGCCGAGGGCTTCAAGATCTACTTCGACGAGTAGCTGGAAGCTGGTGCAGCGTTCCCGAAGAGGCTTGCCGACTTGCGGGTTGGTGATGATCGAGTGCGAATCGCTTTGCGCACGGTCTGCGCGACCTGCATTCGGAGACTCGCTCACCCACCGGCGGTCAAGAGCAGCGGCTAGGTTTTGATCTCGATCTTGGTCGCGGCAGTGTTGGTGGCTGTGGCGACGAGGCTGGTGGGGTCTGGTCCGGCCCAGCTGGCGCCCGAGTTTTCGGAGAGTTCGCTGTAGAGGGCCTGTTCGCCTTCGCCGGGCGCGAACGTCGTTGTGGATGTGAGGCTTGAGAAGTTGATGTTCCCGGCCTGCACGCCGCTCAGCAGGTCCTGTGTCCTGAATCGCTGGCCGCCGCAGCCGAATTCGAGCAGGTACGGTTCGTGCTGTGCGCTTGAGAGCTCGAGCCAGACCTTCCCGACGACCGGTTCGGCGAGCTTGCTCTGCAGCAGGTTCGTGACGATAACCCCCGTTTTGCCCGATGGGCTGCTGTCGGGGCCTTCGCTCGCACACACCTCACCAGAGCTTTCACAACCCGTGAACGTGACCCGCTCGAGGCCGGTTCTCAGTCCGGTGATTTCGCCGGTTGCGCTGCTGGCCGCACAGATCACCTTGCGGGCGAGCCCTGGAGCTTCCAGCGTCACGGTTCCCGTCGCTGAGCTGTAGCCAGGCCCGGGCGCCTTTTCGTAGGTCCCCTTCTTGGCCTTCGCCGATTTCGTGGTGCAGCTCGAGCTTGTGTATTCGCCCTTCTTCTGCGCGACACAGCTGGGGGCTGGCCCGGGCTTCCATTCGAACTTGCCCTTCTTCGCCTTCGCCGATTTGCTCTTGCAGTCAGCTTCGGTATATTCGCCCTTCTTCTGCGCCACACAAAGCCTAAACTCCGCCGCCTGGGCGGTGGCGGTGGCTGGGATCACGCGGGAGGCGAGCGTGAGGTGGCCTTCGATCACGGCGCTTACCGCGTAGCGTTGCGATTGGGCCGGCGGTTTGAGGTAGGCGTCTGTGGCGCCGTCCGGGAGCAGCGTCACTTCGCTGGATGAGCCAGGGCTTTCGAGAACCGGGCTCGCTGCTTTGAACGGAGTATCGAGGCTCGGGGTGGAGAAGACCTCGTAGCCTTCCGCGTCTGGTACGTGCTGCCAGTGCAGGTGCACCAGTCCCGGCGTGTCGGGGGGCGCCGCCACCCCATAGAGCGCCGGCGGTTCGACGGCTTCGATACCCGCCCCCGGGTGCGCGACTTCGCCGACAAAGCTCGCGCTAGAGAGTGCTGGGTTGAAGATCGACTGGCTCTGTCCGTCCGGGACGAGTATGTATGGGTGCTTGATGTAGGCGGTCTGCCCGGGCGCGAGTTCGCCGAGTTGTTCGCTGAAGCGCTGGCCGGGCTGGAAGATGAAGTGTTCGTGGGGTTCTTCTTCGATCGAGAGGCCCACGTTGTAGAGCGGCACGTTCGCCCGGTTGGTCACGCCGATCGAGACGTGATAGGGCACGCCTTCAGCAAGCGCCCCGCTGTCTGCAAGGACCCGCAGCTGTAGCGCGTTGGCGCCCCAGACATGCAGCGGGCTCGCGAGGCCGGCCAGCACTTCCACGGGCGCGGCGAACGGCTGCAGCTTGGCGTCATAGGCGGCTGAGATGAGGTATTCGCCGGGCTTGTCCCCCCGAACGATCCAGTTCGTCGTCGCGCTCCCACCACCCGGGATGTCAGCGACCGGCTGCGTCGCAGACTGCGGGGCTGGGGTAGGGGCGAGGCTCATCCCTTCGGGCACGTTCAGCGTCGCGCTCCCGTCGGTGAGCGTGAACGATTCGCTTGAGAGGTTCTGCGTGACCATCGTCACTTCGAAGAACTGCTTCAGCACTGCCGCCTTGCCCTTCAGGATCAGCCATTGGATCAACGGATGGCCTTCCACCACCTCTGGCACCGCGACGATACGGTCTCCTTCGCCCGTTACAGGAGGCGTCATTTCGCACTGCGTTGGCGAGCATGACCAGTCCCCGCCGCCGCCGCTCGCCCCGAATGCGCCACCACCGCCGCCAGCACCTCCACCGCTTCCGCCACCTTCGCCGCCTTCGCCGCCTTCGCCGATCCCGACGAACTGCCCGTCGGAGTTGACAGCCTCATGCAGCTCAACCGGTGGTACGGAACTTTCGGTGAACGCGAGCTTGGTCTCGAATTCATAGACGTTCTGGTTGGCGGGGGCGCTCGGGTCGATGCCTGCTTTTTCGACTTCCATGAGAGTCATTTCATGCGAGCTCAAGCCGGTTGTTGCGACTTCCCCGCTTTCCAACGTCACGCTCGACGCGCCTTGATGGTCTGCGTCGACCGACGCCTGGCCCGTCGCCGGCCGGTAGCCGGCCTTGTATGCATAGATCGTGTCCATGCCCTGCGGCAGCCCGGCGAGCAGCGCTTCGCCGCTGCTGTCGGTGTTCACCTGCTGGCGGCTACCGTTCGGCCCGACGTAGAGGATCTCGGTGCCAGCGATGGAGTGGCCCGCTGGGTCACGCGCGGTAACGGTGAGCGCTTCGGAAGATTGCGGTGCTGCCAGCACCGTGACGCGCATCGCGGCTTTACTCGTTTCACCGCCGCGGGAGACCGTCAGCGTCGCCGCAAGCGGCTCGTGTTCGGGCGTGACGTGCCGGTAGACGTGGTGGACGATCGCATCGGCGGGACCTTCCTCCACTTCGCCATCGCCGAATTCCCAGCGGTAGCTTTCGATTTCCGAGTCGGGTGTGCTGGCTGACCCGTCGAGCGTCACCGTTTCGCCCACCGTCGTCGTGACGCTCTCCCCGGCCTGGGCCTGCAGTTCGAGCGGCTGCACCGGCACAGTAGCGGCGGCCTGCACCGACCCGGCTTCGCCGGAGCCGTTCGAGGCTGTCTCCTGGACGCGGATCGTGTGGCCGACATCAGCTCCTGTTAGGAGATAGCTGTCAGCAGTGGCGCCTTTGATCGGCTGGCAACCACCGCCGGAGCTGTCGCAGCGCAGCCACTGATCGCTGTAGTCAAAGGGTTCGCGCGTCCAAGTGCCGTGCGTGAGCACCAGCGTCTGGCCCTGCTTGGCAAGGCCACTGACCTCCGGCGGCGAGGTGTTCACAGGAAGACCTTCGACGGGCGCCTCGCCAGCTTCGAGCTCACTGACCGAACCTTCCAACCGCTGCCCTTGACGCACACTTACGAGCCGGTTCGCGACCCAGACGTGTTTCCCATCCGAGGACACGCCATCGGGGCTGAGTCCCACAGGGATCGTATGAACAACAGCGCCACTCGACGCTTCGATCTCACTGACCATGCCTTCGGCGAATCCTTGGGATTGCGCGACCCAGACGTGGGCTCCATCCGAGGACACGCCTTCGGGGACCTCGCCGACAAGGATCGTACGGATGAGGATGCCAGTCGACGCATCGATCTCACTGACCGTACCTTCACCGTCGTTGGCGACCCAAACGTGCGCTCCATCTGCGGACACCCCAGCAGGATTACTGCCGACGGGGATCGTGCGGATGACGGTCCCACTCGACGCTTCGATCTCACTGACCGTATCCCCGTAGTAGTCCGTGACCCAGACGTCGGTTCCATCCGAGGACACGCCATCGGGGCTGCCGAGGCGGATCGTGCGGATGACGGCCCCACTCGACGCTTCGATCTCACTGACCGTGCCTTCGTTTTCGTTCGTTTCGCTCGTGACCCAGACGTGGGTTCCATCCGAGGACACACGCCAGGGGCTGCTAACCACGGGGATCGTGCGGATGACGGCCCCACTCGACGCTTCGATCTCACTGACCGTATCCCCGCTCTCGTTGGCGACCCAAACGTGGGCTCCATCTGCCGACACGCCAGCGGGCTCGTCGCCGACGGGGATCGTGCGGATGACGGTCCCACTCGACGCTTCGATCTCATTGACCGCACCTTCGTCGTTCGTGACCCAGACGTCGGTTCCATCCGAGGACACGCCTTCGGGGGAGCCGCCGAGGGGGATCGTGCGGATGACCCCTGCGGCCGCCGAGGACACACCGACCCAACATGCCAGCACAACTACTGGCGTAACCAGCAATACAGTCGATCGGAATAGACCTCTTCGCGAGACAGCATCCAGCAGGCTCACAAGGCTCCCTCCAACTGTAAACGAGCCCGAATCGGCTTCGAGCCGATCAGGGGCCGACAACCGCGCCCGGAAAGTATCAGAGGCCGCGTTTGTGCAGTATCCGGAACGGGCACCCAAGAACCGTCGGCTCATACACCCGCAAAGGACGACACGCAGGCGTGCGAGCAGATCACACCAACGCCACGAATCGACGAGCCACTTCGGGAACGCGCTGCTCCCGGACCAGCGGCCGCACTATTGCGACCGCTGGTGTGTGGATCCTCAGGCGCCCGCGACCGCCAACTGCTCGTCGCTGTAGCTCTCACCGCGCTCGGCCTTCTCGACGAGCGACGCCGGCGGCTCGAAGCGCTCGCCGTAGCTTCTCTGCGAGCTCGCGCGCGCGGGCGACGAATCCCGGCGACGCCGTCGTCGTAGCCGTTGATGTACTGCAGCACGCCGCCGGTCCAGCCCGGGAAGCCGATGCCGAGGATCGAGCCGATGTTGGCGTCGGCGACCGACTCGATCACGCCCTCGTCCAGGCACTTGACGGACTCGATCGCCTCGGCGAACAGCATCCGCTCCTCGAGGTCCTTCAGCGAGATCGAGGCCGGGTCGTCGGTCGGTGGGAAGGCGTCCTTCAGGCCCTTCCACAGCCCCGTGCGCTTGCCGTCCTCGTATTCGTAGAAGCCGGCGCCGCGCGAGCCTGCCGCGGCCGACCGGCCTCGAGCATGCGGTCGACGACGGCGAATGCCGGGTGCGGTCGCGAACGTGCCGCCCTCGGCCTCGACGGCGTCTTGGTATGCCTTGCGGATCTTCGCGCGACAGGTTCCAGGTTGAGCTCGTCGGTGAGCTGCAGCACCGGCGCGGGGTAGCCGGCCTGGTTGGAGGCCTGCTCGATCGAAGGCGCGGGAACGCCCTCGAGCAGCATCGCGATGCCCTCGTTGATGAACGTGCCGATCACGCGGCTGGTGAAGAAGCCGCGGCTGTCGTTGACGACGATCGGCGTCTTCTTGATCTGCTTGGCGAGGTCGAGCGCGCGGTAGAGCGGTCTCGTCGTTGGTCTTCTCGCCCTTGATGATCTCCAGCAGCGGCATCTTGTCCACCGGGCTGAAGAAGTGCAGCCCGATGAATTCGTCGGGGCGGCAGACGCCCTCGGCGAGCTCGGTGATCGGCAGCGTCGAGGTGTTCGAGCCCAGCAGCGCGTCCGGCGCCAGGTGCGGCTCGATCTCGGCGAACACCTGCGCCTTGACCGCCGGGTCCTCGAACACGGCCTCGATCACGAGGTCCGCGCCCGCGGCGGCCGCCGGGTCGGTCGGTGGGCGTGATCCGCGCGAGCAGCTCATCGCCCTTCTCCTGCGTGGAGCGCCCGCGCGAGACGGCCTTCTCGAGAGTGTCTGCGAGTAGGCCTTGCCGCGCTCGGCGGCCTCCAGGGAGACGTCCTTGAGCACGACCTCGATGCCGGCTTTGGCGCACACGTAGGCGATCGCCGCGCCCATCATGCCGGCGCCGAGCACGACGGCCTTCTTGGCCGTGTAGGGCTCGATACCCTCGGGCCGGCCGCGGTCGCCGTTGACCTGCTGCATGTCGAAGAAGAACGCCTGGATCATGTTCTTGGAGACCTGCCCGGCGAGCAGGTCGACGAAGTAGCGGCCCTCGATCTCGATCGCGGTGTCGAAGTCGACCTGCGCGCCCTCGACGGCCGCCGCCATGATGTGGTGCGGCGCCGGGTAGTTGGCGCCCTTCAGCTGCTTGCGCAGGTTCGCCGGGAACGCCGGCAGGTTCTGGGCGAGCTTCGGGTTCGACGGCGTGCCGCCGGGGATCTTGTAGCCCTTGACGTCCCACGGCTGTGCGACGGCTCCTCCCCGGCCTTCGAGGCTTGATCCACGCCTTGGCGGCCGGCACGAGCTCCTCGCGGCTCGCGACGATCTCGTCGAGGATGCCCGATCTCCTTCGCCTTGTCCGGACGCAGGCGCTGGCCCTGCATCAGCAGCTGCATCAGCGCGTCGACGATGCCGATCATGCGCACCGTGCGCACGACGCCGCCGGCGCCCGGCAGCAGGCCGAGCTGGACCTCGGGGAAGCCCATCTGCACCTTCGGGTCGTCCACCGCGATGCGGTGGTGGGTCGGCCAGCGCGATCTCGAGGCCGCCGCCGAGCGCGGCGCCGTTGATCGCGGCGACGACCGGCTTGCCGAGCGTCTCCAGCCGGCGCAGCTGCGCCTTGCCGTCGCGCACCATCTCGGCGAGCTCGGGCGGCGTTCTCGCGGGTCGCCTGCTTGAGGTCGTTGAGGTCGCCGCCGGCGAAGAAGGTCTTCTTGGCGGAGGTGATGACCACGCCGGTGATCTCGTCCTTCTCGGCCTCCAGGCGCTCGACCGTCGCGGCCATCGATTCGGCGTAGGCGCGCGTTCATCGTGTTGGCCGACTGGTTGGGGTCGTCGAGCGTGAGGATGACGATGCCGTCCTCGTCCTGCTCCCAGCGGATGGTTGTGCTCTCTGCCATGACTAGATCGCCTCCACGACTGTCGCGATTCCCATGCCGCCGCCGACGCACAGCGTCGCGAGGCCGTAGCTGCCGCCGGTGCGGTGCAGCTCATCGATCGAGCGTGCCGAGGATCATGCCCGCCGGTCGCCCCCAGCGGGTGACCCATCGCGATCGCGCCGCCGTTGACGTTGACCTTCTCCATGTCCAGGCCCATGTCCCGGACGAAGCGCAGCACCACCGCGGCGAACGCCTCGTTGATCTCCACCAGGTCGAGCTGATCGACGGTGATGCCCGCCTTCGCCAGCGCCTTGCGGCTCGCCGGCGCGGGGCCGGTGAGCATGATCGTCGGGTCCGCGCCCGAGACGGCCGTGGCGAGGATCCGCGCCTTGCGGGGTCAGGCCGAGGTCCGCGCCGGTCTGCTCGTTGCCGATCGTCAAGCAGCGACGCGCCGTCGACGATCCCGGAGGAGTTGCCGGGCGTGTGGACGTGGTCGATCTTCTCGACCCAGTGGTACTTCTGCAGCGCCACCGCGTCGAAGCCGCCCATCTCGCCCATCGCTGCGAACGAGGGCTTCAGGCCGCCGAGCGTCTCGACGGTTGTGCCCGGGCGGATGAACTCCTCGTGGTCGAGCACGACGTTCTCGTTGAGGTCCTTGACGGGGATCACGGAGTCGGCGAAGCGCCCCTCCGCCTCGGCGCCGCGGCGCGCTCCTGCGAGCGAGCCGCGTAGGCGTCGACGTCCTCGCGGCTGAACTCCTCGATCGTGGCGATCAGGTCGGCGCTGATGCCCTGGGGCACGAACGAGGTGTCGTAGTTGGTCTCCGGGTCCATCGCCCAGGCGCCGCCGTCGGAGCCCATCGGCACGCGCGACATCGACTCCACGCCGCCGGCGAACACGAGGTCCTCCCAGCCGGAGGCGACCTTCTGGGCGGCGATGTTGACGGCCTCCAGGCCCGAGGCGCAGAAGCGGTTGAGCTGCACGCCCGCGACGGTGTCGGGAAGCCCCGCCTTGATCGCGGCGGTCTTGGCGATGTCCGCGCCCTGGTCGCCGACGGGCGAGACACAGCCGAGGACCACGTCGTCGATCCGCGAGGGGTCGAGTTTCTCGTTGCGCACGAGCGTCTCGTGCATCAGGCCGACGACCAGGTCGACCGGCTTGGTGCCGTGCAGGGAGCCGTTGAACTTGCCCTTGCCCCGTGGGGTGCGGATCGCGTCAAAGACCAGCGCGTCGGTGGCTGCCATCAGTGAGACCTCCTGTGTTGTCGAACCTCAGCTGTGGCGCGGGTCCGAATGAAAACTCGACGGAACGCTACCAAAGAAACGTTCATGCGCGAACGCAAATATGTCTAAGATCACTGCGATGACCGTCACCGCCAAGACATCCCCACGCCGCAGCCAGGCCGAGCGCAGCGCCGCCACGCGCGACGCGCTACTGGACGCGACGATCGCGTGTCTGGTCGAGGACGGATATGCGAAGACGACCACGAGCCGCGTCGCCGAGCGCGCCGGCGTCTCTCGTGGCGCCCACCTCCACCACTTCCAGACGCGCCAGGCGCTCGTGGCGGCGGCGATGGAGCGCCTGGCCGAACGCCGCGGCGCGGAGCTGCTTGCCGCCGCCGAGGATCTGCCACAGGGGCGCGAGCGCCTCGTACAGGGCCTCGACCTGCTGTGGGCCAGCTACGCCAACCCGCTGTTCCAGGCGGCGCTCGACCTGTGGTCGCATGCGCGCACCGACGCGGACCTGCGCGAGCGCCTCGTGCCGGTCGAGCGACGGCTCGACCGCCAGACGCTCGCGATCACCCGCCAGCTGTTCCCTGCGATCTGCCGAGCAGCCCGACTTCGACCGGCTGATCGAGATGGCGGTCGTCGACGATCCGCGGCCTCGCGCTGCTCGACACGCTGCACCCCGGCGACGGGCGCAATCGCAAGCAGTGGCTCTACAGCCGTGCGCGGCTGGTCGAGCTGTTTGAGAGCGCGCTCTGAGCATCACCTCAAGCCCAGCCGGCACCGAGGCGCTGTGCGGGATTCCCAGCGTTCCCGAGAGCGCGATCTCAAGCGAGCTGGCAGCACGGCTGCCAGTGCCCGTACCCGCCCCGTGGACGACGTCTGGCTCGGGGCTCGTGTGGGTACAGCGTGCCGCGGCGAACGCGAGCAGATTCCAACAGGCCGGGCTGAGCTATGACCGTGCGCTGCCACTCACCGTGGCGGCGTTCCTGCGCTACGACGAGGGCCCGGTGGGCGCATACGATGAGCTGATCGCAATGCCGAACGTGGTGCTGCGCAGACGGCGACTGTCGCTTGCGGTGCCGTTCATCGCCGTCGACTCGGAGGCTTCGATCGCCGGCGGCCGGGCCAACTGGGCACTGCCGAAGACACTTGCTGAGTTCGAGTGGCTGCAGCACAACGGGCTGGCGCGCCAGATCGAAGCCCGCGGCGATGGCTGGTCGGCGGAGGCTCGCGTGCTCTGGTCGGGCCCGCGCATGCCGCTGTGGGCGCGCGTGCGCCAGACACAGGTCCGCGCTGATGGCGCGGTGATTGTCGTGCCGGTGCGCTCGCGTGGCGTCGGACGAGTCGCGCGCGTGGAAGTCCGCACTGATGGCCCCACCCTCCCCTACTGGCTCTCCAGCGGCGTTCACATCGGCGTGGCGATCGAGCGGGTGCAGCATAGGATCCTTCGCGCGATCGAGGAGCTTGAGCACTAAAGCGAGCGCCGCTACGCTCGCATCGTGACGCCAGAAGATCTCGCCAACCTCGCGCATCTGCGCCGCGCGCGCGATCTAATGGACCGCGAGTACGCGCGCCCGCTCGACGTCGCCGCGCTTGCTCGCGCTGCTTTGATGTCGAGCGCGCATTTCTCGCGGCAGTTCCGCGCGGCGTACGGGGAGACGCCCTATGCATACCTGATGACAAGACGGATCGAGCGGGCAAAGGCGCTGCTGCGCGGTGGCGAGATGTCGGTCACCGAGGTCTGTGTGGCGGTCGGGTGCTCGTCACTCGGCTCGTTCAGCGCCCGTTTCACCCAGCTGGTGGGTGAAACACCGACGGCCTACCGGGGTCGTGACCACAGCGCCCTTGCGAGCGTGCCAGGCTGCGTCGCCAAGGACCTCACCCGCCCGAGCCGCGAGACGAGCAGGATCGGAGAAGCGCGCGAGGCGCTGGCGCACTAGCGTTGGGGACATGAACCTCACTCTTTCCACATGCTTCGTCCTAATCCATGATCCTGACCTCGCACTCGCGTTCTACCGCGACACACTCGGCCTTGAGTTGCGCAACGACGTCGCCCGCGGCGACTTCCGCTGGCTCACCGTCGGCAGCGCCTCACAGCCCGACGTTTCGATCGTCCTCACGAACTACCTGAACGGCAGTCCCGCCGACAGCGACGCGCTCGCCGCGCTGCTCGCCAAGGGCGCCCTCAACGGCGTCCACTTCCACACCGACGACCTCGACGCCACCTTCGAGAAGCTCCAAGCGTCAAGCGCCGAGATTGTGCAGGAGCCGACCGATCAGCCATGGGGCACGCGGGACTGTGCCGTGC
This sequence comes from uncultured Solirubrobacteraceae bacterium, assembly GCA_963699115.1. Lineage (GTDB taxonomy): Bacteria > Actinomycetota > Thermoleophilia > Solirubrobacterales > Solirubrobacteraceae > Palsa-744. The sequence continues at coordinate 104,682 of CAVOTJ010000004.1, forward strand.
GCGACCCGTCCGGAAATATGGTGCGCTTCGACCAGCCGCCCGCCGCGGCGTCGTGACGCATCCGACGCGCCTCGCCTCGTCCTGCCTCACACTAGAAAGGAAGCGAGATCTTGAAGACGATGACCTGCAGCCAATTGGGCGGCCCGTGCGATTTCCCGCACCGTGGAAACTCTGCAAATGAGGTAATAAAGGCACAAGACAGTCATTTGAAGGAAATGGTCGCAAACGGTGATGAACGGCACGCGAGCGCACTGAAGGAGATGCAGGGTAGGTGGAAGAACCCCCTGGCGGGAATGGGGTGGTATCGGAAGGCCAAGCGCGAGTTTGCAGCACTCCCCCAAGACTGATCTCCGCCCTGGTTCGCGGACTGAGGCTTCGCCGGGGTTCAGCGAGATCTGCCGGCTGCTTGCTATGTTCGTGATCGTCCAGCCGCAGGGAGATCCGCTACTTGACACCCGCCCGCCAAAATCGCCGGTCTTCGCTGAGCCCTGACCGCAGCGCCATGCCTCCGGAAGCGGAGCTTCCGCTGATCGGGCGTTTCCTTCCCGCGCCGGTTGCAGCGAAGGTCCCGGAGGTCATCCTCGTCTTCTGGGTGGTGAAGATCCTGACCACCGCCGGCGGGGAGGCCACCTCGGATTTCCTGAAGAAGTACGGCAACTTCGGGGGCGGCGGCATCGAGGTGCTCGTGATCGTGGTGGGGCTCGTGCTGCAGTTCGGCACCCGTCGCTACCGAGCGTTTGCCTACTGGTCCCTGGCCTTTGCGATCGCGATCACCGGCACCGGCGTCTCGGACTTCCTGCATCTCGATGTCCATATCCCTTATGCGGGCACAACCCTGCTGTGGGCGGTCGTGCTGGCCGCGATCTTCTGGCTTTGGCAGCGCAACGAGGGCACGCTGTCGATCCACAGCATCACGACCCAGCGACGTGAGGCGTACTACTGGGCGACGGTGTTCGCGACCTTTGCGCTCGGTACCGCGCTTGGAGATTTCACCGCGAGCTCGCTGAACCTCGGCTATCTGGATTCAGGCATCCTCTTTACGGTAATCATCCTGATCCCCGCTGTGGCGCACTGGCGACTCGGCCTGGACGGCGTCGCCGCGTTCTGGATGTCATATGTCGTCACCCGCCCGCTCGGTGCGTCCTTCGCCGACTACATCAGCAAGCCCAAGAACATCAGCGGGATCAACTTCGGAGACGGCCCCACGGCGCTCGTGTTCGCCGCTGCTGTCTTCGTCCTTGTCTCCTATCTCGCGATCGCCCGCCCGGACATCCAGAAGCTCGAAACCCCAGCGTCAGAAGCGCGATCGACGCCTGCGCTGCCCGATCTCCCCCACCAGGGCGAGATCGAGCTTGGGGTGGACTAGCTTCGACATCAGCCATCGACGGTCCACCGACGGCTCACGTTTCCGTTGGAGCGCCCGCCTGGAACGCTGGCAGCTGCGTCGTCGCGGTGATCTGCTTTGCGTCGAGCGATGCGGAGGGGAAAATGACTTCGATAGCCAACCCGCCGCCCGGGCGCGCGTGCACGCTCAGCGTGGCGCGATGGGCGGTGGCGATCGCGTTGACGATCGCAAGGCCGAGCCCGTTGCCGCTGCCGTGAGTGGTGCGGGTCCCGTGAAGACGCTGGAACGGCTGCAACAGGCGCGACACCTCATCGGGAGGAATCGTCGGGCCGCTGTTGGTGACCATCAGGAATGTGTGCTGTTGACGGGTGCCGGTCGTGATCTCGACGTGCCCCTTGGGAATGTTGTGGCGAATCGCGTTCTCGAGGAGGTTGGCGACGAGACGCTCCAGGAGCCGTGGATCCCCAGCCGTCGGCGCTGGAGCGAGCGTCGCGCGGACGTCAAGGCCGAGGTTTGTGGTCTCCACGTCCCGCATCCGCAGGATCTCCGCTGCAAGGGTTGCGAGCTCGACGCGCTCGCGCCGCTCCAATCCCGCCTGGCCACGCGTGAGCGCCAGCAGCCCATCGATCATCTGCTCCAGGTGCTGCTCGGAGGCAAGCACGCGCTCGTGCGCTGCGCGCAACGAGGCGAAGCTGGCGTCCGGGTCGGCCAGCGCTACCTGGATCAGTGCTCGCTGGCGGGTCAGCGGCGCGCGCAGCTCGTGCGAGGCGTTGGCGACGAACTGGCGCTGCGCCTGGTAGGAGTCCTCGAGCGGTTGCAGTACGCGCCCGGCCATGAGCCATCCAAGCACCAGCGACAGCAGCGACATCCCCGCGAGCGCGATCCCGGACTGAATCAGCAGCTCTTGCCGCGTCTGCGTGCGCTGGTGGTTTGCAGCTATCGCCCCGCTGCGGTCGGTGTTGAATCCGCACGCGCTCGCCGCCGGCGTGAATGCCTGCGACTGCTCAATCGTGGCCGGGATCACAAGGATCGCTTCTTCGCGATCGGCCACCACGCCGCTGA
>CAVOTJ010000005.1:0-340690 GCA_963699115.1 uncultured Solirubrobacteraceae bacterium
CCGACGTCCCGCCTTCCTGCTTACCCTGCGCCGGGGAGATCGACGTGACGGTCGGCGGCGTGAACGACTGCGCGGCGACCAACGACCGGTTGAGGACGCCCGCGCCCAGCGCAGAGCTGGCGAGGATCAGCAGAGCAGAGATCGCAACGAGCAGCAATGCCACGTAGCGCACGGATAGCCGGGTACCCGATGAACGGCCAGCTTCACGCTTCGCTACGTCAGGTGCGATCAATTTGCTCTGCTTGGACATCGCCCGACCTCCCAGCCGTTGAAGATATTTCTGCGAGCTCTGCCGGCGCGCGACGTCGCAATCAGGCACGCAAAAGATGCCCGACTTATCGGCGTACGACCAGATGATTCTCGTAAGTGGTAACTACCTAAAGTCCGATGAGCGGACTTACAACTGCATCCGCGGCCGGCACGCTACCTTCTCGCCTGTGGCTTGGGAAGGCTTGCACCCCAGGTTGCAAAACCTACGCAAAGGTTGTCAACGCGCGGCCAAAGATTGGCTCAAACAAGCGGATTGCGGTAAATGTGACTCCGGCCGTGGAAGACCGGAAGGAGTTTCGGCGTCGAGCTCGAAGGGCACCGTACACGAAAGTTACAAGCTTCAGGTTTCGATCGTTACGAGCGTGCCGATCGGCGTGTATGGCCAGATCTCTGCAGACGCCGCAAGGGGAAGCTCGACACACCCGAGACTCTGTGGTGTGCCGAACGAGGCCCGATCGAAATTGTGTAGCGCGTCGCCGCCGTTGAAGTAGCTGACCCATTTGATGCCGGGGTCTTCGTAATGCGAGCCGTCTGGGTTGGTGCCGCTCATGGTCGTTTCCGGAAGATGCTCGAACACCGCGAAAGTCCCCAGTTCGGTTTCTGCCCCAGAGATACCGGTGTTGGCAGGGGAGGTGATAATCGTCTGTCCGTTGTGCCACAGGGTCATCGTCTCAGGGACTTCGCGGTGCACATACACGTAGCTGTAGCCGGTGGTCAAGCGCTTGCCGGCGATCGCATCGGTCAGCAGCTGGTGCCACACGGTCGGCCCCGCGAGACCGTCGACAGTCAATTCGTTTGTGTTCTCGAACTTCATTACTGCGCCCTTCATGATCTCGCTCCATTGCCCGACCGCCCACATCGCCTGTAGCTGGTGCGGCGTGTTGGGATAGCGCCAGCTGAAGCTCCCGCCTGGGGGTTCAACCGCCGCCTGCGCCTCCGCACTGGGCGTGCGCGCCACGTCAGTTCCCGATGGCTGCCAAGCGACCGGCAGATAGCCCGCTTGCGCGAGCAGCTGCTGCAGACGCAGGGTGGAGCCTGGCGGCACGGTCCATTCGATTTGGCTGGTGGTGCGCAGCACATTGCCCGCGCCGGCTGTGACGGCAACTGGATGCGGGAGCTGCACATGCAGCGTGGAGTCGAGCGCCGCCCCCAAGCCGCTGGGCTTGAACACGAGCGTGTGGCTGTTGACTTCACGCCAGTGACCGGGGGTATTCGGATACAGCCGCGGACGACTCGAGCCCAGTACTTCGCTGACTGGCTTGGAGAAGGTCAGATAGAGGGGCGTGGCTGGCGCGATTCGGCTGCCTGCAGCTGGGAGGCTCACCATCACTGGAGAGCTCGACGGGGGAAACCAACTGACCTGGGTGGGAGCACCGGTTCGCTCCCACGAGCGCGCCGCGGCAGCGATCTCGATCGTTCCGGTGGCAGGTTGCGTGCCGAGAGAGATCGACCTCTGCCCAGCGTCCAGCCTGCGGTGGACCGAGCCATCAGTGCTCGTGTAGGCGACAGCACTCACGGGCTGGTCGAAGCTCACGCGCACCGGTGAGTTGGCGGGAACCGTCATCCAGTGCTCGGTGACCTGCACAATCGGGGCCCGGAGGGTCAGATGCTCGGTCTGCTGAGTGCCCAGTGCCCATCCAAGCCACCCAGGGCGACGGACCTGCACGTCGATCGAGACCTGCTCCCCAGGGGTCAAGCGCTTCAGCGGCGTCAGGCGTCCACCGTGGATCGCGAGCGGCACGCTCTTTCCATCTGGTCCAAATGCCTGGACGTGCTCAATCGTCCCGCCTAGCGGCTGCACGGACACGCGTGCGAGCGCCGTGGAGTCGCTCGCCAGCGTCACGCCCGACCACACCAGCGCAGCCACCGCCACCGCGACGACGGCGACGACGGCGACCGCCAGCACCCCGAGCAGCGCGCGCCTCCAGCCGGACCGGACTGACGTAGCTTCACCACGAGCGGACACCCAGGCCATAACTAGATCCTAAGACCCCGAGGCGCCGTTCGTGCCGCTGAACGACGCCACCCGGCAGATCTATGTCGCAGATCGGATCTTCATGAGCTGGTTGACGGCTCATTTTCTCTCCTGCAGTCGATATGAAACGATGTAGCCGGTGATTATCAAGCGCAGTGCTTCAGGCTACGAGGAGACGGCAAAGCTGCTCATCACGGCGATCGAGCAGCACGACCTGACGGTGTTCGCTCGTATCGATCATGCCGCGGGAGCTCGTAGCGTCGGCATGGAGCTCGCAGATGAGGAGGTTGTGATCTTCGGCAGCCCGCAGGCTGGCACGCCCCTGATGCAGAGCGACGCGGAGATCGGGATCGAGCTGCCTTTGCGGATCCTCCTCTGGCGCAGTGGAGACGACGTGCTGGCTGGCTATCGCGACCCGCGCGATCTGAGCGGCACGTATGACGTAAGCCGCCATCAAGCGATCTTGGAGAAGATGGCCGCGCTGCTCGCGAGCCTGGTGGAAGAGGCCACGAGCTGAGCTAGCGCCCGCATCTATCGCTGCGACGCTGTCATCAATCAATCGCCGACGTACGCCGCGAGGTGCTCGCCGGTGAGGGTGGAGCGAGCGGCGACCAAGTCGGTGGGTGTGCCCTCGAATACGATCTGCCCGCCGTCGTGGCCAGCACCGGGGCCGAGGTCGATGATCCAGTCGGCGTGTGCCATGACCGCCTGATGATGCTCGATGACGATGACCGACTTGCCGGAGTCGACGAGTCGATCGAGCAGACCAAGCAGCTGCTGGACATCGGCGAGGTGCAGGCCGGCGGTCGGCTCGTCGAGGACGTAGATTGAATCGGTCGCGCCCTGGCGGGACCCTTTCTCCACCATCTGAGTGGCCAGCTTGAGCCGCTGGCGCTCGCCGCCGGACAGCGTGGGCAGCGGCTGGCCGAGACTGAGGTAGCCGAGCCCAACGTCGGTGAGCCGGGTCAGAATCTTGTGCGCGGGAGCGTTCTCGCCCGCGCCGGATCCAAAGAACTCGCTCGCCGCCACCACCGGCATCGCCAGCACCTCGCTGATGTTCTTGCCGGCGAACCTGTACTCGAGCACCTCGGCCTGGAACCGCTTCCCCTCGCACACCTCGCAGGGGGCAGCGACACCCGCCATCATCGCCAGGTCGGTGTAGATGACGCCGGCGCCGTTGCAGTTGGGGCAGGCGCCCTCGGAGTTGGCGCTGAACAGCGCCGGCTTGACGCCGTTCTCCTTCGCAAACGTCTTGCGGATCGGGTCGAGCAGTCCCGTGTACGTCGCCGGGTTGCTGCGCCGCGAGCCCTTGATCGCTGCCTGGTCGACCGACACGACCCCATCGCGAACGGACACCGAGCCGCGAATCAGCGAGCTCTTGCCCGAGCCTGCCACGCCGGTGACGACGACCAGCACGCCAAGCGGGATGTCAACGTCGACGTCCTTCAGATTGTGGGTGCTGGCACCACGCACGTCCAATACCCCCTCTGGCGTCCGCACCGATGGCTTCAGGGCAGCGCGATCGTCCAGGTGCCGCCCGGTGAGCGTGCCGCTGGCGCGCAGCCCCTCGACGGTGCCCTCGAACACCACCTCACCGCCGTTGGTGCCGGCGCCGGGGCCGAGATCGACGACGTGCTCCGCGATCGCGATTGCCTCCGGCTTGTGCTCCACGACGAGCACGGTGTTGCCCTTGTCGCGCAGCTGCAGCAGCAGCTCGTTCATCCGCTGGATGTCGTGGGGGTGCAGCCCGATCGTCGGCTCGTCGAAGACGTAGGTGACGTCGGTGAGCGAGGAGCCGAGGTGGCGGATCATCTTGACGCGCTGCGCCTCTCCACCCGAGAGCGTGCCCGACGGCCGCTCGAGCGAGAGATAGCCCAGACCGATGTCCACGAACGAGTCGAGCGTCGCCCCAAGTGCTTCGAGGAGCGGCGCGACCGACGGCTCGTCAAGTTCGCGTACCCACACGGCGAGGTCGCTGATCTGCATCGCGCAGGCGTCAGCGATGTTGATCCCCTTGATCTTCGATGATCGGGCCTCCGGGCTGAGTCGGGTCCCATCGCACTCGGGACAAGTAGTGAAAGTGACCGCCCGCTCCACGAACGCGCGGACATGCGGCTGTAGCGCATCGACGTCCTTGGACAGCATCGACTTCTGGATCCTCGGGATCAGCCCCTCGTAGGTCAGGTTGATGCCGTCGACCTTGATCCTGGTCGCGTCCTTGTAGAGCAGGTCGCCCAGCTCTTTCTTGGTGAATTTCTTGATCGGCTTGTCCGGGTCGAAGAAGCCGCAGCCGGTGAAGATCCGGCCGTACCAGCCGTCCATGCTGAAGCCGGGGATCGTGAGCGCACCCTCGTTGAGCGACTTGGTGTCGTCGTACAGCTGAGTGAGGTCGATGTCGTTCACCGCGCCGCGCCCCTCGCAGCGCGGGCACATGCCGCCGAGGATGCTGAAGCTGCGCTTCTCTTTTGTCGTGCGGCCACCGCGCTCGAGGGTCACCGCACCGACGCCCGAGATGGAAGCGACGTTGAAAGAGAACGCTTGCGGCGAGCCAATGTGGGGCTGCCCGAGTCGGCTGAAGAGGATGCGCAGCATCGCGTTTGCGTCAGTGGCGGTGCCGACCGTGGAGCGGGCGTCAGCACCCATCCGCTCCTGGTCGACGATGATCGCTGTGGTCAGCCCTTCGAGCACGTCCACCTCGGGCCGCGCCAGCGTTGGCATGAAGCCCTGCACGAACGCGCTGTAGGTCTCGTTGATCAGCCGCTGCGACTCCGCGGCGATCGTGCCGAACACCAGCGAGCTCTTGCCCGAGCCGGAGACGCCCGTGAACACCGTCAGCCGACGCTTCGGAATCTCGACGCTGATGTCCTTGAGGTTGTTGACGCGCGCGCCATGCACGCGGATCAGCTCGTGACTGTCGGCGCCGTGCAGCGCAGGCGACTGCGTGTTCGTCTTCTTGGCCATGCTCCTGGCGGTCACTTTAGCCACGGCTCGGCGACCGACGCTTCTCGATTCCTGATCGATTTGCTCACCGCTCGCCCCGCGTGACGAGCGCTGTGCGTTGTGCGCTGGCTAGACGGCTTGGACCGCACCCTGGCTGCTGGCGATCAGCTGGTTGACCCACTCGCCCGTGATCTGCCGGGTGGCGGCGTTGATGCGGTTCCAGGCGTTGATCGTGGCGATCGCGAGCACGAGCGCCCCGAGCTGCTGATCGTCGTAATGCCTGGTGGCCTCCTCCCAGACATCGTCTGGGACCGGGTCTGGGCGGTCGGCGATGCGCGTGGCGGCCTCGGTTAGCGCCAGCGCGGAGCGCTCGGCGTCGGTGAAGTACGGCGTCTCACGCCATGCGGCCACCGTGTGGATACGCTCGTCGGGCTCACCGGCTGCCTTGAGCTCGCGGGAGTGCATGTCGATGCACACGCTGCAGCCGTTGATCTGACTTGCGCGCAGCGTGACGAGCATGAGCGTGGTCTCGGGAAGATCCGCGTGCTTGGTGGCGGCGGTGAGCTGCTGAAGCGCCTGCATGGCGCCGGGAGCTGTCATTACGGGGTTATCGATACGAGGTTGCATGGATCACGTCCTCCTTTGGAGTCTGGCTTAGATCGCTCGCGAGTTGCACATTGTGAGCGCTTACGGTGTGTGTCTGTGGAGATGACCCCGCCCAAGACCTGAATGTGACATGTGCCGAGAGTCAGCAGCGCTGAGGATTGCGCCTGCGTCTGCTCGGATGATGGCGCGGCGAAACCGCGCTGGTCAAACGCGACACACCGGTGACGTGGGCTGAGCTGCCCGATCACATGCAGCCAGCTGCGCCGATCGTTGACGCCAGCATGGATCAGCAAGACATCAACACCGGCCCCGACCCGTGCTCTCATACGCAAGCCGGGCGCCCCCTGAGGTCGCGAACATCGCTCCGGGCTTACCCACGGCCCTCAGCCTACTTAGCGTGCGACTAGCCCAGCTCCACCAGCGGGAAGGAGCGATGGCGGCGCGGCGGCACCAGGAAGTTCTGGCGCCGGGTGGCGGTAAGAAAGCGCTCGAGCCCGAGATTGCTGGAAGGCACCGAGTACCTCTGCGCGAGATCCAGCGAGGCCTGGCTGCGGCGCATGGTGGCGAAGAAGTCGGCTGTGGGGACGTAGATGCTGAAATGGAGCTTCGGCTGGGAGGAGCCGTCGGGGACGTCCAGCGCGTCGTAGCCGGGGCCGTCGGCGCGGATGTGCATGGGGGTGTGGTCCTGCGCGCGGCTGGTGCGCTGGAGCGCTGTGGTATGGGCGATATGCGGCTCGCCGTCGAAGTTGTGGGCTCCTTCCGCTTCGCGTTCTGCCTGCTGGGTGCCGGCGAACACGTTTTCGATGGACGCCGGCCCGCCGCCGTTGGTGTACGGGTCCTTGTTGCTGCTGCGGGGGAGCGGGTCGGCGCTGAACATCTCCGCCTCGCGGCGTTCGTAGGTTTCCCGGGGGCGTTCGTAGAACTGCTCGAGGTCCTGGATCACGTGCGAAAGGTGCTGGATCGAGCCAAAGTCGAAGTAGTCCCCACGGCGGGCGTTGGTGAGCTTCGCCGAGGTGTTGCCCAGGAACGTCACCACCGGTGGCGGGCCGCTGCTGCTCACCTGCTGAGAGACGAACCCCATCCACATCGGCGATGCCGGGTTCACCATTTCCGCGTACGGAAGCTCTTCCGCCTGCGCAATCTGGCGTGGAAGCCCCTGTTCAATGAACATCAGCCGGCGCGAGGTCACCTGCAGCAGCTCGCCCAGCCCTGAGCCGCCGGCGTCAACGCCTGCCAGGGTGGTGTCCGCTTCGGTGAGCCAGCTGAGCACGTCGTCGAGGATCTCGTTCGAGTCGCTTCGCAGGGTGAGCAGCATGTCATTGCTCTCGATCTGCACGGGAACGTTGAAGCGCTGCTTCGTGACCCCGGGGTTCTCGGGGCTGACGTCGGTGGGCCCGGGCACCGCCTCTTCCAGCGCGGGGCGTTCCGGTTCGCTCGCGAGCCGCGGCATGTGCTGGGCGACGAGCGTCCCCGAGAAGCCCCCGGGCAGCCGCTGGAAGTAGGGGACGCCATAGGCCACTGTCATGAACACCCCGCTCGCGCTGAACGGATAGGCCTGCTCCACCCGCGCGAGCGCCTGCGCCAGCGTGGTCTGGTCGGCAACGCTCGGCGTACGCGTGAGGGCGATCGTCACGAACAGCGTGTACACGGGTCCGAAACGGACCCGCACCCCTTCGGCCTTCACCGGCTTCGCCAGCCGCTTTTCGATCTGGAACTGGATTTCGGGGAGCCGCGAGCGGCCGCCCGCAAGCGCCTCTTCGGGCAGCACCGCGAGCAGCTCCAACGCGCCGAGTGTTGAGGTGGCGAGCCCAAGCCCGGCCGCGCGTTGCAGCAGGCTACGCCTTGTCAGCCCCGGCGCCCGCGGCTGTGGCCTCGCAAGCCAAGGCGCCTGCAGCGGTTGGGCCTTCACGGGCTCGCGATCCATCGGATTCAGGTGAGGCGAGTGGGCCGGGACTCCCCGCCGTCCCGGAGGACGGCGGGGAGCTCGCATCGCATCTGCCCTATTCGCACACCGGGTTCTTGGGAACCCCTTCGCACGGGTTGGGCATCGTTTCCTGCGCTCCGGGCGCAGCCTGCGGTTCACCCGGGAACGCCTTCGATTCTTCGGACAGCTGTATGACCCACCCCAGCGCTTCTTCCCCGCCGTTGGGGCTCGGTGTGGTGCTGTTGTTACAGCTCCATTCACCTTCCAGGTCCGCCGGCTGGGTGCCGTCGGGGGTGGTGTTCCCGATCGCGCAGTCGTTGGGTGAGGGGGTGAACAGCCCCCCTTGGAACATGATGTCGTCTGCGTAGGACCCGCCGCTCGCGCCGTTGTCTTCGAACGTGTTGTTCGCCACCTTCACGCCAGAGAAGCCGAAGAAGATCGTGTCCGCTTCTGGCGGAAACGGGTTCGGGTACTCGAAGCCGAGGAAGCCGTTGTTGACGTTGCCCTTGATCGTGTTGCCTTCGACGGCGTCGCCGTAGACACCTGGGAACTCCACGCCCACGCCCCACGGCGCCTTCGCGGTGGACCCGTTCGTCGGGGTCGTGAGATTGTTGTTGTCTTCCACGACGTTGTCGCGGTAGATCGTGCAGTGCTGGATGTCTGTGCTTTCGAACGTCGGCAGCGTCTTGTGGTGACCCTCGTAGGGCTTGACCGGGTTGCACGCGCCGTTGGACGGCGGCGGCGGGTCGCCCGGGTTTTCCGAATTAGGCACAATGCCGGCGCGGTTGTCGCGGAAAGCCGAGTCTTCGATGATCAGGTTGCCGCCGGAGTTCGAGCCGGAATAGCCCACCGCGTCGTCTTCCATCACGGCTTTGGTGATGCGCGCCTTGCATTCGCGGCAGGCGCCGAGGTACATGCCCGAGTCATCCATACCGGAGGAGTAGATGTCTTCCCACGAGCCTTCGGTCTCGTCGTTGGTGAAGATCCCATAGCCACCGTTCATGCCGGTGTCGTACGCGGTGAGGTAGCGCCCAAACCAGCCGTGGGCGCCGATCCTGCCTGACCCCGAGCCGCCGTTCCACCAGATCTCGTTGCCGCACTCTTCATCCCCACAGCTTTCGGTGAGTTCGAAGTTGCGCACCGTGAGGTTTTCCACCCACACGTCATCGTCCTTATAGATTTCGATGCCGTTGCCACCTTTGTGCTGACCATCGACAATCACGGTGTTGCGGTTCATGCCGCGGATCCAGATATGCGAGTGGGGCTTGACGACCTTCACTGCTTCGTCATAGACGCCGGGCTCGATCAGCACGTAGTCACCGGGGCGGGTGTGATCCACCGCTGCCTGGATCGTGTGGAAGTAGACGACCTTGTTGGAATACTTCGCGGGGAATTCCCCCTGGGTGACGAGCATCACCTTGTGTGCCATGGCGGCGCTGGCGAACAGCGCCAGAGCCACCATTGTGGCCAGCGGGACGATCACCAACGTCCGTGCCGGCATGTACCGCTTCGCTTGCATCTCTCCTCCTCCAGATTGAAATGCGATTCGCGTTAACCTAGCCTCGCCGTCTACAGATGTCAATATCCTTCGCTGGTACCTGCGAGGATGGAGCCGCCCGATGGCAGTACCACCGCGTCAACGCAGAGAGCCCCTGCAGGCCCGCAGCCGGGAAACCGTGGAGCGGCTCCTCGCCGCCGCCGGCGAGCTGATCCTGGAGGGCGGAGTTGATGCCGCCACCACCACCGCCATATCCGCCCGCGCCGGCGTGGGACCATCGTCGCTCTATCGCTTCTTCTCGGACCGCGACGAGCTGTTCGCGCTGCTGCTCGAGGCGGAGGTGCAGGAGATCGAACGCATCGCGCAGGCCGCCGAAGACACCTGGGAGCTCCGCTCCGTGCGGGACTACGTGCAGCGGATGCTCGAGATGTTCCTGGACTACCACGAGCGCAGGCCGATGTTCGTGCGTTTGTGGTTCGGCGGGCGGGTGTCACCGGCTGTGACGGCCATCGCCCAGGCCGGCAATATGGCACTCGCCGAACGCGCGCGCGAGCGCCTCGTGGCGGCCGGGGTGGTGCCGGAGGACTCGCCGCAGGAGGTTGCGCTGCTCGCGGTCGAGGTGGGAGACCGCATCCTCGAGCTCTCCTACCGCGGCCGCCGGGCCCCCGACCGCCGAGTCATCGCCGAGGGCACCGAGATGCTCATCGCATACCTCGAGGGAGCGCCGGGCCGTCACGCGCGATGAGGGCAGCTTCCCTGGCCTCCCTGCTGCTTCGATGCAGTCGACCAATCGATGCCGAAATACCCGGAAGTCGGCGGGAGGCGCGAGCGACGGGGAGTCGGAGCGACGATTGCTTCGCGGATTGAGATTCGACTCTAAGGCTCGGGGTTACGCGACATGGCATCTATATGCGTGTTCGTCGGGAGGCTGCGCCAACGCGCGCCGGAGCCAACGGGGAAAAATGACGGGAGCGACGGGACCCTACGTCGCCAAATGTCGCATAGTTGCTGGAAACTCCTTATGCCATAGCGACCCCAGCGGGCGCTGCGCGGTGATGCGTTGTACGTCGTGGGTACGTCGAGCCGGGGGCGGGCTTCGAACCCGCGAGCTTCGAGCGATGAACAGGAGGTTGCGAGCGAGTCGCGATCCGCCTGCTGAATATTCATAATCCGCCCGTAGCCTATTCATAATCCGTCCAACATCGTGGGCTACAATCTGCCCGTGCCCGAGCGCCTGTTCGACCGCCATCTCCGTCGCGACGTTGCGGACGCGTTGACCGACAGCCGCGGTGTCGCTGTCCTTGGAGCCCGCCAGGTCGGCAAGAGCACGCTGGTCGCCCAGATTGCTTCCGATGAGCACCCCGCGCGGCTGATCAACCTCGACGACGACGCGACCGCCCAGACCGCCCGAGCCGACCCGGCCGGGTTCATCGCCGACATCGACGGGCCCGTCGCCATCGACGAGATCCAGCGTGCACCCGAGCTGCTGCTCGCGATAAAGCGGCGGCTCGACGCCAACCAGGCACGTGGCCAGTTCCTACTCACCGGCTCAGCGAACATCCTGTCGCTACCAACCGTCGCCGATGCCCTCCCCGGGCGGGTTGAGTACCTCACGCTGTGGCCGCTCTCACAGGGCGAGCTGCACGATGTCCGCGAGCAGTTCATCGACGGTCTCTTCGCCGGGCGGTTCCCGAGGCTCACGGGGGTCCCGGTGGGCCGCAGAGTGCTCGCCCCCATGCTCATCGCCGGCGGATATCCAGAAGTGCAGGGCCGTGGCGCGCGTGGGCGCACGCGGTTCTTTTCCAGCTACATCGCCTCGATCATCGGCCGAGACCTCGACGACATCGCCAACGTCCGCAACGTGGCGAACATCGAACGGTTGCTGTTCGTCATCGCCGCGAGGTCGGGCGGCTTGACGAGCTTTCACGGCATGGGCAGAGACCTCGAATTGGACGCCAACACTGTGCGTTCGCACACCAAGATCCTTGAGGACCTGTTCCTTGTCCGCCAGCTCAAGCCCTGGCACGTCAACCTTGGCAACCGCCAGATCAAGAGCTCAAAGACCTACGTCGTCGACAGCGGGATGCTCGCCTACCTCATCGGCGCCGACGAGCGACGAATCGTCGATGACGGTGCCATCGCGGGAACCATGCTCGAGAGCTTCGTCGCGATGGAGCTGCTTCGCCAGGTCGACTGGGCAGACCGACCCGTCCAGCTCTTCCACTATCGCGACAAGCAGCAACGCGAGGTCGACGTCATCATCGAGCGCCACGACGGCGACGTCGTCGGAATCGAGGTCAAGGCGAGCGCCACGCCCTCCACCATCGACTTCACGGGCCTGCGATACCTCCGCGACAAGCTCGGCCGACGCTTCAAGGCTGGCGTCGTCCTGCATACAGGCGCCGACACGCTGCCATTCGGTGATCGCCTGGCCGCCGTGCCAGTCAGCGGGCTCTGGAGCTAGCCTCTGACCTCGGTCCGCGGACGGCCAGGCGAGCTATCGGCCAGCATCGCCCATCGTCCCCTCAAGTCAGCTACGCCCGATGTACGCCCTGGGTACGTTAAGTCTGTTAAGTCTGGCCCAAGGAGATTCCACCACCGGCGTCCAGCCCATACAGCCTAAGCGGGAGCGACGGGGGTCAAACCCTCGTTCGGCACCCCATTGAGATCCGCACGAGGAGCGAGGCGGTTGATCGCCTCTCGATCGGGTGCTTTAGCAATTGAGTGTAGCTCTTGTGTTACACTGCGATAGACGGTGGTGCGGGCAGAAGGTCACGATGCCACTCGCCTCAGTCCCCAATCATGGCCAAGACTCTCGACACCAGCTACTACGAAAAGCGCCGCCAAGACTGGCTCGCGGACAACGACACCCGCGCGGAGTACGAGCGAGCCCGGAGCGAGATCGAGCAGATAGATGCCGTCATACGCTCACTGGACGAGCTGCGCGAGGACGCCGGAATGTCGAAGGCCGAGCTCGCGCGGCGCGTGGGACGCAACCCCGCCAGCATCAGACGCCTATTCACAGCCGAGCAGGCCCGCCCAGAGCTACCCCTCATCATCTCGATAGCCAACGCTCTCGACGCCAGCATCGAGATCAAGCGCCACCCACGCAGATCAAACGGCAAGCGCACCGCTGTACGAACCTGACGGGCCTCAATAACGGCCGCGCGGGTTCGTAGGCTGCGGTGATGGCGTGGGACGTCATCTTCTATGCAACCGCTGAGGGCTCCGTGCCCGGAGCAGACTTCCTCGACGACTGCCCCGCGAAGGTCCGAGGAACGATCCTGGCCGTGCTCGACGCCGTCGCGGCCGCGCCGCCGCCCGCGTTCTCCGGGGGAGGCAAGTGGGAGGCCATGCACGGCGACATGGGCGGCTATTACGAGATCCGCGTCACCGGGCCAGGCCGCGAGCAGTTCCGACTCTTCTGCATGCTGGAGAACGCCGAGGAGCGCACGCTGACCGCGCGTGGCCTACGTGGGCCGGCTATCGCCGTCATCACCGGGATGCGCAAGAAAACCGGGACGGTCTTCAGCGACCGCGACTACGCCAAGGTCCGACGGCTCGGCAGCGACCACACCGCACAGACACCTCGACGAATCGCATCAAGTTCATAGCTGAGGTTGCCATGTCGCGCTGTGGCTACTGCGAACCAGTCGAGTCTCGCAAGCCTGGAGCCACGCTAACTGATTAGCGTCGCCCGCGCCCGAGATCCCCTGGTTGCCAGGATATTGGGACGTTGGCACGCGTAATAGCGATGACATCCCCTGTCGCTCTCGCATGTGCCAGTGCTGCACTCCACCGCTGCTTTCGTTTTGGTGCAGAGTCATCAAACGTAAGAATGCCGATTTCGTGTTGGTCTACATGAGCTGCACCAGCGGCGAGTGCCTGATCGCCCTGCCGAAGTCGATACCCTGCCCGGCTCACGAGCCCGTCGAATGCAAGGGCAACGGCCATTGCCTGCCGCGTGAATGCTTGGAGGTCACTAAGCGGAACGTCTGCCGACGGATCATGCGCCGCGGTGTGCCGACGCCGCAGCGCATTGCGGTAGTCATTCGCAAGCCCAGGCAGATTGAGCCCTGACCTTTGTGCGAGCCCGGCGAGAGCTAGCCACCCACCCGCGACGCCAAGGCTCGACAGCATTTTTGTTACGGCATCCTCGTTGAGGTTTGCGTCGCCATAGCCGAACGAGAGTTCAGACAGCACATACCGCTGGTTGTCAATGCTAGCCATCGCCCGGCCCGTCCGCTGGACGAGGTCACGTGCTGCCGGAAACTCTCCCCGACTGACACGCATTCTTGCTTGGTAGCGCAGAGCGTGAGCTGCGCCGACTGTGGCTCCGCGTTGCAAGCTTTCGGGCAAATCTGCAAATGGAATGGGACCTCCAGAGATGGCCTTGAGAACCTCACCCATGCGCTGCTTTAGGAAATCCTCAAGGGCATTGAACCCTACAACCGCCATTCCGTTTCGCAGCAGTCTCGCAGGGTCATCGAGAGGTGAAATCGCGCCAACATGGGCAAGTGCTTGGTCGCCCAGCGCCTTATCAAAGCCTGCGAGCCGTGCCCCGAATGCCTCTCTCGCTGCGGACATACCGCTCGCTTTCAGGACCCGTTAGCAAGATCCATTAGCCGCGTTCTCAACTCGGAGATTCTGTAGCGAATTCGTTGCGGAGTATTCGTACCCTCACGGACTGCAACCTCAAACTGGTCATCCTCGAAGAGGCGGCGCGTTGCCGTTCGTACGCTGGCTGGCACGAGCGTCTGCAAGACGCTGTCTGGAACGGATGCTACCGCCACCATTTGTGCGTCATACATACCTGCCAAGGCCTGGTCCCGCCAACCACCAGCAACGGGTCGTTGGAATGCATGAACATCCCATAGATGCTCGCACCAAGCGAGCGTATCCGTAAACTGTGCGTCCAAGAGTCGAAGTACGGTATCGCCCGGAGATCTGTTGGCCGCCATGAATCGATCCATCGATTTCCGGAAATCGCCAGAAAAAGATTCCCAGGACTCAACAAGCGTCAGGAACCGCAGCACGAACTCAGCATCCAGCATGTTCCGGTAGCTCGACGCTCGATCATTGCGAATCTTGAGCTGTTGGCGCAGGAAGCGAGCCTCCGCGAGCCTATAGATCAAGTCATTCAATGGGCCCCGGAAAGCAACGTTACGGATCTCTTGTGCATTGAGTGGCTCGCCGCCAGTATTCAGTCGTTGGAATACCTCATACTTGAGGTTCGGATCTGATTGGCGTAGGAGGGTAATCGCCCGAATGTAGGGCCGTACACGCAGCGCGTTGGCCAACTCGCGTGGCAACTCCCCAAAGCGTCTGCCCTCGAGATTCTGAAAATCCTCGAGCTTGCTTAGGGCGAACTGATCGGTCATAAAGTCATGGATTGCCGTGATCCGCTGCTTGCCATCGATCACGGAGTACACGCCGTAGTCGTCCTCAGCCAGGTAGATCGGTGGAACCGGGATGTTCAGAAGGAACGACTCAATCAGCGCGGACCTCTTCTCGGTCGACCATCGCGCGCGCCGCTGATATTGCGGCTGTATGTCGATAGCACCGGAGTCGACCATCGAGCCGATTGTCTCGAGAGAGAGATCGGACGCTTGAAGGACAAGCCGATCCTGCGCTCGCTCGAACCGGCGGACAATTGCTGAGCTGTCGGTGGACATACCGCTTGTAGCCTACGCAGGTGCGAGGACAGGGGATCTGGGGCTCGGCGCAAGTCCCTAGCGAGAGCAGCTTGCTTCTTGCACGTGGCCGGCGCGAGGCCTGCGGCCTTTCTGGGAGAGATGGATGCGGAGGTGAGGACGCCCGGGTCGATGACGACTCGGGTCACGCGGCACTGTGGCGCTCGCGGCGCAGCGCGTGCAGCTCCTCGTTGGCGATCCGCATTACTTCCTCCTCGGAGAGTTCGCTCATCGACTGGGAGGTCTCGAGCGCCCTGCGGCCCAGGTAGAAGCGCAGCGCACGCTCGACCACCTCGGCGTCCTGCGCCTCGGCGGAGGGCTTCATGGCATCGCGGGTGTCTGCCAGCAGGCCAGCATCAATGTCGATCGTCTTGACACGAGAGGTTGCCATTCCTTCACGCTACCAGCGGCCAACGCGCAAACCAGGCTCCATGCTCCCGGCGAGATTGGCCTGGATTGGCTACACGAGCCCTCGATCTTCCGGCGGCAACTGGCCACTGTTAGCCAGGTGACGCTGGTTCTGACCGGAGTCTTGAGATCCGGCGCGGGTTCTGCTCTGATCGCGCGCCGAGTCAAGACAACCGAGTGGCCGGACGGGTGTTGTCGCACCCGCCCGGCCGTGCAGCACCGAAGACAGAACCTTCGATGCCGCCAGATCACCGTAGCTTTCTACGGCGACGGTCTGACGTGCTCGCTGGCCCGTGTTCTTCGGTGCGCCGAAAGGAGCCGCAATGAGCACGACCGACAACGACGGCGAGACACCGAGCGGGCGGGAGCCCGAGGAGCGGCCATCCCAACGACTCCACGACATCTACCGCGCGGACCTCCGCCCATTCGAGCCAGTCTCGGACGCGCAGATACTCGGCGCGATCGACCGCGCCGAAGTCCACGACGAGCACGATCACGCCTCGCGTGCAGACATCGCGGCGCACCTGGGCTTCGCGCACAACTCGTGGACGACGCGGCGGCTGCGGCCACAACTTGACGCGCTCAGGTCCGCCGGGCGCATACGCGATGTCCGCCGCTATGGCCTGAACTTGCTCGCGCTTACCGCCGCCGGGCGGCGAGCACTCAGGAAGACACGACGCACAGGAGAGGCCGTCCTGCCCGAGTCGCCTCAGCATCGGATATGGCGACACTCACGCACGCTCGCTCACGAGCGGATCGACGGGTTCCGTCAAGCCCTCCGAGGGTCGCTGGCCGAGGCTGGCGCTCTGCTCGGCGCTGAGCAAGTCCCCTCGGATGCGTGGTTCGATCTCGCCGAGTGTCTGAGGAAGGCGTGCTGGCAGCTTGGCTCGGCCACCTACTGCCTGCACGAGTGGCCCGAGCCCGGCGACTCACGTGCCGACACCGACGAGGAGACGAGGTTCCGAGGACGACGCAACGTCTGGAAATGGGACCGGCAATGAAAGCATGAAAGCGCTTGCTTTCACATGATGTCCACTTGTGGATTCCTTGTCGGAGGGGAGGTAGAAAGCAGAGATGCTCTCTCCTGCAACAAAGCCTCCGGGCGGACTCGCTGCACCCCACTTGCTGTGTCGCCCAGGCCAGCGGGGGCGCCGCTCAGGTCCAAGAATCCAGTACCAGCAGAGCTCCAACTGGGGGACCAACTGCGGGACCAACTGCGGGACCACCCCAACCACTATCCGACCGCGAGTTTCCCTTGTCCCCGTAAGGGATCTCGCGTCTCGACGGTTTTCGACATCTCTACCACAACCTTTTCGCCGGCCTTCTGGTGTTCGTTCTGGGGACGCGCTGCGGTTCGCACTACGGTTCGTGCTGTGGTTCGCACTGCGGTACGCGCTGTGCTTCGCGGTGCCCGTCTTCGGGATGCTGTGTTTCGCTGATGGTGGTGCGGGATTTCGGCGGTCGCGCGATTTTGACATCTCTACCACAAGCGACTGTGACCGTTCGATTGCTCTGCTCGCGGCGCGCACGAGTCGTGTCGTCGTGGCTCGTCGTCGGCTTCCCCGGCTGGCGCGGCGTGTCGTGCCTGCACCCGACTCGCCCGCCCGGCACACGGATGAGGCGTCGTGACATCCCAGCGAGCCAGCGACACCGACAGGGGCGCTGAGCGACCAAACGGCCGCCCAGCGACAGCAGCATCACGGCCTACCGCCAGGAGGCGCGGCTCAGCGGGGTGCGACGCGGCCACCGATCGCCGTTTGGTCTGCGCGCCGCCGCGCCGGCCGGCTTGCCAGGGCAAGGTCTTGAGATCCCGGGCGGGCTCTGCTCTGATCGGCCGCCACGATGACCCACAACCCACGGGAGGACATCGCCGTGAGCAAGACTGCTTCCCCAGCCCTGAGCATCTCGCGTTCGCGCGCTGGTTTGCTGACTGGTGGCTGCGCCGAGGACAACACCTCACCGACCCCGACCGGGATCGTGGATAGCCCCCAGCGCGCCGTCGCCTACATCCGCGAGTCAACCGAGGAGCAGGGCCAGGGGTTCTCGCCCGATGCGCAGCGCGAGAGTATCCGCCGCTTCGCTCCCGAGAACAGCCTCGAACTGATCGGCGAGTACTGCGACTTCCACTCTGGGTGGCGCAAGTCGGAGGCCCGCCAGGAGTTCCAGCGCCTCATGGCCGATGCGGCAGAGGGCAAGTTCGACGTGGTGCTCGTCTTCCATACCTCGCGGTTCGCCCGCAACCAGGTCGAGGCGCGTCGCTACAAGCAGCTTCTGCGTGAGCGGCTCGGAATCCGTGTCGTGTCCGTCTCCCAGCCGATGGGCGAAGATCACACCGACCCGTCCGCGTTCCTGGCCGAGTCGATCCATGAGATGTTCGACGAGTACTACTCCGTCTCGCTGTCCTTCTGGACTCGCAGCGGACTGAAGGAGAAGGCACGCCAAGGCTACCTCGTCGGCAGCCTGCCGTGGGGCTATCTGCGTGACCCCGCCACCAAGATCGCCGTCCCAGACCCCGCTCGTGCGCCGCTCGTGCTCCAGTTGTTTGAGCGCTACGCCACCGGACAGGAGTCCGACCGCACACTCGCCGCCTGGCTGAACGCCACCGGTGCTCGCACCGCACGTGGACGGCAGTTCGGGAAGGACACCGTGCGCGAGATGCTGTGTAACGCCGCCTACGCCGGATATGTCAGCGGGCTGCGCGACAAGTCCCGTGCGATCAAAGGACTGCACGAGGCAATCGTCACCGACGAGCTATTCGACCGCGTGCAAGAGGTCCGAGGATGGCGGACGCGCGTCGTGAAGCCCGGCCCACCATCAGACGAATACCTGCTGCGCAAGCTGCTGCGGTGCGAGCGCTGCGGCGCGCGAATGCACGGCACCCGAGGCTCCAA
The DNA here is from genome assembly GCA_963699115.1 of uncultured Solirubrobacteraceae bacterium. GTDB lineage: Bacteria > Actinomycetota > Thermoleophilia > Solirubrobacterales > Solirubrobacteraceae > Palsa-744. The sequence continues at coordinate 18,206 of CAVOTJ010000005.1, forward strand.
GACAGCCGTACGGCGCTACATGTGCTCCACCCGCCGCTACGGGCACTCCTGCGGCGAGCGGATCGTCAAAGCCGAGGCCCTGGAGGGCCAGCTCATCGACTGGATACGCGCCTTCCAGCCCGACGGCCAACTACACGACCTGCTCCTGCAAACCCTCAACGCCCAAACCGCCGAGCACGCTGAGCAGCCGGCCGCGCGGCGAAACGAACTGCTCGACCAGCTACAGCGCCTGCAAGACCTCTACGTCCTCGGTGACCTCACCAAGGCGCAATACATCATGCGCCGCCAAGCACTTGAGGAAGAACTCCAACGCCAAGGCCCACCCGCCAAACCTGCCATTGACCGCGCCAAAGCGCTGCTCGACGCGTTCCCCCGCTTCTGGGAGATCGAGACCGAGCCTGCCGAGCGACGCAAGCTCCTGCTCTCGCTGTTCGAGCAAATCTGGGCGCAGAACGGGCAGATCGTCGCCGTACAACCACACGACGACTTCCTGCCCTACTTCCAAGCCACACAACAGTTCCTTCAACACCAACCGGCACAGGGTGGTGCCGAAAGCGGGAGCTTCGCGACGAGCTGCGAACCTGGATGACCTACTGGCGCAGGTGGTTCTGGAGCTGCTGGAGCCGATCGGTCGGAAAGCCCGGCGTCGGGCGGTTGAGGCGATTCGGCGTATCGAAGGCTAGCCTCGCCTGAACGCTCCCTCATCGCGCCCGGCTCGGCGCAGGATCAAGCGGAAAGTTCCGGGTGGGATCTGTTTGCGATTCCGATTGGCGATACGCCAGGACTTTCGCGCAAAAGCCTTGACGACCCGCCGGCGTGATTGCTAAAGTGAAATCAGACAGCACTAACGCAACTTGGAAGGAGGCAACATGACCGACGACGCAACCAAAAAACTCATCCGAATCCACATCGACCGCGTTCCCCACGAGGTAGACGAGCACGAGCTCACCGGAGCCCAGCTCCGAGACCTGCCGACCCCGCCGATCACCGAGGACTTCGATCTCTGGCGTGAGAAGCGCGGCGATGTCGAGGACGAGCTGATCGAGCCCAACTCGATCGTGAAACTCGTTGAGGATGTCCACTTCTACTCGGCTCCCTCGAAAATCAACCCGGGCCAATGCTGACCGACCAAGATCGAGAATTCCTCGAGTCGACAGGCTGGCGCTTCGATACCAAGGCCGACGGCGAATTCGTATGCCTCGTCATCTACGGCTACCCACTCCCACGCGGGTATGCCTTAGGCGAAGCGGACCTATTGCTTCGCCTGCCTCCCGGATTCCCCGATGCGGCACCGGACATGTTCTGGTTCTGCCCCGACGTCCTCTACATGGGGGGCGGGGCACCGCCAGCCACTACCGAGCGCTTTCAGTTCGATGGCCGGGTCTGGCAGCGGTGGTCACGGCATCTGGCAACCGCGTGGCGGCCTGGCATCGACAGCCTGCAGACTTATCTTCGCCTCATCCGTACTGATCTCACGACCGGCGCCCCGGCAGTGGCCGTATGAGCGGCACTACGGTCGCCTTTTCGCAGGAGCACTGGAACGAACTCATAGACGCTCTGCGCGAGCCACGAGAGACCGCCGCAGTTCTTCTCGCCGGCACCGCCGATACGGACACGGGACTCGTTCTGACGATCAATCGCATCTTGTGGATACCGGACTCGGCCTATGAGACACGAACGAGCCGGCAGTTGCAGATTCAATCGCACGGCTGGATGCCCTACCTGCGTACTGCTGCTGATGGCGGATGGCTTCCTATCTTTCTGCATACCCACCCAGGCATAGCTGCCACGCCCTCAGCCAGGGATAAGGTCGTCGACACGCAACTCTCACGAGTTTTTCGGACACGCGTAGGACGCGACCACTACGTAAGTCTCATTTTTGGCGGCCAACCTGACAGGCCAACCTTCACGGGCCGGATTTTCGAGCGGGATGCTGCACCGGAGCCGGTTACACGTCTGCGGGTTGCCGGACAGCGACTGAGGATTCAAAATGCCGAAGACAACGATGCGCCTGCACCGCCGCTCGACATCTTCGATCGACAGGTGCGTGCCTTTGGAAGCGAGGGGCAACAGCTACTGCACAACCTGCGGGTCGGGGTCGTTGGATGCGGCGGAACCGGCTCTGCTGTACTTGAGCAGTTGACTCGCCTGGGCGTTGGAGCGCTCACCTTCATTGACTACGACGCAGTGACCGACACCAACATCACACGGATCTACGGCTCGACTCGAGATGACGTTGATCGACCCAAGGTCGATGTTCTGCACGATCATCTTGCAAGCATCGGCCTGGGCACCTTGCTCAAACCCCTCAACGGCGACATTACACGTCGCGAGACTATGGAACAGCTACGCGATTGCGACGTGATCTTCGGATGCACCGACGACGACGGCGGTCGTGGCATCCTTTCTCGTCTCGCCTACTGGTATCTCATTCCCGTGATTGACATGGGTGTCGTAATCGCGTCGACACGTGGTGCTGTATCGGGCATTTTTGGCCGGATCACGGTAGCTACGCCTGGCGAGCCATGTCTTTTGTGTCGTGGAGAGTTCGATCCCATTCGAGCGCGAGAACAGCAATACTCAGACACCGAGCGCCACGCACTGACCGAGGAGGGATACGCGCGAGGTCTAGCGGAACGCGACCCGGCGGTCATCGCTTACACGACAATGGTCGCGTCTCACGCGGTTGCAGACATGCTGCAACGCATCTTCGGCTTTGGCGACCCGGCCATCCCCAGCAAGCAACTACTGCGCATAAGCGACCGAGAGATACGGAGACAGAAGGGCCGCTACCGAGATGGCTGCTACTGCGCTCAGCCAAGCAACCTCGGCCGTGGCGATCGCGCTTCTGCTCTGGGGGTCGCATGGGTCGAGTAAATGACCGGCTTGTCGACTGGTGGCGTCGGCGGCAGCGCACAGTACCCAGGATTGATTCCGTAGCGTACTATGAGAGACAGAGCGAGGCGCCAACATCAATCCCTCGCCATAAGCTTGTCCTGATCGGAAAGGGAGAACATCTAAAGTGGGCTGCATTCGAATGTCCATGTGGGACGGGACACAAGATCATGGTTAACCTCTCGACCACCCGAGCTCCCAACTGGCGTGTCGTCGTTGACAACGGTAGTCCCACACTGCTCCCTTCGATCAATTATCACGACGAGTACGGTCGCTGCCACTTTTGGCTCCGATCAGGGCGGATCGAGTTCACGCCTGATTCAGTTCGCCCCCGGCGTCGCCGCAACTCGCTCCGGGGGGCCTCATGACCACTCCACGTGAGCGTTCGTTCGACAACGAGGCGTTCTTTGCAGCCCTAGACAGTGCACGTGAGGCGCGCCAACTAACCTGGAAGCAGCTTGCATCACAAGCAGGTGTGAGCGCGTCAACGTTGACGCGCGTCGGCCAAGGCAAGAGGCCTGACGTCGATTCTTTCGCGGCGCTTGTCGCATGGGCTGGACTAAAACCCGCTGACTTCATCGGGACGAGAACAAGCGACTCAGAGCCCCTAGCCGAGATCTCGGTCCTCTTGCGTCGTGATCCCCATTTGAATGATGAGGCAGCAACGGCACTCGATGAGCTGCTCAAAGCAACCTATAAGCGACTTAGAAGCGTATGAGGGCGAGGACATGCGGCGAGGATTCAAGACCGAATCGTATGCAATATCACGGGAGATCCGTGCCGAACTTGAGCTGACTGCGCTAGATCCCCTTGATCCGTGGCTCTTGGCAGAGCATCTCGCCATCCCTGTATGGCGCCTTAGCGAATACGCAGATATCTCTAAAGCGAAGCGACTCCTAGCAGGGCCTCAGCAGGGCGCATTCTCCGCGATGGTCGCGTTCGTTGGCCACAAAAGAGTCATAATCTACAACGACGCACATGCGGTCACACGTCAACGAGCAGACATTGCGCATGAGCTGGCACACGCACTGCTTATGCACGAGCCCCATGTGGTTCGTGCTGGCAAGGCGCCTCACTTTGCCCGAATCCAAGAGGATGAGGCTAACTGGCTCGGCAGTACCCTCCTTGTCACGGAGGAGGCATGCTTGTCTGCGTGCCGAAGGAGCATTTCAATAGAAGAGGCAGCAGCAGCAATGGGAGTTTCCGACCAGCTGATGCGATGGAGAATCAACGTGACCGGTGCCCGCAAGCGTGTTGCGCGGGCACGTGGCGCGTGGGCTGCGTGAACGTCGCACAAGCGGCATTCTCGGACCCGAGCGTCCGCGAAAGAGTACTCGGCGGACTCAGAAGTCGCCCTTTAGTACACCCTCTACGAACTCAGCGCGACATCGAGCGAAAGCCTCGTCGAACGTCTTGTCGAAACCGCGAACAAATTGATCAATCATCATGTCACCCCGGCACCCAGCACCTTTGGCTATAGATCTGATGGCAGCTGGATATAGCGTGTCTAGAACCGGAAGCAGGTTCCCTCGGTCAAAGCTATCCAGATATTCGGCCGACGCTCTGTCGCTGTTGTTCACTGCCCCGGCCCGAAGCCGGTAAAGGATCTGCGTAAATGCCGCAATCGTGGCCATATCGGCGACGCCGGGCTCATGAATGGTCGGATCCTTGCCGGCCTGACGGAAAACATCTGCGGCCCAATCGACCATGAACTGCGACTTCGATTGGTACGCCCCGAATGGGCCAAGCTCGGTATTCGGTTTCCGGGGCTCGTAGTTAGCAGCGGCTTCCTCTGGCGTCGGCAACGCCGATCGGCCTTTACCTCGACTTAGAAATCCCATCGCGTAGACCTCCCGTATACAGGTTCCGACTATCGAACTAGCAGATCATACGCGTGTCGCACAATCGGCGCTGGGCGATCTTCGTTCGACCTCACCTAACCCCAGGTACGCGGTTCTCCTGCTGATAGTCGTGCGGCTTGGGAGAGTGTGGGTCTGCCACAATTGCGCTGATGCCGACGAGCCTAGTAGTCGCCCTTATCGCTGGAGGTGCAAGCATCGTTACGGCGGTCGTGTCTGCGCGAGTTACCTCGGTACTCGCCGCGCGTCGCGCCGAGAAAGACGCCCGTCGCGCGTACGAGTACGAAGCCAGAAAGCGGCTCTACGAGGCATACGAGCCGCTACGAGTCGGACTTCTTGACTCTACCAATAGCGCCTTCGCGCGGATGGTAGCGATTGCTGCACCGGTGCCGGAATCGTCGTCGATCGACAGTTCTCCGCAGTACAGGCTGCGTGCGACGGTCTACTTTCTGCTCGCGCCCTTGGTCGTTGCCCGCATGGTCGTGAGACGCCTCACGCTGGTCGATCTCGGCCTAGACCCGAAGATCCACATGGAATGTGTGTTGGCAAGGGCCATCTTCGTTTCGCTTAGCGAAGATGGGTATGTGGCCCGACTCGAGCCGGCGATCATGTACACCCCATACGTCGATGGTTGGAGAGAGAAGCGGGAGGAGTGCCCACGGCAGTATCGCCGTCAGGGGCTTCCCGTAGGGCGTCTCGAAACCGCTTTGGATGCGCTGCTTGTCGACCCTGGAGACAGCACTGAGCGCCTAATGTCCTTCGGAGAGTTTGAGAACGCGCTCATGGCGCTCGCCCCCGATGACGTGCATAGTGGGCCCGGTGGCGCACGCGATCTCTTTGTGGATTTCGATCCGTGCACCCGGCCGGTCCTGTGGCGTCTTCTGATGATCCAAGCATCGCTTTATTGCTGCTTGCAGCGAGCGATGTTCGGAGAGCAAATCGTCTTGGACCAGCCTGCCGTTTATGACGAGTTCGTCACGTCACAGATATACAGCGAACTGGTAGCCGCACTGAACACGAGCTCAACGATCCCCGAACCGGAGAGCGTCGAGAGCTGTGCCCGGATCGCGGCGCAATACTTCAGCGAGCGGATTGTTCCCGGTATGCGTCGAGTCGGGAAGCTTCACACTGGCCTGTCCTAGACGGGCGCGACGTGACGCAGAGGCCGCGCGTCGCACAACCGGTAATGTACGCCGTGGCCCGCCAAGTCTATGACACTTGTACAAGCTCCGCGGGGACACGCGCCGAGATCGATCGCAGCAACTCCTGCATGCTCCCCGGCAGGTTCTCGTCCCTCTGTGGTGTCACTGGATGTCGAAACGTAAGATCTGATCGCCAGCATGCCTCAAACGCCTCTGTGAATCGTTCCACCTCAACATCTCGCATTGCATAGCTTCCACGGAGCCGCCCTTCTTGATATTCGTAGCCGCGAAAGACCGCATACCGACCATAGACACCAAAATCGACTACATCGTCCGGAATTGTATAGTCTCCTATAAGTTCAGCAAAAAAGTCCTTGCGTATTATTCGATAATCATACCTGCGGTCCCGCTCGTGGGCGGCGAGGAGCATGCGGACCGAGGGATCAAGGAGCTCCTCAGGTGACTCTTGCACAAAAAGCCGACGCACCTGTTGTATCTGCCTACTACGTAGCCGCTCGTCGACCTTGCGCAACCACTCCATTTCGTGCGCACGGAACAGGTCAGCAGTGCCACTCAAGCGATGAACCACGGCTATGCTTTCATCCTCCCGCCCATGAAATTGATCGAGCACGGCGTCGCTGAGCCAGAGATGCGTCTCGTCTACGGCGATTTCACAGGAGGCGACTGACTGCTCAACCATGTGACGCACGTTGCGAACGAGTCCTGCGCAATATCGGGGCAGGAGATAAGGACCGCCTGCGGCAACAAGTGCGCTGTCACATGCATCGCGTATGGCGTGCAGATTGGTATCAACGTCGTTCCGCATCTGAAAGGTCGGACGTTCGGCTTGTTTTTCGGATCTCACGAGGTCCAGCATAAGTACGATCTCGATCAGCGTAACGCCAACAAACGTCAGCGCGCCTATGCCGAATGTCTGTGCAGTGGTGAAAACTTCGCCGGGCTGCGCAAAGAGCGTTTGGCAGAAGAGGGGTACGACTGCAGCCGCGATAAAGTTTGCGACCAGCAGCAATGCCGTTTGCCTCCATTCGCGGACCTTCACAGAAATCATTTGCCCTTTCATCACACCGGTGCGTATTCGGCGTGCTGGAGTTCCGTCTCCCAGATTCGGACGGCGCAAAGTGGTTCTATTCCCGGCGACAGCAAGCTAAACAACTCCTCGGCTATACGCTCTGCCGTAGGAGCCTTCTCTTCAAGCACATAGAGCTTGCATGGTTCAACGCCTTCCAGCGCTGCGATAAGCTCCGTATCCCGCGAATCGACGATAAACGCGTGGTCGAAGTGGCGCTCGATAATGGTACGCGCGTGGCTCTTTAGTACGTCGAAGTCCTCGATCCAATCACACGCACTGACACTATCTGCGGCGACCACTAGCTCGGCCAAGTAGGAGTGTCCGTGAGGGAAGCGGCACTTGCCGGAATGCGCGGCGAGGCGGTGCCCTGCACTGAAGCGCAAGCGTACCGTCGCTGTGAACCTCACTTGACACCCAGCAAGAGAGCGAGGGTATACGGAACTCGCGACCATAGCGCCCACTGGTCGGTGATTGACCTATCATGGTACGGCTGTGCAGAGCCATCGGCCGTGATTTGTGGCTCCCAGACGCGTACAATGTCGAATGGCGCACGCAACGCTGACTCAAGAACCGTAGAGACGGTGCGGTGGTAACGCACGAGGTGGGCCGTGGTATCTCCCAGCATCCAAGTGAAAGGTCTTCGAGTCTCGTCAAAGTAGCTAGCCGAACGAATGAATGAGTCCGGCGTGACTCGGACAAGGTCGGCGCAAGACGCAAAGGGGTGCAGATCGCAATACAGCATTCGTCCGCCAGGCCTGAGAACGCGACGTACCTGAGCAAAGGCACTTTTGAGGTCGGTGAGATACTCAAGACCAAACACGCTAAAGACGAGGTCGTACGCAGCCGAGGGGCTGCTAGCGAGGAATGCGCTTATCTCGGCCTGCTGATAACACACGTTGTCGGAGCTGGTGAGACGTTGAGCTCTGGTGAGTTGCACTGCCGAAGAGTCCACTGCTATCACCTCGGCGCACCTGGATGCCACGACACGCGTGTTGTGCCCAGCGCCGCAGCCGAGATCCAGGACTCGCGCTTCTGGTCCGAGCGCTAGGTCTTGGGAAGTAACGTCAAGTGGATCTCCATTAGGGCCGAGATGGAAGAAATCCTCTGCGATTGGATGAGCCTCCGAATACACCTCTGAGAACCCGTCCCAAACCGACTCAGCCATCAGCACGCCTCCAGAGCGACTATGTTAGATCTGAGACGAAATCAAAGAGAGCATCGAGTTGGTCATCCGTCCACCATCCGAAGTCAGATCCAGGATGGCCGCGCTCGACCGCCACTATCTCCGATACTCCAGGAGACAAGAGCGTTGGCGGCGCCGCGACTGTTGCGACGACGTTCAGGCAGATGTGCCAATGCTCGGACTCGACCCAGGCAGGCATGGTGTAAAGGTTCGTGCGGAGCACCTTAGCCCCGCCACCGTGTTCGTTGGTAAGGCGCTGCACGCACCCATCCACCGTCTCCCCAAAGCGAATCAAGCCGTGCGGAAAGTAGAGGGCGTTCTTAGGACCATCATGCAGCCCGTCGGGGCGCCGCAGCGCGATTAGCGTCTGCCCGTGTCTGAGGATCACGTCAAACGTCAGGTGCGCGCCGCCCGCTACCTCAGCCGCCAGCGGCGGCCCAAAGTTAGCCTCGCCATGTTCATAGTGGTACTCAAAACCCATTGAATCGAACCGTACCATGTTCCCGCATCGGCGTCTACCCTAGACGGTCGTCCAACGCGCACAAGATTGGGTCATAGGGCACTAATGTCGTTGCCGCCGGCGATAGCTGCGTCCCGATCCCGACAGGAGACGCACACGCGGCAAGGCTCAGCGCCGTTCTCAAGGCAGCTCCAAGAGAGGTTGATCGGCGCTCCGAGTCGTCGTCCGAGATCCATCACTTCTGTGTCGGCTAGATCGATCAGAGGCAGGCTAAGCCCCACCGGGGCCTGGGTCGTGCGACCGAGCGCATTATCTAGGTAGCTGCTGTCGGAGCCGCGAGCAGCGAGGGCGTAAATTTCGGTGAGGTACAGGGACGATGCGTCGGTGTACGCACTTGAATCGGATCGAATATGACCAGCCACAACTGTATTTATCGATGAGCGTTGCGCGAGGTGGCATGCCACAGCGTGAAAGATCAGATTGCGGACGGGAACGTAGGCCGCAGTGGTTTGGCGAGGCCCTGCGGCATCAGCGACAGTCGCGACATCAGCCAAAAAAGGGAGCTGTACGGTTTCAAGTCGTACGCCGAAGAACTCGGCAATAGATTCGGCAGCCTCGGCTTCGCGTTGAGGGCGGTAGGGCACCTCGAAGGCAAGCGCAACAACGTCCCACCGTTGGGCCACGCTCCACGCGAGTGCCACTGTGGAGTCCTTGCCTCCCGAGAAGAGGACAAGGGCGCTTGTCATCCCGCTCCCCCGTCGAGAGTGATCGTCTGGCCGTTGAGGAATGAGGCGCGAGGACTGCAAAGGTGGTAAGCGAGGGCAGCCGCCTCTTGCGGCGTTCCGAGTCGCCTTGCACCAGCTGTCATTACTCGGAACTGCTCCTGTTCGTGTGGAGTAATGTCCCAATCCGTCAGCCAATCCGTTGCGATGCTATCGGGGGCGATGCAATTGATCCGAAGGTGCGTGCCATAGTGCTTGGCAATCATGCGGACGTATGATGTGATCGCGCTCTTGGAGACGTTGTAGACGAACGTATCGTCGTCGGCATGCAGGGCAGATGCCGACGAGAATGTGACGACGGCGGCACCAGCCGTAAGCAGAGGGCGCATTGCGACGAGGATGTTGTGCAGTCCCCCGACCTCTACCATAAAGCAATTCACCAGATCCGCGGTCGTGGCATCAAGAGGAGGAAGGTTCCATAGCCGTGCTTCGTTGTAAGACGCTGCGTCAACTATGGCATCGAGGCGAAGCGCGTGAGCGGCGCAGTAGTCGTGCAAGGAAGTCAATGTCGCCAGCTCGACGACATCCACTCGCATCGGCGTCAGGCGACCGGCTGGGGAGGAGCTGGCAAGTGCATCAATTCTCTCGCGACGCTCATGAAAGCCAGCTAGGACATTCCATCCGTTATCGAGAAATGCGCGGACGCAGGCAGCTCCAATCCCAGAGTTGGCACCGAGCACCAGCGCAGACCTTGCCGTAGCCGCCGACATCCTAGGATCATAGGTCCTAGTCGCTGAGATAGTCCCGATAGCCCGCCGAGTTCGCACAAGTGCCGCTCTGCGACGTGCGTCCGCTATGGCCCTAGATGTGCGGCGCTGCAATGAACACAAGCGCCCCGGTGCACCCCACCAAGCCGGCGCCTTGGAGGGTGGCGAGCGCGTCGGCGACGGCTGCGGGGCTGCCGATCGCGGCTACGACCTCGGCGATATGCCGAGGTCGCTCGCTTGTGAGTAATAGGTCGAGGACTCGCCAGGTGGCTTCGGGCATTTAGACGACGCGCCCGACGAGCTGGATGTGGCGAACGGCGGCGCGGCTGGCGAAGACGTAGCCGTCTGAGGTGCGGTGGACGAGCCCAGCGCGGTACAGCGCGTTGACGTTGTCGATCACGCCGCGATCTTCCATCTCGCGCGCCAGATCCTCGATCGTCCATAGCGGCTGGTTATCGTCTGGCTCGGTCAGGGCATAGAGGATGTCTCGCTGGACCGCCTCTATGTCGTCGCGCTGGCGGAGGGTAGGCTGCTCATCAGGCATGGGAGTATCCGCTCCTTATGTCTGGGCCTCGGTACGGGCTTCCTCCCGTGCCGGGGCCGCTTTGGGTTATGGGCTACTCAGGCTAGGTGTCTGCAATCAGATGCGTCAAGGTGTGACGGTGCGCCACACTGAACGGACAGTGTCTAGCGGCGCGCAGATGCGACGGGCTTGTTGTCCGACTGAGTGTCGCCCTCGATCTGCTCGGCGCGGGCGATCAGCTCGGAGGCGGTGAGGTCGAGCCCTGCGGCCAGGCGGCGCAGGCTCCCGTAACTGGGGTTGCGCTTTCCCGTCTCGACGTTTGAGATCCAGCGCTGATGGAGATCAGTGTTGTTAGCGATCTGCTCCTGGGTCAGGGCGAGCTCTTCACGCCGGGCCTTGACCGCTACGCCGAGGGCGAGCTGGAACGCGGGAGAGACGGGCACGGCGCCAGCTTTTCTGCCTGCCCGACAAGTAGCAATGACATCGCGGTAGACCTATGCTTGACATTCGGGTAGAGTCGCGTCCCTATGACATTCCAGTAGGGAGACTTTGCGGGTACGGCGACGATCCCCCATGTCGTCGCCGTACCCGCATGGCTCTCCCGCAAGCGACCACGGAGGAAATGCCGATGACCCGCAGTCTGCTAGCCACCCTGGCTGCTTTGCTCGTTCTTGCTGGCTGCGGCTCGTCCGGACGAGGCGATCCAGCCGCCACGATTGCAACAGCGCTCAAAAGTGCGCAGACGCCTCCCGCGCCCACTACTGCTGACTCATCGCAACCGACAGACGCAGCCCCGTCCTTCCTCACGCCGCTACCCGCAGTGACGATCGGCAGCGAATCGCGTGGGCAATGGAGCGTGGTCCTCAGCAACTCGCTGGTGTCGGCGCAGCCGCTGTCGGGTAGTGCCGCCACCAGCCCCACAGATCGCCTGCTCGAGGTACGTCTGACCGTTACCTACCTGACACCAGGACCTCCCGGTAATTTCGGCGAAGGCGGCGCTCAGCTTGATGAGCTACCAAGCGACCTAGGGCTAGCCCACCTTCCCACACCCGAAGAAGAAGATGCCGAGACACCGGAAAGCAAGGCCGTCGACTGCGGACAGGCCGAAATCAAGAACCTCTGTGATGTCATTGGAGGCAGCGGCGAAACCTGGGAGCTTTACAGCGATGAGAACGGAGTCCCCGGAGGTGCCATCTCGCCAGCCGAACTCGACATGGTTGAGCCCAACCAATCTGAGTCGTTCTGGCTCGTCGGACACGTCTCAGAGCATCTGCGGGCCAGCCACGTTGTGCTGGTTATTCAGGGGCAGCCGCTGAGTGCGATGCCGAAGGCTTAGCTGTTGTAGCCTGCTCTCTGAATCCATTCTGACTACTGGAGGCGCGATGTCAGCCGACTTGCGATGCCAGCGGTGCTGGAAGGACACAGTCCCGTACGAGATTTGCAAAGGAGACGGCCGCTATAGCGGGCACGCGTGCACGGAGTGCGATGGGACCGGTCGAAAGTGCCCTGATGATGGACGCTTCTGGAAGCGGTGAGTTGAGCCGACGTTATGTTGGCAGTTCAAATCGCCTGGGCGTAATCACGAAGTATTCCGCGCGCCTTGAGAGCGAGCTGGTGCGGTCTCGATAGGACGTTCCTCTGGCTTGCATCATTGCGCGAGACAGAAGATAATTAGCCGCATAAGGGAGACCCCATGTGGCAGAAATATCTAGTGGCAGCGAAGGCTCTGATAACCCTAGCCAGCCCGACCACCAGCATCTCGTCAATGATCCAGTGGAAGCTGAACACATGGCGCACCGAATGGACCCTCACTATGAGCAGGCCAGCCGGATAGACGAGATCAATCTTCACAGCCATGAGATCGCTCGGGGCGATAACGACCGAGACGCCAGTTCACCTCTAAGAGATGCCAGCACCGATACAGCTACGATCGAGGCGCAAGGGAACGAAGCAGCCAGTTGGGCTGACCGCGAGATTAGTGTCGAAGAAGAGCGGACAGCTCTGGACGCCGCCGCCGACGCTGCCCGTAAGGCCGGAGATGCCGCCGGTGACCAAGCCTCGATTGCATACCGCCATGAGCACCAACGGCCCCCGGAGGAGTCGTAATCCTGTGCGTCACGGGCCAGCGGGCCGTTGACGCATACCGGTCAGATGACCGTCCATACGGACCCCATTGCCATCGAGTAGTCGCTTGAGACCAAGTGAGAGCGCCACGCCACGGGCATGAGCCGAGAGCACGTAGTGGTCGCTTAGCTCTTCACGGTGTTGCTCTCCGCTCAGGGGCTTTACTCTGCACCAACGGGCACGATCTGCATAATCAAGCATAATCAAATCCAAGTCACCTACGTCTCTGAAGTCGGTGACGACCCAGGGGGTATATAGAGGTTCCTCACGCCACTCGGCATAGTTCAATCTGCCGTCCTCAAGCAGGACCATTGAGTCACCGCTCATCCAGCCGCGCGGTCCGCCACCGCCATCCGAACTACCGACCCTGAACACGCCGCGTTCCCGACGCGCTCCCACTACCCAGAAACCTGGGCCGCCACCGTCCCCGTACTGAGGTGCCTCGCTCCGTCCTCGTAGGGAGACAGCCACCTTGACTGCGTACCGAGCTATTCGGTTTGCATCGAGCTGCGACTCGTCATATTGCTGATATCGAGACATCGTCCCCTGTGTGGATTCTGGATCTATTCGCTCCGCGTATCATGCCCTACGAGCACGTACAGACCTAGTCCCACTGAGTACTTGGTTGGGAAGTACAGTAGGTCGTCTGGGTCGACCATCTTCCATTGGGCCACTGCGGCGGTCTCCATGTGCGGGGTCTTGATCTGCACCGAGATTGAGACAGTCCCTCCCGGCTCGGTGTCGGGGATCCGTGTGAAGCGCTCGGAGGCGAGCGTCCACGGGCCGATGGTCGGCCCGATGCGTCGCAGCCTACGTCCGTGCCACGGTACGCTGCCGCTGTTGCGGATTGTCCAGGTCTTGGTGAAGGTGGCGCCACAGGGGATGCTCGACCCGTCGGGTGGTGCCTCAGAGACGAAGCTGGCCGCGTCGCCATCGAGTGGATAGGCGGCTTGGCGGGCGATGAGCAGTGGGCTGCGTTTTCGTCGCTGTCGGTCGTCCTCGCGGGCGATGTCCACGAGGCTCGCCAATAGGTTGGCGGCTCCGAAGCGTTCGCCGTAGTAGCGGATCACGCGATCGGGGGCGGGCTGTTTGCCGCGCTCGATGCGTGAGATGTAGCTCTGGTCGATTTCGAGGTCGGCGGCGATTTCGTGCTGCTTGACGCCGGCCTGCTCGCGCAAGCCGTGCAGCATCGCGCCGACGTGTTGGTCGGGCTCATCGCCGACCGGCTGGTCCCAGCCGGCTTTGCGTCCTGGACTCATGACAGTTGGTCAAGAAAGCAGACCGGCTCGATCGTTGCTGCGCCGTCGCAACCGGCGGCCACGAAATCGACCGACAGGAGAACCAATGAGTAGCAGCGATCTCGTACCAACGGGAAGCCTGTTCCCCTCAAAGCTCGATCGGCGGGTGTCTAAGGCGCTCGGCCAGATCGATGCTTCGACCACCGTCGCGGTGCGACAGGATATGGCCCGCCTCGAACGGGTTGCCCAGACCACCCAGCACGGCATGATCGCGGTCAGCCATCTGGCGAGCATCGAGGCAGCGCTGATGGAGGCCACCCCTCACGCGGCTGGGCGTATTCATGCGGTGGCTTGTGCTGGTGCGATCCAGATCGTGGGCATTGTCCACGACGCCGGAAGGAGCTTGTAATGGCGGGCTTCTTCATTCTGCTGCTGTTCGTCGTGCTCGCTCAGTACTGGTACGTGGCGACGGGCGTGTTCGCGCTCTGGCTGTGCTGGTGGCTCGTTATCGCTCCCTGGTGGCGTCGTGAGATGCAGCAGGCGAAGGAGTACCAGCGCCATCAGCGCGCCCGAACCGAAATCGACGCCGTCACCGCAGCCACGAGGCGGGCGATGGTCGACGCGACCCGGGAGGAACGGTCATGACCGAGTCAACGCGGCAGCTCCTGCTCAAGAAAGCCCAGCGTCTCTATAGCGATCTGGAGAGAGAACGTCGCATCAACAAGGAACTCCGCGAGGCCAACGCCAACCTTCGGGTTGAACGTGACGCAGCCGACGTGCTCCTGGGGGCGGCAATGGACGATCATCTGGGCGGGAGCCAGGCGTGACCAAGCTCGTCTCAACTCTCGCGGTTGTGGTCCTGGGGCTGGTGGCGCTCGGGGCTGTCGGTCCCAGGATCGCCGCGATCCTCCATGCGCTGGTGCCGGTGATTCTCGTCACGGCCATATCAGCGGCGGTGTTGCGCGCGGTCTGGTGGTACACGCGGAGGTGACGATGCTCATTTTCTAGCAGTCAGTTGTGAAGTCTGCCAATCAATTACGAATTCATACCGCTTAGAACTGGCGAAGCGAACAAAGACCGAACATGGCCTCCCATGTGACTATGAGAGCACCACTTAAGGAGGTCAAACATATGTAGCAACTAACGAGAAGGGAGGTGCATTTACCCTATGGCACGTCGTATACAAATCACTGGTGTTAGAAGGAGCGAGATAGACACGGATCTACTCGCTTTCGTCTATTTCCAGCAAGGGAAGAGACTGGTTAAGCAGCGTCGAGAACGCGAAGCCGCCGCCAAAGCTAAACGCCGTGAGCGTGAGGCACAAAAGGGCGGCGATGCGGGAGAGCAGCGATGAACGATCTGACCCCGGCTCTTCTGGCTCTTGGCTCAGGCTCAGCTCTGCTCGGTGCGATAGGGGTACACGAACACTCAAGGGATTCGGCCATGCGTAAGGAGCGGCGCAGGCTGAGTTTGCTTTTCCCTATTGGTCTTGAGCCCAGGCAGGCACTGGCCGCTCTTGACGGTCTGTCGGGGTTGCCGCCTGAGAGCGAACTCGTCGCAGAGATTGTCGCGAGCGAGGGCAGAATCGCTCATTTCCTATGGGTGCCAGCGTCGGTGCGCGCGTCCGCCGAGTCGACCCTAACCGGCGTAATTCCCAGCCTGCGAGTCAGCGAGGCGGCGCCCTCTCCTTCCGAGGTGACCACACTTGCGTTGCGGCTGTTTGTGACAACTCCCTGCGTGCTCTCGGTGGAGAACGCCGAGGCCGCGTCAAGGGCGCTGCTGTCAGGGATGGCGACCTTGCGCACCGGCGAAGCTGTTGTCCTGCGGCTTGCGCTCAGGCCGGGGCGGGCGCGAATCAGGCGGGAGACACAGGACCCAGACGCGCGGGAGCGGGAGATCGACCGGGCGTGGCGGCGCAAGGTGAGCGCACCAGGGTTCAGTACGGCTGGCGTGGTCTTGATCCGCGCGCCGCGAGTCAGCCGAGCACGGGAGCTGGCCTCCCATATCGAGAGTGTGCTGCGTAGCCGCAGAGGTATCGCCGGCGATATCCGCGTCACACGCGAGCGTGGCAACCGCAACCTGTCCTCACAGCCCCGCACTTCCCGCACATCTGGTTGGCTATCGACGCCCGAACTACTGGCGCTCACCGGCTGGCCACTCGGCGCTGACGTAGCGGTGCCAGGTGTGGAGGTCGGTGCATCGCGACAGCTATTGGTGGCGCCCACCGCACCTCTACCGAGAGAGGGACGCCGGCTCTTCGTTGGCCGCGATCTCGGCGGTGACCGCTGGGTGGCACTGGACCCCTCAGCTGCACGGCTGCACACCGTCGTAGTGGGCTCTTCCGGATCAGGCAAGAGTGAGATGCTCGCCCGTGGCATCTTGGATGACATCGCCGCCGGCCACGCCGGGGCGGTGATCGATCCCAAGGCCGACCTCGTCCAAACCGTCCTTGACCACGTGCCGAGCGAGCACGCCCATCGCGTGGTGGTGCTTGACCCTGGCGATGACTCGAGGCCGACCCCAGGGGTAGCGGTGCTCTCCGGTGGCGACGTCGACCTACGAGCAGACGTGCTGACGGGAGCCGTGAAAGCGATCTTTGCGGATGCGTGGGGTGTGCGCTCCGAGCACTATCTGCGCCTGGCGATTCGCAGCTTGAGCGATCTTCCTGGCGCCACGCTCGGCGACGTCGGGCGGCTGTTTACGAGTGAGGCTTTCTTGCAGCAGGTCATCGCACAGCTGAAAGACCCGTACTTGGTCGGGGCATGGGAGCAGTACCTCGAATTGTCCGCTGGCAGCAAGACCGAGCACATCCAAGCACCGATGGCGAGGATGGCATCGCTGCTTGCCCGCCCCCGCGTGCGTGCCGTTCTAGCCAGTCCTGAGCCAAAGCTCGACATCGCCCAGCTGTTTGCCGAACGCAAGTTCCTGCTGTGCTCCCTTGCACCCGGCCAGCTCGGCGAGGCCGGAGCCTCCATCGTCGGCGCAGCGGTGACACATCTGGTCTGGAGCGCAATCGAGGGACAGATAGCGCTGCCTACCGACAAGCGCCCGTTCATCTCGGTCTATCTGGATGAGCTCGCGACGCTGGCCGGCGGGGTGCCTTTCTCATTTGAGCTGCTCGCCGAGCGCGCCCGTGGCCTAGGTGCGGGACTGACGGTTGCGGTGCAGACCCTTGGCCGTGTACCCGAACCGACACGTTCGGCGTTGCTCGGCAACACCCAGAGCTTCCTCGCCTTCCGTGCAAACGCCGAGGAGGCGCCGCTTATCGCTCGACAGCTCCCAGGGCTAACCGAGAGCGACGTGAAGGCACTCGGGCGCTTCCACATCGCCGCCCGCGTTGCTGGCTCTAGCGGTAGCTCGGTCGTGACCGGACGCACGCTACCGCTACCGCCGCCAACCGGCCAAGCAGCCGCGATACGCGACCGCTCAGCCCGAACGTACGGCACGGCGGCGGCCAAGGCCAGGCCTGCTGATACACCGCCAACGCCCGTGGCAAGTGACGAAACGTCGGCGCTGGGACGCACCGGGAGGGCCTCATGAGCCGTCCAGCCAACCGACCAGACCCGTCGAGTCAAACCGGCCTACCGCGTAGGACTGGCGGGGAGTCTGGCGGATTTTCGACGGCGAATGGTGCTGCTCACCCACAGTCCCTCTCCTATCTCACTGCCAGCCGTCTGTTCCAGATCAGCCAGGCCATGTCCGACCTCGACTGGCAGCTCCTCACCTTCGTCCACGACGGACGCTTGGCGAGTGGAGCCCAGATCATTCGGGCCTTCTGGCTGACCGACGATCCGCAGTCCGCTCGTGCTCGTGCCGGACGCCGCGCCCTCAAGCGCCTCACCGACTGGCGGGTGCTTCAAGTGCTTCCCCGGCATATCGCGGGGATGCGCGGCAGCTCAGGGTTGGTCTACTACACCGGCCGCGCGGGAGTCCGGCTGCTCGCAGCACGTGGCATCCACGGACCACGGGTGGAGATCCCCGGCACGCTGCATCTGGCGCACACGCTCGCCACCACCGAGCTGGCGCTGCGCCTCAAAGAGGCCGACCGAGATGGCGAGCTTGAGCTGATCGAGGTCCAGCAAGAGCCGCTCTGCTGGCGCAGTTACCCGAACACGATGGGCACACAACGGGTATTGAAGCCCGACCTGTTCATCCGCATCGGGGCCGGCACCCAGGAAGACCGCTGGATGGCCGAGGTTGACCTCGGCTCGGAGTCCGGACGCACCATCGCCCGCAAGCTCGCGCTCTACGTCCAGCACTACCGCTCCGGTCGCGAACAGCACGAGCACGGCGTTTATCCGAAGGTGCTGTGGCTGGTTCCTGACGAACGCCGCGAGCAGCAGATCCACGATGTACTCGCCCGCCAGACAAGCGACACGCTCCGGCTGTTCACGGTCTGCCGGTTCAACGACGCCACCCGGCTGCTGGCCTCGGAGGCTCGCTCATGAACACAACCTCTAAGGTCGCCGTCTACGAGGACGCCACCCAGGCCTGGGGGCTCATCGAGGCCGACACGCTCACGCTGCTCGCCAAGCTGCCCGAGAACTCCATAGACGCGATCGTCACCGACCCGCCGTATGGCATCGGCTTCCACGGTGAGGCCTGGGACGGAGCCGGCAAAGCCGGCCAGCAGCTCAGGGATGGCGATGCCTTCGCGGCTTGGACGCGGACATGGGCCAGCGAGTGCCGACGCATCCTCAAGCCCGGAGGCCACGTCGTGGCATTTGGTTCGCCTCGCACCTTTCATCGGCTCACAGCCGGGATCGAAGACGCCGGACTTGAGCTGCGCGACATGCTGCTCTGGCTCTACGCGCAGAGCACACCCAAGGCTCGCAAGCTCCCCGGCGGGCTCGCGCCGATGCTCAAGCCGGCCTATGAACCGATCCTGCTCGCCAGGGCACCACTGACCACGACAACCCCGCGCAACGTGGAGACATGGGGTACGGGAGCGCTAAATATTGAGACCTCCCGCGTCAACGGTTACTGGCCAGCGAATCTCGCGGTCTCCCACGCTCTCGGCTGCACCGAGGCTCGTTGCGTGAGCGGATGCCCAGTGGGATTGCTCGACGCGACGCGGCCGGCCATTCGCCCAAGCCGGCTGTTCTATGCCGCGAAGGCGTCAAAGCGCGAACGCGAGGCCGGCTGCGAGGAGCTGCCCTTGCAGTCCGATCTGCTCTATACCCGTCCGGCAGTTCGCCTCAGACGCAACATCCATCCGACCGTCAAACCGATCGAGTTGATGCGCTGGCTGGTAGCGCTCGTTACACCTCCCGGCGGAGTGGTGCTCGACCCGTTCACCGGGAGCGGCTCCACGGGGATTGCGGCGGTGTTGGAAGACCGAATGTTCCTTGGCGTTGAGCGCGAAGCGGCGTATGTAGATATTGCCTGCGCGCGCCTTACACACTGGGCCACTAGTGCGGCACAGCGGGAGGTACTGCCATGAAGGCCCTGGTAGTTCCCCGAACACAACAACAACGAAAGGAGGCCTTAAGGAAGGAGATAACACAAATGCATTTCGAACGACACAACATTGACAAACACGACCAGGAGAAGCCAAGGATCTGGCGAGCCGTGATCTACATGTGCGAACCAAACAAAAAAGACGGAGTCAGCGAACCATCGGTCCCGATGCAACTAGCGTTCTGTCGCCGGGAAGCGAAGAGGCTAAGAGCCGAGGTGGTCGGCGAGTTTGTTGACATCCGTGAGTTTCGGTTTGTGCGGCCTGGGTTGTATCAGGCATTGCAGCTCGCCAGGGAACAACAGCTTGACTACCTGATCGTCACGTCACTGGATGTGCTGGCCGACTTCGATGACGACCGCTTTGAGGTGGCCTGGCATCTAGGTCAGGCGGGCACGATCCCGATGGAAGCCATGACCGAGGACGACTAGTTCCTCGGTGGCCCAGACGAGCCTAACCGGAGGCGCCGCGATGAGCACGGCAGACCCAAATGCACGACTCATCGCCGGCGTCCCCGGCGGCCCGTGGATGGCCCCACGGCGAGCGGAAGGACAAAACGGTCTTTCTGCCCGCCGCCAAGGCCATTCAACCTAAGGGAGAACACTCATGGCAATCACGAAGGCGCAAGAAATCTACGATCGGGTCGAGGCGATGATCGCCGCCGGCACCGACAAGGCAGATGCCTTCAAGCAAATCGCTGAGGAGGCCGGCCGTCCTTACGATTCGGTGAGGGGTAGCTATTACTCTCACAAGAAAAAACTCGAGGGTGGTGAGCCCAACACCAGACCGTCACGGACACGCCGTCGTGAGACAACACCAGACGACGCGATCGCCGATGCGAGAGCCGCCCTGGAACGAGCGATAGAGGCTATCGACCGAGAGGTAGACGCAGCCAAATCCAGAGCAGAGGAGGCCGAAGCCGAGTACGACGCGCTCAAGTCGAGTGCCGGGGAGCGCAAGCAGGCCATCACTGAGCGCTTGGAGGCGCTTAAGTGACACAACGCGGGCCGGTCGGGGTTACACACCTTGACCGGCTCGCACTATAAATTAACACGTTGCTTAAATCACGACTTAACGGGAAAATCGTTTAAGCCAATTAACCAAGAAAGGAGGATATATGCCTATATCCACGATAGAAAAGTCAAAGAATGCATCCACCACAGAGCTGCGAGCAACCGCCGTAATCTATCTGCGGGTGTCCAGCCCAGGACAGCTCACTGGACACAACCCGGAGGGATACTCCATCGAGGCGCAGCGCGTAGCGTGCGAACGCCACGCCACCTCGCTCGGTGCTCGCATCATCCGTGAGTACGTAGAGCCGGGCAAGACCGCGACGAACATGCGGCGCCCCGAGCTTCAGCACATGCTCGCCGAGCTTGGTGACGTGCGACCCACCTACGTAATCTTCTACGACCTCTCGCGGGTTGCCCGTGATGAGTTTGACGCCTTCTGGTTGCTACGTGAGATCGAGGCGTGCGACGCCAAGCTGGAGTCCACGCTCGAGCGCGTGGATGACACATCAACGGGAATGCTTATGTACGGGATCATGGCAAGCCTCAACGCCTTCCGCTCTAGACGTGATGGCGAGAAGGTCAAGGTCAGCCTCGAACGTAAGTTCCTCGATGGTGGCACTGTTGGGATCGCCCACATCGGCTACCTCAACGTCCGCGAAAAAGTGAACGGACGCGAGGTCGCGGCGGTCGCCGTTGACGACGAGCGCGTTGCCTATATCCAGATGGCGTTTGATCTGGCAGCCACCGGTGACCACACCATAACTACCATCACAAAGATCCTTGAGAGCGCTGGGTTGCGCACCCGTGGGAGCTACAAGCGGCCGAGCAAGCCCCTGCACCGCAGCATCGTCCACCGCATGCTCCGTGACGACTACTACATCGGAGTTGTCACCCACAACGGCGTCAAGGGCACGGGACGTCACGAGGCCATCATCGACCGGGCCACCTTCGATCAGGTGCAGAAGGTTCTCGACAGTCACCGCATCAGCGGAGATCGCTCCCACAAACACCACCACTACCTCAAGGGCACGATCTTCTGTGTCTGCGGCAAGCGTCTCGGCTACGGACTCCATCGCGGTAAATGCGGCGGGCAATACGAGTACTTCTCCTGTCTCAGCCGCGTGCAACGCCAAGAAAAGTGCGCCGCACCCTACTTTCCGGTTGAGCAGACCGAACACTCGATCGTGCGCCGCTACAAGCGCGAGACCTACAAAGGCGACGAGCAGGACATGGTTCGCGAAGCACTGCGCTCATACGTGCAGTCAAAGACCGAGGTAGCCCGTCGCGAGTCAGCCCGCCACACCCGGAGACTCCACGACCTGACCGGAGAGCAACAGAAGTTGGTGCAGCTCTACTACAAAGGGGGCGTCTCCGAGGAGGTCTTGAAGGCCGAGCAGAAGCGAATCGAGTCAGAGCGCGCCAAGGCCCGGCAGTGGGCCGACGCCGCCTCAGCAGAGGTCGAGGATGTCATTGCGGCGCTCGATGATGCGCTCGCGATCTTGAACGACAAAATCATCTACGAGGAGCTTCCGAAGAGCACTCGCAGGCTCGTCAACCAGGCCGTATTCCTCGCGCTCATCGTCTCAGACCCAGACAACATCCAAGCCCAACGCACGCCGCTGGACGACACCATCGAGATCCTCGTCCATGAGCTACGCAACGCCAGGGAAGCCGCCCAAACGACCCAGAAACGGCCCAGGACGCCCCAAAGCAAGACCGGTCGTCCCCAAGACGACCACGACCCCGAAATTCGGGGCCGGGGTTCGTACATAAGTTCAATGGCGGGAGCGACGGGACTCGAACCCGCGACCTCTGCCGTGACAGGGCAGCGCTCTAACCTGCTGAGCTACGCCCCCGCGATGCTTGGAGCGTCGCCTACGACGTTCCTTGCTGCACCAGTATGCCAAGGCTCGGCGCTCGGACCCGCCCCCACGTAAAACTGGCCGGCCGGCCAACTTTCGACTAGGCTTCCAGGCATGGCGCTCGTCGGTCCCGCCCCTTTGCTTAATTCCAAGCCTCTGGCGGTGATGCTGGAAGATCTGCGCGACGAGCGCGCCGCCACCGTTCCCTTCCCACCAGGCGAAACCCGCTTCTCTCTGAACCGCACCCGCCGCTTCGCCAACGATCCGCTGCCACTGCTGCTCGAGTCCTACGAGCGCTACGGCCCCATATTCACGCTGCGGCTGTTCCACGGCAATGTCGTGTTCATGCTCGGCCCTGCCGCCAACCACTACATCACCGTCTCGCACGCGTCCAACTTCACCTGGCGCGACTCTCACTTTCGCGATCTCATCGGCCTGATGGGCGACGGCCTGCTCACGATCGACGGCGATTTCCACCGCCGTTCTCGCATGATCATGCTGCCCGCCTTCCACCGCGAGCACATCGCCGCGTCGCTTGAGGCGATCGTGCACGAGACCACACAGGCGCTCGACCAGCTCACGCCGGGGGCAAGTATCGACCTGTACGCGTGGACCCGTCATCTGGCCGTGCGTGTGGCCATGCGCGCGCTGTTCGGGGTTGATCCCGACGGCCCCCAGGCTCGCTCGATCGACGCCGCTGGCCTGTTCGAGGAGGCCCTGTCGTTCTACTCCGCCGACTACTTCCTACGAGTCATGCGCGGCCCCTACACACCGTGGGCACGGCTGCAGAAAGCCGCACGCAAGCTGGACACGCTGATCTACTCCGAAATCTCCCGGCGCCGCTCCACAGGCGCGCGTGGACAAGACATCCTCAGCCTGCTGCTCGACGGCCACGACGAGGACGGCAACACGCTCACCGACCTGCAGATCCGCGACGAGGTCATGACATTGCTGTTCGCCGGCCATGACACCACCACCTCCACCGTCTCGTTCATGTTCTACGAGCTGGCACATCGGCCCGAGATCGTCGCGCGACTGCTCACCGAGCAGGACGCCGTTTTCCCCGGCGACAAAGCAACGCCCTCAGTCGAGGATCTACAGCCGCTGCTCTCCGGCGAGCTGACTGAGCTCGAGATGGTCCTCGAGGAGACGCTGCGCAAGTACCCGCCCGCGTGGATCGGGCCACGACGCTCCGTCCAGCCGTTCGAGTTCGAAGGCCACACTGTGCCCGCCCGCGCGTTCGTCAACTACTGCTCATGGGCTTCGCACCATCTCCCCGACGTCTTCCCCGACCCACAAGAGTTCCGGCCCGATCGCTTCAGCACAGAGGCCAGTGCAGCAATACCCAAGGGTGCCTACGTACCGTTTGGTGGAGGGTCGCGAACGTGCATCGGCATGCGCTTCGGCCAGCTCGAGGTGCGGGCGATCGCCACGCTGATCCTCTCTCGCTGCACCCTCGCGCTACCCAACGACTTCCAGCTGAGCATCCGCCAGATGCCAACCATCAGCCCCAAGGACGGCCTGCCCACAATCGTTCGGCCCCGTAACGCCGTTTCCACGCACAGCGTCGCCGCAGCGGCCTGATAACAGCTGGCCGCCGGCTCGCGGGCAAACAGCAGCAACCGGGGCAGCAACCGGGGCCCTCGGCTCAGCCCAGCCGCGCGCTCATCGTCAGCCTGTACGTGAGCGGCTGCTCGCTCGCCACGCTTGCGCCCACACCCTCCACGTACACATGCGGATCGGAGAACAGCTTCAGCTGCAGACCTTCAATCAGGAACCCCAGCGGATGTGCCACCAGCTCGCCATCGCTCGCACCCGCCACAGCGTTTACCGTCGCCCCCACACCGAACAGTCCACCAGTCGCCTGCACTTCCACCTCCCCGCCTTCGCTGCGCAGCAGCCGCACACTGAACCCTTCAGGCAGTGCAGCCTTCACGTCTGCTTCGCTCATCACTGCTTCCGCTGTCAAGGAGCTCCCACGCTTGCGTAGGCTCGCATCCGTCAGATGCAGCGACCCCACCCGCAAGTTTTCAGCGCTCAGATCCATGCTCGCCGTCCCCTTCCCTTCCCACAGCAGACTGGCTGCCTGCGCCGGACTCAGCGACAGGCGCTTCGCGCGGACGTGCACCGAGCCCACGTGTCCCCACAGCAGCTCCACTGCCGGCCACGCGCTGACGCTCACGCTCTGCACCTTGCCGTAGCGCCCCACCCGCGATTCGATTCTGCTCACTGCGATTTGTGGCAGCACCACCTGGGCCAACGCAACCAGCACGATCAACCCCAACACGAGCCACACGACAAACCTCATCTTTGTCAACCGACCGTCATAGCGCCACATCCTCCGCAAGCTTCGCAGGCACGCGGCGCGCGTGGGACGGTTGGCCAGGCTTCGCTAGCCTTCAGTGGACAGGCAGGGGCGCGTAGCTCAGTTGGCTAGAGCACCTCGTTTACACCGAGGGGGTCGCCCGTTCGAGTCGGGCCGCGCCCATTCTTTCCTACGCACCTGCCGCAGCCCACACCCCTCACATCCGCTCCCATGACCGACGAGTCCCCTATCCGCATAGCCGTTGTCGGCTCAGGTCCCGCCGGCTTCTACGCCGCCGGGCACCTGCTGAAGGCCGCGGACGGAAACATCGAGGTCGACATGCTCGAGCGGCTGCCAACACCCTGGGGGCTGGTTCGCTCAGGCGTGGCCCCCGACCACCCCAAGATCAAGTCCGTCACCCGCATCTATGAGAAGACCGCCGCGCATCCGCGCTTTCGCTACTTCGGCAATGTCACCTTCGGCGAGCACGTCTCCCGAGATGAGCTGCTCGACCACTACCACGCGATCGTCTACGCCACCGGCTCGCCGTCCGATCGCGCGCTGGGCATCCCCGGAGAAGACCTACCCGGTTCGCACGCAGCCACCGATTTCGTCGGTTGGTACAACGGCCACCCCGACCACACGCACCTCGAGGTCGACCTGCTCTCAGCCGAGCGCGCGGTCGTCATCGGCAACGGCAACGTGGCAATCGACGTCGCGCGCATGCTCGTGCTCGCTCCATCCGAGCTGGCACCAACCGACACCGCTGACCATGCCCTCGACGTGCTCGCCGCCAGCAATGTCAACGAGGTCGTGATCCTCGGACGGCGCGGACCAGCCCAGGCGGCGTTCACCAACCCCGAGCTGCTCGAGCTCAGCGAGCTCGCCGACGCGGACGTGATCGTCGACCGTGACGAACTCGAGCGGGCACTCGCGGTGGACGACCCCAACGCCGCGACCGACATCACCTCCAGGCGCAACGTCGAGATCCTGCGCGACTACGCATCCCGCACGCCCCACGGGCACCCCAAGCGCATCGTCTTGCGCTTCCTGCTCTCGCCCGCCGCCTTCCTCCCAGACGACCACGGGCGGCTCGGCGCTGTGGAGCTGATCCATAACGAACTCGTGCCAACACCCGACGGTGGCCTGCGCGCACAGCCGACCGACGAGCGAGAGACGATCCCGGCGGGATTGGCCTTCCGCGCGATCGGCTACCGCGGGATCCCCCTTCCAGGTGTGCCATTCGACGAGCGCTCCGCCGTCATCCCCAATGAAGCCGGCCGCGTGCTCGACCCCGACAGCAGCGCCCAGCTTCCCGGCGAGTACGTCGTCGGTTGGATCAAGCGCGGGCCCTCCGGTGTGATTGGAACGAACAAGAAGGATGCCCAGGAGACAGTTGACGCGATGCTCTCAGACCTTGCGGCCCTGACCTCCTCCAACGGCAACGGCCGCCCTGCCGAGCAGAGCTCCGTGCATCTTCCCAGCAGGCCCAACGCCGCCGCTGTCGAGGCTCTTCTGCGCTCGCGTCAACCCGAGCTCGTCACCTACTCGGGCTGGGAAGCCATCGATATTCACGAGCGTGCGCTCGGCCAGCCCGCAGGGCGCCCGCGGGTCAAGCTCACGTCTATCGATGAGCTTTTGCGGGTAGCCGCAGCCGAGGAACCGTAAACTGTCGCGCTCAGGGCCCCGTTAGCTCATCTGGTAGAGCGCCGGACTTTTAATCCGGTGGGGCGGGTTCGAGTCCCGCACGGGGCATTCAGCGGTCGCCAATTGGTGTACCAGTAGGGTGGTACACTATCGCTGTGCCCGCTTCACACCCTCGAGTTCAGGTAACTCTCGACGCCGAGCTGGCAGCTGCGGTGGAGGAGTTCGGGGGCGTGGAGCCCAAGTCGCGCGCTGTGCGCGATCTTGCGCTGCGCGGCGCAGAGGCAATCCGCGCGGAGCGCTCCGCTGCTCACGAGGCGCAGAAGCATCTGCTGCGAATCGCTGCCGGCGAAGACGACCGCTACGACTTCTCGGTATCCGAAAGCCTGCATGCCTCGCGCTGAGCCATACGGCTCGGGTGGGCTACTCGTATTCGACACCTCCGCCTGGAACCGGCAACAAGATCCCGCGGTGCTCTCTCGGTGGCTGGCAACAGCGCATGCGAATCTGCTCGCCGTGTGCCCTGTGGTCAGTCTCGAGCTGCTCGCGAGCGCCCGTGACGAGGCCGCGTTTGCGGAGCTTGACAGCACCCTGTCCGCCTTGCCCGCAGCACCCATCACCCGAAGCGCTGGGGCCGCCGCCATCGGAGCTTCACGAGACCTACGCGGCGAGCGGCGTATTCCGGCAGCCGACTATCTGATCGCGGCCGCAGCCGCAGGGCGCGGGGCGGGCGTGCTGCATTACGACCGTCACTTCGATCCGCTCTGCCGCGTGCTCGGTATCGAGAGCGTGTGGGTCGCCGAACCCGGGACAGTCGACTGAACCGCGCCGACGCGCAGCATTCGATCGTCATGACACCGACCCCTCAACCGCCACCACCCGAGGACTCACTGGGCGTCGTCGCGGACGCAAGAGCACGCGCCGCCGAGACGCTCGATCTCGCCAGCCGCCATCTCGATCCATCGCTCGTGGACGTGCTCGGCATCCTTGGCTTCGACAAACAGTACGTCTCCGCACAGGGCTCATACGTGTATGACGCCGCCGGCCGCGCCTATCTGGACTTCCACACCGGCGAGGGGTTCGCCAGCCTCGGCCACAACCATCCCGATGTGCGCGACACCCTCCAAGCCGCGCTCGCCGCGGACCTGCTCGACGGCGTACAGATCCACTACTCACCGCTTGCCGGCATGCTCGCCGAGGCCTTGACCCAGCGCTTGCCGCCCGGGCTCGACGCGGTGTTCTTTGCCAGCGCTGGAGCCGAGGCGGTGGACTCCGCGATGAAGTTCGCCCGCGCCGCCACCGGCCGGCCCCGCTTCATCTCCTGCGAGAGCAGCTTTCACGGCGTCACCTACGGCCCCCTGTCGCTCGTCGGCGACGAGTTCTTCAAGGAGGGCTTTGGCCCGCTGCTACCCGGCTGCGAGCGCGTCCCCTTCGGTGACCTCGACCGCCTGGAGACGCAGCTGAAGGCCAAGGACGTCGCCGCTTTCATCGTCGAGCCGATCCAGGGGCGGATGGTGACGCTCCCGCCCGACGGCTACCTACAGGGCGCGCAGGAGCTGTGCCGGCGCTACGGCACGATGTTCATCGTCGATGAGATCCAGACCGGGCTGGGCCGTACCGGCAAGTGGTTTGCGCTCGAGCACTGGGGCCTCGAGCCGGACTTCGTGCTCGTCGGCAAGGCGCTCAGCGGCGGCTACATGCCAGTCGCCGCGATGATCACCAGGCGTGAGATCTTCCAGAAGGCGGTGGGAACGCTCGAGCGCTCCTACGTGCATCAGTCGACCTACGGGCGCAACCGCCTGTCGATGGCCGCCGGTCTCGCCAGCCTGCGAGTGATCGAGCGCGACGGCCTCGTCGAGCACGCAGCGCACATGGGTGCGGTGCTGCGCGATGGGCTCACCGAGCTGCAGCAGCGCTACGAGATGGTCAAGGAGATCCGCGCTTGCGGGCTGATGATCGGGATCGAGCTGGGCGCGCCCAAAGCGCGCATGGCCCGCCTGAACTGGCAATTGATCCACATGGCCAGCGAGGGCCTGTTCCCGCAGCTGATCGTGATCCCGCTGCATCGCGACCACCGTGTGATCACCATGGCCGCCGGCAAGAACGACGTGATCAAGCTGCTGCCCCCGTTGACGCTGTCCGAGGGCGAGACGCGCGTCTTCCTCGACGCGCTCGACACCGTGCTCGCCGAGTGTCACGCAAGCTCCAGCAAGAACTTTGCCGTCGTGCGCGACATCGCCACCACGACGCTCCGCCGTCAGGCACGCGCGAAGCTCACGTGAGCGAGACGTGCCTGATCACCGGCGCCACCGGGTTCATCGGCGGGCGCCTCGCCAGGCGCCTGTTGGACGAGGGCTATCAGGTGCGCTGCCTCGTGCGCGCGAGCAGCGATACCTCACGGCTCGAGCAGCTCGACCTGCAGCTCACAGTTGGGGATCTCACCGACGCCGATTCACTCCTGCGCGCAGCAGCAGGCTGCCAGTACGTGCTGCATTGCGGTGCGCTCGTATCCGATTGGGCCGCCACGCAGGAGATTGCCCGTATCAACGTCGGCGGTACGCGCAACCTGCTCGACGCAGCGCTCGACGCATCCATCAAGCGCTTTGTTCACTTCAGCAGCACGGACATCTACGGCTATCCCGACCGATCCCATACCGACGAGACATACACGGCCACGCGGTTTCGCAACTGGTATGCCCAAACGAAGCTCGAAGCCGAGGCAGAGGTCCGTCGCGCGGAAGGCGAGCACGCGCTGGCCACCGTGATCCTGCGCCCCGCCACCGTGTACGGGCCCGGCTCAGTCGACGTCGTCGGCGAGATCGCACGTGCGATCAAGGGTCGTCACATGCTGCTCATCGATCGCGGCCGCCCGCTCGCTGGCCTCTGCTACATCGACAACCTGCTCGACGCCGCCGTCCTTGCTCTCCAACACGAAGCCGCACCCGGCGAGGCGTTCAACGTCAGCGACGGCCTCGACGTCACCTGGAAGCAGTTCACCGATGGGCTGGCCAGCGGCCTCGGCTGCCCCCAAGTGCGCTTCAGCCTGCCCTACTGGCTGGCCAGCTGCATCGGCTTCTCACTCGAGCACGGCTACCGGCTGTTGCGCGGAGCCACCGGCCTCAGCCTGCCGCCGCTGCTCTCCCGTCAGGCCGTGCAGGTGCTGGGCAAGAGCCAGGACTTCAATAACCGCAAGCTACGCCACACGCTCGGCTGGGAGCCCCGGGTCGGCTATGCGAACGGTCTCGCCGAGACGCTTGCGTGGCTGAAACGCGACTACCTGGCTTGAGATACCACTGAGATCTCGTGATCCGTCATACCTGACATCCGCTCACGTGGTCGGCGGGTACGCCGGCCCTGAGAAGAACGCGAACCACACCAGGAACGTCAGTACCGCCAGGTAGACGCTGGCCATCACCACCCGCTCGAGCGCCGTTACCCCCACCCGCGCGCTGACGTGACCCTCGGCCTCCGCGCGCATGCTGCGCAGCCACGGCGAGCGTCGTTCGCTTTCCGCGCGGCCGATCAGCTCGTCGTACCTGTTGTTCAGCCACGCGAGCGCGACCCCCATCGCGAACACCAGCACTGAAAGCACTATCACCACGGCGAACACCGCCTTCATGCTCAGGACGCTCTGCCCTGACACGCGCGCGCCCACCCACACCGCGAAGAGCGGCGCACCTGTCCAGATGTTGATCGACAGGAACGCCGTCGCCGCAACCATCGCGACTCGCTTGACCACCGGCGAGCCCCAGCTGTGTGGCCCGCTCACCGCACTCTCGTTGCCCCCAACCAGCATGCCCAACCTCACACGTTGACAGATTCAATTCTATCGAACTAGTGTCACCAGTGCCCAGTCCCTATCCCTCGCCCGCCTCCTCGCCTTCTGAGTCGCTGGGCCACTCCAGATGACCGAACTTCACCGTGTGGTCTCTCCCGATCACAGCCTTAATGCCAACGGCCTCGAGCGCCACGAGCTCACGCAGCGCGCCGTCATCACCGGCCAGTTGGCAGGTGACGCGAAACGTCGGCTCCTCGCCTTTGTGATGGCGCACCTCGTAGGTAATGCGGCTTGCCAGCGGCGCCAGACGCAGCGCGAGGTCCGATGCCTCCGCAGGGGTGAAGTCGAGCCAGCTTCGGTCCAGGTCGTCGGACGGGGAGGAGTGAACGCTGCGCGCGCTCGTCATCAGGACGACCTTGTTGCGGATCTCCTCCCGATCGACTCCCTGGCCCAGCAGGATCCTCGCCGCCGCACTGTCCTGCTCGCGCACCAGCCCCAGCAAAAGGTGCTCGGTGCCGATGTAGTTGTGGCCGAGGCTGAGTGCCTCGCGCAGCGAGTGCTGGAGCAGCATCTTCGCCTCCGGTGAAAATGGAATCGGCCGTAGGCCTCCGCCGGAGGGCTCCTCGCCTGGGCCGAGGGCTTGTAGGACCTCCGCGCGCACCTGCTCCTCGGTGATGGCGAAGCTCGCCAGCACGCGTGCAGCCAGACCCTCCCGCTCACGCAGCAGCCCCAGCAGGATGTGCTCCGTGCCGACGCGCTCGTGCGTGCGCGCCTCCATCTGCGCGAAGCCGATCACCTGCCGCGCCCGCGATGTGAATCGCTCGAACACAGCTTGAGGTTAGACCCCAGACGCGTTTCGCGCGCTGTCAACCTGCGTTTTTCTGAGGTGAGTCAGGAAATCAGGCGGCGGGCTGTGCGAGCGGCGGGCGGCGCTCAGCCCACGGCGATGCCTGCTCGAGCTGAGCAGCCAGCGCGATCAGGCTCGCCTCCTGCCAGGGGCCGGCCACGAGCTGCACGCCGACCGGCAGCCCACCGTCACTCCAGTGCAGCGGCAGGCTGACGGCGGGCAGCCCGGTGACGTTGCCAAAGGCGGTGAAGGAGACGCTGCCGACCACATCCAGCACCGGCTGGTCGGGCGCGGCGTGCTGGGCCTCGAGGATCGCCCCCGCCACCGGTGGCAGGATCGCTGAGGTGGGCGTCACGAGCACGTCGAAGTCGCGGCCCCAGCGCGCGACCTCACGGCGGCTGAGCAGCTCCAGCGTACGCGCCGCGAGCACATAGTCATAGGCGCCGACCTCGCCGCTGGTTGCGCGCTGGTGGGCGATGTGGGGCTCGACCGCCGACCAGTCCACGCCCTCGTAGTCAGCCAGGCCACCGACGGTGAGCGTGATGAACGGGGGGATCATCTCTTCGGAGATCGTCGGCACCTCCACCTCCTCCACCACGTGCCCCAGCCCCTCGAGCGTGGCTGCAGCCGCACGCGCGCCAGCGACACACGCCTCGTCGGTGGGTATGCCAAGCGGCGCTTGCGCCATCAGCCCGATCCGCAGCTGCCCCGGCGGTGTGTCCGTCTCCTCGGCGAACGGGCGCTTGGGGACGGGCGCGTTGTACCAAGCGTTGCTGTCGAAGTAAGCGGTCGCATCGAGCACCGCGGCGGCGTCCGCGACCGTGTGTGCGACCACGCCCTCAACGACCGCCCCCAACCAGCTCTGCGCCAGACGGGGAACGCGTCCGCGACTTGGCTTCAGGCCGACCAGACCGCAGTAGGAGGCCGGGATGCGAATCGAGCCTCCACCATCGTTAGCGTGGGCGATCGGGAACATCCCACCCGCAACCGCCGCCGCGGCGCCACCGCTCGAGCCACCCGGCGTGTGATTCGTGTCCCACGGGTTGCGGCTGATCCCAAAGCGGCTGTTCTCCGCGGCGGTGATCACGCCGAACTCAGGCGTGTTGGTGCGCGCGCACAGCACGAAGCCGGCGCGCACGAGCGCGTCCACGACCAGCTCGCTCTGCTCGCTCGGACCCGGGGGCGCACCGTTGGAGCCGTAGGTCACTGGCCAGCCGACGACAGGTGTGAGGTCCTTGATGGGTATCGGCACGCCCAGGAACGGTGCGTCATCGCCGGCAGCCAGCCGGCGGTCGGCCTCTGCTGCACCCGCGCGGGCGTCCTCGTCGTTGCGCCACGTGATCGCGTTCAGCCGCGGGTTGCTCTGATCGACGGCCACCAGACATGCATCCAGCAGCTCTGTCGCGGAAAACTCCCCTCGCCGCAGTGCTGCTGCCAGCTCCAGAGCCGAGGAGGTTGGGTCGAGCGCAGCCATCGGTGAGGCGACACTACCAGGGTAGGCTGTGCGCGTGTCAGCGATTCCACATAAGCGCATCGCGATCGTCGGCTCCGGCTTCTCCGGCCTGGGCATGGCCGTGCGTCTCAAGCAAGAAGGCATCGATGATTTCGTCGTGCTCGAGCGCGCCACGGATCTCGGCGGCACGTGGCGCGACAACCGCTACCCGGGTTGCGCGTGCGACGTGCCCTCCAACCTGTACTCGTTCTCGTTCGCGCCCAACCCGCACTGGAGCCACACGTTCTCGCCGCAGCCGGAGATCTGGGCGTACCTGCGGCGTGTCTCCAAAGAGCACGGCGTCGACCCGCACATCCACTACGGGCACGAGGTCACCGCCACACGCTGGGACGCAGAGGCGGAGCTGTGGCGGATCGAGACCACCACCGGCGATCTCACCGCGGACATGCTGGTCGCGGGCGCGGGGCCGTTGGCCGACCCCAAGCTGCCGGACATAGAAGGGATCGAAAGCTTCACAGGGTCGATCTTCCACTCCGCGCGCTGGAACAGCCAGCACAAGCTCGACGGTGAGCGCGTAGCGGTGATCGGCACGGGCGCATCGTCGATCCAGCTTGTGCCGCAAATCCAGCCGCGCGCGGGAAAACTGCACGTCTTCCAGCGCACGCCACCGTGGGTGATGCCCCACCGCAACAGGCCAACCACGCGCTTGGAGCGTCTGCTGTTCCGGACCTTCCCACCGGTACAGAAGCTCGTGCGCGGCGCGGTCTACTGGGGGCGCGAGCTGTTCGTGCTGCCGATGATGCACCCCCGCAAGGGCTCGCTGCCCGAGCGGATCGCGCAAAAGCATCTGCGCGAGCAGGTTCCCGACGCCGCGCTACGGGCGCGGCTGACACCCAACTACCGCATCGGCTGTAAGCGGATCCTGCCCTCGAACGAGTACTACCCTGCGCTCGTGCAGCCGAACGTGGAGCTGGTCACCGACACCATCACCGCGATCACACCACGTGGGATCGTGACCGCCGATGGCGTCGAGCGCGAGCTGGACACTATTATCCTCGGTACCGGCTTTCACGTCACCGACATGCCCGTTGCCCACTGGATCTACGGCGGGGACGGGCACACGCTCGCCGAGCATTGGGGTGGCAGCAGCAGCGCCGAGTCCTACCTCGGCTCCACCGTTGCTGGCTTTCCCAACCTGTTCCTGCTCGTCGGACCCAACACCGGCCTCGGCCACAACTCGATCGTGTTCATGATCGAGTCGCAGTTGAGCTATCTGATGCAGGCACTGCGCTTCATGGATGGACACGGGCTGGGCGTGATCGAGGTACGCGAGCCCGTCCAACGTCAATACAACCAGGAGCTGCAGCGGCGTCTGCGGGGCACTGTGTGGAACTCTGGCGGCTGCGCCAGCTGGTATCTGGACGAGCACGGCAGGAACACGACCATCTGGCCCGGCTCCACCTGGCCCTACCGCCAGCGCCTGCGCCACTTCCAACCCGAGGACTACGAGATCCGGGCGCGGCGTGCGCCCTCGAGCCGACCTGAACCGGTGGCAGCTACTCCGCGCGACTGAACTCGACGATCGCGATCGCCAGCATCACGAGGCCTAGCAGCGCCACCACTGCCGCCTCCACCAAGCTTGGGACATGCCAGCCCCACCACGTCACTCCGGGAGCGAGCGCGTGGCGGCTCGCCGCGGAGATATTCAGATGAGAGAAGATCGCGCGCCGCATCGGGTCAACGGCGTAGGTGAGCGGATCGATGCGGTTGAGGATGGCCAGCCACGGTTCGAGGTGGGCCACCGAGAACATCGCGCCGGAGATGAAGAACATCGGCATGATCGCCATCTGCATCAATGCCATGAACGACTGCATCTGCTTGATGCGCGCGGCGGCCATCATGCCGAACGCGGTGATCGAGAACGCGAGCAGCAGCTGTAGGCCAAAGAGCTCAGCGAGCAGTCCGGGTGAGTACGGGACGTGGACGAGACCGGCGATTGCAAGCACGATCACACCCTGGAAGGCGGCCACGGTAGCGCCACCACAGCACTTGCCCAGGACGATCGAGGAGCGTCGCACGGGCGCGACCATCATCTCGCGCAGGAAGCCGAACTCGCGATCCCACACGATCGACGCGGCGGAGAACATCGCGGTGAACATCACCGCCATGCACAGCACGCCGGGGTAGATGAACGTTTTGAAATTCACCCCGTGGGTGCCCGCGGATACGAGCGACGAGAGGCCGGAGCCGAGCACGAACAGGAACAGGAACGGCTGCACCAGCGAGGTGAGGATACGCAGGCGGTCGCGACTGAAGCGGATCAGCTCCCGCTTCCACACGACCTTGATCGCGCGCAGCTCACTGCGCAGGCTGCGAGCAGGTACGCGCACACGCGCGATCTCGTGCGGTTGCTGCGCGTGCCCGGGCACGACCGGCGTTCCGGTGCGCGGGGTTGTTATCTCGGTTGCCATCAGCGCCCCATCATCCTGGCGACGTTGCGCATGCGGTCCGTGCTCGTGGACTCAGCGTCACGGATCGTGGTGCCGGTGTGCGCCATGAACACATCGTCGAGCGAAGGGCGCGCAACGCTCACGGTGCGGATCGGCGTACCGAGCTCCGCAAATAGGCGAGGTACGAACTGCTCGCCGTTCGGCACGCCGAACGTGACAGCCCCCTCGGCCACCGTCGCCTCGATATCGAAGCGCTCGCGCAGCGCCACGATCGCCGCGTCGTCGTCGTCGGTCTCGATCTGCACACGGTCCTTGCCGATTTTCGCCTTCAGCGCCTCCGGCGTGTCCAGCACGATGATGCGGCCCTGATCCATGATCGCGATGCGGTCGCAGTACTCCGCCTCGTCCATGTAGTGGGTGGTGAGGAAGATCGTTATGTCCTCGCGCGCCTTCAGCTCGCGGATGTAGCGCCAGATGGAGCTGCGCGTCTGCGGGTCGAGTCCCACGGTCGGCTCGTCCAGGAACAGCACCCGCGGCGAGTGAAGCAGTCCGCGCGCGATCTCAAGACGCCGCTTCATGCCGCCTGAGAACGTGTTCACCCAGCTGTCCTTACGCTCCCACAGCCCCACCATCTCCATCACCTGGCGCATGCGCTCATCTACAAGCTCGCGGGGAACGCCGTACAGCTCGGCGTGCAGCCTCAGGTTCTGCTCGGCGCTCAGGTAGCCGTCGAGCGTGGTGTCCTGGAACACCAGGCCGATGTTGCGGCGGACGTCGTCGCGTTCTGTGACGACGTCGTGTCCGGCAACGAGTGCCGAGCCGCCGCTGGGGCGCACGAGCGTGCACAGCATGTTGATCGTGGTCGACTTGCCCGCGCCGTTGGGGCCGAGGAAGCCGAAGATCTCCCCGGGCGCCACTTCGAAGTCGATGCCGCGGACGGCTTCGACTTCGTCGTAGCGCTTGACCAGGCCGTTGACCGAGACGGCGGCGCGGGACGCCGTCTCGGTGGCCTGGCTCGGAGTTGTACTGGCGGACGAGCTCAACTGTTCTAGTCCACGGTACCGGCATCAGCACCGGTGTCCGTGTCGTCGCCCGCGGAACCTGCCTCACCACCGGCGACATCGACGTCGCCGTCCGCGAGGATCCGGTACAGGTCGCGCCGGGTGCTCGCGAGTACGCCGGCGGCCTTGGCGACCTGGCTCTCGCTTCCCGTTCGCATCACCTGCATGAACGCGTGAGCGACCTCTCGCATGAGCTTTCCCAGCTCATGCGCTCCACCGGCGCCGTCGCCCGTCTGCTCCCACGGTGCCGACTGCTCAGCGCCGCGGGCATCCACGACCTTGCGGCCCTCATCGGTGATCGCAAACAGCTTGCGCCCGTCGCTCTCCTCGGTGCGGATCAGGCCCTCGTCCTCGAGCTGCTGCAGCGCCGGATAGACCGAGCCCGGGCTCGGGCTCCAAATACCGCCGCTTCGCTCCTGCACCTCCTGCATGATCTGGTAGCCGTTGCGCGGCGCCTCCGCCAGCAGCAGTAGCGCCGCAGTGCGAATGTCTCCACGGCGCGCTCTGCGGCCGCGTCCACGCGGACCACCCGGACCTCCGCCACGGCCGAAGCCGAACGGGCCGGCCCCAAACTGGCCACCAAAGTCACCGCGAGCCTCCGGGCCGCCGCCACCGTGGTGACCGTGTCGGCCGCCATGCCTGGGGGACCTGCATCCGGGCTTTACGCCCGTTGAATAAATCTCATTGCCAAACATATTTAGTTCCTATCGTGAGCTATCAAAGTAATTACACGATATATCGTAACAGCAGAAACGTCAAGTCCCTTCGTTCGCCCTGGTCAAGTCCCCTCGTTCGCCCTAGGTATGCTTTTGCGCACGGTGCGCCTGCGCAAGCCATCGCCGGTTGGCGTCATCGCCGTCATGGCGTTGTTGGTCTCGCTCGGGGGAACCGCGTTTGCGGCTGGCGGATACCTGATCACTGAAGTGAGTCAGATAAAGCCGAGCGTCGTGCGGGAACTACGCGAAGGACCGCCTCGCGCTCAGGTGACAGCCCGCGCGCGCAGCCTCTCAGCTACAGAGACGGGAACCAGGAGCGAACCAGTATCGGTTCCAATGACGGAAGCTACATGGCTGCAACTGAGCGACGAACTCAACCAGATCACAGGCCAGGTCACCGTGACCGCCCCGGCAGGATGTGCAGCTGCGAGAGAATCACAAGGCAGACCCGTATCCGTCCTGGTTCTCGTGTCCAACTGGCAGGGCGCTCCAGAGGCTGCTTCGGGACCTCATGCAGCCGCCGGGGCGGAAGCAGACATTCCCAACGGGCAGACCCGGACGCTCGGCTTTGAAAATATCGACTACCGAAGCCTTTGGCAGCTTTTCGAGCCAGGGACGCCGAAGTACCACACGATCACGGTACAGGCGTCCAGCGTCTGTGCGGAAGGGCAGCCCATGACTGTCGACTCGGTATCCGTCGACGTCGTCGGCGCAAGCTAGCCGTCATCTCGCGAGGACAAGCCGTGCGGACTACGCCCGCCTCTCATGCAAGGGCAGTCCAGGGTGTGCTTTGCGACTGCCCCTACGCCGCGTACCGCTGAGCTGCGCGAGCTTTGGCCTTGGCGGCCTCGACCTCGCGGTCCTTCGGCGGTGCGTTCGTCACCAGTTCGCCCAGCAGGCGTGTGGAGATCTCGGTCACCTCGTCCACCGCACGGTCGAACGCCTCAGCGTTCGCCTGCGAGGGCTTGGTGAAGCCGCTGATCTTGCGCACGTACTGCAATGCCGAGGCGCGGATCTCCTCGTCGGTGGCTGGTGGCTCGAAGTTGTGGAGAGTACGGATATTTCTACACATGCTCCGATCGTAACCGATCAGCTTTCGGGCGCTTTCAGCGCCGGGAAAACTGCCGGCCACGATCTGCGCATGCTGCTTGGAAGCACCCTTACGCGTCATCGCGCAGCGCGCTTGCGTACCTGCGCTCGGAGGCTCTCCGCATACCTAGCTGTTTCGTGACGGGGGCTTTGCGCGCACCGCTGGGATGACTATGCCGAGCAGGCCCCGCAGGGTTGCAGTCGTGAACCTCGTCGCGCTGAAGTAATCGCGCCAGAGCACTATCTCTCCGTCGCGGACGTCGAAGCGCCCGCAGACCCAAAACTGGATTCGCAGACGACGGTAGAGCAGCACATCCGTGCGCTCCGTCATGACCGACGGCCCGTTGGCCGAGATCGTGTGCATGTACACCTCGAACCCTGCTCCCGACGGACCAAGCGATGCCTGCAGGACTCGCCGAACACGCTCGCGGCCATGGATTGCGGGGAGGCCGACGTTGACGTACTCGACATTCCGCGCCAGCAGATCGGAGGCTCCATCGATGTCCTTCGCAGACAGCAGGTCCAGGAACCGTTCGACGACGAGCGTCGGTGTCAGAGCGCCATGACCCAGTATCGAATCCGCACCTGCGGGCTCGGTGCTCAGTTCAGCCATATGGAAAAGATACCGGCTTGATTTCGCCCCCCTCGGCTGGGGTCGCTGTATGCGCCCTTTGCGCCGCTAGTGGCGGAAGTGGCGCACGCCGGTAGCGACCATCGCCGCGCCCGCCGCATCCACCGCCGCCACGACCTCCTCGTCGCGCACGGACCCTCCCGGCTGGATCACGGCGGTGATGCCGGCGTCCAGTGCGATCTGGGGGCCGTCGGCGAAGGGGAAGAAGGCGTCGGACGCGAGCGATGCTCCGGCCAGGGCGTCCGGCAGGAATTTCTGGGCCTTCTGGACTGCAATCCGCACCGCGTCCACGCGGCTCATCTGGCCGGCGCCGATGCCGATGGTGGCGCCGCCTGTGGCCAGCACGATGGCGTTTGAGCGCACGTGGCGGCAGACCTTCCACGCGAACAGCATGTCGCGCCACTCATCCTCGCTCGGCTGGCGCCCGCTGAGCACGTTCATCTGCTCGCGCGTCTCGGAGACGACGTCGTGCGTCTGCACCAGCTGGCCGCCTAGGACGGGCTTCGATTCGACCTCTCGCCGCGGCTCGGGCCAGTCGCCCAGCTCCAGCAGGCGCACGTTTTTCTTGACCTGCAGCGCCTCCAACGCGGGGGCGTCGTAGCCGGGCGCGAGCAGCACCTCGATGAACTGCTTGCTGAGCTCTTCAGCGAAGGCGAGATCGACGGGGCGGTTGACCGCGATCACACCGCCGTACGCGCTTTCTGGGTCGCACGCGAAGGCGCGTTCGTAGGCGTCCTTGCCGCTCGAGCCGATGGCACAACCGCACGGGTTGTTGTGCTTGACGATCGCGCACGCCGGCTCAGCGAAGTCCTCCACGAGCTCGCGTGCTGAGGAGAGGTCGAGCAGATTGTTGAACGACAACTCCTTGCCGTGCAGCTGCTCCACCCCGGCGAGCAGGTGCGTGGGCGAACCCACACGCGCGTAGAACGCGGCCTGCTGGTGGGGGTTCTCGCCGTAGCGCAGGTCCATGACCTTCTCGTACGCGTCGCGCCAGCTGGGCGGAAAGCCCTCGCCCTCGCGGGAGGCGAACCAGGTGGAGATGGCAGCGTCATAGCGCGCGGTGCACGCGAACGCCTTGCCTGCAAGCGCTTTGCGTGTCGTCAGCGACAGCTTTCCGCCGGACTCGCGCAGCTCCGCCAGCACCTTCTCGTAGTCAGCTGGGTCCACGAGCACAGCCGCGAACGCGCTGTTCTTGGCGGCCGCGCGGATCATGCTGGGCCCGCCAATGTCGATGTTCTCGATCACCTCCTGCTCGGAGGCGTCGCCGCGGGCGACGGTCTGCTCGAACGGGTACAGGTTCACGCACACCAGATCGACCTGCTCGATCTGCTGCTCGTCGGCAGCGCGCAGGTGCTCGTCCTCGTCGCGCCTGGCCAGCAGGCCCGCGTACAGCCGTGGGTGCAGCGTCTTCACGCGCCCGTCCATCATCTCGGGAAAGCCTGTGAAATCCTCGATCGCGCGCACCGCAATGCCCGCGCCGGAGAGCTCGCGTGCGGTGCCACCGGTGGAGATGAGCTCCACACCCAGCTCCACGAGACCCTGTGCGAGCTCGACGATGCTGCTCTTGTCGGACACCGACAGCAGCGCCCTGCGCACGCGCACCTCACCGGGCGCAGCACGCTCGACCCCCTGGTGATGATCGGTCATGGTGTCGCCTTCCGTTGCCATCGCCACCAGCCTACCCCTCGTCCGAGCGGACCGCCGGCCCCGAGCCGCTCACTGCGCCCCTCACACACCGGCGGTCCCCGCAACGTCCGCACGAATGACCACACGGCGCGAATTCTCCGGGTCGATGCTGAGCGCGCCGGAGGCGAACAGGGACACCGCCCGCGGCAGCAACTCGTGCTCCAGCGGGCGCAGCGCCGCGAGCACCTCCCCCGGCTCACGCGCATCGAGCAGCTCCACCGCACCCTGGAGGATCACCGCGCCCGTGTCCACACCAGCGTCGACGAAGTGGACAGTCACGCCAAACAGCTTCACCCCATACGCGAGCGCCTGCTCGACCGCGTGCATCCCAGGAAACGCCGGCAGCAAAGAAGGATGGACGTTTAGGACGGCACCAGGGAAGCGATCGAGGAACGACGCGCCCAGCAGCTCCATGTAGCCCGCCAGCACCACCAGCCGGGCGCCACGCTCCGTGAGCCAGTCCGCCAGCGCCCGGTCACGCTCACCGCGGTCGGCATACGCGGCCCGCTCGAACACCCCCACAGGCACCCCGTGTTGCTCAGCTCGCTCCAGCGCGCGCACGCCCACCACGCTGGAGGCGACCGCCACGATCTCCACCTCATTCCCGTGCACGGTGTCGAGCAGCGCCTGCAGGTTGGTGCCCGTGCCGGATACCAGCACGGCGATGGGGAAGCGCTCGCTCACGTGCGGCCACGATAGCTGTGCGCAACATCACAGAGCATGCCCGCGCAATGGGGTTCAATTAGTTGGAAGGGGCGGGGAGGCTTTGTAAAGCCATCCATAGGAACCCGCCCATGCTTTCAATCCTCATCACCCTCCTGGTAGTAGCCGTTCTCGGCTACTCGCTGCGGTCGGGGCGCTCGGGCGATCTGATCGTCCACCGCCCATACAACAACCGCTACAGCGACGCGTCGGGCGCGCGAGACGATCACCAGGCTTGAGCTCGGGGCCAACAGCGGTCAAGCACCAAAAGGGTCAGGCGTTGACCAGCGGCAGTGGCGGTAGGTCGCCGCCCTGCTGCTGGTGATTCTCCTCCAGTGAGTACTTGCCGGCCGCCCCGTCGCTGCCGGCAAGCGGATACTCGCCGCTGAAGCACGCGTCGCAGTGGCTCGAGCGGCTGCCGCGGATCGCCTCGTAGACGCCCTCGAGGGAGAGGTAGTGCAGCGAGTCGCAGCCGAGCTCTGCGGCGATCTCCTCGGTGGTGCGACCGTGGGCGATCATCTCCTCGCGTGTGGACATGTCGATGCCGTAGTGGCAGGGGTTCTTGATGGGCGGGCGCGGAGATGCGCATGTGGATCTCAGCGGCGCCTGCGTCGCGCAGCATCTGCACGATCTGGCGGGTGGTGTTGCCGCGGACGATGGAGTCGTCGACGACCACCAGGCGCTTGCCGGCGATGACCTCCGGCAGCGGGTTGAACTTCAGGCGCAGGCCGTGCTTGCGCAGCTCCTGACCGGGCTGGATGAAGGTGCGGGCGACGTAGCGGTTCTTGACGAAGCCGTCGTCCTGGGGCAGCCCGGCGGCGCGGGCGAGACCGCGCGCGGCGGGGTTGCCGGAGTCGGGCACGGCGATCACGAGGTCGGCCTCGACGGGCGCCTCGCGCCAGAGGATCTCGCCCATGCGCCCGCGCGCCACCTGCAGCACCTGGTCGTTCATGCGCGAGTCGGGGCGGGCGAAGTAGATGTACTCGAACACGCAGCAGCGCGCGCCTGCCGTCCGGGCACGACCATGCGGCTCTGCAGGCCGTCGCTCGCCGAGCGTGACGAGCTCGCCGGGCTCGACGTCGCGCAGGAAGTTGGCGCCGATGATGTCGAACGCGCACGACTCGCTCGCGACGCAGTAGTGCTTGCCATTGGACGCGCCGGCGGCCCCTCGAGGCGCTCGGGGCCGGACTCCAGTAAGCCGATGGACAGCGGGCGCAGGCCGTGGGGGTCGCGGAAGGCGACGACGCGGTCCTTGGTCATGGCGACGATCGAGAACGCCCCGCGCAGGCGCGGCAGCACGTCGGCGATCGCGTCCTCGACCTGCTCCGCGGGGTGCGTGGCGATCATCGCGGCGATGATCTCCGAGTCGGAGGTGGAGCTGAAGCGTGACGCCCCGCGCGAGCAGCTCCTCGTGGAGCTCGAGCGCGTTGATCAGGTTGCCGTTGTGCGCGAGCGCGACCTCGCGGCGCGAGCCGTTGGTGCCCTCCGAGCGCTGCACCGGCTGGGAGTTCTCCCAGGCGTTGGAGCCGGTGGTGGAGTAGCGCACGTGGCCGATGGCGAGCTCGCCCGCGAGCGTGCGCAGGTCGTTCTCGGTGAACACCTGGTTGACGAGCCCGAGCTCGCGGCGGGTGATGATGTGCCCGCCGCGATCGGCCGCGGCGATCCCTGCCGACTCCTGGCCGCGGTGCTGAAGGGCGTACAGCGCGAAGTACGACAGACGCGACACCTCGTGACCGGGCGCGTACAGTCCGAACACTCCGCACTCGTCGCGCGGTCCGTCACGCATCACGTCTCACAAGCTAGCAGGCGTAGTGGTGTAGCTACGAAGGAACTACTGAGTTCGCTGCTCACAGGAACAGCTCCCCGAGACGTCGCGTGCGCGTCGCCAAGCTCCTGGAGGGTGACGGTGATCATGGTGCCAGCGACTGCGCCGGCCGCCGACGACGTTCAGCACGTCCTCGCCGACCGCTTCCGAGCACGACGCAGCGCGACGTTCGCGCCAGCGGCCTGGGTCGCCAGAGCGCGCGAGCTGCATCGGGCGGGCCGCTGAGATGAAGCCGCCGGGGCCCTCGCCGAACAGGGCACTCGCAGGCGCGGTCTCCTCGCCAGAAGTCCTCCGCGAGCTCGATCTCCGCGCCGAGGCCGCCGGCGAGGCAGCACTCGGCGATGGCGACCGCAAGACCGCCCTCGGCGATGTCGTGGGCGCTGGAGAGCACGCCCGCGCGGACGGCGTCGCGGACGAGCGTCTGCGCGGCGCGAACCGCATCGATGTCGATCGCGGGCAGCCCGTCGGGCAGCGCATGGCCGAGCAGCTTGGCGAGCTCGCTGGCGGCGAGCGACGGCGCGAACGGGCCGACGAGCGCGATGTGCGTCGCCCGCCTGCTGGAAGCCGATCCGGCCGGCGCGGTGCGCGTCGGGCATCCGCCCGACCATGCCGATCACGGGCGTCGGGTAGATGGGGCCGGTGGCGCCCTCGTTGTAGAGGGAAACGTTGCCGCCGACGATCGGCGCGTCGAGCGCGCGGCAGGCCTCGCCGAGGCCGCGTACGGACTCGGTCAGCTGCCAGGCGATGTGCGGCTTCTCGGGGTTGCCGAAGTTGAGGTTGTTGGTGGTGCCGAGCGGCTCTGCGCCGACGCAGGCGAGGTTGGCGGCGCACTCGAGCACCGCCTCGACGGTGCCCGTGTAGGGGTCGGCGGCGACGCGCCGGCCGTTGCAGTCGATGCTGACGGCCAGCGCTGAGCCGTCGGGCAGCGCGAGCACGGCGGCGTCGGCCTGCTCGGGGCGGCGGACGGTGCGGGACTGGACGATCGAGTCGTACTGCTCGAACAGCGGCTCTGCGGGAGGCAGGTTTGGGGCTGCGAGGAGCGCGAGCAGGGTCTCCTGAGGCGTCGCTGTGCGGGACACGCCCGCGGTGGGCTCGGGCGCGGGGTAGATCGGCTCGGTGGGCTTGCTCGGCGCGAGGTCATACAGCGGGCAGTCGTCAACGAGCGCGCTGACGGGCATGTCGCCGACGAGCTCGCCGTCCTCGCAGGATGCGCATGCGCCCGCTGTCGGTGACGGTGCCGATCGCCGCGCCGTTCACCTCCCACTTCTCACAGCATGGCCGATGCACGGCGTCCACGTTGGCGGGCTCGACGACG
Organism: uncultured Solirubrobacteraceae bacterium; assembly: GCA_963699115.1. GTDB lineage: Bacteria > Actinomycetota > Thermoleophilia > Solirubrobacterales > Solirubrobacteraceae > Palsa-744. The sequence goes on from CAVOTJ010000005.1 coordinate 62,044, forward strand.
CACAGCATCCGCTCCTGGGACTCGGAGACCATGATCTCGAACGGCTCCATGTCGGCCTCGCGCAGCGGTACATGCGGCGACGTCGATGTCGATCCCGACCTCGCCCTTGGAGGCCATCTCCGAGGCCGAGGAGGTGAGGCCGGCGGCGCCGAGGTCCTGCAGGGAGACGAGCAGCCCGCGGTCGAGCAGCTCGAGCGAGCACTCCAGCAGCTTCTTCTCCTCGAACGGGTCGCCCACCTGGACGGTGGGGCGCTTGCTGTCGTCGTCGTCCGCTCCGCAGCTCGGCCGAGGCGAGCACCGAGGCCCCGCCGATGCCGTCGCGTCCGGTGGAGGCGCCGAACAGGACCACCACGTTGCCAGGCCCGGCGGCGGCGCTGCGCACGAGCCGCTCGCGATGGGCGAGCCCGAGTGCCATGGCGTTGACGAGGCAGTTGCTGCTCGTAGGGCGCCTCGAAGTAGACCTCGCCGCCGACGGTGGGCACGCCGATCGAGTTGCCGTAGTGGCCGATCCCGGAGACGGCGCCGTCGAGCAGGTAGCGGGCGTGGCGCTGAGTCCCCGAGGCCGGGCTCGCCGAAGCGCAGCGAGTCGAGCACGGCGATCGGGCGGGCGCCGATGGCGAAGATGTCGCGCAGGATGCCGCCGACGCCGGTGGCGGCGCCCTGGAAGGGCTCGACAGCGGAGGGGTGGTTGTGGGACTCGACCTTGAACGCGCACACGAGGCCGCCGCCGACGTCGACCGCGCCGGCGTTCTCGCCGGGCCCCATGACCACGTGCTCGCCCTCGGTGGGCAGCGTGCGGAGCAGCTTCTTGGAGTGCTTGTAGGCGCAGTGCTCGCTCCACAGCAGCGAGTACATGGCGAGCTCGACCTGGTTGGGCGGCCTGCCCTGCTTCTCGCACACGAGCTCGTACTCGGCGCGCGTGAGCCCGAGCGCGAGCGCGTCCTCGACGGTGGGCGAGGTCCGTGGACGTGTCAGCCACTGACGGCCGCACCCTCGACGGTCATGCGCATCGACTGGAAGATCTTCAGGCCGTCGGCGGAGCCGCCGATGAGCTCGTCGACGGCGTGCTCGGGGTGGGGCATCAGGCCGAACACGTTGCCGGCCTCGTTGCACACGCCGGCGATGTCGTGCAGCGAGCCGTTGAAGTTCTCGCCGGGCGCGTAGCGCAGCACGAACTGGCCGCGGCTGTCCATGTCCGCGAGCGTGTCGGGGTCGGCGTAGTAGCGGCCCCAGGAGTGCTTGGCGGGGATGCTCGAGCCGTTCGCCGAGCGCGCATGCGCGGGTGAACGAGCCGCCGCTGCTGAGCACCTCGAGTCGCACCTGCCTGGAGGTGAAGCGCAGGTTGGCGTTGACGAGCAGCGCGCCGGGAAGCAGCCGCGCCTCGCAGAGCACCTGAAAGCCGTTGCAGATCCCGAGCACGAGGCCGCCGTCGCGTGCGAACGCGATCACCGACTCCATCGCCGGGCGAGAAGCGCGCGATGGCGCCGGCGCGCAGGTAGTCGCCGTAGGAGAAGCCGCCGGGCACGATGATCGCGTCGGCGCCTCCGCAGGTCGCGATCGCCGTGCCAGATCAGCTCGGCGTCGCCGACGCGGCGGGCGGCGTGCAGCGCGTCGACCTCATCGCAGGAGCCGGGGAACTGGAGGACGCCGAACTTCACGTCGCGTCAGGCGCTGCCGTCGAGCAGCTGGACCTCGTAGTCCTCGACGAGCGGGTTGGCGAGCAGCTTCTCGCACATCGGCTCGAGCTGCGCGGCGTCCTCGACGTCGAGCTCGACAGGCGCCCGACGTGGACGTTGGCGACGCCCTGCGAAGCCGAGCGCCGGGCAGCGCGCGCTCGACGGCCACGCCCTGGGGGTCGAGGATGCCCGGCCTTGGGGCGGATCAGCACGCGGGCCCTCACGCGGCGCCGGTGCGGTCGAGCCAGGCCTCGAAGGGCTCGCCGGTGATGCGCTCGTAGGCCTCTACGTAGCGCGCGCGGGTGCCCGCGACGACGTCCTCGGGGATCGCGGGGGCGGGCGGCTTCTTGTCCCAGCCGCTGCCGTGGCCCAGTCGCGCACGTACTGCTTGTCGAAGCTCGGCTGGCCGCGGCCGACCTCGTAGTCGTCGGCGGGCCAGTAGCGGGAGGAGTCGGGGGTGAGGACCTCGTCGCCGACGCACCAGCGTCCGCCACCGTGCGCGTGGTCGAGGCCGAACTCGAACTTGGTGTCGGCGAGGATCACGCCGTTGGCGCGCGCGTGCTCGGCGGCGAAGGAGTACAGCTCGATCGGCGACGTCCGCGACCGCTCGCATCAGCGCGCGGTCGCCGACGAGCTCGGCGGCTCCGTCGAAGTCGATCGCCTCGTCGTGGCCGACGTCGGCCTTCGTGCTGGGCGTGAAGATCGGCTCGGGCAGCTGCTCGGACTCGCGCAGCCCCTCGGGCAGCGCGATCCCGGAGACGGAGCCGGTGGCCTGGTAGTCCTTCCAGCCCGAGCCGGTGATGTAGCCGCGCACGACGCACTCGACGGGGAGCATCTGCAGGCGCTGCACGACCAGCGCGCGGCCGCGGCTCGCTCGGGCACGCCGTCGGTGGCGGAGATCAGGTGGTTGGCGACGATGTGGGCGGTCTTGGCGAACCAGAACACCGACAGCCCCGTGAGCACCTTGCCCTTGTCGGGGATCGGCGTGGGGTGGACGGCGTCGTAGGTCGAGATGCGGTCGCTGGCGACCATCAGCAGCGCGGCTCGCGCGACGCCGGCACTCGTCGGGCCGCCAGCGTCGTACATCTCACGGACCTTCCCGCTGGCGATTAGGGGCAGGTCGGCGAGCGCGTGGTCACGTGGCGCGATGCTACCAGCGCGCTCCGGCGGACGCGAGCGCGTCCGTCAGGCGATCGCGTCGAGGCGCGCGAGGATCTCGCCGGCGTGGCGCGATGTAGTGGCGAGTAGTCGAAGATCTCGTCGAGGTCGAGGCCGCGCGGCGCGCTCGTCGGCGGCGAGCAGCTCGCGCAGCGGGATGCCCTCGTCCCAGGCCCGCTGGGCGAGCTCCTGGACGATCGCGGTAGGCGTCGTCGCGCGAGGAGCCCGCCTCGACGAGCGCCAGCAGCACCCGCTGGGAGAACAGCGCGCCGTGGGTCAGCTCGAGGTTCGCGCGCATGCGCTCGGCGTCGACGGTCATGTCCCTGCACGAGCGCGATCGTGCGGTGCTGGAGGTAGTCGAGCAGGATCGTCGAGTCGGGCAGGATCACGCGCTCGACCGAGGAGTGGGAGATGTCGCGCTCGTGCCACAGCGCGACGTTCTCGAGCGCCGCCTGGGCGTTGCCGCGCAGCACGCGCGCGAGGCCGGAGATCTGCTCGCTCTTGATCGGGTTGCGCTTGTGCGGCATCGACGAGGAGCCCTTCTGGCCGGCGCGGAACGGCTCCTGCACCTCGCGCACCTCCGTGCGCTGCAGGTGGCGGACCTCGGTGGCGAGGCGCTCGAGGCCGGCGCCCGCGAGCGCGATCGCGCTGAGCAGCTCGGCGTGGCGGTCGCGGGGGACGACCTGCGTGGAGACGTCCTCGCGCGCCGAGGCCCAGCCGGGCGAGCACGCGGGCCTCGAACTCGGGGCTGGTGGCGGCGTAGGTGCCGACGGCGCCGGAGAGGGCGCCGACGGCGACCTGCTCGAACGCGCGCTCGCAGGCGCAGGGCGTTGCGGTGCGCCTCGAAGGCGAAGCCGGCGAGCTTGATGCCGAAGGTCGTCGGCTCGGCGTGGACGCCGTGGGTCCGCCCGACGCAGAGCGTGTCCGCGTGCTCGCGGGCGCGCGCGGCGAGCGTCGCCGCCAGCGCTCTGCGCGCCCGGCGAGGATCGACCTCGCCGGCCGCGCGCAGCTGCAGCGCCAGGGCCGTGTCGAGGACGTCCGAGGAGGTCAGCCCGAAGTGGATCCAGCGCCCGGCCTCGCCGGCGGACGCGGCGAGCACGTCCACGAAGGCGGCGACGTCGTGGTCGGTGACCCGCTCGCGCTCGTTGACCGCCTCGACGGTGAAGCTCGCGCCGCGGATCGCCTCGAGCTCCTGCTCGCTGGGGCCCTCGGCGCCGAGCAGGCCCGGGAGCTCCTCGCAGGCGGCGACCTCGACCTGCCGCCAGGTCTCCATGCGGGCCTCGTCGGTCCACAGGGCGGCCGAGCTCGGGGCGGGTGTAGCGGGGGATCACGTGATCGATTATCCCCCGCCACGCCCGCTCCGGCAGTCCGCCGGGCTACGTCGTTGGCGGTCGTCTGCAGCGCGCTCAGCTGCGCGATCGAACGCCTCCGACGATGGCCTTCTTCGCTGCCCTCGATGGGGGCGCAGATCAGCGCCAGCGTGGTCGGTGGTCGTGAGCTGCGCCTGCAGCGCCATCGTCGGTGTCCGCTCCGTATTCAGTTGACGAGCCGGTTTTGATCAGGTCTGCAGCCAGACCGACTCGTCGAGTCGCTTTGCCTGCTGGTTCGACGATCGCCGGCGTGCCCGCGCGTGTCGACGATCCCGCAGGCGATCACCACGAACGCCGTGGATTTGGCTTCAGCGACCAGCAGGGTCGTCTGCGCGGTCACGAAGTAGGACCCGGCGGGCAGCGTCTTGCTGAGGACCACGTCTTCGCCTCCGCTCGCCAGGTGCACGGCTTCGTTGCTGCCCTTCGACGTCGCATAGTCGACGCCGACCCCGTTGGTGCCGTTTGTCCCGGCCACGCCGGGACTGCCGGGGCGCCGGCCGCGCCATGAGTACCCGCCGGCCCGGCCGCGTTCCACGACAGCCTGTGCTCGTCCATGCCTGCACTTTGTCTTCGCGCTGACGACCCGCATCGCCCCGCTCTTCTTGCTCACGCAGGCGTAGATCGTGGTGGCACCGGCTGCCGACGCCGCTGCGGGTACGAGCAGCGAGACGGCCGCCGTCACGCAGATGAACGTCGTGGACAGCACTGCACGGATACGGCTTGACATGGGCTCTGCCTCCGCTGGTCGATTGGCGACCCGCGCCCCCCGCGGGCACGGCTTCGCCTATTCTCCACGGCGCGGAGGTCGTCCCGGCCGGAGTCGCTCAGCCGCCGAGGATCTGTGCTGCGAGGATGGCGGCGTTGCGCGGGTTGTCCAGGCCGACGCACGCGACGGGCACGCCGGGGGGCATCTGCACGATCGAGAGGATCGCGTCGAGGCCGCCAGCGGCGCTCAGACGCCCCGACAGCGGCACGCCGATCACGGGGAGGTCGGTGTGGGCCGCGACAGCACCGGGCAGCGCCGCGGAGATGCCGGCGCCGGCGATGATCACCCGCAGGCCGCGCATGCGCGCGTTCTTGGCGTATTCGGCGACCAGGTCCGGTTCGCGGTGGGCGGACATGACGCGAACCTCGTGCATGATGCCCCGCTCCTCGAGCTCGTGTGCGGCCTTCTCCATCGTCTCCATGTCGCTCTTGGAGCCCATGACGATGCCGACGAGCGGTGTGTCGACGTCGATGTCGTCGAGCTGCGCCTGCACTTCAGCTTCGCCCATTGGCTCAGGTACGAGCGAGATCCCGTCGAGTTCCTGGTGGTCGACCCTCCATGTCCGCCACGTTACAGAGCCAGAGAGGAGATGAAGTCGTCGATCGGGATCGCCGACAGCGTCTCATAGCGGGCGGTACCGCGAGAGCCGAGCTCGAGCGACACCTTCGCCATGGTGCCGTCGTCCGGCGCCTCGACCACGGAGATGAAGTCGACGTGGCCGAGCGTGGCCCATTGCGCCTTGACGCTGGCGCCGAGCTGCTCGACCTCCTTGTTGACCTCCTTGATCCGTTGCGGGTTGTTCTTGACCGTCTGGACCCCCTCGGGCGTGAGGGTGGTGAGCATGACGTAGGTGGGCATATACCTGGCCTCCTCCGGAGATTGGCGTCGCGTGCTTGGCGGACAGCCGCCGTATGCGGTTGTACCCGATCGCGGCGGCGATCGCCATCCGCGACTGCCGACCACGATCGGATGGCGCTACTTGTTCTGGGTCGTCTGGACCGCCACGAGCTGGCCGTTCGACGTGCTCACAACCTCTTCTTTCGCGTTCGCGTGGATGGTTTCGCATCGGACGGATACCGTGCCTGGCGTGGCCAGGTTGACTGCCGCGTCCAATGACAACGAGTCAGAAGCGAGGTATTCCGGGCTGGCGAAAGTCACCAGCGGGACGATCCACGTCGAACTGTCGAGATGGCTTTCGCCAGTACCCGTTACAAGCAGGAGCTTGCATTCCACCTGAACGCCGCCCGCTTCTTTCGCGCTCGCGGAAACGGTGACTTTGGTCGTCACCAGATAGTGGCCGGCCGGCAGTTCCTTGCTGACGACGCTGCCAGGTTCAGTGGTGATGGGCAGTGATCCGGCCTGGCTGGCGGAGTAGCCGTCAACGGCTCCGTTTTCGCCTTTTTCGCCCTGTTTCCCCTGACCGCCCTGTTTCCCTTGAACGCCCGTTCTGCCAGTGGCCCCGCTCCTCCCGGCCGGACCCTGTGTGTTCCAGGCGATCCTCGTCTCGTGCCTGCGGCAACGCGGCAGGTGCGTGAACACGCGGGCTGTGCCCGTGTGCCTGTTGACGCACGCGAAGATCGTCGCAGCACCCGCCTGTGGCGCAGCGGCGAGGGCTGCGAGCGACACTGCCGCAAGCGCACCGGCAATCGGGGCGAGACGGCGGTTGGTCAGTGGTGAGTGCATGGGACGACTCCTCCTCCTTGGTTGATCGACTGGTCGCTGCTTGCGACAGTCCCCACGTGGCGAAACACGTCAGCTCACACGGATGGGACTGTGCCCTAGCGACGTTCGTTGCCCGCATGCTCGCAGTTTCGCGGTCCACTCGCTCCATATATCTGCCTAGACCTCCTGAGCTGCCCGGACGAGTGGATAGCATCGCGGGTCCCGCAAACGCCCAGGAGATCACTCGTGGCCAAGTCTTTCACGCGCCTTTTGCTGCCGTTCGTAGTCGTCTTTGCAGCACTTGCGTACGTTGCCGTGCCGGCAGGCGCCAATCTACTCGGAGCCGTGCACTACATCGAATCCATTCCGCCCGCCGGTGCACTCACCGCCGGGCCCGAAGGCGAGATGTGGGTCACGGGCGATCAGGTGGCGGCGCGTGTCACCACGAGCGAACCACCCGTGGTGACCCTCCTGAGCACACCTGAAACACGGCCCAGTGCGATCGTGGCGGGTTCCGACGGCAACATGTGGGTTGCCAGGAACGGGCCCGACCCGACTGAAATCGGGCGCATCACGCTTACAGGCGAAATCACCGAGTTCAATAGCAACGCACCGCATCGACCGCTCGATATGACGATGGGGCCTGAAGGAAACGTCTGGTACACGGCTGGAAAACCCAGCATCCAAAAACAGATCGACGAAACCTACGAACCGTCCGCGATCGGACGCATAACACCGAGCGGGCAGGTGAGCGAATTCACCGAAGGATTGAGCAGCGAGTCGATCCTCAAGCAGATCACCACGGGACCGGATGGCGACTTGTGGTTCGTCAACCAGGGCTCCCCGTTTACCATCGGGCGCATCACGCCTACGGGCGAAATCAAGGAATTCACAATCTCCGAAAACCCTGAACTGAAGCCGAGCGGGATCGCGGCGGGCACGAACGGCAACGTGTACTTCGGAGCCTCCGGAGAAAACAACGAGGCCGAAGACGAAGATCTGATCATGGAGATCACGCCCGCCGGTGAAGTGTCCGTCGCGGCACACCTGAACAACAGCGAAGTGCTCGACATGGCCACAGGACCGGAAGGCAGCATATGGTTCACGGCGAAGTCAACCGAACCGGCGAACTACCCGAACGTGATTGGGCGGCTCACCCCACAGGGCCACCTGGAAGAAGCACTGGACAGCCTCCCCAAAAAAGCCGAAGCGGGATCGATCACTCCAGGCCCGGACGGGAACATGTGGTTCCTCGCGTTTGGCGAAGGCCCCTCAAAGATCGGCGTGATCGGCACCGGCGAAGCGGGGCCCTCGCAAGCCCCGCCGGTCGTCATGGGCGTGGACCAGGCCGGCAGCACGCTCTCCTGCGATGGGGCCACGTGGGCGACCTGGGCAGGTCAGCAGCCATCCGCGAGCGCTTACGCGTTCGACGGCTACACGTGGATGCTGGGCGGCGTAGCGATCGCCGGCCAGCACGGGCCGTCGTTGCTCACCACCGAAGCGGATGTGGGCCACCAGATCTCCTGCTCGGCAACGGCCACGTATCGACTACTCAACGTCACGGTCAACTCGCCCGCGAGCGCCGGGGTCCCGATCTCGGCGGCTCCATCGCCGGTGTCCACGGGGCCAGCCGCGCGCCCCAAGTCGGTGCTGACGGTCCCGCTGCAGGGCGACAAGGTCACAAGCCACGGTGGACTGCACGTGGCGGTTGACTGCATCGGTGCGCCATGCTCGGGCACGGCCAAGCTGGTCTACAAGCTCAAGCTCACAACCGGCAAGGGCAAGCACAAGCGCACGAAGATCCTGCTCGTCACAATCGCGAGCGGATCGTTCTCAGCGCTGCGAGTGGGCGTGGACAAGGTCTCGCTGAAGCTCACCCTCCACGGCTTGCGCCTGCTCGCTTCCCACCGGTACAAGCTCGGAGCGACCGTCAGCCTCAGCTACATCTCAACGGGCGTCTCGCGCGCAAGCGCGAAGGGAACTCTCCTGTTGGAGGGCACGAAGCCCAAACGCACGCGCAGCAGCAAGCACTAGCGTTCTGGGTCAGGCGGCCGCCGGGGCACCGGAACGCACCGGCTCGAGTGCCAGCTCGCCTTCGCGCGTGTCCACCTTGACTGCATCGCCCGTGCGGATCTCGCCTGAAAGCAGTGCCAGCGCAAGCCGGTCGACGAGCTGCTTTTGGATCACACGCCTGAGCGGGCGCGCGCCGTAGGTGGGGTCGTAGCCGAGGTTGCCGATCAGCTCGCGTGCGTTGTCGGTGAGCGTCACGTGCACACCGCGCTCGTCTACCCGCTCGATCACGCGCGCGACCTGCAGCTCGACGATCTCGGAGATCTGCTCGCGGGCGAGCGACTCGAAGCGAACGATGTCGTCGAGCCGGTTGATGAACTCGGGCTTGAAGTACTCGAGCAGCGACGTGCGCAGTTCCGCGTCGCGGCTGGCGGCCGAGCCGCTGCCCTCACCTGTCCGTAGGTTGGAGGTCATGATCAGCACTGTGTTCTTGAAGTCGACGGTGCGACCCTGTCCGTCGGTGAGGCGCCCGTCGTCCATCACCTGCAGCAGCGTGTTGAACACGTCTGAGTGGGCCTTCTCGATCTCATCGAGTAGCACCACCGAGTAGGGGCGACGGCGTACGGCCTCGGTCAGCTGGCCGCCCTCTTCGTAGCCGACGTAGCCGGGGGGCGCGCCGACGAGCCGCGAGACGGAGTGTTTCTCCATGTACTCGGACATGTCGATGCGGACCATGGCGTCCTGCGAGTCGAACATGAACTCGGCGAGCGCCCGTGCGAGCTCGGTCTTGCCGACACCGGTGGGGCCGAGGAACAGGAACGAGCCGATCGGGCGATCGGGGTCCTGTAGGCCGGCGCGCGAGCGGCGCAATGCAGTGGCGACCGCCTCGATCGCTTCGTCCTGCCCAACCACCCGTTCGTGCAGGCGCTCCTCCATGTGCACGAGCTTCTCCGTTTCGCCCTCCAGCAGGCGGCTGACAGGTATTCCGGTCCAGCGGGCGACGACCTCCGCGACGTCGTCCGCGTCGACCTCCTCTTTGAGGAATACCGGATGCACTGCCTCCTCAGCGGCGCCCTCGCTCTCGGCGGATTCGCGCTCGGCGAGCTGCTTCTCGAGCTCGGGGATCTCGCCGTAGCGGAGCTCGGCGGCGCGCTGCAGGTTGGCTTCGCGCTCGGCGCGTTCGGCTTCCAGGCGCGCCTGCTCAAGGCGCTCCTTCAGTTCGGAGACGCCCTGGATCGCGTCCTTCTCCTTCTGCCACTGCTGCTTCATCGCATCGGAACGCTCTTTCAGCTCCTCCAGCTCGCGCTCGATCGCCTCCCGGCGTTCCTTGGACGCGGAGTCCTTCTCCTTGCGCAGCGAGGTCAGCTCGATCTGCAGCTGCATGATGCGGCGGTCGACCTCGTCGATCTCGGTTGGCAGCGAGTCGATCTCGATGCGGATCTTGGAGGCGGCCTCGTCGATCAGGTCGATCGCCTTATCGGGGAGGAAGCGGTCGGCGATGTAGCGCTGTGAGAGCGTGGCGGCGGCGATCAACGCGCTGTCTTGGATGCGCACCTTGTGGTGCACCTCGTAGCGCTCCTTCAGCCCGCGCAGGATCGCGATCGCGTCCTGCACGGAGGGCTCGCCGACCATCACCGGCTGGAAGCGGCGCTCGAGCGCCGCGTCCTTCTCGATGTACTTGCGGTACTCGTCGAGCGTGGTGGCGCCGACCGCGCGCAGTTCCCCGCGGGCGAGCATCGGCTTGAGCAGGTTCGACGCATCGACAGAGCCCTGGGCGGCGCCTGCACCGACGATCGTGTGCAGCTCGTCGAGGAACAGGATGATCGTGCCCTCGCCGTCTGCCACCTCCTTGAGCACGCCCTTCAGGCGCTCCTCGAACTCGCCGCGATAGGCGGCGCCGGCGATCAGCGCGCCCATGTCGAGTGCGATCACGCGCCTGTCACGCAGCGTCTCGGGCACGTCACCGTCGATGATCCGCTGGGCGAGCCCCTCGACGATGGCGGTCTTGCCCACGCCGGGCTCGCCGATCAGCACGGGGTTGTTCTTGGTGCGCCGGCTGAGTACCTGGATCACGCGGCGGATCTCATCGTCGCGCCCGATCACCGGGTCGAGCTTGCCCTGCGCGGCTGTCTCTGTGAGGTCGCGGCCGAAGCGCTCGAGTGGGCTCTGCTCCTCCTCGGGAGCAGCTGCCTGGGCGCCTGGGCCGACTCCATTGGGAGGTGTCATCTCTGGCTCCTACGTGGGTTGGGACGGAATGGGGAGCGCGCGTCTGCGGCACGGACGAGCTCGAGGCCGCCGCGATAAGGGACGGTCAGCTCAGCTCGGAAGGAGCGACGCACCTCCTCGAGCTCGTGGGCCAGGCGCACCTGCGCCTGCAACGCTTCCAGCTCGATCTCTTCGATGCGCGTCTGCATCCCCTCGATCTCCTGCTCCAAGCGCAGCACACGCTCGACGCCGGCGAGGTTGAGGCCGAGCTCAGCGGTCATCTCCTGGATGCGGCGGAGCTTCTCCACGTCCTCCTGCGAGTACAGGCGCGTGCCCTTGGGCGAACGCTTGGGCTCGATCAGACCGCGTGCCTCATACATGCGCAGCGTCTGCGGGTGCATGTTCGCAAGCTCAGCAGCCACGGAGATCATGAACACGCCGCGGTTGGTCTCGACCTGCATGCGGACGATCGGCGTGCGGCCGGTGTCACGCGCGCGGGGCGTGGGGTTTGGTGTGCTGCCGTCAAGGCCTGCCATCAGCTCTCCCCTCCCTTGCCAGCGCCCTTGGCCGCCGCACCGGATGGAGCTGCGGCGCCGTTCTCGAACAGCTTCGCGCGAGGGTTACTCGTGCCGAGCGTCTTTGACAGCTCGTCGACCGCCTGCTGCTGCTCCTTGCTGAGGTTCTCCGGGACGTCGATCACGAAGCGGTAGTGGATGTCACCTTTGTCTTTTCCACCGAGCTTCGGCGGCCCCTCGCCGCGCAGGCGCTGCACGGTGCCGTGGGCGGTTCCGGGACGCACACGCAGGGTCTTGGTGCCGTTCAGCGTCGGCACCTGCACCTCGGCTCCCTGCAGCGCCTCGGGGATGCTCAACGGCACCTCGACCTCGAGGTTATCCCCCTTGCGGGTGAACAGCGGCGAGGCGTCCACGTGGGTGATGAGATACAGATCGCCGGGGGGCCCGCCGTTGCGCCCGGGCTCGCCCTTGCCAGCCAGGCGGATGCGACTGCCGTCGCGGACGCCCGCGGGGATGTTCACGCGAAGTTTCTTGACCGTGCGCACGGCGCCTGCTCCGGCGCATGTCGGGCAGGGGTCCTCGATCACCGTACCGGTGCCACCGCAGCGCGAGCACGGCTGAGAGATGGAGAACATGCCTTGACCCTGAGTCTCAATCCCGCGCCCCTCGCAGCGGGGACACACCGAGGGCGCTGTGCCGGGCTTGGCGCCGGTGCCGTGACAGGTGGGGCAGGTGGCGTGCATGGGGATCTGCAGCGGCACCTGCGCGCCGGCGACCGCCTGGTCGAAGGAGATCGACACCTGCGCCTCCAGGTCGTTGCCCCTCTCCGCGCGTGGTTGCGTGCGCACACGCCGCCCGCTGGTGGAGCCACCGAACAGGTTCGACAGGATGTCCCCCATGGAGGACCCGTCGAAGTCGAAGTTGCCGAAGCCACCAAAGCCGCCGCCGGGCCCGGCGCCGCTTGCGAACGCCCCGGAGCCTGAGTCGTACTGCTTGCGCTTCTCTGGGTCGCCCAGCACGTCGTGGGCTTGGGAGATATCCTTGAAGCGCGCCTCCGCCTTCTTGTCGTCGGGATTGCGGTCGGGGTGGTACTGACGCGCAAGTTTGCGGTACGCCTTCTTGATCTCCTCAGCGGTCGCTTTTTTGTCGACCCCGAGTGTCTTGTAGTAGTCGGGTCGCGTTGCCATGTTGATCCCGTCCTATGCAGCCACAACCACGCGTGCGGGACGCAGGACGCCCTCGCCCAGGCGGTAGCCGTCCTGATAGACCTCGACAACGGTGCCGCTGGGACTACCGCCTGGCGCCTGCTCAGCAGTGGCGACCGCCTCGTGCACCTCGGGGTCAAACGGCTCGCCGAGTGGACAGAACGACTGGATGCCCGCGCGCGCAAGCGCAGACTTCAGCTCATTGCGCACGAGGCGCACGCCCTGTAGCAGTGGATCGTCCTCGGCCGCTGCGTCGAGCGCCCGGTCGAGGTTGTCCAGGGCCGGCAATAGCTCCTTGGCGAGCGAGCCGACGCCGCGATCGCGTGCTGCCGCGGTCTCGCGGGCAACACGCTTGCGGTAGTTCTCGAAGTCAGCTTGCGTGCGCTGAGCGAGCGCCAGGTAGTCGTCACGTTGCTTTGCCGTCTTTACCAACTCGTCCAGCTCGCTCTCGATCTCCGCCGCCTCGTCGGGCTGGTCGATCGGGTCGTGCGCATCCCCGTCGAGCGCTGTCGCCTGTGCCCCAGTGGGTGCGCCCGCCGATGACGCTCCCGCCCCGTCAACAGGCACACCCGAACCATCGGGGACCGGGCCGGGCACACCTGCTCCTGAGCCGGGGGCGCCGCCCGCGCCCCCGCCGGGCGCGTGAGCGCGCAGCGAGGACTCGGGGGAACCGGAGGTGGTGATCTTTATCTCCGTCATGGCCTACGCCTTAGACCTTGGGCTCGTCTACGACCTCAGCGTCTACTACGTCCTCGTCATCAGAGGACGACGCGTCGGGCGCACCGTCGGCCGAGGCACCGTTGCCGGAGGCCGCGGCCTGCTCCTGGGCGCGCTGGTACATCGCCTCGGAGACGGCGTGGAAGGCCGTCTGCAGCGTCTCCGCCTTGGCGTTGATGGTGGCGGGATCGTCTGACTCGAGCACCTCGCGGAGCTCTTTGATGGCCTCCTCGATGCGTCCTTTGGAGTCGGCGTCGACCTGGTCGCCGAGATCCACCAGCTGGCGCTCTGCCTGGTAAGCGGCGTTCTCGCCGTTGTTGCGTGCCTCGGCGAGCTCGCGTGCCTTGCGGTCCTCCTCGGCGTGGGACTCCGCGTCGGAAACCATGTTCTTGATCTCCTCGTCAGAGAGCCCAGAGCCGGCCTTGATCTCGATCTTCTGCTCCTTGCCGGTGCCGAGATCCTTGGCTGACACGTTGAGGATGCCGTTGGCGTCGATGTCGAAGGCGACCTCGATCTGCGGGATTCCTCGCGGCGCCGGCGGGATGCCGGTGAGCTGGAACTTGCCCAGCGACTTGTTGTACTGAGCCATCTCGCGCTCGCCCTGCAGCACGTGGATCTCAACCGACGGCTGGTTGTCCTCGGCGGTGGAGAAGACCTCGCCCTTGCGGGTGGGGATGGTGGTGTTGCGCTCGATCAGCTTGGTCATCACGCCGCCCTTGGTCTCGATGCCGAGGGTCAGCGGAGTGACGTCCAGCAGCAGCACGTCCTTGACGTCGCCTGCAAGCACGCCCGCCTGGATGGCTGCGCCGACGGCGACCACCTCGTCGGGGTTGACGCCGCGGTGCGGCTCTTTGCCGGTCAGATCTTTGACCTTCTCCTGGACTGCGGGTGAGCGGGTCATGCCGCCGACGAGCACGACGTGCTCGATCTCCTTGACGCCCTTGTTTTTGGCGTCGTCCATCGCCTGGCGCACCGGCGCGACCACGCGGTCGAGCAGGACCGAGGTCAGCTCCGCGAGCTTCGCGCGGGTTAGGCGCGTGTCGAGGTGCTTGGGCCCGGAGGAGTCAGCGGTGATGAACGGCAGGTTGATCTGCGTCTCCTGCGTGGTGGACAGCTCGATCTTGGCCTTCTCGGAGGCCTCGTACAGACGCTGTAGCGCCATCGGGTCAGCAGACAGATCGATGCCCTGGGACTTCTTGAACTCGGACACGAGCCAGTCGACGATCGCCTTGTCGAAGTTGTCACCGCCGAGGTGGTTGTCACCGGCGGTGGACTTGACCTCGAACACGCCGTCGCCGATCTCAAGGACAGACACGTCGAACGTGCCGCCACCGAGGTCGAACACGAGGATCGTCTGGTCAGACTCCTTGTCGAGGCCATACGCCAGCGATGCGGCGGTGGGCTCGTTGATGATGCGCTTGACGTCCAGCCCGGCGATCTTGCCGGCGTCCTTGGTGGCCTGGCGCTGGTCGTCGTTGAAGTACGCGGGAACGGTGATCACCGCACCGTCGACAGCCTCGCCCAAATACGCTTCCGCGTCGGTCTTCAGCTTCTGCAGGATCATCGCGGAGATCTCCGGCGGGGAGTGCTGCTCGCCACCAGCTTCCACGCGCGCGTCGCCGTTGGGGCCGGCGACGACCTTGTAAGGAACGATCGACTCCTCCTCCTTGCACTTCGGCCTCCTTGCGGCCCATGAAGCGCTTGATCGAGAAGATGGTGTTCTGCGGGTTGGTGACAGCCTGGCGCTTGGCGACCGTGCCGACAAGGCGCTCGCCGGAAGCCGTGAAAGCAACAACAGAGGGGGTCGTGCGACCACCCTCGGAGTTCTCGATGACGGTCGGCTCGCCACCCTCCAGCACGGCCATGCACGAGTTCGTCGTGCCGAGGTCGATGCCTATGGTCTTGGCCATGTGAAAATGCTCCTTCTAATACGCTTGATAAATCTAAGTCGCAGTGTGGCAGATTTCCTGCTGGACTTCAAGTGGTAGGCCACTCACGCTGAGGATCGAGCTAAATGCCTGTTTGATCCCCACGCCTGCCTGAGCTGCCGTTCGGTCGGCGCATGCGCCGACCGCTGGGTGGCGCATGCGCCACCCAGGACCGGGTCGCATGCGACCCGGTCAATCTCATCAGCGGACGTCGATTGCGCGCACCCCCCAAATCGGGGTCTTTGGACGCCCGCGAGTAACACCGGCCGCGCGCGGAGTAGGTTGGGCTAAGTGACTCGCCTGGAGCGCAACGCCAACATCACCGCGGTGGTTGTCCCCTTCCTGGGCGTGATCGCGGCGGCTGTGATCCTGTGGAATCACTTCCTCGGGCCGCGCGATCTGGCGATCTTCGCGGTCATGTACCTGCTGAGCGCGCTCGGCATCACCGTCGGCTTCCACCGCCTGCTCACCCACCGCGCCTTCCAGACGCGTCCATGGCTGCGCTACACGCTGGCGGTGCTCGGCTCGATGTCGCTGCAGGGCGGCGTGATCGACTGGGTGGCAGACCACCGCAAGCACCACACGTTCACCGACGAAGAGGGCGACCCGCACAGCCCGCACGCGGGTCACGGCGCGGGCCTGCGCGGCATGGTCGCCGGCCTGTGGCACGCGCACGTCGGCTGGCTGTTCGAGACCCACGGCCAGGCCTCCTCGAAACGCTACGCGCGCGACCTCGTCGAGGACCCGGCGATGCGGCGCATCAACAAGAGCTTCCCGCTGATCGCCCTCGGCAGCCTCGTGCTTCCGTTCCTGCTCGGCTTCGCGCTGAGCGGCGGCTCGCTCGTTGACGGCGGCCTGTCGCGCGCTGCTGTGGGCGGGCCTCGTGCGCATCTTCCTCGTCCACCACATCACCTGGAGCATCAACTCGATCTGCCACTTCTTCGGCAGCCGCCGCTTCGACACCGACGACCAGTCCACCAACGTCTTCTGGCTGGCGCTGCCGTCGCTCGGCGAGGCCTGGCACCACAACCACCACGCCTTCCCCCAGTCCGCCTTCCACGGCCTGCGCTGGTACGAGCTCGACCCCTCCGGCTGGCTGATCCTCGGGCTGGCGCGCGTCGGGCTGGCTTGGGACGTGGTCACAGTCACGCCCGAGCGCGCTCGGGCGAAGCTCAAGGGCGACACTGCCCGCCTGCAGCTCGCGCAGCTGAACTGGCACCAGATTCGCTAAGCAAGCAGCTCGCGCCGAGCGCCCGCGCGCTACCGTCTGTGTATGAACATGGTCCCGTCGGGGACGGGTGGGCTCCGGTCAAGCCGCGGCTGCGGGGCGTCTCTGCACGAGTACGCCTTCTTCGTCTCGCTCGGCTGCGGCGTGGCGCTGATCCTCGCGGCCTCCGACGGACGCGCGCGCGTCGCGGCGGCGATCTACGCGGTCGCCGTGTCCGGCCTGCTCGGCACCAGCGCGCTCTACCACCGCGTCACCTGGCGGCCGCGCGCGCGGCGCTGGATGCGGCGGCTGGACCACTCGATGATCTTCGTGCTGATCGCCGGCACCTACACGCCGGTGGCGCTGCTCGCGCTGAAGGGGTCGCTCGCGAACACGATCCTGATCGTGCTGTGGGCGGGCGCGCTCGGCGGCGTGATCTTCAAGCTGCTGTGGATCGACGCGCCCAAGTGGCTGTTCGCGGCCGTCTACGTCGCGCTCGGGCTGGTCACCGCGGCCGTCTTCGGCGAGCTGCCCGCGGCGATCGGCTGGCTCGGCGTGGCCGGCCTGGCCGCCGGCGGCCTGCTGTACGTGGTCGGCGCGGTCGTCTACGCGAGCGGCCGGCCGAACCCGTGGCCGAAGGTGTTCGGCTACCACGAGGTCTTCCACGCGCTCGTGCTCGCCGCCGCCGCGCTGCAGTACGCGGTGATCGCCTTCGCGGTGCTGCCGCGGGGCTGAGCGGCCCTCAGGCGAACTGTCGCGGCTCGGGCACATCCGCGCGAGCGCGCACTCCCGCAGGCGGGCGAGCGCGCGTGGCAGGTGCGCCGGCCGTGGCGCAGCAGGTTGACGTGCAGCTCGAGCTCCTGGCCGGGCGGGGTGAGCGCGAGCATCTGGTCGTGCAGCTCCTCGAACGGCGCGCCCGGGCGCAGCAGGCCGCAGGCGCATGCCCACGCGCGAGACGTGGGTGTCGACCGGCACGTCGCGCAGGCCGTAGGCGAACAGCAGCACGCAGGCGGCCGTCTTGCGCCCCACCCCGGGCAGCGACACGAGGTAGTCGCGCGCCTGCGCGATCGGCGCCTCGGCGAGCCAGTCGAGCGACAGCCCGTCGCTCGGGGTCGCCCGGATCGCCTCGGAGATCGCCCGCAGGATCGCCTGGATGCGCGCCGACTTGACCTTCGAGATGCCGCCCGGGCGGATCGCCTCCTCGACCTCGGCCAGCGGCGCGTCGCGCACCTGCTCCCAGCTCGCGAAGCGCTCGCGCAGGCGCAGGTAGGCGACGTCGCGGTTGCGGTCGTTGGTCGACTGCGAGAGCACCGTCAGGATCAGCTCGGCGATCGGGATCGCGGTGCGGGCGCATCAGCGGGACGCCGTACACCTCGCGCAGGCGTTCGCGGATCCTGCGCACGCGGGCGCGCGCGGCGGCTTCCAGGCGGGCTCGGCGGTGGCGCTCGGCGGCATGGCTGCACCGTATCCGCCAGCGGCGCGCCGCTATATCCTCGCCCGGTGCCCGAGGTGAGCGACCACAGCGAGCGAGCTCGACGGGCTGCCGGTCTTCTGGCGCAGCGCCGCAGCCGCCGGACGCCGACAGCGACGCGGCGGCGCTGTACCTGCACGGCGTGCCCGAGCAACTCGCGACGAATGGCTGGAGTTCCTCGCGCGCAGCGGCGGGCTGGCGCCGGACCTGCCCGGCTTCGGGCGCTCGGGCAAGCCCGGGCTCGCTGAAGTACACGATCGACGAGTACGACCGCTTCATCGAGCGCTTCCTCGACGAGCTGCGGGCTCGAGCGGGTGCAGCCTCGTGGTGCACGACTGGGGCGCCGTCGGGCTCGCCTTCGCGCAGCGCCTACCCGAGCGCGTCGAGCGCCTGGTGATCATCAACGCCGTGCCGTTCCTGCCCGGCTACCGCTGGCACCGCACCGCGCGCATCTGGCGCACGCCCGTGCTGGGCGAGCTGGCGATGGGCACCACCAACCGCTTCACCCTGCGGCTCGCCTCGCGCGAGTCGAACGCGACGCCCGGGCCGATGCCCGAGGCGTGGCTGGACAGCGTGCTCGACGCACTTCGACCAGGGCACCCAGCGCGCGATCCTGCGCCTGTACCGGAGCTCCCCGCCGGAGCGTGCTCGCGGCTGCCGGCGCGCGGCTGGGCGATGCTGCAGATGCCGGCGCTGGTCGTGTGGGGCATGCAGGACCCCTACATCCCCGCGCGCTTCGCGCGGCGAGTATGCGCGGGCGCTGCCCGACGCCGAGCTGGTGGAGCTCGCCGACGCGGGCCACTGGCCGTGGCTGGACCGCCCGGACGTGATCGAGCGGGTGGTGGACTTCCTGAGCGCCGGGTGAGCGCGACCGCTCCCGACCGGCAGCGGCGCGCCGCTGGGCGCAGGCACGACCGAGCGCGGCTAGCGGCCGCTCGCCTGCCGCCGGCGTGGACGATCACGGCGGCGCTCGGCGGTCGTGTACCTGATCGTCGCGCCCCAGAGCCCCGACCTGGCCGCCGCGAGCTATCGCAGCGACCTGTTCTCGCGCGTCGGCTTCACGCTGTGGGACAACTCCTGGTACGGCGGCCACCACCTGCTCGCCTACTCGCTGCTCGCGCCGGCGCTCGGCGCGCTGATCGGCCCGCAGCCGCTGGCGGCGATCTCGATGATCGCTCGCCACGGCGCTGTTCGCAACGGTGATCGACGGGCGCTTCCCCACGCAGCGCCACGCGCGTCGCATCGCTCTGGTTCGCGCTCGGCGCCTCCGTCGCGCTGCTGTCCAGCCGCGTCCCGTTCGACCTCGGCCTGGCGATCGGCCTCGGCGCCGCTGCTGCTCGCCCAGCGCGGGCGCCTGCGCGCTGGCGCTCGTGCTGAGCGTTGTCGCCGCGCTCGCGAGCCCCGTCGCAGGGGCGTTCCTCGCGCTGGCGTTCCTCGCCTGGGCGCTCGCCGGACCGCCGCGCGGCTGGCCGCTCGTGCTTGCGCTCGCGGCGCTCGCGCCGATCGCGCTGCTCACGCTGGTGTTCCCCGAAGGCGGCACGCAGCCGTTCGTCGCCTCGCCTTCTACCCGGCGCTCGTCGGCGGTGCTCGTCCTCGCCGCGCTGATCGGATCCGAGCAGGCGCACCGCCACGCGCTCTTGCGGATCGGCACGCTGCTGTACGCGCTCGCGCTCGCCGGCTCCTACCTGGTCCCGACGCGCCGTCGGCGGCAACGTCGACCGCCTGGGCGCGCTTATCGCGGGACCGCTCGCCGCGTGCGTGCTCGCCGGCAGCACGCGCTCGGCGCTGCGCGGCTGCTGCTGGTGCTCGCGCCGTTCCTGTTCTACTGGCAGGCGAACGCACCCGTCGACGGACTTCGCCTCGACGCTCGTCGAACCGTCGGTCAACGCCTCCTTCTACGCGCCGCTGCTCGGCGAGCTGCACGCGCTGGGCGTCGGCTACGGAGCGCGGCCGGCGCGCATCGAGGTGGTCGCCACCGCCGACCACTGGGAGGCGCGCTACGTCGCCCCGCACGTGATGATCGCGCGCGGCTGGGAGCGCCAGCTCGACACCTATCGCAACGGTCTCTTCTACGAAGAATCGAAGCCGCTCACGGCGCCGCGCTACCGACGCGTGGCTGGCGCGGAACGCGATCTCCTACGTCGCGCTGCCGGACGCGCCGCTCGACTACTCCGCGCACGCGGAGGCGCGATCTGCGTGCGCAGCGGACGGGCGGCATACCTGCGCGAAATCTGGCGCTCCGCGCACTGGCGTCTGTTCGCGGTGCGCGGAGCCGCACCGCTGGTCAGCCGCACCGGGCGTCCTCGAGAGCGTCGGCAGCGACTCGCTCACGCTGTACGTGCCGCGCGCGGGCTGACTACACGGTGCGCGTGCGCTTCACCCCCTACTGGGCGCTCGCAAGCGGCAGCGGTTGCGTAGCCCAAGCGCCCGGCGGCTGGACCGAGATACAGGCGCACGAGCGGGCCGTTTTCATGTCGTCATCCGCTTCTCGCTGGCGCGGATCTTCAGCCAAGCCCCGCGGTGCAGCTGAGCAGCTGAGCAATCGTCTAGGCTTATCGGGTCGATGGTCGCCCGCGCTCGTCTTCTGCAGGCGCGCGTTCTGCCGCACGGATGGCTGGACGTGCTGCGGCAGATATCACTCTTTGGAGCCGCTTACCTCGCCTATCGGTTCGTGCGCGGCCTCGTCGAGGGCGACGCCAACGAGGCGTTCGCCCACTCGCGCGATCTGATCTCGCTGGAGCGCTCGCTGCACGTATTCGTCGAGCCCTCCATCCAGACGTGGGCCTCGGGCAGCCACTTCCTGATGGTGGCGGCCAGCTGGACGTACGTAAACGCGCAGACGAGTGTGACGGTCGCGGCGCTCGTGTACCTGTACCTGCGCCACAACCGCAACTTCTACTTCGTGCGCAACATGTTCATGATCGCGATGGTGATCGCGCTCGTGGGCTACCTGGTGTTCCCCACAGCGCCACCCCGCTTTATGCCCGAGTGGGGCTTCGTCGACAGCGTGTCGAACTTCACCGGCGTGCACGTCGACGGGCACTCGGCGTCACTGAACGCACTGACGAACCTGTACGCGGCGGTCCCCTCGATGCACGTGGCGTTCGCGCTGATGATCGGCTGGCCGCTCTCGCGGCTGGTGCGCCATCGGATCGTGCGCGTCCTGTGGTTGCTGTACCCCTTACTGATGGCGTTCGTGATCGTGGTGACCGCCAACCACTTCATCTTCGACGCTGTCCTCGGGGCACTCACCGCCGCGGCCTCCGCGTATGGCGCAAGCTGGCTCGCGCGCGCACGGCCGGCCGTGTGGCGCTTCTCCTCGCGGGTCCCCGCGGTCGGCCTTACGGCGAGCGGGTAGGACAGCGATGGCACCTCGACAGCACACCCCCACTCGCCGCGTGCGCCGCGCGGCCGCGCGCCCCGGGCGCAGGAGCGCACGCGCGCCGATCGGTGCGGGCGAACGCCGCGAGCTCGTACGCAACCGGCTGATCGAGTCGCGCCTGACACCCAACGCGATCTCGCTGACGGGCTTCGTGCTGAATGTGGTCGCAGCGGTGCTCGTCTGGGAGCGGCTGTTCTTCCTCGGCGGCATCGCGTTCATCCTCGGCTCGGTGATGGACACGCTCGACGGGCGCTACTCGCGCATGTCCGGCAAGGGCACCCCGTTCGGGGCGTTCCTGGACTCCACCCTCGACCGCATCGAGGAGGGGATCGTGCTGACCGCGGTGGCCGGCTACTTCGCGCTGCACGGCAATCGCGTCGCGGCGGCCGCTGTGGTCGTGGCGGTGCTGGCGTCGCTGATGGTCAGCTACACCCGCGCCCGTGCCGAGGCGCTCGGCGTCGAGTGCAAGGTCGGGATCGCCACGCGACCGGTGCGTGTTGTGATCCTCGCGATCGGCCTGGTGTTCGCCAGGGGC
This sequence comes from uncultured Solirubrobacteraceae bacterium, assembly GCA_963699115.1. Lineage (GTDB taxonomy): Bacteria > Actinomycetota > Thermoleophilia > Solirubrobacterales > Solirubrobacteraceae > Palsa-744. Next base: position 83,851 of record CAVOTJ010000005.1, read on the forward strand.
GCCTCGCTTGGCAACTTCGAGCTCCTGCAGCCGGCCGTGTACGTGCTGGCCGGCCTCAGCGTGATCACCGTCGCGCAGCGCATCTGGCATGTACGACGTGAGCTATCCGTGTGACCTTGTAGTCGCTGCGGAGTAGTCTCTTGCGACGCGGGCGGGCTGGCGGAGACTCGATCTCTATCTCCTCGCCCCACCTGAGAAGCAGGGATTCCCACTGGGCTCCCTCGACCGGGCTTTCGCCCTCGAAAAGGACATCTCACTCGTGATCAAGGAGCACTCAAACGGCCGCGCCCACAGCAACGGCGCCGCCTCACAGAACGGCGCCGCCGAACCGGTAGACACTCGCTTCGCTCGCATCCCCGAACCGGCCAGCTACCAGTCTGAGAAGGTGCGAGTCGCGATCATCGGCGTCGGCAACTGCGCCTCCGCGTTCGTGCAGGGCGTGCACTACTACCGCAACGCCGACCCCGACGCGCGCGTCCCCGGCCTGATGCACGTGGACCTCGGCGGCTACCACGTGCGCGACATGGAGTTCACCGCCGCGTTCGACATCGACTCCACCAAGGTCGGCAAGGACCTCGGACAGGCGATCTGGGCCGGGCAGAACAACACGATCAAGTTCGCCAAGGGCAAGCAGGCCGTGCCGAGCAAGCTCGGTGTGCCGGTACACCGCGGCATGACCCACGACGGCCTCGGCAAATACCTCAAGGAGAAGATCAAAAAGGCTCCGGGCGAGACCGCTGACATCGTCAAAATCCTCAGGGACACGCACACCGACGTTGTCGTCTCCTACCTTCCCGTCGGCTCCGAGGACGCGACCAAGTGGTACGTCGAGCAGGTGCTCGAGGCGGGCTGCGGTTTCGTCAACTGCATCCCTGTGTTCATCGCCCGCGAGGACTACTGGGACAAGCGCTTCAAAAAGGCGGGGCTGCCGATCGTCGGCGACGACATCAAGTCCCAGGTGGGGGCGACGATCGTGCACCGTACGCTCGCCCGCCTGTTCGCCGATCGCGGCGTGGAGATCGAGCGCACGTCACAGCTGAACGTGGGCGGCAACATGGACTTCTACAACATGCTCGAGCGCGAGCGCCTGGAGTCGAAGAAGATCTCCAAGACCAACGCCGTGACGTCGATCATGGACCACCAGTTGCCGGCCAGCGACATCCACGTCGGTCCGTCGGACTACGTGCCATGGCTGACCGACCGCAAGTGGGCACACATCCGCGTCGAGGGCCAGGCGTTCGGCGACGTGCCGCTGAACCTGGAGCTGAAGCTCGAGGTGTGGGACTCGCCGAACTCGGCAGGGATCGTGATTGACGCCGTGCGCTGCTGCAAGCTCGCGCTCAACCACGGGCTCGGCGGCCAGCTGGATGGGCCGTCGTCATACCTGATGAAGTCGCCCCACAACCAGCGCCCCGACGATCTCGCGCGCCACGACACAGAGGCGTTCATCGCCAAGTACGCAGGACGCCCGGGCACACGCTCGAAAGCCACCGCCGGGTCCGCTGGCGCGGCAAAAACAGCGCCGGCGCAAGCGAAAGCCGCGAAAAGCAAAGCAAAGGCAGCAGCCGCTAAATAGCCATACAGGCATGTAGGCGCGATAATCGTCGTGTCGATGGCTGACTTGTTCTCCATAGCCCACGTAACGCCATACCCGTGGGAGGCCGAGGACAACGAGGTCAACGCCCACGTGGAGCGCGTCGCCGGGGAGCTTTCGAGGCGCGGTCATCGCGTGCTGGTGCTAGCGCCGTCGCGCTCGCAGGAGCGCGTGCGTGCCTCACGCAAAGCGATTCGCGCCGCGCGAGCTGGGGGCGGCGGCGCCGCGTCGCTGCTCGAGGGCACCGATCGCGGCACGCCCAGGGTCATAGCGGTGGGCGAGGTGCTCGATCTTCAAGGACCGGGGCGGCCGCAGAAGGGCATCGGCGCTGCCGATCGACGTGGCGCGCACGGTGGAGGAACTGCTGAGCACTGTGCCGCTGGACTTCGTGCACGTGCACGAGCCGTTTGCGCCAAGCACCTCCAATGCCGCGCTGCGCCACTCCCGGGCGCTGAACGTCGGCTCCTTCCACGCCTCCAGCGAGCGCCTGCTCTCGACGCTCCTCGCGCGGCGTTTCGTGGAGAGCTTCTTCGGCCGCCTGGACGCCCGCACCGCCAGCCTGCCCGCGACCGCCGAGCTGATGAACCATCACTTCCCGGGCGATTACCGCCTGATCGGCGACGGGCAGGACGCAGCGAGCGAGATCGAGGAGATCTATCGCAGCCTGGCCGCCCGCAGGCACTCGAGCGATGGCGACAGGGCGCTGCGCCAGCGACTGGCCGCCAGGCCGCTGATAGAGGTCGACCTGCACATGCACACCGACCACTCAGGCGACTGTGCCACCCCTGTGGAGGTGCTGCTGGCCAGCGCGCGTGAGCAGGGTCTTGGGGCGATCGCCGTGACCGACCACAACGAGATCTCAGGCGCCTTGGAGGCTAAGGCGCAAGCAGCCAGACTGGGTCTCGGGGGCGGGCGGGGATCGAATCTGAAGGTAATCGTCGGCGAGGAGGTGAAGACGGCCAGCGAAGGCGAGGTGATCGGGCTGTTCATCAAGGAGAAGATCCCCCGCGGACTGAGCCTCCCGGAGACGATCGCCGAGATCAAGCGCCAGGGCGGCATCGTGTACGTGCCCCACCCGTTCGACCGTATGCACTCCGTGCCGGACTACGAGCATCTGCTGAAGGTCCTCGACGACGTCGACGCGATCGAGGTCTTCAACCCGCGAGTGGCGATCAGCGCGTTCAACGAAGAGGCCGCGCGCTTCGCCGCCAAGTACCGCATCACTGCCGGGGCCGGTTCGGATTCGCATGTCGCCCAGGGTCTCGGCTCGGTGCGCATCCGCATGCGCGACTTCGACGGACCGCAGGAGTTCCTGCAGTCGCTGCGCGACGCGGAAATCCTCACGCGCCCCTCCTCGCTGCTGTACGTGCAGGCGCTGAAGTTCCTGCAAACGCGCGCCACGCCACGATCTGCCCGCCGTGCGAGCAAGGCGCGGCGCCTGAAGCGCCTGAACCGCGCGCACGGCGGCGGGGGCCGGAGATAGGCGAGCCGGCGCCGATGGCGACGGTGGCGAAAGCGCAACTACTGATGCACCGCCAAGGACAAGACGACCCCCTGTCAAATCCCTCGGGGTCGATGCCTGTAACCGATGACGAGATCCGCGAGAAGTACCTCGAGCGCGCCATCCGCGAGCTGAATACGCTGACGCGTGAGCTGCAGGCGTGTCCGCACTGCCCGCGGGGGAACCTCATGCCGGTGCTCGGCTCAGGTCACCCCCAGGCGGACATCATGCTGCTCAAGCACTCTGCGCTGCCGTCGGAGATCGAGGAGGGCGTCGCCTTCTACGGACGCGCGGGCGGCGCGTTGATGAAGTCGCTCAAGCGACTGTCGATCGATCCGCTCGCCGTGTACGGAACGCTGTGCGTGAAGTGCCCGTTGAGTGACGCGTCGCTGGCGGACTTCGCGTGTATCTCACGGGTGGTGGAAGAGATCGCGATCGTGCAACCGAAGATTGTCGTGGTGATGGGCGCCGAGGCGCTGAGCGCGCTGGGCGAGATGGAGATCCCGCTGGCACGGCCACTACACGACACGATCGGCGAGGTCCAACAGCTGACGCCGACGATCGACGCGCTGTACGTCCCCAGCATCGACGACTCACTCGACGAGCAGGACGCCAAGCGCGAATTCTGGGCCGCGTTCCGTGTGCTTGGCGACTGGTACGAGGCGCAGCCACCTTACTGAGGCTCGGCGATTGCGGCCGGGCCGGACGACAGCCGGCAGCTAAAGCACCAGCACAACCTTGCCGAGCTTGCCGCCGGCGGCGAAGCGCTCATAGGCAGCAGCGGCTTCGTCCAGGGTGAAGGTGTCGGCGATCGGCACGCGCAACGCGGGTGGGTCCGTGTCGAATAGCGGCAGCACCTCGTGCTCCAGGCGGCGGGCGGCGGTCGCTTTTTCCTCTGGCGCACGCACCCTGAGGGTCGAGCCGTGGATCCGCGCGCGCTTACCCATCAGCGCCAGCAGGTTCAGCTCGGCCTTTGCGCCGGCTGACACACCGATCACCACGATGCGCCCAGCGGTGGCGAGCGCCTGCATGTTCTCCGCCAGGTTCGGTGCGCCGACGAGCTCGAGGATCACATCGAACGGGCCGTGCTCAGCGAAGCCCTCACACGCGATCACCTCGGCGCCCAGCGCCGCGACCTGCTCGCGCAGCTGCTCGTTGCGCACGGTCGCGGTCACACGCGCACCGGTAGCCCTGGCGAGCTGAATCGCCGCGGTGCCCACCCCCCCAGCGGCACCGTGCACGAGGAGGCGCTCACCGGAGCGCAGCTGGGCCTGGGTGAACAGGGCGTCGTGCGCCGTCATGAACACCTCAGGCAAGCCACCGGCGGCCGTCCAGTCGAGGCTCTCTGGCACTGGCATCAGCTGGCGCTCGTGCACCGTGACGAGCTCCGCCTGCGCACCCCCGCCGACGATGCCCATCACGCGCGCCCCTACCGCGAAGCGTTCCGCGCCATCTCCCAGTGCTGTGATCTCGCCGGCGAGCTCCATCCCAGGGATGTCCTGCGGTGACCCTGGTGGCGCGGGATACAGGCCGCGTCGCTGCATCATGTCGGCGCCGTTCAAACCAGCGGCGTGGACACGCACGAGCACCTCACCTGTCCCCGGAATGGGGTCAGGGTGCTCCTCGATCACGATCTCCTTCTCGCGGATGGTTGCTGCACGCACTGGCCCAGCCTATCCAGACGGTGCCAGCCGCGACCGCATGCTCAGGCAATAGTGTCCCGCTCGACCGCACATTCACTCGAGCAAGACGGTGTCCTCGTCGGAGTAAGCGGGAGCGCACGCGCACACGATCCGTAGCGGCACCTCGCCGACGTTGAACAGCTTGTGGCGGGCGCCAGGCGGGATCAATGCGCAGTCGCCCTCCTCAATGATGCGTTCCTCGCCGTCGATCACCAGCCGACCGCGGCCAGCGCTCACGAGATACAGCTCCTCGGTGGTGCGGTGGAAATGCTCGGTCGTCGCACCGCCCACCGGGATCGTCGCCTCCGCGAGGCTCTGGTTCTGCGCCGGGGCGGACACGCGTCCCGCCCACTCCCTGATCTCCGAGCCATCGAGCGTGGTGAACGGCTCGATCTGCGCATACGAACGGACGTGCATCGCAAGCCCGCGGCGCTACGCCGCGACGCCCTCCTGGGGCGAGGTGCAGAACGCGCATCTACGCGCCTCGCGCGGGATCTCGCTGAGGCACTCCGTGCACGGTGTCGTTTCAGACTCAGTGTCGAGACCGGTCTTGCGCTGCGCCATCAGCACGTTGACGGGCTTGACGACGAAGAAGAACACAGCGGCAGCAATCGATACGAACGCAATCAGCGAGTTGATGAATTCGCCGTAGTGAAACGCGCTGTGGTGGACCGTGAAGACAAGGCCCGAGAAGTCTGGCTTGCCAATGATCGCCGCCACGATCGGCGTCAGCAGGTCGCGCACCAGCGCCGTCACCAACGCACCAAACGCTGCGCCGACGACAATGCCAACGGCTAGGTCGACGACGTTCCCGCGCAGCAGGAATGCCTTGAACTCCTTGGCCATCGCAGTGGATCTTCGCAGCCGGCTCTGACGTGCCTTTACGCGCGTGGAAGCGGGACGAGGGTCAAGCCCGCTCGAGCAAAGCAACGCACTCGATGTGGTGGGTCTGCGGAAACATGTCCACGGGACGTACCTTGCGCAGCACCCACCCAGCCTCGACCAGTTCGGCTGCGTTTGGAGCGAGCGTCGTGGGGTTGCACGACACGTACACGATGCGCTTGGGCGACGCTTCGATGATGCGGCGAACGACTTTCTTGGACAGGCCCGCACGCGGCGGGTCGACGATCACGAGATCGGGGCGACCGGCGCGCTCGACCAGCTCTGGCAGCGCCAGACGAGTGTCGCCGGCGAAGAAGCGCACGTTGGTGACCTCGTTGCGCTTGGCGCCGGCGATCGCGTCGGCGACAGCCTGCTCGATCAACTCGATCCCCCACAGCTCGCCGGCGCGCGGTGCCAGCGTGAGCGCGATTGTGCCAATTCCCGAGTAAAGGTCGTACACGCGCTCCCAGCCCTGCAGCGCCGCGTACTCCTCCGCCACCCCGTACAGCAGCTCCGCCATCTCGGTGTTCGTCTGGAAGAAAGCTTCTGAGGAGATCAGCAGGTCGAGCTCGCCCAGGCGCTCCGGTAGCTCAGCCTCGCCCCACACAAGCTCCGTCTGACCTCCCGCGGTCGTCTCCGCTAGGCTGCGTGAGCGCGTCCACAGCACGCCGCTGAGGCTCTCGCCAAGAGCCTCGTGGAGCGCCGCCGCCATCAGGCCGACCTCCAGCTCGCCGTCGGTGCTGACGATCCGCACCTGCAGCTTGCCCGTTCGCCGTCCTTCGCGGACCACCAGGTTACGCAGCCGCGCCCGGCCGCCCGGCGCCGGGCCCACGCGCCCCGAGCGGTCCCTTCGCTCGTCGCGCTCGCTCTGCTCGCCCGCCGCCCGCCTGCTGCTGCGCTCCCACGCGCTCAGGCCCTGTGCGCGGCACCACGCGAGCGCCGTTTCGCGCGCGAGGTTGCCACGCTCGGACGCCAGCATGCAGTCGCCCATCGGTATCACGTGATTGCCGCCAGCCGGAGCGTGAAAGCCACAAACCAGCTCGGCGTTAGCTGGATCTGCACCCGTGCCGAAGGAGTACTCGAGCTTGTTGCGGTAGCGCCACTGCTCCAGCGCCGGCACGATCTCCTGCAGCTCGTAGCCGTCCAGGTGACCGATCCGCCGTAGCGCCTCATCCACCTGAGCGCACTTGATCTCCAGCTGGCGCTCGTAGGGAATCACCTGCCATGGCACGCCTGGGTGATCAGCTGTCGGCGCGATTCGTTCGGGGCTCGGCTCAAGTATCTCCAGAGTGCGCGCGTTCGCGTAGCTGCGCTTGCGCTTGTGCACCACCGCGCGCACTCGATCGCCGGGGATCGCGCCTGCCACGAACACCACGTAGCCACCGTCGCCCAGCCGTGCCACGCCCTCACCGCCGAACGCGAGCGAGTCGATCGTCAGCTCGAGCTCGTCGCCGCGCTGCGGGCGAGGTCCAGCCTCGCCAGGTGCAGCAGGCTGGTCCGCGGCGAGGACCGCGGGAGAGGTGGCCGGCGTGTCGGTGCTCATCGCGACGCGCTTTGTGCGGCCGGCGCCACGAGCAACTCGAGCAATGCCTTCTGGGCGTGGCGGCGATTCTCTGCCTGGTCCCATATGTGCTCTCCGCGCGGTCCGTAGAGCACCTCCGCGGTGATCTCCTCGCCGGGGTGCGCCGGCAGGTCGTGCATCGCAAACGCATCCGCGGCCGCCGCATCTAGCAGCGCGTCGTCCAGCTTGTATGCGCCCAGCGCGGAGCGGCGCTCGGCTGCTGTGCTCTCATCGCCCATGCTCACCCATACATCCGTGTACACCGCGCATGCCCCTGCCACTGCCTCATATGGGTCGGTGTGCAGCGTCATTTCGCCTGACGCCTCTGCCGGCAAACTGAGATCGTCCTCCAGCGAGTAGCCCGCGGGCGAGGCGAACGCCACATGCATCCCCGCAAGCGTCCCCAGCACCGCCAGCGAGCGTGCGATGTTGTTGCCGTCGCCGATGTAGGCCAGGCGCAAACCCGCGAGCGAGCCATACGCCTCGCGTAGCGTCAACAGGTCCGCAAGCGCCTGGCAGGGATGATGGCCAGCGCTCAGCATGTTCACGATCGGCACCGTGCTGTATGCCGCAAGCTCCTCGAGGATGCCGTCCGATCCGGTGCGCAGCCCCACCGCCGCCACGTGCCTGGAGAGCACAAGCGCCGTGTCGCACGGCGCCTCGCCGCGCGAGAGCTGTAGCTCGTCCGAGCGCAGCACCACCGCATGCCCACCCAGCTCGTCGATCCCCACCTCGAACGATACGCGCGTGCGGGTGGAGGGCTTCTCGAAGATCAGCGCGACGCTACGGCCAGCGAGCGCTTGCGAGGACAGCGGCGCCTGCTTGAGCTCAAGCGCGCGGTCGAGCAGCGCGTCCAGTTCGGACGCGCTCAGCTCAGCACCTGTGAGGAAGTGGCGTGTGCTCATCGAATCGGCCAGTGTAGGCGCTATGCGCGCAAGAGCCTGCGACCGCCGACGGCGTCGTATGCGATTGTCCGTCCATACGAACTTGTCGAGAAAGGATCGCAATCGATGAAAACGGGAATTGCCGCTGTGATTGCATGCTGCGTGCTGACGTTCACAGCCGGCTGCGGCTCGTCGGGCGGCTCGAACAGCTCAGCGAGCACGGGCACCACGACAGCCGCGACCAGCACCAGCACCACAGCGGGAACGACCGGCTCCAGCACCGCCGGCGGCGGGATCAAAGGCGACACCACGCCTAAGTTCGCCTCGCCGCCCCCGTCCGCGCCTGTACAGAGCGGGGTCGTGCAGATCGAATACCGCAACATCGCCATCAACCCCGACACCGTCAGGGTGAAGGTCGGCAGCACAATTAAGTGGACCAACTACGACTCCACCCAGGCAAACGTCACCAGCGTCAGCGGCCCCCAGCGGATCGCCTCAAAGGACTTTGGGGAAGGCGGTAGCTTCGAAGTCAAAGTCGAAAAGGCCGGCATCATCCATTACGAGTGCACGCTGTACCCCACGACCATGAACGGCACGATCGAAGTGGTCTCCTGACGAGAGTGTCCGGCTGTACTGCGTGGCCCGGTCTACCCGTTAGCTGCCGAACTCCGGCAGCCCCTGCTCGGGCGTAGAGGCGGTCGCATACAGGCGGCGTGGGATCCGGCCGGCGCCGCGCGCCAGGCGACCGGCTTGCACGGCTGCGCGCATCGCGCGCGCCATCGCTACGGGGTCCTGTGCGCGGGATATCGATGATGCGGCCATGACGGCGTCACACCCAAGCTCCATCGCCAAGGCCGCATCCGACGCCGTGCCCACGCCCGCGTCGAGCACCACCGGCACATCAACCGCCTCTCGGATCAGGGCGATGTTGTACGGGTTGCGGATACCCATGCCGCTGCCGATGGGAGAGCCCAGCGGCATCACGGCCGCGCAGCCGATGTCCGCCAGACGGCGAGCCAACACGGGGTCGTCGGTCGTGTACGGCAATACCACGAAGCCCTCGTCCACGAGCTCCTCCGCCGCCTTCAGGAGCTCGGGCGCATCCGGCAGGAGCGTGTCCTCATCGCCGATCACCTCGAGCTTGATCCAGTCGGTGGCAAACGCCTCCCGAGCCAGCCGTGCGGTAATCACCGCGTCGCGCGCAGTCATGCAGCCCGCGGTGTTCGGCAGGAGCTCCACGCCCGCGTCGCTGATCACGTCCATCAGCGATCCGCGTGCGCTCGGATCCACACGCCGCAACGCAACCGTCACGAGCTCGCATTCGCTGACAGCAATCGCCTCCGCCAGCAGCTCCAGCGACGGGAAGCCGCCCGTGCCCAGCAGCAGTCGCGACTGCATGCTCCTGCCGGCAATCGTGAGAGTGTCCTGCACAGGCCCGCCGATGCTGGGAGCAGGCGTAGAGGCGCCGTTGCTACTCGCACCAAGCGGGGGACTCAGCGATTCGGCCATACCCAGATCATCCTCCCTGCATCGCCGTCAGCACCTCTACCCGTGCGTGCTCACCAAGGGCAAAGCTCTCCCAAGCGGCGCGGGGGACGACCTCGTCGTCGACGGCCACCGCGACCCCGCGCGCGTCGGCCTGCAGTCCCAGGCGAGCGAGCACCGCGGCGATCGTCTCGCCGGCGGCCACATCGGAGCGCTTGCCATTGAGGACGATCATGCTGGGAGCACCGCGGCCGGACACGCCTGAACGGTGGGCGAACCCGCGAGCGTGGCGGTCTCGCGTCGGGACGCGGCTCCAGCCATGAAGCGTTCTGGAGCACACGCGTGGAGCAGCGGATCGGGCTCCTGTCCACCGTCGCCGCTGAGCAGATCGCCCACTAGCTGGGCTGTCAGGGGCGCGAGGAGAATGCCGTTGCGGTAGTGACCGGTCGCCCAGATCAGTCCCTGCACGCTCGCGGGGCCGATCGCTGGGCCATTGTCGGGTGTGCCGGGGCGCAAACCTACTGACAGCTCCTCGACCTCCAGCTCGCTGATGCCGGGAACGAGCTCGTGGGCATCGCGCAGCAGCTCGTAGACACCGCCCGCCGTGGCTGCCAGCTCGAAACCTCGCTCCTCGACCGTCGCACCAAGTACGTAGCGGCCGTCCTCACGGGGCACCAGATAGCCCCCACCGAAGCGCAGCACGCGTCGCAGCAGCCCAGGCCCCGCGGGGTCGCGCAATCGCAGGATCTGGCCCTTGACCGGCCGTACCGGGACACCCGCGCCGACAGGCAGGCCCTCGATCTGCCCGCTCCAAGGTCCTGCCGCGAGCACAACCTGGCCAGCAGCCAGGTGCTCACCACCTCGCAGCGCCACCCCGGTGATACGCGCGCCCACGGCGTCCAGCTCGATCCGGGCCACAGGCGTGTGCTCGCGTAGCTCCACACCTGCCGACTCGCATGCGGTGCGCAGAGCCGAGACGACACGGCGCGGGTCGACAGAGTGATCCTCAGGCGCTTCCAGCGCAAGCCGTACGGTGGGCGCAAGCGCAGGCTCGCGCTCGCGCGCCTCGCTGGGGCGCAAACGCTCGACGGCGAGACCGAGCGACTGGCGAAAAACGAGTTGGCGCTCGAGCTCGCGGGCGTCGTCGTCATCGCGTGCCACGAGCAATGTGCCCGTGCCCATCAGCCCAACCGAAGCGCCGGTGTCCGCCTCCAACTCCGATGCGAATGTCGACCACATCTCTGCCGAACGCAGCCCCAACTCGAGCAGACGCCGCCCCGCATCTCCGAACTCAACCTCCACGACAGGAGCGAGCATGCCGGCGGCCACGCTTGATGTCGCCTGGCCGGCCATGTCGCGCTCGAGCACCGTCACCTTCATGCCACGCTGGCACGCGCGCCACGCGATCGCCATGCCGATGATGCCGCCACCGACGATCACCACGTCTGGCTGCTTGTTCAAAGGCATGCAGATGATGCTAGCCCGCTGCCGGGCAGGCGCAATGCTCGCCGCCCAGAGCGTCGTCAAGCGCAGCTGTGACGAACCTCAGCACCACCGACGCTGTCGAGCAATGATCTTGCTGGACTCCTAGCGAATTGGGCTGCGTCGAGTCGCCAGTAGACATCACTCCCCACCTCTGCCGGCGCCTTGGGCGCGGCGGGGAACTTCCCGAGGTTCGTGAAGCCCAGTCGTGCCGGCACACCACCGCTGGCGATATTCGCCTCATTGTGATGTATCTCAACGTGGTCGACTGAGCTCAGCGCGAGCCCACTCGCGGTCACTGCGGCGGCCGCCAATGTGGCTATTCCTTTGCGCGTGTGCTGTGAGTCAACCCAGTAGCCGATCTCAAGCCCGCCTGGCCCGATCCTCCTCACCAGGCCGGCGCTGCCAGCTATCCCGGCTTCCCGGTAGAGAATCGCGTACTCAAAACGCTCGCCGCTTTCCCAGCCCGCCTCGCCGTCGGCGAGAAATCGGGCGACGGAATCACGTCCATGGTTTGCTGCGAAGGCCATCCATGGACGCAGATGATCGAGATTCGCAGAGATGGCAGCGAACAGTGGCTCGAGATCATCGGTACACCATCGCCTGAGAGTGACCTCGCCCAGGTTCACCGCCGTCGGCGGCCTATCGGGCTGAGTCATCGGCTCAGCCCGCGAGATCCGGTGCGTCGTGCCCAACCGAGACCACCGAGCCGCCGCAAATCAGGCGCTGTCGACACCTCGTCACTAAAGCACGAACGGAACGATCGCGTGAACGCGCGCTTTGTACTCGGCATACGCATCGGGAAAGTGCCTGGCCATGATCTGCTCCTCCTCCCGGGCCTTCCACCAAAGGCCGGTGCACAACGCGAGAAACAGCACAGCGCCGATCGCCCGCCCGTAGTTGGTCGCCGTACCTAGCCCCATGACGATGATCCCCGTGTAGATCGGGTGTCTCGCCAGCGCATACGGACCGGACTCGATCAGCTCGTGGTCTTCCTTGAACGTCACCTCTGCGCTCCAATTGCGACCCAGCGTGATTCGTGCCCAGACAGTGAAAGCTGCTCCCGCGACAACGATGCAGTCCGTCACAATTCCCAACGCTAGTCCCGTATGCCACAGGGGCGACTTCGGGGAGATGTTCAAGAGCCGTCCCGCGAGGACACAGCCGATCACGGTGCCGATAACCACCAGTCGATACCCGATGAACCCTTTTCGCTCGACCGTGCGCTTCGTCCTGAACGCCATGAGCACCCAATAGATCGCCCAGACGATCCAGCAGATCTCGATGAATAGCGATGTCGTGTGGTTCATGCGCGGTTTCGGCGGGGGGCGAGCGGCCCGCGGAGCGATTATCCACGCCCTGCCCACAGCGAACTAGCCATCGGCCACCCGTCAGCTCGTCGCGGCGGGACCAGCCGCCGCGGCATTCGCTACGAATGCTTCCCGTACGTACCCAGCCAGACCGGCCGCATGCTGCTCGTAGTGGAGCGCGAAACGCTCGTCGGCTACGTGCATCTCACCGAGAGCTCGATGAGCTTGGAGGGAGCACTCGTAGAACCATCGCGAGATGTGCTGGCGATGACGCTCGGCGAGAGCGCATGCCTGATCTCCCGTCGGATCCTCGCCAGCCTTCTGAAGCTTTGCGAAGTCGAGCACGATCTCCTCTGCCTCGGCACGAATGCTGCGCCACTCACGCTCTCCGTAGCGCGCAGCGCGAGCCATCGATTCGCGATACGCGTCTGTCTCACCCCAGCGCTCACGTGTCTCCTGCTCGTACGCGGTTGGGTCAAATCCATCGAACATCGTTGCCTCCTCTATCTCGACTCCATCGAGGGCTGCCGCCAGCGCAGCGTCGATCGCCGCGGCAATCGCCTCGGAGCGCTCGAGCTGGTGCTGGACCAGCCTTCGTTGTTCGCGCAGCGCGCGCATTCGATCGTGTTGGGGATCGTCGAGCAACGCCTTTACGTCAACCAGCGAGAATCCGAGCTGGCGCCAAACGAGTATCTCCTGCAGGCGAGCCAGGTCCTCGCTCGAGTACAGCCGGTAGCCGGCATCCGAGCGAGCGCTCGGATGTAGCAGCCCGACTTCGTCGTAGTGGTGGAGCAAACGCACGGTCACGCCCGCGACCTCAGAGACTTCACTGACAGTCCTCATAGCCGAGGACCGTAGAGCCTCACGTTGGGTGAGGGTCAAGATTTAACCTGCATACGTGCATGTACGTATGTTAGGTTGGGAGGTGACGAATGCATGGCACTCAAATGAGGCTCTCCAACAGCGAACACGAACCGGCTCATCTCTCAGCTCAAGGGAGTTCGACGAGCTCGTGAACTTCAAGCCTCTCTATCGCACCGACGTCGAGTGGGCCGCCGAGCTCTCAAACCAAACCGTCCACGCCATCATGCACCTGGCCTGGGTCGAGCACGGCCCAGGCCTTTATCGAGGACAGATGGGGGTGTACGTCAAGCCGCGAGGTAGATTCGGCACGGCATACATGGCCGCTATCGCACCGTTCCGCCATCTCATCGTGTACCCAGCGCTGATGCGAGAGGTCGAACTGGCATGGAACGCCCGTATGGCGCTCCAACCAGCGCTCGACGCCTCCCCCACGCGGTGACGCGTGGGCCTGCTGCTGTGGCCTGGCGCCTTCACCTCGCCTGGCGCGAGAGGCCCCTTCAGTCGACCTGGATCCTCTGAGCCCCGAGCGAGATGATGTCTCCCGCTCGCAATGCGGCGCGGCCGACGCGCTCGCCGTTCACGGTCGTTCCGTTCGTAGAGGCGAGGTCCTGCAGCACCCACACGCCGTCGCGGTATTTCAGCTGGGCGTGCCGACGCGACACGCTCTCATCCGCGAGAACCACATCGCAAGCGGGATGGCGCCCGACGAGTAGGTCCTCGCTCTGAGCCCAGTCCAGCACAAGCAACAGCGGCGCTGTCGCCGACCCACTGAACCCTGCAGTCGTGCTGATGCTCGCTGCCAGTGCACGCCAAGCACGCCGCGCTACCAGCAACGGCCGCGAGCGACCACCACCAAAAGTGAGGTCGCCTACAAGACGCTGCTGGTCGATCAGATGGGGGCCAAACAGCAGTCCGAGTCGATACGAGTGCGTCTCTTCGCTCAGCAGACCTTCCGCGAACGCTGAGTTCAACACCCCTGCGAGACTTTTGCGTGAGCGGCCGAGCCCAGACACCAGGCGAGTATGCCGCCGAAAGGCCCAACTGTCTATCCCGCCGACTCGACCGCCTCAGCCGACTCCTCGCGGTCTGCGCTCGGCACCGTCACACGCGCGCTCGCCGAGCGCCCCAGCCGAGCCACCTCTTCATCCATCAGCGGCACCGTGCGCTTGGCGTCGCGCCTGCTCACCAACTCAAACAAGCGCGAGCTCAGCAGCGGCTTCAGCACCCGCAACAAGCCGACCCAGCCAGGGACGTTGATACGACTGGCGCGCTTTTCGATGCCACGCACGAATGCCTCAGCGCACTCCTCAACGGAGGTCGTGGCGCCCAACGGCCCAGGAAGCGAGTCGAGCGTCTGTCGAAAGGCCGCCAGGTCGCGCTTGGCGTCCTGCACCATCGGCGTGTCGATCCACGACATATGCGCGCTACCAACCGCCACGCCCTTATAGCCGAGCTCCAGCCTCAGAGCGTTGGCGAAGTGCTCGACACCTGCCTTGCTCGCGTTATAGGACGCAAGACCCGGAGACGGCGCATACGCGGCCTCCGATGAGACCACCAGCACGTAGCCCTTGCGCAGCTCGATCTGGGGGAGCGCAGCGCGCACGGTGTGAAACACGCCGGTGATGTTGATGTCGATCAGTCGACGGAAGATCACTGGATCGACAACGCCAACCGACCCGTAGCTGGCGATCCCAGCATTCGCCACCACCACGTCGATCCCCCCGAAGCGCTCGACCCCATGGGCGACCGCCGCCTCCATGTCGCCGAGCTCCGTCACATCACCGACGATCGACGTCGCGTGCTCAGGCCCAAGACGCACAACGATCTCGTTCAGCAGATCTTCCTCGAGATCGACCAGCACCACCCGCGCACCACGGGTGACCAGCAGCGAGGCCGTCGCAGCACCAACGCCGCGTGCGCCACCGGTGATCAGCACCACCTTCCCTTGCAACACGCGCCAACCATACACGCACCGCGCAGCTGCTCAGTATCGTCGGGAGGACTGTGTCTGACGCTACTGGCAACAACAAACAGGACAGCTGGAACGCGCCATCGCCTCGGCTAAGGCTCCTGCGCCACTACGAGGTGGCGGCGGGCACGTTGACCGCTGTCCTTGTCGCGATAGCCGTCACCATCGCGCTCAGCTCCACCGTCGCGATGGCCATCGCCGTGATCTGCGTGATCGCTGCGGGCGCGAGCGCCGACGTGGTGGCAGGCCGACGGGTGCGCGCGTGGGGCTACGCCGAGCGCGCCGACGATCTGCTCGTAAAGCGCGGCGTGATGTTCCGGCGAACGTCCGTCATTCCCTACGGGCGGATGCAATACATCGAGGTCACCGCCGGTCCGTTCGAGCGGGCGTTTGGGCTTGCCACCGTGCAGATGCACACTGCGGCAGCCGCTAGTGACGCGCGCATCCCCGGGCTACCCGCTGATGAGGCGGCGCGCCTTCGCGACCAGCTGACATCCCTGGGCGAGGCCAACGCGATGGGGCTATGAGCGAGCCTCCCGGCCATACGCAGCCAGTGCACTCCGCAGCGGAGTCACGGGCTGCTGCAGGACTGCAGGGCGAATGGCAGCGCCTGCACCCGCTCTCGCCGCTGGTGAGGACCGGCCGCGGTGTGCTCGCGATCGTCGTACTGCTGCTGATCCCAGCGGGGACGAACAGCCACGGCAACCTCGGCTCCGATCTCGCCCACCTCGCCATCATCGCTGTGGTCTTCGTGCTCGGCGTGATTACCTGGCTGGTCACCAGGTGGCGAGTGGAGGGCGGGGTCCTGCGGGTGGACAGCGGACTGCTGCGACGGACCTCCGAGCGCTTCCCGCTTAGCCAGATCCAGGCGATCGACACGGTCCGACCGGGCCTTGCACGGGTCTTCGGCGTCGCCGAGCTGCGAATCCGGCTCGCCAGCGGCAGCGGCAAGGCCGGGCGCCTTGCCTATCTGAGCAACGCCGAGGCCGAAACACTGCGGGCGCACCTGCTTGCCCTGAGTCACGGGCAGGCCGAGGCGGCACCCCCTGCGCCCGAGCAGACGCTCGTCACCGTCGCACCTGCCAGGCTGTTTGCCTCGATCCTGCTTACCGGCAGCGGCCTTTTGCTCGAGCTGGCGGTAATCGTGCTCTTGATCCTCGCCGTCGTCGCCCCAGCAATCGAGGCAGCCGCTATCAGCGCTGGGGCCGGTGGCCTGTTCGTCCTTGCCATCTCCCTGTTTCGCCGCTTCAACGGCGACTATCGCCTCGCTGTGAGCGATGCGGACGATGGCCTGCACCTGCGCTCAGGCCTCGTGGAAACCTCAGCCGAGACGATTCCCCCCGGCCGCATACAGGCCATCCGGATGGTCGAGCCGTTGGCGTGGAGGCCGTTCGGATGGTGCCGGCTCGAAGTGGATGTCGCCAGTCAGAAGTCCAAAGGGCGGCAGGATCGCAACCAATCCAAAGCCGCCCGTGCGCTGCTGCCGGTCGGCAGTCAGGCACAGGCCGCAGTGCTGCTCGCAAGGGTGTTCCGCGGTCTGCCCGAGGAGCGTTCCGCGCCTCCGTCCCGCGCCCGCTGGAAGTCACCACTGCGCTTTCGATATCTGTCTGGCGCGACCAACGAGCGCTACACGGTCACCACCAGCGGCCGGCTGCGGCGCGTGACCGACTGGGTGCCATTGGCCAAGGTGCAAAGCGTTCGCCTCGTCGAGGGCCCTGTGCAGCGTCGCCTTCAATTGTCCAGCATTCACCTCGATACCGCCGGGCGCAGGGTTCACGCGGTGCTGCGCGATCGCGACCGGACGGAGGCTGCAGAGCTGTTGAACGAGCTGCCCGACCGCTGCCGCCGTGCCAGGCAGGCAGAAGGCCAGGAACGCCGCGAGCGAGCGACGCTAGCCACGACTGACTGACCGATTCTGTGGGCCGCAGGCGCAGTCCGGTGAGCCCGCTCCTGCCAGACTGGCGGACATGTCACCCCGAGACCTCGGCGCAGAGCGCCGCGAGCGCCTGGCAGCCGCGCGGCTCTACCTCGTGTGCGACGCCTCTCCTGGCGCAGGCGAGCTGCCGGACATGCTGAGAGGCGCTGTCGCCGGCGGCATCGACATCTTTCAGCTGCGCGACAAGAACCTTGCCGACGACGAGCTCACCGCTGTCGCCAACGCCACCCGTGCACTGTGCGAGCGACTCGGCCCGCCGAGTCCGCTCCTGGTCGTCAACGACCGTCCGCATATCGCGCTGGCCGTAGGCGCAGACGGGATCCACGTGGGGCAGGACGACATGCCTGTGGCCGACGTTCGTGCACTCGTCGGCGCGGACATGTTGATCGGTCTGTCCACCCATTCACCCGAGCAGATCGACGCTGTGGACGCGAGCCTCGTCGACTACATCGGTGTCGGCCCCGTCCACGCGACCCCCACCAAGCCGGGACGCCCAGCGGTAGGCCTCGAGCTCATCAGCTACGCCGCAGCCCACGCTCCCGTTCCGTTCTTCGCGATCGGCGGACTGGACGCGGACAACCTCGCCGAGGCGCTGGATGCAGGGGCACAACGAGTATGCGTGCTCCGCGCGATCGCCGATGCAGCGGAACCTGAGCGAGCTGCCCGCGAGCTGCGCGGCGTGATCGACGCCCGGCCCATGGACGGTCCCCAGTGACCGTCGAGGCGCCGCCGCTACAGCCGCTCGGCGAGAACGAGCGGCCGACGCCGCTGCTGGTCGCCATCGGCGTGTGTGCGGTGGTGGCGATCGTCGTGCTCGTGGGCGGGCTGACCATCCACAACCTCTCTCGCCACGGCGGATCGCTACCGGGGGCCATCTTCCTGGCGGCGATCCTCTCGGCGCTGGGCATCGGCATGTACCGGCGCCGCTACTTCGCCGTGCTCGCGTTCGAGGCGCTGCTCACGTTTCAGATCATCGTCACCTCGCTCGCCCTAGTGATCGCCTCCTCATGGGTTACCGCCGGCCTGTGCCTGCTGGCGGTGGGCCTCGCTGGCTGGCTGTTCTGGAAGCTGGTCCGGGTTATGGGCCGCATCCAGGCGGGAGAACAGGGTAGAAACCCGCATCTGGACCAGTGATCGGGGGGCGGTCGGGCGACCGTGGATGACCTTCGCTAGGGTGGAGTCATATGCCCGAGAGCGCTTACGACTGCATCGTTATCGGCTCCGGGCCGGGTGGTTACGTGGCGGCGATCCGCGCGGCGCAACTTGGCCTGAAGACCGCGGTGGTCGAGCGCGACAAGCTCGGCGGACGCTGCCTCAACTACGCGTGCATCCCCGCCAAGGCGGTGCTGCGCTCAGCCGATCTACTCACTGAGATCCGTGAGTCAGAGGAGTTCGGGCTGAAGGTCAGCGGCGTCGAGGTCGACTACCCCGCCGTGCAGGCGCGCCGTGCAAAGGTCGTCTCCACGTTGACCTCAGGCGTGGGCGGGCTGTTCAAGAAAGACGGCATCGATGTGATCGAGGGCAACGGCAAGCTGACCGCCGACGGCGACGTGCTCGTGGACGTGTTCGATGCTGAGCCGCTGACGATCGGCGCCGGCAGCGTGATCCTCGCCACCGGCTCCGTGCCGCGGCCGATTCCCGGCGTGCAGTTCGGCGGGCGCGTGATCGGCACCGAGGAGGCCTGGGCGCTGCCTGAGGTGCCCCCGCGCCTGGCGGTCGTCGGCGCGGGCGCATCGGGAGCGGAGATCGCCTCCGCATATGTCCGCCTCGGCAGCGAGGTGCTGCTGCTGGAGGCGCTTGACCGCGTCCTCCCCACCGAGGACGCTGACATCTCGCGTCTGGTCGAGCGTGGCCTCAAGCGTCAGGGCATCGGTGTCCACACGAACACCCCCGTGGCCGACGTCGCTAGCGGCGAGACGAGCGTGAGCTTCTCCTACGGCAGCGAGTCCGCGGAGGTCGACTACCTGGTGATCGCCGCAGGGCGCGGTGCCGACATCGACGGTCTCGGCCTGGCAGAGGCCGGCGTGGCACTCGGCGAGCGCGGCCTCATCCAGGTGGACGGCGCGCTTCGTACCTCGCGTGCAGGCGTGTATGCGATTGGCGACCTCGTCCCCGGCCCAGCGCTTGCGCACAAGGCATCCGATGAGGGCGTCATTGCCGCGGAGACGATCGCCGGGCGCGAGACCCACCCAATCTCCTATGTGGACATCCCGCGCGCCACCTTCTGCACGCCGAACGTCGGCTCGTTTGGGTTGACCGAGGCGCAGGCGCGCGAGCAGGGCTACGACGTGGTCGTCGGCAAGGTCCCCTACGGAGCAGTCGGCGGCGGCACCGTCTACGGCGACCGCACCGGCCTCGTGAAGGTCGTCGGCGAGAGCAAGTACGGCGAGCTGCTCGGCGGACACATCGTCGGCTCGCGCGCCACCGAGCTGATTCAAGAGCTCGTCAACGTGCGCGCGCTCGAGGGTGGCTTCCCGGAGCTCGCGCGCATCATCCACGGACACCCCACGCTGTCGGAGGCCGTGATGGAAGCTGGACGCGCGACCGACGGATGGCTGATCCACGGCTAACGCCTTCTACTTCGACCTCGCCAGCCCGCTGGCGTATCTCGCCGCCGAGCGTGTGCTTCACGTCCTCGGTGGTCCAGCCGAATGGCGCCCGGTGCGCCTCGGAGAGCAGCACGGCGTTCCGCGCGAGGAGATCGAGCGGCGTGCGCTCGAGCTCGGCCTGCAGTCGATTCGCTGGCCCGAGCCGTTCCCGTTCGACAGTACGCTCGCGATGCGCGTGGCCACGTATGCAGCGTCGATCGGCCGGACAGTGCCGTTCGCGCAGGCTGCCTTCCGGCAAGCGTTTGCCGGCGGGCACTCGCTCGAGGACCCGAACTTCGTGCTGATCGCCGCGGCAGCGTGCGAGATGCACCCAACCGCGGTGCTGCGCGGGGCAGAGATGCGCTCGACCGTCGAGCGGCTCGAGGCGACGACCAGCGCGGCAGTGCAGGCGGGCGTCACCGACACACCAGCGATCCTCGTCGGCGGGCAAGTGTTCGACGGCGGGGATGCACCTGAGCGTGCAGCGGAGTACATGCGCAACGAACTGTCGGATGACGCAACAGCACCTGACATGAACTTTGAGCTGCGGGTAGAGCAAGCAGGCAGCTCGACGTGAAGGCCACTCACGCCTACCGCCTGATCGTCACCCGTGGCGGGCTCACGCCGGCGCCACTGGCTGACCCGGCGCGCGTCGACCACGTGGAGGTGGTCGAGGTGAACAGCGGCGAAGTGGTCCTCTTCTGGGATCGCCCTCCGAGGGAGGCGTCGAAACTCTCGCGTGCGCTGCGCGAAGACCTGACGAAGCTGGAGGAAGAGGAGTTCATGGAGCGCTGGAGTACGGTGGAGCATTGATGGCGAACGTCTCTGAACTGAGCCTTCCCGAGCCGGCGAGCGCGCGCGAGTGGCTCGAGACGATGACGCTCATCCGTCGCTTCGAGGAACGCGCGGGCGAGATGTACGCGCGAGCAAAAATCGGCGGCTTCCTGCACCTGTCGATCGGTGAGGAGGCAACGATCGTGGGTAGTGCGCGGGCGCTCCACGACAGCGACTACCTGATCTCCACCTACCGCTCGCACGGGCACGCGCTGGTGCGCGGTACGCCGCCGGAGAACGTGATGGCCGAGCTGTTCGGTCGCGTCGACGGCTGCTCAGGCGGACGCGGTGGCTCGATGCACATGTTCGACCTCGCGCGGCGCTTCATGGGCGGCTACGGAATCGTCGGGGGCAACCTGCCGATCGCCGCCGGCATCGCCCTGGCGAGCGACTACAAGGGCACCGACGAGGTCACGCTGTGCGTGTTCGGCGATGGCGCGTCCAACCAGGGCACGTTCGGCGAGACGCTCAACATCGCTGCGCTGTGGCGCCTGCCGGTGGTGTTCATGGTCACCAACAACCAGTTCGGTATGGGTACCGCGCTGCGCCGCCATTCGGCTGTCACCGATCTGCAGCGCAAGGGCGAGAGCCTGGGCGTGCCGGGCATGCGCTGCGACGGCATGGACGTGCTCGACACCTACGCGATCGTCTCCGAGGCGGTGCAGCGCGTGCGCGAGGAACGCCGCCCGGTGCTTGTGGAGGCGGTCACCTATCGCTTCCGTGGGCATTCGATGGCCGACCCCGAGCAGTACCGCACGAAGGAGGAGGTCGCGCAGTGGCGTGAGCGCGACCCCATTCCAGCGTTCGCCGAGCGGCTCGAACGTGAGGGCGTGATCGAGCGCTCTGAGCACGAGCGCATCGACACCGCGGCGATCGCGCGAGTCGATGCCGCGGTGGAGTTCGCCGAGGCCTCGCCGTTTCCCGCGGCGGAGTCGCTGTATGACGATGTGTATGTGCTCCCCCGGTCGGGCACCGGGGAGCTTGAGGTGCGCGGCTGGTACTCGATGCAGACGACCGACGCCGGCGCGGTCGTGCCCGCACAGAACGCTGCGTCCACGGATGCACCGCCGGCCGCCAACGATGAGATCCCTCAGCAGCTGACCGACGCGCTGGCTGCCGGCGAAGACGGGCACGAGGCGCCGGAGGAGATCTCGTAATGGCGGAGATGCGCTACCGCGAGGCGCTGAACGCGGCCCTGCGCGAGGAGCTGGCGCGCGACGAGCGGGTGATCCTGATGGGTGAGGACATCGGCGTGTTCGGCGGCGCGTTCAAGGTCACCGACGGGCTGCTCGCGGAGTTCGGCGAGCGGCGCGTGCGCGACACGCCGATCTCTGAGAACACGATCGTGGGCGTGGGCGTGGGCGCGGCGATGACCGGCCTGCGACCGGTGGTCGAGCTGATGACGATCAACTTCGCGCTGCTGGCGTTCGACCAGATCGTCAATCACGCGGCGCACATCCACTACATGTTTGGCGGCCAGGCGCGGGTGCCGCTGGTCGTGCGCATGCCCCAGGGCGCGGGCCATCAGCTGGGCCCCACCCACTCGCACTGCCTGGAGTCGCTGTTCCTGCACGTCCCTGGCCTGCTCGTCGCCGCACCCGCCACCGCCGCTGATGCCAAGGGCCTGCTCAAGAGCGCAATCCGCGACGAGAACCCGGTGATCTTCATCGAGCACGAGTCGCTGTACGGGGTGCGCGGAGAGGTGCCCGACGACGATCTGCTTACGCCCTTCGGCCTGGCGCGCACGGTGCGTGAGGGCTCGGACATCACGATCGTGGGCGTCTCGCGAATGGCGCTCACTGCCGAGCGCGCCGCCGCGACACTCGCCGCCGAGCACGACGTGCACGCAGAGGTGATCGACCCGCGTACGCTGCGCCCGCTGGACCTGGACACGATCCTCGCGTCGGTGGCCAAGACAAACCACTGCGTGATCGTGGAGGAGGGCTGGCCGCATGGCGGCGTCGGCGCGAACCTCTCAGCGCTGATCTCAGAACAGGCCTTCGACGACCTCGACGCACCCGTCCAGCGCGTCACCGGCGCGGATGTGCCGATGCCGTACTCGAAGCCTCTGGAGGACATCGCCTACCCGCACGAGCCGCAGATCGTGGCAGCGGTGCTCGCCACGCTCAACCGCACGGCTGCCGGACGCGTCTGATGGCGGAGATCGTCATGCCGCGCCTGTCGGACACGATGGAAGAGGGCACCATCCTGCGCTGGCTGAAGGCGGACGGCGAAGCAGTGGCGCGCGGCGAGGCGCTGGTGGAGATCGAGACCGACAAGGCGACCATGACCTACGAGTCAGACCAGGCTGGCGTACTGGAGATCGTCGCGCAGGCCGGGAGCACGCTGGAGGTCGGCGCGCTGATCGCGCGCGTAGGCACGGAGTCGGCGTCCACCGCGGCGACCACCGATGATCGAGCCACCGCTGCTGGAGCGGCCGTCGCCGATGAGGTTGAGGGGCCGGCCTCTGGGGGGCCGGCGATGGGGCAAGCAGAGCCGTCCATCCCAGCGGGGAGCGATGCCTCAGCGGCCGATGTTTCTGCAGAGCCCGCGGACCCGGTCCAGTCGCCTAGCGCGACGGGGGAGCGCGTCAAGGCCTCGCCGCTCGCCAGACGGATCGCCAGCGACAGCGGCGTCGATCTGCATGCGCTCACCGGCAGCGGCCCCGGCGGGAGGATCGTCAAGGCGGACGTGCTCGCCGGCGAGACAGTGCACGCGGGCGGCAGGACGGGCGCTACGAGCGCCACCGAGAGCGCGACCGGGACACCCGCCGCGGGTGCCGACACCGCAGAGGCGCAGCCGTCCACCCCCGGTGCGGTCACGGGCATCGAGGGAGTGGCGACCGCCAAGGGCGACATGACCACCGTGGAGCTGTCGCGCACGCAGCAGACGATCGCGCGACGGATGGCAGAGTCGAAGGCGACGATCCCCGACTTCACCCTGCAGATCGACGTGGACATGGAGGAGTGCGTGCAGCTGCGAGCGCAGCTCAAGCAGATCTCCCAGCACGAGCGCGAGCCGGGGACGCCGGGTGCCGCGGAGCAGTTGCGGGCACCCACGTACAACGACATGGTGGTGAAGGCATGCGCCCTTGCATTGCGTGAGCACCCCACCGCCAACGGCAGCTACCGCGACGGACGACTGCAGTTGCACTCGCGGGTGAACGTCGGTGTGGCGGTCGCCGCCGAGAACGCGCTGGTGGTGCCCACCGTGTTCGACGCCGACGAGAAGTCGCTGGGTGAGATCGCCCGCGAGACGCACACGCTTGCCGAGCGGGTAAGAAGCGCCGCGATCACACCTCCTGAGCTCGGCGGAGGGACGTTCACGGTGTCGAACCTCGGCATGTACGGCGTGAAGAGCTTCACCGCGATCATCAACCCGCCCCAGGCTGGCATCCTGTCGGTCGGCGCGCTGGCCCCCCGTGCGGTCGTGCACGAAGCAGAGCTCGCGGCCCGTCACACGATGACGCTAACGCTCGCGTGCGACCACCGCATTCTCTACGGCGCCGAAGCTGCCCAGTTCCTGGCGCGCATTCGCGAGTTGCTCGAGTCGCCCGCGGCGCTGACACTGTAGGTCGAGCGCCCAGCGCCGCCCACTGACGACCCGAGCGGACTCACAACATCCTCAGCTGCACCGTCCCGATGCAGCTGAACTCCGCATGGCGCCAGTCAAACCCCTCGCCGCCAAACGCTTCATGGTTCCGTGCTGCGACCTCGACCCGAGTCGGAGACGATTTCCGTAGTTACTCGCATGGACTGCAAGCGTTCGATAAACTCACATAGTCCCGGCACTGGGGATTGCTGCCTACGCCAGTGTGTCACGCACGACGCGTGTGTCAGCGTCTGCTGACCACTCTTGGTCCAGGCGTGTCAGCCTCCAAGCCGGAGGTCGCAGACGACGATCTTAGGATTGGGTGAAACCGATATCCGCAAGCGATCGCGGCGACTCGTACTCTTCACAGCAATACAGAATGGGGGCATATTATGAGGCTTACTCGGGGGTTTGGCATGGGCGTCGTGGTCCTAATCGCGATCGCTGTCTTAGCGTCAGCTTCTTACGCGGCTGCGCCTGGTGAAGGAAAAGAGCTTTTCGCGTCTCCCTTCTCATCGCCACCAGAGACGCCATGGGTGTCCGCGGGCTCGCTTGTAGCCAATGAGGAGGCGGTGTTCACGCACGAGGGCATGTCTGCGGCCCGCGCACGCCAGGCGTTGGCTCTCCAGGGCGAGGTAGAAGAAGCCCGCCTGCCGCTCAGAATCGAAGCCGCCCTGGGCGACGCCTATGCCGGGGTGTGGTTTGACCCGCCGGCGGGGAAGTTTGACGTCGGTGTGACGTCTACCGCAAGCGCGTGGTCCGTCAGGCGCATCGCCGCGCGAGCTAATCTTGCGGGCGAGGTGGTCGAGATGCCGGTGCGCTCGACGATGGGGGCGTTGATTGAGGCTAAGGAAGAATGGAACAAGCGGCTCGCGTCCCTGCTGGCCAGCGGCGAGGCGGCGACAGCAATAGACCCCTTGCGCAACGCCGTGGTGATCACGCTGGGCTCAGCGATCGCCTCACACGAGAGCACGGCGCTACAACACGAGGCCACCGATGCGAATGTAAACGTCGTTGTCAGCATCACAGCGCTCCCGAGCCTTCGGCGGGAGCCCAGGAACGTCACCTGCGAAAGCCCGTTCACCTCGGGGAAAGCCCGCTGTGAAAAAACACTCGTGTCGGGGGTCGGCATAAAAGTCGAATCGGCACCTAGTGGGGCAGTATTTGGATGCACGGCGGGCCCACTGCTGCTCAATGGAAGCGAAACCTACATGACCTCAGCCGGCCACTGCTTTAGCAGCAACACAGCAAAAGGTACAGGCACACTACGCTCCAACAGTACCGGAAAAGTGACTTCAGAATGGCAGGGTACAAGTGGCCAGAAAGAAATCGGCAAAGAAGACGCTTACTACTGGAACGAACTAGGCGATATGAGCGAGACGCGAATCGCCGCCGCAAGTCCGTTCTTACAAGGGGGAAACATTCCCATTTCCCCCTTGATGGCAGAATGGTCCGTAAAACCGGCAACGCCCAGTGCCGTCTCACGGGCAGTAGCGCCGGTGATGAATGCGGCGGTCTGTCGTGAGGGCATGACAAGTGGTGAACAATGTGGCCAGATCACCGCTGAAAGCGTGGGCCCTGCGCCGTTCCAAGTCGAAACCAACGCCTGCTCGCTCTCGGGGGACAGCGGTGGCCCGTTCGTCTTCGGCTCACTCACCTCCAAATCACCGGTTGAGATGGAGGGCATACTCTCGTCGGGCAATACCAATTGCCCCAAAAACGCGACGACCAAAACTTGGTTCCAGCCGCTATTGTCCGTTCGGAGAGCCAATGGCATTGAGCCGACGTTCCATCATGCGCTCCTGAACTCGAACAATCAAGACAGAAACCGGGCGATTCCCAACGTACATCTCCATACGTTGCCTACGTCTAGAGCTATCACAGTCGCTGTTGTTTACGATGAATTGAGCAACTCTAGCGTAAGAGTGACGTGTTCTAACGGTCTGGGTGAAGGCGAAGCCACCAGCACTGAAACAGTCGGCAAAATGGTCATAGTTTACGATAGCTGCATGGGTGAGAAAGGCACCGAAAAATCCGAAGAAGAATGCACGGTAAAAAGCGCTGGTGCGAAAAGCGAAGGAGAAGTGGTCACGAAAACACTGAAGGGCGAACTGGGAGAGGTCGCATCCTCCGAAGCGTATACCGAAGGCGGGCTTCTACTTGAGCCAGAAACCGGGAAAACGATCACCGAACTCACGGGCAAATGTCTCGGGTCTTCGACAGGGCTCGCAGGGAGCCTGGCGGCGGAAGTCTTGCCGGCCGAAGTTTCGACTAAGGTCATTGAAGATAACTTTGCCGCTACGTCCGGCAAACAGCTGATCAAAACGATTTCGGTGAAAGCTGGGAACGTAAAACCAAAACTCGAACTAGGTGGGTCAGAAGCGGTAGAGCAAGAGTATCTGGAAATGGAATTCGCTGACGAAGTCGAACTGGTGTAGGCAGTACAACGTTGGTTGGGCTCTGGACGCGGGCTCGCGCGGAGCCCAGCCAGCGGACACTAAAGCGTCGCGCCGTGCTCGATCGCCAGCGCCGCGAGCTGGGCATCGCTTGTCAGGTTGCGCCGCTCCCGGCGGAGTGAGCGGGTCACGCAGGACCGCCGCGTGACGGTCGGTGGGATGCACGATCGTGCCGGCGGGCTGGGCCAACAGACCATCCACCACATCGGGGGCCTTGCCCACGTCCCACGGGTTCTGGAAACTTCGCGGATTCATGCTGAGCCGGACGAAGCCGATCAGCGCCAACCACGTGAATGCCATGGTCTCCGTCCCGCCGTCCTCAACCCCGCGTCCTCCGAGACCTCCAGCGCACAAGGACATTGCCGCATCCGGTTTTGGATTTATTGCCTCGCGGGTAGTGGATTAGGTAAGAAAGGAGGGCAAAAAATGATCGTCACTATTGTCGTACTCCTGCTGATCCTCGCGCTTGCCGGCGGCTTGGCGGTGAATCCGCGGCTGTTCCTGATTGCGCTGCTCGCGGTTGTCGTCTTTTTCGGCCGCGGCCGTCGCGGGAGCGTCGTCTGAGGCGCTCGAAAGCGACGGCGCGCTCAGCTGCCGAGACGCACGACGTCGGCGGCGTCGACGAGGAGGCTCAGGCCGTTGGCGCCGTCCATCGCGGTCGACGCTTCGAAAGCCACGAGACCGTGTGGAAGTGCGATGCGCATGCCAGAGCCACCGCCAAGCGCGGGATCGGGGGCACCGTCGCCGAGGACGCCTCCAATCGCCAGCACGCCGGCTACGGCGCCGATCGTAAGCGTCTCGCCGCCCGCTGCAAGCGCCACGGCCTGGTACTGCGGGCCGACCGTCACGTCCCCAGCGTCGCCGAACGTGGGGGCCGGGGCTCCGCTGGCGGTGAAGCGAGACAGCGCCATCTCGTTGGCGAATTCCTGCCCGAGGAACGCCTGCGAGTTGGCCACCAGAGCCGTTCCGTCAAAAGCTGCCTCCACTCCCCCGCCAGGCAACGCGAACAGGCCCTGCAGCGCCGCTTCGGGGAGAAGTTCCACCGCGCCGGGATGCACCACAGCCAGCCCGCCGTTACCGAAGCTCGCGGTGCCCACCCCGTCGGCGCTGAACTTTTCGACGCCCCACTCGAGTTTCGCTCCGCTATGCGGTTCCAACCCTTCCTCGGCGAGCATGATCGAGCCGTCAGCGGCAAGCGTCGAGCCGCCGAGCGAGCCGGCCAGGCCAATCGTCAGCCCCGGCCTGCCCGCCGCCTCGCGGAAGCCCCCCTTGCCGAACGACGCATCAAGCGCACCTGAGGGCAGCAGCCGCACGAACCACGTCCTGCCGATGCGCCGGGAGCCGACAGCCTGCTGGTAGATCGCAAGGATGTCGCCATCGGGCTCCAGGTCGAATGCCAACTTGCCGTGGCCGCCTCCGGGCAGGGAATAGCGCGCCAACCCGCCGTGGTCGAGCGAGCGGTCGACCGTCCCCGACCTGGTCAACCGCGTCAGCACCAGGTCCCCCGCTTCGTCAACGCCTGCGACCAGCAGTCCTCCCGTGGCAAGCGCGAACATCGACGTCACCGCGCTCAGCGCCGGAACCTTCGCAACGCCATCACGACCAAACCCACGCACGAGACTGCCCGCAGCGGAGATCCGCGCGACGAACGGCGCCTTGCTGACGCCCGCACATCGGTCTGGGCTCTTGGACAGCGGCGCCTTACACGTCACGTTCCCGCTCGCGAACAGCGAGCCGTCGTGCCCCGGCACGAGCAGCGACCACGTGTAGCGCGCCGGCAGCGCCGCGACGCCCTGGCGACCGAAGGAGGATTCCAGATGCCAGGAAGCGGCCTGTGCGGCAATAGGGAGGCACAGCACAGCCACCGCCGCGATCACCACGGCGGGCAGCGCCATGTGTACGCCGATCGCTTTCACCCACGCCATCACCGCAGCGTATCCCCCAGCCGTCACGTGCGCACACGGGCCCAGCGCTACGCTGATGGGAGCAGATGACCGTCGCCGACCAATCGCCTGAAGAGCTCTGGGTGTGCCACCTGGGCGCCGTTGCATACCGGGACGCGCTAGCCATCCAGGAGCAGGTCCGCGCCCGGCGCCAGGCCGATGAAGTGCCCGACACGCTGCTACTGCTCGAGCACCCGCCCGTGTATACCCGCGGGCGGCGCTCCAGCGCTTATGACCTGCCGTTCGGCGAGGACTTCTACCGCGCCAAAGGCATCGACGTGGTCAGCACCGATCGCGGTGGGCAGCTCACCTACCACGGGCCCGGTCAGCTCGTCGGCTATCCAATCATGCGCATCCACGACGTCCACCGCTACCTACGCACGATGGAAGACGCCATCGTCACCGCGCTCGCCGACGCCGGCGTGACCGCGCGCTCACGCCATGAGGAGGGCATCGACTACACCGGCGTATGGGTCCAGGACCGCAAGATCGCCTCGATCGGCGTGCACGTCTCCCGCGGCGTCACCACCCACGGCTTCGCCGTCAACGTCGATAACGATCTCGAGCCGTTCACCTGGGTCGTCGCCTGTGGGCTGCCCGACGTCAACATGACCTCCCTCGCGCGAGAGTCAGCCGGGGCGTGTGAGGCTCTCAGCTGCTTCAGGAAGCGTGCCGCTTACGCCTTCTGCCAAGCGCACGACAGACGCCAGCGCCTCGTCTCGCCACAGCGACTCGGCATCGACACTACGAACCCATCCGGACTCGCGGAGCGAGTCCCCATAAACACAAGTCCAACCCGCGCCGGCCGAACCGGTCCCCGTATGAGCGCGACCAGATCCCGATCCAACCCCGGCGGCATGGACGTGCTCACAGTCCTCGGCCCTGACGTGCGGCCGCTGCGCGAGCGCAAGCCGCCGTGGTTCAAGGTGCCGCCGCCCGGCGGTCAGCGCTACCGCGAGCTGACCGAGCTGATCCGCTCGGAGAACCTGCACACCGTCTGCCAGGAGGCCGCCTGCCCCAACGTCGGCGAGTGCTGGGAGCGCGGCACCGCCACGTTCATGATCCTCGGCGACACGTGCACCCGCCGCTGCGGCTTCTGCAACGTCAAGACCGGCAAGCCCACCTGGAACGATCCGCTCGAGCCGGCCCGCGTCGCGCGCTCCATTGCGCGCATGGGCCTGCGCCACGCCGTCGTCACCTCCGTCGACCGCGACGACCTGCCCGACAAGGGCGCCTCCGCGTTCGTCGGCGTCATCCGCCAGGTCCGCCGCCAGGCGCCCGGCTGCCAGATCGAGGTGCTCACCCCCGACTTCCAGGGCCAGGAGATGCCGCTCGCCAAGGTCATCGCCGAGCGGCCTGACGTGTTCAACCACAACGTCGAGGTCGTGCCCCGCCTGTATTCAATCGCCCGCCGCGGCTCGCAGTTCGCGCGCTCCTGCCGCGTGCTTCGCCTTGCCCACGAGCTCGGCGAAGGCGAGGTTGTCACCAAGTCAGGGCTCATGGTCGGGCTCGGCGAGACCCACGAGGAGATGGTCGACACGTTCGCCGCGCTGCGCGAGCACGGCGTGCAGGTGCTCACCGTCGGGCAGTACCTGCGCCCCTCCGAGCGCCACCTACCCGTCGTGCGCTACTGGCACCCCGATGAGTTCGCCGCGCTCGAGGCCGCCGCCTATGAGCTCGGCTTCGACCACGTCGCCGCCGGGCCGCTCGTGCGGTCCTCCTACCACGCCGACCAGCACGTGCCGCAGTCGAAGCCCGGCGTCGGCCCGTTGGCGACCAGCGAGAAGGTTGCGTAGCCCTACCGCGGGGAGCGCGTAGCGACGCTCAGCCCTGCTCGGGCAGCTCGACTGTGGTGAGGCCTTCGATCTCAGCGATTGCGAGGACGTCGGGGTCCGCCGTTGCGATTCGATCGCCGTCCTTCGCAGACGCAAGCAGCACCGCATCGGCGAGGGAGATAGGCCTGCTCGATCGGTGATAGTGACTCGCGCGCATTTCCGCCGCGCGGCGCGCGAGCCGAGCGTCGAGGGAGATCGTGCTCACCGGTCCCTCGAGCAGCGGATCGAGCAGCTCCATGGCGCGGTTGATATCCAAGCCGTGGACACGCTGCGA
This sequence comes from uncultured Solirubrobacteraceae bacterium, assembly GCA_963699115.1. Taxonomy (GTDB): domain Bacteria; phylum Actinomycetota; class Thermoleophilia; order Solirubrobacterales; family Solirubrobacteraceae; genus Palsa-744. The sequence goes on from CAVOTJ010000005.1 coordinate 114,522, forward strand.
CACGTCGAGCGTCTCCGCCAGGTTCGTGCTGGTCACAGCCGTGTCACCCTCACGCAGCAGCACCCGCACCGTGGGTGCAGCCGGCCCGCCGACGAGAAAGGCGATCAGCGCATACGCGTCGAGCAGCGTCACCGTCTCAAGCGTCTGGCTTCCGCCGCAAGCTCGTCTTCGCGCGCAATCCGACGGAGCCGCTTCGGGTCGATCGCACCGAACTCATCAGCGAGCGCGCCCTCGGCCGCCGCGATCGGGTCGTCCGGTGCAGGCTCCAGCACGATCCGGTCGCCATGGTCCACGAGCGTGACCGTCGACGTGCCCCATCGGTGCCTTATAGGCGCCGGAATCGAGATCTGTCCACCCCTTGAGATCGTCATGCGTTTCCTCATGTTCATGAACAATATCATGAGGGTCTGTTGAGGCAGGGGGTAAGCTCGCCCGATATTCCCCATCAAAGACAACATCCCGCTCGCGCGGTTTCCGATCATCACCGTCGTGCTCGTGCTGATCAACGTGGTCGTCTACCTGCTCGAGATCCGCCATGGCGGCAGCTTCTTCTCCGGCCCCTCAGGCAGCGTCGAGGTGCACTACGGCGCCATTCCCTACGAGCTCACCCACCCCGGCAAGCACTGCGAACTGATCACCCTGCACACGCCCGCCGGCATCGGCGAATCGATCGCCTGCCAAGGTCAGCCAGGGGTGAGCGGCAGTCCTGGCCCACAGCCCCCCACATGGGAGACCGTGTTCTCCTCCATGTTCCTGCACGCCAGCTTCCTGCACATCTTCGGCAACATGATCTTCCTCGCCATCTTCGGGCCCACCGTCGAGGACGCCATGGGGCGGGTGCGCTTCGTCGTCTTCTACCTGCTCGGCGGGCTCGTCGCGCTCGGCGCCCAGGTGGCCGTCGACCCGAGCTCCACCGCTCCCACGCTCGGCGCCTCCGGCGCCATCGCCGCCGTGCTCGGCGGCTACATCCTGCTCTACCCCCGCGCGCGGGTGCTCAGCGCTCGTGTTCATCGTCTTCTTCTTCACCCTCGTCGAGGTTCCCGCCGTGTTCCTGCTCGGCTTCTGGTTCCTCGAGCAGCTCTACCTCGGCGCCTCCGGTCTCGCCGGCACGGGCAGTGGCGAAGGCGTCGCCTACTTCGCTCATGTAGGCGGCTTCGCCTTCGGCCTCCTGTTGATTCGGCTGTTCGTTCGCGGCAAGCGCGGATCGCCCAGCGCGCCACAACCGCGGCTGCCTGTGTACTAGTGCCTGTGACCCTCTCCCCGAGCACCCCGCTATGACGCGCCTGGCCGTGCTCGCCATCGCGCTCCTGTTCATCGTCGGCTTCGCCTTCCTCACCTTCACCGTCATCGTCAAGGAAGGCGGCATCACCTTCGCAAGCGGCCTATCCATCCTCATCGTCCTGTTCCTTGCCATTGGCATCGTCGGCGCGCTGCGCAATCCTCCCCGAGGATGAGCATCTCGCCGTTCCTCACCCCTGGCCACAGCCGCAACCGCGGCGCGCTAGCCGCCCGCAGACGCCGGCGCCGGCGCCTCGCGGCATTCACCGTCGTCGTCCTCGCCGCTGCCGCGGTGCTCGTCAGCGAGACTGGACTTGCCGGCGGCTCCGGTGAACGCACGCACCAAGCCAGCCACGCCGCAGCAACCAAGCGAGGCGCGCGTCTCGCGAGCGCCACCACCGTAGGAGCGCGCTCCCCTTCCGGGCTGCCGCTTTCAAAGCCCGCGCTCGCGCTCGCCGGGATCTCAAAGCCTGCGCAACAGGACCCCGTTCAGATCAACTTCGCGCACCCGCCCCGCGCTGGACTGCTGTTCAACCTCACCACCGGCCAGGTCCTCTGGGCGCACAACCCACTCGTGCCCATGCCCATCGCAAGCCTCACCAAGCTGATGACCGCCCTGCTCGTCGTGCAATCCGCGCCGTCCAACGCGCGCGTGCTCGTAACCAAGCAGGCCGTCAACATGCCCGGCTCCAAGGTCGGCGTGCTGCCACTCGGCAAGCACGTGCCGCTCGAGAGCCTGCTCTACGGGCTGCTGCTGCCGTCCGGCAACGACGCAGCCGTCGCGCTCGCCCAGCACGTCGCCGGCTCTGTCCCCAAGTTCGTCAACCTCATGAACGAGGAGGCAGCCAAGCTCGGGCTCGGCTGCACCCGCTACTCCTCCCCTTCCGGCTACTACAACGCCAGCAACTACTCCTGTGCCGCCGACCTCGCCGTGCTTGCCCACGTCGACATGGCGCAGCCGCGTATCGCCAAGGTCGTCGGGACCTACGAAGCCATCCTGCCCTTCCCCATCAAGGGCGGCAAGCTCTACCTCTACAACAACAACCCCCTGCTCATCTACAAATACCCCGGCGTCACCGGCATGAAGACCGGCCAGACCGAAGCCGCCGGCCGCTGCTTCTCGCCACCGCCGAACGCCACGGCGTACGCCTCGGCGCCATCGTGCTCGACTCCGAAGACCCCGGCACCCAGGACCGCCAGCTGCTGGACCTCGGCTTCGAGCGCGTCTACCACCAGCCGATCGTGCCCGAGCAGCCGTTTCCGCCAGGCGTCTGAGCGCGCTTTGGGCGTGGTCTGAACGCGCTTCGCGCGTAGTGGTACCGTTCTCTGAAAGTAGATTGACTGGTCAGTCAGCCAAAGGAGACGACGTGGACCTCGACGACACACCGGAGCAGGCCGCCTACCGCGCCCAGGTTCGCAGCTGGCTCGACGAGCACAAGGCCGAAGCACCAATCTTGCAGGGCCCCGGCGCGATCGAGGACGAGGACGAGATCATCGCCGTCCGCCGCGTATGGCAGGGCAAGCTCGCCGAGGGCGGGCTCGCCGGCGTCACCTGGCCCAAGGAGTACGGCGGACAGGGCCTCGGCCCGATCGAGCAGGTCATCTGCAACCAGGAGATCGGCCGCGCCAAAGTCCCCGGCATCCTCGACGCCATCGGCGTCGGCATGCTCGGCCCCACGATCATCGCTCACGGCGACGAGGAGCAGAAGACCCGCTATCTCGGCGCCATGCTCCACGGCGATGAGGTCTGGTGCCAGCTATTCTCCGAGCCCGCCGCCGGCTCCGACCTCGCCGCCGTACAGACGCGCGCACGCCAGCAGGACGACGGCAGCTGGCGCCTGTCCGGTCAGAAGGTGTGGACCACCAACGCCCAGTTCGCCTCCTACGGGCTGCTGCTCGCGCGCACCGACGCCGACGTGCCCAAGCACAAGGGCCTGACCATGTTCGTCGTGCCCATGGACGCCGAGGGCGTAACCGTCCGTGGACTGCGCCAGATCTCCGGCGAGGCCGAGTTCAACGAGGTCTTCTTCGACGACGTCTCGCTCGACGAGGGCGCCGTCGTCGGCGGTGTCGGCAACGGCTGGGGCACAGCGCTCACCACGCTCATGTTCGAGCGCGTCACCATCGGCCTCGGCAGCGAGGGCATGGGCTACAACTCCACCCGCTTCGCCGGTGCCATCGCCGCCGACGAGCACGCCCGGCGCGACCCCGAGATACGTCACCAGCTGGGCGAGATCGCAAGCGAACTACTCGCCGTGCGCTTCACCGGCTACCGCACGCTCAGTGCGCTGCAGAAGGGCCAGATCCCCGGCCCCGAGGCAGGGCTTGCCAAGGTCACCATCGTCGCCGGCGCCATCAAGGCCGGGGACCTGATCACTGACGTCATCGGTCCCGACGCGCTCGACGAGGACAGCGAGTGGGCCTACATGATCTCCTTCCTGCCCGGCCTGAAGTCCGCAGGCGGGACCGAAGAGATCCTGCGCAACACCATCGGCGAGCGCGTCCTCGGCCTACCCCCCGAGCCGCGCCTGGACAAGGGCATCCCATTCTCGGAGCTGCGCTCCAAGGAAGGAGCGGCAGCATGAATCTCGCACTCTCAGACGAGCAGGTGTTCCTCCGCGAGGCCGCCCGTGGCGCGCTCTCGCGCTTCAAGACGCTCGAAGCCGCCCGTGAGGCGCTGGACGGTAACGAGTCCGCCATGCCCGACCTGTGGCCCACCGCCAGGGAGGCCGGCTGGCCCGGCCTTTTGATCGACGAAGCTCACGGTGGCGCTGGGCTCGACGCCTTCGACGCGATGCTCGTGCTTAGCGAGTGCGGCCGCGTGCTCGCCGGCGCGGGCCTGCTCGGGCACCTGCCCGCTACGGCGATCCTCGCGGCGGGGGCGGACGGGCCCGGTCCATCCGAGTTCCTGCCCGACCTGGCGAGCGGCGAGCGGCGAGCGGCCTACCTCCCGGCGCAGCCCCCCAGCGACGTGCTGGAGCGCTGGAGCGGCGACCCCGCGAGCGGCATGGAGCGGGCCGAGCTGCCGCGGGCTGGCGCCTCCAGCGAGGACCGGCGCGTGCCCATCAGCGGCACTGTGTCGTTCGTCCCCGATGCCCCCGGCGCCGACGTGCTCGTGGGCGTGGCGCTGAGCGATGTCACAGGCGGACCGATCGGGTTCGCCATCCAGGCCGACACGCCTGGCGTGAAGATCGAGCCGGTGACGCGCTACGACGCGACGCGCTCACTCGCGCACGTGACGCTAGAGGACGCGTCAGCGCTGGTGCTCGAGTGCCCGCAGGAGGCTTTGATCGACGCCTGGTACCTCGCACAGGCGCTGATCGCCGCCGAGTCGCTCGGCAGCGTCGAGACCGCACTCGACGTGTCCGTCGCCTACGCCAAGGAGCGCTTCACCTTCGGGCGTGCCATCGGCTCCTACCAAGCCGTCAAGCACTCCCTTACCGAGGTACTCCGTCAGCTGGAGAACGGCCGCTCGCTGCTCTACTACGCAGGCTGGGCGCGCAACGGCGCACCCAGCGAGTTCCCGCTCGCCGCCAGCGCCGCTCGCTCTGTCGGCGGTCGCGCGCTCGACACAGCCGCCCGCACGATGATCTCCGTGCACGGTGGCATCGGTGCCACCTGGGAGCACGACGCGCCGCTCTACTTCCGGCGCGCACAGCTCTCGCGGCGACTGCTCGGCGGGACAGCACAGGCGACCGATCGTGTCGCCGGCGAGCTTATTGCGCAGGCCACCAGCGCAGGCTGACCGTCAGCGTTTGGCGGCGCGGGCCTTCGCGTGCCGCGCCGCCTGCGCCCTTGCTTCTTCAGCTTCAAGCGCCGCCAGCACTGGCGCCCCATACGCCGCCTGCACCGCTTCAACCATCTTCTGTTCGATCCCGCAGTTGATGCAGAAGCCGTGCTGGGACCAGCTGATCGCCCGCGCGAGCACCTGATCGGCATAGGTGACACCAGCGGCATCATGGCCGTAGTAGTCATACGCCGCGTCCCACGCAGATTCGTTCAGCGCATATTCCGCACCGTCGGCTGATAGCAGGTGTGCAGCGGCCATCATCGCGTCGAAGTCGTCATATATGGACGGGTGCTTGGCGGTCATGTGGTCGTAGTGCGCGGGACGCTTGCCGTAGATGTAGGAGTCTGCGACGAGATCCCACGTGGATGGAATTCCCGCCCCTCCGTTGGTGACGTTGAACTGCATCGGCCCGCCACAGCAATGGGCGAAGTTCAGTCCGTGGTAGATGCCCGGCGCCGTCGAGAACGTGCTCTCCTGCCTGTGGATCGATGCCAGCAGCAGCCAGTTGACGCCGAATGTGCTCTGTGCAACCGCGTAGATCGGATAGAAGCCTTCCATCCACGCCCTGGAGATATGTGTCTGCGTAGCGCCGAGCGCGCTCCTCGCCTCCAGGCGCTGCTGCGCAGCCGACGGCTGCGCGACAATCGCCGCGTTGGTCCGTGCGCTCACGCCAGCCGTGCTGACCGACGTGGCTGGCGTAGCGACCGGTGTCGGCGCCGCGGCACTAACCGGCGGCGGCGCTACGACACGCGTGCCGCCGAGAACACCCGTGAGCACCAGCACCAGCACAGCAACCCCCAGCACCCCGATCGTGCAGGCAAGCAGCCATGCCCCCCGTTCCGACGGCGGGGCCGGCGGGGGAGCAAATCCAGACGCAGGCACGACAACTCATCCTAACCAGGCCCCGAGCCGATCCTGTAGCTACCGGGTTAGTACTTGCTCATGCGCATACTCACGCTCTGCCTGTCCACGCTCCTGCTCGCGCTCTGCTGCGCGGGATCCGCGCTGGCGGCCGCGCCGGTGCCGAGGCCGTCTACGGCGGCGGCTGGCGCCCTGGCAGAACCGCAACAGCACTATCTGTCGCTGGCGCGTGCCGGCGTGATTCAGGCACAGCAGCGCTGGCGCAATCACCGTCTCGGTTGGTATGACTCGCGCCTGGGCGACCACGAACGCTATCCGCTGGCCACCATCTGGGACAGCGTGCCCCTATTCGAGTCGCTGGACGCGATCGCGATCGCACAGCCGAACGTCGCCAACCGGCACGCGGTCGCCAACTTTGCCACAGGCGCAGAGCGCTACCTCAACCGCGGACTGCATCCCGTGGCCGGCTACTCCCCCTATCCCGGTGACCGCGAAGCGAACACGGAGACGTGGTTCGACGACAACGGCTGGTGGGGTATCGCCTTCGTGCAGGCCTACCGCGCGACCGGCACACACCGCTACCTCACCGACGCCCAGCGCGCGCTGCGCTACATCGCCGCCGCCGGCTGGGACCCAGAAGGGGGCGGCATCTGGTGGAACACCGACCACCCCTACAAGTCGGGGCCCGCGCTCGCCTCCGACACACTGCTGGCCACGCTCATCTACCAGCAGACTGGTTCCGCATTTGCACTGGAACAGGCGCACAAGTTCCTCGCGTGGGCCAACACCGCGGGCTTCGCCTCGAGCGAAGGGCTGTACGCGGACAGCAGCGTGAGCGATACGCCCGTCGACTACGTCGAGGGACCGCTGATCTACGCCCAGGCGCTGCTCTGCCATCTCACGGGCGCCACCTCCGAATGCGAACGCGCGGATGAGCTGAAGGCCACCGCGCTGCGTCGCTTTGGCTACGCGCTCGACTTCTCACCGCAATACGACGCCATCTACCTGCAGTGGATGCTCGCGCTGTATGCGCTGGAAGGCGACCCCACGCTGTACCGGATGGCGGTGGCCAACGCCCGTGACGCACAGACGCAAGCCGTCAACGGCGAAGGCCTGTACCTACTCTCGTGGGACGGACAAACGCTGCCGCCTGCAGATGCGGAACCGGGAATGCTGCAAACGCAGGCCGCCACCACCAGTCTGTTCGCGTGGCTGGCTGTCTATCCGCCGCCGGCATCCTAAGCGCCGCTCATAATGTTCTCGCTCTCAGCAACAAACCGGCCGCCGATCTAATCTAAAAATCGAAAGGGTCAGGGCATGAAGCCTGTGAGGCGAAGATCTCGGGACCTGCGCAGGCGAAGGCGCGTCGTGATGCGCCAGGCGACAGCCGGGACCCGCATGCCGACAGGGAGTGCGAGGCTTTCCAGTCTGGCCGACTTCGAGGACGTCCTGATAGCTCGCCTCCAGGGACGGACCGCGATCCGGATCGCACGTGCCGGCCACCTAGCGCAATGCAAAGCGGGTCATCCGGTGGGCACGCCATACGTCGTCATACAGGCGGACAACGCCATGAACCGCGACATCGCACGAAGCCTGCTGCATGATTGTTCCAGCACCACAGAGCTCGCGTGGGACTTTGGATGGACGGCTCGTCACCTGCCGAGCGGCGAGCGAGTCACCGAGCTGGCACTGTATCCGGCTGCTTTGGTTGCGCGCGACGTCGCTTGGTAGCCGGCGGAGACGACGCCTTGACCTTCCCGACGTCATCTTGCGGAACCTCGTCATCGAGACAGGGCGAGCGCACTTTACCCCCAGTATGCGTCAGAAGGTCGCGCTGTCGAGCAAGCTGCTCGAAGTTGTGTTCACCTGTTGCTCCGCGGAGATGCTCGGCGAGCAGTCGGTACTGCTGACGCATGGCGTCACTTTCAGCCTGATCCCACGAATTGAGGTACACGACGCGCCGTACACCTGCCTGGATCATCTCCTTCAAACAGCTAAAGCACGGCGTGTATGTCGAATAGAGCGTGGCTCCGTCAGTGCGAGTCCCATATCTAGCGGCACTGAGAAGCGCGTTCGCCTCGGCGTGCACGCAGATGCATACGTCCAGGTGCTTGCCTTTGCCCAGGAACAACGGGTCAGTGACCTCCGATACACGGCCTGCAACCCGCAGCTCACGCTGTCTGCAGCGCTCGCAACCGCCGTCCTCGCAGTTCGGAAATCCCTCAGGGGTACCATTGAAGCCCGTGCTGATGATCCGGTTGTGGAGTACGAGCACGGCACCAACCGACGTACCCCAACAGTTGGCACGCGTCTCAACCGTCATCGCCACCTGCATGTAGTAGTGATCCCATTGGATCTGCTTGATCCGCGGCAGGTAGCTCGACGGATCGGCGTGAGGGATGTCTCTATTTGTGCTGGCTGATTCGATTATGTGGGCCATGACGCTCCATCGGCGCTGCGCAGCCGCGGTCCACCTGTGCAAATGTTCCTGCATAAGCCCCAGGAACACTCCGTAAACGAGCTACGACTTTTGTGACGCAGGGCCCCCCGCTACCCATCGATCCCTGCCAGAAACTCAGCCATCTCAGCCACGACCAGCGCCGCCCTCTCACGGTGCGGCCAGTGGCCCGCGCCGTCCAGCACGAGCGCGCGGCTGGGCGAGGGCATCAGCTCGGCGGTGCGCTTGAACAGCTCTGAGTCCGCGAGATCCTCTGTGCCGCCGACGACTAGCCCGGGAACCTGCGGCACATGGGCGAGGACCGCGGGCTGCTTGCCCAGCGGCAGGTCGCGGTAGTAGCCGATCGCGCCCTCGAGCGTGCCGGGCAACGACAGCGCCCGCTTGGCTGCGTCGAGAGTCTGATCCCGCGCAGCACCAAACCAGCTGGGTGCCCAGCGCCGGTACAGCCGGTCGAGGTACGCGAAGTCATTACGACGACACACCTGCGGCGCCCACGGGAGCTTCAAGCCGAAGAAATGGCGAACAGCCCACAGCGCCCCAGGTGAGCGCGTCAGCACGCTCGGGTGCGGAATGGCGAAGGTCACGAGCGCGCGCACCCGCGCGGGCGCAAGCGATGCTGCGCTGTATGCCACCAGCGCACCCCAGTCGTGCCCCACGATGACCGCTTGCGAAGCGCCGATCGCGTCCAACAAACCGAGTGCGTCACGACCGATCGTCTCCGGGTCATAGCGACGACCAGGAACGAGTGTGTCCGGGTGATAGCCGCGCAGCCACGACACCGACACGCGCCAGCCCGCTTTCACGAGCACTGCCTCGATCTCAGACCACGAATAGGGCGTATCTGGAAAGCCGTGCAGCAGCACGATGTTCGGGCCCTCACCTGCGGTCGAGACGACATAGCTCTGCCCAGCTGCGGTGATCGTCTGGAACTCCACAGCGATGCCTCACACCCCGAGTGCGCGTCGCGCGACCATGTCGAAGACGTGGTCCGGCAGCAGGCGCCTGGCAATGAGCATCGCCTTCGCATCCCTACCGACGACGTAGCGGGATTTCATACGCCGCGCGGTGAGCGCCCGCTCGATCGTCTCCGCCACCAGCTCCGGGGCAACGCCGCGGCGCGCGGTATCCGCCAGCACCTTGCTCATCGCCGCGGGCACCTTCCCATACTCGGCCTGGAGCTCGGCAGGAACGCTCACAGCCTCGGCTTCCGTGCGCGCCTTGTCCCAGATGGGCGTCGCCACCGACCCCGGCTCGACAAGCGCAACTTGGATGTTCGACGTGCGCAACTCCACTCGCAGCGCATCGCCGAATGCCTCGATCGCGTGCTTGGAGGCAGCGTAGGGGGCGGTGAACGCCATCGCCACACGACCCCCGATCGAGGAGACGAACACGATCCGTCCATGCGCGCGGCGCAGCGCCGGCAGCAGTGCCTGCGTTACGGCCACCTGGGCGAGCACGTTGACATCGAACTGCCGGCGCAGATCCTCCTGTGAGATCAGCTCGAGCGGCCCGCCGACACCGATGCCTGCATTGTTGACGAGCGCATCGAGGCCGCCGCTCACCGACGCGCTCCCCTGGGCGCTCTCTTGCTCAACCAGCGCCACCGCCTGCGCGATCTGCAAGGAATCTGTCACCTCCAACTGCAGCGGGATCACCTTGCCGGGCGCGCTGGCCTCGGCGAGCAGGCGCTCGCCGGCCGCTGGGTCGCGTACGCCCGCCAACACCGTCCAGCCTTTGGCCGCCAGGCGTAGCGTGCTCGCGCGCCCGATTCCGGTGGATGCCCCGGTGATCAGTGCCAGCGCCACACACGCGACGTTACTCCAAGCTCACGCCTAGCAGGAGTCTCATCGCTTCATTAGCGGGGGCTTAAGATCCCCGGCAATGGTTCCGCCAGTGGAGAAGCCGTCGACCGGGGGCCGCGCGTGGATCACTCGCGCAGTGAGTCTCGTGCTGCTCATTGCCGTGCTCGCTGGCTGCGGCTCGACGCTCAAAGGAAACCAGGCGAACGCTGGCATCGCCACAATCGTCCCCGCTTCCGGGAAAGCCGTGAGCTGCCCGGCGACGGTCGTGAACACACTTGCCAGCGTGCTCGACCGCGTCTACCGCGAGGGTGTGGTCAGCGAACGGACGGCCAGCGCGCAGTACATGATCACCCACTCTCAAGCTCTGCGTGAAGCCGTGGAAGCTGGCAACAAAGCTGCCGCGGAAGTTGCTGCCGCGGCACTTCTCGCAACCGGGCATCTGACCAACCTGCAGGTGGTGCGTGGCGGCCAGACGTTCGTCAACGCGGGCAGTGAGGCGCTGACGCCGCTACGCGGGACGCTGCTCAGCTCGAGCGGGTCCCCAATTGCCAGCTACGTGACGAGCGTATGGGCCGACAACGGCTTCTTGATAGAGGCCGCGGGGATCACCCAGGGACAGGTCGACATACGCGCGAATGGACACAGCATCGCCGGCTCGGTGACGCTCCCACCGGGAGCGCTCGCCAAGGAAGGCGCGCTCACGTTCGACAACGTCACCTACCAATTCACCTCGCTCCCGGCCACGACCTATCCCGCCGGCAGCGCTCGGATCTACCTGCTGATCCCCGTCAGCTCGACCCCCGCGCTGTGCGGGCGAACGAGCGAGGACACGACCGTGAACACGCTCGAGCACGTGGCCAACCGCATCTACACCGGCGAGAGCGGCGACAGCGCGCGCAAGCAGATCCGCCGCGTCCAGCACAACACAGCGCTGCTCGAAGCGGTCGCGCACCGCGACCCGGCGGCCACTGAACTCGCGATCAAGGCACTGCTCAACCATCACATCGTGCGGCTGCGTGTGAGCGCCGCCGGTCAACTGCTCTCTGATGTCGGCGGACCCTACGTGCTTGCCCCCGTCAGCGCCCCGCTGATCCTCCACGGCCACACGATCGGGAGCTTCGTGCTCTCGATCCAGGACGACGAAGGCTACCTGCGCCTGACCAGGCGCCTGGCGGGGCTGAAGGTGCTCATGTATATGAGCCCCGGCAGCCAGCTGGTCAAGAACAGTCTCGGCCCAGTGACGGGGGAAGTCCCCGCCAGCGGTTCCTACAGCTATCACGGCAAGTCCTTCCGCGTGTTCACCGTGCACGCCAAGGAGTTCCCGTCGGGGCCGCTGACGATACGCGTGCTCGTTCCTGTGCCGTACTCCTAGACAGGACCGGGCGGGGCGGAGCGGGCGCGGGGCCGGTTCCCGTGCCTATGCGGGCGCGAGCGACTGCTGCTTGGTGCGCAATGACTCGATCAGTTCCGCGAAGGACGCCGCGAATTTTTCGACGCCCTCGCGCTCCAGCGTGTCGGTCACGTCGTCGTAGTCGACGCCCACGCGCTCGAGCTCGGCGAACACGTGCCGTGCGCCCTCCAGGTCGCTCTCCAGGCGCGACTGTGGCTCGCCGTGATCCTGGAACGCCTTGATCGTCTCCTCGGGCATCGTGTTGACGGTGTCCGGACCGATCAGCTCATCGACGTACAGCGTGTCCGGGTAGGCGGGGTTCTTGGTTGACGTCGAAGCCCACAACACCCGTTGCGGCGAAGCGCCCTTGCCCACCAGGTACTCCCAGCGCGGGCCGCTGAACGCCTCGAGGTAGTGCGCGTAGGCGAGCTTTGCGTTGGCGATCGCAAGCTTGCCCTTCAGCTCGTCAGGCGCGTTGACCTCATCCAGGCGCCTGTCGGCCTCGGTGTCGATGCGCGAGACGAAGAAGCTCGCCACGGAGGCCACCTTGTGGGGGTCGCCACCCTCGGCGACGAGTCGCTCGATGCCACGGATATAAGACTCGGCGACCTCCGCGTAGCGCTGCAGCGAGAAGATCAGCGTGACGTTGATCGAGTGGCCCTTGGAGATGACGTCCTCGATCGCGGCGAGCCCCGGCTTGGTGGCGGGGATCTTCACCATCAGGTTGGAGCGGCCGACGCTCTTGTGGATGCGCATCGCCTCGCGATATGTCTGCAGCGTGTCGTAGGCCAGCCGCGGGTCGACCTCGAGCGAGACGTAGCCGTCACGGGTTGGGTGGGCGTTCCGTGCTCCGTCCCAGACCGGGCGGAAGAGATCGCATGCGTCCCTGATGTCTTGTTCAGCGAGTGTCCAGAACACCTGCTCGACATCCACGTGTTCTGCCGCGAGTTCGTGCAACTGCTCGTCGTAGGCGTCGCCCGAGCTCATCGCCTTCTCGAAGATCGTGGGGTTCGAGGTGGCGCCGACGACGGAGTAATCGTCGATCAGCTCCTGCAGGTGACCTCCGTGGATCGACTCGCGCGAGAGGAAGTCCACCCACACGCTCTGGCCCAGATCCGAGAGGCGCTCGAGTGGGGTAGGTGCGTCGGAGGGCATCGTGTCTCCTGTCTTTAGCGCGTCAGTGTTTCGATTCAAGCAGAGCGCTCGCGCGGGCAAGGATGTTCTCGGCGGTAAAGCCAAGCTCCTTGAGCACCGTGTTCCCGGGCGCGGATGCCCCGAAGCGGTCGAGGCCAAGCACATCACCGTCGAGACCCACCCACTTACCCCAGCTGATGGTGGCGCCCGGCTCGACCGCCAGGCGAGTCCTCACCGCGGGGGGCAGCACCTCGTCGCGGTACTCCTGGCTCTGTTCCTCGAACAGGTCCATACACGGCATCGAGACGACGCGCACGCGTGTGCCCTGCTCGGCCAGCGCTTTGCCCGCCTCGAGCGTCAGCGGTACCTCGGCGCCCGTGGAGATCAGGATGATCTCCGGGTCGGGGCCGGAGGAGTCCCAAAGGACGTACGCACCGCGCTCCAGGCCGCTGGCGCTCGCGACCTCGTTGCGATCGAGCACCAGCACGTTCTGGCGTGAGAGCAGAAGCGCCGTCGGGCCGTCTTCGCGCTCGAGCGCCACACGCCAGGCTTCTGTCGTCTCGTTGGCATCGCCGGGGCGCATAACCCACAGGTGAGGGATCGCGCGCAGAGATGCGAAGTGCTCGATCGGCTCGTGCGTCGGGCCATCCTCCCCGACGGCCACCGAGTCGTGCGTCCACACCCACACCACGGGCAGGCCCATCAGCGCCGACAGCCGCACCGCGCCGCGCATGTAGTCGGAGAAAATCAGGAACGTCGAGCCGTACGGTTTGACGATGCCGCCGTGGGCGGCCGCACCGTTGACGATCGCGCCCATTGCATGCTCGCGGATGCCGAAGGGGATGTTGCGGCCGGCGTGCACCTTCGAGAACTCGCCACCGCCCTCGAACAGGGTCTTGGTTGACTCCACCAGGTCCGCCGCGCCGCCGATCATCGTCGGGCCGTACTCGGCGAACGCCGCCATGATCTTCTGGCCGGCCGAGCGGGTGGCGATCTCTTCGCCGGCGGCGAACTTGGGAAGCGACTCGCGCCAGCCGTTGCGCAGCTTCCCCGCCGACGCGAGGTCCCAGTCCGCGGCCATCTCGGGAAAAGCGCTCCGCCACTCTTGGAGCTTCTCGTTCCAGGCGCTCGACGCCTTCGTGCCCGACTCGTGCAGCGACATGTGCTCGTAGACGCGCTCGTCCACCCAGAACTTGCGATCGGGATCGAAGCCCATCACTTCCTTGGTGGCACTCACCTCGTCTTCGCCGAGCGGCGCGCCGTGCGACTTGGCGGTGTCGACGGCGTGCGGGGCCGGATAAGCGATGTGCGAGCGGATCGAGATGAACGACGGGCGCTCGGTTTCGTCGCGAGCAGCCGCGAGCGCCACCTCCAGCGCATCCACATCCTCGGAGTCCTCCACCCGCTGCACGTGCCAGCCGTCGGCCTCCAGACGCGCTGCGTGGTTCTCACCGTCGAACGAGAGCGACGTGGTGCCGTCGATCGTGATGCGGTTGTTGTCGTAACAGACGACAAGCTTGCCCAGCGCGAAGTTGCCAGCGATCGAAGCCGCTTCCTGGCTGATGCCCTCCATCAGGTCGCCGTCCGAGCAGATCACGTACACGTGGTGGTCGATGAGCTCGTATCCGGGGCGGTTGAAGCGATCGGCGAGGAACCGCTCGGCGATCGCCATGCCCACCGCGTTGGCGAAGCCCTGCCCCAATGGCCCGGTCGTGACCTCGATGCCCTGCGTGTGCCCACGCTCGGGGTGTCCCGGCGTGAGCGATCCCCACTGGCGGAACTGCTGCAGGTCCTCGATGCCCAGCTCGTAGCCGCACAGGTGGAGCAGTGAGTACTGGAGCATGCATGCGTGACCCGCGCTCAGCACGAAACGGTCACGGTTGGGCCAGTGGGTATCCGAGGGGTTCGCGTGCAGGAAGTGCCGGAAGATCGTGTACCCCAGCGGCGCCATCGCCATCGCCGTGCCCGGGTGGCCGGCGTTCGCCTTCTGCACCCCGTCCATTGCCAGACCGCGGATCGTGTCGATCGACAGCTTGCGGATCTCAGTCTGCTCGAGTGGCGCGGCAGTCGCGGCTGCGCTGCTCGTTTCCGGTGACGCTGCCATTGCAGTCGATCCTACCCCCATCTCGGACGCTACAGTCGCTAGATCGTGTCTGAGCAGTTTTGCGACGTCGGCAGGGGCATCACACTCTGCTACGAGACCTTCGGCGACCGGGCCAACCCGACCGCTTTGCTGATCATGGGCCTCGGCACCCAGATGATCGCCTGGCAGGACGATTTCTGCGAAGCGCTGGTGGACAGAGGGCTGCACGTGGTCCGTTTCGATAACCGCGACATCGGCCGCTCGACCCACCTCGAAGGTCGTCCGCCCACCGTCCCCGAGCTGCTGCTGCGCTCACGGCGCGCCGCTCACTACACGCTCGGCGATATGGCCGACGACGCAGCCGGGCTGCTGCGCGAGCTCGACCTCGCGCCGGCGCACATCATCGGCGCCTCGATGGGCGGGATGATCGCCCAGACGCTCGCGATCCGTCACCCCGAGTCGGTCAGGTCGCTCGTCTCGATCATGTCCAACACCGGCAGCCGCCGCCACGGACAGCCTTCACTGAAGGTCTATGGGATCTTCCTGCGCCGTCCCGCCGAAGGACGCGACGAGTTCATCGCGCACATGGAACGCCTGTTCAGGGTTATCGGCTCACGCGGCCTGCCGCGCGACGAGGATGACCTGCGCGCGATCGCGATCGCCAGCTATGAGCGCGACCACGATCCCGCCGGTCCGGGACGTCAGCTGGCGGCGATCATCGCCTCGGGTGACCGCACAGCTGGGCTGCGCACGCTAACCACGCCCACGCTGGTTATCCACGGCAGTGCCGACCCGCTTGTTGCCCCATCTGGCGGGCGCGCCACCGCCCGCGCAATCCCGGGGGCACAGCTGATGATGGTCGATGGCATGGGCCATGATCTGCCGCGCGCCGTGTGGCCGCGGCTGATCGACGCGATCGCGGCTCACGCCCTACGTGCGGATGCGAGCGCGGACGGGGGCCCGTCCCTACCGACCCGCCCTCCCACGCTCTCGGGTCTGTAGGGACAGGACCTCCCTCTCAGGGCCTCTTTCGAAGCAGAGGCCCTCACCCCTCCCCGGGTCTAACGCCCCTGGGGTCGACGCGCGCAGGCCCGCAGCCCCATCAGGGAATGCGTGCGGGCGCTCTGGCACCAGTAGACCTGGGGCTGCACGCGCACGAGCCAGTGCAGGTCGTGACGGCAGTGCGAGCGCCGATACGGCCAGCGGCCGTGCAATGCCCGGAGCATCCGCTGCTCCTGGCAAGCGAACAGTCTCATCTCCATCAGACCCCTCCATCCCTGCGTATTGGTCGCGCTTCGTGCTCGACCCGAATCGCCTACCGATCCCCTCCATTACTGGGCGGGAACGCTTACCGCAGGGACATATAAATCAGGTCTTACGCAGGCTGTCAACTCGAATGTCAACTAAACATTCGATTTGACATAAAGACTCAGGGGCGTACACACGGCGCAGCCGACCATGTGGCGCAAGCACTGCGAGCCCCCCAGGCCACTCCAATGCCGGGGGCAAATGCAGCCTTTCGCAGTGCACACAGCTCCGTAAGGATCGACTGTTATGCTTACAAAGCAGCTCAGAGTCTGAAAGGAACGCCGTGCAGGCTGCGATCCCGAACGATATGCCGGCGCCCCTCGGACACCACGAGGAGCGCTTCTGGCCCGCCGATCGCACCGCCCCCACAGGGGGCCAGCGTGGCGGCGCATATGAGGTCTTTATCCCCGACCCGATCGCCGAGCGCACGTTCACCCTCACAGGCGAGGTCGTCGCGGCAATCGCCGCAGCGACGAAGGCGCTCGGACATCTCAACGATACGCGCCCCCAGCTGACATCGCTGGCTGCGCTGGCTCGCAACCTACTGCGCTCCGAGAGCGCCGCCTCCTCGCGTATCGAGGGCGTGCTGATCTCCCACAAGCGACTCGCGCGCGCCGCCTATGCGCGCGCAGGCGCCCGGCGCGGCGATAACCGCGCCGCCGAGGTTCTGGGCAACGTCGAAGCCATGGAGCGCGCGATCGATCTGGGTGACACCACCGAGCCGTTTACCGTCTCCGACATCCAGGACATCCACCGCACGTTGCTGCGCTTCACCGAGGACCGCCGCTTCGCGGGCGTCATCCGCGCTACACAGAGCTGGATCGGCGGCAACGACCACCACCCAATCGGGGCCGCCTATGTCGGCCCCCCACACGAGCAGGTTCCCGAGCTCTTGGAGGATCTGTGCAGATTCATCGCCCGCACCGACATCGCCGCCGTGGCACAGGCCGCAATCGCGCACGCGCAGTTCGAGAACATCCACCCATTCGTCGATGGCAACGGGCGTACCGGGCGGGCGCTGATCTACACCATCCTGCGTCGCCGCGGAGAGATCAGCAACTACATCCCCCCGGTCAGCCTCGTGCTGGGCAGCGAACCCAAGAACTACATCGGCGGCCTTGGCGCCTACAGCCACGGCGACGTCGGTCGCTGGTGCGAGCGATTCGCACACGCCACCACCCGAGCCGCAAGCGGGGCTGAGCAGCTCGCGCACGCGATCGAAGCGCGCCAGTCTGCCTGGCTGCAACGCCTCGGCGAGCCCCGCAAAGACGCGGCTGTACGCCAGCTCGTCAGCATTCTGCCCGCGCAGCCTGTCATCGACGTGCCCGCCGCGCAACGGCTCACCGGCAAGTCACACGTCGCCGTTGGCAACGCCATCGCCCAGCTCGAACAGGCCGGCATCCTGCAAAGGCTCAACGAGCGCAAATGGGGTCGTGTCTGGGAATGCGGCGAGCTGCTCACACTCGTAGAGAGCTTCGAGAAAAGCATCTCCACACCATGAAATGCAGAGTGCCAAACAACAATGCGCCCGGCGGGAATCGAACCCGCGGCCTGCGGCTTGAAAGACCGCTGCTCTTTGGCTCCCCGAAGAGAACCGTTGACCACTGAGCTACGGGCGCGTGATTTGGATTTCTAAGCGACTCGACGTTCCGCCGAGCACCTTATTCTAAGCAAGCACGCGTCGCCAGGCCAAACACGCGCTGGGTGTTCTCGTGCAGGTAGAGCGCCCGGCTTTCCTCGTCGAGCTCGAGTGTGTCCAAGGCCTCGAGCGCGACCTGGGGGAGGATCATCGGGTAGTTGGACCCGCACAGAACCTTGTGCCGGCCGCTACCCGTCTTCATGTAGGCGACCAGCTCCGGGGGCAGCCGCTTGCTCGTGTACGCGGAGGTGTCGATGTAGACGTTCTCGTGCTTGCGCGCCACCGCGATCATCTCCTCTGTCCACGGATAACCGATGTGCCCGCCCACGATCGTAAGCTCCGGGAAGTCGATCGCGATCTGGTCGATGTAGGGGATCGGGCGGCCAGGCTCAGAGGGACGCAGCGGGCCCGTGTGTCCGACCTGCGTGCAGAACGGCACGCCCAACTCCACGCACGCTGCATACAGCGGATAGAAACGGCGATCGGTGGGTGGCGTCTCCCACAGCCACGGCAGCATGCGCAAGCCGATGAAGCCGAGCTCCTGCACGCAGCGGCGCAGCTCCCTGACCGCCTCCATCGGCCTGTCGAGCGCGACGGCTGCCAGCCCGGCGAAGCGGTCCGGGTGCGCCCTGACCCACACGGCGACCTCATCGTTGGAAATCAGCGCGCCCTCGCGCGGCGCATGCCACGCGGTGAGCAGCCCAAAGCCAACGCCCGCTGCATCCATCGCCGCAACGGTCGCCTCGATCGGCAGCTCGCCTTCGGGGATCTCCCCACCGGTCCAGCGCCTGAGCGACGCAAACATCTCGTGGCGCAAGAAGCGCTCGGTGGGATGCTGCATCCAGGTGTCGATGATCATGGGGTTACGGCGCGCGGTTGATGATCGCGTCGTGTGGCAGCTGGCTGCGCGGGATGCCAATGCCCTCGCACAGCTTGATGCACGGGACGTATGTGGGACGAAAGCCAAGCAGTTCTGGGATCGTGACGATCTTGTACCCGCGGGCGCGCAGCGAGGAGATGATCGTGGGGTAGGCGGCGAGCGTCTGCCCGCGCGGACCGCCGCCGTCGTGGGAGATGATGATCGACCCTGGCGTCACCTGTTCGAGCACACGCTGCTCGATCGTGGTGGTCCCCGGCAGCGTGTAGTCGCTCGGGTCGACATCCCACAGGACCGTCGCCAGGCCGAGCGAGCGGGCGGTATCGACGACCGACTGGTCGTAAGCGCCATATGGGGGACGGAACACGCACGGCGTGTAGCCGGTCAGCGAGCGGATCACTTCGATCGGTTTCTCCAGTTCCGCGCGCACGTCGCTGACCTTCGTCAGTTCGGGGTGCGTGAACGTGTGGTCGCCGAGGACGTCGCCATTACGCAGCTCGCGCAGCAGCGTGGCCTTGTAGGTGGCGTTGATCTGCTCGCCGATCATGAAGAAGGTCGCCTGCGCGTGGCTGTGTTCGAGCATCGTCACGAATGCGGGCGTGTCGGTGGCGGGCCCGTCATCGAAGCCGATCGCGACCTCACGCCTGGCCGGGCCGTGCGTGTAGGCGGAGTCGCCGCGACTGGCGCAGCCGGTGATGCGGTAGAGGGTCTTCGGTGCGGCCCCGGCGCCCTCAGTGGAGGCAACGAGCGCGAGAAAGACCACGGCTACGAGCGAGACGAGAATGGTTCGCGTCGTCTTGCTCATGAGTACCGCTCAGGGCGTGAGCACGATCTTGAGCGCCTCACGCCGGTCATACACGGCGTAGGCCTCAGGCGCGTCCTCGAGCTTCATGTGGCGGGTGACGAGCGCTGTGGGGTCGAGCACACCGGCGGAGAGCATCGCGAGCACGCGGTCGACGTGGCCGATGACGTTGGCGTGGCCGCCGCGCAGCGTGAGCGCCTTCAGCCACAAGAGGCCCATATGCACCTCCGCGCGCTCGGCGTACACGCCGATGCACTGGATAGCGCCGCAGTTGCGGGTCAGGCGGATGGCGCTCTCGAGCACCTTGGGGTCGCCGACGGCGTCGATCGTCACGTCCACACCGCGGCCTTCGGTGGCGCCGCGCACAGCCGCGCGCACGTCCTGCTCGACGAGATGCAGCGGCTCGGCGCCGAATGCCTCAGCGACGCTGAGACGCTCGGGGACGGTGTCGATGGCGAACACGTGGGCGGCGCCGCATGCCTTGGCGGCCTGCACGGCGCACAGCCCCACCGGGCCGAGCCCGAGCACAGCAACGACGTCGCCGGGACGCATGCCGCTATCGACGACAGCGTGAAAGCCGGTGCCCATGACGTCGCCGGCGAACAGCGCTACGTCATCGCTCAAACCCTCGGGGACGCGCCGCAGCACGAGGTTGGCGTGGGGCACGAGCGCCATGTCCGCCTGCGTGCCCTGCAGCGCGCCGAGCGCCGCGCCGTGGCCGAACGTGCGCGAGTGTTCACAGCGGTGGTAGAAGCCCTGCAGGCAGAAGAAGCATTCGCCGCAGGCGGTCTGAAAGCAGCCGAGCACGCGGTCGCCGACGGCCACGCGCGTGACCGCATCGCCTGCTGCGACGACGGTGCCGACGTACTCGTGGCCGATCGTGAACCCCGGTTCGATCTGCACGCGCCCGTGGTAGATGTGCAGGTCCGAGCCACACACGCCGGTGGCGTCGATGCGCACGATCGCGTCGTCGGCGGCGATCAGCTCCGGCTCGGGGCGCTCCTCGACGCTGACAACTCCGGGGGCTTGAAATGTGACGGCTCGCATGGCGAACGCCAGCCTACTGATCTGATTTGGCGCGAGCCACGTCGGCCGTGCTCCTATCCGTGCCCGAGCACCGGGTGTGGCGCGTAGGGCTCCTGCAGACGTGAGATCTCCTCGTCGCTCAGCTCGAGCTGCTCGGCGGCGAGCGCGTCCTCGAGCTGGCCGGGCTTGGTGGCGCCGACGATCGGCGCGGTCACGCCGGGCTTGTGCAGGAGCCACGCCAGGGCCACCTGCGCGGGCGGCACACCGCGAGCGCTGGCAACCTCGGCGACGCGCTCGACGACGTCGAAGTCGGTGGGCTGGTCATACAGGTAGTCGGCGAACGGGTCGCTGCCTGCGCGCTCGGTGTGCCGATCGCCGGAGCGGGTGCGGTTGCCGGCGAGCATGCCGCGGGCGAGCGGGCTCCAGGGGATCACGCCGACGCCCTGGTCGAGGCACAGCGGGATCATCTCGCGCTCCTCCTCGCGGTAGATCAGGTTGTAGTGGTTCTGCATCGAGACGAAGCGCGTCCAGCCGTGGCGCTCGGCGACGTATTGGGCCTTGGCGAACTGCCACGCGAACATGCTGCTGGCGCCGATGTAGCGCGCCTTGCCGGCGCGGACGACGTCGTGCAGCGCCTCCATCGTCTCCTCGATCGGCGTGCGGTTGTCCCAGCGGTGGATTTGGTAGAGGTCGACGTAGTCCATCTGCAGGCGCTCGAGCGAGGCGTCGATGGCGCTGAGGATGTGCTTGCGCGAGAGCCCGCCGCCGTTCTCACCGGGGGTCATGGGCATGAACACCTTGGTCGCGAGCACGAGCTCGTCGCGAGTGAAGAGTTTGGAGAGCATGCGGCCGGTGAGCACCTCGCTGGCGCCGTTGGAGTAGATGTCGGCGGTGTCGAAGAACGTGATCCCACCGTCGACGGCGGCGCGCACGATCGGCTCGGCTGCCACCTCGTCGATCACCCATGCTTTGTCGCTGCCGTCGCCGTAGCTCATCATGCCGAGGCATATGCGCGAGACGCGCAGTCCGCTGGCGCCAAGGTTCACGTACTCCATGAGTCACCTCCCGGTGTCGAGACGATGGGCGCCCGACGGGCACCAAAAGCCCGTGACGCTAGCTAACGGGTGATGATAGGCCGCGCACGCAGGCGAGCAGATCGTCCATGCCGTGGGCGATGCCGTCGGTCAGCGCGTCGATGTCGGGAGCGCCGTCGTAGTCGCCGGTGACACCGAAGTAGAGGCCGCCGTCGTAGGAGAAGATCGCAACGACGATCCGGATCGAGCCGACGACGGGCACGAACGGGAAGGACTGGAGCATGCGTCGCCCGAGCGTCTGCACGGGCTGCTGGGGTCCGGGTACGTTGGTGGTGGCGGTGTGCATGTTCAGCCGCGGGGAGAGCGTCACGAGGCGACTGCCGAGCGCCAGCAACAGCGGCGGCGCGAAGCCGGACATCGAGGTGAGCACGTCGCCGGCGACCGCCTGCTTTGACTCCTTGATCCCGTCCATCTCGGCGCGGATCGTCTGTAGTCGCCACACAGGGTCGGTCGAGGCCGACGGGCAGACTGGCGAACACGGCTGAGACGCGGTTGTTGTAGACGCCTTTCTCGCCCTTGGCGCGCACGGAGACGGGCACCATCGTGCGCACGACGCGGTCCTCGGGCACGTGCTCGCCGCGCGAGTCGAGCAGCTCGCGAAAGCCGTTGGTGATGAGCGTGAGCACGACGTCGTTGACGGTGCCGCCGAGCTCGCTGCGGACGGCCTTGATGTCGGACAGGCGCGCCTCGGCCCAGCTCCAGCGGCGGTGCGGTCCGATCGGGCCGGTCAGCGAGGACGAGCCCACGGGCCGCATGTTGGGCGTGGCGGCAGCTGTGGCGCGCGCCATTTCCGCGAGCGAGCGCAGCGTTTGGCGGGGCGCAGCGGCCATCCGTCGCAGCGCTTCGATCTGGCCGGCGGGACTGGCGCGCCTGGCGAGCGTGCGCACGAGCACCTCCGCATCGGTGGGCTCCGGCGCGGGTGACCATTCCCCGCTGTCTGAGCCAGCGGAGTCGATCGGAGAACATGACGGACATCAGGTCGGTGGCGGCGACACCGTCGACCATGCAGTGATGGACCTTCGAGAGCAGCGCCCAGCGCTTGCCCTTCAGGCCCTCGACCGCCCACAGCTCCCACAGCGGCTTGTCGCGGTCGAGGTGCTGGGAGAAGATGCGGGCGGCCATCTGGCGCAGCTGCTCCTCGCCTCCGGGCTTGGGGATGGCGGTGTGGCGCAGGTGGTAGTCGAGGCTGAAGTGCGGATCGTCGACCCACACGGGCGGCCCGATGGCGAGCGGAACGGAGCGGACCTTCTGGCGGTAGCGGGGCACGAGGCCGAGCTTGCCGGCGACCATCGCGCGGAGCTCATCGAACGGCGGTGGCGGCCCCTCGAAGATGCTGACGCCGCCGATGTGCATCGGCGTGGTGTCGTTCTCCACGTGTAGAAAGGACGAGTCGATCGGGACTCATCCATTCCATGCAGCCTCCTGCTGAGCGTCGAGCACACGCTCGAGCACCCGGTAGACCTCCGGATGGACGGACATGCCGCAATGGCTGGAGTGGACCTCGACAGCCTTGGCGTAGGGGTCGACGCACGCCTGCCAGTCGACGATGCCGTCGCTGCGGGAGTGGACGGCGACGGCATCGATGCTGTCGGGGAGCGGCGCGATGAGATCCTCCCGGAAGGCAGCGCAGCACTCGCCGTCGCGACAGGCGTTGGAGAAGAGGCCCGGCAGCCCGAGGTCGCCGAGCATCGCCACCCAGCGCACCGTGCGCAGCACCTGCGAGGAGACGGCGAGCCCATCGCGCACGGGCGAGCCGAGCATGGCAAGTCCGCGCACGCTGTCGGGATGGCGGACGGCGAGCGCGCGGGCGAGCGCGCCGCCGCGGCTCTGGCCGATCAGGACGACCGGCTCACCGCTGTCGTGCGGCGAGCTTCTGCAGCTGCTCCTCCAGGCGCGAGACGATGTCGCTCGGCGCAGCCGACGTTGACGCAGCATGCCGCTCATGGCGACGCGGTGGCCACGGCGTTCGAGCCAGTGGCGCAGCACGCCGAGCGAGTTATCGCCGGCCATGAAGCCGGGGATCAGCAGCACCGGCGGAGCGTCGCTCGCGGCGGCGCGGACTGCGCAGGGCTCCGTCGGCGAGCAGGCGCGCGAGCTCACCGCTGTAGCGAAGCTCTCCCCAGACGGGCGCCACAGATGCTGGCTCGACGCCTCCCTCGGCAGCCGTCGTGACATCAGTGACATAGAGTACGCCCGATGGAGCTTCGAGACAAGCATGTCGTCGTCACGGGTGGCGCGGGCGGCATCGGCCGGGCGCTGGTTCGCCGCTTCGTGGCGGAGGGCGCCCGCGGGGTGGTGGTCGCCGACCGCCAGCTCGAGGGGGCGAGCGCGCTGGCGCAGGAGCTGGGCGAGAAGACGCTCGCGGTGGAGTTCGACGCGGGGCGCGAGGAGAGCGTGAAGGAGCTGATCGCGACGGCCACGGACGCGTACGGCACGATCGACATCTTCATCTCAAACGCGGGCATCGGCGGGGCGGGCGGCGGCCCGGAGGTGGCGGACGAGGTGTGGGACGAAGCGTGGCGTATCAACGTGATGGCGCACGTGTGGGCCTCGCGGGCGCTGCTGCCCGAGATGCGCGAGCGCGGCGAGGGCTACCTGATCAACACGGCCTCAGCGGCGGGCCTGCTGACGCAGGTCTCATCGCTGATCTACAGCGTGACCAAGCACGCGGCGGTGTCGCTGGCGGAGTGGCTGGCGATCGAATACGCGGACGACGGCGTGCGCGTGTCGTGCATCTGCCCGCAGGGGGTGCGCACGCCGATGCTCGAAGAAGGGATGCAGGAGGCGGCAGCCGCGGCGGCGCTTTCGGCGGGCGGGCTGATCGAACCGGAGGACGTGGCGGACGCGGTCGTCGCAGGGATCAACGAGGAGCGCTTTCTGATCCTGCCGCACGAGAACGTGGCGGAGTTCATGGCGCGCAAGGGCACCGACCCGGAACGCTGGATCAGGGGTATGCGCCGGCTGGTACGGGGCGCACGCGCAGCACAGAGCGACTGAGCGGGCACTCCCAGCTACGGCTGGTGGCTCAGCTGAGGATTCCTGCGGGTTGAGCGTGTGGCGCCTGCAGGTAGGAGGCGTCGTGGGAGCAGATCAGCTTCATCTCGTCGGAGTGGCGACGGGCGAGCTCGCCCAGTCGCTCGACGTTGCCGTGGCGAGCAGCAGCGTCGACCTGGTCGAAGGCTGCGAACGCGGCCAGCCCTGGCGGGCAGTGCGGCGGGGTGGCGATCTCCCCGTGATGGAAGTACGCGTCGCCGCAGTGAAGCAGCCAGCTATCGCCGTCTTTGATTGCCACGCCGGTGTGGCCGTGGGTGTGGCCTATGAGCGGAATCAGGAGGATCTCGGCGTCGCTGCCGGGCAGGATGCGCACGCCGTCGAACCCAAACCACTGCTCGCCGCCACCTTGATGCTGGACCCAGTGTGGACCGTGCGCCCAGTGGGCTGCGATATAGCGCGGCTTGTCGCGCCAGCTCGGTTTGAGGGCCGCGTCGAGCTCACGTCCGAGCAGGTGGACGTCGGCTTCGGGAAAGTCGGGTAGGCCGCCTGCGTGATCGAGGTCGAGATGTGTAGTGATGATGTTGCGTACGTCGTGCGGGTCGAGGCCGAGCTCGCGGATCTGGGAGATGGCGGTCTCGGCGAAGTTGAGCCGGGGGCGCACAAGCGTGCTGAACAACAGGCCCAGTTGGCGCGGCTTGCGCACGTCGTCGAGGCCGAAGCCGGTATCGACGAGCACGAGTCCCTCGGCGCCCTCGATCAGCAGGCAGTGGCACACGAGATGGGCCTCAGCCAATAGGCCGCCTTCGCCTGTGAGCATGCGTGCGCCCCGCGGGCACATGGTGCCGCAACCGAGGTGGTGGATCGCGCGAGGAGCGGTGTTCACCGGCCAACCAGCCTACCCGTTCGGCTATGCGGACGCAGGCTGCGGGACGACGCCGTTGCTCGACTGGACAGTCTGTGCGTCCGCGCCAAGCACCGGATCGGCGAGCGCGCGACCGTGGCGGATCAGATCAGCGGCGCGCTCGGCTACGGCGATGGTGGGGGCGTTGGTGTTGCCGCGCGGGACCATGGGCATTACCGACGCGTCGACCACACGCAGACCCTCGAGGCCGTTGACACGCAGCTGGGCGTCGACTACGGCGCCGGCGTCCTCGCCCATGCGGCAGGTGCCAACGGGGTGGTAGATGGAGAAAGTGGTACGTGCGATGTGCTCGCGCAGAGCCTCGTCGCTGTCTCCCTCTGGGGTGATGCAGGGCGTGACGGCGTACGGCGCGAGCGCGGGCTGCGCGCAGACGTCGAGCATCTTGCGAAAGCCGGCGATCATCCGCTGCATGTCATCGCCGGCGGTGTAGTAGGAGTGGTGGACGATTGGCTTGGCGCTGGGGTCGTTGGAGGAGAGGCGCACGTTGCCGCGGCTGTTGGGTGTGAGCAGGCAGGGCGTGGCGAGGAAGCCGTGGGCGTCGGGGTCGCTCATGCCCTCGTCGAGGATCTGCACGGGGATGAAGTGGAACTGGATGTCGGGCGCGGGCGCGTCGGGGGCGACGCGGATGAAGCCGCCGGACTCGGCGAAGTTGGAGGCGAGCGGGCCGGTTTGCGTGGCCTCGTATTCCTGTGTGGCCTGCGGTTCGAGCGCACGCAGCAGGCTGACTTCCTCGGGGGTGCTCCATACGGCGTAGGAGGCGGCGTGGTCTGAGAGGTTCTCGCCCACGGCGGGCTGGTCGAGCAGCACGTCAACTTCGCGCATCATCAGGTGTTCGGCGGGACCGACGCCGGAGAGCATGAGCAGTTGCGGCGAGTTGTAGGAGCCGCCGCAGAGGATCACCTCGCGCTCGGCGCGCAGCTCTTGCGCCTGGCCGAGCTGACTGGCCTGCACGCCGACGGCGCGTTTACCCTCGAACAGCACGCGCTGCACGAGCATGTAGGGCATGACTGTTAGGTTGGCGCGCTCGCTGACGGGGTGCAGGTAGGCGACTGCGGTGCTCGCGCGCATGCCGCCGCGGTGGGTCACCTGGTAGAGACCGACGCCGTCCTGGCGCTCGCCGTTGAAGTCATCGTTGCGGGGTAGACCGGCCTGCACGCCGGCCTCGACGAAGGCGCTGGCCATGGGGTTGTTGGAGCGGCCTTCGCTGACGGGCAGCGGTCCGCCGGCGCCGTGCCAGCGTGAGGCGCCGCGCTCGTTGTCCTCGGACTTGAGGAAGTACGGCATCAGGTCCGCTGAGGACCACCCGGGCACGCCCCATTCGTCGTAGTCGAGGCGGTTGCCGCGGATGTAGATCATGGCGTTGATCGAGGAGGAGCCGCCGAGCACCTTGCCGCGCGGCAGCGGGATGCGACGGCCCCGGCACTCGGGCTCAGGCGCGGTGCAGTAGTCCCAGTCGACCTCCGTGCGCGGCAGCTGCAGGTAGCCGAGTGGCACGTGGATGTTCTGGTTGACGTCGGGCGGCCCCGCCTCGAGTAGCAGCACCTTGACGTCTGGGTCCTCGCTCAGCCGGTTTGCGAGCACGCAACCTGCTGAGCCTGCTCCCACGATCACGTAGTCATACATATCCCCAACCTCCCCGGTAGCGGCTGCCTCTCCTGCGGTCCAAGATACTCCTCGAGACGAGCGGCGACACCGTCAGACCCGCGCCTCGGCTAACCGCCGGCTCGCTGTTCGCTCGAGGCACCGGCGGCGATCTTCGCGCGTTGGCGCTCGGGGGAGATGTGAACGACGTCCCATACCAGACCGGTGCGCTCGAGCACGGCGATCAGCCAGGCGGAGGGGTCGAGCTGCCACCAGCGCAGGCCGTGGCGTGCGGAGGTGGGAAAGGCATGGTGGTTGTTGTGCCACGCCTCGCCCATCGTGGGGAGCGCGAGCCACAGCAGGTTGCGTGACTGGTCGCTCGTGGCAAAGCGTGCGCCGCCCGAAGAAGTGACACAGGGAGTTGATCGAGAAGGTGGCGTGGTGGAGCAGAAACATGCGCACGGCGCCGCCCCAGAGCATCGCGGTGAGACCGCCGACGACGGTGCCGGTGAGCGCGACACCGAGGCCGAACGGAAACGCGAGCCCAAGGATCACCCACAGCACGAACGTCCGGTCGACAAAGCGCACGACGGGATCGGTGAGCAGGTCCTTTGCGTAGCGTTCCTCGCTGGCGAGCGCGTCACCGCCGAGGATCCAGCCGACGTGCGCGTGGAACAGGCCGCCGACGGCGGCGCGCCAGCCGCTCCCGTGACCAACGTGGGGGCTGTGTGGGTCGCCGGGCTCATCGGAGAACTGATGATGCTTGCGGTGGTTTGCGACCCACTCGATCACCGGCCCCTCGACGGCGGCCGAGCCGAGTATCGCGAACAGTCCCCGCAGCGCGGGGCTCGTCTTGAAGCTGCGATGCGTGAGCAGGCGATGAAAGCCGACAGTGATTCCCAGCCCCGTGAGCGCGTAGGTGATCGCGAGCGCGACCAAATCGCTCCAGTGCAGCGCCCCTCCCCAGGTCAGCCACGCGGCCCATCCGACGAGCGCGAGTGGGAGGACCATGACGACGATGTTCGCCACGCGGTCGACGAGCGGGATGAACGCGAGGCGCTCATTGGCCGCTGGACCGGTGGCCGGGACCACGGCGGCGTCGCGCTCGATGGCGGGGCGCTCCTTCACGAGCACGGGCTCGCCAGGCGACTGGTCGAATGTCATCTGCTGTTGACGATACTCGCCGCGGCTGCCAGGAACGCCGCCATCGACATAACCTGTCCAGGCGATGGCATACGTCAAGGGACTGCAGGAAGTGGGCGACGGCCTGTACGCCTACCTCCAGCCGGACGGCGGCTGGGGCTGGAGCAACGCGGGGCTCGTGGTGGACGGCGATCGAACGCTTTTGGTGGACACGCTGTACGACCTGGCATTGACCGAGCGGATGCTCGACGCGATGCGCAAAGCGGTGCCGGCGGCGGCGCGGATCGACACGCTCGTGAACACGCACGCAAACGGCGATCACTGTTACGGCAACCAGCTTGTGGACGGCGCGCGTATCGTCGCCTCTGAGCGCACGGCAGCGGAGATGGGGGAGCTGCCACCGGCGGTGATGGCGGCGCTCTTGGAGCAGGCACCGGCGATGGGGGAGCTTGGGGCGTTCTTTCAAGAGTGCTTCGGAGCGTTTGACTTCAAGGGGATCGAGCTGGCGCTGCCGGACGAGACGTTCACGGGCGAGATGAATCTGACCGTGGGCGATCGGGAGCTCGCGCTGATCGAGGTCGGGCCTGCCCACACGCGAGGGGATACATTGGTGCGCGCGGTGCGCGAGCGCGTGCTGTTCTCGGGCGACATCCTCTTCTCCCAGGCGCATCCAATCGCGTGGGCGGGACCGGTGTCCAACTGGATCGACGCATGCGATCGGATCCTGGGGATGGACGTCGAGGTAATCGTGCCCGGCCATGGCCCGCTGGCAGACCTCGAAGCGGTGCGCGAGCTGAAGGCCTACTTCGAGTACCTCTACGAGCAGGCGCGCATCTGTCACGCAGAGGGGATGACGCCGCTGCAGGCCGCACGCTCGATCTCGCTAAAGCGCTGGGCGGACTGGGGCGAGGCGGAGCGACTGGTTGTCAACATCGCCAACATCTACGGCGAGCTGTCAGGTGATCGGGAGCCGCTCAACCCGCTGACGGCGTTTGAGCAGATGGCGGAGCTGGCGCGCTCGAGCTAGCCGGAGGCGCTAGGCGGTCGTCGCGGTGAGCAGGCGCGCGAGCTCGGCTGCCTGCTCGCGGATCTCTGGGACGGCGGCGCCCCCGAGCGGATCGCTATGGCGCTGCTGCAGTGCGAAGCAGCGCCGGGACACGGCGCCGTCGCGATCGATCAGCGCACCGTTGGCACTGGTGGCGATGCCAATTCCCAGCTCGTCGCTACGGGCACGACCGCTGGCCAGCAGCGTACGCACGAGCGAGTTCGAGGACGCATCTCCCAGCGCGAGCACGGCCGCGTCAGCTGACATGACGTGCCCATCGGAGAGCGTCAGACGAACGCCGCTTGCAAACAGCGGCTCGATCACGTTCTCGACCCTCGCGCGAATGATCTGCAGCCGCACCTGAGCGCCGAAGCGGGCGGCCAGCTGCAGGGAGGCGACGCTGAGGCCGGCGCCACCGGGATCGATGAGCACGACCCGGCCATGTCCGCGGCGGAGCAGGTGGGTGGCTGCGAAGGTCCCGCCGGCGCCGGCGCCGATAACCGCTACCACGCGCTCGCGCCCGCGATCGCGCAGGCGCGGAAGGTGTTGGTTCTCGGCGTGCTGTCCGCGTGCGCGCATGGTCATGCGAGGCCACCAAGCATTAGGAGCCGCGTTGAACGAGGGGTGTGGATTTTCTTAGAGTTCCTCACTTGACTAGTGCACAATGTAGCACCCGTCCCCACGCGCTGCAAGTACGCTTGCAGCAATGAGCGCAACCAACCATCAGGTACGCCTTGCGGCGCGCCCGTCGGGGCTGCCAAAGCCCTCGGACTGGAGCTTTACGGAGGAGCCGATTCCCACACCAAGCACTGGTGAGTTCGTCGTGGCCGTCTCCTACCTGTCGCTGGACCCGGCGATGCGCGGCTGGATGAACGCGGGCGCCTCCTACATCGACCCGGTGGAAGTGGGAGACGTCATGCGGGCGGGCGCGGTGGGAGAGGTGGTCGCCTCCGAGCACCCAGGCTTCGCGGTCGGCGAGCACGTGTACGGCGCTTTTGGCATCCAGGAGTACGCCCTGTCGGATGGCAACGGGGTGACGAAGGTCGACCCTGAGCTGGCGCCCTTGCCGACGTACCTCGGCACCCTGGGCATGACCGGCATGACCGCGTACTTCGGCCTGTTCGACACGGCCAAACTGAAAGAGGGCGAGACGGTCGTCGTATCGGGTGCGGCTGGAGCGGTGGGCAGCGTTGTGGGACAGATCGCGAAGATCAAGAACTGCCGCGTGATCGGCATCGCGGGCGGCGAGGAGAAGTGCCGCTGGATTGTCAATGAGCTGGGGTTCGATGCGGCGATCGACTACAAGACTGATGACGTGCGGCGGGCGCTTCGTGAGGCGGCGCCAAAGGGCGTGGACGTGTACTTCGACAACGTCGGCGGCGAGATCCTGGACGCGGTGCTGACGCGGCTTGCGCGCGGTGCGCGCATAGTGATCTGCGGCGCGGTCTCCCAGTACAACGCCACGGAGGGCGTACGCGGCCCGTCGAACTACCTGTCACTGCTTGTCGCGCGCGCGTCGATGACGGGAATGGTCGTGTTCGACTACGCGGCCCAGTTCGGCGAAGCTGCACGCGAGCTCGCTGGCTGGATGCGCGAAGGGCGGCTGACCTCGCGCGAGCACATCGTGGACGGGGGCGTGAGCGCATTTCCGGACGCGCTGCTAAAGCTTTTCACGGGTGAGAACGTCGGCAAGCTTGTACTACGCGTTAAGGGAGACGAGTGATGAGCACCATGGACAGACCTGTGAAGCGCCGCTGGGAGATCCTGATCGGCCGCTACACGGCGAATCCGCTGATGCGGGGCATGTTCAAGCTTGGCATCACGCCACCGGGGATGGCGCTGGTGGAGACGGTCGGCCGACGCACGGGCGCGATTCGGCACACGCCGATCGTTGCGCACGCATCCGACGATAAAACGCTATGGCTGATTGCCCAGCACGGCAGCCACGCCGGCTGGGTTCGTAACTTCCAGGAGAGCCCACGGGTACGTGTGCGCCTTGGCCGTCATTGGCGCACGGGGACCGCTGAGCTCGTGCCCGACGATGACGTCAAGGCGCGCATCCAGACCTTCGCGAGCAGTGCGATCGGCCGTGCGATCACCGCGGCTAGCTTCCGGGCTCTGGAAAGTCAGCCTGTGTCGGTTCGCATCGAGCTCGAGCGATAGCTGGTTACGCGCCTCCCGCGGCGATCAGCGGCTTCCAGTTGATCGCGATCATTGCTCACAGCCGTTGCGAGAGCGCTGGAGTGGCGCAACGGCGCGCAGCCGCCGGGCCGTGACCTCGTCATCCTGAAACGGCAGCAAGCCGATCATGCCGGCCTGCTCGAAAGCACGCTGAACGGTCCTCGAACCGGGGATCAGCGAAAAGCCGTGCCCCTGCCGCTTGCATAGACCGGCACGGAATGCGATTACGGCGGCTCCGATCGAGTCTATGTAGCGGAGCTGGCGGAGATCCAGCGTGATGCTCGCTACCGCTTCTTCGCAGAGGCGCTCTATCTCCACTTCGAGCGCGTGCGCCGAACGGTGCGTCAGCTCACCGGTCAAGATCACTGTGTGCGCTCGGGGGCTGATGCCCCGCAGTGCCGCGGCTGTCTCGTTGCCGGCGGGTTGTGCTTGCACGCCGCTGCCAAGGGCAGCGCTGGCCCGATCGGCGGCGAGAGGGCCCGCTTTGCCTTTCTCGTTTCGTGTCCTGATGCTTATTGTCGGCGTCGTCAAATGACGGTCCATCACTTACAGCTCCTTCCGAAGGAAGTCTCGAATTGATTCCCGAGGCCTGGATCACCAAATCCAGGCCGATGCGAAGCGGCCGGTAGGAGCTAGCCGGGCCGCTCTGGAATCAGAACGAAGAAAGCTGTAAGCCACGGTTGGGACGACAGCCGCAGGCGGCGCATCGCACGCGGGCCGGCCAGCCGCAGTTGACCAGCGAGGGTGAAGAAGCCTGAGAGACCGACCCCGGATCCCCCGGCGGCAGAGCCGCCAACGGCACCGCTGGGTGCGGGTCCTGGTGGCGGGATGAACGAGCGCGTGCCGCCGAAGGACCCGCCTGAGCCATCCGAGCCGTCACCGGCTGGGACGCTTGCTCTGGTTGGAGCCGCGATCACGAGATCCCCTGGCGAGGTCGCTAGGAGTGGCTGATTGCTGAGCCAGCCAGCTGTGCAGTTGTCGGTGGCGGGCCCTGCCAGACCCGACAGCTGGCAGCTCAGCTCGCCGGCGCGCTGCGCGGCGGTCAGGTGGGTGGAGAGGTCGCTGAGCGAGGCAGGTGCGGTAGACGCTGTGGGCGTTTCTCCGAGTTCGCTGCTCGTCAGCGAGGGAACCAACACAGCCGGCGCTTCGGCCACCGGTGTCGAGGCGGAGGACAGAGCGGCGGCAGCTTGCCCCGAATCTGGCGGCGAGGTTGGGCCTGAGACCGGCTGTTCCTTGCTGGGTTCTACCGCCGTGGGGAGTTCTTTGACAGGTTCGGCGACAGGCGGAACAGCTTCCTTGACCGGTTCGACCGGGGACACGGTTTCCTTGGCCTGTTCGACGACAGGTTCCGTCGGCGGCACCACTTCGGCGACCTTTTCCACCGGCTGGGCTTCTTCGACCTCTTCCACCGGAGGCGCTTCTTCGACGTGTTCCACGACCGGTTCGACGGGCGGCACCACTTCGGCGACCTTTTCCACGGGCGGCGTTTCGTTGACCTGTTCCACGACCGGTTCGACGGGCGGCACCACTTCGGCGACCTTTTCCACCGGCGGGGCTTCGCTGCCCTGTTCTTTGACGGTTTCGGCGCCGGCACCACCAGGGATGAGAAGTGCCCCAAGCAGCATCGAGACGGTCACCGTCACCCAAAGGAGCCCTTTGGGGAGCGCTCTCGTCGAGAAGTTCTGGGTCATCCCGCGCATGTTTCCTTGTTGTGGCGCTTCCCGTAGGACTCGATGATAAACGCCGTATTAGGCTGATGCTTCGGGCCGGACGGTGCGCTACGGGTCCGCCCGCGAGAGCGGGGGAAGATGATCGAAGTGTTTCCAAGACGTACTGGGAAGACCCACGATCTGGATCTGGGCAGGCTAGGGATGATCGTCACCCCGCCGCACGGAAGGCTTCGCCTTGAGAGTCGAACGGGATCTCCTCAGGCGCGCGATCGACAGTCCATGGCTCACGCTCGATGTCGTAGCAGTGGGTGTCCCAATCAGCCAGAGCACCGGCGTGCTGACGATCGCTGAGTGCGGCCAGACGGCACATCCCCACCCCCAGCACTACGGCCAACGCGGCGGCCACTGCGATCAAGACAAAGAGCATGATGGCCTAAGGCTAGGTGATTGAGATCGTGCCCGCGCCGCGCCATCGAGGCGGCCCGGAGAGCCACGACAGCAAAGGCGATGGCATCCAGTCCAGCCGACCTCGGACATTAGTCAAAAGCCGGGTGAATAGGACATGTGTTGATGATCGGTGTTGCGTGGCGAAGCATCAGATCGCCCAGGCCGAGACACTCGTCGTGCTCGATCGCGAACACGCCTGTGCCAGCTCGAAGGCGATACCCGCTCGATGACGGCTGCGGCGGTAGACAAGCGCACGACTGCGGCGGCCCGCTCACGGGCGGCTGGCGCCGAGCAGAAGAGGCACGCTGAGGAGCAGAGCGGTCGTCGCGGCAAGCACGGCAAGCACCACAAGCGCCGGCGCAAGCACCACAAGCGAGCTGTCCACCGTACCGCCCGGTCACAGGGCACCCTGGGAGTCGCGTTGCCGCAACCCCCGGTCTCGCCACCGGCACCGTCGTCGGCTCCGGTCCCGTCGGTGGGCTCTCCGCCGATCACACTCGCGCAGGCGCAGCGCCTGCTGTGGCGCGCGGGCTTCGGGCCCGCACCCGGGCAGGCGGAGGCGCTCGTGGGACAGCCGCTGGAAGATGTCGTCTTCAGCCTCACCCGCCCATCGGGAGCGGCGACGCTCGCGGGTCCGGAACCTGTCAACGAAGAAGGCAAGCCGCTGGAACCAGACACCGCCTGGGGCGATGACCACTGCTGGTGGCTGGACCGGATGGTCCGTTCCGACCAGCAGCTGGTTGAGCGAATGACGTTGATCTTCCACGACTGGTTCGCGACCTCCAACAACCAGGTAGACAGCCAGCCGCTGATGCTGGAACAGAACGAACTGCTGCGCTCGATGGCGCTTGGAAACTTCAACGAGCTGTTCCTCGCGGTGACCACCAACCCGGCGATGCTGCTGTTCCTCAACGGCACCTCCAACAACAAGTGGGATCCCAACGAGAACTACGCGCGCGAGATGATGGAGCTGTTCTCACTGGGAGCCGATCGCGGCGCCTATACGGAGGACGACGTGCGCGAAATGGCCCGAGCGCTGACGGGCTGGAGCAACGAATGGTCTGAAGCGCGTGGCAGCTACGACTTCCACTTCGACCCGAGCTATCACGATACGGGTAAGAAGACGGTCTTCGAACAGACCGGCAAGTGGAACTACGAAGATGCCGTGCGCCTGTGCGTGAGCCATCCCCTGCATCCGTCGTTCTTCGTGACGAAGCTGTGGGGCTATTTCATCGCCAGCGAACCCTCTGAAGCGACGCTGGCATCGCTGCAAGGTCTGTACACGAGCTCGGGCTACAGCATTCGCGCGGTGGTGGAGGCGATCCTCCAGCACCCGGACTTCTACGAAGGCCCCGAGATGGTGATCCCACCGGTGGTCTACAACGCCGGGCTGCTGCGCTCGATCTCCCGCCCGATCGACACGACCGCGTGGGCATGGCTTTCGGCGAACGCGGGGCAGCAGCTGTTCTACCCGCCGAATGTGTCCGGCTGGGACTTCAGCCGCTGGCTGGATACCTCGACGACGAGGGCACGCTGGGAAATTGCGAGCTATGTGACATCGAAGACCTACCCAAACCCGTGGCCGTCAGAAGGCGAACCTGAATACAGCGCCACCGAGGACCCCGCGGCGGCGCTGTCAAGCGCGCTCGCGTACTGGGCCAACCCGTCACTGTCAGCCGAATCCGAGCAGTGCATCGCGGCGTTCGCGCAGTCATGTCTGCAGGAACCGCTCGCGGAATGGGAGCTCAGCTCCTACCGGGCAATGCGACAGAACGCGCTGCGGATGCTGATCGCGACCTCACCGGACATGCAGGTGAGCTGACGTGCTGACGACGACACTCACCGAACAGGAGAGCTGACCATGGCCAAGAGCTGCTCGTGTGATGACTTCACGCGCTCCCAGCTGCTGCGTCGCGGTGTTGCGATTGCAGGGAAGGGACTGCCGAACATCGAGCCGGGCATGCCACTGCCGGCGGGCACGGGGCTCGACCGGCGCACCTTCCTGTTGCGTTCGGCTGGCGCGGCGCTGGCGGTTTATGGCGCATCGATGCTCAGCCCGCGTCACTTCGAAGAGGGCATCGCGCAGGCCTCAGCGGAAACATCCGCTGACGAGCCCGTGCTGGTGTCGATCTTCATGGAAGGCGGTTGGGATGCGCTGTCGGTGCTGGCGCCGGTACGCGAAGCGAAGTACAAAGAACTGCGCCCTGTGCTCGGCCTGACGGAAGGTTCGGGCAAGGTGTTCACCGAGGACGAGAACCTGATGTGGCATCCCGCGGCAGCAGGCTTGGCGGAACTGCACGAAGAGGGCAAAGTGAGCGTGTTCCCGGCGATCGGCTACGAGCCCTCGGAAGAGAGCCACTTCACGAGCCGCCACTACTGGGAGGTCGGCCAGCTCGACGCCAACGCCCGCTCGGGCTGGATGGGGCGCTACCTCGATCTGGTGGGTGATGCGAACAACCCGTTGCAGGGACTGTCGCTTGACTACTCGCTGGCTCCGGCGCTGGCGACGGCGACGATGCCGGTGGCTGCGGTCTCCTCCCCGGCGGACTACACGATGTGGGCGTACGGTCTGGGTGAACCGCTGACGGCACCTGCGCTTGAGACGTTTGGCGCGCTGGGAGCCCTGTCGGCGCCATCGCCTGCGTATGCGCAGGCGCGCAACGCTTCATACGACACGAGCCTTGTGCTGGAAGAGATGGCCAACTTCGTCAAGTCGGAGAAAGAATCGGGCGATCACGCTCCGGTCACCTATCCGACGGGCGAATTTGCCGAACGGTTGGCGGCGCTCGCAGCAATGCTGCACACGGGCATGCCGATCAAATGTGTGTCGCTGAACGCGGTGGGCTCCTACGACACGCACGCGAGCGAGGTGGACACACTGAGCACGAACCTCGAACAGACGATCCCGGCGCTGGTGGCGTTCCAGCGCGACCTGGAAGCGCGCGGCCTCGATCAGCGGGTGCTGATCCAGCTGTGGTCGGAGTTCGGCAGGCGCCCGAAGGAAAACGGCTCGGGTACCGATCACGGTGCGGGTGGCCTGGCGTTCCTGATCGGCACGCGCGCGGCGGGGAAAATGGTGGGCGAGTTCCCCGGGCTGACGAACTTGGACGAAAACGAAAACGTGATCAGAACGTCGGACTACCGCGGGATGTACTGCTCGCTGCTGGAACAGTGGTTCCAGACTGAAGCGGGGCTGGTGATTCCGGAAGCGGCGTCATTCGAACGGCCGGTGCTGGTTGCGTGAGAGCGCGCAGCTTGCGTCGGAGCAGGTGCGCTCGAGCCGGCCGGCGGAGACGGTCTCGATCAGACCGAGAATCCAACAGGTGGGGCATCCGCGGAGCGCGACCATCCCTGGAGCGAGCAGCAGCAGGGAGGCGGGACCAAGGCTGGTGGTAAGTGCGAGCGCGGAGCCGATCAGCCCGAAGCCGATTGCTCCGCGTGCGAGGTGGCGCGCGAGGGTGTGGCGGGGCGGCGCGAGATGATCGTTGCCGAGCATCGCCTGGTCATCGCTGAGCATCGCGGGCACCTCCGTGATTGGCTGTGAGCTCGCTGCTGTTGAGCCGGTGACGGAGCGCTTCACGGCCGCGGTGCAAGCGTGACTTCATCGCCGCCTTGCTGAGGCCGAGCGACTGTGCGGTGGCTGCCCCGGATAGGCCCTGAATATCGCGTAGGACGAGCACCGCGCGCTGCTCGGGTGGCAGCGCGGAGATGCACTGGACGATCCGCTCGACCTCCATCCGTGCGAGGGCGGCGTCTTCTGCGGAGGGCTCGACCATCATGGAGGCAGTGGGCCTGCGTAGCGTGATGCGCGATCTGCGGATGCACTCGTTGCGCACGATCTGGAAGACCCACGACGCAAGCGCGGCGCTGGCGCGCAAGGTGCCGATTCTCCGATAGAGGACGATCAGTGCCTCCTGTGCGGCGTCCTCGGCATCCTCGGGCGTGGAGCAGAGTGTGCGCGCGAAGCGCCGCACGTGCACGTGGGAGCCGGAGAGCAGCATGGCGATCGCGCGGGAGTCGCCATGCTGCGCGGCGCTGATGACCTGGTGGGTGGGCCATGAGGACGTTCGCGTGTCAGTCACGAGAGCGGATCCTCCCAATGAACAACAGGCAGCCGCAGATGACGACGGCGGCTGCGATTAGGTAGATGGCGAGGGTCATGGCGGGCCTTTTGTTGGGGTTGAGCGAGCCGTTGAGTCAGGTTCGTGCGGATAAGAGGCGCGGTCGCCCGAAAAGGGTTCCGGTGCGCTCAGCGACACGAGGGGACGCTGGCGAGCTGGCTGGCCAACACACGGGGCGGTTTGGGAGCATTCCTCGGATGGGGCGAATACAAGGCGCTGACGGTCACGCCGCGATCTTGCGGAGGGTGCGGGCGATTCCACCTGGGTTCGTCCGTACCTACGGCGATGTGTCGCCGGGAGCGCCGCGCCTGGCTGGGTACGTGTTGAGCCAGACCGGCGCGGACGAGGTGCCCTGGCACAGGGTCGTGCGTGCGGATGGCTCGCTCGCCAAGGGCGCCCGCCAGCGGCTGCTACTCGACGACGAGGGGGTGCCGTTCCGTGGCGAGCGTGTGGTGATGTCGCGGGCGCGGCTGGATGACCTTGATGCGGTGTGAAGCGATTGCGAAGAAGCGCTCGCGTGTTTGGCTGTCCATGGGACCCGCGTGTAGCGGGTCCCATGCCTAGACCTTGGTGATCGAAGCGCTAGCGAGTCAGAACGCTGGCGGGCGCAGCATGACCTGCCCAATTCGACCAGGTCTCTCGGTGAACCAGAGACTGTGGTCTGGTCCCGCCGTGATCCCAAGCGGTTCGCCGCTGATGCCTTTGGAGAACTGGGTCACGACGCCGGAGGGCGTGATGCGCCCGATGCTCTTGGAGCCAGGCTCGGTGAACCAAAGGTTGCCGTCTGGCCCCGCCGCGATTTCATACGGCCGACTTTCGGGCGAAATCCCGGCCGAGAACTTGGTCACAACGCCGTGGGGAGTGATACGCCCTACTTCACCCGCTTCGTTGGTAAACCACAGGTTGCCGTCTGGCCCGGAGACTATGCTATGCAGTCCGCCTTCTATAAACGTGTTGCCAGTGGCGAATTGGGTAATCACGCCTTGGGGGGTGATTCGTCCGATCTGGCCTTCTTCGGGATATTCGTGACCCTCGGTGAACCACAGGTTTCCGTCCGGCCCCAGCGCGATGCCCCCGAGATCATGCGCCGATACGGTGAATTCCGTTACGATGCCCGCGGGTGTGATGCGGAAGATGTGACCTTGCGATACGTGCCCTGATGCGGCCTCCCACAAGTTGCCTTCGGGGCCCTCGGTGATCGCAGGCGGTCCAGAGTGACTGAGACCCTGAACAATGGGGGTGATGACGCCGCCCAAGGTGATCCGCCCAAGTGATGTTCCTCCTCCTTCGTCCGAGCCGGTGAACCACAGACTGTTCTCGGGACCGACCGTAATGGGGCCCCCCACCCCTTCGCCGTGTTCGGCGAACACCGTTTGCGCACCCCTGGGAGTCATCCGGATGATGCCCCCGCCGGGGCGGCTGGGGAAATCCTTGGCCGTGAACCACAGATTGCCGTCCGGTCCTGCCACGATCTGGCCGAGCTGGCCTTCGCTGCCGAATAGCCCGGGAGGAAACTCCCTGATCGTGACCGCTTGAGACTGCGCCACTCCAGCACCCAACGCGGCGACAACGAGAACGCCAAGGACTGCCGTCCGTCTCCGTACCCATCCGGCTAGCGAACTCATCTTCCACCCTTCGTTGAAGCTGAGCTGCGGGCCAACTGCCGGCGGCCAGCAAAACAGCTCGGACCCCACCGCGAGCCGATGCTACTCGGAGCTCACTCGGCAGTCAAACGCCAGGTCGCGCAAGGTTCTGGACCGTGGGACAATTTGACTCAGCGAAAGACGCGGCGTGCCGTGTGCCGGCCTAGAACGGGGTGGCAGTCGCGGGCGAGTGCGCTGTTGTGGTCTTAGCCCTCCAGCCGGCGCTTGGCCTTCTGGACCGATGGCACGGCATTCTTGGCCGCGGTGAGCACGCGTGCTTTGACGTCGACGCTTGCTTTCTTGGCGGCGATGGTGATCTCCTCGCCTGTGGCGGGGTTTCTGCCTTTGCGTGATTTCTGTGCTGGCTTCAAGCGCACAGTGAGCTGGACGAGCCCGCCGATCTTCACGCGTTCGGCGTTCCCGATCTCGCCGAGAACGATCTCCTCGAGCGCCGTGAGCGCGGCCTTTGCGTCAGCTTTGCTCAAGCCGGCGCGATCAGCGACGGCGGTAGTGAGCTGTGTTTGAGTCAGCACCGGATCTCCTTAGAGTCATGGATTGGACAAGCGGCGGGAGTAAACCCGACCAGGCGGACACCAGCGCTGCAGAGCACTACCCTGTCCCCGCACCGAGGCTCCGCTAAGGCGCGAGGAGGCTGCTCTTAGGGTCGACCAGGATCTTCGCGTGCCCGTCGGGATCGCCAAGCGACTCGAAGGCGCTGCCAACGCCCTCGAGTCCCACCACGCCCGTGACCAATGGGCCGGCATTGACCTTTCCCTCGGCGAGCAGGTGCAGCGTGTCGCGGAACTCGATCGGCGTGTAACCAAGGACGAAGCGTAGGTCGATCTCCTTATTGATCGCCATCGCCGGCCTGATCCGGTCTGCACCCATACACACGCCGATCACGACGATGCGCGAGAACAGCGGCGCACTCGCGATGATCTCCTCGATCACCCCGGGCACGCCGACGCACTCGAAGATCACCGGACTCTTGGGGGTGGCCAGGCCGAGCGCTTCGGCCGAGCGCCAGAGGTGGTGCCATGGGACCGGCACGCGTTGCATTTTGTCCATCGCGCCGACAGCGAGGTCGAGCGCAGCGGGCACCGTGACCAGGTGCCCATGCTTCTCAGCCGAGGCATGTGGCGATTCGTGAGCGGGGTCGACGACGATGTCGGCGCCGCACGCCTTGGCCAGCGCACGGCGTCCCGCCGAGAAGTCGCTCCCGATGACGGTGCGTACGCCGCGAGCCTTCAGCATGCAGATCACCGACAGCCCGATCGGCCCGCAGCCAATGACGATCGCGACGGTGCGCTTCTTCAGCTCAGCTCGCCGCACGGCGTGGTAGGCGACAGCCATTGGCTCCGTGAGCACGGCGACTTCAGGTGAGAGGCCATTGGGCACGGGAACCGTCAGAGACTCCTGCACGAGCATCTGCTCGGCATAGGCGCCGGGGGCCGCCGTCGACAGGCCGATGGCGTGAATGGCCCCTCGGGTGCGAAGCAGCGGCACGGCGACGACCTGCGTTCCCGTGGGGACCGCCTTGCGGCAGCCGAGCCCATGCTCGACGATCTCACCGCAGAACTCGTGGCCCATCACGACGTCTTGGTCTGAGCGCATGAAGTCCTCATAGCCCGTCTCGCGAGCCACGGCTGCCATCTCATCGCAGTGGTGACGAGCGTGAAGATCGGATCCGCAGATGCCACAGCGCAGCACGTCGATCAGCACATGCCCCCTCTCGGGTGAAGGTGTCTGTAGCTCGACGACCTCCAGCTGTCCGTCCCTGCAGCTGACGGCCTTCATGCGGCACTCTTGACAGTCGATCTGTCGAGCGCGCGCAGCAGTTGCACCCAATCCGATCCTGGTAGGTCCGGATCGACGGCGCGCTGAACACCGGTCCCGAGCCCGAGTGCGAGGATGATCGTGCTCAGCGCCTGAGCGTCGATCGGGAAGTCCTCGCCGAGCCGGGAGGTGATCAGGGCGGCCCAGCCCTCGCGAATTCGCGCGTAGCGGGCGGCGATAGAGGCCCGGTAGCTCTCGTCGTGGGCGCTTGAGGCGGCGAGCTCTATCTCCAAACGCGTCCACTCCGGCTGGCCTATCGTCCCCTCGGCCCACGCGGCAAGCGCATCAAACCACTCATCGAGGTCGAGGGTCCCGTCCAGTGCGTCCTGGAGGTCCCGTGCCGTCCGCTCGTAGAGCTCATCAATCACGGCGATCCCCATGGCGGTCTTGCTGGGGAAGTTGGAATAGACCGCACCGCGGGTGAAGCCAGCCTCCTCGCCGATCTGCTCGAGTGAGGTGATCTGAAAGCCGTTGCGCAGGAACAGGCTGGTGGCCGAGTCGACAATCAACGCACGCGTCCGTGCCTTTGATTGTGCACGCGTGAGGCGGGTCACGGGGCGAACGCGTAGTCGTCGAGGTCGAAGCGGGCGCTGCGCCAGGCCGCCTCGAGCGTGAGACTGGGTCGAAACGGTGCGTCGCCGTGCTGGTCGAAGTAGTAGCTGTTGGCGTTGCCACACGAACCGCGGAAGAAGACCTGGTTGTGCCGGCGCCCGAGCATCGACTCGAAGTAGCGGCGGTTGGCCTCGGGCGTGATCTCCACCCGCGTCGCGCCATCGCGTCGTGCGCGCTTTAGGCAACGCACGATGTGGCGCATCTGGGTCTCGATCAGTCCGAAGTAGGACTGGCCATTGAAGCCATAGGGACCGAGGATCGAAAAGGAGTTCGGGAAGCCGGGCACGCTAACGCCCTCGTAGGCCTGCAGTCGGTTGGCATCCCACCACTCCTCCAGATCAACGCCACCTGTCCCGAGCATCTCAAACGCCGGCAAGTTCCCCGAGTCGAACACCTTGAATCCTGTGGCGAGGACCAGCACGTCGATGGGATGCTCGACCCCCTCGGCCGTGCGAACACCCGTCGGGGTGATCGCCTCGATGGCGGCGGTCTCCAGCAGCACGTTGTCTCGGTTGAAGGTGGGGATGTACTCGTTGGAGAAGCTCGGGCGCTTGCACCCGAGCGAGTATTGCGGCGTGAGCTTCTCGCGCACGACCGGATCACTGACCTGACGCAGCATCTTGCGCGCGTCGCGTTCGCCGCGCGCAGTCAGGCCCGGGAAGATGCCGGCGAAGTGCGCGGCGAGCACGAAGGTGAGCTCGACGAAGGCCTGGCTGGCCCAGCGGGCGGCGAGCTCGGCGCCGGGTACCGAGCGGAGCGCCCGGCGGGCGAGCGGGCTCATCGGCGCGTCGAGCTTGGGTAGGCACCAGATCGGAGTGCGTTGAAAGACCGTGACACGTGCGACCTCCGGCGCGATCGCGGGGATGATCTGGATCGCCGAGGCTCCGGTGCCGATCACGCCGACACGCTTACCGCGCAGGTCGACCGAGTGATCCCAGCGCGCTGTATGCATGGTCGTGCCAGCGAAGGCCTCGATGCCGGGGATCTCAGGCGGTTTGGGCTGGCTGAACACCCCCGTCGCGGCGATCACGAATCGCGCCGTGACCTGCTCGCCGTTTGCCGTCTCGATATACCACGCGTGCGCGTCCTCGTCGAACCTCGCCCCGACCACCTTGGTGTTTAGCCGGATGCGGTCGCGCA
This sequence comes from uncultured Solirubrobacteraceae bacterium, assembly GCA_963699115.1. Taxonomy (GTDB): domain Bacteria; phylum Actinomycetota; class Thermoleophilia; order Solirubrobacterales; family Solirubrobacteraceae; genus Palsa-744. The sequence goes on from CAVOTJ010000005.1 coordinate 157,399, forward strand.
CGCCGTACTTGTCGACGCAATGCTCAGCGTAGCCCTTGAGCTCCTTGCCTGGCGCATATACACGCGACCAGTCGCTCCGCTTCTCAAAGGAGAACTGGTAGCTGAACGACGGGATGTCAACTGCGATCCCTGGATAGGTATTCCAGTGCCAGGCGCCCCCGACACCATCCCCAGCCTCGAGCACTACGAAGTCGTGGAAGCCCGCCTGGTCGAGCTTGATCGCCGCCCCTATGCCCGAGAAGCCAGCACCAACCACAAGGACCTCGTGATCCACTGCGATATCCGGAGTATCCACATGCTCAAGATATCGAGAACGCTCGCCGCTCGCGGCGTGTACCGTAGGGCCGGTCCCTTCCCGTACCGGCTAGTTGGTACAATAGGTTTGTGCTCAATCCATTCATATGGGACCGTCCACTTGATGATCCATCGAAGATCGTCGGAATGGATGCCTTCGCCCACGAGGTTGCACTCACGCTCAAGGGTCAGACCAACGTGGCCCTCTTCGGGCCTCGCGATACGGGTAAGACCACGTTCACCAATCAGCTGGCGCTGGAACTGGGCAAGGCGCATGGCAATGAAGCGCCGCCGTTTGACGTGGTCAAGGTCAACCTCCAGCGAGTGGTGAGTATCCCGGGGTTCATCGGTTGCGTACACGACGCGATGACGAGCCACCCGGTCAAGCGCGTGCGCCGGGCTGCCCAGCGTCAGATCGGCGTCCTGGAGAAGGAGATCGGCTTTGACATCAAGGTGATCAAGGGCTCGGTGAGAAGTTCAGCGGTGAGCCCGGCGCAGGACGCGGAGACACTGCACGCGCAGCTCGTGGCGCTGCGCTCGCTGTCGGATCACTTGGTTGTGGTGTTCGACGAGTTTCAGCGGCTGCGCCACTGCCCAGGCGACCCGTTGGCGATCATCCGCTCAGCGCTGATGAGCTCGGGCGCCAACCACGTGTCGCTGCTGTTCACGGGGTCGATTCGCAACGCGTTGAAGATGATGCTGGAGAGCTCTGAGCAGCCGATCTTTGGCGAGGCGGCGGAGATGCAGTTGCCGGCGATCGGCCGGGTCGACTTCCTCGAGTACCTGGACTTTCAGTTCGAGGCCACTGGCAAGCCGGCGGAGGAAGCAGCGCTGAACCACCTGCTCAACGCCACACGCGCCCACCCTCGCAGCACGCAGCAGCTCGCGTGGGAGTGCTGGACAAGCACCCCTACGGGTCAACCGGTGACACTCGAGACGGTGATGAGCGCGCACGACCGGCTCGTGCAGACAATCGAGCGATCGGAGTTCGCATCGGTTCTCAACGTGTTGATGAGCGGCGACGACGGCGAGATCAACGAGGTTCGCGCACTACAACTGCTGGCCGACCGCGGCGGCAGCAGGATCACCAGCAGGCCAATCGCCACCAGGTATGGCTTCTCCAGCCATTCGCGTGTGAAGCCGGCGCTCGTACGGCTTCAGGGGCGCGGGCTCGTGGACGAGCGTGACGGCATCTGGTACGTAGTAGACCCGCTGTTCGACGAGTGGCTCAGGCGGGCCTCGCCGCTTGCAGACCAGCGAGATCCCCAGCCGCCAGCGGCAGAATAGTTGTACCGTACAACCGGTACGTCGATGTACCGTCTATGGGGTACATTGCGCGATCCACGCGCTACCAGTCACTAGGCTCGAGATAACGTAGACCCACCCCTGACAGCGGCAGCTGCTATGGGGAAGACTGTGTTGACGTGGATCTAGACGCCATTCAGGATCGCCCCGTTGAGCTCCTGCAGCGGCTGCTGCGCTTCGACACGAGCAACCCTCCGGGCAATGAGCGTGAGTGCATCGACTGGATCAGGGGACTGCTGGAGGATCTCGGCTGCGAGGTACACATCGTCGCGAGTGAGGCTGAGCACCCGAACCTGATTGCGCGGCTGGCCGGTGGTGGCGAGTGCGCTCCACTGCTGCTGCAGGGCCATGTCGACGTTGTCGCCGCGCGCGGGCAGTGGCGGCATGAGCCGTTTGCCGGCGAGTTGCACGATGGCTACGTGTGGGGTCGCGGCGCGCTGGACATGAAGGGTGGCGTGGCGATGATGCTCGCCGCGTTCATGCGTGCAAAGGCCAGCGGAACGCCGCCGCCAGGCGATGTGATCCTGTGCCTGATGGCCGACGAGGAGGCGGGCAGCGACCTTGGCGCAGAATTCCTCGTACGTGAGCACCCGGAGCTGTTTGCGGGCGTGCGCTATGCGATCGGCGAGTTCGGCGGGTTCACGATGGACGTTGCCGGACGTCGCTTCTATCCGATCATGGTCGCTGAGAAGCAGGTCTGCTGGTCGCGCGCGATCCTGCGTGGCCCGGCCGGGCACGGCTCGATGCCGATCCGCGGCGGGGCAATGGGCCGGCTCGGCAGGCTGCTGGAGCGGCTCGACCGTCACCGGCTACCGGTACATGTGACGACGGTCGCACGCTCGATGATCGAGACGATCGCAGCAGAGATGCCGCCGGCGCTCGTGCTGCCGCTCAAGGGCCTGCTCATGCCGCGCCTCACCGATCGCCTGCTCGATGTCATGGGCGAGCGCGGGCGGGTATTCGACCCGCTGCTGCACAACACCGTCAGCGCGACGATTGTGAATGGTGGGGAGAAGGTCAACGTGATCCCGGATGCGATCTCGCTGACGCTCGATGGCCGTCTGCTGCCGGGGTTCGCTCCAGAGCAACTGTTCGCCGAGCTGCGCGCGCTCACTGGCGTGGAGATGGAGTTCGAGGTTCTGCGCCACGACCCCGTCGCAGCCGAGGCCGACCTGGGGCTGTTCGACACACTCGCCGGGGTGCTCGCAGAGCTCGACCCTCAGGCCAAGGCAATACCGATGCTGCTCCCCGGCATCACCGATGGGCGCTTCTTCTCCCGGCTCGGGATCCAGACGTACGGGTTCCTGCCGATGCAACTGCCGGCAGATCTGCCCTTCATGCAGCTGATCCACGCCGAAAACGAGCGCCTGCCAGCCGCTGCCGTCGAGTTCGGCACCACGGCGATCGGACGAGTGCTCGAACGCATCGGCTAGCCAAAAGCTCGGCAGCTATGGCGGCCCGGCACGCCGGACTGCGGTAGCGTCGTTGAATGCCCATCAAGAAGCAGCGTCGGGCGGCCAACGGACAGCGGGTGGCTATGGCCGCCGCGGTGCGTGGGCCTTCGGCGGCATCACGCTAGGTGTCGAGGGCGCGACCTTCGCCGTCGGCGCAATGCGATACATCAATCCGGGCGCGCTTACTCTCGAGCAGGCGAAGGTAGTGGCCCTGAAGGTACTTCGAGACACCATCGAAGCCAGTGTGGAGGGCATCGGGGGGCGGGTCCAGTTGGCGACTGCCCAGAAAGCCGGGCTCGAAGTGATCGAGGACACCGATATGCGCGGGCTGCACGACACAGTCGACCTCTGGGAGGCCCAGTGCGCCGAGCTCCTGCTTGGGAGTCCAGCACCACCATCTGCCAGCGACACCCAAGATCGAGGTGTCCGCCCACCCGAATGAAATCAACGAGAAGGCGGCTCGAGATGGGGGCAACCACCGCGCGGAGCGCAAGCTGACCGTTCAGTAGGCCAGACGGGTGCAGCCCCCGTAGGCTGAACCCCATGCCGTCACGGGAGCGATTGTCAGCGGCCGAGGCCCGCCGGGTCGCCGTCGCGGCGCAGGGCTTCGGCGGCCCGCTCGCTACCGGCCCGGTCGGTGGGCATGCGCTGCGGCGAAGCGGAAAAGAACGCAAAGGGACAGCTTAGATTCAGTATTAGTGGGTTTCTGTTCCGGGTTGTTTTCTTTCCGCCTCTTGTACTCGTGCTATTTCTGGCGTTGTCCAAACTAAACTTTCCGACACATGATAGGACGGTGTACTTGGTCGGGGCACTTGTTGGCATGTTCGGAGCTTTTGGGATCGGCATGTTCAAGGCCGGAGTCTGGTGGCCTTGATGGCTTAGGGCCTATCCCGGTTGGGTGGTGGCGAGGGTCGCGAGGTGGGCCTTCTTGAAGGCGATGAGGCCGCTGGCGAGCTGGAGTAGCGCGAGGTGGTTCTCGTCCTTCTTGGACCAGCGGATCAGGATCCCGCGGTTGCGGTTCATCCAGGAGTGACAAGCCTCGACCACCCAGCGACGTGCCCGCCAGCCAGGCGTGCGCGCTTTCAGCTTGATTTCCTCGCCGCGTGCTCGGATGTGTGGCGTGTACCCGTGCTTGACCGCGAGATCATGCATCGGTGGTGAGTCATAGCCGCGGTCGAGGCACAGCCCCTGCGGGCACTCTGCCGTCGCCTCGGGGCGGTCGATCGGGATGCTTTGGAGGGTCGGCTCTAGCAGCGGCTGGTCGTTGCGGTTGGCGCCGTCGTGCGCCAGCCCGATCGGGACCCCCGCTCCCTCGCTGAGAACCGAACGCTTCGCCCCCCCTTGGCTCTATCAGTAGGGTTCGGGCCAGTCTTCGGGCCACCCAACGGTGCCTTCGTCATCGCGCCGTCGGCTGCCAGCCACTCCCAGTCGATGCCAACGACCTTGTCGTACTCCAGCAGGCCCTGACGCCAGATCTCGGCGAACACCCCAGCCTGCTCCCACTCCTGAAAACGCCGGTGCGCAGACGAAGAAGAGCAGACCCCAGTCGCGTTCAGCGCGTTCCACTGCATCCCAGTCCTCAACACCAAAAGGATCGCGTCCATCGCGTCACGATCAGGCACCCGCGGCGCGTGACAGCCCAACGGGTGAAACGGCGGCGCAGGCAGCAACGCCGCCACCCGCTCCCACAACCAATCCGGCATCCGCCAACCATCGTCCTTACTGACCATGTAGCCCATCACAGACCCCCTGATCGAATGGCACAAAGCCGACCGATCAAAGATTCAACGCAGGTCTACATAACCCTTCCGGGATAGGCCCTTAGTGCAGTTTGTCGGTGAATGCCAGCAGAGAAATGATCACAAACACAGGCAGCATGACGCTGATCACGAGCCAGAATGCGGCGTTTTCTACGTCTTTGCGCTTCTCGTACAGGTTTGTGAGCGTGGGGCTTTCCGGGTCTTTCTGCCCACGGGCTAACCGGCAGCTACGGTCCAGCAGCCATCGCACTCGGCTTCAAGATCGGCAAGCCACCGTCGGACCTCCCACCGCCGATCCTCGCTTGAGCGAGGCAGGCGAGCAACAGAGAGCAGCAACCGGAGCGCCCAGGACGATCCCTGGGCGCTTTCGCGTCTCCAAGCCTGCGAACGCCGACTCCGGCACGCACTCCGGGCGCGAGCCGGCCACCGCGACCCCTGGAAACCTCGATTTCCGGCGGTTACGCGGTAAACCGGCTCGAATTGCGAACTGAAACGCGAGCTATCGTGGGTGGAGCCTACCGAGATCGAACCGGTGACCTCCTGCTTGCAAAGCAGGGGCGGTCATGCTGGAGGGCGGTGTCAACCGGTGGGCGCAACGGATCGTGTGGGATGACCCAGGAACCGATACCGGAGGTTGTGGATGCGTGGGCACTTGAGCGACGAGCAGAAGCAGCTTGCTTTCAAACTGCGAGCGAGTGGCTGGCGGCTGACGGATATCGCCAGAGAGATCGGGTGTTCGGCGCCGATGGTCGGGGTGATGGTTCGAGAGAGGAGGTTCACGAAGGGCATCCCGTGCCCCTGGGCACCTAGGGATGGATGTCTCTCGATCGGTGATCGTGAGCAGATCTTGCTCGGGATCGGTCGCGGTGACTCGCTGAGCGCGATCGCGAGGATCCTCAAGCGGTCGCCTTCGACCGTCACGCGTGAGGTCAACGCAGACGGTGGGCGCGAGCAGTACTCGGCTTGGCGCTCGCACCAGCGCGCGCGAGAGCACGCTCGTCGGCCCAAGAACTGCAAGCTGGCGCGCGGCAAGCTGCACCGCGAGGTCAGCCGCCGTCTGCTGCAGCTGTGGTCACCCCAAGAGATCGCCCGTCGCCTACCGTTGGATTATCCCGACGAGCCGGCTATGCGCGTGAGCCACGAGACGATCTACCAATCATTGTTCGTTCAGGGTCGTGGCGAGCTGCGCCGGGAGCTCGCCCGCTGCCTGCGCTCGGGGCGCACGGCCCGCCAGCCGAGAGGACGCGTGGACAAGCGCGGTCAGCTGCCGGGGATGGTGATGATCTCAGAGCGCCCCGCAGAAGTGGAGGACCGGGCGGTGCCTGGGCACTGGGAGGGAGACCTCATCCTCGGAGCGGGCGCCCGCAGCGCCGTGGGCACCCTCGTGGAGCGCTCCAGCCGGCTCGTCCTGCTGCTGCACATGAACGGCGACCGCTCCGCTGTGGCCGTGGATGCAGCGATGCGCAAAGCGATCACCACGTTGCCGCGCGAGCTGAAGAAGAGCATCACCTGGGACCAGGGCGCCGAGATGTCAAAGCACGCAAGCTTCACCATCGCGACAGGGATACCGATCTACTTCTGTGACCCTCACTCGCCCTGGCAGAAAGGATCCAACGAGAACACCAACGGACTACTACGCCAATACCTGCCAAAGGGCACAGACCTCACGACAATCACCGCAAGCGACCTCCGCAGCATCCAACGCAGCCTCAACGGACGACCACGCAAGACCCTCGGCTACCTGACACCATCAGAGAAGTTCGCACAGTACGTTGCAGCGACCGCTTGAATCCGCCGAGCCAATAGATACGGGGCGTTAGCGTCGTCCAAAGTGGCGTTATTGCTGGCAGAACCGATTGGTTGGGTACTCAAAGCGGTACTCGCCACTGGGCGGTACTCAGGTGGTACTCTCAACAGTGGATGGCCCTTGACGGCGAGCAAAGCGGCAGCGATCCGACCGGTGCGCTCGTAGTTGTGGGCCGTGCGGACAGGCCGGTCTACGAGGCCAAGTGGCGACGCGCAGGACGACAGGTAAAGCGCCGCGTGGGGCCAGCGTGGCTTGAGCGGGCGGCAGACGACAGCGAATGGGTTACGCGACGCGGGAGAGTGCAGGAGGGTTACTTCGACGAGAAGCGCGCAACGGTGCGCATGGCCGGACTGATCGCCGAGTACGACCAGGAAGAGCTCGCGATCGAAGCCGGCGAGCGGGAGCGTCGCGAGCGCGGCGTCACCTTCCGTGAGGTGACGGTGGAGTGGCTCGAGTACCTACAGCACGAGCGCGGCGCGAAGCCGTCCACCCTGAGCGATTACCGCTACATCCTCGCCGAGCCCGGAGCGCTGCACCGCCGCGGCAAGGGCAAGAGCCCCCGGAGTGCTCATGGCCGCGTTCGGCGACCGGCCCGCGGAGAAGATCACCACACGGGAGATCTCCACGTTCCTGCGCAAGCTTGACGGCGAGGGCGTCTCGCCCCGTTCGGTCAATAAGAACCGCCAGGTGCTCTCGGCGATCTTCGGCTTCGCCTGCCGCGTTGACACCCATAGCCTGCCGTCAAACCCCGTGGCCGGTACAACCAAGCGCCGTGAACCGCCGGCAGCGGTGCTCGACTTCTACGAGCCGGAGGAGGTCGAGACGATCGCCTCCGCAGCAGCCGACGGATTACACCGCGGTGCACAGCCGGCCAACCTGAGCGCCGAGGAGATCACCTGGCGCGCACGCGAGGACGCGCAGGACGGTGACCTGTTCCGCCTGGCCGCGTACACCGGCCTGCGCCTCGGCGAGCTCATCGCGCTGCGCTGGGAGGACATTGACCTCGACGCGCGCCGCATGGTCGTCCATCGCGCCGTGTCCGCCGGCGTTGAGGGTCCGACAAAGAGCTGGCAGGCACGATTCCTCCCGCTCGCGGACCCAGCGGCGGAAGCCCTCGAACGGTTGCACGCCCGCGGCGACTACACATCGCGCGAGGACTACATCTTCTGCTCGCGCCTCGGCCGTCGCCTTGATCCGTCAGCCGTCCGGCGCCGCTTCAAGGCAGCGCGCGACGCCGCCGGGCTACGCCCACTGCGCTTCCAACGCCCTACGCCACGCCGCCGGCAGCCTCATCGCCCGACATGCCGACGCGCGCTTCGTACAGGAGTTCCTTGGACACTCGCGTATCACCACCACGGAGCGCTACATGCATGCCAAGGCTCGGCCCGAGGATCTTGACCGGGTCAATCGAGCGTTTGCCCGTGAGTCATCGGCTGACCAGACGAGTAGTAGCGGAACGTGCTAATGACATGGCCAAAATACCGGCCAGCAACCGGGCCATCGGCTAACATCCAACTACGCCAAGCCCAAGAGCACGCGATCAAGTGCCACGACGAGCGAGGGAACCATGCCAAAGCTCCGTTCAGCCCCAGAACAAGCCCACCGGAAGGCCGTCGAGTCGAACATCGCCGACGTCGTCAGATACCTCCAGGAGGTGCTCGGACAGAAACTGGTTGCGCACGTAGCGGGCGTGTCCGACCCCAGAACAGTGGCGCGCTGGGCGGCCGGGGAGCGTGCTCCGCGAGCAGAGCACGAGCAGCGCTTGCGCTGCGCCTACCAGACGTTCCAACTGCTGCTCGCAGAGGAGTCGCCCCACACCGTCCGCGCATGGTTCCTCGGCCTGAATCCGCAGCTCGACGACCAATCCCCAGCGCAGAGCATCCGCGAAGGAGACTTCCGCGACGTACTCGTGGCGGCCAAGGCGTTCCTAGCCGGGGGATGAGTGCCACCCAAAAGACCGAAGATCGTTGAGCCTCCGAAGGGCGGCCTGTGGCGCGTCGGGCGCTCACCCGACCCGCTTCGCTTCAGCGACCCGCTGGACCCCGGCCTGCTCGAGAACCGCACCACCGGTAACCGTTTCGACAGTCCCACCGGTGATTACCGTGTCTGCTACTTCGCGACGACAGTCGAAGCGTGCTTTGGCGAGACGCTCTCCCGTTTGACGAGTGTGTGGTAGCGGAAGTCCCGGCGCTGGAACTTGCCCTTGCCCAGATAGCCCCACTCGGCGAACGTGATCGGGTCGCCGCCGCTTCTCGTCATCGCCAGCGCGTCGCCGTGGACAATGTTCCGGTCGAGCACGTGTGCGGCCGCTCGGGAGATGTCGTCCGTCTCGTCGACTCCGAGATAGTCCACGAGGATCCCCAGCAGCTTCGTCCGACACTCGGCCACGTTGTCGTCGAGAAGCTCGATGCCGTAAACGCACATGAGGCCGAGCAGGGCGTAGTGGCGCTTCTCGAATTCGCTTCTACCGAACTTCAGCTCGACAGCCGCGAGCTTGCGGCGGAGCACTTGGACGAGAAAGTTGCCGGAGCCGCAGGCGGGCTCGAGGAAGCGAGAGTCAATCCGCTCGGACTCGTCCTTGACGAGGTTGAGCATCGTTTCCATGACCGAAGCGTAACGACGCGAGCGGGCGCAGCACGCGTTCGCGTGTGCTGGCTTTCTCTCGGGGCGCCACGCGTCGAGCACACGCGCTCGCTCTGAGGGCGGCGAAGCGGCTCCGAGTGGTACTCGCACGCGGTACTCTCTGCCAAGCCTGGGACCAGGCCGAGGCCAATCCGTCCCTAAATAGGGCTTCTTTGCAGGTATTTCCTAAGTGGAGCCTACCGGGATCGAACCGGTGACCTCCTGCTTGCAAAGCAGGCGCTCTCCCAGCTGAGCTAAGGCCCCGCGGAACCCAGTTTAGGCGAACACGGCGGACCCGAACAACGCAGCACCCACACTGGGTCCACGTCGGCGAAGCTACTCGAAAGAAAGCCGCTCCTGCCCGGGGATCTCCTCGGGCACGGAACCGTTCTCCGACGCGTCGGGCTGCTCCCACTCAAACGGCTCCTCCTGGGGCAGCTCCTCGCTATGCGACGGCACAACCGCCCCCCCAACAGGGCCGACGGGGGCAGCGCCACCAGCCACATAAACGTCTTCCTCCAGCACCGCACGCATGTCCAGCTCTGCGGTGTCCTGGCCAATGCCCCCCAGGTCCGCCAGCCGCGGGTCCACATCCGGCTCGTCCTCGACAGGCGCAAACTCGGCGTGGGCAATCACCTCGTCGGATGCGTGCACCAAGCCAGCGCCGTCGTTACCCAGCGGCATGTCCTCGTCGTCGTAGACGGGCGCGAGAGCCTCCAGCTCATCGCGCTCCACCACCGCTGGGTCGGCGCCGCTACGGCGCTTGAGCTCCAGGTGTTCGCGTATGGCGTCGTCTAGCAATCCCATGCCGCTGCCAAACCATACTGCGCTCGCCGTCGGTCGTTCTGCGACTACACTTCTGGAGCGTCGCAGCATCCACTCCTGCGCGCGCGTACGGGGCTATAGCTCAGTTGGGAGAGCGCCTGGATCGCACCCAGGAGGTCGGGGGTTCGAGTCCCCCTAGCTCCATCGCACAGAAGCCCTGCATATGCGGGGCTTCTGTCGTTTGGGTAGCACCCGTGAATCCTAGGGGCCGACGTGCTCTACACGAGGCACTGCGCTACAGTCGCAGCCCATATTTAGGAGGAGATCGATGCCCGTTACCGCGGACATCCCCAAGTCTGTCGCGCATGGGATCGACGGCCTAGAGGGGATCAAGGATCGGATCGTAGGGCCGAGTGACTGGCGCGAGGTGACGCAGGAGATGGTCAACCGGTTCGCCGAGATCACCGGCGATCACCAATGGATCCACGTCGACGTCGAGCGCGCCAAGCGCGAGAGCCCGTTTGGCACCACCATCGCCCACGGGAACCTCACGCTGTCGCTGATCGACGGGCTGCGCCAGGATCTCAGCGAGTGGAGCGGCTTCAAGCTAGGCGTGAACTATGGCTGGAACAAGGTCCGCTTCCCCGCGCCTGTGGTGGTGGGAACGCGCGTGCGCTGCTACGCCCAGCTGATCGAGATATCCGACGTCGGTGGCGGCTGGTACCAGGTGGTCACCAGGTTCACCGTCGAGGCCGAAGGCACCGAGAAGCCCGTGTGCGTCGGCGACAGCGTCGGGCGCGTGCTGGTGGACGACGCGCAGTAGCCGGTAGCTCCTCCACAGTGGTTGACCCGCCGCACCGCGCACATGCTTCTCACGTGCGCGCCTGCGTCAGGTCGTACACGGTCTGCCCGCCGATTTTCACGGACTTGAAGTGTGCTTCCACCCAGCTCGTGATCGAGCCGGTGCTGGAGCCGCCGCCGCCTCCCGGCGCTCCGCCGGTGACGCCGCCTGCGCCTTTGGTGGTGGATCGGCCGATGCTCGAGCCACCGCCGGCCACTCCGCCCATGCCGCTCGAGGCGAGGTAGTAGTGGATGTCGCCTGCCGCCACGTAGCGCTTGAATTCGGCCAGGGTGAGATTGCCGCCCTCGTTGTTGAAGCCGCCGATCGCCATCACCGGCTCGCCGCCCGTCGCGAGCTCAAGCGAAGCAGCGCTCTGGGAGCCGGAGACCGCCGCAACCCAGCGGAACTTGCCGACGTCGCTCTCAAGCGCCTTCTTTAGCGCTGAGCTCACCGCCGTTTGGCCTCCAGCGCCGCCACCACCAACGCCACTCGCCGAGAAGGACGAGCCGCCACCGCGGGTGCGGGTTGCGGCTTTACCAGCACTCCCCGTCGCGGAGACACCGCCGGCTCCGGAGGCGCCGAACAGCTGCCCGCCCGCAGGCGGAGAGCCGGCAGCGCTGGATGAGCCTGACCGGGCGCCGCTCGTGCCACCGGGGAAGCCGCCTGCCCCCGGAGCACCGCCCATGCTCGAGCCGGGGCCCGCGGAGGGGATCGAGCCGGTGTGAGCGGTTGTGATCGTTTGCGCGGAGTAGGCGAGCGGTCCGGACAGGCAGGCCACCACAGCGAGCACCGCTGTGATGATCGACGCCTGTCGCCCGAACCGCCGTAGGACGGGTGCTGCGAGCAGGCCGAACACCGCAATGGCCGCGCTCGCGGGAATCAGCACCCGCATCCACGATTCCCATTGCGGTGTGCGGTCGAGCAGCACCCAGGACCAAGACGCGGTGACCAGTACCGTCAAGGCAGCCACCACCCTCGCGAACAGCGTGTGGCGCTCACGCCACAGCAGCACTCCGCCGATCGCGATCAGCGCGGCGATCGCCGGCACCAGGGCGACCGTGTAGTAGGTGTGGATGACGCCGCTACCGAAGCTGAACACCACGGCGCTCACCAACAGCCAGCCGCCCCACAGCAGCAGCGCCGCGCGGGTGCGGTCGGTGCGCGGCGCGCGGCGGCTCAGCCACAGGCCGACGATCAGCGACAGCAGCGCCGCCGGCAACAGCCACGACGCCTGCGCGCCCATCTCGCTGTCGAACAGGCGTAGCAAACCGGTGGGGCCGCTGAAGTTCGCGCCGCCACCACCGCCACCGGGACCGCTGGCGCCGAAGATCCGGCCGAGGCCGTTGTACCCGAAGATCAGGTTGAAGATGTTGTTGTCAGGAGAGCCGTCGATCATCGGACGCGAGCCGACCGGCCACAGGGCGACGGTCGCCACCCACCAGCCGCAGCTGACCACGATCGCCCCCGCGCCGGCGAGCATCTGCCATAGGCGCCTGCGCAAGGTGGTGGGTGCGGCCACCATGTACACGAGGCCGAACGCGGGCAGCACGAGGAACGCCTGCATCATCTTCGCCAGGAACGCAAAGCCGATCATCGTGCCCGCCGCGACCACCCACTTGGTGCTCGCTCCCTCGACCGCACGAACCAGGCAGTAGGCGCCCGCGACGAGCAGGCACACGAGCAGCGCGTCGGGGTTGTTGAAGCGGAACATCAGTGCGGCTACCGGCGTAATCGCAAGTAGCGCACCTGCCGCGAGGCCCGCACCGGCACCGAACCAGCGCTTCACGGCTGCATGCAGCATCGCGACCGCCGCCACTCCCTCGAGCACCTGTGGAGCAAGCATGCTCCAGCTGTTGAAGCCGAAGATGCGCCCTGAGATCTCCATCACCCAGAGCGACGCCGGTGGCTTGTCCACGGTGATGAAGTTGGAGGAGTCGATCGAGCCGAAGAACATCGCCTTCCAGCTCTTCGTGCCGGCCTGCACGGCCGCCGCATAGAAGCTGTTGGCGTAGCCCGACAGGCTGAGGTCCCACAGGTAGGCGCCAGCCGTGAGGACGAGCAGCGCGATCAGCGCCGGACGTGCCCACGTTGGCGTGGCTCGTTCCTCGTCCCTGCTCGGTGTGACGGCGTCAGCGGTGGAGGACAGCGGTGCTTCGGTGCGGCGGAGGGGGAAGTGGGTAGCGTTCATGGGCACCACCATCCCTGCCCAGGCTGAGATCAGTCAGGTGAAAGGCTGAGAGCCTGCTGAGAGGGCCCCGCGCTCGCGCCGTCAGCGCAGCGAGCTCGTCAGCGCTCGAGCACGACGCGCACGGTGCGCAGCAGCCGGTCGCTGGCGCCGCGCACGCTGCCGCCCAACTCGAGCGTGTTCTGCACGTATGCGAGCGTCTCTGCCGTCAGGCGCTCGCCCGGCAGCACGTTCGGTATCCCCGGCGGGTATGTCGCCAGCGACTCCGCCGCGATCCGCCCCGCGGCCTGCGACGCGGGCACGACCTCCTGCGGGCCAAGGTAGGCCTCACGTGGAGTCATCGCCAATTCCCCCCAGGGAGGCGGTGCGGCGAAACTCGCCGTCGCGCCACCCACGTCCAGTCCCACCCGATCGACTGCCGTGCGCAGCGCCTCCACCAGGCGCGAGGCCTCGGGCAGTCCGCGCTCACCCATGCCGAACACCGCCACCAGCACGTTCTGCCCATAGAGCTCCAGGTTGATGTCGCCGATCTCACGCAGCATCGGCGCCAGCTCATAGCCGCTGGCGGCGATGCCGCGAACATCCACCGCCAGGCGCAGCGGGTCATACGCGAACACTCCCGGGCGCCCCGCCAGGCGATCGTCGAGCACGTCCAGGCCGTCGATCGCCTGGATTTCCCCGCGCGCCAGCACGAGCGCCGCCATCGTGTTGGTCAACAGCTCGCGCCCATGCACCGCCGCCTGACGTCGAGCCGCGTCCAGCGAGCCCGCCAGCAGCGAGTTGGGGCTGGTGGACTCCGTAAGCGTTACCGCCCGATCGACCGTGTCCTCGCCAATCATCGCGCCTGCGCCGTGGCCGAGATGGAGCATCGCCGACTGCGTGAGGCTGCCAACGATCTTGTGCGTGCTCGAGATCACCAGGTCAGCGCCCGCCGACAGCGCGTGCTCGGGAAGGTCCTCGTGGAAGGCCATGTGCGCGCCCCACGCCTCATCCACGATCAGCGGCACCCCACGGGCATGCGCCACCTCGGCCAGCGAGCGGATGTCCGCCACCGCACCGAAGTACGTCGGCGAGATGACCCATGCGGCGACCGCTCCCGGCGTCGCATCCAGCGCGCGAGCGAGCGTCTCCTCGGTGAGGCAGTGAGCGATCCCCAACTCGGGGTCGACCTCCGGCGCCGCGAACGTGGGACGCAGGCCGGATAGCACGAGCGAGTCGATCGTGCTCGAGTGCGCGTTGCGCTGGACCACCACGTCGCTGCCACGGTGAGCCATCGCCAAACCGGCAGCCAGGTTGCCCTGTGAGGCACCGTTGATCAAGAACCACGCGCGCTTTGCTCCCCAGGCCTCCGCCGCCAGTCGCTGGGCCTGCTCGAACGGTGACGGCTCCACACCCACGTCGACGCCGTAGGTCAACGCGGGGATGTCGAGGCTCAGAGCCCGCTCGCCAAATGCCTCCAGCAGGCCCGGGTCCGCGCCCGGTCCGCCCTTGTGTCCCGGCACGTGCAGTCGCGCTGGCTTGCGTCGCGCGTACTCACACAGCGCATCCAGATACGGCGTCTGTTCTTGACGCGCGGTCACCCGGCGCCCACCTTTGTGCCCACCGTGCAACCAATGTGTGACAACACTGCGACTTTCTAGCAGCTTCCTCACTTTTGGTCGCTTTTCGCTCTACCGTTGGCACTGTCCCTGAAAGTAGTGGCCCGGCGGTGCGCCAACACCCCGGGCCCGGCACCGAGTCGGTCGTCCTCGATGCCCGTCGATTGTCCCTCAGCGCCGCACGCGGCGCTCCCGCGGGGCATGCGGCTGGAATCGATATGGCCTCGCGGCGCCACCCAAGTAGAGGAGGCGAGATGCCAGAACCAGACCGACGCCCGCGTACCAAGCCCACCGAAGCTCCCAGCGATGAACTCGTGCTCGCGGCCGTCGAGCGCGCGGCACACCACCGCGGGAAGCTCCCGCCCGTGGTCCCCGTGTGGGCGATCCTCGAACACCTGGCGCTAGCCCGGCGCTCCGCCGCCGCGCGCCACGTCCGCTCCCGCCTCAGCGCTCTGCAAGAGCTCGGTTGGCTCGAGAGCTCACGCAGTCACGGGATAGCGACCTGGGCGTTGACGACCAGCGGACTGCGACGCCTGCAGCGGGCGCGTCGCGCGGACGGCTTGCCGGCGCTGCCGGAGTCTCCACAGCACCGCGTGTGGAGCAACGCTCGCACGACCGCGGGGCAGGAGATCGAGCGCTTTCGTGCGAGCGTGCGCGAGCAGTTGGACGAGGCGATGCTGCTGCTTGCCGCCGATCCACCGGCGCGCTCCGATGACTGGTTCGAGCTCGCCGACGCTCTGCAGCGCTCATGCAGGCGCCTGGGCTCCGCGAGCTACTGCCTGCGCGAGTGGCCCGAGCCGGAGGACGCCTACGCGGACCTCGACTCGGGGATCGACCCGGGTGACGCCGCGATCGAGCACAGCGAGCTCTTGCGCCGGCGGGCCCTACGCACGGGGCGGCGAAACGTCACCCTGTGGGACGACGCGCGCGAGCACTCGAGCTAGCCGAGCGCCATGGGCGGAGCCGTCCGCGGGGCAGCCGAAAGCCTTTGCTACTGTGGCCAGCGAGGTGCCGCGCTGACATCCAGCCAGGCCGGAGACGACCGCGAACGGGCAGAGCGCACGGGGCGTCCCGTGCCATTGCCCTCGGCCGCTGCCCAATTCGAGGAGTGGCAGATGGAGCTGCACGGACGCCGCGCCGTCTACAGGATCGCCGGCAGCGGACCCGCCGTGGTGCTGATCCACGGCATGCTCAACTCCTCGATCCACTGGCAGTCGGTGGCGATGAACCTGGCGCGCGAGCACACGGTGCTCGTGCCCGACCTGATCGGGCACGGCGACTCCGCGGCGCCCCGGGGGGACTACTCGCTGGGCGCGCATGCAGCGAGCATCCGTGACCTGATGACCGCAATCGGCATCGAGCGCGCGAGCATCGTCGGACACTCGCTCGGCGGCGGTGTGGCAATGCAGTTCTTCTACCAGTTCCCCCAGCGCGTCGAACGTCTCGCGCTGATCTCGAGCGGCGGGCTCGGCCGCGAGGTCAGCCCGATGCTGCGCACCGCCGCACTGCCCGGTTTCTCGACGCTGCTGTCAGCGACGATTCGGCCACGTCTGCTCAGGACAATGGCGGGAGCAGGACGCAGCCTGCGCGAGCGGGAGCTTGGCGGCGGTGTCTACCTGCAAGCGATCGCACGAGCGCTACGTCCACTCGAGAACGCGGATGCGCGCCAGGCGTTCCTGCAAACGTTGCGCTCGGTGATCGACGTGCGCGGGCAGCGAGTGAGCGCCACCGACCGCCTGTACCTGCTGGAGACGATGCCCACGCTGATCGTCTGGGGCGAGCGCGACAACACGATCCCAATTGCCCACGGACGGCTCGCGCACGAAGCGATCCCCCACAGCTTCTTCCACACGCTGCCGAGCGCGGCGCACTTCCCCAACCTGGAAGACCCCGACGGCCTGGCGCAGCTGCTGCGCGAGTTCATCCACAGCACGCGACCGGGGTTGATCGAGGATGCCGACTGGGGCGCGGTGCTCGCCCGGCGCTCACCACGCGAGCGCCGGCTCGGTAACGCCGCCGCCTAGCGCCGGCCAGAACCTCCGCCCCCGGCGGACATGGCTCGCCGGCGCTGCCGCCCTCCTACTCGCCGGCGCTGCCGCCCTCCTACTCGGCGGCGCTCGACCGCCATGGCGGCGGATAGGACAGCGGCGTGAGCGTGCCCTGCAGCTTCTCCCGCAGCGGCTCGAGCGGCGGCGGGAGCGACAGCCCCTCGCCCAGGTGAGCCTCGTCCTCGTCGACCGCGAAGCCGGGGCCAATCGTCGCGATCTCGAACAGCACCCCGCTCGGCTCAAGGAAATACACCGATTCGAAGTAGAAGCGGTCGATCACCGGCGTCGGGCGGGCGCCCGCGTCGGCGACTTTCGTGCGCCACTCCTCGAGCTCGCCTTTCACCGCTGCGAACGCCACGTGGTGCACCGTGCCCGCACCCTGTGTGCGGTGGATCTCCGGTGGCGCGGGGTCGTATGCGTAGAAGCTGCCCCTGCTCTCGCCACGGACCTCCCAGTGCTCGCCCTCTCGCCTGGTGAACCCCATCGCCTGTGCCAGCAGGCGCTCGCTGCGCACCGGCGCGTTGCTGTAGGCGCGAACGCCCTCGAAGCCCTGCAGCGCGTGCTCGCTCGGGATCTCCGGCGAGTTGGCGGTAAGCGGCGCGTCCTCTGTGGTGTTGCGCACGAACTCGTGCTCCAGGCCCTCGGGGTCTGAGAACAAGAGACTTCCTCCCGTTAGCTCGGCTCTCACACCGTGCGCTGCCAGCCGCTCCTCCCAGAATTCGAGCGCGTCGCGTGAGGCCACCCGCCACACGATCCTGTGGACCATGCCCGCACCTGCGATACCGCGAGCCGCCCCTGGGTACTCGAAGAACGTCAGGTCCATCCCCGGCGAGCCGTGCTCGTCGCCATAGAACAGGTGATACATGTTCGGTTCGTCCTGGTTAACCGTGCGCTTGACCATCCTCAGGCCAAGCACACCGGTGTAGAACTCCAGGTTGCGAGCAGCGTCCCCAGTGATCGCGCTGATGTGGTGTATGCCCTCGAGCTTCACTGCACGCGACACTCTATGCGCTGTCGAGGTGGACTGGCATGCGATCATCGACGCGTGCAGGACGGATCGCTCATCCCGCGCTTCGGGCGCGCGCGACGCGATCGGACGCTCGCGGTGCTCGAAGGCTTTCACCCGCTGAAGCACGCCCTGCGCTTTGGTGCGACGGTGCTCGACGTCGTCACCAACGATGCCGCCCAACTGGAGCGGCTCGCGGGCGAGCTCGCGCCGGAGCTGAGCGCGCAGCTGCTTGCGCTCGCGCGTGAGGTTGACCCACAGGTCTTCCAGCAGCTCGCCCCGCTGACTCCATCCACAGGGGTGATGGCGCTGGCCGAGCGCCCCGTGATCGCCACGGCCGCGCTGCTGGGCGAGCGGCGCGCGGCGCCGGTGATCCTGCTCGAGGATCCCCGCGATCTCGGCAACATGGGCGCGTGCGTGCGCGTCGCCGCCGCCGCTGACGCCGGTGGCGTGCTCACCACCGGCAGCCACGACCCCTGGCATCCAGACGCGCTACGCGGCGCCGCTGGGCTGCACTACGCGTTGCCGGTCGCCCGGCTGGAGAGCCTGCGCGAGCTACGGGCAGGCGGGCGCCCGCTGCTCGCGCTGGATCCCGGCGGCGAGGCGCTCGAGCCCGCCACCCTGCCCGCTCGCGCGGTGCTCGCCTTCGGCACCGAGCGCCACGGCCTCAGCGACGAGCTGCTCGCGAGCGCCGACGCGCGGCTTGCAATCCCCATGCGCGCCGGCGTCTCGAGCCTTAACCTCGCCACCTCTGTGGCAGCCGTTCTGTTCAGCTGGCGCCTATGCGGCGGCTTCGACCCCATCGAGCAGTAGCCAGTTGCCGCGCAGCGCCTCGCTCGCACGCTGCACCATTCTGTCCGCCTGCTCCTCTGGGTCCTCGACCTCGCCCATCAGCCGCGCGATCAGCTCGCGTGCCTGACGCGCGTGCTCCACGTCGAGTGACTCGTGCACCCGGAAGTACTCCGTCGCGGGGCCTTCCTCGCTGAAGCCATAGTGGGCGGTGAGGCCCTCCAGCTTGGTCGTTGAGATCTGCGGCTGGCTCGCCTCGATCGCATACAGCACCGCCAGCTGCTCGAGCAGATCCTCGCCCGCCGTCCATGTCTGCACGCATGCGTGCGTCTCAGCCAGCACCGGCTGCTCAGGCCCAGCGTGCTCGCCCGTGGCTCGCTCGAACTGCTCCCACAGCGCCACGTGCGCGGCCTCCTCCTCGGCATGCAGGCGCAAGCCTGGCTGGAGCCCGTCGGAGGCAGACTCGGCGGCCTGCGCGGAAGCCTTGGCCAAGGCCACCACCGCGTGGCGGTACTCACCCGCGTAGCGGCTCAGCTCGGTGGCGCTCAGCTCGCCGGCGCTCCAGCGCTCATAGAACGGGTGCTCGAGCACGTTGATGGCACTGCGTGTCTCGTCGAGCCTCACCAGAACGTCCATTTCGCGGTCCCTTCTGTAGATGTGGTCGTGCCCATTCATAGGGAGGATTCGGCCCCCGTGACACAGAAACCTACGGTGTTAGCGAGGTCTTCGTCACCACAAGCCTGGACGCCCGTCCGGGAGGTGTGCGAGTGTCCTTGCGGGGAGTTGACCGCAGGGAGCAAGGGGGTGGTTGTGTTGACCATCATCGTCTCTGTAGCACTTGGCGCAACGGTATTCAGCGCGCTGCTGGTGATCGCGTTGGCGCGGGTCGCCGCGCTCGCTGACAGGAACTCGGAGAAGATGCTTGCCGAACGCCTGGCAGCGCCTGAGATCAGGGTCTATCGCCGGAGCTATGCCGGGTTGGCACGAGCCCAGTCGACGATCGAGCGTGAGTCGTCGATCGCTGTGCCGTCATCGAGGATCAGGGTAGGTACCAAGCGGTTGCCCGTTAGCTCCTGTACCTCGCGTCGGCCGCGGGTCTGGTTGAACGCCCCGGGCAACAAACCGAGACCGTAGGACTTCACCACTTCTGGGTCGTACCCGGCGTCCTTGAGCGCGTGGTAGGCGTTTGCGCACGGGTGACCGCCGGGGCGCAGCGGGACTGGGAACGTGCCCCAGCAGACATACAGCTTCATGAGACGTTCAATGTACCTTCCATGCCTGCTTGGCGGTGGCCAGGAACCGAGCAATAGAAAACGTATTTGCCTGGTTTCAGTTTGAGGGTGAGCTTCATGCTGCCGCCTTTGAATGTCGGCGTAGCACCGAGAACCTTGGTGCCTTCCGCGACCGTCACGTTGTGTTCCAACGGCGACATGTTCGTCATCGTGATCGTCACCGTTCCAGCCTTCGCGCTCAGCTGCTTGGTGTTGTATGCGAGTGCTCCCGCGGGATCGGCAGCGAGCGCCAGTGAGCTGCCAGCTTTACCCGCGGCGGGCGAGGATGCCGGAGCGGGGGTGCCGGTGGTGGCCGTTGGTTCAGTGGACGTGCTTGACGAGCTCGCGGCCACGGGAGCGGACACGACCGGCACGGGTGGCAGTGCCTGTGTCTGAGTCGGCGTCGTTGAGCCCTTCGCGGGAACACTCGAGGTGGCCACAGCGGTGCTCACCGCCGCTACCACCAGCACCAGGCTGATGCCCATAACCGCCCGCTGACCGGCGAGGCTCGAGGGGAAATCCGGTTTACGCAAACCGATTCCGAGAGACAGTGTCAGCGCCCACGCCACGAGGATCCCGCCCGCGATGTAGAACGGGACTTTGCTCTTCTCCGCCGCGAGCACCGGCGCCAGCTGAAGGGCGATCGTGTGCATCGTCACGAGCCTAACCGATGGGCCAGCAGTATGCTAGGGGTTGAGATGAGCGAGGTGGTGCGCACGCCCGAGGAGGCACTTGAGGGGCTCCCGGACTTTCCCTTTACCTCGCACTACCGCGAGGTCGATGGCCTGCGGCTCGCGCATCTCGACGAGGGCGAAGGCGCACCGGTGATCTTCTTCCACGGCGAGCCCACGTGGTCGTTCTTGTGGCGCAAGGTGATCCCGCCCGTGCGCGACGCCGGCTTTCGCTGTATCGCGCCGGACCTCGCCGGCTTCGGACGCTCGGACAAGCCCACGGACATCGGCTTCTACTCATATGACAGCCACACCGCGCTCGCAGGCTCGCTGCTGGAGGACCTGGACGTACAGGGCGCGACGGTCGTCGTGCACGACTGGGGCGGCCCGATCGGGCTGCGCTTGGCGATCGAGCAGCGCGAGCGGATCGAGCGGCTGGTGATCCTCGACACGGGCCTGTTCACCGGGCATCAGAGGATGAGCGACGCATGGATCGCGTTCCATGACTTCGTCGAGCGCACCGAGGATCTGCCTGTGGGCTTTCTCGTGCGTGGCGCCTGCAAGACGGACCCGGGCGACGCGGTGATCGCGGGCTACGAAGCGCCCTACCCTGACGCCGCCTCAAAGGCGGGCGCGCGTGCATTCCCGCTGCTGATCCCGCAGAGCCCTGACGCGCCCGGTGCCGAGGCCGGCCAGCGCGTGCATGCCGCGCTGCGCGAGGACCACCGCCCGACGCTGATGCTGTGGGGTGACTCCGACCCGGTGCTGCCGCTATCCACCGGCGAGCGCTTCGCGGAGTCGATCGGCCGCGAGAAGCCGCGCACGATCGACGACGCGAGCCACTTCCTGCAGGAGGACCAGGGCCCCCTGATCGGCTCGCTGATCGCCGACTGGCTTACCGCCAGCTGAACCGGGTACGGGGCCCGGATCACCTGGGGCCGGGCCCGCGCATGACGCGCAGGCCCGCACGGGCGCCGGAGCAGTGGGTCAGTCGCCAGCGCTCTGCGTGATGCGCTGGCGCTCGGGCGCCGGCTCGAGGCCCGGCTCCGATTGGGAGGCGCGCAGCTCGTACTCGCGGCGCACGTTCGAGTCGGCGCCTGCGAGCACGCGGTCGGCCTTGATCGCACGGCCGATGCCCTCGCCGACTTTGCGCGGCAGCAGCGAGACGATCATGTTCGTGCGCTTGACCGACTTCGGCACCCATACGTCGACGGTGCCGAGCCGCAGCGCCTCGACGATCGCATCGGCGACGTCTGTGGGCTCCAGGTTGCTGACGCCGCGCACGTCGCCCAGGCCGGAGCCGAGCTCGGTGTTGACGACCGCCGGCATCACGTAGCTAACGTCGATGTGCGCGCCCATCAGCCGCAGCTCGCCGCGGATCGCCTCGGTCAGGCCGACGACCGCGTGCTTGGTCGCCGAATAGGTCGCGCCACCTGGCGCGCCGAACTTGCCGGCCTGCGAGGAGATGTTGACGATATGCCCGCGGTCGCGCGGGATCATCCGATCGAGCGCGAGCTTGCAGCCGAGGATCACGCCGTGGAGGTTGATGTCGACCATCCGCCGCGCTGTCAGGTCGTCCTCGTCGATGAAGCGCCCCACCTGCATGATCCCGGCGTTGTTGACGAGCACGTCGAGCGGCCCGAGCTGCTCCTCGGCGCCGTCTAGAAACGCTGCAAACGAAGCACGGTCGGTCACGTCGAGCTCGAGTGCGACAGCGCTGTCACCAAGCTCGGCGGCGGTGCGCGTGGCGGCGTCGAGGTCGAGGTCGCCGATCGCCACACGCATCCCCTGGCGAATGAATGCCGCGGCGGTTGCGCGCCCGATGCCGCGCGCGGCACCTGTGATTGCCGCTGTCTGTCCCGCGAGAATACGCGGCTGCTTGGCCATTGTCTCCTCCTATGGTGGCTGACCGATCAAGTCGTCTTACTCAAAACTAGCGCTTTTGGCCAGGCAGCCAGTATTGAGACGGTATCGTTGTCACCCACCATGCCGTTCTTTAAGTTCGAAGGGCAGCGACTGGCCTACACGGAGTTCGGCGGCGGCCCCGCGGCGCTCACGCCGTCAGGCGCGCGGGGGCGCACCGCACGCAGCGCCACGGGACCCGAGCGCACGCTGATCCTGCTGCACGGACTGCTGCTCTCCCAGGAGATGCACCGGCCGCTGGCCGAAGATCTGGCGGCGCGGGGCAACCGCGTGATCACGCTCGATCTGCTTGGCCATGGCGCTTCCGAGCGCCCACGCGACATGTGGCGCTACTCGATGGCCACCTACGGCGAGCAGATCGTCGCACTGATGGACCATCTGCAAATCGAGCAGGCGGCGGTTATGGGCACATCGCTCGGGGCGAACGCAGCGCTGGAGGTCGCCGCCCACCACCCGGAGCGCCTGCAGGGGATGGTGATTGAGATGCCGGTGCTCGACAACGGCCTGTTGTGGAGCGCGCTGACGTTCACGCCGCTGCTCGTAGCGCTCACGTTCGGCGAGCCGGTCATGAAGCTGCTCGCGCGCACCACGCGCGCTGTGCCGCGGCGCCTACTGCCCCACTACGGCAACGTGATGCTCGACCTCGTACGCCAGGAACCAGGGCCCGGCGGCGCGCTGCTGCAGGGCTTGTTCTTTGGGCGGATCGCGCCGCCGCGCAGCGAGCGCGCCACATTCACCACCCCCACGCTCGTACTCGGCCACCCCCGCGACCCCGTTCATCCGTTCTCCGACGCCGGCATGCTCGCCAAAGAGATGCCCAACGCCAGACTGCTCGAAGCCAACTCGCTCGTGGAGCTGCGCATGCAGCCTGAGCGGCTGACCGGTAAGATCGCCGCGTTCCTGGATGAGATCTGGGGAAAGTCAGCTGGCCGCAAGGCACCCGCCAAACGTCAGCCGGCCAAACGCGCGGCGGCGAAGCGCCCAGCAGCTGCCCGCAGCCGCTAGCGCGTCTTGAACAGTTCGACTTCGTTGATGTCGACGTGCCCCGGTGCCGTGGCTGTGCCAGTCGCCGACGCAGGCGCCTTGCTGATCCACAGCGTGATGTAGGTAAACGCCTTCTTGGAGTCGCGCAGCTTCAAACGCACGTGCTTCTTTTTCACAACCTTGAAGGCACTGAGCGGCACCCACGCGGGATCGGTAATCGAGGCGGGCACCGTTTGCGTGCTGGCACCATAGACCTGGACGGTCATTCCCGGCGTCGAGGTGACGAGCTGCAGAACCGCGATCTTGAGCTTGGCCTTCAAGTCGATCAGCAAGCCCTCAGCCATCGCCGGCGCGCTCGCCGGGTTGACCTGCGCCGTCCACGCCGTCGAGGTAGCGCCGTCGATTGCAAGGCTCGGGTCGCCGAACCAGCTCGCCGGATAGTTGTACGGGTTGTATGGAGTGGCCGCGTTCGTATCCAGCAGGACCGCGCTCTGCTGGGATTCTTCGCTGGTTGATTCGCCACTCGTGCCGGTGTTGCTGGGAGTGGAGCTCGACGGGGTCGTGGTCGCCTGAGTCGTCGTTTTAGTGACAGCCGGCGGGGTCGTGCTCGTGACTTTTTCAGAGGCCTTCGGCGTGACCGCCGTCAGCGGGATTTTCGGTGGTTTCACCGCGCCCAGCGGGAGCGTCGTTTTGACCGCCGGCGTGGTCGCCGTCGCTCCTGGAGTCACCGGCGTCGTTGTGGCTGGTGTGGTCGTGGCCGGAGCAGCCGCCTGTGCCACCGTCGTCGTCACCATTCGCGCCTTTGGTGTGCCTTTGCTCAGCGCCGCGTAGCCAGCCGCGGCGGCACCGAGGACGAGTACCACCGCTACAGCAAGAATCGCGCCGCCCACATGCCAGCCGGATGCGCCGAGGCTTCCCGGGGCACCGGCGCCGCACTGCAGGCACCATTCCTGGCCGTCCTGCATCGGAGCTGCGCACTTCGCGCAGCGGCTTTCTACCGCTGGGGCGGGCGTCGGGGAAACAGGCGACGGCGGAGCCGGGGCCCCAGCCGTACCGTTCGGCGGCGCCTGCCCGTTGCTGGGGGCTGGCGGAGAATCGACGAGCGACGTAGCCACAGACTGGAATTCTAGCCCTACACGATGTCGCGACCCGTCGGTTGCAGCCGCTCATCGAGCTCCAGCTGCCAGTAGTAGCGCGTGAACGTGAAGCCGTCACGGAACTGACCGACGTGCGGCTCGATCCTCTCGCCGGCAGCCATCCGCACAATCAGCTCGGGGTAGGTGCGTCCAGGCAGCGCCGCGTATGCAGGTGCTGGGAACGCCCCGCCAAAGCGTGTGTTCACATCGGTGATACCCAGCCCAATGTCCGGATCACGAAACACCTGGATCGTTGCCGGCCCCCGCACCTCCAGCGCCTCCATCACCCGCCGGCCTAGGCTGATCAGCTCTTCGTCATGGATCACCTGGCCCTTGATCGACTCGCCGCCGCGCGACTCGAGCATCGTGCGCGGGATCGCGTTCAAGCAGCGCCCGTCGCGGTCTCCCAGGCAATCGATCGACAGCTCATCGCCACCCATTGCGCGCTGCACCATCACCCGCTCCGGCCCCGGCAGGCCCTTCGGGCGAAGGCCGCCAGGGGCGCGTTCGACGTAGTCGATGAAGAAGCGCGCCTGAGCAGGGTCGTGCGCGAGGTGGATCGAGCGCGCACCTGAGCCCTGGCGCGGCTTGACCATCACCGGATATTCGAGCACGCTCAGGTCATCCTCTGGCAGCAGCGTCGGCGGCGATGGTAGACCGTGACGCTCGAGCAACAGGTGCGCCTCGTACTTGTCATACGTCGCACGGGCCACCGCGGCAGACGGAACCAGGGCGGGAAGCCGTCCGTCCTCCAGAGCGCGACCCAAAATCTCTATATCCAGATCCGTCAGCGGCAGAACCGCACCAACGCCGTGCTCCTCGCAGAGCGCCTGCAGAGCAGGGACGTACTCAGGGTCGTCCATGCGCGGCACCGCCGCACGCACATGCGCCGCGTACTGCGCCGGGGCAAGCGACGACGGGTCCGCCGCGATTGTCAGCGTCTGAGCAGCGAAACAAGACACGATGTCATAGCGCTTGCCCGTACCCGTGAGCAGGATCGCGGGACGATCCCCCCGAGGATCGGGCGGGCCCGCGGGTGGGCGCGACGGCACACTCACAGCTCACCCTCCCAGCCGCCTGCCGCGCCCTTGTATGTGCCCGATCCGCCCAGCACGATCGACACGGTGCGCCGCAGGATCTGCATGTCCAGCGCCAGCGAGCGGTGCTCGATGTAGTAGAGGTCCAGCTCGATCCGCTTTGACCACGGCAGCGAAGCACGGCCGTTCACCTGCGCCCAGCCGGTGAGACCAGGCTTGATCGCCAGGCGCCCACGCTGGCGCTCTGTGTATTGCTCAACCTGCACCGGAAGTGTCGGGCGCGGGCCGATCAGCGACATCTCCCCGCGCAGCACGTTCACCAGATTCGGCAGCTCATCCAGCGAGGTGCGACGCAGGAACGCGCCCACCCTCGTGATCCGCGAGTCGTTCTCGTTGATCGCCAGGCCCGCGCCTTTGTGCTCCGCGCCGTCCACCATCGTGCGCAGCTTCAGCACCTCGAACTCACGGCCGTGCAGGCCGCTGCGCCGCTGGCGGTAGATGATCGGGCCCGGCGACTCCAGGCGGATCGCAAGCGCCGCCAGGGCAAGGATCGGGGAGGCGAGGACGAGGGCTGTCGCGGAGACGACGATGTCTGTGAGCCTGCGGAGCACCGGCGGCATTCTGGCAGCGCCGCTCCGCTGAACACCGGCCCACCGCGTCTCAAGCCGTGGCGGGCTCCCGTTTGGTGAAGTCTCGGCAGACGGGACACGCGCGACGCCCGTGCGCCGAACACGACGAGAAGGGCGGCTCCAGTCCGAGCTCGCGCCTGAGCCGGGTCCGGTCTTCTCGCTCCTTGCAATCCGCCATACGCGCCTCTTTGGCGCGTTCTGCAACAGTGCGTGTCATCGGCCCCGTCGCGGGGACCCTGCCGCTTGACTCGGGCATCGTTCCTCCTCCACCTGATCTTCCGCCGACGATCGGCCTCCACGATCGCGACCGTCAGCTCAATGGCGTGAGAGTAGTCCTCGACCGTGATCGCGTCGCGTCTCTCGTGAAGGCACACGTCAAGCCAGGCGCCGGCGCCGAGACCCACTCGAGAGGTGTTTCCAGCTCGACTCAGCGCGTTCCCTCCGCGACCGCCCAGGCCGCGTCGGTCCCGTGCCGTAGCCAGTCCCAGAACCCGGCGGCGAGCGACGCCGTGGTGAGCACGTAGTACCGGGCGATCAGGAATGGCCGCACCCGCAGGACACCGGCTAGCGCGGCAGCGAGCAGCAGCGCCAGCTGCAACGCGAGCGTGACGATGTAGAGCGGACCTCCGCCGAGCGCGACGACGGCGATGTTGGTCGCAAAAGCGAGCAGGTGCAGCCCAGCGCTCGAGTACCGCAAGATGCGGTGGGAGAAGATCATCAGCGCATACCCGGGCGTATAACCACGGGGCGAGAGCATCCCACCACGCAGCACGATTGGCCACGTGTGGCTCATCATGCGCCGCTTGCGCTGGAACTCGCCGAGGATCGAGGGGACCATCTTCTCGCCGGCGCGCGCGCCGGGCACGTATACGGCGCGCTGCCCGCGCTTGACGATGTTGAAGGGGAACGAGAGGTCATGGCCCATGATCGGGTCGACGACGATGTAGGAGTCGCGGCGGGTGGCGTAGATGGCACCGTTGCCTGCGGTGATGGACGACAGACGCGACTCGAGCGCGCGCACGGCAAGCTCGTAGCGCCAGTACACGCCCTCCTGGTTTTCGCCGGCGGCATCCGCCTGTACGAAGCGAACCTGTCCGCAGGCGTAGCCGACGTGCGGATCCTCAAACGCGCTCACGAGCGCGCGCGCGGCGTCGGGCTCCCACAGCGAGTTGGCGTCGGAGAAGGCGGCGATCGTGCCGCGCGAGCGCTCCACGGCCGCGTCCTGCGCACGGATCTTGCCGCCGCGCGGTAGCTCCAGCACGAGGTCCGCACCCGCGGCCCGGGCCCGCGCCGCCGTCTCATCCGCGCACCCATCGCACGCCACGATCACCTCCAACAGCTCCCGCGGGTAGTCGAGCGCGAGCGCGTTGTGCACCTTCGCGGCGATCACCTCCTGCTCGTCGTGGGCGGCCACGATCAGTGACAGCGCGGGTAGCGAAGACTCACTAGGGGCTGAACTCGACAGCTTGGCCCGCGCGAACACACGCGCGAGGATGCCCAGCGCGAGCGCGTAGCCGACCTGTGTCCACACGATCAGCGCACCCGACAGCCAGAACACGATCTCCAGTGCAAGCCTCATCGCCGTGGGCTCCCGCTCAGCAGCGCGTCGTACAGCGCCAGCGTGCGCCGGCCGACCTCACTCCAGGAGTACGGGCCCGATGCGGCCGCACGCGCACGCTCGGTCAGCTGAGCAAGAGCGGCGGGGTCTGCCAACAGCTCTCGCAGCGCAGCCCGCAACGCGCCCACGTCACCCGCGGGAAACAGACGCGCAGCGCCGGTGGCGGCAACCTCGGGAAAGCCGCCCACATCGCTCAACAGCAGCGGCTTGCCAAACGCAAGCGCGGTGAACAGCACGCCCGACTGGTCGATCTCGCGATACGGCAGCACAACCAGATCGGCGCGCCGGAAGTAGGCGGGCAGCTCATCGTCGGTGACGAAACGCGGCACGAAGCGCACGCCCGGGGGCGCGGCGGAGCGCAGCGCGGAGATGTCCATCCGCGGTGCTCCAGCGATCCACAGCTCCGCACCCTCGATCCCGCGCCACGCCTCCAGCAAGAGGTCGATGCCCTTATAAGGGCGCATCAGGCCGAAGCACAGAACCACCGGCAAGTCGGTCTCGAACGGCGGCGGTGCCGTGGCGCCAGGGCCATCCTGCGCGGCCAGGTGCTCGAATGCCCCGTGAGCGATCACATGCACCCGTTCGCCGTCCACACCGAGCTCACCGGTCAGGCGTGCACGGCCATGCTCCGAGTGCACCACGATCGCGTCGAAGTGCTCATAGAGGCGCCGCTGCGCCTCCCGCTGCCCCGGCCGCGCCTCGCGCGGGAGGATGTCGTGGGCTGTCAGCACCAGCGGGCGCCGGGCGCCCCCGGAAGTGTGGCGCACCGGCAGCAGGTGGCCGTCGATGTGCTGCACGGTCAGCCACTGGAAGTGCACCACATCCGCGCCGCGCGCAAGACGGCGGTAGCGCACCATGTCGGGAACATGCTCCGCGAGCTTCACCACGCGCCGAGCACGCGCATTGCGTACATGCGAGGCGCCAGGGTAGAAGGTCTCCCGACGCGCGTAGCCGGCAGCCGGCGCGACCGGCCCGTAGGCAAAGCGACTCGTATACAGCTCCACGTCCGCGCCAGCCGCCGCCAGCGCGCCGCACAGAGCGTGGTCGTAGGGCGGCGTGAAGGCCGATGGGTCGACGATGTGGACGCGCACGCGCTAGAGCGTATGTCGAGGCGCCCACAGGAGCGCGAGAGGATCACGCACAGCGCGTGCCAGTAGGCTGTGCAAATGGAGTCGACAAGCATTGGCGAGCTCGTCAAGGTCGCCGATGGCGGGCCGCCGCTCGATGGGATCGTGTTCGACATACCGAGCAGGACCAAGGTGGTCGTGGCCGTCGTCGACCCCAGCCGCGGTCCTATCTTCCGTACCGTCAGTCCCAGCACGTTGAGCGAGCGCGCAGAGGAGGGCCCCTCCGACCGAGCGCTGCGCATGCTGATCCGCCGCACGCCCGTGCCAGCACACGGCAAGACCGGCGATGGCGGAGCAGCGGGGCGGGGCAGCCGCGGTCACGCGCGCGGGACGATGCACCGCACGACCGGCAAGTAAACCGCTCGCGCCAAGCACAGCGTTGAAAGTAGGGTCCCGCGAGGTGCCTGAGATCGAGCTGAGCTACTGCGTCGTGAACACCTCCCAGCGGGAGCTGCTGATCCGCGGGCTGGATGCGGTCGCGCGCGAGCGCCAGAGCCTGCCGTTCGCGACCGAGGTGCTGGTGCTCGACAACGGCTCACGCGACGGCTCCGCCGAGGCCGCGCGCGCGCATCCAGCAGTGGACGAGGTAATCGCCCTGGGCGAGCGCCGCGGCAAGGCGCTGAACGACTCTGAGCTGCTGCGCCAGGCACACGGCCGCTACGCGCTGCTGCTCAACGAGGACTCAGAGCTCCAACCTGGAGCAACCCTCGCGTTGTGGCAGGCACTCCAGGAGCGCCCTCACGCCGCCTGTGCCGGGGCCAGGCTTGTGCGCCCGGACGGCCAGCGACAGGCGTGCGCGTGGCGTTTTCCGACCGTGGCTACCGCGCTCGCCGGCGCGTTCATGCTGCACCGCTTCTACACGGTGCAGAGCAACGGTTCTCAAACCCGCGTGGTCGACTGGTGCCAGTCCTCAGCACTACTCGTGCGGCGCGAGGCAGCCGCGCAAGTGGACTACCTGGACGGCGACTTCTTCGTGTACTCCGACGAGGTCGACTTCGCTCGCCGCCTACGCGATGTGGGCTGGCTCAGCGTGTACGTGCCGCAGGCACTGGCCATCCACCACGAGCAGCTCTCCACCGACGCGGTCCCCGAGCGCAGGATCGTCGAACTGGCGCGCAACCGTGACCTGTATATGCGCAAGCACCACTCAGCCACCGCCGCCAGGGCAGTGCAGTGGCTGACCGCTTGGAGCTACGCGCTACGTGCGCTCGCGGCGCTGGCGCTACCGGGGCATTCGCCGGCGCGCTATTGGCGGCATGTCACCGCTACGCTGCGCCCTGAGCGTGGCGAGGGACTCCGCGAGGCGGCCGCAGAGTACAACGCACAACGATAAAGCGGCGACACACAC
Source organism: uncultured Solirubrobacteraceae bacterium (assembly GCA_963699115.1). Lineage (GTDB taxonomy): Bacteria > Actinomycetota > Thermoleophilia > Solirubrobacterales > Solirubrobacteraceae > Palsa-744. The sequence continues at coordinate 187,617 of CAVOTJ010000005.1, forward strand.
GCGCGCCGCGCTCAGATGATTGTGAACGTCAGTGTGACGGGCGTCGAGCGTGCGCCAGCAGCATTGACAGCCTGCACTGTGACCGTGTACACGCCGGCAGGCAACGGTCCCCCGTGCGGCACGCGCCCGGTGAAGGGCACCTTGTTCGAGCCGGCCTTGGCGCTGAACGAGAGCGTGCCGCGCTTGACCATGCGCCGACACGAGTGCGCATGCCGGTTCTTCGCGGTTGCAGCGACGCAACGGCCCTTGACCGATCGTCCAGGCAGACGCTCGCTGAAGCTCAGCGAGACCGTCGCCGCCTGGCTGAGCGTGAACGAGAACCTCGTACCCACAGGGATTCGCTTGCGTGATCCGTGAGCCTTCTGCTCCAGCCACACCGCGTGCGACTGCGCGAGGTGGGTGATCGTCGGGCCTGACGGCGCAGGCCCAGGTGGGATGACCACCGGCACCGTCACCGTGACGGCCGACTGCGACTGGTTGTTGGCTGAATCGAGATCGAGCGATTCACTGCTCACGCTCGACGTGTTGGTGTTCGTGCCACCCTGGTTGAGCTGGACCGTCAACGTGACGGTCGCGCCCGTGCCCGAGGCGAGCGTGCCGAGCACGCACTTCAGCGGCGTCGATCCGCTGCATGTCCCCTGAGACGGCACCGCCGAGACGAGCCTCGCGCCGGTCGGCAGGGTGTCCTGGACGGTCACGCCCGCTGCACCTTCAGGCCCGTTGTTGGACACCTTCAGCGTGTAGGTGACGTCGGCGCCGACGGGGAGCGTCGTTGCGGAGGAGCTCTGCGTGATGCTGAGATCGGCAGTGGGCTGGAACTCGAACGCGCCGATATCGCACGACGCGCCCTGCGGGCGCTTCACGCCGCGCTGGTCGGTTGCCGGGCAGCCTTCGTCACTTCCGGCGTCGATCGCCGGGCTGCCCAACGACAGGGCCATCGTTTCGGTTTCACCGCCGTTGTTCGCCAGCGCGCCGAGCAGCGGGTTGGCTTTGCTGAGACCGCCGTGCGCGGCGAATGCACATTCGGTGCCATTCTCGAGGTTCGGACCCTTGGATTCAGGCGCACCTGAGCAGTTGTCAATCGCCGAGGAGTTGTCGCTGTTGTCCACGATCAGCGTATTCGTCGCCGAGATTTTGCTCCCCAAGATGCCGCCGCCGCTGCCCGACCCGTTGAACGACTCGTTGTCGGCGATCGTGTCGTTGACAAGCGTGAGCGAGCCGCCGTTCTCAATGCCCCCAGCGTCGCCGTTGCGGGTGCTGCTGCCGGCCGTGTTGGCCGCGATTGTGCTGTCTTCGATCGTCGTCGTCCCGCCCGTGTAGATGCCGCCGCCGTTGTAAGCGAGGTTGTTGCTGATCGTGCTCGAGTCGATCGTCAGGTGCGTGCCGCTCGTTGAGTAGATACCGCCGCCGTCGCCGCCCGTGCTCACCGAGTCCGCGGTCACTTCGACTTCCTCGAGCGTCGCCGAACCACCTTCCAGAGAGATGGCGCCGCCGTTGCCGACCTCTTCCGCACCTGTGATCTTCAGCTTCTCGAACGTGACAGCGCCGCCGTTGACTTCGAACACGCCATGGTGAGTCTTCTTCGCGTCGATGATCGTGTGACGAGCTCCAGCCCCCACGATCGTGAGGTTCTTTTCGATTTCCAGGTCTGCGCTCGTGACTTCGTAGTCACCAGCTCCCAGCATGATCGTTTCGCCGGCACTCGCGCTTGCGATCGCCGCGCGCAGCGATCCGGGGCCCGAATCGCCGGGGCTCGTCACCGCGATCGTGCCGGCGAGCGCGGAGCTCGCGGGCACACAAAAGACCGATGCGGCGGCGATCGCAACGACCGCCTTGACCCCCCGAAGGCATCTCACAGATCGTGAGCGTACAAGCGCACCTGGACGGCTTCGTTCGATGGCCACGTGGTCAGACGTCAGCAAGCTCGTCGACGACGGCGTCGACGACGCAAGCGTCGAGCTGTGTTCCTGCCACCCTGCGCAGCTCCTCGCACGCCTCTTGCGGTGTGCGCGCCGGCCGGTACGGCCGGTCGGTGACGATCGCGTCGTAGGTGTCGCACGCGGCGATGATGCGCGCCGCGAGCGGGATTTCCTCGCCGGCCAGATTGTCGGGGTAGCCGCCACCGTCCCAGCGCTCATGGCTGGCGCGCACAGCCGGAGCGAGATGCGCGAACGCGTCGATCCGCCCCACGAGCTCGCCGCCGATCGCCGCATGGCTGCGCATCGTCACCCACTCCTCGTCCGTCAGCGGCCCCGGCTTCAACAGAATCTCGCTGGGAACGGCCACCTTGCCAAGATCGTGCAACATCGCCGCGTAGCGCACGTCGCGCGCCTGCGCGCGCGACAGCGACATTCGCAGCGCCACCCGCTCGGCGAGCACCGCCACGTCCTCGCCATGGCAGGCTGTGTAGTCGTCCTTGGCCTCCACCGTGCTCGTCAAGGCCGCCAGCGCCGTGGTGAACGCGCCCTCCAGGTCGTTGACCAGCTGGGCGCGGTGAACGGCAACGCCGAAGCTCGCCGCGATCGCCTCGATCAACACAACATCAGGCTCGCCCAAAGCGCCCGCGTCGGTGGCCTCGATGTTCAGCACGCCCCACACCGCGCCGTCCACGAAGATCGCTACCGCTAGCTCCGAGCCGGGGTCTGTCTGCGGGTCGCGCACGATGTAGTCGGGGTCGCACGTCGTGTCCTCCACCAGCGCTGTGGCGCCCGAGCGCGCGACCCTGCCGTTGACGCCCTCCGACGCCGACTGCTCAGTCAGCAGGAACTCCGTCATCACCTCCGCCAGCGGTCCGCGGCCGGCAATCAGCCGCAGCACGTCGTCATCGTCCAAGCGCTGGATCGCGGCCAGGTAGAAGGCGAAGGTCTCGTGCAGCTCGTCGACGACCAGCTGTGCCATCTCCTCGACTTCAGTCTTCTCCACCAGCCTCGCCGTCAGCCTCGCGGCCAAACGGAGCTGCTCGCGAAGATAGGCCAGCTCGCCGACCGCGGCGAGACTGTGGACGCGGGCGTCGGCGCGATGACGGTTGAGCGCCTCGGCGCGCCGCTGGCGCTCCTTGGCTCCCGCTCGGGTTGGGGGCTTGACAGTCAGTTCGGGCACGACAACCCTCGCATCGGCCGCAAATTGCGCTTTCTTGAGCCAAGAATCAATCGTCTAGACATCTCGTGGACACGCGCCTGGAGAACCCTTGGATAAGGCGTAGTGAGTTGCGAGCTGCCGGTCGCTCGCAGCCGCAGCCGGCGGGCATCGGGCTAAACGTCCTTGAGGGGGTCCTCCGCATATTCCTCGACTTCGCCGTGCCCGGCGCGGAACGCCGCCACGCGCTGGCGCGCGTCCGCCACCAGCGAGCGTGCCTGGACGATCTCGTGGGGGTGAAAGAAGCGCGTGACAAGCAGCGCCGCCGGCACGAGCGCCAGCCACAAAACCCGCAGCGCGAGACCCGACAGGCCATGGGTTGGCAGCAGCAGCTCCCCGGACACGGCCACGCCCGCGAGGATCGCCGCCAGCTTCACGAGGCGCAGCCATTCGAAGCCGACCTTGAACAGGCCGCGCGTGAGCAGGTACATCACGAGCAGCATCGTCACGTACGCGCCGCACAGCGCGATGCCAGCGCCGGCGATCCCCAATCCGGCTCCGCTGTGGGGCACGAGCACGATCAGCAGGATCACGTTGACGACCAGTCCGGCGGCGCCCGCGGGGAAGTTGCGCGAGGTGACGCGCGCCCGGCCTGAGATCGCCACGAACACCAGGTACAGCCCATACAACGCCCACCCAAGCGCCAGCCACGGCAGCGCGCGATAGGCCCCGAAGTATTCCGGGCGCCCGGAGAGCAGGTGCACCATCCAGCGGCCAAGCAATGCCACAGCACAGACGACAACCCCCGTCGCCAATGCGTAATAGGTGGTCACCAGCGAGTAAAGCTGCGCGGCCTCCTCGTCGCTCTCGATCGAATAAGCCAGCGGCGGCCACGCGTACTGAAAGCCGCGCACCGCGACGAACACCACAGTGGCAAGCTTGATCGCAATCGCGTACTGGCCGGCGGCGCTCTGGGAGAAGATCCGGAACAGGTAGAAGCGATCGGCCACCTGCAGCGCGTAAACGCTCGCGTCCGCGGGAACCGTGGGAAGCCCGAAGCGCAGCATCGCGCGCAGGTCAGCGAGCTTGACGCGCAGCGACACGCGACGACGCAGCGCCCACCACAGGCCAAGCACAACCACCGCGGATGCGGCGAAGTTGCCGAGCAAGAGGCCCCGCGCGCCCTGGTTGGCGAAGACGACCAGGAACACAGTGAATGCAACGGTCATCGCCACGTTCGCCCCCGACGCGTACACATATGCGCGCTTGCGTTCGTCCACCCGCAGCTGGGCGTAGACCATCTCCAGGTTGGTGAACGCCCACAGGCCGAGGACCGCGCAGTCGAACAGCAGCGGGTCTTCGAATTTCAGCAGCAGCCGCGAGAGCGGCCCGGCGAACACGAGCGCCAATAGCGATGCGAGCGTCGTTGTCCACGCCACGGCGGCCGTCGCCGTGCGCGCGATCCGCTCGCGTCGCTCGCCGTCCTCGTCGTCGAAGTAGAAGCGGATGAACGCTTCGCCGATCCCAGCACGGGCGAGGATGCTGAACAGGATCACCGCCGTCAGCAGCGTTTCCGCGGCGCCGTACGCTTTCGCGTCGAGGTGGCGCGTGTACAGCGGCACCGTCAGCAGCGCCAGGCCCTTGGCGAGGATGTCCCCGAACTGGTACGCCGCGCCGGTCGTCACCAGGCGCTTGAGGTAGCCGAGCACGGCTCAGAAGCTACTGGCCGGCGTACCCGCTCCGAGCACGGTCTCGCGCGGGTGCGGCGCGCTCGGGACACCGGCGTCGCTGTCGGCTCGGGCGAGAGCAACCCCTATTGCCAACAACAGCCAGGTGGTGGGGTCTTCGAGGAAGTCCGCGTATGTCCAGGTGTGGAGCACGAGCGCCGCGAAGCACGCCGCGATCGCAATCCGCGGCGGGGAGCGCCCCGCGCCGCGGAACAGCACGACGAAGGCGGCGACCAGCAGCGCCACATACAGCGCCAGCCCGAGGATCCCCTGCTCGGCGGCAACCGTCACTGGGATCGTGTGCGAGGCGGACACCGCGCTCTCAGCACTCGCCTTGCTGTGAAGCTTGTACTCGGTTTCGAACGAGCCCGAACCGTAGCCCTCCAGCGGACGGTTGGCGAATAGTTCGAGGCCGCCGGAAATGAGGTTGCCGCGGCCGTTCGTCGCGTTGTTGGCCGAGCCGCTGGAGCCCTTCAAGCCAAAGTGCAGGCTCGCGGGGGCAAGCAGCACGAACACTCCCGCGACTGCCAGCACGATCACCGACACGAGCACGGTGGCGCGCACGCCCCAGCACCACGCGCCCAACACCGCCAGACCAAGCACCAGCGCAGCGATGCTCGACTGGGAGAAGCTCGTCACCAGCCCCGCCAGCAGCCACAGCAGCACAGCAGCACCGATCAGCACGTCGCGGCGGCGGGCGCGCTCAAGGACGGCGGAACCGCGCGACAGGACGGCCGAGCCGCGCGCCAACACCGCGGTCGTGACAGCAATCATCACCAACGCCAGAAAGCGCCCGTAGATGCTCGGGTCGAAGAACACCGAGTTGACGCGGAAGTAGTTGTCGTACTGGTTGGCCTGCACGACCTTCGGGTTCAGGAACAGCGCCTTGCGGTAGTACTCGACGAAGCCCACGCCCGCAAAAGCCACCGCCAGGACAACCGCCACGCCGAGGCAGCGCACCAGCAGCACACGTGTCCAACGCACATCGCGCAGGATCAAGAACAGGAGCGCGAACGGCACATAGAAGAACGCGATGTTCTCAGCGCCCTTGGTGCGATCGCCCGAGTACAGCGTCTGCAGCACATACAGCGCCACGGCCGCGAACAGCAGCCATTCAACGCCGCATGGCGTCGTCCACGAGCTCAAGCGGGTGGGCGGACCACCCAGACGACTGAACCGGCCGCTGTCCCCCTCGGGTGAGCCAGCGGCATCGGCGGAGGCGGCCGGCGGCCGGCGAGCTCGGCCGAGCAATCGCGGCAGCAGATATGTGAGCGTGCCAGCCGCCACCACCAGATACAGCGGGATCAGCAGGTTCACCGTCCTACCGCCGGTTGAGATCGGCAGCCTGAACGGCAGCGCGAATACCGCCAACAGCGCAAACGCATCGTCGTAGCGACGCATCACCGCTATGAGCACGGCGATCGCCACCAGTGCGGCCACAGCGCCCACCGCAAGTGTGCCCGTGCTCGGCAGCGTCGTTGCGAGTAGCGTCGATGGCAGCGAGATCACGGAGCCACCAACGTGAAGCTTTGCGGTGAGAGCACCGGACCGTGATGCTGCAGGGCCACGCGCACGCGATATTCCCCCGCTGGCGCTGTCACACCGTCGTTCTCAGGCACGAGGACCGTGAGACCTCCCGGAGTCGTCGTCGTGTTGAAGCGCGTGGCGCTGCCCCGGCGCCCGTTCCAGCGCAACGAGAACTGTTTGTAGCGAGCCACCGGATGGTCGCGCACAAGCGTGGCGACGGTGTTGCCGTTGGCGTCGATGACCGTGACCGTCACGTCTTCGGCGTTAGCCAGCTTGAAAGAGATCGCCGCCTGTTTGATGTGTCCCGTCGGATAGGGCGAGAAGAACGGCGTCAGCTCGAATTTCTGTACCGCTGTCGGAGTGTGCTTGAGCCGCTGGGTGATCAGGAACGCCGCGAAGCACGCCAGCACGAGTAGCGCGAACACCATCCGCGCCAGCGGATCGCTGCCGGGAGCGGACGCTCGCGGGGCAGCCGAGCCGTCATCCAACCCGGCGGCGGCGTCGCTCAATCCCCGCCGCCCAGCGCGAACCGCTCGACCGTATCCGAGCGCAACCCGAGTCGCAGGGTCTCCAGTGAAAGGACATCCGCGGGCGCGATGTTGCCGAGGTTGCACTCGGTGCCAAAACGCGTGAGCAGCCACACCTGCTGACGTTGCAGCGGTGCGTCGAAGATCATCCGCGCGGGATCGATCGCGTGCGCGATCTCATCGATCAAGCCCGTACGCACTTCACCGTTGGCCCGGTAGATCCCGGCGGTCCCCGACTCGCGCGCCTCAGCGATCACCTTCCACGCTCCCGCCGCCAGGTCGCTTTCGATCTGTTCCACCCAGATGTAGGGAGCCATGATGAAGTCCGCGTCCTTGCTGCCCACCTCTGAGAGCACCACGAACTCGCGTGACAGCCGTTCGATCAGCTCGCGCTTGACCTCGGGCTCGAGCGTGATCGTGCCGTCGGAGATCTCCACGTGCCGTAGGCCCAGCTCGCGTAGCCACGCAACCAGACCGTCCACCCGCCCCTGGCGGATCGCGATCTCGGTCAGCGTGCCACCCAGCACCACCGGGATCCCGTGCGCGGCGTAGCGCTCCAGCTTGGGGGCGAGATTGGCGCTCACTACGGCCGTGCCCCAACCGAGCTTGACCACATCGACGCTGTCGCCCGCCACCTCCATCAGACCGTCGACCTCAGCGACCGACAGGCCTCTGTCGATCACATGGGTGATGCCGTGCTCGCGTGGCTTGCACGAGCGCTCGGGGATGTCAAGGAAACCGGCTATGGGCTCTGCGTGGCCTTATCAGCGCCGACGATCAGGACTACCGGCGCTGAGTTTACGAGCGCCGCAACGGCCGCTTCCATCGGCTGCACGTGCGTCACGTTGGCGGAGTGGGCGACGCCTTCTGCTTCAGCCTGGTGACCGCTTGCGTACTCGACGATGCTGACCTGGCCCGAGCCGGGCGGTTTGCCGTTGAGCGCCGCCGCCTGCGAGTAGCCGTTCTGTTGCAGTTCGTTGGCGGTGCGGTGCGCCAACCCTTCCGTTTCGGTCGCGTTGAGCACCGCCACGTTCGTTTCCGCGGGGCTCAACGCCGGTGTCTTCGCGGCCGACTTGGATGGCGTCTTGTGGCTGTGCGCAGGATTCGACGCGGTGGTGTGTGTCGCCGTCGTCGTCGCGGTGGAGGTCGTGCCTTTGTGGCCAGACGATCCACCCAGCGCAGTCACCGCACCCACGACCACCGCCGCCACGACGACCAGTCCGCCGACGATCAGCATCGCCGTCCTGCGCCGCGAGCGCCCGGTGGTATAGGTCGCGCGACGACCCTCAGCGAGGATCGGTGCTCGCGTATCGCCGCGGCGTACCGCTCCCGCGGGGGCAGGAGCGGGCGGGCGCCGCGCCGCAGGTTCGCCGGACGGACTCTGTGCCGTCGGGCTCTGGGGGATGGCTGCGGCGCCCTGGCCAGCCGCCGCTGGAACCGGAACACGTGGCGGACTTGGGGCACGCGGCGCCGCGGCCGCCGCCGCTGCCGCCGTGGCCGGAGCAGGGGGGCGGGGATCGATGCCAGCAGGAGCACCCGGAGCGGGACGACTCTGAGCGGCACCCGCGACCGAGGCAGGCGTGCCAACGGGGGCTGCGGGAGACGGCGGAGCCGGGCTCGCAACGGGGGCACCGGCCGACGGCTGGGCTGGCGCGGGCCGCTGGCCGGGAACCACCGGCGGTTGAGCTGAAGCCGGGGATGCCGGCGACGCCGCGCCAGGCACGACTGGCTGACCGGGAACGCTCGGTCGACCCGGGATGGGCGGCTGGCCGGGAGCCTGCTGGCCGGGCAACGGTGGTTGGCCCGGAACGGGCGACTGGGGCGCGGCTCCTGGCGCGGGCGGCTGAGGGAGCGGCACGCCCGGCGTGGCAGGCGTGACCGGGACTCCGCTCGCGCTGAGCGGCTGGCCGGCGGGGACTACCGTGACCTGAGGGGTACCGACGACCCTCGTGGCGGGACCCGCGCCGCCCGCCGCCGCCTGGGCCTGGATCGGCGCGGCCCGCGGGACCGGACGCACCGCCTGTCCGCCGGGAACCTGCTGCTGCAGGCGCGCAGCGGCGTTGTTGCTGACCCGCTGCTCGAGGTCAGCGGCGCGCTCGGGCGCCCTACCGGCCCACTCGCGCAGGCGCTTGAGCTCGCGCGCCTGGGAGAAGACGAGCAGCGACAATATTGCGATGCCCACCAGCGCGGCGAACGCGGCGACGGCGCCGATCTTGGTGAACGTGCTCGAGAGCGAGAGCGCGAGCGGCAAAGCGGTCATGAATGCGGGGAGTGTACGAGGGGCTCAGGCGAATCGCGCCGGGCGACCGGCGGGTGGGCTCCATTGGTTCCGCTCCCGACGATCCCCCCACCGGCGCCATCGCCGTGCTCGGGGGTCCTGTCCTTCGGTCCTTCACGGCGCGCGAGCGACAATTCCGAGACCTTCGCCGCGAGACCGGCCGCGTCGCCCTCGAGCACCAGCAGCCCGATCTCGGCGAACATCGACTCCACCGCCTCCACCGCCAGCGGCTCGCGCTCGGCCAGCAGGATCTTCTCCGCCTCCGTTGCCAGCGGGCGCTCGTAGCTGTTGAACAGCTCCTCGTCCAGCTTCTCTCCCGGCCTGCGCCCGACAATCTCGATGTCGATGTCGCGATCTGGGTCAAGACCCGACAGATCGATCATCGCGCGAGCCAGCTCGACGATGCGAACGGGTTCGCCCATGTCCAGCACGAACACCGCCGCGCCACGCTGACGCATCGCTTGTGAGGAGGCCAGCGAGCCGGAGCGGATGATCAGCTGCACCGCCTCGGGGATCGTCATGAAGTAGCGGGTCATGCGCTCGTCGGTGACGGTCACCGGGCCACCGCGTTCGATCTGACGACGGAAGATCGGCACCACGCTGCCCGAGGAGCCGAGCACGTTGCCGAAGCGCACCGCGTTGTAGCGAGTCTCCGCCCAGCGGGCGTCCGCGGCCTCCAGCGCGAACTCCGCGAGCGCCTTGGAGGCGCCCATCACCGTCGCCGGCGCGACCGCCTTGTCGGTCGAGACCAGCACGAAGCGCGCCACCCCCGCTTCGCCAGCGATGTGCGCAACGACCTTCGTGCCGATCGCGTTGTTGCGGACCGCCTCCACCGGGTTGGCCTCCATCAAGCCCACATGCTTGTAGGCGGCCGCGTGGAAGACGATCGTCGGACGGTGCTCCGCGAATACCTCGCGCATACGCTCCTCCTCCTTGCAGTCGGCGAGCACCGCCGCAAGCATCGAAGACGGCACGTGGCGCTCGTCCTCGAGCTCGCGCTGGATCGAGAAGAGGTTGTCCTCCGCGTGATCCAGCAGCACGATCCGGTGCGGCTCGACGCGTGCGATCTGGCGGCACAGCTCCGAGCCGATCGAGCCGCCGGCGCCGGTTACGAGCACGGTCTCGCCAGCCAGGTAGGCGCCCACGCGCTCGAGCTCCATGTGCACAGGCTCGCGGCCGAGCACGTCCTCGACGCGCACCTCGCGCATCTGCCGGGAGAGCGCGCCGCGCGTCTGCAGCAACTCGAACACCGTCGGCAGCGTGCGCACGGGGATCGAGCGCGCACGACACTCGCGCACGATGCGCGCGCGGGTGGAGCCAGGCGCGGAGGGGATCGCGATGATCACTTCGTCCGGCTCCGCCTCGTCGAGGATGCGCGGCAGTTCCTCTTCGGTGTTGCCGCGCACCCGCAGCCCTTCGGTCCGAAGTCCGCGCTTGGCCGGATCGTCGTCGAGGAAGCCCACAGGCGTGAGACCGAGGTCGCGGTTGCGCATGATCTCGCGCGCGACCATCCGCCCGCCCTCGCCCGCACCGGCGATCAGCACCGTGCGCTGGTTGCGCCCCAGGCTGCGAAAAGCCGCCAGCGGCCTGCGCTCATACACCGTGCGCGCGAGCGCGCGAATGCCCACCAGGAAGACCAGCGACAAGAGCCCGAACAGCACGATCACGGTGTCTGGGAGCACAAGCGCAACCGCCGCCTCGTGGCTGGATGGGCCCCCGGTCTCGATGTATTGGTGCACGGGGCGCAGGATCTCCACAGCGACGACCGTCAGCAGCACAATCAACGCCACCGCGATCACCACCGCCTCGTAGTCGCGCTGGCCGGCGTAGCGCCAGCGGCGCTGGTACACGCGTGAGAACACCAGCACCGGCAGGCTGCCCAGGAGCACCCACAGGATCGTGTCGCCGCGAAGGTCCGAGTAGTGCTCCGGCAGCCTCGTGGTGAAGCGCAGCTGGAAGGCGAGGTAGTACGCGAATGCGACCAGCGCCCCGTCCACTGCGAGCTGGGGCAGCGAGTGACGGTGGAGGGGTAGGGCCGCCGAGCGGATCCGTCGGCGCATTGTGAAGATTGTAAGGGCCTAATCCGACTCTGGCGTACCCGGGTACCCGCGCGTGCTGTGGTGAGAGACAGCGGACAGCAGCAACTCGACCAGCACACGGGGGTCGCGGCGCACACGCGGCGGCGTCTGGGCGGCGTCGCGCTTACCCAACTCCAACTGCTCCGCGCTGACGAGCATCCGCAACCGCTGCTCGGCGATCAGCCTTTCGTCAACCGCCCCCAGACGGCCCTGAAACGTCGTATACACCGGGGTACCCAGGGCGACGGCCTCGCGGTTCATGGTGCCTCCAGCTGAGATCACCAGGTCGGCGAGAGCGATCAGCGACTGCGCGTCGACGGCGTGCTCGGGGACGATGAAGCCGGGGACCCTACGCAGCTCCGCCCGCTGGGAGGCCACCCGCGGCAGCACCACCGGCTGCACACCCTGCTCGGCCGCCGCCGTACGCAGCCGCTCCAGCACGTTCGCGAACAGGTCGTTCTCGAAGCGGTGATACAGCGACACCTCCGGCGGGGTGCGCACCACCACGATCGGCCGCGCCGGGTCGAGCGCGAGCTCCTCGAGCACCGCCGTGTCGGGCTCGAAGTCCGCTAGGTAGTACTCCTCCTTCAGCCCCGGGTAAGCATGGATCTTGCCGACGGCGCCATAGCGCGCGAGCCGCTCCGGCGGGATCGCATCGGGCACGACCACCGCCCGTGCCAGCCGGCAGTTGATCGTGTGCTGGACAGTTGCCCACTCGTAGTCGAACATCGTCGCGCTGGGGATGCGCAGGAGCGCCGCGGCCACGCTGACGTCGTTTGAGCCGTGGCCCAGCGCCACATCGAAGCCTTGGCCGGCGGTGAGGGAATCGCGGCGAGCCCAGCGCACCAGCGCACCCGAGCGGGAGACGAGACCCACGGCCTTCGCCCCGAGACGTTCGCCGCGGTGATGGCCAATGGCTGTGTGCGCGATGCCCCAGCGCTCGCACAGCTCGATCGTCTGGGCGAAGTCGCGTGCCGTCACACGCACGTCGTGGCCGTCCGCGCGCAGACACTCGATCACCGGGCGCATCACCAGCACGTGCGGGCTGTTGGTGAGATCGATCCAGACGCGCATCGGCAGGCACGGTAACGGTCCGTGGCATCGTCGCGGAACGTGGGAGCAATCTCAGGCGGGGCACACAGATCGCCGCTATCGTTGGCCGGCCTTGCTGGTGCTCGCGTCCATATCCGAAACGCTCGTCAACGAAACCTCCCACTTCGTCCGCGAAGCCGGACTGCCAGGGATCTTCGCGCTGATGGCGATCTCAAGCGCCTGCATCCCGATCCCATCGGAGGTCGTGATGCTGTTCGCTGGCTTCGTCGTCGCCGATCCCACCCAGAGCGCCTCCCATCACCACCTGACGATGGTGGGGATCGTGCTCGCGGGGCTGCTCGGCACGATGCTGGGCTCGTGGGTGACCTACGCCGTCGGGCGGGGCGGGCGCCTGGAGCTGTTTGAACGCCATGGCGAGAAGTTTCATATGGGCCCTTCGCAGATCGCACGGGGTGACGAATGGTTCCAACGCCACGGCGAGATGGCCGTCCTGTTCGGACGCGTCATCCCAGTCGTGCGCGCGTTCGTATCGCTGCCTGCAGGCGTCGCCAAGATGCCGCTCGGGCGCTTCACCGTGTTCTCACTGATCGGCACGCTCCCCTGGGTGATCGGCCTGGCGCTTGCCGGGCATGCATTGGGCCACGACTGGACGAGCGTGCGCAAGGGCTTCGAGTACGTCGACTACGTGGTCGTAGCGCTCGTCGTCGTGGGCATCGCCTACCTGTTCGTGCGCCGGCGGCGGGCGCGCCGCGATCCGGCGACCGATGCCCTCAGCTGAAGACGCGCCCGCGCTTCACCACGCCTTGGCGCTCGGCCTCTTACAGGGCCCCGCTGAGCTACTGCCGGTCTCCTCCTCCGCACACACCGCGCTCGTCCCCTGGCTAGCCGGCTGGAGCTACGCAAACATGGACGGCGACCGGCGCAAGTCATTCGAGGTCGTGCTCCACGCCGGCGCGGGTCTCGCGCTGGCGATCCATATGCGCAAGGAGCTGTTGCGGGATGTGACGAGCATCGACTCGCAGCGCGCAAAGGTGATCGCGCTCGCGCTCGCGCCACCCGCGCTAGCCGGCTACGCGCTCGGCGGACCGATCGAGCAACGTCTCGGGGGACCGCGATCGATCGCCTTCGGGCTGATCGCCGGGGCCATGGCGATGGCCATCGCCGACAGGTCCGCGGGCGCGGATGCCAGCGGCAAGCAGCGCGCTCAGGAGGATGCCACTCCACAGGACGGGCTCACGCTGGGCCTCGCCCAGGCCGCTGCGCTGATTCCGGGGGTCTCACGCAACGGTGCCACGCTCAGCGCCGCCAGAGCTCGTGGGTTCGGCCGCGACGCCGCCCAGGCGCTCTCATGGCACGCCGGCATACCAGTGCTCTTTGGCGCGAGCTTGCTCAAGGGCGCGCGCATGCGGCGCAGCGGTATCCCTCGCGGGCAGCGCGCGGCACTCGCTGTAGGCGCCAGCGCGGCGTTCGTCTCCACCCTGGCGAGCGCGCGCGTGCTGGACCGCACGTTACGCGAGGGCGGCCCGCTCTGGCCCTACTCGATCTACCGTTGCGCGCTGGCAGCCCTCGTCATCTCACGACTGCGCGATCCCGCCACGCGAACTCCAACTAATCCATAAAACGGATCCTGGCAAGCCACCTGAGACCCAGCCGCCTAGCGTGCGCGCACAATAGAGACCAATGACTCCCCTCGGCACCGTGATCGGCGGGCGCTACCGACTCGACGGCGAGATCGGGCGTGGCGGCATGTCCACGGTCTACCGCGCGTTCGATCTGGTGCTCGAGCGCCCGGTGGCGATCAAGCTGATGCACCGCGAGACCGCCTCCGACGCCGATCATTTGGAGCGCTTTCGCCGCGAGGCGCGCTCGGTGGCGCAACTCAACCACCCACACGTGGTCACCGTTATCGACGCCGGCGAGGAGCCCACAGGGAACGGGGCCGGCGGGACAGGCGCGCACGGGGACGGCGCCCGAGCGACGCCGTACATCGTGCTCGAGTACGTGCACGGCGAGACTCTGAAGGACGTCATCCGCCGCGAGGGACCGCTGCCGATCCCACAGGCGATCGCCTACGCGATCGAGATCGCCCGCGCCCTCAGCGCCGCGCACGAGCGCCAGATCGTGCACCGCGACGTCAAGCCCCACAACGTGCTCCTCAGCGAGGAAGGCGGCGCCAAGATCACCGACTTCGGAATCGCGCGCACGCTCACCGAGGAAGGCCTGACGATGGACGGACGCGTGCTCGGCACGACCGACTACGTCTCCCCCGAGCAGGCACTCGGGCAGTCGGTCACCGGACAGTCCGACCTGTACTCGCTGGGAGTGGTGCTGTTCGAGATGCTTACCGGCGACGTCCCCTACCACGGCGACTCACCCGTCGCGGTCGCGATGAAGCACGTGCGCGAGGAAGTCCCCGACATCCAGCGGCTGCGTCCCGAAGTCTCAGCCGCAACCGCAGCCGTCGTCGAGCGCGCGGTCTCCAAGGACCTCACGCGCCGCTACCAGGACGCCGAGAGCATGCTGGTCGACCTCGAGGAGGTGCTCGCAATCGAGGCCTCCCGCTCCGGGCAGGCCACCGGCGAGGCGACAAGCGTGCTGCGCACACTGCCGGGAGCCGCGCGGCGGCGGGTGCCCTGGCGCATGCGCCACCCGGCGCGTTGGGTTGTCTCGCTCGCGCTGCTCGTCGCGATCGTCGCGCTCACGCTGATCATCATCGCCGGCAACGCCCACCGTGGCGCGGGCGTCCCCTCCGGCATCACCACCCACGCGGGTCTGGAACCGGTGCAGCTGGCTCAGGAAGCCGCCCACGACTACAACCCGTTCGGCACCGGCCCCGAAAACCGCGACCTGATCGACAACCTCGTCGACGGCGATCCCAACACCACATGGAGCACCGAGCAGTACTACTCCGGCACCCTTAAGAAGGCCGGCGGCGTCGGCCTCGGCGTCTACCTCGACGCCGCCCCGAAGGTGCTCGCCAAGGCGCTCGAGATCCAAACGCCCACCCCCGGCTTCGCCGTGCAGATCTACGTCGCCGACCACATCGAACTGGGGCTGCCGTACGGCAACTCCACGCCGCTCAGCGCGCGCGGCTGGCAGGGGCCGGTGGGAACGAGCGCGGACGTGCGTAGCGGCGAACGCATCCCGCTCACGCTGTCCGGAAAGCCACACCGCTACTACCTCGTGTGGCTGACCACGCTGCCCCCCCAAATGGAGTCCGCGACGCTCGCCGAGCTGACGCTGTTCAAGTAGAGCTCGTGTGGTGACGGCTAGCGGCGGTAGACGCGCTCGCGCTCGTGGCGCTCCAGCGCCAGGCGGCACAGGCGGTCGAGCAGGCGCGGATACGGCACGCCCGAAGCCTCCAACAGCTTCGCGTACACGCTCGTCGGCGTGAAGCCCGGCATCGTGTTCAGCTCGTTCAGCAGCACCCGCTCGCCGTCCACGAAGAAATCCACGCGTGCGAGCCCTTCACAACCGCTCGCCGCGAATGCCTCGAGCGCCAGGCTCTCCACCCGCTCTCGCGCACTCGCGGAGATGCCTGCCGGGATTCGCAGCTCCATGCCTCCCGGCGAGTACTTCGCTCCGTAGTCGTACCAGTCACCGGCAAACACGATCTCGCCCGGCTCGGAGACCTGAGCGGACGCCTTCCCCTGACGTTCGCTGTCAAGCCTGCCCAGCACGCCGCACTCGACCTCCACTCCCAGCGCCATCGCCTCGACGATCACCAGGCCATCGTGCGCGAACGCCTGCTGCAGCGCGTCGTCCAGCTCCTGCACCGCGCTCACCTTCACGATCCCCACCGACGAGCCGAGGTGCGCCGGCTTGACGAACACCGGCAGGCCCAGCCGCGCGATCCGCTCGCGTGCGGCCATTGCCTGCTCACGTGAGCCCTTGAAGCTCTCCGCCCGCACGCCCACATAGCCGACCTGTGGCAGCTCGCGTGCTGCCATCACCTCCTTGAACAGCACCTTGTCAAGGCATACCGCCGAGGCGGCAACGCCCGCTCCCACATACGCGACGTCGAGCGTCTCCAGGAAGCCCTGCACCGTGCCGTCCTCGCCAAACGGCCCGTGGAGCACCGGGAACACGGCATCCGCACCGAGCAGTCCCGCTGGTGGCGTGACGCTCAGCGGCTGTCCGTCGTGATGCCAGACGCCGTCGCGGGCGATCTCCACCCACAGGACCTCATGCCCGGCCGCGACCAGGCCATCGCGCACAGCCGCACCGGAGGACAACGACACGTCATGCTCTGACGAGCGCCCGCCGGCGAGAACCGCGACCGTGAGCCGCTCGCCCAGCCCAAGGTCCTGTGCTGCCGCGCCATCGCTCATCCGGTCGGCGGCGTCGCCGGTGGCGTGGTCGTGGTGGTGGTGGTCGTCGTCGTGGTCGGCGGGGTCGTGGTGGTCGTCGTCGTCGACGTGAGCGTCCCCACCGCGATCGTAACGGTGGTGCCCTTGCGGGCCTTTTCCTTGCCCGCTGGGCTCTGTTCCAGCACGACGCCCACCTGGGATTGTTCGGTGGTCGCGTGCGGTTCGGAGTGGACCTTCAAGCCAGCATGTTCGAGCGCCGCCGTGGCGGCCGCTTCGGCCGCTCCCACAACATTGGGGACTTCGACTTCCCTGGGCGCCTTTGCCACCGTCAGGTTGACCTTCCCGCCGGCGTGCACGGACGTGCCCGTGGTGGGTGACTGGGCGAGCACGGTACCAGGCGTCTGCGTGCTGGAGACCCGCCTTGTGACCGTGCCCACGGCCAGTTCAGCATTCGTCAAGGTCGCTTCAGCTGCTTCCAGGGACTGGCCGGTCACGTCGGGGACGCGAATCGGGGCGGGACCGCTGGAGACCAGCAGCGTCACCAGGTGACCTTCCTGGATCTCCGTTTCCGCCGACGGTTCGGTGCCGATCACCTGGCCCGATGGCACCGTCTTGCTCGACTCTGACTTGGTCGTCGTCTTAAAGCCAGCCTTGCGCAGCTTCTCCTGCGCCTTCGCGGCGCTCAACCCGGCGACGTTCGCCAGCGACTTGCTCGCAGGCCCGCCCGAGACGACGATCTTCACTGTCGATCCCTTCTTTGCCGTGCTGCCCGCGGCCGGCGACTGACTTATCACCAAACCGCTTTCGACCTTCGTGCTCGACGCGAGCGACGGGGCGGGGTTCAGCCCAACCCTGCGTAGCGCAGCTCCCGCGGCTTGTTCGGTTTGGCCAGTCACACTCGGCACGCTCACCGATTTGCTCGATTGCGTCAGCACCACTGCCAACACCGCCGCCGCCGCGACGAGCACGATTGCAAGCGCCCACCACAGCCCCCGTTTGCTACCGCGACGATCCTCCGGCGCGGAGCCGTTATCCAGCTCGTACTGCGCAGCACCAGCTGGGGCGAGCAGCAGCGAACCGGTACTCGGTCCAGTCGCCTGCGCCGGCGGTGGCGCGTGATAGACGTGGTGGTCGTGGATCGCCGCGGGAGCGCCCGCCAGCGCCGGCAGAGCGTCGCGCTCATGTTGCAGCGCCGCGATCATCTCGTCCGCGTCGCCGTAGCGCTCGGCTGGGTCCTTGGCCAGTGCGCGCATGACCACAGCGTCCAGCGAGTGCGGCAGCGAGGGGTTGAGCGCGCTCGGCGGGCGCGGCTCAGCGGAGACCTGCTTGAAGGCGATTGCCACGGCCGTCTCGCCCTCGAACGGCACCGTCCCCGTGAGTAGCTCGTAGAGGATCACCCCGACCGAATAAAGGTCCGAGGCGGCGCTCACCGCGAAGCCCTGCGCCTGCTCGGGAGACAGATACTGCGCGGTGCCCATGATCGAGCCCGTGAGCGTCATATCCGAGGCACCCGCGCGGGCGATGCCGAAGTCCGTCACACGCGCACGACCCTCTTCGTCGAGGATCACGTTGTGGGGCTTCAGGTCGCGGTGGATCACGCCGCGGCGGTGAGCCGAGCGCGCCGCGCGCAGGATCTGGATGACGATGTCGATCGCGGTCGCGGGGTCGAGCGGGCCCTGCTCACGCACGATCGTCTTCAGCGAGCGGCCCGCCACGTACTCCATGGCGATGTAGTAAGTCCCGTCCCACTCACCGCGATCGAAGATGCCCACGATGTTCGGGTGTGACAGCGCCGCCGCGCTCGACGCCTCACGCTTGAAGCGCTCGACGAACTCGTGGTCTTCGGCGAAGTGGTGGTGCAGGACCTTGACCGCCATCTCCCTGCCCAGCAGCTGATCGTGGGCGAGATACACGTCAGCCATGCCCCCGGACCCCAGACGCGAGATGACCCTGTAGCGGTCGTCGATGATCGTCCCTGGGTCAATCACGGTGCGGACCTCAACAGACTCTCCATCACGGCCTTGGCCACAGGCGCAGCGAACGCCGCGCCATATCCGGGGACGCCCTTGAGCGTCGCCGCCACCACCACCCGTGGGTTGGTCGCGGGAGCGAAGGCGACGAACCACACGTTGTTGAGCTCGTTGCCGATCTGTGTTTCGGCGGTGCCCGTCTTGCCGGCAACCTGGACGCCGGGGATCTGCGCTGGCGTGCCCGTGCCTTCGTTGACCACCGCCTCCATCATCGTCGTGACGGCCTTTGCGGTGGAAGGCTTCATCACGACCGACTGCACGCGGGGCGCGATGCGTTCCACGGTGCTCCCTTCGGAGTCGACGATCCGCGCCGTCAGGTGCGGAGCCATCAGCCGCCCGCCGTTGGCGATGGCAGCTGCCACCTCGGCCATCTGTAGCGCGGTCACCTCGAGTTTGTCCTGGCCGATGCCAAGGCGCCCGACGTCAACGTTGCCGCTGGTGGGAGCCAACAGGCGCCCGTTTTCGTACTCGCCGCTCGCGGACATTTCTTCAGCGGGATAGTCGAGCTGCGGTTTGCGGTCGAAGCCAAAGCGGCGCATGTAGCGCGCGAGCGTGCGCTTGCCGAGTTTCTCCGCCACCTGCGCGTACACCGTATTAACCGATTTGGCGAGTGCCTGTGTGAGTGTTATTTCGCCGAAGCTTTCGTTCTCATCGTTATCCAACGGCACGCCCGATACGAGGATGCCATTGCGTCCGCTCAGCGTCGATTCGGGGGTGAAGGCACCGGTATCGATGGCGGCCGTGGCGGTCACGAGCTTGAACGTGGAGCCAGGAGCATAGCCATCCTGCACTGCACGGTTGACAAGTGGGTCGCCACTGTTCTTGGCGATCTGTTCACGGCCGCCGGCGGTTCGCATCGCGTTGGGGTTGTAGCTCGGCGCGGATGCCATTACGGTGACGGCACCCGTCCGCGGTTCCAGCGCAACGACCGCCCCGTGCTTGCCTGCGAGCTGCTCGTTTGCGACGCGTTGGGCGGCGGGGTTGAGTGTCGTTATCACCTTGTCACCCTCCGGTTCGGAGCCCTGCAGCTGGTTGAGGATCGCCTGCAGGTTGGTCGCACCCTTGCCGTTGAGCGCCGAGTTGCGATATTGCTCGAGGCCCGAGGTACCCGGATCGATGTAGTCATAGCCGACCGCGTTGGCGAACTGCGAGCCGCTGGGATAGCTGCGCGAATATGTCCCTTCCGCGCTGCGCACACTGCGCGCGAGCACCGCGCCGTCCGCGGCAACGATCGGGCCGCGGTTGACGCGCTCCTGCTCGAGCAGCGCGCGCGCGTTGAGCTTGTTTTCGCGTAGCGACGTGGCTTCGAAGATCGTCCAGCGCGAGGTGAACGCGACGAGCAGAGCGAACATGATGGCGACGAGTCCATACAGACGGATGATCGGGCGATTCACCGCGGGCCCGTCATTCGAGCTGTTCGAGTTCGAGGCTGTGGACTCGCGCCGCGGCATCGGCTTCCGAGCGCAGCGAGTGATCGAGCAGCGAGTGCCGTTGTTCAGGGCTGAGCGTCGAGGCGCTGACGCCGGACACGTACTGGCTGCTGTACAGCGCCAGGTTGCCGGGGAGACGGTAGGGCAGACCCTCGAAGATCGTGACCAGGCCACGGTTGTTGGTGCCGATGAAATACACCGACTGAAACGCCAGGTAGCCCCCTGCGCCGATCACGACGAGCACCGTCAACAGGAACGCGATCGCGCCGCCGTGGCGCAGCCGCCGGCGGGGGCGTCCGTTGGCCGCGGGCACAGACGTCTGGGCAACCCGCGGGGTACGCCGACGGGTGTGGGGTGCTGAAGCGGAGGCCGCCGGCGTGGGAATGGCCGCTGGGGGAGTGGCTGGGGGGGCTACGGCCGGCGGCGGGACCACCGGAAGCCCAACCATCGTCGTGTGCTCGTCAAATGCCGCCGGGAGACCCATCTGCACGTCCTCCAAGCGCAGCAGCACCACCGTGATGTTGTCGCGGCCGCCCGCCTCGTTGGCAGCCGTGATCAGCGCCTCGCCCGCGTCGCGCAAGCGCGGGTTGGCGAGCAGGACCGCCGCGATCTGCTCCTCACCGATCATCGTCGTCAGCCCGTCACTGCACAGCAGGTAGACATCTCCAGGGCGCCCGCGCACGGAGCGGGTGTCCACCTCCACCATCCCCTCCGGCCCCAACGCGCGAGTGATCACCGAGCGTTGTGGATGCTCGAGCGCTTCCTCCGGCGTCAGCCGGCCCTGGCGCATGAGCTCATCGACGAGCGAGTGGTCGTCTGTCAGCCGTTGCAGCTGACCGTCACGAAAGCAGTACGCACGGCTGTCGCCAACATGCGCGATCGCCACCTCCTCCTCACCGACGTAAACGGCGGTGAGCGTCGTGCCCATGCCCGCCTGCTCGGCATTTGCGTGCGAGAGCTCATGGATGCGGTGGTTGGCCGTGTGCGCCAGCTCAGCCAGCGCCAGCTCCGGCTGAGCGGTGTCCTCGAGACCAGCCTGGAACGCTTCCACCGCGATCCGCGAGGCGACCTCGCCGGCCTGCGCGCCGCCCATGCCGTCAGCCACGACGAACAGCGGCGAGCGTGCCAGCAGGGAGTCCTCGTTGGCACGCCGCTGGCGCCCGGTGTCGGTCCCGGCGTACTGTTCGGCTACACGCAGCATCAGCTACGTCCCGTCCGGAGTCGCAGGAGCGTCGAGACCACCATCTCAGTCGACCTCGAACGCGAATTCGCTGTCGCCGATGCGCACCCGATCGCCAGGGTGCAGCGGCCTTGCCGTCTGCAATAGCTCCTCGTTGAGGTAGGTGCCGTTGGTGGAGCCAAGGTCTTCGATGACAACTATGTTGCCCTGCTCGTACACGCGCGCATGGCTGGAGGAAGCGAAGGGGTCATCCAAGCGGATCTCCGCGCGCTCGCCGCGACCGAGGACGAGATCGCCGTCGAGGTCATAGATCATCCCCGGATCGTGACCAGGAGCGCGCTCGACCACCAGCCGCGGGGCCCGCTGGGCGACGTTGGCGCTGCCCAACGCTGACGCCGAGTACAGGCCGGTGGCATCCGCGGGGATCGGCTGAGCAGCCCGGCCGGGGTCGAATTCCCCCGGCACGGCCGCCCCGCTACGAAGGTCACGCCGGGCGCTGCGGGCGATCCACAACAGGAACAGGTAAAGCACAGCCAGGAAGCCGAACTTCAGCGCCACCGATACGGGCTCGAGCGTGCTCATGTGAGCTCGAAGACGATCTGTGTCGATCCGAGCTCGATGCGATCCCCAGCCTGCAGCAGCTCAGCGCCGCGCACCTGGCGGCCGTTGACGAGCACGCCGTTGGTGGAGCCGAGGTCCGCGACAGTCCACCCGTCCGGTCCGGGGCGAAGCTCGGCGTGCCGGCGAGAGATTCCCGCATCGTCGATGACGATGTCACAGTCGCGGCTACGGCCGATGACACCGCCGTGGGCAGGCACGATCAGCCGGCGGTCACCGAGCGCCAAAAGCACCCGCTGCGGGCGAGGCTCGGCACGTGCCTGTTCAAGCGGGCCCTGCAGGCGCGCCGAGGTGCTGTAGATCATCGTCTGGCCGTGCTCTTCCTGTTCAGCTGGCGGTTGCGGTCCTTGATCCTCGCCGTCGGGCCGGACCAACCGCGCTTGGATGCCGAATTCGCCGAGCGACAAACGCTCGTCGGTGTGGAATGTGATGTGCAGCCGCGAGGCCAGAATCAGATCTTCGCGACGCGCGTGCTCGAGCAGGTACGCGCACAGCTCGTCGATCACATCGTCTTCGACGCCCTCATAGCGGCCGCGGTCCTTGGGCGAAAGCCACACGGAGTACTCGTTTGGCGCATACACCCGCGAGACGGACACGGTGCGATGGGCGTCCATCTCACGTGCGAGCTTGCGCGCGAGCTCCATCGGGCGGACCTCAGAGCGAAACACGCGTCCGAAAACCCCCTCGACGAGGTTGGCGATTGTGGTCTCGACGCTCTTGAGCGGGTTCATCGGTACGTAGCTTGAGCCGATCACTCGCCGATCAGCCGTCAACCGTGAGCCATGCTACGCACCGTCGCTGAATCAGGTGCCTCAGATGATCGAGCGGTTCTCAGACGGGCCCGCGTAAAGCGCGGGTAACCATGGCGAGCACGGCGCCAAGGATCGCACCGAGGACGGCACCCCGTGGGCTGGGATGGGCGGTGTGCGCACTCAACCCAGCATCCAACGCGGGCGCGGCAACCGCAATCGCCGCCGACCAGATCGTCACCGCCAGCAGGTCGACAGCCGCGCTGCGGCCCCGCACGATCGACGGCAGCACCGCCGCGCCTACGGCCCACAGCAGCGCACCAAGGAGCGTGCCCAGGACGAACAGCGGCACGATCACCTGGGTGGCGGTGCTGCTCAGCGATCCCTCCCAAACGGCACGAGCAGGCAGCCGCGAAGGCTGGATCAGCCACAGCCGGCGGTCGAACAACGCCGCGGCGAGCGCCAGCCACCAGTACCCGAGCGCGGCCAGCGCCGCGCGATCCCGCCATCGCGAGGCCTGCCCGGCGATCGCGGGGAAGGCACCGGCGAGGCCAGCGATACCGAGCACAGGCGCAAGCGCACACATGAGCCATCCCGCGCCCACACGTCTGCTTGCGCTTTCCGCGGGTAGCACCGCGAGCGGCAATAGCGCCGCGACCGCAAGCAGTGCGACACCAGGACGTCCCGTGGCCAGCTGCCAGACGACGACGGCGAGGCCGGCCGCGAGCCACACAGCTCGCGGCAAGCCGATCCGCCGCGGCGTGGCGGCGGGTTGCTGCTCCTCGTCCAGCTCCTCATCGAGGCGGGTGAGTGGTTCGCGCGGCGTCAGTGGCTTGGGCGCGCCGACGACGGGCACGGGCGCACGAGCAGGGGGCTCGCGCCGGTTGGGCCGTGGGCGCTCATCGCTGTCTGGATCCTTGGATTCACGGTGCGGGTCGCGTGAGCGTGCAGGCCAGCGCGAGCGCCTGAGCCCACGCTCAATCGTCTCGACGAGCACCAAACGCAGATCCTCGAGGCTGCCCCGATCGCGTGGACTGGGGGCGAGCGCGTGGTCGAGCGCGCGGGTGAGCTGGGATGGCAGGTCGCGGCGCTCACGCTCGAGCGGCGCCAGGCGGCTACCGATACGGCGCACAGTCGCGGCGGGCGTTGCCCCCCGAACTGGGTTCACACCGGACAGTGCCTCGTACAGGACGAGCGCCAGCGAATACAGGTCAGCTTGCTCGGTGACCTCGTGACCCTCGCTCTGCTCAGGCGCCATGTAGGCGAGCGTGCCGAGCACGTCGCCGGTGCGTGTGAGGGCATCCTCGCCGACGAGACTGGCACCGCCGAAGTCGGTGAGCTTCGCTGACGCGAGCTCCCCCGGCGCCTCGTCGTCCGTCGCCGGATGCGGCACGAGCACATTCTGGGGCTTGATGTCGCGGTGGATCACGCCGCGGGCGTGGGCATGGGAGAGCGCTCCCGCAAGCGCCAAGCCGATCTCGAGGATCTCCTCGTCCTCGAGCGCGTCTTCGTCGATCAACTGGGCGAGCGTGTGACCGTCGACCAGCTCAGAGATCAGGTAGAAGGCGTCGTCTACAGCGCAGGCCTCATACAGGGCGACGATCGCCGGGTGGGTCAAGCGCGCGGCAGCCAGCGCCTCGCGCGCGGCGCGCTCACCGTCGATCGGACCCGCACCCGCCCCGAGCAGCACCCGCTTGACGGCAACCTCGCGGCGTAGAAGCTCGTCATGGGCGCGCCAGACGACGCCAAAGCCGCCTGCTCCCAACCGCTCGAGCAGGCGATAGCGGCCGAGCACCAGGCCCTCCGGCGGGGACTCCTCAGCTTGGCGCGTGATGCGCCGACGCGGGGGCTCCTGCGCGGCGCGGGCTGGCTGAACGAGGGTGTGCGAGGACTCCACCGGCTCCCGCGTTCGCCGCGCACAGCCCCTGTCCCTGCTGCAAAAGGCAGGAAAACACGCAGTGACCGAGAAGTTGCAGTCTCGTCAGGGGGGCGACGGGTAGTCATACTGGGGCCTTCCTAAAGTCCCTGCAAAGGAGCGGTTGGCTTTTGTCGTTCTTTGATGATGACGAGGAGACGGCACCTCGACCGTCATCTCGTGCACCGCGACAGCGGCCAAGCGGGGAGCGAGCAGCGGGCGGAGTAGCGCCACGGCGTCCGCGTCCGCGGCGACCCTCGCACTCCGGCCCCTCCGGTACCGACCAGCAAACGCTGATGGTGCGGCGCCTGGTGGCGGCCGGGGTGGGCATCGCGGTGGTGATCGTGCTCGCCCTGGTGATCAACGGCTGCGTGAAAAGTGAAAAACGCCAGGGGCTGACGAGCTACAACCACGATGTCAACCAGCTCGTGCAGGAATCCGACACGCAGGTCTCGAGCCCACTGTTCGTCGCGTTGACGAACTCCACGAGCAAGTCTGCACTGGACGTGGAGCAGCAGGTCGACACACTGCTCAAGCAGTCGCAGGAAATCGCCGCACACGCAAGCAGCTTGAGCGTGCCGGGCGAAATGGCCGACGCACAGCGGGACCTGCTGCTGACGCTCGATCTGCGGGTGGAAGGGATGAGCAAGGTGGCTGCGCTGGTGCCCACGGCGCTCGGCGGCCAGGCCAAACAGGCCAGCACGAAGATCGCCGGCGACATGGAGATCTTCCTCGCCTCCGATGTCGTCTACTCCCAGCGCGTTGTGCCGCTGATTCAGCAGACGCTCACGGCCGGCGGCATCCAGGGCCTGGCGACGAGCCCCTCGCGCTTCTTGCCGAACCTCGGCTGGCTCGAATCGGCGAAGGTGCTCTCGCGTATCAGCGGCCAGGCGGCGAGCAGCTCCACGCACCGGCGTGGCCCCCGGACACCACGGCAGCGTGCTGAAGGGAGTGAGCGTGGGCACCACACACGCTCGAAGCCGGAACCAGCGCTAAATCACATCACCGGCGGCACCAACCCGACGTTCACCGCGATGGTCGAAAACGATGGCGAATTCCCCGAGACGGATGTCACAGGTCAACGTCACCGTCACGGTCGGCAGGCAAACAGATCAAGGCGTCCCACGTGATCGACCAGACCGAACCCGGGAAGACCGTCGATGTCGAAATCCCTGTTCCGGGGGTTCCGCTGGGGCAGGCCGCGAAGGTCGAAGTCGCCGTCCAGCCGGTACCAGGCGAAACCAACCACGAAGGCACCAAGACCACATACCTGGCGATCTTCGGGGAATAAGGGGCTAAAGCGCACGCCGATTGGACGCCCACCGCCGGTGGGTCGCATCCGCATCGCCAGCGGCTAAGTTGTGGCGATGGCCGCATCGATCACAGACACCCAGGGGATCATCGCCATCGCGGCGGCAGCGGGCGCGATCGTGGCACTGTTGGGGTGCGCGACGCTCAGCATGAGCGTGCGCCGCCTGCGCAGGGCACAGCGGCTGGTGCTGGGCGAGCACGAGGAGCGCGACCTCGTCGACCATGCGGCCAGCTTGCAGGAGGCCTTCGAGGCACTCGGCTCCTACGTGGAGGACACGGCCACACGCCTGGACGGTCGCCTGGCCAGCGTCGAGGCCGCGCTGCGGGGGCGGATCGCGCATCGTGCGCTCGTGCGCTACGACGCCTACAACGAGCTCTCGGGGCACCAGTCGATGTCGATCGCGCTGCTCGACGATGAACGTTCTGGCATCGTGCTCTCGTGCATCCATCACCGCGACCAGGCACGGGTGTACGGCAAGCAGGTGCACGCTGGTCAAGGCGAACTGGAGCTCTCTCCCGAGGAGGCTGAGGCCGTGCGGCTGGCGCTCGCTGGGGGCGTGGACGGGTCGGCCGCGGATGAGCACCCAGCCGCATAGCGAGGGCGGGCGGCCGCGCGTCGGCTATCTCGGCCCAGCGGGAACCTTCAGCGAGGAGGCGCTGCTGGCCAGCGCGGCACCGGACGCCGTCGAGCCGTACGCGCTTGCGAGCATCTACGACACGGTGATGGCGCTGCGGGGCGGGGAGGTGAGTTGGGCGATCGTGCCGATCGAGAATTCCCTCGACGGTTCGATCAGCGTGACCCTCGACCTGCTCGCGGGCGACGACGACGACGACGTCCAGATCGTCGGCGAGGCACTCCTGCGGGTGAGGCACTCGCTGATCGGCACCGCCGCGGTGTCGCTGCCGGAGATCGAGACGGTGATCACGCACCCGCAGGTTCCTGGGCAGTGCACCCGGTTTCTGCGCAACGAGCTCGCGCACGCGCAGGTGCTGACGGCAGCCTCAACAGCAGAGGCGGTACGCACGGTGGTCGCTGAAGGCAAGCGCGAGCACGCGGCGCTGGGCACGCCGCTGGCGGCAGGGATCTACGGCGGCACGGTCCTCCGCGAAAGCGTCGAGGACCGCGACGACAACGAAACACGGTTCGTGTGGCTGGCAGCGTCTGCGCGCGCCGAGGAGCCGGCGCCGCTACGCGCTGGCGCGAGCAAGGAGTGGAAGACATCGCTCGTGTTCTGGGGTGCTGGCGCCGAGCGCCCGGGGTGGCTGGTGCGCTGCTTGGATGAGTTCGCACAGCGCAACATCAACCTCACGAAGATCGAGTCGCGCCCACGGCGGGAGCGCCTCGGCAGCTACATGTTCTTCGCGGACCTGGCCGCGTCGATGGCCGATCCAGCGGTCGCGGAAGCGGTAGCGCGCGTACGGGTTATGTGCGAGGAGGTGCGGGTGCTCGGCTCCTATCCGCGCGCAGCGGATCCCCATCGGTAGCTCGCAGAGCAGCGCCTGAGAAGCTGAGCGCCGCGTCGGTGCGACGCCCCCGCTAGACTGCGGCGCTGAGATGGAGAGCACAGTCCCACCCGAGCCGGTGGGGTCCGTGTCGCCCTCAGAGCACCAGCGGCACGGACCTGAGCCATCGCCCACGACGGCGATGAGCGGCCGGGTGCTCGTTCTGAATGCCACGTTTGAGCCGATCAACGTGTGCACGGTCCGCCGGGCGGTGGTGCTGCTGCTGAAGGAGAAGGCCGAGCTGGTCGAGCGCGGGCGCTGGCAGCTGCACTCGGAGAGCTCAACGCTCGCACGTCCGGTCGTGATCCGCTTGGTGAGCTACGTGAAGGTTCCCCGCGACGCCCATCGACGCAAGATCACCCGGCGGGCTGTGTTCGCCAGGGACAGCTGGACCTGCCAGTACTGCGGCTCGCGCTCCAACCTGACGGTCGATCACGTCATCCCTCGCTCCAAGGGCGGCAACTCGAGCTGGGAGAACATCGTCGCCTCCTGCGCCCCCTGCAATCGCCGCAAGGGCGACCGGCTGCCGCGCCAGGCGGGAATGCACCCGCGCCACACGCCGCGGACGCCGCGGGCGGAGATCTTCATCCACGTCGCCAGCCCCACCATCCCGGCGGCGTGGCTGGCGTACCTGCCTCAGGCGGCCTGACGGGTCGTTGGCACTGCGCCAGGCGGCGTCCTCGCCTCTGGGCTGGGCCGTGGTGCCCTCAGGGCCAACACGACGAAGGGCGCCCTGTTGGGCGCCCTTCGCTTGCTGCTCTGACTGGATGACCGAGGCGACGGAAAAAAGCAGCCGGAGGGACCAGGGCCGGCGATCGTCTCGGGGTGTCCCGGGTTGGATTCCGCTAAGCGGTCCAGCCTGTCCGACCTAGCGGCCGGTCACCTCCAGGGTCCCGCAAAAACTGTCACTCAACGTTTGGACCACCTCCTTTCTCTGGTCCCCGCAGGGTAGCGAACGGAGCTGACATTTGGGGATGATCAGTGTCCGCTTGCGCGAACCTGGCATCCGGCGCGGGCCTTCAGCGGATGATGACGCCGAACTCCTGGGCGTAGGTGGCGCCGGGGGCGCCTTCCGCGAGGGAGGAGGGAACGTTGGGCGTGACGCCGATCCCCGTTTCCTTGTACTGCGCTTCGAGGATGTTCGCGAGGTGCCCGGGCGAGGCGAACCAGGCGGCGACGATCGCCTGCGGGGTGGAGAGCTGGTAGGTGCCCCACGCGAGGTTCTCACCGATCACATAGCCATCGCTTGGGCTGGGGATGTAGCCGGTGTCGCGGATGCGGTCGACGGGTGTCTCGCCGCTGGGCGATACGTGCGCGAAGTAGTCGTCGGCGATCAGTTCCTGGCAGTGGCCTTCGGCGGCTTCTTCGAGCTGCTGGCTGGCCTGCAGGGGGCTCTCGCTGTTTTCAGCGCGCTTGCGGTTGATCAGGCAGAGCACGGCTGCTCGGACGAGCTGGATGTTTTCCGCCGAGGGCGTCAGTTCGGTGTTCTGGCAGGGCGTGGCGAGAACGCTCGCGATCGTCGCGGCGACGTTCTGGACGGGCGCCGTTTGGGCAGCCGGTTCGGTAGGTTCGGCCGCGGGGTTCGGTTCCACCGGTTCGGTACCGCGACGGGTGTGAGTGCGGCGGGGCTTGTCCGCGTTTCGTACGCGCAGTTGGAGGTTGCGTGTCTCGCACAGGCGACGCGCTAGGCGCGCCCGCCGGGAGGCGTGCGCTGAGCTCTTGGTTGCGCAGCGGACCCCTGCTCGCTTGGCTCGATCGCCGTGACGGCGGGCGATGGTTGCGTGCTCGGGAGTGGCGGCTGAGGCGGCGCCGGTGGCTGCAAACACTGCACAGCTGAGGGCGAGAAGAACGGTCGCGAGAACTTTGCTGGGGGTTGGCACCCTCAGCCTGTCGACCGTAGTTAGGGCCTATCTGAGGACAGGCGCGTGAATATGGACAGGTAGGAGCCCTCAGCAGTAATCGTGGGTGGATTCTTGCGCGAGGTGTGTTGCGAGCGACGAGCTAGGCGCTGGGTGCGGCGCCATCTTGGGGCTCGTTGCCGGCAGCGACAACACCCTGCTCCTGCTCATCGATGGCGGGCGTGGCGTCATCGCCGGCGTCCACCACCAGCGCGACCGCGCTCACAGCGTCATCGTCCTTGAGGTTCATCACGCGCACGCCGGTGGCTGAGCGGCCCTGTTGCGAGATGCCAGCAGCGGAGGTCCGCTGGACCATCCCACCGACGCTGATGAAGACGAGCTCCTGGTGCTCGCGCACGACCAATGCGCCCGCGAGGCCGCCCTTTTTCTCGGTCAGCCCGATCGTCTTGACGCCTTTGGCGCCGCGGTTGGTTTTGCGGTACTGCGCGATCTGGGTGCGCTTGCCGTAGCCGTTCTCGGTGACGACGAGCAGGTCCATGTCGTCGCGGGCCACGTCCATGGCGATCACGCGGCCATCCTTGCCGACGTCCATTCCGCGCACGCCGGTCGTGTCGCGTCCCATCGAGCGTGCGTCGGACTCAGCGAAGCGCACGGTCAGCCCGGCGCGGGAGACCATGATGATCTCATCGTCGGGGTCAACAGCACGCACGGCGAGCAGCTCGTCGTCGTCGCGGATGTTGATGGCGATGATCCCGTCCGCTTTGATCGGGGTGTTGTAGGACTGCAGCTCGGTCTTCTTGACGGTGCCGTTGCGGGTGGCGAACACGAGGTACTGGGTCTCGGTGAAGTCGCGGGTGGAGACGACCGCCTGGATCCGCTCGCCTTCGCGCAGCGGCAGGATATTGACGAGGGCGCGTCCCTTCGCGGTGCGCTGCGCCTCGGGAAGTTCGTAGACCTTCGAGCGGTACACCTTGCCGCGGTTGGAGAAGAACAGCAGGTAGTCGTGCGAGGAGCAGATGAACAGGTGCTCGATGAAGTCCCCGTCCTTCATGTCCATGCCCGTCACGCCGCGCCCGCCGCGCTGCTGCTGGCGGTAGGTGGCCAGCGGCAGCGACTTGATGTAGCCGGTCTGGGTGATCGTGATCACCATCTGCTGGTCGGCGATCAGGTCCTCGATGTCGATCTCATCCTCGGAGTGGCTGATCTCGGTGCGACGCTCGTCGCTGAAGCGCTCCTGAATCTCTGAGAGCTCCTCCTTGATGACGGACAGGACGCGAGTCTCATCGCCGAGGATCGCGCGTAGCTCGGCGATCCGCTCGGTCACGTCGGCGTGCTCCTGTTTGATGCTGTCCGCCTCGAGTGCCGTCAGCTGTGAGAGGCGCAGGTCGAGGATCGCTGTCGCCTGGATCACGCTGAGCTCGAAGCGTGCGACGAGCTGCTCGCGGGCCGCCTCACGGTCGCGCGAGCCGCGGATCAGTTCGATGATCGCGTCCAGGTGCTCGAGCGCCGTGAGCAGACCCTCGAGGATATGCGCGCGCGCCTCCTTCTCGGAGAGCTCGTGCTTGGTGCGGCGGACGATCACCTCGCGCTGGTGAGCGACGTAGTGGTGGATCACTTCGCGCAGGTTCAGCGTGCGCGGAACGTTGTCCACGAGCGCGACCATGTTCACGCCAAAGGTGGTCTGCATCGAGGTGTGCTTGTAGAGCTTGTTCAGCACCACCTTCGGGATCGCGTCGCGCTTGAGCTCGATCACCAGGCGCATGCCGCGCTTGTCCGACTGGTCGATCAGATCTGAGATCTCGGGGATGCGTTTGTCGTTGACCAGTTCGGCGATCTTGGTCATCAGGTTGCCTTCGCCGCCCTTCTTGACCATAAACGGCAGCTCGGTGACGACAATCGCCTCCTTGCCGTGACTAAGCGGCTCGATGTGCGCCCGGGCCTGCACGCGCACGCGGCCGCGACCCGTCTCGTAGGCGTCTTTGATGCCGCCGTGGCCGAGGATGATCCCCCCGGTCGGGAAGTCCGGCCCCTTGATGTGTTTCATCAGCCCGGCCGTGTCGATCTCAGGGTCGTCGATGTAAGCGATCGTCGCGTCGATCACCTCACGCAGGTTGTGCGGCGGGATGTTCGTCGCCATTCCCACCGCGATCCCCGAGGATCCGTTGACCAGCAGGTTCGGGAAACGGGCAGGCAGCACCAACGGTTCGCGGCGCGAGCCGTCGTAGTTGGCCGCGAAGTCGACCGTGTCCATGTCGAGGTCGCGCAGCATCTCCGTGGCGATGCGGGCCAGGCGGGCCTCGGTGTAGCGCATGGCGGCAGCCGGATCGTCATCCACGGACCCGAAGTTGCCCTGGCCGTCGACGAGCTCGTTGCGCATGGAGAACTCCTGGGCCATGCGAACGAGCGTGTCGTAGATGGCGGAGTCGCCGTGGGGGTGATAGTTGCCCATCACCTCGCCGACGATCTTGGCGCACTTGGCGTAGGAACGGGTCGGCCCGAGGCCGAGCTCGTTCATGGCATAGAGCACGCGGCGGTGGACGGGCTTGAGGCCATCGCGAACGTCGGGCAGGGCGCGCCCGACGATCACGGACATCGCGTAATCGAGATAGGCGGTGCGCATCTCGTCCTCGAGCGCGCGCGGTTCGACGTTGCCGCCGCTGATCACATCAGCAGATGCCATCACTCACCTCCCGACTACACATCTAGGTTGGCCACAGTCCGTGCGTTGTCCTCGATGAAGGCCCTTCGCGGCTCGACCTGGTCGCCCATGAGCATCGAGAAGACGCGGTCGGCGGCGAAGGCGTCCTCGAGCGTCACCTGCGCGAGCGTTCGAGTTGCGGGGGCCATCGTGGTTTCGCCGAGCTGCTCGGCGTTCATCTCGCCCAGCCCCTTGAAGCGTTGCAGTTTGGTGCCTTTCTGCACGACGGCCATGACCGCCGGGTGCAGTGCCTCGAAGGATGGTGCCGTCTCGGTGGCGTCGCCGAGACGCACATCGAAGGCAGGGACGCCGGCGAGCTCGATCAGCTGCGCGTGGACACGAGCGAGCGAGCGGTACTCCTGCGAGTCGAACAGGCTGCGCTTGATGCGGTGGATCCGCGCGAAGCCCGTCTTTGCTTCGACAGCCTTGATGCGAAGCTCGATGGGGTCCGTCTCGATCAGCTCGGTGGTGTGCGTATCGCCGTCAATGGTCGCGTTCTCCAGATGTTCGATCGCGGCCTCGGCGCTCAGCGCCTGCTCTCCCAACAGCGATGACTCCTCCAGGAACTGAACGACGTCGTGGCCGTGAGTTGCGCGTAGCGACGATGACCAGCCCTCGTACTGCTTGAGCAGACGGATGAAGCGCTGCCAGCGAGCCTCGGTGAGCTTGAACTGGGTGCCGTGGCGGTCGAAGACGTCGATTTTCTCCCACTTGTCGGAGAGCAGGATCTCTTCGAGTTCGGAGTCCTTCTCGATGTAGCGCTCGCGCGAGCCCTGCTTGAGCTTGTACAGCGGCGGCTTGGCGATGTAGACGTAGCCGGCCTTGATCAGCTCTTCCATCTCGCGGAAGAGCAGCGTCAGCACCAGCGTGCGTATGTGCGCGCCGTCGACGTCGGCGTCGGTGTTGTGCGACGCCAGACCCCCCATGCCCGCCACGAAATTCTCGTCATCCCAGACCGAAAAGTCATAGACGCAGCCGTTGGTTGCGGACACCTTCTGGACGCTCGCGACAGGTAGACCCATCAGATCCGCGGAGAGCTCTTGCGCTCGACGCGCCTGGGGGCGGGTCTTTGTGATTCTTGCGCGAATGGTGGGTGCGCCAGGATGGTCGCGCCACGTCGGCTCGATTACAGACAGGTCGCTCACATCCGTCACCTTTACCTGCCAGTGAGGGTGCTTTTGCTCGATCGGGTGGCCATGGCGCGTACCGGCCCTTCCGTCTGGCTGCCGCACGGACGTGGAGGTGAGCACACCCAGTGACGAGAGCAGATACTGAAGCCCGCTCGCTACGTGACGGGAGGATGAGTACAGAGTCACCCGACCACTCGAAGCGGTCCCGTCGCCAAGTAGAAAGCCGCGCAGAAATTGGAGACGCAAGGCTTCGCTTACGTTGAAGGCGAGCTGTGGAATTCGCTTCTCGATTGAGGTCCGCTCGGAGAATCCGAATACGTACTTCCATGCCAGCGCAGCGACCCTGTTGTTGACACGGAGCTCCGCTACCCGCGTGGTGGCCTCGTAGACACGCGGAGGGATCCCGAAGACATGCTCCATCGCCAGGCGCATCTCCTCGGCGTAGCGGCTGTTGCCGCGGCCAATGGCGAGGCGAACACCGCCGCGCTCACTGCACGATCCCTCGGCCAACGAGAAACCGAGCAGATTCATCAGGCTCTCGTCGACGGCCACGTAGCGGTTGACAGCCTGGGTGGCGTAGTGCTCCGGCGTGAGCTGGACATCCTCGCGCCCATCGAAGAACTCGATGTCGCGGTCATCCAAGTCGGAAAGGCGTACCTCTTGGCGCAGCCGGTTGCGGCGCGAGGCTCGATACTGGCGCCTCCACGTGCGATCGAGTGCGCTGTCGCCGACGCTCACCTTGGCGCGGACCGACTCGAGGTCGCCGCCGACCGCTGTGACATACGCCTCCCAGTGAGACAGGATCGGGCGTGATGTTCCCCGCTCCCAGGCGTAGAACGTGACCGGCTGGCGAATACCGACAGCGTCGCACAACGCTCGTTGTGAGACACGGTTACGGCGTCGCAACATACTCAGCTCGGTGCGAACCTCTTCCGGCACGTCGACCCTGGGCTGCGTCAACTGTGGGTTGTCGGCATGCTCGAGCGTAATCTTCTGCCTGGACCACTCGAGCACGGCGGGGCCGCGGAGCCACACCTGGCACGCCGCCTCGGGACGGCGATGAAGCTCGCGTAGTAGGTCGATCCGCTCGGGTGAGAGGTCGGGTAGCGGGATCCTGCGTGGAGCCACGACGACGTCGCCGGCCTCAATCTCATCACCCCGCTTTGTGCGTAGCTCGCCGTCCTCGTGGACATAGATCGAGTGCGCAGCCGTCACTCTGACTGAGCGTCCGTAGAGCGTCTTGACCTCGTAGAGCGGCTCGGTCACCTCATGACGCACGACTCCCTTGATCTCACCGAAACGCGGCTCACGGTTTGCCAGGCCTACCGATAGGACCTGGCCGAAATCCCCGTACACGGACCGCACGAGCTGCTGCGGACCCTCCGTCGGCCGTCCATCGACGAGCGGATCGACGAACTCGCCGATGGTTGTCATCCGAACGCCGCTGTCGTCCCGTACCAGCACGTGCTCATCCGCATCCACGCTCATCAGCACGATCTTGTGGTACCGCGCGTTCTCGATGTTGAACTCATCGCGGACGCCCGTGCCGATGGCGGTGATGAGCGCCTGCACCTCAGTGTTCTGCAGCACCTTGTCGATGCGCGACTTCTCCACGTTGAGGATCTTGCCGCGCAGCGGCAGCACCGCCTGGGTTTCGCGGTCGCGTCCCTGCTTGGCTGAGCCGCCGGCGGAGTCACCCTCGACCACGAACAGCTCGGCGAGCGACGGGTCCTTGATCGAGCAGTCGGCGAGCTTGCCTGGAAGCGTGGAGTTCTCGAGCGCCGACTTGCGCCTGGTCAGGTCGCGAGCCTTGCGCGCTGCCTCACGGGCGCGCTGTGCCTGGACCGACTTCATGATCACGGCGCGCGCCTCGCTGGGGTTCTCCTCGAGGAACTCCCCGAGGCCGGCGTTGACGATCGACTCGACGAAGCCGGCCATGCCGGGGTTGCCGAGCTTGGTCTTGGTCTGCCCCTCGAACTGGGGGTCGCGGAGCTTGACGGAGATGACGGCGGTCAGGCCCTCGCGCACGTCCTCGCCGGTGAGGTTGTCCTCTTTGTCCTTGAGCAGGCTGTGATCGCGCGCGTACTTGTTGAGCGTGCGCGTGAGCGCCGAGCGAAAGCCGCTCATGTGCGAGCCGCCCTCGCGCGTATTGATGTTGTTGGCGAACGAGTGGATCGAGTCCTGGTAGGAGGAGTTCCACTGCAGTGCGACCTCGGCGGCGCCTTCCTCGGACTCGCCGGTGAAGAAGATGACCTTTCGGTGCACGGTCTCCTTGTTCTCGTTGAGATAGGAGACGAAGTCCTCGATCCCACCCTCGTACTGGAACTGCGCGGAATGGCCCTCGCCGCGCTCGTCCACGATCGAGATCTTCAGCCCGCGGGTCAGGAATGCGGTCTCGCGCAGGCGCTCCTCGAGCGTGGTGAAGTCGAAGTCGAGCGTCTCGAAGATGTCGGCGTCGGGGAGAAACGTGACGCTTGTGCCTGTGGAATCGCCCGGTGCGAGCTTCTCGCCTTGGGTCAACTCCGTCTGCGGGGCACCGCGTGAATACTCCTGAGAGAAGACGTGGCCGTCGCGACGGACCTCTACACGCAGCTGCTCAGACAGCGCGTTGACGACCGACACGCCGACGCCGTGCAGGCCGCCGGAGACCTTGTAGCCGCCGCCCTCGCCGAACTTGCCGCCGGAGTGCAGGACGGTGAGCACCACCTGCACGGCGGGCAGGCCCTCCTTGTCCATCTTGGCGACGGGGATGCCGCGCCCGTTGTCCACCTCGGTGACCGAGTTGTCCGGGTGGATCGTCACCGAGACCTCGGTACAGAAGCCGGCGAGCGCCTCGTCGACGGAGTTGTCGACTAGCTCGTAGACGAGGTGGTGCAGGCCCATGACCCCGGTCGATCCGATGTACATGCCGGGGCGCTTGCGAACGGCCTCGAGACCCTCGAGCACGGTGATGTCCTGCGCGTCGTAATCGGCCGAGCCACCACCCATCGACGGGTCGTTGACGCCGCCCTTACCCATGCCCTGTTCAGAGCTTTCGCTACCTGCCGCCAAATGACCCTCCGATGACGTGAGAACGCCCCGGATTCCGGGGCGCAAGGTCCACGGCTGGGGCGGTTTCGATGTAGTCACAAGGATAGCACGAGCGGGCCCTGGAGCGGGCTCGGAAGTGTGGCTAAATGCCTGCAAACTGCAGGGAATATGGGCGATGTACGCGCTGGCAAGCTCAACCGGTACGACAACGTAGAGCGCGTATGCCGTCTACGCCGAGAGCGACGTTGAGTCGGGCGATCAGATCGTCGGCCATCAGGTCGAGCTCCTGCGCCCACACCGCGGCATCACAGGTCACTGTGAGAACCCCGCCGTGCTCCGCCGTGGGGCGCGCGCTGGCGGCGATCGCTGGGCCTGCCGCGTGCTCCCAAACCTCCTGAACACGCGCGAGCGTGCTCGCGGGCGCGAGCGTGCTTGTGAAGGTATCCAGCGCCGCGGAAAGCGGGCGCGGGGCGGCTCTGCTCATGCTGCCATCGCCTCCTGCAGGATCGCGCCGGGCGAGATTCGCAAGCGCGCTACGGAGGAATCTGTGGCGCCGGGAACATGGGCGAGATCGGTAGTGGCAATGACGCTCTGGCCACCGGAGCGCAGCTCGCTGGCAAGGAGCTCGCGTCGCTCGCTGTCGAGCTCGCTCATGACGTCGTCGAGCAGCATCAAGGGCGTGTGCTGGCGCTCGTCGGCGAGCACAGAGCGCTCGGCCAACAGCAACGCCAATAGCGCGAGGCGTTGTTCGCCCTGGGAGCCATATACGCGCAGCTCGCGTCCGTCGCGCAGGATCGCGAGCTCGTCTCGGTGAGGTCCGTGTCCGGTGAAGCCGCGCTCGAGATCGCCTGGTAGGCGCTCACGCAGCTCGGCAAGGAACTCCTCCTCGTCCGCGGCGCGCGAGCGGGGGCGATAGACGAGCTTCAGCTCGCCCCTACAGCCGAGCTGCTCAGCGCGGCTGACGAACGGCTCGCTCAAAAGGTCGACCGCCGCGGCGCGATGGGCGCGAAGCTCCAGTGCCCTGCTGGCCAGTTCGCGGTCCCATGTGGCAAGCGTCGCCTGTGAGGCGCGGCCAGTGCGGATACGACCGAGTAGCGCGTTTCGCTGTGCGAGCACGCGCGAGTACTCCCTGCGCGTGTCGGCTCTCAGCGGCCAGATACCGGCGACCACCTGGTCTAGGTGGGCACGGCGAAGGGCTGGTGGTCCTTTGACGAGCTCCAGCCGGTCAGGCATGAAGACGCTCACCAGCGGCCTGATCTCGACGTCGAGCAGGCGCTCGACTGGCGCGCCGTCAGCGGTCATCCGCTTGACGGGCTGTGGACTGTCTGGAACGCTGCCGAACCCCACGCTCAGCTCATGGGTATCGCTGCCGTCCAGCAACCGAACCGACACGCGCGCTGCCGTGGCGTCGAAGCGGATCAGCTCACGCTCGTTGCGGGTCCGCGGCGAGCGACCCGTGCAGCCGTAGTACACAGCCTCCAGCAGGTTTGACTTGCCCGCACCGTTGGGGCCATACAGAATCGTCAGGCCGGAGCCGAGTGTCGCTTCCGTGCGCTCGTACGTGCGAAAGTCGCGCAGCTGCACGCTGGTGACGCGCACAGCCTCACCTCTAGACGTTAAGCCTGATCGGCATGATGAGATACACGAAGTCCCCGGTGTCTGGCGATTCGATGAGCCCCGGTCGCAGTGGGCTGATCAACTTCAGCACCAGCTCCTCAGACTCGATGCTCTCGAGCCCATCTCGGAGGAACTCGGGGTTGAAGCCGATCTCGAACGGCTCGCCGCTAAAGGGGATGGGAATCGCCTCGCTGGCCTCGCCGACGTCGGGCGTTTGGGCAGAGACGGTGAGGGTGCCATCGCTAAAGCTCAAGCGCAGCGGAGCGTTCTTCTGCGCGAGCAGGCTTATGCGGCGCACGACGTCGGTGAGCTCGGCGCTCGACAGGCGCAGTTCGTGCTCGACGGACTCGGGGAGCAGCTGCCGGTAGTTCGGAAACTGACCATCGATCAAACGAGATGAGAGCACGACGTCGCCGAGCTCGAAGATCGCCTGGTTCTGCCCAACGCTGACGGCGATGGAGTCGCTCGGTGCTGCCTGGGCGATGCGCACCAGCTCCTGAAGCGCGCGGGCTGGAACATTCGCCTCGAGGCTTCCCTGCAGCGGCGACTCGAGGGCCGTCTCCTTGACACTGAGGCGGTAGGAGTCGGTTGCGACCATACGCAGCTCCTGCCCAGACGCTGACATGAGGATGCCGGTGAGCACGGGACGCGTCTCGTCACGTGAAGCGGAGCGAGCGACGCGAGCGACCGTCTGCACGAAGGCATCCGCGGGAAGCGCCACGCGTGTCTCAGGGGAGGGTGAAGGCAGCGAGGGAAAGTCCTCGGATCGCAGAGTCCGTAGATGGAAGGTGGTGGGTCCACAGATGAGCTCCACGTCCTGCTCAGCGCTTCTGAGCTCCATCGTCAGCTGCTGCGATGGAAGTGAGCGGGCTACGTCGAGTAGAAGTCGAGCGGGCAGGACAACCGAGCCCGGGCGGGTGACCTCGGCATTCAAAGGCACGCGTAGGCCGATCTCCATGTCCGTGGCCAGCAGCTCTGGCTGTGAGCCCTCGGGAGCGGAGATCATCACGCCGGAGAGCGCTTGTACGGCGCTACGGGCAGAGGCGACGCGCGTGGTTGTTTGCAGTTGAGCCAACAGCTCGGCGGCGGAAAGGGAAAGCTTCATTGATGAACTCTGCGATCTAGAGGAGTGTTAGTAGAGGCTGTGGGCATGTGAAGTGGGGCGTCAGTAATGAAGGTTTCGAAGTATGGCCTGTGCGTGATGCTGTGGACGAAGCCTGAAAGTCTCTCAGGCTGAGCGGTCGAGCGTGTTGTTTCGATCGCGTGTGTTGTCTGGGTCGAGGGTCCTACACAGGTTCTCCACAGCCTCTCGAGAGGAGTCGTCGGAGGCGATTCGTGTCGAGGTTCGCCTCCATGCGTGCAGAACGGTCGTGTGGTCCCGCCCGCCGAACTGCCGGGCGATGGCTGGTAGCGACTCGCTGGTGAGCTCACGCGCGAGGTACATGGCGACCTGTCGCGGCCAGGCGATACGAGCCGTTCGTGCGGATGAGAGGAGTTCCTCGGAGGAGAGCCCGAAGTGCGCGCAGGTGGCTTTCTGGATCTCTGCGACGGTGCGCTTGTGCTGCGCCGAGGAGACGCTGCGCGGGTAGAGGCTGTGGAGGACCTCTTGCGCGAGCTCGGCGGTAAGCGGTCTGCCGGTGAGCGAGCTGAAGGCGACGACGCGGATGAGGGCACCCTCGAGTGCGCGGACATTGGAGTCGACGCGCTGGGCGATGGTGTCGAGTGCTGCTTCGTCGGCGAGCTGGATGCGATCGTGTTGCACTCGCTTACGCAGGATCGCAAGGCGTGTGGCGAGGTCGGGTGGCTGTATGTCGGCTACGAGGCCTGCCTCGAAGCGCTCACGTAGGCGATCCTCGAGTGCCTGTAGGTCACGCGGCGGTCGATCGGAGCTGAGGACGATCTGGCGGCCACTGTCGTGCAGTGCGTTGAAGGTGTGGAAGAACTCCTCCTCGGTCTTGGTCTTGCGCTCGAGGAACTGAACATCGT
This sequence comes from uncultured Solirubrobacteraceae bacterium, assembly GCA_963699115.1. Classification (GTDB taxonomy): domain Bacteria; phylum Actinomycetota; class Thermoleophilia; order Solirubrobacterales; family Solirubrobacteraceae; genus Palsa-744. The sequence continues at coordinate 227,248 of CAVOTJ010000005.1, forward strand.
CGAGGAGCAGCACGTCGACGTCGCGAAAGCGGAGCTTGAAGGCCTCGGTATGTCCGCCGCTTAGCGCCGCGAGGAACTCGTTCGTGAAAGCCTCGCCGGTGGTGCAACGGACGGTGAGGTCCGGGTTGTGGCAGAGCAGGAGGTTGGCGATCGAGCTGAGGAGGTGGGTCTTGCCAACGCCGGGTGGGCCACAGAGGAAGAGCGGGTTGTAAGCCTGCGCGGGCATCTCTGCGACGGCGAGCGCCGCAGCGTGCGCGAGGCGATTGCAGTCGCCGATGACGAACTGGTCGAAGGTGAGCTTGGGATTACCGAGCGGACCGGCTTGGGCCGACGATGGGAGGCCGTTGCCGGGAGCGTTTAGGCCAAGTGATGCTGGCGCTTTAGGCGCCTGCGCGGCTGGATTCGATGCTCTCTGGATTCGACCTGGTGTTCCGTCCCCGGCAACCAGCTCGACTGTGGCGCTGGCGCCCAGGACGAGCTCCACACTCGCTTGAATGACTCTGCCGAAGCGCTCGCCGATCCATCCGCATGCGTGGAGTGGTGCCTGTAGGACGATCCTCTCGCCGACCAGCTCGATGGCCGTGAGCGGCTCGAGCCAGATTCGGTAGGTGGGCTCGTCGACTACGAGCGCGAGCTGGGCTTGCACCCGCGACCATATGTGCTCGAGCTCTTGATTCACGGCAGCGTCGATCCGCTCCTCTTTCAGAGACAGTGCTGATTACATTCGTTGGGGGGACCCGAGGGCCCGGTCGAGCGACTATACCCAACGCCCTGAGATGGTCGCCGAGGCTGCCCGCATTTGGCGGGAAAAATCGGCGAGCGCCGTACGGTCCTATACTGCAAGCCGCAATGAAGCGCACCTACCAGCCGAAGAAGCGTAAGCGAGCCCGTGCTCACGGCTTTCGCGCGCGTATGGCCTCACGCGCAGGGCGGCTCACGCTAAAGCGTCGCCGTGACAAGGGGCGCAAGCGCCTGTCGGCCTGAGGGTCGTGTTGGCGGGACGCGCGAAGCCGGGTCACCTGTCATGAAGCCGCGGTCGCCGGGGCGAGGGCGTCTATCGCGTAGCGCTGAGTTCGAGCGCGTTTACAGGCAGGGTCGATCGGTCGCTAATCGGCACCTTGTCCTATACACGTTTCCGAACGGCTCGACGCAGCGCCCGCGCCTGGGGCTGTCGGTTTCCCGCAAGGTTGGGGGCGCGGTGCAGCGCAACAAGGTCAAGCGCCTGCTACGCGAGGCGTTCGCACAGACTGAGGGAGATCTGAAGCCCGACCAGGATGTTGTGGTGGTTGCACGTCCGCCCGCGGGGGAGCTCGCGGAGCGAGAGGGGTTGGCGGGGGTCGACGGCGCGCTGCAGGAGCTGATCGCCAAGGCTGGTCTGCGTGAGGGATCCGCGGATGCGGTCGGAGCCGCTGAAGGATGAGCGAGTCCGCGCAAAGCAGACCCGTGGCGCAGAGATGGACTCCGTCGAGGATCGCCAGGACGATCGCCGTGGCGCCGATCGTGTTCTACCAGCATGTGATTTCGCCCGGTATTCCGCAGCGCTGCAAGTATGAGCCGACGTGCTCGCGCTATGCGGTTGGGGCGATCCGGGAGTACGGCATACTTAGGGGCCTGGTGCTCGCGGGGTGGCGTCTGCTCAGGTGCAACCCATGGAGTCTGGGCGGATACGATCCAGTAGAGGCCCAGCGAGTCTTCAGGGTTGGGAGTCACGCTGAGGGCCCCGATCATGGCGGCTAAACAGGCGTGGGGCACGAAGCCCATGGCCCGTAGCTGTCGTAGCACCCGAGTCCTCCCCCACCAGCCCATCACCACGAACGCCGAGAGTCTCTAGCGCATGCCAATCCTCGCCAATGTGATCCAGGACGCGTTCTCGCCCCTGATCAGCTTGTTTGAAGCGATCATGGTCTTCATCCACGCCCATGTCGTGGGCGGAAGCTGGGGCCTTTCGATCGTCGGCCTGACGGTCCTAATCCGCGCGATTCTCGTGCCGCTGACATACAGGCAGCTGAAGTCGATGCAGGAGATGCAGCGGCTGGCTCCGGAACTGAACGCGCTGAAAGAGAAGTACAAGGAGGACAAGCAGCGCCAGCAGCAGGAGATGATGAAGTTCTACAAAGAGAGAGGGATCAACCCGTTGGCATCGTGCCTGCCGCTGCTGCTGCAGCTGCCGGTGTTCATCTCGCTCTTCTACATGCTGAGGACCGACCTCAAGAAGCACATCTGCGGCACGCAGCTCGTGTCGTACTACAACTCGCACGGGCACCTAGCGGTCACGTACAAAGCCGCTTCGCACATCGCCACCGTCGCCAAGCTGCCCTCTAAATACGTCGAAAGCACGGTCTGCAACACGGTCGCTCCGCACTCGGCCAAGTTCCTGTTCCTGCCCGACATCACCAGCAAGGCAACCGGCGTGGTGCTGGTGGTGCTGATCCTCCTGTACGTCGGCTCGCAGGTCGGCTCGACGTTGATCGCAACTGCCACCGCCGACCCCACACAGCGGCGCATGATGCTTCTGCTGCCACTGATCTTCGTGATCATCCTGTACCGCTACCCAGCGGGACTACTGGTGTACTGGATCACCACCAACCTATGGACGATTGGCCAGCAGTATCTGATCAAACGGCGACTACCGCCACCACCACGAGTCGATCGTTCCGCTGGCTCTGCCAACGGCAAGCCGAAAACGTCATTGCGCGAGGCTTTCGCCGCGGCCACGGGGGCCTCCAGCGGTAGCGTTGTTGCCCCCGACGTGGCCGGTACGAGCGGAAATGTCTCGAGCGGCCCGCCCCCGCCGAGACCTCCGCGTAAGAAGAAGAAACGGTCCGGGAGAAGACGATGAGCGCTCGCGAAGAAGACATGGACGCAGACGACCTCGAGCCCGCGGAGGCCCTCGAGGAGCTGCTCGAGGAGATCATCGATGGTCTCGGCCTGGATGTGGAGATCGAGGTTGAGGAGCAGGATGGCGTGCTGAGCGGCCGGTTGGAAGGCGAGGACGTCGGCCTTTTCATCGGTCGCCACGGCCAGACGATCGATGCGGTTCAGCATTTGGCTCAGCGGATCATCTTTCCCGACGGCCCGTCCGCGGTGCGGGTCGTAATCGATGCCAATGGCTACCGTGCCCGCCGCGCGGAGGCCTTGCATGCTGCTGCCGATGATGCTGCCGAAGAGGCTTTGAGCACAGGGGAACCCGTCGACATGGACCCCCTACCGCCATTCGAGCGGCGGATCGTCCATGAGTATCTGCGCGACCGCGGCGGTGTCGAGACCCACAGCGAGGGCAATGAGCCAGAGCGCTACTTGGTCATCACCCCGTCGACGGATTGACCAGCGCGCTCGTTGGCAAAGCGTTTCACGTGAAATGGCAAGGCCTGACTCCTAGCCAGCAAAGCCAGTTGACGAGGGTGCTTGCGGTGCTGGAGGCCGACGAGCACGCCCCAACTACTATCCGTGCGCCCGAGCAGGCAATGCAGGCGCATGTAGCCGACTCGCTGGTAGCGATGGAGATCGAAGCGGTAGCGATGGCTGGGAGGATCGCCGACCTGGGTAGCGGCGTTGGCTTTCCCGGGTTGGCGTTCGCGGTTGCGTTGCCGACGGCGGAGGTGAGCCTGGTGGAGAGCCAGCGCCGTAAGTGCGAGTTCCTCGAACGCGTGTGCGAGGCTGGGTCTGTCGAGAACGCGGAGGTGGTGTGCTCGCGGGCGGAGGAGTGGCAAGCAGGCGTCGAGCGCAACGATGTCGTGGTCGCGCGGGCTCTTGCCCCACAGCCCGTGGTACTCGAGTATGCGGCGCCGCTCCTGAGGATGGGGGGCGTGCTGGTGGATTGGCGCGGGCGGCGTGACCCGACGGCGGAGGACGCCGCGCAGCGAGCAGCTGTGGTCCTCGGTCTACACAGGCAGGAGATTCGCCGAGTCGTCCCATTCGAGCAGGCGACGGACCGCCACCTGCATGTGTTCGTCAAGGACGCCGCCACGCCGGCGAGGTTTCCGCGCCGGGCCGGGATGGCACGAAAGCGCCCATTGGCGAGCTGATGTCGCTGGCTAATGGGCAGGAAGGCGAGCTCCGACGGCTATGAGCAGCCACGGGAATGCGATCGGCGCTAGCGTGCGGCGAATGGGCACGGTATATGCGGTCGCCAACCAGAAGGGCGGGGTTGGTAAGACGACGACAGCGGTGAACGTGGCCGCGTGTATCGCAGAGGCCGGCTACAGCACGCTGCTGGTGGACGTGGACCCACAGGCCAACGCGTCGGTTGGGCTGGGTATAGCGCGGACACTCACCCCCGGGCTATACGAGGTGTTGACGGGAGAGGTCAGCGCTGGCGAGGCCCTGACCGACACGCCCATTGACGGCTTGAAGATCCTGCCGGCTGGACCGAATCTCGCTGGTGCCAACATCGAGCTTCCCCGCATGGACGGCTACGAGCAACGCCTACGCGAGTGCCTGGCATCGGTGCGAGATGACTTCCAGTACATCCTGCTTGATTGCCCGCCGTCGCTCGGGCCACTGACGGTCGCCGCGCTTGTGGCCGCCGACCGAGTGATCGTTCCGGTGCAAACGGAGTACTTCGCGCTGGAGGGGCTTGCTGGGCTGCTGGAGACGCTGGCACTGGTACAGCGCGAGCTGAACCCGCGGTTGACGGTCGCGGGGATGCTGCTGACGATGCACGACAGCCGCACTCGGCTGGGCCAGGACGTCGAGCGCGAAGTACGGGCGCACTTCCCGGACCTCGTGTTCGACACGGTGATACCGAGAAACGTGCGCGTGGGAGAGGCGCCGAGCTACGGTCTACCGGTGACCCATCACGATCCCCATAGCGCGGGCGCTGAGGCGTATTTCGAGCTGGCAAAGGAGGTAGCTGCACGTGGCTAAGCCAAAACCAGGGATGGGCAGGGGGCTGAGCGCGATTCTGTCGGTGTCGGCAGAGGGCGCGAAGGACGGCGAGGAGGAGCTGCGGGAGCTGCCGATCGAGCTGATCTCGCCAAACCCCAAGCAGCCCCGCCGGCGGTTCGACGAGGAGTCGCTGCAGGCCCTGGCTGGCTCCCTGGGTGAGCGTGGCGTTCTGCAGCCCGTGCTCGTGCGCCCCAAGCCTGGCGGCACGTATGAGCTCGTCGCTGGCGAGCGTCGCTGGCGAGCGGCACGCCTCGCTGGCATGGCGCGGATTCCGGCGATCGTGCGCGAGCGCGAGGATGCTCAGGCTCTGGAAGTGGCGCTGATAGAGAACATGGCGCGCGAGGATCTCAACCCAATCGACGAGGCGCGTGCGTGTGCCGCGCTGGTGGAGGAGTTGGGGCTGACCCGCGAGGGCGTGGGCCGGCGCGTCGGGCGCAGCCGCGTGGCGGTCAGCAACCTGGTGCGGCTGCTCGACCTGCCCGACGAGGCGATCGAGCTGCTCCAGCAGGGCGCTCTCAGCGAGGGTCACGGGCGGGCAGTGCTGCTCGCGGAGGATCACGCCGCACGGCGGTCGCTGGCGCACGCGGCTGCGACCGAGGGATGGTCGGTGCGCGTCACAGAAGAGCGCGCGCGCGAAAGCAACGCGAACGCCAAGGACTCGCAGCAGGCCAGCCGGCCCACCGCACCGCGAACCCATCCCGACCAGGAACAGGCGGCCAGGGACATCGCGGAGGCGCTCGGCGGAGCGCTCGGTGCCGATGTGCAGGTCAAGCCCACGCGAGACGGTCGCTACAGCGCCCAGCTGTCGTTCTCGACGCCCGAGGAGGCGCTCGAGCTGGCGCGTCGCATACGGCCTCGCGTGGTCGCGTAGAGCCGTCTAGAATCGACAGCCGCGGGCGATTAGCTCAGTTGGTTAGAGCGCTTCTCTGATAAGGAAGAGGTCCCAGGTTCGAATCCTGGATCGCCCATGCCATGGCTTCCCTGCAACGGAGGGGGTTTCAGCCAACCCGCCTAGAGCGAGCAGGTGATGGTGGGGCTATTTCTCGCCAATGCTGCCCATTCAGGGTCGCTCAATTGCTTGCCGTTCCGTCCACTTTTGGCGGTGTGTTGTGCTGCTGACCCCGCGTAGCGAGGAGCGTGATGTTCTCAATGTTCTAGAGGCGAACAGACGAGAGGTGCGGATCGAGCTAGAGACCGCCGAGCCGCTTCGCAAGCCACGGCCACCCAGCCCCCTACGCTGCCTGAGCCTGATCCGCGTCGTTGAGTGTCGCCAGGATGGTCGTTGCTACAGCTTGCTTGATGATCTAGAGCCCAGACCGATTCAACCTTTCGGTTACATTCTGAGCAAGCGCCAACGTGTATGGTCGCGGCCATAGGAAGCTGCTCGATGATGAACTGGAGGCGATGGTCGATGTCCGAGAAGAGCAAGGTGTTTGGCGCCATAGGGAAGGGGATTGCGGCCATTGGACTCGCGCCAACCTACGCGATGATGAAGACAGTCGCAGTAGTCACGGGTGACGAGAAGATGAGCCGCGAGACCGATGAGGAGTACCGGGAAATCAGGGAGCGGGCAGGGGAGTTTGGCGCGGAGCACGGCAAGGACGCTGCTACAGCCATAGTCACGGTGGCAGGGACCGTAGCTTCGGCGCTTGCTGTCGACGATCACTTGAGGGGCGGCAAACAACCACCTCGAAGGTAGCCCTGCGACGGGCGCGCGCAGTTCCAGCAACACGTTACGCAGCGCACCATGGCGCGTTCCTTAGCTGGTGGTTTCCGGGCGGTCCGTGTTCCAAAGCCGGATCAGGCCAATAAGGACGATCAGCGCTCCAAAGATCACGAGCGCCCACGAGGCGATCCGAATGAGGTCGTAGGCGGTCGATGACAGGCCGACAAGAACTGTCTGGTGCAGCCTGCATTCGCGTTCGAGCCGAGGACATTCCCACGCCGGTGCATGCGCGCTCGCCTCGATGAATCCTGCGATCCCGGCGACAGCCAAGGTCGCACCGAGAAACGGGTTTAGCCTGCGCATCAGTGTTCTTCCACGACGTTCTTTGCCGCTTCGGCTTCGCTCTTCGCGGCTTTGGCGGATCTCCATGAGTTTTGCCTTTGGCTGCTAGCTTCGACCGGACGGCCTTGTGCTCGCAGGTGCCGAGCACCCTACCTCACTCATCGCCGGACATTGAGGCGCTCGCTACAGGACCGCCCTCTGTCGATCAGCCCGCTCGTAGGGGCGCCGGACGAGCACCGAAGGGGTGTGCAGTAGCGGGACGAGCTCCCTGCAGGTGGCCAGACTGACGCAGTTGCATTCCCAGTCGCCCACTGGCCAATGGGAGACGCCGGTTGTCGCGCTAGACGTCTTTTACTAGCCTCTGCGCCGTCCCACGCCTCTGGCGCGTTTCAGCTATCGGGCGTTGGCCATATATGCCGATGGGTTGCCTTTCGACCCAAGATCAACAGGGGGTCGTCGCATGAAACCACGGGTGCCACAACAACCGAGGCGCAGTCGAGTCCTTCGGGGCAGCCATAGATGCGCTGCCGCACTCGCTGCGGTCATGGCGCTTCTGATCGTGCCTGCCGGGGCCACCGCAGCCTCGCCGGTACTCGAATTCGTTGCTCCTGGCCACAGCCTACCGGTCCACTTCACAGCTGAAGGCGGCGAGGTGACGGCCGAAATGGCCGGCTTCCAAATTCTCGTGCACTGCAGCGCCTCCCACGGCGAAGGAGAAATCACCGGCCGGCAATCGACCGTGTCGCGTTACCAGTTCACGGGGTGCGAAGCGGGAGGCGCAAAGTGTAAATCCGAAAAAGGTGCCGAAGGGGAAATCCAAGCAGGGCCGATCGTCGGCGATCTTGTGTACATCGATCAGGCGAGACGCGAAGTCGGAATCCTTCTCAACCCGCTCGGCAAAACCTATATCAAATTCGAGTGCGGGGGCGAATCTGCCGAAGGCCAGGGATCTTTCCTCGCTCCCGTAAGCCCGATCGATGAAGAAGCCACGTCGTTCACAGCGACGCTCAATGAGTTGGACAGCGTGCAGACGCCCGACGAATATGAAAACGAAAAAGGCGAACGTGTCCAGGCAATCCCCACAGGCCGAAGGGAAACCCACGAATTTGTACCGACCGGAGTGAAATTGGCAATGACCGTCCACACGAGCGTGCCAATCGAGATCAAGGCTGTCTCGTCGCAAGAGATGCAAACGACGCAGTTGGAAGAAGAACTCGAACAACTGCAAGCGACCGTGAAAAAGCTGGAAGAAACTCTCAAGCAGGACGAAGAACAGGCCAAGCAAGCTGGGGGAGAAGCGAAAAAGCACGAAGGAGAAGCAAGTGCCGAGGTCGCTGCGGCGGTCAAGAAGCAGCAGGAAGCAGAAGCCGCCGCGAAGAAAGCGCAGGAAGAATTGAACACGCTTCGAGCTGCCCTTACGCGAGCCCAGTCACTCGCACACGCTCTGCGCCGGTGCGAGAAGCAGCCAAAGAGCCAACGCACTCGCTGCGTGGCGAGCGCAGACAAGCGCTACGGGATCAGAGCGGCTCAGACCGATCGGCCCACGCCGCACGTGGCTGGCTAGGTAGGCCGTGTCCTCCTTGGTGCCGGCGGCTGGTCAGCAACCGCCCAGCGCCAAGGAGGACCGGGTGTCGAGCGAGTGGCGACCGCAACAAAAGCGCGCGGTGCGTCTGATCGCCTACGACACCTGCAGGGTGAACGTAGCCGAGGCTGTCTGGTGATATTTCCTGGTGCTGTCCTTCACGGTCACCGTGATCGTGAAGGGGTGGCCGGTCGGATCGGCCTTCGCTTTCAGCGTCCCCGACAACAGCCCCGAGCCCGACAGCTTCAGACCCCCGGGCAGCTTACCCGCAGTCACCTTCCACTTGTACGGAGTCACGCCGCCCAGCGCTTCAAGCTGCACGCTGTAGAACGTCCCGCGTTTCACGCTCGGCAGCGACCCCGTCGTGACATGGAAGCCGAGCACCGTCAGCGTGAAGTGCTGGACACTGTCAGCGCCAACGCCGTTGTGCGCCGTGAACGTGATATCGAAGGTGCCGACCTGTGTCGGGGTGCCTGACAGGGCTCCGTTCTTGAATTCCACGCCGCTGGGCAACGTCCCGCCCTCGACAACGGCCGGCTGGGGGGTCCCCGTCGCCGTTACCGCGAAGCTGCCTTCAACTCCCTTGGTGAATGTTGCTTCATCTGCTGAGGTGATTGTCGGGGCCGCGTCCACGGTGAGCGTGAAGCTCTGGGTGGAAAAGCCCACTTCGTTCCTGGCCGTGAAGCTGATCGCGAAGGAGCCTTCCTGCGTGGGTGTGCCTGACAGAGCTCCGTTCTTGAATTCAACGCCGGTCGGCAGGGTGCCGCTCTCCGTGATCGCCGGCGCCGGAGTGCCACTTGCGGTGACGGCGAAGCTGCCTTCGCTCCCCTTGGTGAAGGTGGCGCTGTCTTTGGAGGTGATCGACGGTGAGGAGTCCACCGTCAGCGTGAAGCTCTGCGCCGCTTCCGCGCCGACGCCATTGGCAGCCTTAAAGGTGATCTGATAGACGCCTTCTTCGGTCGGCGTCCCCGACAGGGCACCGTTCTTGAATTCAACCCCGGCTGGCAGTGCCCCTGACTCGGTGATGCTCGGTGTCGGGTCGCCGGAGGCCGTTACGGTGAAGCTCCCTTCGCTGCCCACGCTGAACGTGGTGCTGCTTTCGGAGGTGATCACCGGAGCGGCGTCGATAGTGAGCGTGAAGCTCTGCACCGCGTTTGCACCGACGCCGTTCGTGGCGGTGAAGCTGATCGGGTAGCTACCGTCTTCGGTCGCTGTGCCCGAGAGGACATCGGTAACCGGGTTGAATTCAACGCCGTTGGGGAGCGGCCCGCTCTCTTTGACCGTGGGGGTGGGGGTGCCACTTGCGGTGACGGCGAAGCTGCCTTCGCTCCCCTTGCTGAACGTGGCGCTGTCTTCAGAGGTGATCGCAGGCGCTTCGTCTCCTGTCTCACTCGTCATCCCCGATGAGCCGGCGTAATTCGCGTCGCCGGAGTAACTGGCGCTCACTTCGTCGCTGCCGGGGTGCGCCAGCCGTGTGCTGCACGTCGCCGTGTCCGGCGTGCTGAGGCTCAGCTGCTCGGATTCGCATCCGCCGATCGGCCCGTAGCTGTCGGAGAACGCGACCGTGCCGGACGGTGTACCCGCACCAGGTGCCACGGGGGCGACCGTCGCCGTGTAGCTGACAGATTCCCCCACCACGCCTTTGCCTTCATCGGAGGACCCCACCGATGTCGTCGTCGTGACTCCCGGCGATGTCTCGGCTTTCAGGTGGAGAGTGAGGATGTTGCGGTAAATCGCAGGGTCCTTGCCACCGATCTTGTATTTGGCCGAGCCCGTACCCAATTCCGTGCCGGCGGCCGTGACGGGTTTGGGCAGGCGGTAACCGGAGAAGACCATCGTCAGCGAGCCGTCCGGGTTCTGCACGACCGCAGGCCCGTATGCACGTCCGGAGTAGTAGGCACTGACCCCGAGTGCCTTATTTTCATTGTGCGCGAGCGCTTCGTCCTGTTCGCGTGAGGCGTTGAATTCGTATTCGGTGCTCAGCACGACCTTCGGGACCGACCACGTCTGGCCGTCGTTGGTCGAGGACGTGTAGAAGATCTGGTTGAACGCGTCAGAGTCACCGTCGCTGGCCCAAGACCCCGACAGGAACATGCCGAGGCTGCCGTCGGGGTTGGTGATGATCGTCCCGCGCGAGCCGATGTAGCGCAGCTCGACCGTGTCGGGGCTCCCAGGCGACAGGTTGGTGGGAGCGGTCGGAGAGGTCGTCGCGAGGGTGGGATTCGCGCTGTTTTCTGGGCTCTCCTGCTGGTTGGGGTTGGACAGGTCGGTGTAGGTGCCGCTGTCCTCGCCGCTGTCAGTCACTGATTCGCTGCTGACCGCGCCCAAGTCCGTGAAGTTCACGCCGTTGGTGGTGTACGCGGCGCGCAGCAGCGAAAGGTCCTCATTGTTGCCAAACAGCTCCGTCGGGCCTGACGTTTTTCCGTTCTTGCCCTCGCCCGTCTGTTTGAGCACCGAGTAGGGGACGACCGCCGCGTTCGGCCCGCCGATCTCCGTTTCTTCGGCGATCGACTCTGCCGATGTGCCCTGTTCGTTGCAGCCGATGAGGTTGTCGCTGCCCGTCGGTGGCTTCGTGCCCGTGGTGAGCGAGCCGGGCTCCCAGCTCGTGCATTTCAGCGGTTGGATGAAGTTGCCGCTCGCGTCGGTGACGCCGACGTAGACGGTGAACGAGCCACTCGCCGGTGCCTCATCGGCGGCGGGAAGCCCCTCGTTCGACGTGGGCGACGGCTGGTAGTTGAGCCACTGTGCCTGCGTCTGCGGTGGCGTAAACGAGGCGCTCAGCGGCAGCGTGACCTTCCCGCTCGAAAAGTTACCGCTCTTGCTGATCTCTCCATTGACGATGCCAACGTCGTAATAGTTGACGATCTTCTCGGTGTAGAGAATGACGTTGGCTTCGGCCGGCACGCTGTGCCCGTTGTAGGTCGTGAAGCTATTGCCCAGCGACCCGACGATGCCGTCCGGGGCTTCGAGGCCGGTCGTCATCGTCGCGTTTGGCGGAATGATCGGGTCGGCCGTGATCTCCGACGCGGCTGTGTAGGTGAAGGGGGCGCCTGTTGTCGTGCAGTTCTCGAGCTTGACCCGCCCCGAGCTCACACCATTGCAGTAGACGGTCTCCCCATTCATATACACCCGGTTGGGCGCGAGCGAGCCCCACAGGTAATCCGTGATCGGGGCGACGGGAGTGCTGGGCTGGCTGTAGCAGAGCGCCGACAGGCCGCCTGTGCCTTCCGTGTTGTTCGGGCCCGAGGGGACGTGGTTTCCGATCGTGGCGCAATCCCTCGAGCCCGTCGTGCTCGTCGGGTTACCTGTCGCGATGACCTGGATGAGATCGTCGCCTGGATTCAGGCTCACCGAGCCGCCGGTCGCCGAGGTGCAGCCCGTCAGGGATCCGGATCCTTCAGTGCTCGGGGCTGACGTGGGCCCGGTGCAATTGATGATCGTGCTCGACGACGGTTCGCTGCTTCCCGCCGGCACGTCCTCGTAGCTACCGTTGACGATCTGCTCGGGGGTTCCGGCGGTCCCCAGAGTCGAGACGGGAATCGGGACGCCGCCGCTGCTCGGAACCGTGGTCGAGGAGGTCACGAACGTGTTCGGGTCGATCCCGACAGGCTGGCTGGCGGGGACCGCTGACAGGGGGTTCGCCGCCGACGGGTTGACCTGGTGGACGAGCAGGCCAACACCGGGGTTGTCGCCCGCCTGGCGTTGCAGCGTATAGAGGTCGGTCGCCGAGTCGGTGCTCATCACGAACGGGTGCCCTTGCCCGTCGTCGTTTGTGTCCGCCGTCGGGCAGTAGCCGGCGTTCTGCTCGAGCGCTTTGCCCTCTGTGACCCACGTCTTGCCGTTGTCGGTCGAGCGCGCGACCGTGATCGTCTCGTCGGCGTCCTTGGGCCGGTAGTCGAAGTAGCCGGTCAGCGAGCCGTCGGAGTTGCGCACGACGTCCGGGAAGTAGTAAGGCGAGAAGGGGAGCTTCGTGCCAGCGGGCTGCGAGACGGGCGAGCCGGCCTCGTTTTCGCTCTCTTCCTTGCTGCAGTAGCCGGAAAGCGGGCCGGGCGTGCCCGCCACGCCGCTCGGGTACGGCGGCACTTTCGGTTCTTCAGCGCTCGGATAGACGGCGACGTTGGGCTCGCTCACGCCGCCGATCGTCGTTTCGGGCCCGCCGAAGGCGAACGTGGGCAGCAGATCGGAGCTCGGGTATTCGCCGCCCGCGGACGGGTTGCCCTGGGAGGTGTTCCAGGGTCCGCCTTCAATCGTGTCGACGACGGGGGTTTCCGGCGTGTAGACGGTGCTCGCTGACGCCGCGGACAGGAGCAGGCCGGTAGCAGTTGTTCCAACGAGCACGAATGCGGCAAACAGCAGGGCACTGACTCGGCGCACGAGATCTCCGATCATCGACGGTGGACTCGCGCTTTCTACCAGCGGGTTGCCGGGTCCTAAGTAGTCATAACCAGATGTTCACTTTGTAATCGCCCTTCCCGATTGCCGCTGACGTGTCGTCGTGGCTAGGCGCCGACGCCGGCCTCCTCGGCGCTCGCCGCGGGGGACTCAACCGTAGTGGCAAGCAAATCTGCAGGGGTAAACCTTCCTCGCCTATTTGTCGAGATGGACGCAGATTCCACATGCACACAGGTGCCTGGGCTCGATCAGCTCACGGGCGTGTTTGCGTGGAAGCCTGGTGCAGACGAGATCGTCATGTCAGACAGCGAAACCCCCCAAGACAACCCCGAGCGTGACCTGGACCCGGGCTCCTATGCGAGCGAGCCGGGCAGTGCACCGCTGCCGCACTTCGGCTCTCAGCCTGTCGTCGCGAGCCCATACCCCGTCGTGGCGCCCAGTCTTGACAACGGAGCTGCCGTCACACCACCGTCGGACCCCAGCCGCGTAACGGCTCTGGTCAGTAGCCGCAGGGCGCTGTGGGCGGTGGTGGCGCTGCTGCTCATCGCCGCCGGCACGATCGCTTCCTTGCTTGGCGCGCATTCGGTCGCGAACAGCGATGCGACCGAAGGCCGCTCGAACTTCCAGCAGAGCTCCGCGGCTGTTGCCTCGTCGCTCAAGCTGGCAATCCAGCGCGAGGAAGAGCTTGCTGTCAGTGCGAGCACCTTCTTCGCCAACAACCCCAAGGCGTCGCCTGCGGAATTCGCCAAGTGGGTGAAATGGGCACGTACGCTGCACCGCTTCCCAGAGCTCGACAACCTCGGTCTGCTGACACTCGTGCGCAAGGCACAGCTACCCGCCTTCGATGCGCAGGTCACCGGTCACGCCCTCAAGCCGGCAGCGGCGAGCACAGGCACCACAGCGGCGGCCACAGGTACTGCAAAGGCGACGGCGGGCGCGGCCACGCTCGCTGCTGCGCTCGCCAAAGTGGTGCCCGCTACCAACCACCACTACTACTGCCTCACGAGCGCCGAACTCGTCAGGAGCGCCGCTCTGACCGCGCCTGCAGGCCTCGACTACTGTGCGCGCACACCGGCGCTGCTGTACGCAAGAGATGAAGGCCGCAGCCGCTACGCGCCGATCTCGGTAGGACAAAACCAAGCGCTGAGCATCGAGACGCCTGTCTACAGGGGCAACGCCACACCTGTCAGTGTCTTCGGCCGCACCGCCGCGTCGGTGGGCTGGTTGCGCGAGGTGCTGCTGCCAGGCGTTTTCTTGACACAGGTGCTCAAGGGCCACCCCGCCATCGCCGCGCGCCTGAGCTACAACGCGGGCGGCGCGAACGTCGCGTTCACGAGCGGCACGTCGCAGTCCGGCGGCCAAAACGTCACAACCAACCTGCACAACGGCTGGACGGTGACGAGCTACGCGTCTGCCGCCGGTGCGAGCGTCTTCTCGGACGGCGACGCGCTGATGCTGCTGATCGGCGGCGTCGCCCTGAGCCTGCTCGTAGGAGTGCTCGCGTTCGTCCTCGGCTCCCCGCGCACTCCGGCTGCGCCTGTGCACATCGACACACCTGAGGTTCCGCACGACGATCTCCACGACGCCCTCACCGGTCTGCCCAACCGCCCGCTGATGATGGACCGAGCGGAGTGCATGCTCGCTCGTGCCGGCCGCCAGTCGGGGCTGCTCGTGGGTGCGCTGTTCATCGACATCGACTGGTTCAAAGACGTCAACGAGAAGCTCGGACGCGACGCGGGCGACCAGCTGCTGAAGAACGTGGCGGAACGCCTCGACGCGGTGGTGCGCGCTGGCGACACCGTCGGTCGACTCGGCGACGACGAGTTTGTGATCCTGGTCGAGTCCGCAGCCCGCGGCGCGCGGCTGGACGCACTCGCCCGTCGCGTGATCGAGGCTCTGCACAAGCCCTTCGAGCTTGAGGACTTCGGTCCCAACTTCTTCATGACGGCGAGCATCGGCCTTGCGTTTGGCCGCTACGCCAGCCCCGACGATCTGCTGCGTGACGCGCAGCTGGCCCTACACGCCGCCAAGGCCGCCGGCAAGGATCGCTACACGCTGTTCAACGCGAACATGCGCTCCGTGATCGAGGGTCGTGGCGTGCTCGAGGTGGAGCTCAACGCGGCACTCGCAGACAGGCAGTTCTCGCTGCTCTACCAGCCGATCTACGACCTCAGCACGGGCAAGATCGGGGGTCTCGAGGCACGCGTCCGCTGGGAGCACCCGAAGAGGGGCAATGTCCCGCCTGAGGACTTCATCCCGCTTGCGGAGGAAACAGGGTTGATCGTGCCGATCGGCCGCTGGGTGATGGAAGAGGCCTGCAACCAGGCCGCGGCATGGAATGTCGCGGGCCACCGGGTCGGTATCTCGGTGAAGGTCTCGGCCAACCAACTGAACCGCGGCGGCTTCCCCACCGATGTCCTGCGCGCACTGCAACAGTCGGGGATCGAGCCCTCGCTACTCACGCTGGACATCGCTGAGGCCACTGTCATGAGCGATGTGAGCGCGGCTGTCGCCCGCCTGGAAGAGATCAAGCGTCTCGGCGTACGGATCGCGATCGATGATTTCGGAGGCAGCGGCTATGCCCACCACGGGGACCTGCGGCGGCTGCCGATCGACTTCCTCAAGGTCGATCGCAGTTCGCTGGCCGCGGCGGAGGACGAGGATTACCGCAGCTGGCTGCTTGAGGCGATCCTGATCGTCGGCCGTGACCTGTCGCTCACAGTCGTGGCCAAGGGAATCGAGACCTACGAGCAGATGACCACGCTGCAGGCGATGGGATGCACGATGGCGCAAGGCCTGTTTATGGGTAAGCCCACCGAAGTGGACGGCGTCGACGGCTTGTTCGAGGTCGACCTCCCGGCAGCGGGCGCGACCGGCCAAGCGAGCTGAGATGGCGGCACGACGCTCGAGCGTGGGGAGCGCCGAGACGCGCGCGCCGATGCCGCCGTCCGCGCTGATGGAGCATCCCCCGGAGGGAGTCGATCGCCTCGGTGAGGCGCTCAAGGCACGGGCCGCCGATGTGCTTTCGCGGACCGTCGCCAACACCGCCGTTGGCGGCGAAGTGGTCGACCAGCCCGTACAGGAACGCTTCGAACGGATCTGCACGAACTCCACCGTCGCGGTTTCCCGCTGGATCGCGGGCGAGGGTCTGGAGGTGACGAATGACGCCGCTCGTGAAACCTCGCGGATATTCGGTGAGCTCGCCGCCCACCGGGCGGCCTCTTTGAATGAGGTGACCAGGCGCAGCTTGTGGTGGCGCAACGTGATGGCAGACGTCCTGCGCGAGAGCGCCGCGGAGCTGAAGGTCACCGACGAGGCGCTCGCACAGGCGCTCAGCATGCTGCAGATGAGCCTCGAGTTCAGCCTCATTCGCGTGTGTGAATCCTTCGAGAGCGAGCGTCAGCGGACCGACGAAGAGCTCGGCCGCCGCGAGGAGGAGCTCGCGTTTCTCGCTACGCACGACCCGTTGACCGGTCTGCCCAACCGGACCCTGATACTCGACCGCGTCGAGCAGATGCTGGCGCGCTCCGCTCGCAACCAGACGCCGGTCGCGGCGCTGTTCATCGACGTTGACAACTTCAAGACCATCAACGACACGCTCGGGCACGGGGTCGGCGATGAACTTCTCCGCGCGGTGGCCGCTCGCCTCGAGGGAGTTGTTCGCCACGCCGACGCGCTCGGTCGGCTCGGTGGAGACGAGTTCGTTGTGATCGCCGAGGAGCTCTCGCTGGCGGCTGGCCCAGAGCTCGTCGCCGAGCGCCTGCTGGAGGCGCTCAAGCACCCGTTCAAGCTCGGCGCGGAGGAAACGCGGTTGACTGTCACTGCCAGCATTGGCATTGCCGCGGGCGAGCGCGCCTGCGCCGAGGATCTGCTGCGCGACGCGGATATCGCCATGTACCGCGCCAAGTGGGATGGCAAGAATCGCTATGCGGTGTTCGAGAGCGGGATGCAGGACAAGGTTCAGAACCGCATGGAACTGGACATGGATCTCCGCGAAGCGCTCGAGAACGACGAGTTCTTCCTTGCCTACCAGCCGACACTGGATCTGAGCGACATGAAGCCCACGGGTGTCGAGGCGCTGATCCGCTGGCGCCACCCGGTGCGCGGGATCGTCCAACCCGATGCGTTCATCCCCTTGCTCGAGGAGACCGGGCTGATCACAGAGGTCGGCAGATGGGTGCTTCACGAGGCCTGTCGTCAGGGCGCCGAGTGGCATCGCGCCGGCTATGAGATCGTCATGGCCGTCAACGTGTCCGCCCGCCAGCTCGACTCAGACCAGCTGATCGTGGATATCGAAGAGGCGCTGGGCGCGGGCGGGCTCCAGCCGTCGGCACTGACGATCGAGATCACCGAGACGACGCTCATGCGCAACGTCGTGGAGACCGCCAGGCGCCTCGCCGCCATCAAGGAGCTGGGCGTGCGCATCGCGATCGACGACTTCGGCACGGGCTACTCCTCGCTGGCTCACCTCCAGCAGTTCCCCGTGGATGCGCTCAAGATCGACCGCTCTTTTATCTCTGGGCTCAAACACAACAAGGAGGGCGAGACGCTCATCCGCACGCTCGTGCAACTCGGCAAGGCACTCTCGATCGAGACGTTTGCCGAGGGCATCGAGCAGCACCAGGAGCTCTCATTGCTCAGAGACGAGGACTGCGACAACGGCCAGGGCTTCCTCTTCTCCCGCCCGCTCGACGTCGCCGACACGGAAGCGTTCTTCAAGGAAACCGCCAAGCACTCCGCGGCGGCGCTTACGCCACCCGCCCTCTAGCCGTCAGCGGCGTAGCCGCTACTTGGCTTTGCTCTGTGGATGGATGGTCTCGCCGCGGGCGAGCATCGCGACGAAACGCTCGATGCGACGCGCGCGGGTGTCGCTGCGCTTGGCCTCGTGGATCCTGTAAAGGACCGCATATCTGTTTTGACTGCTGAGGCGTTCGAACATCGCCTTGGCGCGAGGCTCGCCGTCCAGCGCGGTGGTGAGATCCGCCGGCACCTCGATCGTTGCTTGACCTGCGTAGGCAGCATCCCAGCGCCCATCGTCCTTCGCTAGCGCGACTGCGTCGAGGCCCGCTGCGTGCATCAAGCCCTCAGCCTGTAGCCGCTCGACGAGACCGACGTTGCGCTGTGACCACGAGCTGCGTGTGCGCCTGGGGGTGAACCGCTGGCGAAATGTACGCTCGTCGCGGCGCCGTACCTGCCCGTCGATCCAGCCGTGACAAAGCGCCTCTTCGAGCGCCTCGTCGTAGGTCAGCCTCGTCGGCTCGATCACTTCCTTCTTGGCGAGCACGAGCCACACGCCGTCTTGATCCTGATGGTGTGCGCCGAGCCAGGATCGCCAGCGGGCTCTGTCGACGAGGAGCAGCTCGGGAAGCTCATCGGGCATCACTCCAGATTTTGCCAACCACCGGCGACAGGCACCAGTGCGGTCCGTGCGGCCGAGCCCCTACCTGCTCCCGGCAGCGGTCAACCGCAAACGCCACTTCTCAGAGCTCCATTGCGCGGGCTCGGTCTCCTCGAGGAAGCGCTCGAGGACGGCGACGAAGCGCGCCGGCAGCTCGAGCTGCGGCATGTGCCCGGCTCCGTCGAAGATCTCCAGGCGGCTGTCAGGGATCATCTGATGCGCGTGTTCGCCGTGTGCGACGGGAATGATCCTGTCGCGCCGACCCCAGATGATGAGCACCGGCACACCCTCGGCGAGGTACAGCCTGTCGCCCGCCTCTACCCGTTGGCCTTCAGTGCCGACGACCGAGCGCAGCGTCGCCAGGAACGCGCCGCGGCGGCCCGCATCGGCCAGCGACGCATAGCCACGCGCTACCTCAGCGATGTCGGCGCTCGGGTGCAGCCCAATCGCCGCGAGGCCTCGTGCCAGCGTCGAGCCCGCGATGCTCCCGGGGCCGGCGGTCGCAGCGATGAATAGGTTCGCGCCAGGAAGCGCCGCCGCGCGCAGTACCGGGCTGACCTCTGGGCCGAGCCCGCCGCTCGAGACGAGCACCAGGCGCTCAGCTATCTCGGGGAACTGGTAGGCGAATTGCATCGCGATACCACCGCCGAGCGAGTGTCCGACGAGCGTCGCGCGATCGTGTCCGAGCGTAATCAGCAGATCGCGCAGGCTCGCGGCGAGCGACCCGAGCGAGTAGTCACCGGCCCCCGTCTCTGAGTCGCCGTGCCCGGGTAGGTCGGGTGCGATGACGTTGTAGTGGCGTGCCAGCGGCTCGATCACCGCCTGCCAGTTCTCGCACGTCCCGGCCATCCCATGGATCATCAGCAGCACCGGGCCGCTGCCTGCCTGGAGGTAGTTCAGCGGGCGGCCATGGAGTGAGACCGTCTTGGGCTCGATCGCGTGCATGCCAACCATCATCGTGACACCCGGAGCGGTCCTATTGGCGAATCTCAGGTGAGCGGCTAAGTAGTTACCCCTCTTTAGGAGCACGGCTTTACTCGGCAGGCAAGAGCGCAACACGAACGTAACCTCTCGAAATATGTATGGGCCAAAAAGTCCTAAGCAGGTGATTATCTGTGGTGGTGGCGTCGCGGCAGTCGAGACGCTGCTCGCGGTGCGGGCGCTGTTGGCGGTTGGTATCGAGTTGCATCTGGTGGCACCAAACCGCCAGTTCGTGTACCAGCCCCTAGCGGTCGCGGCGCCGTTCGGGCTCGCCGAGACGCACCTGTTCGAGCTCGCGGAGCTCTGCCATGAGCACGGCGCCACGCTGCACGAGGACGCGCTGGAAAGAGTGGACAGCGATGGCCGCAGTGTGCTTCTGGCCAGTGGCGAGCAGCTTTCCTACGACGCGCTCGTACTCGCTGTGGGCGCCTGGCGGCAGGAGTGGCTCGAGGGAGCGCTGCACTTCGGCGGCGCCGCGGACGTCAAGGCGTTTCGGGCGATGCTCGAGCGACTCGTCACGGGCTCCGCTCAGCGGCTGTGCTTTGTGAGCCCTGCTGCGCCCGGCTGGACGTTGCCCCTTTACGAGCTGGCGCTGTTGACCGCATCGCATCTGGCGGACGCCGGCGTGATTGGCGCCGAGCTGACGGTTGTGACGCCAGAGGCCGACCCGCTGGCGGTATTTGGGCCGGCGGCGGGCAGGATGCTGCGTGACCTGCTCGCGGACCGCGGGATCGCTCTCGATACCGGCGTCCAGGCCCAGCGCATCGAGCACGGCAAGCTCCACCTCGACTCTGGTGGCGCGATCGAGGTCGAACAGGTCCTCGCTCTTTCCCAGCTCGAGGGACACGCGCTGCCGGGACTGCCCTGTGACGCAAACGGCTTCATTTCGGTCGACGAGCACAGCCGGGTGATCGGCTTCGGAGATGTATACGCAGCCGGCGACGGAACGACGTTTCCCGTCAAGCAGGGAGGGATCGCCACACAGCAGGCAGATGCGGCGGCCGAAGCGATCGCGGCGCAGTTCGGCGATGCGATCGTGCCGGCGCCGCTGCGCCCGGCGCTGCGAGCGATGCTCCTCACGGGGATCGCCCCGGCATACCTGCGTGCGCGGCTCGGCGACGCGGCCGGGGACAGCTTCGAGCAAGCGGTCAACCCATTGTGGTGGCCGCCTGGCAAGGTCGCCGGACGCTATCTCGCGCCGTATCTGGCAGGACACAATTCGCTCACGCGCGATCAAACGCTTGCCGATCTTCCGCCATCGACAGACGATCCGGGGAAGACCCGTGGGCTGCACGACGAGGCTCGCGATCTAGCTCTGACCTTCGCTGATCTCGATGGCACCGATGGTCACTTCGACTCCGCCCTGCAATGGCTCGAGGTGGTGGAGCGACTCGACGGGGTGCTCCCCGCCGGATATCTCGAGAAGCGGGCACGCTGGCAGCAGTCGCGACGCTGAAGCTCAGCACCTGCAATCGTCCCCGTTATGTGCCGCCTGTTTGGCATGAGCGCCGGTAGCAAGCCAGCCAGGGCTACGTTCTGGCTGCTCGACGCTCCCGACAGCCTCTCTGTACAGAGCCACCGCGAGCCGGACGGCACGGGCCTGGGCTGGTTCGACGCCCAAGGTCATCCACACGTCAGCAAGCAGGCGCATGCCGCCTACAGCGATCGGCGCTTCGCGCGCGAGGCACGCGAGCTGACAGCGACGACGTTTCTCGCCCACATCCGCTTTGCCTCCACGGGCGCGCTCGAGCTGCGCAACACGCACCCGTTCGAGCAGCAAGGTCGGCTGTTCGCGCACAACGGCGTGATCGAGGATCTCCCGGCGCTCGATGCCCACCTCGGTGATGATCGTCACCTGGTCAAAGGCGACACGGACTCCGAGCGCTTCTTCGCTTTGATCACGCGCGAGATCGCAGCCTGCGATGGGAACGTCCCAGCGGGGATCGAGACCGCGTGTAGGTGGATCGCGGCGAACCTACCCGTGTTCGCCATAAACTTCCTGCTCGCGACTGTCGACGGGCTTTGGGCCGTGCGCTATCCAGCTACGCACCCGCTGTATCTACTTGAGCGTCCCGCCGGTGAGCCGCTGGAGCACTCGAGCAGCTTTGGCAGTCGCGTGCACTCCGAGGATGCGGTCGCCCAACCGCTCGTGGTTCTGGCAAGCGAGCGCATGGATAGCGACCCCGGCTGGCGGCTGCTCGAGCCGGGCCGGCTGGCGCACATCGACGATGCCCTGAAGGTCACCACGCACACGATCCTGCCGCATGCTCCCAAGCACCCGTTGACGATCGACGACCTCAGCGCGACCGCCAAGAGCTCGCAGGCTAAACCCTGACGCGCTCGCCTTTGGGATCGAACAGCGGCTCGTGGGTGACGATGCCGGTGATCCACTGCCCGAAGATGTCGACTTCGACGCTCGTGCCCAGCTCCACCTCGGCGGGCACGTACGCGTAGGCGATCGAGCGCTCGACCGTGTAGCCGTAGCCGCCACTGGTGACGCGGCCCACCACCTCCTCGCCGATCCGCACCGGCTCGTTGCCGAGCGCCACCGAGCGCGGGTCGTCGAGCGCGATGCAGCGCAGCCGCTTGGACGGCTTTGCAGCGGGACTGTTCTCGCCCTCTCCGAGGCCCAGCGCCGGTGCGCCGATGAAGCCACCCTGCTTGCGCACGCAGAAGCCAAGGCCGGCCTCATAGGGTGTCTCATCGGGCGTGATGTCGGCGGCCCACACGCGGTAGCCCTTCTCCAAGCGCAGCGAGTCGATTGCGCGGTAGCCGCCAGCGACAAGGCCGTGCTCCTGTCCGGCCTGCCACAGCGTGCGCCACAGTCCAGCGCCGTACTCGGTGGGACAGTAGAGCTCCCAGCCGAGCTCGCCCACGAACGTCACCCGCAGCGCCCGCACGGGCACGTCGCCGATCGCGAGCTCGCGCATGTGCATGTAGGGGAACTCCAGCGGGTCGTCGGTCAGCGGCGCGAGGATGTCGCGTGTGCGCGGTCCCCACAGCGCAAAACACGCCCAGCGTGCGGTCACGTCGGTGCAGCGCACGCTGCCGTCGTACGGCGCGTGGCGGGCGATCCAGCTGAGGTCGTGGTTGCCAAAGGCGGTGCCGGTGACGATCGAGAACAGCTCCTCCTCGACGCGTGTGACGGTGAAGTCGCACTCGATGCCGCCGCGGCGGTTGAGCATCTGCGTGTAGGTGATCGCGCCGACGTCGCGGGCGACGTCGTTGTCGCACAGACGCGCGAGGAACTCGGCGGCGCCGGAGCCGGCGATCTCGAGCTTGCTGAACGAGGACTCATCGAACAGCCCCGCGCGCTCGCGCACCGCGCGGTGCTCGGCGCCGATGGCCGGCGACCAGTGCATCCCCGCCCAGCCGCGCGGGCGCAGGGACTCATCGCCGTCACCGGCGTTCGACTCATACCAGTTGACGCGCTCCCAGCCGGACTTCTCACCGAACGTGGCGCCGTGCTCGGCGTGCCACGGGTAGGCGCTGGAGGTGCGCAGCGGGCGCCCGGCGAGCCGCTCGTGGCCGGGGTAGCGGATGTCGTAGTAGGTCTCGTACACCTCCTTGGTGCGCTTGAGCGTGTAGCTGGGCGAGCGGAAGTGCGCGCCGAAGCGGCGGATGTCCATCTCCCACACGTCCATCGTGGGCTCGCCCTCGAGCACCCACTCGGCCATCACCTTGCCGATGCCGCCGGCGCCGGCGAGGCCGTGGGCGCAGAAGCCGGCTGCGACGAAGAAGCCGCGCACGTCGCTCTCGCCGAGGCAGAACTCGTTGTCGGGAGTGAACGCCTCCGGTCCGTTGATCAGCTTGGTGACGGTGATCTCGTCCATCACGGGAACGCGCTTGCGCGAGTTGACGGCGATCTCCTCGAAGCGCGGCCAGTCCTCTTCGAGCAGGCGACCGTTGAAGTCCTGAGGGATCGCGTCCACGAGGTGCTCGTCCAGTGCCCACGGTGATGAGTCGCGCTCATAGCCGCCCATGACCAGCCCGCCGCCCTCCTCGCGGAAATAGATCAGCAGGTCGGGGTCGCGCAGCGTGGGCAGGTGCTCGCCCGCCACGCGCTCGCGAAACGGCTGCGTGACGAGGTACTCGTGTGCGAACGGCACGATCGGCACGCGCACACCGGCCAGGCGGCCGAGCTCGGCGGCGAACATGCCGCCGGCATTGATCACGACCTCCGCCTCGATCGGCCCCCACTCGGTTTGCACGCCGCGGACGCGAGCGCCGGCCCCGCCGCGATCGACGTCGATGCCGGTCACGCGGGTGTGGGTGAAGATGCGGCAGCCGCCCTCCCGCGCGCCGTCGGCCAGCGCGGTGGTCAGCAGCGACGGGTCGAGGTAGCCGTCGCTCGGCAGGTAGGACGCGCAACGTACCCCGTCGGTGCTCATCAGCGGAAACAGCTCCCGCGCCTCCTCAGCAGAGATCAGCTGCAGCGGCAGCCCGAACGTCTTCGCCCACGCGACCTGGCGCAGGACCTCCTGCTCGCGCTCGGGCGTGCACGCGAGGCGGATGCCGCCGCACTGCACCCAGCCGCAGTCGAGCGTGCGGTACAGCTCGACGGAGTCCATCATCATGCGCGTCAGCGACACGCTCGAGCGGAGTTGGCCGACGAGCCCGGCGGAGTGAAACGTGGAGCCGCTGGTCAGCTCGTTGCGGTCGAGCAGCACCACGTCGCGCTCGCCCAGCTTGGCGAGGTGGTGCGCGATCGAGGTGCCCCCAACGCCGCCACCGATGATGACCACGCGTGCGCGGTCGGGAAGCTCACGTGGCCTGACCATCGATCTCCTCCTGTGTGCTTGCGCCCGCGGTGGCGAGCCATTCCTCCAGCTGTGGCTGCTCGATAGCCGCGTCCATGCGCTCGAAGTGGATGCGCGCGTAGCGGCCGAAGTCGAAGTCCAGCTCAGAGATCTCTGCCTGCACGACTCCCCAAGCGGCCTCGCGTGCGTCGGAGAGGATGCGCATCAGCGCGAGCGTCGCCCGCCGCGCGTCCGTCACGGGCGCCCCGTGGTAGGCGCTCAGCAGGCGCTCGTCGGTGTCCTCGTCGAAGTCGTTGTTGACAGACAGGTTGCCGAGGTCGAAGTAAGGGTGGCCCATGCCTGCGTACTCCCAGTCGACGATCATCATCCCGTCGCCCTGCGCGTGGATGAGGTTGCTCGTGAGCAGGTCGTTGTGACAGGGGCGGGGGTTGCGTAGTTCCACCGCTTCGGCGATGCGCGCTGCGACCGTGGCGGCGCGACCGTATGCGGCGGGCGCCTGCACGCCGAGCTCGTGCACCCTGTCGGCGTACTCCTGGAGCAGGTCCGGGACCCAAAAGCGAGCGGGTAGCGTTACGGGCGAGTCGTGGAAGCTGCGCAGCGCCCATGCGATCTCCTGCACGTGCTCGGCGACCTCGCGTGGAATCACGGGTTCGCAGGGGATGAAGCGCGTCACCAGGCAGTCGTTGTAGGCGGCGACGAGCTCCGGCGCGATGCCGAGCTCGGCAGCCGCGCTGGAGGCCAGGCGCTCGGCGTCGCGATCGATGCCGAGGAGCTTCGTGCCGGTGCCATGCACGCGCACGACGTACTCCCGCCCGCCGAGCGTCACGCGGAAGTTATGGTTGGTGATGCCACCGGACAGCGGTACTCGCTCGCCTGTGAGCATCCCGAGCGAGGGCTGCAAACGCGCCACGATCTCCTCCAGCCGGGCCACCCCGCCAAAGTAGCTCTCCTCCATAAGGCATGCAACCTATACCTTCAACACCATGACCATCGGCGACACCACCTCCACGCCCCCGCCGGAGCCGCTCACCGCCGACGAGCTGATCGCGCGCGCCGATCTGGACGGTGCGAGCCGGGCGATCCGCGGCGTGACCGTCCGCACCCCCACGCTGGCCTGCGCGGAGCTGACCGAGCTTGCGGGCACGCCGGTGATGCTGAAGGCTGAGTGTCTGCAGGTGACGGGGTCGTTCAAGCTGCGGGGAGCGCTCAGCAAGGTGGCCGCGCTCGGGCCGCGTGTGGCGCCGGGGCTGGTCACGGCGAGCGCCGGCAACCACGCTCGCGCAGTCGCGCAGGCAGCGCGTGTCACGGGCGTGGGTTGCGAGGTGTTCATGCCGCGCGATGCGTCCGTGTCGAAGGTCGCTGCGGTCGAGCGGCTGGGTGCGAGTGTTGAGTTGGATGGCGCGTCGGTGGACGAGGCGCTTGGCCTGGCGCGCGAGCGTGCGGCAAGCACAGGCGCCGCGCTCGTGCACCCGTTTGACGATCTCGATGTGATCGCCGGGCAGGGCACGCTGGCGCTGGAGCTGCTCGAGGACGTGCCCGACCTTGCGCGGGTGGTCGTGCCGGTAGGTGGAGGGGGCCTGGCGAGCGGGATCGGCATCGCGCTGCGGCGGGCGGGCGTGCAGGTCGAGCTGGTTGGCGTGCAGGCGCGCATGTGTGCGCCGTTCGTGGCCGCGCTGCGCGGTGCCGATGCGCCTGATGCTCCGGGGATGCCCAGTGCGGCGACGATCGCAGATGGCGTAGCGGTGAAGCATCCGGGCACGCTCACGCTGCCGCTGCTGCGTGAGTTGCTAGACGGGATCGAGACGGTCAGCGAGGAGGAGATCGCGGCGGCGATGGTGTTCCTGGCTGAACACGCGAAGCTCGTCGGCGAGGGTGCTGGCGCGGTGGCCGTGGCGGCACTGCTCAGCGCTCGCCTGAAGCCGCTCGCCGGCACGACCGTGGCGATCGTCTCAGGCGGCAACGTCGACAGCGGGCTGCTAGCGGGTCTGTTGCTGCGCTCGGAAACCGAGGCGGGCCGACGCGTGCGGATCTTCACCCGTGTACCCGACCGTCCTGGCGGCCTCGCTGAGCTCTTGGATCTCGTCGCGCGGGCTCGCGCGAACCTGCTCAGCGTGCAGCACCAGCGTGAAGCCGTGCCACTGCATGTGCGCGAGACGGGCGTGCAGCTGACGCTGGAGACGCGCGGGCGCAACCACACCGAGGAGGTGTTGGCGGAGCTCCGCGGTGCGGGCTATGAGGTGAGCAGCGAGTAGCTGCGGCGCTGAAGCTTGGAGTCGACCGGGCGAACGGTGCTTACAGATCGGCGCTTGCTTGCACAAACGCTCGCCAGCGCTCGTGTGCGCCGGCTCGGCTCTGCGCATTCGTGCCTGGCTCGATCACGCGACCCTGAGGCAACCGCAGCGACGCCTCGTCGACGCTCGCGAACACACCCGCGCCGACGCCGGCGAGCATCGCTGCACCCAGCACTGTGGTGTCCGCCGGGCCGACGCTCAGCGGTAGGCCAAGCGCGTCGGCTTGTAGTTGCAGCAGCGTCTCGTTGTTAGTGAGCCCGCCATCCACGCGCACCAGCTCAACAGGCGTTACAGCGGCAATGGCAGCGACGATGTCGGCCACCCGCCAGGCGATCGCCTCGAGCGCCGCGCGGGCCACATGCGCGGGCCGCACCGCGGGATGCAGGCCAGCGATCACGCCGTGCGCGTCCGGACGCCACCACGGTGCGCCAAGGCCGGCGAGTGCCGGCAGCACCATCACGCCGGCGCTGTCAGGCACTCCCCCTGCTGCCGTAGCCAGGGCGCGTGCGTCTGTCGCGAGCCCGAGTCCAGTGGCGAGCCAGTCGAGCAGCGACCCCGCAGCGAACACGCCGCCGTCGAGCGCGTAGGAGATCTCGCCCACACGATCGCCGGCTCTTACGCCGGTACCCACGCCGACGTCGCCGCTCACGTCAGCACCGACCCAAGGGTCCCCCACCGCGCCTGGGGCGGCCCACGCGACGGTCGGCAGCAGCCCTTGCGCGCGCACAGGTTCAGGCGTGCGTCCCAGCACGAACACGCCCGTGCCGTAAGTCGCCTTCAGACCGCCCGGGCGAACCGCGCCCGAGCCGGCGAGCGCCGCCTGCTGGTCGACGAGCTGTGCGGTGAGTGGGATCGGCACGGGCCAGCGCTCGTGGCGCAGCTCACCCAACGCGCCAAAGCTGGCGCCGAGAGCCGGCAGCCATTCGCGCTGCACCCCGAACGTCGCCAGCAGCTGCTCGTCCCAGTCGCGCCCGCCCACCTCGAGCAGCTGTGTGCGCGACGCCGTGGACAGGTCGGTGGCGAAGCGCCCGCCGAGGCGATCGACGAGAAACGCGTCGACGGTCCCCAGCCGCAGGGTGCCCACGTCGCGCGCGCCTTGTACCGCGTCGTCGTTGGCGAGCAGCCACGCGAGCTTGCCGGCGGAGAAATACGGGTCGAGTGGCAGGCCCGAATGCTCCTGCGCCTGCGCTCCGCGGCCGTCTGCCGCAAGCTGGTCGAGTAGCGCCTGCTGGCGCTTGTCCTGCCACACGACCACTGGTGTGAGCGCGCGGCCGCTATCCGCATCCCACGCGAGCACCGACTCGCCCTGATGGTCGAGGCCCGCTGCCACGATCTCGCGCCCGTTGGCCTGCTCGAGT
The DNA here is from genome assembly GCA_963699115.1 of uncultured Solirubrobacteraceae bacterium. Taxonomy (GTDB): domain Bacteria; phylum Actinomycetota; class Thermoleophilia; order Solirubrobacterales; family Solirubrobacteraceae; genus Palsa-744. The sequence goes on from CAVOTJ010000005.1 coordinate 254,905, forward strand.
ACCTCCGCCACCGCCTCAACCACAGCCTGCAGCACCAGCTCGGGGTCCTGCTCGACCCATCCCGGCTGTGGATGGCTCACCGGCACCGGCCGCCTCGCCTCGGCGATAGGTTGCAGCTCGAAGTCGAACAGCGCCGCCTTCACGGCAGTTGTGCCCTCGTCGATGCCCAGCAGCAGCCCTGTGTTCACGCCGCGCTGCTCCGCCGCGCCGCCCGCTCCCACCAGGTCTCCGGCGGGCCTGTCACGTCCGCTTGTGAGCGGTCCCGACCGACCTCGCCGGCCTGCTGGATTGAAGTAGTCGGCAACGCTCGCACCGGTCCCGGCGAGATGACCCGATCCTCGGCGAGCATCCCCACCACGTACTCGCCGATGGCAAGCGACGCGGACAGGCCCGTAGAGCGGATCGCCGCTACGTGAACCAGTCCCGGCAGCGTGCGTGAGCGCTCGATCACGTAGTTGGCATCTCTGCCCGCGGGGCGCAGGCCGGCATAGGCGTACGTCGGCTGCAGCCCTGCGAGTGCGGGGTACATCTGCCGGGCCTTCGCCAGGATGAGCTCGCTCGCGTCGCCCTCCACTGACCAATCGCGCTTGTCCTCGCGCTCGCGCGCTGTCGGCCCTGCGATCACCGCGCGGCGGTCGACCGTGGGAAACACCAGCACGCCCTTGCCCATCGCGGACGGTATCGGCAGCAGGATCTGCTCCAGGCTAGGACCCGAGGGTGCGGGGAACACCAGGAACTCGCCCTTGCGCGGATACACCTCCGCCAGCTCATCCCCTGCCGCGCTCGCGACCTCATCCGCATATAGGCCCGCGCAGTTGACCGCCGCGCTCACCGGCAGCCGCTCGCCGGCCTCGAGCTCGACGATCAGTCTGCTGGCGTCCCCATCGGCGGCGCTCAGCCCGGTGACGCGTGTCTGCAGTCGCACCGTCGTGCCGCCGGCCTGCGCTGCGCTCGCGAGCGCTCGTACAAACGCGACGGGGTCGGTTACCGACTCGCCAGGAACGAGCAGCGAGCCGTCCGTTTCGAGCTGGACGTCCACACCGTTGTCGTGCGCGTTCTCCTCCAGTCGCCCGACCGTCTCGCGCTCGTCGTCACTGTGAGGTGCCAGCCGTGCTCCACTGCGCCACACCTCCACGCCCAGCTCCTCCACCAGCTCCTCACGCAGCGCCGCCGCTCGCAGGATCAGCCGCGTCTCTAGCTCGCCCGGCGTAGAGTCGAAACCGGTGTGCAGGATGCCCGAGTTAGCGCCACTTGCGCCCAGCGCCAGCTCCGCCTCGGACTCGAGCACTACCGCCCGAACGCCGCGGCGTGTCAGTGCGTGGGCCACCGCACAGCCGACCACCCCACCGCCGATGACCGCGACGTGTGTGTCGATGGCAGCCATGAGCGCGAGTCACTCTATGCCCTGGCGATGGGCGTAAAGTCCGCCGCGTGGCCCGTTACGAGCTCTCCGGCAAGGTCGCGCTCGTCACAGGCGGCGCTCGCGGGATTGGGTTTGCCACCGCGCGGGCGCTGATCGCACGTGGCGCGAACGTGGTGATCGTCGACCAACGCGCCGAGGACGCAAACGCTGCCGCGGCGCAGCTTCATGACACGAATGCCGTTGGCATCGCCGGCGACGTCACCGACCGCGGCGCGATGCAGCGCGCGGTGGCCGCCGCGGTCGAGCGCTTCGGCGGCGTCGACGTGGTCGTCGCCAACGCGGGAATCGCCGCGCGCGTGGCGACCTTCCGGGCGTCCTCCACAGAGACGTTCGAGCGCGTGCTGGACGTCAACGTGATGGGCGTCTATCGCACTGTCGATGCAGTGCTGCCAGAGATCGTCCGCCGCCAAGGTCACGTCGTCCTGATCTCCTCTATCTATGCTTTCCTTAATGGCCTCGGTGAGGTGCCCTACGCGATGAGCAAGGCCGCCGTGGAGCAGTTCGGGCGCGCGCTGCGCGTGGAGCTCGCCCAGCACGGTGCCAGCGCGACCGTCGTGTACTTCGGCTTCATCGACACGGAGATGGTTCACCACGGCCTCGACCGCGACCCGCTCGTCACCGACCTGATGAGCTCGCTGCCCAAGCCGCTACGCAAGCGCTTGCCCCCGAGTGCCGCCGGCGAGGCGATCGTCCGCGGCATCGAGCGGCGCTCTCCGCGCGTCTTCCAGCCCCGGCGCTGGGCGGCAATGTCGGCGCTGCGCGGCATCCTCGGCCCCCTCAGTGACGCGCGGCTCGAGCGCGACGCACAGGTACAGGCGCATCTTCGCCAGCTCGACGCACGTGCTGGCGAAGACCAGTCAACCAGCGCCTGAGGCTCGCTTCTCGGCGGCGTAGCTCGTGCAGGGCTCGCTCAGCCGGCCGTGCCCTGCAGCGCCCGCTGGCCGGGAAGTCCCTCGATCTCATGCGCGCTACCGGGACGCCCGAGCATGAAGCCCTGGGCGAGCTGGCAGCCCATCGCTTCGAGCGCGCGCAGCTGGCCGGGCTCCTCGATGCCCTCGGCCACCACCGTCAGCGACAGCGAGCGGCCCACGCCCACGATCGCCTCGAGCAACTCACGGCCCTGACCCTCGCCGTTCAGCGCCGCCACGAAACTACGATCGATCTTCAAGATGTCCACCGGCATCCGCTGCAGCTGCGATAGCGACGCGTAGCCGGTGCCGAAGTCATCAATCGCGACGCGCACGCCGAGCGCTCTGATCTCCAGCAGGTGCTCGCACGCGGCGCCCACATCGCGCATGAGCGCCGTCTCGGTGATCTCAAGCGTCAACGACGAAGGCTCGATCTGGGACTCGTGCAGCGCTCGCCGGACGTCTTCAGCGAAGCCGTTGCGGCCGAGCTGATACGCGGACACGTTCACGGCGATGCCCAGCGAAAGCCCTTCCGCGGCCCACACGGCCGCTTGGCGGCAGGCCTCATCCAGCACCCAACGCCCGATCGCGGCGATCAGGCCGCTCTCCTCCGCCAGCGGGATGAAGCTGTCAGGCGCCACCAGTCCCCGGGTGGGGTGCTGCCAGCGGATCAGCGCCTCCACGCCGGCCACCTCATGCGTGGGCAGCTCGAAGATCGGCTGGTATGCGAGGAAGAACTGCCCCTCGCGCAGGGCCGCGTCCAGATCGGAGGCGAGCTCGAGGCGGCCTTCCACGCCGCCATACATGCTCGTGTCGAACAGCGCATAGCGGTCGCGCCCGGCGGCCTTCGCCGCATACAGCGCCAGGTCCGCGTCCCGCAGCAGCTCATCGGGAGACTCGTAGCGCCCGACTGCCACACCGATGCTCGCCGTCACAGAGAAGACCTTGCCGCCTCCGCCCAGCTCCACCGGTGCCCGCAGCGCCTCCGTCAGGCGATCGGCAAGCAGGTCAAGCGCGGCCTCATCGACCGTCGACTCCACCAACACCACGAACTCATCGCCGCCGAGGCGACCCACCGTGTCCTGATCGCGCACCACCTCCTGTAGGCGCTCGCCGGCGACCTTCAAAAGACGATCTCCAGCGGCGTGGCCGAGGCTGTCGTTGACATGCTTGAAGCCGTCCACGTCGATGAACAGCGCCCCCGCCACCATGTCCGTATGACGCGCCGTGCGGGCGATCATCTGCTCAGCACGGTCGAGCACCAGTGCGCGGTTGGGTAGGCCTGTGAGCGGGTCGTGCAGCGCCTGGTGGGAGAGCTCGCGGGTCTTCTCGCGTACGAGCGATAGCGCCCGCGTGCGCCCGGTCCCAAGCACCAGCACCAGCAGGCTTAGAAGGACGCTCAGGAGAATCCCGCCGACGAGCACGCCAAGCGCCTCGTGGTCGCTGAACACGCCGCCAGCGACCGCCGCCCCAAAGCTCTGCACCGTCCACCCGTTGTGAAGGTTGATGGTTGCGCTCTGCGCATCGTGGGGCACCTTGCCGCTGGCGAAGTGAACGTGGGTGGCACCCGACCGGTAGCTGAAGCGCACGGCGATACCAGCGTGACCCTCGAGCGCTCTCTGCAGCACCACGCCAGGGACGAGCAGCTCCCCCAGCCATCCCAGGAACGCACTGCGTCGCCCAGCCGCCGTGGCCGGCGTCTTGCCGCCCCGGTACACGGGCGTCTCAACACCCAACGCGGTCGCGCCCATGTGGGCAAACGGCGCGTAGTTCGCGAGCCCCGATTCGCGACCGGTCATCAGCGCCGGTGCGAACGCGCAATAGTCCAGGCCCACAGGGATGTAGCTGGCGGCGTTGCGCGCCAAGCCGGCGACCGCGAGACAGTAAAACGGGCGGTTGCCGGAAGGCACGACTTCCACCTGCTTCTGCATGGGCAGCGAGCCGGGGCCGAACGGCTGCACAGGGTGAGCCGCCATCTCAGCCTCAAACGCCGACATCCGCGAGGAGGGCACGAGCGCGACCAGGCCGATGTTCTGCAGCTCCGGGTAGCGCTGCATCGCGTGCACCGCTTCCACCCAGCGGTCGAAGCCCGCGGCTGACGCGTGTGGGTTACCACTGACGAACGCGCTTGCGCTTACGACGAGGTCTTCCTCGTGTTGGATCGCCAGTCTCAGCGTCGAGGCGATCTCGCTGGAGGCCAGGTGAAACGCCAGCCGCCCTCGGTCCGCACCCGAGTGTGCGACCGCGCGCGCTCCGAGCAGCGAGCCGATCACGCCAGCGAGCACCAACAGCCCAGCGGCTATCCCCCACGCTCCCCGGTGTCCCCTTATGCCTCTGCTTTTGCCCACGCGCTCCACCTTCGGCTTGTCAATAAGCGCACATGCGCTGTCGCGGCGAGAATCGGGCGGCGGAGCGCACTTCTGTCGAGTTCTCCGCTAACCGTGGACGGATTACAGCTTCAGTTCGGCCCAGTCGCACACAATGGATTGGCGGAGCGACGGCCCGCAGACATGCGCAGCGACGGCCCGGACACCGCGCGCAGCCCCGGCGATCGCTCGATTGTGCAAACCGTCCACGGCGCTAAGGCATCCGGACGCGCCTGCCGATGAGAGCCCCGTGACCATCTTCGCGCGGCTTCTCTCCATGTCCTTTGCCCTGCGCTCGGCGCCTACCCGGTGGCTGAGCCTCACAGCGGTGTTCGCGGCGAGCATCGCGGCCGCTCTCCTTGTTGGGGCGGGCTCGGCTGGAGCCGTCGTCACCAAAGTCGAAACGGGCCCCAGCAAATTCACCGAAGTCGGCCTGCAGCCGCGCTCGGAAGGCCTAGGTAGCGCTGAAAGTGAACCGGCAACGTTCGCCAACAACGCTGGTAACGTCGTCGTGGACGGTTCGAGCGTGTACGCGATCTACTGGGATCCAAAAGACGTCTTCCACGAACATCACGAATGGCTCACCAACATCGACAAGTTCTTTCAAGAGCTGGGCGCGTCCAGCGGCGATCTCGCCGACGTCTTCGGTCCGCTCGGTGAGTATCGCGACCGCTCGAACGAAGGCGCCGCCTACAGCACGGTGTTCAAGGGTGCCTATGCCGACAGCACCAGCTACCCAGGCGCAGGCTGCGTCGATCCCAAGCCCCTGGCGTACGGAGCAATCACCTGCCTGACCGACGCACAACTACGCGAACAGCTGCAGTCTTTCATCGGTACGCATGGTCTGCCCAAGGGAATGCACACGATCTATTACCTGCTCACACCCCCCGGTGTGACCGTGTGCCTCGACTCTGCCGCCACCCACTGCTCCGACTACGCGCTCAGCAAAACTGAAGCAGAAAAAGAAGAACACAACAGCGAAAGCTACGCAAACAGCTTCTGCAGTTATCACGGCGATATCAATCCGGACGCTGCCACTGAGGGTGACGGCAATACGATTCTGTACGCAGCGATCCCATGGAGCGCAGGTACGCTCGGCGACGGCTACCAGGTGGCCTCCGCACGGGTATACGCTCAAGGCTACGACTGTCAGGACGGCGGCTGGAGTGCGGAAAAAAACAAAGAGCTCAAAGAGAAAGAGCGGGCTCTCAGCTCTGAAGAAAAAACCAAACTCGAAGCAGAACCTGAACCAAAGCACCTCGAACTTCTCGAAGAACTAAGGCTCGAAGGACCCCACCAGGAGGAGCCCAACCAGGAAGGCAAAGGCGAAATCGGCGACTACAGCGCAGGCCTATCCGACCTGATCGTCAACCAAATCGCGGAGGAGCAGGCCAACATCGTCACAGACCCGCTGCTGAACGCATGGCAGGACGCGCACCACTTCGAGGTCACCGACCTATGCCGTGACATCTTTGCCAACACTGTCAACATGGAAGTCGGCGGGTCAGCCAAGGCGAACCTCGAAACCCAAGCCGGGTCATTGTTCAACCAGGTGATCGGTGGACAGAATTACTACATCAACAACGTTTTCAACCTTGGCGAAGAACACTGCGCCGGCGGTGTCGCGATGGTGCCACGCTTTACCGCACCCAACCCCGTAAATGTAAATGAAACCGTCGGTTTCGACGGTCTCGAGTCAACGGTCGGCCTGTGGAAGGGCGAGGTCTTCGGCCCGAGCGGCCCGCCCACGACCACTTGGGCCACGTTCCACTGGAACTTCGGTGATGGCAGCGAAACGTCGGGCTATGCGCCGGATTCGCCGCCGTGCGAACTCCCCGGCCCCAGCCCGTGCGCCGCCAGTGTCTTCCACGCCTATCGATATGGCGGCACATACGAAGTCACCCTGACGGTGACAGACGTTGCCGGCAACACTTCGAGCGTGACTCACCCGGTTACGGTCGCCGGCCCAGCGGCGCCGTCGGGTGGAGGCTCAGGTAGCTCGGGGGGATCGCAGAGCTCCACATCGACGTCCACATCCACCGCCACCTCGGCGGCGGCTGGCGCTGGTGCTGCCGGGGTGCCCGCCCCCGTGGCCGCCGCGACGATTCTTCCTCAGTCGCTGCGCAAGGCGCTGCGCAAGGGCCTCGTGGTCAGCTACTCCGTCAACGAGCAGGTCGCCGGGCGCTTCGAGGTGCTGATCAGCACAGCCACCGCCCGTCGTTTGGGGATCAGCGGGACGCCGGCCACCGGCATGCCCGCCGGTTCGCCGCCGCAGCTGGTGATCGCGAAAGCGATCCTGGTGACGACCAAGGGCGGCCACAACGCCGTGCACATCCTGTTCTCCAAGCGCACCGCCGCTCGCTTGGCTCACGCGCACAAAGTTGCGCTGACGCTGCGGCTGATCGTACGCAACTCAGCGTCGAGCAATCCAGCCACGACCACGGTCATCAGCGCGATCACGCTCGGCGGCTGACGGGCAAGCAGGCAAAGCCCGCGGGTCGCACGCGCAGTCGCTGGAGCGTCAGTCCGAGGAGCCCTTACCCCGCTTTGATCGCGACTTGTCGCGAAACACGAAGTACCACAACGCGAACAGGCCGATCCAGACGAGGGCGATGGATGCGACCGAGATGATCCCCAGCCCGGTGTTGTTCGCGGTTTCTGCTTCTCCATCCAGCGCCAAGGGCAGCCACGAGACGGCGCTCGCGAGATGCGCGAGCACCAGCGCCATCGTCTACAGCCCTGGCCAGTGGCGCACGACGTAGCCTTCGTTATCCGTCGGCTCCACCTGCCAGCGAGACGCGTACACGCCGCTGCGCCCGGCGGTGTCGTACAGCATCCCGTCCACATACATGTAGGTGTGGCCGGCGTTCGCGTACACCGTGATGTACTTGCCCGGGCCGGGCACACCCCAGCTCTCGAGCTGCCCGGAGGTCTCCGGGGCGCTCAACAGGCCGCCGGCGGCAAGCGCGTAGCTGACCGACCCGGAGCAGTCGTAGGCGTTGTCGATGAACGATGCGTGTCCGCCGCCATACACGTAGGGGAAGTCAGCGATCTCGTTGGCGCCGGCGATCACCTTCTGCACCGGTTCCGGCACGCCCGACGGAATCGGGATGGTGCCGTTGCCGCCGATCGACTCCCCGCCAGGCACAGGCGTGAGCGTGCGCTGCTGGGTCTGCCTGGCGCTACGTTCGACGGCCTGCATCTGCAGTAGCTCCTTGCGCACTTCCGCGTCCGATGGTGCCCCCGCGGCGACGATTGCTTCGCCGGCCTTAGCTGGCGACTTCGCAGTCGAGTGGTGCACTGACGCAGGCGCGGGATAGCTGTCGGCTTCCAAGGGGTCGGCCACCTCCTTGGTGACACCCGGTGCGCTGCCCGTTGCCGCCGACGTCGCTGTCGCGTTCGTGATCGTTGGGCTCGGCGGGTCGGACTTGGCGCTCGGCGGGTCAGACTTACCGGCGGCCTTGGGCGCATTGGTACCGGCGCTGGGAACCGTGGCTTCGCCGCACGCGGCCAGCGTGCCTGCGGCCAGCACACAGCCGACCACCGCGATTGCCCTCCGCGTAAAGGTCATGTGCCTAGGCTAGCGACCCTGTCCGCCGGGAAGTGCCGCTAACCTGATGCGGATGCGCGAGGAAGCCTCGGCCGTTGAGATCCGGCCGCACGTTCGCCTGCTCCACGGGATGCGTAAGCCGGCCAACTGGCTGCAGCTCGTGCGCTTCGGGCTCGTCGGTGGCGTTGGCTTCATCGTCAACGTGGCCGTTTATGCGCTGTTCGTGCATTCGGCCGGGCTTGACTACCGAGCTGCATCTGTGGTCGCGTGGCTGGTCGCGGTGATCAACAACTTCGTGCTCAACCGCCACTGGACGTTCGATGCCCGCGAGGGCAGGGCGCACTTCCAGGCGCTGCGCTTCCTGGTGGTGAGTCTCGTCGCCGAGGCCTTCAGCCTGCTGCTGCTGACGCTGCTGGTGCAGGGTGCGCATGTCGCGAAGATCCCCGCACAGGCGCTGGCAGTGGCAGCCTCGATGCCGCTCAACTTCCTTGGAAACAAGCTTTGGAGCTTCCGCTGAGCAGCGGGAGCGTCTCGTCCTGTTGACCTCCGGATCGCGCCGACGCGCTGCTGGTTGGCGGCCCAGCCGGGACCTATACTCTGACTTCCCCCCTCTCGGAGGACCCTTGTGCAGGAGATGGTGATCTACGGCGTCAGCTTCGACATGGTTGGCAAGCAGCCGATCGTGCTGCTGAAGACCGTCGACGGCAATAAGTTCCTGCCCATCTGGATCGGGCATCCAGAGGCAGCGTCGATCCTGATGAAGCTCCAAGGCGCCGGTACGCCCCGGCCGATGACCCACGATCTGCTGTGCGACATCCTCGGTGAGCTCGACGTCAAGTGCACGCAGGTATCCGTCACGGAGCTGCGGGAGAACACGTTCTTCGCCTCCATCACGCTGAGCGTCGGCGGTCGCGAGCTGGAGATCGACTCACGCCCCAGCGACGCGATCGCATTGGCGGTCCGTTCCGGCGCCCCCATCTACGCCGCCGAGGAGGTCATCTCCGAGTCCGCCATCGAGTTCGAGCACGACGTCGAGGAGTCCGAGGACGTCGTCGAGAAGTTCAAGGAGTTCTTGGATCAAGTGAGTCCAGAGGATTTCGCGGCCGGCGACAGCTGACCGCTGACACGGCGCATCTCGGCGAGAACGACTCAGCGCGTAAAAGCGCTCGCGAGGATCCGACCCACGAGATCCTCGAAGCCGATGCCGGCGGCGTCGGCGGCGAGCGGTAGCAGGCTGGTTTCGGTCAAGCCGGGGCCGACGTTTGTCTCCAGCACCGATAGCTCGCCGGTCTCGCTGTCGAGCATCAGATCGACGCGTGCGACGCCGTGACAGCCGAGCAGCCTGTACGTCTCGAGCGCCAACTGCTGCGCCCGAGCGGTTGTCTCCTGAGGTAGCTCAGCGGGGCACACGAACGTGGTCATGCCGATCTGGTAGCGCGACTCGTAGTTGTAGAACTCCTCTTCTCGCGGGATCGCCTCGACGACCGGCAGCGCCAACGGCTCGTTGTCGTCGGCATCGAGCACCGACACGGCGAGATCGCGGCCCTTGACGTAGCGCTCGATCACCGCCTTGCGGTCATAGGACAGCGCCCCGACGATCGCCCCCGGAAGCTCCTCGCTCGAGCGCGCGAACTTGACGCCCAGCGCCGAGCCCTGGCTGGCGGGCTTCACCACCAGCGGAAAGCCGAGCAGCCGCTCGATGTCGCCCAGCGCGGCGGACACCCCCAGCTCCCTGATGGCGCTCTCCTTGATGGCGGTGAAGTCCGGCGTGGGGATGCCAGCCTCGCGCATCAGGTACTTGGCGAGCGCCTTGTCCGTGCAGCGCATGCATGCAGCGGGACCTGAGCCCGTGTAGGGCACGCCGATCAGCTCCAACAGGCCCTGTACGGTGCCGTCCTCGCCGTCGCCGCCGTGCAGGGCGAGGAACGCTGCATCGGGCGTGGCCTCGTGCAGTTGCGCCACGAGATCCTGTCCCGGGTCGATCGCGATCACCTCGTGACCCAGTCTGCTCAGCGCTTGCTGCACGCGAGCGCCTGAGCGCAGCGACACCGTGCGCTCGAGCGACCCGCCGCCCTTGAGCACCGCGACCTTCTGTGCCGCGCTCATCGATCCCGTCGTCGGCGTGCCTTGTGGGCCGCGTCCGACCCCTCGCGGCGAGGCAGCTCGAGCACGTCCGCGAGCGGCGTGGCCTCGTCTGGCGTCGGCTCGGGTGCGGCCGCGGGAGGCTGGCGCTCGACAGCATTGTCTGACAAAGCGGGTGGGCGGGCTCCCATCAAACTCCCCAGCAGGCCGGTGTCGCCGCCCATGATCTTGCCGATCCGCCTGATGCCCTCGCGGATGTCATCGTCGGGTACGCCTGCGAAGTTCAAGCGCATCGAGGAGCTGCCTCGCCGTCCGTCCATGTAGGCGGCCCGTCCGGGCACAAACGCCACGCCTTCGGCGCGCGCCAGCAGGTCGGTGGTGTCCACGTTGCCCTCCAGCGTCGCCCAGATGAAAAGCCCACCCTCTGGCCGTGTCCAGCTGGCGCGTCCGCGGAAGTGCTCCTCGAGCGCTTGGAGCATCACGTCGCGCCTGCGCCGGTAGAGCAGTCGCAGGCGCTCCACATACTCAACCCACGCAGGCTTTGATTCGAGCCCCCGCTCGGCGAAGTAGGCGGCGACAAACATCTGGGTGACAGGCGAGGAACACAGGTCCGATCCCTGTTTGCCGAGGTTCAGCTTCTCGAGCACCGGCCGCGGCGCCACAGCCCAGCCCAGCCGCAAACCTGGGGAGAGGATCTTCGAGAACGTGCCCAGGTAGACCACCAGGTCCGAGCCGCCGGACGGCTGGCTTCCGTTCTTGGCGTCCAATGAGTACAGCGTGGGCAGCGGCTCGCCCTCGTAGCGCAGCAGTCCGTAGGGATTGTCCTCCAGCACCAACAGCTCGCGCTCGCGCGCCACCTCCACCAGACGGCGTCGGCGCGCCAGCGACATCGTCACCCCCCCGGGGTTCTGGAAGTTGGGGATCGTGTAGATGAACTTGGGCCTGCGGCCTTCGCCCTGGAGGCGGTCTAGCGTCGCCTCGAGCTCATCGATCGGCATGCCGTCCTCATCGATCTCGATCTGCACGACTTGCGCCTGGTAGGCGCCGAACGTTGGCACCGCTCCCGGATACGTGGGCGCCTCGGCGATGATCACATCGCCCGGGTCGATCAGCGCCTTGCATACGAGGTCGATCACCTGCTGGCCACCGGTCGTGACGATCACTTCGGAGGGGTCCACCAGCGTGCTCTCGGCAGCCATCACGTCGACAATGCAGCTGACAGTCGCTGCCATCCCCTCCGTCGGCCCATACTGCAGGGCGCGAGCGGTCGAGCTGGCGGCCACCTGCGCCATCAGCTTCGCGTACAGCTCGGGCGCGAACGTGCTCGTGTCGGGCAGCCCGCCAGCAAGCGAGATCACATCGGGGCGCTCGGTCAGAGCCATCATCTCGCGCATCGCCGAGCTTTTCATCCCGAGCGTGCGCGCCGCGAACAGCGCTTCATAGCGCGCAAGCTCGTGTGCTGCCGGCCTGGTCCGTCGTCTATCGTCCATGACCGCCTATGCCCTTCAGGGTACGCATCAACGCACGGTAGCGCACCTCAAAACGCACGCTTGCATGAACGGTCTCTTCTTCTACATCGGTCTCGGCGCCGGCCTGGCGGCGGCATGCGGGTTGCGCCCGTTCCTGCCGCTGCTGCTCACCGGCGCGCTCGCTTCCGACAGCGCCCTGGGAATCGCCTTCGGCCACGGCAGCTTTCACTTCCTGCGTGCCGGCTGGTGGCTGCTCGTAGTCGTCGTCGTGCTCGTGCTCGCCTACGCGCTGCAGCTGCTCGCGAAGCTCACGCCAATCCTCGATCCGGGCCAGCGCGCCGGGCAGGTTGATCCGCTCGCGGCGGCGCTGACGGGGTTGGGTCTCGGTGCCGGCGCACTTGTCTTCGCGGGTACGCTCGCGGCGCACGGCGACGCCTGGTGGCCGGGTTTGATCGGCGGCCTGCTCGCAGCGGCCCTTGCCCAGCGCGCGAGCTGGCCGGTGCTCTTGCGGGCCCGCTCGCGGCTGAGCGATCGCTCAGCCCGCGAGGCCCTGACCGTCTACCTGGATGCCGCTGCGCTGCTGGCGGCGGGATTGGTGGCACTGCTGCATCCGCTCGGCTATGTGCTCGTGGCGCTGCTCGCGTGGTTTGCTTGGCGAGGGCGTGCGCGCGCGGATGAAAAGTACGCTGGTCTGCGCATCCTGCGCCGCTGATGCTGCCATCGTGAGCTCCTCCCCGCCCAAGCTCGTCCTGTGTGTAATCGATGCGATGGCGCCGGAGATGCTCGAGCGGGCGATCGCCGCCGGCACGGCGCCCGTGCTCGAGCGGCTCGTCAGCGACGGCCTCTACGTCCCGGATTGCGTCGCCGCGTTTCCGTCTGTGACACCCGTGTGCGCCGCCTCGATCGTCACAGGCGTCAGTCAGGACGCCCACGAGATCCCCGGCATGAACTGGTTTCACCGTGAGGAACACCGTTACGTCGAGTATGGCTCCAGCTTTCGCGCTGCCCAGCGCTTCGGCATCGCCCGTCAGCTGACCGACACCGTCTACAACATGAACCGCGCCCACCTGTCAGCGGAGACGCCGACCGTGTTCGAGACGCTCGACGACGCTGACGTGCGCACCGCCGGCACCACCTACCTGATGTACCGGGGGCGCTATCGGCACGAGCCACAACGAGACACCGCGCTCACGCGTGTGGCCTCGACGCTGATGCGCCACGCAGTGATGGGGCCCCGCGAGCTCTTCTACGCGGACATCTTTGCCTCCCAGCGCACGGGCTGCCGCTCCGGGCTGGGCATGCCCGGCGTGCGCGACCGCCACTCCGGCTGCGTATCCGCGTACATGGTTGAGCACGACCTATTCGATTTCTTGCTCCTCTCGCTGCCAGATAACGACTGGCACTCGCACAAGCGTGGTCCGGAAGGGCAGATCCATTCGATCGCCCAGGCCGATCTGCAGCTCGCACGTGTGATGAATGCGGCCGGTGGCGTCGACGAGTTCCTGGCTGAGCACGCGATGATCGTGATGGCCGACCACTCCCAGGCGCCCGTCACAGACACGATCGCGCTCCAGGACGAGCTCGCCGATCTCGGCGTACTCGGCCCGGCCCGCTCCAGTCGCTCCACGGAGGACTCCGACGCCGGCGAGCCGCGTATTGCTGTCTGCCCCTCCCAACGGGCCGCCATGGTCTACGCACTGCACGAGTCAGAGCGCGATGCGATGCGCGCCTCCGTGGTCGCCCGAGCACTGGGCATCGACGGTGTCGACCTTGTTCTGTGGCTCGAGCGCGACGCCCACGACGCGCCTCGCGAGGCCGTCATCGCTAGCCCCCTGCACGGTGAGCTGCGCTTCGCCCCCGGCGGTGAGCTGCGCGACCCCCGTGGCGTTGCCTGGAGCGTGGACGGCGCGCTTGCGGTACTCGACGCGGGCGTGCATGAGGGCTGCCTGTCGACCCCCACCTACCCCGACGCGCTCGCCCGTGCGTGGGCAGCGCTCAGCTGTCCTAACTCCGGCGAGGTGCTGCTGTCGGCGGCGCCCGGCTTTGAGTTCCTCGACTGGGGCCGTCAGGCACACGTCGGCGGCGGCAGCCACGGCTCGCTGCACGCATCGGACTCGCTCGGCGCGCTCGTGCTCAGCGGCGTGGAGCTGCCCCAGCCCGCGCCCGCCCAGTGGGCGATCCGCGACGTCGCCCCGCTGGTATTGGCGCATTTCGGGCTTGGGTAACTCGCCCCACCGTTACCCTCGCTCGATGCGCTTCCTCGCCAAAGTCGCACCTGCTCTGCTGGCAACGGTCATGCTGCTCACGCTGACGAGCGCTCCCGCCGGGGCCGCCGCGGTCAAGTTCCAAGCCAAGGCTGCGACGAGCACCAGCACCTCGACGCTGACGAGCACGACCAACTCCGAAACGCCGGTTCCGGTGGCGCTCTCGGACGTGCCGCCGGCAGCACACAAACTCTCCCCCAACCAGGTGCTGGCGATCGCCAACCGCCTGCCCAAGATGAAAGCGCTGAGCCGCGAATACAAGGGCTCCTTCGGCGACGTGTATCTGAAGGGCGCCTTCCAGTGGCAGGTCAGCTACTTCACACATAACGGCAAGAAGGAGATCGGCCTGGTCATCATCAACGACCTCGGCGGGCGCGTGGTCGAACAGTGGACGGGCTTTCAGATCGCGTGGACGATGGCTCGCGGCTACCCCGGCGCGTTCGGCAGACACGTCAACGCGCTGTACGTCTGGCTGCCGATGTGCCTGCTGTTCATGCTCCCGTTCTTCGACTTCCGCCAGCCGCTGAAGCTGCTGCACCTGGACCTGCTCGTGCTGCTGTCGTTCTCCGTATCGCTGGCGTTCTTCAACCACGCCCACATCTACGCGTCGGTCCCGCTGAGCTACCCGCCGATGCTCTACCTGCTGGCACGCATGCTCTCGCTGCTGCGACGCCGCGCTCGTACCGGCGCATCCGAGGCCCGCTCTCATCCCCCGCAGCTGCGCCTGCTCGTCCCCACACGCTGGCTCGCCCTCGGCGTGGTGTTCCTGCTCGGCTTTCGCATAACGCTGAACGTCGTCGACTCGAACGTCGTTGATGTCGGCTACGCGGGTGTGATCGGCGCACAGCGAATAACCCACGGCAAGCCCATGTACGGCGGCTATCCGGCGGACAACGAACACGGCGACACCTACGGTCCGGTCAACTACGAGGCATACGTGCCGTTCGAGCAGATCTTCGGCTGGAGCGGCACCTGGGACGATCTGCCGGCCGCCCACGCCGCGGCGATCTTCTTCGACCTGCTCGCCACCGCGCTGCTGTTCCTGATCGGCAGGCGCATGCGCGGCCCGACGCTCGGCACAGCGCTCGCGTATGCGTGGGTCTCCTATCCGTTCACGCTGTTTGCGCTGGAGAGCAACTCCAACGACAGCCTCGTCGGCGCGCTGATCCTGGCCGCGTTGCTGCTCGCCGGCTATCGCTCGCAGCTGGCCCTCGCCGGCCGCGGCATGGCCGCTGCCCTGGCCGGCCTGACCAAGTTCGCGCCGCTTGCGCTTACGCCGTTGCTCGCCACCCACGCGTTGGCCGAGCAGCCGCTGGCGAGGCGCATTCGCTCGCTGGCGCTGTACGCCGCGGCATTCATTGTGGCGTTCGCGCTTGCCTGCATCCCCGCGCTCAGGCACGATTCGCTGCACGAGATTTACGAGCGCACGTTTGCCTACCAGTCAAGCCGCGGTTCTCCCTTCTCCGTCTGGGGCCTATATGGGCTGCCGGGGCCGGAGCTGGTCGTCGAGGTCGCAGCCGTCGTGCTCGCTGTCGTGCTCGCGCTCATCCCCCGCCGTCCCGATACGGCCGGCTTGGCGGCGGCGTGCGCGGCGGTCGTCATCGCCGAGCAGTTGAGCATCGAACACTGGTTCTACCTCTACATCCCGTGGTTCTTCGGGCTTGTGATCGTCGCCCTGTTCGGGCGCCTCAGCGGGGAGGGTGGGGACTTCATGAACCCGTCGCCGGTCGCGGCATCAGAACCTGCTCAATCGAGTCTGCGCGCAGCCGCTGTGAGCAGCTGATCAGCACGCCCATCAGCCACGGGTCCTCCTCGGAGGTCTCAAAGCGAATCGGCATCTGCGTTAGCAGGGACTCGATCGCCTGCTCGCGCTTGACGCCAATCACACCGCCGCGTGGCCCGGTCATGCCCACGTCGGTGATGTATGCGGTCCCTCCCGGGAGCACGCGGGCGTCGGCGGTGGGGACATGCGTGTGCGTACCAACCACAGCCGTCACCCGTCCGTCCAGATGCCAGCCCATCGCCACCTTCTCAGAGGTCGCCTCCGCGTGCATGTCCACCAGGATGTGATCGACTGTCCCCAACTCCCCCAGTGCTACCTCGATCTCGGTGAAGGCCGAGCGCCCCGCGCGCACGTACAGGTTGCCGCTGAGGTTCACCACCCCCAGGCGCACGCCGTCGTGCTCGACCACGCAGACGCCGTGCCCCGGCTGGCTGCGCAGGAAGTTGGCGGGGCGCACGATCGGCTTACTGGAGTCGAGATATGGGTATATCTCGCGGCGGTGATAGGTGTGGTTGCCAAGCGTGATCGCATCGACGCCCGCGGCGAACATCTGGTCGGCGATCTTCGGGGTGATCCCAAGGCCACCGGCGGCGTTCTCGCCGTTGACGACCACGAACGTCGGTGCATAGCGCTCACGCAGGACCGGCAGGCAATCGAGCAGCGTATGCCGCCCAAGGCCGCCGACGACGTCACCCGCGAACAGGATGCGCACCGCGCCCGTGGCGTCCGCCCCCGTCGTCACCGCCGACGCCGGGTGCTCACCGGGGTTTCCCACTCCGGCGGTGGCCGCCTCAGACTCAGCCATACTCTGGCGATGGTGGGAGGCAGGTGAGCGGCGTCTCCGAGAAAGCCCCTGCGGTCGATCCGCCGCGGGTCGATCCGCCGGGCGAGCACGAGCGCGAGCTGACTGACGGGCCGGCTGGCGAGGTGTCAGCCCCGGCCGAGCCGCCGCGCGTGGTGATCCCGCGCTGGGTGCAGCTGGTGCTGCTGCCGCTGACGCTGCTGGCGGCGTGGGCGCTGGCAAAAGCCGCGGGGAAAGTGCTGGTGATCTTCATCATTGCCGGCCTCATAGCGCTGCTCCTCAACCCGGCCGTTGCCTTCCTGCACCGCGCGCGCCTTCCCCGTGGCCTGGCGGTGCTCGCCGTGTATCTCGCATTCTTCCTCACCCTCGCCGGGATCGGCTTCCTGCTTGCCAACCCTATCTCCGATCAGGTGCGCACGTTTTCCAACAACCTCCCGGACATCGTCAAGGAAGCAAACAAGTCGATCGAAAACCTCCAGCATGAATTGGACCACCACGGCATCCACGTGGAACTCGTCAAACAGGGCAAGACGGCGCTACAGAGCGTCGAGGGAAAAGTTGCCAAGAGCGCTGCCAAACTCGCGTCGTTCGGCGGCGCCCTCGCGACGGAAGTGGCCAACGGGATCTTCGATCTCGTTCTCGTGTTCGTGCTGTCCGTGTACATGCTGCTGTATGGGCGCCAGATCGGCTCGCTCGTGCGTCGCGGCATGCCTGACGGTGACGGCTCCAATGCGGACGACTATCCGCATCTGGTGCAGCGCGCGATCTCCCGCTACGTCGGCGGCCAGCTGTTGTTCAGCACCGTCATGGGCGCTTCCACAGGGGTTGCGCTGTACCTGTTCGGCGTGCTCGGCATCTTCCCCGACGGTCGCACCTACGCCGTGGCGTTTGCCGTCTTCTACGGAGTGATGGAGCTCGTGCCGTACGTCGGCCCGATTCTCGGCGCGCTGCCGCCGGTGATCGTGGCGCTGTTCACCAAACCGATTACAGCGCTGTGGGTAACTCTGCTATTTGTCGGGCTGCAGCAGCTCGAGGGGCACGTGGTCGCGCCGCAGGTCTTCGGTCACACGCTGCGGATCAACCCGCTGCTGGTGATCCTGGCGCTGCTGCTCGGCCTCCAGTTCTACGGCATCCTCGGCGCTCTGCTCGCGCTGCCGATCCTCGCGGTCTTGCGTGAGACGGCCGTCTACCTGAGCCGCCACGTGACGTTCGAACCCTGGGATCGCGGCCGCAGCGGACTGCTGTGAGCGCTGTCCTCAGGGTCAGCGCCCTCGCCAAGCGCTACGGCGAGCTACAGGCTCTGCAAGACGTCAGCTTCCAGGTCGGCGCGGGCGAGCTGGTCGCCGTGGTCGGTCCCAACGGCGCTGGCAAGACGACGCTCTTGTCGATCGTCTCCGGTATCTCCTCGCCGAGCGCCGGCACAGTCATCCGCGGCGCGGGCGAGGCCGGATGGAGCGTTGGCTGGGTGCCGCAGGCCTGCGCGCTCTACTCAAAGCTGTCGGTCGCGGAGAACCTCGAGCTTTTCGCCAACCTCGAGGGGGTTGCTGACACGCCCGCGGCGGTGCAGCGAATGCTCGAGCAAACGGGTCTGCGCGATCGCGCGGATGAACCCGTCGGGCGGCTCTCCGGCGGCAACCGCCAGCGCGTGAACGTCGCGCTCGGGCTAATCGCCGATCCGCCCGTGCTGGTGCTGGACGAGCCCTCGGCCTCGCTTGATCCAGGCCAGCGCGAGCGTCTGTGGGAGTTCGTCGCTGCCCGTGCCGCCGCGGGCACGACCGTGGTCTTCTCCACCCACAACGTCAGCGAGGCCAAACGCTACGCGGCCCGGCTGCTCGTGCTGGGGGAAGGGCTGCTGCTGTTCGATGGCACCGCGCAACAGCTGCTCGAGCGCGGTGGCGAGAGGTCCGGCGGTGACCTCGAGGTCGCGCTCGTGCGCTTCTTGCGCGAGCACAGCGAGCCATCCATCGCGGCGGCGTGATGGAGAACAGCGCATACCCAGAGGGCACGCCATGAGGTGGCTGCTGCGCAAGGACGTGCTGATCCTGCGCCGCTCACGACTGCTGCTCGCGCTGCTGATCGTCTATCCCGTGGCAATCGCGCTGCTGCTCGGCCTTGCGATCTCGCGCAGCCCATCGCGTCCACGTGTGGCGATCGTCAACGAGACCGCGCCAGGTGAAACGATCAAGGTCGGTAGCCAGCGGATCGCCGTCGGCGCATACGCCCACCAGCTGTTCGATCAGGTGCAGGCCGTCGAAGTGCCCACCCGCGCGCAGGCGCTCGCGAAGGTCAAAGCCGGTGAAGTGCTCGCCGCGGTGGTTATCCCGCCCGATATCGCCTCACGCGTCGCCTCGGCCACCGAGAAGGCGCAGCTGGAAGTCCTCTACAACGGCGATGCGCTCGAGCAGTCGCTCGTACGCTCGACGCTCAACTCTGCGCTCGCGCAGGCAAACCTGGGGTTCTCCGCGCAGATCCAGAAGGCCGCGGGGGCGGTCATCGGCTCGCTGCTGAGCGGTGGGCGCCTCGGCAGCATCGGTGCACCTGAAGACCTCATCGGACTGGACCAGATCCCACCGACTTTGGCGGTGATCATCGGGCATCTGCCGCGTGGCCACGAGCGCACGGAACTGGAACGGATCGATACGTTCGCCGCCTTCGCCGCCCAGAACCTTTCGCTGAGCAGAAACGTGCTGGCGACCATCGGCCAGCCGATCCGTGTCAACAGCGTGCTGCTCCATGGGCGGCGTACACCGCTGAACACATTCGCCGTGGTCGTCGCGGTGAGCGTGTCGCTGATGTTCGTGTGCATGCTCTTGGCAGCTGGCGGCATCGCTCTCGAGCGCGAAGAACATACGCTCGCACGTCTCCTCAGGAGCCCGCCCGGGGGCAGCGGCCCGCTCATCTCACGCGAGCTGCTGCTGGTCGAGAAGACGTTGCTCGCGGCCGGCTGTTCGTTCGTGCTCGCGTTGGCGATGCTCGCCGGGATCGGTGCGTTCGTGGCGCTCGACTGGAGCCGCATCGGCCTGTGGCTGGCGGCGCTCGCCCTCGGCGCGGTTTCGTTTGGTGCGCTCGGGGTCGCGATCGGCGCGCTCGCGCGTGAGGTACGCGCCGCTTCGCTTCTGGCGTTTGCGCTGGCGCTGCCGTTGGCATTCCTCGCGCTCGTACCCGCCGGATCGGTGTCCGGCGGCATCTACGACGCGGTCAACGCGATCTCATATGTGTTCCCGTACAAGGCAGCCCTACAGGCGCTCGACGCGGCCGTCAACGGCGCCTCTCCCGCGATCGGCCTGCCGCTCCTGCATCTCGCCGTGCTGGCCGGCGTGTTCGGTGCGCTCGCGCGTCTTGGCCTGCGGCGGGCGCAGTAGAGCCGATGGCAGGCGCCACCCGAGCGCCGCGGGTGTAAGCACTGAGGCACTTTGTGATCAACAGCGGGCTATCCTCGAAGGTGATGGCCTTTCCACAGACGCGTATGCGCAGGCTGCGGGCCACCGCGGGATTGCGCGGGCTGGTACGTGAGACGGACGTGCGTGCCGGTCAGCTCGTGCTGCCGCTGTTCGTAACCGAGGTCGAGCCCTCGGGCACTCAGAGCGCCGGACGAGAGCCGATCGCGACGATGCCCGGCGTCGATCGCCTGTCGCTGTCCGCGGTCGTCGCGGAGGCGCAGGAGGCTGCCGCGCTGGGCATCCCTGCGGTGATGCTGTTCGGGCTGCCCGCCGAGAAGGACGAGCAGGGCTCCGGCGCTTGGGACGAGGACGGTGTCGTGCAGCTTGCCACGCGTGCGATCAAGCAGGCGCTGCCCGAACTGTTGGTGCTCACCGATGTGTGTCTATGCGAGTACACCTCCCATGGACACTGCGGCGTCCTGCGCGAAGACGCCAGCGTCGACAACGACGCAACGCTTGAGCTGCTTGCGCGCACGGCCGTCAGCCACGCGCGCGCGGGTGCCGACATTGTCGCCCCGTCCGACATGATGGACGGGCGCGTCGGCGCGATCCGCGAGGAGCTCGACGGCGAGGGCTTCTCCGATACCCCCATCCTCGCCTACTCCGCCAAGTTCGCCTCCGCCTTCTACGGGCCCTTTCGCGACGCCGCCGACTCGGCCCCCGCGTTTGGTGACCGTCGCGGCTACCAGATGGATTCCGCCAACGGGCGGGAGGCTGTGCGCGAGGCGCTGCTCGACGTGCAGGAGGGCGCTGACATGGTGATGGTCAAGCCCGCGCTCGCGTATGGCGACCTGATCAGCGCCGTCAAGCGCGCAACGCGTCTGCCCGTCGCGGCGTACAACGTCAGCGGCGAGTATGCGATGGTCAAGGCTGCCGCGGCAGCCGGCTACCTCGACGAGCGCGCAACCGTCCTGGAGATACTGACTTCCCTGCGCCGCGCAGGCGCTGACACGATCATCACCTACCACGCAAAGGACGCAGCCACATGGCTAGCAGAGCAGACCTGAGCACTGACCCGGAGGCCGCTGTCGCAGCGCCGCTCGCCGACGTCGCCGACCCGGACAGCCCAACGACCGCCCCACCGAAGATCCGCAGCCGCAAGGACGGGGCTGCGATCGCGCTCGACGACGTCGACCGCAAGCTGCTCAACCTGATGCAGGGCAGCTTCCCTATCGCGCCGCGCCCATACCGGCACGTGGCCGAGCAGGGCGGTGTCTCGGAGGCGGAGGTGATGGCGCGCGTGCAGCACCTGCTCGACAAGCGCATCATCCGCCAGGTCACGCCCATCTTCGACACCCGCGCGCTTGGCTACTCCTCGATGCTCGTCGCCGCCAAGGTTGATCCCGAGCACCCGCATCGTGCCGCGCAGATCATCAACGGCCACCCCGGTGTCTCGCACAACTACCTGCGCAACCACGAATTCAACCTATGGTTCACGATCGCCACAGAGCCCGACTCCAAGCTCGGCCTGGAGGGCACGCTCGAGGTCCTCGCACGCGAGGCCGGTGCCGAGTCCGTGCGCCAGCTGCCCACGCTGCGGTTGTTCAAGATCCGCATGGACCTGGAGATGGAGGGCGGCACCGACGCGCTTTCCAGCTCCGCCGAGGTCAAGGAGCCGATCGAGCTAGAACCCCAGCCCTACGACGAGCTCGACATCGCCGTCATCCGCGCGCTGCAGGGCGACATGCCCGTGATCGAGGAACCCTATGTGCCTGCCGCGGCCGAGCTGGGCATGACCCAGGAGCGCCTGCTCGACCAGCTTGCCGGCATGCAGGAGCGCGGCATCCTGCGCCGCGTGGCCGCCATCCTCTACCACCGCCGCGCCGGCTTCTCCGCCAACGGCATGGGCGTGTGGAAGGTTCCCGACGAGCAGATCTTCGAGCTCGGCTGTCGCATGGCAGCCGTGCGCGGCGTCTCCCACTGCTATCAGCGCCCCACCTACGAGGACTGGCCGTACTCCGTCTTTACCATGGCCCACGGTCGCTCCAAGGAGGAGTGCGACGCCGTGCTCGACTCGATCGCAGAGAGCACCGGCATCCACGAGCGCGCCACGCTCTACTCCTCCACCGAGTTCAAGAAGATCCGGCTGCTGTATTTCACCGAGGACTTCAAGAACTGGGAGCGCGCGCACGCTTGAGCACCCACAGGTCATGGGTCTGAAAGGGCGGCTGGGCAGTGCCGTGATGAAGCGCATCGAGGCGCTCCCGGCGGTGCGCGCCGAGATGGAGCGCTCCGAGCGAATCGGGCCGAGCCAAAGGACCGCCCGGGATCTCGCCCACTCCCCGCTCGACGACGAGGCTGTCGTAGCGAAGCTACGCGAGCGCCTAGACGCCAGCCAGCCAATCCTCGAGGAGGCGGCCGTCACGGCGTCCAAACGGCGGGAGGACTACATCGATGACCGTGCCTACAGGCTCCTGTCTGCTGCTGCCTCTGGAACTGCCGTTCAGCCGATTCCTCCTGAGCGCGCCGGATTGTTTGCACGCGAAGAGGCGATCGGCAGGATGCCGCTGGAGGACGCCTTTGCCCTTCTCGCCGAGAGCGAGCCGCGGCTGCTCGATCTGCAGCGACGCGCACGGGAGTCAGCTGCAAGCGGTCAGCCCGCCGGCTACAAACTTCCGGAGGACATCAGCAATCCGCTGCACCAGATGGTGGGTGGCGGAGCAGAGGTCGATGACGCCCTGCTGCGCACTGTCCTCGCAACGAGCATTGCGCACCAGTATCTGGGGGTCGTGGCGGGCGATACACGTTTCGGTCCTGCCGAGGTGCCCTTCTGGGAGCTGCCCCGGAAAAGATTCGTTGCTTCGCATGCGTTCCGGAAAAGGCGTCCAGGCTCGGCGGAGAGCCGCTGATGGGCTTCCTCAGTGATACTCGCTCTGCTGAGCTCTACAAGCGTGCCCTCGAGCTGATCCCCGGCGGCGTCAACTCGCCCGTGCGGGCGATGCGATCGATTGGCCGCGACCCACTCTTCGTCGCCCGCGGCGAGGGCGCTGAGCTGATCGACGTCGACGGGAACCGCTTCATCGACTACGTCTGCTCGTGGGGACCGCTGATCCACGGCCATGCCCACCCGTACGTGCTCGCAGCGATCAACGATGCTGCTGCCAACGGCACGAGCTTCGGCGCCCCCACCGCCGGCGAGGTCGAGCTCGCGGCTGAGGTGGTGCGCAGGGTGGCGAGCGTTGAGATGCTGCGCACGACCTCCTCTGGCACCGAGGCCGCGATGACCGCCATCCGCCTCGCACGGGCGGCCACCGGACGCGAGCACATCCTCAAGTTCGCCGGTGCCTACCACGGACACTCCGACGGGCTGCTCGCAGAGGCCGGCTCGGGCCTCGCCACGCAAGGGCTGCCCGCTAGCCCAGGCGTGCCGACGAGCGCAGCTGCAAACACGATCGTCGTGCCGTGGAACGACCCCGAGGCGCTGACCGCCGCTACCGAGCGCCACGAGCTCGCGGCGATCATCGCCGAGCCGCTGCCGGCCAACATGGGCCTCGTGCCAGCGGCCGACGACTTCCTCGCGCTGCTGCGCGAGCGCGCCGACGCAAACGGTGCGCTTTTGATTCTCGACGAGGTGATCAGCGGGTTCCGCGTCGCTCGCGGTGGTGCGCAGGAGCTCCTTGGCGTAACGGCCGACCTCACGATCATGGGCAAGATCATCGGCGGCGGACTGCCCGCGGCCGCACTCGGCGGCAGCGTGGAGCTGATGCGCAGGCTCGCGCCCAGCGGGGACGTCTACCAGGCAGGGACGCTGTCCGGCAACCCCTTGGCGGTCGCCGCGGGGCGCGCGACGCTCGAGCTGCTCGACGAAGCTGCCTACGCGCGTCTGAGCGCGATCACCCAGAGTCTCGCCGACGGTCTGCGCGAGGCCGCCAGGCCATGGGCGGGCAGCTATCCCGTTCAAGTCGTCAACATGCCGGGCCTCGTGACCGTCTTCTTCAGCGAGCGTCCCGTCGAGTGCTTCGCCGATGCGCAGTCGTGTGACCTGGATGCACACGCGACGTGGTGCCGGGAGCTGCTCGCGCGCGGCGTCTACCCACCCCCGTCGCAGTTCGAGGCCTGGTTCCCGTCGCTCGCGCATACCAGCGAGCACATCGAGCGCACGTTGGAGGCCGCGGCCGCGGCCTTCGCCTGCCTGCCCGACAAAGCGGCGGCCGGCCAGTGAGCGCACAGGTGTCGCTCGCGGGCGAGGATGCGGTCGCGAGGCTGCGCACGCTGCTGCTGGATGGCGGTGGGCTGATGGCCACGCTCGTTGCGCCGGACGCACAGTCGAAGGACGGCCCGAGCGGCGAGGTGCGCCCCAGTCCCGCGAGTATCGCCGCCGCGGGCCCCCGTGCCGCGGGCAGGCGTGATGAGTACGAGCTGCTGGTCGAGGCGATCTACGAGGGCTACCTGCTCCACTACGGCTCGCCACGGGTCGTGCTGGTGCCAGAGGCCGACCTGCGGCTGCTGGCCGGCGATCGCCTTTACGCGATTGGCCTCGCCAGGCTCGTGCAGCTTGGAGACACGGCCGCTGTCGCCGAGCTCGCCGACACGATCACGCTGAGCGCGCTCGCTCAGGGCGCCGGCAGCGTAAAGCTGGCAGACGCCGTGTGGGACGCTGGCGCCCGCGCTGTCGGCTGGGGTACGAGCGAGCTTCACAGGCGTGCCAAGGAGCTCGTGCTGGCTGGCGACCCCGGAGGCATAGAGGCGATGCGCACAAGCGCTTTGGCGGCTACGACGGCGCCCTGATTCGCGCCTCGGTATTGTTTGCGCGCGGTGCCAGACAAGCGCGATAAGCACAAGTCCAAGTACACGCTCGACCGCGGGATCCCGGGCGCGTTCGAGGGTGAGACGATCACGCGGCGACGGTTCATGACCGGAACGGCCCATACGGCCGGCGCGGTTGCCGCCGCATCCTTCGCGCTGCCCGCGCTCGGCTTTGCGCTAGGGCCGATCTTCGAGCGCAACACCATCCGTTGGGAAACGGTCGGCACCGTCGATCAGTTCTCCGAAGACAACTACGTCCCCACCGTCCTCACCGTCACCCCAGGCATCGGCGAGGCGGGCAAGACGACCGTATACGTGCGCAAGCACAACGACGCGATCGACACCGACAGCTACGACCGGACTACGCCGTACATCGCCATCTCCGACCGTTGCGTGCACCTCGGCTGCCCCGTGCGCTGGGTGGACGCCGCAGAGCGCTTCATCTGCCCGTGCCACGGCGGTGTGTACGACCTACTCGGCAAACCCGTTGCCGGCCCGCCGGTGAGGCCGCTCGACCGCTTCTACACGCGCGTGTCCGGCGAAAACGTGGAAGTCGGCCCTCGCTTTAGCGTCAACAGTCAGCTGCGCCGCTTCTCGCCGCGCGACCCCGGTGAGCCGCTGGACGGCATCGGCCAGTACTTCTACCCATCACGACCGGACGCCCGGAAATAGCCGCGCGAGAGATCTCAAGTGCCACGACTTCCAAAGCTCCCAGCCCCCCCACTGCCGCCACCGCTGCAGGAACCGCCGCCACGTCCCAGCGAGAACGGCAAAGCCGGTCCCCTTGAGGAAGCCAAGCAGGCTGGCATCACTACGGTCGCGTGGGTCGACGAGCGCACATCGCTGAGCGGTGCGGCCAGGTGGATGATGTTCCGCAAGGTGCCCAAGGGCACCAACTGGTTCTACACGCTCGGCTCGGCCACCATGTTTGCGTTCCTCAGCCAGGCCGTCACGGGCGTCTTCCTGGCGATGTACTACCGCCCGGAACCGGCAGGCGGCGCGTACGAATCGATTCGCTACATCACCAACGACGTGTTCCTCGGGCAGTTTGTGCGCGGCATGCACAAGTGGGGCTCAAGCGTGATGGTGGTGCTCGTGTTCATGCACATGGGGCGCACGTTCTTCTTTGGCGCCTACAAGTACCCCCGCGAGCTCAACTGGGTGATCGGCGTGGTGCTGCTGATCCTGACGATGGCGATGTCGTTCACCGGCTATCTGCTGCCATTCGACGAGCGCGCATACTGGGCGACGATCGTGGGGGTCAACATCAACGGCACCGGCCCGCTGATCGGCCCCTACCTCTCTGACTTCCTACGAGGTGGCTCGGAAATCGGCGCGACCACGCTGTCGCGCTTCTATGCCATCCATATGCTGCTCATTCCTGGGCTGCTCGCTGCGCTGATTGGCGCGCACCTGTACCTCGTGGCGAAGCTGGGCACCACGGCGCCGCCGTGGAAACACTCGAAAAAGCGCCCAGAGCTGCGCGAGACGGAGGTCTAGCCCGATGGCGCTTGGCACAGCAGCCGGTCTCTCGCGAGCGGCAGGGGTTCCTCGATGAACCAGCATGAGAAGGAGGAATACCTCCGCGAGTACGCGGCGCTGAAGGCGGAAGGCAAGCCGTTCTTCCCTTACGCGGTGGCGAAGGACGCGGCGATGGCCTGCGTGGTGATGGCGATCATCATCACGATGTCGCTTGTGCTCGGCGCCGAGCTCGGGGCGAAGGCCAACCCGACGACCACCAGCTACGACGCCCGTCCTGAGTGGTACTTCTTCTTCCTGTTCGACGTCCTGCGCATCATCAGGGTGCCGAGCCTCGTCCAGCTTGCCACGATCGGCGTGCCGACGCTGGGCATGATTCTGCTGTTCCTGCTGCCGTTCTACGACCGGGGTCCGGAGCGCCGTCCGGAGCGCCGTCCGGTCGCCACGATCACCGGCGTGATCGTGATCTGTGCGATGGGCTATCTGACTTACAACGGGGCCACCGCCGGCACGCCGGACGCGTTGGAATGGCCTGTGCCGAAAGTCGTGCACGAAGACGGCAGAGCGGCTGTGACCGAGTGGAACGAAGGGCGCAATGTCGTGGCCCAGTCGGGCTGCGAGGCGTGCCACAAAATCGGCGATAACGGGAACGTCGGCCCGGGACCAGACCTGACCCACATTGCCTCCCGGGTCCCCGAAGGTGGGCTCGCGCGCACGCTCGTAAACCCGACGGCGCCGATGCCATCGTTCAAGAACCTGCCGGCGAAGAAGTTCAAGGCAATCCTCTACTTCCTCCGTACGCTCAAGTAGACGGAGCGTGGCCGCTCCCGAGCACCGCGGCGCCGGCACGCTCGAGGCGGCTCAGGTGCGCACGATGTTCGACCGCATCGCGGGCGTATACGACCCGCTGAACACCGCCATGACGGCGGGACTGCATCATCGTTGGCGTACGCGCGCAGCCGACCTCGCCGGGGTTGGCCCGGGTAGCCGCGTGCTCGACGTCGCCACAGGCACGGGAGACCTAGCGATCGAGCTGGCGCGCCGCGTTGGGCCCGAAGGTGAGGTTCTCGGCTCAGACTTCTCAGAGGGCATGCTGGAACGAGCACGGAGCAAGGTCGCAGCGCTTGAGCCCGTCGGTGTGCGTCCGCGGTTCGAGTGGGCAGATGCGATGGCGCTCCCCTACGCAGACGCCTCGTTCGACGCCGTGACCGTGGGTTTCGGGGCGCGCAACTTCGCGGATCTCGACCGCGGGCTCGCGGAGATGACAAGAGTGGTTCGTCCCGGCGGTCGTGTGGTGGTGCTCGAGATCACCTCCCCAACCCGCGCCCCTCTGTCGCTGTTCTATCGCCTGTGGTTCGACCGCGCTGTGCCGCTGATCGGCAAGGCCGCGGGCACCGTCTCCAGCCTGTCCGCACGGGCGCGCGGGGCATCGCCGTCCTCCACGATCGCCGATGCGTACAACTACCTGCCCAACTCCGTCAAACGCTGGCCTGCCCCCGCCGCGCTCGCGGCGCAGATGCAGCAGGCGGGCCTGTCCGACATCAGCTACCTACTCACGGCGGGCGGGATCGTCGCCATCCATGCAGGCACGGTAGCGCCCGAGCGGGCATGATGAGCGTGATGAGCAGTACGCCGAGGAGCGACTCCGCAGGGGTGGACGGCCTCGACGCGATCATGGAGCGCGGCGGCGAGCGGCTGCGCGACTGGATGGCGCGAACCGAGCGTCACCTCGAACTGGTCACCGCAAACGCGGGTGTCCCGCTGGCGGGGCACGCAAGCGCCGCGGTCGGCGGTGGCGGCAAGCGCCTGCGCCCGTTGCTGGTCGTGCTGGCGGCCGAGTCCGCTGGGGGACCGCCGGATACACCCGAAGGGGCTGAGCGCCTCGTCCGGGCCGCGGTCGCTGTGGAGCTCGTGCACTCGGCGACGCTCGTTCACGACGACTTGATCGACGGTGCGCCGCTGCGCCGTGGACACCCGACGGTAGCGGCCGTGGCTGGCCGGCAGATGGCTGTTGCCACCGGCGATCTGCTGTTCTCGCGCGCGTTTGCCGAGCTTGCGAAAAACGAGGACGCGACACAGCTGTCCGCGCTCTCAGATGCCAGCTCAGCTCTGGCCGAAGGCGAGCTGTTGCAGCGCGAGGATGCCTACGCCGCGCACGTACCGGTCGAGCGCTACCTGCGCCGCTGTGAGCTGAAGACCGCCGCCCTGTTCGAGGCAGCCTGCCGCCTCGGTGCGCTCACGGCCGTGGGAGCCTCCGGTGCTTTGGCAGACGCACTCGGAGCGTTCGCCCGCCGTATCGGGCTGGCCTTTCAGATGCTCGACGATGTGCTCGATGTCTCTGGGCCGGTGGAGCGCACGGGCAAGTCTCGCGGCACCGATCTGCTCGATGGTACGGTCACACTCCCGTTCATCCTCGCGCGTGAACGGGAGCCGGAGCTCGCACAAATCGATCTAGCCTCGCTCAGCGCCGACAGCAGCGTGGACGGGACGCGGGACCTCGAGGCGTTGTGTGAGCGAATCACCGCCACGGGGGCGCTCGAGGAGGCTCGCGAGCGGGCACTCGCGGTGGTCGCCGAGGCAAAGGCGGCGCTGCCGGCGATCCTGCCGGACGGCCGCTCCAAGCTGCTCGGTCTGGTGGCTGACGCAGTGGTCGAGCGCTACCGCTGAGCGACCAAGGTAGACGGCCGAGAGGCAAGCGAGGCAAGGACGCAGGGAGCGTGGCGTGCGACCAGCACGCGAGCGACCGAGGACGCCGCTTCGCGCCGCCTATCGGCCGTCTAGAAGTCGCTCGGCATGATCAGCTCGGCGTCGAGCGCGCGCACGAAGAACTCGATTTCCTCTGACATGTTCGCGTGCGTCATGCGCCTTAGATCGCCGAGCAGTGCGCTTGAGCCGCGGTCGAGCTCATCGTCGAGGCGTTCCACTGCCGTCTGGTCGAACACGCCTTCTCGCCTCGACTCGCACTCCGGACACCGCAGCACTATGCGCCAGTGGCGCGGACCCTCCTCGGACCAGTCCAACGGATAGACCAGCTCTCCGGCGCAGTGGAAGCAGATGTGCAACTGGGCCGGCGAGCACGCACCGTCCACGCCCTGGCGCTGATCGCCATAGACGGCGCCTGTGGGCTTGCCGGCCTGTGATGCGGCGCGGCGGTGGATGTCGGGGTCCTTCTCAGAGTCCATTGCGTTCTGGGTCGTCATCGACGCGCGAAGCTGGCGCCTTTAGCGGCCAAACCGACGTTGGCATCTCGCCACCGAGCTGACAGCGGGTGCGGTGGTAGGTTCATAAGGCCCATGGCCAGCGCCATCCGTACGATCGGCCACGAGGATCGCCTCAGCCTCGTCGACCACCTGGAAGAGCTGCGCACACGCTTGATCGTCAGCGCGGTGGTGCTGGCGGTTGCGTTTGGCGTCTGCCTGTGGCAGAACCACGCACTCTTGGAAGTGATCAATAGGCCGCTTACCAGCCAGACAAAAAAGCAAGTGGTGAAGGGACAGGGAACCGTCGGGCAGGCATCGCTTGCCCAGCAGGGCCTGCTGAAGGTCGCCGCCGACACGCAGGCTGCGCTCGGGGTGCTCGCAGGTTCCCACAGCGGCCTTTCAGCGTCCGCGCGCGCCCAGCTGTCGTCCCTGGCCAGGGCGCTGAAGGGCGACGTCTCCAAGATCCCGCGCAGCGCGCCCGCCGATAAGCCGGCAACACTGGGCGTCGGCGAACCGTTTACCACGACCATCACCGTGACGCTGTATTTCGCTCTGATCGTCTCGCTGCCGGTGATCTTGTATGAGATGTACGGCTTCATCCTGCCAGCGCTCAAGCCGAATGAGAGACGCGTGGCGACGCCGCTGCTGAGCGCTGTCCCGCTGCTATTCGCGACCGGTGTCGCATTCGGGTACTTCGTCGTGCTGCCAGCCGCGATCCACTTCTTCGTCAACTTCAACGCGGATCAGTTCAACGTGATCGTGCAGGCGGGCCCGTACTACTCGTTTGCCGCAACGATCCTGTTGGCGATGGGGCTCGTCTTCCAGGTACCCGTCCTAATTCTGGGCGCCACCCGCCTCGGCTTCGTCACTCCGGGGCAGCTGCGCAAAGGCCGACGCTTCGCGATCGTGGTCTGCGCGGTCATCGCTGCAGTGCTGCCCGGAGAAGTCATCACGATGCTGCTCGAGACGGTGCCGCTGTATCTGCTCTACGAGGCGAGTATTCTGATTGCATCGTTCATGGGGCGAAAGGATGCCTCTCGGAATGATGAGGGCATTGAGAGCACAGCAGGCAACCGGCATCCCGCGGAGGACCCGGCGCCAACACCACCGGAGGACTCAGCGCAGCCAACCGTGCAGGATCTAATCGACCACATAGACCCAGGGCTCTCAGACTGATGCTGTTCGACCTCAGAGGACGCGGCCGTCGACGGACGGTTCGCGTGATCTACACGGGCCTGGCGCTGCTGATGGGCGTCGGGCTGGTCGGCTTCGGCATCGGCGGCGGCTTCGGCGGCGGCGGCCTGCTGAGCTCGGTCACGAAAGAAGGCGAAGGCGGCGGCAGTGCGGGCTACGCCAAGCAGATCGCGAAGTACCGCAAGCTCACCAAAGAGCAGCCCACCAACGCGAGCGCGTGGGAAAACCTCACCAAGAACCTCTACCACGAAGCGGGCAACGAACCGTACGTGACGAGCACAGGGGCGCTTACGGGCAAGGGCAAGGAACTGTTCAAGCAGGTGGCCGCGGCCTGGAGCGGATACATGGCTCTCAATCCGCCCAAGCCCAACAGCGAACTGGCACAGCAGATGGAGAGCGTGTACGGCGAAGAAGGTCTCAACGAACCAGCCAAGGAGGTCGAAGTGCTGCAGGTTGTGGTCGTCGACAGGCCGACCGACGCGGCGCTGTATGCGGCGCTGGCCGAGTACGCGTACAAGGCTCACAACACCCGCGTCGGCGACCTTGCCTCCGAAAAGGCCGTCGCGCTCGCCCCCGCCACGGACCGTACGCGCGTCAAGGACGAGTTGGCCGAAGTGAAGGCCAACCCGTCGGGCGAAAAAACGTACACGACCACGACGAACGGCAAAACCTACACGGGCAAGCTGAACGCCAAAGGCGAACTAAGCGCGACCGAAGCCAAAGGCAGCTCGAAATCGACCGGCACTTCGTCGAGCACCACGAAAAAGTAGCGTTGCGCCGGATCGCAACGCAGGTGCGTGCCCGCTCGTCGCCAGCACGACACGTCGCCTCACGAGCCTGCGGACGCCATGCCCGCTTGGGTAGAATCAGGCGGTCGAGCCGGCTGATCGTGCCGGTGCCCCTTACGGGCCGTTAGCTCAACCGGCAGAGCAGGGGCCTCTTAAGCCCAAGGTTCCGGGTTCGATTCCCGGACGGCCCATACACTCCTCGATCGCGAATGGCTTGCAAGACAGCCACCAGCCGCGAGCCTGATGCAGGTGTCCAATGCCGGATGGGCGAACTCTCGCCAGATGGCACTACTGGGACGAGGAGCCGTGGTTCAGCCTGTTTCGATCGGACGGCTGGCAGCGATAGCAGCGACGCTTGCAGTGATGCTTGGGCTGGGCATTGGCGCCAGCTCCGCGCAAGCAAAGCCTCCGAAGCTGGCGCACGAACCAGTGAGTCAAGCCACGATCGCAGCAGAACAGGCAGAAGAAGCCGCCCAAGAAGCAGAAGAAGCGGCCGAAGCAGCACAGGAAGTCACCGAAGCGGCGGAAGAAGCCGCTGGCTCTGGTGCTCGACCGGCGGTGAGCGTCGATGGGACGAGCAACCGGCACCTGCAGTCCAGCACACGGAAGGTCAACCGCCTGACGCGTGAGATCCGCCATCTACGGCACGTGAAAGAAAGAATCCGGGCGAAGATCCGTGAACTGCGAAAACTTCCCCGCACCTCACCCCGCCGCGAGCGGGGGCAGCTCGTGCGCCTGCGCGCAAAGCTCCTGCAAAAGCGCAAGCGGCTGCTTCGCTTGCAAACAGAGCGCGGCGAACTGAAGCACCCCTGACGGTTCTGGCCGTCTGCCGGTCGGGGCTCCCGAGAGCCACCGGTGTGCGCCGCGCTGCTTTGAGCAGACCATAGATCGAGCTGGCCCTTGAGGGGGAACGACCGCGGTTATCAATCATCACAAATTCTGTCGAGATTATGTAGAACTCTGCTACGGTGCTCCGCGTGGTCCGCTCCGCGGCGCCACAAGTCCTCAAACCAGCAAGTACAAAGCGCCAGAAAGGAAGCAGAACGATGCTCCAGATCACCTCCGCGAGCGCGCCCAGAAGCGGCTTGCAGCAGCGTCTCCAGAAGACCATCGGTGCCACTGCGATAGCAGTGGGAGCCGCCGTGCTCGCGCTGGTTGCCGCCAGCTCGGCGCTGGCGGCAACCCCCACCTCGCCGCCGCCGGTCACGGTCCTCTCCTCCTCCCCGTTCGCCGGGCACGGAGGGGATTACTTCATCTCGCCGTTCGGCGACGCCAGCACGTACGCCAACGGGCCGGAGATCGTCAACAGCCAGGGCAACGTCGTGTGGTTCCAAGCCGTCCCAGCGGGCGAGGAGGCAAGTGACTTCCGCGTCCAGACCTACAACCACCAGCCGGTCCTCACCTGGTGGCAGGGCACCGGCCTCGGTGGCCTGTCCAGCGGTATCGACTACATCTACAACGACCACTACCAGCAGATCGCGACCGTCAACGCCGGCAACGGCCTCAGCGCGGACGGCCACGAGTTCCTGATCACGCCGTGGAACACAGCGCTGATCCTCTCCTACACCACCGCAACCGCCAACCTCACGTCGATCGGCGGCCCGTCCGACCAGACGGTGATCAACGGGGTCGTGCAGGAGATCGACATCGCCACCGGCAAGGTGCTGTTCCAGTGGAACAGCGAGGATCACGTTCCGTTCAGCCAGAGCGAGCAGCCGCTGCCCGCCTCGGCGAGCACGCCGTGGGACTGGTTCCACATCAACGCCGTCAAGCTGGACACCGATGGCAACCTGTTGATCGATGGGCGCGACACGTGGACCACCTACAAGGTGAGCCTGGCGAGCGGGAACATCATCTGGCAGCTCGGCGGCAAGGACTCGAGCTTCAAGCTGCAGGCAGCTCCCGGTCAGACCCTGGACAGCGCAGGCGAGATCTTCGCCTGGCAGCACGACCCAGAGGCGTTGGGCAACGGCACGTACACGTTCTTCGACAACGAGTCGTCGGGAGCGCCGCTGCTCCCGTACAGTCGCGCGATCACAGTCAAGCTGAACCCTTGGTCGAAAGTCGCCACCCTCGTGGCTTCTGACAATCAGCCTGAGTCGCTCGCAGCGCCATCGCAGGGCAACGCCCAGACCACACCTGAGGGCAACCTCGTCGTCGGCTGGGGTGCGCTGCCGTACTTCTCGGAGTTCGACAGGTTCGGGAACCTCCTGTTCAACGCTGAGTTTCCCGCCGGCGTGAACACCTATCGCGCCTACCAGTTCCCATGGCCGCAGACGGGTCCATGGTCCGGCCCGTTCCCCGGCCGGTAGTTAGACGCTAGAGGCGGTCGTGCACGGTCCGGCTTGTGCCCTGAGCACAGCCGGGCCGTGTCGCTCCCTCAGGAGCTCAGCTGCAAGCCGTCGCCGGCGATGATCGTCTCGCGGCCGGCCTCCGTCCACACGACCTGCTCGCGCCCTGGCCCAACGCCGATCATCGTCACAGGCGCGCCGACGTGCTCGGCGATGAAGTCGAGGTACTCCCGTGCCCCGTCAGGCAGATCGGACAGTGTGCGGCACTCGCCGAGGTCCTCCTTCCAGCCGCCCAGCTCCGTCAGCTCCGCGGTCGTGTGGTGCAGAACGGTCTGGTGGTAGGGGAAGTCCTCGAACTCCGCTCCGTCTGCGCCGCGATAGCTGGTGCACACGTAGATGCGGTCCAGCCCTGAGAGCACGTCCAGCTTGGTGACGACCAACGCCGTGAG
The DNA here is from genome assembly GCA_963699115.1 of uncultured Solirubrobacteraceae bacterium. Classification (GTDB taxonomy): domain Bacteria; phylum Actinomycetota; class Thermoleophilia; order Solirubrobacterales; family Solirubrobacteraceae; genus Palsa-744. Next base: position 289,139 of record CAVOTJ010000005.1, read on the forward strand.
CGTGTTCAGCCGCGCGGCGTAGCGCAGCGCCACGAGGTCCAGCCAGCCCTGTGCGCCGCGGACGGCCGGTGGTCGTGCCGAACTCGCCGCCACGCTTACGGATCGTCTCGCCCATCTCGTCGTGCAGCTCGCTCGGAAACGGCCCGGCGCCGACGCGGGTGGTGTAGGCCTTGGAGATGCCCCACACTTCATCGATCGCCTTCGGCCCGATGCCCGAACCCACGCATGCGGCGCCTGCCAGCGGGTTGGACGAGGTGACGAACGGATAGGTGCCGTGGTCGATGTCCAGCATCGCCCCCTGGGCGCCCTCGAGGATCACGATCTTGTCGGCGTCGAGCATCTCCCACATCAGCTTGGAGGTGTCCGCGATGTGCTGCTCCAGGCGGTGACCGTAGGTGAGGTACTCCTCGGTCATCGTGTGCAGATCGAGCGCAGGATCCTTCTCGAACGGGCGCAGCGACAGGCGCTTGGGCTCCATCGCCGCGACGATCTTCTTCTTGAGGATCTTCTCGTCGAGCAGGTCCTGCACGCGGATGCCCAGACGTGCGGCCTTGTCGGCGTAGCAGGGGCCGATGCCCCTGCGAGTGGTACCGATCTGCAGGCTGCCGAGCTTCGCCTCGCCGGCGGAGTCCAGCAGCAGGTGGTAGGGCATGATCAGGTGCGCGTTGGCCGAGATGCGCAGGCCGCTGACGTCCACACGCCGGGCACGCAGCGCGTCGAGCTCCTCGATCAGCACGCTTGGGATCGATCACCACGCCGTTGCCGATCACGCAGCGCTTGCCTGGATACAGGATGCCGGAGGGAATCAGGTGCAGCTTCCACTCGACATCTCCCCTGCACGATCGTGTGGCCGGCGTTGTTGCCGCCCTGGAAGCGCACGACGGCGTCGCCGTGCTCGGCGAGCAGGTCGGTGATCTTGCCCTTGCCCTCGTCGCCCCACTGGGCGCCGACTATCACTATGCCTGGCATGAAGACTGGAGTTTAGGGACGGTTACAGCTCGGACCCGGAAATTGGCATACGGTCGCTGCCAAACAGCCGGTTTCGGCGCCGTCGCCTTCAGGCCACGCGGCCCGCCATGTCTGTCTCTACGGCTCGAAACTCGCGCCGCTTGTCCTCGCCATACAGCGGGATCAAGTCGCCGCAGATCTCCACCAGGCGCGAGACGGTGCGCGGTCCGAGCCGCTCTGAGAGCTCATCGGGCATGAGGTTGGTCGTCGCCACGATCGGCCGCTCGGCCTCGTAGCGTGAGTTGACGATGGAGTACAGCTGCTCCAAGACCCAGTCCGTGCGGTTCTCTGCGCCGAGGTCATCGATGTGCAGCAGGTCGACTGCGGTAAGCCGGTCGAGCAGGTCGAGCAGGCCGCCCTCGGACTCCATCGACTCGCGCAGCAGGTTGAGCAGCCGCGGCAGCGAGTAGATGGCGACCGAGCGACCGGCGTCGAGCGCCGCTTTGGAGACCAGCATCGCGAGCGTCGTCTTGCCCGTGCCCACGTTTCCCTGGATCCACAGGCCCCGCCCCGCGTCGATGTTCGCGTCGATCGCCTGCACGTAGCGCCGCGACGGCGCGGATCTGATCAGGGGCGGTCCTCGCCAGATCACTGAGCGGCGGGCGGTCAAAGGAGACCCCGCGATAGAGCTTCGGAATCCGGCCCTCGAGCCGCGCCGTGCGCGCCGCCGCGATCTTGCCTGCCCGGCAGTCGCAGTCCCTGGCTGTATTGCTCGCCTCGTCGATCACAAAGCCGCTGCCGTCGCAAATGCCAAGCGGGCAGCTCACTGGGCGTAGCGCTCCCCTGCGTAGTTCATGAACTTGGGGTACTCCTTCTGGAAGGTGAGCGTCACTTTGCCGACGGCCCCGTTGCGATGCTTGGCGATCAGCAGGTCGGCCTCGCCGGGCCGCTCGGAGTCCTCGTTGTAGTACTCGTCGCGGTAGATGAACATCACCAGATCGGAGTCTTGCTCAAGGTTTCCACTCTCACGCAGGTCCGACAGCTGGGGCTTCTTGTCGGGGCGTGTCTCGACCGCGCGGCTCAGCTGCGAGAGCGCGATCACCGGCACGCCTAGCTCCCGTGCCAGGATCTTCAGCCCACGGCTGAGCTCGCCCACCGCCGTCACGCGACTGTCGTAGCGGCTGTCGGTGCGCATCAGCTGCAGGTAGTCGATGATGATCAGCCCCAGCCCGCTCTCGCACTGGCTGTGCAGCCGTCGCGCCTTGGCACGGATCTCCAGCATGCCCACATCACTGGAGTCATCCACCCACAGCGGCGAGGCTGCCAGCCGTTGACTGGCAGCCAGGATCTTTGGCCAGCGCTGCTCTGCCACGCGCCCCTTGCGCAGCTCCTCGCCCTTGATCCTCGCCTGCGAGGCGACGAACCGCTGCGCGAGCTCGGCCTCTGCCATCTCCAGCGAGAACAGCGCCACGGGCCTGCCGTGCTCCACTGCGGCGTTCTCCGCGATGTTGCACACCAGCGCGCTCTTGCCCATCGCTGGACGTGCGGCGATGATGATCAGGTTGCCGGGCTGAAAGCCGCCGGTGATCTCGTCCAGGTCCTTGAAGCCCGACGGCGTGCCCGTCAGCGAGGTGCCCTCCAGCGACAGGCGGTGCAGCTTGTCAAGCTCCTCGTGCAGCACCTCCTCGATCGCGCGGAAGTCCTGCTGGCGGTCGTCGCGCGCGACCTCCAGCATCGCCTTCTCCGCCTGCTCCACCAGCTCGCGCGGTGGCGCGTCGTGGCCGAGCACGCTCTCCTGGATCTCATATGTGCTCTTCAACAGACGCCGCAGCAATGCGTTCTCGCGCACGATCTGCGCGTAGCGACGAGCGTGCCCCGCAGCTGGCACGACGCCGGTCAGCTCGTCCACGCTCGCAGCGCCGCCGACGCCCTCGAGCTTGCCAAGTTGGCGTAGGCGGTCGGTGACCGTAAGCACGTCCACCGGCTCGCTTTCGTTGTACAGCGCGAGCATCGCCTCATAGATCGTGCCGTGGCGCTCGCGGTAGAAGTCCTCAGCCCGCAGCCCCTCTTCGATCACCAGCGCGTACAGCGAGCGGTCCGAAAGCAGGATCGCACCAAGCACCGACTGCTCCGCGTCGAGGTTGTGAGGCGGCGCGATCATGCCGGCGCTGCCGCCGTTGGTGCCGTTTGCGCGAGGCTCGGTGATTATGGCCATGACTGCCCCGAGTCTAGGTTCGTTTCGTCCCACGCCAGGGAGCTATCCCCGCTATCACGGAACAATTCCATGGGCTTCGCAAGCACGAACAAATGTTCGCACGACCCCAGGACGGCAGTCTCGTGCGAAGCCTCTCTTGCTCTGTGATCCCACAACCCCCGACAAGCGGAGGAGGTGAGACGATCGTCCCCCACCGCGAAGCGGTCGGGACGATCGGGTCAGCTCCGGAGCGCTATTTCTTGGCGACGATCATGGTCTTGATAGTGGCAGTCACACCATCGACCACCTCAACCACGACCATGTACGTACCGACGTTCTTGATCGGTTCCGGGAGATGCACGCCGCGTTTGTCGATTTTCAGCCCGCGCGCTTCGCGAATCGCGCTGGCAATGTCCTGTGCGGTCACCGAGCCGAACAGCCGCCCGTCCGCGCCAGCCTGCTGGGGAATCGTCAGCACGGTGCGGTTGAGCAGGTTGACGTTCTCCTGCGCGCGCTCGACTGCCTCGCGTGCGGCTCGCTCAGCCGCTGCCTGACGCTGGCGGATGGTCTCGATCGCGCCCTTCGTTGCCGGCTGGGCCAGCTTGCGCGGCATCAGGTAGTTGCGCAGATACCCCTTGGAGACATCGACAACGTTGCCCTGCTCGCCGAGCGTCTCGACGTCCTGGAGGAGGATCGCTTCGGGCATCTAACGTTCGCGGTCTCGGTCGCCACGCTCGCGGCGGGGGCTGTCGTCGCGGCCGCCCTCGTTCACGTATGGCAGCAGAGCCAACTCTCGGGCTCGCTTGACCGCACGGGCGATCTGCACCTGGTGGCGCCGACATGAGCCGGTGATGCGCCGTGAGCGGATCTTGCCCTTCTCGGAGATGAACTTCTTCAGCGAGGCGACGTCCTTGTAGTCGACCTGCTCGACCTTGTCGCGGCAGTGCTGACAGGGCTTGCGCCGGCCGCTGCCGGGGCCGCCCTTCTTGTCGCGTCGGCGCACCGGCTTGCCGCGACCGCGTGCCTTGGCCATCAGCTTCCTTCCTTGCTGGCGCGATGCTGCATGGACATGGCTGCGGCTGAAAACACAAGAACCTCGCTGTACTGGCTAGAACGGAATATCGTCGTCCCCGGCGCTGCCGCCGGAGACCGGTGCGGGCTGAAAATCCCCTTCATCGACGGGGATGTCGCTACCCCTGGAGGACCCGTTGCCGGAAAAGCCTCCTCCACCAGAGCCCTCTTCACGGGAGCCCAGGAACTGCACCGAGTCGGCAATGATATCGATTGCTTGGCGTTTCGCGCCCTCCTGGGTCTCCCACTCCCTCCATTCCAGTCGTCCGTCGATCGCTACCGGCCGTCCCTTGGAGAGATAGCGGGCTGCATTCTCGCCCTGGGAGCCCCACACGGTCACGTCGAAATAGTTGGGCTTGTCCTCCCATTCGCCAGTGCTGCCGTTCTTGCGGCGGGTGTTGCAGGCGACGCGCAGCTTGCACACCGAGTTGCCGCTCGGCAGCGAGCGCAGCTCGGGGTCAGCGGTCAGGTTTCCGGTCAGCACTACTCGGTTGATGTTGGTGGCAGCCACGGTGTTGTTCCTTTCAGCTTGTTGCTCAGTCGTCATGGGCCACACATCCGTCGGCCCGTGAGCTCGATCACCGAGTCTAGAGCGGCCTGCGGGTGCGACTCTCGCGCGGGCCTTTCAGACTCCGCTTATTGCGAAGATCGCTTTGCGCGCGAAGAGGTGCGAAAGACCTCGTCCCAGTATGGCGCGCTGATCCCGAAGCCACGGGTGTCGTCCTGGAAGTGATGGCGCATGTGCCGCTCGCGCAGCGCCCTGCCCAGTCGCCCGCGCGGACGGAAGTGGTGCAGGTAGTAGTGGGTGAGGTCGTAAACGAGGTATCCCGCGAAGAAGCCGGCGCCGAGCGCGGGCGCGTAGCGCGAGCCAAAGATCAGGTAGAGGATGCCGAATACCACCGCTCCCAAAGGAACGCTGACGGCGGGCGGCATCACCAGGCGCAACGGATCGTTGGGGTGGTCGTGGTGGACGCCGTGGATGATCCAGTGCAGGCGCGCTCCAAACCCGTCCTCCGGCTCGAAGTGGAACACGATCCTGTGCAGCCAGTACTCGAACAGCGTCCATAGGGCATAGCCCGCCAGCACGAGAGCGACAGCCACGAGCACGCTCACCCCCGACAACGCCCATGCCGCGAGCGCGATGATCGCCGGCAGGAAGATGATCACCGGGACAGCCGGATGCACGCGCGAGAGCGCGTCCAGCACCTTGGAGTCGAACATCGGCGGCGAGGCACGTAGGACGTCGGTGCGGCTCGTGGTGCGGTCGGTCATATCCTCAGCCTCAGCCCAGCTCATGGGCGGATCTTATTACGCTCGCGCCAGATGCATAAGCGCCCGTAGCTTCTACGGCGGGTAGCTTCTACGAGCAGCTAAACGGGCTCGCCGAGTGCGACCTCGGCGTCAACCGCCGACGGGATCTCCACCGTCGGCTCGGTCTCAGTGGGTCGCGCGGGCGCCGCGGAGGAGCGCATGTCGGGTGCGTCCGGCACACCCGGAGCCAGCTTGATGATGCGAAAGCGCAATACGCCGTCGGTGATCCGCAGCGTGCGGTCCAAGCCGTCCAGCAGCTCTGTGCTGCCGGCGTGGAACTGCAGCAGGTGATACTCGGCGCTCGCTTTTTTGCGAATTGGGTAGGTCAGCGGCCGCTCGCCCCACTCGTCGTAGCGGAGCAGCTCACCCTGTGACTCAACCGCGGCGCGGGTGTCGGCGACGATCTTCGCGCGTGTGCTCTCCTCTGCCTGGGTGTCGAGCATCAGCACGAGGTCATATGTGGGTGCGGGCATGGTCATCTGCGTCGGCCGCAAAGAGTAGCGGGTTATTACGTTCGTCCCCGCGCCGGGTCAGCGGGAGGCACCCTTGGCGCGGATATCGGCCAGCTGCTCGTCGATCCAATCTCCGGGGTCGCGCGAGGTGACGATCTGGGCGAGCCCCTGTGCTCGGCGTCGGCGCTCGCGAGCGTCCATGGTTAGCGCCGCGTAGATCGAGTTTGCGAGCTCTTGGATGTCGAACGGGTTCACCGACAGTGCGTACTCGCCGAGCTCCTCATGGGCGCCGGTGTTCTCGGAGAGGATCGAGACCCCCTCACGCTCGTTGACGATTGGGCCCTCCTTCGCCACCAGGTTCATGCCGTCGAACATCGCGTTCACCAGCAGCACGTCGTAGTGCTTGTACGCCGCCATCGCCTCCTCGAGATCGTCGCGCAGCTTCAGCTGGATGGGCATCCAGTCAGGCGTGCCGTGACGGTGGTTGACGACCGCCACCAGCGCCTCGATCCGCTCCAGGTACTCGGCGTACTGCGGCACGTCCGTACGCGAGGGCATCAGCTGCGCCATGAACGTCACCCGCTCGGTGAACTCGGGGTGCTGCTCCAGGAACAGGTCAAACGCGGAGAAGCCGCGCAGCACGTTCTTGCTCAGATCGGCACGGTCCACCCTCAGGATCAGAAAGTCCCGTCGGCGGCGCAACAACTCCTCCTCGAACTCCTTCACGCGCGTGCTCTGCGCGATCTGACGGGTTGCCTCGTGATCGATCGGCAGCGGGATAGGCCCGCACCCACACCTCGCGCTCCCCAAAGCGCACCAGGCCGCGCTCAAAGTCCACGTCCAGGTCCATCAAATCGCGGCAGCACTGAAGGAAGTTGTGTCTGTAGGAGCGCGTGTGAAAGCCGATGATGTCGTTGGCCAACAGGCCCGTGTAGATCTCCTCGCGGATCCGCGTCGGCAGCACCCGCCACGCGTCCGGCTGCGTCCACGGGATGTGGATGAAGTGGTGCAGGAACACGTCCGGCCGGGCACGGCGTACCAGGTCGGGCAGTGTGTACAGGTGGTAGTCGTGGACCATCACCACCGGCTCGGCGGTGCCCTCGAGCTGCTCCACCACCGCCCGAGCGAGGTCTTCGTTGACGACGTTGTAGCCGAACTCGAACGCTTCGACCTCCTCACGGCGGATGTCCGGCGCGTTGGACAGATCCCACAGGTAATGCTGGATGAACCACAGCATCGGGTTGGCGAACACGTTGTAGAAGCGGTCGTATGCGTCAGGGTCGCTGACGACCAGACGGACCTGGTATTCGCCGCCGCCGGGAGCGCGCACGGGAAACGCGCGTCCTTCGTGCTCGCGGGAGGCCTCCGCGTCGAACTCGCTCATCGCCGAGGCGATCCAGATCGCGTCCCTGTGCGACGCAAGGCCTGTCAGGGCCGTCACCAGGCCCCCGGAGCCACGCTGGATCTCGCCGCCCTGCTGGAAGGTCACCGGGCCGCGGTTGCTCACCAGCACCAGCGCAGGGCGCTGTGCCGGCCCGTCGGTCATGCTTCGCGGAGCTCGTTGAAGATGCGTAGATAGTCGCGCAGGTAGCGCGGGGTGAGGAAGTGCGCGCGGACGTGCTCCTTGCCACGTCTGCCCAGCGTCCTGCCGAGCTCGGGGTCGCGCAGGAACTCCAGCGTGCGCTCAGCGCATTCCTCGGGGCTTGAGACGAGAAAGCCGGTGACACCGTCCTCGATCTGCAGTGGGATGCCGCCGACGTTACCCCCGACGAACGGACGTGCCTTCCAGATCGCCTCCGAGACGGTCAGCCCGAAGCCCTCGCGAGTCGACTTCTGGATCAGCACGTCGGCGTGCGACTGGAACGCGTTGACCTCGATCGCGCCAACGTTGTTGAAGTTGTTGAGGATGTGTATGTCCGAGTCGCCGTCGGCGTGGGCGACGGTAGCGTTGAAGTAGTCCCAGCCCTCCGGGTCGTCGCTGGCCATCGAGCCCACCAGCGCCAGCTGCACGTCGGGCATCTGCTCCTTGACCTGGTGGTAGGCGTCGATCACGCCCAGCGGGTCCTTCCACGGATCGAAGCGCGAGACCTGGCAGATCAGGGGCCGATCGACGTCGATGCCGAACTGCCCGCACACGAACGCCCCGTCTTCGGGCGACAGCGCCATGTTCTTCGGCGTCAGCGGGTCGATCGCCGGCGGCACCACGTTGACGTGGCCCTTCATGCCCTCGGGCACGTAGGCCTGCATGTGGAACAGCGACTGCGGGTACTCCTGGATGTACGGCAGCAGGCGGCTGATCGTGTCCGGGTTGGGGGTTGACACATCGATGTGGCAGCGCCACACCCAGCCCTTGGCCTTCTCCGGAACCAGCTGGCACAGCGCCGCCGGCTGTGGGTCGTGAACCAGGCACACATCCCAGCCGCCGCTCAGCTCGCGCGGCATTCATCTCGTTGTAGCGCAGCCATGTTGCCCACTGCTCCTCGTCGAGATCCTGGGGCGCGCCCTGCAGCGCGTTGTGCATCAGCTTGGTCGCGTTGAAGAACTCTTCGCGGCCGTAGATCACCTGCCACTCGCAGTCCAGGCCGACGTCGCGCATCAGCGGTACAAGCGTGTACAGGATCTCCGAGACGCCGCCCCCGAACGCGGTGGCGGATATGTGCACCACCCGCTGGCCCTTCAGCGGCTCCGCCAGCTCGCGGATTTCGGCGATCAGCTCCCGCCCGCAGATGTGCGTGTAATCGTTGAGCGTCTTGTGGGCGACGGCGACGGGCTGGAGCACGCGCCGGCACGATACCTAACCGCGCGGGCAAACCCATGCTTATTGCGCTGAGCGGGTTTGCCCGCGCGTTTTCAGGTGGCAGGCCGCACGCGGAGCCGGCGTGCTGGTTATGGTCTAGGCATGCTCAACGGACGGCTGTATCGAGCGGCGTTCGTGCCGTTCCTGTTCGTGCTGGCGATCGCCGCGTTCTCGCTCGGCGCTCGTCCCGCGCCGCTGACCTCCACGCTCGCCCCCGACGCGTTCGAAGGCGCGCCGGCGTTCGCCGAACTGAAGAGCATGGCCGCGCGTTTCCCGCAGCGGCGCCCCGGTAGTCCAGGCGATCAGGAACTCGCCGGATACGTGGCGCGCACGCTTGAAGGCCTGGGGGGTGCGGCAGGCGGCGGCTTTTCGGTGCACAGCTTTCGTTTCCAGGCGCAGACGATCGACGGCGAACGAACCCTGACAAACGTCATCGCGCAGCGACCCGGATCGACGAGCGCCCCGCCGATCCTGATCGTCGCGCATCGGGACGCCGCCGCGCACGGCTCACAGGCGGAGCTGTCCGGGACCGCGGCGCTGTTGGAGCTGGCACGCGTGTTCGCTGCCCGTGAGACCAAGCGCACGATCATCCTCGCCTCCACCAGCGGCGGCAGCGGTGGCTCGGCAGGGGCATCGGCGCTCGCGGGCGAGCTCGCGGCGATGAGCGGTAGCGCCGCTGAAAGCGCTGGCGGAGGGCCGCCCGACGCGGCGATCGTGCTGGGGGACGTCGCCGGCACCGACACCAGTCGGCCGCTCGCCGTCTCCTTCTCCGACGGCTTGGGCTCGGCTCCGCTACAGCTGCAACGCACGGTCGACGAAGCGATCATCCAGGAGGTGGTGAACCATCCGGGTGAACCGAGCGCGCTCGCGCAGCTCGCGCACCTCGTCTTTCCGATGGCGCTCGGTGAACAGGCGGTGCTGAACGCCGGTGGTCTGCCGGCCGTGCTGATCCAGAGCTCGGGCGAACGAGGGCCCGCGGCGCATGAACCCGTGAGCATGGAACGCCTGGAAGGCTTCGGTCGGGCGGCGCTGAGCGCCGTGGATGCCCTCGACGTCGCGCCCAACGTTTCCACAGCGATGCAGACCGGGTTGCTGCTGGCACACAAGACGATGCCTATGTGGGTGCTGCGGCTGCTCGTGCTCGCCCTGCTGTTGCCGCCACTCGTTGCGGCCGTGGACGGACTTGCACGTGCACGCCGCCGGCGTCTGGCGGCCGGGCGCTGGATCCTGTGGACGCTCAGCTGCGCGCTGCCGTTCTTCAGCTGCGCACTACTGGCCTACCTGCTGGGCTGGCTCGGGATCCTCGGTGCGACGCCCTTTGGGCCGATCCTCTCGAGCGCCCTTCCGTTCGCCGGAGAGGCGGTGACCGCCGTGGTGGCGATCGCGCTGACGTTCGCGCTCACGTGGCTGTTGTGGGGCGTGCTCGTTCGGCGCCTGGGCTGGGGCGCGCGCCCGTCTGTGGAGGTGGCGGGCCTGTCGATGCTGCTCGTGGCGCTGGTGGTCGCGCTGCTCGCATGGATCGCCGATCCGCTCACGGTGCTGCTGGCGATTCCCGCGCTGCACCTATGGCTGTTGCTCGCCGCGCCCGATGCGCTTGGACTGGGCGTGCGCTCCCGTCGGCTTGTGTCGTTGGCGCTCGTCACGCTCGGCGTACTACCGCTCGCGTTGCTGATCTTCTTCTACGCCCACCAGCTCGGGCTGGGAGTGGGTGAGGTCGCGTGGACGGGCGTGCTGCTGCTGGCCGGAGGCTACATTGGGCTCGCCGGGGCGATCCTGTGGAGCGTTGCGTTTGGCTGCGTTGCCGTCGCTGTGATACTCGCGTTCACCTCCGTACCTGACGGTCCCGGTGCGCTGCCGGGCGAGCGGATCGAGGTGACGATCCGTGGACCCATGTCCTATGCGGGACCGGGATCGCTTGGTGGTACGGAGTCCGCTCTGCGACTATAAGTGAGCGGTGTCAGAGCTCCAACTCACCACAGCGCCGGCCGGGGGTGTCTCGCAGCCCGGTGATCATCGTCCTGCGAGGGCCCGCGTGTTGCGCGTGGCTGCTGTCGCGTTGATCCTCGTGGGCGCTTTGGCGCTGCTTGACGCGGTGGTCACGCTGGTGTGGCAGGAGCCGATCACGGCGCTGTATGCGCTGCTTGAACAGAGTCACCTGAACGGCGAACTGCGCAAGGTCGAAAGTGCCGCGCCGACGCCCGTGGAGCGCGTCGCGCTTGCCAGCCTGTCGGACGAGCGCGCCCGCATCGCCTACCTGGCGGGGCAGCTCGAACGTCATTCCGGCGATGGCGCCCCAGTCGGGCGCATCTGGATTCCCCGTGTCAACGCACGCTATGTGGTCGTGGACGGCACCGACACCGGAGACCTCATCAAAGGCCCCGGCATCTACAAGGAAACGCACTTCCCCGGCATACCTGGAACGACCGCGATCGCAGGGCACCGCACGACCTACCTGGCGCCGTTCCGCGAAATCAACTTCCTCAAACCGGGCAACCACATCGAACTCGACATGCCCTACGCCCACTTCACCTATACGGTGACCGGGCAGCAGGTCGTGTGGCCGAACGACGTGCAGGCCGCGGTCTCGCAGGTCGGCTACAGCCGGCTCGTGCTGTCGGCGTGCACGCCGGTGTTCAGCGCCGAAAAACGCCTGCTCGTGTTCGCGCGGCTCACGCGCACGGAACCCGAGGGTGCCGCCCGCCTGCTGCCCGGCGGCGCGATCGCCCACCCGATCGAAGCTCAGCCCGCTGCAGCCGCGGCGCCCGTGCGCGCGACTCCCAGCCCTCTAGAAAGCATGCTCGTATCCCTCGATCCGCACAGCGTCTCCCCGCTCGTCTGACAGCGTCACGCCCCCGGCGGGTCCCTCCAGCACCGTGCCGATCCACGTGACGGTTGCCCCGTCGAGCTCGCGCAGCGCGCTCTCCACAAGCTCGCGATTCTCGATCGTCGTGCAGAAGCACAGCTCGTAGTCTTCGCCCGCCGCGGCCGCGAGTTGCCAGGCCGGCACGCCGAGCTCGGCTGCGACCTCCGCCACGCCGCCATCGAGCGGCAGCGCCCCCAGCTCAATCCGCATGTGCACGCCGCTGGCACGGGCGATGTGCGCAGCGTCGGTGGCGAGCCCGTCGGATAGGTCGATCATCGCATGCACGCCAGCGGCGGCCAATGCTAGGCCCTCCTGCAGGCGCGGCAGCGGGTGACGCGAGCGAGCGAGCGCGGCTTGTACGCCGGATGTGGAGCCGTTCGCGCGGCCGGCGAGTACCGCCCGCCCGGCCCCGGCCGCGCCCAATCGACCGGTGACGCCCACGAGATCACCTGCGCGTGCACCGTCGCGACCGACGATCGCCTCGGCGCTGTCCGCCCAGCCAACCGCCGTGACAGACACAGTGAGCACCGGTGCGCTCACCACATCGCCGCCGGCGATGGCGGTGCCTGTCTGCACGGCCAACGCATCCGCGGCGTGCACCAGCTCCAGCGCCCGCCGTTCGCCAAATCCCTCGGGCAGACCCAGCACGATGTATGCCTCGCCCGGATCAGCTCCCATCGCGGCCAGGTCCGAAAGGGCACCAGCAAGCGCTCGATGCCCCACCTCGCCGGCGCTAGCCCAGCCGTCGTCCAAGCGGAAGTGGACCCCCTCGACCATCGCGTCAACCGAGGTCACACAGATCGCTCGCGCCTGCACCACCGCGGCGTCGTCGCCGATCCCGCGTATCAGCCTCGCTGCCCGCCGCGAGCTTGTCAGCTCTGCGGCGATCGAATCGATCAGCGAGCGCTCGGCGACGGGGCCCTCAGCGGTGTCGGTAGACGATCCGCGCGCGATCGAGGTCGTACGGCGAGAGCTCGCAGCGAACGCGGTCGCCCGGCAGGATGCGAATGCGAAAGCGGCGCATCTTGCCTGCGACGTGTCCCAGGACGACGTGATCGTTGTCGAGCTTCACCCGGAACATCGCGTTCGGCAGAGCCTCGATCACCTCGCCCTCGAATTCAACCTTGTCCTCCTTTGCCACGCTGTGCTCCATCTGGTCGCTGGCGCCTGCGCGCGAAGCCGACCGTTCGTTTGATTTCGTTGTATCGAGACTCAAACTACCAGCGCTGGGGCTGAGAAGGGGCTTGGGTCGAGCTAAAAGGGCGCGCGGCTTGTCAGCCCGCGGGTGCTCCGCCGGTACCGCCGACGCGCGGTTCCCGCGCCGCCGGGGGAACGGCCCTTCGCTGGGGGCTTTGCGTTCAGGTGCAGGTGTGCTCGGTTCGCTGGGCGCATTGGTGTGTTCGCCGGCGTGTTCGCTGCCGGCCTGCGGTTCCCCTGAGCCCCGCTTCTTGGAGCGGTGATGGGTGGGCTGTTCGGCGGCGAGCTGTGCGGCCGCTTTGCTCGCTTCGGCCTCGCCTGTGCTTGCGTACTTTCCGTAGAACGGGGTGTAGTTGATGGCTTCTTTCGACGGTGGGAACTGAACGCAAGGCTGGTCTTCGGTGACCGCGGCCATGTAGGCGTGCCAGATTTCCGCCGGCAGGTAGCCGCCCTGCTGGGGCTCGCCGTGCACGTCGGTCATCGATACGCGCCTGTTCGGGTAGCCCATCCACACAACCGTCGAGTAGTCGGGCGTGTAGCCGTCGAGCCACGCGTCGACCAGTTCGCTGGTCGTGCCGGTCTTGGCGGCCGTTGGGCAGTTGATCGCCGAGCGCGTGGCGGTGCCGCCCTGGACGTTTTCGTGGAGGATGCTCGTCTCCTCGGCGGTGACGGCTTCGCTGAGCACTTTCACGCGGTGCGGTTCGCCCCAGTTGTTGTCGACGTGGCCGTCGGGGAACACCACCTTGGTGATCGCGATCGGTGTCGTTGCGCTAGCCGCCGTCGGCGAGCGTCGCGTACACGTCCGCCATTTCCAGCGGCGTGACGCCGAGCGTCAGTCCGCCGAGTGCTTCCGCGGGGTAGCTCGACAGGTGCGTTTTGACCCCCATCTCGTAGGCGGTGTGGGTGATCGTTTCCTCGCCCAGGTCAGCGGCCAGCTGCGCGTAGACGGTGTTGTCGGAGGTGAGCGTCGCCTGCACGAGGTTGATCGACTTGTTCAGCGACGTGCCCTCGAAGGTCTTGACTTCGTAGTTCGGTTCGGCGGGCAGCCAGCCCGGCTGCGAGCGTGTGCGAGAAGTAGTAGGTGGTGTTCGGGTCGATGCCGCGGCGTGAGCGCGTCGGCGAGGTCGATCGCCTTGAACGTCGAGCCCGGCTGGCGGTGCCCGTCGGCGGCGAGGTTGTACTGCGACTTCTCGTAGCTCTCGGACTCGGCCATCGCCTCGATGTCGCCGTTGTGCGGGGTTGATCGTCACGATCGCCGAGGCGGGGTCTTCCGGCTCGTTGAGGATTTCCGCGATCGCTTTGCGCGCCAGCCGCTGCATGTTCAGGTCGATCGTCGTGTACACCTTCAGCCCGCCCTGCTCGACTGTTTTCGCGCCGTAGCGTTCGACCAGCTGCTGGTGGACGTATTCGAAGAAGAAGTTCTCTTTGCGTTCGGAGTAGTAGTGGCCCGGGTGAACCTCCAGTGGGTCGGCCTCCGTGTCCCTGGCCTGCGCGGGCGTGATGTAGTGCAGTTCGGCCATCTTCGCGAGCACCTCGTTGCGCCGTTCCCGGGCCGCCGCGGGGTCCAGCAGCGGGTTGTACTGCGACGGCGCCTGCGGCAGGCCGGCGAGCAGCGCCGACTGCTCGAGGTCCAGCTGCGAGACCGGCTTGTCGAAGAAGATGCGCGCCGCAGCCTGCACCCCCATCGCCGTCTGTCCGCCGATGGTCCCGTACGGCACGCTGTTCAGGTAGCTGGTGAGGATCGAGTGCTTGCTGTGGTGTTTCTCGTATTCGATCGCGAGCTTGGCCTCGATGATCTTCTGCTTGAGGGTGTGCTGGTCGCCCCCGAGGTAGAGGTTGCGCATCAGCTGCATCGTGATCGTCGAGCCGCCCTGCAGGGCGGCGCCCTTGGTGATGTCCTTGACCGCCGCGCGGAAGATGCCGGTGAAGTCGACGCCGTCGTTTTTGTAGAAGCGCTGGTCCTCGATCGCCACCGTGGCGTTCTTGAGGTCGCCGGGGATTTCGCTCCAGCCCACGGGCTACGCAGTTCGTCGGACTGGATGAAGCCCAGGCGTTCGCCGTCGGCGGCGAACACCTGCGATGAGCCACCGCTGAGCAAGGGATGCAGCGAGGACAGCTTCGGGGCGGAGTCGGCGACGTGAAGCACGTAGCCGACAGCCGCGATCACGCCGATGATGAGCGTAACGGCGAGAACGCTGGCGCCGACGAACAGAACGCGCGTGCCCGTGCGGTGGTTGCGACGGCGGTTTCGTGCTTGTCGAGACATCGCTGGAAAGTCGAGATTACCGTGCACGATGTGATTTCCCGCCACCTGCAACGCCGGTTATCTCTACGCTCGGTGCCAATCGCCATGAGTTCCGACACCGTCGAGCCGGCCGGCACGCAGCGTGTAGCGCTGGGTCCAGCCGTGCGCCCAGCCATCGCCGAGGACGCGGCCGAGCAGCGCGCCCGCGGGCGCTCCGCGCCGGGCTGGCTGACGCGATTGCGGACGGACCCCGCGCGCATGACAGCCGTGCGGGAGAGCTGGCGTGCGCTGTGGGGCTCGCGCCTGCTCGTTTGGATCGCCGGTGTAGGGACCGTTCTGGCATTCGGCTTCGGCCCGCAGCGCAAAACGCTCAATCCTCCTGGCGTGACCAGGGGATTTGGCTGGCTTGGGAACCTGCTGGCGGCTCCGGCGGCGCGCTGGGACGCAGCCTGGTACCTGGTGATCGCCCACTACGGCTATCGCCCCGATCTCGGGTTCTATACCGCCTCCCGTACGGCGTTCTTCCCGCTCTATCCGCTGGGACTGAGGACGATCTCGTGGTTCGGCGTGCCACCGATATTGGCGGGAGTGCTGCTGTCGGTGGCAGCGCTGGCACTGGCGCTCTACGGGATCCATCGTCTGACGACGCTCGAGCTGAGCCGCCCGGCACGCGTGACGCTGGCCGGCGATCGTGTCGGCAAGGCCGCGCGCCTGGCGGTGCTGTTCACCGCGTTCGCCCCAATGGCGTTCTTCTTCTCGGCGGTCTACTCGGAGGCGATGTACCTGGCGTTGTCGGTCGGTCTTTTCTGGAGCGCCCGCCACGGCCGCTGGATGTGGGTGGGGGTGCTCGGGGCGCTCGCCGGCGCCACACGCAGCACCGGGCTGGTGCTGGTGCTGCCGGCTGCGCTGATCTACCTGTACGGGCCGCGCGAGGATCGGGCCGCCTGACAGTGCAGCGCGGACCGCGGGCGCTGTGGCGACCGCGCTATCGCCTGCGGGCGGACGCGCTGTGGCTCTGTCTGCTGCCTGTGGGCGTGATTGCCTACGGGTCATATCTCGGTCTCTCGGGGGGGGAACCGCTTGCCCCGCTGCATGCCCAGCACGTATGGGGCAGGCACTTCGCTGGGCCGTATCTGGGTGTCTGGGACGCCGTCAAGGCCGCGTTCGACGGTGCCCGCCAGCTGCTGTCGTTCCAACGCCGGCACGTGTACTTCCCGGCGGGCAACGGGAGCCCGTTCGTGAGCGCGGGACACAACCTGATCGGCCTGGCCTTCCTGCTCGCGGCGATAGCCGCGGTCATCGGGGTGTTTCGCAGGCTGCCGCTGGCCTATGGCGTCTACGTGATGGCCGCGCTTGCGCTGCCGCTGTCCTACCCAGTCAGCTCAGAACCGCTGATGTCGCTGCCACGCTTCCTGCTCGTTCTGTTCCCGCTGGCGATCTGGTTCGGGGCGTGGCTCAGTGAGCATCCACGTGCGCAGAGACCGGCGCTCGTGCTGTCGGCTTTGCTGATGGTGGTCTTCGTCGGCCAGTTCGCCACCTGGCATTGGGTGGCATGAGCATGGCCCTTGGTCCCCCGCCGACAGGTGACATGCAGGCGATGGGTGGTGTGACCATGCCTGACCCGCCGCTTGAGGGCGATCGCTCGCGCTCTCCCACCACCAACTGGCCCGCGTGGACAGCCCCGATTGCGCTCGTCGGCGGAATCGTGCTCGCCGCGGTCGGCGGCCTACTGCTCGACATTCCCGCGGCGCTGCTGTTCGGGGTGAAAGTGTCGAGCAGTCATTTCCCACCCGGCTTGTCGATCGCTGACACCGTCGTGCAGGACCTCGGCTTCGTGCTCGCTGCCGTTTACTGTGCGCACCTCGGCGCGCGCGCGGTGCGCTCGTGGCAGTTCGGGCTGCGCCGGCCCGCTGCTGGCTGGTGGTCCGCCAGCGGCATGATCTTGGCGCTGCTGTTTGCGTTCGTCGTGCTGACTGCTTTGTGGGCGGCGATTGTCCACCCGGGAGAAGAGAAGACGCTCGAACAGCTGGGGTCGAATGAAGGCACGGCGCTGCTGATACTCAGTGCCGCCCTGACATGCGTGGTGGCGCCGATGTGCGAGGAGTTCCTGTTTCGCGGCTACATGTTCACGGCGCTTCGCAATTGGCGGGGCACGCTGCCGGCGGCGATCATCACCGGCCTGGTGTTTGGCGGCGTGCACGCCGAGTCCGCGCCGGTACTCGATCTCTTGCCACTGGCGGCGCTTGGCTTTGGCCTCTGCCTGCTCTATCGCTACAGCGGGTCGCTGTATCCGTGCATGATTGCCCACTCGTTGAACAACTCGATTGCGTTCTCGAGCCTGGAGGGCTGGGGCTGGCAGGCGCCTGTGCTGATCGTGTGCGCTCTGTTGGGGATTGGCGCGGTGGTGTTCGTGTGTAAGCGCATCGGTCTGATCGCTCCTGAGACCCGTTTCGCCAGCCCTGGTGCATAAGATCTGCACATGAGAGCCAAATGTCTGGTGGCAGCCTGTGCGGTGATCGCGTTGGCGGTCGCGGTGCCCACGGCGGCCGGCGCGGAAACCATCGCGGCGCCGAGCCCGCCCGCGGCTGCGGTCGCCGGGCAGGCCAAGCTCGAGCTGCGGGGTGTCGGCGGCAGCCCGCTGTTTGCGCTGGTGGGAGGGCGTGTGACCATGCGCGCGACCGTCACGCCGTATGTAGCGGGGCAGATGCTGGATGTGGGGCTCTACCTCGACGGTCGCGAGGTGGCGACGAAGGTTGTGAGCGTGCAGCCTCAGGCCAACGGTGTGGGGCAGGTACGTGTTGACTTCTCCAGCCGTTATGCAGGTCTCGCGCAAGCGCGAGTGGCGCATGCCGCCACGGCGCAGCAGGCTGCGTTTAGCGCTCGCTCGGTGTCATTTCGCTACGTACACGCGAACCTTGGCCCGGGCGCCCGCGACCAGTCGGTGCGCCTGTTGCAGTCGGAGCTGAACGCGCTTCATTACGCGGTGCCGCTGACAGGCGTGCTCGACGAAGGCACAGAGCAGGCGTTGATCGCCTATCGCAAGATGACCGGCCTCGAACGAACTCCCTATGCAGGCAGGAAAGTCTTCGAGCTGCTGGCTCGTCACGCCGGTAGCTTCCCGGTGCGCTATCGGGGCGACGGCCGTCACGTCGAGGCCAACCTCACCAAACAGGTGCTCGCCGAGATCGAACCGGGCGGACACGTGTACAAGATCTACACGACCAGCTCAGGCAAGCCCTCCACGCCGACGGTGATCGGTCGCTTCCAGGTGTATGAGAAGACACCGGGGAAAACAGCGAGGGCATGGTCGACTCCAACTACTTCATCCGCGGTTACGCGATCCACGGCTACGCGGAAGTCCCCACGTACGCCGCCAGCCACGGCTGCCTGCGCGTTCCGATCCCCGACGCCCCGGCTATCTATGGGTGGGTGCGCACGGGCACGCCGGTCGACGTTTACAACGAAGACGGCGGCGGCAGCGCGCGCGTGAGCAGCAACGCTGGCCCGTAGCCTGCCCGAGGGCGGGTCTCTAAACCCTGACGGTCAGCACTCGCGCCAGATAGCCGAAGCCAAGGCCGTAGACGATGAGCGCGAGCAGCAGCTCGACAACGCGGGTGAGCCATTCGCTGCTGGACCCCGATACCACCCCGGCGAAGGGGGAGGTCAGCTTGTTGGAGGCTTCGTCGATCGCTTTGTGCACGCTGCCCTCATGTTGCTTGGACGCTTCGCTCGCCGCTACGCCCGCAGCCAGCGATGGGCCGTTGCTGACCTCTTCGGCCTGGTGCTTGGACGCGGTGCTGGTCTGTCCGAGCGCGAAGATCACGAAGGAGGCGACCACGATCGCGCAGAACACAAGCGAGGCAAACCGGAGTAGTTTCACGATCGAGGGGATCACACCGGTGCATATCGGGGCAATCGCGCCGCTAGATTAGAGGGTCACGTGAGCGCTATGGACGTATATACGAGCGATCTGCCCTCTGCGCGCGAGCGCCTGGTGGCTGAGCTGCGCGACCATGCGCTGATCATTGGCGAGGTCACGCTCACGAGCGGCGCCACCGCCCAGTACTACGTGGACGCCAAGCGCGCGATCCTGCGACCGGAGGGATTTGCGGCGCTCGCCGCGCTGCTGGCCGCGCAGGTTGGGGAGTGGCAGGCCACGGCTGTGGGTGGCATGACGATGGGTGCCGATCCGGTGGCGTGCGCGGCGCTCGCCGGGGGCGCCCGCGCAAAGGCGTTCTTCGTGCGTAAGGACGCCAAGGCTCATGGTCTGCAGCGACGGATCGAGGGTCCGCTGCTGGGGCCGGAGGATCGCTGTGTGGTGGTGGAGGACGTCGTCACCACGGGTG
Source organism: uncultured Solirubrobacteraceae bacterium (assembly GCA_963699115.1). Lineage (GTDB taxonomy): Bacteria > Actinomycetota > Thermoleophilia > Solirubrobacterales > Solirubrobacteraceae > Palsa-744. Next base: position 308,563 of record CAVOTJ010000005.1, read on the forward strand.
GCTCCACACTCGCGGCGATCGCTGCCCTGCAAGACGCCGGTCACGAGATCTGCGGCGTGATCAGCGTGCTCGACCGCTTGGCCGGCGGCGGCACTGCGATCGAACAGGCAGCGGGGGCGCCATACGTGGCGCTGAGCACCATCGACGAGGTCTACCCGGAGCGCCCCGACAGGTAGTCACGTGGCCGGGTGGCTGGCGATGGAGCAGCTGCGCTGCGCTGCGCTGTGCCGGTAGCCTTCTCATGAGCCCGTCGCCGCGCGCGAATGGCCGCGCCCTCGTAGTCCAATGGATAAGACGACCGCCTCCTAAGCGGTAAATCCAGGTTCGACTCCTGGCGGGGGCATTCTTGCCTGCAAAGAGGGGCAGCCTCGGTGCGTTGCTACCGCTCTCTCGCGAAAAGAGATCCAGGTCGCTAACGCGATACCTGTGCAGCAGGTCGCCCGACTGCCTCATGGTCGCCATGCAGCACGTCGGGATCGAGGTCGTAACCGTTCGGCCACACGACTGTGCCCAGCTCGGGGTCGACCTGTACCTGACGGAAGTAGGCGGGGTCTTGCAGCGGCTCGGCCATCGGTCCCCAGAGATCGCTGGAGAGATCGACCTCGCGGACTAGGCCATCCGTGAAGGTCAGCCGCAGTCGGAAGCCGTCAAGCGGCTCCACGGCTGTGATGCGAGCAAGCAGGCGACCATCGTTCATGGCAGTGGGTCAATGCTAGCGAGCGGCGTACGGGCTTGGGCGCGCTCCCAGTTGTCCCGTAGCTCCGGTTGATGGAGGTCAGTCCACTCCCGAATAAGACGCAGGGCTCGGATCGGCAGCTGGCCGGCCAGAGGATCGCCGGTATCGATCATGATCTGCGCCTCATACTCCCCATAGCGTGCATGGTAGTGGGGTGGTGCGTGATCGCTGCTGTACATCGTCACGATGATCCCGTAGAACGCGCTGATTCGCGGCATCAGCAACCCCGCCCGCGGATGAGATGGGCATCGGCGCCTTGGGTGCGGCAGGCACGGAGCGATTGATTCCGGGGGATCATGGCTCGCGCAGACTACTCACGTCCTGCGACGCTTTATTCGTTTGGGCAGCAGCCGCTTCTGCTGCCCAAACCCCGCCGAATCGCACCCAATCCGGCCCGATCCATGATCCGCGCGAATGCCCCACATCTCCAGTAAACGCCAACGCTAGCGAGCGCCGCCTTGTGTGGTTGGCCTCATGGCGCTGTTGCGCGTACGCTCGTGGCGGAGGTATCTGGATAGATGTCAGCGGCCGCAGGAAGTGGAGTGGCGATCCCGCCGCATGCGGCGTCGGATTCGAGCGGCGCTCTTCCGCCCGGCCCCGTCCTGCCGATGCCGGTCCAGACGCTTCTGGCGCTCTTCTTCACCGAGCGTTTCACCGGGTACTGCGTGCGGCATTTCGACTCGCTGGTGACGCTTCGGGTCGCGGGTTTGGGAACGTTCGTGTCCGTCTTCGATCCGGAGCTGATCAAGACGGTGTTCACTGGTGACCCGGAGCGGTGGCTCGCGGGGCGGGCGAACGCGAGATTCCTGCAGGCACCCGCGGGAGCGAGCTCCGTGCTCGTGCTCGACGGCGAGGAGCACATGCGTATGCGTAGCCTGCTGCTCCCGTCCTTCCATGGCGATGCGGTGCGCGCACACGCCCATCTGATCAGCACGCTCGCTGCCGCTGAGGTCGAACGCTGGCCGATCGAACAACCGTTTGCGGTGCTTCCGCGCATGCAGGCGATCACGCTCGAGGTGATCCTGCAGGCGGTGATCGGTGTGCGCGACGAGCAAAGGCTTGCGCGCTTGCGCACACTGCTCCCGCGGGTTGCGGGTGCGGGCCTGTACGCATTCTTCGCGGAGGGCGCGATGCCGGGTCTAGCCGAGAACGCTCTCGGCTCGCGCTTGCCTTGGATCGCTGCACGCCGCCAGGTTGACCGCCTGATCTTCGAGGAGATCGCCGCTCATCGTGCTGCCCCGGAGGGACGCGAGGACATCCTCGCCTGGCTGATCGCGGCGGGCGGTGAGGACGGGGCACCGCTCAGTGACGAGGAGCTTCGCGACCAGGTCATGACGCTGTTGGTCGCTGGACACGAGACGAGCTCGACGACCCTCGCATGGTGCTTTGAGCGTCTGCAGCGCCATCCCCGCTGCCTGGAGAGACTGCAGGACGAGATCGCAGGCGATGCGGGTGACGCCTACCTCGACGCGGTCGTCAACGAGACATTCAGGACGCGTCCTGTCGCCGATCAGGTCGTGCGCACCCTCGCCAGCCCAACGGAGATCGGCGGCTACACCCTCCCGGCCGGGACGACCGTCGCGGCATCGATCCTTGGCGTCCAGCTCTCCGGGGCATACGAGAGCCCTGATGAGTTTCGTCCCGAGCGTTTCCTCGACCGGCCGCCGTCCCCGTACACGCTCATTCCCTTTGGTGGCGGCGTCCGTCGGTGCGCCGGGGCGAGCTTCGCAGTCATGGAGATCAAGACGATCCTGCGCACGACGCTCGAACGCGTGCGCATACGAGCAACCACTGAAAGGCCCGAGCGGCCCGTCCGCTGGCGCAGATTCACCGTCATTCCCGCACGAGGCGGACGCATCACGATCGGCGCGCCGACCAGCCACTAACCCTATTAGCACCAAATACCGGTTAGTCTGTGCGGGCGATGAAAGCTCCACGCGACCCCGCGGCGACCACAGGCCCGATCGACGAGACTCCGCTTCCCCCCTTGCTTGGGGGAGCGCTGTGCCTCGAGTTGTGCAACACGATCGTGCGCCGCTATACCGATGCGCCGGTCGAGCACATACCCGACTATCCAGCGCTATTGCGCTGGGCCGAGCATGCGTGCGTGCTCGATGCTGCCACCGCCGCCCAGCTGAAGCATCTCGCGGCCAGCCGGCCTGGCGATGGCTCCCAGGCGCTAGCGAGCGCCCACGACCTACGCACCGCGATCCACGCGGCATTCCTGGCTGCGGTCGAGCGCGGTGCGCCGGACCCGGCGGCCGTCGCCTCGATCGACGGGTATGTTCGCCATGCGTTTGCGGCGCGCAGGCTGGTTGCCTCGTCGACTGGCGCCGAGTGGGAGTGGGCCGACAATGGGAATCCGCTGATGCGGCCGTTGTGGCCGGTGGCGCTGTCGGCCGCCGCGCTGCTGACCTCGCCAGACCTGGCACGGGTGCGTGAGTGCGCGGGCCGAGCGGACGGCTGCGGCTGGTTGTTCCTGGACACGGGCCGCGGCAGCGGGCGGCGCTGGTGCTCGATGGACTTGTGTGGGAATCGCTCGAAGGTGCGCCGTCACCATCAACGGGCTCAGCAGCGATGAGTCGTCCCGCGGGCGGCGTGCCGCGATCGCGATCCACATCGGCACGGCTGCTGCGCTGGCAGCAACGACCGACCGACCGCGAGATCCTCCGGCTGGCTGTCCCTGCTCTGGGGGCGCTCGCGGCGGAGCCGCTGTACATCCTCGTAGACACCGCGATTGTGGGCCATCTCGGCGTAGAGCCGCTTGCTGCGCTCGCGCTTGCGGGCGCAACGCTCAGCGCGATCTTCGGGCTGTGCAACTTCCTCGCATATGCGATCACACCGAAGGTGGGTCGCCTGCATGCCGCTGGTTTGGAGCGCGACGCGGGCGATCTGGCCCGCCAGGGAGCCTGGCTTGCCCTGGGTCTCGGCGTACTGCTCGCGTTGGCCGCGATCGTGCTCGCGGGCCCAATCATCTCGCTGCTCGCAGGCGGTGGCCCGGTGCTCCCGCTCGCAGTTGGCTATCTGCGCATCGCGGCGCTCGGGATCCCTTGCGCTCTGCTGACACTCGCCGGTCAGGGCTACCTGCGGGGCGTGTCCGACCTGCGCGGTCCATTGGTGGTGCTGGTGGTGGCAAACGTCGTCAACGCGCTGCTCGAGCTGCTCTTCATCTACGACTTCCGCTGGGGGCTCGCTGGCTCCGCATGGGCGACCGTCATCGCTCAGATGGGCATGGGCGCAGCTTTTCTCGTGCTCCTCATGCGAGCCCCCGCTGACCGGCGCGTACCCAGCCTGGCTGCGATGCGTCCGCTGATGCGTGTGGGCGGCGAGATCTTCGTGCGCACCAGTTCGCTCTATGGCGCCTTTCTTCTGGCGGGCGCTGTGCTCGCGCGGGTCAGCACATCCTCTCTTGGTGCTCATCAAATCGTGTTCCAACTGTGGATGTTCCTCGCGCTTACGTTGGATGCGGTGGCCATTGCCGCGCAGGTGATGGTCAGCCGCGCGCTCGGCTCCGCCGACGCCAACGCAGCGTCCGCGCTAGCCACGCGAATGATCGTCTGGTCTGGTCTCATCGGCTGAGTGATCGGTGCGCTGATGATGTCGCTCATCGGCGTGCTGCCAAGGGCCTTCACATCCGATCCACGGGTTCTCGAGCGGGTTCAGATGATCTGGCCGATCTTCGCTTTGATGCAGCCAGCCAACGGTGTCGCGTTCGCACTCGACGGCATCCTCATCGGCGCCGGCGATACGCGCTATCTCATGTGGGCGATGCTTGGCTCGAGCATCCTCGTGTTCGCCCCCCTGATCCTGCTTGCGTTTGCGCTTGGCTGGGGCATAGTCGGCGTCTGGGGCGCGCTCGCCGCGTTCATCCTCGCCCGGGTTGCCAGCACCGCAAAGCGCTTCCACGGGCAGCGTTGGGCTGTTGCTTGATGCTGACGACCCCGCGGGCTGGTCGTCCTAATCCCGCCCGCCACCAAAAAGCCGCAGGAAGAACAAGAAGATGTTGAGGACGTCGAGGAAGATCCCGGCAGCGAGTGGGACAGCTTCCTGCATGCCGGCGCGGCGCATGCGGTTGAAGTCGAGCACGGTGTAGGCGCCGAAGATGCCGAGGCCGAGCAGCGCGTAGATCACGTTCCCGCCGGGGATCGAGACGAACACGGTCACGAGCCCGAAGACGATCAGCGCCAGCAGTAGGAAGAACAGCGCCCGGTATCCACCGGAGAGGTCTCGCCGGATCGCATAGCCGACGCTGCCAAGCCCGCCCACGAACAGGGCGGTTGCGGCCGCTGCCTGCCAGACGGCGTCGGGCTCGGCTTCCGCATAACGGTTCAGCACTCCGCCCATGCCCAGCCCGAGGAGCAGGCCGGCGGCAAACAGAAGCGTGATCGACAGGCTCTCCGAGCGGCGGGCGACGTTCAATCCGATGATGCAGATGAAACCGCCGATGAAGCAGGCGATCGATGCGCCCTCGGCGATTTCACGCCCGAGGTAGGACCCGAGCGTGAAGAAGCACAGCGTGACCGCGACGAGTCCCATGACCTGGCCGAAGACACCGGCTGTACCGACGGTGTCGATCGAGCCAAACATGCCTTCGTTTCTGTATCCCGCAACCTGTGGCACCTTTGGACCCCCTTTCGAGCTCAGCTACCAGCGGTGACGGCAAGTCTTCGCTGCATATGCGGACTTTACGCCGTATCCGTTAACCAGGCTAGTCTTGGAGTCTCGCGTTTGCCGACCGGCTGGACAGCCATTGGCGAGTGCTCTTCAAACCAAGGGGGATCAATGATTGGAAGGCGTACCGCACCGCTCGTAGCCGCGTTGCTGTGCTCGGCGCTACTCGCTGCTTGTGGAAGCAGCGGCAGCTCCACCACCAGTAGCTCGACAGCCACGAGCACGCCTGCGACGACCGCGACCGCGGCGAGCACGCCTGCGACCACATCGAGCACGCCTGCAACGACCGCGAGCACGCCCACTACAACCCCGACGGCGGCGCCGAGCAAACCCACCACCACGACTGCCACCACCCCCGCGGCACCGATCAGCCCCACGGAAGCCTCGGGCGTGAAGGAGTACACGGCGATCTGCAAATTGATCATCGCGCGCGAGCCTACGCTCCCGTCGAGCACCAAGAGGAAGGTCGAAGGGATCTGCAGCAAAGCGGCTGCTGGCAACCTCGCGGCTGCGCGAGCAGCCTCGAAAGAAGTGTGCGTGGAAGTGATCACTGCCTCGCCGCTCCCAGCTGCGCAGAAGGCGAAAGACATCGCCGCCTGCAAGCTCACGTAGAGAGTCTCAGACCACCGGCGCGGGTCGCGCGCGCCAGCTCACAGGCAGATGAGACCGCGGTCAGCCGGCCGCGGTCTCCTCGTCCTGCTCGTCGGCCTCATCCTCGTCGCCGGCATACAGCGACTCACGTGCGAGCTCACGGCCCTTGACGTCAAACAGCTTGATCTCGAGCAGGTCGTGGCGATAGTTGTCGGGAGCGATCAGCGTGAAGAGGTCGTCGATCAGATCGCATTGGTCGACGGCGAGGTCGGCGAGCTCGGCGGTTACGATGCGCCCGCCGGAGACGAGCGGACGTCCCCACACGAGCGTCATCGCGGCGACTGCCCCCAGCGCCCCGCGCCAGGAGCCCACGATCTCGTCGCACAGGTCGAGCTTCCAGTCGGGGTTGCGCTCGGCGGTCTCGTCGGTGAAGTCCACGTGTGCGGAGAAGTCGCTGGGCTCACCGTCCTCCCCCTCGGGGGACGATGCGAGCGCGGCCCGGAAGCGAACGTAGCCAAACAGCTCATAACCGCCTGAGGTCTGAGCTGTGCCGGGCACGTAGGTGTGCCCGTGCCAGGTGCGGTCGGGATACCACGCGATCGGCCCGGGCTCCCCGAGATCGGCCCCGTCGGTGTCGAGCGAGAGAACGGCAGCGAGGAGCTCCTCGCGCAGGCGCTCTGCCCAGCGCCCGTAGGGGAGCTCCTCCTGGGGGGGCTCGGCGGCAAAGCGTGGGACGAAGCGTTCTTCGGGTGGCATGACCGCCGGTGAGCCTACGCGTCGCGCAGTGCCGCCGCAGCGTCCTCGGGGGCGACGATGTTGAGGTTGACGTCGGTGGAGAGCTCGAGGCCGGCGAGGTGGGTGAGGCGCGGTAGCACGTCGATGCGCCAGCAGAAGTCATCCGCGCCGAGTGGCGCGGTGCGCACCCACAGGTTCAGCGGCGGGCTCGATCCGAGGTGGCGGGCGAGCCGGCAGAGGCCGTCGTGCAGCAGCGCCGCACCGGATGGCCCCGAGTCCTCGAAGCGCGCCCGCGGCGTGCGTGGCGCGAGCATCAGCTGGAATGGCAGCCGTGAGGCGTACGGCGCCATCAGCACGGCCTCCTCGTCGATCGCCACGATTCGCTCACGGCGGCGGACCTCCTCGGCGACGAGATCGCCTAAAAGGCTCTGACCCATCGTGCGGGTGGTGTGGGCGCTCGAGCGCTCGCGCTCGCGCGCGACGGTGCTGGGCACGAAGTCCAGCGCATACAGCTGGGCGTGGGTGTGGGGCAGCGAGGCGCCTGCCTCACGGCGCTCGTTGACGATCAGCTGCAGATAGGCGCTGGAGGCATGGGCGCGCATCCGCTCGCGCCACACCTCCACGGCGGCCACCACCTGCTCGACGGGTAGCTCCGCCAGCGACAGCACCGACTGGGGGCCGTTGATGATCACCTCGTGCGCTCCGGTGGCGGGCAGCGATGTGAACAGCTGTGGCTGACCGCGGACGTCGGTCGGCTCAGCGCCTGCAGCGCCCTGGCGGCTTTCCTCGTCGTTGTCTGGCGGCGACAGCGCGGGATAGAGATTGGGCACGACCCGTACCTGCCAGCCGGGCGAGTTGGCGGGTCCGCCGCCGGGGCGCACCGCATATAGCTCTGGCGGCGTGCGGTCCTCGTGGCCCTCGGCGAACGGGTCCTGCTCGGGGTCGATCGCTTGCGGTGGCTCGCAGCGGGGCTCTCCACCTGGCCGCCGCGAGCGCTCGCCGGCGACGATCGTGCGATGTCCGCTGAGGGGGTCGATTCGCAGCTCTGGCAATGCTCAGGAGTCCAGTGCGTAGCGCTCGATGTCCCGTTCGAGCTTGGCGACGCTCGGGTACTGCCCTTGATGGATGAACACACCGCCATGCCTGTTGTAGAAGACGGTCACTGGCGTGTTGGCGGAGTCGGTGATGGCCGTGCCCATCGCGCCGCTCTGATCGTAGTAGCTGGGGTAGCTCACAGGGAAGGACCGCAGGAATGTCAGCGCGTTCGCACGGCTGCTGTCGCCGGAGTCGATGCCGATAAACGCCACCTGTCGTCCGCGTGAGACAGAAACGCGCTGGAAGACGCCGAACTCCTCACGACACGGTTCGCACCATGACGCCCACTTGTTGATCACTACCGGCGTGCCGCGCAGCGCCGCGAGGCGGGCGCGCAGCGCTGGCAGGCCCCCGGGGAGGAGTTCGTTGGCTTGCGCGTGCAGGGCGGCCAGCTTTGGCGGCGAGCCCGTCAGACGGGCGCGCATTTGCGCGAGCGTGAGGGTTGAGGGTGGGCTCGCGGGCGAGGAGTGCAACTGCAGCAGGCCGACGACGAGCACCGCCAGGACAGCCACGCTGGCGAGCGTCATGGACAGGCTCTTGGGGGTCATCGTCGTAAGGGTGTCAGATCGCGTTCACTTCAATCGCGGCTCCACGTGCTATATCCTTCCCTGTACGTCATGCCGGGGTGCCGGAAGCACCCGGCGAACGATGCCAGTTGGGCATCAATCCTTCGAGCCGCACCGAAGCTGAGCTTCGATGGCGGCTCTGTCTCGAAGTCCAGAGCCTCTATGGCCGAGTCCACCTCAGTGGCCCTCGCGGCCGCGACCATTCCCAGTTCCGCCGATATCAAGCGCGCGGAGAAGTTTGTGCGCGAGCGCTTCCTGCACGAGGGCGAGAAGCCCGAGGTCGCGTTGGCTGGGGGGGGTGGGCACTCAACCCCGCGCAGGCGCGCGCTCGACCAGGCGCTGGCCGAGCTGGATGCTGATCCGAAGACCAAGAACCCCTCCACGGCGTGGCGGCGCGAATTCTCGCTGCTGTTGGGGCTGGAGCGGCTGCTCTCCGAGGAGGAGCCGAAGCTGGAGGACGGCACGGTGCTCTCCGCACACCAGGTGGATGCGCTGTCGGGGACCCTCACGGCACTGCTCGCTGAGGCGCAGCAGCGGACAGCCGCCGATGGCAACGGCGGTGGCGCCGCTTCGGCATCCCCCGAGCTGCTTGCCTCCGCTGACATCCTCGGCCCTGACGGTGCGGCGACGGCCAACGGCGACGGCTCCGCGTCCAGAGCTGCGGCAGAGCGCGCACGCGACGCACAGGATGAGGATGAGGATGAGGATGACGAGGAGGAAGACGAGGACGAGGACGACGACGAGGACGACGACCTCGGACCTGTTCAGCGGGCAGCTCCGGATGAGGACGAGGATGAGGACGAGGAGGACGAGCCCGCCGAGGACGAGGACGAGGACGACGACGAGGATGAGGAGGAGCTCGAGCAGGAGAGCGAGTCCGAGGAGGAGCCGCGCGACTGGGTGGACGAGGATGAGGACGAGGAGGAGTCGCTGGCGGACCAGCCGGAGGACCCCAACGCGGCCAAGCGCTTCTGGTTTGAGCACGCGACGGGCGCGGGCAAGACGGTGGCGGCGCTGGGCTTTGTGGAGGCGTCGCACACGGGCGGGGTGCTGATCCTCACGCACCGGCGAAACCTGGTGGACCAGTTCCTGGGCGAGCTGCGCGACCGCGGCTACTCCAAGCGCATCAGCCGGCCGCTGTTGAAGGGCGAGGACTCGGTGAAGGGCCCGGTGACGGTTGAGACCTACCAGTGGTTCGTGCGCAACGCGGGCAAGATCTCGAGCGCGTACACGATCGTGATCTGCGACGAGGCGCACACGGCGCTGGGGGAGAAGACGAGCGGCGCGATCCGCGAGTGGACGGGCCCGATCTTCATCGGCATGACGGCCACGGGCGCGCTGATTGCACGCCACGTGACGGACCTGTTCCCGACGCAGACCTCGCGCTTCGACCTCGCTCAGGCAGCGCGGCGCGGCGTGATCTCGCCACTTCGCTGCGTGCGCATCTCGCCGGGCGTGGGTGTGCGCACGATCGCGAAGGTGCCGCTGCGCAGGGGCGAGGTGGACACGGAGTTCGACCAGGACGAGCTGGCGAAACTGCTCGATCAGCAGCCGTTCAACCTGGCTGTGGCGAACCTCTACAAAACCCGTTTCAACGGCGTTCCGGGCGTCGTATACGCGGCGGGGGTGCGCCACGCGTACAACCTCGCGGAAGCGTTCCGGGCGGAGGGCATCAAGGCAGAAGGCGTGTCAGGGGAGACGCCCAAGCGCGAGCTGGTGGAGATCCTGGCGCGCTACGAGCGCGGCGACATCGATGTGCTGATCAACGCGCAGCTGCTCGCCGAGGGATGGAACAGCCCGCGGGCGACCGTGTGTGTGCACCTGGCGCCGACGGCGTCCAAGCGCATCTACCAGCAGCGCGTCGGCCGTGTCACCCGCCGCCACCCGGGCAAGGAGGCGGGTCTGGTCGTCGACTTCGTGCACCCGGCGACCAAGCACGACGACCCGGTGGTGACGCTTCACTCGCTGCTGGATAGAGACGTTTATAGAGGGGGAGCGATCGTTGTTGGTCCCGTGCGGCGTGGGCGGGGGCGCAGGATGCGGGTGGAGCGCCGAGTGCTGCCGGTGTGCGCGGAGGAGGAGCGTCGCTTTCAGGTGTTCGAGCGCGAGCTGTGGCGCATCGCTGTGGAGCACCTGGACTACGGCGAGCAGCACCTGTGGGCGGCGCTTGCTGGTGCGCGGGTGGCGCCGAATGGCTGGCGCCGGGCGCGGGCGATGCTGCACTTCGACCGCACGGGGGAGTTGAAGAGCCGCTTTTTGATCACGGCGGTGAAGCGCAACAAGAGCTCGCAGCTGCGCCTGCGCGCGCTGACGGACATCGCGGCGCTACGCGACCCGGACGCGTTCGACGAGGCGATCGACATCATCGGCGGCTGGCCGCGCGAGGAGCGCAAGGAGGCGACGAAGATCATGCTGCGCGCGCTGGTGGAGCGGCGCATCGGCCGCCGCGACCAGGCGACCGCGTGGATCTGGCGTCTGGCGGAGTACACGCGCGACGTGCACGAGGAGTACGCGGTGCAGCGCTGGCCGGAGACAAAGCGCCTGCTTGGCCTGTTGGTGAACTCGGCGGGCGGTGCGCACGCGCGCAACGCGCGGCGGTTGATTCACGCGGCGCGCAAGCAGGACCGGCGTCTGGCGGCGGCGCTGCTGGCGGCTGCGCTGGCGCACACGCCGGAGGCGGAGGAGGCGCTGCGTGGCGCACGCACGCGGATGGCGCGCAAGCCGCCGGCGCTGGCACGGGAGCTGTTGCGCAACTTCCCCAAACGCCGCGCGCGCAACGCCCGCCGCAGGCGCAAAGGCAAGGGCACCGGTGGTGGCGCAGGTAACGGTGCGACAGGCGATACGCAGCTCGGGCAGGCAAAGGCTGAGACGGCAAAGACACCGGCGCAGCAGCAAGCGCAGGCGGCTGCTGTGGACAGGGAGCTGCGTCGCGACGTGCGCGAGGCGCTCGACCACAACCCCGCGTAGTAGGCGCTCTCGCCGCGCCTCTTAGCGTCGCTCGCCAATCTCCAGCAGGTGAACCTCGCCTGAGCCAAGCGCGGTGGAGCCGCCGTCGGCGAGCGCGACGATGAGTCGCCCGGTCCCGTCGATGCCATCGGCCCGCCCGCTTCCCCCTGACCACACGATCTCGCGGCCGCGCAGCGCGTCTTTGGCGCGCCAGGCAGCGAGCACTGTGGCCGCGTCCTCAGCGAGTCGGCGCTCGAGTGCCTGGATCAGGCGCGCGAGCACGGGCTCGACCTCGGCGGGTTCCAGGCCGAGCGTTGCAGCAGGCAGACCCGCGCCCTCCCCCGGCAACTGGGCGCCTCCGGGGCGTAGCTCAGCAGGTAGATCCTCCAGGCGCACGGCTACGTTGAGCCCGATCCCGAGCACGGCCCAGCGGTCCTGCGGCCTTGCCTCGATGAGGATTCCCGCGAGCTTCGCCAATTGCGTACCGGCGCTGGGCTCGTAGTTGTCCGCTCCAGACCTCTCGCGTGTGAAGCGAGCGCTCTCCCGCTGAGCTAGGCCACCGGCCGGCAGAACAACATCATTGGGCCACTTGATGAGCGCGTGCTCGCCGGCGGCGTCGCAGACGGCGACGGCGGCCATCAGCGGTAGTAGTTCGGGCGGCTCGCGCAGCAGCAGCGACATCAGCACGGCGCTCCCGGCGGGTGCCGACCAGCGCCGCCCTTGGCGCCCGCGCCCGGCTGTCTGCTCGGCTGCTGTCACGAGCGTGCCGTGGGGCGTACCGGCGATGGCGAGCTCTCTGGCGCGCTCGTTGGTGGAGTCTGTGCGCCTGAGGTGTACGCGCGGATGCCCGAGCGTGGTGTGGGTGTGTGCGGCTGGCGGCGGTGGGGCACCGCTCACGCGAGGTGCACCGTCAGCTCGTCGTCGGCGCTGGCCCCCAGCATCTCGGCTGCTGAGCCGCGGTTGACGGCGAGTGCGACCATCCGGGTGGCGTCCTCGTAGATCAGCAGCTCCCCGGGGGTCACCTCGGCGAACGTGGCCGCATAGCGGACTTTGCGCACGGCGCCCGCGTGGCTCAACGTGAGCACGTCTCCGGGCATGACTCCGAGCGCGAGCAGCTGCTCGTTGGTGGCGTCGAGGATCAGGTTTCCGAACGTGTCGCCGCGCAGCACGTGCACGGTGAGCACGCCGCCGTCGAGTTGCGCTGAGGGCAGGCCGATGCGCCTGAGCTGCGAGACCTCGAGCGGCTCGCCGACGTTTACGAGCGGCTCACCGGCGGCGAGCGCGGCGGCCACGGGCGCGAAGATGTCCCGCCCGTGGAACGTGCGCGACACTGGCTCCAGGCGCTCGCGCGACTCGCCGATGTCGACCGCTTCGGCCACCCCCGCGAGGCGCTCCGCGGCGGGCATCAGCAGGCCGTTGTCGGGACCCACGAGCAGGTGGTCGTGATCGACGGTGCGGATCGCAATGGCGCGGCGTGCGACCCTGCCGACGCCCGGGTCGACAACCGCCAGATGCACACCAGCGGGCAGGAACGGCAGGGCGGAGCGCAGCACGATCGCCCCCGAGCGCACGTCGTGGCGGGGGATCGAGTGGGTCAGATCGATCACCCTCGAGCTGGGGCAGCGACGGGCCATGACGCCGTGGCAGACGCCGACGAACTCGTCCAGGAGGCCGTAGTCGGAGAGGAACGTGATGACGGGTGAGAGCGCTCTATCGGCCATCGCTTGCCCGGGACGCCACATCGGCGAGCAGGGCGGCGATCATACCCTCGACGTCGTACGGATCGGCCTCGACGTGGGGCTCCAGACCGTGCTCGCGCAGGGTTTGGCTGGTGATGGGACCGATTGAGACGATTCGCGTGCTCGGATCCAGTGGCGCCTCGGTGCCGCCGCTGGCTTGCAGGAAGAAGCGCACGGTGGAGGATGAGGTGAAGGTGATGTAGTCGGCTGTTTTGACCGCCTGCAGAGCCTGGTCGGTGAGCGGCTCGGCAACGGTCTCGTATAGCGCGACCACGTCCACCTCGGCACCGCGCGCGCGCAGCGCGTCTGGAAGTACGTCGCGAGCCTCTCGCGCACGCGCGATCAGCGCCCGCTTGAAGGGGATCTCAGCCAGTGCCTCCACGAGCGACTCGGCGACGAAGCTCTCGGGCAGCACGTCGGCGACGACGCCATGCTCGGCCAGTGCCCGGGCGGTGCCGGGGCCAATGGCGGCGATCTTGGCGGCGGCGAGCGAGCGTGCGTCTCCCGGCGGGTGGACTCCGTCATCGAGACGTGCGAACAGCGCTGAGACAGCGTTGGGGCTGGCGAGGCAGATCAGGTCATACGGTGAGGGATCGAGTGCTGGCTGCGCAGGGTCGGACAGCTGCTGGACGCGGATGACGGGCGCCTGTACGACGTTCGCGCCGAGTGCTTGCAGCTGGCGCGCGAGGCCGCTTGCTTGGGCGCGGGCGCGTGTGACCGCCACGCTCAGGCCGCGGAGCGGGCGCGGGGCGAGCCAGGAGATCTCCTCGGCGAGCGCGGCGACCGGTCCGATGACGGTGATCGAGGGCGGGCGCACGTTCCGCTCGCGTGCGATCTCGGCGATCGTGGCGAGCGTTCCCGTGACAGTGCGCTGGGTGGGCAGCGTCCCTGCTTCCACCACAGCAGCCGGCTGCGAGCCGGGACGCCCAGCGGCGATCAGCGAGGCGGCGATGTGTGGCAGCTGGCGGACGCCCATGTACAGCACGAGCGTCCCCGGAAAGGTGGCCAGCGCGGGCCAGTCGATCGCGGCCTGCTCCCCCTCGCCGGTGTCGCCGGGGCCGGCCTGGGTGTGTCCGGTGACGAGCGCGACCGCGGTGGACAGGCCGCGGTGGGTGACGGGAATGCCGGCGTATGCGCTCGCTGCGATCCCCGCGGTTACCCCCGGTACGATCTCGAACTCGATACCGGCGTTGCGCAGCGCGAGCGCCTCCTCGCCACCGCGGCCAAATACGAATGGATCGCCGCCCTTCAGGCGCACGACCGTCTTGCCGTCGAGGGCGCGCTCGACCAGCAGCGCTTCGGTTTGCTCCTGTGGCACCGACGGCCCGCCACCCTCCTTGCCCACAAACAGCAGTTCGGCGTCCGCACGCGCGCCGTCGAGCGCTGCGCTCGGGATCAACCGGTCATACAAGATCACGTCCGCCGTCGCGATCAGCTCCAGCGCGCGTGCGGTCAGCAGGCCGGGGTCGCCGGGGCCCGCGCCGACCAGGTAGACGCGGCCGGTCATGCTCGGATAGCGCGCGTTCCGCACACGACGTCGAGGAGATCAATGGTGGCTCGCTGATTAGGCAAAGGCTGGCTACCTGACAGAACGGCTGCGAGCAGCACGCCTAGCCGATACGTGCTGAGTCGCCGCGACGCTGGGCCCTGACCCACTCGGCTGGATTCGCGTCCCAAGCGTGTCCGCTGTCGGAGAGCGCACCGAGACCGGCTTCTATGTCCTGCCAACGCCGTTCGTCTTTGAGAGCGCTTCGCACTGCCTCCGCGATGAACGTGTTTCTACGCTCCCTGCCGATGCGTCGGTCGAGCTCCCCTAGGAGATCGTCATCCAGGTTTATTTGCAGACGCATGACCACCAACTTAGTACACAGTCTGCGGCAGGATCGGCATTGACATAGCTGGGTGCCACTACACGCTTCCCGCCATCTCCTCGGCCCGCCGCAGCAGATCCCCAGCCCCGGCCGCGAGCATCCGCTCCGCCACGCGCTGCCCGAGCGCCTCGGGGTCGTCGAAGTCGCCGAGCAGCTCGTCGCTGACCCAGGCGCCGCCGTCGGGCAGTCCCACCCAAGCGCGCTGCTTCAGGCAACCGCGGCCTGCTGGCACAGCGTAAGCGCCGAGCGGCGTGTGGCAGCTGGCGTCGAGCGCCTGTGCGAGCGCGCGCTCGGCGAGCAGGCAGGCGAAGGCGTCCCTGTCGGTGATCGCCTCCACCGCCTCGCGGGTGGCGCTGTCGTCGGCGCGACCCTCGAGCGCGAGCACGCCCTGCCCGGGCGCTGGCACGAACCGCTCGACGTTGAGCGCGCCACCTGCCTCCGCGTCGCGTCTCAGCCGCTGCAGCCCGGCGTGTGCGAGCACGATCGCATCCAAGTCTTCCTCGGGGTTCGCGAGCTTGCGCAGACGCGTGTCGACGTTGCCATGGATCGCCACCACGTGGAGATCCTCGCGTGCGGCGCGCAGCTGCGCGAGACGGCGGATGCTGCTCGTGCCGACCCTCGCTCCGGTCCGCAGATCATCGAGCCCGGCGACGCCGCACAACACATCCTCGGCTGCCGCACGTGCGGGCGCGCCGTGCAGCACGAGTCCCTCAGCGAGCGCTCCAGGCACGTCCTTGGCAGAGTGCACCGCAAGATCGATCCGCCCATCGGTCAGCGCATCCTCGAGCTCGGTGACCCAGCGCGACTTGTCGCTCCCATCCGTGGCCGCGGAGCGGTCTGCGTCGCTCGCCCGGTCCCCGCTGGTGGTCATGGGCACGATCTCGCAGTCGCCGTGAGCGGCACCCGCCAGAAGCTGGGCGATCAACTCTGCCTGCGCCAACGCAAGCGCGCTGCGCCGCGTTCCGATCCGCATCAGCGGGATGCGTGGGGCGGGCGAGATGGGTGGCCCATCAAATAGGCCGGCGCTTGCGCGGGCGCAGATCGTGCACCTCCGCGAGCTCCGCTGGCTGCTCGTCGATCGAGACCCCTTCCGCCCCGTCCTCGCGTAGCCCGAACAGCTCGCGCACCAGCTCGAGGCTGGCATGGCCGCGATCTTCGCTGAGACTGCGCAGACGGATCGTCGGCTCGTGCAGCAGACGGCTCATGACAGCCCGTGCGATCGCCTCGACGCGCACGAGGTCGCGCTCGGATGCGGACTCCCAGCGCCCTGAGTTCTCGGCCAGCACCTGTTGCACGATGCCATCGCCGTGCGAGCGCAGCGCGCTGATCGTGGGCAGCGCGTCCATCTGGCCCAGCCAGCGGGCGAAGCGCTGGATCTCTTCCTCCACGATCTCCAGAGCTTGTGGGGTCTCCTCTGCCCGCGTGCTGAGATTGCGCGCGACGACCGCCTGCAGGTCATCGATGTCGTACAGGTTCACGCCCTCGAGCTCACCGCACGCCGGGTCGACATCGCGGGGTACGGCGATGTCGATGATGAGCAGGGGCCTTGCGCCCTGCCCGCCCCGCTCTGCCATCACGAGCTCCAGCTCATCGCGTCCGAGGATCGGGTGGGGCGAGGAGGTCGAAGACAGCACGATGTCGGCGTGCACGAGCTGCTCCGGCAGTTTGTCCAGACCGACGACCGAGCCGCCGAAGCGCTGCGCGAGGCTGATCGCGCGGTCGGCGTGGCGGTTGGCGACGAAGATCGTGCCCGCGCCCTGCTCGGAGAGCGCGTGCGCCGTGAGCTCTGAGGCCTCGCCCGCCCCGAGGATCACGACGTTGCGGTCCTGCAGGCCGCCCAGCACGCTTAGCGCGAGATCGACGGCGACGGAGGAAACGCTCACGCGGCTGGAGCCGATATTGGTCTCCGAGCGTACGCGCTTGCCGGTGGTGAGCGCAGCGGCGAACAGCCGGTTGGAGAACGGTCCCGTGGCGCCCGTGCGCATCGCCGTCTCGTGGGCGCGGCGTACCTGCCCCTGGATGTCCGCCTCGCCGAGGATCATCGACTCGAGGCTCGCGGTCACGCGGTAGAGCTGACGTGCGGCGTCGCAGTTGCGCGGCGAGTAGATCGCCTCCGCGAGCTCCGTCGGGCGGATCTCGGCTCGTCGAGCCAGTAAGCCGAGCACATCGGCCTCCGCGCGCACAGGATCGCCGACGACGAGGTAAACCTCGGTGCGGTTGCACGTGGAGATCACAACCGCCTCGCGCACCTCCTCCGTGGCTGTCGCCTGGCGTGCGAACTCGCCTGCCTCGCGCTCGCTGAACGCGAGGCGTTCGCGCAGCGCCACGGGCGCGGTCTTGTGGGAAATGCCCAGCGCCAGCAGCTCGCTCATGCCAGTGTCGACTCGGGTTGTTGATCTTGCCGACCCGCGTCCCCTCGAGCGCCGCCGTCAGCTTGCTCTCCAGCGGAGCGCGTGGCAGCCTCGCCGGTGCGCTCGGACATGCTCAGCAGCTCGCCGAGATCGCGCTCGATGCGGCTGAGGCGGATGCCCATGATGGCGACGTAGATCAGCACGATCACGAACAGCACGATGTACGCGCCGGCGACGTACTTGCCCGCCGTGTGCAGCGGCAGCGCTGGGACCTCACCAAGTAGGGCAGCGAGCATCACAGCACCGTCCTTCCCGCTGGCCGCGCCGGTCCCGCGGCGGCGTGCTTGAGCGCGGGCACGGCGCTACGGGCCCGCGTGGGCGCGTCCGCGAGCTCCCCAGACAGCCGCCTGCGCAGTGCGCGCACCTGCGAGCGGGTGTGCTTGGCGGTCAGCTCGAACTTGCACAGCGTGGCGAACAGCAGCGCCATCGCGACCAGCGAGACGAGCAGCGTGAACGCCATCGAGCCGGGCAGGTTGTTGGTGCTCGCGAACACGCGTGGGTGCAGGTAGGCGGTGGATAGGTTGACGGCCATGTAGTTGAGCGGCACGAACGCGCCCGCTGTGATTGCGAACACAGAGGCGTAACGCGCCTGGCGCTCGGGATCCTCGATCGCAAAGCGCAGCGGCTGGTAGGTGGCATACAGCAAGAAGATGATCAAGAACGACACGAGCGTTGGCTCGCTCCACACCCACCAGTGCCCCCACGAGCCCTTCGCCCAGATCGAGCCGGTGATGAGCGTGCCGACGGCGAAGATCAGGCTCATGTGGATGACCACGTAGGAGCGCATGTCCCAGCGCGGATCGCGCGTACGCAGGTGCTGGATCGCGAGCAGGCCGCCGAGCACGAACCCGCACAGGGCGACGATCGCCAGCGGCACGTGTACGTAGAAGATCTTCTGCAGGAAGCCCTGTTCAGCTTCCAGCGGCGCGTAGAAGAACACCAGGCTGAGCGATACGGCGAACGCGATGACCGTGGCGATGCTCAGCGTGCGCAATCCATTTCCGTAGCCGAACGGTCGGCTCGAGCGTTCCACGTAGTTAATCCTCCAGGAGGAAGTCGAACAGGGCGAAGGCGATCAGCCCGAACACCAGATCATAGAGCCCAAGCGTAAGCAGCCAGCGCCCCGCGGGTGCCGCGCGGTCTGCCTGGACGAGCAGCGGCGAGGTCGCACGCGCTCCGCCGATCACGATCGGCACGAGTAGCGGCAGCGCCAGCAGCGGCCCGAGCAGGTCGCGGGCGCGTGTGCGTACCGCCATCGCGGCGACCAGCGTGCCGATGACCGCGACGCCGATGTCGCCAAGCGCGAGCGTCGCCAGCAGCCAGGGGAGTGCCGGTCCAAGTGGCGGCCCGAGCAGCAGCAGCGCGAAGGCGGGGACAGCCACGAGCTCGAGCACAGCCAGGTAGGCCAGTAGCGTCAACACCTTGGCGATGAGCATCGCGCTGCGATCCACGGGGGCGAGCAGGAAGGCATCGAAGCCGCCCTGGTCGGCATCTGCCACGAACAGGCGGTTGACGCCGAGGATCGCGGCGAACAGCAGCGTCACCCACAGGATCCCCGCGCCGAGGTCGCCTTCGACGCTGTTGCGGTCAAGCGCGAAGTGGAAGACGACGAACGTGCTCAGCGCGAACAGCGACATCGCGGGAACCGACTCCAGCGTGCGCAGCTCGACGAGCAGCTCCTTGCGCAGGAGCGCGCGCACGGTGGGCCACAGCCCGATCGTCCGGACGGGGCCAGCTGCCCTGGATGTTCGCGGTGTGGTCTCCACGCTCATCGGTACAGCTCCGCGATCTCGCCTGGGTCGACGTCTGTCGCTGCGCGCAGCAGCACGGGGCGCCCAGTGCGCAAGCCGAGCACGACGTCCGCCTCAGCGAGCCCGCCGGTGGGGTCGTGGCTGCAGATCACGCGCGTACGCTCTGAGGCCGCGCCGATCAGCGGCGCGACGAGCTCGATCGCGGCAGGGTCGAGATTGGAGTGGGGCTCGTCGAGCAGCAGCAGCTCGGGGTCGTGCAGCACCGCGCGGGCGACGGCCACCCGCTGGACCATCCCGCGCGAAAGCGTCCGCAGCGGCTCGCCGGCGCGGATGCTCATTGCCACGGACTCCAGCAGCTCGTCCACGCGCTCGTCGCCCACTCCGTGCAGGCGCGCGTGGAAGCGGAGGTTCTCGCGCGCTGTCAGCTCGCGGTAGAGCAGTGGCTCGTGTCCGAGCAGTCCGACGCGGCCGCGTACCGCCCAGGCATCGTTGGGGAGGCTCGAGCCGAGCACGCGGACATCGCCGGCATGGGGGCGAAGCAGCGTGGCGAGCACGCGCAGAAGTGTCGTCTTGCCGGCGCCGTTGGGGCCGAACACGACGAGTGTCTGCCCCGCGGCCAGCGACAGCGAGACGCCGCTGAGCGCCTCACGTTCGCCGTAGTGTCGAGCGAGCCCCTCGAGCTCGAGCGCCGGCTCGCTCATTGTGTCGTTCGCGACCGGGCCAGACGACCGCCCGACCACGCAGTTCTCAAGGCCATTGCGGCGACTCTACAGCCGTTGCCTTGGCCGGAGATCGAGCGGGGTCCCGGTTCGTGGGCTGTACGGCTCGTTGCGGCGTGCTCCAAAACGTCCATAGCCGCGACCGCGTTTTGGACGTGAATTGTGGGGGAGTTGCGCAACCATACATGTCAGTTCGAGTTTTTAGGACATGACCACCTTGTGCACTTTGGCTAATCACGGAGTAGGGGAGCTAAGGGATGGAACCCAGAGACTGGCCGCTTGACCCTGTCGCCGCGGCGACCGCCGTCGGGCACGTGATCGAAGATCTCGACGAGAGCAACGAGGATCAGCGCGACGCTCTCTTGTATGAATTCATCCGCACGGCGTGGGGCACCGTGTGGGCGCTGGATCAGTGACGCGTCAGCCGCGGGCGAGCTGAGTCGATTAGACGTGCAAAGCGTGTGCGCTCTGCGCTCGCGCGATCAGCTCGCGCACTGCCTGCTCGCCGTCCTGCCCGTCATCGCGCAGTAGCGCGATCGGGTCGGGGTCGCCGTTGACGATGCCCTCGAAGAAGTCCTTGCGCTCCTGGTAGGTCGCAAGCGTGCCCTTCGCCCAGCCGCGCACCTCGTTGAGCAGCACCGCCAGCCGCGCGTAGGACTCGCCGAACTGAGCTTCGATCTCGCGCTTCATGCGCTTGGCCAGCGCCGGTGAGGCGCCCGCGGTGGAGATGGCGATCGCGAGCGGACTCATGCGCACGATCGCCGGCAGGATGAAATTGCACAGCGGCGGCACGTCGACGACGTTGACGAGCATCGCGCGCCGCTCGGCGTCGTTGTACACGGCGATGTTCACGTCGGTGTCGTCGGTGGCGGCGATCGCCATGAACACACCCTCGAGGTCGCTGGCCCCCGCGTAGTCTCGCTGCTCCCAGCGGATCGAGCCCTCGCGCGCGTACTCCTCGAGCGCCGGCTCCGCCTCAGGCGCGATCAACGTGACCTGGCCGTCGCAGGCGAGCAGCCCCTCGACCTTCTCCAGGCCGATCTCGCCGCCGCCGACCACCAGGCATCGCCTACCGGACAGCTTCAGGCAGGCGATGTAGAAGGGGGTGTCGAGCATCCCCTGTACGCAGCTCTGGTCGCAGATCCCTCTGCGCAGCTGACAGACGCACTCCTTACCTGCGTAAGCCTGGGCGGGCATGTGCTCAAGAGTAGTGCAGGAGCGGCCCGCTTCACCGGGGCAGGCCGCGACCGAATGCTCGCGCGCCCACCCGTGCGAGTGCGAGCGCCCCCTCTCGCCAGGCACGCTCGCGATCTGACTCGCGCACGGAGCGCAGCTTGGCGACGGAGCGCATCGCCTTGATGCTCGTCGCGTCATGGGGACCCCACCACAGGCCGCGCATGTTGGGTGGGTCCCAGGTGATGAGCTTCTCCTGCGCGCAGGCCCTGAGCCCTGCCTGTCCGAGTGTGCGGCCGAGCCCGCCACCGGCTGCCGCTCCCCAGGGGCCGCGTGAGACGGTCGGTCCGGGCAGGTGGTCGTTGAGCCAGACCATGCCGGCGTGCAGCTCGCGGGCGATGCGGATCCCCTGGTAGCGGTCGGCGGTCCACACCGATGCGCCCAGGCAGTAGTCGCTGCTGTTGGCGGCCGCGATCGCCTCATCGATCGAGTCGACGGGCACGACAACGAGCACGGGCCCATCGATCGGCTCGCGCAGCACACGCATCTCGGATGTGGCTCCGGTGATCACAGCGGGCGCGTAGAACGCGCCGGCGTCGCAGCCTGCCGGGCTGACGGGCCCGCCGCAATGCAGCTGCGCGCCCTGTGCGACAGCCTCGTCCACCAACGCCGCAACGTGCTCGGCGCGGCGCACAGACGCCAGCGGTCCGACCTGCACGCGCGGATCAACGGGGTCACCGACGCTGAGGGCCCGTGAGCCGTTGACGAGCCCCCCGAGGAATCGCTCGTAGACCTCGCGAGCGACGTAGATGCGCTCGATCGAGCCGCGCGCCTGCCCGGCACCGGCGCATCCCGCCCACAATGCGCCGCCGACGGCGCGCCGCAGGTGTGCGTCGGCGAGCACCAGCATCGCGTCCTTGCCTCCCAGCTCGACCGTGACCTCCTTCTCGCGGGAGACGCATGCGCGTGCCACGACACGCCCGACGGCGGGCGATCCGGTGAACAGGATCTTGTCGACGGACGCTTGCGCCAGCGCTACACCCACGCCGGCGTCGCCGTGGATGACCCGCACGAGCCCCTCGGGAAGTCCGGCGCGCGCGAGCACGCGTGCGATCCGCTCGCCCGCGAGACTTGCGCGCGCGGCCGGCTTGAAGACCACGCCGTTCCCCGCCAGCAGCGCTCCGGCAATCTGGCCGAGCGGCTGCGCGAACGGTGCGCTGCCGGCGCCGATCACGCCGAGGACGCCGTACGGCTCGAACGCGATCCTCGCCCGCTTGGCGATCGTCAGCGAGCGGTTGATCCCTACTCGTCGCCCGCCGAGCACGTCCGCTCCATCCTCGGCGATCCACCTCAGTGCATCGACGGCCGCGAGTAGCTCCAGCGCGGCGATCTCCCCGCGGGGCCTGCCCTGCTCGCGAGCGAGTGCCTCTTGCAACTCGTCGAAGTCGTCGATCACCGCCTGGGCCATCCTGTCCATGTAGCGGGCGCGGTCCTTGACGCGCAGCAGCGCCCACAGCGGCTGCACCTTGGCGACCGCCTCCACCACCACTTCGACGCGCTCGGGTGCCGTCGCCGCGACGGCACCGAGGACGGCGCCCGTCGCGGGGTCGCGTACGGCGAGCTCCTCCGCTTCGCCGCTCCCGTCGGGGGGGATGCTGGTGTCGCTCTCACGGATGCTCATCGCACGGCCGATTATCGCTTCTCGGAGCGGCGTGCCTGGCGAATCCTCTGCAGGCGTGCCACCAGCTCTGCCTCGGCGTCATCTGGCTCGTAGAAGCGCTCACCTGCGAGCTCCTCTGGCAGTAGCTCCTGCGGGCCGAGATGTCCGGGATGTCCGTGGGGGTTGTCATATCCGCCGCGATCTTGCCCTGGCCGCGGACCTGAGCGCAGCCAACCGGGAACGGGTGCGGCGCCCTGCTCGCGCACGTGGCGCTCGGCCGCGGACAGCGCCAGCCCGGCGGCGTTGGACTTGGGTGCGAGCGATAGGTAGATGGCCGCCTGCGCGAGCGCGTAGCGTGCCTCCGGCAGGCCCACGTGCTCCACTGCCTGGGCGGCGGCGGTGGCCATCGACAGCGCCGCGGGGTCGGCGTTGCCGATGTCCTCGGAGGCGAGGATGATCATCCGCCGCACGATGAAGCGGGCGTCCTCCCCGCCCTCGAGCATCACCGCCAGGTAGTACAGCGACGCGTCGGGATCGGAGCCGCGGGTGGCCTTGATCCACGCCGAGATGTAGTCGTAGTGGCGGTCGCCCTTTTTGTCGTAGAGGACCGCGCGCCGCTGCAGTGCATCCTCGATTCGGGCGAGCGTCACGCGCTCCTCCCCGAGCTCGCGGGCGGTCACGGCGGCCAGCTCGAGTGCGTTGAGCGCCGTGCGCGCGTCGCCTTCGCTGCGTGCGGCGAGGAACTCGATCGCGTCCTCATCTACCGCAAACGCTCCGTCACGAGCCCCAGAGGTGTCGTTGGAGCGCGTGCCGGTGGCCGCTGGCGCATCGCCTGCCTGCGTGCCGGCGACGGCGCGGCGCACGACCAGCGCCACCTCCTCGGCGGTGAGCGCCTGCAGCGCATACACGCGCACGCGTGAGAGCAGCGCGCCGTTGACCTCGAACGCGGGGTTCTCGGTGGTGGCGCCGATCAGCGTCAAGAGCCCTTCCTCCACGGCCGGCAGCAGCGCGTCCTGCTGCGCCTTGTTGAAGCGGTGGATCTCGTCGAGGAATAGCACCGTCTGCGTGCCACTGGTGTCGCGGCGATGGGCCGCACGCTCGATCACCGCGCGCACCTCCGCGCGCCCGGCGGCCACCGCGCTCAGCTCCTCGAAGGCCGCCTGCGAGCGCTCGGCGACGATCCGCGCGAGCGTCGTCTTGCCCGAGCCCGGCGGGCCGTAGAGCAGCATCGAATGGGGATGGCCGTGCTCGATGGCGGTGCGCAGCGCGGAGCCCGAGCCGAGCAGATGCGACTGGCCGACGAACCCCTCGAGGCTCTGGGGACGGGCGCGAGCTGCCAGTGGCAAACTCTGTAACACTTGATCGTCTGGAATACGACGTTTGGCCATATCAAGTGCCGAAACTTTGGCCAGATCGGCGTCCGGATCCTCATCAAAAAGGGTATCCATGTAAGCGAGTATTGCTCCTAGCGCCTCGAGGGCCTGCCAGACGGCAGGTTTGCACATGGCTCGTGTCGAAAGTTGCATGCGAAAGTTGTAGATTGCTTGTCAACGTCCAAACACCCCCACATCCCCAGCAGCAGAGAGCCCCGAGATGAGTGCCGGGGCGACTGAGGTACTGCCAACGGGAGGGGGCTCGCTCGAATTCCTGGACGTGGGCGGAGACATCGCCGCGCGTTCCCCTCTACAGCTCTTCTGGCGCAGGTTCCGCCAGGATCGCGTGGCGCTCGTATCGCTCGGCTTCATCGTCTTTTTGCTCGTCATCGCGGTCGCCGCGCCGCTGGTCGTCAGCATCCTCGGCCTCCCCGGCCCCGATGTCCAGAACCTCAACCTGACCGACTCCTTCGGCTCGCCTCTCGGGCCCACCGGTGCCCACCCGTTCGGCGTCGATCAGCTCGGCGAGGACGTCATGGCCCGCGTGATCTACGGCACCAGGGTCTCCCTGGAGGTGGGGGTGATAGGAACTGGGATCTCGACCGTGATCGGCGTTGTCGTGGGTATGCTCGCCGGCTACTACCGCGGCTTCGTCGACACGCTCCTCTCTCGTTTCATGGACGTCGTGCTGTCGATCCCGGTCCTGTTGCTGGGCCTCGGCATCGCCTCCGCGTGCGCGGTGCGCGGGTGCGTAAAAGGGCTGATCCAGCCAGGGCTGGGGTTGATCATCTTCATTATCTGCCTGGCGACGTGGCCCTACATCGCAAGGATCGTGCGTGGGCTCGTGCTGTCGATGCGCGAGCGCGAGTTCGTCGAAGCCTCGCGCGCGCTGGGCGCCTCCGACGCGAGGATCATGTTCCGCGAGATTCTCCCCAACCTGGCCGCGCCTCTCATCGTCTATTCGAGCCTGCTGATCCCCACCAACATCCTGTTTGAGGCGGCGCTTTCGTTCCTCGGCGTGGGCATCCGCCCGCCGACGCCTAGCTGGGGCGCGATGATTGCCCAGGCGGCACCGATCTTCAACACCGCGTGGTGGTTCATGGTCTTCCCGGGCCTTGCGCTGCTGCTGACGGTGCTGGCATTCAACCTGTTGGGCGACGGGCTGCAGGACGCCCTGAACCCGAGGAACGCCCAATGAGGGCGATTGGTTCACAACATAGGAGGCGTCTTGATGAAGTCGATTAGATCGGTTGCGGCCGCAGGGCTCGTGGCCGGGCTCGCACTGCTGCTGGCTGCGTGTGGGTCCAGCAACTCGAGCAGTAGCTCGACTAGCACCGGCTCGAGCAGCAGTTCCACAAGTGCAAGCGCCGCGCTCAGCACGAGCGGCTACAAAAGCCCGCTGACCGAGCCGGAGACCGGCAAGACCGGCGGGACGCTGACGGTGCTGCAGGAAATCGACTTCGAACACCTCGATCCGGGGATCGCCTACTTCTCGGTCGACTACGCAGTCGTGTTCGCGACGCAGCGTCCGCTGTACTCGCAGAAGCCGAACTCGACCGAAGAGACGCCCGACATGGCGGAAGGCCAGCCGGAAATCTCCAGCGACGGCAAGACGGTCACTGTTCACATCAAGCAGGGAATCAAGTTCAGCCCTCCGGTGAACCGCGAAGTCACCTCCGAAGACGTCGCCTACGCGATCGAGCGCGGCACCAACCCGGATGTCGCCAACCCCTACATCGGGTCCTACTTCAAATCGATCGAAGGCGAGCCGGCCGACACAACGGGCGCTCCGATGAAGGGCATCGAAACGCCGAACAAGCACGAGATCGTCTTCCACCTGACCGAACCGAAAGGACAGCTCGTCGCCGACGCGCTGTGCCTGCCGCTGACGGCGGCCGTCCCCAAGGAATACGCCGAAAAATATGACAGGAACAAGCCGTCAAACTACGTGGACTACGAGGTGGCGACGGGGCCGTACATGCTCAAGAACAACTCCGAAGGCAAGGTCCTCGGGATCGGCTATATACCCGGCAAGTCGGCGACGCTCGTGCGCAACCCCAACTGGAACCCAAAGACCGACTACCGGCCGGCGTACCTGAACGAAATCGACATCAAGATCGGCGGGACGAGCTCCGTGATCGGCCGCCAGGTGCTCGAAGGGACCGACGTCGTCCAGAACGAATCGTCGGTGGCTCAGCCGGACATCAGGCTCGCGGCCGAAAAGTTCAAAAGCCAGCTGGAGATCTCGCCCGGTGGCGGCGACCACTACATCGGGGTCAACAACAAGGTCGGGCCGTTCAAGAACATCGACCTGCGCAAGGCCCTCTGGGCGGGCCTCGACAGGACGGCGCTCGACAAGGTCAAGGGTGGCCCGCTGGTGACCAATGTGGCCACCCATTTCATCTACCCGACAATCAACGGTTTTGAACAGTCCGGCGGTTTGAAGGGGCCGACGGGGCCGCAGTTCGACTTCAACGAACATCCCGAAGGCGATACGGCGATTGCCGAAAAGTACATCAAGCTGGCGGGGTACCCCACCGGCAAATACACCGGCCATGAACTGACCACGATCGTCGCTTCGACCGGCGACCCGTTTGAAGAGCAAGCAGAGATCGTTCAACAGGCGCTCAAGAACCTGGGCTTTCCGGTGAAGCTGACGCTTGTGGAAACCTCGACGATGTACGCGAAGTACTGCAACGTCCCCAAAGAAGAGATCACCGTGTGCCCGAGTGTGGGCTGGATCGCCGATTTCGCCGATCCGCAGACCGTGCTCAACATCACGTTCAATGGCACGACGATCGTCCCCACGGGCAACGTTAACTGGGGCCAGACGAACGTGCCGAAAATCAACGCCGCGATGGCGGCGGCCGAAAACGTCATCGGCACGGAAGCGCGCGCTAAGGCATGGGCGAAAATCGATGACGAACTCGTCGAAGACGCCGCCGCGATCCCGTTCGATTGGGACAAGCAGGCGAACATCGAGGGCAGCGGCGTCGAAGGCGTCGGCGACATCTGGAATGTCGGCGAGTGGGACTACAACTACACCTCGCTGAAGTAGCCGGCAGTCGCACCGCCAAAGGGAGAGGGCCTCGCAAGGGCTCTCTCCCTCTTTGGTCCGCATCACCAATGTCGAAGAGCACGAGGACTTCTTGACGACTACACCAACCACTATCAACTACCGCCCCAGCTAACAGACAATGATCCGATACATCATTCGTCGCCTGCTGATCGGGGTGCTGGTGCTGGTGATCGTCTGTGCGCTGACGTTCGTGCTGTTTCGCGTCCTCCCGACCGCGAACCCGGCGGTGCTGCGGGCAGGGCGCGACCCACAGCCAAGGCTGATCAAGGAGATCGAAGCGGTCCTCGGGCTCGGCAAACCCCTGCCCGTGCAGTTCTGGGACTACATGAAGGAATTCTTCTTCCACTTCAACCTCGGCTACAGCTACTACAGCCAGGAGTCTGTCAAGAGCCTGATCGCCGAACGCCTGCCGGCCACCCTGTCATTGACGGTCGGTGCGGCCGTCCTGTGGGTCATCGGAGGGCTCAGCGTCGGGATCATCTCAGCGCTGCGCCGGCACACTTTCCTCGACCGCTTCTCGATGGGCTCGGCCCTGGTGCTGCTTTCGGTGCCAGAATTCTGGCTCGGTTTTGTGTTTCTCCTGCTGTTCGCCTCTGACATCGGCAAATTCAAGATCCTCCCGGGCGCTGGTAGCTACGTGGGGCTCACGAGCGATCCGTGGAAATGGTTCACCTCGCTGATCATGCCGTGGATCGTGCTCGCCGCCGGTTCGGCGGCGATCTACGCGCGGCTGATGCGCAGCAGTCTCAGCGAGACGATGCGCGAGGACTACATCCGGACCGCGCGCGCGAAGGGGCTTCGCGAGAGCGCCGTGGTTCGCCAGGGGGTGCGCTCGGCGATCAACCCGATCATCACGCTGTTCGGCCTGGAAATTGGCGTGCTGCTCGGTGGCGCGATCCTGGTCGAGGCTGTCTTTAACATCCCCGGTATCGGGCGGCTCGAGCTATCAGTCGATTCAGTCCTCGGACTTCCCGGTCATCCAAGGAACCGTGCTGCTCGCGTCGTCGTTCATCATAGTCGCGAACATCGTCGTCGATGTCGCCTACGCGTATCTCGACCCTAGGGTGCGCTACTCATGAGCGCCGCCGAGGCGTTGCTGCGCGTTGAGGACCTGCGCGTCGAATTCCCGAGCGAGGACGGCGTCGTGCACGCGGTCGATGGGATCACCTACCAGGTGTTCCCTGGTCGCACGCTGGGGATCGTCGGTGAGTCCGGGTCGGGCAAGACCGTCTCCTCGCTGACCGCGCTGGGCCTCACCCGCCGCCAGGGTGCGCGGATCTCCGGGCGGATCATGTTCGACGGCCAGGATCTGCTGACGCTCTCCGAAGACAAGATGCGCTCGATCCGCGGCAACGACATCGCGATGGTCTTCCAGGACCCGCTGTCGTCGCTTCATCCGCTGTACAAGGTCGGTCGTCAGTTGACGGAGGCGGTGCGCGCGCACCGTGACGTCTCCAAGGCCAAGGCGCGGGAGCGCGCGGTAGAGCTGTTGGGCCTTGTCGGCATACCGGACCCATCGCGGCGCGTGGATCAATATCCGCACGAGTTCTCCGGCGGCATGCGCCAGCGCGTGATGATCGCGATGGCACTGGCGAATGAGCCGAAGCTGTTGTTCGCGGATGAGCCGACAACGGCCCTGGACGTGACTGTGCAGGCGCAGATCCTCGCGCTGATGGAACGCCTGCAGCGAGAGCTGGGGATGGCGATCGTGATCATCACCCACGACCTCGGGGTGGTGGCGGAGATGGCTGATGACATCGCGGTGATGTACGCGGGGCGGATCGTCGAGACGGCGTCAGCGACGCGCCTGTTCGCTGCGCCCGAGCATCCCTACACGTGGGGTCTGTTGAAGTCGATCCCGCGACTGGACGCACCACGGGATGAGGAGCTCGTGCCGATCCCGGGCACGCCGCCGAGTCTCATCAACCCGCCCTCCGGCTGCCACTTCCATCCCCGTTGCCCTTACTCGCAGCCAGACCACGAGCGCATCGACCCTGCACTGGAGCCGGTGCCCGACGAACCCGAGCACCACGTCGCCTGTCTGCTCGAGTCCGAGGTGCGCAGGAGCCTGTGGGCAAAGTTGCGTGAGGGCAACACCCCCGAGGAAGCGCTCGCGTCAGTCGGCTCGGGAGACCCCGCAACGTGAGCGGCGCCGAGCCCACATCCTCCGCGTTCGGCGAATCAGCTGGGGCTTCACCATCCGTGGCGCCGGCAATGCCGACCCCCGCCGGGGACGGCCCGCTCGTGCGTGTGCGCGATCTCGTGAAGCATTTCCCGATCACGCGGGGCATCATCGTCCAGCGCAAGGTGGGCGCGGTCCAGGCCGTCGACAACGTGAGCTTTGAGATCAAACGCGGAGAGACCCTGGGCCTTGTCGGCGAGACTGGCTGTGGCAAGAGCACGACCGCGCGTCTGATCACGCGCCTGCTCGACGCGACCTCGGGGGAGATCGACTTCGACGGTCAGGACATCACGCGCTTGAAGGGAGCTCGCCTGAAGGCGATTCGCCGCGAGGTGCAGATGATCTTCCAGGACCCGTACTCGTCGCTGAACCCGCGCAAGACGATCGGTTCGATCATCGGCGAGCCATTCGCGATCCACGGGATGTTGCCCGACAAGGACGAGCGCAAGCGCGAGGTTCAGCGGTTGATGGAGACGGTGGGACTGAATCCCGAGCACTACAACCGCTACCCCCACGAGTTCTCGGGCGGGCAGCGCCAGCGCATCGGTGTGGCGCGGGCACTGGCGCTGCAGCCGAAGCTGCTGATCGCCGACGAGCCGGTGTCGGCACTGGACGTCTCGATCCAGGCGCAGGTTCTGAACCTGCTGCGCGACCTGCAGCGGCGGTTTGGTCTGACGATCGTGTTCATCGCCCACGATCTCTCGGTTGTGCGCCACATGTGCGATCGGGTGGCGGTGATGTATCTCGGCAAGATCGTTGAGATTGGCGGTGGTGATGAGCTATACAGCTTTCCCCGACACCCCTACACTGGCGCGCTGCTGGGGGCGGTGCCGCACGTCGATCCGAGCCGCCACGGCGAGCAGCGGACGATCCTCGGCGGCGACGTGCCCAGCCCGGCCAATCCGCCGAGCGCCTGCCGCTTCCACACGCGCTGTCCCAAGGCCCAGGAGATCTGCTCCCAGCAGGAGCCGCCGCTGGAGGACAAGGGCTCGGGTACACGCGTTGCCTGCCACTTCCCGCTGACGCGCGAGGAGGTCGCACAGATCGGCGTACGATCTGGCGGATGACTGCGAACGGATCACAGGGCGACGGGCTGGGCGCGGAGGCTGAGAAGCTGCTGGCGAGCCTGATTCGCTTCAACACTGTCAACCCGCCCGGCAACGAGCGCGCGGCGCAGGAGTACCTCGCTGCTCACCTCACTGAGGCTGGGTTCGAGTGCGAGCTGGTGGGAGCCGAGCCGGGACGCCCCAACCTGGTGGCAAGGCTTCGGCCCGCTGACGCGGGTGCCCCAGCGGGTCCCACCCTCTGCTACCTGGGACACGTGGATACGGTGCTTGCGGATCCGGCCGCGTGGACACACGACCCCTGGTCGGGAGAGGTCGCCGACGGCTTCCTGTGGGGCAGGGGGGCGCTCGACATGAAGTCTCAAGTCGCGGCGGAGATCGCGGCTGCGGCGTCGTTGGCGCGGTCGGGCTGGCGCCCGGCGAGCGGAGAGCTTTTGATCGTGGCGGTGGTGGACGAGGAGACGGGCGGATCGCTGGGGGCCGAATGGATCACGAAGAACCACCCGGAGAAGGTGCGCTGCGACATGCTGCTGAACGAGGGCGGCGGCGCGGTGTTCGAATATGGAGGGGCGCGCCGCTATGGCGTGTGCTGCGCGGAGAAGGGCGTGTTCCGCTTCACGCTGTCGACCTCCGGGGTGGCAGGCCACGCCTCGATGCCGGGAATGGGCGATAACGCGCTGCTGAAGATGGGACCGGTGCTGGAGCGCTTCGCGGCGCGTCAGCCTTCCTTTCAGCTGACGGACGAGCCGCTGGCGTTTCTGCGCGGGATCGGCGAGGACCCAGAGGATCCGCGGGGCTCGCTCGACCGCCTGCAGGCGGTCGACCCGCGCCTGGCGATCATGTTCGGGCCGATGCTGGGGGTCACGTTTACGCCGACGCGGATCAGCGCGTCGGAGAAGATCAACGTGATTCCCAGCCGCGCGGAGTTGAAAGTTGATTGCCGCGTGCCTCCGGGATTGGGCGAGGATGAGGTGCGGGCGGGCATTGCTGAGGTACTTGGCCCGGAAAACGACACCTGGAGCATTGAGTTCACCGAGCGCGTGGTGGGCAACCGATCGCCGGTGACTTCGCCGCTGATGGACACGATCTCCACGTGGATCTCCGAGCGTGATCCCGGCGCGCAGGCGGTGCCGGTGGTGCTTCCGGGCTTCACCGACTCGCGCCATTTCCGCCTGGCGTTCCCCGAGTGCGTGGCTTACGGCTTCTTCCCGCAGCGCCACCAGACGCTGCTGGAGAGCGCGCCGCTGATCCACGGCGCGGACGAGCGGATCGACGTGCGCGATCTCGCGTTTGCGGCGGAGCTGTTCCGGGACGTGGCGGTGCGCGTTCTCGGGTGAGAATTCCCAGCGCTCGACAAGCGCGGGAAAAACACGCATAATGCGGCGTAATGCCAAGGATGGTGGATTTGCTGGAGAGGGTTGACAGGTGAGCAAGCAGGCCAAGGCTGGACTGCGCTCGACCGGGGGAGAAGCGCTGCCGGCACACGTCGGCAGCACTCACAGCGCTGCCGTGAACGCTGCCGCGGTGCACGCCGCTGAGAAATCAGCGTTGCACGCCGCTGCTACGTTGGGCGCGCTGAAGCACACCGGCAAAGTGGGCACGGTGCGCACGCGATTACGCGCAGCGTCGTGCCCGCGGCGGCGGCGCCGCATATCTCCTTCACGCAGGAACTGCAGAACCAGGCGCTCAACTGGGAGCCGGTCATCGCGATCCTGTTCTTCAGCGCGCTGATTCTCATGATGTGGCGGATGCTGAAGGTGATGCCG
>CAVOTJ010000006.1:0-68197 GCA_963699115.1 uncultured Solirubrobacteraceae bacterium
GAGTCTTAGCGCGTCTGACGTATCGATCGGCGGTGGGCTTGGGTCGCTAGGGGTGTCTCGCAGCTATAACTCGCGGCAGCTCACGCAGGGCGAAGAAGGGCCGCTTGGGCCGCAGTGGAGCATCAGTGTCAGTGGGTCTCAAGAAGTCGAACAGGAGGCGACGGGAAGCGTGGTGCTGATCAGCGCGAGTGGAGGACGCACGACCTTCGAAAGTAACGGTGCCGGTGGGTTCATCTCGCCAAAGGGCGATGAAAATCTCGTCTTGACCGATGAAAAGGAAGGCGAAAAGATCGTCGCGTACCTGCTGAAGGACCCAGCGTCTGGGACGACCGTGAAGTACACACAGCCCGGCGGGGCAGGGCCGTGGGTGATCGCCTCAAGCGAAGGCGTCCTCTCGAAAGCCACCGGAGAAAAAGAGACGGTCGAATGGGAACGACTCGAAGGCGTGACTAGGCCGAAGCTCGCGCTAGCACCAGCGCCGACCGGTGTGACTTGCTCTGCAACGGTCAAAGAACCCAAAGAACTGGCGAGTGGCTGTCGCGCGTTGAGTTTCACGTACGCGACAGCAACGACCGCGACAGGTGAAGCACCCAGCCAATGGAAAAGCTACAGGGGCCGGCTGGAACAGGTCGCCTTCACGGCCTACAACCCGGCTACGAAAGCGATGGAAACGATCCCTGTCGCGGAATACGCCTACGACAAACAGGGAAGGCTACGCGCGGAGTGGGACCCACGGCTGACGACGCCGCTGAAGACGACGTATGGCTATGACGCGGAAGGGCACGTCGTGGCCGTCAATCCGCCAGGCCAAGCGCCGTGGCTGATCCACTATGGCACGACTGCCACCGACTTGGGCACGGGGCGCGTGCTGTCCGTCACTCGCCCATCGCCAGCCACGGCCCTGGGAAGCGAACCGGCACCGGTAAACACTGCCGAACCAACGACCTCGACATCGAGCCCCGCTGTCGGAACGACGCTGAGCGTGTCCTCTAAAGGCACGTGGTCGAACACTCCGCTTGCCTATAGCTATAGCTGGGAGGACTGCTACACCCACGAAGCGAAAGAAACGTGCACGCCGATCCCGGGTGCCGACAACGGGACCTATACCCCGCAGGCACGCGACGCCGGCTATACCCTGCGACTGCAGGTAGCGGCCGTCAACGATGACGGCTCGGCCGTCGCTACGACTGCGGCGACCAAAGCGGTGCCGCTGATAGTCCCGACGTATCTGCGGAAGTTCGGCGAAAAAGGCGAAAGCGAAAAAGGCCAGTTCAACGCACCCGTCGCGGCGGCAACGGACGCGTCCGGCGATGTCTGGGTAGCCGACCATAACAACGACCGGATTGAGGAGTGGAGCGCCACCGGCACATGGCAGCATACGTATGGCAAAAAAGGCAAAGGCACGCTTCAGTTCGAAAGCCCGGAAGGTATTGCGGTCAACCAGAGCACCGGCAACGTGTACGTCGCGGACAAGAGCAACGACCGGGTCGAGGAGCTCAACTCCAAAGGCGAATACGTTCGGGCGTTCGGGAAAGAAGGCAAAGAACCGGGGCAGCTCGAGGCACCCGAGGGGGTAGCGATTGTCCCCGCCGGTTCGATCACGTCGTCTACGACGGGGGAGGTCTGGGTAGGCGACAGCGGCAACAACCGCGTCGATGAGTTCTCAGAAACCGGGGAATACCTGGGGTCGTTCGGTACGGAAGGCACTGGCAACGGCCAGTTCAAAGGCCCGGACGGCATCGCATTCTCCGACGGCGACGCTTACGTCGTCGATAGCGGCAACGACCGGGTGCAGGAGCTCTCGATCTCTGGCGAATACATCGCCAAGTTCGGCAGCAAAGGCGCGGGGGAAGGCCAACTGGAAGCGCCCTCCGGGATCGCGACCGAACCGGTGTCGGGAGATCTGTTTGTCGGAGACTCGGCCAACAACCGGATCGAGGCGTTCAGCCCCGCAGGCACGGTCCTCACGACGGTCGGTAAAAAAGGCGAAGGCAACGGCGAATTCTCGAGCCCCGATGGGATCGCGATCAACTCGGCGGGCGACATCTACGTCGCTGACGCAAACAACAACCGCGTGCAAGAGCTAGAACCAAAGTACTCAAAAAACAATCCCGTGCCCGAACCGCCAGCTCTCGGCACGAGCGACGTGACCACGATCGACTACGCCGTACCCCTATCAGGAGCCGGTCTTCCCACGATGACGAAAGCCGAACTGGAAAGGTGGGGCCAGAAAGACGAACCGACCGAAGCAACAGCAGTCTTCCCACCGGATGAACCAATGGGCTGGCCCGCAAAGGACTACAAACGCGCCACCGTCACGTACTTCGACGAACTGGGCCGGACAGTCAACCGCGCATCGCCGACGGGCGGAGTCGCGACCAGCGAATACAACGAATCAAACGAGGTTGTCCGCAGTTTGAGTGCGGACAATCGTGCCGTTGCGCTCGGAGAAGGCACAAAATCGAAGGAAATCTCTGAACTACTCGACACGAAAAGCAAATACAACGGCGAAACAAAAGAAGAAAAAGAAGCAGAAGAAAAAGCCGGGAACGTTGAACCCGGCACGCGGCTGCTGGAAACGCTCGGCCCGCAGCACAACGTCAAGCTCGCGAGCGGCGGCGAAGTCAAAGCTCGCGCCCATGTGCACTACTACTACGACGAAGGCGCACCCAAAGGCGAAACGTACGACCTCGTCACAAAGACTACAGATGGTGCGGAATACGAAGGCAAAGAAGCTGACGTACGTACCACCACGACCTCCTACTCCGGCCAAGAAAACCTCGGCTGGCTGCTCCGCAAACCGACGTCAACGACGACCGAACCTTCCGGGCTGAAACTCACGCATCGCACCTACTACAACCGCGAAACCGGCGACGTCATTGAACAGCGCGCCCCAGAGGGAGGCTCCGAACCAGCCGAAGCGCCACGCTACTCAAGCGAGGTGACCTCAGCGGCACCAGCACCGATCGGAAAGCCTAGTGGTGTTGCGGTGAGCTCGAGTGGTGATGTGTGGGTGGCGGATAAGGAAGATAGTCGGGTTGAGGAGTTCTCGGCGACGGGGGCGTACATTACGCAGTTCGGTAAAGAAGGATCAGCGGACGGGGATTTCGATAAGCCGCGTGGTATCGCGGTGGATGGCGAAGGGCATATTTGGGTTGCGGATACGGGTAACTTTCGGGTGGAGGAGCTGTCCTCGACTGGCACGTTCATTAGAGCGTTTGGGTCGGGGGGCACGGAAAACGGGCAGTTTGAGGAACCGTCTGCGATCGCGATCGACTCGAGTGGGAATGTGTGGGTTACGGATTCTTGGAGTAATCGGGTGCAGGAGTTCAGCGCGACGGGCACGTATTTGCGGCAGTACTCCGGGTTGGATGAGCCAGAAGGTATCGCCGCGAATGCGGAAGGGGACGTGTGGGTCACCAACGGGAAAGAAAACGACGTAATCGAGCTGTCAGCCGCTGCGGCGAAAATCGGGTCGTTCGGGTCGGCGGGCACAGGCAACGGCCAATTCGATGTCCCGCAGGGGATCGCGATCACAGGCGAAACAGCCTACGTGGTCGACGCTGGCAACGAGCGCGTACAGGAGTTCAAACTGTCCGCCAAAGAAGGAAAAGGATCGGGAGAATACGAGGCGAAGTTCGGCGCGAGCGGGTCAGGAAACGGAGACTTCAACAGTCCGCGTGGCATCGCGATCGATAAAGAAGGAAACGTCTGGGTAGCCGACAGCGGCAATGACAGGCTCGAGAAGTTCAGCTCAGCCGGCAAATACACACTTCAAGTCACCGCTGCAGGGAACGAACCCTTCTCGAAGCCTAGTGGTGTTGCGGTGAGGTCGAGTGGTGATGTGTGGGTGGCGGATAAGGAAGATAGTCGGGTTGAGGAGTTCTCGGCGACGGGGGCGTACATTACGCAGTTCGGTAAAGAAGGATCAGCGGACGGGGATTTCGATAAGCCGCGTGGTATCGCGGTGGATGGCGAAGGGCATATTTGGGTTGCGGATACGGGTAACTTTCGGGTGGAGGAGCTGTCCTCGACTGGCACGTTCATTAGAGCGTTTGGGTCGGGGGGCACGGAAAACGGGCAGTTTGAGGAACCGTCTGCGATCGCGATCGACTCGAGTGGGAATGTGTGGGTTACGGATTCTTGGAGTAATCGGGTGCAGGAGTTCAGCGCGACGGGCACGTATTTGCGGCAGTACTCCGGGTTGGATGAGCCAGAAGGTATCGCCGCGAATGCGGAAGGGGACGTGTGGGTCACCAACGGGAAAGAAAACGACGTAATCGAGCTGTCAGCCGCTGCGGCGAAAATCGGGTCGTTCGGGTCGGCGGGCACAGGCAACGGCCAATTCGATGTCCCGCAGGGGATCGCGATCACAGGCGAAACAGCCTACGTGACCGATAGCGGCAACAGCCGCGTCGAGGAGTTCAACCTCGTTGAGCGCGAAAAAGAAGGCTACGGGGAATATCTGTCGCAGTTCGGGACAAGCGGGACAGGCACCGGCCAGTTCAAAGCTCCACGCGGAGTAGCGATGAGCAGCTCTGGCGAAGTTTGGGTAGCCGACACAAACAACAACCGCCTCGAGAAATTCACAGCGGCCACCCAGAGCCAACACGCCTCGCAAACGATCTACTATACTACTGGCTCGAATTCCAAATACGCGACGTGCGGTGGGCACCCCGAATGGGCGAACCTGCCGTGCCAGTCCCAGCCAGCTGCCCAGCCGGGGACGGCGGGGCTCCCGGAACTACCGATCGTGACCGACACCTACAACATGTGGGACGAGCCAGAAACAGTCACCGAAAAATTCGGTGCTACCACGCGCAAAAAGAAAATGACCTACGACAGCGCTGGACGTCTCTCCACAAACGAAGAGACCGCGACCATCGACCTGTCCCTGCCGAAGGTCACCGACACCTACAGTTCAGCCACCGGCGAGATGGTCGAACAAAGCACCACCGTCGGCGAAACTACTAAGACGATCAAGAGCGAATACAGCAAGATCGGCCAGCTCACGGAATACACCGACGCGTCCGGCAACACCACGCGCTACGTGTATGCGGGGCCCGCGAGCGACAACCAGGTTGAAGAAGTCGAGTACGGCGACTCAAAGGGCTCACAAATCTACGCCTACAGCCCAACCAGCGAGCAACTCACCAAACTGCTGGACATAGGACCCGAAGGCGGAGAAGGCGCCGGGACCTTCACCGCCGAATACGGCATCGGGGGCGAACTGAAAAGCGAGACCTACCCCAACGGCATGCTCGCGAACTACACCTACAACGCCACCGGCGAACCGACAAGCATCGAATACGAAAAGACGACACACTGCACCGAAAAATGCGCGTGGTTCAAAGAAACTACCGTGCCGTCAATACACGGTGAAGACCTGATCCGCACGAGCACGCTTGCCAAAGAGGAATACACGTTCGATGCGGCAGGACGCCTCACCGAAACAAATGAAACGCCAGTCGGCCAGGACTGTAGAACCAGACTTTACGGCTACAACGCCGACTCCGACCGCACGAGCCAAACGACACGCGAATCTGCCACGGAAACATGCGCAACGACTGGCGGCACGACCCAAAGCCACAGCTACGACGGTGCTGATCGCCTCACAGACACGGGAGTCAAATACGAAACATTCGGCAACCAGACACAAATCCCAGCTGCCGATGCGGGCGAACACGAAATCACCGCGACCTTCTACACAGACAACCAAGTCGCAAACCAAACCCAAAGCGAAGAGACGATCAACTACAAGTACGACCCAGCAGGACGACCCCTGGAAACCGTCTCCGAAGGCCCCACAAAAGCAGCTGTCATCGACCACTACCCCGGGCCCGGCGAAGCCGTCTCCTGGACCAGCGAAGAAGAAGGCAAAAGCTCAACGCGAAACATCGCGGGCATCGACGGCACACTGTCCGCAACGCAAACCAACAGCGCACCCGCAGTCCTACTACTTCACGACCTACAAGGCAACATCATCGCCAAGGCCGCAGATAGCGAAACCGAAACCAAACTCCTCTCCACATACAACCCCACAGAGTTCGGCGTACCAGTCAACGGCACACCACCCAAATACTCCTGGCTCGGGGCTAGCGGGCTCTCCACCGAACTACCCTCGGGTGCGACTGCATCAGGAGGCGCGAGCTACGACCCGCAACTCGGTGCACCACTCCAGACACAGCCGATCACTCCCGCAGGGGCAGCGCCTAACGGCACCTACATCAGCCCGTATTCGAGCACTCTCACGCCCGGCGCCTACAGCGCGTCGGCGGCTTACGCAGCTGGAGCCGAGGGACGTGAAGCCACAAGACAGCGCGAAGTCAAAGAACAATGGGAAAAAGAACACCCAGCCTCGCCAGCCGGGGGGACACCCACACCGAGCGAAGGCGGGCCTATCCTACTCGGCGGATATGCAGGATGGGCCTGCGAATATGCCGCAGAAACGGGCCAAGAAGGGGAAGGATGTTTTCGCAGCTTCTTCTTCGAGCAATTTGACGCGACGGCAGGCGGAGAAGATGCGATGTCTGCCTCGAGTCTTCTGAGTGACGTGACGAACATCCTAAAAGGGGGTGTCGAAGGTGTGGAAGTTGGTTGGGGGGCTCTAGAATCGGCTGGGAAGTTCGTCAAGCGGAACGCAGGGCGGTTTCTCGCAATAATGCATGACATAACCAGCGGCGCTGAGGCGCTTCTCGCACTGCAACTCGGTGGCTCAGCATGCGTTGTCGGTGCGGTCGCGGCAACTGAGGCAGCTCCGTTGGTATCGCCGTTGGTCTGGTTCGGCTGTGCCACCTTTATTTTTGGGAATGCTGCGTTGGTAGGCTGGTCGGCTTACGACCTTTATGAGAACGCGTCTCATATTCACTAAAGATGGCACCTGTGGATACGCGAGAGCTTCATCGCAGGGTGTCCATCGCGGTTGATGTGGGGTGCCTAATTGTCTTTCCTCTTGGGCTTGGAATAGCGGTCAACTATATTCTCGGCATTGGCGTACTGGTGTTCGTCGCGGCAGTAACAATTCTACGACGGCGGCTGTTGGACGAGAAAGTCGAGGCTGTTCTGTACGGGGTGACGAAGGAGGGGGAGGAGGAGAAAGAGACAATCGCTATTACCGGTGGGCGAGTGAAAATCCTCGTGCTCGCGGCAGTGGTCTCAACGATGTTGACGATTGCTATGGTGATAATTTATCTAGCCGGCGGCGAGGCGATTCCGAGCTGGCCTCTCATTTCTCTAGCTGTCATCTGGCTAGGAGTTATGGCTGTCGTGCTGGGGTTTCGACTGGCTAAATGGTGGCAGTAACGGCGCGGTGGCAGGAGCGCTAGCCTCGAATCGTCAATAGCGGTGTGGGCTGTGGCCGCGCGGGAGGGCTGAATCGTCCGCCTGGGCGGGCAGGATTGCGTTTGCGAAGACCCAATCCACCCGTCCAGGAGGTTCACCTTGAAGGTGACGAGAAGTGCGTCTTTTAGAA
The DNA here is from genome assembly GCA_963699115.1 of uncultured Solirubrobacteraceae bacterium. GTDB lineage: Bacteria > Actinomycetota > Thermoleophilia > Solirubrobacterales > Solirubrobacteraceae > Palsa-744. The sequence goes on from CAVOTJ010000006.1 coordinate 7,472, forward strand.
CGGTAGATGTGGTCGCGGACGGCAGCGGCCTCTCGTCTCGGGCCGGGACCGCGCTGCTTGCGTTGACAGCGCAGCGTCTGGGGCTCACGGACGGCCTTTCCGGTGCTCTGGCCGGGACTCGGGAGCGTCGCTCGGCTCATGATCCGGGACGGGTTCTGTGTGATCTGGCGGTGATGGCCGCGGACGGCGGAAGCTGCGTCTCAGATCTCGCGGTGCTCGCCGGCCAGGGCGCGCTGTTCGGGAACATCGCGTCGGTGCCGACAGCCCGACGAGTGCTGCTCTCGATGGGCAACGAGGAGATCGACCGAGTCCGTGAGGCACGCGCGCTTGCCCGCGAACGGGCGTGGAACGCGGGCGCGGCGCCTGAGCGTGTGGTCCTTGACTTCGACGCGACGCCGATCAGCATCCACTCTGAGAAGGAGCAGGCAGCCGGCCACTACAAGGGCGGCTTTGGTTTCAACCCGCTGATCGCCACCTGCGCCCGGGAGGTGCTGGCCGGTGTCCTTCGGCCCGGAAACGCCGGCGCGAATAACGCCGGCGACCATTTGCGGGTGCTGGAACTCGCTCTCGAGCAGCTGCCCGAGAGCGCCCTTGACGGGAAGATCCTCGCCCGCTCGGACTCGGCCGGCGCGAGCCATGACTTCGCGGGCGCATGCCGGGAGACCAGGATCCGGTTTTCGCTCGGCTACCCGATCAACGGCAATGTCCGCGAGCAGATCCTCACGCTCGATGAGAGCGCCTGGAAGCCGGCGGTCAACCAGGACGATCAGCCGCGCGAGGGCGCGTGGGTCACCGAGCTCACCGCCGTCATCGACCTGTCCTCATGGCCCGAGGGCACCCGGCTGATCTGTCGCCGTGAGCGCCCACACCCCGGAGCGCAACTCTCCTTCACAGACCTCGACGGGCACCGCTTCCAATGTTTCATCACCGACCAAGACGGCCACGACATCGCTGCCCTTGAGGCCGTTCACCGCTCCCATGCCGAAGTCGAGGACCGCGTCAAGACGCTGAAGGCAACCGGCGCCGGGCATCTCCCGTTCCACGCATTCAGAGCAAACGCTGCGTGGCTTGAGCTGGCCCTGCTGGCGCACGACATCATGGTCTGGACTCAGCAACTCGCCCTCGACGGCGGGGACAAGGTCTCAGAACCCAAGCGGCTGCGCTACCGCATCCTTCACGTCGCTGGTCAGATCACCCACCACGCCCGCCGCAGCACCCTGCACCTACCCGCCGACTGGCCCTGGGCTGGTGCGATCGTCCGCGCGTTCAAGCGTCTGCAAGCGCTTCCAGCCTACGGCTAAGCACTCAAGCTCGTCGACTCGGCCAGAGCGCAGCACCGGCCAGCCCTGTTGACTCGCGCTGCCTGAAAACACCCCGCGAGGATCGGCAAGGGGTACGAGCCACCGCCCGCGCCTGCGGCGGACGCACAACCCGCCGCTCCTCATCGCGTGCGTGGACGGGCTGAAGGGGTTCCCTGAGGCGATCGAGGCGGTCTTCCCGGCCACGACGGTGCAGACCTGCATCGTGCACTTGATTCGTCACAGCCTGAAGTACGTGCCACGCCGTCAATACGACCAGGTCGCCAAAGACCTCAAGCCGATCTACACCGCGATCGACGCCGACAGGGCGCTAGAAGCGCTCGAGGCGTTCGAAGATAAGTGGGGGCAGCAGCTACCCGTGATCGGGCAGGCGTGGCGAGCGGCGTGGGAGCACGTCACACCATTCATGGCGTTTGAGCCAGAAGTCCGCAGGGTCATATACACCACGAACGCGATCGAGGCGCTCAACCGGCAGCTACGAAAGGCAGTCAAGACGAAGGGACACTTCCCCAGCGAGGACGCGGCACGAAAGCTGATCTACCTCGCGATCCAAAACGCAGTCCCACAATGGACAAGTACCCGCGGCTGGACAAAGGCAATACTCGCGTTCAAGATCCACTTCGGCGACCGGCTACCCGACTGATCCAATAACCACCGCCAACACAGCTAAAAGGACACCCTCCGGGTGCTGTGCGAGCGCTGTGTGAATTCGTTGGCCGCTTTCGGGGGTTGGTGGTCTGTATCGGTGTGATGACCGCTGCCAGCATCGGTGCCGCGAAGGCCGGCGGGTATGCGCGCTACTTGGAGTCAAAGACGGTGGTGCCAGAGCGCGGGGACTACTACTTGACCCCGGAGGGGGAGATGGCCCAGGCGCCTGGCCAGTGGCTCACCTCGCCCGAGACGCTCGCGCGGTTGGGTATCGAGGGCAGCGCGGTAGAGGGCCAGGACTTCATCGCTTTGATGGAGGGACGCCACCCCCGCACCGGTGGGTGGCTGCGGCCCGAGGGCGCTGGCGGTGGCCGGGGCGGCGGGATCGACTTGACGTTCAGCGCGCCGAAGTCGGTCTCGGCTGTGTGGGCGCTCGGCGACGCGGCTCAGCGCGCGGACATGGAGGCGGCGCACGCCGTGGCGGTGAGCGAGGCGATGGCGCACCTCACCGAGACGGTGCCGACGGTGCGCCGTCGCTATAGCGGCCAGGTTGTGGAGGAGCCGGCGCGGGAGGTGGTGGCGGCGGAGTCCCGGCACACCACCGCCCGCGGTGTTCTCGAAGGGGACGCGCCTGACCCGCAGCTGCACAGCCATGTCGTTATCACGAGCGCGATCAGGGATGACGGGCGTATCGTCGCGGTCGCTTCACGGCCGGTCTTTCGCTCCGCGCGGGAGATGGGTGGGTACTATCGCTCGGCGCTCGCGCACGAGCTTGGGCAGCGTGGTTATGCGATCGAGGCGGGCACCGGCAAGCAGGGTCGTTACTTCGAGATCGCCGTTGTGCCCCAGGGGCTTTTGGAGGCGTTCTCTGCTCGTAGTCGTGAGGTAGCGAGGGCGGCGGAGCGCTTCCGCGCGAAGTGGGGTCGCGCGCCCGAGCGCGGGGAGCTGCGCCGGCTGAAGTTGGAGAATCGCAAGGCGAAGGTGCTCGTCACCCGCGCCGACCTACACGCGGTCTGGAACGACACAGCGGCGCGCTTCGACTTCATGGGAGATGAGCCCGCTCGGCTGCTCGGAGAGGCCAGTGGGTCGCGGCCGGAGCGTGCCCTCCCGGATCGCGTCGAGGAGCGTCTGACCGAGCGCTCAGCGACGTTCGAGCCAGGGGAGTTCCGAGCGGTGCTGCTCGAGCAGTCCGTCGGCGAGCTCGCGCCCAGGGAGGCGCTCGCGTTCTCACGGGCGATGATCGCCGAGCGCAGGGTCCTCCCGTTGGAGGGTGGTTTGATGACGACGCTCGCGGTGCGCGCCCAGGAGCAGGCGATCGAGCGTCGCTTCACTAGCCTCGCTCAGAGCGCCTAGGGAAATCGCTGGGGAAATCGTAGGCCCCGTCCGCTCCCCCTGATATGCTGTTTTTGTAAGCGTTCAGTTGGGTTGGGGGATATAACTCTGCTTCGTCGAATTTGTTGGTGTGGAGCGCTCTGAGGCGGAGGCGATCTATGGCCAGGGCCGCGAGGCTGTGGTGGCGGTTTTGTTGCGGATGGATGAGCAGATCGGCAGGCTTGAAGCGCGGGTTGCGCGTCAGGATGAGCGGATCTCCCAGCTTGAGCGCCGGTTGAGTCGCAGCTCGCGTAATAGCTCCAAGCCGCCGAGCACAGACCCGCCTTCTTCGGCGTCGCGGCTTGGTGAGGATCCGTCCGGACGCAAGCCTGGCGGCCAGTCCGGCCACGAGGGACACGGGCGGGAGCTGTTGCCAGCATGCGCGGTGGACGAGGTGCTCGAGCACTGGCCCGCGAGCTGTGACTGCGGACACGTCTTCTGTTCCCGGGAGCACGATCCGGCGGGTGAGCCTGCCGTTCGCCAGGTCGAAGAGCTGCCCGTTTTGACCGTGAAGGTGATCGAGCACCGCGCGCAGCGCCTTTGCTGCCCTGAGTGTGGAAAGTATGCGCGCGCTGAGTTCCCGGATGAGGTGTCCGCCAGCGCATTTGGTCCTCGCCTGCAAGCGGCGCTTGTGGCGCTGTCGGTACGTAATCGTGTCTCGCGCCGTGACGTGGTCGAGCTCGGCGAAGAGCTGTTCGGTGCGCGCCTGTCGACAGGTAGCGTCGATGCGATCCTCACCCGCGCCTCAAACGCACTTAGCGAACCGTATGAGGATCTGCTTGAGCGGGTCCTTGCCGCGGGAGCGCTCAACGCGGATGAGACAGGCTGGCGCACCAGCGGGGAGCGCCGCGCGCTGTGGGGCTTGTTCACCGAGCGTCACGCGTTCTTCCACGTCGCGCCCAGCCGTCACGAGGATCACGCCAAGGCCCTGCTCCAGGGCACCTGCGGTGGTGACCTCTGACCGCTGGTGGGCCTATCGCAGCCTGCCAATCAGTCGCCGTCAGCTGTGCTGGTCGCACCTAAAGCGCGACTTCGCCTCCCACGCCGAAGGGCTCGCCGCTGAGAAAGAGTTCGGCGAGCACGGCCTCCAGCTCTCCCAGAAAGTGTTTCAGGCGTGGAAGGCCTTCCAGGACACCAACGACCGGCGCGAGCTGAAGCGCACCACCACCCAGCTGCAACGCGAATACAAACCCGTCATCGCCGGCTACGCCGCCAAGCGCGCACGCAACAAGCGCTGCCGCGGAATGGCACGCAACCTACTGAAGGCCTGGCCAGCGCTCTGGAGCTTCGCCAAACACGACGGCGTACAGCCAACCAACAACCACGCCGAGCGCGCGCTACGCAGCGCAGTCATCCACCGCAAGCTCTCACTCGGCACCCAATCCGAGGGTGGCGAGCGACGAATCGAGCGACTCCTCTCAGCACACACCACCTGCCGCCTACAACACCGCTCGCTCTTCAACTACCTCACACAGCTCCTCACCGCCCACGCACGCGGCCACCCAGCACCCCTACTCACCCGAACAGCCACCCACTGAACGCTTACTGTTTTTGTTGTGTTTGCAGGGTTTTAGCGATGCCGGAGGAGGGACTCGAACCCCCGACACGCGGATTATGATTCTACGGCATAGGGTGGAGCTGCCGTAAACTTGGCTCTATAAGGCGAGTTTCGTCGGGTAGATCACGGTAGGAGCGGACGAGTTGGGGACCATTCGGGGACCACTCCTGATAGCATCGAGGGATGAGTTCGACCGCTGGCCCTCCGCCCGCACCGCTGACGCTCACCGATCTGCGCCCGCGTCCGGTGTCCGGGCATCTGCGGCGCGTAAAGCGCCAGTCGGGTGATCGCTGGCGCGTGAAGTGGCGCGACGCCGCCGGCGTTGAGCACAAGAGGGTGCTCGGGCGGGTCTGGAGTGGCGCCGGGCGCCCACGCGAGGGCTACCTGACCAAGCAGCAAGCCCAGCATGTGCTGGATGAGATCCTCGCTGACGCGCGGCGCGTCGGTCCCGGCGCCCGGCGGCGGATCGGCGCCCAGCCGACTTTTGCCGACGCCGCGCAGGAGTGGCTCCGCTACGTCGAGTTTGACCGCAAGCGCCGCGCGAGCACGCTGCGCGACTACCGCCACGTAGTTGAGAGCGCGCTCCTGCCGATGTTCGGAGAGGTTCGCTTGGAGCAGCTCACGAGCGAGATGATCGACGCCTACCGCGTCCACCTCGTCGCCGAAGACCGCCTCTCTGCGCGGACGATCAACAAGTACCTGGTGCTGATGAACGGCATCCTGCGCCACGCTCAACGTCGCTGGGGTCTGACGGTCAATCCCGCGCTCGGCGTTGAGCGCCAGCCCGTGCGCCGCTCCGGGGAGTTCCGCGTGCTCAGTGCAAAGGAAGTTCACACGCTCGCGATCGTCACGGCGCTTGGACGCCACCACGAGGCGCCGAAGCGCGAACTGACCGACGCCGAGCTGGACGCCCGGCGCATCCAAGATGAGCAGGACGCGGCGATGTTCATCACCGCCGCGTTCGCTGGCCTTCGTCTGGGGGAGCTGCGCGCCCTGCGCTGGAGCGACATCGATTTCGAGCTGCACGTCATCCACATACGCCGGGCGTTCACGTTGAAGCTCGAGGACGTTCCCAAGTCCGGGCGCGTGCGCGCGACACCGATGGTCGACCAAGTCGCCCGCGCGCTCAAAGACCTCGCGCGCCGCGAGCGGTACACCACCGATCAAGACCTAGTCTTCCCGTCACCCGACGGCGACTACTTGGAGGACTCGGCGCTTCGCCGCCGCTACTACAAGGCGCTGAAAGCCGCCAAGATCGAGCACCTGCGCTTCCACGACCTCCGCCACACCTTCGGCACCCTCGCCGTGCAGGAGTTCGCGCTCTCCGACGTCAAGGCGTACATGGGCCACGCCGACATCACCACCACCATGATCTACGTCCACCACATACCCCAGCACGACGCCGCCGATCGCCTGTCGGCACGGCTGGCGAAGACCTCGGGCGCAGCCGCCACCCTCGGCCGCGCCGCGGCGCAGGCGTCAGCGCTACAATGACGCACATGGAGCTTGTGGGTATCCGCGAGATGCGCCAGAACCTCAGCCGCTACGCCCAGCGGGCTCGACACGGGGAGTCGTTTGTCATCACTGATCGCGGCCAGGAGGTCGCACAGCTCACGCCTGCCCCCGGACGAGCTTCGGCCATAGACCGGCTCGTCGCCGAACGGGGAGCTATGCGCGGTCAGGGCAACCTGCTTGACGTTCTGGAGGAGCTGCCCGCGCCGATTGCAGGCCCGCCCTCCAGCGAGGTGCTGGACGAGCTGCGCTCAGAGCGCCTGTAGGCGCTTGCCCGACTACCTCGACACCTCGGCCTTCATCAAGCTCGTGCGCTCCGAGCCCGAGAGCCCTGCCCTGCGCCGCGAGCTGGCCGGCAGAGAACTCCTCAGCAGCACGCTGCTGACCGTGGAGGGACGACGTGCCGCCCGGCGTTACGGCGATCTGGCCGTCAAACGCGCGCGTTCTGCGCTCACCGCCATCACGCTGATCCCGCTGGATCAGCCGATCCTCGACGCCGCCGCCGAGTTGGACCCAGCCGAGCTGCGCTCACTCGACGCCCTGCACCTGGCAACCGTCGTGAGCCTGGGCGATGACCTCGGGCGTCTGTACTGCTACGACGCTCGCCTGGGGGACGCCGCGCAGGCTCTTGGCATCGAGGTCTCTCAGCCCGGCTGAGACGCCACTAGCCTGCGACGACTGCGCTTTCACGACCTGCGCCACACTCATCGTCCGGCATCTGCTCAAGGATAGGAGGCATGGACGACATCGACGAGCTGCTTGACGAGTCGCGCGAACTGCTTGAGGTACTCGGACGCATGCACGCTGAATCAATGGACGACGGAGAGCTTGTGCGCGGCATGCGCCCGAAGATCAAGAGCTTCCTAGAGCACCAGCGCTCCGCGCTCGACTACCTCGTAGCTCAGGTCAACAACAAGCACTGCAAAAAACGCCCCGAGAAGGCGTTCTACCCGCTGGCCTGGGAGGAAGACAAGTTCCTCGAAATCTTCGACCGCGAAATGCCGGGAGTACGTGTGGCTGAGCCGCAGATCGCCGAAGCCTTCGCTGTTCACCAGCCTTGGGTTGCCCCCGAAAGATGGCTGAAGTGGCTCTACGCGCTGGCGAACCCGAACAAGCACATCAAACTCAGCCGGCCAAAACAGCGGAGTTTTGATCAGTGGCGCAATGAGGGCGGCACGACGGTGCAAGGGATCAGGTTCCGGAGGGAAGGCCAAGAGCCGACGATGGACCCAAGTGGCTTCATCGAGGGGGCGTGGACCAAGGAGACGATCACCGAATGGTCGTTCGACAAGCCCAAAGTCTTCCTAGGCATCGCGCTACACAGCATCCTGCGGGGGACCGAAGCGACGATCGCCGATGTGCGTCAGGCCGCAGGCTTGTAGCGCCTCAAGACCTCGTGGGCATGGTCATAGGCAGCGTCCTCCCCTGCGGCAGCGTCGAACGTGTAGGCCCGCATGTACTGGCAGACATCCTCAAGGGATGCGCAAAGCTCGCTGACGACAGAACCCGCGAGTGGCCTCCGCCAGCGCCTTCAAGATGGTCTCGCTGGTCGGCCACGTCGTCTGAGAACGGCTCCGAGCGCCACGTCGCCCCGGTCGGGGCGTGGCGCTACCCGCCGTGGCACGCTGCGATGACTGCGCCGCTTGAGGCTTTCACTTCGGCAAGCGCCCCCGCCGCGTGATCTTCGTCGCCTTCGCTTAGCGCCGTCCGTACAGTGGCGATGGTCGATACCAAGCGTGTCGCCGCTTCTTTCGCGCTGGGAATGGCTGCTGTGACGCTCTTGACCGCCGTTTCGACGCGGTAGCTTTCTTCGTCGGCCTGGGTGAGTGCCGCAGCCTCGTTCATTCCCACGCTCGGTTCAAGGACATGGCCTACCTGTCGCACCCAGGCGAGGACCGCTTCATCCAGCCCCAGGCACGCCGTGGCGGCCTTTTCGGCTTTTGCCGGGACTTCCGCTTCGGTGCTGGTCGTCTTGGAGGCTCCCCCGCACCCCGCGAGGCCCACGCCCAAGGCAAGGAGCATTGGCAGCAGGCGACGCGTCACGCCGCGACTGTATTCGTTTCCCCGATCCAAAGGAGGACAGATGTCAGCGCTGCTCAAGCATCTCCGTCGAATGAAGGCGAACAGCCACGCACTTCGGAGAGTCGCCGCATATGACCGATCCCGAGCGTGTACGGCAGTATGGACCCCGTGCGTCGCACAGCTATGCTCACTCTCGGGGGCGCCTCGGTGGCGGGGGCGGTAGCGTGGGTCGGTCAGGTAAGCCTTGCGAGCTGGGCGTGGCCCGTCCGCGTCTTCCCGCCCCTGGGCATGTTCCTCCTGGGACTGGCTCTGATCCTCTGGGCTGCGCGCGGGGACCACTCGCGCCGTGCGGTGCTCAAGCGGGCGATCCAGGACGGGCGCGCCATTCTCAGCCGGGGTCGAGAGCGCTTCCACGCCACCATGTATCTCGGCTGGCGCAACAAGACAGCCGACGCGCTTCAAGAGCATGTCGGGACGATGGAGTGCCACGATTTCGATATGGCGGGTCATCGCGGCGGGGGCCTCTACGAAGTGATGACCGCGCAGGTAGGGCATCTCGAAGGACTCCGCAAACGGCGGTGGCGCAAGCGCCGCTAGGAGGATTTGGCGAAACTCGCGCGGCCTCAGTGGTTCCAGACAACCCGCGCATGGTCTTGGTAGGACCCGGGTTCGTAGCAGCCGAGACGCCCCCCGATGCTCGTGATTCGCTTGAGGTCGTCGATGCAGTAGTTGACGAAGGCGTCTTCGCCCTGCCAGATCCTGTGGGGCGGCTGCCCATGCCTGGTGAGGATCACGCGGCCGCTTCCAATCGCGGTGCCGTTGACGGAGAAGCGGAATGCGACCGATTCGCTCGGGTACACGGTGGTGCCCGTGATCTTGAGCTGCGCCGGTTCGTTGGGTTCGGTTTCCCCCTGGACACAAAAGCCACCTTCGAGCTGGATCAGGGGCCGGAACGGGCCCGGCGCGAACTCCTCGTCCCCGCCGACGCGTAGGTGCAGGGTGGCGCGGTGCTTGCCTTCTTGAAGTTGCACCGATATCAGGTCGTTGCATTCGGCTTCCGCGACCACGATCGAGACGCCGTTCGGCTGAGGTGCCGTCGTTTCGACCGACACTGTTTGGGCCGCTGCGTTTGAGCAGCCAAGCAGCAGGAGCGCGGTGGGAACGGTCGCCGCCAATACTCGTCTGTTCGAGACAAGCACCCCCAGCACCCCGCTCCGTCTCATGGCGGGCACTGTACAGCGCGGGCGGAACTCGGTCGCACAGGGGGGTGCCGACGCGCGCGACGGGGGAGGGACTCGCTGGAGATGACGCCACGTGGTCTGCTCGTGGGTGCAGGCTCTTACGGCATTCATCCGTCCGCGTCTCGGCCGCAGCTTGGCAGCACGTCTGCTCGCTGCATTGCTCGTGCGCTGTTGCTGACCGTCGCATGTAGCCGGTTCCCCTTGGCGTGCCTCCAGCCCCCGGCGCAAGCGGTACGCCCAACCGGCTAGCACCGCGAAATGCCAAACAGACTAGATGCACTGTGGCAGGGCGTGACACTTTGGAGTGCTACATTTTGAGGCATGATGACCGCTGCGAGCATCGGTGCTGGGCAGGCGGCTGGCTACAGCGCCTATCTGGAGTCGCGCACCGTGGCGCCGGCACGCGGCGATTACTACCTCTCGCCAGCGGGCGAGCCGACGGAGGCGCCGGGCATCTGGCACATGCTGGATGAGACGCGGCAGACCCTCGGCCTGGAGGTCGGCGAGGCGGTGCGCGCGGAGCAGCTCGTGGCGTTGATGGAGGGCCGGCATCCGGTGAGTGGCGAGTTCATCCGCAGGGCGGGTGCGGATGGCCGGCGGGCGGGCGGAATCGACTTGACGTTCAGTGCACCGAAGTCCGTCTCTACGGTGTGGGCGCTCGGCTCCGAGGATCAACGCGCGGGCGTCGAGCTGGCGCACGGGCGGGCGGTGTCGCGTGCCCTTGAGCATCTGCGGCGGGAGGTGCCGGTGGTCCGTGAAGGCGCGGGCGGGCAGGTCGTCTCGACAGCCGGTGATGTGTTGGCGGCGGAGTTTCGTCACACGACCGCGCGTGGCGTTCAGGGTGGCGGTGCGCCCGATCCGCAGCTCCACAGTCACGTCGTCGTGACGGGCGTGGTGCGCCAGGATGGGCAGTTCGCGGCGGTAGCGAGCCGCCCGTTGTTCAGGGCGGCGCGTGAGCTGGGCGCGTTCTACCGCGGCGCACTCGCGCAGGAGCTGCAGCAGCAGGGGTATGAGGTCGTCGCGGGTACCGGGCGTGATGGGCGTTACTTCGAGGTCGCCGGCATTTCGGAGAGCGTGCGGGACGCGTTGAGTGGTCGCAGTCGTGAGGTTTGGTTGGCGGCGGAGCGTTTCCGTGCGCGCTACGGACGCGCACCGGAGCGCGACGAGCTGCGCAACGTCAAGCTCGAAAACCGCAAGGCCAAGACCCCGCAGAGCCGCCCCGAGCTGCAAGCCACATGGGACGAGCGAGCCGCAGGCCAGCACGTCGACCGCGCCCAAGTGGAATCCCTCCAGTCGGGGGAGCCGGGTAGTGTGCAGCGCGTCGAGCAGGCCGGCTGGCAGGAGCGGGTGGAGCGCTCGTTGACTGCGCAGGGCGCGACGTTCTCCGAGCGTGAGCTGCGCGCGAGTGTGCTTGAGCAGGGAGTCGGCGAGCTTTCACCCGAGCGCGTCTCCGAGCACGCGCGAGAGCTGATCGCTTCTGGTGAGGTGATTGAGCTTGAGCAAGGCCGCATGACCACCCGACAGATCAGAGGAATGGAGCAGGCGATCGACGCGAGGGTGCGTGACATGGCGGCAGGCTCCGGGGCAGCGGTGAGCGATCAGGCGCGCGCGGCGGCGTTGAGGGAGGTAGGCGAGCGGATCGGCGGTTCGCTGAGTGTCGAGCAACAACAGGCGCTTGAGGTGCTCGGTGGTCGGGAGCGCGCGGCCGTGCTCGTCGGGCAGGCGGGCTCCGGCAAGGGGATCGTTATCGACGCGGCCGTTCGAGCCGAGCTGCACGCCGGCCGCGAGCCGTTGGGGGTCGCGGTGGCTGGTGACACGGCGGAGCGGCTCGGCCGCGAAAGCCCAGGGCTTGAAGGCCGCACAATGACGCTGGACTCGTTGGTCGCGAAAGCCCGCGCCGGGAGCCTTACCCTCGGCGAGTCAACGACCGTATTCTTTGACGAGGCTGGGATGGCCGACACGCGACGCCTCCACTCGCTGAGCGATGTGGTGGAGCGCTCGGGGGGAAAGCTCGTGGTGATCGGTGACGCGCGCCAGCTCCCCGCGATCGGCGCCGGGGGCTTGTTCGAGCGGCTGTCCGACACGGCGCCGACGGCGCGTCTGTCGGAGGTGCGTCGCACGAGTGACCCGCTGGAGCGCCAGGCGTGGGCGGACCTACGGGCGGGCCGCGCCGAGCAAGCGATGGCTCACTACCAGGCCCGCGGGCAGCTGCACTTCGCAGACACGCGCGAGCGAGCGCTTGAGGGAGCAGTGAAACAGTGGGACGAGCTGGCCGAGCGCGAGGGCGTGCAACAGGTCGCGCTGATGTCCGACGCGTCAACCGGGGAGATCGACCGAATGAACGCACGCGCGCAACACCTACGCGCCGAGCGCGGCGAGCTAGGCGAGCAAGAAGTGTCGTTGCCCGGCGTCGCCTACGGTGTGCGCGAGGGCGACAGGGTCGCCTTCGTTGCCCAGCACCGCCCGGAGGGGGAGCGGCGGGTGGAGAACGGCACGCGCGGTGAAATCGTCGCGGTTGATGTCGATCAGCAGCGGGTGAGTGTGCTCACCGACGGTGCACGCGAGGTAACGCTCGCGGGTGAGGAGCTTGAGAATCTGCGGCTCGCCTACGCCCAGCATCTATACCGCCAGCAGGGCGCGACCGTACAGCGCGCGGTCGTCGTGACCGGGGGCTGGCAGACAAGCCAGGAGGGCGCCTACGTCCAAGCATCACGCGCACGCAACGGCACCGACTGGCACATCGCCAGAGACGACCTCGGGACAGAGGGTGTCGACGCCGAGCGGGTCGGGCGCCTTGCGGAGCTGATGCGCGCCTCACGCGCGCAGCTCCCCTCCCTCGCGTTCCGCGCGCTCACCGCCAGCACGGGCGCGGACGTGGGCGAGGAACTCCAGCGCTCGACCGCCCGCCAGCTCGCACCCGACAGCAGCCTCGATCGGGATGCGGGAATGGGCGCCGGGCTATGAGCCGCGTCGCGATCACCCTCGATGAGCACGCTCTCGCGGAGCTTGGTCGCCGCGCGCAGGCCAACGGCGAGCCCGTATCCAGGACCGCAGCACGACTCGTCCGCGACGGGCTGCTCAGCATCCAGGCACAGGCCGGCGGCGAGCCCGCCCCGGCCATCGCAACCAGGCCGGCAGAGGGTCAGGACACGGGATTGCCGGGATGGCTTGAGCCACCCGACAAGCGCGAGCAATGGCGACGCGAGCTATGGGCGGCGGTCTGCGCGCTCGCCGAGCGCTACCCCGGAGTGTTCTCAAAGCTCGTCGCCGACTGGTGGACAGACCGCGCGCTCGTCGAGGTACTCGGCGCGCTCAGCGCGTGGCGCTCCCAGCTCGACGCCGGGCAAGATGCAGACCCGCGCGCCGAGCTGCTGTTCCACGACCGCCTGGAGCTGCTCGAGCGCCAGCTCACCCACGCGAGCGACCCGACCGCCGCACGCTTCGCCGGCGGGCCACCACCGTCAGACTTGATGACATAGCCGAAGGCCAGCATGCGGCGACGCTGTGGTCAGAGGAACCGCGCGAAACAGCCGACTACGAACTCGACACGGCGCAAAATGGCTTCGATGTCCGGCATGTTGAGATACCCCCCTGGGCCGTCGAAGAGTACGTTGAGGGGCGGCTGGGGATCTATGTGGACCTTCGTGTTCGGCGGCTGAGGTGTGAGCGTTACACGTCCGAGCTTCACCGTGGTGGGATCACCCTTGTAAAAGACTTCCTGATTGGTAGCGCCCTGACGAGGCCCCATGAGGAAGGTGTGACTGATCTCGACTCCACTTCCTCGTGGGGGGCGTGGATCGAGGGTGTATTCGGGCATAAGCGGTGGCGTGATGTCGGCGAACAGCGGCACGATGAGCCGGTGCTTGTCGCGGTTGGAGATCCATTGCAGGATGGCGAGACGGTCGTTGCCGGGATCGTTTCCCGGATGTGGCTGGTGTCGCCCCATCTCGCGCTCCACTTTCTTTGAGACGAACGGGAGCACCTTGGCCTTGGCGAACTTCCCGGCAGTCCGCGTGATCGGGAACTGGATAGATGGGGCCTCTTGGTCGGTCGGTTCACGTCCAAGGTGCTTGCAGGCAAGCTGCCAGGTAGTGAAGTCCAAGGCTCCGCGCGCGCAATGGATGACATCGCCGAGGATAAGACTGAGGTTCGGCAGCGGTTCAGGGCTGGTCTTGGCGTAGACGACGTAGAACCCTTCGTCCGCGTCATAGTCGACGAGCACGCTGTGGCGGTCGGTGTCTCGACCGAGCTTCGTGGCTTGCCGCTTGAGGTTCGCTAGGTGCGAACGTGCGCGTTTTAGCTTCTCCCGCGTGTCCTCAAGCGGATCGGTCACGCTGGTGAGCGTATCCCTGTCACGCGGCGAGCGCTAACCCCGTTCCCGATTAAGCGCGACCGTCAACTGGAAGCAGGACGGTGAGCATCGCCGCTACCGTCGCCGAGTTTCGCTGCTCGTTTTCGCTCGACTCCTAGACACCCGACGCATCCGCGGCCGGCGGTCAGAGCGCCGGGCACAGCCGCGCGCGCCCATCGCGGCACAGTGCCGGCCAGTCGCAGTCGGTGAGGCCGGGGGCACCGGGGAACAGGTCGACCCGGATGGGCTCCCGGCCTTGTGGTAGCGCGAGCGCGTGGCCTGCGGGCATCGCGCGGAGGTCGGCTGGTTGCACGACGCGCTCGCGCTGCTGGGCGTAGGAGTGGCTGTCTCCCCCGGTGTAGGTTCTGCCGGCGCGCTCGACCTGATGTGAGGTCGAGGTGTTCTCGCTGACCTGCGGGCGCCATACGAGCTGCTCGCCGCAGGCATCCGAGACGAGCTGCGCCGTGTAGGGATCGGCGACCCCGGCGAGCACCAGGCGCAGCGCGGGCGTGGACCACATCGTCGCTGTCTCGTGCTCACCCCAGCGGGCGCGGGCCTGGCTCATGTCCTGCACCCCCAGCATCGGGACGATGCCCTGCTGGATGCCCTCGCTCAACAACCGCGGGAGCGAACGGATCGGCGCGATGTTCGCCACCTCATCCAGCGCGAGCAGCAACGGATGCTTGAGGCGCCCGGTAGGCGAAGTGATGGCAACGTCGATCGCCTGCGCGCACAGAGCATCGAGGAGCGCGGCGATCAGTGGCGCGAGCTCCTCCTGGATGCGTGACGGGGACACGACGTAGAGGGTGCCGTTCTTGGCGATCAGCTCCCGGAGGTCGATCTGCGGTGTGAGGGCGGGGTCGCTGGATGCGCGGACGGCTGCGCGGGAGGCCCACGCGAGCGCGACCTGTGCGGTGCCGAGCACGGAGGTGCGGTAGTCCCCGACCGCCTGCGCGGCGACACCGGATAGCTCCTCAAGCGCGATCGTCGCACCCGCGCCGCGCAGGATCTCCGCGGGCTGGGAGAACTCCGAGCGGCCAAGCCACCCACGCGCACGATCGATCCCGCCCCCCGAGAGCGCGGCGGCGTGAAACAGCGGCGCGAGCAGCGCCCGTGCTGCGATTGCGAAGTGCTCGCCGTGGCGGACCGTCTCATCCGCGGAGGCCGGCGAGAGCAGCGCGGCGGCTACCTCGACCGCGCCGTCCCACGTCTGACAGCGTGAGAGCGGGGAGAACCCGACACTTGCCTCCGGGTGCCCGAGTGAGCCGGTGGGGTCATACACCGCGACCGGGCCAATCCGCGAGCGATGCCCGGCGCTTGCCAAGATGTCGCCCTTGGTCGAGGTGACAAGCGCCGGCCCGGCCCAGGCTGCGAGGGTTGGGGCGATCACTTTCCGTGTCTTGCCCGCCTTCGGTGGCCCGACGATGATCGCCGCGCAGTCCGGCGGAGTGCGCAGCACGCCGCCGTCGGCGTGCCCCGCCCAAACACTGGTTCCAGCCATCGACGGTGGAGCGTGGGCAACCCACGGGTCATCAGGCACCGCCGGCGGCAGCGCAGGCGTCCGGCTCGGCCTGCTCGCCCCACCCATGCCGCGGATGACCCACAGGCCGGCGGTCGCGCACGCGGCGAGGCTCGCGGCGATCAGCAACAGCGGGATCACGGCGAGCGCGGAGGTAGCGGTGGCCGTCGCTCGCTGACCAACGGCGCCCGCAGCGGCTCGGGGTCGCCTGGCGGCCGTGGTGGTTCCCGCTCGCGACCGCGGACGTTCGGGGCGAGCACCATGCCCAGCGCGAGCAGCAGGAACGCGACGAGGCCCATCATCACCGGGGAGGCATCGAGGATCGCGTGCAGGGGATACCGCGGGCCATCGGTCGCGATCCCGTGGAACCCGCCGTGCGCCGTCCTCCACGCCCTCGCCACCGGGCCAGCCCACCAGCCCCAGCACACCCACAGCAGGAACGCGAGCAGCCCGGCGCCCTTCAACCGTGCAGGCCAGCGCCACCCGTCCAGCTCGACCGGGCGCACCACGCGGTTCATTGCCGCAGAGAGCAGCGCCCACACGAACAGCGGGACGAACACCGGCGCCGACCACCAACCGAAGCGCAAGCCAACCGCTGAGAAGATCGCGTGCAGCGCCAGGATCAGCAGCGCCACGGCCGAGCCGACGAGCAGCAGCGCCTTCATCCGCGCGTCCTGGTCGGCTTCCTTGTCCGCACGCGAGCGGCCCGCCATCAACGTGTCCGCCCAGCCCGGCGGACGATCCAGCCGGCCCCCGTAGCCACGTGAACGGCCACGACTCGGATCGCTACTCATCACGCTCGCCTCCCTTCGCCTTCGGGGCCTCGGCGAGGCTCGCCAGCAACGCCGCTTGCGTACTGCGCCTAAAGCCGGGGCGGGGCGTGCCCGCTGTCCGTGCGCTCGCGCGGCCAGCCGCCGGCGCGTGCGTCGTCGCGGCCTGTGCTGCGAGCCAGTCTTCGAGCATCGCGCGGGTAAAGCGCAGATGCCGCCCGACTCGCAGGCACGGCAAATGCCCAAGGCGCGCCGCGTCGCGCACCCACGACACCCGCACGTTCAACAACGCCGCGGCAGCCACGCAATCAAGCAGTGGTTCCGACAACGACACCATCTCGCCATCGCCCGGCATACCGGACTCCTTTCCTCGCGCCCGCGCAAGCCGACCCCCGATACGGGGATCAGACTGCGCCGGCCTCACATTCGCTCTACCAGCCATCACTCACGCTCCTCTCGCTCAACAAAAAAGCCGCTACCTATAGATCGAGAGCCAAGCCGCGATGCCCCTCTACAAATTGCGCGCATCCGGCCCTCTCTCTTGTTAATGACCCCAACTCCGCCGAACCGGCCAAGCAATTCGCGGCCAGCGCCGACAGCGGCGCGCCGGCCGTCTCTGCGACGAGCCTGACCGCCACACCCGCACCAGGGCGGCTCACGCCGCTACGCAACTGCGGGGTTGGCGCCTCCTTCTTCGGATCTACTCTGCTGAGCTGGCAGACTTGCCCGATGGCGCTCTCGAGGTGGTCCGTGCGCCTTTCGCTCGAAGAAGGCGAAGCTGGGCCGATCAGCTCGGTAATCGTGTACTTGCCACGAGAGGTTCACGGCATAACGTTCGGTCGTGGGGCGATTGACGAGGCGGACGAGCCTGGAGCATTCACCGTCGAAATAGACGGTGCCGACCCCGACGACGCGCGGGTGCGTGCACAACACATGCTCGGCGAGCTTCAACGGCGCGCGAAGCTCCCGGTCCGCCAAGCACCCGTCGTTTGGGTCGCCCGGCTCTCAGACGACAATCCGAGCAGCCTCCGGTTCCTCGCGGAAGCCGAAGACCTGATCGGCAACGAACACAGCGAGATGGCCGTCGTGGCGGCTCAGATCCACCTTGAGGTCCAGGTGCGAGTCCTCATTGAGGCGGCCATCGAGGCAAGCTCTGAAAGCGCTCTCGGGGTAGTGCTACTGGAACGGCGGGTATGGTCGCCTCACGATCGGTTCGTGCAAGCGATCTTGGTGGCTCTGTTTGGTGTGACGGTCAAGGACTATCCGGGGTGGGGTGATTACATGGCGCATGTGTCCCGCCGAGGGGCGGTCGTGCATCGAGGTCAAGCGATCGACGCGGACTCAGCGAGAGCGTCAGTGGAAGCAGTCTCGCGCTTCTGGCTCTGGCTCAACGCGGAGGCCACGGCGAAGCCGTAGCAACTGGCGATCCTGCCTGGCGTCCGGCGGACATCGGGTTGTGTGGCAGCCCGATTCCGCTGTCCAAACCACGCCGGATCGCGCCCAATCCGGCACCGGCTGGAGATCCAGAGCTGACGATCCCGCTCCGCGTCCGCGATCCCGTACCCGACGCCTCGGCGTGTGATGACGATCTTGGGCGGGCTACTCAGGGTTTCTGGAACTTAGGTAGCCCGTCGAGGTTGTCGGCCTTCGATTTGTCGCGCTCTGTGGTCAGGTACTTTTTGCCGCAGGTCTGGCACTTGACGCGGATCACCTTCGCGGAGTCGCCGTTCGCGGCGCGAGTGTGGAACTCGACGTCTTCCTTCATCTCCGCGAACACTTCCTTGCGGCTCAGTTCCGTCCCGTCCAAGAGCAGCACCCACCCGACGTGTTCGTGGGTGCCTCCGGGCGACTTCTTCATGCGGCACTTGGTGATGTAGCGGATCGGAGGGGTCTCTTCCGACCGCGTGGACTCAGGACCCATGTGGGCCTCCTGTCTATCGCTTGATTTTGGTTCCCTCCGGCCCGGCCCGGCAAGGTCAAGGCGTAGAGGTCGCGATCTGGGAATACGGCCCATGCAGGAAAAGTCCTCCCCCGCGGGTAAGGTGCACCTGCTGGTTTTGGTTCGACTAGGCGCTCTCGGCCCGGCAAAGACCTTGGGAGCGTCCATGCGGGGAGGGCCGCGCCGCTAACACCAGGGCGCGGCCGACCTCGCTCGTCAGGCTTTCGGGACCATTCAGGGACCTTTTCGCTGTTTTCGGTCCACACGGGACGACGCTGTCGGAGCCGAAAATGGCTTTGCGGAGCCAAGAATCGGAGTGCCGGAGGAGGGACTCGAACCCCCGACACGCGGATTATGATTCCGCTGCTCTAACCAGCTGAGCTACTCCGGCCCGGATGACGCAGGAGTGTAGCCGCAGCACCGCCGTCGATCGGTCGTCGCTAGCCTCGTTGCGCCATGGCGCCACCCACCTTGCTCGCAGTGCCCAATGTCTCAGAGGGACGCGATCGAGCGACGATCGACGCGATCGGAGCCGCGTTCGCACACGGGGCCTCGGACGGTGTGCGGCTGTTGGACGTGCACTCCGACGTGGATCACCATCGCTCGGTATTCACGATCGCCGCCCCGCAGGGAGAGCTGGCGGACGCCATGTTGCGCGCCGCTCAGGCGGCGGTCGAGCGGATCGACGTGGTCGCTCGCGGGACTGACACAGACCCAGCCGAGACGGGTCAGCACCCGCACGTCGGCGCCATCGACGTCGCTCCAGTCGTCTACCTCGACCCAACAACCAGAGGCGCAGCGTGTGCCGAGGCGCTTGTCGTCGCCGACCGGATCGGCGCGGAGCTCGACGTGCCCGTGTTCCTATACGGCGAGCTCTCCGGCGAGGACGCCCAGTCGGAGCGGACGCGTGCCCAGCTGCGCCGTGGCGGCGTCACCGGGCTATCCGCGCGCATCGCCAGCAGGGAGGGACACATCGCTCCTGACTACGGTCCACCGACCATGCATCCAAGTGCCGGTGCCACGCTCGTTGCCGCCCGGCCGCCGCTAGTGGCCTTCAACCTGCAGCTCGCGCCACCCGCCAGCTTCGAGGACGCGAATCGCATCGCGACTCTCATCCGCGAGCACGGGACCTCCGGGATGCCCGGCGTACGTGCAATCGGCATCCAGTTGGGGGGCGGTGTCGCGCAGGTCTCGATGAACGTCGAGCGCCCGTTTGACGTGTCGCTGGCGATGGTCGTCGAGGCAGTCCGCGTCCATACCAAGGTCGCCAGCGCCGAGCTCGTCGGGCTTGCACCAGCCGTGGCGTTCGAGGGTTTTCCCCAGGACGTCCCCATCCCAGGCTTCGATCCCGCACGCCACTTGATCGAGAACGCACTAGGCTGCTAGTCATGGCCCAGACTAGGCGCAAACGTCAAACCAAGCACCGCGGCAACGCTGCCGGGGTGATCGAGTCGCGCGGGCGCACAGGGCGCAAGCCCACCGCCGCCGAGAAGACAGGCGATCCACGCGAGCGCGCGAAAGAGAAGGAAAAGCTGCTCGACAAGCGCGACCGCCCACCGACATGGGGCGGGGCGTTCCTCAAGGCCATGTTCGCAGCGATCGTGCTGCTGCTCGTCGTGGTCCTTTTGCTCAAGCAGTCAAACCAGGCCATTGCGCTGTTCCCGGTGGTGCTCGTCATGTACACGGTCGTCAGCTACTACAGCGACAAATGGATGTATGACCGCCGTATGCGCAAGAAAGCGCAGGCGAGCGGGGGAGCAGCTTCGCGATGAGCGGGCTGGACGTGAGGTCGTTCACCGTCGGTCCCGTGCAGGAGAACTCATACATCGTGCGCGTCAACAGCGACGCGACCAGCGCACTGCTGATCGACCCGGGAGACGAAGCCGAGCGCCTGTCGCAGGCGATCGACGCTCTCGGCGTCAAGATCGACGCGATCCTCATCACCCACTGTCACTTCGATCACATCGGCGCGGTCGCGCCGCTCGCTCGCGAGACCGGCGCGTCCGTCTACTGCCCTGAGATCGAGCGGCCGCTGCTCACCGACATCATGAGCTGGGTGCCGCCAGGATTCGGGCCGTTCGAGAGCTATGAGCCCGAGCACACCGTCAGCGGTGGCGAGCATCTGAACCTCGCCGGTCTAGACATCGACGTGATCTTCACCCCCGGTCACAGCCCCGGACACGTCACCTACGCGATCGGATTGCCCGCCCATCCCGCGCTGCTGTCGGGGGACGTCCTCTTTCAGGGGTCCGTCGGCCGCGTCGATCTCCCCGGCGGGGATTGGCCCACGCTCGAGCGCTCCATCGCGGGCCTGCTCCAGGGGTATCCACCCGAGACCGTCGTGTATCCCGGGCACATGGGTGTCACCACGCTTGGGCGCGAGCGCGACACCAACCCGTTCCTCAGCGAGCTTCGTGTGCGCGTCCCGCGCGAGCGTGCTGCCGACTCGCCGGCAGCCTGAACTTGAGCGCAGCCAAGATCAAAGCGCCACGCGGCA
This sequence comes from uncultured Solirubrobacteraceae bacterium, assembly GCA_963699115.1. Lineage (GTDB taxonomy): Bacteria > Actinomycetota > Thermoleophilia > Solirubrobacterales > Solirubrobacteraceae > Palsa-744. The sequence goes on from CAVOTJ010000006.1 coordinate 28,219, forward strand.
CCTACGACGTGCTCGGCGAGCAGGCCGCCGCACGCACCCACCTGGAGGCCAAGGCTCGCTCGATCCTCGCGAGCGCCGGCTACGAGCGGATCGAGACACCCACGTTCGAGGCCACCGAGCTGTTCGCCCGCGGCGTCGGCGAGTCGACCGACATCGTCCGCAAGGAGATGTTCACCTTCGACGACCAGGCCGGACGCTCGCTGACGCTACGACCTGAGGGCACCGCCCCGGTATGCCGGGCGTACGTCGAGCACGGCATGCACAAGCGCCGCCAGCCCGTGAAGCTCTGGTACCTGTCCAGCTTCTTCCGCCACGAGCGCGCACAGGCCGGCCGCTTCCGGCAGTTCTGGCAGGTTGGCGCCGAGGCGATCGGCTCCGAGGACCCCGCCGTCGACGCCGAGTCGATCGCGCTACTCAGCGCGCTGCTGGCCGAGATGGGCGTCCGCGAGCTCAGACTGCGTCTCTCCAGCCTCGGCAGCGTTGACAGCAGACGCGAGTATCGCGAGCGCCTGCAGGCGCATTTGCGCGCCAACGAAGCCAGCCTCGCAGAGGACGTCAGGAGCAGAATCGAGCTCAACCCCCTGCGAGCGTTCGACTCCGAAGATCCCGGTACCAGGCGGGTCATGGAAGGCGCGCCGCTGCTGCTCGAGCATCTCGATCAGGGGGATCTCCAGCATTTCGCGCACGTGCGCGAGCTGCTCGACATCGCCGGCATCCTCTACGAAGTTGACCCAACGCTCGTACGTGGTCTCGACTACTACACGCGAACCGTGTTCGAGTTCACCTCCGACGCCCTCGGCGCGCAGAGCGGCGTGGGGGGAGGGGGACGCTACGACGGCCTCGTCGCCCAGCTCGGTGGACCACAAACACCCGGCATGGGCTGGGCAGCCGGGGTTGAGCGGATCATGCTCGCCGGCGAAGCAGGCGGCGCCGGTGCACAACCTCTCGCTCCCGCCCCCGTGGAGCTGTTCCTGGCGATCGACGGCGACGATGATGGGCTCCGCACGAGCGCGTTTGGACTACTCAGCCAGGCGCGCTCGGCTGGGCTCTCCGCGCAGATGGACCTCGGCGGACGCTCGCTGAAGGGGCAGCTCAGCCACGCAAACGCGCTCGGAGCACGCTACGTAGCGATCGTCGGATCCGGGCAAACTACGCTCAAGGACATGCAGGACGGCCGACAGGAGACGCTCGCCGTCGACGCGGTCGTGCACGCCGTGTTGCGCGGTCATCACGCCATCTGAGTGGACGTAGCCCCCCATGCCTGTGCTGGTGGGAAGCGTCCAAGGCATATCTCGTGGTTCAACTTTTCTCGCGCACGTGCCGAAGTAGGAGGCGATGCTGCAGCTCTCCCGTCCGTTTCAGATCGTGATCGCGGTGTTCGTCCTGTTCGCCGGCGTATGGCTGTTCGTGCTGCAGGGGCACTCCACGAGCAACTCTTCGCCTGCGACCACCGCCGCCAAGACGCCGGCTTCTCCTAGCGCCACAGGAGCAACCAGCACCAGCGCCTCCGGGTCAAGTCTCGGGTCGCTCGGGCACGCGATCGCCAAGGCACATCATGCCGCCGCCGTCTCCCAGCAGAACGCCAACGAGCTGGAAAAAAAGTCAGCACAGCAATCTGGTGAAGCGGCATCTACCCAGACCTCCAGCACGGCGGCCCACACGCCCGCCAGCTCGCCGACACACAAGGCGTCCGCCACCCATGCCGCCACTAAGCCCGTCACAAAGACGCCGAGCAGCGCCACAAGCTCAGCTCAGAAGAGCACCAGCTCCTCCAGCGCCGCCTCCAGCACGCTGATCCCCAGCGGCCAGCGCAGTGTGGAAGCCGACCTCGCCAAAGGGAAAGTGGTCGTCCTACTCTTCTGGAACCCCGCCGGCACCGACGACGTCGTCACCTACCGCGCGGTGCAGTCGCTGCGTAGCGCACACAATGTCTCGGTCCAGGAGGCGCTTGCAAGCCAGGTCGCCAACTACGGCTCGGTCACGCGCGGCGTGCAATTGTATGCAACGCCCACGATCCTCGTGATCAACAAGCAGGGACACGCGATCGTGCTCACCGGCGTGCAGGACGCCTACTCCATCGAGCAGGCCATCGCCGAAGCCCGCAGCTCCTAGTCTTACACTCGCTCAGGTGAGCATTGCCGCCGAGCAGCTGAGCAGCCATCTCGAATGCCCCATAGGGCGGGGACACACACCCGCCAACGCCTACACAGGCGCCGCCGGCGGAGCAGCATGCGGAGATCTGATCCGCATCTCCATAGCGCTCGACCCCGCCAGCCCAGACGGGCTCATCCAGGATGCTGGCTTCGACGCCAGCGGTTGCGGGGCCACCCTCGCGGCCGGTAGCGCCGCCGTGAGCCTGCTGCGTGGCACACCGCTGCTGGGCGCCGCCCAGCTCGGCGCGCGGGAGATCGCACAGGAGCTCGGGGGGCTGAGCATCGCCAAGCGTCATGCCGCAGAGCTGGCCGCCGATGCCCTACACCGAGCCCTCGGCGGCGTCGCGCGCAACAGCGCAAGCCTCGCGCCCGTCGCCGGACGCACCCTCGTCGCGATGAGCGGCGGCGTCGATAGCGCCGTCGCGGCACTGCTTGTCGCACAGAACGGCAGCCAGGCCGTGGGCGTGACGCTCGAGCTGTGGTCAGACCCCGAGAACGACGGCGATCTCAGCTGCTGCTCCGCCCAAGCCGTTCGCGGCGCGCGCGAGCTCGCGCACGAGCTCGGAATGCCCCACTTCTCAATCGACCTGCGCGCCGAGTTTCGCGCGGGCGTCGTCGACGGCTGGCTGTCAGATCACGCCGCCGGGCTCACCCCGAACCCGTGTGTGCGCTGCAACGGCAACGTTCGCCTCGACGCCATGCTCGAGCTCGCCGGCCGGCTCGGGTCAGAGACGCTCGCCACCGGCCACTACGCCCGCGTGGTACACCAGCCGTCCGCCGGCGCTGAAGCAGCCACCGACGCGCCCGCTCCCCTGCTCAGAACCGCCCTCGACCTCGCCAAGGATCAGAGCTACGTGCTCTCCGCACTCGACCCCGCGTCGCTTTCGCAGATGCGCTTTCCACTGGGAGAGATGCACAAGCAGCAGGTCCGCGAGCTCGCCGAGCGCGCAGGACTTGATGTGGCGCGCAAGCGCGACTCCCAGGATCTGTGCTTCCTCGCCGGCACCCGCCACGGTGACTTCCTCGAGCGCCACGGCGGACTCGCCAGACGTCCGGGGCCGATCCTCGACATCCACGGCACGGTGCTTGGCGAGCACTCCGGCGCGCACCGCTACACCGTCGGTCAGCGCCACGGTCTCGGTATCTCCGCACCCGAGCCGCTGTATGTGCTCGCAACCGACGCCGGTGCGAACACCGTCACCGTAGGGTCTCGCCAGGACCTGCTCGCAGCCCAGGTGACCGTTCGCGCCGCAACGCTCCACCGCGCCAGCGCCTGCGTGGACGGCGTGCGCGTGCGTGCACACGGGCGGCGATTCGCCTGCCGCCTGCCCGGCGATCTGCCCGCCGGGGCTCACCCGCGCGTGGCGATCACGCTCGATGAGCCAGCCGAGCGCACCGCCCCAGGTCAAATCGCATGCCTGTACGCGGGCGACGTCGTCGTCGGTTACGGAACCATTACCGCGTGAGCGCTTAGGGTGCGCGGCCCGTGCCCGGCGCTCGCTCGCCCTTAATATCTAAAACCATGACCTCCGATGAGATCCGCGAGCGCTATCTGAGCTTCTTCGAGGAGCGCGCTCACAAGCGCATTCCCTCAGCGTCGCTCGTGCCCTCCGCGCACGACCCCTCGGCGCTTTTGACAGTCGCTGGCATGCACCCGCTGAAGCCCTACTTCCTTGGGCAGGAACGCCCGCCAGCACCGCGCCTGACCGACTGCCAGAAGGTCTTTCGCACGGTCGACATCGACAACGTCGGGAACAGCGCCCGTCATCTCACCTTCTTTGAGATGCTCGGCAACTTCTCGTTCGGCGACTATTTCAAGCACGAGGCCATCGAGTTCGCCTGGGAGCTCTCGCGCGAAGTGTTCGGCTTCCCCGAGGAGGACATCTGGGTGACCGTGTTCGAGGGCGACGAGGGTCTCGGGCTCGGCTCGGATCAGGAGGCCATCGACCGCTGGCTGGAACTAGGTGTGCCGCGCGAGCGGATCGTCGAATGCCCACGCTCTGAGAACTTCTGGCAGGCGGGGCCAACCGGGCCATGCGGCCCGTGCTCGGAGCTGTACATCGACCGTGGTGTCCAGTACGGCGCGCCCAATGACCTCCCGGGAGGCGAGAACGAGCGCTTCCTGGAGTACTGGAACCTCGTGTTCATGCAGTACGACCAGCAGCCCGCGTCCGATGAGCCCGGCACCGTTCTCAAGCCGCTACCCGCCAACAACATTGACACCGGCCTCGGGCTGAACCGCATGGCGGCGATCCTCCAGGGCAAGCAATCGGTATTCGAGACCGACCAGTTCCAGCCGCTCATCGAGCTCGGCGAGCAGCTATCCGGACGTCGCTACGGCAACGAGCTCGACAGCGACCGTTCCCTGCGGATCCTCGCCGACCACACCCGCGCGATGACCTTCCTCACCGCCGATGGAGTGGTGCCCTCCAACGAGGATCGCGGCTATGTGCTGCGCCGTGTGATGCGCCGCGCGATCCAGCAAGGGCTCGCGCTGGAGCTCGAGCCGGGCTTCCTCACGCGCTACTCCGCGCGCGTGCGCGAGATCATGGGTAGCGCCTACCCGGAGCTTGGCGAACAGGCTGAGGTAACCGACATGTGGCTCGCCGCCGAGGAGGAGAGCTTCGGGCGCACGCTCGCCCAGGGCATGGAGATGCTCCAGGACCAGATCGAGCAGGCCCGCGCCGCCGGTCGCTCCTCCGTGCCCGCGCTCGAGGTCTTCACGCTGCACGACACCCACGGCTTTCCCCATGAGATGACCCGTGAGCTGCTCGCCGAAGCGGACCTTTCGATCGAGGGTGATTTCGAAGAACTGATGGAGGAACAGCGCGAGCGGGGGAGAGGTGGAGCCGGACGCAGCACCGTCACAGCAGCCGCCGGCGCCATCGGCGCGCTCGATGGCGGGCCCGCCACCCGCTTCACCGGATACGAGACAGAGATACAGCCCACCACCGTGCTCGCCATCCGCCCGCTCGAAGCGCTCGATGCGGCTAACGGGAACGGCGGTGGAAACGGAGCAGCGCCGACCCGGCTGCTCGTCAAGCTCGCCGAGTCGCCCTTCTACGCCGCCGGCGGCGGACAGATCTCAGACGTCGGCACGATCGAATGCGCACACGGCGATTGCCGTGCGCGTGTCGAGGACGTCCTCTTCCTCGGCGAGGATCGCGTGCCGGAGGTCGTCGTCGAGGCCGGCACCCTCGAGGTCGGCGAGCAGGTGCTCGCGCGCGTCGATCACCTCGCGCGGCACAAGACCGAGTGCAACCACACCGCCACCCACCTGCTGCAGGCCGCGCTGCGCGAGCGCGTCGGCAGCCACGTGCGCCAGGCCGGCTCCTACGTCGGCCCTGACAAGCTGCGCTTCGATTTCAGCCACGGCCAGGCGCTCAGCGCCGAGGAGCTGCGCGACGTCGAGGACAAGGTCAACGCATGGATCGCCCGCAACGATCCCGTGCATGCGATCACCACCACGCTCGACGAGGCCAAGCAGCTTGGCGCGATGGCGCTGTTCGGTGAGAAGTACGGCGAGGTAGTGCGCATGGTCGAGGTCGGCGAGGGTGAGTACTCGCGCGAGCTATGCGGCGGTACTCACGTGCGCTCAACCGCCGAGATCGGTGCCTTTCGCATCCTCCACGAGACCTCGAGCTCCGCCAACGTCAGGCGCATCGAGGCCGTCACCGGCCCAGTGGCGGTCGAGCTGCTGCTCGAACACGACCGCCTGCTGAAGGAGCTCGCCGCGCAACTGCGCACACGTCCCGAGGACGCACCCGCCGCCCTCGCAACCCTCGCCACCGAGCGCAAACGACTCGAGAAGGCGCTCAAGGAGGGTGGCGCGAGCGGCGGCGCCGGCAAGCTCGACATCGACTCGCTGGCTGACAGCGCCAGTGAGGTGGCTGGCGCAACCGTCCTCACCGCGGCTGTCGATGTGCCCGACGCCAAGACGCTCCTCGACGCGGTCGACCGCCTCAAGGGCCGTCTGTCAGATGCCGCCATCCTCCTCGGGACCGCCGCCGACGGGCGTGTGCACCTCGTGGCGAGCGTTGCCCCCGTGCTGGTCGATCGGGGCGTCAAGGCCGGTGCCGTCGTCAAGGCAGCCGCCGCGGTCGCCGGTGGCGGTGGCGGCGGCCGCGACACGATGGCACAGGCCGGCGGACGCGACCCCGAGCGGCTCGGCGACGCCATCGAGGCCGGTCGCGCGGCGATCGAGGCGGCCCTCTCCAGTTGATGCGCGTGCTCGCGCTCGACTACGGAAGCGCACGCTGCGGCTGTGCGCTCAGCGACCCCAGCGGCACGATCGTCACGCCGATCGAGGTCGTCTCCCGGCCCGCCACCAAGCGCGGCTTCGCGCGCCTGCGCGAGCTCGTGCAAGAACGCGAGGTCGAGCGCGTGATCGTCGGCTTGCCGCTGTCGCTCGCCGGTACCGACACCGAGCAGACACGCGAGACGCGAGCTTTCGCCAACGAGCTCTCGCAGCGTCTCGGCGAGGGCGTCCCCGTGGAGATGCACGACGAGCGCTTCACCACGCGCATCGCCCAAAGGATCGACGGGGCGGACCGAAAGGGCGCCCGCTTCAAGACCGGTCAGGACTCCAGAGCCGCCGCCCACCTGCTGGCGAGCTGGCTCGCCTCCAAGTCGCGTTAGGGTTCGTGGTCCTTGGCCCGCGGCGATCGATCACGTTCAGGAGGAGAACGCACCGCGCAGGATCGCGAGCGCGACCGCCAGGAGCGCGCGCGCCGGCGCGGTGAAAGTCAACCCGCAGATGGGGTTGACAAGCAGCCCGACGCGCTCCCGCGGGAGCCGCCTGTCACATCCGTGCCCCAGCCTGATCCCTGGCAAGAATCCGTACCGCCGGTGCCGCCAACGCCGTCCTCGCCGGAAATGCTCGCCGAGCCACCCGTGCCTGTGGCGCCCGAGCCGCCGCTGGCAAACGAGGTGTCGCCGCCGCTCGCGCCCGCCACCGCGTCCGAGTCGCAGCTGCCACCGCCGCTGCCGCCTGCACCACCCGCGCCGCCAGCCCGGCTTGGCCCCACGGAGCTCTCAGCCGCGGCTCTCCCCCGCCGCAAAGGACGACGCTCGCTGGTGGCGCGCCTGGCGGCGGTGCTCGCGCTCGCGGCCGTCGTCGCGGCGGTGGTGCTCGTACTCCACTCCCGCGAATCCAAGCCGGTGGCGACGGTCGCCGCGCCGCCAGTCGTCAAGGTCCTCATACCCGAGGGAAAGACGCGGGTGCAGATCGCCCAGATCGCCGTCGCCGACCGTCTCAAGGGCAACTACCGTCTCGCCTCCCGGCACTCGGCGCTACTCAATCCAGTTAGCTACGGCGCCCCCAAGAGCACCCCCGATCTCGAAGGCTTCCTGTTCCCCGCCACCTACGACATGAACCCAGGCGAGCCCGTCAACCGCCTGGTGGAAGAGCAGCTGGTCGCATTTCAGGAAAACTTTGGCGCGAGCGAGGTCGCACGTGCCAGGGCACTGCACGTGACCCCATACCAGCTGCTGATAGTCGCCTCGATGGTCGAGCGCGAGGCGCAGATCCCGGGAGACCGGCCAAAGATTGCCGCCGTCATCTACAACCGCCTGGCGCAAGGCATGCCGCTGGGCATCGACGCGAGCATCTACTACGCGGTCGAGCTCGCGACCGGAATAGCGACGTACACAAAAGAACTCACCGAAGCGCAGCTGCACATCAACTCCCCATACAACACCCGCACGCATGTCGGCCTGCCACCAACCCCGATCTCAAACCCGGGCGCAGCCTCCATCCAGGCGGCTGCTCACCCCGCACACGTCTCCTACCTGTATTACGTCGCCGGTGCAGACGGCTGTGGCGAGCAGGTGTTCTCCAACACGCTCGCCGAATTCGAAGCCAACGCCGCCGCCTACAAAGCAGCCGTCGCCCGGGCCGGCGGGCATCCGCCGAGCTGCAAGCACAAATGATGCCCCGCCTGGGCGTCCTCGGCTGGCCCGTCGCTCACAGCCGCTCGCCGGCGATCCACAACGCCGCGCTGGCCGCCCTCGGAATGGATGGCTGGCGCTACCAGTTGCTGCCGGTCCCACCGGCGCTGTTCGACCAGACGACCCTGGCCCTCGCCCAGTCGGGTTTCCTGGGCGCAAACGTCACGATCCCGCACAAGCACGCGGCGCTGGCGCTCGCGACGCAAGCAAGCCAGGCGGCACGCCAGATCGGAGCCGCCAACACGCTCACGTTCGCTGCCGACGGCACGATCGCGGCCGAGAACACAGACGCCCCCGGTTTGATCGCCGCGCTCGGCAGCCCCAGCGATAGGCCCGCCCACCCTCGTGTGCTGATCCTCGGCGCTGGTGGCAGCGCCCGCGCGGCGGCGTGGGCGCTGCGCGAAGCGGGCGCCAGCGAGGTATCGATCTGGAACCGAACACCCGAGCGCGCCCGGGCGCTCGCACAGGATCTCGGCGTGCGTGCCGTGGCGGAGCCCGAGCCCGCCGATCTGCTCGTCAACTGCACTTCCGTAGGTCTGCACACCCCAGGCGTACAACGCTCGGCTACTGACAGTGAGGCGCTCAACCAACTCCGATTGACGTTCGATCAAGTCGGTAAGTACTCGTATGTCATCGATTTCGTCTACCGCTCCGGATCCACGCCGCTGCTCGCGGCTGCCAAAGCGCATGGCGCGCGCACCGTCGATGGGCTGGAACTGCTCGTTGCCCAGGGAGCTCTCAGCTTCGAGCTGTGGACTGGCCGCAAGGCGCCGGTGGACGTCATGCGCCGGGCTGTCCTCGCACAAGAGGGGCCGTCAGGCTAGCCGCAAGATCACGGAGATCTCGCTATGAGCGAGCTCCCACAGCAGGCAGGGCCAGACCTGCACGCGATCTTCGGGATCGACGGAGCGTCTGACGCCGGCGGCGAGCGGCTGGTCTCCGTAGAGCGGGGCGCTCGCGGCGATGGCGGCTTTGGCAGCGGTTCGCTGCCCGCGGCTGAGGTTCGCATGGACCTCGACGCGCGCGAGCTCTCAGGCGCGGACGTCGGGCTCGACCCGCTGCCCGGCGCGGACGTCGAATTCGAGACGATCGTCGGCTCCGACCCATATGTCGAGGTGGAGTCGCCCGGTGGGCGCGAGCCCATCCTCGGCGCCGACGGATCGGGGGCGGGCGCTCATGGCGAAGCCGGGGCCGATCAGCTAAACGGCGAGCGCGGGGAAGAGGGGATCGCTGGGGCCGGTACCGCGGCTGAAGCCGACTCCTCGGGCATCACCAAGCCCTCGCGTCGAGGCTCCTCACAGCGCTTCCTGACAGATGTGATCGTCGACATGGGTCTCGCCTCACGCAAGCAGGTCGACGATGCGCTTGAGAGCTCGCGCCTTTCCGGCACAACGCCCGAGCGTGCGCTGCTGGAGAGCGGTGCGCTCTCCCAGGACGCGCTGGCGCGTGCCCTCGCCGAGCGCTACGGGCTCGACCACCTGGACCTCGGCGTGTTCACCGTTGACATGAGCGCCGCGAACCTCGTCTCAACGACGATCGCCAAGCGCTACCAGACCGTGCCGGTGGCGTTCGCCGACAAGCGCACGCTGCTCGTGGCGATGGCAGACCCCTCGAACGTGCTCGCCGTCGACGACATCGCGATCATGACCGGGTACGAGATCCGTGTCGCTGTCGCGCCCGCTGATGACATCACCAACCTGATCTCGCGCCTGGACCGTCTCGAAGACGTCGTCGGCGAGGGGGCACAGATCGAAGAGGACTCCGAGGAAGGGGCCGAGGTCGTCGCTCTGCACGAGACCTCCGAAGACGCCCCCGTCATCAAGCTCGTCAACCAGATTGTCGCGCAGGCCGTCGAGCGCGGCGCATCCGACATCCACCTCGCGCCCGACGGACGCGAGCTACGAGTGCGCTTCAGGATCGACGGCGTGCTGCACGACATCACCACCGTGCAGCGCCGCATGGCCGCGGGGGTGATCTCGCGCATCAAGATCATGGCCGAGCTGAACATCGCCGAGAAGCGCCTGCCTCAGGACGGGCGTGTCGGGCTCGTGGTCGACGGCCGCCACGTCGATTTGCGTGTGGTGACGCTGCCGAGCGTTCACGGCGAGGGCGCTGTCATGCGCGTGCTCGACAAGGCGTCGGTGGTCGTCGACCTCGACAAGCTCGGCATGGCCGATCCCGAGCGCGAACGCTTCGAACGTGCCTGTCGCGAGACCCACGGCGCGGTGCTCGTGACCGGCCCAACAGGCTCGGGGAAGTCAACCACGCTGTATGCCGCGCTGCAGCTCGTCAACACCCCCGAGAAGAACATCATCACCGTCGAGGATCCCGTCGAGTACGAAATGGCCGGGCTCACCCAGGTCCAGGTCTCCAACAAGGTTGGGCTGACTTTCGCGGCGGGGCTGCGCTCGATGGTGCGCGCCGACCCCGACATCATCATGGTCGGGGAGATCCGCGACCGCGAGACCGCGCAGATCGCGATCGAGTCCGCGCTCACCGGTCACCTCGTGCTCTCCACGCTGCACACCAACGACGCGCCGTCAGCGATCTCGCGGCTGATCGAGATGGGCATCGAGCCGTTCCTGGTGGCCTCCGCGCTCGACTGTGTGGTCGCACAACGTCTCGCACGCATGCTGTGCCCGAGCTGCAAGCGGCGCACGATCATTCCCGCCAAGGTTCTGCAGGACCACGGCTACAGGGCGCGGATGGAGCTCGAGGCATACGAGCCGGTGGGCTGTCGGCGCTGCGGTGGCAGCGGCTACCGCGGACGCCTGGGCCTCTATGAGGTCATGAAGATCTCACCCGAGATCCAGGCGCTGTCGCTGGAACGCAAGTCGGCGGAGATGATCCGCGACGTGGCCGTCAGCCAGGGCATGACACGGATGCGCGACGACGGCCTGCAGAAGGTCAGGCAAGGACGCACATCCATGTCCGAGATCGCACGCGTCATCGGCACCGACTGAGCGTCTGCGCGGGCGAGCGCTCGAACGTTCGTCCAGCGGTGCGGGCCAGGGCGCGCAGGCGTCCATCAAGCGGCCGATGGGCGGACCCATGGACATTGATTTCGCAGACCTCCTGATGGAGGTCGTACACCGCCGGGCATCCGACCTGCACCTCAGCTCGGGAGCGCACCCAACGGTTCGCGTGCGCGGGAAACTCTCGCCGCTCGAGGACTACCCGAAGCTCTCCTCCACCGACACCCGCGAGATCGTCTACTCGATTCTGACCGGCGACCAGCGCCAGCGCCTGGAGACAGACTGGCAGCTGGACTTTGCCTACTCGATTCCCGGGCACGCCCGCTTCCGTGTCAACGCCTACTACCAGCGTGGCGCGATCGGGGCTGCCTTCCGTCTGATCCCGTTCGGCATGACCTCAATCGACGAACTGGGGCTGCCGGCCGCTGTGCACGAGTTCACACGCCGGCCACGCGGTTTCGTGCTCGTCACCGGACCGACCGGCTCCGGAAAGTCGACCTCGCTCGCGGCCATGATCGACGAGATCAACGCCACCCGCGAGGAGCACATCATGACGATCGAGGACCCGATCGAGTTCCTGCACGGGCACAAGAAGTGCCTCGTCAACCAGCGCGAGCTGGGCTCCGACGCGCAGAGCTTCGGCGACGCCTTGAAGGCCGCGCTGCGTCAGGACCCCGACGTAATCCTCGTCGGCGAGATGCGCGACCTCGACACGATCTCCACCGCGTTGACCGCGGCCGAGACCGGGCACCTGGTGTTCGCCACCCTGCACACGCAGGACGCCGCCCAGACGATCGACCGCGTGATCGACGTCTTCCCCGCGCACCAGCAGGGCCAGGTGCGTGTGCAGCTGTCGGTTGCCCTGCAGGGGATCATGACCCAGCAGCTGCTGCCCACCGCCGACGGCTCCGGACGAGTGGTCGCGTGTGAGGTGCTGGTGCCCAACCCAGCCATCCGCAACCTGATCCGCGAGGGCAAGACCCACCAGATCTACTCCGTGCTTCAGACCAGCTCAGCCTCGGGCATGCAGACGATGGACACCTCGCTGGCCTCGCTCGTGCGCGCGGGCAAGATCACACAGAAGCTCGCCGAAGCGCGCTCGTCGACCCCCGAGGAGCTGAGGCGTCTGCTGGGAGCGCCTTCGCTGGCCGCGGCCTAGGCACACGACATGAGCACCTTCGTCTTCAAGGCAATCGATCTCGCCGGCGTCAAGGCACGCGGCGAGGTAGAGGCCGACTCCAAGCAGGCGGTCTCCGATCAGCTCAAGCAGCGCGGCCTGATCGTCCTGGACATAGCCGACAAGCACTCCTCGAAGAACATCGAGCTGTCGTTCATGAAGCGCGTCAAGCCGACCGAGCTTGCGATCTTCGCGCGCCAGCTCTCAACGATGATCTCCTCCGGGATGAGCATCCTGCGGGCGCTCTATGTGCTCGAGGAGCAGACCGAGAGCGCCTATCTGACGGAAACCATCGTCGCGGTGCGCAAGGACGTCGAGGCCGGCCTATCGCTGAGCGACTCGATGGCTCGCCACCCCAAAGTGTTCAACCCGCTGTTCGTCGCCATGACCCAGGCGGGGGAGACCGGAGGTGTGCTCGAGGACGCACTCGTGCGCGTCGCCGACCAGCTGCAGAAGGACGCTGCCCTGCGCAAACAGGTCAAATCGGCGATGATCTACCCGGCGCTTGTGGTCTTCTTCGCGGTCGGCGTGATGATGGCGCTCGTCGCCTTCCTGGTGCCGGTGTTCGAGAACGTGTTCAAGGAATTCGGCGGGGAATTGCCGGCCATGACACAGGTCTCCGTACTGATGTCAAAGATCGTCACCCAGTACTGGTGGGCGATGTTTGGTGGTACCGCGTTGGTGGTCGTAGCCTTCATCAAGTGGAAGAAAACCACCTGGGGCCGGCGCCAGTGGGACCATTTCCGCCTGCACGTGCCGATGCGGATCGGCACCATCGTTCAGCAGATCGCCGTCGCCCGCTGGTCGCGTACGCTCGCGTCGCTGACCGCTGCCGGCGTGCCGCTGCTGCAGGCACTCGAGATCACCGGCCGCACCGGCGGCAACGTGGCCGTCGAAGAAGCAATGGACGGCGTGATCTCATCCGTCAAGCGCGGTGGCACGATCGCCGCGCCGCTGGCACAGGCACCGATCTTCCCGACGATGGTCACACACATGGTCGGCGTCGGTGAGGAAACCGGTGCGCTCGACGCGATGCTCGACAGGGTCGCCGAGTTCTACGAGGAACAGGTCGAGGCGTCGGTCAAAACGCTTACCTCGATCCTCGAGCCGATCATGATCATCTTGATCGGAGCCATCGTTGGCTTCATCGTCATCTCGATGTACCTGCCGCTGTTCGAAATCTACAACCACATCGAATAAGGGCTCTCGGCGGGGCGGTGCGCGCGTCGGGGCCACGCTTAGCGCTTACGACTGTGCTCGTTCCCCGGGCTCGTTGTTGATCCTCACGCGGCGGCCCTCGCTGGTCTCGTGCACCGACAGCGATACGCCGCCGTTGAGCAGCTCCAACAGCTCGGCTCCTGCCAGCTCGCGTCGCCAGCCTCTCAGGGTGCGTACGTCCGCCTCTTCGCCGCCTAGGCGCGCGGCGGTGACGATTGCCTGTAGGTCGGCTCGCGCGGCCAGAAGCTCATAGGCGAGGCCCGCGTCACGGGCACGGGTGCGCAGCAGCGCCTCTCCCAGCGCGATCAATGGGGCGTCATCGGGCTTGGGCGCCGGTGGGCGCGTCGTCTCGCCCGGTGGGTCCGGCGGCTGCTCGCGCCCGATCCGTACCGCCTCCAGCAGCTCCTCCGCTCGGCGCCCACCGACGTTGCCGATGCCACGGATCTTCTCGAGCTCACCCCGCGAGGACGGTTTGCGCTTGGCGATCTCCATCAGCGTGGCGTCGCCCAGCACGCTCTGCACGGGGCGGTCGTTGCGCTCGGCGGTGTCCTCGCGCCAGCGCACCAGCTCACGAGCCACCGGTCGCGCGGCCGCGTTCAGCGCAGTGACGCGAGGCAGGCGGGCGAACACGGACTCGAGCGTGCGCTCGTCGCTCGAGCGAGCCAGCGGCTCGCACTCCTCGCGCGCCCACTGCAGACGTCCGAGCTGCTCCAGGCGGCGCTCGAGCTCGCTGGCCAGCTCGAGCAGGTGCACCACATCCTCGCGGGCGTAGGCGATCTGCTCGGGCGAGAGCGGCCGTGCGTCCCAGCGTGTGAAGCTGGCCGTCTTGGCCACCCGCAGGCCGAGGACCTCGGACAGCAGCGAGTCGTAGCCGACCTGTGCTCCCAAGCCAGCGAAGCCGGCGGCCACCTGGGTATCGAACACGTTCGTGACATCCGTGCGCAGGCATCTGCGCAGCAATGCGATGTCCTGGCGTCCGGCGTGGACGACGATCTCGATCGCCGGATCCACGAGCACCTCAGCGAGCGCCGAGCCGTCGAAGTCCCCCACAAGGGGGTCGACAACCAGGATGTGCTCGTCCACTGCCTCGTCATCCGGGATTGCCAGCTGCACCAGGCACAGCAGCGTGCGGTAGCGGCCCTCGCCCATGAACTCTGTGTCGAGTGCCAGCCTGCCAGCCGCGCGAGCGCCCGTGATGAGGGCCCGCAGTCGCTCGCCTTCTGAAGCGGAGCTCACGGCTTGGCTCCCGGGAGGCGATACAGCAGGCCACCATGAGACAGCCCCGCCTTGAACGAGATGTCGGTTCCGTGTGCGCGCACCCACCTCGCTGGTGCCGAGCAGGCGGGGTTCACCGCCTGGGCAGGGCCTGCGCAGAAGGTGTTCAGGAACGCGTAGCGCACCTTGCCCTCGGCGATCAGCTGCTTCAGCTTGGCGACAGAGGTGAATACACGCGCGTCGTATGTCGTCAGCATCAGGACCGGGCGTGCGTCCTGGACGATCAGCGAGCCCACCGCGGTAGCCGACTCTGCCGCAAGCTCATAGAACGCTCCATCCTGGTGGGCAAGCAGGTAGACGCTCAGCGGGTGCTGCTGGGTGCCGGGAAGCTGTCCGACCAGGCCAGCGTCGCTTATCCGATCGGTGATCGCCGTGAAGTCGGCCTTCAGTGGAATCACCAGCACCGCCACCAGCGTCATCGCGATCACACCTGCCGGCGCCAGCCAGCGAACCCTCGTCGCTAGCCACGGAGCGCGCGCCAGCAGCGCAAATGCGATCGCGCCGAGCGCCCCCAGGAGCGACAGCCACCACTGGGTCGTGTAGCCATACATCAGGCGCTCGCCGTAATAGACGATGACCGCCAACGCCACGACGAGGATCGCCAAGCGCACGCGCGATGAAGTGCGCTGAGCTTGCGATGCCGCCCACGCTACCCCGATGCCCAACATCGTCGCGACCGCTGGCGTGAAGCCTTCCACGTAGCGCGGGTGCAGACGGATCTGGTGACTGAATAGCGCGATACCAACGAGCATCCACAGGGTGAGCCCGGCCGCCGTCGCGCGGCGCATGCGCTTGCGAGCATCCACCTGCTGTTGCTCGTTCTCTCCCGGCGGGGCGTTGGCATCACCGGACAGGCCCCACAGCAGGGCAGGTATGCCGAGCAGCAGGGCGGCCACTATCTCCAGACCCAAGCGCTCGCCGGATAGCGGGCCGACAGTCGCCAGCAGCCGGGTGGGGGAGGCTGGGCCAATTGGAATGTGGTCGCGCTCCTCCTGGGTGGCCACCGGGTAGTGATGGCCGGCTTCGAATTCCGTTGCCCCCAGTTCCTGCGTTTTCCCGCCGAGGCGATCGGTGCCGTTGAATACGAACGCGGCGTTCCACGCGCTGCCGTTGGTCGAGCCGATCGCGTACGGGCGATCGTGCGCTGGGAACAGCAGCGTCGCGGTCAGCCACGAGAGCGCTACCACCACGTACACGCCTGCGCCGATCGTCAGCCACAACAGACGCCGCGGGCGTGATCCGGGCATCCCCAGATAGGCGAAAACGGCGAGCCCTGGCAGCGCCACCAACGACTCGAGCAACTTGACGTCGAAGGCCACCCCCAGCGCCGCGGCTCCCGCCAACAGCCAAGCTTTGCGTCCACTCTCGACCGCACGCACGAACGCGGCAAGCGCCAGCACCAGCATCAGCATCATGACCCCGTCCATCGTGTCGCTGCGCGCGGTGATCACCTCGATCGGCAGCACAGCCATCGCCGTGGCGGCCGCAATGCCGGCCGCTGCGCTCCACATCCGGCGCACGGTCACATACAGAAGTGGCACAGAGACCGTGCCCGCAAACGCCTCGGGCAGCTTCAAGGTCGTGGAGCTGAAGCCCAGGAGCTTCACGCTGATCACCTGCAGCCACAGGTCGATCGGCGGCTTGTCGATCGAGACGCTGCCGCCGGGCTCGAATGCGCCGAAGAAGAAGTTGTGCCACGACAGCGTCATGCTGCGCACAGCAGCATCGTAGAACGGGTCCGGGGGCACTTGGCCGATATGCACCAGCCGCAGCAGCGCCGCGCCGGCTGTAATCGCCGCCACGAGGGCCCACTCAGCTACGCGTCGCTGTCTTCTCACGCGCGCAACGCTAGTCTGATCGGATCGTGGCAAGCACAGATAGCGACAGCGAGGGGCAGGCACCGGCGTCTCATGGGCCGCGGGAGTGTATGGCCTGCCGCGGCAGCGGTCAGGTGATCTCCAACCTCGGCGGTACGCCCAGCACGATCACCTGCCCCTGGTGTCGCGGCGACGGAGTGCGTGTCGCGGACATCGATGCGCAGGCCCAGTGGCTCGAGCGGGATGTCGCCGACGCCGACGCGACCCCTGAGCCGGCCGCCTGAAACACCGGCGTACAAACGAGGATCTGACGATCGTCCCAGTTACGCGTTGAGCCGCGCATCGGCCCTCTGGCCATCCGTCCAAGCATTCGTGCACCTATAAAGGTGAGCATTCGGCAGGTCGATGCAGCCGCTGACAAAGCCAGTACCGAGGTGCCAAGGCAAGCATCGAAGATGCGTAGCAAAGCCGGCGGCCCTCATGAGGGGGACGCATCGCCGCTGGAGGCGATTACCGAGGGCTGGCGCCCAAATCGGATCCTAGGAGGATCAAATGTTGTATCGACTGCGCCAGCGTTCGACCGATGAGAGTGGTTTTACGCTCATCGAACTTCTGGTCGTTATCCTGATCATCGGCATTCTGGCCGCGATCGCCATTCCGTCACTGCTGAGCCAGAAGGGCAAGGCGTATGACGCTGGGGCCAAGGAATTGGCTCGCTCGGCCGAGACCACCGCGGAAACCGCGATGACCGACCACGAAGGCAAGTACAAGACCACCAGCCCCGCCTGGGAACTCACGCCCAAAGTGCTGAACGAATACGAGCCGACCATCCCGACGAGCCAGGCAGCTGCCAACGGTGGTGCCTACCTCGAAAAAGTCGAAGCCACTGAATCGACCTACAAGATCGTCGCGGTAGCCGCAAACACGGGCGACAAGTTCACGATCACCCGCGAAGCCTCAGGCGAAATCAAGAAAGAATGCGAAAGCACGACCGGGTCCAAAAAGGGCTGCAACGGATCCGAAAAGAGTAATTGGTAATCCAGCACCAGAGCACCAGCAACGGAAGCTGGCGAGTTGTATGGAGGCGGCCTACGGGCCGCCTCCTTTCGTTGGTGGCCCCAGCAGTTCACCGGCACAGCGCTTGCGCCGCATGACTACTCAAAGCGTGAACAACTCGATGTAAAGTTCGGTGCCGAAGCTGTCGATGGGGTGCGTAATGGTCCGCAACCGCGTCTCTTCACAGAGCAACCAGGGCTTCACCCTCATCGAAATTCTGGTTGTGATCTTGATTATCGGCATCCTCGCCGCGATCGCGATTCCAGCCCTCCTCAGCCAGCAGACCAAGGCGTCTGACGCCGTGGCCAAGGAAATGGTGCGTGAGGGCGAGACTGCAGCCGAGACCTACTCCACCGATCACGGCGGAGAATACAAGAGCTTGAGCGTTGAAGCTCTGCACGAATCCGACCCAGGGATCAACACCGCCGCGGGCAACAACCACGCCTACCTCAGCGTCGCGGAACCCAAGGAATCCAACAAAGGCTATGTGATCACCGCGGTTGCGCCCGGAGGAGGCCATGACACCTTCACCATCACACGCAAGGAAAACGGCGAAATAACCCGCACTTGCAAGGTGGAAGGCGCCAACAAGGGCGGCTGTGAGACCGGCAGCTGGTGAGCTGGCCTTCGCGGTGTCCCTGCTCGTGAACCGACAGAGCCGCACACGCCGGGTGAAGCTCAAGCGCATCCCCGCGACTGTCGATTAGCTGAACATGGAGACGGCAACGCTTGCGGGTGTCCTCGGCGCGGTCTTCGGCTCGTTCCTGAACGTCGTTGTTTATCGCCTGCCGCGCCACGAGTCGCTGGTTACTCCCGCCTCTCACTGTCCCGGCTGTGGCACGCCGGTCAAACCCTACGACAACATCCCGATCCTTTCGTGGCTCTTGTTGCGCGGGCACTGCCGCAGCTGTGGCACTCCGATCTCGCCTCGCTACCCGCTGGTGGAGGCGCTGACCGCGGCTCTCTGCGTGGGTGCGGTGCTGGTGCACACCTCCGCCAGCGCCATTGCACTGAGCGTCGCGTTGATTCTGCTGATCGTGCCCGCCGCGCTGATCGACCTCGAGCACCGGATCATCCCCAACCAGATCACCGCCCTGGGCGCGGTACTCGCGCTGGCGTTGGGCCTCGCGCTTGACCCCTCGGGTGAGCCAGAACGGCTGATCGCCGGCGCCGGCGCCGGCGGCTTCCTGTTGCTCGCCGCGCTTGCATATCCAGGTGGCATGGGCATGGGCGACGTCAAGCTCGCGGGCATGATGGGGCTGTTTCTCGGTGCCGCGGTCGCACCGGCGCTACTGATCGCGCTGGTCGCGGGCGTCGCCCTCGGCATCGTCGTGATCTACCGCAAGGGCGCTCAGGCTGGACGCAAGACGGCCGTCCCCTTTGGTCCATTCCTCGCGCTCGGCGCGCTAACGGCGGTCTTTGTGGGGCACCAACTCGTCGATGTCTACGTCAACCACTTCCTGCACTAAAGCGCTTGCAGGTTGGCGCCGATACCCCCCATGCGGATGATCCGCCCCGCTGTTTGAGCGCCCAAACGAGATGCAACTCCCTTCAAGAATCCCCTCACTTCACATGAAGCTTCCGCTGAATCTCGGTCGCAGCTCCAACGAGGAGCTCGTGGGCCTGGACATCCAGCCGGGCTTCGTGGCGGCGGTGCAGGCGCGCGTCAACGGCTCGATCGTGGCCGAGCGGGTCGCTGCCCTGCCGCTCCCTGCCGACTCGATGCGCGATGGTGAAGTGATGGACGAGGACGCCGTCAGCGACGTGCTGCGCGAGCTATTCGACGGCAGCGGGCTGAGCAAGCAGGTACGTGTCGGCGTGGCCAACCAGCGCACGGTCTTGCGCACGCTCGAGCTTCCGCCTGTCACCGACCAGAAGGAACTCGCCGCCGCGGTCAACTTCCAGGCCCAGGACCAGGTGCCGATGCCGCTCAACAACGCCGTCATGGACTTCCATCCGCTCGGTATCGTCGACACTCCTTCAGGGCCGCGCCAGCGGGTCGTGCTCGTGGCCGCACAGCGAGACATGATCGAACGGCTGCTCTCGGCCGTGCGACGCGCCGGGCTCACGGCCAAGGGAGTGGACCTGTCGGCGTTCGCGTTGATTCGCTCCTTGTACCGTCCCGACCCCGAGCAGACCGGTCGCGTGCTCTACCTGAACGTCGACGGGTTGACCAACCTCGCGATCGCCGAGGGCACCGTCTGCCGCTTCACTCGTGTGGTCGGCAGCGGTCTTGAGGGAATGGCTGGCGAGCTCGCCGAGCGTCGCAGCATTGCCCTCTCAGAGGCACGTGCGCTGTTGGCGGCGGTCGACCTCACCGCACCCGCGCAGGTAGATCACCAGCTGGCAGCGCCCGAGAACGTCGACTCGCTGGCTGCGCAGGACCCGGAGCGGACAGCCGAGGGTGACGAGCAGGCGACGAGCGTCCAGGGCGACGATGAGGGCGAGCTCGCCATGAGCTACGAGGAGTTGGCTGCTGTCGAGAGCACACCAATGACGCAGGCGCCCCAATCGGACGCCGATCTGCGCGCGGTGCTCGAGAACGGCATCCGCGACATCTCCGGCGAGGTCCGAAACTCGCTCGACTTCCACCGCTCCCAGGACGGCGGCGGCGAGGTCTCGCATGTCGTGATGAGCGGTAGCGCCCAGGACATCCCCGGCTTTGCCGAGGCACTGCAAGCTTCCTTGGGCGTCGAGGTTCGCTGCGAGCAGATCGGTCTGCTCGACCAGGCGCTCGCCGAGACGGTCTCGCCGCACCGGCTTGCCGTCGCCACCGGACTGGCCACCGCGGAGGCTCCGCAATGAGAGCCGTAAACCTTTTGCCGATGGAGCAGCGCACCGGCCAGTCGGTCGGTGTCGGGCGCTCGCAGGGTGGTGCGTATGCCGTGCTCGTGCTGGTCGGTGGGCTCGCGCTGATGGCATTCCTCTACGGCGAGGCCAAGCACCAGGTCGGCTCGCGTCGCGCGCAGGTCGCCTCGCTCAACGAGCAAGCACAGCAGGCGCAGGTCGCGGCTGAACGACTGGCGCCATACACCAGCTTCATCGCGCTTCGCAATCAGCGCATGCAGGCGGTGGAAACGCTCATCGACTCGCGCTTCGACTGGGCTCACGTCATGCACGAGTTCGGTCGTGTGCTCCCGTCCCAGGCATCGATCTCCTCACTGAGCGGCACGATCGGCGCTGCTAGCACCGTGAGCGCGGCGCCCGCGGCCACCTCGGCATCGACCCCGCTTGCGGGGGCTGGCTCGAGTGCCTCTGCCGCCTCGGCCACACCGCCGGGCAGTGTGCCTACCTTCACCCTCGCGGGATGCGCCACCAGCCAGTCGACTGTTGCGCTCACGCTCGAGCGTCTGCGCCTGATCGACGGCGTCAAAGAAGTCACATTGCAGAACTCGACCGCGGGCAGCTCGAGCGGCGGCGGCGGTGCCGCGCTCGCCGGTGCGTGCTCGGGTCGCGACGCGTCCTTCAGCGCAACGGTCAGCTTTGATCCGCTCCCGAGCGCCGCGGCGGCTGCCTCTGCGACCAAATCGGTCTCCGACCAGACTGGCGCGAGCGCTGCGACGTCAGCCACATCCACGACGAGCACCGGATCGGGGGTGACGGCGAGATGACCGGACGCGATCGGATGGTCCTGATCGGTGTATTGGTGCTGGTCGCCCTCGGCGCGGCGTGGATGCTTGCCGTCTCGCCCGAGCGCAAGCAGGCAGGTCAGCTGAGCGCCGAAGTCTCCGCTGCCCAGGCGCAACTTTCGAGCGCCGAAGGCAAGGTCGCAAGCGCCCGCGCGGCGCAGTCGCAGTACGCGGCGGCATACGCCTCGGTGGTCAACCTCGGCAAAGCCGTGCCGCCAACCCAGGAAGTCCCCGCCCTGATCGATCAGCTCGCACAGGCGACCAACGAGAAGAGCGTCAACTTCGCCTCCATCACCAGCGGTGGCGGCGGCTCGAGTGCCGCGAGCGCCAGTGTCTCCAGTACCTTCGCCGAGCTCCCGTTCACGTTCACGTTCGAAGGCAGCTACTTCGATCTGGAACACCTCTTCCGCCAGCTCACCGACTTCGCGACGCCCACCGCATCTGGTGCCCTCCAGGTCGACGGACGCCTGTTGACGATTCAGAGCGTCAGGCTCGCACCATCCAGCAGCTCATCCGAGCCAGGGGAGAGCGGCGCGGACCATCTGACCGGGTCGATCACCGCAACCGCCTACACGCTGCCAGCCAGCGAGGGTCTCACGGCCGGCGCGAGCGCAACGTCCCCAACGGGTGCCACCACGCCAGCCTCGAGCACTTCCGCCACCAGCTCTCCAACGCCTGCCGCGATCGTGAAAGTGACGCCATGACCGAGTTCCTAGGATCACTGAAGGCTGATCTCCTCGATCGCCGCCTGCTGCCGGTGGTAGCCCTCGTGCTCGCCGCGCTGATCGCCGCGATCGCCTACGTGGTGCTCGGTGGCGGTTCGAGCACGGTCACACCGCCAGCCGCGGTCTCCGCGAGTGCGGCAGCTGGCTCAACAGGTTTGGCCGTCAGTCAGCAGACCCCGGAAAAGGCAGTCGCCGAGGTGACGAATGGCGGTTCCATCCAGCATCACGGGACGGCGCGCAACCCGTTCACACCGCTCCCAGAACCGAAAGCCAAGAAGGCTGCCGTGGTGCCCAGCTCCACCGGGAGCGCGAGCCCGTCGCAGACGAGCGGCTCCTCGAGCTCAACCACCACTACGGGGTCAGGCTCATCGCCCACGACGAGCACGACGCCATCCACGCCCACCAAGCCGGCAACGCCAGCCAAGCCAAAGACCGTCTACCACGTGGCCGTGCTGTTCGGCGTGCCCGCCACCGGCACGACGCTGACGCCGTATGAGAACCTCAAGCTGATGACCCCGCTGCCGTCTGCCGCCCAGGCGCTGATCGTCTTCCGCGGTGTCACCCTAGGCGGCAAGAGCGCTACCTTTACGCTCGTCGGAGAAGCGATCCTGCACGGTGCAGGGGCATGTCTGCCAAGCGCCTCGCAATGCGAAGCGATCGACCTGCGCCCTGGACAGACCGAGCAGCTCGAATATCTCTCCGCGTCGGGTCAGGTGACCAGCTACGAACTGAAGATCGTCAGCATCACCTCCGAAAAAGCATCGAGCGCCGCCTTCAAGGACGCCCTACATGGAGTCTCGAAGGCCGGGCGGGAACTGCTCAGCCATGACGGGCTGAGGGCGATTCCCTACCTGCATCTCTCCGCCACCGCGGGTGTGCTCGTGTTCGCCGGGCACGGCGCCTTCGCCGCGCGCGCCCACAGCGCCAAGCACGACCGCCACAGCCACTGACGCCACAGCAAATAAGCTAGGGGCGTGGCGCTCCGTCTCATAACCGCCGGCGAGTCGCACGGCCCTGGCTTGACATGCATCGTCGAGGGGCTTCCCGCTGGCCTCGAGCTCTCGGCGGAGGATCTCAACCGCGACATGTCCCGCCGCCAGCTCGGCCACGGCCGCGGCGGGCGCATGAAGATCGAGCGCGACAGCGCGGAGGTCACCGGCGGCGTACGCCACGGGCGCACGCTGGGAGGCCCGGTTGCGCTGCAGGTGGCCAATCGCGACTACGCCAACTGGGAGGAGCGGATGAACCCCTGGCCGGTCTCGGATCCCGCCTACCCGATCCCAGAGGTGCACCTGCCCCGCCCCGGACACGCCGACCTGGTGGGCACGCAGAAGTACAAGCAGACAGACGTACGCAACATCCTCGAGCGGGCCTCCGCGCGCGAGACCGCCGCGCGCGTTGCTGGGGGAGGCCTGTGCAAGGCGTTCCTGCGCGCGCTCGGGGTCAGCGTCCACTCACATGTCATCCAGATCGCCTCCGTGCACGCCCCAGCCAATGAACAACCCCTGGCGGCGGCGGACTTCGCCGAGGTCGACAGCTCACCGGTGCGATGCCTGGATCCCGACGCATCCAAAGCGATGGTGCGCGAGATCGACAAGCTGCGCAAGGAAAACGAGTCGCTCGGCGGTGTCTTTGAGGTGCAGGCATTCGGCCTGGTGCCGGGGCTCGGCTCGCATGTGTCCTGGGAGGAGCGCATGGATGGGCGTCTGGCGATGGCGATCTGCTCGATCCAGGCGATCAAGGGCGCCTCCATCGGCGATGCCTTCACGGTCGCTGGAGTGCCGGGCTCCCACGCCCACGACGAGATCTTCTACTCCGAGGCTCGCGGCTACTACCGCGAAACAAACCATGCAGGCGGCCTGGAGGGAGGCATGACCAACGGGCTGCCGTTGATCGTGCGCGGCGCGATGAAGCCGCTGCCCACGCTGACCAAGCCGCTGCGCTCAATCGACATCGAGACACATGCGCCCGCACAGGCGCTGCGCGAGCGCACCGACTCCTGCACCGTACCCGCGGCGGGGGTGGTGGGGGAGGCGATGGTGGCGCTGGTGCTCGCCGACGCCTACCGAAGCAAGTTCGGCGGCGATCACATCGACGACGTCCGCCAAGCGGTGGACGCCTACACAGACCGGATCGGATGGCATTCGTCCTAATCGGCTTCATGGGCGCCGGCAAGTCGACCGTCGCCGCTGAGCTCGCTGAGGCGCTTGGAAGCACTGTGCTGGACAGCGACGAGATGCTCGCCGAGCGCTTCGGGCACCCGGTCGCACACGAGTTCGCCCTGCATGGCGAGGAGTCCTTCCGGGCGGCCGAGGAGGAGCTCGTGTGCTCTGTGCTCAGCGACGCCGCGCCTGAGACGGTGATCGCCCTGGGCGGCGGTAGCGTCGTCTCCGAGCGCGTTCGTGACGCGCTCGCGAAGCACCTGACGGTATTGCTCGAGGTCGAACCACTGATCGCGTGGGCACGGGTGCGCGCCGAGGTGGAAGGGGCCGAGCGCCCGCTCGCCCAGAGCCAGGACGATTTTCTCGCGCTCTACGAGAGCCGCCACGCGCTTTATGAGCAGCTGGCTGACGCGATCTTCACCGATCTGCCCCTCGGTGGCGCGGCGCGCACACTGGCGGCCCTACGGGCGCTCTCTGCCGCACCGAATGGCACACGCCTGTTGTGGGCGAGCTCAGCGTCAGGCGAGTACCCGGTGTTGATCGGTGGTGGTCTGCTGGATGTCGAGACGGGCAAACGACTCGAGCCGATCTGGCCGCTGGAGCAGACGCGCTCACGCGCGTTCTGTGTAAGCGACGAGACCGTCGTGGGGCTGTATGGCGAGCGCCTGGGGCCTCTGGCGGGCACGATCGCGATCTCACCGGGAGAGGACAGCAAGACGCTCGCAAGCGCCGAAAGCGTCTGGCAGGCGATGGTCAGCGCGGGCATGACCCGCGCCGATCACGTCGTAGCGCTCGGCGGAGGCGTGGTCGGCGACCTGGCGGGCTTCTGCGCCGGCACCTACCAGCGCGGCGTTCCCGTGGTGCAGATCCCGACCACGCTCGTCGCCCAGGTCGACTCCGCATACGGCGGAAAGACGGGGGTCGATCTTCCCGAGGCCAAGAACTACGTCGGTGTCTATCACCAGCCGGCGGCCGTGCTCGTGGATCCCCAGACGCTCGCCACGCTGCCCGCGGCCGAGCTGGCGGCAGGCTGGGTGGAGGTGCTCAAGACCGCGCTGATTGCCGGCGGCTGGCTGTGGGAGATGGTCGCTGGCGGCGGCGAGGTCGACGAGCGGGTCATCTTCGAGTGCGCGCGCACCAAGCTCGCGGCTGTGGCCGCGGATGAGCGCGACGGCGGACGCCGTCAGGTGCTGAACCTCGGGCACACCGTCGGCCACGCGCTCGAGACCGCCACCGGCTATGCGCGCTACCGCCACGGCGAAGCGGTCGGCCTGGGGCTGCTGGCGGCACTGGAGCTCTCCGGGCAGGCCCAGCTGCGCGAGCAGGTACGCGAGCTGATGCTCCAGCGCGGACTGCCGGTGAGGATCGACAGCGACATCTCACTCGACGGGGTGCTGCAGGCAATGACCCGCGATAAGAAGCGCGTGGGCGCGGAGGTCCCGTTCGTGCTGGTGAAGGCGCCGGGCGAGGTCGAGTACGGACGCACGCTGGCCGGCGAGGACGTGCGCGCGGCCGTCATGGAGCTGGCGCGATGAGTGAGCGCTTGCCCCGTATCGAGGTGATGCACGGCGTCAACCTGGATCAGCTCGGGCGCCGCGACCCGGCGATCTACGGCGCGTTGACGCTGGCAGAGCTCGAGCTGCGGATCGCCGAGCAAGCGCGCGCGCTCGGGCTGACCACGAGCTTCTTTCACACCAACCACGAGGGAGAGTTCGTCGAGCACCTGCACTCCCTGCGCACGAGCGCCGACGCGATCGTCTTGAACCCAGGTGCATGGACTCACTACGCGTGGTCGATTCGCGACGCGCTCGAGATCGCCGGCTTGCCGGCTGTCGAGGTTCATCTTTCCGACGTCAAGCAGCGTGAGCCCTGGCGACATGTGTCGGTGATCGCTGAGCTCTGCTGTGCGACCATCTCTGGTCATGGCCCAGCTGGCTACGACGAGGCCCTTGTTCGTTTGCGTGACGAGCTTGCTCAGGCCACCGCATGAGTAGCGCGGGCACTAGCGCCGACGCGCCGAGCCGCGCGCAGCGGCTGGAAGGCGAGCTGGCTGAGCTAGAGCTCGATGCGCTGTTGGTCGAGACGCTGATCGACGTGCGCTACCTGGCGGGTTTCACCGGCAGCAGCGGGCTCGTGCTGATCGTCAGCGACGCCGCGCACGCGCAACTCGGTCCACACCGGTTCCTCAGCGACTTCCGCTACGCCACACAATCCGCGAAGGAGGTCCCGCGGGAGTTCGAGCGCGAGATCGTCAGCGGCGATCTGCTCGAGGCCCTCGCCGCCACGCTGACCCCGCACACAGGACGGCTGGGCTTCGATGAGGCCAACCTGACGGTCAAGGAACACCGCCGTCTGGCCGAGATCCTCGGCGAGCGGTGGGAGCTCGTCCCCTGCACCGGCGTGGTTCAGCACCTGCGCGCCGTCAAGGATGCCGGCGAGATCGCGCGCATTCGCGCCGCTAGCGAACTCGCCGACGAGGCGCTGCGGATCATTCTGGAAGGCGGTCTGGTGGGGCGCACCGAGCGGGAGGTGGCATTGGAGCTCGAGCTATGCATGCGCCGTTTGGGGGCCGAGGCGCCGAGCTTCTCCACGATCGTCGCCGCGGGCTCTCACGGAGCCCTCCCGCACGCTCAGCCGCGCGATCAGCAGATCCCTCGCGATGTGCTCGTCACGATCGACTGGGGCGCCCTGCACGAGGGCTACTGCTCGGATTGCACACGAACGTATGCAACCGGAGAGGGGTTGTCAGCCCAGGCGCGCGAGGTCTACGAGCTCGTGCTGAGCGCGGAGGAAGCCGGTCTCGCCGCGGTCAAAGCCGGTCCGAGCGGTCGCGACGTCGACGCGGTGGCCCGCGAAGTGATCGAGCAGGCTGGCCACGGTGAGCACTTCGGCCATGGCCTCGGCCACGGCGTTGGTCTGGAGATCCACGAGGCTCCGCGTCTGTCACGCACCGCCAGCGAGGAGCCATTGCGGGCCGGCAACATCGTCACGGTCGAGCCCGGCGTCTACCTGCCGGGTGCGCTGGGCGTGCGGATCGAGGATCTGGTGGTCGTGCGCGAGGACACTCACGAGGTGCTGACGAACCTGCCCAAGGCGCTCACGGTCGTCTCCTGACGCTCGTCGCGCATGCCGCCGCGGAGGTCCGTGGCGCTGATCGCTGACGGCGATGGGCTGGAAGGCTGCTCGCCGAGGATCAAAGCAACCATCACCAGCGGCGCAAACCACAGGATGTAGGTGAAGGAGTAGTAGCCCTGGCAGATCTGCACCGCGGTCAAGATCGCGGCGCAGGCAGCCGCCAGGCCGACGGTGTCCTGGCGTCTGGGCGCACGCACCAGCATCAGCGCGAACCCCGCCGTCAGCGCGATCAGCAGACCATGAGCCGCCTGGGAGGCGGGTTTCATCCAGGCGGCGGCGATCAGGGTCCCCGCGTTCAGGCGTTCCCAGATCGAGAATGCCGGCGGACGGCTGAGCTGGAAGCCGAGCGTGCGCGTCACGAACGTGCTCGCACTGCTGTGAATGAGGACAGGGGCGAGTAGCAACACGCTGGTGAGCACAAACGCCGCGGCGCACGTGAGGATCGCTGTCCGGCGCGTGCGAGCGGGTGTTGCGTGAGCGATCAACATCGGCACGAGCGCCAGTGGGCTCAGCTTGGTCCACACGGCGAGCGCCGCCACGGCTCCGCGTCGAGCTGGCGATCGCGCCGCCAGGAGCGTGCCGACGAGCGTCGCCGCCACGAGCGAGTCGTTGGCTGCCAGGCCGTCGGTGTAGAGCGTGAAGGGGAACGCAAGCCAGCAGTACGCAAGCACGACGCCGACGGCGGGCCCTCTCAGCTGGCGGCCCAGAGCGAACAGGAGCGCGGCTGTGAGCAGATCGAAGAACAGCGAGGCAAGCCGCGCGGCTGTGTTGACACCGGCAACGCTCGCGAACGGTAGGTAGGACTCGTACACCAACGGTCCGTAGGTGTCGTAATGCGGGTCATAACCCAGCTTGGCTGTGAGCGTGCGGTCAGCTCCATAAACGGGCTGACCGTGCACCAGCTGCAGTGCACCGTGGACACTTGCTGGCCCGACATCCGTGCTCACCTGCGCACCGAGCGTCCAGCTGATGTGGACGGCGACGAGGATCACGATGCCGGCAAGCAGCCACGAGGTGGGCAGCCCGGCGGATCGAACGGGGCTGGGCGGATTGCTGATCGTGACGGAGCGCCCGACGCGGGCGATCAGCACCATGCGTAGGCAGAGGTAGGCCAGCGGCGCATATACGCAAAACAGCGACAGCGAGCTGAACGTGTACCAGTATCTGAGCCCCACCCCGAAGGCGAGCAGTGCCAGCAGGTCGAGGTGCAGCATCCGCTTTGGCCGTCGCAGGTCGATGAGCGGCAGCACGAACAACCCGCAGAACGCGAGATAGACCCCGAAGTTGGACACGACCGGGTAGGTGAAGTGGGAGTTGCCGATCTGCGGCAGCAGCGGCGCGGCGATGATCAGGGCGATGTAGCTCAGCCGCCGCGCGGTGGCCGTGACCATATCCCCGATATCGGCTTCCGGCCAAGTCGGTGCCAGTGCGCGTAGCATCCTGCCCCTCGCGCTCTCAGGAGCTCCTGGCGACCGTTCCCAAGGCGCTCACGCTTGGTTCCTGAACTCGGGTGCGGACGCTCGAGCTGTGGCGCGGGAGGCGTCTCGGGCGGGCAAACAGGCGCACGCCGAGCCAAGCCGCCAGTGGCACGGTCCAGAGCATGAACAGTGCCGCCTGCACGTCAGGGCTGACGAGCCCGCGCCCGGACAGTTCCTCAAGGACGAACCACGGTGGCACGGTGCTGGCGAGCACGAGTATCGGCAACGGTCGTGTGCCGCGCACCTCCCAGACCAGCAGTGCGATCGTGAACGGCAGCATGTAGTAGCCGGTGTTCCAGGTGTCGAGCATGCAGCGCAGCAGCAGCACCAGCGCGAGCAGCAGCATCGCGCTGCGTTCGCCCACATCGCTTCTGTCGCGACGGTGCTGTAGCCACACCGCGAGAGCCAAACCAACGCCAACGGCGACGATCAGCGGATGGCTGATCGCTTCCGCCCACGCTGGACCGGTGCGGTACCCCGGCAAGGTCCTACCGAACGACCCGTGCAGTTGCGCCCCATGTGAGCCAAAGAACCACCACACCTGCCATGGCTGGAACAGTTTTCCCAGCGGCACCGTGGCCCCGCGTGCGCTTGCCAGGAACCCTCCCGAGGAGGCGAGCAACAGGGGCGCAAGCACAGTCGCGGTCACCATGCAGGTGCTCGCCAAGCAGCGCACGACCGTCCGCGCCACAGAAACGGGCCCGATGCTCGGCCGTTGCTGTCGCGGCAGCGCGAGCAGCACCGGCCCCGCCGCGATCACCGCCCACTCCTTGTTGGCGATCGCCAGTCCGAGCAGCACGCCTGCCCATATTGGGCGCCCGCGGCTTGCGAGCACGATCGCCCAGACGCACAGGCACGCACCGAGAAGTTCCTCGGGATGCCCGACTTCCAGTGCGCTCAGCGAC
Source organism: uncultured Solirubrobacteraceae bacterium (assembly GCA_963699115.1). Lineage (GTDB taxonomy): Bacteria > Actinomycetota > Thermoleophilia > Solirubrobacterales > Solirubrobacteraceae > Palsa-744. The sequence continues at coordinate 57,873 of CAVOTJ010000006.1, forward strand.
AACGGGTTGGCGACACACATCCCCACCGCCAGCGCGCGCGCGAGCACCGGCCGGCCTTCCGTTCGCATCCGCGCGCACAGCCACACCGCAAACGCCGCCATGGCCAGCAGGCACGGCAGCGCGACCATGCGGTAGACAGCCAGCGAGCCGCCTCCCCACAAGCCTGGCAGCAGCGCAAACGGGGCACGCTCGATCAGTGAGCCTCCATAGGCCGGCGCGAGGCGCAGAAAGCTCAACACATGACCGTGCGCGAGCGCATCGAACGACGAACGGGCCTCCGTTTCGTAGTCGTTCCACGCGAAGCTGACCAGGCCGAGCCACGCCATCGTCGCGCAGCTGGCCGCGGCGATGAGCGCGCACAGAGCATTCTCGCGAAGGACTCGCGGCATGGGTTCGCATCGGCCGCTGGCTCGGCGGGCTTGAGCTTGTATCGGCCTAGCGGTCGTCGGCCACGATCGCGGCGCTCTCGTTGCACTGCGCACGGCGCTGGACCACGCCGACGTCGTCACGCGTCTTGTGATCATGGATGCCCCGCCAGTGGTGGAGCACCTCGTGGTGCACGGGATGTGTGAGGACTACCGCGCCGGGCTACGGATCGACCGTGCGCACGAGGAAGCCGATCGCGCCGCGGGGCGGAAGGTGGCATGCCCGATGCTGTTCCTGCAGGCGGCGCACGATGACATCGACATCCACGGCGATCCGGTGGCGATCTGGCGCCGGTGGGTGGCAGGTCAACTCTCGGCAGCGGTAATCGACTCAGGCCATCACCAGGCTGAAGAGGCGCCCGGCGAAGTCGCGGCGGCGCTGTCGCAGTTTCTTGCTGAAGCCTGACGGGGCATGCGATTAGCATGTTACAATGCGATCTGCATGTCTTCGATGATCCAGATTCGCAACGTGCCTGACGCGCTGCATCGCGAGCTGAAGGTCAGGGCAGCTCAAACGGGCATGACGCTCTCCGACTATCTGCTCGCGGAGCTTCAGGCCTTGGCTGTGCGACCTACGATGCGGGAGTGGCTCGCGAGCAGCGAAGCTTGGGCGCCGGCTGAGACCAGCGAACCGCCTGCAGCGGTGATCGCAGCGGAGCGCGAGCGCACCGCTGCGTGATCGTTGCCGACGCGAGCGCGATGGTGGAGGTGCTCCTCGCGATGCCACGTGCCGGCGAAGTGCGTGCGGTGCTCGCGGAGCACTCCGAGTTGCACGTGCCCGAGCACTTCAACGTCGAGGCGCTCTCGGCGCTGCGGCGCTACGCGATTCGCGGTGAACTCACCCAGCTTCGGGCTGCGGAGGCGCTGGCTGCTCTACGCGATCTGCGAACGCTCGCCTATCCCGTGATCGAGCTCGCCTCCGAGATATGGGAGCTGCGCGACACGCTAACTGCGTATGACGCTGCGTACCTGGCCCTCGCTCGTCGGCTGGATGTCAAGTTGGTCACGCTCGACGGAGGTCTGGCGGTGGCTGCGGCTAAAGAGGGGCGTCTCGTGCAATTGGAGACTGGTGTAGCGCCAGATGAGTCGTGACGCGTCCGCGCAACAGCCGAGCGCATTGCATGGTGGTGATCGCAGGCATCAGGCGCCGGCTGTTGTCTTGCGATGGTGTTCGCAGGTACCTCCACCCGTCTGGCGCTATCGTGATCCGGCCGCGATGGAAGGTCCGCGCGGCCGCAACCACATCGATATTTGGCTCCAGAAGGACTGATTCGCCCTGATCAGCACCAATCAATTGAGAAGAGTACGTAGAACGTATTGAGGCGTGCGGACGCATGAGCCCTGTTGCTGCTGCTAACGCTGACCCCGACCCGACCCCAACGACGTATGTTCGCTGATGTGTCGACCGGCGAGGTTGCCCGTCGTAGGCCATCCGTCGGGGCCGCAGCAGTCAGGCTTCTGCTCGCGCCCACGGCCCACACCCGAGATTCCCAACTCGTGTGATAGTTGCGTGTAGAAGCCCGGACCGTCGTGCTCGCCGACGGCCGTGACCGTCGCGATCCCAGGCTCGAAAGTGGTGATCACTCTCCACCGTCCATAGAGATGCTTGCAGCAATATGGAGACCAGTTGCCGTCGCTGCCAAGCAGGCGGTATCCGGCGGCCCGGCAGCCCTGGGCCTTGAGCTCGGCCTCCACGCGAATCCAGGCTGCTGCTGGCTTTCCACGGAGCCCTCGCACCGCCTTGTCTGCTGACGGGGTCAGTCGCAGCCGGTGCATAGCCACGGGCTGCGCTCAGTGCTCGATGAACTCGCCGCGTTCGAACTCGTCCCGACCCTTGGTGGCCCAGCTCTGGCCTTGCAGATCGCGATCGTGCAAATACGCAGCCAGTGCCTTGCTCCACTGTCGTGCGGGGTAGCCATCCCTGACCGTAGCCAGCGCATGCTGTAGCTCTATGAGGCTTCGCGGCTCGATCTCCACCGGCTTGCGTCCCTCGGTGCGTTTGAGTAGGCCATCCTTCAGCCACTTGCGAATCGTCGGGGGCGTGACGTCGAGCCGTTCGGCTGCCTGCTCGACGGGGACGCCGATCGGTGAATCAAGCGTTTCGACGATACGCTGGGCGATCTCGGCGAGACTCGCCAACACCGTGCTGAGCTCAGCTGAGGCGACTTCTGGCGACTCCGATGAGGCGCGAATACTGGCCCGCCCGTTCGTGATCTCGAGCAGCAACTCTTCAGCGTCGAGATGAGCGAGTGCCGTCATCCGCTGGAGATCGCGAGGCTTCGGAAGAGCTGTTGCCATGAGGCAATCTTAACAGATAGTTTCGGTTTTGATATACATTTCGGCAACGAATTCCGTCATGGTCCTGCTCGGAGGGGCGAGCGGAGACCTACGGCGTGACGAGAAGCAGTTCGGGTGGTGAGGGATCGAGAGCCGTGGCCCAACGTCGTAGCTCGCGTGCTCGGCACGCTGCTTTGGCGCCGCGTTGTCCCAAGCCAAGTAGATTGGAACTCAGTGCTGTCCTGCTCCGTCCACCGTCTCGCTCCCGCAAGCTAAGACCGCGTCGTGGATAGCCGCTGGGTTCAGGTCACCCCCTCCGAGTTCCCGTGGGAGCGAGACGCGCTCGCCTTCCTCAAGCGGCACCTTCCCGATCACGAGCCTTACCACGTATGGGCGAACTTCGAGTTTCTGCTCGATGGGACCATCGGCGAGGTCGACGCGCTCGTCGTTGCTCCGAAGGGCCTCTTCCTGGTTGAGATCAAGAGTTGGCCGGGGCTGCTCGAGGGGGATGCGGGTACCTGGCGAAACACCCGTCCCGGCGAGGTGCACGCTCGCACGCTGGATAACCCGCTGCTTCTCGCCAACCGCAAGGCAAAGCGGCTGAAGTCGCTGCTCACGCGCCAGCGCGCGTTTCGGGGCGAGCAGGTGCCGTTTGTGAAGCCACTCGTCTTCCTTTCGAGCCCCGAGCTCGACTGTCGGCTAGCCCCGGATGCTCGTAGCGGCGTGCACGGGCTCGACATTGAGGACTCCCATGACGGCCCCTCTCAGCGCGGCGGACTTAGCGGGATCGCGAACGCGCTCACGAGCATGAATGCCGAGGAGCGTGAGCGACTCGGGGGGCGGCGGATCGACAAGCCGATGGCAAAGCGGATCGCGGCGGCGCTCGAGCAGGCCGGCGTGCGGCCGGCCCAGCGCCGCCGGCAGGTGGGCGATCTCGAGCTTGGAGAGCTGATCGACGATGGTCCCGGCTATCAGGACTTCGAGGCTTCGAACCCTCGCTTCTCGCACACGCACAGGCGCGTGCGGATCTATGGCACTCCGGACATGGCAGGCGCTGAACAGCGTGCACAGGCATCGCGTGCGGCGCAACGAGAGTTCGAGTTGCTCGCGCCTGTCGAGTACCCAGGAATCGTCCGCGCGATCGCTTTTCACGAGCTCGACCTAGGGCCAGCAATCGTGTTTGAGCGGGATCCCAGCGAGATCCAGCTCGATCGCTATCTAGAAGAGATGGGTAGCACGCTGTCGCTGTTTGATCGTGTCGCGCTCGTCCGTCAGCTGGCAGAGACGGTGGCATACGCTCACGGGCGCCGCATCTTTCATCGCGGGCTGTCGCCTGATTCGGTTCTGGTCCTGAAGCCTGGACATAGCGACCAGCGCATTCGCATCATCAACTGGCAGACGGGCGCTCGCGTCTCAGGTGCGACGGTCGCGAGCACCGTCGAAGGCACCCGCCATGTAGAGGAACTCGTCAATGAGCAGGCGGCTGCCTACCTTGCGCCCGAGATACTGACCCGAGCCGACGCCGACGCGGAGTTGCTGGATGTGTTCTCGCTTGGAGCGCTCGCATTCCTCGTGTTCACAGACCATGCGCCGGCGGCGAGTCTGTCGGCCCTGCTCGAGGTTCTGCAACGCGATGGCTCTCTGGAGGTCTCGTCGGTGCTCGACGGCGCTGGCCCGAACCTCGCGGCTCTCGTGCGCGATGCGACGGCTGCTGACACCTCGCGTCGGACCTCCTCGCTAGCCGACTTCCTTGTCTACCTGGAAGCGGTGGAGGAGGAGGTGACGGCCCCGCCGGCAATCGAGACAGTCGACGAGGTCAATCTCGAGGAGGTCAAAAAAGGCCACCCGCTTGGGGATTTCCACGTTGAGCGGCGTCTCGGGCGCGGCTCAACGGCTATAGCTTTCCTCGTCCACGATGCTGATCAGCAGCAGCGTGTGCTCAAGATCGCTGTCGACCCGGAGCGCAACCGTCGGATTCTCGACGAGGCCGAGGTGCTCGCCAAGCTACGCGACAAGACCGTTATTGCCGTCCACGGCCAGCCGGTTGAAATTGGCGGTCACGCTGCGATCGTGCTCGCGTTCGCATCCGAGGGCACCCTCGCGAAGTGGCTGCGCAAGGAAGGACGTCTCGGGTTGGAGACGCTCGAGCGCTGGGGCGAGAATCTGCTCGCCGCGGTCAGCTATCTCGAGCAGGTTGGCATACCGCACCGGGACATCAAGCCAGAGAACCTGGGAATCATCGAGCTCGGGCCGCGCAAGTTGCGTCAACTCGTGCTGATGGATTTTTCGCTCGCCCGCGCCGCACCGGAGCAGGTTCACGCTGGAACGCCACCATACCTCGACCCGTTCCTCGGAACGACCGGACGCGATCGGTGGGACCTCGCAGCCGACAGGTTCGCGGCTGCAATGACGTTGCACGAGATGGCCGCGGGAACGCTGCCTAGGTGGGGCGATGGGCGTGGGGATCCACGGTTCGCTGAGGGTGAGGCGCACGTGGACAGCGATGCCTTCCCACGTGAGATTGCTGCGGCTTTGGGAGATTTTTTCGCGCGAGCGCTGCGCCGAGATGCATCACAGCGCTTTGATACCGCGGAGGACATGCTTCGCTCCTGGCGGCGGATCTTCCAGGGCCTCGTACAGCCGGTCGCCGGAGACGGCGACGGCGCACACGACGTTGCGCGCGAGCGCGGTGAGGCGACCTTCGATACGCCCTTGGCCGTTGTTGGTTTGAGCGCGCGCGCGACAAACGCCTTGGAGCGAGTCAATGCCTTCACCGTGGGCGACCTGCTGGCGATCCCTCCGTTTAACTTCAATCGGTTGCGTGGTGTCGGCCTTGCCACACGCAGTGAGCTCGTGAGCGTTCACCGGGAGCTCCGGGCCCGCCTCGGAACGCCAAAGCGTCCATTCGTGCTGCCCACGCAGACGACGACCGTAGATGAGCCCGACGTGCAGCCGCTCGACGTGTTGGTGGCCCAGTTCACTCCTCGTAAGACCACTCGCAACGCCAGTTCGGTCGACGCTGTAAGGCTGCTGCTCGGACTCGAGGGTCTTGGCCAGCCGATCAAGGGTTGGCCCAGCCAGAGCGAGGTCAGCCATGTTGTAGGGGTCAGCCGGGGTCGCGTGGGACAGATCCTCATAAGGGTGCGCGAGCGCTGGAGACGCCTGCCTGCGGTAACTCGACTGCGCGACGAGCTCGTCGAGCAGGTCGAGCGCCTGGGCGGCGTCGCGGCATCGATCGAGCTAGAGCGTTTGGTTGCGGCCGAGCGGGGCGTCGGAGATCCCGACAGTGACGCGATGTTCGCCAGGGCTGCGGTTCGGGCTGCGGTGGAGACCGAGGTTGCCATGGAGCAGCCGCGACTGGCGGTGCGGCGCATCCGCTCTGATGGTCGTGTTCTGATCGCCGGAGCGGGACAGTCGACAGCGGAGCGTCAACGCGCCGCGGACTACGCTGCTCGCCTTGGGGCGGTTGCCGATGAGCTTGCAAGCTCAGACACACTTCCCGCTGCGGCGGAGGTCGCTGAGCGTCTACGCGCGGTTCGCGTAGCGGACGCTGTACAGCTCACGCAGGAGCGGCTCGTGCAGCTTGCTGCTGCCGCCTCCGAGCACGCGGCTGTGTCTGCGCGGCTGGAGCTCTATCCGCGCGGCATGTCTGCTGCCCGAGCTCTTCGGCTTTCACGCGGTGCACTGCTCGGGATCGAAAGCATCAGCGTCGAGGAAGTGGCCCGACGCGTCGGCGCTCGCTTCCCGGAGGCTGAGCCGCTGCCTGCACGGCCTGCGCTCGATGCGCTCCTGACTGATGCCGACGTTGAGCTGAGCTTCGATGATCGGGCCGGCAGATACATGGCGAAACAGAACATGGCGCTTACGGGGGAAAGCAGCTATGCGTCGCCGCTGGCACGGCTCGTCACCGCCCACTCGCCGCTCCTGGCTCCGCCACACGATCCGGAGGCTGCGCAGGCAGAACGCTTCGAGGAGCGACTCGCCGATGCAGTGAGTAGTGGCGGGCTTCTGATTCTGATGGCTGACCCGCGGTACCTGGCTGAAGCGGCCGATGAGCTGCGACGCTTCGAAGTGACGCCGATCGATCTCGATGACCTGCTGATTCGTGAGCTGCACGCTGCTGCCGACGCCGCGAACGTTCGCTGGGACTTGGTGCTGCGCGCCGATGCCTCCGACCGCTCGAGCGCTGACCGGGCGCGTCTAAACGCGCTCGTGGATCGCGCTCTGCCGGGTGTCGAAAAGGCGATCGTCGATACCCCAGGAACTGTCCTGCTCGAGCGGGCGGGTCTACTTGCGCGCTATGGAAAGCTCGGGCTGCTCGAGCGCCTGCGTGCGGCTGCGAGTGGTGAGCAGTCTTTCAAAGGCGCGTGGCTCTTGCTACCCGCCGACGATCAAGTGGAGCGACCCACGTTGGATGGATCAGTGATTCCCGTGATCACTCGCAATGAGTGGCTGCGGATCCCCATTCCCTGGCTTCGGAACCTACATAGGGCAGCGCGGCAGGACGTCGCATGATTGACAGGGCGGCGCTGTTGGCGCGACTGAAGCGGGAGGTGACGACTCTCGAGGAGGACATACGCGTTCGTGTTGATGAGGTAGAAGCGCTAGCTGACCACTTAGCGCACGAGCATGAGAAGGCAGTCGGCGCAGGTCGGACAGCGATGTCTCTGCTGGAGTGGCAGGAGGGGGAGATCACACAGGCCGCCGTTGCATGGGTGCTTGGCTGCGTCTTCGTACGCTTTTTGGAGGACAACTACCTCATTGATCAGGCACTGCTGTCCGGCCCTGGTGACCGTCGCACCGAGGCGCTTGGGCGGCGCGAGGAGTACTTCCGTAGCCACCCTGAGCACAGCGATCGTGAGTACCTTGAATCCGCGTTTCACGGGGTCGCTCGCTATCCGTCGGTCGCCCCCCTTTACGACGAGCGCCACAATCCGCTGTGGCGCCTGGGTCCGACTGCCGATGGCGCAAGGGAACTGCGGGAGTTGTGGACGGAGATTGCCCCCGAGACGGGTGCGCTCGTACATGACTTCACAGACGAGCGTCTAGATACACGCTTCCTTGGTGACCTCTACCAGGACCTATCGGAGGCGGCGAAGAAGCGCTACGCGTTGCTGCAGACACCGATCTTCGTTGAGGAGTTCATTTTGGATCGCACCCTGGATCCGGCGATCGCGGAGTTTGGCCTCGAGCAGGTGCGGCTGATCGACCCGACTTGTGGATCTGGGCACTTCTTGATTGGGGCGTTTGAGCGAATCTTTGGGCTGTGGCAGGAGCGCGAGCCGGGGACAACCAAAGCGGTACTTGCCCAGCGTGCGCTCGACGCGGTGTTCGGGGTCGACCTGAATCCTTACGCGACGGCAATTGCACGCTTTCGGCTATTGATAGCGGCGCTCCGCGTATGCAACGTCGGACGGCTCGCAGAGGCGCCCGCATTCAAGCTAAATCTCGCAACAGGGGACAGCCTCCTGCATGGGGCAAGGATTGGGCAGCTGTTCGGCGGCGAAGCGGCGCACGGAAGGGACGTCGCGCACGTATTCGATACTGAGGACGCAGCGGAGCTACAACGTATTCTCGGACAGGGCTATCACGCCGTCGTGGGCAACCCGCCTTACATCGCTGTGTCAGATGGTGCGCTGCGCGATGCCTACCGTGAGCGCTACAAGAGCTGTCATGGCCAGTATGTGCTTACTGTGCCATTTATGGAACGTTTCTTTGAGCTCGCGCGTGTCGAAGCTCCGAGAGGTTCCGTTCGTGCTGGCTTCGTTGGGATGATAACCGGCAATAGCTTCATGAAGCGTGAGTTCGGTGCTCCGTTGGTGGAGAAGTTTCTGCCGTCGGTTGATCTCCAACTCGTCATCGACGCGAGTGGTGCGTACATCCCCGGTCACGGTACCCCCACCGTCATCCTGTTTGGTCGTGCCCGATCACCGGTGTCATCGACCTTGCGGGTCCTCGACGGCATCCGCGGTGAGCCCACGCAGCCAGCCGAGCCGGTGCGCGGCGAGGTCTGGACATCAATCACCCTCCTAGCCGATAATCCGGGCGAGCAGGACGACTTTATACGTGCGAACGATATCTCGCGGACTGAGCTTTCAACGCATCCAATGACACTCGGGATCGGGCGGGGCTTGACTCGTAACCTTGAATCATCTGCGGTAGATATGGTGTCTCATGTAGCGGTTGACCTTGGCAGGACTACACATACAGGGGAAGACGAGGCGTTCACTGTTCCCCGTGGGGTGGAGCGTACGCTTGCGGTGAAAGACCAGTTCGTCGGGCTGGTGCAGGGTGACATCGTACGGGACTGGTCACTCGAGTACGACACGGTTGTCATGTTTCCCTATAAAAAGAGTGATGGTATGAGAGTCGATCGTCTCGAGCCGGCTGTGAGGCGCATGCTATGGCCACGTCGCACAACGTTGAAGGCGCGGGTGGACTATGGACAAACTCCGGCGCAGCGTGGCTTGCAATGGTTCGAGCACTCCATGTTCTTCCCAAAGCGCTTCCTCACGAAACTTTCGATCGCATGGGGGGAGGTCGCGACTCACAATCATTTTGTGCTCGACCGTGGTGGGCACGTGTTCAAGCAAACCGCGCCGGTAATTAAGCTGCCCGAGGCGGCGACTGTCGACGAGCACTTGGCGCTGCTCGGCGTCTTGAATAGCTCCACCGCGTGTTTTTGGCTAAAGCAGGTGTGCCAACCGAAGGGCGGTGACTATGTCGGCCAGGAGGGAGCGCGGGTCAGCAAGAACCCATGGGAAGATCGTTACGCGTTAAACGCGGGCAATGTGAGTCAGCTTCCACTACCTGTGCGCCGTTCGCCCACTCTGGCGCGGCGCCTCGACGGTCTTGCGACAAAGCGAAAAGAGCTGCTCAACGATCTGCGCGCGAGGTCAGATGATCCGTCACTACGCGACTATCTCAAGACGCTTGCGACGCGAGACGCGGAGCTCATGGCATGCATGATCAGCCTGCAAGAGGAGCTCGACTGGGCGACACTTGCCTCTTACGGTCTTGTCGCCGGGGACGTGCCAGTTCTTGGGGAGGACGCTCCGCCGATCGCGCTAGGTGCGCGTGCGTTCGAGATTGTGCTTGCTCGTCAGCTGACGGCGGGCGAGACCGAGACAACTTGGTTCGAGCGGCACGGCTCGACGCCCCTCAATGAGCTGCCAGCCGACTGGCCAGCGGACTACCGTGAACTTGTGCAGCGGCGTATCAGGCTCATCGAGTCAAATTCCGACGTAGCTCTAATCGAGCGACCGGAGCACAAGCGCCGATGGGCCGGCAGGTCGTGGAAGGAGCGCCAGTGTGATGCGCTACGGGCTGTAGTCGTGGACGCGCTGGAAGGAACGGCGATGTGGGACGTCGGTGAGCTGCGCTCTGTCGCGCAGCTCACCGACGTCCTGCGCAGTGATCGTCAGCTCGTGGAAGCGCTTGAGCTGCTGGCGAGTGATCGCGACGAGAGTCTCGCTGCGACCGTCGAGCGCGTGGTGCTCGAAGGCGCGGCGCCGCATCTAGCAGCGCTTCGGCTCAACGAGAAGGGCCTGCGCAAGTGGGCCATTTGGGAGCAGGTGTTGGGAGTGCCAGCGTGCCGAGGACCGCATCGATGCCCGATTGACA
>CAVOTJ010000007.1:0-18227 GCA_963699115.1 uncultured Solirubrobacteraceae bacterium
CGACGGCCAGGATCTGCTCAGCCTCTCCGATCGTCAAGATGCGCTCGATCCGCGGCAATGACATCGCGATCGTCTTCCAGGACCCGCTCTCCTCGCTGCACCCGCTTACCGGTCGGGCCCAGATCGATGAGGCGGTCCGCGCGCACCGGGACGTCTCGGACGCGCAGGCGCGCGAGCGTGCGATGGAGCTGCTGGAACTGGTCGGGATCCCCGATCCGGCGCCGGCGATCGACGAGTATCCCACGAGTTCTCGGGCGGCATGCGCCAGCGGGCGATGATCGCGATGGCGCTCTCGAACGAGCCGAAGCTGCTGATCGCCGACGAGCCGACGACGGCGCTCGACGTGACCGTGCAGGCCCAGATCCTCGCGCTGATGGAACGCCTGCAGCGCGAGCTGGGGATGGCGATCGTGATCATCACCCACGACCTCGGGGTGGTGGCGGAGATGGCGGACGACATCGCGGTGATGTACGCGGGGAGGATCGTCGAGACGGCGCCCGCGGCGGAGCTCTTCGCCGCGCCCGAGCACCCCTACACCTGGGGGCTGCTGAAGTCGATCCCGCGCCTGGACGGCCTCGAGGATGAGGCGCTGGTGCCGATCCCTGGCACGCCGCCGAGCCTGATCAATCCGCCGTCCGGCTGCCCCTTCCACCCCCGCTGCCCTTACGCCCGGCCGACCACGCACGCTCGACCCGCAGCTGGAGCCGCTCCCCGACCACCGAGCACCACGTCGCCTGCCTGCTCGAGACCGAGGTGCGCAGGAGCCTGTGGGCGAGCTGCGGTGAGGGCGACACGCCCGAGGAGGCGCTCGCGCCAGTCGGCTCGGGAGACCCCGCAACGTAGAGCGGCGCCGAGCCCACATCCTCCGCGCGGCGAATCAGCTGGGGCGGCAGCCATCCGTCGGCGCCGGCAACGCCGACGCCGCCCCGGGCGACGGCCCGCTCGTCGAGGTGCGCGACCTCGTCAAGCATTTCCCCATCACCCGGGGCATGATCTTCCAGCGCAAAGTCGGCGCGGTGCAGGCAGTCGATGGCGTCAGCTTCGAGATCGAGCGCGGCGAGACCCTGGGCCTCGTGGGCGAGACGGGCTGCGGCAAGAGCACGACCGCGCGGCTGATCATGCGGCTGCTCGACGCGACCGCGGGCGAGATCGACTTCGACGGCCAGGACATCACGCGCCTGAAGGGAGCGCGCTGAAGGCGATTCGCCGCGAGATGCAGATGATCTTCCAGGACCCGTACTCCTCGCTGAACCCGCGCAAGACGATGGGCTCGATCATCGCCGAGCCGTTCGCGATCCACGGGCTGTGACCGGACAAGGGCGAGCGCAAGCGCGACCGTCCAGGAGCTGATGGAGACGGTCGGCTGAATCCCGAGCACTACAACCGCTACCCGCACGAGTTCTCCGGCGGGCAGCGCCAGCGCATCGGGGTGGCGCGGGCGCTCGCGCTGCAGCCCAAGCTGATGATCGCCGACGAGCCGGTCTCGGCGCTGGACGTCTCGATCCAGGCGCAGGTCCTGAACCTGCTGCGCGACCTGCAGCGGCGAGCTCGGCCTGACGTTCGTGTTCATCGCCCACGACCTCTCGGTGGTGCGCCACATGTGCGATCGGGTGGCGGTGATGTATCTCGGCAAGATCGTGGAGATCGGCGCCGGGGATGACCTATACGGCTTCCCCCGCCACCCCTACACGGGCGCGCTGCTGGCGGCGGTGCCCGTGGCCGATCCCCGCCGCCACGGCGAGCAGCGGACAGCTGCTCGGCGGCGACGTTCCCAGCCCGGCCAATCCGCCGAGCGCCTGCCGCTTCCACACCCGCTGCCCCAAGGCCCAGGAGATCTGCTCCCAGCAGGAGCCGCCGCTGGAGGACAAGGGCTCGGGTACACGCGTCGCCTGCCACTTCCCGCTGACGCGCGAGGAGGTCGCAGCAGATCGGCGTACGATCTGGCGGATGACTGCGAACGGATCACAGGGCGACGGGCTGGGCGCGGAGGCCGAGGAGCTGCTGCCGAGCCTGATCCGCTTCAACACCGTCAACCCGCCCGGTAACGAGCGCTCGGCCCAGGAGTATCTCGCCGCTCACCTGAGGAGGCGGGATTCGAGTGCGAGCTGCTGGGAGCCGAGCCCGAGCGCCCCAACCTGGTGGCAAGGCTTGCCCGCTGAGGGTGCCCCGACGGGACCCACCCTCTGCTGCTGGGCCACGTCGACACCGTGCTGGCGGATCCGGCCGCGTGGACACGCGACCCCTGGTCGGGAGAGGTCGCCGATGGCTTCCTGTGGGGCAGGGGGGCGCTCGACATGAAGTCCCAGGTGGCGGCGAGATCGCGGCGCGGCGTCGCTGGCGCGCTCGGGCTGGCGCCCGGCGCGCGGAGAGCTTTTGATCGTGGCGGTGGTCGACGAGGAGACGGGGGGATCGCTGGGGGCCGAATGGATCACCTCAGAACCACCCCGAGAAGGTGCGCTGCGAGATGCTGCTGAACGAGGGTGGCGGCGCGGTGTTCGAGTATGGAGGGGCGCGCCGCTATGGCGTGTGCTGCGCGGAGAAGGGCGTGTTTCGCTTCACGCTGTCGACCGCCGGGGTGGCAGGCCACGCCTCGATGCCGGGAATGGGCGATAACGCCCTGCTGAAGATGGGGCCGGTGCTGGAGCGCTTCGCGGCGCGTCAGCCTTCCTTTCAGCTGACGGACGAGCCGCTGGCGTTTCTTCGCGGGATCGGCGAGGACCCAGAGGATCCGCGGGGCTCGCTCGAGCGCCTGCAGGCGGTCGACCCGCGCCTGGCGAACATGTTCGGGCCGATGCTAGGGGTCACGTTTACGCCGACGCGGATCAGCGCGTCGGAGAAGATCAACGTGATTCCCAGCCGCGCGGAGTTGAAAGTTGATTGCCGCGTGCCCCCGGGACTGGGCGAGGAAGAGGTGCGGGCGGGCATTGCCGAGGTCTTGGCCCGGAAAACGACACCTGGAGCATTGAGTTCACCGAGCGAGTCGTGGGCAACCGCTCGCCGGTGACTTCGCCGCTGATGGACACGATCTCCGCATGGATCGCCGAGCGTGATCCCGGCGCGAGGCGGTGCCGGTGGTGCTCCCGGGCTTCACCGACTCGCGCCATTTCCGCCTGGCGTTCCCCGAGTGCGTGGCTTACGGCTTCTTCCCGCAGCGCCACCAGACGCTGCTGGAGAGCGCGCCGCTGATCCACGGCGCGGACGAGCGGATCGACGTGCGCGATCTCGCGTTCGCGACGGAGCTGTTCCGGGACCTGGCCGTGCGCGTTCTCGGGCTGAGAATCCCGCGCTCGACAAGCGCGGGGAAAACGCGCATAATGCGGCGTAATGCCAAGGATGGTGAATTTGCTGGAGAGGGTGGACAGGTGAGCAAGCAGGCCAAGGCTGGACGCGCGCGACTGGGGGAGAAGCACTGCCGGCACACGCGGGAGCACGCACAGCGCTGCCGTGAACGCTGCCGCGGTGCACGCCGCTGAGAAATCAGCGTTGCATGCCGCTGCGACGTTGGGCGCGCTGAAGCAACCGGCACCGTGGGCACGGCTGCGCACGCGATTACGCGCAGCGTCGTGCCCGCGGCGGCGGCGCCGCATATCTCCTTCACGCAGGAACTCCAGAACCAGGCGCTCAACTGGGAGCCGGTCATCGCGATCCTGTTCTTCAGCGCGCTGATTTTCATGATGTGGCGGATGCTGAAGGTGATGCCGCGGATAAAGCCCCAGCGCATCAAGCCGGCATCCGGCCAGTCGGTGACGTTCGCTGACATCGCGGGAGTGGATGAGGCGAAGGCGGAGCTGCAGGAGATCGTCGAGTTCCTGCGCGAGCCGAAGTCCTTCCAGGCGCTGGGGGCGAAGGTGCCGAAGGGGATCCTGCTGCACGGGCCGCCGGGGACGGGCAAGACGCTGCTGGCGAAGGCGGTGGCGAACGAGTCGGGTGCGCAGTTCTTCGCGCAGTCGGCGGCGTCATTCGTGGAGATGTTCGCGGGCCTCGGCGCGGCGCGCATCCGCCGCCTGTTCGCGGTCGCGCGCAAGCACGAACCGGCGATCATCTTCATCGACGAGCTCGACGCCGTGGGCGGGACGGCGGGGGATGGACATCTCAGGCGAGAAGGACCAGACGCTCAACCAGCTGCTGGTGGAGATGGACGGCTTTGCCTCCAGCGGACGCGTGGTGGTGATCGCGGCGTCGAACCTGCTGGAGAAGCTCGACCCGGCGCTGCTGCGTCCGGGACGCTTCGATCGGCAGGTGTTCGTCGTGCCGCCGGACGTCAAAGGCCGTCTGGGGGTGCTGCAGGTGCACACGCGCGACAAGCCCATGGGGGACGTCGATCTGGGCCTGGTGGCGCAGCAGACGAGCGGGCTGACGGGGGCGGACCTGGCGAACATCTGCAACGAGGCGGCGATCTTCGCGACCAGGCGCGGCGCGGCGAAGATCGCGATCACGCGGACTTCGACGCGGCGCTCGAGCGGGTGATCGCGGGCGTTCAGTCCAAGCGGGTGCTCAACGCCCACGAGCGGCGTGTGGTGGCCTACCACGAGGCGGGCCACGCGCTGTGCGGCGAGCTGTTGCCGTCGGTCGACCGCGTGCACAAGATCTCGATCGTGCCGCGCGGGCGGGCGCTCGGCTACACGATGAACCTGCCGGCGGAGGACCGCTATCTGAAGACGCGCGAGGAGCTGCTCGACTACATGACGGTGCTGCTCGGCGGCCGCGCCGCTGAGCAGATCGTGTTCGGCGCGATCACCACGGGCGCCTCGGATGACCTCAAGCGGGTGGCGGACATCTCGCACTCGATGGTGCACGAGTTCGCGATGGGCACCGCTGGGGTGGGACGCTCGCCCGATGGTGACGTGCAGCTGTCGGAGCAGACGCTGCGGCTGCGTGACGAGGAGCGTCAGGACCTGATCGAGGAGGCGCGCAGGGCGGCGCAGAAGCTGATCGTCGCGCACCGGCCCCAGCTGGAGGAGCTGGCGCAGGAGCTGCTCGAGCACGAGGTGCTGGAGCGCGAGGGGATCGACAGGGTGATGAAGGGGGTGCCGCGGATGGAGCGCGCGCCGGGTGTGGGGCTGCGTGTGGTTGCGGCGGCACAGTCGCACCCGCCTCTGCCTGGGCTGGCTCCGATTCCGCTGCCGAAGGCGCCCGACGAGGGCTAGTGACCTGAGTCGGAGTTCGCCGGCGTTTCGCGGCGCCTGCCCGCGGCCCGGCCGCCGATAGACTGCGGCTCATGTTCAGCCGCATCGACCATATCGGCGTTGCCGTAGAGGAGATTGAGCCTGCGCTTGAGCTCTACCGCGACAGCTTTGAGCTGACGGTGGCCCACCGCGAGGTTGTGGAGGAGCAGGGCGTGGAGGCGGTGCTGCTGGATGTGGGCGAGAACCATGTGGAGCTGCTGGCGCCACTCGGCCCGGACACGCCGGTTGGCAAGTTCCTCGCGGCCAAGGGGCCGGGGTTGCACCACGTGGCCTACCAGGTGAGCGACATCGACGCGACGCTCGAGGCGCTCAAGCGGGCGGGCCTGCAGCTGATCGACGAGCAGCCGCGCACCGGCATCCGTGGGTCGCGCGTGGCGTTTATGCACCCGCGGGCAACGGTAGGTGTGCTGACGGAGATTGTGCAGCCGGCGGCCGGATTGGAGGATCACTGATGGCATCGGGAGCACGACGTGTGACGCTTGGCTTCCAAGGAGGACAGGTGTTGGCACTGCGCGTCAGCGACAAGCAGCTGGAGGACCTCAACAAATCGCTTGGCGGCATCGGCTGGCACGAGCTGGAGAGCGAGGACGGCCCGGTGCGTGTGGATCTGGGCCAGGTCGTGTATGTCAGCGCTGACAGCGATGAGCCTAGAGTCGGGTTTGGCTAGACGCCGTTGAATCTGGACGAGCGGCTGCTGCGTGTGGCGCGCACGCGCGGGCACACGCCAGCGGCTGAGCGTGCTGTGGCGCGGTTCTCGAAGCTGGGGGAGCATGCGGGTGTCTGGCTCGCGATCGGGCTCGTTGGCGGTGCGCTGGACGCGGAGCGCAGGAGTGAGTGGCGCAGGGCGACGGCGACGGTCGCCGGGACGTACGCGTTGAACACGGCTATCAAGCAGGTCGTTGGTCGCCGCCGGCCTGAACTGCCCGGCCTGCCGGCGCTAACAGGGACGCCGACGGCGCTGAGCTTTCCCAGCGCTCATGCCTCTACTGCGTTCGCGGGGGCCGTCGCTTATTCGCGGCTTGGCCTGCCTGCGGCGCCGCTGTATGCGCTCGCGGTTGGCCTTTCGCTGTCGCGGTTGTACCTAGGTGTGCACTATCCGTCTGACGTGGTGGCGGGGGCTGCCATGGGAGGGCTGGTCGGGCACCTGTAGCATGATTTGTGGTACATTGAGCATATGTCCCGTGCTCTCCATGTTCGGCTTGACCCGGACTCCGAAGCGGCTCTCGCGGTCTTGCGTGCGGAGGGGATGAGCGACTCCCAGGCCGTGCGAAGCGCTTTGACAGAGGCTCGTGCGCGCCGGCGCCGGCGGATTGCATTGCGGGAGGAGGCACGCCGGTTGGCGGCTGATCCAACGGATCGCGCCGAGCTGGCGGCGCTACGTGAGGAGCTCGACGAGCTTGCTCCGCCGTGGCCGGCTGACTGATGGTTCGCGGTGAGGTCGTGCGGCTGGGGGCGCCGCGGCGTGCGCGTGGGCATACCCAAGGGGGCACAGGCGAGCAGCAGGGAGCACGCCCGGGTGTCGTCGTGCAGGCTGACGAGCTACTCGACCTCAGCACCGTGCTGATCGCTCCAACGTCGCGTTCCGCGCCACCCGCGACGTTTCGTCCCACGATCGACCTGGCTGGGACGCCCACCCGCGTTCTCACCGATCAGCTGCGCGTGGTCGATGTGCAGGCGGTCAAGGACAGCATCGGTCACCTCAGCCACGGCGAGATGGCTGCCGTGGATGATGCGTTGGCACTAGTCCTCGGTCTCCCGGGTTGAGGTCGGACCATGAGCACGCGCATAGGAATCGTGGGGATGCCCAACGCGGGCAAGTCGTCGCTGTTCAATGCGCTCACCAAAGCGGGGGCGGAGGCGGCGAACTACCCGTTCACGACGATCGAGCCGAACGTGGCGGTGGTGCCGGTGCGCGACGAGCGCATGGAGGCGGTGGCCAAGACGCTGGGCTCGTCGGAGATCGTGTGGGACACGGTGGACTTCCACGACATCGCGGGCCTGGTGGCAGGGGCGCATGAGGGGGAGGGGCTGGGCAATAAATTCCTGGCGAACATCCGCGAGACGCACGCGATCGTGCACGTTGTGCGCGCGCACAACGACGAAAACGTGATCCACCCGGAGGGTCGCGTGGACCCGCTGGCCGATATTGAAACGATTGAGACGGAGTTGGTGATGGCGGACCTCGACGCTGCTGAACGCCGCGTGGACAAAGTCGGCAAACAGGCGCGGGGGGGCGATCGCGTTGCTATTGCTGAGGAGGCGTGGCTGCGCGAGGTAATCGCGGCACTGCAGGAAGGTCGTCCAGCGCGCACCGTGCCGGTGCCCGATGATGCACCCAACGCTGCCCGCGACCTGGGCTCGTTGACGAGCAAGCCGGTGCTGTTCGTGGCCAACGTGGATGAGGGCTCAGATGAGGTCCCCGCGGCGGTCGCCGAGCACGCGGCCGCGCAGGGCGCGCGTGCTGTGGCCGTGTCCTCACGGATCGAGTCGGAGCTAGCGGAGCTCGACGATGAGGACGCTGCTGCAATGCGAGAGGAGCTCGGCGTTAGCGAGTCCGGCCTGCAGCGTGTGGTGCGCGAGGCGTTCGCTTTGCTCGAGCTGATCTCGTTCTTCACCGCAGGCGAGGCGACGATCGCGCAGTCGTGGCACCTTCGCCGCGGCCTCACCGCGTGGCACGCCGCCGGCGAGATCCACTCGGACATCCAGAAGGGCTTCGTGCGAGCAGAGGTGATCGGCTGGAAAGAGCTGGTCGACGCGGGCGGCTATGCGGGCGCCCGCGAACGCGGCACGCTGCGTTTGGAGGGCCGCGATTACGTCATGAACGATGGGGACGTAATCACGGTGAAGTTCACGCCGTAGCGCTCACAGCGACTTCAACAACAGTGGGAGCTGCTGGATGTGCGTGGAGGCCAGCACGGCAGCGAGCGCCAGCGTCACGCGGACCACGCGCGGCGCGGCACAGCTCAGGCAACTGGTCGCGCAGAGGGCTATTTTTTCCCGCCGCTGCCAGCGCCGATCGCGGAGATCTTCTCGACGGTCCTCGACGTCGAGGGCCTTCAGCGAATCGATGTCGTCGATCCGCTTCACGCCGGATCTCCATCTCCTGGTGCAGTCGATGTGCGCCCGAGATACGCGCGCCCGACGTCGGTTATCTCCCATATCCCCCGATGCGATGTGCTGCTCAACAACCCCTGTTCGGTCATCCGCAGTCGTGCGAATCGAGCGCGATTGCGCCAGCGCACCTCGCCCATCGACAGGGTCTCATGGTCACGAGGCTTGAGCAGGCCCTGCATGTGCTCACCCAACGCCTCGATCACGTCGCTCGCGGCTGCCGCCCCCCCCAGTTGATCGATGATCTCGAGGATCGGGCGCCAGTACTCTCGCTCGGGAAGGATCGAACCAGGGGTCGCCCGCAAAGCTGGATCCCGGCCCCCATCAGCACCTTGCTGCACTTGCTGCACTGCCGGCCCTGGGGACGATGACTCCGCCTCGTCCAGGAGCCGGACAATTACAGCCTCCGGGGTATCCAAGAAGGAAGCCGAGCGCCTAAGGAGTCGGAGGTAGGTGTGATCGGAGATCTCGATGCTATTGGGCATGGGAACTACATTATCATGCACTGTTCAGTGCATCAAGTGCAGTAAACGTCTGTTGGAGGCGGGGCTAGCCGCCAGCCAGGCTCTCCAGCCGCTCTCCCAGCCGGCGCATCCCAAGCGCTCGCGCCATCTGCGCCCCGCGCGCGAAGTCGGTCTCGCCGTCGGCCGGCCGCTCCACTTCGATCCGCTGCAGCGTGGCTATCTGCTTGAACGTGCGCAGCAGCTCGGCATTCTCGCGCAGTGCCGCTGCCGTACGCGCGCGCAGATTCTCCTCCTCGGCGGCGCCGAGCACACCATCCAGCGAGCCGTACGTGCGCAGCAGCTCCGCCGCGGTCTTCGCGCCGATGCCCGGGGCGCCGGGGAGGCCATCTGAGGGGTCGCCACGCAGCGCGATGAAGTCGGGTACTTGCTCCGGCTCCACGCCGTAGCGCTCGCGCACCTCAGCCGGGCCGATGACACCATGCTTGCCGCCCTTCAGCAACTCAGCCACCGCCACCCGCTCGGTGACCGCGCCATACAGGTCGCGGTCACCAGTCAGCAGTAGCGCCTGCCCGCCTCGCTCCTCCTCCAAAAGCGCGTGGGAGAACATCACGTCGTCGGCCTCCAACCCGTCGCTCGTCGCGTACGTCCAGCCAAGGCTTTGCAGCAGTGACGGCGCCTGCTCCCATTGCGCCGCCAGCTCCGGCGGCATCGGATCGCGATGTG
The DNA here is from genome assembly GCA_963699115.1 of uncultured Solirubrobacteraceae bacterium. GTDB lineage: Bacteria > Actinomycetota > Thermoleophilia > Solirubrobacterales > Solirubrobacteraceae > Palsa-744. The sequence continues at coordinate 9,485 of CAVOTJ010000007.1, forward strand.
CGTGATACGGCGGGTACAGCCTCACGCGGTAGTCCGCCTGCTCTGCTCCCATGCAGGCAACTACGCCATCCACCTCTCCATAAAAAGTCAAAATCGCGTTCACCGTGCCCAGCAGTGCGTTCACCGGCTGCCCATTCAGGCCCACGATCGATTTGGGCAGCGCGAAGTACGACCGGTAGAGCAGCCACGGGACGTCCGCGATCAGCAGCGGGGCGGGCACCGGGGGAAGTATGGATCAGGCGACCGCGGCAGGCGCGGTCAGTTCGCCAGCATCCAGCAGTTTTCGCTCCACACGAAGCGATTCGCACCGCCCATCAGCGGCGCTGGCAGGTCGATCGAAGCGATGTTCCCGTGTACCACCACCGCAGCCGTGGCGATTGCGTGCTTCTGCGCTCGCAGACCAGCCCGGCCGTCCGGTTCGCGCAGCAGCCTCGCGATCCGTGCATCCCAGCGCTGGGCACACGTGCGGCCGTGCTCTGTCGTGCGCAGTGGCGCGTTCAGTACCGCGCACGCGTTCGCACCGTTGCCGGTGAGCTCCGCTGTCACGAACCTGGTGGCCGCGCTGCGCACCCATGCGATCTGCCCCGGTGTGCCCACCGAGCGCTCAGCGGACGCGCCCGCCGGCAGTACCAGTGCCGCCGGCGCCATCAATGCGCCAGCAGATGCGAGCGCGGCAACCAGCGAGCGAGGGCTCATACCTTTAGTTATCGGCACGCTAGCCCACTTCAGGAGCCCTTCCACGATCGGCTGGACGCTGCCCGAAGCATTGCGTGGCGGCTGCCAGCGGCTATTCGGCCGCGACGCCGCCGGTCCCCGCCGCCGAGGCGATGCTCGCGGCAGCTGTCGGTGCTTGGCTGCCGCCTTGTGGCGTTGGTGTTGGCGCTGGCGGGGTGGCCGGCGGGCTTTCTGCCGGCGGGGCGGTGAACGGCGCCTGCCCGCTCACGTCCGGCTCGGGCGTGACGCGCGCGCCGCTCTTTACGCTGAAGTACGCCCACGTGCTCGTCAGTCCCAGCCGCGCCGCCAGTTCCGGGCCGCTCACGTGGCTGTCGCCGCGCGAGCCCAATATCTCAGCAGCGACGATCCGCGGCGAGACCCCCCGCTTGAGCACCTCGATGCCGCGGAAGCTCCCCTTCACAAGACCCCTCAGTCGCGCTGCCGCGGTGGCGAAGCTGATGCTGTATTTCCAGCTGGAGGATGTTGTTTCGTACGCGTCCGGCACGCCCTGCAGCCATGGCTCTGGTGTCGAGCCGAGGAACGAGTTCTGGATGTCCTCCGTCATCCCCCCTGAGCTCGCGAAGTAATACGTGATCGCCGGCTTACCCCCGTACTCAACGATCTGCCCTGTAGTCGCAGCCACTGCCGCGTTCGTGGTCGCCGTTTCGGCTGCCGTTCCTAGGTACATCTGCGAACGGGTGTCCGAGTACACGTCGAACCTCGAACCGCCTGCGTCGGACGTCAGCGCGTAGGTACGGCTCGCGATCGCCTGTGCCTCCAGTGCCGCCAGCGGCCAGTTGGACGGCATCTCCGCCGAGACCACCCCGCGCACGTAGCGTTCCAGCGGCACCTTCACCACCTTCGCGCCCTCCAGCACCTTTATCACCGAGCCTGCCGGCGCCTGTCCCAGCGTTGTGCCCGTGTAGTAGTGCGCGAGGATCGCAGTGTCCGTCCAGCCATGCTGCGCATACCCGAGCGCACCGTCCTGGCTCATACCCACGCCATGACCATCGCCCGCGCCTTCGATCACCAGCGTCGACGCCGCTGCAGGTGTAGCCCACAGCGCCAGGCCGGCAAGCGGAGGCACAAGCGCTGCGGTTGCCCGGCGAAGACCGTCGGCCGCGAGGTGCGCGGCGCGAAAGCGGCGAGGTGCGGGGGCGACTCGGCAGCGCCTGATCGAGCAGAAGCTACACATCAATGCCCGCAGCAACACAGCTGCAGACCCACGGTCGCGCTTCATGGACGAGAGATCCATGCCCACCCCGTCGGGCGTGCGCCAAAAGGCCTGAGCGCTGCAGGATCGCTGGCGTTTGCGTAGGGCTGAGCGGTGGTAGGTTGAGATGGTGAGCGCTGCTGGCACATCCGCCCTTTCCCAGCGCGAGCGCGATGTGCTCGACTGGGTCCCCACCGACCTGTTCATCGGCGGTCAGTGGCGCGCTGCCAGCGGCGGCGGCACCCTCGCGGTCGAGGACCCCTCCACCACGGAGCCGCTCGTGCAGGTGGCCGACGCGCGGGCGCAGGATGCGCTGGCGGCGCTGGCCGCGGCAGCCGACGCACAGGCGCAGTGGGCCGTCCATCCGCCACGCGAGCGCGGCGAGATCCTGCGCCGCGCATATGAGGCGATCGTGGAGAAGACCGATGATCTCGCGCTGCTGATGACCCTGGAGATGGGCAAGTCCGTCGCTGAGTCCCGCGCGGAGATCTCCTACGCGGCCGAGTTCTTCCGCTGGTTCTCCGAGGAGGCCGTGCGGATACACGGCCGCTACATGGTCAACACCACAGGCAAAGGCCGCATCCTCACCATGCGCCAGCCCGTCGGCCCATGCGTGTTCGTTACGCCGTGGAATTTCCCCACCGCGATGGGCACCCGCAAGATCGCCCCCGCGATCGCAGCTGGCTGCACGATGGTCGTGAAGCCCGCCAAGCAGACGCCCCTGTCGATGTTCGCGCTCGCCAAGATCCTCCAGGACGCGGGGTTGCCCGACGGGGTGCTCAACGTGATCAGCGCCAAGAGCGCCGGCGCGGTGATCGAACCGCTGCTGAAGGACGAGCGCACGCGCAAGCTGTCCTTCACAGGCTCCACCGAGGTGGGACGTTCGCTGATCGAACAGTCCGCGCAGCAGATCCTCCGTGTGTCGATGGAGCTCGGCGGCAACGCCCCATTTCTCGTGTTCGACGATGCCGACCTCGACGCCGCCGTGGAGGGCGCGATGCTCGCCAAGATGCGCAACGTCGGCGAGGCATGCACCGCCGCTAACCGCTTCCACGTGCACGAGTCCGTCGCGGAGGAGTTCGCGCGGCGGCTTTCCGAGAAGATGGGTGCGTTGAAGGTCGGCCGCGGCACCGAGGCCGGCGTCGACGTCGGCCCGCTGATCGACGAAGCCCAGCGCGAAAAGGTCTCAGAGCTCGTCGGCGACGCCGTCCAGCGCGGCGCGCACGCGCTGCTCGGCGGTAGCTCCTTGTCGGGGTCCGGCTATCCCGGCTACTTCTTCGAGCCGACCGTTCTCACCGACGTGCCCGACGATGCGCGGCTGCTGAGCGAGGAGATCTTCGGTCCCGTCGCGCCGATTGCCACCTTCAGCTCAGACGAGCAGGCTCTCGACGCCGCCAACCGCACCGAGTACGGCCTCGTCGCCTACGTCTACACACGCGACCTCGAGCGCGCCTTTCATGTGTGCGAGCGGATCGAGACGGGGATGGTCGGGCTCAACCAGGGCGTCGTGTCCAACCCCGCTGCGCCGTTCGGCGGCGTCAAGCAGTCGGGCTTTGGTCGCGAGGGCGGCTTCGAGGGCATTGGCGAGTACTTGGAGACCAAGTACGTCGCGATGGCTGTCTAGCGCTCAGGCGGCGCCCACGGCGCGGGGTGGGTCGCTATGGTCGTATGCCATGCGCTCCCTGTACCGCAAGCACTTCAGCGATCGCCGCAAGGAGCGCCAGCTGCTCTCCACGGGGTCGTTCTTCGTGACGTTCGTGGCCGTGCGCGGGATAACGCACGCGATCCGCGCCGAACGGGGACCGTTCAAGAACATCACGCCGGGCGGGCGCCACATCCACCACATGACCTTTGGCATCACCGGTCTGTTGACCGTCGGCTACCTGTGGCTGCTGGAGATCGGCATCAACGAGCAGCGTCGGGCGTCGCGGTGGACCTCCATTGCCTACGGCAGCGGTGCTGCGCTGACGCTCGACGAGTTCGCTCTGTGGCTCAACCTCGAAGACGACTACTGGAGCAAGCAGGGTCGGGAGAGCATCGACGCGGTGGTGCTGTTCGGCTCGCTGCTCGTTCTCAGCGTGCTCGGCAAGAACTTCGTAAAAGAGCTCGTGGGCCAGAAGACCTGACGCACGATCGCTCGCAGGTGTTTGGCCTGCTGAGGAGCGGGATAGAGTCTTGGATGGCGATGCGCTTCCGGTTTGCGTCCCTTTCGGCCTCTGCGCTCGTGCTCGCCGTTGTCGTGCTCGCGGGCTGCGGCTCGACGTCCTCTTCGGGCAATGGCGTTGCGTCGAAGACGCCGGCGGAGATCCTCGCTGCGAGCAAATCCGCGGCTGCGGGCGCGGCGACTGTGCACGTTGCAGGCTCAATTCTCAGCGAAGGCAAGCCGATATCACTCGATATGGAACTCGTTGGGAGCAACGGCGTTGGCGACAACGGCGGCAGGGGCCGGCTGACGCTGGGGGGGTTGGCGATCAAGTTGATCGCGATCGACAAAGCCGTGTACGTAAAGGGCAACGATGCCTTCTACACCCACTTTGCCGGCGCGAAGGCCGCTCGGCTGCTGCATGGGAAATGGCTGAAGGGCTCAGCTGAGCACGGGCCGCTGGTCTCGTTTGCCTCGCTCGCTGACCTCGACAAGGTGATCGATAGCACGCTCCAGGATCACGGGCAACTGTCGAGCGCGGGCACCACCACGATCGACGGCAAGAAAGCGGTGGGCGTGAGCGACGCTTCTAGCGACGGGACCCTGTACGTCGCCGCCAGCGGCGCGCCATATCCGCTGGAGATCGTCAAGTCCGGTTCCGCTGCCGGCGCCGGCAAGCTCGTCTTCGACAGGTGGAACAAGCCCGTAACGCTCGTTCCGCCCGCCAACGCCATCGACATCGACCAGCTGCAGAGCACTCGCTGAGTACTTGGGCCATATGTCTATCCGCTCTCATCACGGGTCAAGCCGCACACTCCAGACGTCGAACGATGGACTGATCGACGACGCGAACCTGGGACCGGACACGGACGCGAGAGTTCTCAGTGATAGGTGCTATCCAAGCCAGCCTTCTTCGGCGACCCGTAGAGCCCGGGTCAGCCCGCGCTACCCCGGACGACGATCCGCATGCGCGGATGGGTGCCCTGATGCGTAAGCGTGGCGTGATGCAGAGCGGGCCCGGCGGACGACCGCCGCGCCGGCGGTCCAAGCGTCGCAACCCGGCTCTAGCGCTGGCGCCGTGGGCGGTGCTCGCCGTGGCGGCAGTTGCCGGGGCGGTGATTGCAGGCGCGTCGCTGTTGGTGAGCGGCTGCCTGGTCGTTCTCGCGTGCGCGGCGATCGCGTTCGGCTGGCGCATGGGCGAGAACGCCAAGGCGTCGCTGGAGGACGAGATCGAGCACCGCACCAGCGAGCTCAAACGCGCTCTTTCAGAGCTCGAGATCGCCCAGGCCGAGACCGTGCAGCGACTGTCGATGGCGGTCGAGTTCAGAGACGAGGACACCGGTGCGCACATCGAGCGGATCGGCCGCTTCTCAGTGCTGTTGGCAGAACACATCGGCATGGACTCCGACTTTTGCGAGCGGCTGCGGCACGCCGCGCCCCTGCACGACGTCGGCAAGGTTGCCATTCCGGACGCGATCCTGCTCAAGCCCGGTCCGCTCACGCCAGAGGAGCGCGCGATCGTCGAGACACACGCCGAGGAGGGCCACCGGCTCGTACGCGGCTCGTCCTCGTCGATCCTCGACATGGCGGCGACGATCGCCCTCAGCCACCAGGAGAAGTGGGACGGCACCGGCTATCCGCGTGGCCTGAAGGGCGAGGCGATCCCAATCGAGGGCCGCATCGTGGCCGTGGCGGACGTGTTCGACGCGCTCACCAGCGACCGCGTCTACCGCAAGGCTTTCTCAGTCGAGGATGCGGTGCAGATGATGCGCGAACAACGCGGGCGCCACTTCGACCCGGTTCTGCTCGATGCGTTCATGGAAGTGCTCGGACGCTCTGGTCCCGACGCCCGCGAACAGCTTCGCTCAGACCCCGCGGCGCTTGTGGAGAGCACGCTGGAGACATTCGCTACGGCGCTCGAACGCGGCGATGCAGAGATGGCCGAGGGTGCGATCGCGACGGCCATCGAGGATGGTGTCACGCCGACGACGCTGCACGCGGAGGTCATCGGCCCGGCGCTGCGGCGTATCAACGTGCTCTCCGAAGCAGGCCAGATCGACGCCGACCGCGAGCACCGCGCGACGACGATCACCAGGCGCGTGCTTGCCACCCTGTACCGCTACATGACCGGTTCGACCGAGCCCACGCGTGAGCGGGTGCTTTTGGCAGGCGTGGAAGGCGACGAGCACACGTTGGGCCTGCAGATGGTCCACGACCAGCTCGCCGCAGCAGGCTTCCACACGATCTTCGACACCGACCTCTCCGCGCAGCGGCTGCTGGAGATGGTCGACAGCCAGTCTCCAGATCTGATCGTCGTGGGCGCCACGGTGTCCACCGCCGCTGAATCGGTGGAGCTGGCGCTGCGGGATCTGCGCTCGAACCGCCCGGATCTCCCGATCGTGCTCGGTGGCCCCGCGGTGGGCGGCAGCCTGCCACGCGAGCGCGGCGGCATGCGCGTGCTCGAGCGCATCGACGAGTCGGTGGAAGCAGTCGAAGATCTGCTCGCCACCGCCGCTTCGACCGCGTCCGTATAGATTCCCGGGCATGACCACTCGCGCGATCGTCACCGGCGGTGCCGGTTTCATCGGTTCACACGTCGTCGACGCGCTGCTCGCGGACGGCTACGAGGTGACGGTGATCGACGACCTCTCCTCCGGCGATGCCGCCAGGGTGGCCGACGCGGCAGAGCTTGTGGAGCTGGACATCGTTGATGCTCCCGCGCTTGATGCGCTCGTGGCCGAGGTGGAGCCGCGCGCGATCTTCCACCTGGCGGCACAGGCGAGCGTGGTGGTCTCGGTGGAGAACCCAGGCCTGGACTGCGAAGTGAACGTGCAGGGCACACTCAACGTGCTCGAGTCAGCCGGACGGTGCGAGGCGCCGGTGGTGTTCACCTCCACCGGCGGGGCGCTGTATGGGGACGCCGCCCCCATGCCCACCGCCCGAGGACCGCATCCCCGCGCCGCTGTCGCCATACGGCGCGTCCAAGTGGGCGGCTGAGGCGTACGTGAACACTTGGTCGCTGTCGTCGGGCATCCCCCACGCGGTGTGCCGGCTGGGCAACGTCTACGGCCCGCGCCAGAGCCCCCACGGCGAGGCGGGCGTGGTGGCGATCTTCTCCGACCACCTCTACACCGGCCAGGCGCCGAAGCTGTATGGCCACGGCACGCCCACCCGCGACTACGTGTACGTGGGCGATGTCGTCAGCGCGCTGCTCGCCGCGTCGGGCGCGCTGGCACGTACAACATCGCCACGGCGTCGAGACGGACGTGGTCACCGTGTGGAGCGAGCTGAGCAAGGCCGCCGGCAAGCAGATCGAGCCCAGAGCTCGCCGACCTGCGCCCCGGGGAGCTCACGCACAGCCGCCTGGACATCGCGCGTGCCGAGCGGGAGCTGGGCTGGCGCCCAAAGGTGCCGATCGCGGAGGGGCTGCGACTGACCTACGAGGCGCTGGTGGAGGAATTCGAGAGCAAGTAGGGCTCCGGTTCAGGTGCGGGCTTGGATCGGACAGATGTGCAATCGCCGGCGCAGGCCTCCTGTCGGCGATGCGCCGGTCGACTACTGGAGCATGAGATGGGTCCTCGTTGCGGCATCGCCCGTCTTGGCGACGCTCGCGCTGCTGTGTGGCGGAACACCGTCGTGGCGCCGTGGCAGACACGCCCGGCGGCGTGCGGCACCGTCGTTCCCACAGGCCCCAGCCGGTGGCCCTGCGGTGTCTGTGCGCGCGGCGGGCTCTCTGCGCCCGGTCGTGGCGCTCCTCAGCGTTCCCAAGACGGTCACTGCCGGGCGGCCACCACGCGTGTCGCTGCGAGTGAGCGAGCCTGGAGTGGCGAGCGTCGATGTCCAGGTGGCCGTTAGGCGCTCTCGACCCATCAGGCGGTGATCGTGGCTAACCTCGGTTGGGTCCACACAGGCCGGGCACTGACGTGGCATGGCCGATCGGGCGCGACGCTAGCCCGGGTAGCTATCAGGTGAGCGTCAGCGCGCACGACCGCCGCGGGGCGGGCACTGCGCGCGGCGCACATACCTCGGGCGGCGAGCTGACGGTCGAGGCGCCGGCGCCCGTCAGGCGCCCGCACCGGCGGCCGCCCCACGCCACTGCCCCGAGCCGGCGGCGGAACCGGGCATGCCCACCCGTGCCCAGACGGTCGCCGACGGTGCGGTCTTCCCGGTGCGCGGGTCCACACAACTTCGGTGGCCCGGAAAACCGCTTCGGGGCACCCCGGGACGGCTACATCCACCAGGGCCAGGACGTCCTGACGGCCGAAGGCACGCCCGTCGTCGTGCCGCTGGCGGGGACGATCCGCACGACCAGCTACCAGGCCGGCGGGGCCGGCTACTACGCGGTCGAGCACACCTACGGCTTCGACTTCATGTTCGCCCACTGCCAGGCCGATCGTTCGCAGTCAGCACGGGCAGACCGTCGCGGCCGGGCAGCGCTGTGCCGGGCCGGGCAGACCGGCGACGCGACGGCACCCCACCTGCATTTCGAGATGTGGGTCGGGGGGCTGGCAGGCAGCCGGCGGGCCACCCGATCGACCCCCTGCCGTATCTCGAAGCTTGGGAACGGGGCGCATGAGGGGCGCGCGGGACGCCGGCAGCCATCGCGAAGCCGGGGCCGGTAGCATCGAGGCCCCGCGGCGAGATAGCTCAGTTGGTAGAGCACACGACTGAAA
>CAVOTJ010000008.1:0-247778 GCA_963699115.1 uncultured Solirubrobacteraceae bacterium
GTTGATCGCCCAGGAGTTCGGGCTCTCGCGCTCGGAGGCTCGACGCCTGATCGACCAGGGCGCCGTGACCCTGGGCGAGGAGCCGCTCGCGCCGGCCGAGCACGACGTGCCGTGCGAGCAGCGCCGACGGGCAGATCCTCAAGGTCGGCAAGCGCCGCTTTCCGGCGCGCTGCGCGGCTGACGATCGATCCAGCACCGCAAGCGTGGCGCTCGGATCGCGCTATACTCCCCGGTCGGCCCGCAGGCGCCCCTGGGCGCTGGGTCGGATCGGTCTCCTCCAGAAGGAACCCCTTTCGGTGAGGCACGGCGGTCTTTGAAAACTCAACAGCATGCGCATCTACGATCTATTTCGTGATCGTGGTGTGCGTCCAGGTTCGACCCGCCGACGGGAGCGCCTATGACGCGCTCCGGGTGGCGGTCAAAGAGTCAAGTAGAGAAGTACCCCGTCATGGTTCGGGACCACGGTGTATAGGTCTCGCGTTGCCGTAGTCAGTCGTGCGCTTGCGTGCGATCGGCGAAAGCAAACCATGACAGCTTTTCGTGAAGTTCTTCACGGAGAGTTTGATCCTGGCTCAGGACGAACGCTGGCGGCGTGCTTAACACATGCAAGTGGAGCGACGAACCAGGGCTTGCCCTGGGGCAGAGCCGCGAACGGGTGAGTAACACGTGGGTTACCTGCCTTGATGACCGGGACAACCCGAGGAAACTCGGGCTAATACCGGATGTGCCCGCAAGGGGAAAGGAAGCTTCGGCCTCCGCATCAAGATGGGCCCGCGGCCCATTAGCTTGTTGGTGAGGTAACGGCTCACCAAGGCTTCGATGGGTAGCTGGTCTGAGAGGACGATCAGCCACACTGGGACTGAGACACGGCCCAGACTCCTACGGGAGGCAGCAGTGGGGAATCTTGCGCAATGCGCGAAAGCGTGACGCAGCAACGCCGCGTGGGGGAAGAAGGCTTTCGGGTTGTAAACCCCTTTCAGTTGGGACGAAGCTTCTCCGGTGAATAGCCGGACGGAGTGACGGTACCTTCACAAGAAGCACCGGCTAACTACGTGCCAGCAGCCGCGGTAATACGTAGGGTGCAAGCGTTGTCCGGAATTATTGGGCGTAAAGAGCGTGTAGGCGGCCCGATTAGTCCGCTGTGAAAGTCCAGGGCTCAACCCTGGAATGCCGGTGGATACTGTCGGGCTAGAGTCCGGAAGGGGCGAGTGGAATTCCTGGTGTAGCGGTGAAATGCGCAGATATCAGGAGGAACACCAATGGCGAAGGCAGCTCGCTGGGACGTGACTGACGCTGAGACGCGAAAGCGTGGGGAGCAAACAGGATTAGATACCCTGGTAGTCCACGCTGTAAACGATGGCAACTAGATGTGGGGGGTGTCGACTCCCCCCGTGTCGAAGCTAACGCATTAAGTTGCCCGCCTGGGGAGTACGGCCGCAAGGCTAAAACTCAAAGGAATTGACGGGGGCCCGCACAAGCAGCGGAGCATGTGGTTTAATTCGACGCGACGCGAAGAACCTTACCTGGGCTTGACATGTGAGTGACCGGCGTGGAAACACGTCTTCCCTTCGGGGCACTTTCACAGGTGGTGCATGGCTGTCGTCAGCTCGTGTCGTGAGATGTTGGGTTAAGTCCCGCAACGAGCGCAACCCCCGTCGCATGTTGCCAGCATTTAGTTGGGGACTCATGCGAGACTGCCGGTGACAAACCGGAGGAAGGTGGGGATGACGTCAAGTCCTCATGCCCCTTATGTTCAGGGCTACACACGTGCTACATTGGCGCATACAGAGGGCTGCGATACCGCGAGGTGGAGCGAATCCCTTAAAGTGCGTCTCGGTTCGGATTGCAGGCTGAAATTCGCCTGCATGAAGGCGGAGTTGCTAGTAATCGCGGATCAGCATTGCCGCGGTGAATACGTTCCCGGGCCTTGTACACACCGCCCGTCACACCACGGGAGTGAGCAACACCCGAAGCCGGTGGCCTAACCCGCAAGGGAGGGAGCCGTCGAAGGTGGGGCTCGTGACTGGGGTGAAGTCGTAACAAGGTAGCCGTAGCGGAAGCTGCGGCTGGATCACCTCCTTTCTAGGGAGCACCTAGCGGTGCCCCGATCCAGGGCTCGTCGCAAGACGGGCCCGCGCGGTCGCCGGCCCAATGTCCCAAGGGGTATCGAGGCATGGCGATGACTAAGCGGATCGGGCCTAGCATGTCGACCGAACCTGGCTGGATGGCCGCGCGTCGCGCGAGCTCCCTACTACTTGGGGAGCTCATCGGCAAGCGGCCGCAAACGATCCCAGCATGCTGTTGAGTTTTGAGAGACCGGCGTCCGCCGGTATCGCGTGGAACGTCCGTCAAGCGGCGTGACCGAGTGACGCGGAGTCCGGCCGGCGTTATACGCCTCTCCACGGTCCTTGAAAACTGCACAGAAGCCACATCAGCCGCCATCGATAAGCGGCGGCTGAAAAACGGGTATCACCGGGCCCCGCACGACCTTACGGGTCGAGTTGGGCCAGATCACCGTCAAGATAGTAAGGGCACACGGTGGATGCCTTGGCACCAAGAGTCGATGAAGGGCGTGAACGGCTGCGATAAGCCACGGTTAGGCGCTGAATAGCCTTTGACCCGTGGATTCCCGAATGGGGAAACCCAGCGCTGGTAATGCGGCGTTATCCCCGGTTGAACACATAGACCGGGCGAAGACAAGCGGGGGAAGTGAAACATCTCAGTACCCCGAGGAAAGTAAATCAACAGAGACTCCCTGAGTAGTGGCGAGCGAAAAGGGATCAGCCCAAACCTGGCAGATGTAAGCGGACATGCGTTGTCTGTCAGGGGTTGTAGGGCGTTTGTTCCGAGCCATGTCCGGCTCGGCAGGAGTTACAAAATCGTGTGGTAGTCGAAGCGCGTGGAACCGCGCACCATAGAGGGCAATCGTCCCGTAGACGAAACTGCATGATCTCCTGTCAAGCGTTCCTGAGTAAGTCCGCACCCGTGAAACGCGGACTGAACCTGGGGGGACCACCCTCCAAGGCTAAGTACTCCTTGGTGACCGATAGCGGACTAGTACCGTGAGGGAAAGGTGAAAAGTACCCCGGAAGGGGAGTGAAATAGTACCTGAAACCGCGTGCCTACAAGCGGTGGGAGCGCTTCGTGCGGATGACCGCGTGCTTTTTGCATAACGAGCCGGCGAGTTACTCGTCTGCGGCAAGGTTAAGCGATGAGCGGAGCCGTAGCGAAAGCGAGTCCTAATAGGGCGACATAGTCGTAGGCGGTATACCCGAAACTGAGCGAGCTACCCATGGGCAGGCTGAAGCGGGGGTAAGACCTCGTGGAGGGCCGAACCGACCTAGGTTGAAAACTGGGCGGATGACCTGTGGGTCGGAGTGAAAGGCTAATCAAGCTCAGTGATATCTGGTTCTCTCCGAAATATATTTAGGTATAGCCTCGGATAAATTGCGTGTTGGCCGTAGAGCACTGTTTGGATTAGGGGCCCTACCAGGTTACCGACTTCAGGCAAACTCCGAAGACCAATCACGTTTACTCCGGGAGTCAGTTGCTGGGGGATAAACTTCAGCGTCGAAAGGGAAACAGCCCAGACCGCCAGCTAAGGTCCCTAAGTACTAGCTAAGTGGGAAACGATGTTCGAGTGCATAGACAACCAGGAGGTTGGCTTAGAGGCAGCCATCCTTGAAAGAGTGCGTAACAGCTCACTGGTCAAGTGTTCGAGCGCGGACAATGTAACGGGGCTCAAGCTAGTCACCGAAGCTGCGGGTGCGTGAGACCTTCGGGTCGATCGCGCGGTAGGAGAGCGTTCCCATGCCAGTAAAGCGGCGGCGTAAGCCAGCCGTGGAGGCTTGGGAAGTGAGAATGCCGGCATAAGTAACGAAAGAGGGGTGAGAATCCCCTCCACCGATTGCCCAAGGATTCCTGAGTAAAGTTCGTCTGCTCAGGGTTAGTCGGGACCTAAGGCGAGGCCGAAAGGCGTAGTCGATGGCCAACAGGTTGATATTCCTGTACCACGTCGCTTCCGTTTGACCGATGGGGGGACGAGGAAGGCTAGGGGAACCCAGGCGATGGTTGTCCTGGGGTAAGCATGTAGGGGTGGCCCTTGTTAAATGCGGGGCCGCATAACCTGAGGTGCGATGCCAGCTGGCGTTAAGCCGGCGAGTCCCTGACGCCATACCTCCAAGAAAATCCTCTAGGGAGGAAGCGCGTGCCCGTACCAAAACCGACACAGGTGGGCAAGTAGAGAATACTAAGGTGATCGAGATAACCCTCGTTAAGGAACTCGGCAAAATCGCCCCGTAACTTCGGGATAAGGGGCGCCCCAGTAGGGTGAAACTCCTCGCGAGTGGAGCCCGAGAGGGCCGCAGTGAATTGGCTGAAGCGACTGTTTACCAAAAACACAGGTCTCTGCTAAGTCGAAAGACGACGTATAGGGGCTGACGCCTGCCCGGTGCCGGAAGGTTACGTGGAGTTGTTAGGGCTTGACCCGAAGCAGCGAAGCTAAGCCCCGGTAAACGGCGGCCGTAACTATAACGGTCCTAAGGTAATCAAGCTGCCCTCGCATGGGTAACTATGCGGTGAGCATTTGGCTATATGCTGGAAAGCCTGAGAATCCCGCACTACGAGTTCCGTCCCAAGTGGGCGGTACCGTGACAATGTGTCGGGTGCAGGAAATCAGCAGGAAAGACTGATTCAGCTTGGCTGGGTCATTGGCTTTGTGGACGGAGAGGGTTGCTTCTCCATCGGTTTCGTCCGGCAGCAGTCCAAGGGAGTGGTAGAGGCTACAGAGCTCGTAAGACTCCCAGGCAGGTCTTGATCAGAATCCTCAGAGGCCATACGCCAGAGGTCCAGGACACTGGATCATGAGATGGTCCCATCTGCATGGCGACATGCAGGGCGTCATGCGTGCAAAGGACATGCTGTCCACCTCGAGAGTTTCGGGAAGCAAAGGTTAAGAGCGAAATTCCTTGTCGGGTAAGTTCCGACCTGCACGAATGGCGTAACGACTTCAGCGCTGTCTCAACGAGGAGCTCGGTGAAATTGCAGTCTCGGTGAAGATGCCGAGTACCCGCGGCTAGACGGAAAGACCCCGTGAACCTTTACTACAACCTGGTATTGGAGTTCGGTGCATTTCGCTCAGGATAGGTGGGAGGCTTTGAAGCACTGGTTGCGGCCGGTGTGGAGCCAACCTTGAGATACCACCCTTGGTGTATTGGATTTCTAACAGCATTCCGTGAATCCGGGTGCTGGACAGTTCCAGGCGGGTAGTTTGACTGGGGCGGTCGCCTCCCAAAATGTAACGGAGGCGCACAAAGGTTCCCTCATCACGGTTGGAAATCGTGTGTAGAGCGTAAAGGTAGTAAGGGAGCTTGACTGCGAGACTGACAAGTCGAGCAGGTGCGAAAGCAGGTCTTAGTGATCCGGCGGTAGCAAGTGGAAGTGCCGTCGCTCAACGGATAAAAGGTACTCCGGGGATAACAGGCTTATCGGGCCCAAGAGTCCACATCGACGGCCCGGTTTGGCACCTCGATGTCGGCTCGTCGCATCCTGGGGGTGGAGTTGCTCCCAAGGGTTGGGCTGTTCGCCCATTAAAGCGGTACGCGAGCTGGGTTCAGAACGTCGTGAGACAGTAAGTTAACCGTTGCTGTCTATAAATTCGGCTATATGCTGGAAAATCCGAGTATCCCGCACTACGAGTTCCGTCCCATGTGGGCGGTACCGTAAAAATGTGTCGGGTGCGGACAATCAGCAGGAAAGACCGGTCAAGTGACCGGAATCCTCAGAGACTATACGCCGAACGCGAAGAGTGATGCCTTCGTGAAGATATAGTCCGAGCTGCATGGCGACATGCAGAGTCAGGCAGAAATGACCTGGCCCGCAATGGCTCTGATCGAGCTTTGCGGTAACAAATCTGTCGGTCCCTATCTGCCGTGGGCGTTGGAGAGTTGAGAGGATTTGTCCCTAGTACGAGAGGACCGGGATGAACGCACCTCTGGTGTATCTGTTGTCCTGCCAAGGGCATAGCAGGCTAGCTACGTGTGGATCGGATAACCGCTGAAAGCATCTAAGCGGGAAGCCGGCCTCAAGATGAACTCTCCCATCCCCTAGAGGGAGTAAGACCCCTGGTAGACCACCAGGTTGATAGGCCGGATCTGGAAGTACGGCAACGTACGCAGGAGACCGGTACTAATGGGTCGAGGGCTTGACGGATTTTTTGATACTCGTTTGTGGCGACTGTGTAGTTTTGAGGGACCGTGGGAGGCGTGGTCTTTCGCCTTTTTCCGGTGGCCTTGGCGAGGGGGAAACACCTCTTCCCATTCCGAACAGAGCAGTTAAGCCCCTCAGCGCCGATGGTACTTGGCCCGCAAGGGCCTGGGAGAGTAGGACGCCGCCGGTTTTTTCGATACACGGGTCGCCTTCGGGCGACCCGTCGTCGTTCTGCGTCGGTGCGAGGTGAGGCCGCGCGAGTCGCTCTACGCGCTCGGCGGGCGCTCGTGCTCGCGAGTAAGCCCCGCGGTGGGAGATGCACCGGTGTCGCATGAGGAAACCCCCAGCGACTTCGTGCGGCGCAAGCACACTCGCCGGTGCTCGATGTCGCTGCGCCCGACAGGAGATAGGCACGCCTGCGGCGGTGCCGGCACTTGGCCGACACGACGCTGGGCGCACCCTCCGCGCAGCGCCGCTCGGTGCGGGTGAGGTACACGGGTGCGCTCGTCCTGGTCGACCTCCCAGTCGACGTCGTAGTCGTCCTCGAGCAACAGGAACGAGCGGGCCACGCGTAGAGCACCGAGCGCGCGCTGCGCAAGCTTGATTTTGGGCGCTGGGGAGAACATGTGTTCGTAAGATAGGAACGCGATCGGACGGCAACCGCACGAACAGGTGTGCGTGTGCGTCTAGCTGGGGAATTTTGGCTCTAGAAAAGGGATTGGCGCCAGATTGGGCTGCAATGGATCTTGCAAATGAGGCCGATTGGCGTGCGTCGGCGGCGAGGGGTCCCGGGGGAGAATGCAGGGCGATTGCCTGGCGCCTCGAACTTCGGGGGTAGATGGCTGTTACGCTTGCCAAGCGCTCTCCCGGCGGACCTATCCTGGGTTCTCGGCGGAGCCCAAAGCTCATGGAGAAGTTCGTCATCGAAGGCGGCGTCCCGCTGTCTGGCACGATGGTGCCGGCTGGGAACAAGAACGGCGCGCTGCCCATCCTCGCTGCCAGCGTCCTCACGGAGGACGAGGTTGTCGTTGGCAACGTGCCTCGCATCCGCGACGTCGAAGCGATGCTCGAGATATTGACGGCGATTGGTGTGGATGTGACATGGCGCCAGCCCCATGAACTGGTGCTTTGTGCGGCGAACGTGCACGAGGTCGAGATCGATCGCGAGCTGGCGGAGTCGATCCGCGCATCGTTCCTGTTGGCGGGCCCATTGCTTGCGCGCTTCGGTCGCGCGGTGATGCCGCCGCCCGGTGGCGATGTGATCGGTCGCCGACGCTTGGATCCACATCTGGACGCGTTTCGTGCGATGGGGGCATTGACCGAGTGCAACGGGCAGATTCAGCTGCACGCACCGCGCGGGCTGCGACCCACGGACGTGTTCATGGACGAGCCATCGGTGATGGCGACGGAGAACGCGTTGATGGCCGCCGCGCTCACGCCGGGCACCACCGTTATCGGTAACGCTGCGTGTGAGCCCCATGTACAGGACCTTGCGCGCATGCTGGTGAAGATGGGTGCCGACATTCAGGGAATCGGCTCCAACGTGATCACCGTCAACGGCGCCGAGCGCCTACACGGCTGCGAGCACGACGTAGCGCCAGACCACATCGAGATCGGCAGCTTCATGGCGCTCGCCGGCATCACCGGGGGCGAACTGCGCATCAAGGACACCGTCCCCGGTGATCTGCGCATGATCCGGCTGGTGTTCGAACGAGTGGGTCTGCGCTCGGAACTGCAGGGCAACGATGTCGTCGTGCCCGGCGGCCAGAAGCTGGTCGTGCAGGCTGACGTGGGGGAGTACAAGAGCAAGATCCAGGATGGGCCCTGGCCGGCGTTCCCCGCGGATCTGACGTCCATCGCCGTCGCGCTGGCTACTCAAGCGGAGGGATCGATCCTCGTGCACGAGTGGATGTTCGAGAATCGCCTGATCTTCACCGACAAGCTGATCCTGATGGGTGCGGACATCGTCATGTGCGACCCCCATCGCGCGATCGTCACAGGCCCGCGGCGGCTGCGCGGCGAGCGCGTCGAGTCCCCAGATATCCGTGCCGGCATGGCGATGCTGCTGGCGGCTCTGTGCGCTGATGGACGCAGCGAGATCGGCAACATCCGCCAGATCGATCGGGGCTATGAGCGCATCGACGAGCGTCTGCGCGACCTCGGCGCACACATCGAGCGCGTGGCCACCGAGCCCGTGCACGCATAATCTCAGTCGAGATAGATGATCCACCCCATTCCGAGCGGCACGCGCGACGTGCTTCCAGACGAGACGCGCGAGGTGCGCGCAATCACGGACACGCTGCGCGGCGTGTTCGAGAGTCATGGCTACGGCGAGGTGTACACCCCGGCGCTTGAGTACGAGTCTGTGCTCGCGCGCGCGGACATGGCCGAAGCCCGGCCCGCCTACCGCGTGTTCGACGAGACCGGTGCTGTGCTCGTGCTGCGCTCGGACATGACCGTGCCGATCGCACGGGTGGTGGCCACCCGCTACGCCACCAGTGAGCCGCCGCTGCGCTTCTGCTATTTCGCCCACTGCTACCGAGGCGTGCGCCCCCAGCGCGGGCAGCCGCGAGAGCTGTTGCAGGCAGGAATCGAGCTGGTTGGGTCGCCCGCTCCACAGGGCACCGTGGAGGCTCTCACGGTGCTGTGCCACGCGCTAGACGCCACCGGCCTGAAGGACTACCGCATCGGTCTCGGCGACGCCTCGATGTTCCCAGAGCTGATGGGCAGCTTGGGCGTACCGCAGGAGCTGCGCGATGGACTGCTGCAGGCGCTCGTGCGGCGTGACTTCGTCGGTCTGCGGGAGATGCTCGCGAGCTCAGGACTGGCCGACGACGCTACAGAGCTGCTACTGGACGTGCCTCAGCGACGTGGTGGCCCGGAGATTCTCAGCGATGTGCCATCCGCGGCCGCCGAAGCGGTGACCGGTCTGCGCGGTGTCTATGAACTGCTCCCGCAGGACGTTGCCGCCCGTGTGATCCTCGATCTCGGCCTGGTGCGCAACATCGGCTACTACACGGGCGCCGTCTTCGATGTGTACGACCCGGCTCTCGGCATGCCCATCGGCGGCGGCGGGCGCTACGACGAGCTGCTCGGCCACTTCGGTCGTAGCCTGCCGGCGGTCGGCTTTGGGCTGAACATGGGCAGGTTGCACGAGGCGCTGTTCGGCGAGGAGCGCGGTACCGGTGCGCTGCTTGCGGGCAGCGCGGACGGGCTCGTCGAATGACCCCCATCAACGGCCTGACGATCGCGGTGCCGCGGGGCGCGCTGTTCGACGGCACCGTCGATCTGCTGGCGGCGCTCGGACTGGAGACCGATGAGCTGCGCTCCAACGACCGCAAGCTGCTGTTCGAGGACATCGGCGTGGTGACCATGCGCCCATCCGATGTGCCCACATACGTCGAGGCGGGTGCTGCTGACCTGGGAGTGACGGGCAAGGACGTGCTGCTCGAGCAGGCAGCGCAGCGCTCGGCCGAGGGCGGCCGCGACGTGTATGAGCTGCTCGACCTCGGCTTCGGGCGCTGCACGATGGTGCTCGCCAGCAAGGCAGGTCCCGATCCCGCGCACGAGGCGCTGCGTCGACTCGGCGTGATGCGCGTGGCGACCAAGTACCCGCGTATCGCCGCCGGCTATCTCGAGGAGACGGGCAGGCAGTCGGAGATCGTCGAGGTCAAAGGCTCGGTCGAGCTCGCGCCGCTGACCGGCATGGTCGAGGCGATCGTCGACCTGACCGCCACAGGCACGACCCTGCGCGAGAACAACCTGGTGATCCGCGAGGAGATCGTCGTATGTACCGCCAGGCTGATCGCCAATCCTGTCGCGCACAAGCTCAAGGCCGCTGCCATCGACGACCTGCTCGAGCGGCTGCGTGCACTGCCCATGGCTGCGCGCGGACGCGGCGCCCCCGCATCGTCCCCGGAGGGGGACCCTGTTTGAGATGCAGATCGAGCGCGTTGGCGTCCCGGACGTGGAGCGGCTCGGCGGCCCGGGGGGCGCGGCCGCGCACGTGCGCTCGCTTGTTGCCGACGGTGCGTCTGTCGCCGAGCAGGTGCGCGAGATCATCAGCCGCGTGCGCGCGGAGGGCGACGCTGCACTGCTGGACTACACCCGCCGCTTCGATACCGCCGGCAGCGAGCCGCGGGCGCTGCTCGTTCCCGCGCAGGAGCTGGACGAAGCGATCACGCGCATGCCACGAGAGCTGATCGCGGGGCTGCAGGTGGCGATCGCCAACGTCGCGCGGGTGGCCGAGGCGGGTGTGGGTCGTGACACGGCGGTCGAGCTCGCGCAGGGCCAGCGCGTGATCGTGCGCGAGGTGCCTGTCGCCTCGGCAGCCGTGTATGTGCCTGGCGGACGCGCCCCATATCCAAGCACGGTGATCATGGGCGTCGTTACGGCCCGCTCGGCGGGCGTGATCGACGTGGCGGTGTGCGCACCTCCTGGGAGTGACGGCCAGATCGACCCGGTGATCCTCGGCACGTGCCGGCTGTGCGGCGTGGAGCGGGTGTATCGCATGGGCGGTGCGCATGCGATCGCGGCACTTGCGCTGGGAACGGAGACGGTCGAGCGCGTCGACGTGGTCGTCGGTCCTGGCAACCTGTACGTGCAGGAGGCCAAGCACCAGCTGTCTGCGCTTGTCGGCATCGACGGGTTCGCTGGGCCGAGCGATCTGCTGGTCGCGCTGGGGGGCAGCGTTGGCGAGCGGGAGATCACGCTGGCGACGCTGGACATGCTCGCGCAGGCCGAGCACGGCACGGGCAGCCTCGTCGCCGCGGTCTCGCCGGCGGCGGAGGTGTGCGATGCGCTGAGCGCTGAAATCGAGAGGCTTGTGGTCGAGCGTCCCACGGTGGGCGACGCGCAGTTCGCGATTGTGCAGGTGGCAAGCGCCCGCGAGGCGCTGGCGTTCGCCAACGCGTTCGCACCCGAGCACCTGCAGCTGATGGGCTCCGAGCTGGAGACGCTCGCGCCGATGGTGCGTGCGGCGGGCTGTCTGTTCGTGGGCGCTGACA
The DNA here is from genome assembly GCA_963699115.1 of uncultured Solirubrobacteraceae bacterium. Lineage (GTDB taxonomy): Bacteria > Actinomycetota > Thermoleophilia > Solirubrobacterales > Solirubrobacteraceae > Palsa-744. The sequence goes on from CAVOTJ010000008.1 coordinate 11,214, forward strand.
GCGCAACGGCGTTCGGCGACTATGTGGCGGGCTCCAACCACGTGCTGCCGACCGCAGGGGCGGCGCGCTTCTCCTCGATGCTCTCGCCGCGTCACTTTCGCCGCACGATGGCCGAGGTGCATATCGGCCGGGCGGCCGCCAAGCTGGCGGCGGCCGGCGCGCCAATCGCGCGCGCGGAGGGCTTTGACGTGCACGCCGAATCGATGGAGGCGCGGGTGCGCGAGAATCAACAAGTCGTGAGCCCCGCCCAGACCACTTCCGGAGATTCCACATGAGCCGTACAGCGAAGATCGAGCGCAAGACAGCCGAGACCGACGTGAGCCTCGAGCTGACGCTGGAAGGCAGCGGCGCTGGTACCCGTACGACGGGTGTGGGATTCCTCGACCACATGCTCGACCTGCTCGCACGCCACGGCCACATAGACCTCGATGTGACTGTCAGCGGCGACCTGCAGACAGGCGGGCACCACACGGCGGAGGACACGGCGATCGTGCTTGGCCAAGCCCTCGATGTGGCGCTCGGCGAGCGCGCCGGGATCGCGCGCTATGGCTCGACGACGGTGCCGATGGACGAGGCGCGGGCGAGCTGCGCGATTGACATCTCTGGACGCCCGTTCACCCTGTTTGAGGCAGAGCTACCGTCCGGCTCCACCGGTGGCTTTGAGCACGAGCTGACAGAGGAGTTCTTCCGTGCGTTTGCCAACGCGGCCAAGCTGACGCTGCACCTAAGGATCGAAGTGGGCAGCAATGCGCATCACATGATCGAGGCGGCGTTTAAGGCGTTCGCCCGCGCGCTGCGCCAGGCGGTGGCGATCGACCCCACCGAGACAGGCGTCCCCAGCACGAAGGGAACCCTGACGACATGAGCTGGCGCGCTCGCCGTTTCGTGAGGATCTGACATGAGCGCTGACATTGCAATCGTCGACTACGGCATGGGTAACCGCCGCTCGGTAGAGAAGGCGCTCGAGCACGTGGGCGCGCACGCCACTGTCACGGCCGATCACACACACTTGCGCGCGGCCGCGGGGCTGATAGTGCCGGGCGTGGGCGCGTTCCCGCGCGCGATGGAGAACCTGCGCGAGTTGGGGCTGGATGAGCTGCTGCGCGAGCGCGTCGCTGCGGGGACGCCCGTGCTTGGCATCTGCCTGGGCATGCAGCTCGCGTTCGACTCTTCCACCGAGCTGGGCGGAGCGAGCGGGCTGGGGATCGTCCCCGGTGAGGTTCGCGCGCTGCAGGCGGGGGACCTGAAGCTGCCGCACATCGGCTGGAACGAGGTGACGTTCGTCAAACCGAGCTCGCCGCTGGTGGAGGAGCTACCGAGCAGCTGCGCGTTCTACCACGTGCACTCACTTGCACCAGTGCCAGCGGATGAGCAGGACGTTCTGGGTACGGCCGAGTACGGCTCGCGGTTCGTGACGGCTGTGCAGCATGGCTCCTTCTACGGCGTGCAGTTTCACCCGGAGAAGTCCTCAGCGGCGGGCCTGCGCCTGCTGGCCAATTTCGCGAGCATCTGCACTACTGCCACAGCACCTGCGGCAGTCGGATCGAACGCCCAGTGAGGCTCTACCCGGCGATTGACATCCTCGGCGGTAACGCCGTGCGACTCGTCCGCGGCGACTTCGACGCGAAGAAGGTGTACGACGAGGATCCCCTGTCCGCCGCTCGCGGCTGGGTGGCGGCCGGCGCCGATTACCTGCATGTGGTGGATCTCGACGGCGCCAAGCGCGGTGAGCCGGTGAACTTGGAGCACCTGCATCGCGTCGCCAGCGAGGCTGGTGTGGCCGTGCAATATGGCGGCGGCCTGCGCACGGCACAGGCGGTCAACGACGCACTGGCGGCCGGTGCCCAGCGGGTGATCCTCGGCACGATCGCGTTCACCGACCCAAACGTGGTGGAGGAGGTGCTCGATACGCATGGGCCGGAGCGGATCCTCATCGGTGTGGATGTGCGCGGTGGCTTTGTGGCCACGCACGGCTGGCTGCAGAGCACCGATATGCCGGCACGCGAGGCCTTTGAGCAACTGCGCGCCCGTGGGGTGCGCCATTTCGTGTTCACGAACGTTGACCACGACGGGATGCTCGATGGCGCCAACCGCGACGAGGTCGTGTGGGTCGCGAAGGCAGCAGGGGAAGGCAGCGTGATCTTCTCCGGTGGTATCGGCACGCGCGCGGACCTCCAGGCGCTGGCCGACCTGCGCAGAGAGCTCTCCCTGGATGCGCTCGACGGGGTGATCGTGGGTACGGCGCTGTACGAGCAGCGTTTCACCGTGGCGGAAGCCAAGGCGGCCCTCGCCTGATCGCTACGGTGATCGTGTGCACTTCAAGCGCGTGATCCCGTGCCTGGACGTCGATCGCGGCCGTGTGGTCAAGGGCGTCGAATTCCTGGACATCCGCGATGCTGGCGACCCAGTGGAGCTGGCGGCGCACTACGACCGAGAGGGCGCGGATGAGGTGGTGTTCCTGGACATCACCGCCACGCACGAGAAGCGCGACACGATTGCAAAGCTTGCACGCAGCACTGCCGATGAGGTGTTCGTGCCGTTCACCATCGGCGGTGGCATCCGCTCGGTGGCTGATGCGCAGGTGGTTCTGGACGCGGGAGCGGACAAGGTGTCGGTCAACTCCGCGGCGCTGCAGCGCCCGGAGCTACTGAACGAGCTGGCAGCGCAGTTCGGCGCGCAATGCGTGGTGTTGGCGATCGACGCAAAGGCCCGACCGTTCAACGACGCTTCCACACCGTCTAACCATGGTGATACAGCATTCACAAACGGAGATACAAGCCCAGCAGACCCCCCGAAACCCCCCAACGCACCAAAATGGGAGGCATACCTGGCAGGCGGCCGCACAGCGACGGGCCGCGACGTGGTGGAGTGGGCGCGGGAGGCGGTGGAGCGGGGAGCGGGGGAGATCCTGCTGACGAGCATGGACCGCGACGGCACGAACGACGGCTATGACCTGCCGCTGACGCGGGCTGTGAGCGAGGCTGTGAGCGTGCCGGTGATCGCCTCAGGTGGCGCGGGCGAGCTGGAGCACCTGGCGCAGGCGCTGGCGGCGGGTGCGGATGCGGTGTTGTGCGCGTCGATCTTCCATTACGGCCGTTACACGGTGGCGCAGGCCAAGGCGCACCTGGCGGCGGCGGGAATCCCCGTGCGCGAGGTCTGAGGTGCACATGGGAGCTGGGGCGTGAGCGAGGCGGCCCCGCCAGGCGGGGCGGGGGATGGCGGCGTGGTGCTGCGCGCACTGGCGACACAGCCGGGGGGGCCGCAGCTACTGGCGATTGGACGCGAGCGCGAGGATCTGGCGCTCGTTGGGGGAGCGGTACGCGACCTGCTGTTGGGTAACCAGCCGCGGGAGCTCGATGTGGTGGTGGCGGGCGACGCGGGGTCGCTGGCGAGCGAGCTCGCGGCGGTGATCGGCGCGAGCGTGACCGTGCACGAGCGCTTTGGCACGGCGGCGGTGGAATGGGAGGCGGGACGGGTGGATGTGGCCGCGCGCCGGGCGGAGTCCTATGCGGCTCCGGGTGCACTCCCGGAGGTCCGCGAGGGCAGCCTCGAGGAGGACCTCGGCCGCAGGGACTTCACGGTGAACGCGATCGCGGTGGCGCTGGGCGGTCCGCACAGGGGAGAGCTCGCCAGCGCCGGGCATGCGCTCGAGGATCTGGCGTCAGGGCGCCTGCGGGTGCTGCACGAGCAGAGCTTCGTGGACGATCCGACGCGGCTGCTGCGTCTGGCGCGCTACCAAGCCCGCCTGGGCTTCGAGCCGCAGTCGCGGACGGCCGAGCTGGCGCACGAGGCGCTGGCGGCGGGTGCACTTGAGACGATCTCACGGGCGCGGATCGGGGCGGAGCTACGGCTGGCGCTGGGCGAAGCGGACGCGATCGCGTCGCTGGCGGCGCTGGACACGCTGGGTGTGCTGCGGGCGATCGACCCGGAGCTGAGCTTCGATGAGAAGCTCGTCGAACGCGCCCTGACCCTGCTCCCAGCGGACGGAAGAGGGGATCTGCTGCTGATGGCATCGCTGCTGCTGGCGCTGGCCGCTCGTGAGGAGAACCCTGAGCTGGAGCTGTTCGAGCTGCTCGATGGCCTGGAGTTCACGGCGGGGGAGCGCGACCGCGTGATCATGAGCGCGCTGGCGGCCGCATCGCTGGTCGAGCAGCTGGGGCTGTCGATGCGCCCCTCTCAGCTGCACGCCCAGCTGCGCTCGCAGCCGCTGGAGGCGCTCGCATTGGCGGGCGCGCTCGCGCCGGTGGACTCACCTGCCTCTTCGGCAGCAGCTGACTGGCTCGAGCGAATACGTCACGTGCGCCTGACGATCACCGGCGATGACCTGCTGGCGGCGGGCGTGCCGAGCGGACCGGAGCTGGGAAGACGCCTGCAGGCGTCGCTGTGGCGAAAGCTCGACGGCGAGCTGGACGAGGGCCCGCAGGCGGAGCTGGACGCGGCGCTGGAGGCGTCGATATGACCGGTCAGGCAGCGAGCGCGCACGTGGAGGAGGTGCTGTTGGAGCTGCCGGGCAGCGGTCGGGCACTGTTCACCCAGCGCACCGCCGGCAACCTGTCGACCGGCATGGGCGACGATCATGAGCACGGCATCCGCCGACGGGAGCAGCTGTGCGAGCGTCACGATCTGCGGTGGGTGTGCTCGAGCCACCAGGTACATGGGACGGCGGTGAACGTGATCGCCCATGAGACGGGCCGCGGCGGCGAGCCGCTGGCGCTGGAAGCGGACGGGCACGTGACGGCGCTCACGGGGGTGGGGGCGATGGTGATGGCGGCGGACTGCCTGCCGGTGGCACTCGGATGCGATGGTGCGGTGGCGATGATCCACGCCGGCTGGCGCGGCCTCGCGGCTGGCGCGCTCGAGCAGGGAGTGCAGACGCTCAGCGAGCTTGCGGGCGGCGAGCCGATCGAGGCGATCGTGGGCCCGTGTGCGGGAGTTTGTTGTTATGAGGTCGGGCTGGAGGTGCACGCGGCGTTTGGTCGCGCTCCTCGCGCGGATGGGCACCTCGACATGCGGGCGATCGCGCACGAGCGCCTGGCGAACGCGGGTGTCGGCCACGTCCGCGACGTCGAGGCGTGCACGATCTGCGACGAGCGGTTCTTCTCCTACAGGCGCGAAGGCGCGCGTGCGGGCCGCCAGGCTGGGGTGGCATGGTTGAGCTGATCACAGGTCTGCGGGTGGAGGTGGTGCGCGCGAACCTCGAGCGTGTGCAGGGCGAGATCGCGGTGGCGCTCGCAAGCTCGCAGTCGTTGCGGGCGGCCCCGGGGCGCGGCGAGATGGAGGTGCTGGCGGCGACGAAGTACGTGGTCAGCGAGGAGCTGCCGGTGCTCGCAGAGGCGGGAGTTCGCCTGGTAGGCGAGAACCGGGCGCAGGACCTGCAGGCGAAGGTGGCCGCGCACGGGGAGCTGTTCGACTGGGATTTCATCGGCCAACTGCAGAGCAGGCGCGTGCGGCTGATCGTGCCGTATGTGCGGCTGATCCACTCGGTGGCGTCCGAGTCGGCGCTGCGCGAGCTGGAGCGCCATCTCGAGCTGGCGCGTCCTGGGCTGCGGATCCTGCTGGAGGTGAACATCGCGGGGGAGGCGGGCAAGGCGGGCATTGCAGCGGATGAGATCGCCGCCTACATCGCGCGCTCGCCGGTGCCGGTGGCGGGCTTGATGACGATGCCGCCGCTCTCTCCAGACCCGCAGGACAGCCGCCGTTGGTTCAGGGCATTGCGGGATCTGGCGGACGAGCATGGGCTCCAGCACCTGTCGATGGGCACCTCCCAGGACTATCTGGTGGCGGTCGAGGAGGGTGCGACGATCGTTCGCATCGGCACGGCGCTATACCGTTAACGCTTGCAGGCTCCTAGCCAGGATGCCTGCAAATCACTAGCATCAGCAGGGAAACCGGCTCGCCGGACGAACACGCATCCATACCTATGGCATTTCGAGACTCCTGGCATAGCGCACTCGTCTACTTCGGCCTCGCCGAGGAGTACCACGACGACTATGAGGAGGAGCCCGAGCCCGAGGCGGAGATTGAGGACCGCTACCGCGAGCGGCCGAACGTCCGGCGCCTGCGCCGCCGCCGCGACGAGTTCGACGACATCTTCGCCGACGACGACGCAACCGAGGTGGGCGCGGGGTCTCGCGGTGGCCGTGGGCGCGCGGCCACTGTGCTCAGGCCGGTCACAGCCAACGGCGACGTGCGCGTGCACCTGGTGGTGCCGAAGTCGTTCAACGACGCGCAGCAGATCGCCGACAAGTTCAAGGACTCGATCCCGGTGATCCTCAACCTGCAGAGCTCGGACACGGACCTGTCCAAGCGCCTGATCGACTTCGCTTCCGGGCTGACCTACGCGCTGGACGGGGGCATGCAGCGGATCGCGGACAAGGTCTTCATGCTCACGCCCCGCAACGTGGAGATCTCCGCTGAGGAGCGGGCGAGGCTGATAGAGAAGGGCTTCTTCAACCAGTCCTGACTGTCGTCCGATAGCCGGCGTCTGGCGGCGTCCTCGATCGCTCATGTGCTGGCGCACACTTCGCTCACTGCGTCCTTGCCAGACTTGACTCTCGGACGACAGTGGCGCAACTGAACCGCCATAGTCTGGAGTCACGATGAAGATAGGTCTCATTGGTTGCGGGAACATGGCTCGGGCGCTTGCCAAAGGGTGGGGGCGTCCGGTGCTTTGTGCGGATCCGATTGCTGAGCGGGCACAGGCGCTTGCGGAAGAGCTCGGCGGTGAGGCATTTGCGACGAACGCGGAGGTCGCCGAGCGGGCCGACCTGATCGTCCTGTGCCACAAGCCGGCGCAGCTGGAGATGGTGGCTGGCGAACTGGGGGAGGGCAGCACGCCGGTCGCGTCGATCCTTGCGGTGACGCCGCTTGCGGCCTTGCGTACGGCGTATCCCGGCAGGGCCGTGTATCGCTTCATCCCGTCGCTGCCCGTGGAAGTACGTGCAGGGGCCGTGGTGCAGGCCTCAGGGCCGGGAAAAGTTGATGGCGATGGCTTCGGCGGCGCAGACCCCGAGCTCGACACTTCGGTGGCGGCGCTGTTTGCGGAGCTGGGGACGCTGGTGGTGTTGGACGACTCGCTGGTGGATGTGGCGATGGGCCTGATGTCGTGCGCCCCCGCGTATGTGGCGCTGGTGGCGGAGGCGCAGATCGATGCGGGCGTGCGACATGGGATTCCCGCGGTGCAGGGCGCCCAGCTGGTCGTGCAAACGCTTGCGGGAACTGCCGAGCTGTTGCGCCAGCGTAACTACGACACGATGGCTGTTCGCCGCGAGGTCTCCTCCCCCGGCGGGGTGACTGCGCGCGGTGTCGATGCACTCGAGCGTGCCGGCCTGCGGCGCGCGTTCAGCGACGCGCTGGATGCGGTGTTGGGTGAGGAAGCGCGGTGATCATCGCCAGCGCACGCACCGAGATCGCTGGCTTCCTGTCGGCGCTGATCTACGTGTACATCCTGATGATCTTCCTGTACATCGTCATCCAGCTTTTGTTCTCGATGGGGGTACGTCCGCCGTATTCGCGCACCAGCGACCGGGTGCTGGGCTTCCTGCACGACATCTGCGAGCCGTTCCTGCGGATCTTCCGTCGCTTTGCGCCGCGTTTCAGCGGGCTCGACTTCAGTCCGATGCTGGCGATCTTCTCGCTTTACATCGTCAACATCGTCGTCGTCCAGGGCATCATCAGCTGAGCTCTCCAGGACGTAAGACCGTCGCCTGGCTGCGCGCGGCGCTGGTGCTCGTGGTGGTGATCGTGATCGACCAGCTGAGCAAGCACGCGATCGAACACTCGATCGTCCCCGGCGAAGAACACAAGTTCCTGCCGGGTATCGAGCTCGTGAACACGCGCAACCATGGGGTGGCGTTCGGCTTCCTCCCGGGCAACCACGTCGCCGTCACGATCCTGGTCTCCCTGGCGCTGCTCGCACTGCTCGTGTACTTCGCTCTGCACGCCACCCAGCCGTGGATGTGGCTGCCGACGGGCATGCTGATCGGCGGCGCGCTCGGCAACATCCTCGACCGCCTGCGCCACGGTTCGGTCACGGACTTCATCAAGTTCCCGCTCGGCTGGCCGCCATTCAACCTCGCCGACACCTCGATCACACTGGGCATACTGATTCTGTTCTTGCTGGTCGACCGTTCGCGCCACGCCAAGCCATGATCTCGAGCCCTCCCGCCAGCTCGCCGTTCTCGATCGCCTTCCAGGACGAGCACCTGATCGTTGTCGACAAGGGTCCCGGGCTGGTCGTGCACCCATCTCGCGGTCACGCCGACGGTACGCTCGCGCAGCTGCTTGCGCCACTGCTGGCCGGTGGTGAGAGCGAGCGTGCGGGGATCGTTCATCGCCTTGACCGCGACACCTCCGGGCTGCTGGTGCTTGCGCGCTCCGATGAGGTCCTCCGGCGGCTGCAGGCGGCGCTCGCAGAGCGTCTGATCGAGCGGGAATACCTGGCACTGGTCGAGGGACGCCCGCCGGCGCGCACGGGCACGATCGAGGCGCCGATCGGGCGCGACCCGCGCGTGCGCACGCGCATGGCCGTCGGCGGGGCGGGTCAGCGCGAGGCGCGGACACATTTCACGCTCGAGCGCACGCTGGCGCAGACATCGTTGCTGCGCCTGCGGTTGGAGACAGGGCGCACACACCAGATTCGTGTGCACCTGCAGGCGATCGGCCACCCCGTGTGTGGGGACCCGGAGTACGGCACCGCCGGGCTGCTTGGCCTGGAGCGCCAGTTCCTTCACGCCACGCGCCTGGCGTTCGATCATCCGCTGACGGGCGAGCACATTGAGGTCGTCTCGCCGCTGCCAGCCGATCTGCACGGCGCTCTAGCCCACGCCGAACGGGTATCCTGATAGGTCAAACCTGAAACTCGACCCGTGCGGCAACGGATCGCGGCCCTGCCCGGAGAGGTCCACACCAGTCCCCCTCCGGGTCCGCTCCATCCGCACGGCTTACCAATTGCATACAACAAGGGAGTAGCCCGTGGCTGACGTAGGCATCGCGGAGCTGCTGGAGGCCGGCGTTCATTTCGGTCACCAGACGCGCCGCTGGAACCCGAAGATGCGCCGCTTCATTCATGGCGAGCGCGGTGGCATCTACATCATCGATCTGCTCAAGACGCAGGCGCTTTTGGCGCAGGCGCAGGAGTTCGCGGGCACGCTCGCCCACCGCGGTGGCACGGTCCTGTTCGTGGGCACCAAGAAGCAGGCGCGCGACACGATCAAGGAGGTCGCTGAGGCATCTGACATGCCGTATGTCAACCACCGCTGGCTTGGTGGGTTGTTGACGAACTTCCAGACGATCAACCAGCGCATCCGTCGCCTGCACGACCTGGAACGCTTTGAGGCGGACGGGCAGCTGGCGCTTTTGCCGACGCGCGAGCGCATGGCCGCACAGGCCGATCTGGCGAAGCTCAGGGCGAACCTCGGCGGCGTGAAGAACATGCAGCGGGTGCCCGACGCGATGTTCGTGATCGACCTGAAGACGGAGGAAATCGCGGTCAAAGAGGCACGTCGCCTGCGTATCCCGATCATCGGCCTGGTCGACACCAACTGCGACCCTGATGGGATCGACTTCGTCGTCCCCGGCAACGACGACGCGATTCGCTCGTGTGCGCTGATCACCCAGGCGATCGGCCAGGTCGTCTCCGAGGGCCATGGCATCTTCCGCGCTCAGGAGGAGCTGGCGCGCAAGGAAGCCGAAGAGCGCGCCCGACTCGAGGCCGAGGCGCGTGCCAAGCGCGAAGCAGAGGAACAGGCCAAGCGCGAGGCCGAGGAAGCGGCCAAGAAAGAGGCCGAGGAGAAGGCCGCCGCCGAGAAAGCAGCAGCGGCGGCAGCCGACAAAGCGGCAGCCGAACGAGCCGCGGCAGCGACGGCCGCCCAGAAACCGGCTCCGGAGACGGTGCCGGTGCCGCCAACCCCGGCTCCGTCGGAGACCATCACCGAGTCAGTCACCCCGATGACGGCGAGCGCCGATGCCGATAAACCCGCGGCACCGACCTCGGCCCCGCCGGAGACGGCCGCCGAGAGTGCCGAGGAGGCCGCCCCAGAGCCGGCCACGCCAGTGGCGAGCGCCCCCACCGAGGAGCCAGCCGCTGCAGCGCAGGAGGCTGAGGCGGCAACACCCGAGGCAACGCCGCCCGAGCCGGTGGCGGCCCAAGCAGCAGAGACCCCAGAGCAGACTACCCCGGAGACGAGCACCACATGAGTACTGTCGAGATTGGAGCAAAAGACGTAAAGGCCCTGCGCGAGCGCACCGGCGCGGGCATGATGGACTGCAAGAAAGCGCTCACCGAGGCGGAGGGCGACATCGACAAGGCGATCGAGATCCTGCGCGTGAAGCAGGGCAAGAAGATCCAGGATCTCGGCGAGCGCGCCGCCACGGAGGGCACGGTGCAGTCCTACGTGCACGCGGGCTCGAAGGTGGGCGTGTTGATCGAGGTCGATTGCAACACCGACTTCGTCGCCAAGAACGACGACTTCGTGACATTCGCACGCGAGGTGGCGATGCAGATCGCAGCGACGCCGACCGTCAAATACGTCAGCCGCGAGGACGTCCCCGCCGAGCAGCGCGAGGCGGAGGCACGCATCTACGAGCAGGAGGCCGCGGACAAGCCCGAGAACGTGCGCGAGAAAATCGTCGCCGGCAAGCTCGACTCGTGGCTCGCCACGATCGTGCTGCTCGAGCAGGAGATGCACAACCCCAAGTTCGACGGCAAGACGGTCCAGCAGCTGCGCGACGAGCTCACCGCAACCACCGGTGAGAATGTTGTAATACGCCGCTTCGCCCGCTTCGCCATAGGCCAGTAGACCGTGGACGCTGCGCGGGACTTTGTCCTCGATCAGCTCGCCTGTGCCCTATGGGTACGTGCATAAGCACGCCACGCTCACTGCGTCCGCGTCCCGCTTGGTCCACGGTCTACTGGTGGGCGTGGTGAGTGGATAGGCTCCTCGTCGCGATGGCCCCTGCGTTCAAACGCATCCTCTTGAAGCTCTCCGGCGAGGCGCTGATGGGCGAGCTGGACTTCGGCACCGACCCCAAGCGCGTGGCTGCGGTCGCACGGCAGGTTAGGGCGGTGCGCGACCAGGGCGTGGAGGTCGCGATCGTGGTCGGCGCGGGGAACATCTTCCGTGGCATGACCGGTGTGGCTGCGGGGATGGACCGCTCGACGGCCGACTACATGGGCATGCTCGCGACCGTTCTAAACGCGCTGCCCCTACAGGACGCGCTCGAGCGGACGGGCACCAACACGCGCGTGCAGTCGGCGCTCAGCATCTCTGAGGTCGCTGAGCCATACATCCGCAGGCGCGCCATGCGCCACCTGGAGAAGGGTCGCGTGGTGATCTTCGCGGCGGGCACCGGCAACCCGTTCTTCACCACCGACACCGCCGCCGCGCTGCGGGCGGCTGAGATCCACGCGGAGATCATCCTGATGGCCAAGAACGGCGTCGAGGGCGTCTACAGCGCCGACCCCGCGCTCGACCCCACGGCGCAGTTCATCCCCGAGATCACGCACATGGAGGCGCTGGAGCGCCGTCTGCGGGTAATGGACTCCACAGCGCTCGCGCTGTGCATGGAGAACGGCATGCCGCTGAACGTGTTCAACATGGATGACGAGACCAGCCTTGCGCGGATAATCTCAGGCGAGCGTGTTGGCACGCTTGTCTCGACAGCCGGAGGTGAGGGCGATGGCGAGTGAGAACCTGATCGACGAACTGCTGCTGGACGCGGACGAGCGGATGGGCAAATCCGTCGAGTCGGCAACGCACGAGTTCTCCACCGTGCGCACCGGGCGTGCCAGCCCGATGCTGCTCGATCGCATCGTCGTCGACTACTACGGTGCGATGACGCCGCTGAACCAGCTCTCCACGATCTCCGCGCCGGAAGCGCGGCTGCTGACCGTGCAGCCCTACGACAAGTCCTCGATCAAGGCGATCGAGAAGGCGATCAACGAGTCGGATATCGGCCTGACGCCATCCAACGACGGCAACGTCGTGCGGCTGGTGGTGCCCGAACTGACCGAAGAGCGCCGTCGCGAGCTGGTGAAGGTCGTACGCAACCTCGCCGAGGAGGGGCGCGTGGCCGTGCGCAACGTACGTCGCGACACGATGCAGCATCTGCGCGAGCTGAAGGCCGAGGGCGAAGCGTCATCCGATGACGAGCACCGCGCGGAGGTCGAGCTGCAGAAGCTGACCGATGGTCGCATCGGCGAGCTCGACACCGTCCTCAAGGCCAAGGAAGAGGAGATCCTCGCAGTCTGATGGCCGCCGCCGGGGACCCCGCGTCGGCCGCCGATCGGGAATCGGAGCCCCGCCCATCTACCGACTCTTCGTCGTCGGATCCGGCGGCACGGTATGTGGCCATCATCACCGACGGCAACGGACGCTGGGCCCGTGCGCGCGGCAAGCCCGTCAACGACGGCCACAGTGCCGGCGCGGACACCGTCAAGGCGCGTCTGCGTGACGCCGCTGAGCTCGGCATCGAGGAGTTCACCGTGTACTCGTTCTCCACCGAGAACTGGTCGCGCCCGACTGAGGAGGTGCAGGGGCTGATGGAGATGTTCTCCCAGCGGATCGCCGGTGAGACCCCAGAGCTGCACGAGGAAGGCGTGCGCATGCGCTTCATTGGCCGTCGCGAAGGTGTCAGCGAGAAGCTCGCCGAGCAGATGCTGTGGGCGGAAGATCTCACCCGTGCGAACAGCAGCATCACGATGTTCGTCGCGTTCAACTACGGTGGGCGTGCTGAGATCCTCGACGCCGCACGGCGCTTTGCCGCCAGGAGGGTGGCGCAGTCGGCCGAAGGCGGAGGAGCTGGGCCCCTCGCTCTTCAATCTGACGAGGATGAGTTCCGCGCGTGCCTATATGCGCCTGAGATGCACGACCCTGACCTGATCATCCGCACCAGCGGCGAGCGGCGCCTGTCGAACTACCTGCTGTGGCAGTCCGCTTATTCAGAGCTCGTGTTCCGCGAGGAGCTGTGGCCGGACTTCACGCGCGAGGCGCTCGAGCAGTCACTGGCCGAGTACGCCGAGCGCCGCCGCCGCTTCGGCGGACGATGACGGGCAGCTGATGGCCAGCGGTCCCCACACGCCTGCCGGCGCCCGCAACCCCAATCCCGGTCGAGCACCGGCGCGCGGCCGACGAGAGCGATCGCGGCGCCCTGCGCGCCGCGGGCCGCGGCGCGGGGAGCGCTCGGAGATGAGCGCCCGCATCCTCGCAGCGATCCCCGCGATCGCCGTGGCGCTGTTCCTCGTGATCGAGGGCGGCATCGTCTTCACGCTCGGCATGTTCGTGCTCGGCGCCGTGTGCATGCACGAGCTCTACAGCATGTATGAGCGCGCGCGGCCAGCGCGTCTGGCGGGATTCATCGCGCTTGCGGGGCTGCTCGCGGCGGCGCTGTACGGCGACCAGTTCCAGGTGCTGCTCGTGGCCGTCGCTGCGCTGCCGCTGGTGTTCGCCCTCACGCTGCTGCAGCCGCGCCCATCGGTCGGTGCGATCGCCGTCACGCTGCTCGGGATCTACTGGATCGGCTTCGCGCTCGCGCACGCGGTGATGCTGCGCGGCCTGCCGCATGGGCTTGGAATCGTGATCGACATCGCTGTCGGCACGTTTCTCGGCGATACCGGCGCCTACCTCGGTGGCCGTATGTTCGGACGCCGGCCGCTCGCGCCGTCGATCTCGCCCAACAAGACCGTCGAGGGGCTTCTCATCGGCATGTTGTTCGCGATCCTCGGCGTGTGGATCGCCGGGCGCTATCAGGAATGGCTGCCCGGAACGCACGCCCTCGTGCTCGGGCTCGGCGTCGCGCTTGTCGCGCCCGTCGGCGACCTGTTCGAGTCGTTCGTCAAGCGTGAGGCCGGCACGAAGGACTCGGGCGGGCTGTTCGGCGCACACGGAGGGGCACTCGACAGGCTCGACGCGGTGCTGTTCGCCGCGGTCGTCGGCTACTACATCTGGTTCGCATATCTCCACTAGATCTGCCAGTTGGCACGGTCACACGATGGTTGCATGTCGCCTGTGGATGTTGGATAGGAATCGAGTCACAGCGGCTCGAGGGGCGCGACAGGATGTTCGCGCAGGATGCAGCAACAGATCCAGCCGCTGAAACCGGTACCTAACGCAGCATCAAAGGAGAATGAGATGCGTCTCGTAACTATCCGGATGACGGCGGTGATGGGTGCCGCATGCCTCGCATTCGCCATCTGTGGACCGCTGGCCTCGGCATCGGCCAAGCCCATCACACAGATAAAGCGGATCACGCCAACCAGCGGTCCGGAGCTCTCATCGATTCCGGTGACCATCCACGGATCGAACTTCAGTACAGCCCCAGGCGGCACAACCGTGCTCTTCGGCACGGAACCAGCCCTGTCGGTGACCTGCTCGACCACCAAAAAGTGCATCGCGATGACCCCTGAGCTGATCGCAGGACCGGTCGAAGTGAAGGCCACGAGCAATGGCATGACCTCGACCTCAGCGATCGTCTTCACCTACGAAACGTATGCGCCGCCGCTCGTGAAAATCGCCGCTGCAGGAGACCATCCGGTGTTCACCCGGCGCAAGCTGATCGACAGCTATGCCGGCATCTTTACCCCGGGCAACGTCTACCTGCAGATCGAAAACACCTTTCCCGGCCTCGTCACAATCACCGGCCCGACCGGCTACGTCAACGTGAAGGCGGGCGAAACCGCCGGCTTCAACATCCCGGTGCAAAACGCTCCCTACACGTTCGCCGTCGAATCGGGGACGTTCCGCGCAGAGACGCTCACCGTCAAGACGAAGACGCCCCGGTAAGTCTCAGCGAACCGTGTCGAGCTGGGGCTATTGTCTTGGCCTTGGCTCGGCACGGGACATCGCTCTGCAAAGTAGGTCCGCAGGTCGGGGGCACAAATGCCCGGACCTAAGCGCCTGCTGATCCTCGGCTCGACCGGCTCGATCGGCACACAGGCGCTCGACGTATGTGAACGCAGCGATGAGCTTGAGATCGTCGGCCTGTCGGCCGGGCGCTCGTGGGAGGCGCTGATCGGACAGGCACGCGAGCATGGGGTCAGCAGGATCGCGCTGGGCGACGAGCACGCCGCGGCGCGGGCATCGGAGGCGTGGACTGACGGCGAGGTGCTCGTCGGTGCCGAGGGGCTCGTGCGCCTCGTCATCGAGTCCGGCGCCGATCTCGTGCTCAACGCGCTCGTCGGCTCCGTCGGGCTCGGGCCGACGGTGGCCACGCTGGGGGAGGGCATCGACCTTGCGCTCGCCAACAAGGAGTCGCTCGTCGTCGGCGGTGAGCTCGTGATGGCCCTCGCTGAGGCCACCGGCGCGCGCATCGTGCCCGTCGACTCCGAGCACACCGCACTTCACCAGCTGCTCGCCGGCCAGCCTCCCGGAGCGGTGGAGCGCCTGACGATCACCGCCAGCGGTGGGCCCTTCCGCGGGCGTAAGCGCGCGGAACTGGAGGACGTGACCGTCAAAGAGGCGCTCGCCCATCCGACGTGGGCGATGGGCGGCAAGATCACGATCGACTCGGCCACGCTGATGAACAAGGGCCTTGAGCTGATGGAGGCCCACCACCTGTTCGGCACGCCATATGAGCGCATCGACGTGGTCGTGCACCCGCAGTCGCTCATACACGGGATCGTGCAGCTCGCCGACGGCGCCATGCTCGCGCATCTCGGCCCGCCCGACATGCGCATCGCGATCTCCTACGCGCTGCATGGCGGTGAGAGCGTTGGGCTGCCGATCGCGCCGCTCGACCTCGCGGCGATCGGCGAGCTCAACTTCCAGGCCGTCGACCTGGAGGCCTTCCCCTGTCTGCGCCTGGCGGGCGAGGCCGCGCGCGAGGGGGGGACCGCGCCGTGCGTGCTCAACGCCGCCAACGAGATCGCCGTGCATGCCTTTCTCGAGGGCAGGCTGCGCTTCGTTGAGATCCCCGAGGTGATCGAGCGCACGCTCGCCGAGCTCGGTAGCGAACCGGTGCTCTCGTTCGAGTCGTTGTATGAGTCAGATCGCCAAGCCCGCGCCGTCGCGGGGGACACGGTCGCAGAGCTCGCCTGACGGAACGACGATCCGTGTACACGGCCCGGATGGCGTCTATCTCGTGATGCCTAATTGCGACCCACAGGAACGCTTAAGCGGGCCTGCCACACTGAGGCCATGAGTTGGGCCATCGCACTCGCCGGATTCATGCTGCTGATCATCCTGCACGAGCTCGGGCACTTCGTCGCTGCGAAGGCCGTCGGCATGCGCGTGGAGCGCTTCTCGCTGTTCTTCCCGCCCACGATCGTCAGCGTGCGCCTTGGCGAGACGGAGTACGGGATCGGCGCGATCCCGCTCGGCGGCTACGTGAAGATCACCGGCATGAGCCCTGAGGAGATCGGCGGGCTCGAGCCCGAGGTGGCCAGGCGCGCCTACTACAACCAGGCGCCGTGGAAGCGCATTGTGGTGATCCTCGCAGGGCCGGGGGTCAACTTGCTGATCGCGTTCGCGCTGTTCTGGGGGATCCTTGCGTCGGGCAGCCTCAGCGGCGCCTCCACGCTCGAAAACCTCAACCCATCAATCCACAGGCTCGTACCCACCACGTCGGTGGCGGCGATCGACAAGGGCGAGCCCGCCGAAGGCACGCTCCGCCCCGGAGATCGCATCCTCGCCGTCGATGGGCATCGCGCGACTGTCACCGAGGCGATGGCAGCGATCTCCGCACATCGCTGCGCTGACGCTTTGGTGAACGGCTGCACGGCAGCCACCCCCGTACAGCTCACCATCCGCCGTAAAGGGAACGTGCAGACGCTGTCCATCCGCCCGCGCTACAACGCCACGTACAAACGCATGCTGATCGGCTTTGGCTTCGGCGCTGCGGTCAAACCCCTCGGTGTTTTCGGCGCCGCCGGAGTCGCCGTGCACGAGATGTGGGTCACGACCACGAGCATGTTCACCAATCTCGCCAAGGCATTTACCAGCGCGAAGGCTCGTAAACAGATCAACAGCGTGATCGGTATCACCGAGGTCGCGCATAAAACGGTCGTCGCAGGTGCCGGCTACGCGCTCGTGTTCGCCGGCTTCATCTCGCTCGTGCTGGCAGTGCTCAACCTGCTGCCCTTCCTGCCCCTCGACGGCGGGCACATCCTCTGGTCTGTCGGGGAGAAGGTACGCGGCAAGCGGATCTCGCTGGCGGCGATGTACCGCTACAGCACCGTCGGCATCGTGCTGCTCGCGTTCCTCGTGATCAACGGCATCAGCAACGACATCGGCCACCTCGGTGGCTGACGCACGTCCTGACCCGCCGGGCTGCATCCGCGCGGTCAACAAAACCCGGCCGGCGGACATACATCGGGCAAATACGTAGGGCATCGTAGAATCCAAACCATGGCCTCCAAGCGACAAATCCACGTGGGTGCGGTGCCCATCGGCGGCGGTGCGCCCGTCGCCGTGCAGACGATGACCAAGACCGAGACCGCCAACCTGGCGGCGACGATGGACCAGATCCGCACGGTCGCGGAGGCCGGCGCGGACATCGTGCGCGTGGCGGTGCCGCGCGAGCAGGACGCCGAGGCGCTGAAGACGATCGTGGCCGAGTCGCCGATCCCGATCATCGCCGACATTCACTTCAACCACACGCTCGCGCTCAAGGCGATCGAAGCCGGCGCGCACTGCGTCCGGCTGAACCCCGGCAACATCGGCGGCGCCGAGAAGGTCGCCGAGGTGATCGCGCTGGCCAAGCAGCGCGGCACGCCGCTGCGCGTCGGCGTCAACTCCGGCTCGCTGCCCAAGCACCTGCGCCAGCTGGAGTACGACAACCCGGTGGAGGCGCTGGTGACGGCGGCGATCGAGACCGTCGAGCTGATGGAGAGCCTCGACTTCGACAACTTCAAGGTCTCGATGAAGTCGACCTCCGTGCCCAACACGATCGCCTCCAATCGCATGCTCGCGGAGAAAATCCCCTACCCGCTGCATCTTGGGGTCACTGAGGCCGGCACCAAGTGGGCCGGATCGCTGAAGTCCGCTGTCGGGCTCGGCACGCTACTCGCCGACGGCATCGGCGACACGATCCGCATCTCTCTCTCCACATTCCACGCCGAGGAAGAGGTCAAGGTCGCGTGGGAGATCCTCAAGGCGCTGAAGCTGCGCGAGCGCGGCCCCGACCTGATCGCCTGCCCCACCTGCGGGCGCCTGCAGTTCGACATGGACTCAGTCGTCGCCGAGGTCGAGCGGCGCCTTGAAGCCTACGAGGACCCGATCGAGGTCTCCGTGCTCGGTTGTGCCGTCAACGGCATCGGCGAGGCCCGCCACGCCGACTTCGGCATCACCGGCGCCAAAGACATGGGCATGATCTACTCCAAGGGCGAGCCGCTCAAGAAGGTCCCCACCGAGCAGCTCGTCGAGGAGCTGTTCAAGGAGATCGACCGCTACTACGCCGCCGGAAAGACCGTTCAGCGCGATGAGGCCGCCGCCGCCGACGCCCGCAAGTGGCTCGCAGAGAACGAGGACGAGACCGCCATGACCCCCGAGCGCATCGCAGCACTGGAAGCCGCAGCCGCACAGGAGGACGCCAGTGCTGGCGCGGTGCTCGAGTCGATGCTAGAACCCGCCGGTGCCGGTGCCGGTGCCGGTGCCGGTGCCGCGCTCGACGAGGCCGTCTCCCCGGTCGCCGGGCGGCGCTTCTCACGCGGCTGAGTCTCCATGAGAGCTAGCTCAGCGCGCTATGCGCCAGCCGACGGCTGCTCAGCGATATTAGTGCCGGGCTAATAACCGGCTTGGTATTAGCCTGAGCCTGATACAAGGGTTCCAAGCGCACTGGCGATCAAAAGGCTGCAGAACGTGCCGATGAGGAAATACTCGGTCACTTGATCGCCAGCTCCTCCTCGCTGCGCCGAGCTGCTGCGAATCTCGGGGAGTCGCAACAGTCCCTTTGCTGCTATCAGCGCGGCGGCCGCCGTGAGGTTCCCAGATACGACCATCGCAGCTACAAAGAGACGCTCCATGGGCCCAAGGATTCGTCCGCCGCTCAGTGTGGTTTCGCCCCTCACGCGCGGGGGTGCCAGCGGCCTGCAAGACAAGGCGCACGATCCGGTTCGCTGTCGCCAAGACGAACAGCGCGGCGCTGACTCCGAGCAGGAACGGATCGATGCTTATGGTGCGCACGAAACCGAAGGGCAGGCTTGAATACCAGTTTCGGAGTGGCCCGGAGATGGAGCTCGTCGCTCCGCTCGAGGCGAAGGCAACCATCACTGCTATTGCGATCCACGCGAGCTGATAGCCCGGCCCAACCTTGCGGAGCACTGGCCGATCGAACAGAAGCCAGACGAGTACGACAAGCAATGTGCTCGCCTCGACAAGAGCGACGTCGAGCGCTGGCAGGCCACTAAGGGAGACAGGCACCAAGGTCACGACTAGTGCCCCGAGAACGGCTGCTGCTGTCCGTCTGGAAGAGACGCGGTCTGGGGACCACCGAACAAGGTCAGCGCTGCCGAAGCTCAGCAGGGTAATTGAGAGCACGATCACGTCGACACCTCCCCGAGTCGTGCGTGCGCTGCCTCGATCACGAACGCTCCACTACGACGGAGGCTCTGGGACACGGCTCCTTGGGTTATGCCCTCGTCAGCCGCGAGTTGCGCCTGTGTACGACCGAGCACCGATCCCAAGAGCAATTTTCGCTGACGCTTGTTCATACGATCGACGATCGCATCACGACAAAACAGGAAAGACTCCATCACGCCCGCGTTGAGCGAGATCTCCCGGTCATCCGGCGGGGGAACAAAACACGTTCGAACAAATGACGTACGTGGCTCATCTGCGAGCCGCTTCGCCCTTTCTATGGCCTCCCTGGCCGACCACCATCCTGGTCCGTCCTGCGACATCGGGGCTCTGGACTGGTCAAAAACGGTCACCTCCCCGTAGCCGAGTCCATAGCGAGAGTCAGTGCCTTCCTCCCGCACGAGCAACGTGAGTCTGAGCAGCAGGGTGGCCTGCGCAGCGGCTGCCACGTCGGAGAATCCTCCCTGGAACTCATCGCCTACAGCGAGTTCAAGTGGCTGCAGAGGCTGCAGACGCTCGTTGGCCAAGTCCAGAACGTCGCTCAGTGAGCGTTGGAGACTGCCTCTGTCCGCGTGGCGTCTGGAGTCGATGACATCGCCGATTAGGGTCGATAGGCATTGGGTATTGGCCACCAGCTATTACTATATAGCTTATAACGGCGGTGGTATTAGCTCTCAGCTGATGTGCAAGAGGAACCCATACGGCCTTGGCAGGAGCCGCAGCGGGGGCACGACGCCTCTCCTCTGGCGTAGTTCCCCCGCAGACTCTCGAGGCTCGTCCTACTACGCCGCGTCGAAGCGCTCTGCGATCTTCGTCCAGTCGACGACGTTCCACCACGCGTCGAGGTAGTCGGGACGCCGGTTCTGGTACTTGAGGTAGTACGCGTGCTCCCACACGTCCACGCCCAAAAGCGGCGTCTTGCCGTCGGAGATCGGGTTGTCCTGGTTGGCCGAGCCAACGACCGCGAGACCCGAGCCGTCTTTCACGAGCCACGACCAGCCCGAGCCGAACTGGTTGACGCCCGTTTCCTTCAGCTTCGCCTGGAAGTCGGCGAACGAGCCAAACGTCGAGGCGATGGCGTCCGCGAGAGCACCGCTGGGCTCACCGCCGCCGTCCGGGCTCATGCTCTCCCAGAAAAGCGTGTGGTTGTAGTGGCCGCCGCCGTTGTTTTTGACAGGGCCTTTCTTGTCACCGAGGCTGTCGAGGTTCTTCAGGACATCCTCGACCGGCTTGTCAGCCCACTCGGTGCCCTCCAGGGCGGCGTTTGCCTTGTCCACGTACGCCTGGTGGTGCTTGTCGTGGTGAACTTCCATCGTCGCCTTGTCGATGTGTGGCTCCAGCGCGTCGTACGCGTAGGGGAGCGGCGGAACGGTGTAGGCCATGTCGGGGGCTCCTTTATCGGGTGTAAGTCGAAGTTCGTATGGTCATCGCTGTTCTATCAAAGGCAGGGCTGAGCGCTGGGCAGGCCACGGGGTTTAAGCTTCGGCAATGACCCAGCTCGCCACCGGTCGACCAGGGCGTCCAGCTGCTTCTACCCGCCAGGCGGCGCTCGCACTCGCGCAGGAGCGTTTCCTAGCGGGCGAGCGCATCGACGTGCAGGCAATCGCTCGCGAGCTCGGGCTTGCGCGCGCCACCATGCACCGCTGGTTTCAGACCCGCGACGCGCTGCTGGGGGAGACGATCGCCGCGCTCGCCGAGTGGCGGGTGGCCGCCGCCCGCAGCGCCACGCCCGGGAGCGGCGCCGTCGCACTGCTCGCCACCTGCGACCGCATTAACCGTGAGTTCGCCAGCTCGCACGGGCTGCGCGCGCTGCTAATGCAGGAGCACGACCGCGCGCTGCGCATCCTCACCTCCAGCGGCGGCATCGTCCAGCCGCGCGTCGTCGCCGCCGTCGAGCGACTCATCGACGAAGAGATCGCCGCCGGCACCTTCGCCTCGCCTGTCGCATCCGGCGTGCTCGCCTACTCGATCGTGCGTCTAGGGGAGGCGTTCATCTATAACGATGCTGTCGTCGGTATCAAGGGCGACGTCGAGCGCCTGCTCGAAGTCGAGGCTGCGCTGCTCGGCGTAAGCAGCCCATGACCCGACTCTCCCAATACCTACTGCCCACCGAGAAGCAGCCGCCCGCCGACGCGGAGGCGATCTCGCACAAGCTGATGGTCCGAGCTGGGCTGATCCGCCAGATGGGTGCCGGCATGTGGACATGGCTGCCCGCCGGCTGGCGCATACACCAGCGCGTCGTTCAGATCATCCGCGAGGAGATGGACGCAATCGGCGCACAGGAGATGCTGATGCCCGTGCTGCAGCCCGCTGAGGTGTGGCGCAAGACTGGGCGCCTTGACATCGAGGCGCTGTTCAAGCTCACCGACCGCAAGGGCTCAGAGCTCGTGCTGGCGATGACCCACGAGGAGGCCGTCACCTTCCACATGGCGCAGGTGATCCGCTCCTACCGCGACCTGCCCAAGATCGTCTACCACTTCCAGGTCAAGGAGCGCGACGAGGCCCGCCCGCGCGCTGGCGTGCTGCGCACCCGCGAGTTCATCATGAAGGACTCCTACAGCTTCGATCGTGACCTCGCGTCGCTGGAGGAGAGCTACGCGCTTCACATCGGCGCCTATGACCGCATGATGGACCGCACCGGGCTGCGCTACTACCGCGTCGAGGGCGACGTCGGCATGATGGGCGGCACCGGCGCACACGAGTACATGGCACCGTGCGCCGCCGGCGAGGACGAGATCGTCAGGGGCACGGATTTCGCCGCGAACGTGGAGGTCGCGCTGAGCCTCCCGGGGATCGAGAAGGTGGGGGAGGATTACGTGCGCGACGGCGAGACCCTCACGCGCGAACCGGCGATCGAGATCGGCAACATCTTCAAGCTCGGCACGCGCTACTCCGAGCCGCTGGACGCCCGCTTCATCGACGAGACCGGCGCCGAGCTGCCCGTGTGGATGGCCTCCTATGGGATCGGCCCCGCGCGCATCGTCGCCGCCGCCGTCGAGCAGTTCGCCGACGATCACGGCATCTCCTGGCCCAAGGCGCTCGCGCCGTTTGCCGTGCACCTGGTCGCGCTGGGCAAGCCCGGCACGCCCGAGCGCGATGCTGCCGATGCGCTGTACGTCACGCTCCAGGGCGGCGGCGTGGAGGTCCTCTATGACGACCGCGACCTCGGTCCCGGTGAGAAGTTCGCCGACGCCGAGCTGCTCGGCTGCCCGCTGCGCCTGACCGTGGGACGACGCTCGCTCGAGTCCGGCGAGGCCGAGGTGCAGATCCGCCGCGGGCGTGAGGATGGCCCGGGACTTGAGCTGGGCGCCGAACCCGAGCAGCTTCTACGGGCCGTGGACGAGCTGTGGCAGAGCCTCCCCTAGTGAGCGCGCGGCCGCGTCTGACCTTCAGGCGTCTGTTCGGACTCGACCGCTCCGGCCCGCCACCGCCACAGACACAAGCCGGCCAGCCGCTGCGCCCGTGGACGCTGCCCAACGCCATCGGCTTCACGCGCCTGGCGCTGATCCCCGTTTTCCTGATCGTCGCTCTGTCCAGCCGCAACGGCAAAGACGCGCTTGCCGCAACCCTGTTCGGCGTGATCGGCTGGGGCGACTACGCCGACGGGATCGCCGCCCGCACCACCGGCCAGTACAGCCGCCTGGGCGCGCTCATGGACCCAGTCACCGACCGCCTGCTCGTGATCTGCGGCGTGGTCGTCACCTGGCGCTTTGATCTGCTGCCCCGCTGGGCGCTCGCGGTGCTCGCCGTGCGTGAGCTGTTGATGCTGCTCGTCGGGCGCTACAGCCTCTCCCGTGGCGTCGAGCTGCGCATCAACTGGCCCGGGCGACTGGCCGTCGCGCCCGTGATGGGATCGTTCTTCTTCGCCATGGTCAGCCTCGGCGGATTTGCCGAAGTGCTGCTGTATGTGGGCCTCGGGCTTGCCCTCCTCGCCAGCGTCCTCTATGCCGCCGCGAGCGTCCGACAGCTGCGAACCTCCGCTCGCCCATAGTCTCAAGCTCAGCTTGACCTTTTGGTCTATACTGCCGCGTCAATGGCCGGCGAGAGCCGGCGTGTTCGCGACCCGCCCCTTGTGTGCTGGGAGAGGAGAAGTGCCAGATGGACGAGACGTTCCCCGATCTTGGCTCGCTCACCGACGTCGAACTGAAAGACGTCATCGCCCAGCTCGCAGAGGAGGAGACGGAGATCTCCTACAAGCGGCGCATCTTGCACGGCAAGATCGACATCCTCCGCGCTGAGCTCGTCAACCGCCTGCGCCACAAGCATGAGGATGGCGACATCACGATCACCGGCGAGGACGTCCAGCGACTCACAGACATCCTGGCCAACCGCCAGCAATAGGCGGCCATGGCCCTGCACTGCACCGAGTGCGGCTTTGTCAACAGCGAGGGAGCTAACTACTGCCAGCGCTGCGGCTCGCTGCTCGCGCGCGATGAGAGCGCCGGCGGTGCACCCGGCGTCGGCTCCGGCGGGGATCCGATCACAGCCACGTACCGCATCGATGAGGCCGGCGAGCTCGTGCCAGTCGAGATCGGACAGGTCACCGCTCACGGCCCCGCGCTTGTCATCCGCGCCGGCGGCGGGCGCGTCGGTGAGAGCTTCGCGGTGGACGGCGAGCGTATGAGCATCGGCAGGCGCCCCGACAGCGAGGTGTTCCTCGATGACATCACCGTCTCCCGCGACCACGCACTACTGATCCACCGCGGCGAAGACTGGTACCTCGACGATTGCGGCTCGCTCAACGGCACCTACGTCAACCGCTCCCGAATCGACTCCCACCGCCTCGAGGAGGGCGATGAGGTGCAGGTCGGCAAGTACAAGCTCACCTTCCACGCGCGCTGAGGTCTACCCAACACTGATGGCTACCCAAATCACACCCGCCGACGCAGAACAGATCGACCTGGAACTGGCCGAGCAGGAGCGCACCGGCCAGATGGACGTCGGCAAACGCCAGAAGTCGCTGACGATCGGCGCCGTGTGCAAGGCGCTCGCCCAGGAGTTCCCCGACATCTCCATCTCCAAGATCCGCTACCTGGAGGATCAGAAGCTCTTGACGCCGCGGCGCACCCCCGGCGGCTACCGCCTTTATACCCAGGGCGACGTGGCGCGTCTACGCACGATCCTGCGCATGCAGCGCGACGAGTTCCTACCGCTGCGCGTGATCCGCCAGGAGCTCGCCGCCGGTCGCGGGGGAGCGGGTGTGGGTGGCAGCGAATCCCCGCCCGCTCCTGGGCGCGTCGGGCGCGAGGGGACGCGCGGCTGGCGTCCCAGCGTGACCGTCGGGCAGTCCAGCGGCGCGCTCTACTCGCTGGATGACGTGCTCGAGGAGACCAAGGCCGAGGCCAAGCTCGTGCGCGAGCTCGAAGAGTTCGGCGTCGTCAAAGGCGAGCTGCGCGGCGGCGTGCGCTACTTCGACGAGACCGAACGCGAGATCATCGCCGCGGTCGCCGAGCTCGCCCGCTACGGCGTCGGTGGGCGCAACCTCAGGGTCTTTCGCTCATCCGCCGACCGCGAGGCCAACCTGCTGCAGCAGATCCTCGCGCCCGCGCTTCGCTCGCGTAACCCCGAGCGGCGCAAGGAGGCCGTCGAGGCGCTCGAGAATCTTGCCGCGGTGGCGACGCACCTCAAGCACCTGTTGTTGATCCGCGACCTGCGCAAGATCGTCCGCTGACGCCCGATGATGCAGGCATCGATCGACCTGCGCTTGCTGATCCGCGAGATCCCTGACTTTCCCACACAGGGGATCGGCTTCAAGGACATCACGCCGTTGATGGCCGACGCGCAGGCGCTCGCGGACTGCGTACGCCGCCTGGCCGACTATGCCCGGCCGCTGGAGATCGACTGCGTGGTGGCAGCGGAGGCACGCGGCTTCCTGCTCGGGCCGGCCCTGGCGGTAGAGCTCGGCGCGGGCTTCGCGCTCGCGCGCAAGCCTGGCAAGCTCCCCTATGAGACGGTCAGCGCCGAATACCTGTTGGAGTACGGCGCTTCTCAGCTCGAGCTGCACACCGATGCGGTCGCCGCCGGCAAGCGTGTGCTCGTGCACGACGACCTGCTTGCCACCGGCGGCACCGCCGCCGCACTGTGCGAGCTGACCGAGCAGCTCGGCGGCGAGGTCGTCGGCTGCGGCTTTTTGATCGAGCTCGCCTTCCTGGACGGACGCGAGCGCCTCGCCGGCCGCGACGTTCACGCCCTGCTCACCTACGAGTCCTGAGCACCCTCAGGCCCTAAGCTTGGCCGCGTGCCCACCGCGCGCCGCAGCCGCACGATCGCCGCACCCGTCGAGCAGCTATGGGATCTGGTCTCCGATCCCAACCACCTGCCGCGCTGGTGGCCGCGCGTGACACGCGTGGAGGGCGTCGAACGGAATGCCTTCACGGAGGTCATGCGAACGCGCAAGGGCAAGGTCGTACGCGCCGACTTCGACATGATCGCCAAGGACGAGCGCACGCGTCTGCTCACTTGGGCGCAGCGCGTGCAGGGCACGCCGTTCGCGCGCGTGCTGAGCTCCGCTGAGACCGACGTGAGCCTCGCACCCGCAGAGAACGCAACCGAGGTGACGATCGAGCTGCGCCAGGTGCTCGCCGGCTTCTCTTCTCGCTTTGGCCTGCTCGCTGGGCTCTCGCCGCACATCGGCGGGCGGATGGTGCGCCGCGCTGCCGAGCGCACGCTCGATGAGGCACTCGACGGCCTCGAGCGGATCAGTGTCTGAGAGCTCCGCAACGCCGGCGATGCGCTGGTGGGGCTGGGGCGACCCGGAGCACCCGCCGGGCCTGCCCGCGCACGCTCTGGAGTTCCTGCGCGAGAACATCGGCTTGGACTCCAGGCCACGCCCGCCAGTGGCGCTCAGCCACGTACAGCTGCCCGCATCAGGGCTGACGGGCGAGGCGGCCGCGTCGCTGCGGGAGATCGTGGGCACAGCCAACGTCCGCGACGATCACTCCGAGCGCGTGCTGCACGCCGCCGGCAAGGGCTACCCCGATCTGGTGCGCCTGCGGGCGGGCAAGCCTGAGGGTGCGCCCGACGCGGTGGTGTACCCCTCGAGCCATGAGCAGCTACGGGCGCTGCTTGAGCTCTGCACCCGCTCTTCGCTCGCGGTAGTGCCGTTCGGCGGTGGCACAAGCGTGGTTGGCGGCGTGGCGCCCCTGCGCGGGAGTCACGCAGGAGTGCTGGCGCTCGACATGAGCCACATGGCAGGACTGCTGGCGCTCGATGAGGAGTCAGCGACGGTGAGCGTGCAGGCGGGCATGCGGGCACCGGCGCTCGAGCGTGAGCTCTCGGAGCGTGAGCTCACGCTCGGCCACTTCCCCCAGTCCTT
Organism: uncultured Solirubrobacteraceae bacterium; assembly: GCA_963699115.1. GTDB lineage: Bacteria > Actinomycetota > Thermoleophilia > Solirubrobacterales > Solirubrobacteraceae > Palsa-744. The sequence continues at coordinate 38,040 of CAVOTJ010000008.1, forward strand.
TGAGTACGTCTCGCTGGGTGGCTGCGCGGCGACCAGATCAGCCGGGCAGGCGTCGACGGGCTACGGCGCGATTGACAAGCTCGTGCTGGGACTGCGCCTGGCCGCACCGGCGACGGACATCGCGCTACCGGCACTACCGGCGAGCGCAGCGGGGCCGGGCCTTCGCCAGCTGCTGGTGGGCTCGGAGGGCACGCTCGGCGTGATCAGCGAGCTCTCGCTGCGGGTGCGCCCTGCTCCTGTCGAACGCATATATGAGGGCGTGTTCTTCGAGGGCTTCGCCGCTGGCGCGCAGACGCTGCGCACGCTCGCACGAGAGCATGTGCTGCCGGATGTCGCGCGCGTGTCAGATGAAGAGGAGACACGCATGTCGCTTGCGCTCGCGGGCACCGGCGGCGTGAAAGGGCGCCTGGGGCGCGCGTACATCGGCGCCCGTGGCTACGGCAATGGCTGTCTTGCGATCCTCGGCTTCGAGGGCTCACCCGAGGACGTCGCTGGCCGCCGCCGTCGCGCGCTCGAGATCGTGCACGCGAACGGTGGGCTTGCGGTCGGACGCTCGCCGGGGGAGGCGTGGTTGAAGGGGCGCTTCTCGGCCCCTTATCTGCGCGATGATCTGCTGACGCATGGGGTGATGGTGGAGACGCTGGAGACGGCCACGCAGTGGTCGAGACTGCAGGAGCTTCATAGCGGCGTGCGCGAGGCGATCGCACGGTCGCTGGGCGATCAGGGCACGCCGGGCCTTGTGATGTGCCACATATCGCATGTGTATGAGACGGGCGCGTCGCTGTACTTCACTTTCATCGCCCGCCAGCGCGAGGGCGCGAAGATCGAGCAGTGGCGTACGGTCAAGCAGGCAGCCGGCGACGTGATCCTCGCGGGCGGCGGCACGATCACCCATCACCACGCCGTCGGTCGTGACCACATGCCTTGGATGGAGCAAGAGGTGAGCGCCGGTGGTGTGCAGGCGCTGCGCGCGTTGAAGGCCGAGCTGGACCCCGCCGGGATCATGAACCCCGGCAAGCTCATAACGTAAGTCCCTATGCAGGCAATGCGCCTGTGACCCTCGGAAGCTGCATATCACGCGCTTGGAGAGATGCGAAATATCTCTTGACAAGCCGCACTAGTTCGCAGATGCTTGCGTCCGAGCTACATGACTCAGTCGAATCTTAAGAATCTGCGGGCGTCGTTGAGTGGCTTCGTGGCCCAGCCCTCCGACCCCGCCTACGACGCAGCCGTGAGGATCGACAACGGGCGCATCCAGCTGCGCCCGGCCGTGGTGGTGTTCGCGGACTCGGTCGCCGACGTCGCCGCCACCCTGCGCTACGCCCGGGAGAGCGGCCGGGAGCTGACCGTCCGCGGTGGCGGTCACAGCGCGGCCGGCTACTGCTTGAACGACGGTGGGGTAATGCTCGACCTCAACCTGCTCGACGAGGTCGAGCTCGACCAGCATGCGCAGACGCTGCGCGCACAGATGGGCCTCACCTGGGAGCAGATCTACGGGCAGATCATCGGCACCACCGAGTTGATCCCCGTCGGCGGCGGCTGCTTGCCTGTGGGTATCCCCGGCTTCGTGCTCGGCGGCGGCTTCAGCTTCGTCTCCCGCTCCTACGGGATGAGCATCGACAACCTGCTGGAGCTCACGATCGTGACGCCGGACGGTCAGGCGCACACGATCTCGGCCGACAGCGAGGAGGAGAATGAGCGCGAGCTGTTCTGGGCCTGCCGTGGTGGCGGCGGCGGCAACTTCGGCGTGGCCGTCGAGATGAAGCTGCGCATGCACCGCCCGAATACCCAGCGCATGCTGGTCGCGCGCCCGCGCTGGCCGGCCGAGCGCGCCGGCGAGGTGCTCGCGTTCTACAACGAGTGGATCGAGGAGGTTCCGCGCGAGCTGGCCGTGTACGGGTACTGGGGCACCGAGCAAGACGCACTGATACCCACCCGCACCGTGCCGGTGTTCGGCTTCACGATCATCTACAACGGCGACTTCGGCGCCGGCGTGCGGGTGCTCGAGCCGCTGCTGGAGATGGACCCCAGCCACGTCGAACTGACCAACCGAACGCTCCCGGAGATCGAGGAGCTGATCGGCTCAACCACGGTTGTCGGCGACCGCAGCGCGTACATGTGGTCGGGCGTGATGGCTCCCGGCGCGTTCACGCCCCAGGTCGCGGAGATCTTCTCCGAGTACATGGCGAAGGCGCCGTCGGTGTCGAGCTTCGTGGTGTGGACGCACCTCGGCGGGAAGGTCGCGGAGGTGGCGCCGGACGCGACCGCCTTCCCGCACCGCGATGCGCGGTTCGTTCCCGAGCTGAAGGCGATCTGGACGGATCCCCACGAAGCGCGCGCCAACGTCGAATGGGCGCAAGCATTCTTCCAGGCGCTGCTCCCGCACTTCGGCGGCGCGTATGTCAACTACATCGACCCGCTGCTCGCGGACTGGCAGCGGATGTACTACGGCGAGAACTGCCCACGGCTGCTCGCGGTCAAGGAGCATTGGGACCCCGACCGGTTGTTCTGCTGGCAGCAGAGCATCGGCTCGGGCTTCGAGCCCTCGCTGGCCAGCCCCCTGGATCTCAGCCCGCTGAACCGCACCTTCGAGCCACGAGGAGAGTAGCAATGAGCGAACGGAGCGTCGACCTCCAGCAGACGGCGATCGAGACCGACAAGGGCAGCGTCAACTACAGCGGCGACGAGTACGTGGCAATGCTCGAAGACCTGCAGGGCAACATCGTTAAGAGCCACGGCCGCGAGTGCAGCACGCACCTGTTGCTCGAGTTCGACACCACCGACGTGGCCGCTGTGAAGAAGTGGATAGCGAGCGTCGTCGCACCGATGGTGACGTCAGCGATGGCCCAGCAGCAGGCCACCGCGGCGTACCACAGCGAAGGGGTGAACGGCGGCCTGTTCGCCAACTTCGCCCTCTCGGCCGACGGCTACCGCGCGCTTGGGATCGCCGAAGCCGAGATCCCCGACGACCCGAGCTTCCGCAAGGGGCTGAAGAACCAGGCGCGCGGCGAATTCGCGCTCAACGACCCGCCCGTGTCGGCCTGGGAGCTGGGCTTTCAGGGGACGATTCACGCGTTGCTGCTGCTGGCCGACGACAACGACACGGTGATCGAAGCGGCTGTGAAACAGGTGGAACAGGGCCTGGGCGCCGTCGCCAAGGTGGTGAGCTCAGAGCACGGCAAGGTGCTGCGCAACTCCAGCCATGAGCCGATCGAGCCGTTCGGCTTTGCCGACGGCGTCAGCCAGCCGCTGTTCCTGGCGCCGGACATCGAGGCCGCGCGGCGCAACGGCGGCATCGACCGCTACGACCCGAGCGCACCGCTGGGGCTGGTGCTGCTCAAGGACCCCGGCGGCGGCGCAGGCAGCTACGGCAGCTACTTCGTCTACCGCAAGCTCTCGCAGGACGTCAACGGCTTCAAGAAGCAGGAAGAAGTACTGGTGAAAGCGCTGACGCTCGAGCCGGGCGATGAGCTCGCCGGCGCCTACGCGGTGGGGCGCTTTCGTGACGGCACGCCTGTGGTCGCCCAGCCGGTGGACGGCTGGACCAACGAGCCGGTGAACTTCAACTACGACGAGGACGCCGATGGTATGCGCTGCCCGCTACACGCGCACATCAGGAAGGTCAACCCGCGCGGCGACAAGGTGAGGGAGTTCGGGCTGCCCGCGGGCGAGGATCGCTCGCGGCGAATCGCCCGCCGTGCTGTGCCCTACCCGCCCAACGAACACGCTGCACCCGGGGAAGGCGACCCGGGCCTGCTGTTCATCTGCGCCCAGAGCAGCATCGTCCACCAGTTCGAGTTCATCCAGGCGATCTGGTCAAACTACGTCGACTTCCTGCGTGCGGGAACGGGCCTCGACACGGTCATTGGCCAACGCCAGCCTGGCAAGGAAGCGATTCCACAGAAGTGGCCGAAGGAGTGGGGCGTGCACCATGAAGGGACGGTCGAATTCGACTTCTCCACGTGGGTGACGATGCGCGGAGGCGAGTACTTCTTCCTCCCCAGCCTGAGCTTCCTGCGGGGACTGTCGAGCAGTTGACAACATCGATAACGAGAAGGGGGCAGGCTGTGTTTCCGGTAATCGCGAAGTGGACGATCCTCGAGGGCAAGCGCGAGCAGGCACTCGCTGCCCTGGGCGAACTGGCGGATGAAGTGCAGGCGGGCGAGCCATTTGCGTGGATGTACACGATTCACACGCCCGACCTCACCCAGCACTCACTGCCGACGCCGCCGGCCGACGAGGTGATCTTCCTCTCCGTCTTCGAAAGCGCCGAAGCCTTCCAGAAGCACTTCAAGGGGCCGATCTTCCAGACATGGGCCGCAAAGCACATGGACCTGTTCCTCACCAACCTCGAACACCTCTTCGTGCTCGCCGAGTACATCGAGCGTCAGGCTGGCTTTGTGCGCAAGCAGATGCTCACGCCCGGCGAGGATTAGGCGACCGGGGGCAGCTCGAAGGTCGGCCCCGCGTGCAGCCCGTTGGGCATGCGGATGCGCATCAGTTCGACCATCGCGTACTTCAGCGACCACATTTCGCCGACCGCCGGCTGGAGCTGGTCCGGGTCTCCCGTGAGTGCGGCCTCGACCCGCTCGAGCAGCGTATACCAGATGCCGTTGCACCTGTGGACCGCGTGGCGCAACTCGCCCTCGGGGAGTTCGGCGAGCTTGAGGTTGGGCTGCATCGGATAGACCTTGTCCCAGTCGATCACCACCGGCTCGCCGGTGGGTTCGAGCGGGTCGTCGCCAACTCGATAGCGGCGGCGCTGGCGCAGCTCGTTGTAGCGGTAGAAGTGGGCTAGATCGTTCTCGCCGTCGAACTTCTTGCCGGGCGGCGGCTTGGTGTCCTTGCCCTCGCCCTGCTCGACGATCTCGCGGAAAGCGCACAGGGCGTCATCCAGACAGCCGATCTTACGCGCGGTGCCGCCGCTTGCGTAGAAGTGCTCGGGGCCGACCTGACGCGAGGCTTCACCCGTGAACACCTGCTCCGGCCCGAGCTCTGCGACCGCCTCTTCGAGTTTCCTCTGCACGGCGTCGTAGAAGGCGCCGATCGTTGCGTACTGTTCTTCACCTCTGGAGCCGAGCGTGAGCAGCCGCGGGCTGGCGGCGTGCGCGGGCGCCTCCGGCGGCTCGCCGACCGGGAAGGAGGGATGCTCGACCGCCAGGAACGTGGTCAGCGCGATGTCGTCGAATGGGCGCACGTCGACCGCGAAGGAGCGTGTGTGGTGGGGCAGCCTCGTCGGATAGTGACCGACCCACTTGCGGTCGGTCACCCGCGGCGTGCCGCCCACCGCGTTGAGGATGTTGGCGGCGAGCGTCAGGTGCAGCATCTCCTCGATCACCACCGAGCGGATCACGAGGGCCGCCTCGACGTTGGCCCCCGGCTCGATCGAGAACAGTGCGCACAGGTACGGCGGGATCAGCAGCAGCTCCAGCTCGACCGCCGCCTGCAGATGCAGCCGCAGGTCTTTGAGTTTCTGTTCAGCCGGATCGGCCATCGCGCTTGTGCAGTTGCTCGAGGATGTCCCTGGCGGTGCGGAACGCCAGCGCGGCGACGGTCAGGCTGGGGTTGGCGGTTCCCATCGTGGGCATGCTCCCGGGGCCTGCCGCGTGCAGGTTCTCATAGCCCCACACGCGCTGGTTGCTGTCGACGACGGAGCTGGCCGGGTCATCGCCCATCACGTGCGTGCCCGCGTAGTGCCCGGCGCCGTCCCACGCGAAGGTCTGCCCGTGCCATTGGACCGACGGTGTCAGCTCGTTCACCGGTTCGGTGCAGTCCTCGACGCCGACGCGCTGGAAGATGCGGCTGGTGACGCCGTGGGCGGCCGCTATGCCCTCGCGGACGTATGCGTCGAGGTCGTAGCTGATGACCGGGCGCGGCAGGCCGATCTGGTCGATGTAGCGCGGATCGATCGTGACCCTGTTGTCCGGGTCGGGCAGCTGGTCGATCAGCGCGCCGAGGCGGAACTGGCGGCCGATGCGCTCGTGCAGGGCCTCGCGCAGGGCCCGCCCGGCGAGGTTGCGGCGGTTGACGGCATCGACGGCCGTGGTCTGGGGGCCGCCGGCGGGCCACAGCCAGCCGTCGTTGCCGAGCTCGATCCGGAAGGCCGCGTGATCCTTGCGAAATGAGCCACCGCGAAGATCCTCGATGCCGGAGGTGACGAGCGGCCCACGGTGTGGCCCGATCGGCTCGGGCATCAGCCCCCACACGAGCAGCACGGGGTGATCGCAGAGGTTGCGACCGACCTCGCCGCTGCGCTCAGCCACGCGCGAGTGAAGCAGGATCTTGGCGTTCTCGACGGCGTGGCAGGCGAGCACGTATGTGCGCCCGCGGGCGACGTGGACGCTGTGGCGGGGCGAGTCTGGGTCCTCGTAGCGGAGGTACTCCACGCCGCTCACCCGCCCGCCGTCGCCGAGCACGCGCGAGACGACCGCCTGCGTGAGGACCCGCACGTTACCGGTGTCAGCGGCCTTGGCGAGCGTCTTCAGCGTGTTGTACTTCGCCTGGACGGGGCAGATCGGGACGCACGAGCTGTTGCCCTGACAGCGCTCTCCGTAGTCGCGGGCGAGATCCTGCCCCGCTTCGACCGGCCCCCAGTCGGCCGCGCGGTCGACCGCGCCGACGACCTGGTAGCCCTCGTTCGGGGTGGAGTTCCTGCCGGCGGGCGTGTTGCGCACCCGCAGCGTGCGCTCCTCGCCGCCCACGCGCACGCTCATCCCGTCGACTAGCGCCGCCATCCGCTGGTCGAGCCAGCTCGGCGGGATCGGCTGCATCGGATAGCTGTAGCCGCGCCTGAACGTGATCCCCAGGTAGTCCTGTTCGGAGACGTCGGCGGACACGCCGATCTCCCGCTCGGCGCGCTCGTAGTCGCCGGCGAGCTCCTCGTAGCCGATCGGCCAGTCCCGGCCGCGGCCGAAGCGTGTGCGCGACTCGAAGTCCTCGGGCAGCATCCGCAGGCACGTGCCCAGCCAGTGCAGGAACGTGCCGCCGACCGTGCGCTCGTAGGTGCTGCGGAAGTCGACCGGACCGAGCTGCTTGAGGTAGCTCGCGCCGGCCGTCGGCACGCCGACTACGTCCGGACTGAGCGCGTCTAGGTTGGTTCCGTATGGCGCGCCGGGGGTGCGGTAGACGGTGTCGTAGAAGCTCTGGATCTGCTGCTGATAGCCAGCGAACGTGCGCGACTGGTCGGTCCCCGCCTCGAGCACGAGCACTTTCGCTTTGCCTTCGGCCAGCTGCCTGGCCAGGATCGAGCCGCTGAGGCCGGCGCCGACGATGACGACGTCATACTCCTGCTCGTCCTCGCCCGGTGCGAGCGGCTCGCCGCCCGCCATCGCTAGGCCCCCTCCGGTGGCAGCGACCAGGTGCCGAAGCCGGTGGGCTTAGCCGCCGAAGGGTGAGCGCCGGCGGCCCTCCACACGAGCGACTCGGGAAAGGCACCGGGGATCGCGACCGTGTCGGTGTCACCGGCGCGCCCGCCGTAGATGGCCGACCATTCGCCGGGCGGCGGATACCAGGCGGCGGTGTACCACAGCAGGATGATTGCGCGGGCGAGCGGGCCGAGCTTCTCATCGGCGAGGATCTCCTGGCGCACGCCCTGTTCGCGGGACTCGGGCGGGTATCCGCTCTGCACTCGCCGCCAGGTCTCCAGGAGCTCCTCGAGCACGCCGGCGAACCGTTCATCCAGCCAGGCGAGGTACACGGGCGCCACGCCCGTGCCGAGCAGCTCGACCTCGCTGAAGCCCGTCAGCTCGACCGACAACCCTACGAAGGACTCATGCTCGCGCGCGGAAGCCGTCGCGGCCTGGGGGGATGTCGGTGGCGTTGAGGTCGCGCCCATTAGTTCGGCCGATTCTCTCTACGCGCAACTCCGATGTCAATGACTGGACTACATGTTTTGTGAATGGTTCACGTTGGCGGGACTCCTAGCCGAGCCTCAACCAGTCAGGCTGAATGCCCCCTGCAACACGACCCGCCCAGGATGCGAGGGGTGCGGGTTGGTCTCCCTGGTGAGCAGGATCTCGTGGAATTGGCTGGCGTTGCTCGGTAGCAATGAGCCGCCTGCGAGGCGGTGGGTGGCGCCGACGGCGGGGCTCTTGGAGAGCGCGAGCGCGCTGGTGGGGGAGCTGTAAAGCCAGATGGCGTAGTAGAACCCGTTGGACTCGGGGATGTGCTGGGCTTCGATGAAGAAGGCTTGCTTGCTTTTTTCAGCGATGATCTCGACGACGCCGATGCTGCCGCTTTTGGCCCCGGCGGGTGGTTTGAGCGCGATCTGGTTCTCCACGGTGGGCCCTGTTTTGGTGGCTGTGGTGGTGGAGGTCTTGGTGGTGCTGGTTTTCTTGCCGCCGCCGTCGAGCAGCACGACGGCAACGACCACCACAATGACGATCGCTGCCAACAGGATTGCGCCGCCGAGCCTTGAGCTACGCGGCTGGGAGCCTGAGGGCGATGCAGTCGATCCCCCGCCGCCGGCGCCTGCACCAGCGCCAGCTCCCGCGGCCGAGGTGGCCGAGGCTGTCGAGGCCTTCGCAGCAGCGGCCGCAGCGGAGAGATCCTGCAAGCGCTGGGGTTGTTGCTGGGACTGGGGCTGAGACTGGACGGCAGGGATGTCCGGCAACTCAGCGCCGAGCGGCGCAAGCTGGGTCGCCAGCTCCTGCGCCCACTCGCGCGCAGGCTCGGAGCTCGAGAGCAGCGTGCGCGTGCGCAACCGTTCGGCGACTCCGGGCTGCTGCCCGAGCAGGTAGTCGGTGATCTCCGCGCGGCGATCGGGCGTGACCGCGCGTGCCTGGCGCGTGGCGAGCACGGCGATGGCGACGTGTGCGCGGTCGTGCACGGCGTGCTCGGCGATGCCCAGAAGCGCGGCGACTTCGGCGTAGCTCTTGTGCTGGCGCAGCAGCAGCGAAAGCGCCGCGCGCTGATCGGGTGGAAGCTCGTCCAGTCTGCTCATGGTTTGTGAACGTCGGCTACCGCGGATGGAGATTCCCACAAGGGCAGTGACGAACGACCGTAGGCTATCGTGGCGCCCGCATGAGCGGCCCGTCCGGTGAGCAGATCAACGAGGTGCTGATGGGCTTCGACCGCCTGTACGGGCTCCAGGTCGTGTCCTTCTCGGACACGGAGGTGCGCGCGCTGGTGCCGGTGCGCGGCGAGCTCAAGCAGCCGGCGGGGCTCGTGCACGGTGGCGTGTACGCGTCGATCGCGGAGTCGATCGCGTCGTTTGGCACGGGCATGGCGGTGGCTGCGCAGGGGGAGATGGCGATGGGCCTGTCCAACGCCACGAACTTCCTGCGCCCGATCACCGACGGTGTGATCCATGCGTCGGCGACACGTATCCACCGGGGACGCACCACATGGGTGTGGGATGTGCGCTTCAGCGACGACGCAGAGCGCACGTGCGCAGTCACGCGGATGACGATCGCGGTACGCCCGATCCCCGCATAGCCGCGTGCGCATCAGCCCAGCCGATGTAGTGGGCGGGGAATCTGGTTGGGCAGCGGCGTTTCGCCGTAGCCGGTGTTGGGTAGCGCCGCCGGCAGGCTGGCTTCGGGCGCGCCGATGAAGTTGATCGGCACGGCGGTCTCGGCCGCCGCGCGGGCGGTGCGGGCGTTGGTGGCGTAAATGTCGACGATGACGCCGGCGGTGGCGATCACGACCGTGCGCCCGGCCCGGGCGAGCACCGCGGGCACACCCCTGAGGCGTGTCGTGCGCTTCGGCGTGGTGCCGCCGGGCAGGAAGCTGTTGTCGGGCGAGGTGACCACCCGCAGCGGGTGCACGCAGGCGCCCTCGCCACCCTCGGTGCAGTCGCCGTAGTAAACGGTGTAGGAGCCGCTGCGATCGTGGGTGGCTTCGGTGACGGCCATCCCCTGGAAGGAGCGCCCGAGCCAGTAAACGGGGAACGGCGCCATGATCAGCCCCTCGAGCGTGTTGTGCGGGATAGGGGTGTCCTGCAGCGTGTTCGCACAGGCGCCTAGGCTCAGCGCACACAGCGCGGCGAGCGTGGGGGCGAGGATGCGACGAGGCAGCACGCCCGCAGCGTAAACGCCCATGGCTTTACGAACCGCCACCTCGACGCGTCACCCCCGGTAGCGGTTGGTGATCGGCATGCGCCGGTCGCGGCCGAACGCGCGCGGGGTGATCTTGATGCCGGGGGGCGCCTGGCGGCGCTTGTACTCGGCGAGGTCCACCAGCCGGATCGTGCGCTCCACCTCCGCGGCTGCCAGCCCCTGCGCGATCAGCTGCTCGCTGCTTTGGTCGAGCTCGACGTAGCCCTCGAGGATGCGGTCGAGCACCTCGTAGGGGGGCAGCGAGTCCTCGTCGCGCTGGTCGGGGCGGAGCTCTGCGGAGGGCGCACGCTCGATGATCGTTATGGGGATAGGTTCGCGGGCGGCGACGGTAGCGGTGTCGTCGGCGGCCGCTGTGGGCTCGCCTGCTTGGCTGGCGATCGCGTCCGCGGCGATTGCGCCGGCGGGGCAGTTGCGCCACGTACACAGCCGGTAGACGAGCGTCTTGGGCACGTCCTTGATGACGGCGAAGCCGCCGGCGAGGTCGCCGTAGAGGGTCGTGTAGCCGACGGACATCTCGGACTTGTTGCCGGTGGTGAGCACGAGCCAGCCGAACTTGTTGGAGAGCGCCATCAGCAGGTTGCCGCGGATGCGGGCCTGCAGGTTCTCCTCGGTGATGTCGGGGTCGCGTCCGGCGAAGTCCTCGCGCAGGGCGTCCTCGTAGGCGTCCATGACGGGCTCGATGTGGAAGCTCGTGGGCGTGCACTCCGAGCGCTGCGGCGAGTGCGCGGGCGTCGTCCTGGGTGGCGGCGGAGGAGTAGGGGGAGGGCATGATCGCGACGCTGACACTCGCCGGCCCGAGGGCGTCGGCGGCGAGGCAGGCGACGAGCGCGGAGTCGATGCCGCCGGAGAGCCCGAGCACGACGTGCTCGAAGCCGTTCTTCGCGCACGTAGTCGTGCAGGCCGAGCGCGAGCGCGCCGTAGACCTCGGCCTCCACGGGCGCGAGCGGCTCGCTGCGAGCTGGCGGCTCGAGCGCGACAGACCCGCGGGCGGGCGTCGGGCGTGGGCAGTGCGGGCAGCACGATCGCGCTGCGCTCGGAGCGCCTGGCGGCGGGGCGGTGGCTGGGGTCGCGCAGGCGCGGCGGCGGCGGCCGCCTGGAGGTCGACGTCGCAGACGAGCAGCTCCTCGCGGAACTGGGCGGCGCGGGCGATGGTCGTGCCGGTGTGGTCGATCACGCAGGAGTGGCCGTCGAAGACGAGCTCGTCCTGGCCGCCGACGAGCCCGCAGAAGGCGACGCAGGCGACGTTGTCGCGGGCGCGCTGGGCGAACATGCGCTCGCGCTGGGCGCCCTTGCCGGCGTGGTAGGGGGAGGCGGAGATGTTGAGGATCAGCGTGGCGCCGGCGAGCGCCTCGTCGCTGGCGGGCGGGCCGGGCTCCCAGATGTCCTCGCAGACGGTCAGCCCGATGCGCTCGCGCGCCGAGGTCGATGACGGCTCCGCCGGGCCCGACCTGGAAGTAGCGCTGCTCGTCGAAGACGCCGTAGTTGGGCAGATAGACCTTGCGGTAGATCGCGTGGACGGCGCCGTCGGCGAGCACGGCGGCGGCGTTGTAGACGTCCTCGGCGCGCTCGGGGAAGCCGACGACGGCGACCAGCTCCCGGCGTCTCGCCTGCGAGCTCCGCAGAGCGCGGCGGCGGCATCGGCGAGGAAGTGCTCCTTGAGCAGCAGGTCCTCGGGCGGGTAGCCGGTGAGCGCGAGCTCGGGGAACAGCACGAGCTCCGCGCCGGCGTCGGCGGCGGCGCGCATGCCCGCGCGGATGCGCTCGGCGTTGCCGGCGATGTCGCCGACGGTGGCGTTCATCTGGCAGAGGGCCAGGCGCACTGCAGCTCGTGGCGGCTGGCGGGCTCGCGTCGCTGAGCTTCGGCTGGCGGAGGCTCGCCTGCGCTGACGGCTGCGGGCTGCCGTGTGCGCTTGCGCGGTGGCTTTGCGCGGCCCGTTGCTCGCCCGGGCGCTGGACGGGCGCACGCCGGCGGCGCGGGCGAGCGCGGCGACGGCCCACTTCAGGTCGAGCGCGATCTCCTCGAGGTCGGGCAGCGCGTCGTAGTCGCCGAGCAGCCCGAAGCCGAGGTGGCCGTCGTAGCTCATGACCGCGATCCCGAGCGCCTGGCGCTGGGCGAGCGGCACGACCGGGTAGAGCACCTGCAGGCGCCGGCCGAGCAGGTACAGCGGGAACTGCGGCCCAGGGACGTTGGTGACGACGAGGTTGAAGAACGGCTGGCGGGCCTGCAGGCGCGCGGCCTGGCTGAGGATCGTGGGCGGGGCAAAGCCGGCGAGGTTGGTGAGCACCTGCGCCCCGACGGCCTGGCCGCACTTCTTCAGGTCCTCCATCGCGACGGCGATCTTGTGCAGGCACTCGGCCGGGTTCTCGACGCCGACCGGCAGCGGCGCCCACATCGCGGCGACCTGGTTGCCGAGCGCTGCCACGCTGGGACTTGGTGCGCACGGACACCGGCACCATCGCCTTCAGCACGAGGCCGTCGGTGTCGTGGCCGTGGCCGCGCAGGTAGCGCCCGAGGGCGAGGGCGACACGGATGCGAGGACGACGTCGTTGAGGGTGCCGCCGAGGGAGTCCTTGATCGCCTTGAAGCTGCGCGAGGTCGACGTCGAGGAACGTGTAGCGCCGGTGTGGTCCGATGTCGACGTTGAATGGGCTGGGCGGAGCGGGCGCGCTGATCCCGGCGAGCGTCGTTGCGCCGATGCTGGCAAGTCCGTCCTTGAGCTGCGCGGCGGCCTTCCTGGGTGCGCGCAGCAGTGCGCGGGCGCCGCGGACCATCTCGGCGGGGACGGTCGTGCGTTCGATCAGCGCCTCGCCGAGCAGCTTCGCGGGGCCCGGCAGCGGCTTTGCGCTCCATGGCATGGGAGGCCCGGTGGGTGCGGGCTCGCGTGCGGTGTCGAACAGCACGGTGGTGATGTCCACGCCGGAGATGCCGTCGACGAGCGCGTGGTGGGTCTTGGCGATCGAGCGCGAAGCGCCCGCCGGACATGTTCTGCACGAGCCAGATCTCCCACAGCGGCTTGGAGCGGTCGAGGCGCTGGGAGAAGAGCCGCCCGGCGAGGCGCTTGAGCGCGGCGTCGTCGGCGGGGCGTGGCAGCGCGGTGTGGCGGATGTGGTAGTAGGGGTTGAAGTGTGGATCGTCGGCCCACACCGGCCGTCCCTGGCCGAGCGGCACGTATGCGAGCCGCTGACGGTAGCGCGGTACCAGGTGCAGCCGGCCGAGCACGTGATCGACGAGTTCCTGCAGGGTCGGCGCCTCGCCCTCGAACACCATCACCGACGCCACGTGCATGTGGGCGTCGGAGTGATCCTCGAGGTGTAGGAACGTCGAGTCCAGTGCTGTCAGACGGTCGGGGTTGGCCACGAGTGCGATTGTCGCTGCTATGGGCGCCCGCGTCAACGACCTGCGCAAAACATGTGCGCGCGGCTGGTCTTACTCCTCGTCGGACGGCTCCGTCTGCACGTCGTTGAGGGCGATGCGCTCGGCCATGCGCAGCAGGCCGATCAGGCCGTGCGGGCGCACGTCGGCACCAGGTCTGACTGCCACTGAGGAGCCGTGCGGCCCGAGCACCTCGACGATCGTGCAGACGTCCCCGATCTGGCAGTCATCGCCAAAGCGGCTTTCGAGCGCCTCCATCTGTTCTGCGACGACCTGCCCGATCTTGGTTGCGTCCAGCGACATGTTCGAGCTCCTATGTAGGGTCCAATAGTCTGGATCATGCCGGAAACGCCTTCCGCTCACGGATAATCCGCTGGATTCGGCTGGGCATGGTGCTGGGTTTGCAGAGCGCGCTCGTGGGCTTCGAGCAGAAGTGCCTGAGCGACCTGCTCGCGCAGGCGGATCAGCTCGCGCTGGCGCGAGAGCACGAGCAGCGCCAGCAGCGCGACGAGCGGCAAGGCCGACGAAGCCGAGCGCGGCCTCGAGCTTGGCGGTCGGGACTGGCGGTGATCCACTTCACGCGGGGGCAGCTTGACGTCGCGCAACGTTCGGGATCGCCGCGGCCGCGTGGCCGCGCTGCTGGCATGGGCAGCTGATCGACGGGCAGCGGTCTGCTCGGCCATCGCCAGCATCTCGCGCGGCTGGACGCTGTTGGTGAGCGTGTTCTGGATCCAGTACGCGGCGCCTCCTTCCTGCCAGGCGATCGTCCTGATCTCTTCGCCCGCGTAGAAGAGGCTGTAGGTGCGCGAGCCGATCTGGACGGTCTGGCTCGGGTCTGCTCAGCAGCGGCGGGTCGGTCCAGGTGCTGCCCTGCACGTCGTAGAATTCGCCGAGGCCGCCGCGGTCGATGACGATCACGTAGGTCGGGTGCGAGGTGGCCCTGCTGGTCGCGGATGTCGTATAGGCGCAGCGTGTCGGGTTCGGCGTCTGCGTATGCGTCGCGCACGCGGGGGTACTCGAGCGGGAAGGGCAGCTGCGGCGCGGCCGAGCGCGCCTGCGCGAGCGCTTCGCCGGAGGTCGGCGTGAGCGAGAGCGCTGGGGCGCCGCCGTGAGCGTGAGGGCGCGGGCGCGCGGCGCTGTGCACCGCCTCGTTGCAGCTTCCGCTGTGGAGATCGCGGCGGTGCCGTTCAGGAACGACGTGCGCCGCTTCGCTGATCTGTTCGGGCGTGGCGGTGTCCACGGTGGGCAGCAGGGTGACGTGGAAGGGCACCTGGCGCACGGGCTTGCCGGCCGATTCGACGAGCAGCTCGAGCAGCTCCAGCACCTGTTCTTCGCCGTGCAGGTCGGTTTCCATCGGCCTTGCCGAGGATGCGCTCGAACTTTTCACGGTTTTCAAACAGCGTCGCGCCGTACTCGCGCCTTGACTTCGAGCAGGAACCGCTGGTCGCGGGCGTCGCGGATCAGCGAGGTGCTTTCGTGGCGGTTGGCGACGAATTCGAGCGCTTGCTTGCCGCACAGCCGCTGATAGCCGGGCTGCAGGTTGATTTCGAAGTACTGTTCGCCGCCGGGTTCGTTGACGTGGTAGTAGCGCTTGTCGACGGTCATGTAGACGCAGCCCATTTCGTCGACCGCGCGCCTGAACTTCTTGAAGTTGGTGACGAACACGTGGTTGATGACGTGGATCCCGAACACGTTCTTGATCGTTTCGAGCATCAGCTTGACGCCGCCGGAGGTGCCGCCGCCATCCTCGTAGCCGTAGGTGTAGGCGGAGTTGATGCGGTTCGTGATCACTTCGCCGTTGGGCGCGGTGAACGTGACCTGCAGCTCGCGCGGGATCGAGAGCATCGAGATCGTCGGCTTGCTCGGGTCGATCCGCACGAGCAGCATCTCGTTGGAGTGCGGCAGCACGGCGCCTGCGGGGTTGTCCTTCGGCGGCGGGCGTTCGTCGTTGCCGACCAGCAGCAGCGTCTCGGGCGCGCCTTTGCTCGTGGGAGCGAGCACCTTCGGGGCGACCTTGACCGCCTTGTTCTGGCCGAGCGCTTCGACCACTTTGCCGACCTCGTTGCGGGCGACGCATAGGTGCGCGCCCGCCGGAGATGGCGATCGACGCCGAGCGCGGCACCAGCAAGACGGCGCGTGGCCAGCCATAGGCGACGGCGGGGCGGCTCAGACGGTGGATCGTGGCGCCGCGACCACGCCACCGGCACGGGGGCAGTCGGTCGCAGGCGGTCGGCGTCGGCGGTGCTCAACGCTCGGAAAATGATCGTGGCTGTTTGCGGCTGTGTCGTCGGCACGATTCGGCGTATCCGGGCGTCACGACATGCGTCGCCTATACCCCGAGCGACGCGGTCAAATCCGCTCGACGAGCACGAGCCCGCGTCTGGTAGGCGAGAACGACGAGCTGCGCACGATCGCGGGCACCAAGCTTGACCATTGCGCGGCTGACGTGGGTCTTGGCGGTGGCGGGGCTGATCGTGAGCAACTCGGCGATCTCGTCGTTGCTGAGACCTCTGGCGACGAGCGCCATGATCTCGCGCTCACGGTCAGTCAGCGCGTCGAGTTGCTGTGGCGGCGAGGCGTCGTGCTCGGGGGCGGCGAGGAAGCGTGTGATCAGACGCTTGGTGACGCTGGGGGAGAGCAGCGCGTCGCCGTCGGCGACGACGCGCACCGCGTGCAACAGCTCCGTCGGCTCGGCGTCCTTGAGCAAAAAGCCGCTGGCGCCGGCGCGCAACGCCTCGAAGACGTACTCGTCGCTGTCGAATGTGGTCAGGATCAGCACCTTGACTGCAGCGAGCTGCTCTCGGCGGCGATCTGACGGGTGGCCTCGAACCCGTCGAGCACGGGCATGCGGATGTCCATCAGCACGACGTCAGGAAGAGCGTGGCGGGCGAGGCTGACCGCTTCCTCGCCGTTGGCGGCCTCGCCGGCCACGACGATGTCCGGGCTCGCTCTCAAACAGCACGCGCAACCCCGCGCGTACGAGCGGCTGGTCGTCGGCAAGCAGTACGCGGATCATGCAGCGCCACGGTGATTGGCAAGCGAGCATGGACGCGGAAACCGCCGCTGCTGCTGGGCCCAGCCTCGAGCTCTCCCCCGAGCGCGTGCGCGCGCTCGCGCATGCCGCGAATGCCGTGTCCTACGGTCCTGGGTCTGCAGGGCGCTGGGCGCGCGTGGCGGGCGTGCGTTGCCGCGGCCGTCGTCGTCGACGCTGACGTCATCCCCTCGGCGTCGAAGGAGATCGCGACCATGGCGCTCGGTCGGTCCGGCGTGGCGAAGGACGTTGGTGAGCGACTCCTGCACGATGCGGTATGCGGCGAGGTCGACCGTGGCAGGCAGCGCCGGGCGCCGCCCGGAGATCGTCACTTGCGTGGGTACTCCCGCGTGGCTGGTGGCGTCGATCAGGCGCTCGAGCTGGCTTAGCCCGGGCGTGGGCTCGCGTGGCTCGGACTCGTCCGGCTTCGCGCAGGACCCCGAGAACATCTCGCAGCTCACGCAGGGCGTCCTTGCTCGTCTGCTTGATCGTCTGTAGCGCCTGGGCCGCGTGCTCGGGGTGCTCGTGCAGGACGTGAGCGGCGACGCCTGCCTGCACGTTGATCGTGGCGATGCCGTGCGCGAGCACGTCGTGTAGCTCGCGGGCGATGCGCAGACGCTCGGCATCGACGCGGCGCCTGGCCTCATCCTCGCGCGTGCGCTCGGCCTGCACGGCGCGAGCCTCGATCTCGGCGATATAGGCCCGATGGCTGCGCGAGGGCCCAGCCGAGGAATAGCGCCGCCAGTGCCAGCGCCGGCTCGACTGCCGTCCTCGCGTCGGACCAGCCCCGGTATTGCAGCAAGGCCTCGCGCGAGCGCCAAGGCGACCGCGGCGAGCAGACGCCAGCAACACTGCGCTGCGCTTGGCCTCGACCTGCGCGAGCGTGTAGATGGAGATCACCACGGGAATGGAGATCGCGCCGGTGGGGGAGGCAAGCGTGACCGAGATCAAAGCCAGCGCGAGCGTCCCGGCGAACACGGCCAGCGGCCACTGCCGCCGTCCTGTGAGCAGCAGGGCGGCAACGACGGCGAGCGCGTAGCCGAGCCAGCCAGCGCGCTGCAGGCCGTGCGCCTCGATCGCACGCACGCCGACGAGCGCGCCCGCCAGCGCCAATGCCAGCGACGCATCGACCATCTGAGGCGGTAGTCGAGACGCCAACGCCGCAAGCGGCTGCTTGCCCATGTCTGAAAGGTAAGCGAATACGGGCGGCCCGCAATCCACCACCGAGCGTATCCCCGCATACCGCAACGGGAGTAGCCCGGTCACTCCGCACTAATCCAGCGGTCGTAGGTCTTCCGCTGGGCGGCGCGCTAGTCTCGCGCGCAACATGACGGAGGAGACCGAGCGGGCGAATTGGCACAGCCGACACATCTTGGAGGCACAGTGATCTTTGCGCTGACGTTCTGGAGCCAGCCGCAGGTGGTAACCGACAGCTGGGTGGAAATCGCGAGCACGATCACACTGATCGCATTCGTCGCTGGCGCGTACAAACATTTCGAATGCCACGTGAGCGGCTGCCATCGCGTGGGGCGCTTCGTCCACGGCCACTACAAGCTCTGTCGCGTCCACCACCCGAATGTGCCCAACGACGGCAAAATCGGTCAAAAGGAGATCGACGCCGTCACGAGCAAACTTGGCGCAGGCTGACTTCGCCGCGCTGGCGCCCCGCGGTTCACCGCCGAGCCCATCTCCACATCCTGCAGCGGGAGTAGCCTGCTCATCCGAACAGGTCGAAACCCCGTGTGCCACCTTGAAGGTGGAGAGGAGGAGCGATGACAGAGAGTGGTCCGCTGGCGATCGAGCACCATTTGGCTGGTCCCGTGAAGAGCGGGCATCACCTGGTGAAGGCACTGCACCCCAGCCCGAAGGTGATCAAGGAGGCAATGGGCGAGGTAGACGGCTTCAACGCGAAGTTCGCGGTCCTCATCACCCGGCTGGTGGGCACGATGTGGTGCGCGTATTTGTTCGGGATTATCGCTCTGCTCGGCCTTGGTCCAGCGCTGAAACCGGGCGGCGAGGGAATCATCGCTTGGATAGCACAGACATTCCTGCAGCTGGTTCTGCTGTCGGTGATCATGGTGGGGCAGAACGTTCAGAGCCTTGCCTCTGACGCGCGCGCGGCGAACACGTTCAAAGACGCTGAGGTGATCCTCGACCGTCTGGACTGCGACACGCAGGGCGGCCTGCAGGTGATCCTCGACCGGTTGGACGAAATCGCTCCGCTCGTCGCGGGCGGCGGGAAGGGCAAAGCTCCCGACGCGAGTTGAGGTGATCAACGCTCTCCGTTACTCCTTGAAGACATCCTTTGTCGCGCGCACTGACGATAAATCGGCCGTTTGTCTCCCATTAATCAGCGGTGATATACAAGACTGCGGTGATTGCGCAAACCCGCATTGGAATGGGGAATTCCCGCAATCGGCCGACTCAATGCGGGCCTATATGTGCTGAGCATCACACAGGTAAGTCCCGCTGACCTTCTATCCTCCGGACGATTGTTCGACTCGCCGAGTCGTCTCCGTTGATGGAGGCGAACGGGGGACCCACTGCCGGGCCGCAGAAAAGCGGACCGGATGGGGCGAATCGGCCGCTGCTGCGGCCGTAACGCCCGGCTGACACGCGTCTGGTTCGCGTGCGCAGGCGGGTGTGAGCCCGACAGCTAACCCCGTAGGCGCAAACAAGGAGGTTCGTCGTTTTGTACGTCCCCACGACGCCGCAGTCCGCGGCGCCTTTGGCCCCGGTCGAGATCTCTGCAACGGATCCCACGATCGTCACTCCAGCTCAAACCGAGCTGCATGTGCGGGGCTACCAGCTGAACGTCCTGGCCGGCCACCGTGCGAACGTCACGGGCAGGCTCCTGGAAGACCATCGGCCGTCCCCGGCCGGCGAGGTGGTCACGCTCCAGGCTCTGGGCAACCATGGCTGGAAGACACTTGCGAGCGCCCGGACTGGCGCCAACGGACGCTTTCGGCTCAGCTACGTGCCGCATCGGCTCGGCAGCCGCTGGGCGCGACTGCGCTTCGCGGGCAACGCCACTGAGCTTCCCAGCCACCGCCGTCTCGGCAGGCTGAACGTCTTCCGGCTGGCAGAGGCCTCTTGGTATGGCGGCGGCGGCAGCCTCGCGTGCGGAGGATCGCTCACGAGCTCGACCATGGGCGTTGCCAACAAGACGCTCCCGTGCGGCACTCTCATCACGCTGCGCTACGACGGACGCACCGTCCGCGTTCCGGTGGTCGACCGTGGTCCATACGTGGAAGGCCGCGAATTCGACCTCACCGAAGCGACCAAGGACGCGCTTGGGTTTGGGGGCGTGGGGGAGGTGTGGAGCACGAGCTGAGATCTGCACGCGCGCCTGCAGCCTGGGCGCGCTCGTGCAGGGCTTGGATTTTGGGTCCGCCCTTCATTGAATCTCGTCGATGTCTGTAGCTATGAGAGCGTCGCGCAGCCAGGTGTGGCTCGACAGCCTCGGTGACTGGAGCTGGCCCGGGCAGGGAGGCGCAGCCGCGGCTGAAGTCCTGCCGCCACCCTGGGTGCCCGCGTTTCCGCCGCGGCGAGAAGCAGTTGTTTTAGGACCCGCCCACCCAGCCGGACCAGCCGTTTGGCGAGGCCCCCGTACGCGATCACAGTGGCGTCTAACGGGGATGCTGCTGAGCATGCTCGCGGTCTTCTGTGTGGTGCTGGTGCACGGCGAACAGCTGTCGCTCGCGAGCATCGCCGGTGCGCCCACCACAGTCGAACCGGAAGCGGCCGCGGTCAGCTCCGCACCCGCGGCTTCCACGCTGCCGACACTCGAACCCGTCAGTCACGACGCCGCCGGGAGCTCGATCCTCGAAGCCAACTACCCCTCGTCCGCCGTGCACGGAATCGGCTCGTTCCTCGTTTACCTGCCTCCCGGCTACGAAAGCACAACCGCCCACTACCCAGTCTTCTACCTGCTCACGGGCAATGACCAGTCCAACACAGCGTTTCTGCAGATCGGCCTGCAGAGCCAGCTCGATCAGCTGATCTCACGGCACGAGATCCCACCGGTGATCGCGGTGATGGTCCAGGGCGGCCCTGGATCGAACAACTGGCGCAACGCCGGTTCGCTGCACTACGAAAACTACATCCTGGAAGTTCAGGAAATGGTCGACCGCATGCTGCCGACGATTCCCGAGCGCGGCGCGCGCGCGGTGATGGGCGACTCGATGGGCGCCTACGGTGCGATGAACGTCGCGCTCGCCAACCCGTACCGCTTTGGGGTCGTCGAGAGCTGGCTGGGCTTCTTCAACGGCCTCGAAGGCGATCTGCGCAGCGACCGTCCTGTGATCAAGCAGCTGGGGTTGCACGCATTCGTCTACGGCGGCGAACAGGACCACATCGCCAACCCTGACGAGGATCTGCCGTTCGCGGCTGCGCTGCGATCCGCCGGCGCTGACGCGCACGGCGCGATCTACCCCGGCGAACACAGTCTCGCAACGGTCGAAGCTCACCTCACGAACATGCTCCTGTTCGCTGGACACACGCTGCATGACGAACAGTCGCATGACGCGAGCTGAGCGCGCCTGGCCGCGCAGGAGCGCGCTCGGCGCGAGCGCCCTCGGGGCGGCCGCGGTGGGCGCGCTTGCAGGCGGCGCGGTCGCGATTGGAGCGATGGCGATCGGCAGGCTGGTGATTCGTCGCGGATCGATCGGCTCACTGGACATCGGCGAGCTGAAGGTCGCCCGGCTGACCGTTGGCGAGCTGCTGGTGGAGCGCCAGCCAACGCCTCAGCCTCCACAGCCACCATCGACGGGACGATCCGCGGTGGCGCCAAGCACCCGTCCTACCTAGAGACGAGCTGTTGGTCAAATTCCGCAACGTGCGGGCACCGATGATCGTACGTCACGCATGTTGGCCAGCCAGCCAGTAGCATGCAGTTGCACTTGGCGGCAATCGCAGAGGGGTAGCGAATGGCGGCAGTTGAAAGTGATCTTCAGAGCGTCGAACTGACGGCGCGTGAGCTCTGGCTCGACGGTCCGCCGCACGAGACGTTCAAGGCGCTGCGCGGCGGCTGTCCGATTCACTGGACGGAGAGCTTCGAGGAATTCCCCGACGAGGCAGGCTTCTGGTCGGTTACAACCGCGGATGACATCCACACGGTCAGCCGCGACTGGCGCACGTACTCCTCAGAACAGGGCATCACCGCGGCGGGCGTGTTGCCGATCGAGCTCGTGCGCTCGATGTTCATCGGCATGGACCCGCCCAAGCACGATCGTCTGAAGGCGCTGTTCCAGGCTGGCTTCACGCCACGGCGGATCGCCGCGCACGAAGACGAGATCCGCGCGATCGTCGTCAAGGTCCTCGACCGTTTGGAGGGCCCGCCCGCCCGCGACAGCTGCGATCTCGTCAGCGATCTCGCGCAGCCGGTGGTCGCGCGTGTGATCGGAAGCTTCATGGGCATCGCCGAGGAGGACGACGAGATCTGGGCACGCCTGATGAACTCAACGCTCGGGGCGGGCGATCCGGACGTCAATCCGGACGGCATCGACGGCGCGCTTCAGAAAGACATTCCCGAGGTCTTCGAGCGTTGCGCGAAGCTGATCGCAGAGCGTCGCGAGCATCCAACCGAGGACCTGACGAGCGTGCTGGTACACGCTGAGATCGACGGCGAGAAACTCGAGGAACACGAGATCGTGATGGGATTCTTCCTGCTGATGGCCGCCGGCAACGACAGCACGAAGGCGACCTTCTGCTCGGCCATGCGCGCTTTGCTGGAAGACCCCGAGCAGCATCGGCTGCTGCTGGAGGACCCATCGCTGGTCCCCGCCGCGGTCGAGGAGGCGCTGCGGATGTTCCCCGCGTTCGCGCACTTCCGCCGCACCGCCACCTGCGATACGGAGCTTCATGGCCAGAAGATTCGCGCGGGGGAGAAGGTGGTGCTGTGGTACGCATCGTCCAACCGCGACGAGACGCGTTACGAGAACCCCGACCACTTCGACGTGCGTCGCGACCCCGAGCATCAGGCGTTCGGTGCCGGCGGACGCCACTTCTGCCTGGGCACCGCGCTCGCCCGCCTGGAGCTGCGGATCATGCTCGAGGAGACGCTCAAGCGCTACCCACATATGCAGATGGCGGATGGGGCGGGCGGGCCTCAATACGTCGAATCGCCTTTCATCAATCAGCTCAAGCTGTTCCCCGTCCGGCTCGCGGCCTAGCCGCGGGCCGGACGGCCCTCTACCTGGGATCTGCTGTCAGTGGAGGCGGGGCCAGCATTGAGAACCGAGCGGCTGCTCTTGCGACGCTGGCAGGACGCGGATATCGAGCCGTTCGCGGCGATGAACGCCGACCCTACGGTTATGGAGTACTTCCCGAATACGCTTTCGCGCACAGAGAGCAATGCGCTGATCGAGCGCAGCGAGCGGTGGTTTGACGATCGGGGCTATGGCCTGTGGGCGATCGAGTTGATCGTGGATGGGACGTTCGCGGGCTTCACAGGTCTCGCCCCTATCGACGAGGATCTTCCGTTTGCGCCAGCAGTCGAGCTCGGCTGGCGGCTCGCGCACGCCCATTGGGGCCAAGGGATCGCCACGGAGGCGGCATCCGCGGCAGCACGATTCGCATTCGAGGTGCTCGAGCTACCGAGCTTGGTTGCTCTCACTGCCGCGACCAACGTGCGCTCGCGCAGGGTGATGGAGCGGCTGGGGATGCGCCGCGACCCCGCGGAGGACTTCATCCACCCGAAGCTCCCAACTGGGCATCCGCTCGCAGCGCACGTGCTCTATCGGCTCGATACTCACGTGCCTTTGTAGCGGGCGAAGACCACGGCGATTGTCTCCAGCCCGTGGTCGGGATCGACCGGGATCTCTGCCAGGCCGGTGACCACATCGAGCGCATCGTCGATGCTGGCCTGGCCGCGCAGCTCGCTGCACCAGCGCTCGAGCCAGCGCAGCGTCCACTCGTCGAATGCCTCTGGGCGCTGGATCGCCACGAGCGGCAGGAAGCGCAGCGTCATGCGCAGATCGAGCGGTCGCACGCGCTCGTGGGCGAGAGTCTTCGCGAGCGCGATCGCGAAGTCGAGCTCACCGCGGTCGAGGTGGGCTTCGAGCTCAGGGACTATGCGGTATGGCCTACCCATACGAACATATGTTCGCACAAGCGAGGTGGCGCGCTCTGCTTGACCGGAGTCGTGCATATCCTCGAAGCTATGTGCGGGCGCTACACCAACACCGCCGGCCCTGAAGAACTGAACGACCGCTTTCGCGTGCCGATCTCAAGCGACGTGGGCACCCGGCGCTTCAACATCGCGCCTACCGAAGAGGTGCTCGCGATCGTCGCGCCGAAGGGCGAGCCGGAGGCCCGGCTGCTGCGCTGGGGGTTGATCCCGACGTGGGCGAGCGACACGAAGGGCGCAGCCAGGATGATCAACGCGCGGATGGAGACGGTCGCCTCAAAGCCCGCGTACCGCAACCTGATCCCCAAGGGCTCGCGGCGAGCGCTGCAGCTCGCTGACGGCTACTTTGAGTGGCTGAAGCCTGAGAAGCGCGACACGCCCCGCCAGCCGTTCTACTTCCAGGTCGACGGCGGCATCCCGTTTGCGTTCGCCTCGATATGGACGCCAGCCAAGATCGAGGGTGAGTGGGTCGAGAGCGTCTCACTGCTGACCTGCGACTCCAAGCCCAACCGTGTGGCAGCGGCGATCCACGATCGCATGCCGGTGATCCTTGCCGACCCGGACGCCCAGCGAGCATGGCTCGATTCGGCCCTTGGCGCCGAGGACGCGCTTGCACTGTGTGGTGCGCTGCCGGCCGAGCGATTGTCAGCCCGTCCGGCGAACCCTGCCGTCAACAAGGCGGGCAACCTCGACGCGGAGGGCCCTGAGCTGCTCGTGGCTCCTGGCGCATGAATAAGATGGCGCGGCGATGAGAGGTTTGGGGATCATCCTTGCGGCAAGCGTGTTGTTGATGGCGGTCCCCGCAGCGGGCGCCTCCGGCGGATCGGGTCGCGTCAGCACCTGCGGCTACATCCACGCCAGCGTGCCGTACTCCTCGAGCGGGCAAGCTGACAAGTGGCGCGTGTACGTCGACGGCTCGAGCTCCTGCGCAAGCGCAGTCGCGACGCTGAGCGCGGTGATGCACGGCCACGGAAAGCATCACGAAGGAGGCGGCGAAGCCAGCTCCTACACGGTCGTCGGTGGCTGGATCTGCCCCAATGGGCTGATGGGCGGGCAGACTTGTGAGCTACCCACGCGCCTACCCGATCACCCGCCGATCCGCGCGCACGCGCTGGCCCTCAACTGCGTGACGTCCGGACGCGGCTGTCCGGCACACGTGCCCGCCAGCGACCTCTGACGCTCGCGCTCAGGCGGTCAGCCAGCGCCGCGGGTTCTCGGTGAAGATCGTGGCGAACGTGTCGTCGTCCATAACGCCCAGCTCGCGCAGCGCCGGTACGACCTCCTCGAAGACGAGCGTCATCGACCAGTTGCGGATCGCTCCGGCGCCTTCGAAGACCTCGGCGGCCTCTGGCGGGAACCAGTCGATCGAGGCGCAGAAGTCCTGGGAGATCATCAGCTGCTCTGCGTGCCCGTGGCGCAGCAGCTCGGCGGCGGTGGCGTTGCGCTTGTCGATCGGCTGGTACATCTCGAGGCCGTAGCGGTCGAGACCGACGTATACGCCGCTGTCGATCAGCCCCTCGATGTAGGCGATGTCGTCGGTGTCGCCGCAGTGAGCGATCTGCACCTTGGCGAGATCGACGCCCTCCTCCTTGAAGATCTCCACCTGCCGTGGACCGGTGGCAACGGCGGGCATCGAGTGGGCCATGATCGACGCGCCGGTCTGCACGCTCGCGCGCGCGATCGCGCGGTGGATCTTCTCGACGTTCTCCGTCACGCCCGCGGCATCGGCGGCGCACTTGAGGAACGCGGCCTTGATGTCGGTGCCCTGGATGCCGCGTTCGATGTCCTCGACGAAATGGTCTGCCATCACGTCGACGTCGCGGTTGGCGAAGTAGTGGGGGAGATAGTCGTAGCTGTAGATGCCGGTGCACGCCACGATCCGCACGCCCGTCTCGTCAGCCACGCGCTTCATGAAGTGAACGTCACGCCCACCGAACATGGCGGTGGGATCGACGATCGTCCGCACACCATGGGCCTTGGCGGCGTTGACGGCTACGAGCGCGGCGTCGAGCTCGAGCTGCTCGTCGTAGCGATCGGGCCACTGCGCGGCCACGGCCTCGTCGCGAAAGCGCACGTGCTCGTGCACCAGCGCCAGCCCCAGCTCCTGCGCCTCCACGGCGCCCTGCACTGTCTCTACGGTCGGCATGTATCTCCCCTCGGGTTTGTTCAGCGAAGCCCCTGCCGGACACCCGGCACTGAAAAAACACTCCCTCTCGCTGTCAGAAAGAGCCTACCCCGCGGCCGCTTGACGAGCGCGCCGCGTACGGGCGTCAGCCGGCGAAGTGTTTGCCGGCGATCTGCTCGATGGTGCCCTTGGTGCGCATTGTCAGCACCCCGAGCAGTTTCTCGATGGCTTTCAGGTCGAGTGCGGAGTCGAGCATGCCGCCGCGCGGCAGCCAGTAGAGCTCGCGCTCGCCGAACGTGAGCCTGTCGTCGTCGCTGGCGAGCTCGAGCACGGCGTCACGCGTGCTGGGGGAGGGCGCAGTCGAGAGCAGCATGACCTGCAGCTTGCCGCCCGCGACGCCGACGCGATCGGAGCCGAACGGCTGCAGTGAGGCGATCGCCTGCATCTGCGGCATGTCGCGTATGAACGTGGGAACCGCGTAGCCAAGCGCGGCGGCGAGACCCTGCTCCACTCGCGTTGCGAGCTCATCTGGCGGCTGGTCCTCCGCGGCTACCACGACGTTGCCGCTGGCGCGAAAGGTCGCCACCTCGGCAAAGCCCATCGCCACCAGGTGCGCACGCAGCGCCTCGTTTGTGAGCCGGTGGCCGCCGACATTCATGCCGCGGAGGAAGGCTGCGTAGGAGGGCATTGGTCGGGACCATATCCCGAATATCGAGCTGGCTACGAGTAGCCTTGCGCATGTAGCTGTGCCCGATCCGGCTCAAGAATGGTACGCCGCTCGGCGGCTCGGTGGCGAGCCGCATTTGGAATGTAGCTTCCCGATACTCACCTATCGAACGAATGCCCTCCAGGCGGAGACCGGTCCGTTGGAGCGACGCGGACTGATCTCGCTTATGAGCCGCTCGAGGCTTGGGAGGAGGTCATCGGCTGCTTTGCGCTCCGCCACAGCCTCAAAGACGCATCGGTACGGCCCGAGTGGTGGCCGGCAATCTCGATTGGGTTCGCCTTCTATGAGTCTGGGTTCTACGCTCTTAGCTTAGTGGGCGCCTTCCGCTCCCCTCGCCAACGGATTCGTTTCGAGGGCGGCACGTGATGGCAGTCGCTGATGCGACCGACGATGCGCTCAAGGTCATAAGTAGCTGGTCGAAGTGGGGGGAGCAAGGTACAGGTCGCTGGGTCAGCTTTCGCTTCGGCTACGTGTCGCGGGCATACTTCAAGGCCCACGTAGATTCCGTCTGGCTCTCGCGCGCGGCATGGGTAGGTCCCTCGGTTGAGATGGACCACGCTGGTGCACTTGGTAGGACAGCTCTCAAACCCCTCCGCGGCTCTGGCGGCGGTGTTCGAGTCCCTGTCGGATGGGCCGATCAAGGGCGGCCGTGCGTCCTGAACCACAACTCGGCGAGGAAGGCTCGGCAATGGTGTGGTCAGCGGGCCGTCGTCAAGGTGGTAGGCGTCACTAAGAACCTTCGTTCTTAGCCGCCCAGAGTTCCGCTATCGCAAGCAGCACAAGGATCACAAGGAGCAGGTGCGCCGGCGGTTCGTTCTTCGTCTCGGCATTTACAAGCCCTACCAGCGCCGCAAGGACGGCCATCGCTCGAATAAAGACCTTGTTGAGCGCGAGAGGAGCGAGGCCAGCGAGCCAGTCGTAGAGTGGGCTGTTGCCGTCTGAATGGTTCGGGAGCATCTGGCCCAAGTTTTCGATCGCCTCGGAAGCTTGGGGCGCGACTGCTCGGATGTCGTCTGACAGATCACGCAGCCTGCTTGTGGGCATCGCTAGCGCTTCAGCGCGGGCAGCACGAAGCGCGGCTGCCGATTGATAGGACATCCTCAACAGTTCCTCCAGGTGCGCCATGAACGCGGCATCCCAGAGGCTCGCCGCCTGTGCTTGAACGGGACGGGGCAGATAATCGGTGGTCTTCAGTACCTCTAGGGCGCGTTCGATTTCAGCCTTGTTGGGAGTCGGAGTGTCTAGCCATTCCCGAATGCGTGCGGGCGTGGCCTCTACCAACTTGAAGGTATCGTCATCGCGCATATATCTACGTTACGTGCTCGGCCTCGCACAAGCGGCATTCCACGACAAAGCCGCTCTCAGCGCCGAGCATAAGGTGCGCCCATCTTTCACATATCAAACTTAAAGAACCCATAGCCACAGCATCGTGGCTGTAATGTCGAGTACAGCACCTGAGAGTGCGATATAGGCGCCAAGTCGCTCGGATCCTCGCCGCCGATATAGATCCCTGGTGACCTTGCGTAGAGGTGCTAGACCTGCCCATGCCTGATACTCATTTGCAAGGCTCCGGTACTGCCGGACGAACGTCGATGATGCGTCGGCTTCGGGACTAGTCGCTATCGATCTCATCATTCCCACTAGCGTCGCATCCCCAGCCGTTAGGCCGGGGATGTCGGGGATCCTGGTCGCCTGACGCAGTAGGTCGAATACATCGGCTGCGTCTTGGGATTGCTGGGCGGTAGCGTCGGCTTCGCGCTGTACGTGTCCGGTTTCGCTGTACTTCGTTGCCTGCGTCAGGATGACACGTAGCTGGTCAAGAAAGGACTCCAGCTGCCGTTGGTCCTCGTCCTCCGGAAAGGCGAATGGGAAGAGTCCCACAGCTAGGAGGGGAAGCGGTGGAGCGCCCGGAGATTCCGCTTTGGACATAGCGAGGCCGAGAGTGACACGATCCCACTGGTAGTTTCGGAGGACAAGCACCACGCCGGTCGCAACAAATGCAACTGAGGACACGTAGAGCACGGAGATCAGGATGCGCATGGTGCCCTCCTACCCCCAGTATCTGCGAGCAAAAGCCTGTCATTCGGGCAAGACGATCGAACATCTTTCTGTTGGATATCGCACAATCGGCGTTAGACGACGGGTTGCCCTTCAGCCGGCGCTTGCGGTTGGGCGCTTCTCAAGGGCGGTGCCCTCAAGATCGGGGGCGAGCAAGTACCAGTCATCATCCGCAAATGGGCGGCCTCCGAATTTTTCAAGTATCCACCACTGGAGATCCCGTGCGTGCTCCAGGGCAAAGTCGAGGCGAGTGATGACTTCCTGCATCGTTGGTGGATAGGCCCGCGAGATCGTTTCGGCAAACACCGACTCGTCAACCGCGACGAATGCGTGTGGCTCTCCGTAGCGCAGATACGCACGCCCAGCAACGAGGTCCTTGTTTGCGCATGACACGTAGAAGGCCAGCTCGCTGCTCGTTGGAATCTCGATGGCCGCGCCTATCCTGATCCAGACGAACGGCTTCCGTGTCCGCGACACCTTCAGAAATGCCAAGACGCCATCGTCCTCTAGGAGCCACCCTCCTGGGTACTCGGGGAAGAGCGCCGCGTCAGTCGCAGGACGATATTTTCCCTCGTACATCATCCCAAGTATCTCAGGGATCAAAGCCTCGGCTTCATTATGATCCATATAGTCGAGCGACTCCAAGTTGTTGGCCTGCGCCATCATAGCTGGCGGCTCTTGATAGACAATGCCGGTTGCGCTGATTGTCGACGTCGCACAACCGGTATTCTGCGCAGGGAGCGTCATACAAGCGGCGTGGGTGCCTCAACATGTTGCGCAGGTACTCTCGTCCAGGCTCCAGGGCCAGCCTTCGCTGAGCAGCATGCAGTCGAGCACCGCACTATCGATGTACTCCTCTGAGAGATCGGCCGTTGGGTCGTCTGGAATACGCTGGTGTTGCATGGGAGCTGATACCTTCTCGGCAGAGCGGGGTCAGTGACCTGGAGTGCTGTCAGCCGAACGATCCTGGTTCCGCTGGACGTGATGGTTCGCTTATCCTGTCGTTAATGCCACTTGCTCTGCTCCAAGCTTCGCACGATGGTGGGTACCAGTGACTGGCGCGTCTAGTGTCCGCTTCTCGTCCTCGGCGGCGGCGCTGTCATCATCCGTGACTAGCAGAGGCATCGTGAATCCGCCGCGTATCGTCACCCGTCAGATTGAACTGACGTCGCAGTGGCTTCAGGAGGGACGCCGTTTCGCGATCGCCATGCTTGTCGACGCCAACGGGTCCTCGCCGTTCGCACCCGGAGCCTTCTTGCTGATCGATGAAGACGGATCCGTCGAAGGCTCAATCACGGGCGGTTGCGTGGAGGCCGACCTAGTCGTCAAGGGACGCGATCTTCTCCGCTATGAGCGGCCAGCACGCCTGCTGACCTTCGGCGTTAGTGATGATCCAAATGGCACTCCGGGGTTGATGTGCGGCGGCACCGTGCGCGTACTCTTGCACGAGCTTCGTGGGCAAGACCGCAGCACGGTCGCAGAGGCCTTTGCAGCCGTCGGGCGTGGCGAACCGGTAGCTCTCGGGACGCTACTCGACGGCCCGCAAATGGGGGCCAAGCTGGCGCTTGCGGGCCCACACCTGGCCGGGGAATTGCGTCACGGCGCGTTGCTCGACCACAGCGTGGCCACTGACCTCGGAGGCCTACGGAGCTGGCAGGGGAGTGTCGTGCGTCGGTACGGAGAGCGCGGCGAGACCCTCGGCGACGCGGTTGCGGTGCATCTTCAATCCTTTCTTCCACCGCCAACGATGCTTATCGTGGGCGCGATGGATTACAGCGCTGCGCTGGCAATACTGGCCCGCTCGACCGGGTTCGAGGTGGTGATCGTCGACCCGCGCGAGACCTTCGCGGCCTCGGAGCGCTTCAGTGGAGCCGCCAAAGTTGTTGTTGGCTGGCCTCAGGAGATAATCAGGAGCTACGAGCTCGGGCCCGAGGACGCACTCGTGGTGCTCAGCCATGACCCGAAGTTCGATGAGCCGGCGCTTGTAGGTGCGCTGAAGACTAAAGTCGGCTATATCGGAGCGCTTGGAAGCCGCCGGACGACCGCGGCGCGCCGGGACCGGCTCGCGCGCGCAGGTATCTCCGAGGCGGCGATGGCGCGTGTCCATGCGCCGTGTGGTCTCGACCTTGGGGCGGTCACGCCGGAGGACGTGGCGCTCTCGATCCTCGCCGAGATCGTTGCTGTGCGTCACGGTCGTTCTGGTAGTCCTCTGCAGGTATCCAGAGGACCGATACGCGCGCGGGAATCAGGTCCCATGAGGTAAAGATCTCGTCGCAGGCGTTTTCTGGTCGGCGCAGATGCCATCTTCAGGACGTGCCTAGTGGTTCAGAGAGCTATCGGGCGCGCTAGAGGCTCTCCGACCCGGGTGCGGCCAAGCAAACGGGCGTTTTCTTGATGCCGATATATAGGTGCGTGGGCTCGGCTGGGCGATGCGGGGCATAAGTCGGACATCAAAAGGTTAGGAGCATCCCGATATGGCGTGTTCTGCGGTGATAGCGTCCAATCCTCTACAAACCTGCGAAGTTGGAGCGCGCTGCGATGACTAATCTGAGCTTCCTCCTTAACGGTCAGCACGTCACGCTTGAGGAGCCATCGCCAGAGCTATTGCTTCTGGACTACCTCAGATCTCCAGAGGTGGGGCTCACCGGAGCCAAGAAGGGATGCGGGCAGGGCGGTTGTGGAGCGTGCACAGTGATCCTCTCTAGCTGGAACGGTGGTGCCGGCAGGGTCGAGCACCGGGCGATCAACTCGTGTCTGAGGCCGGTATGTGCTCTTGGAGGCTTGGCGATCACCACGATCGAGGGAACCGGTGGTCCGACACGCCCGGCACCCGCTCATCTCGCACATCGCATCAGTGCCTCCCGCAGCGCCGCGCCCCCTGGGTATGTCCCCCCGACCGTCATTCGCGCTGGTCTAGCGGCAAACGGCGCTCGCTCGCGAGCGCTCGCTCGAGCCATCCCAGCACCGAGAGACGCCAATCAGTCCTCGGACAGCGGACCCGAGGCGATGAATCAGGTTGCCTACCGGCTCGCGATGAACAACGGTACGCAGTGCGGCTACTGCACCCCGGGATTCGTGATGACGATGTCCGCGTTGCTGGCAGAGAATCCCTCGCCGACTAAGGATGAGATCGAGGCTGTCTTCGACGGAAATCTTTGTCGGTGTACCGGCTATCGCTCGATTTTGACTGGAATGAAGACCTTTGCTTCCGATTGGAGCGACGAAGACGAGGCCGAGCGCATGAAGTGCCACGCTGCTGATGAGACCCTTGCTCAGTGTCGGCCAACTGCCCCGCAGATCGACCTTCCCGAGGATGTGCGACCGGAGCCTGAGCCAGTAACGAGCCGGCGCGGACGCAAATCATGGCTTTCACCGAGGACCCTCGAGGAGCTGCGGGCATTCATGCTCCAGAACGAGACTGAGCGAGTCCAGCTAGTCATGGGCAACACGTCATTCGGCATCTATCCGGACGAGTACCATCGCGCCAACCACCTGATCGATATCCGCATGATCGACGACCTTCGCGGAGTCTCCCACGACCCTGGCATGGTCGGCGTGGGCGCTGCAGTCACCTACAGCGAACTGATCGATGCTCTGGCACCGTACTCTGCAAGCTCCGGGACCAGCCGGCTCGCAGCCGTGAGCTTCATGGCTCGGCGCACGGCCGGCACGATGGTACGCAACGTCGCCTCCCTGGGCGGCAACACGATGTTGGTTCTGCACCACATCGCGGCAGGGACGACCGAGCCGTTCCCCTCTGACGCACTAACGGCGCTAGTTGCCATCGGGGCGCAGCTCAGCTTCGTCCGAGCGTCCACCGGCGAGAGCGAAACACACACAATCGAGGAGCTGATCGCGTCAGCGGTTAGCGATCCACGCCTTCCGGACGATCTCATCCTGTGTCGCTACCACCTCCCGACGGGTCACGACTCGGACGTTACGTTGGCTCAAAAGGTGGCGCTCCGCGAAGTCAACGCCCACTCTTTCGTGAACGCCACGACGCGGCTGAGGGTTCCCGCCGACCTACTCATCGAGGAGGCGGTGATCGCATATGGGGGGATTGCGCCATTCCCGTGGCGAGCACGCCGGACCGAGCAGGCAATCATCGGAGCTCAGCTCTCCATCGATGCCTTCGATTCCTTGGCTAGTACGCTGCGTCTCGAGGTAACCGAAGAGCTCGAGCGTTGGAAGCTCCGCATGTCCGAGGTCCCTTGGGACGGCATCGACGATTGTTACCGCGTCGAGCTGACCGTATCGTTCCTATACAAGGCGATCGTCAACGCACTACTGCAGCGTGCACCGGAGACAGTCGCGCCAAACGTGCGCTCCAGCGGTGAGGTGACCTGGGGTCGTTGGCCCACCAGCACTGGAACACAGCATTACGAATCCGAACCGTGGAAGGCGCCCGTCGCCCAGCCCCACGTAAAGATCATGGCGCTCTACCAGGCCACTGGTCGCGTCGATTACACCCACGAGATCGCTGTTCCCCCGACGGCTGTGAACGCTGCATTCGTTCAGAGCCGCCGCGCGCTCGCTAACTATCGATTTGTCCTCCCGGATACCCATGATCCCGCTACGCGTGAGGACCTGGCGAC
Source organism: uncultured Solirubrobacteraceae bacterium (assembly GCA_963699115.1). Taxonomy (GTDB): domain Bacteria; phylum Actinomycetota; class Thermoleophilia; order Solirubrobacterales; family Solirubrobacteraceae; genus Palsa-744. Next base: position 71,135 of record CAVOTJ010000008.1, read on the forward strand.
ACGCCTCGTCGAGCGGTTTCCCTCGTTCGTGGATCTCGTCACGCACGAGCAGATCCCTCCGCAGGGCATCAACTTGCAGGGGATGGGAGCAGACCAGCCGCTCTTCGCAGTTGAACAGGTCAGCTACGTTGGGCAGGCAATCGCGCTCGTTCTTGGAGCTACCGAGCAGGACGCGATCGAGATCGCCGACTACGTCAGCGAGCACTGCGTTGCCTACAGATCCGTCGAGTGGCCGGCGCCGTGGCATGAGCCGATCCTTTCCCTCGAGCAGGCGATCACGATGGGAGCGTCTACCCCGACTATCCCTCGAGCGCTTCGTTCGTTTCACACGTCTGGAAGATCACTAGGCCGGGCAGTGACTTTGGATGGACGACCAGCGAGAAGGACCCGCTTGACCGCCGAATCGAACGCCGAACGGCCAACGTGGACGGTCGGCTATGCCAGATCGTTGAGAGTACCCAGGCGTGCGGGGGCCAGACGCATTTCTATATGGAGACGCAGGCATGCGTAGCGACACCCCTCGATGGGGAGCGCCTGCTGGTACAGCCCTCGAGCCAAAGCCCAATGGCCATGCACCAAACGGTCGCGATGGCGCTAGGCGTGCACTATCACCAGCTCGAAGTTGCGGTCCGTCAGCTCGGCGGAGGCTACGGAGGCAAGACCGAGCCAGCCCGGTTCGTCGCGGGGCCAGCCGCGGTCGCGGCCTCCGCGCTCGGTAGGCCCGTGCGGCTTGCCGTCAAGCGCGAGCACGACACAGCGATGATCGGCAAGCGTCACGCCTACCACGGGCAATACCAGATCGCGATAGATCCAGAAACCGGACGCATCCACGGACTTCAGTGCAAGATGTGGGGAGACGGGGGAGCGTTCTACGATTGCTCGTTCGTAGTCTCGAACTGCATCCAGCTGCGTGCCGACAACGCGTACCGCGTGACGAACTTCGAGAATCAGATCGACGTCTGCCGGACAAACAGCGCGCCTAGTACCGCTTTCCGCGCCTTTGGTGACATACAGGGCAAGATTCTGACCGAGAACGCAATCGACGATGCCGCGTTCGCTGCTGGTCTCACCGCCGAGACTGTCAGGGAGGCAAACTTCTATGAGCGCGGGGACGTGACGCCATTCGGGCAGGCGCTCTCCTACTGCTACATGAAGGATGTCTGGACCTACCTCAACGAAGTCTCCAGCTATGCGGAGACCAAGGCGGAGGTGGATGCCTTCAATCTTGAGAACACCTGGCGAAAGCGCGGGATCGCGATGGTGCCGGTCAAGTACGGCTCTGGCTACAACCTCACTCAAATCGAGCAGTCCGCCGCCTATGTAGCCGTCAACTCCGCGGACGGAAGCGTCGTTGTTCACCAAGGAGGAGTAGAGATGGGACAAGGCTTGCTGACAATCGTTGAGCAGATCGCCTCCTACATTCTTAACATTCCAATGGACCTACTCAGCATCGAGCGCCCTGATACGAGTGTGCTGCCCAATTCATCGAGCACTGGAGCCTCGACGGGCACCTCCTACAACGCCGCAGCCGTCAAGCAGACCTGCGAACTCCTGCGCGAACGCCTGACAGATTTCGGATACCGCATGCTCAGGGAACGCGGCCCCATCTGGTGCACACAGCAGCACATCGACTTCTGGAACTACGGCGAAAAGGGCTGGGCTACCCCAGTCGTTGGCGCGGGCGGAACCACGAACCTGATCTGGCAACACCTAGTCAAGCAGGCCTACGCAGAACGCGTGAGCTTGATCGCCTCGTTCGCCGCTCCGATACGTGGGGGTGAAACACCCGTCCCGGCGATGACGTTCAAGCCCATGGCCCAGCAGCCCACCATCCCCGGCATCACGGTAGACGAGAACGCACCCGTGGGATCTGCCGTCGACTCGTTCACAGGTTTCACCTACTCGGCCGCCTGCTCCGTAGTCGAACTCGACGTACTTACAGGCGAGGTGAAGATCCTCAGCTCGGACATAGTCTACGACAGCGGCCGGAGCTTGAACCCAGCGATCGATATTGGTCAGGTAGAGGGTGCCTTCGTCCAAGGAATTGGATACGTGCTATCTGAGCAGCTTGTCGTCGAGCCCGAGGGCGAGGAAAGAGGCCGCTTGAACACGCTCAATACCTGGCGGTACAAGCCTCCGGCTACACCAACAATCCCGCTTCGACTCAACACCTACCTCTTCCCTCGAAGCCTTGCCGCAGATGTGCCCGACGATTCCTCCGAGTTGTTCTCCTCCAAGGAGGTCGGAGAGCCACCTCTTGTTTTGGCAGCTAGCGTCTTCTTTGCCGTAAAGGCGGCCGTAAGAGCCTCCCGGCTCGAGCGAAACCTCGATGGCCTCTTCCGTCTCGACGCCCCCGCGACCGTACAGGAGGTCAAGCGTGCATGTGCCCTGCCGAGCAATCTCGTCGGCAACGGGCATCTCGCGACGTGAGCGCTCGCGGGTGACTGATAAGACAGCTACGAATTTTCGCTCAGCCACCCGCCCCGGTCAGGAACGCGCGTGCCGGCAATACGAACCGTCGCGGTGGCTCCGCCTGCAGTGCGGCATTCGCACGCGGGCCGTGGAGCCCGTGGCTGCGCGTGGACGCCGTGGTGGAGTCCCCGATACCGTCGTGGTCGGATATCCAAGTCATGATCGCGGCCGAGTTGGCGCCCTCGGCGATGATCACCGAACGCTCGATCACCATCCCGCCGGAGTCGTGTGGCCGGGCGAGGCGTCTTACCAGATCAGCTATTGCATCGGTTGTCATCGTTTCTCCTTTATTTGCGTGTCGATCGCAGCTCGACGTGGCCGATGCTCGGCAACTCGCATTCACCGTCTACCACGCCTGGTTGCAGGTCAAGCAGCGTTGTCAGCAACTGCAGTGGGGTGCCCGCCGCCCACGCTTGGGGACGGGAAGCGGTTGGATAGGCGACGGGCACAGACGTAACCGCAGCCGGGTAGCCGGCAAACACCTCTGGCAGGCGGTGCTCGAAGTGCGGGGCCGCGGAGAGCATCGCAGCGGCGATCGTCACTGCGTGTTCACGGTGGCCGTAGCGCGCAAGGCCGGCAACGATCAGCGAGTTCTCGTGTGGCCACACGGTCCCCGTGTGGTAGCCGAGGGGGTTGTAGCCAGCCTCGCCCGCGCCAAGCGTCCTCACGCCCCACCCCGAGTACAGGTGGTCTTCCAGCAGGCGCTCGGCCGTGGCCGTTGCCTCGTGCTCGTCGAGCAAGCCCGACCACAGCAGGTGGCCGATGTTCGACGTCAGGCTGTCGACCTGCCGCTTGTCCCCGTCGAGTGCCACCGCGTGGCATCCGCGCTCAGGCATCCAGAAGTCACGGTGAAAGTTGGTCTGCAACTCGCGCGCCTGCACCTCCAGTCGCTCAGCCAGCGCGCGGTCGCCCCACACCTCGCGCGCCAGCCGAGCCGCGCGAGTTCGCGCGTCGTAGACGTAGCCCTGGATCTCACACGTGGCGATCGGGCCGCGTGGCAGCGTGCCGTCCGCGAATTGGATCGCGTCCCAGCTGTCCTTCCAGCACTGGTTCACCAGACCCGTGGTGGCATTGCGGCGCGAGTACTCCACATACCCGTCGCCGTCAGCGTCGCCGCTGTCATCGATCCACGCCAATGCCGCCCGGGCGTTTGGCTCGAGCGTGCGCACCAGCTCATCGTCGCCGGACCAGCGGTGATACTCGTCGAGGAGGATCAGGAACAGGGGCGTGGCGTCGGCCGATCCGAAATAGGGAGAGTGCGGGCGCTCGCCCCTGGCGGTCAGCTCGCCGAAGCGCAACTCGTGCAGGATCTTCCCGGGCTCGCGTTCGTGGAAGTCATCGCGGTCGTCGGCCTGGGCCGCGGCGAGCACTCGCAGTGTGGTCGCCGCCAGCTCTGGCAGATACGGCAGTGCTTGGAAGCTCGTGATCAGGCTGTCGCGTCCGAACAGTGCCATGAACCACGGCAGGCCGGCCGCTGGCAGCGTGGCGCCCTTGCTGATGTCCGGCGGCAGACGCAGCGCACCCAGGTCGCTGAGACTTGCGCGGTAGGTGCGCATCAACGCCGGCTCGCTCGCTGCCAACGCTGGCGCCCGGGCGAGCCACCGCTCGAGCTCGTCTGATTTGGAGGCGTTCATCGCGTCGAAGCCAGCTCGCGCCTTGCGCTCCCTGAGCCCTTTTGTCGGGTGCTCCGCATCGGGTGTGATCGTGAAGGTGGTCGACCATTGCTCGCCGGGCGCCAGCACCGGCGAGAAGGTGAAGCCATCGCGAGTAACGGTCGCGCTCACATTGGAGGCGATCGTCACGGAGCGCTGAAAGCCGTCACGCTCGTAGGAGAGCGTCAGCTGGCGATCGTCGTGCTGCGAGGTCACCGTCCTCGTTGCAACCGCTCCCTCCTTGACTTCGAACAGGTCCGCGAAGTCTGTATCGAGCTCCAGTGTCACCTGGATCGTGGTGCACTCGTGGCGATGGTTGATGACCGACAGCTCCTCCATCCAAACGTGGTCGATCAAACGACGGCGCATGATCGAGCAAGGCGCCTCTGTCTCTGGGCCAACACGTGGCGTTAGGAAGAACTGCGCTGCGAAGTGACCCTGCTGGTCCAGCCCGAGTAGCTCGAGCGGGTTCTCGGTGACCCGCAGCACCCACTCAGAGAGGAAGCGAGTGTCCTGACAGAAGAACCCATGATCGCGGCCTTCTTCGATGCGCATGTCGCCGAGACGGTCGCTGACAACGAAGGTGCTGCCATCCAGGACGCTGAAGGTTCGCTCAGACAAGCGCCATCGTCGCCTCTCGCCGATGCGCCGCGGCACGATAGGTCGACTCGTAGGCAGCTGCCACGATGTTGACGTCACAGTGCTCAGAGACCCATGCTCGACAGTCACGCGCGGCGATGCTCCCCAAGCGCCCAACAGCGCCAGCCATCGCCGTCTCGTCCTCGACGAGAAAGCCAGTCCGCCCATCCACTACCAGCTCGCTTGCCGCACCAGCGGGGAACGCGATGACTGGGGTGCCGCACGCCAGCGCCTCGATCATCACCATGCCGAACGGCTCCTCCCAGCTGATCGGCATCAGCAGCGCGCGGGCACCCGCGAACACCGACCGCTTGGGGGACCCGCCGACCTCGCCTATGAAGCGGACCCGGTCGCCGTCGATGTGGGGCGCAACCTCGCGGTCGAAGAAGGCTTGCTGACCGGGCTGGATCACGCCGGCAAGCACGAGCGGCACACCAGCCGCACGAGCGGCCGCGATCGCACGATGTGGCCCCTTCTCCTCGGTCATCCGGCCGATCCACAGCAGGTAATCCTGCTTGCGTTCCTGCATCGGCCACGCCTGCACGTCGATGGGGTTCGGGATCACCGCCACGCCAGCCAACCGCTCGGGTGCAGTGGCGCGCTGGGCGCGGCTGATGGCCACCAGCGTCGCCTTTGACTCGTGTCGCGTGTAGAACGCCGACGTGGCCGACGTGAACTGCCCGTGCAGTGTGTGCACGATCGGCGTGGCCAGACGGTCCGCCATCCCGAGCGCCGTGAACCCGCAGTGATCGTGCACCACGTCGAAGCTAGAGACGCCGCCGGCTTGATCGACCGCGGCAAACGCCCGCGCAACATGGTCCACCTCGTAGAGCGAGCGCTCGATCTCATCGGGATGGGCCTCATCGAGCAGCGTCACCACGCTCGCGCTGGACGTCGACCCGGGCGCACAGAACAGAGTCACCTCGTTGCCACGCCGCACGAGCGCCTCGGTCAACACGCTCACCACCGACTCCACCCCTCCATACCCTGGCGGTGGAACCGAGATCCATGGCGGAGCTAGCATCGCCACGCGTAGGCCCGCCTCATCGTCGCCGCTCCGCCCGAGCGGGCGCTCGCGTTTCGGCGCTCGCTCACCCGGGAAGCGCCGGGATCTACGGTTGGCGAGGGTCTCGGCAACCACTGACGGCGAGCTGGTGCTCTGCATGTAGGGAGCTTTCTGAGCGGGGTGCGTCGGCGCAGGCGCCGAGTGCTCGATCGAGGAGGGACCTTGCTCGGGTCTCCGCCCACGTTGCGCGAGCTGAGGCACGTCGCTACACGATCACCATAACATGAAACCTGAGTCTAGAGTTGGTAGTCTGTCGTGATGGCTGACAAGACACCACATTGGGCATTCCTGACCAACCACGCACGGGTCCTGGTGTGCATCGCCGATGAGCCCGGGGTCCGCTTGCGCGACATCAGCGAGCGCGTCGGCATCACCGAACGAGCCGCCCACCGTATCGTCGCTGAGCTCGCCGACGCCGGCTACATCACCCGCAATCGGACCGGCCGGCGCAACGCCTACCTGATCCACACCGAGCTCCCGCTCCCCGATGCGCTTGCACGCAACCAGAAGGTCGGCGACCTACTCGCCATTCTCGGCGCTCGGACCCCTCCGCAGCCCAGGGCCAGCGAGCTCGCACCGAGCGGATCCTGCTGAGGGGCGGGTCCTAAAGCCACACAACGTGGGCGCCGATCCGTCCGTATGGAGCTGCGTGACCCTCTGCGCGCGATCGTCCCAACTGAGCCGAGACGACCAGGCACTACGCGGACCTACGGCCACCAACGCCGCCTGTGCACGCTACTCGGCCTCGTCTTTCTCGCCGCCTTCGTACGGCAGGTAGTCCACCTCACCAGCGAACCGCTCCCACCCAACCACGGCCCGATTGCGCTGTTGGCAGCACTGATGGTTCTGTTGGCAGCAATCCCCATCGGGACACTTATCATGAGCCGTCGGCTCGGGATCCGCGTCTCAGATACGGGCATCGAGAACGTCGCCGTCGACACAAAGGCCTCGGCGCCCTGGGATGACATCCGCGAGTTCGTCGCTGCGCCTGCAGCTATCCCAGGGACGGCCGCCGTCAACATCGTGCATCAAGACGGACGCATGACGCCGCTCAGCCGACTCGGCGACTGGCCAGCCCGCGCGCAGTCGTACTGCGACGCGCTCAACCGCGAGCTCGCTTTCGTGCGCTCTCGACGCTAATACGCCTTGGGCGTGGTTTCGTCGGAAGTCCTTCTGAAACCGGTTCTAAGCCCACTACCCCGGCGCGGACCGCGCCAGCGCGAGGTTGAGCACCGCGACTAGCACGTTCATTTGGGCCCTCGGCTCAGTCATATGTCCACGCATTTGCCTGTCACGCGCGACGTGCGTCCACGCCGCGAACACTCCCTCGCTGTCGCCCGCACGGGCTCCGATGTGAGCTACGTCCGCGGTACCACCCCTGTGCAGTAGAGGGGAGATCGCAGCGCGGCGTTGCTAAGCCCATCGAGAAGAGAGGGAGCAGCACCCATGGCATTTACGCTCGAGCGGTCACCGCGAGGAGCCTTTCCCGCGGGACTCGTCGTCCTCATGATCGCTGCGATTCTGCTTGCGCTGCCCGCCCTCGCGCGCGCCGAAGGTGGCGCTGCGGTCGCTGCATGGGGATCGAACGCGCAGGCTGAACTGGGTGTCGGCTACCGCGACGCCTTCGAGGAAAGCCCCGTTCCCACGCTCGGCTTGAGCAGCGTCACCGCGCTCGCCAGCGGCAGTGAATTCAGCCTCGCGCTGCTCAGCGATGGCACCGTGCGCGCTTGGGGTAACAACGGCCGCGGACAGCTCGGCGACGAAACGGGGGGTAGGGACACCGGGACTTGGGCGAAAGGCACCAACTACGTCACCGTCAGCGGCCTCAGCGCCGTCAAGGCGATCTCCGCCGCGAACTCGCATGCTCTTGCCCTGCTGGAAAATGGCACAGTGAAGGCGTGGGGCAACGACAACTACGGAGAGCTCGGCAACGGCAAGGGTGGTATCCACAAGGTGACCGGCGAAAGCGAAGGTGTGCCAAAAACCGTCGAAGGTCTCACGAACGTGATCGCGATCGCATCCGGCGGCGGCTCCAACTTCGCGCTACTCAGCAACCACACGATGATGGCGTGGGGAGAAAACGCACATGGCCAGCTCGGTATCGGAGAGACCGGCCCGGAAACATGTGTCAACGAAATCCAGCAGTCACTGGCTTGCAGCACGAGGCCGCGCCCGGTGGTGCTCGCGCCCGGAAAGCCTCTCGAACATGTGGCAGCTGTCTCAGCGAGCCAGAAGGACGCCTATGCCCTGCTCACCAGTGGACATGTGATGGCCTGGGGTGCCGACAACATTGGACAGCTCGGTACGGGATCTGCACTTCTGCACATCAACGACATACCCCAGGAAGTCAAGAGCGCCAGTACCGGGTCAGCGTTGAGCGGTGTCGTCGCCGTCTCAGCCGGCGCATTCGATGCGCTCGCGCTACTCGAAAGCGGACAGGTCGCGGGGTGGGGTGCCGTCGGCAGGGGAGAGCTCGGCTCCGTCGAACGACCGCAGGCGTGCAAGAAAATCCGCTGCGTCGAGACAGCCAGAGCGATCACGGGACTCGACCATCTCAAAGTCACCGGCCTCTCAGCAGGGGAAGGCTACAGCTTGGTTGTAAGCGGCGGGAAGGTGTACGGGCTAGGCACCAACGAGCACGGTGAACTCGGCGATGGCAGCACCTCGAGCACGGTCCTCCCAGTTGCCGTCGAAGGTCTCGGAGCTGTGAGCAGCATCGTTGCGGGCAGCTCCGATGGTGCCGACAAAACGCACGTGCTCGCCCTGTTGCAGAGCGGGGTACAGCCGCCATCGCCGCCAATCAGCCTCGAACCTGGAATCGGCTCGCTCAAGCTGCGTTGGCAGATGCGCGCCGAAGGATACATTTTGCAATACAGCCGAACGAGCCGCGAAACGTGCGAAGCTGGCGTGGGTGTCGAAGAATCGCCGATATGTGACGAAGGTGAAGAAGGCGCTGAAGCCTCGCTCGGGAAGGTCGCGCTCGGTGAACAGGCGAGCAGCTTCGAATTCACCGGCTTGGAAGCCGAGCCGTATGTGATCTTTATCAAAAGCACCAACAGGCACCACGTCGAAAAGAAACGAGCGATCCTCGGAACGCCGCTCGCTTGAGTAGGGCGTAAGCGTTGCCCTGGCGCGTCAGGCGGTCGTCGCGGCAGCGATCCTGTCAGCCAGGATCTCAGCGACGCGAGCGCGGTGACGTCCTGCGCCGCCAAGCAGCGCAGCGTCGAGCTGCGCGCGCTTGAACAGCCAGTGCACGTCTGCCTCCCACGTGAAGCCGATGCCGCCATGCATCTGGATCGCCGCGGCCGTTACCTCGCGCCCCGCCTGCGAAGCCGCCGCCTTGGCCATCGCCGCCGCCTCCGCCAGACCATCGGGGTTCGCATCCGCGCTCCAAGCCGCGAAAGCGGTCAGAGAGCGAGCCTGCTCGGTGTCCAGCAGCATCTGCGCGCAGCGGTGTGAGACCGCCTGGTAGGCGCCAACCGGCACACCAAACTGTTTGCGGTCCTTGACGTATGCCAGCGTCATCTCCAGCGCCCGCTCAGATACGCCCACGAGCCCAGAGCTCACCGCGACGAGCGCCCGTCCCAAGCCCGGGCAGCCGTGCGCGAGAGACTCCGCGGCACCGTCGCTCACGCTCACACGCGCAGCCGAACGGGTTGGGTCGATCGCCGCGAGCTTACTGACCTCGGCATCCTGGGGGGTCAGGAGTCGCCCGCTTCCGTCAGCTTCCACCAGCACGATCACGTCCGCCTCGGCGCCGCTCACCACCAGCTCCGCGGTGCCGTCGACCGCGCCCGCCAGGGCGCCGATCGTCTCGCCCGAGGCGAGACCCGGTAGCCAGCGCTCGCGCTGCTCGGGTGAGCCCGCCTGTTCGATCACACACGCCGCCATCGTGCTCGCCAGGAACGGAACCGGCGCAACCACACGTCCGAGCTCCTCACTCAGAATCGAAAGCTCGATCGTGCCCAAGCCCTGGCCGCCGTACTCCTCGGAGATCGCAATCCCCGGCCAGCCCAGCTCGACACAGCTCCTTCCAAAGGGACTCGTCCGTCGTGCCCGCTTCGGCGTGCTCGCGCACCCGCGCGAATGTCGCCCGCTCGGCCAGCAGGTCGCGCGCCGTGCGCTGAATGTCGCGCTGGTCGTCTGTCAGGCCAAAGTCCATGAACTATGCCACCCCTCCCGCGGAGGCCGAAGGCCGGAGCCCATAAAAATCAAAACTCATCCATGGACACGCAGCGCAGCCATGCGTGTTCATGCTGCCACCTTGAGGCGGGGGAGACCCAACACGCGCTCGGCCACGATGTTCTTCAGCACCTCGGTGGTGCCGCCCTCGATCGTGTTGCCGCGCGCGCGCAGCAGCTCATAGCTCCAGCTCGTGCCCGTGATCAGCGCCTCCGGACCGATCACGTCCGCCGCCAGCTGCGTCAAGCGCTGGTTCGTGTCCGACCACAGCCACTTCACCAGCGAGCCCTCCGGCCCCGGCTGGCCGTAGCGCTCCGCGTCGGTCAGGCCCTTCCACGCCAGCAGGCGAATCGACTCGCAGCGAACGTGCAGCTCGGCGATCGCGTCCGCATACAGCGGGTTCTCCAGCAGTTCCGTTCTCGGCGGCCGCCGCGATCACATCGTCGAGCAGTTGGCGCAGACGGATTTGAAGCGCGAAGCCCAAGCCCGCGCGCTCGTTCATCAGCGTCGTCAGCGCGACCTTCCAGCCGTTGCCCACACCGCCCACGACGTTCGCGTCGGGGATCCGCGCCTCCTCGATGAACAGCTCGTTGAACTCCGCCTCACCGGTGATCTGGCGCAGCGGACGGATCTGCACAGCCTCCTGCTCCATATCCATCAGGAAGTAAGTGAGGCCCTTGTGCTTGGCGGCCTCACCGTCGGTGCGCGCCACGAGCATGCACCACTTCGAGTACTGCGCGCCGCTCGTCCAAACCTTCTGGCCCGTCACCACCCACTCATCGCCGTCTTTGACCGCTCTTGTCTTCAGCGATGCGAGGTCGGAGCCCGCGTCCGGCTCTGAAAAGCCCTGGCACCAGATCTCCTCCGCGGAGAGGATCGGCGGCAGGTAGCGCTCCTTCTGCTCCGGCGTGCCCCACACCATCAGCGTCGGCCCGCCCAGCAACAGGCCCAGCGTGTTCGCCGCGAACGGCACCCGCGCGCGGCCCAGCTCTTCGAAGTAGATCGCCGACTCCGACTGCGACGCGCCGCGTCCGCCGTACTCCGTCGGCCACGCCGGTGCCGCCCAGCCCGCGTCATACAGGTGCCGCTGCCAGTCGCGGCGGTAGGCGAACTGGGCGTCGTCGCCCGCGTCAGCCGGCGGTTTCTCTCCCGGTTGGTTGTCCGCCAGCCACGCGCGCAATTCGTCGCGAAACGCGGTCTCTCTGTCGCTGAAAGTCAGGTCCATGTCCCCTCGGAGCGGAGACTACTGCAACACGGCTTGACATGTGTCGCATACGACGTGCCGTGTGATCTAACGCTAGGTATGCTGCCAACGCGATCGCTCTCAGGTGATCTCGATCGGCGTGCCCACCGAGATCAACGACCAGAGGCGCACAATGTCCGCATTACGCATACGGATGCAGCCATGCGACGGCCGCCCGGGGATCAGCTGTGGTTCGTTGGTGCCGTGGATGCCGACGATGCCGCCGCCTGGCCATTCGCTCAGCGTCGGCGCATACGCGCTTGTGCCCAGCGCTACCGGCCCGTACTCCGGGTCATTCAGCGTGATCAGCTTCTCCATCACATAGAAGTTGCCGGGCGGCGTGATCGTGCTCGCCTTGCCCACCCCGATCGGCGCGCTGAAGATCGCGCGACCGCCCCGAAACAGCGTTGCTCGCAGCGTGGTGCGATCCACCAGCAGATAGCCGTTGACCGAATGGAGCGACTCCAGTGCGCTTCTCGGCACCCAGCCGGTCTGCCCATTGGGGCGCGCCGGCAGCTCGATCTTGATCCACGTCTGTCCCGTGGACATGCGAGCCGAGACGAGCGTCACATACAGCTCTGCCTGATTGTCGACCGTCAGAAAGCGCAGACGCCCGATGACACGCGATCCCGCCGAAGGGTCACTGTGTACCAGAGCTTCAGAGTTAGGGTAGGCCCAGCGTGAGACCGTGTGCAGGTTCGACAGGCGAGCCAGCGCCGCAACGGTCGCTGGCGACCCAGCGTGCGCGGGCGCCGTGGTGGAGGCCAGCATCAACGCGGTAAGGAGCGACAGCAATGCCCTGCGTCGCCACACGCCCACTGCCAACTGCATGCGCATTGCTAGCCAGTGAATTTCGGCGTGAGCGCCGCTGAGCTGCAACGCAGGATCCGCACCGTACGCGTCCCCTGCTTGGCTTTTGTGGAGCCCGTGTGCTTCATCGTGATCCTCGCCGTCAGCTTGTGTGTCCCGACCTTCAGCTTGTCCGGGTTGATCAGCAGCGTCAGCAGGCCCTTGTGCGCGTTCTTGGCGGTGAGCGTCCTCAGCTTGTGTCCGTCGAGGTAGAACGTCACGCTCGCGACGCCCGCGGCCTTGAGGCTCACACGGAAGTCATTGCGCACGCAGCCCTGAGGACCCTTCAACAGCGGCAGCGTCGCCGATGTGAAGGCGAGCACACCAGACTTCGACGGCGCCCCAGTGCTGGTCGAGGACAGCACGCCCGTCGCACCGGCGGAGTTCGTCGAGGACAGCGTGTTGCCGTTCGCCGTGGGGGAGACCGAGACAACGACCGTGTTGGAAGTGTTCGTCACCGGCGCGCCCTCACCGCCCGGAGGATCACCCGTGAGCGTGACCGTGTTCGTGTATGAACCAGCCGAGCCGTCAGCGGTGTTCAGCAGATGCGTGCAGGTGTACGTCGTCGAAGCACCCACCGGCAGCGCCGCGCCGCCTTCCGGGCCACCGGCGAGCGTGCCTTCATCGCACTGCGGGTCGGTGAAGTTCGAGAGCGTCAGCGGCACGTTGCCAATGTTCTTTACGACGATCTCGTAGTCGACCGTCTGGCCCACCGCACCAGTCAGCTGCGAGTTCGTGTAGGACCCGCCCGTGCCCGCGATCTGCTGCAGCTTTTCCAGCGTGAACGCCGGCGCCGGCAAGGCCGGCGGCAGCGGCACTTCCGCCACGACCGTGTTGGAGGTGTGCGTGATCGGAGGCCCATCACCCGTGGGCGGGATACCCGACACTTCCGCAGTGTTCGAATAGGAGCCGGCTTCTTCGAGTACGTGCTTGCACGTGTATGTCGTCGAGGCGCCCACCGCCAGCGTCCCCGAGACGGGCCCACCGGAGATCGGACCGCAGTTGTGATCGACGACATCTTCGCTACCGATGCTCAGCGGCACGTTGCCGATGTTGTTCTTGACGACGATCTCGTAGTCGACCGTGTCGCCCACTTCGCCTGTGATCCGCGTGCTGGTGTACGGACCGACGGTGCCGGCGATCTTCTGCAGCTTTTCCACCGTGAATCCCGGCGTGGCCGCGCAGTCCAGTCGCCCGAGGATGTCGAACGACCCTTTCAGCCCGTTGCCGTTCCATTTCGCCCACGCATCGATCTTGTATTCGCCCGGGGGAGCTTGCAGCGGCGTCGTCGCTTCATAGCTCGAGCCTTCGAAGGTGAAGCCCCCCGGGATCGTGGTCGGCGGGGCGCTCCCACCTTCGCTGTAGATCCTGATCACCGTCTGGACGCTGTTCGTGCCTTCGGGGAAGTTCATGAACTGCCAGTTCACGCCGGTGCACGAGAAGTGCACATCCCCCTGACTCCGTCCGCGTGAGCCGTTCTGCACCAGCTGCGAGCCGCTGCGCTTGGACCGCGCCGCGCGCTTTGCTTCCCGACGTTCACGCTTGGCTTCTCGCTGCGCCTGCCTGGCCGCGGCGCGTTGCTCACGAGCGCTCACCTTGGCTTCGCCTGAGGATTCCGCGCCCGCGCCCGCTTCCGCTGTTGCGGATACCGCCTGTTCTTCGGCAGAGCCTTCGCCGGCGCCTTGCGCCTGGCCCGTGGGCGCCATCAACGCCGTCAGCAACAGCGCGATCACCGTAGCGAGCACGCTCCAGCGCACCCATGTGCGCCGTGTACGCCGTGTTTCGCGTGCTCCTCGTCGCGGGCGTGAGTCGTGCGCCGTAGGCACCAACGTATGCGGCTCTCGATTGTGGCGGATCAACATTTCTCTCCCGCTCCGTGGGATCGCGTTACGGCCGTTTGCAGGGCGTTCCGTGACTCATCTCGCCTGGCCTCCACCATCCAGAGATTTGTCTCCAACACACTTACAGACATAGTCGCGTGCATGCCTCAGGTATGGATCACCCGAGGGGGGTGATCTTCGGGTTGGACATGGGGTTAGCAACGGGTGATGCAAGGATCACCCATTTAGCGTGATCATCGGTAACATTCGCTAGATGCAGACCGAGGAGATCGCCGTAACGACAGTTGCTGTGGGGCGTTTCGACGACCTCCTGGCGCGGGGATTGCGCGGCGTCGTCGAAGACGATCCAAGCATGGAGATGGTCGCCGACGACGTCGGCCCGGCAGAGCTGAAGTCAGTGCTGCGAGCGCGCCGGCCGTCGGTGACGATCCTCGACGCCGGCTCGCTGCGCAACCCGGCGGAGGTGCGTGCGCTCGCTGCGTGGCATCCCGCTACCCATTTTGTGCTGCTAGCCGAGCAGCCTTCGAGCGTCGAGTGCGCCCAGCTGTTGAGCTTTGGTGCAGCCGCGTGCCTAGCCAAGGCCACGCAGCTTCGCGATGTGCGCAACGCCATCTTTCTCGCCTCACGCGGGCTGCAATTGCGTCCGCGCGACACCTACGCGAGCCCCGGCTCTGGACTTCTCACCTCGCGCGAGCTAGAGGTGCTCGCGCGGCTGCAGCAGCGTCGCTCCAACGCGCAAATCGCGGCTGACCTGCACGTCAGCATCGAGACCGTCCGCACGCACGCACGGCACATCTACCGCAAGCTGGGCGTCGGCTCGCGTCGCGAACTGCTTGCGCCCGCCCCGCCCATAGGCTGAGCCTCGACCTTAGGGTAAGAGTGGGCTGTAGACAGCCCCGCGACAGCGCCCGCCGCTGCCAGCGCTAGATTCGAGAGTCGTGTCCGAGCCGACCCCCTTGCGCGTCGCCCATCTGGATGCCGACGCCTTTTATGTGTCGATCGAGTTGCGCCGCCATCCCGAGCTGCGCGGCAAGCCGGTCGTCGTCGCCGGTAGTGGTCCGCGCGCGGTCGTTACCACTGCCAGTTACGAGGCACGCCGCTTCGGCGTCGGCTCGGCAATGCCGGCATCCAAGGCACGGCGGCTATGTCCCAACGCGGTCGTGCTGCCGCCGGACTTCGCCACCTACCGCGAAGCCTCCAGGCAGGTGATGGATCTCGTGCGTGCGCACGTCGAGTGCGTCGAGGTCGTCGGGTTAGACGAGGCGTATCTCGACGTCGCCGGCCTGTTCTCGCCGCGTGCGGCGATGCGCAGGCTGATCGCCGAGATCAAGACCGCCACGCAGCTGACCTGCTCGGTCGGCATCGGACCCAACAAGCTCGTCGCCAAGGTCGCTTCCGACGCGGAGAAGCCCGCGGGCTTCGTCGTGCTCAGCCGCGAGCAGGCGTGCGCGCGCTTCGCCAGTGCGTCACCCGGCCTCGTGCCGGGCATCGGTCCGAAGACCGCAGCACGCCTGGCAGAGATGGGGATGACGACGCTCGCCGCGCTGGGCAGCGCACCCGAGCAGCTGCTGGTCGATCGCTTCGGGCCGAACCTTGGGCGCGAGCTCGGACGGCGCGGGCGCTTCGAGCACGACGGCGAGATCGGTGCCCCGCGCAAGGTTGTCTCAGAGTCGCGCGAGCGCACCTTCGACACCGACGTCAGCGACGCGACGCAGATGCGAGAGCATCTGTCGCTGATGGCCGAGGAGCTGTGCGCTGGACTCACCGCACATGGACGGTGCGGACGCACGATCGGTATCAAGGTCCGCCTTGACGACTGGACGACGGTCACTCGCTCGCGCACCGTCGCGCAACCCACATGCGACGCCAAGCTAGTCAGCGAGGTCGCCCTCGCGCTGCTGCGCGAGTACTCGCCACCACGCCCGGTGAGATTGCTGGGCGTACGTGTCGCCGGGCTCGGATCGACAGCCGAACCGGCGCAGGGCAGTCACGAGCACTCCGGCGATGAAGCCCGGCAGACGGTCGGCAGGAGAGAGACCGCCGACCAGCTAGCGCTTCCCGTGTAATAGCTCCCTGCCCTCGGAACGATCTTTCGACCCGACGGCGCGACCTGACGTTTCGCCATGGCACGAATCCTTTTCGCCGCCTGCGCCTCTTATTCCCGTCGGTCCCAGGGCGCGCGGCGCCCGCCGGCATTCGTGCGGAGCAGTCCGAGACGAGGAGCCGATCATGCGCAGAGCACTTACCCACCTGACAGTCTGGATGGCCATCACCAGTCTTGCCGGCTTGGCGCTCGCTAGCCCAGCGCCGGCGACACCAACCGTGCGACTGAAAGCTCTGCCGGTGCCCATCCCGGGCTTTCCCCACACCGGCGACATCCTTGGCGCGGGCACCGCCGCACAAGCCGAATACACAATTGAAGGCAACGAATACTTCGGCTCGCCGCCTCCACTGATCGGCGTCAACTTCTACCTGCCGAGCGGCGCCAAGGTGCACCCGCAGGGCTTACTGTCCTCGTTCTACGCTCCCGGCGGCGGCATGGAGTTCTTCACCGACGGCCACTCGCCGGTGTCGTTGGAAATACTCTCCAGCGGCCACTACGTCAACCTCGACGGCGCCGGCGGCAGCGGCCCCGAGCTAATCGCCCAGGTACCGCTCGTGGCAAGCGTGCCGGGAGCGCCGTATGCATCGGTGCGCTTGATCAACCTCAAGGTCGGCTCCGCCTACCGCACGCACGGACACACGATTTACTACGGCCGAGTGCCAAGCAAATGCCCCAAGGGCGGCCTGCTGATGAAGACCGAAGTGATCTTCGCCGAAGACGGCGAACCGTCGCGGCCAGAGACGGTCGACGCCAGCTACACCGCACCCTGCCCCAAGCATTGACCACAGGTGTGAACAGCCTCCCGCGGCCGTATAGGATCAGCAATGCATGACCGTCATTCCCGTGGGGTCCATCGAGCTCGACTACGAACGCACCGGCTCCGGCTCCGGTCCGCCGCTGCTGGCGATCATGGGCATGAGCGGAACCGCGCTGCACTGGGGCGAGCCATTCCTCGGCCCGCTGCGCGAGCACTTCGACGTGATCGCTTACGACCACCGCGGCATGGGCGCCAGCAGCCGCCTGGACGGCTCAGACCTCACCACCGCACAGATGGCCGAGGACGCCGCCGCCCTCTTGAGTGCCCTCGAGCTCGACTCCGCACACGTGCTCGGCATCTCGATGGGCGGCATGATCGCCCAGGAGCTAGCGCTTGCCCACCCCGATTGCATCCGCACGCTCACACTCGGTTGCACATACTGCGGCGGGGAGGGCAGCACGTTGCCCGACCCGGAGAGACTGCAGCAGCTCACCGAGGCGATGATGTCCGGCGACCGCGCCCGCGCGCTGCGTGCCGGCTGGGAGATCAACGTCTCGTCCGCAATGGCAGCCGACGATGAGGCCTACGCGCGCTTCGAGGCGATCGCCCACCGCCGCGCCGTGGCGCTGCCCGTGATCATGGCCCAGATGCAGGCGTGCGCGGCGCACGATACCAACGCGCGCCTGCCGGAGCTGCAGATGCCCACGCTCGTGATCCACGGCACCGTCGATGAGCTCCTGCCCGTGCAGAATGGACGCCTGATCGCCTCGCGCATCCCCGGCTCGCAGCTGGAGATCCTCGACGACGTCGGACACCTGTTCTTCTGGGAGCGCCCCGAGCTCTCCGCCGAGCTGATTCGCACCCACGCAGCGTGCCTGACGACGCCGGCGCCCTGAACGTCGCCGCCGGCGGCGTCACGCTGTCCGGCGAGCGCCACGGTGAGGGCGCCCCGATCGTGCTGCTGCACGGCCTCACCGCCACCCGCCGCTATGTCGTCATGGGCTCACGTGCGCTCGAGCGCTCAGGACACACGGTGATCGCATATGACGCACGCGGGCACGGACGCTCGAGCCCCGCGGCCGATCATGCCTATGGCTACGAGCATCTCGCAACTGACCTGCTGGCCGTCCTCGACGCAACTGGCGTCGACCGGGCTGTGCTGGCGGGCGCGTCGATGGGCGCCCACACGGCCGTGCGCTTCACGCTCGCGCATCCCGAGCGCGTTGCCGGCCTCGCGCTGATCACCCCTGCATACGAGCCGTCCTCATACGGAGAGGGACAGTTCACGCATTGGGACGCCCTCGCACGTGGGCTGCGCGAGGGCGGAGTGGATGGGTTCATACGGGTGTATGACCTCGACGCCGTGCCCGCCGCCTGGCGTGAGACCGTGCAGACCGTGCTGCGCCAGCGCCTGTCAGCGCACGAGCATCCAGATGCGGTAGCCGACGCGCTCGAAGTCGTGCCCCGCTCGCGACCGTTTGAGGAGATGGCCGAGCTGAAGAAGATCACCGTTCCGACGCTCGTAGTCGCAAGTCGCGATGAGGCCGACCCGGAGCATCCGCTCGCCGTGGGCGAACGCTACGCCGCCACGATCCCGGCGGCTCGGCTCGCCGTCGAGGACGCCAAGGTGGACGGGCAGCCGACCCGCTCGCCGATCGCCTGGCAGGGCGGGCAGCTATCAAAACTGCTGATCGAGTTGTCCTCTAGCGTTCGATAGGTACTGCCAGAGCCGCTCTCCGCGGCGCCAAAAGGGGTCCCAAGCGCCGTGTAGCTTCCTCCAATATGGGCAACGCGCGAGCCGCGAACTGGCGGGATCCTGCTGGTATCGATCCCGACACGGGTGAGAGCTGGCGCGTGTGTGACATGGTTGGCAAACTAGAGGCAACGCTGGGTCGAGCGCATCGCGGTGCGAAGGCGGCGAGCTGGCACGAGATCTGGGATCGACTCGATGACAAACAACGCAGCCAGTACACGCAAGCGCGCGGCCGGCGGCCGGGCAAGCGCCAGTAGCCGATCGGAGATTGAGGACGCCGTGCAGCTCGCTGACCAAGCAGAGGAGATCTTCGCCCGGTACCTCGATCCAGGATCGTGGCCAACCGCGCAGGTCGCCCGGGTGTTCCGCAAAAGCGGTGACCTCGAGCGTGTGCTCAGCCTGTATTCGCAGGCAATGGCGAATGACCCTCGCGAGCCGGCCTATCCATGGAACCTCGCCTCATCTCTCGACCGCTTGCAGCTCTCGGACTTGGCACTGATCTTTCTCAGACGTGCGATACGAGTTGCCGAGGACACCGGTGACAGTGATTGGGCTGGGGCCGATGCGCATCTTGCGTGGGCTGATATCGCTATCAGAGCAGGGGAGCCAGAGATGGCCGAGATTGCAATCGAGAAGGCACGCAAGATAGACCCCGGCTCACCCGTCGAGCGCTATGTCCGTCAGCTGCGCCACAATCGTGCGACAACCAAAGCCGCAGACATCGCACAAAACAGCGATGCAGCCCGCAAGGGTACGGCTGTCGAGTACCTGATAGCTGCGAGTTGCATGCTCGCCAGCGATTTCAAGCTGAACGTATCCACCAATATGGTGGACGACGAGGGAGTGGACCTGGTATTCCATCGTCGCGACAGTCCGGCAACCCTAGCCGTTCAGGTCAAGAGTCGTTCGTGGTCTACGAACGTGATGAGGGAGAGAGAAAAATTCATCGCAGACGTTCGGCAGGGCACGTTTCATCACCGCAGAGATCTATTCCTGCTGTTTGTCGCGGTTGACTCCCAGTTCGCCGAATACGGGCCCCTATGGCTGATCCCCAGCGTGGATTTCGCGAACGGTCTCACGTCGGGGAAACGCGCAAAGCTCCGCTTTGTGGCTTCTGCGTCGCCCGCTTCGAATGATCGATGGGTCAAGTACCGGATGGAGCGCTCTCAGCTGCCTAACCGCATCCTCGCGGCTCTGGACGATTTGGAACAAACCCCATAACAACTCATCTGTGATAGCGTACATTTGTATGCCGGTGCGCGAGTGGGACGGAAACAGCTATGACCGCGTCTCCGGGACGATGGAGGCGCTTGGGCTCGCCGTGCTCGACCGCCTCGAGTTGAGCGGCGATGAGCTCGTGCTGGATGCCGGCTGCGGCTCCGGGCGGATCACGCAGGCGCTGATCGAGCGGCTGCCGCACGGGCGCGTGATCGCGATCGACGAGTCGCCCTCGATGATCGCCGCCGCCCGCGAGCGCCTCGGGGCGGAGGTGGACCTGCGCGTCGTCGACCTGCTCGAGCTCGAGCTGGATGAGCCCATCGACGCAATCCTCTCGACCGCGACATTCCACTGGATCGCCGACCACGAGCGGCTGTTCGAGCGCCTGCATGCCGCGCTGCGACCCGGCGGTCGGCTCGTGGCGCAGTGCGGGGGAGAGGGCAACATCACCGTGCTGCGCTCGAGCGCCAATGAGGTCCTCGCGCGTGACCCGTACGCCGAGCACTTCATCGACTGGCAGCCGCCGTGGAATTACGCCAGTGCCGAGATCACGCACGAGCGGCTGCTCGCCGCCGGCTTCAGCACAGCTGAGGTTTGGCTCACGCCCGCACCCCGCGAACCGGAGCACCCACGCGAGTTCCTCTCCACGATCGTGCTCGGCCCACACGTCCAGCAACTGCCGGAGGATCTTCGCGAGCCCTTCATGGACGACGTGCTCGCGGAGCTCGGCGAGCCGGTTGTGGTCGACTACGTGCGCCTGAACATCGACGCCGTCGCATAGCTAGACTCTTGAGGGTGAGCTACGCTCCGCGCGAAGATGAGCGGACACCGGCACTACAGCGAGAAGGAGTTCGAGGCGCTCGTCAGCTCAGCGCTCGACGAACTCCCGGCCGAATTCCAAAAGGCCCTCGAGCACGTCGCGGTCGTCGTCTCCGATCGCGGCGCTGAGAACCACGCGTACGGCATGTACGTCGGCTCAAGGCGCGGTGGTAGCGCCTACTTCGGAGGTGGCGGCCTGCCAGATGAGATCCTGATCTTTCGCGACACGCTTGTACGCGACTTCGGCGACGATCCCAACCGCCTGCGCAAACAAGTCACCCAGACAGTGCGTCACGAGGTCGGTCACCACCTCGGTTTCAACGAGGAAGGCGTTCGCAAACTCGGGCTCTGATGCCCGCGCGCCCGACCCGCGGCTCATGCGAGCGCAGCGGAAGAGCCGTCACCAGCCGGCTCCGCGCCCACCTCAGCGCCGCTCAGCAGTGCCGTGTAGCGTCCACCGCGCTCGATCAGCTCCTCGTGGGTACCGCGCTCGACAATGTGACCGGAGTCGAGCACCAGGATCTGGTCGGCGTCTCTGATCGTCGACAGTCGGTGGGCGATCGCGATCGTCGTGCGTCCGCGCGAGAGCTCGTCGAGCGCTTGCTGCACCGCACGCTCGGTCTCTGTGTCAAGCGCTGAGGTCGCCTCGTCGAGTACCAGCACCGGCGGGTTACGAAGCACGGTGCGCGCGATTGCGATCCGTTGCTTCTCACCTCCCGAGAATCGATATCCGCGCTCGCCAACGGGCGTGTCATAACCCTCCGGCAGTGACGTGATCAGCTCGTGGATCTGCGCTGCGCGCGCCGCCTCTTCGATCTCCTCATCACTCGCCTGCGGACACGCGAAGCGCAGGTTCTCCCGGATCGAGGCGTGAAACAGATAGGTCTCCTGCGAGACAAGGCCAACAGTTGCCGCCAGCGAGTCGAGCGTCAAGTCGCGGATGTCGACGCCGTCGATGCTCACGCAGCCACGCTGCGCCTCATACAGGCGCGCCACCAGATACGCAAGCGTCGTCTTGCCCGAGCCAGTCTCGCCCACCAGTGCCGTGCGCGTCCCCGCCGGGATCTCCGCGCTGATGTCCTCCAGCGTCCAAGGCGCATCTGGCTCGTAGCGAAACGACACGTCGCGCAACTCCACGTCGCCGCGTGCGTTGGTCAGCGTGCGCGCATCCGGACGTTCGACGATGTCCACCGGCAGGTCCAGGTACTCGAAGATCCGCCCGAACAGCGCCAGCGAAGTCTGCACTTCAAGGCCCACCGACAGCAGCTGCTGCATCGGGAACAAAAGACGCGTCTGCAGCGTCGTGAACGCGACCACCGTTCCGATCGAGATCACATCGTGACCGTGGGCGATGTTGTAGCCCGCGAACCAATACACCGCCGCGGGCATGATCGCGAACGCCAACTGCACCGAGGACATCCGCCAGCGTCCCGCCATCCGTGCCCGTACCTCCAGGTCCGCGAGCTCGCTGGACTCCGAGGAGAAGCGCTGGACCAGCTCGTGTGAGCGGCCCATCGTCTTGCCCAGCAGGATCCCCGACACCGACAGCGACTCCTCCACGAGCGTCGACATGTCCGCCAGGCGCCCCTGACGGACCGACTGGATGCGCCGGCGCTCGTTGCCCACACGGCGCGTCAGCCACACGAAGAACGGCAGAAGGCACAGTGAGAACAGCGTCAAGCGCCATTCCAGCGCGAACATCGCAACGACCGTCGCCAGCACCGTCGCCACTGTCGAGACGGTCGAGGTGGCGGTGCTCGTCACCACGTCGTCGATTCCGCCGATGTCATACGCGATCCGCGCCTGCACCTCACCCGAGCGGGTGCGCGTGAAGAACGCAAGCGACATCCGCTGCAGATGCGCGAACACCGCCGCGCGTAGGTCATGCATCACACGCTGACCCACTTGGTTTGAGATCCACGTCTGCGCGACGCTGATCACGCTGTTGATGATCGCCAGCGCGATCATCCCGCCCACCAGCCACGAAAGTAGCGTGAGGTTGTGCTTGACGATGCCCTTGTTGATCGCTTCCCGCAACAGGAACGGCGAGGCGACGCTCAGCACCGAGCCGAGCACGATCAGCCCCAAAAGCCCTCCCAGCCGCACCCTGTAGGGGATGAACAGCCGCCCGATACGCCCCAGCGAGACGTGTTTGTCGGGGATGTCCTCAGGACGAAGCTCTGACCGGCGCGAGCGGCGGCCCTCGCCACCGCCGTGCCCCGGACTGAAGGGCTGGGCGCTCACTGCGCTGACTTTACCGTCGTAGTCGTAGGGTTAACGACTATGAATCTGTCCGCGTCAGAGATCCGCGTGCTCGGCTGCCTGCTTGAAAAGCAGCGCACGACCCCGGATGCCTACCCGCTGTCGCTCAACGCGCTGCGGCTCGCATGCAACCAGTCCACCAACCGCGACCCGGTGGTCGAATACGACGACGCGGTCATCCGCGACGCGCTCCATCGCCTTGAGCGCCGCGGCTACACGCGTCTGGCGAGCGGCGCTGGCAGTCGCACCGCGAAGTACCGGCACCTGCTGGTGGAAGCGCTGCCAATGGACTCCGCCGAGCAAGCCGTCATGTGCGTGTTGATGCTGCGCGGTGCACAGACGCCGGGCGAGCTCAAGCAGCGCAGCGAGCGGATGCACTCCTTCCCCGAGCTCGCGAGCGTCCATGCAACCCTCGACGCGCTGATCGAGCGCGAGCTCGTCGCGCGCCTGGAGCGCCGCCCGAGGCACAAGGAGGAGCGCTACATCCAGCTGCTACAAGACCGAGAGGAGGAGACCCCGGCCGAGCCCCGCAGCGAGCATCTGCACACGCCCGTAGCACCGGTTGCCGTACCGGCCGCAGGGCACTCACAGCACGACGAGCTGGAGGAGCTGCGTGAGCGCGTCGAGCGCCTCGAGCACGAGGTCGCCGAGATGCGCGCGGCGATGCGCAATCCTGTTTACGAGCACCAACCATGAGCCACCTGCTGCCGATCATCGCCACCTCGGAAACCGCCACCGGTGTCGGCATCCCGCTGGCGCTTGCCGCCGGTCTCGTGTCGTTCCTTTCGCCGTGTGTGCTGCCGCTGGTGCCCGGCTACCTCTCCACAGTCATCGGCGTGACGCCCGCCGACCTGCAGGGCGGTGTTGGCGTGCGCCGCGTGCTCGTGCCGAGTTTGCTGTTCATCGCGAGCTTCTCCTCGATCTTCATCCTGCTCGGCATGAGCGCCACGGTGATTGGTTCGACGCTGGTCACCCACAAAGTGGAACTCGAGAAGATCGGCGGCGTGGTGATCATCGTCATGGGCCTGGTGTTCCTCGCCACGCCGTTCATCGGGATGTTCAACCGCGAGTGGCACTCCGAGACGCTGCTGCGCCTCGCCGGCCGCGGCGGTCCGGTGATTGCAGGCGCCGCGTTCGCGATCGCCTGGACGCCCTGCACGAGCATCACCCTCGCGGCCATCCTCACACAGGCCGCCGTCTCCAGCTCAGCCGCCCACGGCGCACTGCTGCTCGCCTTCTACTCCGCCGGCCTCGCGATCCCGTTTCTTTTGATCGCGCTCGCGTTCGAGCGCATGACCAACGCGCTCACCATCGTCAAGCGCCATTTCCCCGTGATCATTGCCATCGGCGGTGCCGTCATGATCACGCTTGGCGTGCTGATCGTCACCGGCGAGTTCACCACACTCAACACCCAAGCCAACGAATTGCTACAGGGCACCGGCCTCAACGTTTCGAGTATCTGAGCGCTACCGCGACTCAGTGAACCTGCGGCGCGCCGACCGGTCCGCGAATAGCGGTTGCGTTGGTCTCCGCCACCAGCGCATCGACGTTCTCCGACACAAAGCCGTTGCGCAAGGCAAGCAGCCGCGCGCGGATATCGGCGCACGCGTGGCGCACAGGCTCGACGGCGAGCGGTGACGGGTCGTTTGCCTCCTCGAAGGCAAACGAGGAGCTCTCCACCAGGCGAAACATCAGCTCGTTACTCTCGGCGGTCAGCGCCGTGAGCTCCCGCGCGTAGGAGCTAACGCCGCGGAGCTCCCCGACGAGGCGTCGCGCCGTCTCGAGCTCCTCACGCGCCCAGTTGAGCTCATGCGAAAGCCCGCTGCTGTCCAGCCACGGCCTCGCGGCGGTGTGCAAGAGGCGGTAATACTCATCCAGCCGGGGATCTAGGAACCCGTAGTCCGGGCGTGTGATGTCACCACGGAGGCGCCCTTCGGCCTGGAGACGGTCGCGAATCGGCGTACCGCCATACGGGAGCATCCGACAGAACGAGGCAGCGGCCGAGCCATCGCCAACGATCTCACGCAGAAACGACAGGTTGCCTCGCACCGACTCGAACGTGCTCGACGGATCGAACAACATGAAGCCGTAGGAGAAGAGGACGCCGAGCTCCTTCAGGACGCGCACGCCCTCGTGGTTCTGCTCGACGGTCATCTGCTT
The DNA here is from genome assembly GCA_963699115.1 of uncultured Solirubrobacteraceae bacterium. GTDB lineage: Bacteria > Actinomycetota > Thermoleophilia > Solirubrobacterales > Solirubrobacteraceae > Palsa-744. The sequence continues at coordinate 96,152 of CAVOTJ010000008.1, forward strand.
GTGAAGGATCTCGAGTCCAGAGTCCACACCGGACTCGATCCCCATATAAACGAGAAACAGCCCCGCGTCGCGCAGCTGCGCGAACAGCTCCGGCTCGACATACTCCGCGCGGCAGCTGATCTTCCAGATGGTGTGATCGGCAAGACCCGAGTCGCGCACCCTGGCGGTCAGCTCATCGACCCAGCGGCGGCCGGCGCGACCCCAAAGGGGAAAGTCATCGTCCTGGAAGAGGAACACGCGCACCCCGTGCTCACGGTGCAGCTCCAGCATCTCATTCGTGACCATCTCTGGCTTGCGCACCCGCACGACCTTTCCGGGCGCGGTCCGATAGAAGGTGTGAATCGAGCAGAACGAGCAGCGCCGAGCGCATCCGCGGCTCGCGAGCACGGGCAGCGACGGAAACCCGAGGATCTTCTCCGGTGGGTACGGTCGATCTGGAAACGGAAGGCTGTCGAGGTCTTGCACGAGCGCCCGCTGCTCGCTCTCGTGTAGCGCCCCGTCCTCTTCGTAAACGACACCCGGCGTGTCGTGCCAGTCCTCACCAGCGTTCAGCCTGCCCAACAGGTCAACGAGGGTGAGCTCGCCCTCGTAGCGAACGATGCTGTCGAGCTCAGGAAACGCGCGCAACGCATCCTCGGGGCACAGGCTCGCGTAATGGCCGCCCATTGTGAAGTGACAGCGAATTCCAGCGCGCCGTAGATGCGCTGCGACACGACGGAACTGAGGCAGAAAGAACTGGAAGATCAGCGAGAAGCCAACCACCGAAGGTCGCGCCCTCAGCACCTCTGCCGCGATCTGCTCAGGACCGTCGCGGACCTCGCACAGCGTGACGGTGTAATTGTGCTGGCGAAGACACGACGCGAGATACCCCATCCCCAGGTTTCCCTGGTCCTGGTATCCGACCAGCACGACGTCGCGAGCGTCCGTCTCGTTCACGACGGAGACCTGCGACGTGACGTTCCCAGCTGTGTCCGGCATCTGGGGCCTCTATCTAGCCGCCACCGAGAATCTCTGCTGCTGTCCTTGCCCCCTTGGCAATCGCCTCATGCACCTCGGCGGTTGTTACGAACTGTGCTGCCAGAAGACTGTTCCTGCGCTCCGCATCCAGCTCGCCCTCCTGCATCGCGTACTCGAGCATGCTGATCGGCGGGTCCACAAAGCGTTTTGGGAGCCAGGGGAATGGCTCGTGCGACGCGAGGGACTTGTCGTGTGCCTCCATCGTTGCCTCCTTCGGGCGGCTGCCATTAATGTGCGCTGAAGGCAAATCGCCACGAACCAAATCTCACGCCCGCGAGACTTCACCCCCGCGTGGCCACTCTAAGCGCCCATCCGCGGATGTCAAGTCCCCAACAAGATTTCAACAAGAGAAAATCTCGACTGTCCGGCCTTGGCCGGACAGTCGCAGGATTCGATCTACTGGGTCGAGCTCACTGTCTCGACGTCCCGAGCGTGGGCACGGCGCCCCCGATAGCCACGTTCCCACGCTTCCTGGTTGCGCTTGGCATCGAGCACGAATGGCGAGAGCCCGATCACCTTGACGATCAGCCAGTTGATCAGCGACTCAGGGAAGGGGAGAGGGCGCATCACGTCAACGAACAGCACCACGCGCGTCTCGTCGGTGTCGTTCCACACCTCGTGGTTGAACGTGTCGTCGAAGATCATGCTCTTGCCCTCTTCCCAGTGGCGAATGTCATCGCCCACGCGGATGCGGCAGCTTGCGGCGTCCTCGGGGACGACCAAACCGAGGTGGTAGCGCAGCACGCCCTTGTATGGGCCGCGATGGTCGAGGATGTGCTTGCGCGGTGAGAGGATCGAGATCATCGCTGTCGTCATCCCTGGGATTTCCCGCATCAGCGCCGCCGTGCGCGGACACATCTCCACGCCAAGCTTTGCTTCAAAGCCGTAGCCGTAGAGGAAGAACGTCTTCCAGCGGTCGTCGTCGGTGATCTCGATCTGGTCCTTGGAGATGTCCTGGAAGTTCGGCAGCGCGTCGCGATCGTCGAGCAGCCGCTCGACCTCCTCGCGGATCACATCCGAGTTGCGCTCGATGTACTCCACCCACGGGAAGCGCTCGAGCGGGAAGAACGTCGCGTCGCCGACCAGCGAGCGCTTGCCGATAAAGCGCTCCACCGGTGCCAGGATCCGTTCGCCAACGGTGATCGTCAGCTGAACAATCCTCTCCCACAGCGACTTCTGTGACCCACCCGTCACAGTTGACAGTTTAGTACGCGGGCCAGTGTTAGCCGGGAAGAAACGCAAAAGCCCCGGGGCGGAAAAATCCGAGCCCGGGGCTCTTTGCGAATCATGGTGTGGCAGGCTTTGGCTATGCAGCCTCGCGCAACGCTGCGAGCTCAGGGCTCTCTGCAAGCTTCTTCAGCGCCCGCTGCTCGAGCTGTGAGGCACGCTCAGCTGAGAACCCAAGCCGCTTGCCGATCGCGGTGAGCGTCTGCGGGTCCTCGCGACCCGTGCCGAAGCGCAGGGTCAGAACCTTGCGCTCGGTTTCGGGCAGCTGCTCGATCGCGCGGTGGACGATGCGCTCGCGCTCGTTCTCCCAGGCGGTCTCCTCGGGCACCTCCGCGTCGGAGGGGAGCAGGTCGCCGAGCGCGGTGTCGCCGTCCTCGCCGATCTGCTGGTCGAGGCTGACGAGCGCCGCACGCTGGTGGCGCACCTCTTCCACCTGGTCGATCGGCAGTCCGGTCTCCTCGGCCAGCTCCTCGAGCGTGGGCTCGCGTCCGAGTCGTACGGACAGCTCACGCTCGACGCGCCCGACCTTCCGGGAGCGCTGCGCGACGTGGACGGGCAGGCGGATCGTGCGGCCGGAGTTCTCGAGGCCGCGCTGAATCGCCTGACGGATCCACAGCGTGGCGTACGTCGAGAAGCGAAAGCCCTTGCGCCAGTCGAACTTCTCGCTCGCGCGGATCAGGCCGAGCATGCCCTCCTGGACGAGGTCGCCGAGGGGCAGGCCCTGGTTCTGGTAGCGCCGGGCGTTCGATGCGACGAGTCGCAGGTTGGAGTTGACGAGCAGTTCCTTCGCCTGGAGGTCACCGCGCTCGATCCGCTTGGCCAAGTCGATCTCTTCCGCTGGGGTGAGCAGCGGGTACCGGCGCGAGTGGGCGAGCAGCTGGTCGACCGCCTCGGGGATGAACGTGTCCGGGGTGCTCAGGTCGAGGCGCTCGATCGGGTTGTCCAGCCGCTCTGCCGCGGCGGCCACCGGCTCGGCGTCAGCGACGAGCTCCTCGGTCTCAGGCTCGAGGGTGAGAGTGGAATTTGTGGTGGAGTCTGTCATGGGAGTCCTTCTAATCCGATGCTTGGAGTCGGAATTATAGGCCACGATAGTTGCGTTGTCAACCATCTTGTGGAGCTGATGTCTTTTTAGGTCGTTCGACGTCTCCTGGGCCGTTACCTTCCCGGCACATCAGAAAGTAAAGTGCCCACATAGGCGCCGTCTAAAACCCGCGAGCGGGCGAAAAGGAGCGATCCGTCGATCTGCGAGCGTTATCGACCGCCACGCGGGGAATGTGAGGGCGGCCGGCTAAGCTCGGCGGATGAGCACCGACCTCTCTGGAAAGGTTATCGCGGTTACTGGCGCTTCGTCGGGCATCGGCGAGGCCACGGCGCTCGCCTGCGCACGCGCGGGGGCGGCTGTAGCGCTGGCCGCGCGACGGATCGAGCGGATCGAAGCGCTGGCGGAGCGCATCGCCGCCGAGGGCGGGCGCGCGATCGCCGTACGCACGGATGTCGGGGAGGAGGAGCAGGCGCGGGCGTTCATCGAGCGCGCGCACTCAGAGCTCGGGCGGCTGGACGTGCTCGTCAACAACGCCGGCGTGATGCTGCTGGGGCCGATCGAGAACGCGCCCACCGAGGAATGGCGGCGCATGATCCACGCGAACGTGTTCGGGGTGCTCTACTGCACTCACGCGGCGCTGCCGCTGATGCACCAGCAGGGCTCAGGGCACATCGTCAACGTCAGCTCCGTCGCCGGACGCGTCGCGCGGGCGGGCTCGGGCGTCTACAACCTGACGAAGTTCGGCGTGGGGGCTTTCTCGGAGTCGCTGCGCCAGGAGGGCGTGGCGCTGGGTGTGCGCGTGACGCTGATCGAGCCCGGCGCCGTGGCCACGGAGCTCCCCGGCCACAACCGCGAGGAGGTTCTCGAACAGATGGCCAAGCGGTTCGCCGGGGTCACGCCGCTGTCGGCCGATGACATCGCCGGCGCCGTGCTCTTCGCGATCGGCCAGCCCGAGAACGTGGCAGTAAACGAGATCCTCGTGCGCCCACGCGCACAGGCAGGCTAGCCCTCCACCGATAGCGACGGGCTCGTCTCGATCGCAAGCAGGCCGCTGCCGACGTGATCGACCTGCAGCGTGGCGTGCTCGATCCCGAAGCACTCACGCAGCATCTCGGCCATGTGCCGGCGGGCCTCGTGGCAGTCGCACTCGGCGGCGACCAGCACGTGCGCGGATAGAGCAGGAAAGCCGCTTGAGATTTCCCACACGTGCAGGTCGTGGACCTCCACCACGCCCGCCTGGGCGACGAGCGCCTCGCCGATCGCCTGTGGATCGAGGCTCTCGGGCGCGGCCTCCAGGAAGATCCGTCCGGAGGCCTTCACCAGCGAGTAGCCCGAGCGCGTCATCAGCGCGGCGATCAGCAGCGAGACGATCGGATCGGCTCGCTGAAAGCCACTGGCAAGGATCACCGCGGCGGCGATCGCCGTGCCGATGAACCCGTACATGTCCGTGAGGATGTGCTGGAAGCTGCCCTCGATGTTGAGACTGCGGCGGTTTGCCTTCGACAGGCTCCAGGCGGCGGCGAGGTTGACGAGCATCCCCGCCAGCGCGACGATCAGCACCGCCAGCGCGTGCACGTGGGGTGGAGCGAACAGGCGGCGGATGGCCTCGTAGGCGATGAACGCGGCCAGGATCAGAAGCGTCACGCCATTGGCCTGGGCGGAGAGGATCTCCACGCGGCGAAAGCCGAATGTCATTGCCCCAGCAGCGGGCCGGGCTGCCAGACGCAGCGCCAGCAGCGAGAAGCCGATCGCGCCTGCATCGGTGAGCATGTGACCCGCGTCGGAGAGCAGCGCAAGCGAGTGGGCGATCACGCCGACCGTCACCTCGACGGCCATGAAGGCGAGGATCAGGCCGAGGGCCACTGCCAGCCTGCCGGCGTCGGCATCGGGCTCGACGGCGTGGGAGTGCCCAGCATGTGAGTGCCCAGCGTGCTCGTGGGTCATCAGCTCACGATACGGTCTCCCGACGATGGCGCACAGGAGGGAGGGGGAGCATGTGCTCACGCAGCGGGCCACGACCCTGGTGTCGATTGCCCTCGCCGGCCTGCTCGTGATCCTGAAGCTGGGTGTTGGCCTGGCTACGGGCAGCCTGGGTTTGATCTCGAGCGGCATCGAGTCAAGCGGCGACGTGGTCGCGGCGGCACTGACGGTCTTCGCGGTGGGACTGGGCGGCAGGCCAGCCGACTTCGACCACCCCTACGGGCACCGTCGCGCGGAGAACCTCGGGGCGCTGGGCGAGGCTGCGCTGCTGGTGGGGGGCGGCGTGCTTGTCAGCGTGGAGGCGATCACCCGCCTCGGTAACGGCGCCAAGGCCCCGGTGATCCACTGGTATGAGTTCGCGGTCATCGCCGTGGCGCTTGTCCTGGAACTGAGCCGCATGAGCGTCGCGCTGGTGGGTGCGCGGCGCTACGACAGCGCTGCGCTGCGCGCCAACGCGCTGCACTTCGCCAGCGACATCGGCGGCTCGCTGGTGGTGCTCGCGGGCCTTTTGGCGGTGCGCGCGGGCGTGCACGACGGCGACTCGCTGGCGGCGCTGCTCGTCGCGGTGATCATCTTCGCGGCGGCGAGCAGGCTGATCGCCAGGAACACCAACGCGCTGATGGACCACGTACCGGCGCAGACGCGCACGACCGCCGAACGGGCGATCGCGCAGCTGGGGGAGGACATCGAACTGGATCGCCTGCGGCTGCGCGAGTCGGCGGGGCGCTACTTCGCGGATGTGGTCGTCAGCGTGCCACCAGGGCAGGCGGTGGTGGAGGGCCACCACGCCGCGGACCTGGTCGAGCGCGCCCTGGAGCGGGCGCTGCCGGGTAGTGACGTGGTCGTGCACGTGGAGCCGCGTCGCCAGGGCCTTGACCTGCGCGACCGGGTGCTTGCGATCGCGCTCGCGGAGCCGCTCGTGAAGGAGGCGCATGACATCGCGATCTTCGAGCAGCGCGGGTCGAGCAGCGTCTCGCTGCACCTGAAGTTCCCCGACGATCTCGACCTCAGAGCGGCTCACGAGGTCGCCGAGCGCGTCGAGCGGGCGATCCGCGCCCGCCCGGGCGTGGCAGACGTGCAGACGCACCTCGAGCCGCTCGAGCGGCCGCTGGCGGCCGGCCGCGAGGACGTGCGCGCGGACGAGGAGACGATGGGCTCGATCGAGCGGCTGGTGCGAGCGCGCACCGGCAACGATCCGCAGCGGGTGAGGCTGCTGGCGACAGATGCCGGCTACGTCCTATTTCTGACGCTGAGCGTCGACCCGTACGAGTCCCTCACCGAAGCTCACCATTTGGCGAGTGAACTGGAGGAGGACCTGCGTCAGCACATCACGGGCATCGCTGACGTGGTCGTCCACACCGAGCCGTAGATGCCTTCGCCTACTTCCGTGGACAGGGCGCGGTGTAGCTGACGCTCACCGTCTCTGGCTTGGAGATCTCGCCGCCTTCGGCGAACGTGACTTCGCTCTTCACCGGGAAGCCTCCTGCGGGACACGTGGCGGGTACACGCCCGTAGTAGATCGCCTGCCCGTGCGAGCGATATGCCGAGCCGGCGATCACTTCGATCGTCTTGACCGACGCGTACGGCGCTCCGGGCACGCTTGCTACGAGTGGCACTTCGACTTCTAGCTCCTGGCCGAAGCCGCCGGCGCCGCCGAGGGTCTTGAAGCGCCCGCCGGAGAGGATTTCCAGCGACACCGGTGAGTGACCGTCGCTGAAGAACTCAAAGCCGCCGCCGGGTGCGTAGAAGGATGAGATTTCCACGGCCTCTTCTACGCGTTCGCCGCCAAAGGTGACGTAGCCGAGCGCACGGCCAATGGGCCCGGCAGCTGAGCCCTTCGGGCACCTGATGGGACCGAACTGTTCAAGCAGCGGCTTGGCGCAGGTGGGGAAGCCGCCCGGGTGCAGCTGAGTGCCGTTCGGCAGGTAGAAGTTGATGCCGATGATCGGCGGCGGCGAGCCGTCGTATTCGCTGCCTTCGATCTGATATTCGGTCTTCAGGGCGGTGCCGGCGCCGAGGATGTAGCCCGTGTGCGGAAAGCCGGGAATCGGCACGGGGATGACTTTGAACTTGACCGTCGGCAGGGACGAGGCGAGGCTCGGCAGTGTCAGCACGACGACACAGAGAGCGACGACGCATATGCACATTCGGCGCGCCATGCTCGTGATCACGTGGGCATCATCCCACAGGCCGCATGGCTGGCTCGATCACTCCTCGGCCAGGCGCCGCAGCAACGTGACGGCCTCCATCAGCGTCTGCTGCTCGGACGGTGAGAGGTCCTCGGCGATGGCGCGGGCGAGCCATCCCTCGCGCTGGCGGCGGTCGGCTTCGAGCGTGTCGCGCCCCTGATCGGTGAGCTCGACGAGGATGCGCCGCCCGTCGGCGGGGTCGGGGCGCCGGGCGATCAGGCCGTCGCTCTCGAGGTCTGAGATCGTCTGGGTCATCGATTGTGGGCGCACGCGCTCGGCGATCGCGAGGTCGCCGATCGACTTGGTGCCTTCGCGGTCCAGCCGCCCGAGCACAGCGCCCTGGGAAAGCGAGAAGCGATGCTCGGCGCGCAGGCGGCGCATCAGGTGGCCGAGCACCATGCGCAGCTCGCTCGCCAGACGTGTGGTGTCAACGGCCGAAGCCACGGTTTGCACACTATATATGGAGAAGAACAGGGAAACTGCTCAGTTTTCCTGTATAATTTATTTAGATGGATAGCGCAGTGGTTACCCAGGCGAAGGCGAGCGCAAGCACGCCCAGTTCCGACTCGGGCGGGTCGGATCGCTACAAGTGGATCGCGCTGTCGAACGTGACGCTTGGAGTGCTGCTGGCGACCCTCGACGGCTCGATCACGTTGATCGCGATGCCGGACATCTTCCGCGGCATCCACCTCGACCCACTGGTGCCGGCGAACAGCTTCTACCTGCTGTGGATGATCCTCGGCTTCCTGGTGGTGACGAGCGTGCTGATCGTGAGCCTGGGGCGACTGGGGGACATGTATGGGCGGGTGAGGATGTACAACCTCGGCTTCGTCATCTACACGATCGCGTCGCTTCTGCTGACGGTGGACTGGATGGACGGAAGGGCGGGCGCCCTGTACCTGATCGGCTTCCGGATCGTGCAGGGGATCGGCGCGGCGTTCCTGCTGGCGAACGCGGCGGCGATCATCACCGACGCGTTCCCCGCCAACCAGCGCGGTATGGCGCTCGGCATCAACAACATCGTCGGCGTCAGCGGCATGTTCGTGGGCCTCGTGCTGGGCGGCCTGTTGGCGCCGATCGACTGGCGGCTGGTGTTCCTGATCTCGGTGCCGGTGGGGCTGTTCGGCACGGTGTGGGCGTATCTGAAGCTCGAGGAGCGCAGCACCCCAAAACGCGCCAAGGTCGACTGGTGGGGCAACGTCTTCTTCGCCCTCGGCCTGATCCTGATCATGGTGTCGGTCACGTACGGAATCCGCCCCTATGGCAGCTCCGCCACCGGCTGGGGCAGCCCGCGGGTGCTTGGTCTGCTGGGCGCGGGAGTGGCGTGCCTGGCTGTGTTCGCGGTGATCGAGAGCCGTGTCGCCGAGCCGATGTTCCGGCTGCCTCTGTTTCGCATCCGCGCGTTCACGTTCGGGACGCTCTCGACGTTCCTCTCGGCGATCGCACGCGGTGGGCTGATGTTCATGCTGATCATCTGGCTGCAGGGCATCTGGCTGCCCCTGCACGGCGTGAACTTCACCGACACGCCGCTGCGGGCGGGCATCTACATGCTGCCGCTGACACTGGGGATGCTCGTCGCGGGACCGACGTCCGGGTATCTGTCTGACCGCTTCGGCGCCCGCTGGTTTGCGACCGGCGGGATGCTCGGCTCGGCGCTGAGCTTCTTCCTGCTGACGCTGCTGCCGATCGACTTCTCGTTCTGGCTGTTCGCGCTCGTGCTGGCGATGGTCGGCGTGTCGATGGGCATGTTCGCCTCACCGAACCGCGCGGCGGTGATGAACAGCCTGCCGCCGCAGCACCGGGGCGCGGGCGGCGGCATGAACCAGACCTTCCAGAACTCCGCACAGGTGCTCTCGATCGGCGTGTTCTTCACGCTGATGATCCTGGGCCTCGCCTCGAACCTGCCGCACACGCTGTCCGCGGGACTGCAGGCACACGGGGTCTCGGCGGCCGCGGCGAGCAGCGCGGCGCACACGCCGCCAGTGTCGGTGCTGTTCGCGGCGTTTCTCGGCTACAACCCGATCGAACACCTCGTCGGGACGCACGTGCTCGGCTCGCTTACGGCCGCCAACCGCGCGACCCTCGCCGGGCGCTCGTTCTTCCCGCACCTGATCTCCGGGCCGTTTCGCACGGGCCTGCACGAGGCGTTCCTGTTCGCGATCCTCGCCTGCCTGATCGCGGCGGGTGCATCGCTGCTGCGCGGGGGTAAGTATCACTATGCCGAGCCCACTGAGGCCGCGGCCACCGGCGCGCTGGCCAACGGCGTGGCGGTGAGCGCCGACAGCGGCGTGCAGAGCTTGGATCACAACGGCGCGGGCGTGCTCGCGCGAACTACGACAGCAGAGGAGCAGCATGCGCGTTGAGTGGTACGGGCAGTCCACATTTCACCTGAGCGCTGGTGGCCAGTCGGTGGCGATCGACCCGTTCGGGGACATGTCGGCGGCGGCGAGCCACGGCATCGAGTTCAACTACCCGCCGCTGGAGGGCGTGGAGGCAGACCTGTTGCTGGTGACTCACGAGCACGGCGACCACAACGGCGTCGAGGCGATCGGTGGCGACCCGGTGGTCCTGCGCTCGACGGCGGACACGCTCGAGTCTCCGCTCGGAGCGGTGACGGCGATCGCCTCCGAGCACGACGACCAGGCGGGCACGGCCCGCGGGCCGAACACGATCTTCGTATTCACGCTGGACGGGCTGCGGGTTGCCCATTTCGGCGACTTCGGCCAGAGCGGGCTGCGTCCCGAGCAGGAGGCTGCGCTCGGCGAGGTCGACATGCTGATCATCCCCGTGGGCGGCGGACCGACGATCGGCGCCGAGCAGGCATCGCTGCTGGTCGAGCGGCTCGCCCCGAAATGGGTGGTGCCGATGCACTACCGCACGCCGCACATTAGCTTCCTTGAGACAGCCGATGAGTTCCTCGAGCGTTCGGACCACGTGGAGCGCCTGGAGCAGAGCGCGTTTGAGACGAGCGAGCTGCCGCAGACTGACGGGCCGCTCGTGGTGGTCCCAGCAGCGCCTTAGAACTAGGCGTATAAATCGAGCGAATCGAAGAAAGGCGCTGAGATATGAAGATTGGACGACTGCTGCTGCGCGTGGCCGTGGGCGGGTTCTTCTTTGGGCACGGCACACAGAAGCTGTTTGGCTGGTTCGGCGGACATGGCCTTGAGGCGACGGCGAAGGCATTCGACGGGATGGGGCTGAGACCGGGCAAGGCCAACGCGATCGCGGCCGGCGCGGCCGAGGCGGGCGGCGGTGCGCTGCTGGCGAGCGGGGTGGCGACACCAGTCGCGGCGTCGCTGCTGACCGCGACGATGATCACGGCGATCGAGACGGTGCACGGCAGCAAGGGCCCGTGGCTGACCAATGGCGGCTACGAGTACAACGTGGTTCTGATCGCAGCGGTGCTGGCGCTGACCGAAAGCGGCCGCGAGCATCCCGGCAGAGCGGCTGGCGCAGCGCTGTTGGTAGGAGGGCTGGGCGCGCTGGGAGCTCATCTGGCGGCCGCGGCCGCTCCGGCGCCGCCCGTTGAGGCTGAGCAGGCGACCGGCACCGAGCAGGTCGCGACCGGCTAGCTTTGGCGGCACGCCTGGGAAGGATGTAGGCGGGGACGGTGTCTTAAGGCCCGATGTCACCAACACGACGGAGGATCTGACCACATGAGCTCCCAAATGCAAGTTCGCGCGATTAAGCGCATGCCCCAACTTTCAGCACTGCCCCTGCTCGTGGGGGGCGTGCTGGCGCTGGCCGGCTGCGGCGGCTCCTCCAGCACGACCGGCTCCACGACGACAACGTCGAGCTCATCACCGCCAACGACTTCCAGCAGCGCAGGCGCCTATGGGACGAGCCCCACTGCCGCGAGCAGCGCTGCAGCGAGCACGAGCGCGTCGGCAGGGGTGCAGATCTCCACCAAGACGATCTCCGGGCTGGGGCCGGTGCTGGTGAACGCCGCGGGCCGGACGCTTTACATGTTCACGCCGGATAACCACGCAAAGGTGACGTGCTTGAGCAGCTGCGCGTCGTTGTGGCCGCCGGCGAAGCTATCGAGCGGACAGAAAGCCGCTGCAGGCGGAGAAGCGAAGACCTCGCTGCTGGGTAGCGACCCGAACCCGGAAGGCGGCGCGGTTGTCACGTACGCGGGCTGGCCGCTTTACACGTACGCCGCGGACTCCGGCCCGGGTACCGCTAATGGTCAAGGGGTGAGCGCGAACGGTGGCCTATGGTATGTGCTCTCGCCGTCCGGAAAGATGATCACAAAGGCGCCATGACCGTGCACGAGACCTCAATCGACAGCAACCGCCGGAGGAGCTGGCTAACGGCACTACTGCTCGCGGTGGGCGTGCTCGCGCTGGCCGGCTGCGGGAGCTCGTCGACCGGCGGCACGTCGTCACCGACGACGGCCTCGACCGCGACGACCACGGTTAGCGGCAGCTCGACGTCGACTGCAAGGTCCACGACATCGAGCACCGCGCCGAGCGGTGCACTGAGCCTGGCGGCCAATCCAGAAGGCCAGCTCGCCTACAACAAGACTTCGCTGACGGCGAACGCTGGCAAAGTGTCGATCGACTTTACGAACATGGCGCCGTTGGACCACAACATGACGATCGAATCCGCGGCGCACAAGATCCTGGGGGCGACGCCGACATTCGCAGGCGGCTCGAAGGTTCTGACGCTTGACCTGAAACCGGGCACCTACAAGTTCTTCTGTTCGGTGCCCGGCCACCGCATGGCGGGTATGGAAGGCACGCTCACCGTCAAGTAGCTAGTTGGGTCGACCGGCCGGATGACAGGCCGGACCTGGACCGCCAGACAGTGGCGTCAGCCGTTGACCTCGACGATGTCACCGATGGCGAGCATGCCGAAGACGGTGTGCGCAGCTTCGATCGGCAGCTCAACACAGCCGTTGGACTGCGGGAAGCCATACGATTCGCGGGGGTAGCCGTGGACGGCGTCGCCGCCGTTGAAGTAGTTGACCCAGGGCACATCTGGCACGTCGTATTTGGTGCCGTCGACGTCGGTGCCGCTCATCGTGGTTGAGACATAGCGAGCGTAGATGGGGAAGATTCCCTGTTCGGTTTCAGCGCCGGGCACACCGGTGTTGACGGGCGTGGTGAAGACGACGTGGTTGCCGCGGTGTACCTGGAGCGTCTCGGGTAGCGACTCGGAAACACTCACCCACGTGTAGGGCTCGTGGTCGCGCCGGTTGTTGGTCTCGTCGTAGAGCAGCGACTCCCAGGTGGCAACGTTAGGTTCGCCGCTCGCTTCCAGCCCGCGGTCGGCCTGGTAGACCTCGAGCGCGCCACGGGTCACCGCATCGAGCTTGCCCATCTGTGTCCTTGGCGCATCGGCGGGGTGGGGGACGAGGACGCCGCGAGGCGGGTGGAAAGCGTTTTCGGCGGCCTGACGGCGTGTCTCGGGGCCACTTGTGATGGACACGTCGTAGCGGGGGTGGAGCTTCGCGCCGAGATACCCCAGGCGCGCGAGCGCCTGCTGGAGCCCGGCGATCGACGGGCAGGCGACATGCAAGGTGACGGTCTGGCGCTTGCCCAGCTGGCTGTGGGCTGTGGAGCTCGTACGTGCCCATACGGTCAGCGCATAGTGGGTGCAGGGCTCGAGCGTGGATGTGGGGGTGAAGACCTCGTCGTTGCCGACGATGGTCCACGTGCCGGCCACTTTGGGTGTGATCAGCGGCATCGGCGAGGTGGGGGACACGGGCGCGGAGAGCGCCACGGCGATCGGCTCGGTCCCGTTGGTGAGGGTACGACTGGGTAGCGCGGCCAGGCGTGTGGGGGGTAGAGGCGAGGCAGCGGCACTCGCGCTAGCGGCACCGGTACCGGGCACGCTGGCGATGCCATGACCTTGCGCGGAGAGCGCTACGACACCCACAATCGCCAAGGCCACCACCACAAGAACTACAAGAAATCCCCGTTTCACGGCCTAGAGGCTAACGCATGAAGTTCCCGCTACATGCAGCTATTTCGTCAATTTTTCGACCCTTGAAGAGATTTGCTCACGTTTTTATCCAGGGTGCATCCGCGTGAGAGAGAAAGTGCATGGCGATGCCCACCGCGAGCGCGATTGCGGCTGCGACGGCCAGCGCTGACGCGACCGTGACGTGCAGGACGAGCAGGCCGCCTATGAATGCCCCGAGCAGCATCGCCACGACGGCGACGACGCGGCGTGCGAACATGCCCGCCGTCTCGTGGCTGCGTCCGAGGAGAGCAAGGTCCGAGGCGATGCCGGTGAGCGTGCGCGTGAGCACGGTGGTGGTGAGCTCGGGTACGGCGAGCAGCTGCGCGGCGGCGTTCTGTATGCCCATCGCCACTGCCATGGGCACCAGAAGCGCGTAGCTCTGGGGCGTGCTGAGTGGTTTGGCGAGTGTCAGCGCGACGACCAGGGCGATCGCCAGCAGCGTCGCCTGCGTGATGGTCGCCGTTCGCAGCATGTGCCCGCGGTGGTCGGGATGCAGCACGCGAAAGCGCCCGCCCGCGGATGCGCCGACGAGGAACGACCCGAGCGCGACAAGCGAGGAGCTTGCGGAGACGCCGTGGGCGCCGGCGAGTGCGAAGCCGAGAAAGACGACGTTGCCGGTCATGTTCGCGACAAACACATGGCCAAGCTTCAGATAGCTGGTGGCGTCGACCACGCCGGTGACGACGGTGAGCACGATCATCACGGGCACGAGCGGCCCGTGGCGATCGCCGCGGGCCGGCCAGAGGCTCCTCAGTGCCTCGCTCATCCAGATCAGTCTAGGTAGCTGACGAGATCCTCGAGCGGCGCGCGCTCGGGTACCCGCTGCTCCTGCACGGCATAGCCGAGATACAGCAGCCCGATGGGCCGCTCGCGGGAGCCCAGGCCAAGGATCTCCCTACCGCCTGGATCATCCAGCAGCGGGACGGTGCGCCAGTAGCCGGCAAGGTCGCGAGCGTGCGCGCCGAGCAGCACCAGGTAGGCGGCGACGGCGACAGCGAGTTCGTCGTCGCGGTCCTGGCTTGGGTCATCGCCAAGTTGAGCGGAGACGGCGACGAGCGTTGGCGCGCGCTTCAGCTTGACGGCGGACCCGGGCTGCTCTGACTCCGCGAGCGTCATCAACCGCTCGCGGGTGCGCTCGCCGAGCACGCGAAAGCGCCAGGGGTTGGTGAGATGGTGATTGGGCGCCCAGCGGGCGAGCTCGAAAAGCTCGTCTAGCACCGCGGCGTCGACAGGCTGGCTGCTGAAAGCCTTGTGTGTACGGCGGGTGCGGATAGCCTTCTCGAGATCCATGGCGCATCACAGTAGTGCCGATCCCCGAATTACCCGCTCGATCGTCGAGTTGCTCGCTTGATTGCGGCTGCGGGCGCCTGGTCAAAGACGCGATGAGCATCGCTGAAATCGTGGCGATTGCCGCGGGCGGCATGGCTGCGGGCGCGATCAACACGCTGGTTGGCAGCGGCACGCTGATCACCTTCCCGGTGCTGCTGGCGTTTGGGTACGCACCGGTGACGGCAAATGTGTCGAACACGATCGGCCTGGTCCCTGGCTCGGTGTCGGGCGCGATCGGCTACCGGCGCGAGCTCGCAGGCCAGCGCGCGCGGGCGCTGCGCTTCGGCGCGATGTCGCTGAGCGGGGGCATCACTGGTGCGGTGCTGCTGCTGGTGTTGCCGTCCTCGGCGTTCAAGGCGATCGTGCCTGTGTTCATCGTGATCGCCCTGGTTTTGACGGTGGCGCAGCCGCGTCTGGCGCGGTGGCTGACCAAGCGCGAGATCGACCTCGAGCGCAAGGGGGCGGTGATCGTACCGCTGGCGATTTATTTGACAGGCGTCTACGGCGGCTATTTCGGCGCGGCGCAGGGCATCCTTCTGCTGGCGATCCTTGGTGTGGCATTGGCGCAGGATCTGCACCGCACGAACGCACTGAAGAACGTGTTGGCGGCACTCACCAACGGCGTGGCGGGGGTGTATTTCATCTTCGCCGCACACGTCGACTGGGGGCCGGCGGCGATAATCGCGGGCACCTCGATCGTCGGAGGGCAGCTCAGCGCGCGCTACGGGCGCCGGCTGCCGCCTGATGCGCTACGGGCGCTGATCGTGGTGGTGGGGGTGTTCGCGATCGTGCGGCTGCTCGTCGACTGAGCGTGACCGGCAGCTGCGCGCAACGCTGGGGCGCGTCTGAGCGGTGAAGCTCAGTGCAACTGGTCGATGAACGTGTAGATCACCATCAGGCTGACGACGATGACGAACACGCGTAGCGCCCATAGGCCGGCGCTGACACGGGGGCTGAGCGGCGCGCGCGGCACCGGCCGGGATGTCTCGGCGACGAACTGGTCGCGCTCGAGGTGCATGATCAGCTCATCCTCGGCGCGCTCCTGAGCCTGCAGATCCTGCTCGGGGATGCAGTCGCGCTCTGCTAGCGCCTCGTGGCTGAGAGGAGTGTCGGTGCTCATGAGCCGATCAGGTGGATTGTCTGCAGGAAGGAGTCGATGCCGTAGGCGGCGCCACAGATGCCAACGAACGCGATCACGCCGATGCCGACGACGTTGGTGGAGCGCTTGTTGGCCCATGGGCCCATCAGCCCCTTGTCGTTGGCGAGCATGACCATCAGCACGAGGCTCACTGGCAGCAGCACGGTGGCGAGCACGTTGGCGTTGAGCGCGATCGACAGGAGCGGTGCGCCGGGGATGAGGATGACGACGGCGGCGAGCAGCGCCACACCGATGTTGGCGGCGTAGAAGACGGCGGCGCCGCGGGGCGAGCTGTTGAAGCTGTGGGAGGCGCCGATGCATTCACCGGCGGCGTAGGCGGTGCTGGCGGAGATGGTGAGGATGGCGACGGCCCCGGCCTCGATCAGCCCGAGCGCGAACACCGTCCCCGCGGCACCGCCGGCGACATGCTTGAGCGCCTGCGGGAAGCCTGCGCCGGCGAACCCCTGGATGCCTGACCCGCCGTGGGTGAGCAGCGCGGCTCCGGCGATGAGCGCGCCGATGCCGAAGATCGCCGCGAGCACCGCCCCGAGCGCTGTGTCGTAGCGGCCGTGGGCGACGTCGGCTGGGGTCATGCCCTTGTCGGCGGAGGCGCTCTGCTGGAAGAAGATCATCCACGGCGTGACGGTGGCGCCGATCGTGGAGGCAAGCAGCAGCAGCAGGGTGTTGAAGCCGCCGCCGGGAAACGGCGTGAAGTCAAACGAGCTGGCGACAGCGCCGACATTTGGTTTGACGAGGATCGCGGCGAGCAGGAACAGACCGTTGAAGGCGGCGAGACCGAGAACGATCCGCTCCCAGCGCCAGTAGCGCCCTCCGCTGAGAGTGAACACGACGAGCGCGAGCCCGAGCGCGACGGCGACGCCGGCGCCGAGGTGGAAATAGGCGAGCCCAACGCGGATGGCGACGAACTCAGCGACGAGCGTCACCAGGTTGGTGAGTGTGAGGTCGCCCGCACCGAACCAGCCCCACACGCGTCCGTAGCGCTGCAGGACGAGCTCGCCGTAGCCGCGGTGTGTGACGGCACCGACGCGCATGCACATCTCCTGGCAGACGTATGCCATGGCGAACAGGACGGGAATGAACGGGACGAAGAAGCCGAGCCCGTACTGCGCCCCGTCGGAGGCGTAGGCGATCATGCTCGGGCCGTCGTTCTCGCCGAGCATGGCAAGAATCCCGGGGCCGACGAGCAACCACAGCAGGTGCCAGCGCCGGCGCTGTCGGCGCGCGTGGTGAACGCGTGAGCGGTCGCGTGAGCGTGCGGTGTCCTCGTCGGTCAGCTGTGGCTGGCGCAGCAGGGCGGCGGGGGCGGTAGCTTCAGGCGTGCCCATCCACCGCTCCTAGATCTTGGCCTGCCGGCGGCTGCTGCACGGCCGGGCAATCGACTTCCACGCGCATCGCTCCCGCGAGCTGCCCGCCGATGGCATGCTCGCGCTCACCGAACTGCACGAACAGCGGCCCGCCGAATGGCTGGCGCTCACGAACGGTGAAGCGCTCGCCGGGGGCGATGCCGCGCTCGGCGAGGTATCGCAGCATCTCGGGGTCCGAGTCCGACACGCGCACGAACAGGCCGGCGTCGCCGGGCTGCAGGCTCTCCATGCGATCGGTGACACGCTCTTCGAGCTCGAGCTCGGCACTGGGAATGGGATCGCCGTGGGGATCGACGGTGGGATGCCCGAGCTTGTCCGCAATCAGCGCCTCGAGGTCCTCGGAGAGGACGTGCTCAAGCACCTCGGCCTCGGCATGCACACGATCCCAGGGCATCCCGAGCGCCTCGGCGAGGTAGCTCTCGAGCAGGCGGTGATGGCGGATGACCTCGAGCGCGATGCGCCTGCCGTCCTCGGTTAGGCGCACTCCCCGGTAGGGAACATGTGTGATCAAGCCGAGCTCGTCGAGCCGCTTGAGCATCGCGGATACGGAGCCTGATGTGATGCCAAGACGCTCGGCGAGGGCATTCGTGGAGACCGGCTCGTCCTCCCGGGATTCGAGCGAGAAGATCGCCTTCGAGTAGTCCTCGACGGCGGGCGTGCGCAGTAGATCCTTGGTGGACATGGACATAGATTATGGCATGCCAAAAAATTATTCAAGCCGATGCCATGCGCGACATCATCGAGCGGCTCATTCGAGACCTTGAGGGGACAGCAGGTTCAACCGACAAGTCGGCATGAACGGGCGACAGAGCTGGGCGCGAGGGTGGATGCGGAGCAGCTAGACGACCATGCCGACGGAGCTGAGAGCCTCGTCGTAGGGCACGTTGAATTCGACGCTGGCAACGCGACCATCGCGCACGGTCCATACGGTGGCGCTCCTGCGCGTGACCTCAGTGTCGCCCGGCTGCAGATGGCCGTGAGAGCGGTGGATGACGACGACCAGCTCATCACCTCCGTCGATCACGTCCTCGATCTCATCGCGGTAGCTGCGCCAATGCTCGAGCCACTCGAGCCATGCCTGGCGCAAGCCATCCATGCCTGAATAGATCGTGGGCGCGTGTCCGGGGATGCGGATCGTGCCCTGCACGGACGGATCGAAACGACTCCCAAGCATCGCGCGCCAGGATGAGCAGAAATCGTCATCGCTGACCGCGGGCGCGAGATCGAAGTCGGACCCCGGATGCAGCGAGCGAACCAGCTCGACGTTCTCAGCTGACATTGGTGCCGATGCTAACGGCGGGTTCGGATCGCATCCAGGAGCTAGTGCTGGTGCCCCCGCACGGTGCGCCAACTATCTCGGGTTATGCGAAGGATCACGACGGTCATGGCAAGCCCAATCAAGGGATCGAGCACGGGGGCGCCGGCGGCGATAGCGAGCGCACTGGCGATGACAGCCAAGGAGACATATGCGTCGACGCGAGCATGGTCTCCGTCGGCCACCAGCGCGGGGCTGTTCAAGCGACGTCCAGCACGGGTGCGCACCAGACCGGCAAGCCAGTTACCGGCAAACCCGGTCGCTCCGGCGATCGCCAGCACAAATAGGTGACTCGGAGTGGACGGGTGGAGGAGACGCAGGATGGACTCATACGCAGCAACACACGCGGAGGCGAAGATAGCTCCGACAACCGCCAAGCCGGCCAAGCGCTCGGCCTGCTCGGAGCGCAGCGTAAACGCAATGCCAAGCGGGATCGCAGTAAGTGCGTCGCCACCGTTGTGAATCAGATCTGCAAGTAGCGCCAAGCTGCCGGAGAGCGCGAACACGGCCGCTTGTACTGCGGCCGTGCTGTGCCCGGTGATAGCCTGACACCGTATGCGGTGTAATTCAAGCGCATCCAAGCTCCTAAGCGAAGCGAGGAAGCGACATGGCATCAGCCAGCGGGCACTGGCGTTGCGCGCGCGGACGAGCCAGGACGCGATCAGCCGCATCGAGCGTGGGGTGGAGTCGCCTACGCTAGAGCGCCTTACACACCTGCTGATGCTGCTCGGCGAGCGGCTCGTACTCGACGTTGAGCCGCTGGCTGAGGCGGGCGCAGAGGCTGTTACTGGAAGCCCGCGTGAACGACTGCGCGAGGCGGCATCGTGGAACCTGGTCGCAACCCAACTGGAGATCGCCGGCGCACAGGCACGCAGGGCCGGCCATCCAGCGACGCGGTACGTACCGTGAGCGAGACCTCCGAACGCCCGCTCGACCTGCGCGAGCTCTTTCGGGTGCTCGCTGATCACGGGGTGGACTACCTGGTCATCGGCGGGGTTGCAGCACAGGTACATGGGCGCCGGCGCACGACCAAGGACCTCGATGTCACACCTTCACCGGACCCGGAGAACTTCGAGCGGCTAAGAGCAGCGCTCGTGACGCTCGACGCTCATCCGGTAGAGCTCGGGCCGAGCGCCCCTATACCCACAGCGGAGCAGCTAGGTATCGCCCCCGTGGTGCCTCCCCTCACTACTCGGCACGGAGATCTGCACATCTTGAACGAGGTCCCCGGGGCGACCGCGTTCGCGGAGATGCGTGCACGGGCGCTGACGACAGACCTCGACGGCATTGCCGTGCAAATTGTGGGCGTCGACGACCTCATTCATATGAAGCAGACGACCGGAAGACCAGGCGACATCGAGGACATCGAGGCGTTGACGGCGGTCGCACGAAATGAGACACGCAGCGAGGCTCAGGAGTAACTCGCCGCTGCGGCTTGCTGGTCTCTCAGGCGGTAATCCCGCGGATGTCGAGCTTGCCGACCAACTCAGGGTCGTTGAACACATCGATCGCCGCGGCACGGTCGCCGACGACCGTGAACGCGAGCACGGCAAACGGCCGCTCACCATCGAACGCGACCACACCGGCGGCGCCGTTGACCAGCGCGGGGCGAACGTACGGCGCAAAACGCCGGGCGCTCATCGCCCCACGAGCGACCCGCGCAGCACCGTGCAGCTCGATTGGGTCATCGTCGCGACGGTGAGCGCGCAGCACCACATCTGGGTCCAGCACCGCCACCAGCGCCTCCAGGTCGCCCTCGCGGGCGGCGGCGAAGTAAGCGTCCACGACCGCCTGCTGTCGCGTCAGGTCCGGGTCGGGCGGCGGCGCGTCTCGCACGCGACGGCGGGCGCGACTCGCAAGCTGACGGGTTGCCTCGGGTGAGCGCTCGATCATCGCCGCGATCTCCTCGAACGGCACGGCGAACATGTCATGCAGCACGAACGCGAGCCGCTCGGCCGGGGTGAGCGTGCCCAGCACGACCTGCAGCGCGATCCCCACCGAGTCCGCGAGCAACGCCTCGTACTCCGGATCGCTCGCACCGGACGGGTTGCCGACGAGCGGCTCCGGCAGAAAGCCCTCGAGCGGCTGCTCGGCTCTGGTACGACGGGATCGGAGCATGTTCAGGCAGATCCGGGCGACGACCGTCGTCAGCCACCGCTCGAGGCTTTCGATCTGCTCTGCGTCAGTCCGCTCCAGCCGCAGCCACGCCTCCTGTATGGCGTCGTCGGCGTCGCTCAGCGAGCCGAGGATCCGGTAGGCGACCGCGCGCAACTGCGGCCGCTGGCGGTCGAACGTATTGGTCAGCTCGAGCTCATCCATTGATGTCACACCGTCTGGGTCTCGCGGGTCATACCGGATAGACCCCCGAACCCCACGCTATGTGACAGGAGGTGCCCAGTGGCACGTATCAACGGAGTGCAACAGGCTGAAGCCGGAGTCAAGATCAAGCTCGTCTACTGGTTCATGCGCAAGGGAATGACCAAACTGACAGGTCGAGCACCGGCTGGCGGTCACTCCGGCATCGAGCCAATCGAGATCTGGGCCCACCAGCCGAAGCTGCTGAGCGGTATGGGCAAGTTTCAGCAGGCTGTGCGTAAGGCCCACACCGTCGATGAGCGACTCAAGAACCTGGTCGAGCTGAAGGGCGCGCAGATGATCGGCTGCGAGTTCTGCGTCGACCTCGGCTCACAGATCTGCCGCAACTCCGGCTTCTCCGACGAGGAGCTGCTCGCGTTGCCGCGCTATCAGCAAAGCGAGCTGTTCAGCGAACGCGAGAAGCTGGCACTCGACTACACAGTCGCCGTGATGCGCACACCGGTGGAGGTCACCGACGAGCTGTTCGCGCGAGTGAAGGAGCACTTCAGCGACGAGCAGCTCGTCGAGATCACCGCGCTGCTGACGCTCGTCAACCTCGACCGGCTCAATGCAGCCTTTGGGATTGGCTCGGCCGGCTTCAGCGACGGCATGGTCTGCGTGGCACCAGACCGCCCGGTCGCCAGCCCCGCACTGGCGCGGATCGCCTGAGATGGGGAGGAGGGGAGTAGTAGCGAACCCCTCGGGAACTACCAATAGCCAACCCCTCTGCAACTACCGGCCGGCAGTAACGGCCTTCAGATCATCGAGCGACGCTCTGATCAGCAGCGGCAACTCCTGATCATTGCTGTCCTCGACATAACGCTCAAACGCGACCTTGAACACGGCGATCCCCGCCTCGGCGGTCAAACTCGCAACGGGGTCCTCGACGCCGCGGCCGCGCAACGCCTCGGCCAGCGCATTGGCGAGCGATGCGAGCTTGATCAGCTCGCGCTCTTGAAGCTCTGTGCTCGATGCGATGATCGCCTGGCGCTCGCGTGCCAGATCACCGCCCTCTTGGATGAAGGCACCGGCGGCCTCGAGACCTGCGGCCGCGGCGTCGATCGGGGCGAGTGATGCGGGCGCCTCGGCGACCGTATTGACGAGCAGCTCTTGCAGGGCTTCAGCACCCGCGAACAGAACCTCGCGCTTGTCTGCGAAGTGACGGAAGAAAGTTCGCTCGGTCAGTCCCGCTCGCTCGGCGATCCCCGCCACCGTCGTCTGCTCGAACCCGCGCTCGCTGTAAAGCGCGAACGCCGCCTGCATCAGCCGCCCCCGCGCGTTTGGCTCCCATCGACCCATGCCCAGATCCTACCTTACGACAGTGACTGACATCGAGTGCTATGTTGATGGCAGCCACTGTCATCAATCACTTTCTGGAGGTTTGTCATGCGCGTATTCGTCACCGGAGCATCTGGCTGGATCGGTTCCGCCGTCGTTCCCGAGCTCCTCGAGGCTGGTCACCAGGTCGTCGGGCTCGCCCGCTCAGATGCCTCAGCCGCTGCCCTCACCGCCGCCGGGGTAGAGGTCCGGCGAGGCTCCCTCGACGATCTCGACCAGCTGCGGGACGCCACTGCTGCGTCAGATGGCGTTATCCATCTAGCGTTCAAGCACGACCTCGCGTTCTCAGGAGATTTCCAGGGCGCTGCCGACGCCGATCGTCGCGCCGTCGAGACGATCGGTGAGGCGCTCGCTGGCTCTGACCGGCCACTGTTGATCGCCTCCGGGCTCCTTGGGGTCGCACCGGGGCAGGTGGCCACCGAGCAAGATGGCCACGGTTCCCACGCCGCCGGAGCCGCCTTCGGCGGCGGTCCGCAGGCCCGCTGGGAAACCGCCGAGTTCACGCTCTCCCTCGCCTCCCAAGGCGTCCGCTCGTCAATCGTGCGACTCCCCCCGACGAACCACGGTGACGGAGACAACGGCTTCATGGCAACGCTTGTCGGCATCGCCCGCGAGAAGGGCGTCTCCGGTTACATCGGCGATGGGGCCAACCGCTGGCCCGCCGTGCACCGCCTCGACTCAGCGCGCCTCTTCCGCCTCGGGCTCGAAAAAGCACCGGCGGGATCGACGCTGCACCCGGTTGCCGACGAGGGTGTGTCGATCCGCGACATCGCAGAGGTCATCGGGCGGCATCTGGAGGTGCCAGTGGTGTCGGTCGCTCCCGAGGATGCAGCCGAGCACTTCACGTGGATGGGCGGCTTCCTCGGGCTCGACGCGCCGGCATCGAGCAAGCTGACACGCGAGCTGCTCGGATGGGAGCCAACACAGCCCGGGCTCATCGCCGACCTCGACGAAGGGCATTACTTCCAGCAGGCAGTGACGGTGTGACGGATTACGCTGAACCACGTGATGACACAGCTCAGCGATACCCGCGTGCTGGTGACTGGCGGCACGAGCGGTTTGGGCCTAGCAATGGCCCAAGCGCTCGTGCATGCGGGCGCTCATGTGGCTTTGACCAGCCGCGACGCGCAGCGAGCGCAGGCCACCGCTGCGGAGCTCGGCGCTGGGGCGGTGGGAATAGAGCTGGACGTCCGTGATGTCGACTCGGTATCCGCGGCCGTCGACCGCGCCTATGGGACGCTCGGCGGCCTGGAGATGCTCGTCAATAACGCCGGGATCGGCATGCGGACCGTCAACCCACGGTTCATGACCGAGCCACAGCCGTTCTGGGAGGTCACGGCCGCCGGCTTTCGTGACGTACTGGAGACGAAGGCGACTGGGGCGTTCCTCCTCGCCCGAGAGGTGGTGCCGCGAATGCTGAGCGCCGGCGGGGGACGGGTGGTCACGATCTCGATGAGCGAGCAGACAATGACCCGTCGTGGCTTCGTCCCCTACGGCCCGTCCGGCGCTGCCGTGGAGGCGATGGCCCGGGTGATGGCCGCCGACCTGGCCGATACACCCGTCACAGCAAACATCCTGCTGCCCGGCGGGGCCACCGCCAGCGGGATGATTCCCGACGAGGTCCCGGACGAGATCCGCAGCAACCTGCTCGACGCATCGATCATGGGTCCGCCGATTGTCTGGCTCGCCTCACAGGATGCAGCTGGAGTCCACGACGAGCGGATCGTTGCCCGCGAGTTCGGGGAGTGGCTGGCGGCGCGGGAGGGAGGGGACCGGTGAGCGCGTGCCCCGAGACACCTCGCTGAGACGCGCGGTAGCCTTTTCAGCGATGCTCGGGTGGTTGTTCAAACGTCCTTACAGACCCATGGCGCAGGCTGTGTATTACGCGGGGGCAGGGATACTTGGCGGCGTTCTGCTAGTCGTTGGCCAGCCTTGGGCTATCGGCATCGCGGGAATGGGTGGCCTCGGGGTTGTCTTCAGCGGCCTCGGGGCGGTCTGGCGCCAACGCAATCCGAGCTGAGGCGCTGCCCCTCGGGGTCTCTCCAACGAGCTCTGCGTTGCGGGCTCGCCCACGTGGTCCATCCGATGGAGTGTCATTAGGCGCGAAGTGCCGCGATTGTCCATGTCGCCGACAGGGCGATAAGAACTGCAAGGCCAACCAGCAGGCCCGGCCGGATGATCAGCAGCGCTATGACGACCGCAATTGTCGTTCCTGTACATGCAGCTCGCCGACTGGGCATACTTGGGGGGGTAGTCCTCAATCGAGGAGGGCTGCATCTCCGTCATGGCCATGTGGCAAAGATCCGACCAGTTGGTCAGTTTGATCCCGGCTGCCGCCGTGCAAACTGGTGCGGTGGCGCGGCGTCTCGCCGGTGTGAAATAGCGAATCTCACTCATGTGAGGCCGTAGACGTCTCGTCGATGTGAGACCGGCGGTGCCGCCGGTTTGCGAAGCTGCCGTACGTGACCGTGCTCGAGCAGCGCTGCCGCCAGACGTTGGAGGGGAGCTGGATCGTCGGCGAGCGCGATGGCGTGCCGTTTGCCTACACGCGCCCCAGCCCCGGACGCTACCGCTGGCAGTGGTACTGGGACTCTTGCTTCGCGGCGATCGCGTGGCGGCATTTTGACCCGGCGCGGTCTCGCGCGGAGCTCGAGACATTGCTCGCGGCGGCGCGGCCTGATGGGTTCATCGGTCACACGATCTTCTGGGAGCACCCGGTCAGCGGCCCGCGTGAGCTGTTTTACAACGTGATCGATCACGACGATGCGATGACCGCGACGATCCAACCACCGGCGCTCGCGTTCGCGTGGAAGGTGGCGGTTGGCGATCCGGCGCTCGAGCCGCGGATCGTCGCCCACCACGCCACGGTCAGCGCCGAGCGAGACCTGGAGGGCGACGGGTTGCTGTGGATCCTCCAGCCCGATGAGTCCGGCTTGGACGCATCGCCTCAGTTTGACCCGATCTGGCGCCACGAGGCGCAGGGGCTGCCTGGCTTTGTCGAGCTGGTGCGCCGCAATCGAAAGCGCAAGTTTCGAATCGCCGCGGTGCGCGCCGACGGCGACCCGGTCGTCTGTGAGGTGATGACCAACGTCATCAACGGACTCTCACGGCTGTCGCTCGGGCTGCCCTCGATCACGCCCGCACTGATCGCCCGCCTTTATGACGAGCCGAGCGGGATGTTCCTACCGGTGTCGATGCCGGCCGTCACGGAGCGGATCCCGTTGACCTGGACGACACTTGCTCCACTTGCGCTGCCCGACTTGCCCGATGAGATCGGCCACCGCCTGGTGGAGTGTCTGCTTGACGAACGCCGCTTCTGGACAGGGGTCGCCCCGCCTTCGGTCTCGCTCGATGAGCCATCGTTCTCGCTGCGCGAACACTTCGACGGCCTGCGACGTTACTGGCGCGGACCGACATGGGTGAACAGCGCATGGCTGGTGTGGCGGGGCATGGTGCGTCTCGGCTACGAGCAAGAGGCAGCCACGCTCGCCCGTGGGATCACCGAAACGGTTGCACGCGAGGGACTGCGCGAGTACTACGACCCCCACAACGGGCGGGGCATGGGCGCCGAGAGCTTCGCCTGGTCTGCGCTTGCGCTGGAGCTGCTCGACCCAAGCAACGCGAGCGCCGGTCTACACCAAAGCGAGGGGTGATTGTGGAGAGCTCAGCGGCGGGCGTCTTGGAACCGTCCGTGCAGGAGTACCACGCCCGGAGTGCACTGAGCAACGCCAAGCATCATCTGCTGAGCTCCGCTGCGAAGTTCGCTGGGTATCTGGCGGTCGCCTACGTGGTGCTGAAGCTGATTCCCGCGCTGAAGCAGGCGCTGCGCAACCTCGAGCACGTGTCCTGGGAGTGGGTACTCGGGGCAATCGCGCTCGAGGTGCTCTCCGAGTTCGGCTTTGTCGCTGCGTGGAGAGCAATCATCGACCCGCAGAAGCTGCTCGCGCGCGACGGCCACGGACGGCGGATCGACGACGATGTGGCCTGGACACAGCTCGCGGGAGGACTTCTCCTTCCCGGTGGGGCGTGGGGAGGTGTGGGAGTTGGAGCGTTCATCCTGCACCGTTTCGGAATGCCGAACAAGCTGATCGCCGAGCGGGAGTTCAACCTCAGCTTTCTCAACACCGCTATCGACGCAATCGTGCTGATCGTTGTCGGTATCGGGCTCGCGATCGGCGTCTTCGCCGGCGAGCACAATCTCCTGCTGACAGTGCTGCCCGCCGCCGTCGCAGCGACAGGGATCGCGCTTGCTTTGCTGATCGCCCACCGCGTCGACAGCCATGCCGCGTGGCTGCAGACCAAACATCCCAAGATCGCGAGCGCGATCACCACGCTCGCGGACGCCGTGGCCGACACCGAGCGGCTGCTGTTTCACCGTGGCGCCTGGACAAGCGTCCTCGGGGTGCTGGCGTACTTCGGCCTCGACGTACTGGTCCTGTGGACCGCGTTCCTCGCGATCCATGCTCATTCCGCCCCTGGGTTCGCCGTTGTGGTGATGGCCTACATCATCGGTGCGCTCGGCGGATCGATTCCACTGCCCGCCAGCGCCGGGACGGTCGGCGGCATGGCAGGGATGCTGATCCTCTACAAAGTCAGCCACAACGCCGCCATCGCCGCCGTGCTGCTCCACCAGGCCATCGGCCTGCTCGTACCGATTGTTGGCGGCGGCGTCGCCTACGCAACCCTTCGGCGTCGCTGTGGGCCAATAATCCGACCCATCTCGGGCGGTAGCAGTTCAGCTGATCACACGCACGAATAACTACCAAATCCGCTCGCAGCTCAAGCGCGCCACTCGACCTCGAAGTGCCCGATCGGCTCCTCAAAGCCCTTCACGGCGATGGGGCCGCCGTCGGAAAACCTGATGCCCTTACCGCGACATAGGTCGTGCACCCCAGACGAAACGACGATGCAGTCCGGCTGAGCCACCGCGCACAGTCGCGCGGCCTGCTGTACGGCCGCCCCGAAGAGGTCGTTCTTCTCGGTGACGGGCTCCCCGGCCGCCACCCCGACACGCACGTGCAGGTGCCCCTGCGCCGATTCGTTGCTCCCCTGCAGCTCCCGCTGGATTTGCATCGCCGCGGAGACCGCTTGGAAGGCCGAGGTGAACGAAGCCATGATCCCGTCGCCGGTGTGCTTGACCTCACTGCCGCCGAAGCGTGCCAGGACCGCACGTACGACTGAGTCGTGCACCCGTAGAAACGTCATCGCTGCACGGTCTCCCAATTGCTGCGTAAGACGCGTGGAGTCGACCATGTCGGTGAAGAGAATGGCTCGGAAGGCGCTTTCTGTGTACGGCTCGCCAGGAGGATGGGTATTAAGTCGCCCGAAGAAGCCACGAACGGCGGTCTGATCAACCTCGATGACGTTCGACGGAAGCAGCCCATGGGCTGCTCGATGGGCTGCCTCAACGGTCTCCTCGTCCGGGGCCTCGACCAGGCAAAAGCCGCTCGCCGCATCCTCTTCGAACCAATAGGTGACGAA
Organism: uncultured Solirubrobacteraceae bacterium; assembly: GCA_963699115.1. Lineage (GTDB taxonomy): Bacteria > Actinomycetota > Thermoleophilia > Solirubrobacterales > Solirubrobacteraceae > Palsa-744. Next base: position 123,918 of record CAVOTJ010000008.1, read on the forward strand.
GCGCACGCCGAATCCCTCCTGAACCTCGAGGTCGCGCATGTGGGCAGCTGCGATGTCGGCAGCGGTCACGTCCTGGAGATCGTGGCGGTCCATGTAGAGGGGCATGGTGTGATCAGCGTGCGCCGAGCTTCAGCTCGCGGGACGGATGTTCTGGTTCACCCGGAAGCGGTTGTCCGGGTCGTAGGTGGCCTTGATCTGTGCCAGCCGCTCGTAGTTGTCGCCGTAGCTCGCGCGCACCCGCTCCTCGCCCTCGTCCATCATCATGTTCACGTAGGCGCCACCGGCGGAGTAGGGGTGAAGCGCCTCGAAGTAGTCGACGCACCAGCGGCGGATGACATCGGCGTTGGCGGGGTCGTGATCGACACCGGCGAAGACCGAGCCCCAGACCGCATCGCGGTAGTTCCATGCGGTGTCCGACGGGCCGACGTCGTGGGCAGCGCCGTCGATCGGGTACAGGTGCATCGTCGACTGCCACGTCGGCATCGCAGCCCCGAACTTGGCGTGCGCCTCCACGGCGGCGTCGGGGATCTCCTTGACGAAATCCGCACGCCAGTACCACTGGTCACCGGCGGGATAGACGGGGTCGAAGGCGCCCTGGAGCGCGGGGAGGGGCATCGGCTGAACGCCGTGCAGCAACGGCTCCGGCACAGCGTCGAGCAGCGGCGCCATCGCCTCGGCGGCGTCATCGGGAGCGCCCACATAGCACCAGACGACCCCGCACACCTTGCGTAGATGCAGCTCCTCGGGGAACGGCGGCGCCGGCGGAACCGATGCGAAGGCGAAGAAGCCGTTGAGCTCGCGCGGCGCCTTCGGCAGGAAGTCCCGGTAGGCGGCCAGCACCTCGGCGCCCTGCTCGACCGGCCAGAAGGTCGGGCCGCCAACGATCGTCGATACCTCGTGCAGCCGGAAGAGGAACGAGGTGACGACACCGAAGTTGCCGCCACCGCCCCGGATCGCCCAGTAGAGGTCCGGGTGCTCGTCGGCGGCGGCACGGACCGTCTCGCCGCTCGCGAGCACGACCTCGGCCTCGAGCAGGTTGTCGATCGTGAGGCCGCACTTGCGGGTCAGATGGCCGAGGCCGCCACCCAGCGTGAGACCGCCGACGCCGGTGGTCGAGATGATCCCGCTTGGTGTCGCCAGACCGTGCTGGTTGGTCGCGGCATCGACTTCGCCCCAGGTGCAGCCACCGCCGACCCTCGCCGTGCCAGCGCCGGGATCCACTGCGATTCCCTTCAGACCCGAGAGGTCGAGAACCACGCCGTCATCGCACGTTCCCAGCCCGCCGCCGTTGTGGGCGCCGCCGCGCACGGCCAGCAGGAGGTCGTGGTCGACTGCGAACGAGACCACCTTCGCGACGTCGCCGGAGTCGGTGCAGCTCGCGATCAGCGCAGGGTGGCGGTCGATCATCGCGTTGTACACCTTGCGCGCCTCGTCGTAGCCGGGGTCCGTGGGGGCCGTAAGCCGTCCCTGGAATCCGGGCATCCCGCTGCGGGCCGTCTGCATCAAAGCGTCGGTGGTGCTCATGTGTTCCCCCTGTCGGAGTCTCTGAGTTGTTACGGCCGAGCCTAAGGCGCGTGAATGTGGCTGTCATGACCCGAGCTGACCCAATTTCGAACGCTCGGGTCTCGGCCGATCCACGGTGGCATGGTCAAGACTGACTATCGTGTCTCCATGGAGGCAGAGATTCTGGACATCCCGGAGCCGCTCCGCCTGGGCTCGAGATCCCCGTTCGTCGGCCGCGCGGCCGAGCTCGAGAAGCTCCGAACGCTGATGCCGCGAGCCGAAGGGGAGAGGCGCCGCGTGGCGCTGCTCGCAGGCGAGCCGGGTGCCGGGAAGAGCCGTCTGGCGCGCGAGTTCGCCGCCCAGGTTGCGTCGGAAGGCGTCCTTGTCCTGTACGGCGCCTGCGACGCGGTGGTGAGGACGCCATACGGGCCTTTCGTCGAGGCACTCGAACGCCTGGTCCGGGTGACCGACGAGGCGCAACTGCTTGGCGCGCTCGGCGCCGGCGGCGGCGAGCTTACGCGGCTGCTGCCCGACCTGTCCGTCCAGGTTGGTGGGCTGGCGCAGCCGGTGAAGGCCGACGCCGATACCGAGCGCCATCGTCTGCATACGGCGGTTGCCGACCTGCTCGCGAACGTCAGCCGCACAAGACCGATACTGCTCGTGATCGAGGACGGGCATTGGGCGGACCCGACGACGCTTCTGCTCTTCAGACACCTGGCACGCTCTGCCTGGAGCGCGCGGCTGCTGATTCTCGCGACCTTCCGCGACGGAGAGGCCGACATGCCCGCGGAGCTCTCGGAGACGCTCGCCGACCTGCGGCGCTCCGATGACGTCGTGCGAATGCGCCTGGAGGGCCTCTCGGGAGCTGAGGTCTCCGCCCTCGTCAGCCGTGCCTCCGGAAGCGACCCCGACCCCGACGACCCCGAGCTGCGAGCGCTCGCGCGCACAATCCACGACCTCACCGCCGGCAACGCCTTCCTCGTCTGCGAGCTGTGGCGCGCGGCGGTGGAGACGGGGATCGTCGAGGTCGCCGGTGGGCAGGTGAGGGTCACCCGCCCGCTTACCGAGTTCGGCACGCCGGAAAGCGTCACCGAGGTGGTCAGCCAGCGGCTGTCGCGCCTCGGCCCGAGAACCATCGAGCTGCTCGAGCTCGCGGCAGCTGCCGGGCCGGAGTTCGAGCTCGAGCCGATCCGTCGCGCCGCCGGCATCGCCGAGCCCGAGCTTCTCGCCGCGCTCGAGGAGGCAATCGGAAGCGGCATGATCGAGGAGATCCACACGAAGCGGCTGGCGTGCCGCTTCACCCATGAGATCGTGCGGCGGGCGCTCTATGACCGGCTCTCGCGGCTGCGGCGAGCCGAACTGCATCTACGCGTCGGCGAGGCGCTCGAGAGCGCCGCGGCTGACTCCGATCGCGCACTCGCAGACCTCGCCCATCACTTCGGCGCGGCCGCTCCGTTCGGCGGCGCCGAGCGAGCGATCGACTACAACCTGCGCGCCGCGCGGGCGGCGAGCGCCGCGCTCGCCTTCGACGACGCCGCCATGCGGCTGCGAACCGCGATCGAGATCGGGATCCAGGGCAAGCCTGAGCGCGCCGGCGCCTTGCTCGAGCTGGGCGCCGCCAGCCATCGTGCGGGCAGGGCGACCGATGCGCTGGACGCCTTCGCGTCGGCGGCGGAGGTCGCTCGCGCGCTGGGCAGCGGGGAGCTGCTCGCCCGCGCAGCGATCGGCTACGAGGATGCGTGCTGGCGCCCGGGGGTCATACGAAGCGATGCGATCGAGCTGCTCGAGGAGGCGCTCGCGGCGGTTGATGACAACAGCGAGGAGCTGCGGATCGGCCTTTTGGCGGGGCTCTCGCGGTGGCTCGACTTCGCGGGTGAGCGCGAGCGTGGCGCGCTCGTGCGCGACAACGCGATCGCGCTGGCGAGGCGATACGAGGATCGTGCGGGGCTCGCGAAGGTGTTGGTCGGCTCCTACTGGGCGCGAGGCACGACGCCGCTGGAGGAGATCCTCTCGATGCTCACCGAGGCGAGAGACATCGCACAAGAGTTGGGGGACGTCGAGATCCTCACGGACGCGATGGCGTGGCGCGTGCCGACGTTCGTGGCTCTCGGCGACCTCGATTCCGCCCGGGCGGAGGTGGTTGTCCTGCGTGAGCTGGCCGAGCGCACGGCGCAGCCGTTCATGCACCACGTGGCTGAGCACTACGGATCAGCGATCGCGCTCTGCGACGGAAGCCTCGAGGATGCCGAGGCGATGGCGGGGCGCTCACACGATTGGGCGCGGCTGCTGACGGGCCGCGATGCATCCGGCACTCACGGCATCCAGATGTTCGGCGTTCGCCGCGAGCAAGGACGCCTGGCAGAGCTGGCGCCTGTAATCAGGATCCTTGCGGGCGGGGCCGAGCGTGAGGGCCCATGGCGTCCTGGGCTCGCCGCGGTACTGGCCGAGCTGGGCATGGAGCGCGAGGCCAGGCGCGAGCTCTCGAGGATCGCCGCCGAGGGCATCGACGGCTACCAGGCATCGCTGTGGCTGGCGACGCTTACCTACCTCACCGACGCTTGCGCTGCGGTCAACGACGAGGCGATGGCGGCGATCGTGTACCCAGAGCTGGAGCCGCTTGCGGGGACCAACGTGATGATCGGCCACCTGGTCGCGTGCTACGGAGCCGCCGATCGGTATCTGGGCATGCTCGCCGCCGTGCTGGGGGACCCGGGGCGAGCCGAGGAGCACTTCGAGCAGGCGATGGAGCAGAACAAGCAGATGGGGGCGTCGACCTGGGTGGCTCACACGGCGTACGAGTACGGGCGCTTCCTGCTCGGACGAGGGCGCGGGGCCCGCGACCACGCGCAGGCCCTGCTCGCAGAGGCCGCCGGCTTGGCCGAGCGGATCGGCATGGAAGGACTGCTCGCCAAGATCCGCCTGCTCGGCGTTCCCACCTCGGATGCTCTCCCCGGCGGGCTCTCGCCACGTGAGGCTCAGATCCTGAAGCTGGTGGCCAGAGGGCTCAGCAACCGCGAGATCGGCCAGGAGCTGACGATCAGCGAGCACACCGCCGCCAACCACATCCGAAACATCCTGCGCAAGACCGATTGCGCGAACCGCACCGAGGCCGCGTCCTACGCGCACCGGCAGGGGCTTGTCTCCGGGTGAACGGGGCGACCTCGCTACGATCAGCCGATGGCCCTGTATGTGATCGAGCGCACCTTCGCCGATCAGCTCGACCTCACCGACGCCGACGTCGATCTGATCGAGGAGATCAACGGCGACGAGGGGGTCCGCTGGCTGTTCTCGTTCCTCAGCGCCGACCGGCGACGCACCTACTGCCTGTATGAGGCGCCGTCGCCTGACGCGATACTGGCTGCCGCGCAGAAGGCGAATGTGCCGGCCGATGCGGTTGTGGAGGTAAGTGCGGCTACGCCGCAGTTCGCGGGGCGGTTGCGGGATTGGGCTGACACTGTGGGGTGAACTTGTGCGAAAGCGCATTTGGCCAACATGCCGCTGGCCAAATGCTCACTCTGTGGCGGTTGGCTCCTCGCCAGCGAAGATCGTCCTCGTAGACGAACACCGAGGTTTCGACGATGCCCGTCAGCTCGCTCGCCAGTACAGGAAGGTCGGGGAGTGCCGGCGGCTTGAGCTCCGCGGGGACCTTCTCGGTCAGTGCCATGTCGCCGGTCATGAAGCGCGAGACCGCGACGGGCGTGTCGACGCCGCGCAGCGCCCGTTCGGTTACGGTCTTGCTGCGACCGGGGCAGAGGATGAGGCCGATGGAGGGCCCGAGCTGACCGCTTTGCTCGCGTCCCCTTATCAGCTCGATTCGTCCAGCTCCCTCAGCCGTTCGATAGCCGTGCTCAGGTGTGTGAGATATCGCTTCGCTGCCGTTTGCACGGACGGCTCCGCAGCGTGGTCGGGAAGCGCGCGGATCAGGTTCAGCCGGCTCTGGGCCACCCAGGTTGAGACGTCGGGCTCGCTCACCCAGCGTTCCGCGGTTATCCACGTGCCGAGCATCATGCGCGGCCAGTCCTCGATGCTGCTGGGGTAAGGGTGAGGTGGGCAAAGCCGGTTCTTGTCCGTGTCATCGTCGCGGTGGGCCTCGACGAAGCCGATTAGGGCTGCGTTGAAACACGGCGAGAGGTGCCGTACCTGCTGAAGCACTATCCGACCAGGCTCGAAGATCGGTATAGCGGTGGCGTTGCTGATGCCGAGTGCCGTGCAGTCCACGTGTAGGACAGCGGGTCCGGTTTCGGTCTCGCCGTGCTCGAGCACGATCCGATCGGGCTCGATCTGCCGCACTCGGCCGAGCCTGACCACGTCGTCAATCTGGCGCAGGGCCGTCAGCTCGCGGGCGCTGAGCATCGTGCCGCGGTACATCCTCGCCGGCCACGTCGGGTCGATGCGCATGAGCCGCCCCGAGGCCTCGAGCCGCTCGAAGAGATCCCCGACGTCTGAGCAATGGGCGCCGGCCTCCGCATCGAGAGAGAGCCCCTCCATGGTCGCGCCAACCTGCTCAAGCGGCTGAAAGTGGCTGAGGTCATGAAACCATGCATCGCGTGGCCGGATCCAGCGAATCCTGTCCGGTTGCACGTCGTTGTCCAGGAGCCAGACGCACGCGTCCACAGCCGTCTTGCCGGATCCGAGCACGGTGTAGGAGCAGTCGGCCTCCGCGGCCGCTGGCAGGTCGTTGATGGGGACGAGCCGTACGCCCGGGGCCACCTCAAACGGGGTGGCATGGGTTGCCGGGATCGACCCCTCCTGGTATCGAGCATCAACGACCTTGCGACGCACGACGACATCGTGAAGCGCTCCGGTGCTCAGGTCCATGACCCGCTCACCGTTGCTCCCGGCACCCAGGTGCTCGTGGCCGGTGAGCACGCGAACCCTGCCTGTCTGCGTGAGCCTCTCGACCACCTCCGCGAAGTACTCGCAGACCTCCTTGCCAGTCGCACGTTCGTAGTAGCCGGCGTTCACGCCACTCCGATCGATGCGATCCTCGCCCAGCCTCAGCGAGCTCACGCCATAGTAAGCGGAGGGGCTGTGCAGGTGAACAAACGGATACACATCTGCCCAGTGACCACCCGGGGCCTCTCGACGATCGATCACGGTCACCTCGACGTCCGCCTCGGCCACCAGCGCATCGGCGAACGCAAGGCCGCTCGCGCCTGCCCCTACAACCAGATAATCGGTACTGCTGGGCATCTGCTGACGTGCGGCCTGTGCGGGTCTGACTGTGGTTCCCATTGCGCCTCCTGTGCGGCAGATCTTGGATTTGCGCCGTCAGCGACGCAACGTACGGCGTGGTGCGCCGCCTGTCGTGACCCGAACTGACCGACTTTTACCGGCCGGACAATGCGTTGATTTGCGCCGGTGATCAGATCTAACTATCGTCCTTCGCAGGGAGTCGACCCGAGCTTCCTGGATGAGATGTTCACGGCGGATATTCACGGCAACGGCCAGTCTCACACGGAGGAGACGAAGCGGTCTCACATAGGTGGAGATTCCGGTCTCACGTGAATGAGACGCCGCACAACTCTCAAACTGACCCACTACCCCACCACGCTCGATAATGCATGTTATGTAAACTAATAACGGAAGTAGCCCTTTTGGGCGGCGGCGATCTCTGTAGGACGACGGCAGAATGAAACCGATGTGAGATGGGAACGAAACCGTGCAGCGCGAGGCGTGCCTCGCGGACATCGGTGGTCAGCTGACGACCGTAACCTCCTCCTGCGCCCGCGCGGTGATCGCCTGCAGAGCGCGCACGGTGGTCTCGACGTCATCGACGTCGAACTGGCTCAGTAGTCTGATCGCCAGGCCGGCGATGTACTGGCGCAGGCTGCGATGCAGGGCCTCCCCTCGGCTGTCAGGTCGAGCGTCGCGTCGCCGCTGATTAGTCCTTCGTCCTTCGCGCGGCATAAGCGATCGTGTCGTGAGCCTGGGCTCGTGTGCGACTGGAGCTCAACACGCGGGCGGTCCTTGTGTGCCACAAGCGACCGCGCGTGAGAGCAGTAGCTCGCGCTCGCGCTCGTTGTCGCACAGGTCGGCTGCGCGCTCGAGCTCCTCGCGGGCCTCCGCCAGCCGCCCCAGGCGCATGAGGATGTCGCCGCGTACGCCGGGCAGCCGATGGTAGCCGCGCAACGCGGGCTCATCGGCGAGTGAATCGACGAGCTCGAGCCCGGCCTCGGGGCCGAAGGCCACCGTTACCGCCACGGCGCGGTTGAGCTCCACGACCGGGGAGACGGTGAGGGCCGCCAGGGCGTCGTACAGCGCGACGATCCGCGGCCAGTCGGTTTCCTCGACACTCCGGGCCCGCGCGTGGCAGGCGGCGATCGCGGCCTGCAGCGTGTACGGCCCTAGCGGCCTGCTGAGCTCCTCGGCCCGCCGCAGCCCGGCCAGGCCACGCTGCACGAGCAGGTGGTCCCAGCGCGCGCGGTCCTGATCGGCGAGCAGCACCGGCTCACCGTGCGGCCCGACACGCGCCCGCAACCGCGAGGCCTGCAGCTCCATCAGGGCCAGCAGGCCGTGGACCTCGGGCTCGCGGGGCATCAGCGCGGCCAGGATCCTTCCGAGACGTAGGGCGTCCGCGCACAGCGCCGGGCGGATCCAGTGCTCGCCGGCGGTCGCCGTGTGGCCCTCGTTGAACACGAGGTAGATCACCTCGAGCACCGCCGACAGACGCTCAGCCAGATCGTCGCGACCGGGGACCTCAAACGGCACGCGCGCCTCGGCGAGCGTGCGCTTGGCGCGGACGATGCGCTGCGCGATCGTCCCTTCGGAGACGAGAAACGCGCGCGCGATCTCTGGCGTCGACAGGCCTCCAAGCAGACGCAGTGTCAGCGCGACGCGTGCCTGCCGGGACAGGACCGGATGGCAGCTCATGAAGATCAGACGCAGGACGTCGTCCTGCACGCCGTCGACCTGCGCGGCGACGTCGGGCTGATCGAGCTGTTGAAGGATTTCCAGCTCGCGCCCGATCAGCTCCCGCTTACGCTTGAGCGTGACGCGCCGGCGTAGCTCATCGATGCCCCGGCGCTTGGCGGTGGCCATCAGCCATGCGCCCGGCTTGTCCGGGATGCCCGATTCAGGCCACTGCTCAAGCGCGGCTACGAGCGCGTCCTGGGCCAGATCCTCTGCTACCGCCACGTCGCGCACGATGCGAGTCAGCCCGGCTATCAACCGGGCCGACTCGATCCGCCACACGGCGTCGATCGCACGATGGGTGGCCGACGGGCTCACGCGCCTAGATGATTGATTCCGTTCTCATGGGCTCAGTGGTCGTAGGCGGTGAAGTGGCGTCCGGGGGTGTCGATCTTGCCGGCTTCCCAGAGCAGCCAGTTGTGCCAGACGCCGGCGGCGAGGGCAAGTACGCGCTGGCAGACGCGGGCCCAGACCCCGTCGGGGATGTGCCCGCCGTGCTCCTCGAGGGAGAGCTGGCCCTTGGCGGTGTCATAGACCGACTCGATCCACTGGCGCATCCCACCGAGTTTGCCGAACCGCGGCTTCTCGCCCTTGCGGTCGGGGCGGATGAGCTGCGCGCCCAGAGCGGCGACGGTCTCCTCGAACTCTTGGCCAGCGAACCCCTTGTCGGCGAGGATGACCTCGCCGCCTTGGAGCAGCCCCTCCTTGCGGGCACGTTCGAGCATTGCCGCAGCGACCTCGCGCTCCCCCTCGTTCGCCGGCGCCAGGGCGAAGTAGACCGGCATCCCGTCCGGTGCGCACAGCAGATACAACCGCAGCCCCCAGAAGTAGCGGCTATGGCTGGCGCAATACCCATAGGCAGCCCAGCCCACGAGCTCCGAGCGCTTGACGGTCTCCCGGGAGGCGCCACAGGGCACCGGCGTGGAGTCCAGCAACCTGAGCCGGTCACCGAACGACGGGGAGATCCGCGCCAGCTGGTTGATGATGAGGCAGATCCGCGGGGCAAGCGTCCGCAGGCGCTTGTTGTAGCCAGGCTGTTTCGGGATGTAGGGGAACAGGTGCGAGAGCCGGCGGCAAGCGAGACGCAGAAACCGCCGCTCGGAGTGGCAGTCGAGCATGATCTGCGCGACGGCGAGCGTGATGAGCTCCGCGTCGGTGATTCTTGGGCGTCGGCCTGCACCGGTTCGAGCGGGCAGGAGATCGTCCACCAGCACATAAAGTGCGGTGAGCAGGCTGTCAAGGTCGGCGAGCACGAGGCCACCTCCGTGGTCGACGTTGCGATAGCAACGCCGACCTTCGACAGCCCGCCCATGTCCCCTCGCGCCCCCGCCACCCCAGGCGCCAATTCGGAACCAGTCATCTAGTTGTGGGCTGCCTGCTCGCGCAGCCGCTCGTTGGCCTCGCGCAGCTCCGGCGTCAACTGCTCGCCGAAGTCCTCGGCCTCGAAGATCTGGCGCAGCTCGATCTCGACACCGCCCCCGAACGGCGCGCGCTTGAGCCACTCGATCGCCTCCTCGCGCGACGCGCACTCCCAGACCCAGTAGCCCGCGACGATCTCCTTGGCCTCGGTGAACGGACCGTCGATGACGGTGCGCTCGCTGCCGTTGAAGCGAACCTTTGCGCCCCTGGAGGTCGGGTGCAGACCCTCACCGGCCAGCATGACGCCTGACCTGACCAGCTCTTCGTTGTACCTCGTCATCGCCCCCAGGCCCTCGGTGCTGGGCGTCTCGCCCGCCTCTGACTCGGGGCTCCCGGGGACCAGAACCATGAAACGCATTGGTGCCTCCTTGTGGTGGATTGAGTAGTCGCTACCAGTACGTCGAACGAGGTCGACCGAAATCGACACCGCCCAGGATCTTTCCCGGCCGACGTCCGCCGCGAGGCCAGGTGTGTCATCTCCGTATCGTCTTACAATCTCCTCCGCCGGCCCGTGCTGGAGCGTGCACCAGAAGACGGCAATGACGCCCATCGCAAGGCAGGCACCTACAGCTCGTCTGCGAGGCGGCGTTTTGCTTCGTCAACGACGGCGCTTCCAACGGCAAGGTCGATATCGATGTCCAGCGTGGTCATTACGCGCGCAAGCATGTGATAACTGCCGATGACCAGCAGCAGCTCGACGATCTGGCGAGATGGAAAACGGTCGCTTAGGGCAGCAAACGTCGCGTCGCTCACACGCGGCGACAGCGCCTCGCCAGCAAAGCGAAGGACAACTTGCGCATCCGGATCGAGACACCCGGCTTGAAGCTCACCGCGCTCGATGGCAGAGATCTGCTCGTCAACGATGCCGAGTGACCTGGAGATACCGACGTGCTGCACCCACTCGTACTCCGCGCCCGTGCGGGCGGCGACGAGCAGGATCGCGAGCTCACGGAGCTTAGGGTCGAGCTCCAGCTGTGCGAGCAGCGCGCCCGCGAAGCCCAGATATGGAACGAACGCTGAGTCGGCGTGCGCGAGCATGGCGAAGATATTGAGCGCCGGGAGCGCGTCGAGCGCTTCGCGCACTACTGGCGATGCGGCCTGTGGATCGGCGTAAGGGAGTCGAGCCATTATTCAGCGCAGGGCAACCAATCCACCATCAACGGGCAACGTATGCCCGGTGATGTAGCTGGCTTCGTTGGAGAGCAGAAATGCAACCGCGTACGCAACCTCCCACGCGGTGCCTTGGCGCCCGAGCGGGACGGGACGCTCCTCACGACCTGGATCGGCCTTGCTGGCCAGACGGCCGAGCGAGGTGTCGATCAGTCCAGGCGCAACGGTGTTTACCCGGATGTTGCGCGGAGCGGCATGCTTGGCCAGCCACATGCCCAAGCCGTCAAGCGCCGCCTTGGATGAGTGATAGGCCACAACCTCGTTGGCCGGCATCAACGCAGCGATCGAAGAGATGAGCACGATCGCGGCGCCGTCCGGCATCACAGCCAGCGCGTACTTGCAAGCGAGGTAGTGGGCGCGAACGTTGACCTGAAAGACACGATCCCAGTCATCAGCGCACGTGTGATCCAGCCCCCAGCCGCCGACGATGCCCACGTTCGCGACAAGCCCGTCGAGGCCACCCATGCCTTCTCGAGCCTCGGTCACCATGCGCTCGATCTCGGCCGGCTCGCCGACATCCGCAACGATTGTGACCGCATCCACGCCCTCCGCGTGCACCTGGCTAGCCGTCTCCCCTACCGCGGCAGCATCGAGATCCGCGAGCGCGACGCGTGCTCCCTCTCGGGCGAGCGATCGGCTCATCGCGCGGCCGTTGCCAATAGGCGGGTCATCGAGGCCGTAGCTCTGCTGACCGGCGCCGACAATCAGGATCTTGCGCCCTGCAAGTCGCCCCCGGCCGCCCGCTGTGCCACATGCCTCAGGTTGCAGCGATTGACAAAGAGTGGACAATCCAGAGCCTTTCAGGCCGTCACATGATCATTTGAAAATCAATACTGATGAGTATTGAATACCAACGGTATCATAATCCTATGTCCCCCATTTCATCGGACAAGCAGCGGTCGAAGATGCGCTCGCGCCCGACGCGCGCACAGACGCGCGCGCGTCTGCTGCAGGCCGCCGGCAACGTTTTCGCTGATCGCGGTTATGACCGCGCATCGCTGGACGACGTTGCCGCCGCAGCTGGCTTGACGAAGGGAGCCGTCTACTCGAGCTTCGCCAGCAAGGACGAGCTTTTCTATGCCCTAATGGCTGAGCGAATCGACGAACGACTCGAGCTGGTCGCAGAGGCCGTTGATCGCCAGAGCACGCCTGAGGGGATGACCTCCGATGCTGGCAGCAGGTTGGTCGAGCTGATTTCCAGCCAGGCCGATTGGCATCTGCTGTTCATCGAGTTCTGGGCCCGTGCCGTACGCGACCCCAGCCTCAGGGAGGGCTTCGCCCGCCATCGCCGCGCGGCACGCGACGTCATAGCCCGGTTCCTCGAACGGCAGGCAGCCGAGGTCGGAGTGGAGCTCCCCATCCCCGCCGATCAACTCGCCGTGGCAGTACTCGCACTCTCCAACGGCATCACGATCGAGCAGCTCGCGGACCCAGATGGCGTAGACCCATCGACCTTCAGCGTGATCCTTGGCCTGCTGCTCCATGGGCTGCGAGGACCAACGGCGCCACAAGCCAACTAAGTGCCAGCGGCTCCGCGCGATGCGGGCGCTCGGTCGGCCTCGATCTGCAGGCGAACGAAGTCGATTGCCGGCGCCGGCAATCGATCACACACATCGCTCACAAACTCGGCTCGTCGCTCGCGCGGCACCTCGCGGAGCGTCGCTGCGAGCATCACCGTCGCCACGAACGCTTCCAGTTGGGCACGATCCTCAAGACGCGCCTCGTCAGCAACGAGTCGCACCGCGATCTTCTCGAACCCCGCATCGCGCAGACGCGCACGCGTGTCGGGGATGTTCGCGAAATTCCAGTAGCGCGAGCCGTCGGCATGATCCCTGCCGACGGCCTGCAGGAACTCCGTGATGTTGCCGTTCCCACCCGCCTCGATCACGAGCCGTCCACCGGGTCGCACAATCCGTGCGAGCTCCGCGAACACGTGTTTGTGATTCGGCAGCCAGTGCAAAGTCGCGACGCTCATGACAGCATCGAACGGGCCATCCAGGTCGAATGGCTCACGTAGGTCACGATGAAGCACCTCTAGACGTCCGTCACCGTCGCCGAGGCGCTCGCGCAGCTGCTCGAGCATTTGCTGCGAGCCGTCGACCGCCACCACGCGCCCATGCGGCAGCACCGCGAGCAAGCGCTCGGTGTCGCGTCCACTCCCGCAACCCAGCTCCAGCACTGCCTCATCGCCGTTTAGGCGCAAACGCTCGAGTACACCCCTGCCCCACCGCTTGTGTGGCAGATCCAGCGAGTCATAAGTTGCCGCGTCCCACTCCAGCAGCTCCATCTGTACCTCCACTTGCCCGTGATCCGATATAAACGTACGTTATAACATACGATCCCAGCCTAGTTGAGCCAGACTGCAAGCGCTTCTGTACGACGGGGATTACTCTTAAAGCGACATGACAGCCAGCGGGTTGCAGCTGCTTTCTCTAATCGAGCGAATCGCGTCGATAGGGATGTGGTGAGCGTCCTGCTCCCCGGCTTCATCCCGAACAGCGGCCACTGGGGCAGCCTGAGTGCTCCGTGGTATGAAACCGTCGCGATCCTGTTCGTGGTTGTAGCGATGGTGATCGCCTGGGCGCTGATCTACCGGCGCCTGCGCCGACGCGATCGAGACCCCAAGCCCGTGGCTGACCACTATCAGGCATTGGGTGTGATGGGCGAGCTATGCCCACACGGCTGGCAAGCCCAGATAACCGTGTACGGACAGGGAGCGCCAACGCCCGAAGATGCACCTCGCGCACGCGCTCCGCTGGTCGAGGTCGAATGGATGCAGTTCGATGGCGAGCCACGGCGGCCGACGATCCCGCGACGCGCCTGGGCGCGGACCATCCCCGGCGCACTGCAGATGGTGGTCGAAGATCGGCGGACCGATCTAACGCTCGAGCAAAGCCACCCGGACACCTTCAAGCGCTGAGGCCCCTCCCCTACGCCGAGACTTACGAGACCAGCCCGTCTGCCGCCGGCACCTCAACGGCCTTGAGATCCCTGAGTCGATCGACGCCCGCGAGCGCAGGAAACAGCCTGCTCCAGCCCAGCGCGATCACGATCGTCACCGCGCCGCCCGCCACCACCGCCGGGACTGCACCGAGCAGGAACGCCGCCATGCCGGACTCGAACGCGCCCAGCTGGTTTGACGCACTGATGAACACCATCTCCACCGCCAGCACCCGCCCACGCAGCCGGTCGGGCGTCGCCAGCGCGACGGTGGTCGAGCGGATGTACATACTGAACATGTCCACGAATCCACTCACCGCCAGCGCCGCAAGCGACAGCGCAAACGAGCGCGACAAGCCAAAGACGATCATGCTCGCGCCGAACACCGCGACCACGCTCAGCAGCATGCGCCCCGCCCGCGCCCCAAGCGGCCTACGTGTCAGCAACGCCGCCGCGCACAGCGCTCCAACGGCAGGCGCACTGCGTAGGACCCCCAAGCCCGTCGGGCCCACGTGCAGGATCGAGCGAGCAAACAGCGGCAGCAGCGCCACCGCCCCGCCAAACAACACCGCCAACAGATCGAGCAGGATCGCCCCCAAAAGGATCTGTGTGTCGCGTACGAAGCGGATTCCAGCGAGCACGCTCGCGAGGCCCGGCGCCGATCCCGTGCTCGGCGCGGCATCGGCTGCGGGCGTGTGACGCATCGCGGCAACGCTGGCAGCCGCCGCCAGGCACATGGCTCCGGCGACGCCATACACGAGCCCCGCAGAGAACGGGTAGATCAATCCCCCCAGCGCCGGACCCACCACCTGTGCGCCCTGCACCGCGATCGAGCGCAGAGTCATCGCGCTCTCGAGCAGCTCGCTGGGAACGAGCGTCGGCGGTAGCGCCCGTGCTGCTGGGGTTCCAATCGCGCTCGCTGTTCCGGCTCCCAGCGCGAGCCCCAGGAACGGCCATACCCCGGTGACGCCCGATGAGCTCACCAGCGCGAGCCCTCCAGCAACAGCCGCGCTCAACAGCAGCGAGGCGATCAGCACCAGCCTCCGCGGCAGGCGGTCAGCAAGCTGTCCCGCGGGTAGTGCCAGCGCGAACATAGGGATGAACTCCGCAAGGCCGATCAACCCCAGATCGAGCGCGCTGCGCTGATTGGTGTACACCTCCCAGCCGATTGCCACCTCGAGCATCTGCACGCTCACGCCCATCCCCAGCAGCGCCAGCCACAGCAGGCGGAAGTCGCGCTCCCCAAGCGCTGGCCCGAATAGTCTCACCGATGGTGGTCTAGCATCTGAGCCCACCCCGACCCGCGAAGGAGGTCTGATGGCCAACACGCTCTACACAGCCAAGGCACACGTAACCGGTGGACGCGCGGAGGGACACGGCCGCACCGAGGATGGAGCGCTGGAGGTCGATCTGAGGCTTCCCCCAGAGATGGGCGGACCCGGAGGCGGCACGAACCCAGAGGAGCTGTTCGCGGTCGGCTACGCAGCCTGTTTCGAGGGCGCACTCGGTGTGGTCGCTCGTCGCGCCAAGGCCGAGACCGACGATGCAGAGATCGACTCTGAGGTCTCGCTCTCCCCGGACGGCAAAGGCGGCTTCCTGCTCTCCGTCGCGCTCAACGTGACCCTCCCGAGCATCGAGGATGCCGCCACAGCGGTCGAGCTCGTGCGTGGGGCACATCAGGTGTGCCCGTACTCGAACGCCACACGCGGCAACATCGACGTTGTGCTCACCGCCAACGGCGCACCGGTCGACTAATACCCGCAGCGGACGCGCTCAGCGGCCGAACGTGCGCACGATCTCGCGGGCGCGGGTGCTCAGCCCGTCCAGCAGCAGGCGCACCTGCTCGAGGTCACCCCGCAGCTCAGGGTCGCCGACCTCAACCGGGAGCATCGAATCCTGCAGCGTCGCCAGCAGGCGATCGGCCTCGCCGATCGCCTGGACCGCGCTGTCGAGAAAGCCCTTCACCCCATGCGAGGGGGCGCCCATACCCGCCTGCTCGAACATGCGCCCCTGCAGGTCGTGGCGCTCGGCGAAGGCCGAGTGCGCGCGCTTGGCGCGACCGTAGGCCATCTGCACGGGCCGGAACAGCTGCTCCTCGACCGCATCCGCGCTGTTTTCATCCAACTGCTCGTAAGCCTCGCTCAGGGCCGCCAGCGCTGTGCCCAATGCGTCGGCCGCCTCGGCGACAGTGTCAAGTAGCTGCTCTCTCCCGTCGGCGGTGGTGTAGGGCACCAGCCAAGGTTAGACGCACTCCCCCGTCTATACCGATCATGCCCTCCGGTGCACGCTCGCGCCCAAGCGCCGCGCGCGCCGAGAGCTCAGCTGATCGTGTAAACGAGCGTCACGTCGGTGCTGAGGGTGCACGTGACTGCAGTGGCCGCTTTGGCCGATGGCTTGCGCTTGTGCTTCTTTTTCTTCGGGTGCTTGACCTGAGGCCTCGTGACCGTCGCCGGTGCGGAACTCGACCGCGAGAGCTCAGGAGCTATGACCCGCGACTCCTGCGAGCCGAAGTCCGGCTGTTCGCCTTGATAGGCGACGTAGCTCGATTCTTCTTCGCCGCCCGTGCATTCGATCGACCCGTTGCCTTCGGCCACACTCTGCACATTCCCCAGTGTCGCTGCCGTCTTGCTGGCGAGGAATTCGGCCTTGCTCTGGCCGTCGGCTACAGCGGCAGCCATCCCTTCGCGATACACCGCCGTAGCCACCGCGCGATTCGCGCCCTGCGCGATCGGCACACTCGCCACGCCGTCCACGCTCACCGTTCGTATGGGTGTCACGGTCGTGGTTGTGGGGGCTTCAGCGGCCGCCACGCCGAGCATGTTCGCGAGCACCAAGCCCGCCGTCACTGCCATGGTCGCCGCAATCGCGCTCCTCATCCTGTTACCGATGCTAGCGCGCGTCGTCCGCCAGCACCCGCGCACGTTCCAGCACAGCGTCGATCATCGGCTCGGTCAGCTTGCCTGTGAACGTATTCTGCTGGCTAGGGTGGAAGCATCCGATCAGCGAGTAGCGCTCGCCGGCGAGCTCTGCCCCATGCCCAAACCGGGGACGTGGGCGGAGCTTTGGCGCCCCCGGCCCAGCGAGCGCGCTGAGCAGTCGCAGCGCACCATCCCACGCGAACGCGCCCAGACACACAACCACGCGTACCACGCTCAGCAGCCCAATCTCCTGCACGCTCCATGGCAGGCACTGATCGCGCTCGGCCGGGGTAGGGCGGTTGGCCGGTGGAGCGCAGCGCACCGCTGCTGTGATCCACGCATCGCTCAATACCAGGCCGTCGTCACGAGATCTGGAGCTCGGTTGACTGGCAAAGCCCGTGCGCCACAGAGCCGCGAACAGGAAGTCTCCCGAGCGGTCGCCCGTGAACATCCGCCCGGTGCGGTTCGCCCCGTGGGCAGCCGGCGCAAGCCCCAGCAGCAGCACACGCGCGGAGGGGTCGCCGAAGCCCGGTAGCGGCCGGCCCCAGTAGTGCTGATCGGCGAACGCCGCGCGGCGCTCGCGTGCCACCTGCTCGCGCCAGGCCACCAGTCGCGGGCAGCGCCGGCAGTCAACTATCTGCGCGTCGAGCTCTCCTAGGCGCTTGGCTCTATGCGATTGCACACTGCAGTAGTACCATCGGCCACGAGATGCCGCTGTGGCTCTGGATCCTCCTGTTCGCTGGGCTGGTCAAACTTCCGCTGGCCGCCCTGATGCTGTGGATTCCCTACCGCTACGACGACTCCACGCACGCCCCCGACATCTCGGACTCATCCGAAGAGGATGGCGGCTCCAAGGCGCTGCCCGGCGGGCCGCTGGACCCGCACCCGCGGATGCCGCTGCCGCGCGGACCGCGGCGCGGCCCCCATGGGTCGCCCTCTCCCCCGCCGCCGCCGCGCGTGCGGACCAACGTGCATAGCCGGCTCCCCGCGCGTATCGGCCACTGAGCCCAAACCCGCACCCTGGCGAGCGCTAGCCAAGGCTGCCCGCCCGTCGTACTCAGCGCCCGTCGTACTCAGCGGTTGCGCTTGCGCTGTTTGCGCGCGGCCTTCGCCTTGGCGCGGCGCTTTCGCAGCTGTACCGCGGTGTCACTCGCGGAGCTTCCCTGGATCATTTCCCGCTCGGTCGCCGGCGCGACCCTGCGTGCGTCGCGCACGATCACAAACGCGATCCCCGACAGCAGCAGCACCGCTGCCACAAGCGCGAGCAGGATCACAGTGTGGTTGTTGGTCGGTTCGGAGCTGCTCGTGCTCGATGTCGTCGACGTGGTTGAGGTTTTTGTTTCTTCCGCTTCGCCTTCAGTGAGCTGATTCAACGCGCCGCCGTTGCCCAGGTTGGCTGCGATAGCCATGGGAGCGATCGCACCGGCACCACCCAGCGCCAGCAGGGCGACCAGGCAAAGCGCGCAGGCGTGCAAACGTAGATTCAGGGACACGGGATGGAGACGGCTCGGCACGTCGCGAGCATACCGGCTGCAGCGCCTTATATCGATCACAAATCCAGCCGGGCACACGCACCCGCGCCCGCACGCGTCCACACCATAGAATGCGCGCCCATGGCTCCCAAACAACGTCAGGTTCGGACGGAACAGCGCGGCGGCATCGATGCCATCCAGGCTCTTGAGAAGCGCACCGACGAGGAGTTGGAAGCTGAGACCAAATACAAGGCGGCTGCCCTCGCCATCCTCGGCGCCAGGGCTTCCGAGCGCTTCGATGCCGACGCCGCCCGCGGATTCTTCCAGCGCGCCATCGCCGCCGCCCGTCCGCAGGAGCGGATGCAGATCAGGCGCATGGCGGATGCTTCGCTGGCACTCGCCGAACGCCGCGCCGGAGACCTCAAGCAAGCGGTTGAGCGACTCGGCCAGGCGCCACCCAGCGGTCGCCAGATGTTTGCCCTGCGGGCGATGGGGCTGCTACTTCCGCCGGCGTCCGCCGGCATCATCGCCCGCGTACGCGGCGTCCTGTTGATCATCCTGTTGATCATCGGGCTGCTCGCAATTGGTCTTGGATTCGTCGAGCTCGTGTCGCTGCCGTTCGGCGGCCTTGGCCTAGCGCCCGGCATCCTGCTCGGTCTGTTCGCCGTGATCGCGGCACTCGCGATCGCCGCCATGATCGGCCGACGTCGGCGCGACCGCGCTAAAGCCTCACAAGCTCGCTGAACGACCACCCAGCTCAGCGGCGGGTTGATCGTCGCCTGCCGCACTAGGCTTGCCACGTGCCCGCACCAGTGTGTTTGATCGTGAACCCAGCTGCCGGCGGCGGCAAGGCGGGTCGCGTCGCGCCCGCGGTCGTGCAGGCGCTACGTGCACACGGGCTGAGCGTACGTCGTGTTGACACCCGCGATCTCGACCATGCCCGTGAGCTAGCCGCCGAGGCCGGACGCAGCGGCGAGACGGTCGTAGCGCTCAGCGGCGACGGGCTGCTCGGCGTGCTCGCTGATGTCCTGCGTGAGGTGCCCGGAGCTGTCCTGGGGGTGCTTCCGGGAGGTCGCGGCAACGATTTTGCGCGCGTGCTCGGCATTCCCGATGATCCTGTCGCGGCGTGCACCACGATTGCCCACGGAGTCCCAAGAGCGATCGACCTGGGTGTCGTCAGCGAGGCACGACCCGATGCCCCCGCACAGGCGTTTGTGGGGATCGCCTCCGTTGGATTCGACAGCGACGCCAACCGAATCGCAAACGAAGCCCCCGCGTGGCTGGGTGGGCTCGTCTACGCCTATGGAGCGCTGCGCGCGTTGGCCGCATGGCGCCCCGCGCGCTTTGAGATCGAGCTCGAACCCCCCGGCGATCGCCGAACGTTCACCGCCTTCACGGTCGGAGCGGGCAACTCCAAGGCCTACGGCGGTGGCATGCGTGCAGCACCTGGCGCGCTGCTCGACGACGGTCTGCTCGAGGTAATTGTTCTCGAAAGCGTCAGCAAGTTCGCCTTCCTCACGCGGATCCTGCCAAAGGTCTTCAGCGGCAAGCATGTACTCGAGCCGGGTGTGCGTGTCTTCCAGGCAAAAGAAGTGACCATCAGCTGCGAGCGTCCGTTCACGATGTATGCCGACGGCGACCCCATCGGTCAACTGCCCGTGCGTGTCCGCGCACTACGCGGGGCGGTCACAATGCTGACGCCGGCGAGCACACCCGCTGATGCGCCGTTCGCCAGCCCCACCCCACTCGCGGTCGCTCCCAGCCCTGCCCCTACCGCCAGCACGCCGACCGCGTCCGCAGGCGAGTCCCCCACGGTCAGCTGATGGCAGACACGCTGCCGGTCAAGCTCGCGCTCGCGCGAACAGTGGGCACGCTCTCGCGACTGCGGGGCGGCGGCGCAACCAGCGCCCCCGGGAAGGTGCTGATGCGGCTTGCGCCCGACGCGATCGCCACGCTCGGCGCACGCCTGCCGCGTGGGAACGTGCTGATCTCTGCGACCAACGGCAAGACCACCACCGCCACGATGGCTGCAGCAATCCTCGAGCGCGCGGGAGTCCCACTCGTGCACAACCAGGCCGGCGCCAACATGGCCGGCGGAATCGCTACCACGCTGCTGGCAGCCACCAGCTCGAACGGCACCGTCGCCGGCGAGCTCGGATTGTTCGAGGTCGACGAGCTCTGGCTGGCCTCACTCGCCGCGCAGTTGCGGCCTCGCGTGATCCTGCTCGCTAACCTGTTCCGTGATCAGCTCGATCGCTACGGCGAGCTCGAGACGATCACCGAGCGCTGGGAGGAGGCGCTGTGCCGCCAGCCGGCACAGTTAGTGCTCAACTGTGACGACCCCTCGATCGCGGACCTAGGCCGCGATCGAGCGGGCGTCCTTTACTTCGGTGTGGAGGACGACTCGCTGGCGCTCGCGGGGATGGCGCACGCGGCAGACGCCAAGCACTGCCGCCGCTGCGGCGCGCCCTATGTGTTCGACGCGATCTACCTCGGCCATCTCGGCCACTACCACTGCCCCAGCTGCGGACGCTCCCGCCCGACGCCCGCGATCACGGCTACCGACGTGCAGCTTGAAGGCGTGCGCGCCGCTCGCTTCACGCTGCACACCCCTGCCGGCCAGGCACCCGTCGCGCTGGCCCTGCCAGGTCTCTACAACGTCTACAACGCGCTCGCTGCCGCCGCGCTCGCAACCGCACTGGAAATCCCGTTGGAGACGATCGTCGCCGGTCTCACTGCCACCAAGGCTGCCTTCGGACGCGCTGAGACGGTCACGCTCGAGCTGCCGACAGCCGGACGTGAGCCCACTCCCGGCAGCCGGCATAGAGAGCTGCGAATCCTGCTCGTCAAGAACCCAGCAGGAGCCAACGAGGTGCTGCGCACGCTCGCGCTCGAGCCAGGCGAGCACGATCTGCTCGGCGTTCTCAACGATCACATCGCCGACGGCCACGACGTCTCCTGGATCTGGGATGCCGACTTCGAGCTGCTTGCAGGACGCATCCGGTTGGCCACCTGTAGCGGCACCCGTGCGGCGGATCTCGCGGCGCGCCTGAAGTACGCGGGGCTCGATCCTGCACGTATCCGTGTGCAAGAAGACCTCGCCACCGCCCTGAAGGACGCGTCCGTGGCCGGTGCCGAGACCGGCGCGCCGCTGTATGCACTACCGACCTACACGGCGATGCTCTCCTTGCGTGAGCTGCTCGTCGCACGCGGGGAGGCGAGCAGCGCATGGTCGTAAGGAGCTCCTCCGCCAGTGAGCCGGAGAGCGCCCGCGCGCACCAGCGAGCAAGCGTGAGCATCTGGCACGATCTGGAGTGCGGCGCCTATCGCGTCGACCTGCCCCTGTGGCGGGAGCTGGCGATGGAGGCTGGGACGGGGACAAGCGCAGCACCGCTGCTAGATGTCGGGGCGGGGACCGGGCGGGTGGCACTCGACCTCGCCGCCCGCGGTCACCTCGTGACTGCTCTGGACCTCGACGCTGAGCTATTGAACACGCTGCGTGAGCGCGCCAGCGCAGCCAAAACACCGCTTGAGACCGTGTGCGCAGATGCCCGCGAGCTTGAGCTCGAGCGCCGCGACTTCGCCGTTTGCCTCGTACCGATGCAGACCATCCAGCTGCTGGGAGGCGCCCCCGGCCGTCTTTCGTTCTTCGGCCGAGCGCGTGAGCACCTGCGCCCCGGCGGCCTGCTCGCGTGCGCGATCGTGTCCGAGCTCGATTCCTTCGACTGCGCCGCCGGCGACGTCGGGCCCTCGCCGGAGATTGCTCGCATCGATGGCGTTCACTACGTCAGCCACGCCACCCGCGTGCACGTCGGTGCCCGCACCGTGCGCATCGAGCGCGAGCGCAGCATCCTCACCGCCGCGCAGTCAGCCGCCCGCGCGCACGTAACAGCGGAGCACAATGTGATCGAGCTCGACCGGGTGAGCGCCACACAGCTACGCCACGAGGGCCAGCAGACGGGACTGGTGTCCGCCGGCACCCGCGCGATCCCCGCGACGCGGGATCACGTCGGCAGTGAGGTGGTGCTGTTCCGTGCCTGAGAGCTCTTCGATGCCCCTGACGCTGCGCGTGTGCGCGCTGTATCCCGACCTGATGAACATCTACGCCGACCGCGGCAACCTGATCGTGCTCGAGCGCCGCTGCGCGTGGCGAGGGATCGGCTTCCAGCTGTCCTCCAGCGGCCTCGGTGAGCCGCTGGACGGGGGCGCCCACGACCTGTTCTACATCGGCGGCGGCCAGGATCGCGATCAGCGCCTGTGCGCGGAGGATCTGATCGAGACCAAGCGCGAGGGCCTGCATGCGGCCGCCACTCGCAACGCGGTGGTGCTCGGCGTGTGCGGCGGCTACCAGCTGCTGGGGCACTCCTACACGCTCGACCAGGAGGAGATCCCTGGTGTCGGCCTGCTCGACGTGAGTACCGTCCGTGAGCGGGGGCCGCGCCTGATCGGCAACGTTGCAATCGAGGTCTCGCTGGCCGAAGGCCCCACGGAAATCCTGGCGGGCTTTGAGAACCACGGCGGACGCACCTATCTCGGCGCAGGCCAGCAACCCCTCGGACGCGTCCTCAGTGGACACGGCAACGACGGGCGTAGCGGCTTTGAGGGCGCGATCACGCAGAACACGATCGGCACCTATCTCCATGGGCCGCTGCTGCCCAAGAACATGTGGTTCGCCGATTGGCTGATCACCCGCGCGCTGGGCCTGCAAGCCGACGCGCTTGCCCGGCTCGATGATGCGATCGAGCGCCAGACGCACGTAGGCGCGCGCCGTGCCGCCGGCGTGTGATCGACGTCCCGATCCCGCAAACTCCGCCTTCACGCCTCACCGCCACACTCCCGGGCTCATACGATCGCGCTGATGGAGCTCTCCGAGTATCAGCGCCTCTCGCGCCGCACCGCCGAGTATCCCCGCGAGGCGTGGCTCGCCTACCCCGCGCTGGGTCTCGCCGGCGAGGCCGGTGAGGTCGCCGAGCACGCCAAGAAGGCGATCCGCGACGACGGCGGGCAGGTCAGCGACGAGCGCCGTGGGGCGATGTCCAAGGAGCTCGGCGATGTCCTCTGGTACGTAGCCCAGCTAGCAAGTGAGCTCGGGCTCGACCTCGACGAGATCGCCCAGGTCAACCTCGACAAGCTGCTCTCTCGCCAGCGCCGTGGCGTGCTCTCTGGCAGCGGCGATGAGCGCTGAGCGCATCACCGTACGACGACGAACGTCAGTGGCCCAGACTTGGAGGTGCCTGCCAGTTTACGGTCACCCAGCTCTTTCACGCCGAGCGCCCCTCGCATGCGCCGTCACTCAGCGCCCACGTCTCCGTGCCGAGTTGCGCTAGCGCCTCGCGACACCCGGCCACCCCCCGACGACGCGAAGGGGGAGCGGAAAGGACACTTGAGCAGTATGTGCCGGCGCAGCTCGGCTCAGCCTGGCCGCCGGATCGTGACTGTCTGCTGGTAGTTGATGATAAATGGGATCCGCGTGAGCAGTTGCCCATCCTCGGCTCCCGCATCGCCGAGGAGAACATCGAACCAGTATGTGCCTTGTTCAGTGAGGTCATACTCTGGCATCGGCACGATCGTGTCGACGCCAAGACCCGTCAATTCATTGAACTGCACCTCGGCGATGTCGACCGGGTCATCCTGAATCCCGCTCGGCGCCTCCTGGCGCAGTTTCAGCGAGTAGCGCCCACGCGCCTGTCCGGCCCAGAGGTTGATCACAAGTCTAAGAGGAGCGCCGATGTGCGCTGAGGGCATCTCAGACTCCGGGCCAGCTCCGCTCCACCCTTCGACGATATTGATGAGGCTCAGAGCATGGCTCTGTTCGCCTTTGATGAAGGTCTCGCAGATCGCCGCGATCTGCACGTAAGGCCCACCGACGCCAGTCACACCAGCCCCCCGGAGAACGGCCTCGGTGCACGAGCCTGGGCGCGACTCAGGCCGGCGGCTGAGGCGGCGGCTTCTAGTGCCGGAGCTCGACCTACGGTATTAGCGGAGTAGACGATGCGTCCTCCACGTTTTGGTGCCACCAAGCCGGGGCGAGCTCCGTCATCGACGTTGACCTGGACGTTGAAGATCATGCGCGCGTAGTCGGTCCACACACTGTCCATGAGGTCGCCGAACAGCGTGAAGGCCTCATTCTTGTAGGCCACGAGTGGGTCGATCTGAGCGATCCCACGCAGATGAATACCCTCGCGCAAATAGTCCATGTCGAACAGGTGCTCACGCCAGCGCTCGTCGATCGTTTGTAGGAGCAAGAACCGCTCTAGCGACCCCATTAGCTCCTCGCCCAGCGCCTCCTCGCGCGCGTGATAACACTGGATTCCCGCCGTCACGATGCGCTCGACGAGCACGTTACGGTCCATCCCGGCGCTCTTCAGCTGGCCCTCGTCAAGATCTAGTGGAATGAACTGGCCGATCGCGGTAAACAGCCCGTCGAGGTCCCAGTCCTCGACGAAGTCGCCCAGGGTGTACTGCTCGACTGTCCGCTCCATCGTGTGAGCGACCTGACTGCGGGCTTCCTCGCCGATGTTCTTGCCCTCTAGAACCTCGTCTCGATAGGCGTAGATCACGCGGCGCTGCTCGTTTATGACATCGTCGTATTCGAGCACACGCTTGCGGATCAGGAAATTCTGCTCCTCGACCTTCTTCTGTGCTTTCTCGATCTGCTTGGAGAGCATCCGGGCCTCGATCGGCTCCTCGTGGCCCGCCTCGTCGACGCCGCCGAGGCGGTCGAGGATACGGTAGATGCGGTCGCCAGCGAACAGCCGCACGAGGTCATCTTCGGCGGAGAGGAAAAAGCGCGATTCACCGGGGTCGCCTTGACGCCCGGCGCGGCCGCGCAACTGGTTGTCGATGCGTCGGGACTCGTGGCGCTCGGTGCCGCAGATGAACAAGCCGCCTGCCAGCACGACGCGCTCACGCTCGGCCCGCACGATCGCCTCGAAGTGTGGGAGCTGCTCACTCATCCGGGCCTGGTAGAACTTATCGTCTGGCCCGATTCCCTCGGTGGCAAGCAGTTGGCGGGCGAGGTGCTCGGGGTCGCCGCCGAGCTTAATGTCGACGCCGCGGCCCGCCATGTTGGTCGCAATCGTGAGCGCGCCCGGTCGGCCTGCCTCGGCGACAATCTCGGCCTCTCGCGCAGCGTGCTCAGGCTTGGCGTTTAGCACCGTGTGCTCGATGCCCGCCACACTCAACCGCTGTGAGAGCAGCTCGGAGACCTCGACGGAGATCGTTCCCACGAGCACCGGTTGCCCGTTCGCGTGGCGATCGGCGATCTCATTTAGCACCGCGGTCCACTTGCCCTCCTTGGTCTTGTAGACGCGGTCGTGAGCGTCATTGCGAATCGTCGGCATGTTCGTCGGCACTTGGATTACAGACAGCTTGTAGATCTTCACGAACTCGGTCGCCTCGGTCAGCGCCGTGCCCGTCATCCCTGCAAGCTTGTCGTAGAGACGGAAGAAGTTCTGGTAGGTGATCGTCGCGAGCGTCTGGTTCTCCTCCTGGATCGCCACGCTCTCCTTCGCCTCGATCGCCTGATGCAATCCTTCCGACCAGCGCCGTCCCTCCAGGATGCGACCGGTGAACTCGTCGATGATCTTCACCTCGCCGTCGATCACGGCGTAGTCGACGTCGCGCCTATACAACGCGTGCGCCCGCAAGGACTGGATCAGGTGGTTAACGAGGTGACCGTTGTCTGCACGGTAGAGGTGATCGACACACAGAAAGCGCTCCGCCTTCGCGACACCTCGCTCGGTTACAGCGACCGTCTTTTGCTTCTCGTCGATCTCGAAGTCAAAGTCAGCAACGAATAGCTTCTTCGTCCGCGCGTCCATACCTTCAGGCGTATTGCCCAGCGCCAAGCACGGCGCAAGCGCAGCAAACTTCGTATACAGGTCCGCGGCTTTTTCCGGGGCGCCAGAGATGATCAGCGGTGTGCGTGCCTCATCGATCAGGATATTGTCGACCTCGTCGAGGATCGCGAAGTGGTGCCCGCGCTGGAACGTGTCATCGAGATCCTTCGCCATATTGTCGCGCAGGTAGTCGAAGCCGAACTCAGAGTTCGTGCCATACACGACGCCGCACGCGTACGCGGCGCGCTTGTGCTCGGGACGGTGCCCGGCCTCTAGGATCCCCACCGAGACCCCCAGAGCGTCGTAGATGGGTTTCATCCATTCCGCGTCGCGCCGAGCCAGATAGTCGTTGACCGTAACCACGTGCACTCCGACCGTCAGCGAATTGAGCACCACAGCAAGCGTCGCGGTCAGCGTCTTGCCCTCGCCGGTCTTCATCTCAGCGATGTAGCCCTCGTGGAGGGCCATGCCGCCAATCATCTGCACATCGAAATGGCGCATCCCGAGCGTACGCTTGCCCGTCTCCCGGACGATCGCGAAGCACTCCGGCATCAGCTCGTTCAGCGACTTACCGGCCGCGGCGCGAGCTCGTAGCTCGTCCATTCGTTCGAAGAGTTCGAGGTCCTTCTCACGTTCGAGCTCCGGCTCGAATGCGTTGATCAAAGCAACGCGCTGTTCATAGCTATTGCGCTTCTTAGCTTCTCCTGCGTTGAGAAAACGATCAAAGAGCGAAGGCATCAGTCAGAAGCATGTCCGGTCGATTGGTCGCCGTTGGATCCCCAAAGGCACCGCGAAATGTTAGTCTATTTCATCGAATGTGGGGGCTGCTCGGAATCTATTGGGGGTAGCGTGCGTGTCGGGTGTCGGTTTCATACCTCGTGGCGTCGTGAAGACCGAGTGTGCAACTTGGCCGTTCGACCAAGAAGAGCAGCCTGACGACTTCGAGGCGCTGATCCGTCAGCGCATCACCCGCGTCGCGAGTGCGGAAAAAGGCACCAAGATGCGGGTCCTGTACGGCATCGTCGTAGAGGAACAAGACGGCATGACGCGAGATGCCAGGCACACCAAGACGATCATCTCGGACTGTGTAGATGACCGTTGGACCGTCCTGCTCCTCTCCGGCGATCGTCAGCAGGGACCGCTGTCGGAGCTGTCCGAGCTGTTCGGCGGGCGGAGAGCGATCGTACGCGCAGCGAGAGCGAGCGGCCTGCTTCCGGGCGCAGCCAAGGATTGGCTCTGGTACATCTCGATGGTCTCGATCGCGCTCGTCCTCGGGTTTACCTCGGCCGTGATCACGCACCTCGCTGCCCACGCTGGCGTGCTCACAGGAGCAACGATCGGAGCCGCGATCACCGCTGGAGTTCTTGGAGCTGTTGGCGCGGGGGTAAAGTCGGGCGGAGGCGCGATTCCCGTGTTCGGCCATCCGGCCATCAAGCGCCTGGAAGAAGCCGTCGGTGCCGACCCCACGAAGAGTGACGCGGAGTATCGCTTTCTGAACGAGATGGTCCGAGAGTTGATGGAACAGCGAAGCCCGCTGAGAGAGCGAACGAAGGAGCGAACCAACCGGGCTGTGGTGATCGACAACTTCAGCAGCCTCCACCCCCGAACGCTGCTGCTTGTTAAGGAGTACATCAAGACGCCCCCCGAGGAGATCTTCGGGCCGAACCGGGAATGGCCAGAGGAGTTCTGGGTTATCTTTGACAAGGATGGCCCCCCTCAGCATGAGGGGAGCCAGAGGAGCACAGGCGAGATCAGCCGACTCGTCAACAACAGCGGCTCGTTCCGATCTTGGTCTTGCCGCCAACAGCTGCTCGACTCCGCCCGCAAGCGAATCCTGTTGCGCGAGCTGGAGCGTGGGCCGCTCGACCATGCCGATCGGCGGCTGCGGTACAGGAGGATCGGGAGCATCGTTTCGGGCACAAAGGATGAGGGCACCGAGCAGGATCTGCAGGCACAGCTGAAAGCCGCCGGTGACGACGCGGCGGTGCTCGCGTTCTCGTTCCTGGCAATAGCTGCGACCGTACCCAGCTCCGAGCTATTGAAGTCCGCGGACATCGTGAAGACGGTCAAAGCACGAGATGGTGTTTCGCCGAACCCACTCCGGGAGCTGTTGGGGTCATGGTTCACAGAGATCGATCGACTCGGAACCATGAGCGATGCGATCAAGAACAGTGCAAGCACTTTCTCCCACCTATTCGAGGAACGCACGAAACGCCAGCGCGACCGTGGCGTGCGTGTGGATGCCGGCTACGCCGACGCTTTCGACCGTGTCTACAACTCGATCCGCAAGGAGCACAGTCTCCCCCCTGCCGACGTCGCACATGCGTTCTGGGCGCTGTACTGGTGGACTCGTCTCGCTGACTCGAGCGCCTGGTCAGCACGCGCGGTCGAGCGGATGGTCAGTCACCTGCGGGCGCTGCGTGAGCCGAGCAGCATCGCCGATCGCTATGGCGATGAAGTCGCGCGAGCCCTATGCGAAGCCGCACTGTACGGCGCCCACGCGGCGCTTGCGCTGTGCGTTTCAGGGATCGTCTCGAACGACTGGAGCGACGACGAGCGAGATGGGCTGATCGATCGCGCGCTGGCTCTGGCCCCCGAAGGCGAGGAGCCGCGGGACACCGAGCTCCGGGAGGATCTATTCGACTGCTCCTGGGCGCTCTACATGCTCACGGGTTACCGCGACCTGCTCGGATCGCTCGTTGCGAACGCCGATCGCCTTCCCCAGCAGCAGAATCACGAGCCGTTGCTGAAGCTGTACCTCGAATCGATCGCAAGCGACGATCGCGACGGTCTGCCTCCGCCGCTGCCGGACCGCGATAGCCCAAGCTGCGAAGCAATCCGCGATCACGCGCGGGTTCGCTCCCTCTGGCTTCTAGCACTTCTCGAGCCATTGGCGACGAGAGGGCAATCATCTTGGCCGGCGGAGATCGCGGCCAACCCCGAGAGCGCGATCGCTGAGATCATCGAGCGGGTCGTCGCACGCACAGCTGTCCAACGGGAAGACCTGATCGACTCGCTCGACTATGCGACGCTCGTGGTGGCTGGCATGTGGGCCACCATCAAGCAGACACACGATGAGCCGGGCGGCAACTTCCGCATCGAGGTATTCAGCCAGGTCGGCGACATGCTCGGGGTCGCGCTGGATGCCCAGCGAAACCCCGTCACGCGATCGGACTTCGTTCGCAATGGGCTGCTAGAGATGCTGTCAGCGATCGTGCTCAGAGCGCCGAACGACATCGCTGATCTGTACGTGATGTGGCGAAGCCTCGAGCTCAATGAGCTGGCGGATCTGAGCGGTCTGTGCTGCAACGTCTATGCTGCCGCCGACCCGGCGCTGAGCTCCGACGACGACGCGAGACTCCTCGTCGGGGTAGGCGGTACCGAGGATCGTCCCATCAACCTGGTCGGATCAGAGATCCTCGCCGGTGCAGCCCGCCTGCGCACGAGGCTCGCCAGCGGTGCAACCCTGATCGTCGAGGCGGGCAGTTCCGCGATCGACGCCAAACTCGGCGATGGATTCACCTATGAGCTGACGAAGATGATCACCGCGCAGTTCATGACGATCAATTACGACAAGCTCGAGAAGCTGCTCGATCGCGCGCTCGATCCGCCCCCTGAGCACAACGGAGTGCTTGATGTACCGGACCTCGAGGTCAGATCCAGGCTCCTCGCACTGCTGAACTGCTTGGTCGATGGGGAAGGCTCGGTGGCGACAAGGTTGAGAGCCACGCTGAAGAACAGGCGCGCGACAATTCGTGATCCGTGGATCGACGACCAGATCGACCAGGAGCTCGAGTATTCAGATGCTGGCCTGTTCGGTGCACCAGCTGACGACGATGAGCTGCTCGCGCTCCTCACGCGTTGGCGCATACGAATCTGGGAGCCAGGACTTCCGCCGGCGATCGCTGAGGGAGATGAGAACCCGGCGGTGCCGACCAAGACCGCACTCCCGGTCACCAATGCGAGCACGTCCGGCGAGACGGACGCGCAGATCGTCTATGAGTTTCCCGAGGATGGCAAGCGAATGCCATCCTCGTCGGGACACCGCGCGGAGTACCACGCTGCTGCTCGCTACACGTATTCGTACGTGCTTGCTCGTGTTTGGGAGGCCGTCGACCGCGCCGACCGCGCGGTGCTCAACGAAGCGATCCGTCTGCTCAGCGACGACGTGCCAGTGACGCGGGGCGGTTTCGTGATGCTTGCTTACAAGGTTTCGACCAAGCTGGCAGAGACCTCCGAGACGGCCTCGCCTGCTTTCGCCAGGGCCATCATGATCCAACGAGACGGGATCGCGACAGCTCAAGGGGAGCTGCGTCCCGACTCAAACCGCGCGGTCTACGCCCACCTTGCCGAATATGATCCCGCGCGGAAGGCAAGCCACCAAGAGCTGCGTGACCTGTGGGACCTTGAGGATCACCGCGTAGCACAGGAGCAACTGTTCTTGCAGATGGAGGGTCGTCACTACTTCGAGATCTTCTGGTACCACTACGTGCGCCCACACGCGCCGTCCAATTTCGATCGAGTAGCCATCGAAAGCAAGTATGAGATGCTGCCTTCGGTCGTTCCTGAGCCTCTGCTGTATGACAGCTCAGGGAGGCCGCTCGAAATCTCGGGTGAGTTCCTCCGCCTGGGGCGCGAAGTCTTTCGTCACAACCCTGAGCGAGATGGCGCCGCCACTCTTCGCGATGAGATCTCGAATCAGGCCCGGCGAAATGTCCACCCGTTGTACGAACTATTGATGGAACAAGACACGGTGTCGTCGGCTGTGCGGCAGCTATATCAGCAGCAGCTCAGTCGGTTCGACGAAATTGACGGCTAAGAGCGGCTGCGCCGCTGCGCACGCCAGATCCACACCAACGTCTGACACAGACGGAACTGCACCAAGAGGCTGCCAGGATGAGCGTGTGCAGACGGAGCAACAGGATCCTCTACAAGTCAGAGCCGATGAGCTCGACGTCCCCGAGGGGCTAAGCCGCCGCCAGCTACAATCGCGCGTGCTGATCGCGCTCGGACTGCTGCTCGCGGTCATTGCCGTGATCGGCCTCGTTCCCGGCCTCAGCGGTCTGCGCTCGCGCCTCGCGCACGCAAGCCCCGGCTGGCTTGCCCTGGGGGCACTGCTGAAGATCCTCTCCGGTCTCGGCTACGTGGCGGTCTTTCGCATGATCTTCTGCCGGCGCATGAGCTGGCGCGTGAGCACCCAAATCGGCATGTCCGAGCTCGGCGCCAATGCACTGCTTCCCACAGGCGGCGCCGGTGGGCTTGCGCTCGGTGCGTGGGCGCTGAAACGCGGGGGTATGAAGGGAGAGGAGATCGCCAAGCGAACCGTGGCGTTCTTCTTGCTCACGAGCGTGCCCAACGTTCTCGGTGTGATCCTGATCGGGATTGGCCTCGCGGTCGGCCTGCTCGGAGGCGAGGGCAACCTGCTCCTGACCGCGCTCCCAGCCGCAGTTGCGCTCGCCGCCGTTGCGGCCACGATCGCCGGCGGCCGAGCCGCCCGTCGCTACGAACAGCGTCAGCGAGAGTCCAGGAAACACCTGAGCTCCAAACGAGCTCTTGCAGCTGTCAAGGCGCTCGCCGCGCTCGCCGACGGCGTCGACGAGTCGCTCGCGCTACTGCGTGAGGGCGACGCGATCCTGATCGCCGGCCTGCTCGCGTATCTCGTCTTCGACGTCCTCATCCTGTGGGCTGGCTTCCGCGCGCTTGGCGCCTCACCGCCTGTCGCAATCCTCGCGATGGCCTATCTGATCGGGGAGCTCGGTGGCCTGATACCGGTGCCAGGAGGCATCGGCGGCATCGACGCCGGCCTGCTCGGCACGCTCGTCGTCTACCACGTATCCATCACGGCCGCAGCCGGCGCCGTGCTCGCCTACCGTGTGATCGCGCTCGGTGTGCCCGCCATCGTCGGCGCAGTCGCCTTTGCCGCGCTACGGCGCACGCTGCGCACGGAGGCCGAGCAGATCTCCATCTGCGCACACCAAACCGAGATGGAGGTCATCGGCCTCGGCCGTGTGATCATCCACTCGGACCACTGACAGGCGACGGGCGAGCTATGTCGCCACTGCAAAGCGGGCGAAGCGCTCGGCCAACCGTGCAGGTACAAGCGCGTGCACGCGCACGCCCTCGGCGGTGTCCTCGCGCGTGACGTCCCCTGCCAGCTCGTGCAGCTCCGCCAGGCTGCCGCCGTCCGCGTATGGCACGAGCAGATCCAGCGGACGCAGCATGTGTGCGAGCTCGTGCTCCATCCGCTCGCCCAGCTCCTCCAGGCCCTCACCGGTGACGCCGCTGACGAGCACCGCGTCCGGGTAACGGAAGCGCAGTTCGTGGCGCTCCTCCTCGTCGAGCAGATCGATCTTGTTGAGCACCAACAGGCGTGGGCTCTCCCCCGCGCCGATCTCCTCCAGCGTGCCCTCCACCGAGTGCTGCATGATCTCCCGCTGGGACTCCGGCGCGGAGGCGTCCAGCACGTGCGCCAACAGCTCCGCGCGGCTTGTCTCCTCGAGGGTCGCCGCGAACGCGTCCACCAGCTGATGGGGGAGCTTTGAGATGAAGCCCACCGTGTCCGTCAACAGGTAGGAGCGGCCCGCCAGCTTCAGCGTCCGGGTGGTCGGGTCGAGCGTGTGGAACAGGCGATCGCGGACCCCGACCTCCGACCCCGTCATCGCGTTCAGCAGCGTCGACTTGCCCGCGTTGGTGTAGCCCACCAGCGCGATCGTCGGTAGCGCCGCGCGCTCGCGCTCCGCGCGCTGGACCGCACGCGTTCCCTTCACGTGCTCCAGGCGGCTACGCAGCACCGAGATGCGGTTGCGCGCCAGCCGGCGATCGGTCTCGATCTGAGTCTCCCCCGGGCCCCTCGTGCCAATGCCACCGCCCAGACGCTCGAGGTGGCTCCATAGGCCGCGCATGCGCGCGAGGTTGTACTCCAGCTGCGCCAGCTCAACCTGCAGCTTGCCATCCGCGCTGTTGGCGTGCGCGGCGAAGATGTCGAGGATCACCGTCGTGCGATCCACCACCGGCAGGCCCAAAGCCTCCTCCAGGTTGCGCTCCTGGCGCGCGCTCAGCTCATCGTCACAGGCGATCACGTTCGCGTCGGCTGCCAGCGCCGCCGCCTTCGCCTCCGCCACCTTGCCCGGCCCCAGGTAGGTGTTCGGGTGTGGCTGCTCACGTCGCTGCACCATCTCACCGACGACCGCCACGCCTGCCGTGCGCAGCAGCTCCTCGAGCTCTGACAGGTCATCCCCATCGGGTAGCGCCGCGATGCAGAACGCGCGCTGGGCCGCGCGTTGCGTGCCCTGCGTGCCGTTGGCGGCCCACTCGGCCTTCGGGGTTACGGCGCTACGGCCGTTGCGGCTCCTATCCATCCAACTCCAAGTCTAGGACGCTCGATACGCCGCAAAGTGTTATGACCGGTGAAGATACGGCTGGCCGAAGCTCGCGCTTATGTGTCTCCCAAAAAGTCAACCCCTGAGTGTGCCCAGGCGCTTGACCGCCTCCAGCAGACGATCGTCTGGGGTCGTCAGCGAGATCCGGAACCAACCCTCACCCGCCGGCCCATACACCGATCCCGGCACCAGCACCACGTCCGTGCGCTCCAGCACGTGTTCGCAGTAGGCCTCTGAGCTCGCAAAGCCCTCCGGCACAGGCGCCCACACATAGATCGTGCTGTGCGGTACGCGCACCTGCACGCCGATCTCGCGCAGCGCATCGCACACCAGATCACGCCGGCGGCGGTACAGCTCGTTCATCGATGCCACCTCGCTGTCCGCGTCGGGCGAGAGCGCAGCCACGCCCGCCAGCTGCACAGCCTCGAACAGCCCTGAGTCGATGTTCGTCTTCAGCTGCCAATACGTGTGCAGCGCCTCGGCGTTTCCAACCACCACCGCGCAGCGCCAGCCGGTCATGTTGTAGCCCTTGGACAGCGAGAACACCTCGATGCCCACGTCCTTAGCCCCCGGCGTCTGCAGGAACGACGGCGCGTGGTAGCCGTCGAACACGATCTCCGAGTAGGCGTTGTCGTGCACCACGAGGATGTCGTATGCGCGCGCGAACTCCACCACGCGCGCGAAGAAGCCATCGGGAACGACCGCCCCCGTGGGGTTGTTGGGGTAGTTCAGGAACATCAGCTTCGAGCGGCGCGCCACGTCCTCGTCGATCGCGCCCAGGTCCGGCACGAAGCCGTGCTCGGGCTCGAGCGCCATCAGCACCGGCTCGCCGCCAGCGAGCCACGGTCCGCCCGTGTACACCGGATAGCCGGGGTCCGCCGCCAGCGCATAGTCGCCCGGGTCGAGGAACGCCAGGTTGAGGTTGAAGATCGCCTCCTTCGCGCCGATCGCCGGGATGATCTCGCTGTCGGGGTCGAGCTTCACGTCGAAGCGCCGCTCGTAGAAGTCGCTCACCGCAGCCCTGAAGTCCGCGCGACCGCGATTGCTCGGGTAGCGGTGCGTCTCCGGCTCGCTCACCGCCTCCTGCATCGCCTCCACGATCAGCGGCGGCGTCGGGCGGTCCGGGTCGCCGATGCCCAGGCTGATCACGTCCACCCCCGCAGCCTGCTTGTCTGCGATCTTGCGCTCCAGCTGGGCGAACGCGTACGGCGGGATGCGCTCCAGGCGTTTACTCGGTTTCATGCAGCTCCTTTTCGAACTCCTCGCTCAGGCGACCAGCGAACACCGGTCGCGCCCAGCCTGTCAGGTTGATGCGCAGATCCTCCCCCACCTCGACCTCCAGCTCGCCGCCGTCGAGGGCCACCGTGACCCGCTCGGGCCTCAGCGGCGGCTCGTATTCGCGGGTGTGGGCTACCGCCGCGCCCGTCGCACCGGTGCCGGAGGACAAGGTCTCCCCTACACCGCGCTCGAAGATACGCGCACGGATGCGGGTGGGTGGGCCTCCATCCTCGGGCTCCAGCTCCGTGTACCACGAGACGTTCGTGCGGTTGGGGAACTGCGCGTCCGCTTCGATTGCGGGGCCGATCGTGGGCAGGTCGAGCGCCTCCAGCGCGTCCAGCGAGTCCACATGGATCGCGCATTGGGGGTTGCCGATCGAGACGTGTTGGAAAGCCCAGTCGCGTCCGGCGGAGAAGACCGTCGCGCGTCCGTCCGGCGGCCCACCTGGGAAGTCCACAGAGGTGAGACTTGCCTGACCCATGTCCACCGTGCACGTGTCCGGTCCGGTGATCGTCGGACTGACCTCTCCCGCGGCCGTGTTGATCGAGAACGTGTCCTCCTCCGTCCAGCCGCGATGGCGCAGGTACAGAATCGCCTCACGCGCACCGTTGCCCGACAGCTCCGCCTCTGAGCCATCCGGGTTGAAGATACGCAGATCCGCCACGTGCGCTGGGTCTTGCGGTGGCGAGAGCAGCAGCACGCCGTCCGCATACACGCCGAAGTGTCCCGCGCACAGCTTGCGCACCCGCGCGGGCGTGAGTTCGAACGGAAGCTGGCGTTGCTCGACGATCAGGTAGTCGTTGCCGAGCGCCTGCCACTTCTCGAATGTGATTGTCGCCATCAGGCGCCGGAGTCTAGGATCTCGCGCGCAACCGCGACCGGGTCACGTCCCGTGACGTCGATGTCGCGCACGCCCGACAGCTTGCGCATCCATGTCAGCTGGCGCTTTGCGTAGTTGCGCGTGTGGCGCTTCATCAGCTCCACATCCCCTGCCAACAGCTCATCGAAGCCGAGTGCCTTGCGCGCCGTCTCAGACGCCCCCGCGGCGTTTGCCCTGCGGACCTCATCGCTCACGCCTGCCACCAGCATCGCGTCCACCCGCGCGTCGATCGCCGCGTACAACGCCTCTCGCTCCATCGTCAGGCCGGCCAGTAGCGTCGGGTGACGTAGTTCCTCGCTCCACAGCTGCGATGGCCCCTCCGCCGGCTCGAGCTCGCCCAGGTCCGACAGCTCCAGCGCCCGCACCAGCCGCTGGCGATCGTTGGGATCGATTTTCTCTGCCGCCCACGGTGCGCGCTCCGCCAGGATCGCGTGCAGCGCCGGCGCGCCGCTGCGTTCCAGCTCCGCCGTCCAGCGCTCGCGCACGCCCTCCGGTGGCGGCGGGCGCAGGTTCAGCTCCGTGAGCGCCGCTCGCAGGTAGAGGCCCGTGCCTCCAACCACGATCGGGCGCCTGCCTGCTGCCAGCAGGTCGTCGATCTCAGCGTGCGCCAGCTGCGCGTACTGCCCCGCGCTGAACGTCGCGTCCACGGGCAGGAACGACACGAGGCGATGCTCCAGGCGCGTCCGCTCCGCCGCGCTCGCCACGCCCGTGAGGATCTCCAGGCCCGCATATACCTGTAGAGCGTCCGCTGAAACCGCCACCGGGTCCTCGCCCTGCGCGCGCAGCAGCTCCGCCAGGGCAATAGCCACTGACGTCTTGCCCACGCCTGTGGGGCCGAACAGGGCGATGATCTGCATCGAAGGTCCGTCGGCTGCGGCGTCAGTCACGACTGGCGAGCGCGCGAAGTATCTGCTCATCTCGCTCCGCGCGGCCTTGCTGGATCAAGCTCACGATGTCCTCGGACGTGATTCCGCCCACCGGCTCATCCTGCTTCAAACGCTCGAGCCATTCGCGGGTAGTCAGCGTGGCCTCGTCGCGCTCACACGCAATCAAGATTTCTTTGCCCGGGCGCTCCGTTTCGAACATGCTTCTTTGCATGCTCTCAAAATAGGCTCTCCTGATGTGAGACGTGCACCAGCGGCACGGACGAGGGCTCATGGACCGGCGCTCGGCTCCTGAGCCGAAACGCGCTCGGCGCGCCGCCGCGACGCACCATCCGTGCCAGCCTCTCGCGTTCCGCCTGTGGCGCGTACGCACGCTTGCGGTACAGCTCCTCGTAGCGTGGAACGAGGTCTGGACGCTGCGAGCGCAGCCAGTCCATGAACACCGTGCGCACCTCCCCGCGCAGGTGCAATGCGATGCCGCCAATACTCGTCGCACCGGCCTGCGTAGCCAACTCGAGCAGCGGCTCGACCTGATGAGGCGCATCGTTGATCCCCGGCATCAGCGGCGCGATCAGGACACCGGTGGGAATGCCCGCCCGGTTGAGCTCCGCCACCGCCTCCAAGCGCGCACGCGGGCTCGGCGTGTGCGGCTCGGTTTCCCGCCACGCTTTCTCGTCGAGCGTCGGGATCGATAGGCAAGCGCTGAAGCTCGCGCGTTTGGCGATTTCCAGCATCAGCGGCAGGTCGCGTAGGAGCAGCGGCGACTTCGTCAGTACCGAGCACGGGTTGCCCGCATCACGCAGCGCCTGCCAGATGCCCTCCATCAGGCGGTAGCGGCCCTCGACCCACTGGTATGGGTCGGTGTTCGTCCCCAGCGCCACGTGCTCGCCCTTCCACGACGGTCGCGCCAGCTCCACGCGTAGCACCTCCGGCGCATTGACCTTCACCACGATCTCGCGCTCGAAGTCGCGACCAGGGTTGAAGTCGAGGTACTTGTGCGTGGGACGGGCGAAGCAGTTGTGGCTGACCACGCCGTTTGCGATGAAGTCGCCTGTGCCAGTGGTGATGTCGTAGAGACGCATCGTCATGCCGAGCGGCCAGATCGACTTTACGCCCAGCTGGGCAAAGGTCTTCAGTGCGCTTCCCTCGATCGTGCGCTTGCGCGTTATCGCGGGGTCGGTGCCAAGGAAGAAGCGCATCTTCTCTGGGAGGCCGCCACGCACGCGAATCGTGGTCATACCGTTTCCAGCCCGCCATATCGGCTCTACGGCGTAGGCGAACCCGAAGCGACCCAAAGCAGCCTTGACCCATCCGAGGGTCTCGGGATCTGTATTCGCGATGCGTATGACGTGCCCGGAGCTTGAGCCCTCGGCGTCAAAGATCCCCGCGAGAAAGCCCTTGATCCAGGAAATGCTCGGCAGGATCGGCCAAGCGATCAGCTCGCTGATCCGCTCGACGTTCGCGCGTGTTTGCGTGCGGATCGCAGTCATTGCCCTGTGGCAGCTAGTGGCTCGTGAAAATGCGAACTCGCTCGTGGCCACACCAAAGTCAGCGAGGTACATCCCGGCGCGATCTAGCGCCTCGTTGTCAGCGAGGGCCAGGCGGAACCGATGG
Source organism: uncultured Solirubrobacteraceae bacterium (assembly GCA_963699115.1). Lineage (GTDB taxonomy): Bacteria > Actinomycetota > Thermoleophilia > Solirubrobacterales > Solirubrobacteraceae > Palsa-744. Next base: position 162,128 of record CAVOTJ010000008.1, read on the forward strand.
ACGGCACTCTTCCCGCCACCAGGTCGGTCGTAGATGTAGGAGCCAATGTGCCCGTCGCCCCGGATCAGACCGCACAAGTAGCCGCGCCTGTAGTCGTCATCGAGAGCCGGGGCGGCGACGCAGCCACCAGGACCGACCAACTTGCTGTTGAGAGTCAGATGTGGCCGTTGCGCCGGGCCGCACTGCGCTCCCGTCACGTGCTTCCAGCCTCGGCTCGTGAGAAATCGGTGATCCTCGCTCGCAATCAGCTCCGTGCCGTCCTCGAGTGCGACCACGTATGCAGGCTTGATGCTCGACCACTGGGCAAGGACTTCTGTCGTAACGAAACGTCTGTATGCGCCTCGGCGCACGGTTCCACAGATCGAGTCCCCAGTCCTCAGATCTGCGATCCGCTTCGTGCGCCCGTCAGCCATGAGGATCTGTGTATCCGGCCCCATGCAGTAGGTGCAGGCATGTGAGCATCCCCGATAAGGATTGACCGTCCAGCGAAACGGCATCCGCGACTGCGCGGGCACGCGATTGAGCACCGACTTGGCGTGCACCTCGTAGAAACGCATGTCGAGTGCCTCGGGAGCGTCGAAGCGGCGTACGGCTGCCGGATCGCGATACCCCGGCAGCCGTCGCTGCTCGTCGTCATCGAGCGTGAGATTGCTCCAGCGCACGAACATATGTTCGCATGGCCTGCGGCGGAGCGCCTGCACGCCCTTACAAAACGCCTACATGGGCCATGCCCTGCCGCTTAGGGCCAGCGCGCACCATGGCTGACACACGCCACCAATCGACCTCAGGAGGTTCGATTTCAATGACCATCTCCAGAATGCTCGGCGCGACAATGATCGCGGGCGCGCTCGCGACCGGAGGCGCGGCCGCCGGCATCTCGAGCGCGTCTGCGTCATCGGGCACGCAAACGACCACGGCCACAACGACGCCCGCTACAACGGCGGCCGCACCGTCGACTTCGACAACACCGTCGACACCCACCTCACCCACCCAGAAATCAGCCACGCCCAAAGCCGGCTCCACGCCGTGCCCGAACATGGGCTCAGGCTCGAGCCAGGGCTCAAAATCCGGCTCCAGCTACGCGCCTGGACCGCCGGCAGCCACCTACCAGTAGACGCCTGCCAAGGGGCCTCACGGAGGGCTGAAATGCCTGTCGTGGGGCCCTTTGTACACGTATTTCCCCGCTTGTCAAGGTGTCCACATGGCTTGCCGACGGTAATCGTGCGGAGGACCACTGTCGAGCGATTACCAGTGGATTACGATCACACCCCCCATAGGGAGCGAAACAGTAGTTCCTCATGGCTTTGCCGCGAGGACTTCGATCGTGAGCGCCTGCTGGACATGGACGAGCGGGTGCGCTCGGTGCGACGCACGACGCTCGTGATCCTCGCTGTTGCGATCGCCATCGGAGCACCGTGGCTCGGTTGGTGGCCACTTCTGTTCTTGATGCCGGCAGCCGCCTTCTTCGCTCTCGCAGACGTACTCATAACCCGCGTGAGCCGACCCGAGTACCTGATGTTCGGCGCCTGGATCGGGAGCGAGATCACGATCGCCGGCGCGGTGTCGCTCGAGGGCCGTCCCGGCATCGCCGGACTGTCGTGGCTGGCAATACCGGTGATCACGCTCAGCTCGCGCTTCCCGATGCGCGGCGTCGTGACCGGCCTGGCGATCGCGAGCGTGTGTACGCTCGCTGTCGCATTCGGCGTCGACGGTCATGCGATCCTCAACAGCCCGCAGCTGGTGATCGCACCGGTAGCGCTGATCATCTCGGTGGCAGTGCTCTCGACCGCGCTGATGCAGTCGGACATCCAGCACCGTAACGACGCCGTTATCGACCCGCTCACCGGCATGCTCAACCGCAAGGCGCTCGCCGTGCGCGTCCAGGAGCTGGGGCAGCAGTCGGCGGTGACCGGCGAGCCCGTTGGCGTGATCGTCATCGATCTTGACCGCTTCAAGCAGGTCAACGACACCCACGGGCACGCGACCGGGGACGTGGTGCTCAAGGAGGTTGCGTATCAGCTGCGCAAGCAGCTGCGTGCATTCGATCTGGCCTACCGGCTCGGCGGCGAGGAGTTCCTGATCCTCGTGCCCGGGTCCGATCTCGAGCACACCGCGGAGCTGGCCGAGCGTCTGCGCGCGGGAGTCGCCGCCGACCCCGTTGCCGAAGGAATCACCGTCACGATGAGCCTCGGCGTCGCCGCCTCCGAGCGCGACGAGCGTTTCAATTACGCCGGCGTGTTCGCCGTCGCCGACGCGGCGCTCTATCGCGCCAAGCGCACCGGACGCAACCGTGTCTGTGTGGCCGAGCGCGAGCAGTCCGTCACGCTCAGCTCCTCCGGAGTCGACGGTCACCCCCGCGGAGGCGCCTCACCGGCGCTCGCCTAGCTCCAGCTCGCGTCGGATGGACGGGACGGTCGGGCGCAGCCCGGCCCAGAGCTCAGAGCTCGATCACGCTGCGGATGCCGTCCTGGGCCTCCATCAGCTCGAAGCCGCGGTTGACGTCCGTCGAGCGTGATGCGGTGCGAGATGAACGGGTCGACGTCGATCTCGCCCGCCAGGTAGCGCTCGATCGAGCGCGGGAACGTCCTCGCGGCCCTTCAGGCCGCCGAAGGAGGAGCCGCATACGCGCCGCCCGGTGATCAGCAGGCGCGGCACCACCTCGAGCGTCTCGCCGCGGCCGGCCACACCGCAGACGGTGCACAGGCCCCAGCCCATGCGCGCCGCTTCGACCGCCTGGCGCATCACCGCCACGTTGCCGGTCGCCTCGAAGGTGTAGTCGGCGCCGAAGCCGCCCGTCATCTCGAGGATCTGCTGCGACGGTGTCCTCGCCGCCGATCATCACGTCGGTCGCGCCCTGGCCGCGGGCGAGCTCGCAGGCGCTCGGGAGACGAGGTCGACGCAGACGATCCGCTCGGCCCCCTGCAGGCGGCAGCCCGCGACCGCGCCGAGGCCCACCATGCCCGCGCCGAACACCACGCACGTCGAGCCCGCGCTGCACCGCGGCCGTCTTCATCGCCGCTCCGAGCCCGGTCGAGAGGCCGCACGCGAACAGGCACGCCCGGTCGAGCGGCGCCTCGCGGGTCGATCCGCGCAAGCGCGATCTCCGGCATCACGGTGTACTCGGCGAACGTCGAGGTGCCCATGAAGTGGCGCAGCGGCTCGCCGTCGCGCGAGAGGCGGGTGCGTGCCGTCGGGCAGATAGCCGAGGTTCTGCTGCTCGCGGATCGCCAGGCAGAGGTTCGTCAGCGGGCTGCGCGCAGTGCACGCACTCGCCGCACTGGGGCGAGAACAGCGTCACCACGTGGTCGCCCTCGCGCACCAGCGAGACGCCCTCGCCGAAGCGCTCGACCACGCCCGCGCCCTCGTGGCCGAGCACCGTCGGCGCATAGCCCGAGGGATCGACCCCCGAGGCGGTGTACATGTCGGTGTGGCAGACGCCGCATGCCACCAGGCGCACGAGCACCTCGCCCGGGCCGGGCTCGGCGAGCTCGACCTCCTGCACGACCAGCGGCTTGCCGAACTCCTCGAGCACTGCCGCGCGGATCCTCATCGACCGACAGCACCCCGTGAGCAGCAAACGCTCCTCGCCGGCGAGCGTCTGGCTGGTGGCGCTCGCGATCTCCACGTCTGCGAGCTCGCCCGGGGCGGCCAGGCCGAGGAAGTTGACGACCTTGTTGTGGCGCGTGCGGCCCCGCAGACGCTCGGGGTCGGTGCGCGAGGCGCCTTCCACCAGTACCTCGAGCGTGCGCCCCACAAAGCGCTGGGCGCGCTCGCGCGCCTGGCGCTGCACGAGCTCAACCAGTTCCTCCATGCGCTCCACCTTCACCGGGTGCGGCACGACGCCGTCGGTGATGCTCGGCCGCCTCCGTGCCGCGTCGCGGCGAGAAGATGAACGTGAACGCGCTGTCGTAGGCGACCTCCTCGACGACTTCGAGCGTTTCGCGGAAGTCCTCGTCGCTCTCCCCCGGGAAGCCCACGATGATGTCCGTGGTCAGCGCCGCGTCGGGGACGTGCTCGCGGATCATCGCCACGCGCTCGAGATAGCGCTTGCGGTCATATGTGCGGCGCATCGCCTTGAGGATGCGGCTGGAGCCCGACTGCAGCGGCAGGTGGATGTGCTCGCACACGCTCTGCAAGCTCCGCGTGCGCACGGATCACGTCTTCGCGCATGTCCTTCGGGTGCGGGCTCGTGTAGCGGATGCGCTCGATCCCGTCGATCCCGTCGATCAGGCCCAGCAGTTCCGCGAAGCTCGTGCGCCCGGCCAGATCGCGCCCGTAGGAGTTGACGTTCTGCCCGAGCAGGGTGACCTCCTTGACCCCCTCTGCGGCCATCGCCTGCACCTCCGCGCACGAGCTCCTCGGCGGGACGACTGACCTCGCGACCGCGTGTGGAGGGAACGATGCAGTAGGAGCACGCACAGTTGCAGCCCACGCTGATCTGCACCCACCCCTGGAACGCCCGCTCGCGATGCGCAGGCAGGTGGCCGGTGAAGCCCTCGAACTCAAAGAAGCCCTGTGCCGTGAGCGAGTCGCTTGTGAGGAACTCGGCCAGCTTGTGCACCTGGCCGGGCCCGAACGCGACATCCACGAACGGGAAGCGCTCGAACACCTCGTCCTTGAGCGACTGCGCCCAGCAGCCGCCCACGCCCACGACTCTCTGCGGCTTTTCGCGCTTTAGGCGCTTGGCCTCGCCCAGGTGCGAGATGAAGCGCCTATCTGCCGTCTCGCGGATCGAGCAGGTGTTGAACAGGATCAGGTCGGCCTCAGAGCGCTCCGGCGCCTGCGTGTAGCCGAGCGACTCGAGCATGCCCTTCATGCGCTCGGAGTCGTGCTCGTTCATCTGACAGCCGAACGTTGTGAGGTGGTAGCGCAACTGCATATTGGGGCTAGGCATGATCGAACGAGAACCTCGTGAGGTGGTAGCGCTTCATCGCCACAGCGTATACGCCACGGGCGTCCCAGTCGGCGCAAAGAGGCGTGCAGAGATCCAAACGCGCTGCAGAAATGCGTGCAACGGACGATACATGCCTAAAGCGTGCCTAAGAGAGCACCGATGCCCCTCGCGACGGACACAAGGAGTGTCCACTGATCCCAAAGGGGGCCCGAAGTGAAAATGCGTATTGGCAAGCGAAAGTTCGCTAGCCGGAAGCGAAACATAGCGGGCCTGTGCGCATTCGTGCTCGCAGGCGTGATCGGCGTGGGCGCGTACGCGTTCACGGCCAGCAACACCGTTCCGGCGCAGACCGCAGGTGGTGGCACCAACACCGTCAGCGGCTACACAGAGAAGGGCGTCAGCTACACGTGGGCGCTCGACGGTGAATACATCACCGAAGCGCACATCATCCTGACGAACAAAGAAAAACTCGAGCCGACTGACGTCGCGGTCGCGCTGAGCAAAGCAGAAACACCTGCCGCCGAAGAATGGATCGACTGCCCGTCGACCGAATACGTCAAACTCACCGAAGAAGAAACCGAAGTCGTCTGCAAATTCAAGGGCGGCGAAGGTGCGTTCAAGAACGCGACCGAACACTCGGTCAACAAATTCACCGCCAAAGGTGTGCAGAACAACGAAGGCAAAACGCCCGTCGAAGAAGGTAACGAGCTGAGCATCTCTGCAACAAGCCAAGGCAAAGTCATCATCGAACCGTAAAGAGCAAGACGCTAGGTACAGAGGGCGGCCGGCTCGCCGGTCGCCCTCTGGCCGATTTACCCCACGGATGGGCGCCAGCGAACTTCAAGTCATGCGACGCCACCCGCTCAAAAAACTTCTCGCCACCACCCTGGGAATCATCGTCCTGGGGTGTCTCTGGTTTTATCTTGCCCCGGCCCCGCTCGGTGGCTCGACCAGCTACGTCGTGACCCGCGGGGTCAGCATGGAGCCCGAGTTCCACACGGGCGATCTGGCGGTCGTGCGCAGCCAGAGCAGCTACCACGTCGGTGAAGTCGTCGCTTACCACAACAAAGAGCTGCACACGATCGTGCTGCACCGGATCATCGGGCGCGACGGCAGCCGCTACATATTCAAGGGCGACAACAACGACTTCGTCGACTTCGAACATCCTGCCGCAAGCCAGCTGATCGGCGCCCTGTGGTTTCACATCGCCGGCGCGGGCGCGACCCTGCAGTCGATTCGCTCGCCCGCACTCGTCGGGATCCTCGTGGCCGCCGCTTTGCTCCTGCTCATGGGCGGGGTGTTCGTGCGCCGGCGCCGACTCAGGCGCAGGCAGCGGCGTGCCGGTCAAAGCTCCGAGCATGGGCACATTCACTCGCCAATACCTGCCGCCGACTCCGTAACAATGATCCTCGCGTTGGGGCTGATCGCGCTGCTCCCGTTCGTGATGCTCGCCATCCTTGCGTTCACGCGCCCGTCGACGAAGCTGCACACCGTCCCGGTGGCCTATAAGCAGAGCGGCCGGTTCTCCTACTCAGCCGACGCTACCCCGGGCCCAGCCTATCCCGGCAACGTCGCGGTGACCGGCGACCCTCTCTTCACGAGCGTCCTGCACGAAGTGAATCTTCGCTTCGGTTATGCGTTCGCGAGCGCCGCCAAGCACTCGCTGAGCGGCAAGGCGTCGCTGTCTGCGACCCTCACCTCGACGAGCGGCTGGAACACGACGTTCCCCCTGGGTTCGACCACATACTTCCGGGGCGACCACGGTGGCGTCTCGGCGACACTCAACCTGGCCTCGCTCCACGCGTTGATCCAAAGCGTGGAAAAAACAACGAAGGTGACTGGCAGTTACACGCTGACGATCATCCCGCATGTGAGTGTCACGGGAAACGTGGAACATCTACCGCTGAGCGCCACCTTCTCGCCGCTTCTCGAATTCTCAGTGAGTGAACTGGAGGTCAAGCCGACCCTCGCGGGTAGCGCGATCTCTACCACGACGGGACCGTCCAAGGCGAGCGTCTTCACCCCCTCGGCCAGCGGCTCCGTGCCGTCGAAGGGCTACCAGCCGCTGTTTCTCTCCTTCAAGGTCGCGCGACTGTCGGTGGCGACGGCACGCGCGGTCGCGCTGATCGGGATCGCGATCGTGATCGCCGGCCTGATCGCGATGCTCGCGTTCCTGCGTACGCGCAAAGAGCCGAGTGACGAGGCGAGCAGCATCCGTGCGCGCTATGGCCACATGATCGTGCCAGTTGGCCACGTCACGCAGCCGGCTGGAACGTCGGTGATCGACGTGGCTGACATGGAGGCGCTGGTGCGGATCGCCGAACACTACGATCGCTCGATCCTGCACGAGGCGACCGGCGGCGGCGAGGCTTTCTGGGTGACCGATGAGAGCGGACAGTTCCGCTACGCGGTCGGCGCGCCGGTTCCTGCTGGCACGCAGCCGTCTTTCGCCGCCGAGAGCGAGCCATCTCCCTACACGGTCAGCGCGCCCGCGTTCATCGCTGCCCAGCCGGCTGGCGCCGCCGCTAGCCAGCAGGCTGACTACACGGTCAGCTCACCGGCGTTCGCCGCGCATCAGCCGACTGCCGAGCCAAGCACACTCGAATTCCCCGCGAGCAACCCCTACGCTGACGAGCTCCAGCTGGGCGGCGCGATCTCGGCGTTCGAGGCGCAAGCCGTACCCGAGCCCGTCGTCCCTGAAACGGTTGCAAGCGGTGGCTGGGCGGCCCGCGATCTGGCGGACGCGCTCACGCAGGACAACCTGAGTTGGCCTGACGAGGACGAACTCGTGGATGTCGGCCGTGCCCGAGCTGGCGCCTTCGCCCGCATCGCCGGGCTGCACTGACGCTGACCAGCCCAGGCAAGCGCCCTCTCTCTATGCTGCGGCGACGGCCGGTTCGCTGACGATCGGGGGCTTAGCGTCCTTGTCACGGTCGATCGGCGTGACGAGATCCTTGCCCAGGCCCAGCGCCTTGTAGATCTTGTCTTCGATCTCCTTGGCCATCGCGGGGTTCTCGTCAAGGTATGCCTTGGCGTTGCCACGACCCTGGCCGAGACGGTCATTGCCGTAGGAGAAGAACGAGCCGGACTTCGAGACGATGTTGTGCTCCAGTCCCAGGTCGATCAGGCAGCCAGACGTGGAGATGCCCTTGCCGAACTCGATGTCGAACTCGGCCTGACGGAACGGAGCGGCAACCTTGTTCTTGACGACCTTCACGCGTACGCGGTTGCCCACCGCCTCCGTGCCGTCCTTCAACGTCTCGATGCGCCGGATGTCAAGGCGCTGCGAAGCGTAGAACTTCAGCGCGCGCCCACCCGGCTGGGTCTCGGGCGAGCCGAACATCACGCCCACCTTTTCGCGGATCTGGTTGGTGAGGATGCATAGCGTCTGCGTGCGGTTCAGGTTGCCAGCGAGCTTGCGCATCGCCTGGGACATCATGCGCGCCTGCGCGCCCACGGTCTGGTCACCCATCTGACCCTCGAGCTCCACTCGCGGCGTGAGCGCCGCGACCGAGTCGATCGCCACCACATCCACCGCACCCGAGCGCACCAGCATGTCGGCGATCTCAAGCGCCTGCTCGCCGTAGTCGGGCTGGGAGACGAGCAGCTCGTCGATGTCGACGCCGATCTCCTTCGCGTATAGCGGGTCCATCGCGTGCTCAGCGTCGATGAACGCGCATACGCCACCGAGTTTCTGTGCCTCGGCGAGTACGTGGTAGATCATCGTCGTCTTGCCCGATGACTCCGGGCCGAAGACCTCGACGATGCGTCCGCGGGGAACGCCGCCGATCCCCAGCGCGAGATCCAGCGACAGGGCGCCTGTCGGGATCGCGTCGCAGCGCACCTGTGCGCCCTCGTCGCCCATACGCATGACCGAGCCCTTGCCGAACTCGCGCTCGATCTGCGTGAGCGCCCCTTGAAGCGCAGCGTCGCGCGCCTTGGCGGCCTTCTCCTGGTCGGTTACAGGCATGGTCTGACTCCTCGGTTCGAGTTGGAGAGAAGAAGGTAAACACCGCTGCGGACGGAACAACTGTTCGTATGCCCCCTTCGTCCACCGGCCACCCGAGCACTCGCGCCGGCGCCCGTCGATGCCGATAAGCCAACCAGGCTCACACCGCCCACCTCCTCTCCCCTTGCCCACTAGCCAATCCACCCGTCGCCTAGCCTCGAGCCTCACGCTCCTGGTGTTCCTGGCCGTGCTCGTGGCGGCGCTGATCGGGCCCGCCCAGACGCTCGCCCAGACACACAAGCCATCCTGCTCGCACGCCAGGGCCAAGCACGGCGCTCGTGCGTGCTCGCAGGCATCGCACAAAAACAAGACGCGCCACTCGCGCAAGCACCGAGGCAAACACACGCTCGCCAATACCCCCGGCGAAGCTGCCCCGGCCGTCGAAGCGGCCTCCTGCGAAGACGGGAGCGCCCCCGTAAAGGAAGCGAACAGCTCCTTCTCTTGCGCCGACGGTTCCGAACCGGAATGCGAAGACGGTGCGAACCCCACGCGCTCGCACAACGGCAAGAGCCTGCTCTGCCCCGTCATCGCAGAACCTGAATCGGAAGCGGGTGAAACCGAATGCGAAGAAGGCCTCAGCGCCCTCTGCTCCACGGAACCCCTCCCTGGCACAAAGGAAAAGACCTGCGAAGCCTCCTCGAGCACCAGTTCGAGCTTCGTCTGCGAAGAAGGCTGACCGCGGCGTCGAGTGCTCAGCGCGCGGCGAGCTCGCTGCGCGCGAGTGCCTCGTAGCTGGCACCGTCAGCGGCAAGCCAGGAGCGGTAGAGCACTATCGCCTCAGGCACAAAGGAGAGCCACGGCGTGGCTGGCAGTGGCTGCTCGCGGCGAGCGCGAGTCGAGCCTGCACGAGCGGTCCCGAAGGCACCACGGCCGACGCGGATGAGCGTGATGTGAGGCCTGAAGCGGCGGCGCTCGGGCTGCCAGCCGCTGACACTCGACAGCGCTCCGCTCACCCCCGCATGCACTCGCGCAAGCTCGCCGTCGCGGTCGTGGATCTCCACCGCGAGTGCGCGCGGGCGTCGCGGTGGCAACCACAGCGGAGCCCCCACCGACAGCTCACAGGCGTGCTCCTCGTAGTCGCCTATCGCCGCCGCCAGCGCGTCGATCTCCCCCACCGGCCGACTGCCGAGAAAGCACAGCGTGAGGTGTAGCGATGGCGCTGCCAGCACCCGCAGGCCACCGCGCGAGCGCGCCTCCACCGCCACACGCCGTGCCCAATCGGCCAGCTCCTCGCGCACACGCAGAGGCGGGTCGACCGCCACGAACAATCTGGCTGAAGCGCCGCGGGACATAGCCGCAGTCGATGCTACTCAGGTCACTCTTCGTGATCGCTCAGCGCGCGGCGCAGGAGGTGCATCGCGATCGTCGTCGCACGCTCGCGCACGTCGGCCCGACCGCCTGGAAGGTTGATCGAGCGGGTCATCGGCTCCCCGCCGGCGACGGTAACGCTCAGCCACACGAGACCCACGGGCTTCTCCGCGGTGCCGCCGCCGGGACCCGCCACGCCGGTGATTCCCACGCCGACGTCCGCGCCAAGCTGCGCCCTGGCCCCATCCGCCAATGCCAGCGCAACCTCCGCCGAGACAGCCCCGTGCGTCTCTATCAGCTCGCGTGGCACCCCCGCGCGAGCGATCTTCACCTCATTCGAGTAGGCGACGATCGCCCCGAGGAAGTACTCGGAGGAGCCAGGCCGCTCGGTCAGGCGCGCGGCCAACAGGCCACCGGTGCACGACTCGGCCGTGGCGATCGTACGCGCGGGAATGGAACCGCCGGGTGTGCGGGACCCCGTCAAAAGCGCAGCCACCTGCTCATCGACGGTGCTGCCGTCGGTCGAGAACAGCGTGTCGGCGTGGCGTGTGCTCACCAGCTCCACAAACGCGTCGTAGACATCCTGCGCGTCGGGCTCGTAGCGGGTTACGACCTCAACCTCGCCACGTTTCAGGCACGTCGTGACCTCGAGCCTTGCGAGCTCGACCCCCTCGCGTTCGGCCGCGCGCAGGGTCTCTGCGATCTCCGACTCGGGCATGCCGAACAGGCGCAGCGTGTGCTGCCGGTAGACGGTCGCCCCTGCCAGCGCCACCCGGAGGGCCTCCGTCTCCAGCGCCTGCTTCCACATCGGCTGGAGCTCGCGCGGTGGACCGGGCAGCACGACTACCGTCGGAGCGTGCGCCGCTGCGGAGTCGAGCGGAGGGACGACCAGCCCCGGCGCGGTTCCCACGGGCTCGAGGATGCTCGCGCCACGCGGGATCGTCGCCTGCTTGCGGTTGGCGAGGGCGATCGCCTCGGGGTCGATGTTCGGCCAGCGCTTCATCAGCGGCGCCACGATCTGCGCGATTCGCTCGGAGAGCGCCTCGTCGAGCACCATCTCGCGTCCCTGGAAGGAGCCGACCACGGCAGCGGTCATATCGTCCGCGGTCGGGCCGAGCCCGCCGCTGGTAATGATCACATCCAGCTCGTGCCCGGCCATGAACTCGAGCGCCGCGCGCATGTCCTCGGGCCGATCGCCGACGATCGTCGTGTAGGCGAGGTCGACGCCCAGCTCACGCAGACGCTCCGCCAGCCACGGGCCGTTGCGGTCGCTGACCCTGCCGGTCAGCACCTCGGTGCCGGTGACGACTATGCCGGCGCGAGCGCTCACGTGCAGGTCGGCATATGCCCGGCCGTCAGCGGCCGGCGACCGTATGCCTTGGTGATCGAGTAGCCGATCGCCTGGCTGGACGCCGCCACAGCGCGCGGTGTGCCGTCGACGTACATCTTCACCGAGCTGTTGCCGAGCGTGATCTCGAAGCGTTTGGCGTGGTAGGTGGGGGTGCGTTCGCCAGGCTGCAGTTCGACACCGGGGATCAGCTTGTGGCCGTCGTCGCCGATCAGGCACACGTACACCGGAGCGGTCGAGGTCAGCGACAGCGCCACGAGCGCGGATGCGGAGGCCACGTGATGATGCGTGGTCTGACTCGCGTGGCGCTTGGACCGCGAAGCGGCGCTGTGCGTCGTGGCGGTGCTGGAGGTCCCGACAGGGTTATTGGAGGATTTGCCTCCAGTGATGAGCAGCACGATCAGCGCGACGATGATCACGCCGATGACGCCCACCGTGGCCATGTAGGCACGCGATGGCCCCGTGTCGCTTCCTTTGCGCCCGCTGCGTCCCGTTCGCGCCGGCGCCCGTCTGCTCTGTGGCGTTGAGACGATTGGCTCGAGCATCGCCTCGCTCGGATGCTCGTGCTGCAGCCGATACTCCTCGACGAGCGCCTTGCCGTCCAGACCGAGCGCCTGGGCGTAGGTTCGAAGGAAGCTCTTCACGAATGTGGGGCCCGGCAACAGCCCCCACTCTTCATTCTCGAGCGCCCGCAGATACTTGGCCCGGATCTTCGTCTGGGCCTCGATCTCCGACACGTCGATACGTGCCCGCATACGCGCCTCGCGTAGCGTTGCTCCGATCTCGGGCATTTCAAGCCAAGAGGCTAGTCGTTGACGGCGGTCGCTGACTGCGCGGGTCGGGATTCGAGTCCCGCGAGCACCCGCGGCAGATCGGCCTCGGTGACCAGCACCTGGCGCGGCTTCGAGCCTTCATAGCCAGAGATCACGCCGCGACGCTCGAGCATGTCGATCATGCGGCCCGCACGCGTGTAGCCCAGGCGCAGGCGGCGTTGGAGCATCGACGTCGACGCGGTCTGCATTTCGGCGACGAGCCGGATGGCGTCGGTGAGCAGCGGATCCTCATCCGGGTCGAACTCGTCCGGCGCGCCCTCTGGCACCTCCGGCTCAACCTCCTCGAGCAGCTCTTCGCGCAGTTCGGGCTCGCCCTGGCGGCGCCACATCTCCGTCAGCTTGGCGATCTGGGCCTCGTCGATGTATGCGCCCTGGATGCGCTGCAGGCGTGAGGAGCCGACGGGACTGAACAGCATGTCGCCCTGCCCCAGCAGCGACTCGGCGCCGTTCTGGTCGAGGATCACGCGGGAGTCCGTCTGCGAGGAGACCGCGAAGGCGATACGCGACGGCACGTTCGCCTTGATCATCCCCGTGATCACGTCAACGCGCGGGCTCTGCGTGGCGAGCACCAGGTGGATGCCCACGGCGCGCGCCTTCTGCGCAAGACGAATGATCGAGTCCTCCACATCGGCGGGGGCCACCATCATCAGGTCCGCGAGCTCGTCGATCACGCACAGGATGTAGGGCAGCGGCGCTTCGTCGCGCTTCGCGCGCGCCTTGTTCAGCTCGATCAGGCTGCGGGTGCGTGCGAGCGACATGATCCCGTAGCGCTGCTCCATCTCCTTGACGAGGTTCTGCAGCGCGTTGGCGGCCATGCGCGGGCTCGTGATCACGGGCGTGAGCAGATGCGGGATCGACTCGTAGTGGTTGAGCTCCACCTGCTTGGGATCGACCAGCACGAGGCGCACCTCGTGCGGCGTGGCGCGCAGCAGCACACTGGAGAGCATCGCGTTGATCGCACCCGACTTGCCGGCGCCGGTGGTGCCGGCGACGAGGATGTGCGGCATCTTCGCGAGGTCCGCGCCGATCGCCTTGCCGGCGACGTCCTTACCGAGCCACACGGTGAGCGGCGACCAGTCTGCGGGCGGTGCCTGGAAGACATCACCGAGCTTGACGATGCGCCGCTTGGCGTTTGGCACCTCCACGCCGACAGCCTGCTTGCCGGGGATCGGCGCGAGGATGCGGATGTCGGTGGCGGCGAGTGCGTAGGCGAGGTCGTCCTTCAACTGCGCCACCTTCGCGACCTTCGTGCCAGGCGCCAGGCGCAGCTCATAGCGCGTGATGTGTGGTCCGGCGACCGTGCCGATCACCTTTGCCTCGACGCCGAAGTGCCCCAGAGCCTCCACCAGATGAGTCGCCGTGCGCTCCTGCCCGGCGGTGTCAGGACGCAGGTGCTCGGCGCTGGAGCGGCTCAGCAGCCTGCCCGCGTCCGGCAGCTCCCATACGAAGTCGGGGTCGTCTGTCACCGAGCCGCGCAAGCGGCCCTGCGGCGTCAGGTGCTCCGGCCCGAGACCATCGGCATCGGCTTGAGCCACGCCGGCGATCTCCTCCGCCTCGGACTCTTCCTCATGCTCAGGCTCGTCCTCACCAGCTTCAGCCAGTGCCGCGTGCGGCGCCTCTTGCTCGCCGGGCTCCTCGTCACGCCAGTCGCGCGGCGGTGCCTCCACGTGTGTTGCGCGCACGATCAGCTCATCCGGAGCCGGCTCGGGGGGTTGCATGCGATCGACCGACGCATCGTCATCGAATGTCCTGGCACGCGGGCGCGCACGGCTCTCGCCCCGCTCCTGAGCGCGGCGCTCACCCATCGAGCGCACCATCCGGGTGGAGTCGACCAGGCCGTTGCCAGTCGCGCGAATAACGGTCGCGATCGAGGCGCCGGTGAGCAGGATCACGCCCGTGATCAGCAGGAAGATCGCAAGGATGTCGACGCCGACGTTCTGGACGAGCTTGTGGGTCAGCTCGAACAGCGCCTGGCCGGCGATGCCTCCGTGCGTCTGCAGGTGTGCGCTGCTCCACACGCGTGAGCCCTGCGGCGAGCCCGAGCTCAGCCCCAGCATCCCGGCGGCGAGCGCGAGCGTCACCGCACCGAACACGCACAGGGCGCCGGTCCGCAGCGGTCGCAGCGCCGGCAGCACAGGCCGCAGGAGCAGGGCCGCACCCCCCACGCCAATGGCGACAGGAGTGAGCACACGCGCACGGCCGAGCGTCCACCCCAACGCGACCGCCACGGCGTGACCGGCACGCCCTCCGTTCCAGCCGCCGTAGAAGACGAAGCCCATAAATACGCCACATGCCGCGAGCGCGAGACCGAGCACGTCGCGCTGACGCTGGTCGAGCACCGGCAGGCGCGGCAGTCCGGCAGGCAACGAGGAAAGACGCGGCACCCCGCGTCCACGGCCACGCGAAGCGCGCGTGCGTTTTGGTGCGCTTCGTCGTTTTGCGGGGGCGCGTTTGGGCGCGCGCTTGGCTGTGCCCTTAGGGCTGCGAGTGCTAGCCATCCAGCGCAACTTCGACACCAGAGCCCCAGAACCTCCCTCAGAGCCTTACCATCGCTTTACACGCTGCCACTTTCATAAAGACGATGAACGACTTCGCACGCGCCCCCCGCGTCCTCGTCGTCGAGGACGACGAGGACATCGCCCAAGCACTCCAGCGTTCGCTGCGCATGGAGGGATATGAGGTCAGGACCGCCGCCGACGGCCACGCCGCGCTCGAGCAGGGCCATTCGTTCGCCCCTGACCTGGTGATCCTCGACCTCGGCCTACCGGGACTCGATGGTGTAGAGGTAGCGCGCGAGCTGCGCGCGGGTGACGACATCCCGATCCTGATCCTGACCGCCCGCGACGCGCTGGAGTCGCGGGTCGAGGGCCTGGACGCCGGCGCGGATGACTATCTGGTCAAGCCGTTCGAGCGCCAGGAGCTGCTTGCGCGCATGCGCGCGCTATTGCGCCGGCGGCCGCCACGCGGCTCGGCACCGTTGCGTGTCGGCGATCTGTCCCTGAATGCCGACACGCACGAGGTCGCCCGAGGGGCGCGCACAATCGAGCTGACCCAGCGCGAGTTCGAGCTGCTCGAGTACCTGATGCGCAACGAGCGCATCGTGATTTCACGTCAGCGCCTGCTCGACGAGGTCTGGGGCTATGACCCGTTCTCCACCACGAACACGATCGAGGTGTTCGTTTCCAACCTGCGGCGCAAGCTGGAGGCCGACGGCGAGCCCCGCCTCCTGCATACCATCAGGGGAGCCGGCTACGTCCTCCGCGCTTAAGAGTTCGTCGAGTACCGGCTTCCCCTCCCCGTTGGGCTGAAGCGCGCCAGCACGCGCCTGTCCGCCAGCTTCGACCGACTGCCGATCAGGGTGCGCCTGGCAGGTGTCTCGGCGCTGTTGACGTTCGTGATCCTGTGCGCGTTTGCGCTGGCGATCGGCTCGCTGACGGTCGAGCGCCTGCGCTCGGACTTCAATCGGCAGGTCGAAGACACCGCGGAACAGCTGGTCTCGACGCTTGACATCACTGTCTATCCGCTGAAAATCGTGCCGCAGCTCAGCGACTTCGCCAACGCGGAAGATCACGCTGGGATCAGGATCCTGACGCTCGACGGCACGGTCATCGACCAGTCACCCGCAAACCTGCCGCCGTTCGGGCCTCCGAGCGAGACCGAGCGGACGGTCAACGGCTACCGCGTGGTGAGTCGTGCGGCGGTGGTGCACCTGATCGAAGGTGGCGCACGACACGGCGAGGTGATCATCGAGTACGGGCACCGCGTCTCGGACACCGAGGCGACGGTCAAGCGCGTCGAGCTGTTCCTGGTGCTCGGTGTGATGGCCGGCAGCCTGCTCGCGTTGTTCGCGGGCATGGCAATCGCCCGCCGCGCGATGGCGCCAATCGCGCTACTCACGTCCACCGCCGCGGAGATCACACGCACCCGTGACCCCTCTGGCGGCGTGCCGCAATCGCAAGCCGACGACGAGGTCGCCGAGCTCGCGCGCACACTCGAGGGCATGTTGCGCGAGCTCGACGCCGCGCGTGGGGAGACCGAGTCGATGCTCGTCCGCCAGCGCCAGTTCGTGGCGGACGCCTCGCACGAGCTGCGCACACCGCTGACCAGCGTGCTCGCCAACCTCGAGCTGCTGGCCGAATCGCTGGATGGGGACCAGGGCGAGGCGGCGCGCTCGGCGCTGCGCTCCTCACAGCGGATGCGGCGCCTCGTCGGTGACCTGCTGCTCCTGGCTCGCACCGACGCCGCGCGCGTGGTTTCGCGCGCGCCGTGCGATCTCGCACAGATTGTCGTAGAGGCCGCCGGCGAGCTCGGCTCGGTGAGCGGCGAGCACGACATCTCGCTCGACATCCACCCGGCGATGGTGATGGGCTCAAGCGACGAGCTGCATCGCCTGACGATCAACCTGCTGGAGAACGCGCTGCGCCACACTCCACCGGGGACGGCGATTCGCGTCTCCACGGCCACGACCGCCACGGGCACGGTCGAGCTGGTGGTCGAGGACAACGGCCCAGGCGTGCCGCCCCAGCTCGCATCCAACCTGTTCGAGCGTTTCGTTCGCGGCGCGGGCGACCGCGGCGGCTCCTTCGGCCTCGGCCTCGCGATCGTGCAGGCGGTGGCAGCCTCCCACGGCGGCAGCGTCACGTTGGAGGACCGGCGCAACGAGCATCTGCCGGGCACCACAGGTGCCCGCTTCGTGGTGCGGCTGCCCGCCCTACAGGCATCTGAGCAACGACCGCCAGATCAACCCGTCGCGACCGTCGAACCGACGTCAGCCGTCTAGAGCGACGCTCTAGACCTCTACGACTACCGGAAGTACCATCGGGCGTCGCTTGAGACGGTCATAGACCAGCTTCGCCAGATCGTCGTGCAGCACCTGCTGCAGAAGGTCGACCTCGCGGATTTCCTCACTGGCCGCACGACGCAGGGACTGCTCAACGGTCAGCCTGATCTCCTCGACGAGCTCGTCTGCCTCATCCAGGAACGGCACGCCACGGAAGATGACCTCCGGGTCGGCGACAGAGCTTCCGTCCTGCTCGGCGATGGTGACGACGACGATGAAGATCCCGTCGGCGGAGAGCATGCGCCGGTCGCGCAGCGCGGCGTCGGCCAGCTCGCCGATCTCGACGCCGTCGACGAAGATCATGCCCGCCTGCTCGCGCGAGCCAAAGCGTGCGCCGCGCTCGTCGATGTCCAGCGGCAGGCCGTTGTCGCCTTGGAAGATGTCGCGCGGCGGCACACCCACCGCTTCGGCGAGCTGGGCGTGCAGGCGCAGCCGCTTGAAGTCGCCGTGGAAGGGCATCACATACCGCGGCTTGACGAGGTTCAGCATCAGCTTGACCTCCTCCGCGTAGCCGTGACCGGAGGCGTGCACGGGCGCCTCGCGTGGCGTGATCACATCACAGCCGATGTGATAGAGGCGGTCGATCGTCTCGTTCACCGCGCGCTCGTTTCCTGGAACGGGCGTGGCCGAGAACACGACCGTGTCGCCGGACTTCAACTCCACCTGAGGATGGTCTCGGTAGGCCATCCTGCGAAGCGCCGAGAGCGGCTCGCCCTGGGAGCCAGTTGAGATGATCACCACGCGCTCATCGGGGAAGTCGCCGATCTCACGCGGGCCGACGAGCATCCCGTCGGGGATCTCGATGTGGCCGAGCGTACGGCCGATACCGACGTTCTTGCGCATCGAGCGCCCAACCAGCGCGACCTTGCGGTCAAGCGCGTAGGCGGCGTCGACGACCTGCTGCACGCGGTGGATGTTGGAGGCGAAGCTCGTCACCACGATCCGTCCATCGCAGCGCGCGAACACCTCCTCAAGGTGCGGCCCGACAACCGACTCAGATGGTGAGAAGCCCGGGCGGTCGACGTTCGTCGAGTCACCGCAAAGCAGAAGCACGCCTTCACGGCCGAGCTCGGCCAGGCGCGAAACATCCGCCGGCGGGCCGTCGACGGGCGTCTGGTCGAACTTGTAGTCGCCGGTGATCAGCACCGTGCCAAGGTCTGTTCCGAGCGCGACCGCGCTTGAGTCGGGGATCGAGTGGGTCATGTGCACGAGCTCCAGCGAGAACGGCCCGAGCTCGAAGCTCTCCCCCGGGTCGACCTCGTTGATCTCCACATCGCGCAGCTTGTGCTCGTCGAGCTTGGAGCGCGCCATCGCGACGGTCAGCGCGCCGCCATAGACGGGCGGCATTCTCTGCTGGCCGAGCTCGCGCAGCACCCACGGCAGTGCCCCCAGATGATCCTCATGACCATGGGTGACGACGATCGCCTCGATGTCTCTGGCGCGCTCACGTAGATAAGAGAAGTCCGGCAGCACGAGGTCGATGCCGACCATCTCCGGCGTGGGGAAGCGCAAGCCGACGTCCACAACGACGATGCGCCCGTCGTACTCGACGACGGTCATGTTCTTGCCTATCTCTCCCAGCCCGCCGAGGGGCAGGACGCGCAACGATGAGCTCACGCGGGGGTGCTCGCAAGCAGACCGTGGCGCTCGAGCATCGCGCGCACGACTCCAGCCTCATCCTCGGTGGCCTCCACCAGCGGCAGGCGCAGGCCGCCGACGTTGTGGCCGAGCATGTTCAGCGCCGCCTTCGTGCACGTGGGGTTCGGGGCGATGAACAGGGTCTCGTACACGTCCTGCAGGGAAGCGTCGATCTCGGCGCGGTGCTCAGGCTCGTCGACCATACGGCGCATCTCGTTGCCGACGATGTGACTGGCGACCAACACGCCGCCGGCGCCTCCCATATCGAGCGTGGGCGCAAACGAGGTGTCGTCGCCCGCGTACACGGCGAGCCCGTCAATCAGCTGCAGCTCGTCGGGGTTGGCCTGCTTGACACCGTCGATGTGCTCGATCTGCGCGAGCTCGGCGAGCAGCTCGGGACCAATGTTGGTGCCGGTCCGGGCGGGGATGTTGTAGAGCATGATCGGCTTGTCGGTGGCGGCGGCGATGGCTTCATAGTGGCGCTTGAGCCCGAGCGGGCCCGGGCGGTTGTAATAGGGCGTGACGGAGATCTGTGCGTCGGCCCCCAGCGCGGTGGCGCGTTCGGTGAGGTACACGGCGTGGCGGGTGTCATTGGTGCCGGTGCCGGCAATGATCGTCTTGCCGGGCGGGCACTCGGCCACGGCGAGTGCGATCAGGTCGAGCTGCTCGTCGTCGGTGAGGGTCGCGGCCTCACCGGTGCTCGCCGCGACGACGAAGCCATCGGAGCCGTTCTCGGCCAGATGGCGCATGAGCGCCACGAACGACTGCTCGTTCACAGCGCCCTGCTCGTCGAAGGGTGTGACGATGGCGGTCAGGATTGTGCCGAGGTCCATGTCTTTCAGTATTCCATGCACGCGCAGGTCACGGGAAGAGAAGATGCTCCAACCCGACCAGCGGGGATTCGCTCAGCGTACCCACGCGCCGCACGGCGAGCAGCACCCCCGGCATGAACGACTCGCGGTTGATCGTGTCGTGGCGGATCGTGAGCGTCTGGCCGATGTCCCCGAGGATCACCTCCTGGTGGGCTACGAGCCCGGGCAGGCGCACGGAGTGGATCGGCGGCTCTCCGTGTCCGCTCGCCTGTGCCATCAGCTCGGCGGTCAGTTTCGCGGTGCCGCTGGGCGCATCGAGCTTGGCGTCGTGATGCAGCTCGATGATCTCCGCCTTTTGCATGTGCTGCGCGGCCTGCGCGGCGAAGCGCATCATCAGCACGGCGCCGATCGCGAAGTTGGGGGCGATCAGCACGTTCGCGCGCGGTCGCGCTTGCCCGGACTCGCCGCCGGCTTGCAGCTCCGCCGTCAACGGCGCCGGGTCAAAGCCGGTGGTGCCGATGACGACGTGAACGCCGGCGCGCACGCAAGCGAGTGCGTTCTCGAGCGCCGTGTCGGGGGTGGTGAAGTCGACGAGCACCTCAGCTGCATCGAGGACGTCGGCGAGTGTTGTGTCGAGCAGCGGATCGGCGCGCCCGACGAGCTCCATGTCATCGGCCCCGAGCACCGCCTCGCAGACCGTCTGGCCCATGCGCCCGGCGGCGCCCGCCACAGCCACCTTGATCATCAGGACTCCCCAACCGTGCCAGCGGACGCATGCTCGCTCGGCTGTGCACCGAGCGGCTCGATCGCGGCGAGGAACTCCGCCTCCTGTGGGCCCGACGCCGGCCGCGGAAAGCTGGCTCGGCGGGAACAGCTCGGCCGCGAGCGCCCGCACATCGGCGATCTCCACGGAGTCGATCCGCTCGATCATCTCGTTGACTGACAGGATCGGCAGGTCGTTGAGCACCGAGGCGCCGAGACGGCTCATGCGCGCCCCGGTGGACTCCATGCCGAGCACCACCCGTCCCTTGAGGTTCTCGCGCGAGCGCACGAGCTCCTCCTCGCTGGCTGGGTCCTCCACGCAGCGAGTCAGCTCGTTCGCGACGACGGCGAGTGCCTCTCTGATGTTGTCGGGTCGGGTGCCCACATACAGCCCCACGTCTCCGGTATGGGCGTAAAGGCTCGAGAAGCAGAACACCGAGTAGGCCAGGCCGCGGCGCTCGCGCACCTCCTGAAACAGACGTGAGGAGGACGTGCCGCCGAGCACGCCCTCGAGCACCCGCAGCGCGAATCGCCGCTCATCGTCGCGTGCGATCCCGGCGCCACCCAGGCACACGTGGTACTGCTCGGTGTCTTTTTGCAGAAAGTGCTCGCGGCGGCGGAAGTCGGGCACAGAGCTCGCCTCGCTCGCGGTATCGGGAGTCTCGCCGCTGCCTGCGGGCTCGCTCGTTTGGGCTGGCGTATGCCCGTTGCCATTCGCACCCTCGAGCGCTCCGGGGGCGTGCTGGCTTGCCATCTCGACCAGTGCATCGTGCTCGATCGAGCCGGCGGCGGCGATCACGACGCTACCCGGCAGGTAGCGCTGCGCATGAAAGTCCGCGAGTTGCTCCCGCGTGACCCCGCGGATGACCTCGGCGGTGCCGATCACAGCGCGACCGAGGGGATGCGTGCCGAAGATCGCTTTGCTGAGCACGTCGAAGACACGGTCTTGGGGATCGTCTTCATACATAGCGATCTCCTCCAGCACGACCTCGCGCTCCGCGTCAAGCTCACCGAAGCGCGGGTTCCAGACCATGTCGCTCATCACATCGAAGGCGTGCTCGAGATGACGGTCGAGCACGCGCGTGTACAGCGAGGTGGCTTCCTTGTCGGTGCCCGCGTTGATCTCCGCGCCCATCGCGTCGAAGATCTGGTCGATCTCCTGCGATCCGTAGCGCTCGGTGCCCCGAAACAGCATGTGCTCGAGCAGGTGCGAGATCCCCGCCTCGTCCTCGTGCTCGGAGACCGAGCCGGTGGCGATCCAAAAACCGAGCGCCACCGAGCGCACGCTTGGCACGCGCTCGGTGACAACCCTTACGCCGTTCTCAAGCGTGGTTATCCGGTGCTCGGGACTCACGCTTGGCGGCTCTACTTGCTAGTCGCGGCCGTGGCGTGGGCGCCCTGAGCCGCGCTCGCCGTCGCGACGCGGGCCGCGATCGGAGCGGCCGTTGCGTGAGCCGCCCTCGCGCGGGGGACGCCCCCCACCTCCGCCGCCGCCAGTGCCGACACCAGCGAGCTCCTCGACGGACTTGCCGGCGATGTCGGGGTCCTCGGCGAGGCGTAGGCCAATGCGGCCGCGCTCGCGGTCGACCTCGACCACGCGCACTTTCACCTCATCGCCCTTGTTGAGCACGTCCTCGACGCTGTCGACGCGCTGCCCGGGCGAGACGTTGGAGATGTGCAGCAGCCCGTCGGTGCCCTTGGCGAGCTCGATGAACGCACCGAAGGTGGTGGTCTTGACGACCTTGCCGTCGTATTCGTCGCCGACCTCGACCTCCTTCATCATCATCCTGATCCGCTCCACGAGCGCGTCGCCGAGCTCGCCGTTGGCGGAGTAGATCAGCACCTGACCGTCATCGTTGACGTCGATCTGGGATTCGAACTCCTCGGCCAGACCGCGGATCGTTTCGCCGCCCTTGCCGATCAGAAGGCCGATCTGGGAGGGGTCGATCTGGATCGTCTGGATACGCGGCGCGAACTGCGAGAGCTGCTCGCGCGGGCCCTGGATCGTTTCGGCCATCTTGCCGAGGATGAACGTGCGCGCCTCTTTGGCCTGCGCGAGCGCATCGCGCAGGATGTCGAAGGTGACGCCCGTGATCTTGATGTCCATCTGTAGCGCAGTGATGCCACGCTCGGTGCCGGCGACCTTGAAGTCCATGTCGCCGAGGTGATCCTCGACGCCGGCGATGTCGGTCAGGACGATGTAGTCATCGCCCTCCTTGATCAGGCCCATTGCGATACCCGCGACAGGGCGCTTGATCGGCACCCCGGCGTCCATCAGCGACAGCGAGGAGCCGCACACCGAGGCCATCGAGGAGGAGCCGTTTGACTCGAGGATGTCCGAGACCACGCGGATCGAGTAGGGGAACTCCTCGATCGAGGGCACCATCGGCGCGAGCGCGCGCTCGGCGAGCGCACCGTGACCGATGTCGCGGCGCTTGACGCCACCCATACGACCAGCCTCCCCGACCGAGAACGGCGGGAAGTTGTAGTGGTGCCAGTAGTACTTTTTGGTCTCAAGGCCAAGCGTGTCGAGGCGCATCTCCTCCTTGAGCGTGCCCATCGCGACAACGCTCAATGCCTGCGTCTGCCCACGTGTGAACAGCGCCGAGCCGTGTGCGCGCGGCAGCACGCCGACCTCGATGGAGATGTCGCGGATCTCGTTCTCGCCACGACCGTCCGGACGCTTCTTGTGGACAGCGATGCGCTCGCGGATGATCGACTTCTCGAGCTTGTCGAACGCCATCTGCACCGCCGCGCGGCGATCCTTGGCTGCGAGGAGCTGCTCCTCGGAGGCACCCTCACCGGCAGACGGGGCGTGCTGCTCGAGGATCGCTGCCTCGACTGCCTTGGTGTCGTCCTGGCGCTGGAGCTTGTCCTCGACCTGCGTGGCCGCGTCCAAGGCAGCGCCATGCGAGGCGCGGATCGCGTCGAGCACAGCGGGGTCGACCTGGATCGCCTCGAAGGTTTTCTTCTCCTTGCCGACTTTCGCGGCGAGGTCGCGTTGCAGCGCACAGATCTTCTTGATCGCCGCGTGAGCGATGTCGAGCGCGTCGAGGATCTCCGCCTCGGGGATCTCGTTGGCGCCCGCCTCGACCATCAGGATGGCCTCCTCCGTGCCGGCGACGATCAGATCGAGGTCCGATGGGTTCTCAGCGTCCGCGAGCAGGTCTGGCTCCTGCGGGTTGACGACGAAGTTGCCGTCGATCTTGCCGATCCGTACAGCACCCACGGGGGTGGGCAGCGGGATGTCGGAGACCATCAACGCGGCGGAAGCGCCGTTCATGGCGAGGATGTCGTAAGGGTGGACGTGGTCGATCGAAAGCGGGATCGCGACCAGCTGCGTGTCATAGCGCCATTCCTTCGGGAACAGCGGGCGAATCGGGCGGTCGATCATGCGCGCGGTCAGCGTGCCCTTCTCACCGGGGCGACCCTCGCGCTTGAAGAACGAGCCGGGGATTTTGCCGGTGGCGTACATGCGCTCCTCGACATCCACCGTCAGCGGCAGGAAGTCGACGTCGCGGAGGCTGCCTGCGACCGCGGTACAAAGGACCATCGTGTCGCCCTGGCGGACGACCACTGCGCCGGAGGCCTGCTTGGCCATCCTGCCGGTCTCAAACGAGATCTCGCTGCCGGCAATCTCCACGGAAGCCCGTGTAACGGCGTCACTACTCATATTCACTGCCTTTCATGTTCCGCCCGTCGGTCGGCGGTCCGTTTCATTTTCTCTTTTCCCGAACGGACGGAGCTTAGCGAACTGGCGAGCGCGGCAGCGCTAGGCGCCGGCTGCCGCAAGGCCCTCGCGCAGCAGCTCGACACTGGGCAGATCGCCAGGCTAGTCCGCTTCGTAGCTCCAGCGCACGACCCCGTCGGGGCCGCTGATAACCAGGGCGCGTTGCGCGAAACCGCCCGGGTGCAGAACGCCGAAGGCAGCGCACGTGGCGCCCTTTGGCTCGAAGTCCGAGAGCTGCTCGCTGCCGACAGCGAGCTTCTCCTTGAACGCGCTCTGCGACCACGTGGAGTCGCAGGAGACGCCATACAACGCATCCCCCCTTCCCTCGAGCTCGCTGCGCACCTCCTCGTAAAGCTGCAGCTGATCGGTGCACACGGGGCTGAACGCGAACGGATAGAAGACGAGCACGCTGGTGCGGCCCTGCAGATCCTGCTCGGTGAAGCTCTCGCCGTCGGCGCGGGCGAGCTTGAAGCTAGGCGCTGGCGTTCCCGGGGCGATCACGCTCATATCCTCTGATAGAGCGGTTCGTGGACCAAGCGGAGCAAGTATTGAGGCCCGCCCACCCGCGTGGCGTGCTGTGCACGCGAGCGACCGAGGACAAAGCTCCGCGCAGCGTCCACGGATCGCTCTACCGGCGGAGACCTAGCTCTTTAATTAGCGCCCGGTAGCCCTCGAGGTCGTGACGCTGCAGGTAGGCGAGAAAGCGCCTGCGGCGTCCGACGAGCATCAGCAGGCCTCGACGCGAGCTGTGGTCCTTGTCCTGCGCGCGCAGGTGCTCGGTCAGGTGGTTGATGCGCTCGGTGAGCAGCGCGATCTGGACCTTGGTGTTCCCCATGTCCTTCTCGCTGGAGCCGAACTTGGCCGCGATCTCGCGCTTGCGCTCTGATGTCATTACTGGCATGGCCGTGGCACGGTAGCAGACACGGGCGTTACAGCCCGACGATCTCGCGTGTTCGCTGCACGTCGCGGTGCATCTGCTCGACCAGCGCGTCGGCGTCGGCGAAGCGCCGCTCGCCGCGCAGTCGCTCGATGAAACGCAGACGCAACTCGCTGTCGTAAAGATCTCCTTCGAAGTCCAGGATGTAGGCCTCGATCAGCTCGCCCCGACCGGTGTTGAACGTGGGGCGCACGCCGATGCTGACGGCCGCCGCGCGAGTGGTGAGCGCATCGCCTTCGGCCACACATGCGTACACGCCATGCCCGGGGCACGCGAGCGTCTCATCGGGCACCAGGTTGGCGGTTGGAAAGCCCAGTTCACGCCCGCGCTCATCGCCGTGGACGACCTCTCCACGTAGCTGGAAGCTGTCACCCAGCAGCCTGTTGGCCTCCACCATCTCGCCGGCGAGCACGAGCCCACGAATGTGGCTCGAGGAGACGACCGCACCGTCGATTTCAAGCAGTGGGTGCACGACTGTGAGGAAGCGATCGTCGGCGGCCAAGAGGTCGGAGTCGCCCTGCGCCTTGTGGCCGAAGCGGAAGTTCTCGCCGATCGCGACCTGCGTTGCGCCGAGCGCCCCGACGAGCACATCGTCGATGAACTCGCTGGCGGAGCGCTGCGCGAACTCGGCGTCGAACGGGATCACGATCAGCTCGCGTACGCCCAGCGAGGCGAGCAGCTCGGCCTTGCGCTCGAGCGTGGTGAGCAGCTTGGGCGTGTGCTGCGGTGAGACCACAGACACGGGATGGGGCTCGAACGTGAGCACGCTGTCAGAGCCTGCGATGACCTCGCGATGCCCCAGGTGCACACCGTCGAAGGTGCCCACCGCCACGCTGCGCACGGCTCCGCGCTCCACGTCGGGCAGGCGAGTTATCTCCACGGCCACACAGCCTATTTGGAGAGCGTGCCGAATGCCTGATCGAGTGCGATCAGTGGCGGGTCGCGCCACGGCTCGCCGCGAGGCGGCGGCGCAACGGCATCGGACACCTCGAAGGGGCCGATCGCGGTGCGCCTGAGCTCCAGGCAATAGGCATCGCCGAGGTCGGCGATCAACGAGCGCACGTATGTGCCGGAGCCGCACTCGATCGCAAAGCCGGCGCGGGGAAACAGCTGGGTGGGTGGGTTTCCATCCTTGAGCTCTGGTGGACAATCGGGGTCGCGCCACAGCTGCTGAAAGCGGGTGACGGTGACGATCCGCTCGGGCATCTCGAAGCTCTCGCCGCGCCGCGCTCGCTTGTACGCGCGCTCGCCGCCGATCTTCACGGCCGAGTAGATCGGCGGACGCTGGCGCAACTCGCCTGTTGGCAGCTCGGGCTGCTCGGGTGGAAGCTTGCCCGTCCACGTGATCTCCCCCTCGGTGTCGCCCGTGCTGGACAGCGCGCCCAGCTGCGCGATCGTCTCATAGCGCTTGGGCAGCGCCATCAGGGTGCTCTGCGTTTTGGTCGCCTTGCCCAGCAGTATCAGCAGCAGCCCTGTGGCAAACGGGTCGAGCGTGCCAGCGTGTCCGGTGCGCACGCCGCCGAGCGAGCGTCGCACCACCGCGACGACGTCGTGGGAGCTCATACCGGCGGGCTTGTCGATCAGCAGCAAACCGTCCATCGAGTGTCCCGGCATCTGGCCCGCGACGCTGCTGGTACTCAAGCGAGCGTGGCGGCTGCGTGCCCGTCGGAGGACGGGTGCAGCTGCGCGGCGATCGCCTCGCGCAGGAACACGATCAGCTCCTGCGCCTCGAGCGTGGTCGAGAAGCCAGCGGCGCGGCGGTGCCCGCCGCCGCCCTGCGCGCGAGCGATGACCGACACGTCGACGTCATCGTCGGTGGCGCGCAGCGAGACTTTGTGCTGGCCCTTGCGCTCGCCGCTCGAGAGCTCGCGGACGAGCACCGCGACCTTCGTGCTCTCCAGCGAGCGCAGCTGGTCGATGATGCCCTCCGAATAGCTCTCCTCGGCTTCTGCGCGGTCGAAATCCTCGGCGCTGAGCGTGGCGATCGCGAGCTCGCCGCCGTCGTAGCGCTGCAGCTGCGCGAGCGCGAGCGCGAGCAGCGCGAGCTTGCCCAGCGGCACGCCCTCATACAGCCTGCGGTACACACCGGCGACGTCTACTCCCGCTTCGATCAATTCGGCGGCCATGACGTGCGCTTGCGGGCCTGTGTTCTCGTACATGAAGCGCCCGGTGTCGGTGATCAGCCCGATGTAGAGGGCCTCGGCGATCGCGGGTGTTGGGCGCACGTCGAGGCCGTGCATCAGATCCCACACGATCTGTGCCGTGCATGATGCCTCGGGCACGATGTGGTTGAGCGTGCCGAAGCGTGTGTTGTCATGGTGATGGTCGATGTTCAACAGGTGCGCGCCGTCGCGCAGCACGCTCGCGGAGTTGCGGTCGATGTTGCCGCAGTCGAGGAACACGACGGTGCGCGCGGCGATGTCCGCCGGCGGCTGGCGAATCAGCCCGTCGAGCTCGAAGAAGCGGTACTCGCGAGGCAGCGGCAGATCGTCGGGCGAGATGAACATCACGGAGTCCTTGCCGAGCGCGCTGAGCAGACCCTGCATCCCCACGAGCGAGCCGAGCGCGTCCCCGTCGGGGTTCTCGTGAGCGGCGAGCACGAAACGCTCGTCCTCACGGATGCGTGCGAGCACGAGCTCGCGGGTGACCTCGAATGCGGGCGTATCGCTCACTGCCCCTCCATCTCGTCGATCAGCTCCTCGACGCGCAATGCCCGATCAGTCGTCTCGTCGTAGGCGAACTCGAGCGTGGGTGTGCGCTTCAGATGCAGCTCGCCGGCGATGCGTGCCTGCAGAAAGCCATGCGCGCTGCGCAGGCCGTCGAGCGTCATCTCGCGCTCCTGCGGCTCAGAGATGCCGCCGTCGCTACCAAGCACACTCACGTACACGCGTGCCTGGGTTAGGTCTGGGCTGGTCCTGACATCGGTCACAGTTACAAATCCAACTCGCGGGTCCTTGAGATCACCTGCAACGGCATCGCCGATCACTTGCCGGATCGCCTCATCGACCCTGCGCATCCGTCCTGAGGTCATCCTACCCTTCCCATTCCGCGCCGAGCCCTTGGTCCCTGCAATAAACCTGAGACGCGAGGATCAAGCGAGGCAAGGACGCAGTGAGCGAAATGTGCTCCGCACATGAGCGATCGAGGACGCCGCCTCGCGCAGGTCGTCGCGTCTCAGGAAGACAGCTCGCGCTCCACCTGTCGTGTCTCATAGGTCTCGAGCACGTCTCCCTCGTGCAAGTCCTGGAAATTGGTCAGCACGATCCCGCACTCGAAGCCGCTTGCAACCTCGCGCGCATCCTCGTTGAAACGGCGCAGGCTCTCGATCGTGGTGTCGTAGATGACGGTGCCCTCGCGCACGATGCGCACTCGCGAGCCGCGCGTGACTTTGCCCTCGGTGACGACCGAGCCGGCGATCGTGCCGATACGCGAGGCTTTGAACAGCTGGCGCACCTGTGCTTGGCCGAGCGGCGTCTCGACCTCTTCGGGGGCGAGCATGCCCTGCATCGCCGCGCGCAGCTCCTCGATCGCGCGGTAGATGACCGCGTAGGAGCGGATCTCCACACCCTCGCGGTCGGCGATCTGGCGGGCGTCCCCCACGGGACGCACGTTGAAGGCGAGGATCACGCCGTTGGAAGCCGCGGCGAGCATCACATCGGACTCGTTGATGCCACCGACGCCGCGGTGGATGATGTTGACCTTGACCTCCTGCTGGGGAAGCTTTGCGATCTCATCCTCGATCGCCTCGAGCGAACCGGCGACGTCGGCCTTGACGAGCAGAGCGAGCTCCTTGACGGTGCCCTCCTGGGCGAGCTTGAAGACGTCCTCGAGCGAGACCTTGCGCCCGGAGCGCCGTGCGAGCGCCTCCGTCTTCAGGCGGTTGGCGCGCTCGCCCGCCAGCTGACGCGCGCGACGCTCGTTCTCGACGACGCGCACGTGCTCGCCCGCCTCGGGTACCCCGTCGAAGCCGAGCACCTCGACCGGCTGGCCCGGCATCGCGCGTTTGAGTTTGACGCCGGTGAAGTCGTGCATCGCGCGCACGCGGCCGAAGTGCGCACCGGCGACGAGCGCGTCTCCCACACGCAGCGTGCCGCGCTGGATCAGAATCGTGACGACGGGCCCACGCCCGGGGTCGAGCTTTGACTCGATTACCGCGCCAGATGCCTCCGCGCCGGCGTTGGCCTTCAGTTCCTCGAGGTCGGTGACCACCTGAATCGTGTCGAGCAGCGTGTCCAGGCCCTCGTGGGTCTTGGCGCTGACGTCGACGAACTCGGTGTCCCCTCCCCACTCCGAGGGCTGCAGGCCGCGCTGGGTCATCTCCGTGCGCACACGCTCGGGCTGTGCGCCCTCCTTGTCGATCTTGTTGACGGCGACGATGATCGGCACTTCAGCCGCCTTGGCGTGGTCGATCGCCTCCTCGGTCTGCGGCTTGACGCCGTCGTCGGCGGCGACCACGATCACCGCGAGGTCAGTCACCCTGGCGCCACGGGCGCGCATCGCGGTGAAGGCCTCGTGGCCGGGGGTGTCGAGGAAGGTGATCTCTTTATCGGCGTGGTGGACCTGGTAGGCGCCGATGTGCTGGGTGATACCGCCAGCCTCACCGGCGACCACCTCGGTCTCGCGGATCGCATCCAGCAGCGAGGTCTTGCCGTGGTCGACGTGGCCCATGATCGTGACCACAGGCGGACGGTCGACGAGATCCTCCTCGGCGTCCTCGTATTCGGGCTCGACCTCGACGTCGTCGGCGGCGTGGACGATCTCGATCTGCTTGTCGAACTCGTCGGCGATCACCTGAATGGCCTCGTCGGAGAGCGTCTGCGTGAGCGTGGCCATCTCCCCCAGCGACATCAGCTTCTTGATGATCTCCGGGACCGCCACGCCGAGGTACTCGGCGACGTCCTTGACGGTCGAGCCGGAGTTGACGCGGATCAGGTCAGTGGCCTCCATCGCGGCGGTGTCGATCGGGGCGATCGTCTCGTCGTAGGTGCCGCGCCGGCGACGTCCGCGACGGGGACGCCGCTGGGGCTGATTGGAAGGTCCGCCCTGCTGGCGGCGGGAGGCCTGCGAGTCGATCACCACACGCCGGCGGCCACCGGGGCCGATGTCACCGGGTGTGCGCTCGCCGGTGCGCGAGTCACGCGTCGGGCGCACCCGCTCGGCAGCAGCGGCAGCCGCGGCGGCAGCCTCGGAGCCTGCAGCGGGAGCTGCGGTAGCCGCGGCGGCAACTGGCGCTGTGCCCGCCGCAGCCGGTGCGGGCGCACTGGCAGGCGCCGATGGCGCAGGACTCGCGGCGACTGGGGCCGGCGCAGCGGCGGGTGCCGGGGCCGCAGGCGGCGCGGCGGGCACAGCTGCTGCCGGCGCGGGAGCGCCGTTGGCGCTGACGGTGCTGGCGCCAGCCCCACCCACACCCAGCGCTTTCAGTGCAGCGTCCTCGTCGATCGAGGACGCCGCTGCCTTGACCTCGATGCCGGCGGCCTTGAGCTTCTCGAGCAGCTCCTTACTGGAGAGCCCGTGCTCTTTGGCGAGTTCGTGTACGCGCTTCTTACTCATGTTCTCTCAAACCGATTCTACGAGCTTGGGGTCCACTGTTACACGCGAGCGCAGCGCACGTGCGATTCCACCGCGCTGAATCGCACGTGTGAGACACTCGGCGACGGGCAGCTGCGGATCACTGCCGAGGCAGAGGTAGGCGCCCCGTCCGGGCATGGTGGCGGCGTGGTCGGCGACCGCGCATCGGGTGCGCGCATCCTGCTCGCTCGCGGCCCCGTGTGCGGTGGCGGCGAGGCGCAGCAGCTCAGACTTCGGTGCGATTCGCCCGCAGCCGACACAGCGGCGCCGGGGCACGTGAGGCGCTATGTCGTCTGCTCCTCGGCGGCCGCCTCGACCTCGGCCTCGGCCACAACCTCGTCGGCGATCGTGACGGACGCGAGATCGCCGATGTTGTCGCTGGCGATGCTCGCGAGCGCCTGGTGGCTTTCCAGGCCGCAGTAGCGCGAGTTGGGTAGTGAAGCGTTGGGGCAGCGCCGGCCGTTGGAGAGGATGGCGGCGCAGCGGCCCTGGACCTCCTCCTCCTCGTAGCCGTGCTCGGCCTCCTCGGCGGCGAACTCGGTCTCGGAGCGAATGTCGACGCGCCAGCCGGTCAGCCTCGCGGCCAACCGTGCGTTCTGTCCTTCGCGTCCGATCGCCAGCGACAGCTGGTCGTCGGGCACGATCACGGTTGCCTGCTTGGCCTCGTCGTCGACGAGCACCTCGCGCACCCTCGCCGGTGAGAGCGCCTTGGCGACGAACCGCGCGGGCTCCTCGTTGAAGGGGATGATGTCGATCTTCTCGCCGCGCAACTCGGAGACGACCATGCGTACGCGTGATCCTCGCGGGCCGACACAGGCACCGACAGGGTCGACACCGTCGGTGTGGGAGATGACGGCGATCTTCGAGCGATAGCCGGGCTCGCGGGCGACGTTTGCGATCTCCACGAGCCCGTCGGCGATCTCAGGGACCTCCAGCTCGAACAGCTTCTTGATCAGCTCGGGGTCGCGCCGGGAGACGATGATGGCCGGCCCCTTGGTCGATGGCGAGACCTCCTTGATGACGGCCTTGATGCGCTGCGAGTGGTCGTAGCGCTCGCCGTCGACCTGCTCGGACTTGGGCAGCAGCGCCTCGACGCGTTCGCGCAACTGCACGAGCGTGTAGCGCGAGTCCGACTGCTGCACGATGCCGGTGATCAGCTCACCGACGCGGTCGCGGTACTCCTCGTACATCATGTCGCGCTCGGCCTCGCGGATGCGCTGCAGGATCACCTGCTTGGCGGTCTGCGCGGCGATCCGCCCGAAGTCATCAGGCGTGACGTCGCGTTCGTCGATCTGGTCGCGGTATTCGGCGAACTTCGCGGGGTCGATTTCCGGTTCCTCCGGTTCGCGCATCTCGCCGGTCTCGGGGTCGACGGTCGTTTCCTCGTCGATCGTCTCGACGATCAGATGCGCCTCCAGGCGCTCGGGAATGATCAGTTCGATGACGCGGAAGTCAGCGGTCTCGCGGTCCATTTCCACACGCGCGTACTTGGCCGAGCCGGGCTGCTTCTTATATGCGGACAGCAGCGCGTCCTCGAGCGCGATCATCAACTTCTCTGGCTCGATGCCCTTCTCGCGTGCAAGCGCGTGCATGGCCTCAAGGATTTCGCGTGACATAGCTAGCTCTACTCCTCGATCAAGTTCGAACGTCGTATCTCCGAGTAGGGGATCGCGATGACGCCCCCGTCCGCGGCCAGCGTGATCTCCTCCTCCGATGCCCCCACCAGCTCCCCCGTGAAGCTTCGCATGGGTCGCGAGGATGCGCTCACCCTTTCACCGTCGCCAAGCGCTGCAGTGGGACGAGGATGGCGCGTGCGCACCCGCGCGCGACGTCCCACGAAGCGGCGAAAGTGGGCGGGCTTGGTCAGCGGACGCTCGCGACCGGGCGAGGAGACATCCAGCGAGTAGCGCTCACGCAGATCGTTCAAGTGCATGGTCACCCGCTCGCACATCTCGAGCGTGACCCCATCGGGGTGATCGATGAACACGCGCAGACAGCGCCCGCCAGCAACCTCGGCGAGGAGGACCTCGATGTCGGGCTCGGTGTCGGCCAGACGCCTCTCTATTTCTGTCTGTAGCGGGGTCATCAACTTGCTCCTTACGCAAAAAAAGCGGGCGGGCGCCCACTCTCGGTCCTGCTACCGACGCCTGCGCGCCGGCACGAAAGCTCTAGTGCGAGGATAGCAGTGGCATGACCGCACATAGCGGGCTCACGTGCGCTTAGCGTCCCGGCGGGCGCGTTCGCGGTACAGCTTGTAATCGGCCCGTCCGGGCGCCAGCGAGCACGCCAGCGCCAGCGGCTTGCACGCCTCGCGATGGCGTCCCAGCAGTTGCATCGAGCGCCCAAGGCAGAACAGTGCGTAGTCGTTCGTGGGGGTCTTCGAGGCGACCGCCTGGAACTCCGC
Organism: uncultured Solirubrobacteraceae bacterium; assembly: GCA_963699115.1. GTDB lineage: Bacteria > Actinomycetota > Thermoleophilia > Solirubrobacterales > Solirubrobacteraceae > Palsa-744. Next base: position 195,211 of record CAVOTJ010000008.1, read on the forward strand.
GGCGGCACCTTCGTAGCGCTGCGCGTGAAACAAAGCGCGGCCCAGCGCCTCGCGAATCGAGGCCTTGTCGGGCTCGCGGTCACGGGCCTTGCTCAGTGGCACGATCGCGGCCTGGTGGTCGCCGTGGTCGAGTAGTTCACAGCCGCGCTGGTAGAGGTCATAGACGCTCTCCATCGCCACAGTTTAACGGTTGTCTCGGAGGCTTTCGACGGCGTCGAGGATCGCCGCGGCAACCTCTGCCTTGCTCGCGCGCGGGACGTGTCGACGCCCGTTCTGCGCGCTGCCGTTGTGCGCGGCGGTGAGAATCGTGACCTCGTTGGCGTCCACGTCAAAGCCGATGTCGGAGCGGGAGATGTCGTTGACGACCAGCGCGTCAACGCCCTTGGTGGCGAGCTTCACGCCAGCGTCCTTGACCGCCTGCTCGCCGTGCTCGGCTGCGAAGCCTACGAGCGTTTGCTCGGCACGACGTGCAGCTGCGAGCCCGGCGAGTACGTCGGCAGTGGGCTCCAGCACGAGCTCTAGGCGCGCGCGATCGGCCTTCTTGATCTTGCCGTCCGCGGGGGCTCGCGGCGTGAAGTCAGCGACAGCTGCGCTCATCAGCAGCACGTCGCAGCTTGGGAACTCCTGCTCACACACGTCCTTGAGCTCGGCGGCAGTGGTGACCTCGCGTCGGGTGACCCCGGCGGGCGTGGGCAGGACGACGTTGGCGGCGACGAGCGTCACCTCGGCGCCACGCTCGCGGGCGGCCTGTGCAAGCGCGAAGCCCATGCGCCCGGAGGAGCTGTTGCCGATGAAGCGCACGCTGTCGATCGGCTCGCGGGTGCCTCCCGCGGTGACGAGCACTTTCAGTCCGTGTAGCGCCGCGGAGTCGCCTGCCCCCTCCCCCGTGTGCTCGCCGGCTGGGTGCTCGCTCGCTGTTCCAGAACCATGCTCGCCGAGCGCTTGCATGCACGCGGCGAGGATCCTTGCGGGCTCAGCCAGGCGCCCGACACCTTCCTCGCCTTTGGATGCCAGCCGCCCCACTCCTGGCTCGACGATGGTGGCGCCGCGCTCGCGCAACGTCTGCAGGTTCGCCTGGGTGGCGGGGTGCTCGTACATGCGGTTGTTCATCGCCGGCGCAACTATCAATGGGCAGTCTGCTGCCAGCATGCAGCTACTTAGCAAGTTGTCCGCGAGCCCGACGGCGAGCTTGGCGATCGTGTTCGCCGAGGCCGGCGCAATCACGTACACGTCGGCGTTGGCAACCAACTCGAGATGGCTGAGCGGCTCATGTGTGGGCGTCACCTGATCGGGGAACGCTCCACGCGCGGGGTCGCGCTCGAACTCGCTGGTCAACACCGGCGCGCCACTCAGCGCCGCGAACGAGGCCTTGCCGACGAACCGCTCGCTGGTGGGCGTCTGCACAACACGCACCACGTGCCCGTCGGCAGTCGCCAGGCGCACAAGCTCGAGCGCCTTGTAAGCAGCAATGCCGCCACTAACGCCCAGCAGGATTCGGGACATAACTACAGGTTGTAGAGGGCCCAGCCGCCGCTAGCAAGCCCTGGCCCGGCCGTTGCGAAAGGCCGCCGGCCCCGGCATTGCGGCTACAGGGAGTCGTGGGCCAAGCGATTCAAGGACGCAAGCAGCGTGGCGTGCTACGCACGCGAGCGACTGAGGACGCGGAAGCGCGCCGGCCCACGGCTACCTGTAGTGGTACTTCATCTTTCCTGCTGCTACCTCCTCGAGGGCGATCGTGAGGTAGTTTTTCGACGCCGTTTCGATCATCGGGGGCGGAAACTCGTCGAAGGTCCCCTCGCCGAGGTTGTGGTAGTAGCTGTTGATCTGGCGGGCGCGCTTGGCGGCCACGATGACGCCGGCGTAGTTTGAGTCGACCTGCTCGAGCAGGCGGTCGATGCGGGGGGAGATCACAGGTGCATGCCTTTCCTTGTTGACCTTGCAGTGTAGTGGGCCGCGACAGCTGCCCCCGGTCAGTCGAGCTGCTCAGACACGATCGCGGTGAGCCGCTCGAGTGCCTCGTCGAGTCGATCGTTGACGACGACGTGGGCGAACTCGGGCTGCGCGGTGAGCTCCTGCTCGGCGACCCGTAGGCGCCGCTCGACCTCTTCCTGGTCGTCGGTGCCGCGTCCGACCAGGCGTGTGCGCAGGGCCGACAAGGACGGTGGCGCGATGAAAACCTGCACGGCCTCGGGCATTGCGGCGCGCACCTGGCGGGCACCTTGAACCTCGATCTCGAGTACCACGGGCACTCCTGCATGGACTCTGTTCTCGAGCTCTGAGCGCAGCGTGCCGTAGCTGCGCCCGGCGTAGTCGGCGTGCTCGACGAAATCCTCTTCAGCGACGCGGTGGTCGAACTGCTCGCGGGTGAGGAAGTGGTAGTCGACACCGTCCTGCTCGCCCGGACGCGGCGCGCGGGTGGTGGCGGACACGGACAGCTCGAGCTTGGGCAGACGCTCCATCAGCCCGCGGATGAGCGTCCCCTTGCCGACCCCGGAGGGTCCTGTTATGACGAACACGCGTGCCACGGCGTGGACCCTAGATGATTGATTCCGTTCTCATGGGCTCAGTGGTCGTAGGCGGTGAAGTGGCGTCCGGGGGTGTCGATCTTGCCGGCTTCCCAGAGCAGCCAGTTGTGCCAGACGCCGGCGGCGAGGGCAAGTACGCGCTGGCAGACGCGGGCCCAGACCCCGTCGGGGATGTGCCCGCCGTGCTCCTCGAGGGAGAGCTGGCCCTTGGCGGTGTCATAGACCGACTCGATCCACTGGCGCATCCCACCGAGTTTGCCGAACCGCGGCTTCTCGCCCTTGCGGTCGGGGCGGATGAGCTGCGCGCCCAGAGCGGCGACGGTCTCCTCGAACTCTTGGCCAGCGAACCCCTTGTCGGCGAGGATGACCTCGCCGCCTTGGAGCAGCCCCTCCTTGCGGGCACGTTCGAGCATTGCCGCAGCGACCTCGCGCTCCCCCTCGTTCGCCGGCGCCAGGGCGAAGTAGACCGGCATCCCGTCCGGTGCGCACAGCAGATACAACCGCAGCCCCCAGAAGTAGCGGCTATGGCTGGCGCAATACCCATAGGCAGCCCAGCCCACGAGCTCCGAGCGCTTGACGGTCTCCCGGGAGGCGCCACAGGGCACCGGCGTGGAGTCCAGCAACCTGAGCCGGTCACCGAACGACGGGGAGATCCGCGCCAGCTGGTTGATGATGAGGCAGATCCGCGGGGCAAGCGTCCGCAGGCGCTTGTTGTAGCCAGGCTGTTTCGGGATGTAGGGGAACAGGTGCGAGAGCCGGCGGCAAGCGAGACGCAGAAACCGCCGCTCGGAGTGGCAGTCGAGCATGATCTGCGCGACGGCGAGCGTGATGAGCTCCGCGTCGGTGATTCTTGGGCGTCGGCCTGCACCGGTTCGAGCGGGCAGGAGATCGTCCACCAGCACATAAAGTGCGGTGAGCAGGCTGTCAAGGTCGGCGAGCACGAGGCCACCTCCGTGGTCGACGTTGCGATAGCAACGCCGACCTTCGACAGCCCGCCCATGTCCCCTCGCGCCCCCGCCACCCCAGGCGCCAATTCGGAATCAGTCATCTAGTGGCGAGCGAGGACGCAGTCTCGGGCCGGCCGGCCGCCACTTAGTGATGCAAGAGGGAGACGAGCTCCGAGCGCTGGCGCTCTGACAGCCCGCCGATGGTCTTGCTGGGGGCGATGCGGCAGTGGGCGAGGATCTTGTTGACCTTCACGCGGCCGTACTTGGGAACGGCGAGCAGCATGTCGAAGACCTTGGCGGTCTCGACGTACTCGGGCGGTTCCAGCAGCAGCGAGTGGATCGAGCGACGACCGGACTTCAGGTCGCGCTTGAGCTGCGCACGCTGGATGCGAATCTGGTTGGCCCTAGCTAGCGCATCCATCCTCTGGTTGAGGGAGCGCTCGGGGGCAGTGGAGGTGTTGGAGGACGTCGTTCCGGTCGCCGGCGCCATGGGCGGCGAGTCTACACGCCTGCGGCAGTCGATCAATAGCAAATCGCTGAATTCACCTCTACCTCAGCTTTAGGTATAGGGACATCGAGGCTAGTGGACGGTATCGACGCGCGTTTGCAGGGGTTTTTATCTATCTCCTACCGTCCAACCGCTGCTAGAGGGTTGGCGCCGTTTGTGGAGCTTTGGCGCGGCCTGTAGCAGAGCCAAAAGCGATGGCGCACAGGCGCGATCTATCACAGCCCCAGTGCGATTCTCGCCCCGGCGGCGGGGTCGCGGAAGCTCTCGGTGCCGACCGCCACGAGCGTCGCGCCGACATCGATCAGATCGCGTGCGTGAGCTGAGCTCTGCACGCCGCCCATTCCGATGACCGGGAACGCAACGCGGGCGGCAACAGCGGTGACTTGCGCGAGTGCGACAGCGCGGATCGCGGGTCCGGACTGGCCGCCGCTTCCGCCTCCGAGCCATAGGCCGGGATGCCGACCCGCATCGCTGCCTGCCCCGGCGTGGACTCCCCGGGCGTGCTGGCTTCCTCGCCGTGGAGCGAGCGCGGTGGCACGCAGCGTGTTGATCAGCGAGACGGCATCGGCGCCTCCCTGCTCGGCTGCGTATGCGCAGGCGGCGACGTCGGCGGTGTTGGGCGTGAGCTTGACGATCAGGGGCTTTGCGGTGCTGGTGCGCACCGTACTCACGACCTGCTCGAGCTGAACTGGATCGGCGCCGATGTCGAGGCCGGTCTTGACGTTGGGGCAGGACACGTTGAGCTCGATCGCAGCGATCTCAGGGCGCTCGTCGCACGCCTCGACCAGGCGCGAGAGCTCCTCGGCGGTGGCACCCATTACGTTGGTTATCAACGGGATCGACCCGTGCCCACCCAGCCCGTTCGCGGCGCCGGCGGCGGCGGTGATCTCGGCGAGCTGGGGCAGGTCCTCTTGGAGGTAGCCGCGCAGGCCCTTGTTGGGCAGGCCGATCGAGTTGATCAGCCCCGCGGGGGTCTCCCACAGCCGCGGCGGTGGATTGCCCACACGTGGCTCGAGCGTGATTGTCTTTGAGACGTAGGCGGAGAACGGGAACTGTTGCAGCAGCGCGTCGCCGAACGCGCGCCGCGCGGCGATCGCGTCGAACGTCCCCGAGCCATTGATGATTGGGTGCGAGAGCGTCAGCCCGCAGAACTCGACGCTGGTCGCGCGCGCCCCGTCCGGCGCGCTCATGCTGGCGCCCCAGCATGAGCATCGACGTGCTCCAGCTCGGCGGCGTCGACCACCGGCCCGTCGACGCACACCCGCAGGTAGCCGCCGCCGCGCTTTGGCACGACGCAGCCGAAGCACGCGCCGTAGCCACAGGCCATGCCTGCCTCGAGCGCCAGCTGGGCGGGCGTGTGGGTGCGCTCGCCCAGCGCCCTGACACCCTCCAGCATGCCGGCGGGTCCACAGGCATAGACGACGGCGTGAGGGTCGCGTTCGATCTCCGCGGCGAGCAGCTCGGTGACGAGACCGTGATGGCCGACGGAGCCGTCGTCCGTGGCGACGTGCGCGCTGGCGAGCAGATCGGCGCCCTCCGCGCGTGAGCTGTCGCGAAAACCGAGCAGCACGGTCGCGTCGCAGGCGAGCGTGTCTTGGAGGATGGCCAGCGGCGCGATGCCAACACCGCCGCCGACGAGCAGCGCGCGGCGCCCGTCGCTCGGCGGGGTGAAGCCTTGGCCGAGCGGCGCGAGCATCCATAGCTGATCGCCGGCGCGCAGCTCGCACAGTCGCTGGGTACCCGGGCCGACGTCCTCGAGCAGGAAGTGGGATTCGCCGTCAAGGCGCCGGGCGACAGAGAACGCCCTGGGCAGGTAGGGCCGCTCGCCGTCCCCCCCGCCCCAACGCTCGGCTGCTGCAAGCATGGCGAACTGCCCGGGGATGAGATCACCCTGCTCCCAGCCGGCTCGCGGAGTGTCGGTGTCGGCGACGCGCAGCACGCGGTAGGCGCCGAGCTCGTCCATGCCTGTGACCGTCAGCAGGCGACGGCCGAAACCCGCCTGGCTCACGCCACCCCGGCCCCGTCGGGACTGGCGATGCGCTCGCCCTCAGACGCTGGGCGCGTGGTGCGAGTCATGCCGTGCAGCTCCTGCAGGCAGAGAACCTCGGGGGCGCCGTTGCGGTGGGCGGACGCGATGGCGCGCGCGGCGGAGATGCCGGCGGCGAGCGTCGTCAGACACGGGATCCCGTGAGCGACTGCGGCGCGACGGATCTCATAGCCGTCGGTGCGCGCGCCGACGCCGGTGGGCGTGTTGACGACGAGATGCACGTCACCGCGCTCGATCCAGTCGAGCACGTGCGGCGAGCCCTCGGCGATCTTGTTGATCGCAAGCGCGGGCACGCCCATGCGCGCGATCGCCTCGGCGGTGCCGCGTGTGGCGACGATGCGAAAGCCGCATTCGTGCAGGCTCTGGGCGACGGCGAACGCACCTGCCTTGTCGGAGTCGGTGACGGTTATGAAGACTGTGCCCTCCTGCGGCAGCGGCACACCGGCTGCGGCCTGAGCCTTGGCGAACGCTGTGGGGAAGTCGCGCGCGATGCCCATGACCTCGCCGGTGGAGCGCATCTCCGGGCCGAGCAGCGCATCTGAGCCCTCGAAGCGGTCGAACGGCAGCACGGCCTCCTTGACTGAGACGTGCTCGCCGAAGCCGATGCCCTGACGCTCCTGTGGCAGATCGAGCTGGGCGATGCGCTCGCCGAGCATGACGCGGCAGGCGAGCTTGGCGAGCGGCAGGCCGATCGCCTTGGAGACAAACGGAACGGTCCTTGACGCGCGCGGGTTGGCCTCGATCACATACAGCTCGCCGGCAGCGACGGCGTACTGCACGTTGAGCAGCCCGACGACACCCAGCTCGAGGGCGATCTCGCGGGTGGCGGTGCGAATCTGCTCGAGCATCTCCTCACCGAGCGAGTGCGGTGGCAGCACGCAGGCGCTGTCGCCGGAGTGCACGCCGGCCTCCTCGACGTGCTGCATGATCCCGCCGATCCAGACCTCGTGGCCGTCGCACAGGGCGTCGACGTCGACCTCCGTTGCGTCCTCGAGAAACCGATCGAGGAATATTGATGGAGAGCCCTCCGGGCTCTGGTTGGTCGCGTCCTGGCTCCCCCCCGCGCCTGCTACCTCACGGCGCAGGTAGTCGGCGAGGCCGTCGTGGGCGTAGACGATCTCCATGGCGCGCCCGCCGAGCACGTAGGAGGGCCGCACGATCAGCGGGAAGCCGACGAGGTCGGCGCACTTGAGTGCCTGCTGCAGCGAGCGGGCGGTGGCATAGGGCGGCGCCTTGTAACCGAGGCGATCGAGTAGCGCGCCGAAGCGGGCGCGGTCCTCGGCGAGGTCGATCGCGTCGACGCTCGTGCCGAGCAGCGGCACGCCCGCGTCGACGAGGTCGGCGGCGAGCTTCAGCGGCGTTTGCCCGCCGAACTGGACGATTACGCCGAGCGGTTTCTCGACGTCGACGACGGCGAGCACGTCCTGCAGTGTGAGCGGCTCGAAGTACAGGCGGTCGGAGGTGTCGTAGTCGGTTGAGACGGTCTCGGGGTTGCAGTTGATCATCACCGCGTCGCGACCTGACTCGCGGACGGTCATGGCGGCGTGCACGCAGCAGTAGTCGAACTCAATGCCCTGGCCGATGCGGTTGGGCCCGGAGCCGAGGATGACAACCGACTCGCGCTCGCCGCGGCGGACCTCGTTGGCGCGCGTGCGCTCCCAGCCTGAGTAGTAGTAGGGCGTGCGCGCGGGGAACTCTGCGGCGCAGGTGTCGACGGAGCGAAATGAGCGCTCGCCGGCGAACGGCGCTTCGGGTTCGAGCGCGAGCTGGCGAAGCTCGTGTAGGAACCAGCGGTCGATGTGGGTGCGCTCGTGTACCTGCTCGATGTCTGTGCCCCGGCGCAGCAGCTCGAGCACGGTCTCGTAGCGGTCAGCGGCGGGCGTGGCGAGGTGGGTCAGGAGGCGCTCATCGGGGACGGCTGACAGCGCCGGTGTCTTGTCGAGCTCGCGCGAGCGCAGCGCCTTGGCAAAGGCCTGCTGGAAGGTTCGACCGATCGCCATCGCCTCCCCCACGGACTTCATGTGCGTGGTGAGCGTGGGATCGGTGCTGGGGAACTTCTCGAAGGCGAAGCGCGGCCACTTGACGACGACGTAGTCGATCGTGGGCTCAAAGCACGCAGGGGTGACGCCGGTGATGTCGTTGTCGATCTCATCCAGGCGGTAGCCGACGGCGAGGCGCGCGGCGATCTTGGCGATGGGGAAGCCGGTGGCCTTGGAGGCGAGCGCGCTCGATCGGGACACGCGGGGGTTCATCTCGATGACGAGGATCTCGTCGGTATCGGGGTTGACGGCGAACTGGACGTTTGAGCCGCCGGTCTCCACGCCAACCGCCCTGATGACCGTGATCGCCTGGTCGCGCAGCTGCTGGTAGAGGTGGTCAGTGAGCGTCTGCTGCGGGGCGACGGTGACGGAGTCGCCGGTGTGCACGCCCATCGGGTCGACGTTCTCGATCGAGCACACGATCACGACGTTGTCGGCGCTGTCGCGCATCACCTCGAGCTCGAACTCGCCCCAGCCGATGACGGACTCGTCGAGCAGCACCTGGCCGATGGGCGAGGCCTCAAGACCCTGGGCGACAATCCGCTCGAACTCCTCCTCGGTGCGCGCGATGCCGCCGCCGCGCCCGCCGAGCGTGAAGGCCGGGCGCACGATGCACGGCAGCCCCAGCGAGCCCTTGCCCCCGTTCGCCCCGATCATCGCGGCGCGGGCTTCCTCGATGCTGGTGACGATCTCGCTGTTGGGCATGCGCAGCCCCGCCCTGGCCATCGCCTCACGGAAGAGGTCGCGGTCCTCGGCGCAGGCGATGGCCTCGTAGTTGGCGCCGATCAGCTCCACGCCGAAGCGCTCGAGCGTGCCGTCGTCGTGGAGCGCCTTGGACAGGTTGAGTGCGGTCTGCCCACCGAGCGTGCCGAGCAGCGCGTCGGGGCGCTCGCGCTCGATCACCTGCGCCACCGGCCCCGGCAGCAGCGGCTCGATGTAGGTGGCGTCGGCGAACTCGGGGTCGGTCATGATCGTGGCGGGGTTGGAGTTGACGAGCACCACCTCGTAGCCCTCCTCGCGCAGCACCTTGCACGCCTGCACCCCGGAGTAGTCGAACTCGGCTGCCTGGCCGATCACGATCGGCCCGGAGCCGAGGATCAGGATCTTGTGGATGTCATTTCGTCTTGGCATCAGGCGGCCTCCGCGATTCTCTGCAGGAAGCGGTCGAACAGGTACAGGCTGTCGTGCGGGCCGGGGCCGGCCTCGGGGTGGTACTGGACGGTGCCGCCAGGGACGTCGAGCAGCTCGAGGCCCTCGACGGTGCGGTCATAGAGGTTGACGTGCGAGAGCGCGGCGGCGCCGAAGTCTGTCTCCCAGCGGACGGGCTGGTCGCTGTCGATCGTGCGCGTGCCGCCGGGCCCGAGCGCCGCGAAGCCGTGGTTCTGGGAGGTGATCTCGACGCGTCCGGTCTGCAGGTCGCGGACCGGATGGTTGGCGCCGTGGTGGCCGAACGGCAACTTGAAGGTCTCGAGGCCGACCGCGCGGCACAGCAGCTGGTGGCCGAGGCAGATGCCCCACACGGGCTTCTTGCCAACGATGGCTCGGACGGTGTCGACGATGTAGGAGAGCGCGGCGGGGTCGCCGGGGCCGTTTGAGAGGAAGATCGCGTCGGGGTCCTCGGCGAGCAGCTCCTCGGCGCTTGTGGTGCATGGGTAGAGCGTCACGCGCGCGCCGCGGGCGACGAGCTCGCGCACCATGGACAGCTTGATGCCGGTGTCGATCACTGAGATCAGCGGGCCGTCGATGTTCTCGTTGCCGTGGCGACTGGGTCGATCGGGGGTGACGAGCCGCGCGAGGTCCTGGCCTGCCATCAGCGGCTCGGCGTCGATCAGCTCGCGTGCCTGTGTCTCTGTGACCTCTGCGGGGAACACGCCACCGCGCATGGCGCCGGCCTCGCGGATGTGCTGGACGAGCGAGCGCGTGTCGACGCCACTGATGCCCTGCACGCCGCAGTCGGTGAGCCAGTCGAGCCAGCCGCGCTCGGCGGTGGGCGCGTCCTCGCGATTGCACGCCTCGCGCATGATCGCGGCGCGTGCCCACGCGCGCTCTGACTCCATCGCCTGGGCGCTCGTGCCGTAGTTGCCGATGTGGGGATAGGTGTAGGCGATCAGCTGACCGGCGAACGACGGGTCGGTCATCGACTCCTGATAGCCGGACATGCCGGTGGTGAAGACGATCTCCCCGACTGCATGCCCATCGGCGCCGCACGCTTCGCCGTCGAAGCGGGTGCCGTCCTCGAGCAGGATGTAGGCGGTCGCGTCGTTCACAGAATTAGCTTTTGGACTGCTTTGAACTCTGGTGTGCCGGCGCGCTCGAGCAGCTCGAACAGCGCGGTCTCGACCGTGCTGAGCACTGCGCCCGCGCCGACCATGCGCTCGAGGCCGCACTCGTAGTCGATGTCGTGGCGGGAGCCGACGGCGTCGGCGGGCACGTGTACTTCGATGCCGTCGGCGAGCAGATCGTGGACTGTTTGGCTGACGCACACGTGCGTCTCGATTCCGCACACGATCGCCTGCTCGGCGCCGGCGAGGTCGAAGCCTTCGGCGCGCGCCGCTGAGAAAACGGTCTTCTCGATTAGCTGCTCGTCCTTCAGTCCGAGCTCGGGCGCCGAGTGGCCGAGCCCTTTGGGGTATTGCTCGCTGACGAGGGTGTGCAGACCGAGGATGCGGGCAGCCTCGAGCAGCGTCGCGCACGCGCGGGCGACAGCCTCGAAGGACGCGTATGGACGAAAGCCCTGCTGCACGTCGACGACGATCAGCGCGGTGCGGTCGCGTGTGAGCAAGCCCATCAGGCGCCCACCAGCGAAAGCGTGCGGTCGCGGTGCGCGACGGCGCCGGCGGCGATCGTCAGCAGCACGCGTCCCTGCAGCTGACGACCGGCGAAGCAGCAGTTCTCCGAGCGGCTCTCCCAGCCGTGCTCGCCGGCAACCCAGGTTGCGTCGAGATCGACGAGCGTGAGGTTGGCGCTCTCCCCCACGGCAACAGTCGGCGTGGGCAGCTCAAACAGTGCGGCGCCGGCGGTCATGCGCTCGACGAGCAGCGATAGCCCGAGGATGCCTGTGAGCACGAGGCCGGTGTGGAGCGCGGCGAACGCGGTCTCGAGGCCGGTGCTGCCCATGGGCGCCTGCTCGAAGGGCACCTCCTTCTCGTTGCGTGCGTGGGGTGCGTGATCGGTGGCCACGCAGTCGATCGTTCCCATACGCAGCCCCTCAATCAGCGCGGTGCGGTCGGCCTCAGTGGCCAGCGGCGGGTGCATCTTCATGCTGGTGTTCATGCCGCGCACGTCCTCGTCGGTGAGCAGCAAATGATGTGGGCAAACCTCTGCGCTGACCCTCCAGCCACGCGCCTTTGCGTCGGCCACCGCGTCTACGGACGCTGCGCAGGAGAGGTGCTGGAAGTGCACGCGCCCGTCCTCATAGCCCGCAAGCGCGGCGTCGCGGGCGACCATGGTCGACTCGGCGATGGTGGGGATCCCTGAGATTCCTAATGCGGCGCTGACGGCCCCCTCGTGCATGGAGCCGCCGCTCGAGAGCGTGGGGTCCTCCTCGTGCAGCGCGAGCACGCCACCGCACAGACGCTGGTATTGGAGTGCCTTGCGCAGCATGCCGGCGCTCCTGACGGGCTTGCCGTCGTCGGTGAACCCGAGCGCGCCCTCCTGCCGGAGCTCGGCCATCTCTGAAAGCTGCTCGCCCGCGAGGCCGCGGGTGATCGCCGGCAGGAAGCCCACGGGTACAGACGTCTCGCGGGCGGCGGCGTCGCGCAGCGAGCGCAGCAGCGGCGCGGAGTCGAGCACGGGGTCGGTGTTGGGCATGGCGATCACCGCGCCGAAACCGCCGGCGGCGGCGGCGCGGGTGCCGCTTTCGAGGTCCTCCTTGTGCTCTTGCCCGGGCGTGCGCAGATGCACGTGCGGGTCGAAGAACGCCGGCAGCAGCCGCAGTCGCCCGCCACCGTCGATCAGCTCCTCCCCGCCGCGCTCTGCCTCAGCGCCGTTCTGTGGCTCCGCGGCAGTGGTCTGCAGCGACCCGGGCTCCCCCAGCTCAACGATCTTTCCGGAGCGCACACGAACGTCGTGGCGCGCATCGATTCCAGCGCGGGGATCGAGCACGTGCACGTCGCGCAGCAACAGATCAGCGGGTGCTTGGCGCCCGCCCACCAGTGGCTCGGCAGTGTTCATGCCACCTGCCCCCCAGCCATGGCTGCAACCGGCCGCGGCTCTCTGGCTACCGCAAGCAGCTCATACAGCACGGCCATCCTTACCACCACGCCTGCCTGCACCTGCGCGGTGATGACCGCCTGAGGCGAGTCGACGACCTCGCCGGAGAGCTCCACGCCGCGGTTGACGGGACCGGGATGCATGAGCACCTGGTGTGGCGAAAGCCGGCGGCCGTTGATCTGATACCAGGCGGCGTACTCGCGGATCGAGGGGATCCACATCTCGCTCATGCGCTCGTTCTGCATGCGCAGCGCGTAGACGATGTCAGCGGTGTGCAGCTCATCGAGCGTGTAGCGCACCTCGCAGCCCAGCGCCTCGATGCCGCGCGGGATCAGCGTGGGTGGGCCGACGACGGTCACTTTGGCGCCCATGCGCTGGAACGCGAGCACGTTGGAGCGGGCGACGCGCGAGTGCGCGACGTCGCCGACGATCCAAATGGAGGAGCCGTCGATCGAGCCGACGCGCTGGCGCAGTGTGTAGACGTCGAGCAGCGCCTGGGTGGGGTGCTCGTGCTTGCCGTCGCCGGCGTTGACGATCGCGGCGCTGCACCATCCGGAGACGAGATCCGCTGCGCCCGCCCAGGGGGTGCGCAGCACGATCGCATCGGGCTTGTGGGCGCTGAGCGTGAGCACGGTGTCCTTCAGCGACTCGCCCTTCTCGACGCTCGAGCCGCTGGCAGCGAAGTTGACGACATCCGCGGACAGGCGCTTGGCGGCGAGCTCGAAGGAGCTGCGGGTGCGCGTGGAGGACTCGTAGAAGAGGTTCAGCACCATGCGCCCACGCAGCGTGGGCAAGGTCTTGATCTCGCGGTCTGAGACCTCAGCGAAACGCTCAGCTTGAGTGACGATCCGCTCGATGTCGCTCCGCTGGAGATCCTCGATTGAGATGAGGTGCTTCATACGCCTGCCCCCACCGCGGAGGACTCACCTATGGCGACCTCATCGATGCCGTCGAGCTCTTGCAGCCGGACATACACGTGCTCGCTACTGGAGGTTGGAAGGTTCTTGCCGACGTAGTCGGGTCGGATGGGCAGCTCGCGATGACCGCGGTCGACGAGCACCGACAGCTGCACGCGTTGTGGGCGCCCGTAGGCGAACAGCGCCTCGATGGCGGCGCGGACGGTTCGGCCGGTGAACAGCACGTCGTCGACGATCACCACGGTCAGGCCAGTGACGTCGAACTCGATGTGCGAGGCGTGCACGACGGGCGCGTCGGGGCGGGTGGCGACGTCGTCGCGGTAGAAGCCGATGTCGAGGTCGCCGAGTGGCACCTCAGCGCCGAGGATCTCCTCGAGCAGGGTGTGCAGCCGCTGTGCGAGAAACGCACCGCGACGGTGGATGCCTACGAGCGCGGGTGCTGGTCCATTGGCGTTGCGCTCGAGGATCTCGTGCGCGATGCGCGTGAGCGCCCGCCCTATTTCCTCCTCGTGGAGGACGACCTTCTCGTCGGCTGTCATCGTTTCCTTCCTGGCCTCACGGGACCGGGTTAAAGGAGCAACGGGAATGTATCAGGGGGATGCGACGGGCTCGGCGGGCGAGGCTGTCTGGCCCACCGCCGACTCGGATCCCGCGCCCGCGGTGGTGACGTCCGCTGTCGCTGCCTGAGCGCGCTCTCGCGACAGACGCTCGGACCAGCGCTCGAGCGTGGCTGTACCGCGCTCGGGGAACGGCACGTCGATGGTGTCGAAGTCGCGGGCGGCCTCGGTGGCGGGAAAGATCGCGCGGGCCTCGTCGCGCAGCTCGCCGCCGGCGTAGCGGCTTGAGACGTGGGTGAGCGCGAGCAGCCTGACGTCGGCTTTGAGCGCCAGCTCAGCTGCTTGGCGGGCTGTGCTGTGTTGGGTTTGGCGGGCGCGCTCGGCCTCCTCGTGTAGGAACGTGGCCTCGTGCACGAGCACATCCGCCTGGTAGGCGGCGATGGCAAGCGCCTCGCACGGCTCGGTATCTCCGGAGAGCACGACCTTGCGCCCCTCCCTCGTTGGCCCCATGACCTGCTCGGGCTTGACGCCGTCGACCGTCTCCCCCCGCTGCAGGCGGCCGAAGTCAGGGCCGGGCGTGACCCCGAGCTGCTGTGCGAGCTGCGGGTCGAGGTGGCCGGGTCGTGCCTCCTCGACGAGCGCGTAGCCAAACGCGGACTGCGCCTTGTGGCGGACGGGGATTGCCGCGATCAAGTAGCCGTCGCGCTGCACCGTGTCGGCTGGCTCGAGCTCGACGATGTCGCATTTGTAAGGCAGTCGGCCGAAGATCACTCGCATTTCCGCCATTAGCGCCTTCAGACCGACAGGCCCATAGACAGTCAGCGGCTCGCTGCGTTCGCGCAGCGCAAACGACTTGAGCATGCCCGGCAGCCCCAGCCAGTGGTCGGCATGAAAGTGGGTGATGAACACGCTGTCCAGATCGAGCAGCCCCACCGAGCGCAGCAGCTGGCGCTGGGTGCCTTCTCCGCAGTCGAACAGCAGGCGATCGCCGCCGCGGCGGATGAGAACCGCTGGCAAGCCCCGGCGGGCGCTCGGCACCGAGCCGGCGGTGCCGGCGAAGAACAGCGATAGGTCCATGCGCGCAACGGTAGCGGCGGGGGGCCAGCCCTCGCCATGCGGTGCGGGTCTGTGCACGTGGTTACTCAGCCGCGGAGGGAATGCGGCGGTAAGCTCCAAGCGCTGGGATTCTGTCCTCGCAACGTCGTCTGCGCCCGTAGCTCAGTGGATAGAGCGCTCGCCTCCGGAGCGAGAGGTCGGCCGTTCGAATCGGCCCGGGCGCGCTGGTGAAGTGCCTGCAAATGAGCTGGTTTGCTCGGCGGGCTCTTTGGCCGGATCGGGTGTGTTGGGGCTCGGTGGCCCAAACGGTGGCCTAAACCCCTCGTTTTGTGGCCGTAGAGGGTGGTGCGAGCGTCTGTGAGTAGCGCGTCGAAGGCCACGCCGTGATCGCGCTTGCGGCGGTCCAGGAGCTGCCCTGAACATCTGTGATGTGTTGGGTCGAGGAAGGGGGTCCCCGGGTCGGAGCGAAGCGGAGAGGCGGGGACCCCCTTCCTCGTGCCAGGTACAGAGCCAAACTTCGGGAGCGAGCGGGCAGCAGCATGTTCGTTTGGGTGTTCGGCTCATAGACGAACACCCAAACGAACACCCACGGGAGCGGCGGGGGCTTGGCCACGCCACGCTGGCGGCCAACGGAGGCTGCGTAGTCCCGCCATACCTGATCCACAAAGTAGAAGGCGAACCTGTTGAACCTGTAGAGGAACGTGCGCAACGCGACGTCAGCCCGGGGGTGGCAAGCTGGGGACATGGAGGCCGAGACCCCGACACCATCCACGACTCCCACTCAGGGCGACGGGCCATCCTGGCTACAGCGCACGCTCTGTAAGGAGTGCTTCGAGCCATCACCAACCCCGCCGGCGGCCACAGAAGACGGGGCCGCCGACGCCGAACCGAATCCCGAAGGTGTTGCTGCCCTTCTGGCGATCGCGACGGACGCCGTAGAAGACGAGCGTGAACGAGGTCGGCAGCTCGACAGCAAGTGCGCATCGCTTGCAGGGTTTACCGGCCTCATCCTCTCGATTACCGGCGTGCTCACACCGGCGCTGGCCAACTCCAAATTGGGTGCCGCTGGGCAGCCGGCAGCCGAGGTCGCGTTCGCCGTCGGCATGCTCTCCCTCTTGGCAGCCGTCCTGCTTGCAGTGGAGGGCGTGCTGATGCCGCAGAAGTACCGAAGCATGGGCGCGGCCCAAGTCGCCAAATTCGGCTTGCGCAGCGTCCAGGCGCACGACGCCCTCTGGGTGCATCAGTCGATGCTTGGGGCGCTCAATGACATCCTGGCGCAGGACCGGCCCGTGAACAACTGTAAGGCGAAGCTCACAAGGTGGGTGGCCCGCTGCCTAGCGACCGGGTTCGCGGCGGTAGCCGTCGACGCCGTTATAATCGCGATACAAAAGTTCGGACTTTCGTGACAGCCAACGAGCCCTCATCGTCGCCCGCAGAGCAGCCTCAATCGAGCCCCGCCCCGGCTACGCCTGCCCCAGCGGTGGCTACGCCCACGGCGCCCACTCCGACGGCGTTCGCGACCGAGCCCATCGGCAAGGCCACGGAGAGTTCGCCCGCGGCGTTCGCGACGGACGTAGTTCTTGGCACCGGGGCGCCTATGAGCCTCGAGACGCCCGCGCCACAGCCACAGCCAAATCCTCGCCCATTCGAAACGGACCCGTCTGAACGCGGCAAAAAGCCGAGCTGACAATGAGACCTGACGAAGAGGAAGCACCCGAGCCGCCGCCACCACCACCACCAGAACCAAAGACATTCGAAACCGAAACGACCCCTCTGAGCGAGTAATGAATCACGTCGCCGGAGAGCGCGAGGAGCCAGGGCCCTTCGAAACGGAAACCATCGAAGAGGGCGACAAGCCCGGAGCAACCGACGAGGAATGATGCGGGGAAGCAGCCAGCTCACCGAGTCACAAGCCGTCACGATCCGCCGCCTCCTTGCCGAGCGATTTCGGGTTGACCTCGAAGAGGCGAAGCGCGTCAGGCAAGAGCTACGAGATCGCCAGTTTTACATCAGCGACTGGGAATACGGTCTGCTCCCGTCCGGCTTCGACGCGCTCGTGAATAGCGGCACCATAAGGATCACGCCCGTCTCGTAGCGCTCTAAGGTGCCCGTCATCTCAGAGGGGCAGCCGATGCCGGCCGGCCGCAGGCGCCCCCAGCTTTGAGAGAAAATGTCTGGAAGCGAAGCAGCCATCGTCGTGGGCGCCAGCGCGAATGGCGGCGACCTGGTCCAAGGCAGCCACCCGGGGCCAGTTTGCAATCCGGTCGGTGAGACATGCTTGGCTGATGGTCGCGACCACAGCTCACACCTTCCTCGGGATATCCAACGGTGGCTGGTCAGCCATCGCCGCATGGGTAGGGCTGATCTTGGCCGTCATCGCCGCGCTCTACGCGTGGTCACAGTTGAGAGAAGCGCGGCAGACTCGCAACGAACAGGCACAGCCCTATGTCGCCATCTACATGGAGCCGAGCGAGCCTGACCCGAACGCGGTCAATCTCATCATCAAGAACTTCGGCGAGACGGCCGCCCGAGACGTCAGCGTTACGATCGACCCACCGCCCAAATCATCCGTAAACGCGTCGATAGAGGATCTGAAAGTGCCGGGCATTATCCGCACGCTCGTGCCCGGCCAGTACTGGAGCACCTTCTGGGACACGACCTTCCACCGCGAGAAACAAGGGCTACCAGCGCACCACACCGCCACGATCAGCTTCAAGGACTCCAGAGAACGGCAACTCGGCCCCTACACCTTCGATCTGGACTGGAACCAAATCATCGAACGCGGGTGGATCGATACGCATGGGATGCATCAGCTAGCCGGCGCCGTTAGGGACATCCGCGACCTTTACCGAAAGCGGGGCGACGGCCGATACGCACGCGTGCTGGCATATAGCGGCGAGGAGCGCGATCGGCGAGAGCGCGAGTACTGGGAGCAGCAGCAGGCGGAGCACGAGCAGGCACAGCAGAGCGAGCAGCCCGACCAAGGCGACGCCCAGAGCTAGCCCACTTCCGGGGTCGTGTCCCTCGTCGCCGAACCTAGGCGAGTGAGTGCCGCGCCCGTATATCGGCGGCGGCTCTGGCTTTGCACTCAAGGTCGTGGTCGCGAAACTCAGCGATGATCCTCTCAACCTCGCTCTCGGGCAGCTCCGTGGCGATCGCCATGTCCTGACGGCTAAGGCTCCCGTGTAGAGCGAGCGCCAACAGAAGCTCCCCCAGCTCGTGCGCACGGCCCTCTCGGCTGAATGTGCGCAGTTCGCTCATGGACTCAGCTTGCAGCTCAGGACGGAGCCCGTGCCGCGTAGACGTGGGCCAAGGGAAGTAACTGGAGTGGGTGCGCTTGATCGTCTCCAACGAATCGGCGCTGAGCAAGACGACATCGAGGTCGGTCCGGTCGCGCGCTTCCCGCTCGGCCTCCGCGTAAGCGAGCTGCGCCGCGTCGTAGTCAGTCCCAAGCTCGCGAACCTCGGCGCGCCCGAGCTTGATGTCGTAGATGACGAGGAAGTGCTTCGTGATTTCGGCGGAACTCATGTCGTTGATGATGGCAGGTCCCTCAACGCGACCCTCAACGCCTCGGACGAGATCTCGCCCCTATCGAAGCTGGCAATCGCCTCACCCATCGCCACAAAAACGGCCTTGAGGTGGGCGTCACCGGCTCCGGACTTGAGCCCCACGCCAACTTCCCTGCCAACCTCCTCCACCGTGTTGGCCCAGATGTCCTGCCCGATGGTGCGGAGCTGGACCTCGATCGGGCGCCCATCGCGGCGCACGATCAAGTGCAGCGCTCGGTAGCCGGAATCCTTGGGCGTGGCGATGTAGTCCCTGACCCTGATGATCGTCCACGACTTGCGCAAGCGGCGGCTCACAGCGTAGACGTGGCGCAAGCTAGGCAGCAGCGCGCGAACGCCGCCGATGTCGTGCATTTGGGTGACCTGGCCCCGCTCCCGCGTCAACTTGTCAATGATCGTGGCCTGCCGCTTCAATCGTTGCGTGACCTCGATCCGGCCTCCAACGTGACCGCCTTCCTTGGCCACGTGATACCGCAGGTTCCTGGCCACGTTGGACAGCGGGCGAGCATGGAGCGCCCGCCACCACGCAAGGGCTACCCAGGCCCGATCGAGCTGCTCTTCGTCGAACTGCTCAAGAGCACGAACCTCGCCGAGGCGCTGCATCGTTTCCCTGAGGTCGAGTAGTAGCTTGCCTGCGCGGTTGACTTCGCCCCTTGTGAACGACGCACCGGCTCCGACCTCCGATGAGTCAGCGCTCGGATTGCTCACGCAGTCAGCCTACGGCGCAGCCCCGACAACGCTAGCGAAAGAGGTACGGCGTGGAGGACGGCGGAGCTACGGTTAGCGCACTGGCGGCTACTCGGCGGCCTCTAACCACCGTGCCATCCTATCGGCAGCCCCCGAGCGTCCGTTATGGAGCATTGCAGCCGCCCGCATCAGGCGCGCGCCCCGCGCAGCATCCGCGTCTCCTGCACAGCTAGCCGGTCGGCATCCTCGGCCGCCAACGTGCCCCGCGCTCTCGCTTCGTCAAGTGCGTGCAAGCCGAGATAGACGACTAGAGCGTCCTCCACAACCTGTGCATCGCTCTTGCCAGCCGCTGCAATGTCCTGCAGACGAAGACGGCAAATCACGTGCGCATCGAGCACCACGTTGACCTTGCGCGCCGCCATCATCGATCCAGGATAGGGGCCGACCCGTCCCCTGGGGCCGAGACACAACACACGACACCCCGGCCGTAGACCACGTTTAGGCCACCACCGCCCGCCAGTGGCCTAAACCCACCCAAATCGGCCCTTATCCGCGGGTATCAGACGTCGCCAGACGGAGGCGCATCTGGCTTGCCAGAGCCATTTCTGCGCCTCTTTCGCTTCCTGCGTGTCGTATCTCCGGAGCGAGAGGTCGGCCGTTCGAATCGGCCCGGGCGCGCTGCCAGATAACTCGGACGCCACCTCGGTGCAGCCAACAGAGCATCCGGCTAACCGGTTTGGTGCTTCGCGCCGACAATCCTTGATATGGCGCGGCACACTCGACAGATCGTCGGCGGCACAGTCGCCGTATTGGTCGGGAGCATCCTGGGTCTCTTCAACGTTGCCCACGGCTCGGCCCATAGCCTGATCCTGGCCATAGCGTGGATCGTCTATGTACCCGGCTACGTGCTGATCATGGTCGGCCTCGTCGGATACGCAGGGACGCAACCGCTGATCACCGCGCAACCCTCGCGGCGCAACCGCGCACGTGGTTGGATGGCCGCGTTCGTCGTCTGGACGCTGCTGACGCTCACGTTTGTCTATGCCGTCGCTGCGGGGCTGGTCCACCGAATCGAAGGGGACGCAAGACCACACTTGAGCGGAACGCTCATCGGCGTAGGCATTGTCCTTGTCTTCGCCGCGTTGGCGAGGCACGCTCTGTGGCGCGCTCGAACACCCAGGACTCGCCGCAGGAGAAGGGAGCCACTAGCGCCGGAGGCCGAATCGGGCCGGTCTGTAGATTGATTGTTCTCATGGTACGTGACGCTCAAACGAAGGTACCTTGGGATCGACGGCTCACTGACCGGTTGGCTCGCGAGTCATGGGAGGTCGCGAATGACCCCGCAAGACGCAGCAACCCGCCGTTTCGCCAGACGATCAGATCCCCTTACTTCTGGATGTCAGCTCTTGTATACCTAGCTGGAGCCGCATTCTGGACTTTCGTGAAACACGGATGGGGACAGGGACTCGGTGGAGTCTTGTACCTCGGTGGCTTCGCTGGGAGTGTGGCCGCCCAACGACGTGTGCGCACGGCTGAATTGAGTCGCACAACGACAGACGAGACCTCGGGCGTGGGCGAAAACGTTTAAACACTTGCCGAGGGCGGTGCGTTACAGATATTCAGACATGTAGTATCTTGCGCGCCCGTGGGGTCCGTGCGCGGCCCAAGCTACGAACAGGCAGGGGGAACCGTGCTGAGCATGAGGCCGCTCGGAGCAGAGAGCGTCAAAGAGGTGCGCCGCATACTGGGGAGCGTGCTCGTGATCCTTCCTACGGCCGTGCTGCTGTTCGCGAGCGGAGCCCAGGCGAGCCACCTCCACGGTGGCCGACCGGCGTTGCGCTGGGGCGGGTTCACGCCGCGCGCACTGCGCACCCACGAAGCCCGACTCAGCCACCTCGCAGCAGTCAGGCCCGCGATCGCCGGCACCGCCTCGATCGAAGGGACGATCCGGGACGCGGTCAAAGCCACGGGGATCGCCGGCATTGAAGTCTGCGCCTACGCGTCGGGCCCCTTCGAAGAAACAGAAGAAGAAGGAGAAGACGCCCCCGAGTGCTCACTCAGCACTATCAGCGGGGATTACTCGATCACTGGGCTCACCGCTGGTGAATACATTGTCGAATTCTCGACTCCGTTCAACGGGACGCTCGATTACATCACGCAGTACTACCCCGAAGTGGAAACCTTCGAAGGGAGCTCGCCGGTCAATGTCGCATCGGGTCAACGCGTCAGCGGGATCGACGCAGAGTTGAGCAAGGGCGGCGAAGTCGAAGGCCACGTCACAAGAGCCCTGGGCGGTGCGCCGCTCGCCGGTATCGAAGTCTGCGCCTGGGGCGTGAACAGCCAAGCCATGGCCTGCGCGGAAACCGATTCCGGCGGCGCGTATCTAATCACCGGCCTGCCCATCGGGTCCTTCAAGGTCGGCTTCCGCGCGACGCCGGGCAGCGGGCCGAACTACCTCACCCAGTACTACAACAACGAGACTTCCTTCAAAGCCGCCGACCTGATCGCGGTAGAAGCTGAAGAGAAGCAGGAAGGCATCAATGCGGCGATGGCCCTCGGCGCCGAGATCGAGGGCACGGTGACCAGCGGCGAAACCGGCGCGCCCTCAAGCGACACAATGGTTTGTGCGTTCGGCGAAGGAGAAGAAGTCATCTCCTGCGCGGTCACGGCTCCCTCGGGCAACTACACGATTGCCGGGCTGCCGACCGGCTCCTACACCGTCGCCTTCCTCGCAGAAGGCCCCGCCGAGTATTACGACCAGGCCTTCTCCGAATCCGACGCGACGCCGGTAAAAGTAACGGCTCCCGAAGGCGACGCGCTCAATGTTGACGCGGTGCTGCCGGCGCTGCCGAGAAAGATCGTGGCGCCGCGGGTCACGGGCAATGCCACAGTCGGCGGGATCCTCACCTGCGAAGAGGGCTCCTACAGCGGCGTGCCGGCACCCACCCTCTCTGTCGAATGGCTGAGGGAAGGCGAAGCGGTCGCCGGAGCAACGTCCGCCACATATACCGTTCAGACTGCGGATGCTGGCCACCAGCTCCAGTGCAAGGTGACCGCGACTAACGTGATGGGATGGCTGTGGGTGAAGACGGCCGGCATCCCGATTCCCGTGCCTCCGCCTGCAAAGCCGCCTGCTACGCCACCATCTCCCACCGGCGGCGTCCTCCCCAGCATCACCGTTGTCCCCCTCGTCACCGCCGCCTCGCGTGTCCTCACCTCCCACCATCGGACCACCGTACGGTTGAATTGCTCAGGAGGTCCGTGCAAAGGGACGCTGCGGCTGCTCTTGCGTGTCGTCAGCCATCACCATGTGACGACGCTCGTGCTGGCCGAGGGGCGCTTCTCGCTGCAGGCCGGGACGGGCTCGAGCGTGGTCATGCGCCTCACCGCCGCTGGACGCTCACACCTGGCGGGTAACGCCCATCGAGCGGTGGCGGCGAAGCTGAAGGTAAGCCTAAACGGCGGCACGACAACGATGCACGCCGTCTCGGCGACCTGATCACACCGCGCCCCGCGAGATGCTTGCCCTGGAATCGCGCTCTCTTTATCTGGCGCGACTGGAGCGACGTAGCTGTGGATCACCCCGGCCTCCCTCGAGATACCTCCAGAGCGAGATGTCAGCCGTTCGAATCGCTTCGAGCGCGCTAATCGGGCTCGATGATCTCAACCGCTCCGAAGCCCTCGAGCGCGCCATCCACGAAGAAGATCTCCATGGTGATGTCGGGCTCGACGTGTGCCTGGCTGAGAAAAGCCAGAACCTTGCGGCCGGTGAGGTTTTCGATCACGTGCTTGTATCGCTCGGCCATCACACGTTGGAAGTCCTCCCGCATGGCGATCACCCGACCGGGCTCACCGCTGTCCATGATTGTCTGCTCGAGCGCAGTGAAGCCGCTTCCACGCATGACGACCACGATGATGTCGTCGAGTGCGTAGGTCTTGGCCTTCATCGGGCCACGCCCATAGTGATCTCGCAGGATGCCGACGATGCTGGTTGAAATGGCAGCCAATAGACGACCACCTGCGAGCTGGGGGCGGCTAGCGTCGGCCTGGACCCCCCTCGGAGAGTCGCCAACACCAGCAGCAACGGTTTGACCCACTGCCGGAAGGTGCTCCTCGTTCATGTACCTAGGTGGCTGTCAAGCATCGCACAAGCAATCGCAATTTTCGCAGGCTAATTGCAACCCCGGCGGATGTCAAGTTATCCGAAAAAATTCACATTCTTGACCTAGCGCGAACGGCTATGAGGCCGCAACGAGCGACTTATACTGCTCTGAGGACGCCCGTTCGACTCGCTCGTATGCAGTACGCTCGAGCGCACAGCGATCCCGTAGGTGGCCATGGGCCGCCGTCGGGATTGCGGCTCACAGTGCGGAACGAGTTCGCGGTCACCTGGTGGCCGCCATGTCCTGCTCCGTTGCAAAGCATTTCGGACGACGGTGTCCATAGATGCAAGGGACCATGGATCAAGGCCGTTCGCCTCCCTCATGCGTGGGTCCTGCGAGACTCGCGCCCCGATCCTCACTGCTCTTCCCACGCAGCTTGCGCAACGTGGCGTCCAACCAGCGGATGGCCAGCGTCTTCGCTGATCATCGCCCTATGCGCCTCAACGTCGGCATGTACCCAAACATCACTGCCATCACACCGGAGGAACTCAGTGTCATCCACCAGGTCCGCCACAGATTCCCGCCATGCGGCGGGGATTGCCGACAGCCATGCACCACTCGCAGCCCCGAACCAGAGCCACGCCAATGCAGTCGACGGCAACCACCTACTCGACCGCCTGTCGCATCTACGCTCCATCCTGCCCGTCTTCGCGCAGGAGCTCGCGGTTGCGCGCCGCCAGGTAGCTTGGCTTCAGGCCGAGAACGGAGGGCTGCAGCAGGAGCTGCTCCAGATGCAGATGCATGTCTCGCACACCAGCCGCTCAATAACGAAGGAGGAGCGAGCGTAGATCTGACGGCTGACGCTCGGCGTGCATCGAGTCGGTGGTCGGCGACCTGACATTTCCCCGGGGCATCTGAAACAGTCCCAGCCCGCCTCTACGACGTCGCCCGCCGCACACCCGCATTCCAATAATAGAAACAAGCCGCTTCTTGCGGATAAATACGCCCGCGTGTATTCGATTCGCGACAGATTCGGCGTAGGTTTGAAGGACGTGCTCTGCACAGCCGTTTGATCCCAGGCCCACGACACCGCTGAAAGGTGGCGGCATGGGAACGAGCAACGGCTTCTCTGCAGGTTGAGCTCACCAGTCGGGGCGATAGCACGCTCGTCATAACCCAGGCAAGGATGCTGCACGGGCCCGGGAGGTCGCAGCATGGACGTAACAACCACCACCGCCCCTGTACATCCACAGTACATGCTCGCCCTAGCGGGAGCCAACAAGGTCCGCATCGCTCGCGCCAAGCTCAAGCGGAAGGTCGCCTATGGCGATCTCGACGTCGCCGAGGTGATTCTCAGTTGCCCCTGGGAGGTCCGCAGCATGGCGGTGTCCGACCTGCTGATGAGCCAGCGCCGCTGGGGTGCGAGCCGCTCCCGCAAGGCCCTCGCCATGCTTCCCCTGTCCGACCAAAAGACCATAGGGTCGTTGACCGATCGCCAGCGCCACGTGCTGGCAGCGACGCTGATCCGACTGTAAAGTCCATGCGATGCCTCCCGGGGGGACGCCTACAGCGAGCGGTCGTGCTGTGCTCGCTGACACGCTGAGGAAGGCCATCTCCCGTTCCGAGGTGCTGCGTCGCATGGTCAAGTCACCGGCGGGGCAGCATCTGGTTCAGACGACGAGAGGAGCGTTGCTCGTGAATGAGAGTCTGCGCTTCGCGGCACATCAGCTGGGCCCCGCACGCACCGCCGGCTACCAGTTGCGCAGCTCTGGCGTGCGCATCGCGATCCGCCACAAAAGCGTGCTTACTGCTCGCCGGCCATCGACGAGAACAGCCGACGTGGAGATACTCAACGAGATCTTTGGCGGCACCGGTGGGCAGTACGCATACGAGCCGCCACCTGCGCTCGCCGGTGCCCTCGACGCCAACCCGCCACGAAAGGTCATGGACCTCGGCGGCAACATCGGGCTATTTGGCGCATACGTTCTGAGCCGATGGCCCGGCGCATCACTCCAGAGCTACGAGCCAGACCCCGCGAACCTGCACATCCTCACGCGCGTGGTCGACGCCAACGAGCTCGGTGGTCACTGGCGGGTGATCGATGCCGCGGTGGCGAACCGCCCGGGCGAGATGACCTTCGTGGCCGACCTGTTCGCCGAGTCACACCTGGCTACGGATGTACAGGCGGGCGACCACGGTGCAAGCGATCGATCCGTCGAGAGCGACGGGAATACCAGTGGAGAAGGACACGCGATTACGGTCCACACAGTGGACCTCTTTGGTGAGGACCACAACGTGGACCTATTGAAGATGGACATCGAGGGCGGCGAGTGGTCGATCCTCACCGACCCGCGCGCGGCGCACCTGGAAGCTGACGTGCTCGTGCTCGAGTGGCATGCCCGCGGCTGTCCCGAGGCGGACGCCCACGAAGCCGCCACACGTCTGGTGCGCGAAGCTGGTTACAGCCACGTCGAGGACGTCGAGGTGGGAACGTACAACGGCGTGCTATGGGCGTGGCGGGACCAGCCAGCCACTCACTGATGCGCCCCTACTGCTAACCCGAGTGGCCCTGTGGGTCAGACAACCTTCAGCCGAGCGCTACTCGGCGTGAGCCTCGCTCGCCTCGCCCTCACCATCGCTCGCGAGCATCAGGACGAAGGTCAACGTCGCGGCGCCGACACCCAGCATGCCCAGTACCGCGAGCACCAACACCACGACGCTCCCGGTTACAGCTGCCGCGGCTGCCAGCGAGACCGGAATCGAAATTCCGAACAGACCAACCAGCAGTGGCGACGTCTCAGAGGCTCCAGCGGGAAAACTGCGCTTGTCACTATTGCTACTCACTGTCAACCTCCTAGGAAGACGCGTCGAGCATTGGATCTGCGAGTTTACTACTGAGTTACCTGGAAGTGTGAGCCCTCTTCACCGCAAGGACAGGAAATTGATCATTTACTGTGCAATGCTTGTGTCACTCGTTACGAACAAAGGGCGCCGACTTGTGTCAACCGTTACGATCATGCAAGGTGTGATTGTGTCACTCGACACGAGCGCATGGCTAATTGTGCCGCACGAGCAGACCTACGGACACGTCAGGAAGAGGTAAATGCGGCGCGCTAGCGCCGGGTGAGCACGACGACGGGAATCTCCCGGTCGGTTCTCGCCTGGTATTCCTCGTATGCGGGCCATACCTGGCACATCAACGACCACAGGCGTGCACGCTCCTCGCCCTCCGCTGTCGTTGCACGTACCGGTATCTCCTCCCCCAGTACCTGGATCGTCGCGTCGGGATTCGCCAGCATGTTCTCGTACCAGCTGGGGTTGGCGGGCGCTCCCCCCTTGGATGCCACGACCACCCAGCGCTCGCCATCGGTGCGGTGAATGAGGGGTGTGGTCCTGACCTCGCCCGATGTCCTGCCCGTTGTGCTCAGCAGCAGGATCGTCGTTCCGCGCCAGTGATAGCCATGCTCACCGGCGGTCTCACGGTAGACCCGGACGTGCTCGCTGCCAAAAAGGTCGTCGTCTGACTCAGCCATCGGCTGTCAGTCTAGCGGCGGCCCACGCCAGCTCAGCCGGCGCATCGCTCAGCGCATGCTGAGAAGATCAGCCCGTCCAGAATGAGCTCGAACGCAGATCCAAAAGGGCTGGCGCCCAGCCGAGCAGAGCGCGCGAGCTCCTTCGCGCGCGTGGCCGATGAGTACGAGCGTGGGCGTCCGGGATATCCACGTGAGGCGATCGAGTGGCTGCTTGGCGCTGAGCCGCTGGAGGTGCTCGACCTGGGTGCCGGGACCGGCAAGCTGTCCGGCGCCCTGCTCGATGCGGGGCATCGCGTGATCGCCGTCGAGCCGCTCAACGAGATGCGGGCGATCCTCGCCTCTCGCCTGCCACAGGTACAAGCCCTCGACGGGAGAGCCGAGCAGCTGCCGCTCGCTGACGCAAGCGTGGACGCCGTTGCCGTGGGGGCCGCCTTCCACTGGTTCGATCAGAGCGTCGCTCTGGATGAGATCGCACGTGTCCTGCGCCCGCCGGGCGTGCTCGGCCTGCTCGGCAATGCCTTCGACACCACTACGCCGTGGGTTGCTCGTGTGCGTGAGATCCTCGGCCCACCCGCGATCGAACGGCGCGGCCACTGGCCCTCAGCGGAGACCCTGAAGGAGCGCTTTGCGGAGATCGAAGAGCGCCAGTTCTCCCACGAGCAGGAGATTGACGCGGCGATCCTGCGCGACCTGGCGAGCTCCCGTAGCAGCCTCGCGACGATGCCCGAGACCGAACGGGAGACCGTGCTTGAGAGGCTCGATCTGCTCTGGGCGCAGGAGCCGGAGCTCGCTGGACGTACACACACGACGCTGCCGTGGCATACGCGCGTGCGCCGCTGCCGGTGCCTGCGCTGAGACCCACGCGCGAGCTCCCAAACCCGCTGCCGGGACAAAACCAACGACAATGAGCGACTTGTCCATGGCGTTCCTGCCCAGCCCATCGAGCAACGGCTTCTATCTGGGGCCGCTGTTCGTCCACTTCTATGGCCTCTGCTACGTCGTTGCCGTGACCGCCGCCGTGCGGATCACCATGCGCCGCTGGGAGGCGCAGGGCGGAGATCGCGAGCTCGTGTATGACGTTGCGCTGTGGGGCTTTCCCGCGGGCGTGATCGGTGGGCGGCTGTATTTCATCGCCACCAGCTGGAACGAAGTCCCGCCGCATTGGTGGGGGCCGTTCGCGGTCTGGGACGGAGGCCTTGGCATCTGGGGCGGGATCGCGCTGGGCGCGCTCGTAGGGATCTGGCGGCTTCGCCGAGCCGGTGTGAACGTCGCGCAGTTCATGGACGCCGCCGCTCCCGCGCTGCTCGTCGCGCAGGCGATCGGCAGGGTCGGTAACTACTTCAACCAGGAGCTCTTTGGTGGGCCGAGCACGCTCCCCTGGGCGCTTGAAATCTCCGCCGCGCACCGCCCCGTCGGCTACGCCCAGTACGCCACCTTCGAACCCACGTTCTTGTACGAGCTGATCTGGAACCTGCTGCTCGCAAGCGCGCTCGTGTGGCTAGGCCATCACCGCAAAATACGCCCGCCAGGGCTGTTCGCGCTCTACGTGGCGGGCTACTCGTTCGCCCGTATAGGCGAGGAGCTACTGCGTGTCGACCCCGCCCACCACATCTTCGGGTTGCGGCTGAACTTCTACGTCGCCACCATCCTCTGTCTGATCGGAATCACCTGGTTCGTGCGCATCCAGCGCGCCAGCCCGCCTTAGGTAGCCTGCGCGATTATGGCCGACACAAGCACGATCGCCTCGCTAGCCACGGCCGCCGGCACACTGATACTTGCCGTTGCCACGTTCTCATCCACCCGCTCTGCCAATCGCGCCGCGCGCGTGTCAGAGCGAGCGCTACAGGTGGGCCTGCGCCCGGTGCTGTTCAACGCACGCCCGCAAGACCCACCGCAGAAGGTCGGGTGGGTCGATGACCACTGGCTCGTGCTGCGCGACGGGCTCGCCGCTGTGCAGGAGTCAGACGGCAACCTCTATCTCGCGATACCGTTGCGCAACGTAGCCTCCGGGATAGCAGTGCTGCACGGGTGGCACCTGTGGCCGCATCGGGCGGGCGCGGACACGCCACCGATCTCTCCAGACAGCGAGGAGTTCCGCCGCCTGGGCAGAGACCTGTATGTCCCCGCCGGCGACAACAGCTTTTGGCAGGCCGCGATCCGTGATCGCGACGACCCGCTGTATGAGCCACTGAGGGACGCTATCGAGAATGGTCGCGGGATCAGCGTCGATGTGATGTACGGCGATCACGAGGGCGGCCAGCGCACTATCACCCGCTTCTATCTCGCACCCCGCGAGCACGGCGAGCAAGAGCCCTGGCTGTGGCTGTGTTCCACCTCGCGTCACTGGAACCTTGACCGCGCCGACCCGCGCTAGCGGGGTGCGCAGTTGTAATGCCGCGCGCAGCCCTTACGTATGGTTGTAGCCGAGCAGCGCGTAGTTCTCGAGCGCGCTGTCGACACTCGTCTCGGCGGCGTTGACCTGCGTTTCGGCTGTGTTGTAGCTGGCGACGTCGTCTGAGCTCGCTGCGCTCGCGAGTGCCGCGTAGGCGGCGTGTGCCTGGGTCAAAGCGGTCACGAGCGCAGCCTGCGCCGCGCTAGCCGCTTGAGGTGCTTCCAGTGCTGTCAATGATGTCGCGGCATTTTCAAAACGATCGGCGAGCGTGCTCGCCAACGAGGTCACACCGCGCAACGCCGTGCTCGCATGGATCTCGCGTCTGACCGTCACGCGTTCTTTGTCGAGCGCTGTAATCAGATTGGCGAGTTGGCTGGCATAACCCGCGCTAGGGCTGAGGTTGTACGTGGTCTGGGCGACGAGCGTCACGCTTGCCACGATTTGCTCGCACTGATTCAGATAACCAGTTGATCCACTCGGCGCATAGCAAACAAGCGCGGTGGGGCTGCCGCCGACCGTGGGGATCACATAGATGTCGAGGGTCCGTTCATAGCCACTCAGCCCGCTGAACCGGTATGCCTGAAGGTGCGTGAGGTTCACCACTTCAACGTGCGGGACCACGTGTAAGAGCGCCACAAACGCCACAGGCAGCGGGCTGGGCGCGCCAGCTGGGAGCTGCCCGCTGAGCAAACCTGCTTGCGCGGCTTTGCCGCCTGGCGCAAGTAGCAGCGGCGTGGTGAACGTGAGCCCTGGCAACGTGGGAGCTGCAGCGGCAGGCTGCCAGCTCGCGGGGTATTCCAGCAGCACGCTCGCGCCTGACGCGACCCGCTGTGCCCCAGAGGAAACGGGTATGGATGGCGCGGAGGAGCGATGAATGCCCAGCAGGTAGCCAACGATGGCCACGACGACGAGGACCGGGATCACTACCCGGGGCAGGCTGCGACGCGGCCTTTCCAAGAGCTCAGCCGGAACTGTCAAACGAGGTGCCGCTGCTCTTTTCGGATTTTGTGGCCGGCTTGCCACTTGGCGAAGATCCGCCTTTGCCGGCAGCGGGCGTCGATGTCCCCCCCGTCGAGGATGACCCCTTGGAGCTGGTCGGTGTTGTGGTCACAGGTGCTTTGGTGACCGGCGCTGGAGTCCTGGCCACAGCCGGCGTGCTCGACGTCGGCAGCGCAGAGACCGCAGTCGTCGTCGTGACCTTGCTGCGAGCTGCCGCGCTTTCAGTAAAGCTCCGCACAGGGACTTTCGCCACTTCGATACTGACCGGCGAGGCGCTGCTCAGTGCAGCCGGGATCGCCGTGCCCGCCGATGCGGCCGGCACGCTTGGCGGCAGCAGTTCCGCGGGCGCCGCCACGGGCCGCTCTGCGCGCCCGATTGCAAAGCAGCAAGCAAACACCGCTGCGCCCGCCAGCACCGAAACCAGCACGACACGCATGTAGGCACCAGCGTTGCCAGACCCCACATCCATCGGTGCGGTTGGCATCCGGAAGGTGTTCATGACGGGCACACTATCGGGGTGGTTCCCGCCGGGTTCAAGCACTCATCGACCCGGGAGGGAGATTTGCCGCGGCGGATTGTGAACCGTGTGAACTTGCCGATCTCGCCTGGCTTTGAGACCCAGATCGAGAGGACCACACCGCCGCTCAGCGAGCGCTCGAAACGCCTGAAGGTGATCAGCACGGTGCCCGACTTGTTCTTTGCACCGGCGGTGGCAAGGAACGCCAGCGACTTCGTCGGGCAGTGCGGACCGCGACACGTGATCGCCACCTTCGCTCCTACAGGCGCAAGCACTGACAGGACAGTGATCTTGGCGCCCTTAGCGTTATAGGAGCCGGCCATGCGTACCACCGGGAAGGGCTGCATCAGCGGTACCGGCGCCGTGCTTACTGGGATCGTCTCAGCGACCGTGCTGGACTGTCCGGCAGCATCGGTGACGCGCAGCTGCACGACATGGGCCCCCGGTGTTGCGAATGACGTGGTCAGCGCCGCTTCTCCAGGCACGAACACGCTGTTGCCCGAGGGCGCCCAAGCGTAGCTCGCGATCGGGCTGCTGGCGTCCGTCGAGGTCGAGATCAGCGTGACCGATTCGCCTGTGAGCGGTGCCCCGGGGATCCACTTGAACGACGCGGACGGTGCCACTGGTTTCGACTGCCCGGTTTCGGCTGGCAGCACGGTGAACGTCACCGCTTCGCTGTAGCCGATGTTGCCGACGTCGTCGCCCTGCTCAGCTTGAACGGTATAAGTCCCGGGGCTGAGTCCTCCGAATGAGGCCGACCAGCTTCCACCGGACGCTTGCACCGCGATGGCCTCCATCCGTGATGGGGTAACTGCCGAGCCGGCATACAAGTCAACGGTGATTTCAGACAGATCGCCTTCTTGCGTGCCCGCGGCGCCACTCACCGTCTCGATTCCACTGGAGCTCACGCTGCCATTAGCGGGAGAGGTGAGCGTCACCTGTGGCGCGTCCGCGTCGACCGTGAAGGTGACTGATTCGCTTACGCCAGTCTGAGCTGGAGTCGCACCCGCCTGTTCGGCTTGAGCGGTGTAGGTGCCGTCGGGTAGGGCTTGTACGGCCGTCGAGGACCACTGCGAGCCACTGAGGTTCCCTTCCGTGGTCCGCACGGGGGTGCCTGCGGTGGAAGTGCCGCCGTAGACGTTGACAACCACTGTCTTGCTGTCTTCCGGTTCGCTCCCACCGGTGCCACTGAAGCTCGGGGTTGGCCCTGTCACCAACTCGCTACCGCGCGCTACGAACCCGGACCTGTCGAGCGTCACGTTTGGGGAGTTTGTTTCGATGAAGAACCTGGAGGTAGCCGTGCCGACGTTGCCAGCTTCATCGGATTGTTCGACGAGCGCGGTGTAGCTGCCATCGTTGAGCGCAAGTTCCGTGCTCCATTCGTGCGCAACGCTGGGCGTAAGTTCGAGTTTCTCGGTAGGAGTACCCGTGGCCGAGAAGCCGGCGAAGATCTTCAGTGTGACCATCGGATCATCGCCAGTGGCATAGCCAGCGCGACCGCTGAATTTCAGTCGCGAGGCATGGAGAACAGTGCCATTTCCGGGCGCCTTGATAGTCACCGCCGGCGCAGTCGTGTCCACCCTGAACGTAGCGGTGGCGCTGCCGACTTCGCTACTTTCGTTGCTCTGGCTGACCAGCACGGCGTAGCTGCCTTCGGCAAGTTTTGACGCCGGGGTGTATGACCAGTCCCCGCCTACCAGTGGAGCGCTCCCCGACGCCACCACCTTCCCGGTGATGCTCTTTTCGTGGATCGCAACGGTGACGGTCGACGCATCGCCAATCCCCACACTTCCCGTGCCGGTGATCGTGGGCGTGGTGTTGTTCGTGACCGACGGCAGCGTGTTGATCGAAACGACAGGCGCCTTCGTGGCGACCGTGAACGTCACAGCAGCGCTTACGCCGGTGTTGCCGGCCTCGTCGTGCTGGTATGCCTGGGCGGTGTAGGTGCCGCTGGCGAGCAGCGGCGCCGTGTAGGACCACTTGCCTTCGCTCACCGCCACCGCTTCCTCTGCCACGATCGTGCCCCCGGGTTCCGCCCCGGAGAAGACCACCACGCCCACGCTCGCTTCGTCGCCAGTTTCCACTCCGGCGCCGCCAGACAGCACCGGCCGCGGATCTTCGGTCGGTGACGCGAGCACGTTCATCGATACCGCCGGCGGAATCGTGTCGACCGTGAACGTCACAGCGGTGCTGACGCCAGTTTCGGTGGTGGAGACGTTCGTCTGTTCGGCAACGGCGGTGTACTCCCCTGATTCCAGAGCGACGGGCGGCGTGACTTCCCAGGTTGCCTGCCCTGGGGAGACTTCCAAGGGAACCAGGTCATTGAGCGTCTGGATCGGTGTTTCGCCAACGCTCGCTCCCGCGTAGATCTTCAGCGTGACCGCGTCGAGCGTGTCGTTGCTCGTGCCGCTGATCGACGGCGTCGCGCTGTCGGTGAAGCTCCCCGCCAGCGGCGAGGTGATGGCGAGTTCCGGCGCAGCAGCCATGGCGCTGGCGCTGAATCCAACGACCAGCGCCGCCAACGTCACGAGCGTCAGTGCGAGCGCTCGCGCAAAGTTCCTTCCTACCGTCATCGAAACGCCGCTCCCAATCATGTCGTCTTCCACCCGTATCCGTTCAGCGGCGTCAGGCACCCTCCGTGTTGCCTGTCTTGCTTCGCCGCTGCGCATCATACGGAGATTTGTCGCGATTTTGGGATGTTTGCGCAGCCGACGGCTTATTCCGGATGTTTGGCGGAGCGGCTCGGCCGCGCGACCGCCCGAGCACCCGTGGGCAGAGAGACGACTCAGCGCTGCAAATCGCGCAGAAAGTACGTGATCGCGCGATTGAGCAGCACGGCTCGCTCCCACTGCAGGAAGTGTCCAGCTCGCTGTACGACGAACGGCCCGACAAGCTCGCTGAAGGCCACTTCGCACATCTCCGGGAAGCACCGCCAGATGACATGGTCCTCCGCGCCGTACAGCGCGAGCGTGGGGACGGCGCTGACCTGGAAGAACCGCGGCGGCTCAGACAACTCGCGCGCGCCAAGCGCGCTCTCGTAGTTGCCCCAGCCGGCACGCAGCCGCTGAGCATCCGCGAACGGCTCGGTCATGAAGTCCACGTCCTGGCGCGAGAACGCGCCTGGCGTAGCCCAGAAGCGGTGCCCGTAGAACTCCCCCACGTAGCGGCGTCGTTGCTCGGGTGTGGCGAGCTCTTGCGCCAGCGCGTCCGCTTCGCGGCCCTGGCGCACGAAGTAATCGCCCGCCATGCGCATCTCTGGCGCCGGCGTCGAGGGGATGCCCGCGCTCTCATAAGCCTCGCCGAGCAGCGGCAGGATGCTGTTGAACAACACCTGGCGCTCGACGAACCCGTCGAAGCGCAGGCCCAGGTCCTGGATCACGCCACCGCCGAGATCGCCGCCCGCCGCGGAGCAGCGTTCGTGGCCCAGCACCCCATGCAGGAGCCCGTATAGGTCGCGTGCGTGTGCCGCCAGGTCATAGAAGCCGTCGGGCGCCAGCCCCGAGTCGCCAAAGCCGCGGAGATCAGGCACGATCACCTCGAAGCCCGCCTGTGCCAGCGGGGCGATGTTGCGCCACCAGATGCGCTTGGTCTCCGGCCAGCCGTGGACCAGCAGCAGCGGATATCCCCCCTCCCCCGCGCGCACGTAGGCGATATCTACGCCGGGGCGCACCTCGGCGTGCTCGAGCGTGAAGGCGTCGGGGCGCGCCGCGTCCTGCATCGCCCCGCAAGATATACGTGGCGATCCAGCCCCGCGCCCAGAGACGCATCCGGGCGTGCCGTCTTTGGGAAGGGGTTCTAGAGCTCCAGGTAACGCAGCACAACGCGGCCGATGACGATCACATCGCCGTTTTGCAGATCCGTTTGCTGGACTCGCCGGCCGTTGACGAACGTGCCGTTGGAGCTGCGGTCATCGAGGATGCGGGCGCCCGTGGGCCGCGGCACGAGGATCGCGTGCCTGCGCGAGACGGAGGCATCGTCGAGTCGCAGCTCCGCGCTCAAGCCGCGTCCGATATGCATCACGTCGCTTCCCAGCGGGATCAGCAGCTTGCGATCGGGACCCTGCATTTCGATGTAGCGGCCCGAGTCGACCTGCTCGAGCGCCGTCGAGCGGTGGCGAACGCTCTCATCCAGGCACGCGGTCGGATCAAACCGCTCCGTGATGCCTTCAGCTGTGGGGCTGATCAGTGTCTGTGGGGTCATGCTGTAAGCGAATCAGATGCTACTCACGCGAACCTCAAGGCTCGTGAAGAAATTACGAAAGACCGCAAGCTCCGGCGAATCGCTGGCCGTGACGGATAACGCCGTGGGCGAGCCACGCCGTGCGTCTAAACCGAGGGCCCGAGGCGCCCGTTCTTGCCTTCTGCCTTGCGGCGAGCCATGCGCTTGGAGCTCCACCAGCCCCAACCGCCGACCGCGACGACCGGCACCACGTACATCATCGAGATGTACCAGTGCATCAAGCAGGCGAGCGGCGCCATCGTCCTGGAATCTAGCACGCCCTCACCACGCCTTTCGCCTCACCGAGCCTCCGCTCGTCGCCCCGTCGAGCCGCCCGCCCGCGGCCGTGCGCGCGCGGCGGCGGCGCACGAACAGCACGAACAGCAGCCCCGCCGACGACGATCACCACGCCGAGAATGATCACCGCCAGCGGCGCCTTCGAGCTCTCCGGCGTCCAGAACAGCTGCCCGTCGATCGCGCCTTTGGTGTTCCCGACCTCGATCGGCACCTTCCAGTCGAAGATCAGCGTCCGCTTGCTCTTGTTCTTGACCTCCGGCGGTAGCGATCGGCGACATCCAGTGGATGCGGTGGTCGTGCCATTCGAACTGCCCCGTGCGGTCGACCACTTCCCACTTCGGCGGCGCGGTCGCGGCTCGCGATCGGCGGCACGGTGACCTCGCGCGTAGAAGTTCGTGTTCAGGTAGGTCGCCGGGGCGCGCACGTTCTGCTCGGCGGTGCCGTTGGCGAGCACGCGCGCATAGGGTTCGCCTTCATAGCCGTAGATCGTGACCGTCTTGCCCGTGTGGTTGGTCAGCAGCAGGCGGTCCGCGAACTCGAGCACCTGCACGCTCAGCCCGGGCACACTCGGCGCGACCGCCGTGATGTTGGAGCGGTAGTGGTAGCTCGAGCCCTGGTCGTTGATCGGGTTGGAGCTCTCTTTCAGTAGCGAGGGCGTGGTCGCGGTGCTAGCCGCGCTCGCGTACGCGGCGGGTAGCACAAAGCAAGCGCAGCGACGCTCAACAGGGCGACAAGAGCACGACGGGACATGCCTGCAGAACCGTAGCGGAGGCGCTCGCCGTCTCAGGTACCCACCGCGGAGAGCAGCCACAGGCCGAAGCTCGTGAACGCGACCATCACGGCGAGCATCCAGTACTGGCTGCGCACCGCCTCTTCGGGGTCTTCGTAGAGCACCAGCGCCCGGTCGTGGGCGAGCGCGAGGCCGCCGACATGACCGCTCACCAGCGCCGCCACCTGCACGTACCAGATCGCCGCGTAGGAGATCACGTGATAGTCGATCTGGATAGCTGGCCGTGCCGAAGATGTTCGCGCCGTTGCCCAGCGGGTCGGAGGCGAGGTAGACCATCGCCTGGCTCTGCCACAACAGCAGCGAGAAGTAGTGCGCGAGCACGTAGGCGAAGGAGATCGGCACGAGCGTGTGCGCGAACGTTCGCGTCAGCATGTGGGTGTCGTAGCGATCGCTGACGCTTGCGCACGCCCGACGATGCCGAGCCGGTAGACGGCGCAGATCACGAGGATGCAGAAGACCAGGCCGAGCGAGTAGGCGAGCTCCTGGGCAGGGGTCTGGGTTGAAGCCGAGTTTGTCGAACAGGCTCTGCAGGTTCGGCTCGTTGTTACGCCAGATGCCGCCGTTGCTGAAGCCGTCGAACGTTGTCGTGCCGATCTGGATGCAGATGAACGCGACCGTGCCCGAGCGGATCTGTAGGTCGGTGACGCCGCTGAGCGGACGGCGCAGATAGACGGTGCCGTCCTCGCCGCGCACGAGCGCTGAGAGCTTTGAGAGCAGGTTGAAGTAGACGCCGAAGCCGTCCGCCTGCGTGCTCCACTCCTCCACGCCGAACAGCGCCATCCCGGCAAGCATCGCCAGGAAGTAGCCGAGCGACAGCGCCGCCAGCGTCGACGGGTTGGTCTTTTTCTACGTAGATCAGCTCGAGCCACGCGAACCCGACGATCCCAGCCGAGCCGGGCCACAGGCCGAGCCACTGCGGGTAGCGCAGCAGGGGGCTGACCGGGCGTCCCTGCCTGAGCAGACGTATCAGCGCGGCGAGTACACGTCGCACATGTCCGCCAGGGGTTGAGCACGCGAAAGACGTCGCCGAAGAGGACGCTCGCGACCGGCAGCCCAACCCAGAAGATCACGTAGATGAACGTGACCGAGAAGTTCGCCTGGGTCACCTGAGCGCCGGCAAAGCCGCTGTAGACGACGAGCACGAACAGGCCCAATCCCGCAAGACTCGCCAGCCATTCCATTGCCCGCGGCAGCACGAACAGCCTGCGCAGGCGCGGCTCCTGCAGCTGCGGCCGCGTCCACATCGTCGACAGCGCCACGAACGAGACCACCAGCACGATCGCCGCGGTCCAGCTGAACAGCCACACCGGAATCGGCAGATCGGCCCTGCCCACGATTCCGTGTGCCAGAGCGTTCGCCGGCAACGCGAGCGCCACGACGCTCAGGCCACCGAGCAGAAGTGCCAACTTGCGGCGGGCCGGAGCTCTCATGCCAGCGGCAGTCTATGCAAGGGCATCGTTCGGCCTCGCCGATCGCGCCGCGCTGGCGTACCCTGACGCGCAATGCTCGCACTGCCGCTCGCCGTCTCCACCGAGGTCTCCGCCGCCTTCCAGCTCGGGCCGCTGGCGATCCTCGGCCTGCTCTACGCCCGCCGTGCGCATACGCTCGCCGAAGCGGATCGGCCCGTGCCCGGCTGGCGTCAGGCGTGCTTCTACGGCGGATTCGTCGTAATCGGGGCCGCGCTCACCTCGCTCGGGCCCGCTAGCCAGGATCTGCTTTGGGTGCACATGATCGAGCACCTGCTGCTCGGCGACATCGCTGCGCTATTGATCGTGCTCGGCCTCACTGGGCCGCTGCTCGCGCCGATCCTGCGCATCACGCTGTTCGATCGCCTGCGCGCGCTGTCGCACCCGGTGGTGGCGTTCCCGCTGTGGGCGATCGACCTGTTCACGTGGCATCTGCCCGTCTTCTACGAAGCAGCGCTGCGCCACTCGGGGGTGCATGCGCTGGAGCACGCGATGTTCCTCGGCTTTGGGATCAACATGTGGATGTGCCTGTTCGGACCGCTGCCGAACCCCAGCTGGTTCGGCAACCTCGGCAAGTTGATCTACATCGTCGCCGTGCGTCTCGCTGGCACGGTGCTCGGCAACATCTTCCTGTGGTCGGGAACGATCTTCTATCCCTACTACCTCAGCGGCGAGGCGCGCTTCCACATCTCCCCGCTCGCCGACCAGAACATCGCCGGGGCGATCATGATGGTCGAGGAGTCGATCCTCACGCTGTGCCTGTTCTGCTGGCTGTTCCTGCGCGCCGCCCGCGAGAGCGAGGAGCGCCAGGAGCTGCTCGACTACGCACACTCCCGTGGCCTCGAGCTGAGCGACGCGCGCGCCGCGCGCGCGGTCGCGGCGGGACGCGGCTCAGAACTACGCGCACGCCTGGAGTCACGTCTCGATGAGCCCGCTGACGCACCCGAGCGCATGCAGGCTCACTCCGGCGCGTCAGAGCAGGGGTAAGAATCACTTCTAAGTCGCTACGCTCAGACCATGTGCGCCGGTTGCGCAATGGCAGCGGCTTCTGCCGCGAGCGGCTTCAGGACCTGGATGCAGAGCCAGAACATCTCCTGGCTTACGCCACAGCGGATGCGCCGCCTGACGATCGGCGCGATGTGCGCCGCCGGCGTCGTCTCCACCATCGGCTTCAGCGGCTCAACGCCGCCCGCCGCCGCCCACTACTCGAGCGCGCCGGCACCGCAGCACGTCTCGGCGCGTTAGCCGCCAGCGACTGCCGGCAGGATGGTCAACTCCGCCCCATCTTTGACGGGCGTCGCGAGCCCGTCGAGGAAGCGGATGTCTTCTCCCGCTAGGTACACGTTTACGAAGCGCCGCAGCGAGCCGTCGTCGTCGGCGATGCGCACACGCAACTCCTCGTGCCGCGCGAACAGGCCGTTCAGCACCTCCTGCACCGTGGCACCATCGACCTGTGCCTCGGCCTC
This sequence comes from uncultured Solirubrobacteraceae bacterium, assembly GCA_963699115.1. GTDB lineage: Bacteria > Actinomycetota > Thermoleophilia > Solirubrobacterales > Solirubrobacteraceae > Palsa-744. The sequence goes on from CAVOTJ010000008.1 coordinate 234,053, forward strand.
GCCGCCCGCGGCGGCACGCAGCTGCGTTGGGATCTTCACGATCACCGACATCAGACCGTTACAGCGTTGGGCACACCGGCCTCAAACGCCTCTACGCTCGGCTCGATCGTGTACGTCTCGAACGTGCCGCGCACAGCATCCAGCGTCTTCAGCCCCTCGCCCGTGATCACGAGCACGACACGCTCGTCGGGGTCGATGTCGCCGCGCGCTGCCAGCTTGGCGAGCACTGCCGTGGTGACGCCACCCGCTGTCTCGGTGAACACCCCGGTCGTCTCGGCCAGCAGCCTGATTCCCGCGCGGATCTCATCGTCGCTGACCGCGTCGATCGAGCCACCGGTGTTGCGCGCCAGATCAAGCGCGTATGGACCGTCCGCGGGGTTGCCGATCGCAAGCGACTTGGCGATCGTGTCCGGCTTGACCGGGCGGCAGACATCGTGGCCGGCGGCGAACGCGCTCGCCACCGGCGAGCAGCCCTCCGCCTGAGCGCCATTCATGCGCGGCAGCCGGCCATCGAGCAGACCCAGCTCGGTCCATTCCTCGAAGCCCCTCGCGATTTTCGTGAACAGCGACCCTGATGCAACCGGGACCACGCAGCGGTCGGGAAGCTCCCAGCCCAACTGCTCGGCGATCTCAAACGCCAGCGTCTTCGAGCCCTCGGCGTAGTAGGGGCGCAGGTTGATGTTCACGAACGCCCAGTCGCGCTCGGCGCTCAGCTCCGTGCACAGGCGGTTGACGTCGTCGTAGTTGCCCTCCACGCCGACCAGTTTGGTCCCGTAGACGCCCGTGGCGAGAATCTTCTGCTCCTCCAGGTTGGAGGGGATGAAGACATAGGACTCGAGGCCCAGAGCCGCGCCATGAGCCGCCACGGAGTTGGCGAGGTTGCCCGTGGATGCACACGCGATCGTCTCGAAGCCGAGCTCGCGTGCCCGCGTGACCGCCACCGAGACGACCCTGTCCTTGAACGAGTGAGTGGGGTTGGCGGCGTCGTTCTTTACCCACACCTCACGTAGACCCAGGCGCTCGGCCAGCCGGTCGGCGCGGATCAGCGGCGTGCAGCCCGCCGGCAACCCCACGCGCGAGGCTAGGCGGCCCGAAGGTCCCGGAGGACCGCCCGCGAGCGGCAGGAAGTCGGCGTAGCGCCAGATGTTCTGCGGACCACCCTGGATGCGACGGCGCAGCTCGCCGACGTCGAGCGTCGCGCGATCGTGCTCGTAGGCAACCTCGAGCGGCCCGAAGCACTGCTCGCAGACGTAAAGCGCCTCCAGCGGATACTGCGCCTTGCACTCCTTGCACTGAAGATGACTGACAGCCATGTGGGGCTCCTATCGCGTTAACCTTCGCCTTGTCACGTGTGGCGAAGGGCACGGAGCCCGGCCACACATCACCTGGAATTGGCACCTTCCCGCCTGTGACATTGGCGGTGGTTGCCGGGGTTTCGTAGGGCCAGGCCCTCCACCCCTCTCGATGTGTCCATCTGTGGTTCGGAAGTCTAGCAACCCTATCGGCGAACGCAAGCCACAGCGTGAGCGGCTTTCTACGTTCGGGTAACGCGCGCGAGCTGCCGGTGTAGGCGGTGAAGGTGAGTTCTTACACATCCGAGCACGATCAGCGCACAGCCGACAGCGAAGCACCTTTTCGCTTCGCCTCGCCCGCCAGCAAGCGGCGCATGCTGATCATCGTCAATCCTTACGCCACAACTGTCTCCGACCGCCTGCGCAACCTCGTCGTCTACGCGCTACAGGGCCGCTTCGAGGTCGATGCCGTCGACACGGAGGCACCCGGGCACGCCACCGAGCTATGCCGCGAGGCCGCGCACGAGGGCTATGACGTCGTCGTTGCATTCGGCGGTGACGGCACCGTCAACGAAGCCGCCAATGGACTGCTCGGCTCCCCTACACCACTGTGCTGTCTGCCGGGAGGCTCGGCCAACGTATTCGCGAAGATGCTCGGCATCCCCGGCGATATCGTCGATGCCACCGAGCACCTGCTCGCGATGGCCGATGACTGGCGACCGCGGATGATCGACTTGGGCGTCGTCAACGGCCGCTGCTTCACGTTCAACTCGGGGCTCGGACTGGATGCGAGCGTCGTCGAGCGGGTGGACGCCAACCCGCGCATGAAGGCCCGCCTGGGGCCTTACTTCTTTGCATGGGTGGCGCTCAGCACGCTCCTGCGCCGATACCTGCTGAGACCCCCGCGCCTGCAGGTGCAAGCCGGCGACGGCGGCCAGTCGCTCGACGGCGTCACCGCGATCGTGCAGAACGGCTCGCCCTTCACGTACTTCCAGAACCGCCCGATCGAAATCGCCGACGGCGCCGCACTGGACTCGGGCGTGCTCGTCGGCGGGATACTGCATCGCGTGACGCCGCTGGCAATGCCGTCCATCGCCTGGCGCTCGATCTCACCGCGCGCACGGGTGGTCGGCAACCGCCAGGTGACCGGGCTGCGGGATCTGAACGAGCTGACGGTGCGCAGCGCCGACGGCCGCCCGCTGCCACTGCAGGTCGATGGTGACTACCTCGGCGATGTCGACGAGGCCCGCTACTCAATCATGCCGCGGGCGCTCAACATCGTCGCCTAGGCTGGCTCCGGGGCATCCGGCAAATCGGCTGGCGGCCATGAGGCAAGCCCTTCACTGTCCTGCTCGAGCGTGACCCGAAACCCCCGCCCCTCTCGGTGCGGGAAGAATCTGTAGAAGTCCTCGCTGCCCTCAGCAGCCAGGAGATCCATGCGCAGCGCGCCCGAGCGCACGAGCGCCTCCCGTACCAGTAGCCGGCCCACCCCCGAGCGGCGCGCATCCTCCGCGACGAGCACGCGGGAGAGGAACGCCTGGATCGAGCCGTCGCTGAGCGCCTGCGCGAAGCCCACGATCTCGCCGTCGTCGGCCAGCGCCACGAGCGCCACCACGCCGGGGGCCGTCAGCGCGCGAAGCGCACGAGCAGGATCCTCGGTGAACGTCGTCCAGCCCTCTTGCTCGCACAGCTCAATTACCCCCTCGATCTGCGCGGGGACGAACGGCGAAATCCTCATAAATCACAGTCCACGCCGACGCGTTCGGCGTGGCGCCGTCTACGCCGCCGATGCGCCCGGAGTAACCCGGTAGGCGTCGAACACCGACTCGGTGTTGCGCAGGCGCGTGATCGCACTCTTCAGCGAGTGGGTGTCTGCCACCTCCACCACGAAGCGGTTCTTTACCATCGGCGGCATCGACAGGCAACGCGCTTCCATGATGTTCGCGCCCGACTCCGAGAACGCGCGTGAGAGGTCCGCCAGCAGGTGGTGGCGGTCCCACGCGTCGATCTGGATTTCCACGACAAAGCCCGTCGACTGGTCTCCTTCCCACGCCACGCTCGTGAAGCGCTCGGGGCTCTTGCGCAGCAGTGCCGCGTTGGGGCAATCTTCGCGGTGGATCGTGATGCCGCGGCCGAGCGAGATGTAGCCAACAATCTCATCGCCCGGCACGGGACGACAGCACTTTGCCAGGCGCAGCATCACGTCCTGGACGCCTTCCACCCTGATGCCGTACTGGTTCGATGACTTCGTCGGGCGCCGTCGCGCACGCCCGACGCGCAAAAGATCCGCAGCGGTGTCCTCGCCGTCGGCCGCCTCGCCCTGCTTCAGGCGCTGCATCACCTTGTTCACCACCAGCTTCGGCGAGATCTTCGCGGCACCCAGCGCGATGTAGAAGTCGTCCGCCTTGCGGTAGCCGACCTCGCGGATCACATCCGCCAGCAGCGCCGAGCCAGTGATCTTCTGCGCCGGCAGGCCCTGTTTGCGCAGGTGCTCCTGCAGCAGCTCACGTCCGGTGTGCTCGGTGTCCTGGCGAGACTCGGCCTTGAACCACGCCTTGATCTTGTTACGCGCACGGGTCGTCTTGACCATCGCCAGCCAGTCGCGCGAAGGTCCGCGCTCGCGCTTGGCGGTGAGGATCTCGACGATGTCCCCCGAGCGCAGCTCGTAGTGCAGCGGCACGATTTTCCCGTTCACGCGCGCGCCCACACAGCGGTGGCCGATCTCCGTGTGCACCTCGTAGGCGAAGTCGAGCGGTGTGGCGCCGGCCGCCAGCGACTTCACTTCGCCCTTGGGCGTGAAGACATACACCTCCTCCTCGAACAGGTCGGTGCGCAGCGTCTCCATGAACTCGCGCGGGTCGGAGAGATCCTTCTGCCAGTCGAGCATCGAGCGCAGCCACTTGAGCTTCGCGTCCTCGCCGCCGCCCGGCCAGCCGGCGTGCTCCGGCCCGTCGCCGGCGCCCGGCTGCTTGTAGACCCAGTGCGCGGCCACCCCGAACTCGGCCATCTCGTGCATCTCCTGGGTGCGGATCTGGATCTCCAGCGGCCGCCCCTCGGGCCCGATGACCGTCGTGTGAAGCGACTGGTACATGTTGAACTTGGGCATCGCGATGAAGTCCTTGAAGCGACCAGGTAGCGGCTTCCACAGCGAGTGGATCACGCCGACCGTGCCGTAGCAGTCCTTCACCGAGTCGACGATCACGCGCATCGCCGTCAGGTCGTAGATCTCGTTGAACTCGCGGCCCTTCTTCGTCATCTTCGAGTAGATCGAGTAGAAGTGCTTGGCGCGACCGGCGATCTGAGCCTTGATGCCCATCTCCGCCAGCTCGCTGCGCAGGTACTCGCCCGCCTCGGTCACGTAGTGCTCGCGTTCGTCGCGCTGCTGGGCGACCAGGCCCTTGATCTCCTGGTACTTGCGCGGGTGAAGCGTCGCGAACGCGAGGTCCTCGAGCTCCCACTTGATCGCGTGGATCCCCAGCCGGTGCGCGAGTGGCGCGTAGATGTCGAGCGTCTCGCGCGCCTTCTCCATCTGCTTCTGCTTGGGCATCGCGTCGATCGTGCGCATGTTGTGCAGGCGATCCGCGAGCTTGATCAGGATGACCCGCACGTCGGTGGCCATCGCCACCATCATCTTGCGGTAGTTGTTCGCTTGCGCCTCGTCGTGGGACTGGAAGGTGATGCCCGTCAGCTTCGTCACGCCGTCGACGATCGCCGCGATCTCCTCGCCGAAGCGCTCGCGCACCTCCTCGATCGAAGCGGAGGTGTCCTCGACCGTGTCGTGCAGCAGCGCCGCGCACAACGTCTCGGTGTCCAGCCGCATGCTCGCGCAGATGCGAGCAACCCCCACCGGGTGCACGATGAAGTCCTCGCCGGACTTGCGCCGCTGCGCCGCGTGGTGCTCGCAGGCGAACACGAACGCGTCCTGCACGCGCTCACGGTCGATCTCGACCGAGGAGTCGGACGCGTGCTCGGAGACGATCGCGAACAGGTCGCTCAGCAGCCGCCGCTCGGACCCGTCCAGAACATCAGCGACTTGAGTGCGCTTGGGATCCTCAGCGATAGCCATGATTAAAGGTTAGGGGACTGTCGACCCGTATTGAAGTGGATCGTCACGGAAGGGCAAACAGCACCAGCTCTCCTGTCTCGGTCTCCTCCGCTGGGATCTCCATTTCCGCATGCCCAGGATCATCCTCCGCGAGCGGTGCTGTGAGTGCCGCAGCCTGGCGCAGCAGCAGGCGCGGCTCGCTGACCCCGTTCCACTCGTTGACCTCGAGCGTGAACGTCGCCTGCACGGGCTCGCCGTCCGCGACATCCAGGCGCCCGCCGCATCCGAACGCGACCGCCCGCGCCCTCACACCGTCCGATTCGACGGAGAAGCGGACGTGCTTGCCTTCGCCCATTGGCCTTGAGTCGCGGAACACCGCGTCGGCGAGCATCAGCGAGACCGTCGGGTTGCCGCGCCCAAAGGGGGCGAGCGTCTGCAGCTCCTCGGCCAGAGCCATCCCCAGCTCAGGCCCGTGGACGATCGCGTCCACGCGCTCGACCGGAACGAGATCGCCCGGCCGCAGGACCGCATCCGCGTGCGCGCACAGAGCCGCCGCGAAGTCATCCACGCGCGAGCGCTCGATCTGCAGGCCAGCAGCCGCACGGTGGCCGCCGTAGCCGAGCAGGCTCCCACCGCAGGCGGTCAGTCCCGCCAGCAGATCGAAGGACTCGACGCTACGACCCGAGCCTCTCCCCTCATCTCCCTCCAGCGCGATCATCACCACCGGCCGGCCGCTGCGCTCGACCAGGCGCGAGGCGACGATGCCGATCACGCCCGCGTGCCAGCTCTCGCCCGCCAGCACATATGCCGCGCGCTCGCCGAGCTCCGCCATCTGCGCTTCCGCCTCGAAGCGGATGCGCTGCTCGATCAGCCGGCGCTCGCGGTTGGCGCTGTCCAGCTCCTGCGCGATCTGCTCAGCGCGCTTGGGGTCGGAGGTAAGGATCAGCTCGAGGCCCGCATCCGCCCGGTAAAGACGCCCGGCCGCGTTCAGACGCGGTGCGAGCGCAAAGCCCAGGGCGCGCTCGCCCACCTTGCCAGCATCGACCCCGGCCACCGCCATCAGTGCGCGCAGGCCCGGCTTGGTCGTTGCCGCCAGCGCGCGCAGACCGCGGCGCACGAGCGTGCGGTTCTCCCCCGTCAGCGGGACCACGTCGGCGACCGTCGCGAGCGCCACCAGATCGAGATCCGCGCGCAGCTCACGGGGGTCGCGCCCGCGAGCTGCGTACAGCGCCTCAGCCAGCTTGTACGCGACGGCGGTGGCGCACAGATCCACACACGGGTAGCCGCACAGCCGCGGGTGCACGATCGGCGCCTGCGGCAGCATGCCGTCGGCGCGCGCTGAGTGATGATCGGTGACGACGACCTCCATGCCCAGGGCTTGCGCCGCCGCCACCGCCTCGACGGCGGTTATCGCGCAATCAGCCGTCACCAGCAGCCGCGTGCCCCGCGCTGCCAGGCGCTTGACCGTCTCGAGGTTCAGCCCATAGCCGTCGCTAGCGCGGTCGGGCAGGTAGAAGTCCACGTCCGCGCCCAGCTCGCGCAGCGCGCGCACCAGCACCGCTGTCGAGCAGATGCCGTCGACGTCGTAGTCGCCGTGCACGGTGATGCGCGTGGCCTGCGCGACGTGAGCGAGGATCATCGCGACCGCGTCGCCGATGCCACGAAACTCCCGCGGCGAGTGCTCCTCGCTGCCGGCCAGGAACGCGCGTGCGCGCTGCGGGTCGGCGTAGCCCCTGCGCACGAGCACCTGGGCGAGCGGGTTGCTTACCCCCAGCTCGCGCCGCAGCCGCTGGACGTCCTCAGCAGGACAGTCGGGGATCTCAAAGCGGCATGTGGGCACGCTGGCGAGACTACGGCCGAGGTGGGACGGAACGGCTGGCAGTCCTTGCTGGGCTGAGCTAGCGCGCCGCTATGGCGCCGATAGCCATGGAGCCGTTGTCGGGGTGCGCCCAACAGGCGCACCCCGACCGCATTCGGCATACCTCTGTCCAGTGCAGCGCTCAGCCGGTGATTTTGAAGTTCGCGTGCCCGGAATTCACCACCGGACCAACGACACTGTCGCCAGAGAGAGCCAGTTTGCCTTCCAGCGCCCCCACCGATGGTTCCACCTGAACCGCTGCTTTGGATCCTTCGAGAAAGTCGCTCGTCGACGTTGCGTCGGGAGCGTATTCGGTGGGAGTTCCGAATCCTCCGCCGTATTCATTCTCGTTTATGTCTAGCGCAAAGAGACCGCCAGAGAGTCGATCGCCACTCATCGCGAGGTTACCCTGGTTGATCTGCACCGATGCATATCCGCCGCTCACTTTGTCATTGGTGAGCGCGACCTCCGGCGCCCCCGGACGCGTCGTCTTCCCCGAGATGTACTCGACGCCGATGTTGTTTTCACTCAGTGTTGACTTCTGCACCGTGCTCGTGGTTCCCGGAAGATAGAACAGCACACCAGATGCGTCTTCCTCCCACTGCGATGCGGATCCGTAGCCACACACAGCTTCGATGTCGCACTCGTTGCCAGAGATCGTCACGTTGCCGATATTCGCGACGGCGCCTCTGCTGACCTGGATGCCGTTCTGGCCCTGTTTGTCCGGGCCATCACCCGTGATCGTCACCCTTTTCGAGCGCGCGCCACCACCGATAACGGCGCTCGAGCCATCGCCGTCGACCGTAATACCGTTCTTCTGATATTCGGTAATCGTGTCACGGGCGAGAACCGCGTGTCCCACCTCGACCGCTGGCGTAGTCACGGAAGCCGGCCCTTCTGCCCCGCTGACACCAACCTCGATCCCGACGCCGCCTTGGCAGCCGCTGTCGACGCTTCCCTTTTCGACCCCCGCATCAACGAAAGCGACCTTTGTCGCTTCGAGCGTTGCACCCCCGCCCACCATCGTGTTGTAGAGGCTGTCGTAACAGCCGTCCGACGGGAACTTGGCCTCGAGGGTCAGTCGCGAGAGCTTGACCGTCCCATGAGTGCAGATGGAGAGCAGATCCTCATCGGGATCGGTCACCCCTGCGTCTACCGCCAGGTCGCACGCCGTCCCTGAGCTTTTGATCACGGCCGGCAGCGTGACCTTCGCACCGGATGTCCCAGTCACGGATATTTCGCCTGTGATTTCGATCTGTTCGGCATAGGTGCCGCCGCATACCTTGACCGTGGTTCCCGGCACTGTGTCTGCCTCGTCGATCGCGGTCTGGATTTCCTTGAAGCCCGCATGTGAGCAGCTGTTTCCGGGGGTACTGGGATGTTCGCTGACGTACAGCGTCGAGGCACCTGCGGCCGCTGGCGCACAGGCCAGGAGTGACACACCAGCCACGACACCGCCAATGAGTCGCATCGCCGATGGCACATTCCACACACCTGAGAACAGCGACCCTCGTATGGTCAGGTGCGCCTTGCCGCTAGCTGCATTTCCTGCCGCGCCCGTCACGTCCCTCGCACGAATCCTTCCGCTCATCTCCGTCTCCATTCCTGTCGTCGTTCCGATACTCAGCCTCTGAACCACACGGTCCAGGACACCCAAACCCCTCGATGGAGCCTGCAGGGTCTTGACCAGCCAACGACTCACACAGCCGTACAACCGCCCATGCCCCCAAGCGCGGCCGAGGCTACCATTAATCCTGTAAAGTCGGCTTGTCCCGCTATTCAGGACTCATCGGTCCACACTGTTCCTCGGCAGACGTCCCACTGCCACATCACAGCGCCGGCCCGTCAGGCCCTTTCACAGCGCGCTAACAAATGCTCCGCGTATTTTTTACACGTGGGGATCAGGCGTCTGCCTGCGGCGCAGACCCAAGTTGGCGCGTCCGGGTCGAGCGAGCTCCGATGGACTACCGAGGCTACTCAGGCAGGACAGACTGCTGGCTGTTCGCGCGTTCGCGGCGCATGCCCTCGAAATAGATGAGCGCAATCCCGATCAACGCACCCGGGACGGCATACAGCACGACGCCGATGTTCGTGGCCTTTTCGCCGGGGATCTGGAGCGCGGAGACCTTCACGCCGTAGATGATCAGCCCCACCACGATCGAGCCGATCAGTGAGCCCACGAACGCGCCGACGATCCCGCCCCAGAAGCGGTCGGGCATGAAGATCGTGAAGTGCCAGATGGCGAGCCCCATGATTACCCAGCCGAGCATTCCCATCAGCGCGACCTCCCGTGGCGTTTGTTGCGACGCCCACGATTCTTCTGGCGTGGCTTTGAGTCTTCCTTGAGGACCAGGTCCTCGGGCGTGAGATCGGCCGCGGGATCGCGCTCCCCCTGCGGGGACGCGGCGGGCACGGCCGGCGGCGCCGTGGCGCTCGCCTCCGCGACGCTCGTGCCGCGCCCACGCCCAGCCGTGGGCGCACCGTTGTTGGGCTTGCCCTCAACGTCAAGGTCACGGACGAGTTCCTGGAACTCATCCCGGGAGATCTGCTGGCCAGGTTCCTCCGGCGCGACCAGGCTGCCACTCCGCGTGCGCCTGCGCTTCTGCGTCGGTTCGACTTCGTCCGGGGCACCCGTGGCAGTCAACGCATACGCTGGCACCGTGCCGTGTTCGCGCACGATCCGAGCGCGCCGCGCACGGTAGCCCGGCTCACGCTCCTTCCAGTGGGTCAGCACCGGCGAGGCGATGAAGATCGACGAGTACGCACCGGAAGCGATGCCGATCATCAGCGCAAACGCGAAGTCCTGAAGCGTTGGCCCACCGGCGATCAGCAGCGCGAGCACCGGCAAGAGTGTGCAGAGGCTCGTCGCCAACGACCGCGTGACGACCTCCGACATCGAGCGGTTGACGATCTGGGAGAACGCGGCCCGCGGCATGCGCGGCACGTTCTCACGTATTCGGTCGAACACGATGATCGTGTCGTACAGCGAATATCCAAGGATGGTAAGCAAGGCTGCCACCGTCGCGGTGGTGACTTCCCTTCCCGTCAGCGAGTAGACGCCGGCCGTGATCAAAAGGTCGTGCATCAGCGCGATCAGCACCGGGATCGCGTACTTCCACTCAAAGCGCAGCGCGATGTAGGCGGAGATCACCAAAAGCGATGCGATGATCGCGATCACCGCCGCGTTGGCAACCGTTTTCCCGAAGGTCGGCCCGATCGACGTCGAGGAGAAGTCCTTCGTGCCCGGCTTGAAGTTCCTGCTGCCAGGGGTGCCGCTGCCGAACTTCGTTTCGAGCTTGCGCTCGATTTCGTCGACCTGTTCCGGGCGCAGCGTCTTGGTCGAGATCTGATAGCCGCTGCCGCCGACGCTCGCGTTGGTGTATTTCTGCACCTGCGCCGTCGAGAAGCCCTCCGAGCTCATCACAGCCGACACTTCAGCGGCCGATACGTGCTTGATGAACGCCGTCTGAATCCTTGTTCCCGACTTGAAGTCGATCCCGAAGTTCAGGCCTTTTCCGCCGATCGCGAGGGCGCCAATCAAGAGGATCGTGCCGGACATCGAGAAGAACCACTTCGAGGCCCCCATGAAGTCGAATGTCCAGCTTTTGCGTTTGCTCCCCGCGCCCAGCGCGGAGGGATGGCTGACGAAGCGCGAGCGGCTCATCGCGCCCAGCGCCGCCTGCGTCGCGAGCACGGCCGTGAACAGCGATACGAGCGTGCCGATACCGAGCGTGAACGCGAATCCCTTGACTTCCGCGGTGGCCAGCGCGAACAGGATGAACGCCGTCATGAACGTCACCACGTTCGCGTCGACGATCGCCGCGAAACCGTGCTTGTAGCCGGTGGCGATCCCGGAGACGATCGATCTGCCCCCTCTGATCTCCTCCTTGACGCGCTCGAAGATCACGATGTTCGCGTCGGCGCACACTCCGATCGTGAGGATGTAGCCAGCGATCCCCGGGAGCGTGAGCGTCACCGGAATCAGCTTGACCAGCGCAAAGAAGTAGGCCGCGTAGATGACCAGGCCGCCGACGGCGATCATGCCGAGGAAGCGGTAGAAGGCGAGCAGGAACAGGCAGACCACCGCGAAGCCCACCAGACCCGCGACCAGCGCTTGGCTGAGCGCCTGTTTACCGAGCGAGGCCGAGACCTGCGAGCGCGAGATCAGCGACAGCTTGATCGGCAGCGCACCGGACTGCAGCTCGTTGGCGAGATTCTGCGCGGAGGTGATCGTGAACCCACCGGAGATCTCAGAGCCGGTCGAGGCATCGATCCCTTCGGGGTACTTGTTGAAGTCGATCGACGGCACGGTGATCAGCTGGCCATCAAGCACAACCGCGAAGTGCTGCAGGGCCGCTTCGTTGGAGACCCCAGGCAGCTTTGCTTCCTGGCCGCGGTGGGCGATTTCCTTGGTGACTTTTTCGAAGACCGTCTTGCCGTGCGAGGTGAATCCGAACGTGACGTCTGGCTGCCCGGTCGATTCGTCGTTGCTCTGCGTGGGGTTGGTGATGTCGTTCCCGCTGAGCACCGGATCGTCCTTCAGCACGTACCAGCTGTCGGGCGTGGCCTCGGTGACTTTGCCAGCGGCGGTTTCCACGGGGTGGGCACGGACAAGCACGGTGCCGGGATTGACGCGCACCGCCTTGAGCTTCTCGCCCTTCGCTTTGTATTTGAGGTAGCTGGTGTTGTTGTAGAGATCGGCTTCGCTTTCTTCCGGACCGCTCACCACCGCTTCGTGGGCGGTGTCGAGCAGGTACCAGCTGCCGTAGATGCAGCCGTTGAGCTGCTGCGGGGTACAGCCGGCCGTCCAGGTGGTGTCCGTCTTTCGCAGTTCCGCCGGGCGTTTGGCGGCACGCAGCACCGCGTCGTACTGGTTCAGTCCCGCCGTGACGCCGCCAGGCCCACTGCTGGTCGAGTCCCCTGTGACAGTGCCTTCGGTCGGCGCCGGCTGGCCGTTGGCGCCGATTACGTTCGTCTCCCAGTCGTAGAACTGCAGCTGCGCGGTCTTGCCGACCTCCGCTTCAGCTTGGTGAACGTTGTGAACTTCGGGAAGCGCAACGACGATTTCCTTGGGTCCCGAGCGCTGGATTTCGGGCTGGGCAAGCCCCAGCTGATCGACGCGCGTGCGCATGATGTTGATCGCGCGTTCGAGCGCTTCGGGAGTCACCTGCGACTGCGCCGTCGGCTTGGCCTCGTAGACGAGCTCGACGCCACCCTTCAGTTCGAGGCCCAGCCGCGTCTTCTCCACGATGATCGCGGCCAGCGACGCGGCAACCAGGCCAGCGACGATCAGAAGGATCAAAGTGTTGCGGCGGCGGTCGGTCATCGTCCAATGAGACTACTTGTCCGGGGTCAGCACAAGCAACAGGCCACCGTCGTCGTCGTAGGCGGGGAACATGTCTGCTTTGGCGTCGGCCACGACATCGCGTTCGCCTGCGACCCTTACCGGCACCTCAAGCGCCCGTACCCCCCACTCGAGCACCGTCTTGACCGGATCGTCGCCGTTGGCGAAGCTCAGGCCCAGCACCTCCTCGACGCGCTGGCCGATCACCGCTTCCTCCTCGAGGCCTGTAAATGCAAAGGAATTCTTCCCGCATCCGACGATCCGGCCCTCGCCGTCGCAGACGAAGAAAGCCGCGTCGGGCGCCGGGTAGTAGTCGTCGAGGAGTTCGAACAGGAACGCGAAGCCGCACTTCTCGCAGCCCTTGCGCTGGCGCGTGAAACCGAGGTTGCGGTCCAGCTCGGAGGTGCGGTGACCACAGTTTGGGCAGATGAATGGATGGGCCATGGTGTCCCTAACAGACTACGCAAGCCGGACCGTGGAGGCGCCTCGCCGTTACCGACCGGTTACCGCGCGTCTGCGAGCCTCAGAACAGCGCGGCCTCGATCGACTCCGGGGGCGCGAGCCCGAGATGCTCATACGCGGCGGGGTCGCCATCCTGCCGCGTGGTGTGCGCTTGATCAGCCCTTGCTGCAACAGATAGGGTCATATACGTCCTCGATCGTGTCCTGCTCCTCGCCGACGGCGACCGCGAGCGTGGACAGGCCAACCGGCCCGCCGCCGAACTTCGCGCAGATCGCATTGAAGGATCTCGCGGTCCAATCGATCCAGCCCCCGCTCGTCGACCTCGAGCATCTCCAGCGCCGCCTGGGGCCGCGTCGGCGGTCGACCACACCGGCCATCCGCACCTCAGCGAAGTCGCGCACGCGCTTGAGCAGCCGGTTGGCCACTCGCGGCGTGCCCCTGCTGCGGGCGGCGATGGCAAGCGCGCCGTCATGCTCAAGCTCTATCTCGAGGATGCCCGCGGAGCGACGCACGATGATCGCGAGCTCGTCCACCGCGTAGGGCTCCAGGCGCGCTTGGATACCGAAGCGGTCGCGCAGCGGCGTCGTCAAAAGCCCCGTGCGGGTGGTCGCTCCGACCAGCGTGAACGGTGGCAGCTCGAGCGTCACACCCGCGCCCCCGCCCCTTGCCCCACGGTGATCGGCAGGCGATAGCAATACGGTACCAGTCGAGCACACCACACAGCA
>CAVOTJ010000009.1:0-127769 GCA_963699115.1 uncultured Solirubrobacteraceae bacterium
CGGGAGATGCACAACACCATCGGCGCACTCGAAGTGCGCCTCCTGGACCTCCTCGGGCACGCCGCGCTGCACGAAGACGCGGTCGAAGTGGCTCTCCGCGTCTGCCGCGGCCGCTTCGGAGTGCAGCCACGCGACGAGGCGCCGGGCCAGGGCGCGCTTGGCGTCGCGCGGAGAGAGATCGACATCGCCACCACTAAGCCCGCCGGCTTCCCGCGTGCGTGAGTCGATCAACAGCCGGTAGTACTCGCCGAGCGCCTCGTCGGGGATGCTCATCGTCTTGCCGTACATCTCCTCCGGCGCATCGGTCACGCCGATCTGGTTGCCCAGCGACTTGGACATCTTCTGGTGCCCATCGACGCCCACGAGGATCGGCATCGTCAGGATTGCCTGCTGGGGCTTGCCGTACGCGCGCTGGATGTCGCGGCCCAAGAGCAGGTTGAACTTTTGGTCGGTGCCCCCCAGCTCCACGTCCGCGTCGATCGCCACCGAGTCATAGCCCTGCAGCAGCGGGTACATGAGCTCGAGCATCGAGATCGGCTCGTTGGCGCTCCAGCGTTTGGCGAAGTCGTCGCGCTCGAGCAGCTGCGCCGCGGTGGTCGTGCCCACGAGCGTCAGCACCTCAGCCATCGGCATGTCCAGCCACTCGCTGTTGCGCCGTACCTCCAGCCGTTGCGGGTCTGGGTCGAGGATCTTCAGCGCCTGCTCCTGGAAGGTCGCCGCGTTGGCGTCGATCTCCCGCGGCGAGAGCATCGGGCGCAGCGTCGAACGGCCCGAGGGATCCCCCACGCGTGCGGTGTAGTCACCAATGATCAACACCACACGATGGCCCGCGTCCTGGAACTCGCGCAGCTTGCCCAACACGACCGCGTGCCCGAGGTGGATGTCCGGGGCTGTCGGGTCGATGCCGAGCTTTACGCGCAGTTGGCGCCCCTCCCGGTGCGCGGTGCGGAGCTTCTCAGCGAGCGCCCCCACGGGGAGGCTATCGACGGCGTTTGCTGCTAGCCGAGCGGCTTCGTCTGCGGCCGCGTCGTTGGCGTTCGGCATCAACGCCAATGCTAGACTCTCGCCCCCTGGAGGGTCCTACGGCGCCGCCTGCGCCGCGTCCTATCGCATCGAGCGGGCTCTCCACACACCGCGGAGGACTACGCTCCGCCAGCCGCCGATGAGCGATGACGATCGCCCCGACATAAAGCCAACCAAGAAGCCGCGTCTAAAGCGGCTGCGCTTCGCGGCGATCCTCAGCGCCGTGCTCGTGTTGGGCCTGATCTCGTTTGTGTTCGGCATGTTCGTATCCATTGCCTCGGATCTGCCGTCGCTGACCAAGTTCTCGCTCTACAAGGACGAGCAGAGCTCAACGCTGTATGACGACCTGGGCCATGAGATCGGCGTGCTCAGCCAGCAGAACCGGGTGATCGTTACCCCCACCCAGATACCCCGGCTGGTCAAGGACGCGGTGATCTCGATCGAGGACAAGCGCTTCGAGACGGAGGGCGGGATCGATATCCGCGGCATCGTCCGGGCGTTCGTCGACGACATCGAGCACAAAGGCAACCTGCAGGGGGCCTCCACGATCGAGGAGCAGTTCATCAAGAATGCCCTGCAGGCGCAGTCGCACCGCACGATCTTCGAGAAGCTTCGCGAGGCGGCGCTCGCCTACCAGCTCTCGCGCAGGTGGTCCAAGGAAAAGATCATCACGGCGTACCTCAACACGATCTACTTCGGCAACGGCGCCTACGGGATCGAGGCCGCCGCCCAGACCTACTTCGGCCAGGAAGTCAACCACCTCGGCTGTGGCGAGCCGGGCCATGAACTGTGCGTCCAGCAGCTCAAACCATGGGAGGCGGCATTGCTCGCCGGTATCATTCAGTCCCCCACCGCGTACGACCCCGCGACCCACCCGGAAGCGGCCCGGGAACGGCGCGACGTGGTGCTGGAACAGATGCGCGAGCAGGGCTACATCAGCAGGGCCGTGTACGACGAAAGCGTCAAGCAAGCGGTGCCTTCCGCAGCTGAGGTCCAGGCTCCACAGGAGCAGACGATCGAAGGAGTCAACGCGGGCTACTTCACCAGCTGGGTGCAGCAGCAGATCATCGAACGCTACGGCGCACCGCGGGCATTCGACGGCGGCTTGAAAATCAAGACGACGCTTGATCTGCAGCTCCAGCGCGCGGCCGAAGGGGCGGTCAACGACTACCTCGCCAACCCGGAAGGCCCATCCGCATCCCTGGTGGCGATCGAAAACTCCACCGGCGAGGTGCGGGCGATGGTCGGCGGACGCAACTACGACGAAAGCCCTTTCAACCTAGCTACCGAGGGCGAGCGCCAGCCCGGCTCCTCGTTCAAGGCGTTCGACCTAGCCGCCGCGCTGGAGAGAGGGATCTCACCCGAATCGGTATGGCCGTCCAAGGAAAAGACCTTCTACGTCAAAGGGCCTGGCGGCGTGATCGAAAAGTTCGTTGTGCACAACGACGAAGGCGCCTACACGGGCGAGAACACGCTGACGGGTGCGATCGCATACTCCGACAATTCGATCTTCGCTGAAGTCGGCCTCAAGGTTGGCACCAAGCACATCGCGGATCTGGCACACAAGATGGGCATCACCACACCCCTGTCAACGAACCCCGCCATGACCATCGGGGGCCTCACGATCGGTGTCACGCCGCTCGATATGGCACACGCATACGAGACGATCGCCCACGGCGGAGAGCGTGTTAGCGGCACGCTGGCGGAAGCCGAAGAACCTGTTGGGATCCAGGAAGTCAAGGCGGGCAGCCAGCCGCTGCCGGACAATTCCAAGCGCGACATAAACCAGGTGCGCACGAAACGTGTGCTGCCCCAGAGCGTCGCTGAAACCGAGACGTCGATGCTCGAGACCGTGATCGAGTACGGCACCGGCAAAGCCGCCGCGATCGGGCAGTTCGCGGCGGGAAAGACCGGTACGACATCCAATTACGGCGACGCGTGGTTCGTCGGCTGGGACTCCAAGTACACGGTCGCGGTGTGGGTCGGCTACCCGAACAAGCTGATCCCAATGACAACAGACTTCAACGGCAACCCGGTGCTCGGTGGCACCTTCCCGGCGTTGATCTGGCATGAATTTATGATGTCGGCGTTGGGCATCGAAAAGGAACGCTCCGAACAAGCTGCCGCCAAGGCCGCGGCGCACGGACACCCTTCCAGCACCACCACCGGCTCGGAAGTCAGCTCGACACCCAGCGTGACGACACCCGCGCACAGCACCACCCCGGCCAGCCCCGGCAAGGCCAACGGCAAATCTTCGACGCCGAGCGCCGGTGGCAACGAAGCCGGTGGCGGGACCAGTCCCGCCACACCGGAAAAAGCCGCGCCGTCGACCCCCGCGCCCTCACAGCCACCGGCTCAGGAAGCCCCCAGCACGCCCTCCTCCGCACCGGCCACGCCAGCGACGCCGTCTACACCGTCACCCACCGGCGGCGCCGCCGCACCCTAGCCGCGCTCGTCGCCTGGCTGTGGCCGGGGGCGCGAGACATGGCGGTTACCAGCCACGTAGAAGCGCCAGCGCAGCTCTACCGCCTTGGTGATCCCGATGCGCGTACCCTCGATCACATCTGGGTCCAGCCATCCTGGCTGGCGCGGGCCGATGCGCACAGGGCCGCTCGTCAGGGAGCTCCCGTTCTCCTCCAGCGAGACGCCAAGTGCCTGCGTGAGCTTGCCTGGACCCGAGCAAAGATCCTCGGCGCGCACGAGACCACGACGCCTGCGCATCGTCTCGATCCCGGACAGCGGCTCGAGTGCGCGAATCAGCACCGCCGCGCCCACACCCTCGGGCTCGCACACGGCGTTTAGCAGCGCGTGAATGCCATAGGAGCGGTACACGTAGGCACGCCCCGGCTGTCCGAACAGCGTGCGTGTACGCGGCGTCAGGCCGATGAACGCGTGACTGGCTGGCTCGCTGTCGTGATAGGCCTCTGTCTCGACGATCACGCCCGACGTCCCCGCATGCTCGACGGTGCAACCGATCAGATCACGTGCGACAAGGAGGACCGGGCGATCGTAGAAATCGGCGCTCAGCGCCTGTGTGGCGGCAGTCGCCGGCGCTCGCATCCCGTCACGTCCGGGTCTCGGTATCAAGCGTGCTGCGTGCCAGCGCGAGCTGCTCGCGTACCCGAGCGAGCGACGTCCCGCCCTGGGAGATCTTCGACTCGAGCCACGAGCTTTGAGCGAGCACGCTCTGGAACTGCTCGAGGTTCTCACCCAAGAGCTTGCTATGCGCTGTGAGCTCATCGGCACTTAGCTGCGACAGCGGCTTGCCCGTCTCGAGCGAAGTGCGGACTAGTCCGGCGACGACGCCATGCGCCTCGCGGAAGGGCATGCCAAGGCGCACAAGCAGGTCGGCGACATCCGTGGCCGCTATCAACTCGTCAGCTGCTGCCTCACGCATGCGCTCGCGGTTGAAGCTAGCGCCCGCGATCATCCCGCGCGCTGCCGCGAGCGTCATCTCCAGCGTGTCCACCGCATCGAACAGGTGCTCCTTGTCCTCCTGCAGGTCCTTGTTGTACGTAAGCGGCAACGCGTGCATGACCCCATGGAAGGCCGCCAGGTGGCCGACCACACGGGGAGCCTTCGCTCTCAGCAGCTCCGCGGCGTCAGGGTTCTTCTTCTGCGGCATGATCGAGGACGTGGCGCTCCAGGAGTCCGGCAGCTCGCAGAAGCCGAACTCCGAGCTCGACCACAGGACCAACTCCGCGCCGAGGCGGGAGAGGTGTGTGGAGCACGTTGCTGCGGCGCCCAGGAAATCGAGCACGAAGTCCCGACCGGAAACCGCGTCGATCGAGTTGGGGGCGATGCTCGAGAAACCCAGCTCGCGCGCCACCATCTCCCGATTGGTGTCGTAGTTGACGCCCGCCAGCGCGCCCGCGCCGAGCGGAAGGCGACCACACTCGCGCTCGGCGAACGCAAAGCGCTCCCGATCGCGCTGCAGCATCCAGAAGTACGCCAGCAAATGGTGGCCGAGATACACGGGCTGTGCGCGCTGGAGGTGGGTGTAGCCGGGCATCGGCCAGTCGATGTGCTCCGCGGCGCGCTCGAGCAGCGTGATCATGAGTGCTGTGATCGCATGCTGTGCTTGGGTGGCCTGCTCACGCGTGTACATCGCCAGGTCGGTCACGACTTGGTCGTTGCGCGAGCGTGCGGTGTGCAGGCGCCCGCCGACCGCTCCGACGAGCTCCGTCAGCCGCCGCTCGATCGCCATGTGGATGTCTTCGTCGTCGGGATCGACCCAAAAGCCGCCGTTCGGCTCGAGCTCGCTCGCCACCTGGTCGAGCCCGGCAAGCAGCGCGTCGCGATCCACCTCGCCGATGATCCCCGCTGCCGCGAGCATGCGGGCATGCGCACGCGACTGTGCGATGTCTTGGGGCCATAGCCGGCGATCGAACTCGATCGAGGTGTTCAGCCGCTGGAAAACGGGGTCTTGGGGCTCGCGGAAGCGGGACACGGGGCAGTCAGTCTACGGTTGCACCTGCTTGACGGTTGCGGAGGGGTCGCCGCTGCTTTCCTGATGTTCGGTAGGAAACATCGCTCGTGAGTGCTCAGCGCTGCCCAAGTGGCAGCGTGCAGTCAGTGGATACACCGACGGCTGTGCCCTTTAGCAGCTCTCGCGATCTGGGTAAAGGTTCGTTTCCGATGCCACAGGGATGTACAATCGTCCAGTTCGAGCATCGGAGTCGGCGGTGCAACGAGATCGTCGCTCATATCGCACACAGGATGGTGACAGGGGCATGACGACTCGGGGAGCTTCATCGTCGGGTCTGCCCCGGGGGCGGCACAAGCTCTCGCGCGAGCAAGTCGCGGCCAACCAGCGCACACGATTGATGCATGCGACGATCGAGTTGGTCGGAGAGCGAGGCTACTCGGCGACCACTGTTGCTGATCTTGTTGCGGGTGCGGGAATTTCTCGCAAGGCCTTCTATGAGCACTACGCCAACAAGCAGGAGTGCTTCCTGGCGACGTACGACGCGATCGTTGCGGAGAACCTCGATCGTGTCTCGAGCGCGGCGGATGAGGCTGAGGGGATGCGAGAGCGAGAGAGCAACGGGCTTGAGACGTTGTTCGAACGCACGCTGTCCCACCGCCACCGCGCTCGCCTTGTGCTCATCGAGGTCGGCGCACTTGGGCCGGCTGGAATCGCGCGGCGCGAGCAACTGGTGAGCTCCTACGAAGGGCTACTGCGTGAGAACCTTGGCGTGGCGCCGCGGCCGGGGCTCATTCCCAACCCGCTGCTGAGAGCGATAGTGGGAGGGATGCTGAGGGTTCTCTACACGCGCGTGCAGAAAGACGCGCAGACAGAGCTCCCGGGACTCACGCCCGACCTAGTAGCCTGGTCCTTCTCGTACTCCCCGCTGCCAGAAGCTATGCAATCGATCCGGGAGCTTCGGCCAAGCCACCTGCCCGTCGCCCTCGTCGGCGGACGCGCACCGGGCACTCTGTCGCCCAGGGCCACGTCGAGCAGGCGACGCGCGGCAACTCGTCGCACACCCAGCATCTCGCCCAGCTTCGTCGCCCACAGTCAGCGCGAGCGGATCCTAGACGCGGTCGCGCAACTCAGCGCGGAGAAAGGGTACGCGGCGTTCACTGTTGAGGACATCGCGGCGCATGCTTCGGTCTCGCTGAAGGCGTTCTATGAGCATTTTGCAGACAAGGAGGATGCGTTCCTGGTCGCCTACGAGGTCGGACATGGCAAAGGCCTGGCAATCGTCGAGCGCGCATACGATGGCGAGCACGACTGGCGCGCGGGTGTGCGCGCGGCCGTCGTGGCACTGTTCGACTTTCTTGCCAGCGAGCCCGTGTTTGGGCACATGGCGCTCATCGATGCACTGATCGCCACGCCGCGCACGGCTGCACGCGCCAACAAGGGGATGGTCCAGTACGCAAGGCTACTTGCTCCTGGCCTCGATGAGGCGTCGGGGACGACACCACCGGTGGCAGTTGCGATCGAGGCGATCTCCGGTGGCATCTTCGAGCTGTGCCTAAGCTACACCGCGCGGGGTCACATCGGCGAGCTCTCAGAGCTTGTGCCCTGGGCGACCTATTTCGCGCTCGCCCCGTTCGTGGGGGCGAAGCAAGCTGCAAGTATTGCGACGGAGACTGCGCCTAGCTAAGTTACCTCTCCTTCTGTTTAGTGCCCTCTTCCTTCGCGGCATATCTCCTCCGCGCCTGTCGTTCACAGCGCGCCCGCGCCGCCCGCCCATGCCGCCCGTGGAGCCCGCAGTCCAGCAGTGAGCAAGCCGAGCGCAACCAGTCCGATTGTCGGCGATCTCCTAGCGCTCACCGACGTTGCCTCCCTATCGTCAGCCGTCCACCGCCACTTGCCTTTTTGGGCCGCTCGGCTCGCTTACGCTTCTTGACCTTGGGACATCCGGTGATCGAGATATTGGTGCCCTGCTTGATTACAGCGCCGTTCTGGCCCGTGATGACCGTCGGCATAGTTAGTCTCCGTCCGCAGAAGTTGTAGTTCGCGTTTACTGGGAGGTAGGCACCGAGAATCGAGTACTTGCCCTCGGGTAGGTACAGCTCGAAGGAGCTCACCGGATCGTCGGGGACCCTCGCAAACGTCGTGCTGGTGATGCCATGCTTGATGTCTGTGTCCCCAATCAAGTCGACCCTCACGCCATCGCCTTGCAGTACAACCACGATGTTCGGAAACTTTTCGCCACCGTGCGAGACCAAGTAAACCGGCCCAGACAACGTCACTGGCAGGATCGACGTGCTTGCCCTCGCAGTCCCCACGACAGATTCAGCCGGGCACGTTGCGGGGTTCGCTTCGAAGACAGCAGCGGTACAAGCCTTCTGTAGCGTGCTGAGTCGCGACGGCAGCATCCGCGGAAGTTCGGTCTTCACGGACTTGATGTTCGCCTCGCCGCCCGCGGGATATGTGACCTTGACGTCCAGGCTCGCTCCGTCCGCTTTGCTTGCCTTACCCTGGGTCGACGCCGTAAATGATGGTCTGAATGCCAAGCTCTTACAGCCTTCCACGGCGAACGGGCTTGACACGTCGGCCGTCGCCCCACCCACGGCCGCGACGACACCAGTTACGCTCTGCTCATCGCAGTTCGACGGATTCAAGATGAACCCTGGGCGATTGACCTGCACGTTCAATGTCCGCAGCCTGAATGGCACGCCATCCTTGATCTGTGGCAATGGACTACTTGTCACCGTAACTGCAGTCGTCAACGGGTTGATCGTAATCGCCGCACGCACGACGACGTTGCCGAGGTCAAACGGCCCCGCCTTCGCGGGCACGACCACCGACAAACCAAATGGGGCGCCGTTATAAGGTCCGGTCAGGTACACCTTGCCAGACACCCAAAACGGGTCCGGACCCGCGCCAACCGCCACCGTCGTCGACCCGATCAACGAGGACGCGGCACATTCGCCTGCGGCCGCCTGCGGTTCCTCACACAGTGGCACCTGTGAGAGAAAGCCGACCAGCCCGGCTGGCAACGTTACGCTCACTTCTGAGAGATCCACTTCTCCATCGGCCCGCGAAAGCGTCGTCGTCACCGCACTTGAAGATGCCGCCGCCGTCGACACCGAACCAGCGCTAAAGGAAGGAGAAAATGGGGCCGGGGTCGCGCAGCCATTCACGGTAAACGACGAGACAGGCTTCGCGTCAGGTGTTTCCGGTGAGCTCCACGGCGTCAAATCAGAGGTCGTCGTGAAACTGCCGCAGCCCTGCGGATTGGCCAGTGGTGCGCGTTCCCCGCTATTGAGCCTCAGCTTCAATTCGCTGAACGGCAACTGTGGATTTTCCTTGAACAACGTCGTGATCTGGCCCGTGATCGGATTCGCCGACACTCTTCCCTTCAACTTCACGATCACCCCCGATCCCGCTAGTTCGAGATACAGACCGTACAGTTCCCCATTGGTGGCACTGGCTTCCGTGCACGCTGGCTGACCTTCGCCGCCGCATGTTGGCTGTGCAACATAGACGTGCCCCTGTAGCGGGCTCGCCAGCAGCGGCGTCTTGACTTCGACTTCGCCGATCTGTGAAGCAGCTGGGCAATGTCCCGGCGCCGGGTGAACCAACCCATCGGGACCTTCTTCCTCGCCTTCCTGGACCTTGTTTTCGTCGCTCAGCTTGTCGTGATCCCCAAGTTCGATCCCTTCCGGACCACTCGCGTGACAGCCCACGAGTCCGTACGCCGCACCGGGCGACACCGACACGCCCGCAGGCAGATCTACGACCGCATCTCTGAGGTCCGGTGTCGCCAGATCTCCTGGCACGTTAGGTGCCTGCGGTACTCTCAAGACAACTTCGTAGCCCGACGGCGTGTCGGTCTCGCTTGTTTCCGGGCTGACTTTGATCGAGGGTTCGAACTGCAGCATGGAACAGCCGCTCACGGCATGCGTAGCGCTTGCTTCAAACATCCCGGTTTCTCGCGACTGCCAGTTTGCAGGGTCGACCCACGAGTCCATTTCCACGAGCGCTCGCGAGGGAGGCGCCACACATGCGTCCGGGTTCGTCAAAAACGCTTCCCCGCCGCCACCGCCATCCTGTTCGCTGGGATCGCCGAAGAACGTCACCCGTGCACCCGTTACCTTGAACGCTTCCGAGCGCGGCAAATACGGCGCCGCCACGCTGGTCACGTACCCATCTTCGGTGGGCAGCAACCGCGGGCGCAACATCACCAAGCCACGATCGAATTCGAACCCAAACTCCGCTGGATAGCCACTTTCGGGTACCGCATTGTACAGGGTCGACACAGCCTCGCCACCACCCTGCGATTCGATCGTCACGAACCCCACGCGGCTATCGGCTGGACATTTTTCGGGAAATCGTTCGGTTGCTTGGATCGCCGAGGCGGGGCACCGTTCCGCGGCCAGGGAATCGCCGATTAGGCCCGGCGGCAGGTCGACGATCTCCATCTTCGGGTCCTGCGCCGCGTAGTACTGTTCGATTTCAACTCCGGTCCGGTGAGGCAGCGTGTTGTAGTCGATGCTCGTTGTGACGGTTGCCGGATGAGCACCGGCCTGGACATCAGTCGCGCCTTCGGGCCCAAGGACGCTCGCAGCGAAGTCTTGGACGCCGAACACAGCCGCCGCACCGTTGACCGTATTCGCGACCGTCCCTGGGACCGAGCTCGCCACTGCAGGAGCACCGCCGCCTTCAACTTCCACAGAGTTCGTCGCCTCCCCCAGCGCGGCCGCTTCCGCCGTCGCGATCACTTCAATCCTCACCCCGATCACACTTCCTGGAGGAACCCCACCGCCACCATAACCACAGGTGACCAACCTCGGTTCAACGACGCCGCAGTCGACTTCGTTCGATACGCCGTACGGTTCGTGCTCTTTCGCGATGTTCGATCCGACGGCAACGATCCCCGCCGGAAGCCTATCCTTCACCACTACGGGTCCGACTGACGGCCGCGTCCCCACATTCGTCACGGTTACCACATACGAGTCGCAGCCTTCTCTGGCTTCACAGGGCGCCGTGTCTTCTGTGGAGAAGTTAGTCGGAAGCGCGGCCGACCTCACCGACCATGCCGGCGCCGCCGTCCCGGCCGCGAGCGCCGGACTCGCGCCCAATGCCAGCACAGCTATGGCAGCCAATGGTAGGAGCACACCTAGTAGGGATCCACCTCGCCCGCCCCATCTGCAACAAGGCGTCCTCATTTTCCTCTCCCTACGGAGGCGGCGTGGCGCTTCGGCCGACCGTATCTTGCCTTCGCCTGCCGGGCGCACTGCTCGCGCGTCGTCTTCTTGCGGTCTTTCGCGCACTTCCTCAATGCCGCGGCCAACTTCCGCGCACGCGACAACGCCTTCGGCGCGACGCCGGGTGCAGCAGCGACCAGGTTGCCGCCACCTACCGCAGCGGCTGTGCCCGGAGAGGGCAGCAGCGGCAGCACAGCTGGCGGACCCTCGCATGCCGCTCCGACACAGCCGGGCGCTGATTCAGGCGCCGGAAAGCCACCTTCCTGCCGAGCGTCGTACCAACTGGACTGGGTATCGGTGTCCTGTGGCACGAGGCTGTCCGCCGTCCTGAAGAACACATCCCTTCCGGATTCGTCGATGCCAAGGAGGCGGTTCGCGTATTCCAGCGGCGCGGCTTCGTCGGCGGGCGAGATCAAGTATACGTTACCGGCCCGGTACTCGTATACATTTTCCGCACGTCGTTCTACGCGCCCTTCTTTTTCCGCGATCACACGACCGGGCACCGCCTGCGGCGTGAGCGCGAGCGCACTTGCGAAAACGACCGCTCCATCTTCCGCGACGGATAGGTGCGACGCCGCTTCTGTAGGTCGACTGAAGACGCCTTCCCCGCTCCGCGTGAACTTTGGTGCGTCTTCCAGATTCGCCGTGTTCCCATTGCAGTCGAAGCCTTCTTCGAACACTTTGGTTGCTGCGCATTCATACGAGACCCCTTGCGCGTGCTGTCCGATCGACACGCGGACGATCCCCCCGGTCTCGGTGTCGTACTCGAACAGTTGCGCGACGGTATTCGTATCCTCGGCTTCACCGAAGTGGCGTATGCTATCGAACACCAGAAATTGCCCGTCGCGCGTCGTGCGATCGCCAGCGCCTGCATCCTGCCCGACGAACACTGGCGGACTGCCCAGCGCCAGCGCCGTATCGTATACGTACAGGTTCGGGTTCCCGGCTTCCGTCTTTGCTTCTTCGCCGTTCCCGTTTGTGTTGCTCGCGTTCGCAAGCTTGTTTTCTGTTTCGAAGTAGATCCTCGTCCCGTCTACGGAGACCGCTGTGACTCCGGTCACATTTGGAGCAATCAGCGTCACCCGTTCGTGCTGGTTGGTAGAAGCGAAGTCGTACTCATAAAGATTGTCTCCTTCCGCCCCCACCAACAGCTTCTGTTCGCTCGTGAAGAACACCTTGGACCCGTCGAGTGAGGCGCCTTGGAACACGGCTGGCTTCGGTACGACCTCGCTACATCGAGCGCAGTCTCCACTGGCTCCGGTTGTAGGCTCGGAGATATCGCGCGTTTCAGACCCGTTGATCCGCGCGTAGACTTCGTTCACCACCGGCCCCGACCCTTCGTCAGCTTCGTTACACGCGTCCAGCCCCGCCCCTTGATTCGCGGCCAGCGCCGTGAAGTACACGATCTCGCCTCCGGACGAGACCGCGTCGTACGCCGTGCCACATTCACTGATGAGTTCAGCCTTCGCATTTATCGGGTCACCGGCGAGCTGCCCGCTGTTCTTTACTCCGACGAGCACAGGTTCCTCACCACCTTCGCCCCGATACTCATACAGAGATTCACCACCGGCCACCGTCCTATCGCCGGGCCACAACTGCTTCCTTTCTGCTTTCACCCCCAGCAGAACTTGAGCGAGGTCGGCAGAGGCGCCCCATATCTTGAAGCCTTGGGTCCCTTCCGCTGGTTCATGTTCGGGGGCTACCGCCGGTCCCAGTACCGAGACGCGGCTTTTCCCGGTGCCCGCAGGTTCGCGGACGGCAATGTTCCACAGGTCCGCTTCTGGGCCGATGACTCCAAGTTCTTCGCCGGCCCGCGCTGGAAGCGCCACCTCCCACAACGACCGTGTGAGATCGGCGCTGGCGAACTCAAAAACTCGTCGAGGGAACTCGGATGTAGGGGGGTCCAAGGCTTCGGTGCTCCAGCCACTCGCGTTGCGTGAGAACTCATAGTATGCACCATATTCGAACCCGCTCTGTTCGAGATTTTCCGTCCCGGCAAAGCCTGCCAGCGCCTCGCCGATCAAGTGTTCGCCATCCGCGGACATCGGCGGCGAGCCATTCCCCACCCCAGTGGCGGGCTGCCCGCCACCGAACGCCGGTGTCACCATCTCAAACGCACGACAGTCCGGAAGGTAGCTACGGAAGCCCGGTGAAGCTTCGGTCTCGAACGGGCACGAAGAGCTTGTAGCGTCGCCGGCTGCGAGGGCAGACGTGCAGGCACCAAGCGCCACGAGAGCAACTGCGACCGCAACCACCAACGCCCTACGTGTAACTCCCCCATGCCTTCGGTGCAGCAACCGATTCTCCCTCCGTCCAGACTTTGTCTTGCCCGTCTCCGCAACACGATGCCGCACAGGGGCCCCCGCGCGGGCAGCTGAGTGGGGCCACAAACGACCCCACTCGGCCCACAGTCCGATCAGGTCAACTACGACCTGATCTCGGTCGATCCCCTCAGACTACTTCAACATTGCTAGCGAATTCAAGTGTGTCGGTGGTTTCCTCCGTCACTTTTTCGATTCCAAATGCCTTGAGTTTTGGTTTCTTGACGCCGGATAATACTGTGATTTCTTTGATCTTCTGGGCTTTGTTGGTCGTCGCATAGGTAAGTTTACCGGTTGGCTTCGGTTTGCCGCTGTTCGTTTCCACTTCGCCCGCGACCGAGCCAGTGACCGGCGTGTTCAGTTCGAGCGGGGTGCATTTGTTTCCTGCGAGTTCCACGAAGTTGCCGCTTTCCGGTAAGAGCAGTAGGCCAACTTCGGATGTGGCTTCCGTAGATTTCACGGTACCGAATTCCCCATCTAGTAAGCTAGTGACGATTAAGCCTTCACTACTAGCGCCTACACTTTTCTGGGTGCATACTTCGCCAGCTTTGTCTTTTGTCTTGCATCCATGAAAGGTCACGGTCACTTTGCCGACATTCATCATGCCCGTGATCGTACCGATGTTTTCATCGCTGGTGCAGGTCGTTGTCGCCGTTTCTCCAGCTTTCAGCGTGCCTGCCCCACTCGTGCTTTTGAATGTTGTGACGGTTGGTAATAACCGGAATTCAGGTGTGACAGCTGACGCTGCCGACGCGACTACCGCACTCATTGCTAGCGCCGCTATGAAAGCTAGGCTCAGTAATCGTACGTGTATCATTTTTCATTCATCTCCTTGTCTAACTGTGTCTAGTGTTGTATGGGTACCAGCGCTCCCGTATGGGTACCAGCGCTCCCGTCCTACATTGTGGAACGCTCCGACGCCCATGCTGCATGCTCACCTGGCCAAGGGGAGCAGATCAGCCGATTCCAAGGTCGCTCGAGTCAAGCTCTAAAGTAGCTGAATGTTTCTCGGCGCCGCGGCCAGCAATATGTGAGGTTTAAGAATGCGAACAGCACGAATGGTCTTGCCCACTCCCACGTCGTGCATCAAGCTCACCATCTACACGTTTATTTGAGCAGTCGAGCGTAGCTTCCTCGGCTTCCTGCCTATTGAGGCTGCGATAGCTGCGAGCCGCGGCCGGCGGCTGGTAAGCGTAGGGTGGTGAGAAACGTTTCCTGCGGCTACCCGGTAATGTGATCGGAGAAGACCTGGCTCGACCATTGATCAGCATGGTTTGATTGGGTGCACTGCGCATACATGGAGATGTTCGCACGCGTAGTGCTCACGGGTGGCGAGCTAGCCGGCGTCTGGATAACTGGTGGTCACGGCAAGGTCAGCGGAGCTTAGAGTCTGTCCGAGAACTCGGTGGTGGGCAGGAGTTATGACTACTTGAGTTGAAGCGGCAAGGCACGTCAACCCTCGCAAAAGGAACGTGCCTTGCCGACTACTGAGACTACCCCTGCCCGCCCGTTGCCGACGGTCTGGGAGGTGCCTGATGATCTCTGGCTGGAGCTCGAGCCGATCGTGGAGTGCTTCTATCCGCGGGCGCGGACAGGGCGCCCTCGCGCTGATCTGCGCCAAGTGCTGAACGGGATCATCCATCGCTTGCGCTCGGGCTGTCAGTGGAACTATCTCCCGGAGCGCTTCGGTGCGAGCTCGACCGTTCATGGCTGGTTTCAACGCTTCGCCGCGGACGGGTTGCTGGAGGAGATCTGGGCGTATCTCCTGACTGAGTGCCAAGAGCTCGATGGTGTGCGCTGGGAATGGCAGGCAGCCGACGGGGTCATGGGCAAGAGCCGCTTCGACGGCGCCAAGCGAGGCCCAAACCCGACTGATAGAGCGAAGATGGGCACCAAGAAGCACGTGCTCGTCGAGCAACACGGCGGGCCGCTCGGGGTCGTGATCGCCGGTGCGAATATCAACGACCACAAGCTGCTGCAGGAGACGATCGACGCGATCGTCGTTCAGCGCCCGGACCCTGAACAGGTCCTCCAGCATCTCTGCCTGGACAAGGCCTACGACAACAAAAGCACCCACGCCCTATGCGTCGAGACCGGGTACGTGGCGCACGTCCGCAAGATCGGCGAGGAGAAGCTCAACACCACCGGTGAGAAGACCCACCCCGCACGCCGATGGGTCGTAGAGCGCACCATCGCCTGGCTCCAAAAATGCCGAGCAATCCTCGTCCGCTACGACAAGAACCCCACCAACTACCTCGGACTCATCCAACTCGCCTGCGCCCTGCTCTGGTACCGCCGACGCCACCAACTCCAACAACCCACCCAAACAGTTCTCGGATAGTCACTTAGTCGTGGCCGAGCCCCGCTCGAGCACCTCGCGCAACGTCGCCGCCACCCGCCCCACCTGCCCCTCACTCATCTCGGGGAAGAACGGCAGCGCCAGCGAGCGCGCGGCGACGTCCTCGCACACGGGAAACTCTCCCTCGCGATGCCCGAATCGCTCGCGATAGAAGCTCATGAGATGAATCGCCGGCAGGTAGGGCTTGCTTTGAATGCCGCCGCGTGCGAGCGCGCGAATGGTCTCGTCACGATCCACCCCACGAGGAAGCTGCACCACGAAGACAAACCAGCCGCGCCGCTCGTTGCCACGGTCCGCGCACGGCAGCGTCAAACCCTCGATCCCGGCGAGCGCCTGGCGATAGAGCCCCGCGACCCGCTCGCGTCCGGCAAGCATCGCCCCCAGCCGCCGCAACTGCGCGATCCCGAGTGCACAGGAGAGCTCATCGAGCCGGTAATTGAACCCCAGCCGGTCGTGATCGAGCCAGTCCATGTCTGGTGCGCGTCCCTGGTTGCGTTCGGAGTCAATGCGCTCCTTGAGTGCCGCGTCGGCAAGCGTCACCATGCCGCCCTCACCAGTAGTCAGCTGCTTGTTGGCGTAGAAGCCGAACACGGCTGGGTTGCCGCGCGCACCCACCTGTTGAAGATCCTGGTGGCGGGCGCCCAGCGCCTCGCACGCGTCCTCGACGATCGCCAAATCGTGCCGTGCGGCAAGCGACTCGAAGGCCTGCATATCGGCTGGGTAGCCGAAGATGTGGACGGGCAGAAGCGCAGTGGTGTTGGTTGTCACCGCGGCGGCAGCGGCCTGCGGGTCGAGGTTGAGCGTCACCGGATCGATATCCGCGAACACAGGCCGCGCACCCTGGTAGATAACGGAGTTGGCCGACGCGACGAACGAGAAGGGACTGGTGATGACCTCCTCGCCCTCCCCCACGCCGACCGCCCGCAGCGCAAGGTGAAGCCCGGCGGTACCACTGCTCACGGCACTGGCGAGCGGGGCACCGAGGAACGCGGCGAACTCCTGCTCGAACTGCGGCAGACGCGGCCCCAGCGACAGCTGGCCGGAGCGCAGCACCTCGAGCACCGCCTGCTCCTCGGGCGCTCCGATAACGGGGCGAGCGAGTGGGATCGTCGCGGGAGCGCTGTCGGGCACCTCCCCGTCGGGGCGCGCGTCCGTGCGAGCGTCGGCTTGGGCCACCTAAGCCCTGCCGGTAGAGCCGAGCGGCGACTCCGAGGCAACCCGGCGCTGGCCCTGCATGCCGTACTCGAGCGAGTCGACCAGCGCGTCCCATGAGGCGGCGATGACGTTCTCGGAGACACCGATGGTGCCCCACATGTCGGTCCCGTCCGAGGCATCGATCAGCACGCGGGTGATCGCACCGGTGCCCTTGGTCTCATCGAGGATGCGGACCTTGAAGTTGACGAGCTCGATGTCGTGCAGATGTGGATGGAACTCGCCGATGGCGTCACGCAGGGCGGCATCGAGCGCGTGTACGGGCCCGTTGCCCTCGGCGGTGCGCACGAAGCGCTCGCCGCCGACCCAGCCCTTGATGGTGGCCTCGGTGACGACCTTGCCGTCGGCGCGCTTCTCCACGAGCACGCGCCAGGACTCCAGGCGAAACAGCGGCTCATATAGGCCCGCTTCCTTGCGCATCAACAGCTCGAAGGAACCGTCGGCGGCCTCGAACTGGAAGCCCTCGTGCTCGAGCTCCTTAACACGTTCGACCACGCGCTGGGCAAAGGCCTCGCCGGCGTCGCCTCCCGGGAGCTCGAGGCCGGCCTCGGCGGCCTTCTCGACGACGGTGCCCTTGCCTGAGAGCTCGGAGATGAGCACATCACGGGTGTTGCCCACAAGCCCTGGGTCGATGTGCTCGAACGTCTGCGCGTCGGCGCGCACACCGGCGGCGTGCAAACCGGCCTTGTGCGCGAACGCGTGCTTACCCACGTACGGTTGTGCGGGGTTGGGCGCACGGTTGAGCAGCTCATCGACGAAGTGCGCGGTCTTGGTCAGTAGCGCAAGACGCCCTGGTGGGAGCAACTGCACGCCCATCTTCAGCTGCAGGTCGGCGATGATCGTGATCAGGTTGGCGTTGCCGGTGCGCTCGCCGATGCCGTTGACCGTCCCCTGCACCTGCGTGGCGCCGCATTCAACCGCGGTGAGCGTGTTGGCGACCGCACAGCCGGAGTCGTCGTGCGTGTGGATGCCAAGCGCGACGCCGGGTAGCGCTTCGCTGACAACCGCGAATGCGGTCCTGATCTGTGGCGGTAGCGAGCCGCCGTTGGTGTCGCACAGCACGAGCCGCTCGGCGCCGGCGCCGGCGGCTACGCGCAGGCAGCTGAGTGCGTAGGCGGGGTCGAGGGCGAAGCCGTCGAAGAAGTGCTCGGCGTCGAGCAACACGCGCTTGCCGGCGCCGACGAGAAACGCGACCGAGTCGGCGATCATCGCGAGGTTCTCCTCGCGGCTGACGCGCACGACCTTCTCCACGTGCAGCACCGACGCCTTGCCCACGAGCGTGCAGATCGGCGCAAACGACTCCGCGAGCACGCGCAAGCCCTCGTCCTGCTCGGCGCTCGAGTCGCGCCGGCGGGTCATGCCGAAGGCGACGATCTCCGAGTTGCTCAAGCTCTCGTTCGCGAGCAGCCCAAACAGCTCGAGCTCCTTGGGGTTAGACGACGGGAATCCCGCCTCGATCATGTCCACGCCGAGGTCGTCGAGCGCGTGCACCACGCGCAGCTTCTCCTCGGCGGTCAGCGTCAGCCCACCGCCGCCCATGCCGTCGCGCAGGGTGGCGTCGTATAGCTGGATGTCGGGCATCGCCTAGCCTGCGGGTACGCCGGCGTCGCCCGCGGGCGTCTCCAGGTCAACCGCGTCGACCACGTCGAGCCACTCGCGGTAGCGCTCGGAGCGCCCGTGGATGGCGTCGTCGAACGCTGCCTGCAGCACACGCGTGATCTCACCGGGCTTGCCCGTTCCGACCTTGTGGTTGTCGACCTCGCGCACGGGCACGAGCTCGGCGGCGGTGCCCGACATGAAGACCTCGTCCGCGAGGTACATCTCGGCGCGGGCGACGTTGCGCTCGACGACCTTGTAGCCGAGGTCCTGCGCGATCTGCATGACCGCGCGGCGGGTGATGCCCTCGAGGATCGAGTTGTGCTGCCCGGGCGTGGCGATCTCGCCGTCGCGCACGATGTAGATGTTCTCGCCGGTGCCCTCGCACACGTGACCGTGATCGTCGAGCAGGATCGCCTCCTCGTAGCCGGCCTTCACCGACTCGACCTTGGCGAGCACGTTGTTGAGGTACTGGCCGCTGGCCTTCGCGTGCGGGATCAGCGAGTCGGGGCTGATCCGCCGCCACGAGGAGGTCATCGCGCGCACGCCGTTACGCATCCCCTCATCGCCCAAGTACGTCGCCCACTCCCAGCACGCGATCGTCACGTCCACAGGCGCGTCCAGCGGGTTCAGGCCCATGCTGCCATAGCCGCGGTAGACGAGCGGGCGGATATAGCAAGAGCGCAACCCGTTGCGAGCGACCAACTCGAGCGTGGCCTGACGCAGCTCCTCGTTGGAAAACGGGATATCCATATAAAAAAGATCAGCTGACCGGCGCAAACGCTCGACGTGATCGGCGTTGCGGAACACGGCTGGGCCGAGCACCGTGTCGTAACAGCGGACCCCCTCGAACACACCGGTCCCGTAGTGCAGGCCGTGCGTCAGGACGTGGACCTTGGCGTCCTCCCAGGCGACGAAATCTCCGTTCATCCAGATGAGGTCGGTTGGCTCCACTTTCACACTGCTCCTATTCGACGTGGTCGAGCACTGCCCTGGTCGCCTCCTCCGTGCCCGCCGTGCCACCAAGATCAGGCGTCCGCAGGCCCCCAGCTAGTGCACCTTCGACCCCCGATTCTACAGCCGCCGCCTCGCTTGCCAAGCCGAGTCCGTGACGGAGCATCATCGCCGCTGAGAGGAACATGGCGAGCGGGTTGGCGACACCCAGCCCGGCGATGTCCGGCGCGGAGCCGTGCACCGGCTCGAACAGCCCGGGGCTGTCGGCCCCCAGCGAGGCGCTGGGGAGCATGCCGATGGAGCCGGTGAGCATGGCGGCCTCGTCGGAGAGGATGTCTCCGAACATGTTCTCGGTGACGATCACGTCGAAGTGCGTGGGCGCGGAGACGAGCTGCATGGCGGCGTTGTCGACGAGCACGTGCTCCAGCTCGACGTGCGCGAACTCGTTGGCGTGAAGCTCTGAGACGACCTGTCGCCACAGCCTTGAGGTCTCGAGCACGTTGGCCTTGTCAACGCTTGTTACCTTCGGAGTGGCGGAGCGCCGCTCGGCGGCGAGGAACGCGGTCCGCGCGATGCGATCGATCTCCTCGGTGCTGTAGGCGCACACGTCGGAGGCGGTGGTGGCGGTGCGTGTCTTCTCGCCGAAGTAGATGCCGCCGGTGAGCTCGCGCACGACGAGCAGGTCGGTGCCCTCGATGCGTTCGCGTCGTAGCGGCGAGGCGTCATACAGCGCGGGCAGCGGCTTGACGGGACGCAGGTTTGCATACAGCCCCAGTCCCTTGCGCAGCCCCAACAGGCCCTGCTCGGGGCGTGGTTTGCTCGGGTCGGTGGTGTCCCACTTGGGCCCGCCGACGGCGGCGAGCAGCACAGCATCCGCGCGCCTGCACGCGTCGAGCACCTCGTCGGTGAGCGCCACGCCGTGGGCGTCGATCGATGCACCGCCGAACGGGTGCTCCTCGAACTCGAAGTCGCCGAGCGTGGTGAGCAGCGCCAGCGTCGGCGCCATGATCTCCGGGCCGATGCCATCGCCGGGGAGGGTGACTATGTGATGTGTCATGGCGGGCGACGCTACCAGGCCCGGCTCACAGCGCCGTCGTCACGGGCACCCGCGGGGCGCGAGCCTCCCGCGCACTCTCATAGCCGGCGATCGCATCGTCCTGCTGCAGCGTCAGCGCGATGTCGTCGAGCCCGCCCAGCAGACGGTGGCGGATCTCGTGATCGATCTCGAACGGCACCTGGCGCCCGTCGAAGCGAACCTCCTGCTCGCGCAGGTCGACCTGGCCGTGACCGGCACGAGCGAGCGCTTTGCAGTCCTCGTCGGAGAGCACGATCGGCAGCAGCCCGATCTTGGTGCAGTTGGAGTAGAAGATGTCCGCGAACGACGGCGCGACGATCGCCTGGAAGCCGTAGTCCTGGAGACCCCAGGGGGCGTGCTCGCGCGATGAGCCGCAGCCGAAGTTCTCGCCGGCGACGAGGATCGGGTTGGGCGGCAGATCCCAGTCGGGCTCCTTCGCCCAGTCGTAGAACAGGAACTGGCCGAAGCCGGTGCGCTCCACCCGCTTGAGGAACTGCTTGGGCATGATCTGGTCGGTGTCCACGTCGCTTCGGTCCAGGTGGCTCACCTGTCCTGAAATTGTCTCTA
This sequence comes from uncultured Solirubrobacteraceae bacterium, assembly GCA_963699115.1. Lineage (GTDB taxonomy): Bacteria > Actinomycetota > Thermoleophilia > Solirubrobacterales > Solirubrobacteraceae > Palsa-744. The sequence continues at coordinate 20,774 of CAVOTJ010000009.1, forward strand.
TTGGTTCCACGGCTTTTCTCCTAGGTTGCTATGCGAGCCCTCCGGGCTCACAGTTGATGTAGACGTCCGACCTCCTTGTCGTCCGTGACGGTCGGGCTTCGCCCTCCCTTTCTCTGGCGCTTCGCTCTCGCGCGCCTATGGTTGCGCCTCCTGCGGCTTTACCCCACCGAATACGGCGGCCTCGGCCCACTTGAAGTGCACATCTACATGCTGGAAGCCGGCGTCGCGCAGCCAGCGCAGCTGGTCCTCGATGCTGTCGAGCTGGTCTTCGCCGGTGTCGAAGTCGACGTTCTGGTCGGAGCCGTCGCGTCCGTGCTCGTGCTCGTGGGCTACGGCGCTGGCGAGCATGTACTCGTCGAACAGTCCCTCGAGGGGGCCGTCAACCGAGACGCAGTCCATGTTGACGAACGTGCCGCCCGGCTCCAGCAGGTCGAACGCCTCGGCATACAGCTCGCGCTTGCGCGCGGACGAGAGATGGTGGATGGCGAGACCGGAAACGACGGCGTCGTAGCGTCCCTCCGGCAGCCCGGCCTGCCAGTGGGGACTGCCGAGATCGCCACGCACGATCTGCCAGCGTCCCGCGAACGGCGCGAGGTTGGCGCTCGCGCGCTCGAGCATGGGCTCGGAGAAGTCCACGAGCACGCCCTCAGACTGAGAGTCAGCCCCGCCAATCCCGAGTACCAGCTCGCTGACGGCACCGGTGCCGGCGCCTAGGTCGAGGAAGCGTCTGACCGGCCGCTCGCCACGGGTGAGCACCTGCTTGACAATGTCCTCCTGCACGTCGAGCAGTGGGATCAGCACGCGCCGGCGCTCGGCGAAGCTCGCGACCGTGTCCTCCTGCTGCCATGCGGGCGTATGGGCGCCCCCGGACGGACTCACGACCACTCCCGGATATCGACGAAGCGCCCCTCGATCGCGGCGGCGGCGGCCATCTGCGGCGAGACCAGGTGCGTGCGTCCCCCCGCCCCTGGCGCCCCTCGAAGTTGCGGTTGGAGGTCGAGGCGCAGCGCTCGCCGGGCTGAAGGATGTCGGGGTTCATGCCGAGGCACATGGAGCAGCCGGCGACGCGCCAGTCGAAGCCGGCGTCGCGGAACACCTGGTCGAGCCCCTCGGCCTCGGCTTGCGCCTTGACCTGTTGGGAGCCGGGCACGACCATTGCGGAGACGCTCGGCGAGACTTTCTTGCCGGCGATGACCGCAGCGGCGGCGCGCAGGTCGCCGATGCGCGAGTTGGTGCAGGAGCCGATGAACACGCGGTCGACGGCGATCTGCTCGATCGGAGTGCCGGCCTCCAGCGCCATGTAGTGCAGGGCGCGTTCGGTGGCCTCGCGGTCGGCGGGGCTGTCGAAGTCCTCAGGCGCGGGCACGTTGTCGGTGACGGCGCGGACCATGCCGGGGTTGGTGCCCCAGGTGACCTGCGGCGAGATGGCGGAGGCATCGATGACGACCTCCCGGTCGAACTGGCCGCCCTCCTCGGTTGCGAGCTCGCGCCAGCGCTCGATGGCGGCGTCGAGGTCGGCTCCCTGTGGCGCACCGGGGCGGGGCGTGCCGGCGTTCTCGGCGTCGCGGAACCACGCGAAGGTGGTCTCGTCGGGCGCGATCATGCCGGCGCGCCCGCCGCCCTCGATGGTCATGTTGCAGACGGTCATGCGACCCTCCATCGACAATGCCTCGATGGCGGGGCCGGCGTACTCGACGGCGTGACCGGTGAGCCCGCCGACGCCGAGCTGGCCGAGCGTGCCGAGGATCAGGTCCTTGGCGGTGACGCCGAAGCCGAGCTGACCCTCATAGCGGATGCGCATGGAGCGGGGCTTTGCCTGGACCATGCACTGGGTGGCGAGCACGTGCTCGACCTCGGAGGTGCCGATGCCGAACGCGAGCGCGCCGAAGGCGCCGTGGGTGGAGGTGTGGGAGTCGCCGCAGACGATCGTCATGCCGGGCTGGGTGACGCCGAGCTCGGGGCCGATGACGTGCACGATCCCCTGGCGGTCGGAGCCGAGCGAATAAACGGGAATACCGAACTCGGCGCAGTTGCGCTCGAGCGTTTCGACCTGCACGCGCGAGAGCTCGTCCTTGATGCGGGCGGCGACGGGCGTGCCGTCGGTGGGCGTGTTGTGGTCGGCGGTTGCGAGCGTGCGGTCGGGACGGCGGACGGTGCGCCCGGCGAGGCGCAGCCCGTCGAAGGCCTGGGGGCTTGTGACCTCGTGGACGAGGTGCAGGTCGATGTAGATGAGCCCGTCGGCCACCTCGTGGGACTCCCAGATCTTCTCGAACAGCGTCTTGGGCATGGTCATCGGTCCTCGTGCTCGGGGGTGGTGGATGTCGTTTTTATGGGGACGCCTACCGGCGTCCGGGTTGGCGTTCGTGTGGTGCTCATCTAGCTGCGCCTGAGTCCGGCGGAGACGACCGCCAGAAAAGCCGCCTCCTGTTTGGTTGGGTTCTCGAAGTGGTGGGGCAGGTCGGCGTCGAAGGTGACGCAGTCGCCGTCGCTGAGCTCGTATCGCTGGCCGTCGCAGACGAGCACGATGGCGCCCTTCTCCACAAGCGCGGTCTCGCGGCTGCCGGGCTCGTGCATGGGCGGGTCGTCGGAGGCACCGGTAGCGCCCCTGGGGGCGAGCGTGTGGCGGGATAGCTCGGCGCGCTGCCCGGGCTGAGCGGAGGTGAGCACCTCGAAGCTGTGGCCGCGCTTCTTGTTGCCGCCGCGCTGGCGCTCGCCGGCGCGCACAACGGTCACGGAATCGCCCTCGTCGAGACGCAACAGCTGCGAGAGCCGCAGATCCAGGCCGGCGGCGATACGCGCGGCCACCGTCAACGTTGGGCTCGTCTCCCCCCGCTCGACCTGGGAGAGCATCGGTGCGCTGACGCCGCTGCGCTCGGAGAGGTCGCGTAGCGACAGGCCGGCGGCCTCGCGCAGCGCCTTGACGCGGGCGCCGATGACAGCGGGCGAGAGCGCCGCTGCGTGGTCGGGTGAGGTATCCCGCATAGCCGTGCCAGTCGCCATACAAACGTACGCTATCACAGACGCTGTGGCCGGTCGAGAATTCCATCCCAAGCAACAGGCACGCTGATGGTGTGAGCTACCCGATGCAACAGCCAAACAGAGCGCTCGCGCCTTGCCGGACGTGCCGCTAGCCTTCTTGGCATGGCATCACATGCGATCGCACTCAGCGCAGAGGATCTATGGAACCTCCCTGACGATGGCATGCGCCACGAGCTCATCGAAGGATGCCTGCGAACGATGACCCCCGCCGGCGCAGAGCATGGCCGGGTCGCAATGACCGCAGGCCGGCTGCTGAGCGTACATGTGCAAGCTACGGATACCGGCGTGACCTTCGGAGCCGAGACAGGGTTTGTCCTGGGCAGCGATCCCGACACGGTCCGTGCGCCCGATGCGGCATTCGTCAGCAAGGCGCAATCGGATGCGGTCGGACGGACGGTCAGGTTCTGGCCCGGCCCCCCCGATTTCGCCGTCGAGGTCGTCTCGCCGGGTGACAGCGTTAGCGAGGTAGACGCCAAGGCAATGGGTTGGATCACCGCCGGCTCGACAGCGTGCCTCGTGCTTGATCCTGCCCGAGGCACGGCGACCGTATACCGAGCGGGCGGTGACGTACGTATCTGCAAAGACGGCGAGCTCGACCTCAGCGATGCGGTGCCCGGCTGGCGGGTCGCGGTCGCCGACTTCTTCGCCTGACAGGCGACGAACGGCAACGCGCGACCCCGCCGGACTCCGGTAGGAGTCCCCATAAAAACCCCTTCAGCCTGCGGCGGTCTCCGGCAGCCCGATCGCCTCATCGGCGTGCGAGCGCGCGACGGCGACCGACAGCGCGCGCACGTACGCGCGGGCGGCCGCGTCGATGATGTCCGTGGAGACACCCTGACCGGCACCGGTGAAGCCCGCGACCTCGAGCACCACCGAAACCTCGCCGAGGGCGTCCTGGCCCTCGGTGACCGCTCCGATGGTGAAGTCGCTGAGGATCGGCGCGACACCGGTCGCAGCATTGATCGCCTGGAAGACCGCGTCGATGGGGCCATCGCCGGTGAACGATCCACTCGAGGAGCTGCCATCGGGCAGTGTCACCGACACCCGCGCGTGCGGCGGGCGTAGCGATGACGCCTCCACCTCAAAGGACTCGAGCGTGTAACCGGCGATCTCCTCACGCAGCTCATCGGTGACCAATGCCTCCAGGTCCATCGCAGTGACCTGCTTCTTGCGATCGGCGATCTCCTTGAAGCGCTTGAACGCCGTGTTGAGCGCGGCGCCGTCGATCTCAAAGCCCATCTCCTCCAGCGCTTTGCTCAGCGCATGGCGGCCAGAGTGCTTGCCCAGCACGATCGAGTTGCTGCGCAGGCCGACGGTGGTGGCGTCCATGATCTCGTACGTGGTGCGCTCCTTCAGCACACCGTCCTGGTGGATGCCTGCCTCGTGTGCGAACGCATTGCGCCCGACAATCGCCTTATTCGGCTGTACCTGATAGCCGGTCAGACGCGAGACCAGACGACTCGTGCGCGCGATCTCGGTGGTGTCCGCGCCCGTCCACAGACCCAGGCTGGGCTCGCGTGTGCGCAGCAGCATCACGATCTCCTCAAGGGACGCGTTGCCGGCGCGCTCGCCGATGCCGTTGATCGCGCACTCGACCTGGCGGCAGCCCGCTTCAAGGCCCGCCAGCGAGTTGGCAACCGCCAACCCCAGATCGTCGTGGCAGTGCACGGAGACGACCACCTGGTGCAGGCCGGGAACCAGCCGGTAGAGCTCCTCGAACATGGCCGCGTACTCACGCGGCATCGTGTAGCCGACGGTGTCGGGCACGTTGATCGTCGTGGCACCCTCTTCCAGCGCGATCTGGATGACCTCAGCCATGTAGTCGATGTCAGAGCGCGAACCGTCCTCTGGCGAGAACTCCACGTCTTCGGTGTACTCGCGCGCCTGTGCGACCGCTGCTCGCACCTGGCCCTTGACGTCCTCGCGCGTGGTCTGCAGCTTGCGCTCGATGTGAATGTCGCTCGTCGCGATGAATGTGTGAATACGCGGGCGCTCGGAGTCCTTCACCGCATTCCAAGCGGCCTCGATGTCCTGTGCGCTGGTTCGCGCCAGCCCGCAGATCACCGGGCCTTCGACCTCGCGCGCGATCGCCTGCACCGACTCGAAGTCACCTGGCGAGGTGATCGGGAAGCCAGCCTCGATGATGTCGACGCCCAGACGCGCCAGCTGGTGGGCGATCTCGAGCTTTTCCTGCTTGTTCAGGGAGATCCCCGGCGACTGCTCACCATCGCGCAGTGTCGTGTCGAAGATCTTGACGCGGTTGGCGTCGTTACGTGCCTCGTTGTCAGCCATGTCGTTCGTGCTCCTTCTCTATCTCGCTTGCTGGCCGATTTCCAATCGGTCCTCTCTAGCTGGGTATGCGGCTACGCGGCCGCCACGCACTATTCCCCCCGAGGGGGGAGGAGAAGAAGCTGCAGAAGCGAGTAGTGAAACGACATCTCTTGGCAGGGTAGCACCCACGCGCGGGAGCGCCAAGCGCCGGTCAGGGGACCAACACGACCTTGCCGACATTACGCCGCTCGGTGATCATGTTCTGTGCTGCGCCGGCATCCTCGAAGCTGAAGACCTCCGCCACCACCGGTTTGACGGTGCCGTCGTCGAGCAGCTCGCGCATCGGTGCGATCCACGGCTGTAGCGTGCCTCGGTCCTTCCACAGGCTGAGCATGTTCAGCCCGATCACAGCCTTCGATTCGGACATCTGCTTGATCATGTTGAAGCGGGGCATGCGCGCGACGGCACGCAGCGCGGTTACAAGGTTTTTGCGCTCGCCGGAGACGACGGAGGAGGCGCCGAACGCGACCAATCGCCCGCCAGGTCGCAGCAGGTTGTAGCTACGGCGGAAGCTCGCGCCGCCAACGGCATCCATGATCAGGTCGAACTTCGGCAGGCCGCGCTCCCAGCCTGGCTTGGTGTAGTCGATCATGTGGTCGACACCGAGCTCAATGCAGCGCACGTGCTTGCCGGGAGAGGCGGTGCCGTAGACCTCAACGCCGACACGCTTGGAGATCTGCGTGGCGGCAATGCCAACTCCTCCGCCCGCGGAATGGATCAGCACACGCTCGCCCGGCTGGACATTGCCATAGCCGATCAGCCCCGCCCACGCGGTGCCATAGTTGACGGGAATCGCGGCGCCCTGCTCGAAGCTGAGCCCGTCGGGCAGCGGCACCACGTCGGTTGCCATCGCCACCACCTGGGAGGCGTAGCCGCCGAACTGGGTGCTCGCGAACACCCGCTCGCCAACACTCAGATGCTCCACACCCTCCCCCACCTCGAGGATCGTTCCAGCGACCTCGTAGCCAACCACGCACGGCGTCTTCGGGGCATCCGCATAGAGCCCCATGCGCGCCATCACGTCCGCGAAGTTGATGCCCGAGGCGGCGACGTCGATCCGCACCTGGCCAGCCCCCAGCGTCGGATCGGGCTGCTCCTGAACCTGCAGCACTCCCGGACCGCCGTGCTTGGTGATGACCACTGCCCGCATGCCCTATCCCCCGTCCTGCTCGCTCGCCAGTTCGGCTGAGGCTAACGGATCGCCACCGTCACTGTTTTCGGGACCAATCGGTTCGGCGGAACAAACGCGCCCCTGAGCCGGTCGAGGGTCGAGTGGGGCAAGGACGCAGTGAGCGTGGCGTGCGCTAGCACGCGAGCGATCGAGGACGCCGCCCCGCGAAGGCCCTCGACCGGCTCAGGAGAGGTCGACGGACCAGCCGTTTACAAACCCGTCGGAGGCGACGATCTCCTGGACGACCGCGTCGGGCACGGCTGCATCGGTCGTGACGACCATCGCCGCGATACGTCGGTCCTCGCCGTCGCCAGCACCGTCGGGTGTGTGTCCAACCGCGGCGGATGAGATGTTGATGCCGTGGGAGCCGAAGATCGTGCCCGACTCGCCCGATCATTCCGGGCAGGTCCTCGTAGCGGAAAACGGTCACGTAGCGCTCGAGCTCGATCGTCAGGCGTCGACCCTGCACCTCGACGAGATGGGGCACGCCGTTGGGCCCGATGCCCGTTCCCGCGACGGCCACGCGCTGGGAGCCGGCGACGACCGTCACGCGGATCAGCTCGTTGAAGTCCTGCGCCTCTGACACGGCCTTCTCCTCGAAGACGATCCCGCGCTGCTGGGCCATGGTGGGGGCATTGACGAGGTTGACGTCCTCCTCGGTGCGCCCCTGCAGCGCGCCGACGATAACCGCCAGCCCGAGTAGGCGCGTGTCGAAGTCGGCGATCCGGCCCATGAACGCGGCCTCAATGCGCTCCACGGAGCTGCCTTCGGCGAGCTCCATCGCGAGCTTGCCGAGCTGCGTCGCAAGCGGCAACAGCGGCCCGAGCATCTCCATGTCCTCGGCACCGACCGCAGGGATGTTCACCGCTGTGGAGACGACGCCACCGGTCAGCGCGGCGACCACCTGCTCGGCGCTCTGGTACCCGGCACGGTCGGTTGCCTCCGCAGTCGAGGCACCCAGGTGCGGCGTTGCGATCACGTTGACGTAGCCGAACAGGGGGTGCTCTGTCATCGGCTCGCTCTTGAACACATCGAGAGCGACGCCCGCGACCTTGCCCGAGTCGAGCGCATCCTTCAGGGCGTCCTCGTCGATCAGCCCGCCGCGCGCCACGTTCAAGAGCCGCACGCCGTCGCGCATCGCTGCGAACGCTTGAGCATCGATGAAGCCTTCGGTCTCGGGCGTCTTGGGCAGGTGGATCGTGATGAAGTCGGCCTGCGCGTAGATCTCCTCGACGCTGTCGGTCTTATCCACGCCCAGCTCGCGGTAGCGCTCGGCGCTGACGAACGGGTCGAAAGCCAGCACGCGCATGTTGAAGCCGCGTGCGCGCTGGGCAACGAGCTGCCCGATGCGCCCGAAGCCGACGATCCCGAGTGTCTTTTCATAGAGCTCCACGCCGGAGTACTTGGAGCGGTCCCATTTGCCTTCCATCAGCGCCGCGTACGCCTGCGGCACGTTGCGCGCCAGCGCCAGCAACAGCGCCATCGTGTGCTCGGCCGCGGTGACGACGTTCGACTCGGGCGCGTTGGCAACGACGATGCCGCGCTTGGTTGCCGCCTCGACGTCGACGTTGTCGACGCCGACCCCCGCTCGTCCGATCGCCCGCAGGCGCGTCGCGCGCTCGATCAGATCGGCGGTCATCTTGGTGGCTGAGCGGATCACGATCCCGTCGTATGCGCCAATGCGCTCGGCGAGCTCCTCGCCCGTCCAGTCGATCCCGAGATCGACATCGAAGTGCTCGCGCAGTAGCGCCACACCGGAATCGCCGATCTTCTCCTTGACGAGGACCTTCGGACGATCGCTCATACGGAAGTCCTCTCCACGATCCAGTCGATACAGGACGTGAGCGCCTGCACGTCGGCGGTCTCGATCGCGGGGAACATGCCGACGCGCAGCTGGTTGCGACCGAGCTTGCGGTAGGGCTCGACGTCGACGATGCCGTTGGCCCGCAGCGTGGCTGCGACCGCCGAGGCATCGACAGCGTCATCGAAGTCGATCGTGCCGACGACCAGCGAGCGCTTGGCTGGATCGGCTACGAACGGGGTCGTGTAGGCGGTGCTCTCGGCCCAGCCGTACAGGTGCTCGGAGGATGCGCGGCTGCGCGCGACGCAGCCGTCGAGGCCGCCACCGGCGAGCATCCAGCGGATCTGCTCGCTCAGCAGGAACAGCGTTGCCACCGCAGGCGTGTTGTAGGTCTGGTCTTTGACCGAGTTCTCGAGCGCTGTGTTCAGCGAGAGGAATTCAGGGATCCAGCGCTCTGACGCGTGCAGCTTCTTGATCCGCTCCTGCGCGGCGGGGCTGAGCACCGCAAGCCACAGGCCACCGTCGGCGGCAAAGCTCTTCTGCGGGGCGAAGTAGTAGGCATCGACCTGGGTGATGTCGACGGGCAGTCCACCAGCGCCGGACGTGGCGTCGATCGCCACGAGCGCTCCATCGCTCCCCGCCGGCCGCTGGACAGGCACCATCACGCCGGTGGAGGTCTCGTTGTGCGCCCACGCGATCAGATCCGCGCCGCTGTCTCCAACTGCCGCCCCGAGAGCGTCGGGGTCGGGTGCGTCGCCGGGATCGGCGGACACAACCACGGGGTCCTCGAGGAACGGCGCGCCCTTGGTGACGGTGGCGAACTTCTGGGAGAACTCACCGAAGCTCAGGTGCGCGGAGCGGTGCTCGACGAGGCCGAACGCGGCCGCGTCCCAAAACGCGGTGGCGCCGCCGTTGCCAAGCGCGATCTCGTAGCCGTCGGGTACGGCGAAAAGCTCGCTCAAGCCGGAGCGAACCTCACCGACGAGCGCCTTGACGGGCTTCTGGCGGTGGGAGGTGCCCATCACGGCGGCGCCCTCGCTGGCGAGGCGTTCGAGCGCCTCCGGGCGGACCTTCGATGGACCGCAACCGAAGCGCCCGTCGTCGGGCCTCAGCTCGTCGGGGATGATCAGCGGCGTCTGCTCTGTCAGGGGGGTGCTCGTCATGTCGGGCTCCTCGCTCTTTCGGACCTCGAGGGAAAATGGTCGGATCTGAGGGTGCCCAGGCGCGCGGCGGTGCTAAGCCGTCACTTCCCGGTGGTGAACTCCACCCGAGCGCCAGTCGCGACGACGAAGGCGAGTGTAGCGAACGCCGCTCGCGGCCGGCCGGCCCGCCCGGCGCACCTGCAAATCGTGGGCAACTCGCGCCCTACAGGGCTCGACCATGGGGCTCTGACCAGTCATACCCGGGGCCGACGGGAATGATCCGCTTGGGGTTCAGCTCGTCGTGCGTTGTGTAGTAGTGGCGCTTGATCTGATCCATGGCAACCGTCTGCGCCACCCCCGGCCACTGGTAGAGCTCGCGCGAGTAGCCCCAGAGGTTGTGGTAGTCGACCAACCGCCGGTAGTTGCAGCGGAAGTGCAGGTTGTAGACCTCGTCGAAGCGCGCGAGTGTCGGAAACAGGCGCCAGTCGGCCTCGGTCACGCGCTCGCCCAGCAGGTAGCGGCGCTCGCTGAGCAGCCCCTCGAGCCACTCGAGGCTGTCGAATAGCTCGGCGAAGGCGTGCTCGTAGGCGTGCTGGCGACGGGCGAATCCGGCGCGGTAGACGCCGTTGTTGACGGTGTCGTAGATGCGCTCGTTGATCGCGTCGATCTCTGTTCGCAGCCGCGGCGGGTATAGATCCAGCTCGCCACCGTGTCCGAGGCCGCCGAGCGAGTCGGCGCTGGCCATCATGCGGATGATGTCCGCGGACTCGTTGTTGACGATCCGCCCGTTGTGCGTGTCCCACAGCACGGGCACGGTGATCCGTCCCTGGAAGCTCGGGTCGCTGATTCTGTATGCCTCGCTCATGAAGGCCCAGCCGTTGAGCGCGTCGGTGTACTCGCCGCCCGGACCGTCCTCGAAGCGCTCGCCGGAGAACGCCCAGCCGCGCTCGTCGCGGAATGGCGCGAGGTAGGAGATGCCCACCGCCTGCTGGATACCGGCGAGCTCGCGCAGGATCGCCGTGCGGTGACACCACGGGCAGGCGAGCGATACATACAGGTGGTAGCGGCCCGCTTCCGGCGGGTACTCGCCGACCTCGCCGCCACTCGGGTCGGGTCCCACCCAGTCGCGGAAATAGCTCTCCTGGCGCGCGAACTCGCCGCCTGAGAGCTCCGCGTCCATCACGACATCAACCACTCCAAAGGACCTCGCGCGCAATTGTCGTGGCACTCCAGCCGCTCGGCAGCCGGCCCTGAGCGACGCCAGCGGGTGCCTCGCCGGCGTGTAGGCAGTACTCCGGCGCGGGACCGAGCACCAGGCAGCGCTGCCAGAGGCTGTCGCGCTCGGGGTCGATGCCGTCCCCGAGTAGCTGCGCGAGCGCCGGCCGCTCGTGACCGCGCGCCGATGTGACCCACGTTGTGGTGGTGGTGCGGCCGGGGTTGGCGCAGCCCTCCAACAGCCTGTATACGGCAGCGGTTTCGATGCCGGTGAGGGCGGCAGCGGCGTGGTGCGCGGTCGCGTGCCCGTGCGACACCGCGGCACCTTCGAGTACGCCGAGCGCGGCCCAGTCGTCGATCAAATACCAGTCCTCATAGCCGGCGCCGTCCAGCCACGGGACGCCGTCGACCCGCAGGCTGGCCGAGCCGCGAAAGCCGCTGGGCGGACTGTGCGCGAGCGAGCGATGAAACCGCTCGAGGGCGCTCTCGTATGCGTCGCACGCCACTCCCGGCGCGGGGCGATGCCAGGAGAGGTAGGCGAGCATCGAGCGTCCGCGGTCGCGCTTAGAAGGCGGGCTTGATCCAGTCCATGTGCGAGCGCAGCTCCGTCCCCACATGCTCTACCTGGGTGTCTGCCTGCCCGGCACGCATACGCTTGAAATTCTCCTGGCCAGCGCGGTTCTCGGCGATCCACTCTCGTGCGAAGTCGCCGTCCTGAATCTCCTTGAGGATCTGCTTCATGTTCTCGCGCGTCTGCTCGGTGATGACGCGTTTGCCGCGCGTGTAGTCGCCGTACTCGGCGGTGTTGGAGATCGAGAAGCGCATGCCGGCGAGACCCTTCTCATGCATCAGATCGACGATCAGCTTGAGCTCGTGCAGACACTCGAAGTAGGCCATCTCCGGGTCATAGCCGGCATTGACGAGCGTCTCGAAGCCAGCCTGGACGAGCTCTGAGGCGCCGCCGCAGAGAACCGCCTGCTCGCCGAACAGGTCCGTCTCGGTCTCGTCCTTGAAGGTCGTCTCGATCACGCCGCCGCGCGTGCAGCCGATGCCCTTGGCGTACGCGAGCGCCAGCGCGCGAGCGTTGCCGGTGGCGTCCTGGGCGACGGCGATCAGCCCGGGGACACCGCTTCCTTCGGTGAACTGGCGGCGCACGAGATGGCCGGGACCCTTGGGCGCGACCATCGCCACGTCGACGCCAGGCGGCGGCTCGATCTCTTTGTAGTGGATCGAGAAGCCGTGGCCGAAGAGGATCATGTTGCCCTCGGCGATGCCGTCGCGGATCTCGCTCTCCCACACGTCGTGGTGGCGCTCGTCGGGCAGCAGGATCATCACGAGGTCGCCGCGACTGGCTGCCTCGACCACGGACAGCACCTCGAGACCCTGCTCGCGCGCCTTGGCGACCGAGTCGGAGTCCTCGCGCAACCCGACCACGACGTCAACGCCGGAGTCCTTCAGGTTCAGCGCGTGGGCGTGGCCCTGCGAGCCGTAGCCGATGATGGCGACGGTCTTGCCGTCGAGGAGCGTGAGGTCAGCGTCGTCGTCGTAGATCATTGCCGGCAGGCTATCCAACTTCTCGCGCTTGACCGGTGTGCCCCCGATCGTCGGGCTCGCTCAGGCGCTCGCGCTGGCTACGAGCGTGCGTGCTGGCACCTCGAGCGTGCCGTCGGCGGCGGTATATGGCGCGAAGCGCTGGGCAAGGGACGCTTTGATCTGATCGATCTCCTCGGCGGGACGGGAGAGCACGGCGTCGTGAAAGCCGCGGGAGAGGTCGAGTGTCGTCTCCCACAGCTCCTCGAAGTCCGGGTGGCGGCGCGGCAGATCGAGGGCTTGAACGTCGACCTCGGTGAAGCCGGCTTGCGCGAGCAGCTCGCGGACGACATCGGCGCTACCGAGCGCGAACGGCCCCGGCTGATACTCCGAGCCCGCGCCGGGAACGCCCGCAAGGCCACGCTCGGCGAGCTCTTGGCCGGGGAGCAGCGCCCAGGGGTTGCTCTTGATCGAGTCCCACACGGCTAGCGCCACACGCCCGCCGGGGGCGAGCACACGTCGTGTCTCACCCAGCGCCGCGGCGGGGTCGGCCATCAGCATGTAGCCCCAGCGGCACAGCACCGCGTCGACGCTCGCGAGCGGCAGGTCGATCCATTCGGCATTGAAGACCTTAAACTCGACGTTCTTCACGCCGAGCTCATGCGCCCGGGCACGAGCGCCCGCGAGCATCGCCTCGGCCTGGTCAGAGATGGTCACGCTGCCCATCGGTGCGACGAGCTCGGCGGCGAGCATCCCCGTCTCACCAATGCCACCGGCCAATTCGAGGACGCGCTGTCCCGGCTGCAGGGAGAGAGCATCGAGCATCCAGTGCGACACGCGAGCGGCCCACCCGCTCATGAGCTCGTGGCGCTGGAACCAGGCCGGGGCGGCATCTTCCCAGGTCTCGAGGCTCGCCTGGCGGTGTGCGTTCGGGTCAAAGCTCATCGCAGCTCCCTTCGTAGCAGCTTCCCAGAGCGGGTACGCGGCAGCGGCTCGCCGCTGAGCACGATGTGCTTGGGGACCTTGTAGGGGGCCAGCAGGCTCGCGCAGTGCGCGCGCAGCTCCTCCACCTCAACCTTCTCGTCCCGTGCGACGACGATCGCCGTAACCGACTCGCCCCACCGCGGATCTGAGCGGCCGATCACCGCCGCCTCGAGTACCTGTGGGTGAGCCTCGAGCACCGCCTCGACCTCGGCCGGCGCGACGTTCTCGCCGCCGCTGATGATCGTGTCCGCCTTGCGCCCCGTCACGAGCAGGCGCCCGCGCTCGTCGAGCTCGCCGAGATCGCCGGTGTGCAGCCAGCCGTCCGCGGCCAGCGCAGCGGGAGCGACGGTCGGCCCCTTGATCAGGATCTCGCCGTCCTCAGCAGTCCGCACGCGCGTGCAGAACAGCGGCGGCCCTGCGCTGAGTGGCTCATGCTCGCCTTCCGCGACGGGCGTGGTCGTGGCCTGCGAGCAGCTCTCGGTGAGGCCGTAGGTGAGGCTCACGGGCACACCCGCGCCACGCGCGCGTTGGGCCAAAGCCGCGGGTACGGGGCCGCCGCCGGTCAGCGCACTGCGTAGCGCCGGCGGGTGCTCGAGCCCGGCATCGAGCAGGCGCGCGAGCGTGGTAGCGACGAGACTCGTGAGCGTCACCTGCTGTGTTTGCAGCGCATGCAGGACACGGTCCTCCTCGAAACGCTCGTGCACGACCGCCGTCGTCGCGTAGATCGCCGAGCGCAGCAGGATCGATAGGCCGCCGACGTGTGACAGCGGCAGCGCACACAGCCAGCGCTCGCGTGAATCGAGGCCCAGGGCGACGGCGGAGCCGAGCGCGCTCCACAGGAAGTTGCCGTAGGTGAGCTCGATCGGGCGCGGCGCGCTGGTGGTGCCGGAGGTGTGGATGATCACCGCGGTGGCGTCGAGCTCGTGCACCGATGTCTCCGGGATACTCGCGGGCGCGGTCCCCTCCCCCAGCGCCTCGCTGATCAGCACCGTGCTGCCAGCAGCGATCTGCACACGCTCTGCCGCTGACATCCGCAGGTCAATCGGAACTGCCACCGCACCGAGCAGCAGGCAGGCGTGCAATGTCACGGCGAAGTCAAGGCCGGCGGGAAGGGCGATCGCCACGCGCGCGCCCGGGCCGGCACCACGGGCCGCCAACTCGCCCGCCCCAGCGCGCGCGGCGGCGTGCAGCTGCGCATATGTGCAGCTGTCGTGTGGTGTTTGTAGCGCGATGCCGTCGGGCCGTTGCGAGGCAGCCCGGGCGAGCCATCCGTCGACGAACATGGCGCACAGGCTAGCCTTCGCGCCATGAGCGTCATTTGGACAGCCGCGCCGGCACCCGCCGGCGGCGAGTACACCGACATCCGCTACGAGAAGTCCGGCGGTAGCGATCAGGGCATCGCCAAGATCACGATCGCGCGCCCTGAGGTGCGTAACGCGTTTCGACCGCGCACGATCATTGAGATCTCCCAGGCACTCGAGGACGCGCGTGAGGACACCGCGATCGGCGTGATCGTCCTCACCGGCGAGGGCCCCGACGCGTTCTGCTCAGGCGGCGACCAGCGCGTGCGCGGCGACTCGGGCTATCTCAACGACGACGAGGCCGGTGATCCGGATCCCACCCGCCCGGGCCGCTTCCATGTCACCGACCTGCACATCCAGATCCGCCGGCTGCCGAAGCCAGTGGTGGCGATGGTCGCGGGCTATGCGATCGGCGGCGGACACGTGCTGCATCTCGTGTGTGATCTGACGATCGCAGCCGACAATGCGCGTTTCGGCCAAGTGGGACCGAAGGTGGGGTCATTCGACGGTGGCTTCGGCGCGGGCCTTCTGGCGAACCTCGTGGGCCCGAAGAAGGCAAAGGAGATCTGGTTCTTGTGCCGCCAGTACTCGGCTGAGGAAGCACGCGAGATGGGCATGGTCAACACGGTCGTGCCGCTCGAGCGCCTGGAGGATGAGACCGTCCAGTGGTGCAAGGAGATGCTCGCCCTCTCCCCCTTCTCGCTGCGGCTGTTGAAGGCGAGCTTTAACGCAGCCGAGGACGGGCTATCGGGAATTCAGCAACTGGCACATGACGCCAACCTCCTCTTCTACGGCAGCGAGGAGGCTCAGGAGGGACGGGACGCGTACCGGGAGAAGCGCAAGCCAGACTTCTCGCGCTTCCCCAAGCGGGCCTAGCGTGAGCGCTGTACGCATCTGGGTGATGGCGGCGCGCGTGCGCACGCTGCCGGCGGCGGTGGCGCCGGTGCTCGTCGGTACCTCGCTGGCGCTTGGGGCCGATCACTTTCATCCGCTGGCGTTCGTGGCGGCGCTGCTGGGAGCGGTGTTCATCCAGGTGGGCACCAACCTCTCAAACGACTACTCCGATGCGCGGCGCGGCGCCGACACGGAGGATCGCCTCGGGCCGGTGCGGGTCACGGCGGGGGGACTCGTACCTCCTAGCCAGGTGCTGTTGGCGACGTATGTGACGTTCGGGCTCGCGGTGGCGTGCGGTGCCTACCTGGTGGCGGTGGCGGGACCGGAGCTCCTGGCGGTGGGCGCCGCGTCGATTCTCGCGGGCGTGCTCTACACGGGCGGACCCAGGCCCTACGGCTACGAGGGCCTGGGCGAGCTGTTTGTGTTCCTGTTCTTCGGGATCGTGGCCGTCGCGGGCTCATATTTCGTGCAGGTGCAGCAGCTGCCATGGCAGGCATTCGTGTGCGCCGTTCCGGTGGGGCTGTTGGCGAGCGCGATCCTGGTCGTCAACAACGTGCGCGACCTGGAGACCGACCGCCGCGCGGGCAAGCGCACGCTGGCTGTGCGCCTCGGGCGAACACGCACGCGAGCGCTGTATGTAGCGATGGTGGCGAGCGCGTTCGTCACCGCACCGCTGCCATGGGCGTTCGGGTCGATGCAGGCGTGGCTGTTGTTGCCGTGGGCAGCGATACCCCTGGCTGTGAAGCTCGTGCAGGTCGTGCGCACGCGCACCGACGGTCCGGCTCTGAACGGCGCGCTAGCAAAGACCGGCGCCCTGCAGCTTGTCTTCTGCCTGCTGTTCGCTGCGGGGATCCTGGCGAGCGGCGGCATCGGCACATGAGGCTCGACGCCGAGCGGCGCACACTGCGCTTGGCGAGGCCGCTTGAGAGCTCATACGGGGCTGTGCACGAGCGCGAGCTGCTGCTCGTGACGCTGACCGGCGATGACGGCTCGGTGGGGTACGGGGAAGCGGCGCCGCTTGAGGCTTATGACGGCGTGAATATCGAGCGCGTGCAACGGGTATTGGAAAGCTACCGTCCGGTTCTGGCGCGATCCGCGGATATGAACGGTGCGCAGGTGATCGAAGCCTGCAGGGGAGTCGAGGACCTGCCGGCTGCACTGGCAGCGATCGACCTCGCACTGTGGGATCGCGCTGGGCGCCGGGCGGGCAAGCCCGTGGCGGAGATGCTCACTGACGATCCGATCGCGCACGTGCCCGTCAACGCCACGCTGTCGGCACTCGATCGAGTGGGTGCAGCCGAGCAGGCGGCCGCTGCCGTGCGCGCCGGCTTTGAGTGCTTGAAGCTAAAGGTGGGTGTCGGCGACGATGCGGGTCGCGTGGCAGCGACCCGCGCGGCCGCCGGGCCACAGGTGGCGCTGCGCCTAGATGCCAACGGTGCGTGGAGCGTCGAGCAGGCGGTGGCTGCGATCGACGCGCTTTCGCCGGCGGGGCTCGAGCTGGTGGAGGAGCCAACGCATGGGCTGCACGCGATGCGCGAAGTGCGCGAGCAGGTGGCGGTGCGGGTCTCGATCGATGAGACGGCGGGCGAGCACGGGGCGCTGACCGCCGGCGTCGCAGACGCGATCTGCCTGAAGATCTCCAGATGTGGCGGCATCTTCGGCCTGTTGGCGGCGGCGACGCTTGTGCGCGCGACAGGCGCCGAGGTTTACCTGGCCTCGACGCTCGACGGTCCGCTGGGCGTCGCCGCGGCGGTGCACGCCGCTGCCGCGCTCGCCTCCCGCGGCCCGGTGGCGCATTGCGGTCTGGCGACGCTGGATCTGTTCGAGGGTCTCGAGAACCCTCTGCCGGCGCAGGGTGGCGCGATCGCGCGACCCACCGCGCCCGGCCTCGGGGTTGAGCCTTTCTAACGCGGCAAGCGCGGCCTACGCACACACGCTTAGGTCACAATCATCGGATGAGCCCGCGACAGCTTCCGCGCCGCTCGCGACTGCTGCCGATGATGGTCGCGCTCGCGGTCCTCGCGGTGGCGGCGGGTGTGGCGCTCGCGGCGAGACTCAATACGACCCCGGAAGAACCAGGGGTTAGCGCTACACCAGCCCATCTGGGCCACCTGACGATCGCGCGCCGGCTTGGGATCCTGCCGGGGCTCGCGTCCAGCACCGGGCCGATCATCGGAACCAACGACGCGGCCGGCTGGGGGCCCGCTGCGGCGCGCACGATCCGACGTGGACACATCACGTGGGATCGTGTGGACCTGGAAGGTCCCTACGACGCGCTCGCGGTCTCGCTGCGCGACGGCTTCAAGGTGCTTGCGATCGTGGGCAACGTCGAAGTGCCGCTGAGCGAGGTCAACCCCAGCCAATGGGGCGCACATGTCGCGTATAAGCTGAAGACGACCAAGGGCATCAGCATCGCCGAAGCGGGCAACGAGAGTTATCTGAAGGGCGGTGTGGCAAACCCTGTGCAGTACGGGCGCATGTACATGGCCGCGATCGAAGCGATGCACGCCGCGGGGGTTCGCACGCGACTGCTGTTCAACATGACCGGTGACATCCCGCTGGGCACCTGGTCTGACCCTGGCAGCTGGTCTGAAGACGCAAACGGCGGCGGCTGGCTGCGCGAGGCGGTGGCCGCCGTGCCCGGACTGGCAAGCGCGATCCTCGCCAACGGCATCTCCATCCATCCCTACGGGGCGCTAGGAGAAGACAAGCGCGATGACTGGGGCATCGGTTCGGTGGCCGCTGACGAGACAGTGGCGAGCACGGTGCTCGGCGCGATCCCTCCCGTCTACATCACGGAGATCGGCTACTCGCTCAACTACTGCGGAACGAACATCGGTGCCTGCTCACGCGCTGAACAGGCGAGCAAGCTGCTGGCCGCCTATAAGGTGTTCCTCGCCGACCCGCATGTGGAGGGCATCTGGTGGTACCAGTCACACGACGACCCGACCGGCCATTACGGCTTCATGACGAACAAGAACCGCGTGCGACCGGCATTTCGGATCCTCGCGGCGATCGGCGAGGCTGTCGGCCAATAGCGAGCGCGGGCGATTCTCGGGAGTAGCCCTGACGAATCGCCGCCACACAGCTGCATGGCTAAGCAAGCGCCTGTGCGATCGCGGCGGGATTTTCCAGTGGCAGGCCATGACCACCGTCGACGAGGAGCAGCCGCGCGTCTGGCAAACGCTCGACCATCCGCTGGCCGATCGAAACGTACTTGGCGTCGCGCTCGCCGACGATCACGCTCACCGGCATGCGCACCTCGCCGAGACGGGCCCACAGGGGCTCCATCGCACCGGCGCCAAGCCCGCGCAGCACCGCCGCCAGCGCTTGGGGGCGGTTGCGCCGTTGATCTGCTCGCGCCAGCAGCCCGACGGCTGGCGGCTCGCTCGCGAACAGCGGCTGGGTGCGCCAGCGCTCGATGAACTGCTCGAACGGCTTCCCCTCCAGGTCCTCTGCCAGCCGGCCATCCGTCTCGCGCCGGGCGGCGCGCTCGAGGGGATCCTCGAGGCCGGCGCTACACGAGACGAGCACCAGTCGGCTCACACGCTCTGGCGCGGCGAGCGCTACGTGCAGTGCCACGCGCCCGCCCAGCGAGTACCCGCACAACGTGAAGCGCTCAGGCGCCGCGCCGAGCACGGCCTGCACGCAGTCGGCGAACGTGATCGGCTGGCGCGCATCGCTTGCGTCGCCGTGCCCGGGCAGGTCGAGCGCGAGCGGGCGATAGCGTTCACGATCGAGCAGCTCGGTCACGCCGTCCCAGGCGCGCCGTGTGCCGCTGAACCCATGGAGCAGGACGACGCTGTCTGGCACCTGACCATCGTATGACCCCGACCACCGACACATACACGCTGCTGCGAGCCTTCGTCGACGAGCTGGCGCGTTGCGGCATGCGCGCCGCGTGCACCTCCCCCGGCTCGCGCAGCACGCCGCTGGTGCTGTCGCTCGCGCGTGAGCCCCGACTGCGCTGCTACTCGCATGTGGACGAGCGCTGCGCTGGGTTCTTTGCACTTGGCCTTGCGAAGGCATCGGCGCGGCCGGTGGCGGTCGCGTGCACGTCTGGCACGGCCGCCGCCGAGCTGCTGCCGGCGGTGATCGAGGCTCACGAGGCACGTGTGCCTCTCCTGATCCTCACCGCGGATCGTCCTTGGGAGCTGCGCGAGAGCGGCGCCGGGCAGGCGATCGATCAGCTGAAGCTGTACGGCGGAGCAGCCAAGTGGTTCTTCGAGGTCGGCGTGCACGAGGCCGGTGCCCAGCAGTTGCGCTGGATGCGCACGCTGGCATGTCGTGCCTACTGGACAGCGCTTGAAGGCCGCCCAGGCGCGGTGCACCTCAACTTCCCGCTACGCGAGCCGCTTGTGATCGACGGCGAGCCACCGGCTGAGGACAGTGGCCGTGCCGACGGCAGGCCGTATGTCGGCCGGGCGCCAGGCCCCGGCGCCGAAACCGCGACAGGTGTTGTCGACTCGCTGCTGAGCGACCTCATACATCACGCGCGCCACGGTGTGGTGGTGGCCGGACGCGAGGAGCGCCAGGCGGGTCTGGGCGAGGCCGCGGCGGCGTTCGCAGCCACGCTCGGCTGGCCACTGCTGGCCGACCCGCTGTCGGGCGCGCGTCGCGGCGACGCGGCGATCGCGCACTACGACGCGCTGCTGCGCGACGACGCGCTCGCGGCGTCGCTGACCCCCGATTTGATCGTGCGGGTGGGCGATCTGCCGGTGTCAAAGCCGCTGCGCTCGTGGCTTGCGGGACTCACCGGGGTGCGCCAGGTGGCGCTCGATCCGGAGGGCGCATGGCAGGACCCGGCGTCGGTGCTCTCGGACTCGCTGGCACTGGATCCGGCCGCCGCATTGAGGCACTTGACTGACACGTACTCGAGCCAGTCGGCGCCGCGTGGGAGTGTCGAGGAGGACTGGCTTGCGAGCTGGTGCAGTGCGGACGAGCGAGCGGCGCAGGCGATCCTCGGCCTGCTGGGCGACGAGCAGCTCTCCGAGCCGGCTGTCGCTGCGGAGTTGGGCGTGCTGCTTCCGGCCGAGGCGACGCTGTTTGTTGCCTCCTCGATGCCGGTGCGCGACATCGAGACGTTCTGGGCGGTGCGCGCGGACCCACCGCGCGTCCTGTGCAACCGTGGCGCCAATGGCATCGACGGCACGGTGTCCTCGGCGTTCGGCGCGGCGGCATCCAGCGACGGTCCGGTGGTGCTGCTGATCGGTGACGTGGCACTCGCGTACGACATCGGTGGACTCTTGGCCGCGAAGCGTCTGGGCTTGAAGCTGACGATCGTGCTGATCGACAACGACGGCGGCGGCATCTTCGACTTCCTGCCTGTGGCCGATACGCCGTTGGCACGCGCGGCTTGCGATGACATCTACACGCATCACATTGCTACCCCGACGGGCCTGGACTTCTCGCACGCGGCGGCGCTCTACGGGCTCGCACACCAGCGGGTCAGCTCGACGTCAGAGCTCAGGGAGGCTCTCGAGCGGGCGCTCTCTCTCGATACCGCCTCGATGATCGTGCAGGTGCAAAGCGACCGCGCGCGCAATGTCGAGCTGCACCGCCGCGTGTGGGGCGCCGTCTCCGCGGCTATCTCGGCCAGCGCCTGAGCAGCCGCGCGGCTACCCCCGCTCGGCAGATGTCACCCCGCGAGCAGCGGCAGCAGCGCCTGCAGCTTGACCTCGGTCTCGGCGAGCTCGCTGGCGGGGTTTGAGTCGCGCACGATGCCGTTGCCGGCGAAGCAGCGCGCGACACCGCCACGCAGGAGCGCACAGCGCAGCGCCACGCAGAATTCGCCGTCGCCGGCGGCGTCGGTCCAGCCGACGGGGCCGGAGTACCAGCCGCGGTCGAGTCCCTCGAGGGCGGGGATCAGCGGGGCGGCCTGGGAGAGTGGCTCGCCGCCGACCGCCGGCGTGGGATGCATCAGGCCCGCCAACTCCAGCGCCTCCATCGGCGCGGCGAGCTGAGCGCGGATGGGTGTGGCCAGGTGCTGGATGTTCGCGATCCGTACCAGCTCCGGCTCTGGCGCCGCCGCCACCCAGATCGCGTGTGGGCGCAGTGTGCGCTCGATCCTCCGGGCGACGATGGCGTGCTCCTCGCGGTAGCTCTCGTCTCGCAGCAGCTGCTCGCCGAGGTGCGCGTCGACCGCCGGGTCGGCGCTCCGCCGCGTGGAGCCGGCTAGCGCGAGCGTGCTGACGCGGTGGCCCTCGCGCCGCACCAAAAGCTCGGGGCTCGCGGCAATCAGCGTAGCGTCGCCGCGGCCGACGCAGAACACGAAGCACGACGGGAACTCCTCGCGCAGGACGCCGAACACCGCCGCTGGGTCATATTCGCTCGGCGCGTGCACCTGCACTTCGCGCGCAAGCACGATCTTCTGCATTTCTCCCGCGGCGATCAGCTCGACAGCACGCGCGACCGCCGCCTCGAAATGCTCCGGTGGCATTGCGCTGGCCACCTGGAAGCGACCTGTGGGCGCCGGGTCAAGCAGCGGTAGCGGACGTGAGTGCAGTTGCGCCACGCGGCGCTCCAAGCGCACAAGCAGCTCATCCGCGACATCGTCCGGACGGGCGAGCGCTGCGAGCGTCATGCGCACCTGTAGCTCGCCGTGGCGCTCTCGGCGCACGATTGCCACCTCCGGCACTGTCAGCGACGCTGGCTCGAACCCGTGCCAGTGCGGTGCCGCGCCACCGTCGGGCGCGAACGCGAAGCCTCCCACCGCCACCGGCCCCGCGCCCGCGTGCTCGTCCGCAGGGTCGGTCACTGCCGCCGCGGAGAGCGCACGCCAGCTGTCTGCCACCGTGGCGAAGCGCTCGGAGCCGGACGCGTGCAGGCTGCGCACCTCTCCCAGCCCTGCCAGCGCCGCGCGACCGCGATCGGGCTGCTCGAACACGAACCAGCGCTCGCCGGCACGACGCGACGCGCACACCACCGCCGAGGGGTCCGCATCGGCGCCCAGCGCCACGGAGATCGTCGCCAGCACCTCGCCGCCGCTGCGCCGCGAGCGCCTGACCGCCAGCGCCAGGCGGGCGGACAGTCGCTCACGATCCTCTGAGCTCAGCGCGAACCTATGGCGGCCGTCGTCGCTGCGACTGGCGCGCGCACCCGCAAGCGTGCCTTCGGAGAACTCCTCGCTGGCGCGGGCGCTCACCCTAGGTCTCGCTGCGCCCCCGCGAGATCGCGATCTCGCCCGTGCGCATCATCTCGATCAGACCGAAGGGACGAACCATCGTCTCGAACGCTTCGATCTTCTCCGTGGTGCCTGTCACCTCGATGATGATCGCGCGCTTGGTCACGTCGACGACCTTGCCGCGGAAGATCTCAGCGATCTGCATCAGCTCGCCGCGTTGGACGCCATCGGCGGTCACCTTGAACAGCGCGAGCTCGCGCGAGACGGTATCCGCCGGCTCGAGATCGCGGATCTTCAGCACGTTGATGAGCTTGTGCAGCTGCTTTGTGACCTGGTCGATCGGGTGCAGCGCCCCGTCTACCGTGAGCGTTACCCGCGAGACCTGCTCGTCCTCGGTCGGCCCGACCGTGAGCGTGTCGATGTTGAAGCCGCGCCTGGCGAACAGGCCGGCGATGCGCGTCAGCACACCTGACTTGTTTTCCACGAGGATCGACAGCACGTGCTTGCGGCCCGTGCGCATGTTCGTGGCCGCGTGCAGCTCCTCGAGGCTGAGCGGCTCCTTTGTTCCTGGCTCACCCATGATCACCATCACCCCACCATCTCGCGTGCGGCCTGCCCGGCGGGAATCATCGGGTAGGTGTTCTCCTCGCGCGTTACGCGCACATCCACGAGCACGGGGCCCTCGGTGGCGATCGCGCGCTTCATGTCCTCCACGAGCGTGTGCTTGTCCTCGAATCGCATACCCGTCACTCCATAAGCCTCGGCGAGCTTGACGAAGTCGGGGAACTCCCCCATATCGACGTGGCTGTATTTGCCGTCCCAGAAGAGCTCCTGCCACTGGCGGACCATCCCCAGATAGCCGTTGTTCATGATGAACACCTTGATCGGGATGTTGTTCTGCGCGCAGGTGGCGAGCTCCTGCGCGTTCATCTGCACCGACCCGTCGCCGGCGATGCAGCACACCAGCTGATCGGGGGCACCAACGGCTGCACCCATCGCCGCGGGCAGCCCGAAGCCCATCGTCCCGAGCCCGCCTGAGTTGATCCAGCGTCGTGGTGCCGGGAAGTCGTAGTGCTGTGCCGCCCACATCTGGTGCTGGCCGACGTCGCTCGTGATGATCGCCTCGCCGCCCGTGGCCTCGTGCAGGGCTTTGATCATGAACTGCGGCTTGATCTCGGCGTCCACGGTGTCCTCGTACCCGAGCGGGTACTTCGCTTTCCAGCCCTCGATCCTGCTCCACCACGCGTCCAACCGTGCCGGATCGGCGCCCAGCGCTCGGTACTCGATCACGAGCTTGCTCAATACGTGCTTGGCGTCGCCCACGATCGGGATGTGCGCCGGCACGTTCTTTGAGATCTCCGCAGGGTCGACGTCGATGTGGATGAACTTTGCGCGCGGCGCAAACTCGGAGAGCTTGCCGGTGATGCGGTCATCGAAGCGGGCACCCACCGCACAGATGAGATCGGCCTCATCCATCGCGTAGTTGGCGGTGCGCGTGCCGTGCATCCCCAGCATGCCCAGCCACTGGGGGTCCGGTGCGGGAAAAGCGCCGAGCCCCATCAGCGTGCAGGTCACGGGGAAGCGATCGCTGCGAGCGAACTCCCGCAGCTCCTCAGAGGCGTTTGCGTTGACCACACCACCACCCGCGTAGATCACCGGCCGCTGCGCCGCCGCCAGCGCCTTTGCCGCCTGACGGACCTGCTTCTGGTTGCCTTCCACGCGCGGCTGGTAGCCGGGCAGGCGCACGTCAGTGACCGGCTCGTAGTCGATTTCCGCCCGTGAGAGGTCCTGCGGAATGTCGACGAGCACGGGGCCCGGTCGTCCGGTACGGGCGATGTGAAACGCCTCGTGGATCGCGCGCGGCAGCTCCTGCGGATGCTGGATCATGAACGAGTGCTTCACCACCGGCATCGTGATGCCGAGCGTGTCGGCCTCCTGGAAGCCGTCCGTTCCCAGCAACTCGGTGCGCACCTGACCGGTGATGAAGACCACTGGTACCGAGTCCATCATCGCGTCGCAGATCGGCGTGATCAGGTTCGTTGCACCCGGTCCGCTGGTGGCGAACGCCACGCCCACTTTGCCGGTCGCCTTCGCGTAGCCCTCAGCCGCGTGCCCGCCGCCAGCCTCGTGCCTGACGAGGATGTGGCGGATGCCGCCGTTGACGAAGGCGTCATAGGTAGGAAGGTTGGCGCCGCCGGGTAGACCGAAGACGACGTCCACGCCCTCCGCCTTCAAACATTCCATCAACGCATCTACTGCGCGCATTTGTCGCCTCCCTTCCTTGTATTTGGTTGATAAAGAGGAGTCCAGCTGGCCGGAGTACGACCGGCTGCGCCACCCTCTAGGGGAAAAACCCAGTGTACCAGCGGGTTTACACCCGACCTTGACGGGTCAAATGCTCCCCTGGGGAAGGCCGCTGCGCGTCAGGAGGACCCGATGCCGACGCCAATCGCCAACACGATGGCCCCTCCGACGGTGACGACCAGCAGCGAGGAGCGCATGGACACCTCGAGGAACCGTTTTCTCACCCAGGCGATCGCGAGCAGCTCGAACGCCACGACGAAGCCGGCGACGAACAGTGCTTTGTTGACGTTGGAGATCAGGAACGGCAGCGTGTGGAAGATCCCGCCGAGCGTGGTCATGGCGCCGGTAATCGCACCCCGCACAATCGCTGAGCCGCGGCCGGTCTGCTCGCCGGTATCTGATAGCGCCTCCGACCAGCCCATACTCACGCCCGCTCCAAGCGCCACTGAGAAGCCGACCAGCAGAGCCGTATGCGAGTTCGCGGCGATCGCGGCGGCGAAGATCGGCGCCAGCGAGGAGACGGTGCCGTCGATCATGCCAACGAGCGCTGGCTGTACGACGCGCAGCACGAAATCGGCCTCGTCCTTGAAGCCCCAGCGGTGGATCCACCGGGCGAGCATCGACTCGTGGGCTTGTGGAGCTGGCTTTACCTGGGTGCTCATGGCAGCGACAATGTAGGACAAGAACCGACTTAGGGCGGACTAAATCGGCTTAGGGCAGCCGAATTCGGACGGTCATATCCGGCCCCGGAGAGACGGCGGAAACGCTCGTGGACGCGGTGCTGAGGAGCTCTGCTCAGGAGGACGGCGAGGCCGGCACGCGTTCCCATGATTCGGGCGCGACGGCAACCTCGGGGAAGTCGAGCTCGGTGCCACAGCGCATGCAGATGGCGTCGTACATTTTCACGACCTTCCCGCACGTGGGGCACTGGCGGCGCATCTCATCGCGCTCGAAGCGATAAGCGATCGCGGCGAACAGGCCGAAGAACGGGACCGCCCCGGAGATCAGGAACCACAGCAGGAAGGAGCTGCCCTTGATCTTGCCAACGATGCCCCCCGCGAGACCGAAGCAGGTGGCGATAACGACGTACGCCATCGCTCGGCCGACGTCCTTACAGCAGGATCCGTAGCGCCCACACCACGGCCACTACCGCGATGACGAGCACGGCGATGCTGAACAGGAAGGAGACCACGTGGATGATCACGCCAAGCAGAAGCCAGGCGGCGACCAAGCACACGAGCGCGGCTAGTGCCGTGCGGGTGAAGGATTTAGATGATGACTCGTTCATTAGAAGACCAAGTCAATGGTAGCGCGGGCTGCAGCCGCTGTGGGCGTATGGCGCTGGACTCTTGGCCGTGCGCTAAAGCCGGTGAGCGCGGCTGAATGGTACGGCGCGCGGCCGGACAGGAAGTCCTACCCCTGCCCGGCCGCACCCCGATTGCACCGGCCGAGGGAAGCCGGCACTGTCGATGTGGGAGGAATCGCTATGTACGACCCAGCCGACCGACCTCGCGGGCGGTCCGTGCCCGAGCAAGATCGACGTCGCTGACGCCGGCACGCCGACGTCCCGCACCCTGCCCGACACTTGTGAGCTGATAACGGCGGACACGCGGCCCGTGACCTGGGCCATCCACCGTCTCCTCGGGCAGCAGGATGAACCGCCGAGGAGGTGAAACGCTTTGGTTTGCTGCCGAACGGTTCATGTCGAGCATATTGCCGCCAGGGCCCGTTCTTGCCTTTGGCCGGAAGTCCAAAATGTGGTGTGCAGCGGTCTCCTAAGTGCCCAGCTGCTCGTTGACGAGCCGTGCGACCTCGGTCCCGTCGGCGCGTCCTTTGGTCTCGCGCATGACGTACCCGACGATTGGCCCGATCGCCTTGGCGTTGCCTTCGCGCACGCGCTGGGCGGCGTCGGCGTTGGCGGCGAGCGCAGCGGCGACGATCCCCGCGAGCTCATCACCGCCGCCGATCGCGGCAAGACCCTCTGTTTCGACGATCTGCAGCGGGTCACCGCCATCGGCTATCAGCTTGTCGAGCACCTGGCGGGCGGCGCCAACGCTGATGCTCTTGTTCGCGACCAGGCCGACAAGCGAGGCGAGCGCTTGGGGCTGGACGCGCGATGCGGATGGATCGCCGCCGTCGTCATCTCCAAGGCGCGCGGTGAGCTCACCGGTGATCCAGTTGGCAAGTGCCTGAGCCGGCGGGGCTGACTGGGGCGATGCGGCGCCGGCGGCGAGAGCCGCCTCGAAGTAGTCGCCAAGCTCGGCGCGGAAAGCGAGTATCTGTGCGCTTTCGCCGCTCAAGCCGAGCTCACGCTCGAAGCGCTCGGCGCGGGCGGCTGGCAGCTCGGTCATATCCGCGCGGGCAGCGTCGATCATGTGCTGGTCGATGGCGACAGGCAGCAGGTCGGGCTCGGGGAAGTAGCGGTAGTCGTGTGCCTCCTCCTTGGAGCGCAGGGAGGTGATGGCACCGGAGCTGGGGTCGAAGTGGAGCGTCTCCTGGGTGACCTGTCCGCCGCCTTGCAGGATCTTCTCCTGCCGTGCGATCTCAGCCCTGATCCCTCGCTCGATGAAGCGGAAGGAGTTCATGTTCTTTAGCTCCGTCTTGACGCCCAGCTCTCTGCTGCCCACCGGACGCAAGGAGATGTTGGCGTCGCAGCGCAGGGAGCCCTCCTCCATGTTGACGTCCGAGACGCCGAGCTGGCGCAGGGTAGTGCGCAAAAGTTTCAGCCATTCAGAAGCCTGCTCGGGCGAGCGCACGTCGGGTTCGGTGACGATCTCCGCGAGTGGCGTGCCGCCGCGATTGAAGTCGACGATGCTGGCATCAGAGCCGTGGATGCGCCCGCTTGCACCGACGTGGATCAGCTTGGCGGCATCCTCCTCCAGGTGCACACGATGGATGCGCACCTCGCCCAGGCGACCGCCCAGACATAGCGGCTCGTCGTATTGGGAGATCTGGTAGCCCTTGGGCAGGTCGGGATAGAAGTAGTTCTTGCGGTGGAAGATCGAGCGCGGCGCGAGCTTGGAGCCGAGCGCCATGCCGATCATCAGCCCGAAGTGCACCGCGCGCGCGTTGGCGACAGGCAGGCTGCCGGGCAGCCCCAGGCAGACGGGGCAGGTGCGCGTGTTGGGCGGCTCGCCGAAGGAAAGCGCGCAGCCGCAGAACATCTTCGTGGCGGTAGCTAGCTGCACGTGGATCTCTAGGCCGATGACGGGCTCAAGCTCCACGATGGTTTCCCCCGCGTATCTTGGACATGATCGAGATGTGGAGCGAGCGAAGTCTCCGCGTTTTCCTCTGGCGATCGCGCGGGGGGTTTCGCTCCTCCTCTCTATTCGATCCTCGTCCTTTTCCAAAGAGCGCCTCGAAAGGGTCGGTGTGTGGCTCAGACACGCGCGGATGCTCCATCGAAGCCGATGCTCTGCTCGAGCGCGTGCGCGGCGTCGAACAGGCGGTTCTCGCTGAAGGCGGGGCCGGATATCTGCAGGCCCACTGGCAGCCCCTGGCTGAGCCCGCAGGGAATCGAGATCGCGGGGATGCCGGCGAGCGACATGGGCACGGTGCACACGTCGTTGAGGTACATCGACAGCGGGTCGGCGGTCTTCTCCCCCAGCCCGAACGCAACGGTTGGTGCGGTGGGCGTGACGATCAGATCGACCTGCTCGAACGCGGTGCGGAAGTCCGCGGCGATCATCGTGCGTACCCGCTGGGCGCGGCCGTAGTAGGCGTCGTAATAACCGGAGGAGAGCGCATAGGTGCCGAGCATGATGCGCCGCTTGACCTCGGCGCCGAAGCCGTCGTGGCGCGTGCGGGTGTACATGTCCAACAGGTCTGTGGCGTCTTCGGCACGCAGCCCGTAGCGCACACCGTCAAAACGCGCGAGGTTGGATGAAGCCTCGGCGGGCGCGATCACGTAGTAGGCGGAAAGCGCGTGCGGCGCGTGCGGAAGACGCACCTCGCTGATCTCAGCACCGAGCTCCTCGGCACGAGTGAGGGCCGCGCGGAAGGCGTCGAGCACGCCCGCTTCGATGCCCTCCCCCGTGAACTCCTCAGGAACCCCGAGCCTCACCCCGTCCAGCCGCTCAGCCGTCGGCAGTTGGATCTCCTCGGGGAACTGCAGCGAGGTGGCGTCGCGCTCGTCGCGTCCGACCATGTGGCGCAGCATCAGCGCAGCGTCGCGCACATCCCTGGTCAGCGGTCCCGCCTGGTCGAGCGATGAGGCGAACGCGATCATGCCGTAGCGCGAGACGGCGCCATAGGTGGGTTTCAAGCCGACGATCCCGCACAGTGCCGCCGGCTGGCGGATCGAGCCGCCGGTGTCGGTGCCGAGCGCCCACGGCGCCAACCCGGCCGCTACGGCTGCTGCGCTACCACCGGATGAGCCGCCGGGGACCCTGGAGCGGTCCCATGGGTTGCGCACCGGCCCGAACCCTGAGTTCTCGTTGGAAGAGCCCATGGCAAACTCGTCCTGGTTGGTCTTCGCCAGCAGGCTCGTGCCCGCGCCGGCCAGGCGCGCGACGGCGCTCGCCGTGTAGGGCGGTAGGTAGCCCTCGATGATCCGCGACCCCGACTGGCTGGGCACGCCCTCTGTGCAGAACAGGTCCTTGACCGCGAGCGGCACGCCGCCGAGAGCGGTTCCCGTAGAGGAAGATGGCTGCAGCGTGTCCTCGGCAACCCACGTGAAGCAGTTGAGGCCGTCCTCGCCCGCGGCACGGTCAGCGGCCGCGCGGGCGCGGTAGGCGTCGAACAGCTCGCTCGCGGACAGCGAGCCGGCAGCGATCGCCTCTGAGGCCTGAATGGCCGACAAGCTGAGAAGGTCACCCATATTGGCCTCGCAGGCCAAGCCGAGCAAGGACGCAGCGAGTGTGGCGTGCTTGGCACGTACCCACGGGGCACAGGCGAGCCGAGCGAGGACGCCGCTCGACGCCGGCATGCGTGGCCAAGATCATGCCTGTGGGCTTGGTACTAGGAAGCCGTCTTCGCTTACCGCGGGGGCCTGCGCGAGCGCGACCTCCCGCGGCAGGCATGGGCGTGGCTCGTCCGGGCGCAAAGCACCGGTGACCTCGACCACATGAGATGTCGGCGCGACAGCATCCAGATCCAGCTCGCCGATTTTCGCGACGTGGTCGAGCACCGCGGAGAGCTCGCGAGCCATCGGCTCGATCTCCTCGTCGCTGAGCGCCAGCCGCGCCAACCGCGCCACGTGCAGAACTTCCTCGCGTTCGATCACAGTGGCACCATTCTATGGGCGAGCGCTCAGGCCGGCGTGCCGTCCGGTGGCTCGGAGGCTGGTGCAGCTGCTGCAGGTGGCGCGGGCGTCTCTGCTGTGGTGGCGCTCGCAGCTGTCGAGCTCGACCCGGACACGGCGGCGCTCATGCCACCGAACGCACCGCTGGCCTGCTCGCGCACATCAGCGAGTGAGGTGCCTTCGTCCTGCATGCCCAGATAGCCGCCGTAGGTGAGACCGAGGGCCGCAATCAACCCCAGCCAGATGCCGATCTTGATCCCAACTGAGGCGGAGTAGTGAACGCCCGCAACACTGCCGCTGGTACCGGCGCTGGGGTGGTCGAGGATCCGATACAGGATCAGGATCGACGACAGGGCCCCAAGCCCAGCCACGAGCACGCCTCGCTGAACGGTGGTGTTGAGCTCGAGCACACCGGCTGAGATTGCGACCGCGGCGAGGGCCACGATGATCGTGATGATCCAGATCCAGCGGCTGTTGGTGAATGTGTGCCAACCGTTGGCGCTGACGCTGTAGTTGAAGCCACCGACCGACGAGCTGGAGCTGGCGCCGTACCACTTGAAGAAGAAAAGGAATATGAAAAAAGCGACGGCGCTCGCGCCGATGATGCGATCAGAGCGACGCAGACGACCAATGTCGAAGCTCATTGCTGGTAATCCCCCCGTAATTCGTGATCAATACGACCAAATCGCCC
Source organism: uncultured Solirubrobacteraceae bacterium (assembly GCA_963699115.1). Taxonomy (GTDB): domain Bacteria; phylum Actinomycetota; class Thermoleophilia; order Solirubrobacterales; family Solirubrobacteraceae; genus Palsa-744. Next base: position 51,542 of record CAVOTJ010000009.1, read on the forward strand.
CAGCCTCAACGACCGGAGATTGCATCCTTCATTACAAGGTTCCTCACCATCACGGTCAATCCTGCACGAATATCCGGCTGGTAGCGTCAGCCCAATTGGAGCTGTGTCATCGCGACCAGCAGTGAGCTGCTTGAACTAAAAACGGCTGTTACGGGCGCGGGCGCGGTGCTGGCTGCGCCGGTTTGTAGAGCGAAGGCCGTTCGTCGCGTAGCGTAAGCCAGGCGCCGACGAGGACGAGAATTGCACCGGCGAGGGCGAGCCATGTGCCGTAGCAAACCTCGGTGGCGTGGTCGGGCCGCTCGAGCGCCCTGACAAGCGTGGCGATCACCCCGATCAGCCCGAGCAGCACGCACCATACGGCTGTGGAGACGGGTAGCGCGGTGCTGCGCTCGGTGAGCGCGCTGATGACCGTGGCGAGCCCAGCGCAGATGGCCGCCAGCTCGAGCGCCACCGCCGGGCCGAACGTGTTCCACGCAGTCAGGTATCCCGTGGCGCCGTAGTAGGAGCGAACGAACAGCGAGACGATCAGGCAGATCGCACCCGCGAGCACAGTCAGCTCCCCAACACGCAGCTGCCTGAAGTTCATAGTCGTGCCCCATGCGCGCGCCTGGGAGCGTCGGCGGCATGAATGTCGTTTAGCAGTGTCCTCACGCGAGCTCCTCGCCCATTTCGGAGAGCATTGTCTCGAGCTCCGCCTGGTAACGGGCGGCCTGGAGAGTGTTGCGCAGCAGCATCGCAATAGTCATTGGGCCGACGCCGCCTGGTACTGGCGTGATCGCAGAGGCGACCTCGGCGGCGGCGGCGAAGTCCACGTCGCCGACGAGACCGCTCTTGTTGCCGGCCTCCTCTGGCGTGAGACGGTTCATGCCGACGTCGATCACGACGGCACCTGCTTTCACGAAATCGCCCTTCACGAGGCGCGCCCGTCCGACGGCCACGATCAGCACCTCCGCGCGGGAGCACACCTCGCGTAGATCGCGGGTGCGCGAATGGCAAACGGTCACGGTGGCGTTCTCGGCGAGCAGCAGCTGGGCCATCGGCTTGCCGAACAGGTTCGAGCGCCCAACCACAACGGCTTCGGAGCCTTCCAACTCGACGCCGGTGTCAGCGAGCATCTCCATCACACCCGCTGGCGTACACGGCCGCAGCCCCGGGCGCCCGAGTGAGAGCAGTCCGGCGTTGACGGGAGTCAGGCCGTCGACGTCCTTGTCCGGGCTGATCATCCCGGTGAGCGTTGGCCCATCGAGATGGCCTGGCACCGGCAGCTGCAGAAGGATGCCGCTAACGGAGCGGTCGGCGTTGAGCCGTTCGAGCTCTTCGGCCACCTCCTCGAAAGACGCATCGGCGCTCAAGCGCCGATCAAACGGAACCATCCCGACCTCAGTACACGCGCGCTGCTTGCCACCCACATACACGGCTGACGCGGGGTCATCACCGACGAGCACCGTCGCTAGTCCAGGTGCCCGACCGAACGTGGCGGTGAAGCTCTCGACCTCACGGGCAACGTCTGCGCGCACGCGCGCAGCGATCGCTTTGCCGTCGATGATCGTTGCGCTCATGAGCAGATGCTATGCGTTGGAGCGGGGAGAACGCGGTTTTTAACGTCTGCTGACGGGAGCGTACTCGGCCATGAGCTTGCGTTCAGAGCCATCGTTGGCGAAGCGGACAACGATCACGCCACCCGGCTCGACACCCGTGATCACGCCATCGCCGAAGGCTGCATGGACAACATCCTCGCCCAGACGGAACTGGGCGACAGCCGTTTGCGACTCGCGATCGCGGGTGGCAGACGCGCCCCGCTCGGGCATCCCCCGCTCATACCAGCCACGTGTGTTCGAGCCGCGAACGCCCCCGCCGCCAACGCCTGTGTAGCCGCCAGATACGGAACCGGCACGGAAGACCGCCTGTCGCGGCTCCTCGAGCAGATCGGCTGGGATCTCGTCGAGAAAGCGGCTGCGCAGGCCGAACGTCTGCGCACCGAACACCGCGCGCCGACGCGCGTATGTGAGATACAGCTGGCGCATCGCACGGGTGATGCCGACATAGAACAGCCGTCGCTCCTCCTCGAGGCTGCCCTCGTCGATCGCGCGCGAGTGCGGGAAGACGCCGTCCTCGCAGCCGGCAATGAACACGATCGGGTACTCGAGACCCTTGGCGTTGTGAAGCGTCATCAGCGTCACGAGACCCTGATCGTCTCTGCGGGTATCGGCGTCAGCCACGAGCGCGATCTGCTGCAGGAACACATCGAGTGTGTCTTCGTCCTCGGGAGCGCTCGCGTCGAACTCGCGCCCGACCTCAACCAGCTGCTCGAGGTTCTCGATCCGTCCTTGCGCCTCGATCGTCCGTTCCGCTTCGAGCGCCTCGATATAGCCGGTCTGCGAGAGCATCGCCTCGAGCAGGTCCCCAACGGGGACGCCGCGGAAAGCCGTCGGCTGCGGGTCATCGGACTGCTCAACCTGGGAGCCACCGCGATCATCGTCGCCCATGCCAGCCATCACGCGAAGATCGTCCATCGTGTCCATAAATCGCCGCAGCGCCTTGATCGCCGCGGCGCCCAGCCCCGGGACCTCGTCAGGCTTGGCCGCCGCCTCCCAGACAGAGATATCGAGTGCCGCAGCGTGCGCGTCCACGCGCTGCACTGAGGTCTGACCGATGCCGCGCCGCGGCGAGTTGACCACGCGCGCAAAGCTAACTCGGTCAAACGGATTTGCAAGCAGCGACAGGTAGGCGACGGCGTCCTTGATCTCCGCGCGTTCGTAGAACTTCGTGCCACCAATCACCTGGTAGCCGATCTCGCGACGCACGAGCGTGTCCTCGATCACCCGTGACATCGCATTGGTGCGATACAGGACCGCGATCTCCGCACGCGAGGCGCCCTCGTCGACCAGTCGCTCGATCTCACCAACGACGAACCGCGCCTCCGCATGCTCGTCCTCCAGGTCCCGCAGCTGGATCTGATCGCCCTGGCCGAGTTCGCTCCACAGCCGCTTGGCAATGCCGCCGCGGTTGTTCGCGATCACCGCGTTGGCCGCCGAGAGAATCGTCTCGGTCGAGCGGTAGTTCTGCTCGAGCTTGACCACACGCGCGTCGGGAAAATCTTGCTGAAAATCGAGAATGTTGCGCACGTCAGCGCCACGGAAGCTGTAGATCGAGTTGTGGGTGACGAGCCCGTTCGCGATGAAGTTGTGAACACCGTCGATGTCGAGGTCGTATACCGGTGAATCCAGCCGTGCCCGCTCAACGCTCTCGACGACGTCAAAGTCGCCCTCCGCGGTCACCATCACCATGCCCGGCCGAAGCGAGGACGCCGGCATGAAGGGGAGCGAGTTGGTCACTCCCTCGGGGTTGCGCGCCAGTCGGGCATTGAGCTGGATCTGAAAATCGAGCTCTCCTCTGACCCGCTCGACGGTCGACAGCAAGGTCGGCATGTGCGCCGACGCCGTCTCATAACGCCAGCCGCTTGACCCGCGTCGCGCGGGTCGCACGCTGAGACCGAGCCGCTCGAGCGCCTCTCTTCCGTGCTCGTCGTAGCCGAACATCGAGATGCGATGCATCGGCGTTCCCCCTCGGCGGTCGCCGCAGAGCGTGACCACCATGCGCCGTCGCATACGCAGAGAACCACGTCTACCGGACGTGTGGGCCGCCGGCGCGAAGTGCGGAAAGCGAAGGCTCAGCCCCTCGTCTACGAGCAGCCTTCGTCCAGCGGCGTCAGTGTCGAGAGTCGTGAAGACCCGGTCGATCAGCGTCTGGTCGCCGACCAGGCTGTTGGGACTGCGGGCGCCTCCCGGTCGGGCGTTGAATGGAATAGTCGGCAGGCCGTACTGCGCCGAAAGCAACAGCTCGGCCACGCGAGCCTCAGCGTCGCTTGCGTGCACCGACACAACCCAGGCCGCGTCCGCTCCCTCGTGCCTCATTCGATAGGCGACGCCCACAACGGGCTTGGCCTGCCCCGCGGTGTAGGTTCGAGACGTGCCCACGCGGAAGCCGACCCCGCGCTTCCACATCACGTAGGCCATGTGCAGCTGAGGAGTCCGGCCGCGAACGAAGCCGGCGAAATGAATGTGCTCGGCTGTGCTGACCAATCGCCTGCCCGAGCGAGTCGTAATCGCTATCCCCTGCGAGCTGTGGGCATCGTGCCGGCGCATCACCATCGCCGGGCGAAAGTCGCCGCTCCCGTACGCAGCCATCACCATGTCGCCGGCCCACACCTCCTCGATCGGTCGTTGCGTGCCATCGGCCATCGTCACGAGAGTTCCCGCGACCAAGCATTGAGCGTCATCCCCGACAACCGCCAGGTTGCGATGCCCGACCGGCCCCGCGTACGTGGGCCTATCCCCCGGCTGAGCCTCGCCACGGGCGGGCGGGGGTCCACCCCCGACCAGTAGCTGCAGCAGCCGATACTGGGCGTGGTTGGTGTCCTGGTACTCATCGACAAGCACGTGGCGGAACGTGCTCATGTAGCGATCGCGAACCTCCTCGAACAGCTCCAGCAGATTGACCGTGCGGAACAGCAGATCATCGAAATCCATCGCGTTCATGCGGTGCAAATCGCGCTCGTAGATGTCATACACATCCGCCACCATCTCCTCGAACTGCGAGCCCACCATCTGGCGGTAGGAGCCGGCGTCGATCAGCTTGTTCTTGGCGGCGGAGATCTGGTTGTTGAGCGCCGCAGGGGTGAAGCGCTTGGGATCCACACCCACTGCGTCTGCGGAGCGCTTGGTCAGCCGCCGCGCGTCCGCCTGGTCATAGATCGTGAACTGGCGCGTGTAGCCGAGGCGATCGGCCTCTGCCCGGAGGATTCGCGCGCACGCCGCGTGGAACGTAAGCAGCCACATGCCACGCGTGCCGCGTCCGAGCAGGCGCTCGACACGCTCGCGCATCTCGCTAGCCGCCTTGTTCGTGAACGTGATCGCGAGGATCTCCCCCGCCTGCGCCTGGTCGGTGTAGATCAGGAACGCGATCCTGTGCGTCAGCACACGCGTCTTGCCGCTACCCGCGCCCGCGAGGATCAACAGTGGCCCCTCGCCGTGTGTCACAGCCTCCCGTTGGGGCTCGTTCAGGCCCTCCAGCAGCTCGTGGAGGTGCGCGGCATGAGGGTTCTCAGGCATCCAACCCCAGCATAGATGCGCGTTCGGGGGACGAGGCGCCGGTCAGCCTCCAGCCGGGTTGGGCCCTCGGACCGTACGTAGCGGCCTGACCTCAGCCGGCTCCGCGTCCGCGTCTGTGTCGGACAGCTCAGCGATCAGCCGTTCCAGCGTGACGATGCGCCCGGAGAGCGCCTGGATGGCCTCTGCGATCGGGTCGGGCAGGTGGATCCAGTCGGCGTCAGGACCCTCGACTCGTCGTCCGTCGACACGCACGGGATGGCCGGGGTTGCCGACAACGGTCGAGTTGGCGGGCACATCGGTGATGACCACGCTGTTGGCGCCGATCTTCGCGCCATGGCCGATCGTGATCGGCCCCAACAGCTTTGCGCCCGAGCCGATCGTCACGTTGTCCTGGACCGTCGGATGGCGCTTGCCGGTGGCAAAGCCCGTGCCGCCGAGCGTGACGCCTTGGTAGAGGGTCACGTCGTCGCCGATGTCAGCCGTCTCGCCGATCACCACGCCAATGCCGTGATCGATGAACAGCCCTCGGCCGATGGTTGCCGCCGGGTGGATCTCGATGCCGGTCAGCGCCCGCGTGAACATCGAGATCAGCCGCGGCAGCAACGGCACGCCAGCAAGCTGCAACGCATGCGCGACGCGATAGGCGAGCAGCGCATGGATGCCCGGCCAGGTGGCGAGAATCTCCACCGGCGATACACCTCGGGCCGCCGGGTCGCGGTCGCGAGCCGCGAGCACGTCGCGGCGCACCTCCTTAACGACCCGCGCGACCTTGCCGAAACCGGCCATGACAACAGCGTAGCGGCGAATTCGCGAATGTTGACCATGCAACCGAATGCCTGCCATCCAGCGCCCCGGAGGGGTGCCCCTAAAAGACGATCTTCGACAAATACGCGTCTGACGGTGCACGGTGGCTGGCCGCGTGCTGGTGGCACGTGGACAGACTCCGGGTGCCGTCAGGGGGCGAAGAACGCTTGTGAGACGTAGCGCTCGCCGGAGTCGGGCATCATCGCCACGATCCTCTGGCCCTTGGACTCCGGGCGTTGGGCGATCTGAACCGCCGCCCATAGCGCGGCGCCGCAGGAGATGCCGGCGAGCAGGCCCATGCGTTTGGCGCAGCTCCAGGCGGTCTCGATCGCGTCGTCGTCGCTGACGGGGATGACCTCGTCGATCAGCTCTCTGTTGAGCACAGGCGGCACGAACCCCGCGCCGATGCCCTGGATGCGGTGCGGGCCAGGCTTGCCTCCGGAGAGAACCGCCGAGCCGCGCGGCTCGACCGCCACCACCTTCAGCTTCGGGTTGGTGTGCTCGCGCAGGTACTCACCCACGCCGGTGAGCGTGCCGCCCGTCCCCACCCCCGCCACGAATACGTCCACGCGACCGTCGAGCGCACGCTCGATCTCTGGTCCGGTGGTGCGCCGATGGACCTCCGGGTTGGCGGGGTTCGAGAACTGGTCAGGCAGGAACACGTCGTCGTCGCGTGCCATCGCGCGGGCTGCCGCCACCGCCTCGCCCATCCCACCGAGCGACTCGGTTATGTCAACCCGCGCGCCATACAGACGCAACAGGCTCTCGCGCTCGCGGCTCATTCCCTGGGGCAAGGTCAGCACAAGGTCATAGCCCTTGGCCGCGCACACGAACGCCAGCGCGATGCCCGTGTTGCCGCTGGTGGCCTCCACGATCGTCGAGCGGCCCGGCTCGATCCTGCCTTCCGCCTCCGCCGCCTCGATCATCGCCACGCCGATGCGATCCTTGACGCTCCCGCCCGGGTTGAACGCCTCGAGCTTCGCGAACAGCTCGACGCCGTTCTCCTGCGCCGCGGTCCCCTCGAGCATGCGCGGCAGACCAACCAGAGGCGTCTCACCGACGAGCTCCGCAATGTTGATCGGAATTAGGGACATACCCCCGACAATAGAGGGGGGCGGCCCAGTATGCTCGGTGACTTGAGCCCTGCACACTTGTCTTTATGCCCGGATAAGTGTTCAGCTTCCGCCGATTCGGTCACTGAGGGATGACGCTCCCATACTCGATCAACCTCGAGAAGCGCCGCTCGCTGCGCGCAATCTTCGTCGCAGCGCTTTCGTTGTACCGTCACTATCCGTTGTTGTTCCTGCTGCTGGCGCTTCCCGTCGTGGCCTCTTATGACTTGGGCCTGCTCGCCATCACGGGCTATGGCCCTCTTGTATCCCTGGGGCGCCACAGCCAGGGCCTTTTCTGGCTGACATACTGCTGCGCGCAACGCTTGTCAGTCCATTGATCTCAGCGCTGCACGTTTACGCCGTGCAAACCGCAGGTGAAGGCCAGCCGCCCCAACTGCGTCCGGTCGCGGTGCGAGGCCTTGCCGTACTTCCGGTCGTGGGTGCCACTGCGCTCCTGGCGGGAATCGGCACGACGATCGGCCTCTTCGCGTTTTTGGTGCCTGGAATCCTGCTTGCCGCTCGCTGGGCCGTGGCCGCGCAAGCCGCCGCCGTGGAGCGCGAAGGCCCGCTCGCAGCGATCGCATCCAGCAACCAGCTCACCCAAGGACGCCGCCTACACGTCCTTGGTCTCTTCCTTGCCATTGCGATCATTGCTGTGGCAGCCGATGAGCTTGCCCGCGCGCTCCCCCTTGGAGGCTCATCGGGAGTCGCTTCGGTGGCTGTGGGCATCGCAGTTCAGACGCTTATCGCAAGCGTCGGAGCGCTTACGCTGGCGCTCCTCTACTTCTAAATGTGGTACATGCTCGCACCCGCGTCGCGCATCTCGCGCTCGAGCACGTCTGCGATCGTCGTCCGCGCCAGCACCTTGCGCGCCGCCTCAGCGGCGTCCTCGAACACACCCTCCGCGTCGCGGCCGACAGGTCCGTCCAGTAGCTCGACCACCTCGAGCACGGTAATCGTGGAAGGCTCCCGGGCGAAGCGGTAGCCGCCCTTTACGCCGCGCTGCGAACTGACGATCCCACCGCGGCGGAGGACCGCGAACAGCTGCTCGAGGAACTGCACCGGCACGTCACGCTTGCGCGCGAGCTCGCCGATCGGCACCGGCTGCTCACCATTGCTGCGAGCGAGCTCCGCCAGGGCGAGCACCGCGTATGGAGACTTGCTCGTGATCGAGATCACACAGCGATGCTACGCAATGCCCCTCTGAGACGACCAGTAGGTCGTCTCAGAGCCAGCCGCGCTCCGTCGCGATCAAGACCGCCTGCGCGCGGTCGACGGCGCCGAGCTTGCCGTAGATGTTGTGCAGGTGGGTGCGCACTGTGCTCGTGGAAAGCGTCAGCTCGTGGGCTATCTGCTTGTACACCTTGCCCTCGGCAAGACGCTGCAGCACACCCAGCTCACGCCCCGACAGCGGGCACGGGTCGACATGACGCTGGCGCTGGCTCGGCGGGCTCGGTAGTTCATACATCACGCGCCTGAGCTCCTCCGGGCCGAGGCCGATGCTGCGCGCGGTGTGCAGCATCTCCGACGGTGACACGCGGCCACCCTGCTCGTAGTGAGCGAGCATGTCGGCGAGACGGATGAACGCGGCCTCGCCCTCGGCGTCGGGGTTGTGGTGGCGCTCAATCGGCGTCGCGAGCGTGCCCGGGAGCCCCCAGCGGCGGATCAGCACTCCACCCACGAGCGCGTGGTCGACGCCCAGCTCGCGGCGCTCCTGATGCAGGCGCTCCTCTGGAGTCCTCGCCCCGCGGTGAACCTGCGAGGGATAGCCCGGGTAAGCGTGCAGCAGCACCAGCTTGCCGACATCGTGCAAGAGACTCGTGACGGTAAGGCGGTCGCGGTTCTCATAGCCGACCTCCGTGGCGATACGGTCGGCGGCGTGCTGCGTAGCGAGCGCGTGCAGACGGAAGCGCTCAGGGGCGCTGTCCCACACGCTTGCCCGCTCGAAGAAATCGAACGTACGCACACGGTTGGCGACAGCCTGCACCGTCTGTGAGCTCAAGACCTCGACCGCTGTCACAGCGGTGTCCACACGTGAGCGACCCTCCTGCGCACGGTTGGCCAAGCGCAGCACAGCGATGATCAAAGCGACGTCAGACTCGACGGCCGAGACCACATCAGCAGTGGCGACATGGTCACGAGTGACCACCGATAGCAGACGGTCACGGGACTCGGCCAGGGCGGGGAATGCCTCAAGCGCTTCGAAGGCCATCGTCAGGCGGCGTCCGTGGCCCTCGTTCTGGTGGCGCTCACCGGAGCTGGCCCCAGCGGCGTGAGAACGGCGGGTATCCAACGAGCGGGCTCCGCTCGCGCCAGGCGATTTCTTAGCTGCCGTCGACCCAACTGCAGCCGTCGGCTTACTCGCTACCGTCACCTTCTTTGCCGGCGTCGCCTTGGCGACGGGCGGCTTTTTTGCTGCGGCTGTTGCCTGCATGCCTTATGTGACCCCTTCCTTGGGTTCTCCGGCCATCCGGGCCGGTGATTCCGGCGATGCTCACGTATCGGCATTCGGGCGTAAAAATTAAGCGCTGATTTCAGATCTCCCGTCGGCCAACGCCACAGCGATCCGTCGCAAAGTCTCCTTGCGACCCAGCAGCGCGACAATCTCAAAGATCCCCGGCGAGACCGTCCCGCCCGTAATCGCTACCCGTAGCGGCTGGTAAACGTCGCGTGGCTTTGCCTGCCTGCGCTCCACGACCGCGGTCAGCGTCTGCCCCACGGACTCCTCATCGAAGCTCTCGCTGGCGGCGAGTGCTTCGCTCGCAGCGACCAGCGAAGCGCGCCCGTCATCGCCCAACCAGCGCTCCCGCGCCTTGGGGTCATCGATCGGACCATCGAACAGCGCACCGGCAAGCGGCCAGAAGTCAGCGAGCGTGGAGATCTTCTCCTGGCTGATGCGCACAGCGTCTTCGAGACCCTCCCGGCCGGTGAAAGCTTCCAGGCGGCGCGTGAGCTCGGGCACGCTCAGTTTGCGGATGTACTGCCCATTGAGCCAGCGCAACTTGACCTCGTCGAAACGCGCCGGGTTGCGGCTCACACGCTCGAGTGTGAAGCGCTCAATCAGCTCCTCCGTGGAGAGCACCGTCTCGTCGTCGCCTGCCCCCCAGCCGAGCAGCGCCAGGTAGTTACGCACCGCCTCCGGCAGGTAGCCCGCGTCTCTGAGCTCCTGCACAGAGGCAGCACCGTGGCGCTTTGAGAGCTTCTTGCCGTCCGGCCCGTGAAGCAGCGGCAGGTGCGCGTAGATGGGCAGCGCAGCCGGCTCGCCGGTCGCGGCGCGATCGAGCCCCGCGGCGCTCGCTGCCTCCAGCACGAGCAGCTGCTTGGGGGTGTTGGAGAGGTGGTCCTCGCCGCGGACGACCTGGGTGATGCCCGCATCCAGATCGTCGATGGCGACGGCGAAGTTGTAGAGCACCGACCCATCGGCGCGTGCGATCACCGGATCATCGAGATGCACGTGCTCGAAGCGCGTGTCGCCGCGGATCACGTCATGTACCACGGTCGCCCCCTCCGCCGGCACCCGCAGGCGTACCGCACCATCCGCTTCTGCCGTCCCGCGGAAACCCTGCTCAGCGCCATGCTCGAGCTTGTAGGCCTTGACGTCCTCGGCAGTGGCATTCGAGCGATACGCATGGCCTGACTCCAGCAGCGCCGCGAGCGCCTCCTGGTGGCGCTCAGTGCGCGCTGTCTGCATGACCGGCCCCTCATCCCAGTCGAGCTCCAGCCAGCGCAGCGCGTCGAGGATCTGCTCCACGTTCTCTGGCGTGGAGCGCTCGCGGTCGGTGTCCTCGATACGCAGCACCAGCTCGCCACCGTCGTGACGGGCGAGCAACCAGTTGAACAGCGCCGTGCGCGCGCCGCCGATGTGTAGCGCTCCGGTAGGTGATGGCGCGAAGCGAACCCTCATAGGATGCGCCGCATGCTAGTCGCAGCTGCCCCGGGCCACCCGCCGTGCTGATCGGCGCGCACGTATCTCCCGCAGGTGGGCTGCCAAAGGCAATCGAGCGCGGTGTCGAACGTGGCTGCCGCTCAATCCAGATCTTCAACCAGTCGCCGCGGATGTGGAAACCGTCGGTCTACCGCGACGAGGACGTGGCGGCATTCCGAGAGGCGATGAGCTCGAGCCCAATAGACGCGGTCTTGATTCACGCTGTGTACCTGCTCAACTGCGCAAGCGACGATCCCGACATCCGCGCGAAATCGCTTGCGTCACTGACCCATTCGCTGCGGGTAGGCCAGGCGATCGGCGCAAGCGGCGTAGTCCTCCATCCCGGCTCCGCCAAGACGGGGCACGTCGGTGAGGCGATCGCACGGGCGGGCGAGACGATCCGCGAGGCGCTGCAGGAGAGCGAAGGTTGCCAGCTACACCTGGAGAACACTGCCGGCGCTGGTGGCACGCTCGGCCGCTCCTTCGATGAGCTGGCAAGCCTGCTGGAGGCGGCTGGCGCTGAGGAGCGCCTGGGCGTGTGCCTCGACTCCTGCCACCTATTCGCGTCCGGCTATGACATCCGCACCGCCGAGGGGATGTCGAGCATGCTGCGCGAGTCTGGCCGCAAGCTGGGACGTGGACGCGTGCGCTCGTTACACCTAAACGACTCCCAAACGCCGCTCTGCTCAAACCGCGACCGTCACGCAGATATCGGCAAGGGGGAGCTCGGCGAGGATGGCTGTGCGGCATTCCTGTCAGCGCCCGGGATTCAGCGTCTGCCCTGTGTGCTCGAGACTCCCGGACCAGATCGCAAGGGCGCCTCGGCCGAGGAAGTCAGCTTCGCCGCAAGACTCAGAGATCGAGGCATTGCAGCGCGGCGTGCTACGTAGTTGATGCGTATGACTTCGCGTTCCTGGCACCAGACAGCGTTGCCAGGCGTGTAGGGTCATGCGGCCATGACGCCAACGATGATCATCGAGGGGGTACGCACGCACCGGCGCGCGGTCGTTCTGCTCGTGCTCGTGGTCCTCGCGCTCTGCGCCTCCGCACCAGCCGCCGCGCTCGCGAACGCGAACTTCCTCGGCACTTGGGAACCAAACACCGGCGGCAGCTGGACGGTCACCTCCCAGGAACCAAGCGGCGCCTGCACCGGCACAACCGTGTTCGTCGGGTACACGTTCACCGACTGTCACGTCAATGGCAACGAATACGAATTCTATGTTGACGTGGGCTCCTACGAATCGCGCAATCACGGGACCATCGAAGGCAACAAAGTGACCGGCGAATTCAACGACACCAACGGCACCAACCAGCCCTACACGGCATATCGGGTCGCCTCCGGGGCCACCGTGAACGGCCAGATATTCGACCAGAAAAAGAGCCCCGCCGAAGGTGTCACGGTCACGCTGACAGGTACGAGCGACGAATCGGAAGCCATCAGCAAGACGACCACGACCAACGTCGCGGGCGCGTACAGCTTCGAAGTACCGGCCGGCACCTACGCCGTCGAGGCCAGTGGCGACCCAACCAAACAGAACGGCGGCGAACTGGCCGTCGCGGTCAGCGCTGGCGCACCCGAATGCAGCGGGACCGCCAAGGAAGCGACGTGCACGCTCAACCACCTGGCAAAGGGCGAAGAAGGCAAAGCCAGCTTTACCTATACGCAGTGCGGCGCGTCCGCGCGCGAAACGCACGGTAAAGAGCCGACAGGCTGCCCGGTGATCTTTATTCCAGGCATCCTCGGCTCACGGATCGTCTGCGATACAGGCGAACTCTACTTCCCGATCCCCCCGGTGGGCAAACCCAACTTCAGCGACATGCTGCTGAACATCGACGGCGAATCCGACCAGAACACGACCCCCTGCAACGCATCGGCCACCACGCCACCCGGCGAACTGGGCCTGCTCACGAGCGTCGGCCCCAAGGACGTGTACGGGGGGATGTTCAAATTCCTCAAGAGCATCGGCACAAACGGCGTGTACGCCTACCCCTACGACTGGCGCCGTTCGGTCCCCGCCGCGGAGGTGGGGCTGGAAAAACTGGTCAACGAAGTGCTCAAGGAAACCGGCGCCAAGCACGTCGTGCTCGTCGCCCACTCGATGGGCGGCCTGGTGACGCAGGACTACATCAACACGGGCCAGAACGCCGAAAACGTCAGTCGCGCAGTCACGATCGGGACCCCCTATTGGGGAGCGCCGAAGTCGCTGATCGCACTGCTCAACGGACGCTCCAACGAATTCACGACCGAAGGACTCGATCTGATGTTCGGCGAAGCGGCCCTGCAGTACGCAGTGCGTAACTACCTGGGCCTGTTCTGGCTGTACCCGTCCGCGGCCTACGGCCCGTGGCTTCAGATCGAAGGCGCCGGCTTCCCCCACACGCCGCTCGCGGGCGGCGCGATCGGTCCGTGGGTCAGCTCGTTGGGCGGCAACGTGATCCTGGAGGCACTGGCCCAAGCTGGGCATGCCACGCTGGACGGCTTCAAGCCCCACGGCGTCGACTACCAGATCATCGTCGGCACGGGCCTACCGACGATTACCGGCATGAAGTTCTCGCTCAAGGGCCTGGAACCCGAACAGCTCGTCAGCGTCACCTATGGCACAGGCGACGCGACCGTCCCTGCGATCTCCCAGACCCAGGGCGCCTATCCAGGGACGACCGCGCCGGTCGGCATCCACTATGTGTGCAACATCGGGCACTCTGCCGAGCCGGGCGATGCCAGCGTCCAGGGCGACATCAAGGAATTCGTGGAAAGCGGTACGAGCATCCCAGCACTCAGCGCCCCCTGCTCGTTCACGGGCACCGAAGTCGTCCTCTATAAAACCGGCATCGTTGGCCATGGCGCCGGCTCAGCAGCAGCGGTCCCCGCCGCGGGCTCAGCAATGACAATCGAACAGGCCGTCACAGCGGGCCTCGTACAGGTCTTCGAACATGGCGATCAGACGATCCTCGTCACAAGCGGCGCCCAGCCCGTCACGCTCAAGCTCTCAGGCGACGATCTGACGATGCGCGTGAAGTCACTGAGCGCCACCGGCGAGAGCCCAGCAAGCTTCTATGGCCCGGTTAGCGGCACCATCACGATCGACGGTTCGCAGATCGCCAAGGGCGCCAAAGTCCTGCATGCCACCAGGGCGGGGTCAACGCCGCGCATCCGCGCGAGCGTCAAGCGACACGGGCGCCGCTACCTCGTAACGCTGAAGGCCAGCTCGCACAAGAGCCTGCGTGCGATCTACTACCAGCTGGGCAAGGCCACGCGGCGCCTCTACACGAGGCCGCTGCTGCTGAGCCGTAGCCAACTGAAGAGCCTGCGCTTCGCGGGCGTCAGCATCTTCGGCGCTTGGCAGAACGCGCAGCAAGCATCACTGCCGCGCTGAGTCCGTCCCGTCGCCGCGCGCAAGCGGAAGTCGCCTCGCGTAACTGAGCACTTTTCGATCTAGCCGGCGGCCGCCGACACAGCTGCTGCGGCGGAGGCGTTTGGCGCGAGCGCCTGTTCGAGCTCGGCGAGCAGCGTCGGGGTGTGGCCCACCCGGTACTCCTTGCTGAGAAGCAGCCGCCGGGGGCCGCCGTCCGTTTCAAGCTCTACGCGGACCTCTGCCGGGCCCGGGTTTTCCTCGAGTACCTGTCTGAAGTCTTCGATTGAGCTCGCCGACAGATCAGCGGCGGCCACATTCACGTGTACTGGACGCGCCAGTGCGGTAGCGGCGCGGGAGGCCGCGCGTGCCTGCGTTTGCGCCCGCTCGATCTCCTCCGCGCTCGGCGCGAAGCTCTCCACGCTCTGCACCACCAGACACGTCTTGCCCGCTTCCTTGTGATCAACGCGACCCTTTACGATCACCACCTCATCCACCGCCAGCGCAGCCTCGTGCTCAACGAGTGCCTTTCCGAACACGAGCATCTCGACGGCGCCCGCCAGGTCATCTAGCGTCGCGAACATCATGTGATCGCCGTTACGCGTGCGGATGCGCTTGGCCTCGGTGATGATCCCGCCGACCGTCACCCAGTCCTTGTCGCGGCGGTCCTCCAGCGAGGAGATCGCACAGTCAACCCGCGCACGCAACGCCTCACGCAGCGGCTTCAGTGGATGCGCTGAGACGAACAGGCCGATCGCTTCCTTCTCCGCGGCCAGCAATTCGGGCTGGTCGAACTCCTCTGTGGGGATCGGCGGGTGCACGGGCTGACCCAGACCGAGCGAGCCACCCGATTGCGAGCCAGCGGCGCCTGACGCAGAGGAATCGGGGGTCTCTTCCTGCAGGTCGAAGATCGAGCCCTGCCCAATCAGCGCATCCTGCTGGAGTTTCTGGCCTTTGGCCTGCGCCTGCTCGAGTACTTCCAGCATGCCCTTGCGTGTCGCTTTGGTGGAGCCGAACGCGCCGCACTTGACGAGCGCCTCGATCGCCTTCTTGTTGACCGTGCGGCTGTCGACGCGCTCGCAGAAATCCCACAGCGAAGTGAACTCGCCGCCGTCCTCGCGCGCGCGCTTGATCGCCTCGACCGCCTGGTAGCCAACGCCCTTGACCGCGTCCAGACCAAAGCGGATGCTGCCGAGACCGCCCTCCTCAGCCGGCGCGCCGACCGTGAACTCGTGATCTGAGAGGTTCACGTCCGGGGGCAGGATCTCGATCCCCATCTCCTCGCAGCGCGCGACGAAGAACGGCACCTTGTCCTTCGTCGACATCACCGAGGAGATCAGCGCCGCCATGTACTCAGCGGTGTGGTTTGCCTTCAGCCACGCGGTGCGATACGCGATCAGCCCGTAGCAGGCGGCATGGCTCTTGTTGAACGAGTAGTCAGCGGACTTTTCGTTCGTGTTCCACAGGAACTCGATCACGTCGGCCTTCGTGCCCGAGGCCTTGCAGCCCTCCACGAACTCAGGCTTCAACGCAGCCATCGCCTGGCGGTTCTTCTTGCCGATCGCCTTGCGCAGATCGTCCGCCTTGGCCCCCGAGAAGCCGGCGAGCTCCTTGGAGATCTGCATCGCCTGCTCCTGATAGAGGATCACGCCGTTCGATGACTCGAGGATGTGACGCAGGCGCTCGTCGGGGTAGGCGATCGACTCGGGTTTGTGCTTGCCCTTGGCATACACCGGGATCTGGTCCATCGCGCCGGGGCGATACAGCGCGTTCAGCGCCACCAGGTCGTTGAACTCATCCGGGCGCACCTTCTTCAGCGCCTCGCGCATGCCCTCGGACTCGAACTGGAACACGCCGATCGAGTCGCCCCGCGCGAGCATCTCATATGTGTGCGCATCGTCCAGCGGCAGCGTCGTCATGTCCGGGCGCGCACCGCTCGAGCGCTCGATGATGTCCAGGGCATCCTCGATCACGTCGAGGTTGCGCAGCCCCAGGAAGTCCATCTTGAGGATGCCGATTTCCTCGATTGGCTTCATCGAGAACTGCGTCACCGTACGGAACACGCGCTCGCCGTCCTCGTCGGTGCCCGCGTCGGCGAGCTGCAGCGGCACGATATCCGTCAGCGGCCGGTCGGCGATGACCACGGCGGCCGCGTGGATCGAGGAGTTGCGCACAATCCCCTCAAGCCCCTGAGCGACATCGATGATCTGCTTCGAGGCCGGCTCCTCATCGCAGGCCTTACGCAGCGGCTGGCCAGCCTTCAGGCATTCCTCAAAGGAGGGCGAGCGGCCCATGATTGGGTCGGGGATCAGCTTCGCCAGGCGATCGCCGGCGCCGTAGTCATAGCCCAGCACCCGCGCCGCGTCGCGGGTGGCCGCGCGCGGGAACATCTTGCCGAAGGTAACAATCTGCGCGACCGACTCGCGCCCATACTTCTCGGTCACGTACTTCATCACACGCTCACGCCCACGCACGGAGAAGTCGATGTCGATATCCGGCATCGACACGCGCTCGGGGTTCAGGAAACGCTCGAACAGCAGGTCGTACTTCAAAGGGTCAACATCGGTGATCGCCAGGCAGTACGAGACGATCGAGCCGGCCGCCGAGCCACGCCCGGGCCCCACGGCGATGCCGTTCTCCTTGGCGAACTTGACGAAGTCCCAGACGATCAGGAAGTAGGCGTTAAAGCCCATCCGGTCGATCACGTCGAGCTCCATCTCCATCCGCTCCATCGCCGCGGCCGGCGGCGGGTCGCCATAGCGCAGGCTCAGCCCCTCCAGCACCCGCTCGCGCAGGTATTCGCGCTCGCTGAGACCCGGTGGCGTCTGGTAACTGGGAATCAGCTGCTTGCCCAGCTCGATCTCCACCGAGCAGCGCTCGGCGATCTCAAGCGTGCTCGCGATCGCCTCCGGCCACTCCGCGAACTTGCTTGCCATCTCCTCGCTGTCACGCAGGTAGAACTCGTTCGTGTCGAAGGTCATCTTCGGCGCGGCAAGCGTGCTCTTGGTCTGCACGCAGAGCAACGCCGTGTGGTGTTCGTAGTCCTCGCGGCGCAGGTAGTGCACGTCGCCGGTGCCGACCAGGCTGCCGCCCAGCTCGCGGGCGATCTTGACGATGCCCTCGTTGCACTTGTCCTGGGGGACGAGGCCGTTCTTCTGCACCTCGAAGTACACGTTCTCGGCGCCGAAGATCCCCCGCAGATCCTCCGCGTGGGCGCGCGCCTCGACGTCGCGGTCCTCGAGCAGACGCTGGCAGAAGCGCGAGGCCAGGCAGCCCGTGAGCGCGATCACACCCTCGGAGTAGCGCTCCGCCTGGGCGAGATCAACGGTCGGCTTGCCACGCTGCAGGCCTTCCAAGAAGCCTGCCGAGGAGAGCTTTACGAGGTTGCGATAGCCCGCGTCGTTGGAAGCCAGCAGCGTCAGATGGTTGCGCTCCATCTTCGTGCCTGCAGATGCCGCAACATGGTCGTCCACGAGGTAGATCTCGCAGCCGATGATCGGCTTGACGTCATGCTTCTTGCACGCCTTGTACATCTCCACCGCGCCGTTCATGACGCCATGGTCGGTGAGACTCAGCGCCGGCTGGCCGAACCGGGCGGCGCGCTCCGCGAGCGCGTCGATCTTGCACGCACCGTCGAGCAGCGAGTACTCGGAGTGGACGTGGAGATGGGCGCAGGAAGGGCTGCTCACAGGGTTTCCATGCTAGGCGTCCGGGCGGCGGAGGATCAGCGCCCGCGCCGCTGTTTGCGTCTTATCCGCTGGCGCTTGATCCACGACATGCTGTGCTTGTGCGGGATGCGCTCGATCGGCGGTACCGAAGGGCGCTGCACGATGGGCGCGAGCCGCTCAGGCTCCTGCGCGGGAGCTTGTGCAAGCGGCTGGGTGACCGGCTGTACGACGGGCTCTGAAGCCTGCGGAACCGTCTCTGACGGCTCGGGCGGCACAGCCTCCGCGCGTGCCCGCAGGCGCTCGACCGCCGCCGCCAGCGCATCTGCCATCTCGGCTCCGCGCTGCTCCGGTGGGAGCGGCTGCCTGGCGAGCTGGACCTCCTGGCTGTCGCTGGCCAGCGCGGAGCTGACACGAGCGACGATGCCCTTCATCTCGCCAACCAGCGTTTCCATCCGCCGGTGGCCCTCGCGCATGCTCTCCAGCAGCCGTTCAGAGCGCTCGCGCGCGACGCGCTCGGCATCCAGCCCGCTCTGGATCTCCGCGGCGCGACGCTCGAGCTCCGAGATGCGCTCCTGCAGGTTCTGCTCGGCGACCGAGCGCACCTCGGCGCGCAGCGCCGAGCGTTCGGCGGCGGCGGCCTGCTCGGTCTCGGCGAGCTGACGCTGCACGCCGTCCAGCCGCAGAGAAAGCTCGCGCGCATCGCGCTCGCTCGCGCCCAGGCGGCCGCTCAGGTGCTCGATCTCGACGCGGCTCTCGCGGTCGGCCAACAGCAGTCGATCCTCCGCCTCCACCCGCAGCTGCTGCTCGGCGTACTCGCGCTGCTTGACGCGACGCAACTCGTGTTCGCGCTCCAGCGCCGCCGCCCGCTCGGCCTCGACCAGCTCGGCGACACGAGCACGCTCTTCCTCGGCCTCACTCAAACGCTGCTGCAAGCTCGCCACATGACGTTCGAGCGTCTGCACGGTGGCTTCCGCGGCCTCCGCGCGACGCGTGAGCGCGATCTCACCGCTCTCCGCCGCGCGCCGGGCGCGGCGTTCGGTGAACAGATCACCCTCGCTTCTACGTCCACGACCCTCGGGACCCATGCCCTGTTCTCCGCTCGGAGTCTCGCTTCCCTCGGCCATCAACTTGACGGGCAAGTTAGACGCCGGGCCGGACGACCTCGGCGTCAGCCAGCGAGGTCCGTGACTCAGGAGGCGAGGCGTTTGGCGGCGAGCGCGGCCGCCGTCAGCGTGCCCGCCACGGCAACGCCGCCGACGGCGATCTTGCGAGCGGAGCGCACGCGTTTGCGCAGATACCACTTGCCGCCCTGCCACACGACGAAGCCGAGGAGCTTGTAACGATTGCCGTTCATGACAGCCACTGTACCCGCGAGCGCTACTCGTTACGCAAACGCCATGCCATGCGCGACTGCAGCGACCACAGCTCGATGAAGCCAGGCGATGCGGTCTGCGAGAAAAGGCCCCCCGACTCGGAGAACGAAGCGAGGCTCGCGTCATACACGGCGTTGGGCGAGGAGCGCGTGACGACGCGCGCGTGACCCTTGTAGAGCTTCAGGCCGATCGTGCCGGTGACCCGCTCGTTGACCTCGTTCATGTACGCGTCCAGGTCGGTGCGCAGCGGCTCCCACCACAGGCCCGCATACACCAGGTAGCCCCACTGCCGGTCGAGGTCGCCCTTGAACTGGTTCTGGTGAATCGTGCACACGAGACGCTCAAGCTCCTTGTGCGCGGGCAGGATCAGCGCCGCCGCCGGTGCCTCGTAGATGTCTCGCACCTTCAGCCCGACGATGCGGTCCTCGATGTGGTCGAGGATGCCGATGCCGTGCCGCGCGCCGATCTCAGCGGCCGCTTCGATCAGCTCGACCAGGCCCAGACGCTCGCCGTCGAGCGCAACGGGAACTCCCTTCTCAAAATCGATGTTGACGGTCTGCGGCTCGTCCGGGGCGAGCTCCGGGCGTGTGACGAGCTGGAAGACGTCGTCGTCGGGAGCGTGCTCGAGATCCTCGATCCAGCGGCCCTCCGAGGAGCGCCCCCAGAGGTTGTCGTCGATCGAGTACGGGGCTTGAGCCTCGGTGCCCTGGGTTGGGTGGGACTTAATCGGTATGCCGTGCTCGCGCGCGTAGGCAATCTCCTCCTCGCGGCCCATCTGCCACGAGCGCACCGGCGCGATCACCTTCAGCTCGGGCGCGAGCGTCGCGATCGTCGCCTCGATCCGCACCTGGTCGTTGCCCTTGCCCGTGCAGCCGTGGGCGATCGTGTCGCAGTTCGTTTTGCGCGCGTAGTCAACCGCGAGCTTTGCGATCAGCGGACGGCCGAGCGAAGTGAACAGCGGGTAGCCGTCGCCGTAGACAGCGTTGGCCTTGATCGCCGGCACCAGGTACTCGTGCGCGAACTGCTCCCTGGCATCGACCACGTGGCACTCCAGCGCACCAAGCTGCAGCGCCTTGCCTTCGATCACCGCGTAGTCCTCGCCCGGCTGGCCGAGGTTGACCGTCAGGCACACGACCTCCGCCTCATAGGAGTCCTGGATCCACTTGAGCATCACGCTCGTGTCCAGGCCGCCCGAGTACAGCAGCAGCACCCTGTGGACTTGGTCTGGGTCGGCCTCGTAGGAAGCGGTGCGCGTCGTTGGGATCTGCTCGCTACGGCTCATGGCCGCGCATCGTATCCACGCCCGCGTTCCATCAACGGGTAGGTCGGCAAGCCTTCAGCGAAACCGAGCTTTCTGTAGAGGCCTTGGGCGTCTGCTGTGTGCAGCAGCCAACGCACGTTCCCAGCATCCGCGCCGGTGGCGCCCTCAATCATCTCGCGCACGAGCTCAAGGCCAAGACCGCGGCCACGATAGGCCGACAGCACGTACACATCGGCGAGGTAGCCCACCGTCACGCCGTCTGAGACCGCCCGCGCGAAGCCCACCTGCTCGTCTCCGCGGTAGAGGCCGAGGACTCGCGTGGAGCCGTCGATCGTGTGCTGCACGCGCTCGAGCGTGCGCCCGCGCCCCCAATAGGACTCGCGGCTGATGAACGCATGCACCGCGTCCACGTCGATCCTGCCCGGGTCATCGTCGAGCTCGAAGCCATCCGCAAGCTCACGCCGCACCCGCTCAACCCTCCAGCGCGCCGGCCAGCCGTGTGAGCGCCTCCTCGACGTCGGCCTCGTCGATCGTAAGCGGCGGCAGCAGCCGCAACGTGTTCGCACCGGTGGCGTTGAGGACCAGACGCTGCTCGAGCAGCGCCCGGCTGACGACCTCGGGGGCACTCACGTCGAGCTCGCACGCGAGCATCAACCCACGGCCGCGAACGCTCGTGACGTGAGGCAGGCGCGCGAGACCCTCTTTGAGCAGCTCCCCCAGCTCGCCCACGCGCGCGAGCAGCTGTGGATCGTCGGTCAGCTCGAGCGCAGCCAGCGCCGCGCTTGCCACCACCGGACCGCCCGCGAAGGTCGAGCCATGATCGCCCGGCACGAGCACGTCCGCCAGACGCGGGCCAGTGACGAGCGCGCCGATCGGCATGCCGCCGCCGAGCGCCTTCGCGACGGTCATCGCGTCGGGCTCCACGCCCAGTTGTTCATAAGCCCACAGCGAGCCAGTACGGCCCATACCGCACTGGATTTCATCGAAGATCAGCGCCGCGCCGTGCTCGTCGCACGCCTCACGGGCCGCACGCAAAAGCTCCGGGGAAAGGACGTTCACGCCGCTCTCCCCCTGGATCGGCTCGAGCATCACCGCCGCGGTGTTCGCGTCGACCGCCGCGCGCAGCGCGCTCGCCTCGGGCGCCACCGGGCGAAAGCCGGGGACCAGCGGCGCGAACGGCGCCTGCTTGGCCTCCTGCGGGGTCGCCGACAAGGCGCCGTAGGTGCGCCCGTGAAAGGCGCCGTGCACGACCACCACGTCACCGCCCGCGCGAGCCTTGCGCGCCAGCTTGATCGCCGCCTCGTTTGCCTCCGCGCCGGAGTTGCAGAAGAACACCTTGCCGCCCAGGCTCGACTGGGACAGCCGCTGGGCCAGGCGCATCGCCGGCTCCGTGTAGAAGAGATTGCTCGTGTGCATCAGCTGGCCCACCTGCTCGCGCACCGCCGCCACGATCCGTGGGTGGCAGTGCCCCAGGCTCGTCACCGAGATCCCGCACAGGAAGTCCAGGTACTCGTTGCCATCCACGTCCCATAGGCGCGTACCCTCCCCCCGCACCAGCTCCACCGGCAGGCGCGCGTAGGAGTGGATCACGCTCGTGCGCTCCAATTCCTGAAGCTCGGCCAGGCTCACGGAGCCACCTCGATCTTCGTGCCGATCCCTGCGTCTGTGAAGAGCTCGAGCAGCAGCGAGTGCGGGATCCGCCCGTCGAGGATGTGCGCGGCGCTGACGCCGTTCTTGATCGCCTCCACGCACGCCTCGAGCTTCGGGCGCATGCCGCCGTCGAGCTCGACGAGCGCCTGCTGGGCCTCGCCGGCGCTGGCCTGCCTGATCAGCGTCTCCGGGTCTGACGGGTCCTCAAGCCAGCCGGGAACGTCGGTGAGGAACACGACCTTGTACGCGCCCAGCGCACCCGCGACCGCACCGGCGGCCTCGTCGGCGTTGATGTTGTAGGAGTTACCGTCGCGGTCGGCACCGACGGATGCGATCACGGGGATGTAGTCGCGTGAGATGTGCTCGATCACACCGACGTTCACGCGCTTGATCCGCCCCACGAAGCCGATGTCCTCGCCGCCCGGCGCCGCGCGGCGTTCGACGTGGAACAGCGAGCCGTCATCGCCGCACAGGCCGACGGCTGGCTGCCCATGGCGATTGACGCGCAGGACGATCTCCTTGTTGACCTTGCCGACGAGCACCATCTTTGCGACCTCCACGGTCTCCTCGTTGGAGACGCGCAGCCCGCCGACGAACTCCACCGGCAGGCCCAACCGCTCCATATAGCCGGTGATCTCAGGGCCGCCGCCGTGCACCACGATCGGGTTCAGCCCCACGTACTTGAGCAGCACCACGTCACGCGCGAACTCCTCGCGCAGCTCCTGATCCTCCATCGCCGCGCCGCCGTACTTGATGACCACCGTCTTGCCGTGGAACTCCCGGATGTACGGGAGCGCCTCCAGCAGCGTGCCTACATCGCGCATCCCTGCCCCCTCACGTGTGGTAATCCGCGTTCATCGTGACGTACTCGTGCGACAGGTCCGAGAAGAACACCTCGGTCTCGGCACCATCGCCAGGGAGACCGATCTCGTATTCGACTTCGCCTGCCTGCAGGGAGCTCGCGAGCGCGTCCTCGTCGTAGGCGATGGCGGCCCCGGCCGAGCAGACGTGGATGCCCTCGAGCGTGAGGTCGACAGCAAGCGGCGTCGGATAGCCGTCTCTACCGCCGAGGGCTCCCCCGACGGACTGGATGATCCGCCCCCAGTTGGGGTCGCCGCTGTGGAGCGCCGCCTTCACCAGCGGCGAGTTGGCGACAGCGCGCGCGGCCACCTCGGCGCCGTCGAGATCGCCGCCGCGCACGAGCACCCGTGCGATCCGTGCCGCGCCCTCGCCGTCGGCGACCATCATGATCGCGAGCTGGCGCAGCAGCGCGTCGAGCGCCTCGCCGAGCAGCAGCTCGTCCTCGCTCTGCGGGGCGATCTCGACGCCGCTTGCACCGGAGGCCATGAGGATCGCCGTGTCGTTCGTCGAGAGCTGGCCGTCGACCGACGCGCGATCGAACGAGCGCTTGATGCACACGCCGAACAGCAGATCGGCGGTCTCGGCGCTAAGCGCAGCGTCGGTCTGCACAAAGCAGAACATCGTGGCGAAGCGCGGGGAGATCATGCCGGCGCCCTTGCATTGCGCGCTCAGACGCACCGTACCCGAGGGCAACTGGACCTCGAGGTTGGCGCGCTTCTCAAACGCGTCGGTCGTCTGGATCGCCCGCTGCAGGTCTGTGTCGCCCTCGCGGCGCAGCTGTTTGCTTGCGGCCAGGGTGCCTTTCACGATCAGGTCGACCGGCAGGTAGTCGCTGATGCCTCCAGTCGAGGCGACAGCCACCGCTGAGGGATCGACTCCCACCGCGGCGGCTGCGGCGCCCTGGGTCTTGGCGGCGTCTTCGAGGCCGCGCTTGCCGGTGGCGGCGTTGGCGCACCCCGAGTTGGCGAGGATCACACGCAGGGCATCGAGCTGGCAGCGCTCCTTGGTGAGCAGAACCGGCGCAGCGGGGACCGCGGTGGCCGTGAAGCGTGCGGCGCTGACCGGCGTCTCGGCGTCGCACACCAGCAGCCCCAGGTCGGGGTTGCCGCTGGGCTTGATCCCACAGGTGACCCCCGCTGCGCGGAAGCCACCCGGGAGCCCCGAGTCGGGCGCAAGTTCACGCACGTGCACCGGCGCTGGCACCCAGCGGGAGCGGAAGAAGGGAAGCGGCGGCCCGTCGGAGTCGCGGTCGCCGTGCACGTCTTTGCCGGCGCTCACAGCAGCCCCCGGGTCTCAGGGAGGCCGAACATCAGGTTGAGGTTCTGGATGGCCTGGGAGGAGGTGCCCTTCCACAGGTTGTCGATCGCGCCGAAGGCGATCACCTTGCCGGTGTGCCCGTCGGCGGCGGCAAACACGCGGCAGTAGTTGGTCTCGCGCACCTCGAGCACTCCGGGAGGATGGTCCAAGAGCAGCTCCACGAAGGGCTCTGCGGCGTAGGCATCGGTGTACATGCGCTCGAGCTCCTCGCTGGTAACGGGGCGCGTGGTGGTGACATAGCAACTGGCCATCTCGCCCTGATCGAGCGGCACGAGGTGCGCTTGGAACTGGACCTTGAGCTCGTTCGGCGCGGCAGCCGGTGCTCCTGCCACGTCCGCCGAGTGGCGCAGTAGGGCAAGCTGCTCCTCGATCTCCGGCGTGTGCCTGTGCGCGGCGACCTTGTAAGGGACGATGTTCTCGCCGGCCATCGACAGGTGCGTGGTCTCGTCGAACACGCGCCCGGCGCCGGAGATGCCCTGCTTGGCGTCGATCACGAGATCAGCGATCAGCCCGGCGCGAGCAAGCGGCGCGAGCGCGAGCAGCGAAGCGGTGGGATAGCAGCCGGGGTTGGCGACGATCCCAGCACCGGCGATCCGGTCACGATGCAGCTCGGTCAGCCCGTAGACTGCTTCGTCGAGCAGGTCCGGGCGTGGATGCTCGCCGTACCACTGCTCGTAGGCTGACAGCGAGCGCAGGCGGAAATCGGCGCTCAGGTCGACGACGCGGATATCCCGTTCACGCAGCGCACCGACTGTGGGGGCGGCGGCGGCATGCGGGTAGGCGACGACCGCCGCGTCGATGCCCTGCAGGCGCTCGACCTCGAGTGGCTCGATCGTGAGCGGCACGCGGTAGCGCGGGTAGACCTCCTGCAGCGGACGGCCGAGCTCCGAGCGTCCGGTGACGGCGACGAGCTCGAAGTCAGGGTGACGCCAGAGCAGGTGCGCGGCGAGCGCACCTGTGAAGCCGGTGGCGCCGGCGACGATCACCCGCGGTCCACCGGCTGCGCTGGGCTGCGAGGCGCCAGTGTGTGATGAGGAGCTAGCCACGTAGCTCGCCTCCCAGCTCGCGCAGCGCCGCGACGATCTTGGCGCGCACCGGCTCGATGTCCTCGTCGGTGAGCGTGCGGTCGATTGCCCGGAAGGAAAGCGCGAGTGCGAGCGAGCGGCGCCCCTCCCCCACCTGCTCGCCCGTGTAGACGTCAAACACCTCGACGTCCTCGAGCAGCTTGCCGGCGGCAGCGCGCACAGCTGCAAGCGCCTCTGCGGCGGTGACAGACTCTGGCAGCGTCACCGCGAGATCCTGGCGCAGCGGCGGGAACGGCCCAAAAGCGGCGAACTCCACGAGCGGTGAGGCGAGCTGAGCGAGCTTGCCGAGGTCGATCGCAAAGGTGGCCGAGCGCTGCAGGTCCCACGCGCCAGCGACGAGCGGGTGCAGCTCGCCGAGGAAGCCCAGTCGCAGCGGCTCAGACGCGCCGTCAGCGCCGGCAAGCGCCGAGCCTGAAGCGGGTGAGGCGAGCACTGTGGCGCTGCGCCCGGGGTGCAGGAATGGCCACGCACCGCCGGCCTTGACCGACCAGTCCAGGCCGAAGCGCTCGAGCAGTCTTTCGAGTAGCGCCTTGGCCGTGAAGAAGTCGGCCTCCTGGCGCTCTCCGCGCCACGAGCGCGCCGCGAGGCCACCGCTGAGCAGCACACCGAGCGCATGGTGCTCATCGGCGGGAAGCTCGCCGGGCGCTCCCGGCGCTGAGGCCCGGTAGACGGTGCCGGACTCGAAGATCGCCAGATCGGGGCCGTTGCGCGAGACGTTGTGTCGCGCGGCGTCGAGCAGTGAGCCGAGCAGCGTTGGGCGCATCACCGATTGTGCATCCGACAGCGGGTTCTCGAGCGTGACCACGCGGCGCAGCTGGTGCTCGGCCGGAATTAGCAACCGGTCGAGCAGCTCGGGGTCGGTGAAGCTCCAGCCGACGACCTCGTGCAGGCCGCGGCCGACCATCGCATCCTCGGCGGCGCGACGGACGCGCTGTGCGTGCGTGAGCTTGCCGGCGGCGCCGCGGCGCGCGGGGAGGGTCGCCGGCAGGCGCTCGAGCCCATCGATGCGCGCTACCTCCTCGATCAGGTCGATCTCGCGCGTGACGTCATCGCGCCTGAGCGCCGGCACCGTCACCTCGAGGCCGCCGTCGCGCGGTTCGGTTGCGAAGTCGAGCGCGTTCAGGATTTCTGCCTGGCGCTCGCTTGACACGGGAACCCCGAGGATCGCCTGCACGCGCGCCTCGCGCAGGCCAAGCTGAACTCCGCCCGCGATCCAGTCGGCGTCCTTCAGGCCGACGTCGATCGTTCCGGGGACGACGCTCGCGCCGCACAGGTCGATCATCAGCTGCGTGGCCACTGCCTGGGCGTGCAGGCACTGCTCTGGCTGCAGCCCCTTCTCAAAGCGGGAGGAGGCCTCGCTGCGCAGCGCGAGCGTCCACGAGCTGCGATGAATGTTGGGGCCGTTCCAGGTGGCGACCTCCATCAGCACGCGCGTGGTGTCCTCCTGCACCTCTGAGCGCGCGCCGCCCATCAGCCCGGCGATCGAAGTCGGCCCGTCGGCGTCCTCGATCAAGACCATCTCCGGATCGAGCGTGCGGGTCTGCCCGTCGAGTGTCTGCACCTGCTCGCCCTCGTGGGCGCGACGCACCGTCAGTCTTGCGCCGACGATGCGGTCGAGGTCAAACGCGTGCAGCGGCTGCCCGCTGAGCAGCATCGCGTAGTTGGTGATGTCGACGACGTTGTTGATCGGTCGCTGACCCGCTGCCATCAGGCGCGCCTTCAGCCACGGCGGCGAGGGCGCGATCGTGACGTTCTCGAACACGCGCGCGGTGAAGCGTGGGCAAAGGTCGGGGCACTCGACGAGGACGTCAACGCCGGCGACGGGACCAGCGGAGCCGAGGTCCGTGCTCCATGGGGCGTCGCTGAGGGGCGCGCCGGTGGCTGCGTGCAGCTCGCGTGCGACGCCGTACACGCCGAGACAGTCGGGCCGGTTTGGGGTGATCTCGAGCTCGAGCACCTCGGCGGAGATCGCGAGTACTTCCTCGAGTGGTGTGCCGGGTGCGAGCTCCGCGTCGAGCAGCTGACCGCCTGTGCCCTCTTGGGTATCCAGGACCATGATGCCCTCCGATCCTGAGCTGAGATCGAGCTCTGACTCGGACAGGATCATTCCTTCGGAGACGACGCCGCGGAGCTTTGCCTGCTTCAGCTTCGTCCCGTCGGGCATCACCGCACCGGGACGCGCAACCGCGACGGTCTGCCCGGCGGCGACGTTGGGGGCACCGCAGACGATCGTGGCTGGAGCGGCCTCGCCGTCCTCACCACTATCGCCGACGTCGACGGTGCACACCTTCAGCCGGTCGGCGTCGGGGTGCTGCTCGGCACTGAGCACGCGCCCGACGACGAACCCCTCGGGCGAGGGCACGCCGTGGTGGTGGATCGCCTCGACCTTCGTGCCGGTCATCGTCAGGCGCTCCTCGATCTGATGCACGTCGAGCGCCGGATCGCAGTATTCGCGTAGCCATGGCAGCGGCACCTTCACGAGAATTGCTCCAAGAAGCGGAGATCGTTCTCGTAATACAGCCGCAGGTCGGGGATGCCGTGCTTGAGCATGGCGATCCGCTCGACGCCCATACCCCAGGCGAAACCCTGCACCTTCTCGGGGTCGTAGCCGGGTGCGTTGGCGTCGGTTGTGGGAACGTAGGAGTAGACGTTGGGGTCGACCTCGCCGGCGCCGAGGATCTCCAGCCAGCCCTCCCCCTTGCACAGGTAGCAGCGTGAGCCGTCCTTGAGGAAGCCCTTGCCGGCGCAGTGAAAGCAGGAGACGTCGACCTCCACGGAGGGCTCGGTGAAGGGGAAGAAGTGGGGGCGCAGCCTGACGTCGCGCTCATCGCCGAAGACCGCGCGGGCAAAGGCCAGCAGCGTGCCCTTGAGGTCGGCGAGGGTGATGTCCTCATCGACGGCGAGGCCCTCGATCTGGTGAAACTGTGGGGTGTGGGTGGCGTCGAGGTCGCGCCTGTAGACACGGCCGGGGATGACCACGTAAAGCGGCGGCGGGTGGGCCTCCATCGCTCGCACTTGCATTGGCGAGGTGTGGGTGCGCAGAACCACGCTGCTGTCGCTGTGATCGGCGACGTAGAAGGTGTCGGTGCGCGCCCTGGCGGGGTGTGTGGGGCTGTGGTTGAGGGCGTCGAAGTTGTAGTGGACGGTCTCGATCTCGGGGCCCTCCATGACGGTGAAGCCGAGGCCGAGGAAGATGTCTTCGAGCTCGCGGCGGGTGGAGCTGAGCACGTGCAGGCGTCCGATCGGCTGCGGCGGGGAGCCGGGCAGCGTGACGTCGACGCGGTCGGCGAGCAGCTTCTGTTGCAACTCGCCCGTGGCCAGCTGATCCGTGCGTGCCTGGATCTGCGCCTCGAGTGCCTGGCGCGCCTGGTTGGCAGCCTTGCCCACGGCGCCGCGTTCCTCGGCTGGTAGCGCGGCGACGCCACGCAGCAGCTGCGGCAGCTCGGCCTTGCGTCCGAGGTAGCGCACACGCAGCTCCTCGAGCTCGGCGCTCGACGCGGCGGCCGCGATCGCGCTGTCGGCCTCGCGCTGGAGCTCTTGGATGCGATCGATCATGACGCGGGGACCGTATCGTGAGGGCGGGCGGGAGAAGGATGCGACCGACGGGTCATCTCATACAAGGCCACGGTGGCGGCCATGGCGGCGTTGAGCGAGTCGGTGGTGATGGGGATGCGCGCGACACGATCGCAGGCGACGGTGACGGTGTCGGGTAGCCCCTCGCGCTCAGCTCCGATCAGCAGCGTGACAGCGGCCGGGCCATCATCGTCAGATGAGCCGCGCAGGGCCTCTTCGGCTTTGGCGTCCAGCGCGATCAGCTCTCCCGGTAGCTGATCGAGCTCGCTGACACGCGCGAGCTTGGCGGTGAAGATCGCGCCCATGCTCGCGCGTACGGCCTTGGGGCCGTGGGGGTCAGCGCAGCCGGGGCCGAGCGCCACACATGAGGCGCCGAACGCCTGTGCAGAGCGCAGCACGGTGCCGACATTGCCGGGATCGCCGACTCGGTGTAGATAGACGCACAGCGGCCCCACTGCTGGGCACCAGCTCTGCTCGTAGACGGCGAGCACGCGGGTGCTCGAGCCGAGCGCGGACACGCTCGCGAGGGCGGAGCGCTCGACGTCGTGGAAATGCTCCTCGCCGAGGCCTGAGCCGGCAAGCCTGTAGCCCTCGAGCGCTGGGCGCCCGGCGCGCCGGGCGGCGGCGATGAGATCCTCGCCTTCGGCCAGGAAGGTGCCGCTGCGGGCGCGCTCGCGCTTGGTGTGCAGGCGGCGTATGGCCTTCAGGCGTGGGTTTTGCGGTGATTCGATCTGGCTCATGCTCTTGGGTCTCGGGATCTTCCTTGTTGCGATTCGTTGCTCGATGTGGGTCGGTGGGCCAACAAAAAGGGCGCCGTCCTTTTCAGGAGCGACGCCCGGGAGGCTGTCTGTCGTTTGCCGGTTCCCCGGCGGGTCCGGGGTCAGGCAGCCGACGCCTCGCGGGCGACCTCGGCAAAACGTCGGAATGCGTCTGCGTCGCGCACGGCGATGTCGGCGAGCACCTTGCGGTCGAGCTCGATGCCGGCGAGGGCGAGGCCGTGCATGAACTGCGAGTAGCTCATGCCGTTGAGACGTGCGGCCGCGTTGATGCGGGTGATCCACAGCCTGCGGAAGTCACGCTTGCGGTTGCGCCGGTCGCGGTAGGCGTATTTGTCGGCCTTCAGCAGCGCCTCCTTGGCGCGCCTGTAGTTCGAGTGCGCCTCGCCGCGGAAGCCCTTGGTCTGCTCGAGGACCGCGCGGCGCTTCTTGCGCGCGTTGACGGAGCGCTTGACCCTGGTCACTTGCCCACCCCCAGCATGCGCTTGACGCGTGGCACGTCATCCTCGTGGAGGATCTTGGGGCCGCCGAGCGCCCGCTTCTTTTTGGGCGACTTCTTCTCGAGGATGTGGCTCGTGAAGGGGTGGCGTCCGCGCACCTTGCCGGTGCCGGTGACTTTGAAGCGCTTCTTCGCGCCGGAGTGTGTCTTCATCTTGGGCATAGGATCAGAGAACGAGGGACCCGGCTTGACGACCTGCGGTCGCCTGCGCCACCCTCGAGGCGCTGATTATGACACGGTGGTGCCCGCGGCAGCGGTTCCACCGTTGCCGGCGGGGGTCTCGACGGTCTCGGATGGCTCTGGTGGGTCCGCTTTCGGCGAAGGCTCGACGGCATCGGTGGCGCTGGCGCTGGCGCTGGCATCAGCTGTCGGCTGGGCGTCTTGCGGGGACTCAACGATGCTCGCCTCGCTTGCGGGCGGGGCCTGGATAGCGGCGGAGGCCACGTCGCCGACGTGCGCGTCGTTGTGGGCGGCGACCGCGGCGGCCTCCAGGCCCGGACCCTCGCCGGGAGAATCGACGCGACCAGAAAGGACTGCTTTGGACGGCGCCATCATCATCGTCATGTTGCGCCCTTCCTGCATCGGGCGCTGCTCGACGACGCCGATCTCGGAGAGTTCCTCGGCGAGCCGGTCGAGGATCGCTGTGCCGCGCTCGGGATGAGTGACCTCGCGGCCGCGGAACATGATCGTGACCTTGACCTTGTCCTTGTGCTTGAGAAAGCGCTCGACGTGGTGCTTCTTGGTGTCGTAGTCGTGCTCTGCGATCTTGGGGCGGAACTTGATCTCGCGCACGGTGATCTGCTGCTGGTGCTTGCGCGCCTGCTTGATCTTCTGGGCCTGCTCGTACTTGTACTTGGAGTAGTCGAGCACGCGGCACACCGGCGGGCGTGCCTCGGGGGCGACCTCCACCAGGTCGAGGTCGCGTTCTTGGGCGAAGACGAGGGCGTCGGCTGTCTTCAGCACGCCTATCTGCTGTCCCTGGTCGTCGATTAGACGGACCTCGGGGACGCGGATGCGCTCGTTGATCCTCGTCGTGTCCCGCTCGGGCGGGCGCCGGTCGAAGCGGCGGGGAACCGGCACTAGCTGTAGTGACCGCGCGTCAAGCGAACGTCACGCTTGGCGTTCTGAGGATTTGCCGGGCTTCAATGGAAGGGATTATAGCTCGCCCGTCAGCCGACCCGCAAACTGCGCGATCGACTGGCTGCCAATGTCACCGCCGCGATGCTGGCGCACGGCAACGGCCCCCTCCCGGAGCTCACGCTCGCCAACCACGAGCATGTAAGGGATCTTGCGCAACTCCGCGTCGCGGATCTTGCGCCCGATCGACTCGCTGCGCCCGTCGAGCTCGACGCGCAGTTCCTGGGCACGCAGCGTGTCTCTGACCGACGCGGCATAGTCGCTGAAGCGATCTGACACGGGCAGCACGATCGCCTGCACCGGCGCGAGCCACAGCGGCAGATCCCCGGCGTAGTGCTCGATCATGATCCCGATGAAGCGCTCGTAGGAGCCGAACATCGCGCGGTGGATCATCACTGGCGTGTGCTCCTGGTTGTCCGCGCCGGTGTAGCTGAGCTCGAAGCGCGCTGGCATCGAGTAGTCCAGCTGCACGGTCCCCAGCTGCCACGAGCGTCCGAGCGAGTCGGTCATGTGCATGTCGATCTTCGGCCCGTAGAAGGCGCCGTCGCCGGGGTTCAGCTGGTAGTCGAGGCCGAGCGCGGCGAGCACGCGCATCAGCTTGTCCTCGGCGCGGTCCCACATCTCGTCGGTGCCGACACGCTGCTCGGGGCGCGTGGAGAGCTCGAGGCTGACGTCGAAGTCGAACAGCTTGTAGGTGTCGAAGGCCATCTGCAGGCAGCCGCGGACCTCGTCCTCGACCTGCTCCTCGGTGCAGAAGATGTGCCCATCGTCCTGGGCGAAGTGACGCACGCGCAACAGTCCGTGCAGCACCCCCGAGGCCTCGTTGCGGTGCAAGAGCCCCGGCTCTGAGTAGCGGATCGGCAGGTCGCGGTAGGAGTGGCGGGTGAAGGAGAACAGCTGGCAGTGGCCGGGGCAGTTCATCGGCTTGACCGCCATGTCGCGCTCCTCGACCTGCAGCGTGAACATGTTCTCGCGGTACTTGCCCCAGTGCCCGGAGGTCTTCCACAGCTCAGAGTCGAAGATCTGCGGCGTCTTGACCTCGCTGTAGCCGCGCTCGGCTCCCATCCGCCGCGAGAGGCCGAGCAGCGCGTTGAAGACGCTCGTGCCGGCGCCCGTCCAGAAGGCGGCCCCGGGCGAAACCTCGGAGAAGGCGAACAGCCCGAGCTCGCGCCCCAGCTTGCGGTGGTCGCGCGCCTTGGCCTGCTCGATGCGCTCGAGGTGCTGCTCGAGCTCGGCCTTGGAGAAGAACGCGGTCCCGTAGATGCGGGTGAGCATCGTGCGGGTCGAGTCTCCGCGCCAATACGCGCCGGCGACGGACTTCAGCTTGAACGCGGCGACGGTCTTTGTGCTCGGCGCGTGCGGCCCGCGGCAGAGGTCGGTGAAGGGGCCGTTGGTGTAAAGCGAGACGGTCTCCAGCCGCTGGCGATGCTGGCTCTGCTCGGCCGCGGTGACGAGGTCGTCGATCAGCTCGACCTTGTAGTCCTGGCGCTCGGCGAGGAAGCGCTCACGCGCCTCGGTGACGGACACGTCTTGGCGCTCGAACGTCTCGGCGTCCTTGACGTGCGCGCGCATGCGCTCTTCGATCTTGGGGAAGTCCGCCTCGGAGATGCTGACGCCGTCGGGGAACTCGAAGTCGTAGTAAAAGCCCTCTTCGATCGGCGGCCCGATCGAGATCTTGACGCCGGGGTAGAGCTCCATGACAGCCGCGGCGAGCACGTGTGCGGCGTCATGGCGGATCAGCTCGAGGGCCTTCGGCCCATCATTTTTAGTGAGGATCGCGAGGTGCGCCCCGTCGGGCAGCGGGCGGGAGAGGTCGCGCAGCTGCGGACCATCGCCGTTGTCGAGGCTGCCGCCGCTCGTGAGCTCGACCGCGAGCGCGGCGCGCGCGAGGCCGGGGCCGATCGCGGCGGCAGCATCGGCGCCGGTAGCGCCGTCGGGCAGCTCGAGCTGCCTTCCGTCGGGGAGGGTGACCGTCACTGACATGTTGCGCTGGAGGCTACCCGGAGCGGGCGAGACTTTTCGGCGCTGCGCTTCAGGCCGGCTGCCAGAGGGCGTCGTCGGCGAGCGCCTCGCGCTTGGCGGCGCCGGCGCCGACCAACTCGATCAGGGCGCGCTCGGCGGCGTCGCGGTCGGGAAGCTGGTTGTTCTGGGCGAGGATCGCGGCGACCTCCGCGGTCACGAGCCCGTCGGGAAAACGCTTCAGGGCATCGACTGCCTGCTCGGGCGGTGCCTCGCGCTCGAGCGTGGGATCGAGGTTGGCGATCAGCACGTCATATGCCTCGATCGTCTGAAAGCCGCCGGCCTCCAGACGCAGCCCTGCCTCGTTGTGAAAGACGAGCGATGGCGCGGAGTAGCGGACTGGGCCGTCGGTCTCGCGCGCCTTGCCTTGGAAATCGGTCGGTCCGCCCTCGGCGCTGCGGGTCTGCTGCTTGTCGTCCTCATAGGCGGCAAGCGTCTCCGGCTCGTCGATGGCGGCGATCACGCCGTCGACGTCCAGGCCGCCAACGCGGGCCAGCGCCTGTGCGATGTCAGCGTCCTGGTCGAGCAAGAGTGGCGTGGTGAACCAGGCGAGCTGGAGCGCGCGCAGCACCTCGTCCTCGCGACCGGGGTAAAGCCGGCGCGTGGCGACGATCGCTCGGCAGGCGCGTGAGGTTGCCGTCACGCGAGCACGGGGCTCCATCAGCAGAGGCATGCCGAAGCGTTTGAAGTAGCTCTGCTGCCCGATGGTCGAGCGCGTGGGCGTGTAGCCGGCATCGATGTAGCGCTGGGGATCCTCGGCGAGCCCGATCGTGATCAGGTGCCAGTCGAGCTGATCGCGGTAGCGCCAGCGCAGCACGGCCAGAGCAGGGCTGGCGGAGTAGGCGAACGGACAGCCCGGGTCGGTGAAGTGGGTGACGGTGATTTTGCCCATCCGACAATGATTGCACGTGCAAGCACTTCATCTGGACCTCGTGGCCGAGATGGCGAATGAGAGAGAACACCTGGGAGATCTCCGCTCCGTCTCACCGCAGACATCTGTCTGCAATCTATGCGAACATCCCACGATGCCCAGAAATCAGCAGCAATCCATCTCCATCACCCTTTCGCCAACCCAGATCGACGAGATCCTGCGCGCCGCGGCGCGCAGCCGCGCTCCGAGCGTCTCGACGCTGATCGGCGGCTACATGCCACCGGAGACCGACGACCCGCGCATGTCCCGTTCGCTGCTGCGCGGACTGTCGATCCTGACGTGCTTCGGGCCCGACGGCAGCCCGCGAGGCATCCTCGAACTCGCCCGGGACCTCGATTTGAGCCCAAGCACTGCACATCGCTACGCATTTACGCTCGTCGAAATGGGGCTCTTGGAGCGCTGCCCTAGGACACGCAAGTACCAGCTGCCGGGTACCTAGCAATAGTCAAAAACCTAGATTTGGCCGGCACCCGCGCGCATGACGAGCGGGTACCGACCGGCCAGCGCCGTCTGTGGGGATGGCGTGACAGCAGCAAGATACCAGCAGCTTGCTGTCTGGCTATTGCTACGGACGAGATGCGATGTTTCTGATTGTGTCCGCACCTACGCAGGCAGACCCCGCTCTGGCGGCCACTGTCAGACGCCTCAGAATCGAGCGCGGGGAGACCCAGGAGGACCTCGCGCATCGCGCGGGTTTGACGGTTGCTGCCTTCGCGCGCATCGAGCGCGGAAATGCCAATCCGACCTGGACAACCGTCCGGCGTATAGCGGTGGCGCTGGGGATCAGCCTCGCGACCCTCGCAGAGGCGGTCGAACGCAGCAAGCCGCGTCGCTGAGCGCCGCATAGCCGCATTTTGCGGAAATCCGCCCGTGCGGGCTCAGAACCTGTTTCTTAGACGGGCTCGGGCTCCTCGAGTGCACGCAGATGCTCGTCGACCCGCCGCACCCAAAGCTCTGAGACCTCATCCGCCTGGACCGAGAGCCCTGGGGCCTTCACGACGAGATCCGCGGGCGCGGGGATGCCAAGGTGATCGAGCACGCGCCGCACGACCTCGTCGGTGCTCTCGGCGAGCTCCTCGTAGGTGACCTTCAGCGGCTCGTATCCGAGCCCCAGGAAGTAGGCGTCCCAGGAGGCGTCGTGTGCTGTGAGCAGGCGCACGAGGTAGTTGATCGCACGGAAGGAGAACACGAGCTCCACCGGGCGCTGCTCCTCCCCGGGCTCGCGCTTCCAGGATTGCGTCTGCACCGCCTTCCACAGCGAGACGGCCTGCCTGATCTTGTTCTCGCGCGTGATCTGGATGTAGCGCAGCCCCGGGAACGCGCGTGCGAGCAGTTCCGGCAGGGGGCGGTCGGCCATCCCATCGATTCCACGCAACAGCTGCGCGAAGTCGCCGAGGTACCCCCACATGAGCTTTGAGCCGAAGACGCCGTTGGGAGTGGTCCCCTGCTCGAGCGCCCAATCGAGGTACTGGTCGTAGGTGTCGGGGTGCCACAGGGGGTTCGGTTCCGCTTGACCGTCTGGCATCTCCCGGAAGGCGAGGCGCTCGACGATGTTCGCGTGGCGGTTGGGGTCGAAGTACTCATGCGGCCGACGCGGGAGCCCCGAGCGGCTCAGCGCCTCGAAGTACTCCTTGGGATGCCCGGCCACTCCGGTCTCATCGAGCGCGTGGCAGAGTAGAGTGCTGCCGCTTCGCGGCGTCGCGCACACCAGGTAGGAGAGCATCGGCGTCATCGCGGAGACCCAGTCAAGTTCATAGCCTAGGTGAACAATACCCAGTGACGGACCTTCCCAACATCCTCTATCTGCATTCGCACGACACCGGGCGCTACGTACAGCCCTACGGCGAGCAGGTGCCAATGCCCAACGTGCAGGCGCTGGCCGACCAGGGCGTGCTCTTTCGCCAGGCATTCTGCGCGGCGCCGACGTGCTCGGCCAGCCGCGCGTGCCTGCTCACAGGCCAGTACGGCCAGAGCAACGGCATGCTGGGGCTCGCCCACCGCGGTTGGTCGCTGCGTGACTACCGCCATCACATCGTCAATGTGCTGCGCGGCGTCGGCTACACCTCGACGCTGATCGGCGAGCAGCACATCTCCAAGGAGCCGGAGGTGATCGGCTACGACGAGGTCATGAAGATCCCAACCACCCACGTGGAGACGGTGGCGCCGCTGGCGATGGAGGTGCTGCGCCGCCCGCGGGAGCGTCCGCTGTTCGTGTCGATCGGCTTCTTTGAGACTCACAGGGAATTCCTGGGACCGGGCTCGCTGAGAGACGTGCACTACTCAAAGCCGCCGAACAACCTGCCTGACACGCCGGAGGTGCGCGCTGACGTGGCGGCGTTCAAGGCGAGCGCCCGCTCGCTGGACCACGGCGTGGGGATGGTGCTCAACCAGCTGGATGCCTCGGGCATGTCCGAGAACACGCTGATCATCTTCACGACCGATCACGGGATGCCGTTCCCGGGGGCGAAGGCGACGTTGTATGACCGCGGCCTCGGCGTAACGCTGATCCTGCGCGGGCCGGAGCCGTTCCACGGCGGGCGCGTGATCGACTCGCTCGTCTCACACATCGACATCTACCCGACGGTGTGCGAGTACCTGGGAATCGAGCGTCCACCGTTCTTGCAAGGCGTCTCGCTGCTTCCACTGTTAAGGGGTCAGGTGGCCAGCGCGCGCGATGAGATCTTCGCGGGCTCGACCTGGCATGCCGCGTATGAGCCTCAGCGCGCGATCCGCACGAAGCGCCACAAGTTCATCCGGCGCTGGGGCGATCGCAAGACGCCGGTCTTGCCGAACACCGACGATGGGCCAAGCAAGGACCTGCTGCTGCGCGCGGGCTGGGCCGAGCTGGAGATCCCCAAAGAACAGCTGTATGACCTCGTGTTCGACCCCAACGAGGCGAACAACCTCGCGGAGGATCCTGCGCAGGCGTCGCTGCTGGCGGATCTGCGCGCTCGTCTGGAGGCATGGATGCGCGAGACCGATGACCCGCTGCTTGCAGGCCACGTCGATCCTCCTCCAGGCGTGGAAATCAACTTGCCCGACCAGTTGTCGGCCACCGAACCGACGACACGCATCGACTGATCGCAGCCGTGGGCGGCGCGTCGTGTCAGCCCACGGCGGGCTGAGGCACGCGTCGCGCGAGGAACTCCACGAGCGTGCGTGCGGTGCGCTCGGGCTGGTCGTCCCACACGAAATGCCCGACGCCGTCGAGGATCATTAGCTCCGAACCGGGTAGCTCATCGCGGAAGCGGTGCGCCATCGCCACGCCCGCGAAGCGGTCCTGCTCACCCCACACGATCAGCGCTGGGACGTCGAGCTTGGCAAGCGCACCCTCGTAGGGCACGAGCTTGTCGAACTCGCCGGAGCGGTAGAGCTCGAGCTGGGCAAGCCGTCGCCTCTCGTCGGCAAACGCCTTCCAGTACTCGGCGATCGCCTGATCGCTGATGCCGCTCGAGACCACGTGCATCGCCGCTGCGAAACCCTCGCGGGTGTAGGCATGAATCAGCTTCTCCCCCTCACCGGGCGTGCGCATCACGTTGGCGAGATCATGCCAGCGCCGGTCGGAGAAGAAGCCGCCGTCGGAGATCACGATGGCGCTCACAGCACCCGGATGGTCACACGCCCAGCGCAGCCCGATCGGCACACCCCAGTCGTGTGTCACGAGCGCCACTGGACCGAGCTCCAGCTCGGAGACGAAACGCTCGAGTGCCTGCATGTGCTCCTCCCAGGTTCCTGCCTCACCTGGCTCTGAGTCGCCATACCCGGGCAGGTCCGGAGCGAGCGCCCACCAGCCGGCATCGGCAAGCACGGGTAGCGCGCGGTGCCACATGTAGGAGGACTCGGGGTAGCCGTGGATGAGCACGACTGGTGGGCCCGAGGGGCTCCCCGCCTGGCGGTAGGCCAGCCCACCGGCTTGCGCGAGGCTGCTCATGCGCCTGAGTGTAAACCTGGGCACCGCACGCGGCACCCGCCCGATCGCGCGGCATCGAGGACTTGGGTTACCTTCTGTGTATGAACTCCCCCGCCGCGCACAGCGATACAAGACTCGAGCAACAGTCGTGGCTGACGGCGGAGCTCGAAACGGTCGTTCACGAGCTCGCCAGCTTTCCGCGGGCATCAGCCTCGCCGGGAGAGCGCCGCGCCGCCGAATGGATCGCGACGCGAATGCGCGAGCACGGGCACCAGGCGAGCATCGAGGTCGAGCGCGCCCACGGCGGCTACTGGTGGCCGCTGGGCCTGCTGAACGGCGCTGTGGCGGGCGCTGGGCTGGCGGCACGCCGCTCGCGCTCGCGCGTAATCCGCCTCCTGGCGGGCGCTGTGGGCGCCGGAGCGGCGGCAGCGATCTGGGACGAATTGAGCGGCGGGCAACTGTGGTTTCGCCGTGCGGTGCTACCCGACCATGAGACCTACAACGTTCTCGCCGAGGCTGGCGATCCCAACGGCAAAGAGACGATCGTGGTGGTGGCCCACCACGACGCCGCCCACGGCGGGCTGGTCTTTCACCCGTTCCTGCCGGAGTTCTTTGCAGAGCACTTCCCCGAGCAGCTGGAGCGCTCAAATCAGACCGTGCCGATCATGTTTGCGACGTGGCTTGGGCCGGTGCTGGTGGCACTTGGTGCGCTGCTCGGTCGAGCGAGGCTGCTGCGCGCGGGGTCGTGGCTCGGGGCGGCTACGGCGGCGACGATGGTCGACATCGCCCGCAGCGAGGTGGTCCCGGGCGCCAACGACAACCTGAGCGCTGTCGCGGTGCTACTCGCGCTGGCGCGCTCACTCGGTGAGCGCCCAGTGGCGGGCGTGCGGGTACTGCTGCTATCGACCGGCTCGGAGGAGTCGTTCATGGAGGGCATGCAGGGATTCATGCGCCGCCATCGCGAGGAGCTCGACCCGAGCCACACGACGGTGCTGTGCCTGGAGTGCGTGGGTAGCCCCACCCTCACGCTGATCGAGGCAGAGGGCATGCTGCGGATGCGCCCCTACAGCGAGAGCGCCCGCCGACGCGTGGCCGCGGCGGCGCAGGACGTCGGCGTGGAGCTGGTACGCGGCCTGCGCACGGTGCTCGCCACGGACGCGCTCGTGGCGCTTCGCCGTGGCTATGCGGCCGCCACGCTGGCTTCAATCGATGCAACCAAGTTCCCCTCCAACTATCACTCGCCCAGCGACACGCCGGAGAACCTCCGCTGGGACACGATCGAGCGAGCCTTCGCCGTCGCCGAGCGTTTCGTCCGTGGCGCAGGTCAGCCGGAGACACAGCAAGAGCCCTGAGAAACAGGTGCTACGCGGCGCGCGTCACTCGCTCCACCACAGGTCGTCGTCGGCGACCGCCTGCTCGATCTGCTCGAGCGTGAGGTCGGTTTGACGGTCCTCGACCATCGTCTGCAGCGCCTGGCCGATCGTAGGGGCCCACACCCGTCGTGCGACGGCGATCCTGCCTGACTCCTCCTCGAACTGCTTCCATTCGAGCTCGATCAACGGCACGCGCGCGGGCGGCGCGTCGGCGGGCACCGGGGCACCCCAGCCATACACCGTGATCTGCGCCTGCCAGCCATAAGGGCACAGCTCACCCATCACGGCGAGCGCCTGCCACTGGTCGTTGACGGGCTTGGGTTGCCGATTGCGTCGGCGTAGGTGTCTGACGACGAACGCCACCGCAACCGCCATCGCGGCGATCAGCAGCCCGATCACGAGCGTTTCATAGCCGGGAGCCGGTGCATGCCCTCCCTGAACGCCGCTGGCGAGCACCCAACCAGCTGTGGCAACGCTCACGGCGCACCCCTCTTGCCGCCCGATCCGGCCAGAGAAAGCAGATGCCACCCGCTCACTGTCATTGCTCTCCCACAGTACCCGCTCTGGCGTCACTCACGCGCCGATATGGACTACGGGAAACTACGGCACTTATTTGCGCGGATGCCGGGCGATCTCGTGTTAGGCGGCTCTCCTGACGATAGAAGCGCGCGAGTATGACGTTCCAAATCTTGAATCAATCCGATATACGGCGGACTGCGACCTCGACTGGGCGCCGTCGCGCAGCGCTTGCGAGCGCCGTCGTAGTGCTGCTATACGGCGTGATCACAGCACTTCATACCGGCAGTGAAGATGGCTGGATCGCCTTCGCCGATATCGGTGAACTGCTAGCAGCTGGGGCTGCAATGATCGCCTGCGCAATTCGTGCCCGCCGGGTGCACGACGCGAACGCTCACGCCCGTGAGCAAAGCGGCACAAGCTCGGGCGAGGCGACTGTCTCTGACTCCCCTCCCCAGAAGCGGATCGCGTGGCGACTGCTGAGCATAGGTGTCGGCTGCTGGACGCTCGGCGAGCTGTACACGTGCGTGTATGAAATCGGCCTGGGAGCGCACGTGCCGGAACCGTCCCCCGCGGATGCTGCCTTTCTGCTCAGTTATGTATTCGTCATTTGGGGACTGCTGGCCTTTGTACGCACCCCAGCGGGCATGCTCTCGCGCCTGCGCGGCGCAGTAGAGGGACTGTTCATGGCCTGTGGCTTTGTGCTCTGCAGCTGGAGCCTTGTGATCGGGTCGGTGTACGAGCAGGGCGAAACGCTGACTTTCCACGGAGCTGTGAACCTCGCCTACCCGATCCTCGATGCGGTAGCCCTTGCGACCGTTTTCTTCGTGGCGCTGCAGCGCCGGCTGAGCCCCCCGGCCGGCTTGGGGCTATTGGCATGCGGGATTGCGCTGCTGTCAATCGCGGACTCCGGCTGGTGGTATGTCAACGAAGTCAATAGCAATGCGCCGAGCGTCTCTCCGATCGAGACCGGCTGGGTGGCTGGATTTGCGCTGCTCGCGTTCGCGGCGCTGCGCACGGGCGCTCCCGGACGCATGAAGGCGCCGAGATCACTGGAAAGCGGCTTTGCGCTCGCGCTGCCGTCGCTGCCGGCGATGGCCGGCATGCTGATCGTCGTCTCGATGTGGTTGTTTCAGGGACACGTCGAATCATCAGAGACACTGCTGGGAATCATGGGGGTCGAGGTGCTGCTCGGCCTCGTCCTGCTGCTGGTGGTGACATACGAGAACCACGCGCTGACGAGCCACCTGGAGCACCGCGTGCAGGAGCGCACGGCGGCACTGGACAGGGCCGAGCGCTACTACCGCGCCCTCGTTGAGCATTCCTCGGATCTGGTGATCGTGTTGAACGCCGATCTCACGATTCGCCATGTCAGCGACTCAGCCCTCGCCGTGCTTGGCTATCGCCCCGAGGAGCTTGCAGGAAGTAACCTCGACGTCTTCGGCCCGGACGCCACCTCGACTCTAGTTGATGCGCTCGCGCGGGTCTCTCCGGAGAGCGGTCACTCAAAGCGCGTGGAGTGGGACCTCACCGACCACACGGGGCGCTGCATGCGCGCCGAGTCGACGATCACCAACCTGCTCGCCGACCCAAACGTGGGCGGATTTGTGCTCAACACACGCGACGACACCGACCGAGCGGCGCTCGCCGATCAACTACGCAGCCAGGCGTTCCACGACCCGCTGACAGGGCTCGCCAACCGCGCCCTACTCGACGACCGCACGACACAGGCGCTCGCTCGCTCCCAACGCACCGGCAGTGAGGTGGCGATCATCGCGATCGATCTCGACGCGTTCAAACTGGTCAACGACGGCTTCGGTCACGGCACAGGTGACGTGCTGCTGTGCGCCGTCTCCCAGCGTCTGCGCGCGGCTGTGCGTCCGGGCGATACGGTCGCGCGCATCGGTGGGGACGAGTTCATCGTGCTGATGGACCCAGCTCCGAACGCTGAGAGCGCAAGGGCGCTCGCCGAGCGGATCCACAACGCCTTGGTCAGGGACGTCGAGATCGGCGAAACCACTCATCGACCGATCGCGAGTATCGGTGTCGCGCTGGGCGGCACTCCACAGACGGACTTCGAGCAACTGCTATCGGACGCGAGCGTGGCGCTGTACTGCGTCAAGCAGGCCGGTAAGAACTCGATCCAGTTGTTCCAGCCGGGCATGAACCTGAACGCGCGCGAGCGCTTCGAGCTACAGGCCGATCTTCGCCGCGCACTGGAGCACGACGAGCTGACCCTCTTCTACCAGCCACAGTGCTACACGAACAGTGGCGAGCTGCATGGGTTCGAGGCACTTGTCCGCTGGATTCACCCCGAGCATGGCTTGATGTCCCCCGACCGCTTCATTCCACTGGCTGAGCAGACCGGCTTGGTCGTGCCACTCGGTCGCTGGGTTCTAAGACAGGCACTGGCGCAGACGATGCGCTGGATCGAGGCTGACAGCAGAGCGAGATCGCTGAGCATCTCAGTGAACGTGTCGGCTGTACAACTGAAAGCGCCCGGTCTTGTCGCCGATGTCGCGGATGCGCTGGCAGACTCGGGCATCGATCCGGCGCGAGTCGTTCTTGAGGTGACCGAGAGCTCGTTCATCGAAAGCTCAGAGGAGATCATCGACACGCTGAGGGCCTTGAAGGCGCTAGGGGTTCGTCTGGCTATCGATGACTTCGGAACGGGCTACGCGTCGATCGCCAACCTGCAGAGCATGCCGATCGACATCGTCAAGGTGGATAAACGCTTTGTGGCCTCATGCGATGACGGCGGGCATGGCCGAGAACTGCTCAAGGCGATCCTCGATATTGGCCGCGTCCTGTCGCTTGTCACGGTCGCAGAGGGCATCGAGCAGCGAACGCAGCTCGAAACGGCCAGGCAGCTTGGCTGCAATTTAGCTCAGGGATATCTCTTCAGCCGTCCGATTCCAGCTGACCAGGCCAAGCAGCTGATCGCCGCTGGACCGATCACGCGTCGGGCGCTAGAGCCAGCGGCGATCTCAGGGGCGGCGCCGAGCCTACCGGTGCACTGAGCTGCCACGCTCATCAGTCGCGCGCCCATTTGGGCCCGATCATCAGCTGCGGCGCCGCGACGCGGGCGGCTCACACCGAGCAGGGGCGCGAGCGGCGATCGATGCCGACTTCGGTGATCCCAGCCGAGGTGATCTTGATCCGCGTGGGCACATTGCCGCGCTCGAGCAGCTTGCGCAGCACGGACTCTCCCTTGGACTGGATGCCAGATCGCAGCGGCTCGTCAAATGCCTCGGCTCGCAGCGAGCTGGCAATCTGGACATATACGTGCTGCTCGGCGCGATCGTTGAGGACCTTCCAGCGATACATGTCGCCGTCGCGGGGAATGGGGATCGGGGTTGGACCGCCGATGATCTCAAGATCGCCGGGCATGACGAGAGTATCGACGGGCGCACCAGCGGCGGGAAGGGCCGATTGGCCAGTTTGCACGCGAGTCGTTTGGACAGATGCCAGGTTCCCAATACACGCCGACCCGCGACGAGACCGGTGGCCGCTAGTCGAGTTGGAACTGGCCGTCGCGGTAGATCACGCGCTGCTCGCCACCCGGCAGTGTCGCTGTGACAACACGATCGGTGGTCGAGACGATGTCGGTGTGCACGCTCGAGTTGTTAAAGCCAAGGCGCTGCCACTCCTCGTCGCTGACGAGTGCGGGGTCGCCAGCGTAGGCGTCCTGGTAGGAGCGCCCAACGGCGATGTGCGTGTTGCCAAAGCTACCGCCGACGTTCTCGTCATACAGGGTCTGGGCCATGAAACGGGTGATGCGCGAGAAACGGCGATCGGTTAGCGAGAACTCCCCCACGCGGTCGGCTCCCTCGGTGGCGATCATCTCCTTGAGCACGTGCTCGTTCTCCTCGGCGCTGGCGTCGCTCACGCGCCCGTCGACGAACTCGAGGCGGATGCCCTTGACGAGGTTCCCGTAGCGATAGAGCGGCTGGTTGCAGTAGATCCACCCTTCAGTGCCGCGCCAGTCGGGGCTGGTGAATAGCTCGAAGCTGGGGATGTTGCGCCCGCGTCCTCCCAGCCAGCGTCGCTGCTCGCCGACGCTCACCCACAGATCGACGTCCTCGCCCTCGATGTGCAGCCGCTCGATCTGAAGCGCATCCAGTCGCTGGCGGGTGTCGTCCAGGCGCTGCCCGATCTCACGCCAGCGCGCGACCGGGTCCTGGTCGTCGAGGAAGCACGCGTGCACGATCTGCTCCCAGTACTCCTCGACGCTCATGCTGGCTTCCGCGGCCATCCCCGGCGTTCCGTACATACCGAGCGTCCAAGTGAAGCGCCCCGCGTTCTCCTTCTCGCCGCGCCAGTCCAGCAGGGGGCGCAACGCCTCACCGCGACGCATGATCCGTGACGGTTCGACGCCATCGAGAGCACGTGGATCACTCGGCGCGATGACAGTCACCTGATGGTCGATCTCATCTATCAGCCCCCGTGTGTAGAGCGCGGGGAAATGCTCGAGTTGCTCGGGGCTGGCGAGCTCGTAGAAGTCGCGGGAGAGGTTCACGGCCTGGTTGTCATCAGGCTGGTAGGCGCCGATCACGTGTCCGCCGGCACGCCATACCGCTCGATTGAGCGCCGCGTA
Organism: uncultured Solirubrobacteraceae bacterium; assembly: GCA_963699115.1. Classification (GTDB taxonomy): domain Bacteria; phylum Actinomycetota; class Thermoleophilia; order Solirubrobacterales; family Solirubrobacteraceae; genus Palsa-744. Next base: position 96,390 of record CAVOTJ010000009.1, read on the forward strand.
AAGCGGCTTGGCGCTCTCCGGCGCAACCACCCGGACGACCTCGCCCGGCTGCACCCCGCGGCCACCGCCGAGGGCGAAGTCAATCAGGACGGACGCGTAGCGCTCGATGATCTCAGGCGGCGGGACGTAGGCCATGGCTGAGAGCGCACGATAGTGCACATCGCCGCCGCTTCATGGCCTGCTCAGAGCTTCGGGGGCGTGGACTTGTGGGCGAGATACCAGAGCTGGGAGATGCCTTCGTTCCACGAAATGCGCCCGCTGGCGAGCTTGCTGTTGTAGTGGGCGAGGGTACTCGCCGTCGGCGCGCGCGCATAGGACCCCAGGGCAGACATCGCGCTGAGGAGTTCTTCGGCTCCTTCTGCCACCTGGGTCTCGGCCCTGGGGACGTCTTCTTCTTCGGCTCCTTCTTCGCCCTGTCCGGCGATTTTCCACCCACTCACCTGTTCGAGGCTGGTGTGGGCTTGCGAGACGGCGCCAGCGAGCGTCGCCAGCTGTGACTTCGTCGGGGGAGTCGGTAGGGAGACCTCGCCCTCGACCGCCCTGGTCGCGGCCGCGATGCTGCTGGCGGCTGTGGCGTGTTCTTCGTAGAAGTCTTTGGCGCCAGTCTGCGGGCTGCCCGCTGCACACCCGGCGCATGCGAGCGCAGCCACGACGAGGAGCGCAGCGAGACGCGAGCGGGGCTTATGGGTTGGCACGTGGGAACCCTATAGCTGCGTGGTCGGCCACGAGCCGCGGCGTTGGATACGGTTTGCCGACCCGAGGCTGTCAGGGTCCCGCCCACGATCGAAAGAGGCAACATGCGCCGCAGAACCAACGTGCTCCTCATTGGAGTTGTCGTGGCGCTCGGAGCTCTAACAACAAGCGCGCTAGCTCCGTCTGACCCCAGCGCGAGCAGCGCCAAGCCAGCGAGACTACGGGCCGTGGAATTCTTCGCGCGCAACCCATACGGCAACATCTCGTGTGCGATATACGACGGCTACGCCGGTCCGCCTGTTGCCTTCTGCGAGAGCGTTGGTCCTCGCGGCGAATCGAAAGCGACCCTCAATTCCAGCGGAGAAGTACTGACGTGCAGCTCGCACAGCACGCGAGCCGACAGTTGCGGCTTGGGCAACGCAGGCATACGCACGCCCACCTACAACTACGGTCGCAAGGTGGCAGTCGGTCGCTTCCGTTGCATAGTGCTGCACAGTGGAGTCGAGTGCACGGTGAGCGCGACCAGAGAGGGCTTCCTCTTCAACCCCCGCAGGACAATCTCTGTGGGCGGTGCACTCACCCGCCCCGCACCACTGCAGCTAAGCGAATTCCTATCACCCGACCGCGACGTTTGGTGCGAGACGGGGACGTTCTGCGGCACAGGACTGGGACCTGGAACGACAGCGAACTCCCGCGTAAGCCTCGCCACGATCAACAGTAACGGTGGGGTCACGCTCTGCGCCTATGAACACGACGCCTCCCCGGGCTATTGCCTACAGAACTGGAACGAAAAAGCACCGGTCCTGCAGTATGGCCGGCAAACCGAAGTCAACGGCGTGCTCTGTACCTCTGCGACAAACGGGATCACCTGCGTGAAGCTCGCTGAACCCGGAAAGGGCAAAGGCTTCAGGATCAACAAGAGCGAAGCCGTTGAAATCGGCTAGCGCTACAGCGGTGGTACCTGGTTGTTGACCTGGGTCCCGTGATAGAGGTGGTCCTGATCCTTGCAGGCCGCCGGGAAGAAGAACTGGACGCTGTCGCTACGAACGCCGTTGTAGCTCGCGAACAGGGTCGCGTGTCCGACAGTTCCCACTTCACACTTCGAGTCGTTGCTGGCGACCACGCGGACGATGATCTTCATGATGTTGCCGGGGTAGCCCCACATCATCGCGGTGTGCGAGTGATATACGAGGTGGTGCGCGACCGTCATCGTGATCGCACCCTTACGGTCTTCCTGACACAGGATCCCGGAGACGGTGTTCGCTTCCAGGTTGATTTCGCCGTGGCCGCGCGCGAAGCCACCCCCTTCGCCCGGGGAACCTGTGTGAAAGCCCCAGGGCGGAATCCCATAGACGATCGGGACCGAGCCGCAGCCAGGTGTGTACGCCGCGGCCTCCCCCGTCAAAGCACCGAGCGCCATGATCGTCGTCAGCGCCAAGAGTGCCACGCTGCCTCTGATCTGGCTCCGCGTCATTGGCAGGGGACTATAACCGCCTGGTTGGCGGTCCGGCGAGGCGTTGGACGCAAATTGATGGGCAACGCGCCGGGGACACCACCCGGTGCCACCATCGGAGATCGGCTCACGCCGCCACGGGCGCCCAAAGATCATCGATCGCGCGCTCGGCTGCGGCGAGGCTCTCCGCTGCCATGGGCCGCAGCTCGGCCATCTGTGGGTTGACCTCCGCGAGCGTCAGTTCGGCGGTGATGAAGCGGGGCTCGAGACCCGTCATCGCCAGGGCGTGCGGGAGCCACGGCTCGGCGTGGTCCCAGCCCTCGCGCGGCGTGCCCGGCGCGTAGCCGCCTCCGCGTGACGCGAGCACGATCATCTCGCGGCCGCCGAGCATGCCCGTCTGGGTGCTCTGGTCGAAGGAGAGGCCGGGCGCAATGAGGTGATCGAGCCATGACTTGACGGTGCTCGGCGGGCCGAAGTTGTAGAGCGGCAAGCCGAAGAGAATCGTGTCGGCTTCGAGGATCTCTCCGACGAGCTCCTCGGTCAGCGCCCACGAGGCCGCCTGCTCGGGCGTGTGCTGGTCTGGCGGCACCATGCGCGCGAGGCCTGACGCCGCGTTGAGGTGAGGGATTGGCTGGGCGCCGAGGTCGCGGTAGGTGACAGTCCCTTCTGGATACGCGGCGCGCCAGGAGGCGGCGGCGCGGGCGCTGAGCGAGCGGCTGACCGAGCGCTCGCCCTGCATGCTCGAGTCGATGTGGAGCAGATGGGCCATTATGTTGTCCTTTACCAATCGATTGCCAAAGCCAAATGAGTTGTAGCAGACAACTTAGTTGTGTTGCTGGTTGCTCTGTGGCTTAGACTTCGCTTGTGGCGTCTACAACGAACATCCAGCACCGCTCATCGGCACTGCTCGATCACCTGGCGCGTCTCAGCCGCCTGCGCGGCGAGTCGGCGCTGGCGCCGCTCGGTCTACGCCCGCGCCACCTTGTGGCGCTGACGGTGCTGCGCGATCACGGAAGCCCGACGCAGCAGGCGCTGGCAAGCGCGTTGCGCACCGACCGCACCAACCTAATCGGGCTGCTCAACGAACTCGAGCGCGACGGGCTGATTCTGCGCAGACGCTCGAACGAGGACCGCCGCCGGCATATCGTCGAGCTCACCGACGACGGCACGGAGCGCCTGGCTCAGGCGGAGGTGGCACTAGCGGCGGCCGAGGACGAGGTTCTGAGCGCGCTGGACGCGGATGAGCGCGAGACGCTTTACAGGCTCCTGCAGCAGGCCACGACCAGCCATACGATCGACTGTGCGGCGGCGGCTGACGCGCAGGAATCGGACGACGAAGGCTGCTGAGCTCAGTCGGCTGAGACCTGCACGGCGGTGCGGCTCGCGGCCATCGCGCGCAGCCGCGTGACCACAGCGACGTGCTGGGGATGATCGAGATAGCTCCTCAGTGCCTCCGGGCTTGCGACCTCCGCGACGATCGCAAGGTCGCCGGTACCTTCGGTCAGCCTGAGGTCCGGCGCGGCAAGGTAGCTCTCGAGCGCGTCAATCGTGCCGGGAAGAGCACGCAGATCCTCGATGACCGCCGCGACGTCGGCGTCGCTGACATCCTCGCGCCACTTGAAGATGACGATGTGCTTGATCACGCCGTTGATCCTCTCACGCCGGAATATATTTAGCCTGAGCTGAATCTCTCGACGTGAGGACAATCGTCCGGGAGGCTTGAAGCATGCTGGAGATCGTCTTTGACACCGAGGCTCTGACACGCGTTCGCTTCGCGATCTCGCCGACGATCGAGCTGGTGGCGAGCACCGCCGTGCTCGAGGACCCGAGTCGCGCAGCGCTGCATCTGCCATGGGTGGAGCGCGCGAGAACGCGAGCGGCCGATCTCGATCTCTCGTCGTTGCGGGCACTACAGGGCTCCGACAAATACAACCCGGACTTCATCCACCCGATGCCAACGAGCCCGCTGACGCGCTTCGAGGAGGAGCTCGACAGGATGATGACGATCGCGCCCGAGCAGATCCGGGCGGAGGTGCGCGTCGCCTACGAGGGGCAGGCGATCCCCGCTGTGCTGGATCCGTTCCTGACCGAGCCGCGCGCGGCGGTCCAGGGTCTCGCAGAGCTGATGCGCCGCTACTGGCAAAGCGCGATCGCCGATGACTGGGAGCGGATCCGCTCGCTGCTCGAGCACGACATCCTCTACCGCTCCCGCCAGATCGCCGACGGCGGCACGCGCGCGCTGTTCGCGGATCTAGATGATTGATTCCGTTCTCATGGGCTCAGTGGTCGTAGGCGGTGAAGTGGCGTCCGGGGGTGTCGATCTTGCCGGCTTCCCAGAGCAGCCAGTTGTGCCAGACGCCGGCGGCGAGGGCAAGTACGCGCTGGCAGACGCGGGCCCAGACCCCGTCGGGGATGTGCCCGCCGTGCTCCTCGAGGGAGAGCTGGCCCTTGGCGGTGTCATAGACCGACTCGATCCACTGGCGCATCCCACCGAGTTTGCCGAACCGCGGCTTCTCGCCCTTGCGGTCGGGGCGGATGAGCTGCGCGCCCAGAGCGGCGACGGTCTCCTCGAACTCTTGGCCAGCGAACCCCTTGTCGGCGAGGATGACCTCGCCGCCTTGGAGCAGCCCCTCCTTGCGGGCACGTTCGAGCATTGCCGCAGCGACCTCGCGCTCCCCCTCGTTCGCCGGCGCCAGGGCGAAGTAGACCGGCATCCCGTCCGGTGCGCACAGCAGATACAACCGCAGCCCCCAGAAGTAGCGGCTATGGCTGGCGCAATACCCATAGGCAGCCCAGCCCACGAGCTCCGAGCGCTTGACGGTCTCCCGGGAGGCGCCACAGGGCACCGGCGTGGAGTCCAGCAACCTGAGCCGGTCACCGAACGACGGGGAGATCCGCGCCAGCTGGTTGATGATGAGGCAGATCCGCGGGGCAAGCGTCCGCAGGCGCTTGTTGTAGCCAGGCTGTTTCGGGATGTAGGGGAACAGGTGCGAGAGCCGGCGGCAAGCGAGACGCAGAAACCGCCGCTCGGAGTGGCAGTCGAGCATGATCTGCGCGACGGCGAGCGTGATGAGCTCCGCGTCGGTGATTCTTGGGCGTCGGCCTGCACCGGTTCGAGCGGGCAGGAGATCGTCCACCAGCACATAAAGTGCGGTGAGCAGGCTGTCAAGGTCGGCGAGCACGAGGCCACCTCCGTGGTCGACGTTGCGATAGCAACGCCGACCTTCGACAGCCCGCCCATGTCCCCTCGCGCCCCCGCCACCCCAGGCGCCAATTCGGAACCAGTCATCTAGACGAGACGGTCCGCTGGGATGACGGCGTACTGCACATCGACAAAGAGTGCGATGGCCACGAGAAATTCTGGGGCGGGCGGCTCGACCTCGACGACCGCGGCCTGCTGCTGATCCCGAGCGTGTTCGCTTGGCCGAAGGTCATGATGGTGACGGCGCCACCCTGGCAGCCGACGCTGATCTACCCGGCGCGCGGCATTGGGATGCTCTGGGAGTCGCAACGAGACGCTGCTCCGGACGCGCTGGCGCGCCTGTTGGGACGAAACCGCGCGGCGGTGTTGGTGGCACTCGACTGTCCCCGCTCGACGACGGAGCTGGCGGGACTATTGGGTGTGACCAGCGGCGGGATCTCCCAGCAGCTGACAGTACTCGCCGAAGCCGGCCTGGTGAATCGCAGGCGGGTGAGGCGCCATGTGCTGTATTTGCGCACGCTGGACGGTGATGCGCTCGTCGACGCGGTCGCCGCGGCACCTGCCTGAGCTTTGACACAGCTGGCTCTCACGTGGGGCTAAATGTGTTGAGTGAATGCCGAGGTTGCATAAGAGTGGACGCATGTTCGGTAATCACATTGCAAGTGCGCTGGCGCGTGAGCGCCAGCGGGATCTAGTGCCTGAATTGCGCGGGCTCGAGCGCGAGCGCAGCGCCTTTGGCAGCGAGGATGGTGAAATTACGGGCGCCCGCACCGTCAGTCCCGGATCGGAGCCCCCCAGGCGCCCACGATTCCGCTTCGGTCGAGCGTCTGCGCGTCCAACAGCGGGCCGTAGCCAGACCGGCTGATTGCACCTACTGCCGGTGCTCAGGATTGGGGTGATCGGGATCTCCCAAGTCCCAGTCGTGCGTCGAATTCCCGTATGCCGGGATGCCGCCGGCGTCAGTGATCATGCGGGCAAGGTGCAGCACGTTCCAAGCCAGGAAGACCGTGTTGCGGGTCGCCCAGGCGTTGTGCTCGCCACCCCCGACGGCATCGAGGTAGGAGGGCCCAGGACCAGCCTCGCCAGTCCAGTAGGTGTCCGACTGGGGCGGGACCGTGAGCCCGATGTGCTGTAGCGCGTAGAGAACCTGGGCGCTGACGTGCTTGCCGCCGTCGTCGTTGCCGGTGGTGATCGCGGCGCCGACTTTGCCGTAATAGGACCACTGGCCCGCCTCGTTGACGTCTGAGGAGTACGCGTACAGGCGCTCGATGACCTTGCGCGTGAGCGAGCTCTGATCACCCAGCCAGACCGGCCCCGCGATGATCAGGATGTTCGCGGGCACGACGGAGCGTTTGTAGATGTCGGGGAACTCGTCGCTGTCGTAGCCGTGCTCGCGCATGTCGGGCCACAGCCCAGGCGGAATATCACGATCCACCGTCCGGATCTCCTCGACCTCGACGCCGACGCGGTCGAAGATCCCACGGACGATCGCCACCAGACCGTCGGTGTTACTGACCTCAGGTGAGCGCTTGGTCGTGCCGTTGAACACGACGGCACGCAGGTCGTCATAGCGTGTGCTTGCGCGTTCGGCCTGCTCATCAATGAATCGCTGAATATCGTTGGGAAGGGCCATGTACGTCCTTTCCTTTGCTAACACGATGGTGCGTTGAATTTATCCCGTAGCGACCCCACGCCGGAGCTGCGTCACGAGCTGCTGGCGTTCCGCCAGCCGCAGATCTGGCTTTCGCTGTCGATCGCGATGATCGGCGGCGGCGCGCTGTTCGCGACGTTCAGCTACATAGCGCCGATGATGATCCACGTCGCCGGCTTCGGTGAGGGCTAAATCACGCCGCTGCTGGTGCTGTTCGGGCTCGGGATGACCGCCGGCAACCTGATTGGTGCGCGGATGGCCGACCCCGAAGTCGTGCGTCTCGAACGGGTCGCTGACCTCAGCCGATCTCTCGCGGCCCCGTCTCGCGCTCGCGCGCCCAGGTCCGCCGCGAGCGCTACCGTTTGGCGGGGCCCAGAACAGGACAGGAGCGTTGGCTGCAATGAAGGCGTATCGGCTTCGGAGTGTCACCCTGCACGGCAACCGCTACGCCTATCGCCAGGCCGGAGACGGCCCGGTGGTGGTGCTGATTCACGGCATCACGTCGGACTCGACGACCTGGGCGCAGGTCATGCCCGGCCTGGCCAAGCACTTCACGGTCATCGCACCCGACCTGCTCGGCCACGGAGGCTCCGCCAAGCCGACGGGTGACTATTCGCTGGGCGCCCACGCGAGCCTCGTGCGCGACATCCTGCGAGAGCTCGGACATGACCAGGCCACCTTCGTCGGGCACTCGCTCGGGGGCGGCGTTGCGATGCAGATCGCCTACCAGTTCCCCGAGCGCTGCGAACGCCTGATCCTCGTCGACAGCGGCGGGCTCGGGCGCGAGGTCAGCCTGCTGCTGCGAGCGGCGACGCTCCCGGGCGCCGAGTACGTCCTGCCGATCCTCACCAACGGGCGGCTGCTCGACGCCGGGCGGATGGTGGGAAGAGTGATGGGTGCCGTCGGGCTGCGGCCCGGCACGGATCTGCGCGAAAGCGCCCGCGGCCACGCCACGCTCGCCGACAGGGTCACGCGCGAAGCGTTCCTACGCACGGTGCGCTCGGTCGTCGAGCCAGGCGGCCAGCGGGTCGACGCCACCGATCGCCTGTACCTGGCCGAACGCGCGCCGATGCTGTTCGTCTGGGGGCAGCACGACACACTGATCCCCGTCTCCCACGCCCACAGCGCGCACGCCCAGGTCCCGACCAGTCGTCTCGAGGTCTTTGAGGACTCCGGTCACTTCCCCCAGCTGGACGAGCCCGAGCGCTTCGTCGAGGTGATCGGCGAGTTCATCGCGACCACCGAGCCCAAAGCGCCAGAGGCGGATCGCTCGACCCGTCGGCGCATCACGACACGCTCCTCAGAGCGAGAGACGCGCGAGGCGACGCTCCGCTGAGCGCCGCCTCGCTCGTGCCGGCTGCCTGTCCTTCGGATACGTAAATCCAGCTTCGGCGACATCCAGGCTCTTGGACCTTTAGCTCAAATGCTCGCCGAAGAACGCCAGGATTCGCCGCCAAGCGTCCTCGGCGGCCTCTTCGTTGTAAGCGAAGCCGGTCACATGTAGCAGCGGCGTCAGTGGCCCGACCTTCAGATGATTGAGGAAGCTGTGGCCGGCCTGCGGGTACTCCTTGATGTCGTGCGTGACGCCGAGTGAGTCGAGCGCCTGCTCCAGCCGCTTCGCGCGACCGCGCAGCATGCGATCCTTGGCGCCGTAGCTGCCGATTACCGGGCACGCTCCGGCGAGCCGCTGCGCGTCCTTGGGAATCTCGCCGTAGTTGACCGACGCGGCCTGAAAGCCGCGTGGCGCGCACAACAGCGCGAAGCCGCCGCCCATGCAGAATCCGATGATGCCGATGCGCCCGCTGCAGTCCTCGCGCTCGGCCAGGAGCTTCCGCGCCGCCTCGATCTCTTCGTATGCGAGCCCGCTGCCCGAGCGCGAGGCGCTAATCGTCGCCACCACGCAGCGAATCCCGCGGCCGGAGTACAGGTCGGGCGCGAACGCAACATAGCCAGCGCCCGCCAGCCGGTCAGCCTGCGCGCGGATGTCATCGGAGAGCCCGAGCGCGTCCTGGATCACGACCACGCCCGGGTGCGACCCGGCATCGCTCGGCGTGGCCAGATAGCCGCCCAGCTCGCCGGTCGGCGTCGTATAGCGCAACTCGGGCATTGCGGACATTGTGACGACCAGCCGCCGGCTGGAGCCGGTTGATGAATACCACCGTGGCCATGTTCACTCCTGGAGAGAATCTTCAGAGGATCGGCTGCTTCACGGTCGTCCTGAGTCGCGTGAGTCTCGGCGACTCCCGCAGGATGGCGCGTACAAGCAGCATTCGACGCGGCCCTTGTGGACGTGAGACACCGCGTCCCTTGTGGACGTGAGACACCGCGTGGCACGGTTACTACCGGAAGCTCATAACCGCCAGCGCCCAGTCGTCCCGTATGCGTTTAGCTACGCTTCGGCGCGTGGAGCTGCAGCGGCGCATTGCCGAGGGGACGGGTGAGTTCCTGCTCTTCGCGCTGACGCCACCGCGCCTGACGACCGAACCGGAGCAAGCCCGTCAGATCGCCGCGAAAACGCTCGAGCGCCTGCGCCCCGTGGGCATCGACGGCCTCGTGCTCTACGACATTGATGACGAGAGCGACCGCAATCCCGAGGAACGCCCCTTTCCGTTCCTACCCACAATGGACCCAGCCGACTACCTCGCTCGCGATCTCGTCGGCTTGGAAGTGCCCGCCATCGTGTACCGCGCGGTCAGCAAGTACCCAGAGCAACGTCTTCGCTCGTGGCTCAGCGAACAAGCCCCAACCCACGCGCTGTCGGTGTTCGTCGGTGCGTCCTCTCGTGAGAAGGCGGTAGCAACCTCTCTGTTGCGAGCCTACGAACTCAGGACCGAGGTGCGCCCGGATCTCCTTCTCGGAGGTGTCGCGATCCCAGAGCGGCACACGCGCGGGCGCCGGGAGCACGTCCGTCTGCTGGCGAAGCAGGCAGCAGGTTGCTCGTTCTTTGTCACCCAGATCGTCTATGACGTCAATGCCGCGAAGAACTTGGTCTCCGACTATCACTACGAGTGTGCCGCTCGTGACCTCAAGCCGGCGCCGATCGTCTTCACGTTCTCGGTCTGCGGCTCGCTGAAGACACTGGAGTTCGTTCAGTGGCTCGGTGTCGATGTGCCGCACTGGATCGAGAACGAGCTGCGCCACGCGGAGGACACCCTAGAAGCGTCCTACGATCAAGCCGTCGCTACGGCCGTCGAGCTGATCGCATTCTGCCGGCGCGTCGGTGTTCCATTTGGGCTTAGCGTCGAGAGCGTGTCGATCCGCCAAGTCGAGATCGAGGCCTCCGTCCGCCTCGCAAGCCGGCTACAGGCAGAGCTACGTCGCTAGTGCCATCGCAGGTGGGGCAAGCAACCCGCCCCACCGTGCTGCTTTCGCGGCGAAGCGGTCGCGTCGACAAGCGATCCCCCGACTGCCGCTAAGGACGACGAAAAGCAGGTGTGCGAGCGATCGTTACCAGCGCCGTGATTCGACAGGCCACTTCGGGAACGCGGCACCAGCTCAGGTGCTTGCCGGCAAGTCAGGCGTGCGCGAGGGCGCGCATCTGGCTCACCGGGTGACGCCCAAGACGACTCAATGTCGCGTAGGACGAGGCGTGCCCATGCGTGCGGGGCACGACGCTGACGGGCACACGGCCCCTGAGCCGGTCGATGACGCCGCGGCGCAACGGCACCAGCAGCAGCTCGGTGTCCTCGTCGACAAGGACGGTCGCCCGCCCTTCGATCAGGTTGCGCCAGAGAACGTCGTCGGTCCACTCCTCATCGCTGGGAACGAACGCAACGTCCGCCGGGTATCCGAGATCATCGTCGCTACGCGACGCCGCCATGAACAGCTCATCAGTCTTGTCGGTGATCTCGCTCATTGCATGTGCTCCCAATCGGGAACGATATCCCGCCAGCCCTAGCCAAATCCAACGAAAGGCGATACTGGTTGGAAGGGTGCGAAACTTCGCTTGCTAGAGCGGGATGACCTCCGCCTTGTCGAATCGACCCATGGCGTGAACTACGTCGAGCTACGTGGCGAGAACCTAGTGTTCATGCGCGGTTTCTAGCGGGGGTCTGCGTCTCGCTCGCGCATAGTTCATCGTTGTTTGTGGGAAGAATGTGGGGAGCGATCCGAGCGCCCCAGCCGGCCTCAGCGCCGCAGCGGGGCATCCGCAGCGGCCCGTAACTTCGATGCATGGCGACGGACCCTCCGAGCAGGACCGACCCCGATGGCCGCCTCGTCGTGTTCGACGCCGGCACCCATCAGCACCTTGCGCTCGGCCGCCCCGAGCTCATGGACGAGGTTGATCTCATCCTCGGCGTCGTCGCTCACCCCGATCATCGTGTCGAGGATGCAATTCCCGGCCGCGAGCACTTCTATCGCCGCGACCTCGATCCGCGGGGACTGTCAGTTTGTTTGTGTAAATGACTTGTTGGTTGTGAGATGTCTGGCTAGCTACTGCGTGGCGTCGAGTCTGTCGCCGTAGTGGATGGTCAGGATGTTCAGTGCTTGCTTCCAGTTGCTGATTCTGCCGGTCAGGTTCTCACGGTTTTTCCTTCGGGTGGTGGCGACGAGGTAGAGGACCTTCATCGCGGCTTGCTCATTCGGGAAATGACCGCGGTGACGAACGGCTCTGCGGAATCTAGCGTTCAGCGACTCGATCGCGTTTGTCGTGTAGACGATCCTTCGGAGCTCGACGGGGAACTCGAGGAATGGCACGAACTCCTCCCACGCGTTCTCCCAGGAGCGGATCATCGCTGGGTAGAGCGCTCGCCACTCTGCCGCGAACTCGCCGAAGCGTGCTTCTGCGGCCTCGACAGTCGGCGCGGTATAGATCTGGCGAAGACTTCTTGCGATCTGGCCCCAGTACTTCTTTGAGGCGTAGCGCAGCGTGTTCCGCACCAAGTGAACGACACACGTTTGGACGGTGGCGTTGGGCCAGGTCACGCGGATCGCTTCGGGGAGCCCCTTCAGCCCGTCGCAGCACACGATCAGCGCGTCCTGCAGGCCGCGGTTGCGTAGCTCGCTGAGCATGCTCATCCATTGCTTGGCTCCCTCCCCGCCTGTGGGGCCGAGCCATAGGCCCAGGACATCGCGTTCGCCGTCGAGGTTCACGCCGATCGCGACATAGACCGGCCGGTTAGCGACCTGGCTGTCACGGACCTTCACGACGATCGCGTCGATCAACAGCACTGGGTAGACGCGGTCCAGGGGCCGGCTCTGCCACGCCGCCATGTCCGGCAACACCTGGTCGGTGATCTTCGAGATCGTCTCCCGCGAGACTTCGGTGTCGTAGATCTCAGCCAGATGCGCCTGGATCTCCCCGGTCGTCAACCCCTTCGCGTAGAGGCTGATCACGTTCGCACCCAGCCCCTGCAGGCGACGCACGTGCTTCGGCACCGTGACCGGCTCAAACGTGCCCTCACGGTCACGCGGCATCCGCAGCTCCACTGGGCCGACATCCGTCCTGACCGTCTTGGGATACGCGCCGTTGCGGCTATTGCCCGTCCCGCGGCCGATCGCCTCATACGGCTCATAGCCCAAGTGATCGGCCATCTCCACATCCAAACCGGTCTGAAGGACTTCCCGGACCATCGAGGTCAGCAATCCTCCCTCGCCTGTGAGAGCGACTCCTTCGCTGCGAGCGCGATCGACGAGCGCTTCCGCCCACGATCGCAGCCCGTCCACTTCGAACGCCGCAGCAGCTGGCGCTCCCATCTGCTCGCCGCCGTCGACCGGCGCCGCTACCTGCTCATTGCTCATCAGCACGATCCTCCTTCACGGGCCCGCCGAATGCGAACCCTCTGATCACGCCAAATACACAAACTTCCGGACAGACCCTCTCGGGGGACCAGCGTCCCGGGCGCTTAGCCGCTTTCGCGAGCTTCTTTGGCCAGCTTTTGCAGCGAGTCACCTTCTCCTTCAGCGCCTGCCCCTTCCGTGGGTGCTGCTTCGCTGCTCAATCCCATGACGTAGACGGCCTCGCGCGTAGGTCCACCTACCTCCCGAGCAACACCGGACGCGACGACCACTCCACGGACGAGGACCGTCTCGCCCACGGACGGAGTCGCGCCGGCCGCGGCGAGCGATGAAAGGCCGACGAACGCAAAGGCGCCAAGTTTGCTTCCGGTCAGCACATATTCCGTTGCGAACCGTCTCCCCGGCATACGACACCCGCTCTATTCCCGAACGTATCTTGCCGACGAACTCGGTCGGGATGCCGTTGAAATCAAACGCCAGCGAACCGTTGTCTGAGCCAGTCGCGTAGCCGAACGAGTTGCCATAGAGCGTCGGCGTTCCCTGCCAGGGCGGACGCTGCCTCACCGAGTTTTCGAGGTCGAACTGTTCCCCTGCGCGGATCGCGAATCCGAAATAAATGGCACGGGCCGCTTTATAAGGGAGGGACGGGAGGCTCGTCACGAGCGGAGCGAGAATGATCACGATTAGGCCTGCAACCACGGTCGCCGCGAACACTCCGCGCGCCGTGGAGACGTCGAACACGGTGCGATACCACGGTTTGCCTGCGGGTTTCGGCGACCCCTCTGGCGGCTCTGCGGCCTCCTCGTGCCCGGCTGCGACGGGATCAGCCTCAGGCTCGCTACCTTCTGGCTCGGCCTCGCGAGCACCGCTCCCTGGTTGTGTCGTCGTACGCTCGGCCGAGCGCGCCTTTTCGACCGGGATCGGCGGTGGATGCAGGAATCGGTCGGTCACGTTCTCGCTCAACTCGATTGCCTCCGTCCAGCCTTGGCCCCATGATCGCTGGGTGGAGGTCAGGTCCGGGCCTTCGAGAATCGCGATACGTGAGCGCTCTGGCACCCATGTTCGGCCTTTGATGATGATCGGCTTGCCGGCGAGCCACGGCTCGACGAACAGCCGCCGCAGCTCGGACTCGCTTAGGTTGTAGGTCTCCTCCGTGAAGAAGACTTGACGCTGCAGACGGACGTGAAATGACAGTTAGCCCGACAGTCTGAACTAGATGATTGATTCCGTTCTCATGGGCTCAGTGGTCGTAGGCGGTGAAGTGGCGTCCGGGGGTGTCGATCTTGCCGGCTTCCCAGAGCAGCCAGTTGTGCCAGACGCCGGCGGCGAGGGCAAGTACGCGCTGGCAGACGCGGGCCCAGACCCCGTCGGGGATGTGCCCGCCGTGCTCCTCGAGGGAGAGCTGGCCCTTGGCGGTGTCATAGACCGACTCGATCCACTGGCGCATCCCACCGAGTTTGCCGAACCGCGGCTTCTCGCCCTTGCGGTCGGGGCGGATGAGCTGCGCGCCCAGAGCGGCGACGGTCTCCTCGAACTCTTGGCCAGCGAACCCCTTGTCGGCGAGGATGACCTCGCCGCCTTGGAGCAGCCCCTCCTTGCGGGCACGTTCGAGCATTGCCGCAGCGACCTCGCGCTCCCCCTCGTTCGCCGGCGCCAGGGCGAAGTAGACCGGCATCCCGTCCGGTGCGCACAGCAGATACAACCGCAGCCCCCAGAAGTAGCGGCTATGGCTGGCGCAATACCCATAGGCAGCCCAGCCCACGAGCTCCGAGCGCTTGACGGTCTCCCGGGAGGCGCCACAGGGCACCGGCGTGGAGTCCAGCAACCTGAGCCGGTCACCGAACGACGGGGAGATCCGCGCCAGCTGGTTGATGATGAGGCAGATCCGCGGGGCAAGCGTCCGCAGGCGCTTGTTGTAGCCAGGCTGTTTCGGGATGTAGGGGAACAGGTGCGAGAGCCGGCGGCAAGCGAGACGCAGAAACCGCCGCTCGGAGTGGCAGTCGAGCATGATCTGCGCGACGGCGAGCGTGATGAGCTCCGCGTCGGTGATTCTTGGGCGTCGGCCTGCACCGGTTCGAGCGGGCAGGAGATCGTCCACCAGCACATAAAGTGCGGTGAGCAGGCTGTCAAGGTCGGCGAGCACGAGGCCACCTCCGTGGTCGACGTTGCGATAGCAACGCCGACCTTCGACAGCCCGCCCATGTCCCCTCGCGCCCCCGCCACCCCAGGCGCCAATTCGGAACCAGTCATCTAGGGGTCGGACTGCGGCTATACCTGCTGGATGGGGCCGAACTCGGGGCCGCGGTCGATCAGGAGCCCTAGCCGAAGGCGGGCGCCTTGTGGGAAAAACTTTCGCACCACGACCCCATGCGCACGTCCAACGCAGGAAACAACCCCTGAATTCCAGGGGTTCTGCGATGGGCGATACTGGGCTCGAACTCGCCTCCGGGGCTCGGGTTAGGCCAGATAGCCCGGTTTTACTGGCCCACGGTGCTCTCAGATCAGCTCAGGTTCGCTCAAATTGCTACCAAGGCCAGGGGCAAGCCGCGACGGTAGAATAAGGGCATGACGACGCGCGCCCAAGCAGCCGAGAACGCATTGGCGTCCGTGCGCGCCGAGGGTCTCGATCCCGGCGTTGCCGAGGCACTCCTGGGCCGCTGGGGACGTGGGGAACTGACCGACGCACAGCTAGATGACGCGGCACGACTGATAGCCGCTGGCGAGCCGCTCGACGAGCTGCTCGTTCCGGCACGCGCGTAGTCTCGACGCCGGAACTCTCGATACGTTGCGGCGGTGGCCGCCGATCCATACGTCTATCCCGGCACCGACGTGCTGCGAAACCTTCTGGACTTGCGCGATGGGGCCGCTCTTGCGGAGCGCGAGGCGGCACTCACCGCTATCCGCATAGCGCAGCTCGAGCGGCGTTTCATTCCCGGCGACTTTGACCTCGCCCACCTGCAAGCGACACACCGCTACATCTTCGGCGACATCTACCCGTGGGCCGGCGAGCTGCGCACGGTACGCATCACCAAGGGCGGCGACCTGTTCGCGCTGCCTGAGCACCTCGACCCCTACCTGACGACGCTGCTCGCAGACCTCGCCCAGGAGGACCGTCTCCACGGCTTGGGCCGCGAGCAGTTCTTGGGACGCCTGACGCACTACTACGCCGAGATCAACGCCGTCCATCCGTTCCGCGAGGGCAACGGGCGCACCCAACGCGCCTTTCTCGGCCAGATCGCCAAGGCCGCCGGCCACCCGATTGCATGGGTCAACCTCGACGCCGAGCGCAATATCCTCGCCGCCCGCGAGAGTCATCGTGGCGACAACTCACTACTCCATGAGATGCTCGGCGACCTCTTGGAATAGGCCGGCGCCGCAATCCGACACCGGGCTTCTTTCACGCTTGGGCTCGCTTCGGAAGATCTGAACGATGCGCAGCTGGACGAGCGGTTTGGCGCCGCGCCAGGCCTCTCGTGAACTCAGCATCTTTCGGCATCAGGCCGTCCTACGCGCTTGGTCCGAGCATCGGCGCGGCTGTCTGCCAGCTTACAGGTCCAACCCGCATGTCTCGACGTAGCTGCTCCAACGTACCCTGCAGATGAGGCGGGAAAGCGGGAGGCTGGTTTTGCAACGTGTTGCGTACCGCCCCAAGGATGCCGGTTGCGGTGCCATCGCTTGCGACCACGTCCGGCATGTGTTCGACTAGACGAGGCTGCGCCGCCAAGCCGTTGGCGACTGCTTCGGTGAACGGGGCACCGGCCGATCGCATGCGGCCGACGATCACGATCAGGTCGGGGTCCACGAACTCCATGATTGGGATCAACGCTCGACCCAAAATCCAGCCCGCGTCGAACACCGCCTGACGAACCCGCTCGTGGTCGGGATCCGAATCGGTGAACAGGGCGGTCAACATCTGCTTATAGCGGTCCGTCCAGCCGTTCGCGTCGCCATCGGGAAACACCCGATCGACGATCGACGACGCCGAAGCGTAGCTGTCAAGATGCGCGACACCTCCACAGCGCTCGCATACTGCCGCTGGATCCAACGGCGGCAAGCCGCAGTTGAGATGGGGCAGAGCGGTCAAGTCCACAGGAATATGGCCGAGCTCGCCAGCTGCGCCGGTGGCGCCACGATGGACAAGCCCCCGCTCATCGATTAGCGCACCGCCGATCCCACCCGAGGTCTTCACGGCGACCAGCGTCTTGGGAGTGTTCGACTTGCCTTGCCGCAGGTGCCACTCCCCCACGCCCGCGACGTTCGCGTCGTTATCAATATCGATATGCAAGCCGCTGACTCCCGCCTGCTCCAGCTCGTCGCTGAATACCTCACGTGCTCCGCCGCGCCCGCTGAGCCCGCGCAAGATTCGCCCGTTGGCGACGTTGCCCTCGAGATCGACCGGCGAGGGGAGCGCGATCGTGATCCCACGAATCAAGTGGTGCGGCACTTCGCTTTGCTCGATAAGGCCGGCTACACGCTTGGCCGCGATCTGGATCACGGACAGGGCATGAGCTTCGTCCAGCTGCGGCGCATCGACAGCGTCGAATAGGAAATTGCCATCCCTATTCAGGGGCTCGGCTCGCGCATCGGCAATCCCACAGCGTACTGATCGGTGCCCCAAGACTACGCCCACGGCGTATCCCCACGCTGGGCCAAGGCTCATCAGGTTGTATGGCTTCCCGGGCGCC
This sequence comes from uncultured Solirubrobacteraceae bacterium, assembly GCA_963699115.1. GTDB lineage: Bacteria > Actinomycetota > Thermoleophilia > Solirubrobacterales > Solirubrobacteraceae > Palsa-744. The sequence goes on from CAVOTJ010000009.1 coordinate 113,813, forward strand.
TTCTCCCACCGTACAAGGTCCTGGGACTCAAGCCACCTGCGTGCCGAGTCGAACGTGTCGGGCGATGGCGGTTTCTTGTCGCTGGCGAACAACTCAAGCTTAAACGCCTTGCCGTGCGCCCCTGTGAGCGTGCTCTTGTCGAGCTTGCCGTGAACAAACAGATTTCCAAGGATTGAACGCCGCGTCGATTGAGCTGGTGCCGCCATGCGCGGAAGAATAGCGATCCCCCGGAACAACCGAGCATCTCTCGGGGGGCATCCCGATCTTCGGTTCCGGGGTCTTTAAGCACTGGGGAACGGCCTTCCGGCAAGCACGGCAACACCCGGGGAAGCGCGGCGTCGTACACATCCGAGCAGCACCACACACCTCGCGGGGGTCTGCCCGCCACATAAGACCAGGCGAGTCGCCCGCCGCTTCACCCCCCGCTCAAGTCGAGCCCACGCGGGCGGCAAAGAGTCCCCACATCAAGCTGTTCAGACGCGTCAAAGCATGGTGTCGTGTCAGGTGCAGCACGGCCCCAGGAGACCACGAATTTAGGTTACTGGGTCATCCGACTCACTAGTCAATAAGCGACAAATTGAGCAACTCTCTTTTGCGAATACGACAGAAAGGAACGTACGCATGGCGAGCCAAAACGAGGAACTGCACTCTGCTATCGGCGCAGGCGTGGGTGCCACTGGTGGGGCCACACTTGGGTGGTTCGTTCTGGACTGCATCTGTCCAGGCCTGGGAACGCTCGGTGCCCTTGCCGGCGGAGCGATTGGCGCGAGCGACGGCGCTAAAGACAAGTGTGCCGGCGACAACGCGCGAACCGGCCTAACGGCAGCGGGTCGGATGATGGGCTGGTACAACAGCTGAACGACACGCCGTAGGTAGACCCGTACGCAACATGGATGGTCGCGGATTCAACGACTCGCCGCGACCATCCATATTTCTTGCTGCATTTGGCACGGATGTTTTGGGCAGCGGGCCGCTGAGCAGGCGTTTCGCGACCGCCCGCGAGGATCACTGGCCTGGAGCAAAGGCACGTGAGCGAGCGGTCATTACCAGCGTCACGAATCGACACACTTCAGCGACGCTGCACTGGCTCAGGCGCTTGCCGGCAACTCAGGCGTGCGCGAGGGCGCGCATCTGGCTGACTGGGTGACGCCCAAGACGACTCAACGTCGCGTAGGACGAGGCGTGCCCATGCGTTCGGGGCGCGACGCTGACGGGCACACGGCCCCTGAGTCGATCGATCACGCCGCGTCGCAGCGGCACCAGCAGCGACTCGGTGTCCTCGCCGACGAGGACGGTCGCCTGCCCTTCGATCAGGTTGCGCCAGAGAACGTCGTCGGCCCACTCCTCATCGCTGGGAACGAACGCGACATCCGCCGGGTAGCCGAGATCGGCGTCGCTATGCGACGCCGCCATGAACAACTCATCGGTCTTGTCGGTGATCTTCGAGCGCTCGATCACGAACGTCAGCGAGCCGACCCGCGCTTCCATCGGGATCGATGACCATCCACTCGCCCCGCTCGCCACCCACAACGGCGCTGTCCGGTGCAAGAACCACGAACTGCCGTTGTTCGCGTGCTGTCGTGGCGAGAATGCCGTCTGTCGCAGGCTCCTCATAGCAGAGCGCGAATACATGCAGTCCGGGGTTCACTTCGAGTGCTTCAATGATGACCTCGTTAATGTGTTGGTCGCCGAAACTGTATCCAGCTGTGATCAGCACAATCTCGTCACGCTCGCTAAGAAGGCGTCGTAGCCGGTCAAGCATCGCGACATAGGGTTGCTTTCTCGACTCCTCGTACTTGCGAAGAGATGGCAGAATCATCTCGCCTGTAGCCAGTTCAGGCCCTCTGACTATGCGACGGTCCTCGTCGGCCCCCGTCTTGCGCCAGGTGACGTGACCGCGCGAGACCTAGATGTCATCTATACCGATCGGGGCGATCCGAACGATGCCGTGGTGATCGGACGCATTGCCGGCTCCGATGGAGTGGCCGCGTCGCTACGACTCTCGGCGCTGGTAACGCGACACGCAAGCGTCGTGGGCTCTACCGGTGCTGGGAAGTCAAACCTCGTTGCGATCCTGCTTCGGGCGTTGGGCAACGGGCCATACCGTTCGGCTCGAGCGCTGGTGATCGATCCGCACGGAGAGTATGGGAGCGCAATCCCCGAGCAAACGCGGGTGCTTTCCACCAACGCCACGGATGAGGCGTCGCGGCTACGAATTCCATACTGGGCCCTTACCTTCGACGAGCTGGCCGCAATAACTATGGGCCAGCTTCGCGAGCCAGACGCAGAGTTTCTTCGCAATCGAGTACGCGATCTAAAGCTCGACGCCGCCGATCGGCTACCTACCACGACTCCTCATCAAGCGATCACCGCGGATTCCCCCATCCCGTTCTCCCTGCGGCGACTGTGGTGGGAGATGGAGAACAATGAGCGTATGACGTTCACGAACCCAAACGACCAAACGGCCGATACGCGGGAAACAGTAATAGAAGAGGGAGATATTTCGCGTCTCATTCCGCCCGTTACCCCGCCGCCTCGGGGAAGGCAACCGCGCCTCACAGATGCAAAGAGGCGCGTAGGATCTCCCGCCAGTTGGAACTGATGCGTAATCGGATGCTTGATACTAGCTTTGCGTTCATGTTTGACGACACCGATGATTGGGCGCCAGATGCGCAGGGGACGGTGGTAGCTGACCTTGATCAGCTACTCGTGCAATGGATCGGAGGTGGACACCCGATCACGGTGATCGACGTGTCGCACGTTCCCGCGAGCGCCGTTGAGATCGTCGTTGGTTCGTTGCTTGGGATTGTCTACGACGCGCTCTATTGGGGCATGAACCTACCCGTAGGCGGAAAGCAGCAACCACTTCTAGTGGTATTGGATGAGGCTCATAGGTTCTTGGGCGGCGGAAGAGATACCGCCGCGACACGCGCCTGCGCGCGAATCGCGAAGGAGGGACGAAAGTACGGCGTGGGTCTCGTGACAGTTACCCAACGGCCGTCAGACATAGACCCCGCCGTACTCAGCCAAGCCGGTACAACCATTGCACTTCGCGTCACCAACAGAGCCGATAGAGCCGCCGTCGAGGGCACGATCACCGATGACCTCGGTGGTCTTACTGATCTATTGCCGGCTCTTCGCACCGGCGAGGCGCTAGTCCTAGGTGATGCCCTGCAGGTGCCTTCGCGGATACGCGTCTATAAGGCACCCGATCGGCCAGTAGGCGACGATCCAAAGTTGCCGCAGACGTGGCTAAACGATCGCCCCAGTCCAGACGCTTACAAAGCAGTGGTGGCCGGCTGGCGTGCCCAGTCAACAGCCGTGGAGGCTCCGCCGGAGGCAGCAAACAACGCACTAGCAAGCACGAGTCCTGAGGAGAAAGATGCCTGAAATGCAGTCGGTAGTCTCAAGTAACGTTGCAGCTATTGGTTACGACGAGACTGCGGAAGACGTCTATGTCGAATTCATCGGCAGCGGGCTGTACATATATGAAAGGGTGCCGTTGCCGGTGTGGCAAGACTTTGAGACGGTAGGTAGCAAGGGTACATTTGTCAACAATGTGCTTAAGCCGGGCTATGGCTGTAGACGCGCTTAAGTCAGGCCGGTCACAACAGGCTCTGCGCTTTCCTGAGCCGCTCCGAAAGCTTTGCTGGTCCGGCGCCGGGCGCGTGCGGTTGACTCGTATAACGCTCAAGGACCGCCACCTCGGCGACGTGATCTTTGCGCTTTCGATAGATGATAGCTAGCTGAACCGCTCCGAGGAGTTTGGAGGCAGTTTTTATTGAGTGGTCTGTCTCGTTCTCGTCTGCTCGTACTCGACTGGCGTGAGCTTGTCACAGCTGCCGTGTAGTCGCTGGTGGTTGTACCAGTCGACCCATTGCAGCGTGGCGAACTCGACTTGCTGCATCGTCTTCCATGGTCCTTGCTGGTTGATGAGCTCGGTCTTGTAGAGCCCGATCGTTGACTCAGCGACGGCGTTGTCGTATCCGTCGCCGATGGATCCGATCGAGGCGTCAGCGCCAGCGTCCACCAGGCGCTGCGTGAAGGCAAAACTTGTGTATTGGCTCCCGGCATCGGAGTGAGCAATCAGGCCCTTAGGCACGGGTTGGCCGTGGTGGTCGCGGGCCCAGAGCGCCATCTCGAGCGTGTCGAGGACGAGCGGTGTTTTCATCGTCGTGTCGGCCTTCCAGCCAACGATGCGGCGAGAGAACACGTCGATCGTGAACGCGACATACACCGTCCCTGACCACGCCGGCACATACGTGAAATCTGAGACCCAAAGACGGTTCGGAGCCGAGGCTTTGAAATCGCGGTCCACGAGGTCCGGTGCCCGGGTTGATTGCCCGTCCGGGATCGTGATGCGCCGCTTCTTGCCCCGCACAGCGCCTTTCAGGCCCTCTCTAGCCATCAGGCGTTCCACGGTGCAGCGGGCGACCTTGACGTCTTCGCGTGCGAGTTGCCACCAGACCTTGCGCACGCCATATACGCCGAGGTTCTTCTCGTGCACCTCACGGATCCGTCGGGCGAGAGCATCGTCGCGAACAGCTCGCGCCGACGGAGACACCTGACGCGCCTTGACCGCGTAATACGTCGACGGGGCGATCCCGAGATGCCTGCAGATCGGCTCGACCCCAAACGTGCCCCGATGCTCGTCGATCATACGGCTCATCTCCTTGGCTGCGGGTCGAGCTCCCGCGCGAAGAAAGCCGACGCCGCCTTCAAGATCGGCGGATTCAAGCGGTCGCTGCAACGTACTGTGCGAACTTCTCTGATGGTGTCAGGTAGCCGAGGGTCTTGCGTGGTCGTCCGTTGAGGCTGCGTTGGATGCTGCGGAGGTCGCTTGCGGTGATTGTCGTGAGGTCTGTGCCCTTTGGCAGGTATTGGCGTAGTAGTCCGTTGGTGTTCTCGTTGGATCCTTTCTGCCAGGGCGAGTGAGGGTCACAGAAGTAGATCGGTATCCCTGTCGCGATGGTGAAGCTTGCGTGCTTTGACATCTCGGCGCCCTGGTCCCAGGTGATGCTCTTCTTCAGCTCGCGCGGCAACGTGGTGATCGCTTTGCGCATCGCTGCATCCACGGCCACAGCGGAGCGGTCGCCGTTCATGTGCAGCAGCAGGACGAGCCGGCTGGAGCGCTCCACGAGGGTGCCCACGGCGCTGCGGGCGCCCGCTCCGAGGATGAGGTCTCCCTCCCAGTGCCCAGGCACCGCCCGGTCCTCCACTTCTGCGGGGCGCTCTGAGATCATCACCATCCCCGGCAGCTGACCGCGCTTGTCCACGCGTCCTCTCGGCTGGCGGGCCGTGCGCCCCGAGCGCAGGCAGCGGGCGAGCTCCCGGCGCAGCTCGCCACGACCCTGAACGAACAATGATTGGTAGATCGTCTCGTGGCTCACGCGCATAGCCGGCTCGTCGGGATAATCCAACGGTAGGCGACGGGCGATCTCTTGGGGTGACCACAGCTGCAGCAGACGGCGGCTGACCTCGCGGTGCAGCTTGCCGCGCGCCAGCTTGCAGTTCTTGGGCCGACGAGCGTGCTCTCGCGCGCGCTGGTGCGAGCGCCAAGCCGAGTACTGCTCGCGCCCACCGTCTGCGTTGACCTCACGCGTGACGGTCGAAGGCGACCGCTTGAGGATCCTCGCGATCGCGCTCAGCGAGTCACCGCGACCGATCCCGAGCAAGATCTGCTCACGATCACCGATCGAGAGACATCCATCCCTAGGTGCCCAGGGGCACGGGATGCCCTTCGTGAACCTCCTCTCTCGAACCATCACCCCGACCATCGGCGCCGAACACCCGATCTCTCTGGCGATATCCGTCAGCCGCCAGCCACTCGCTCGCAGTTTGAAAGCAAGCTGCTTCTGCTCGTCGCTCAAGTGCCCACGCATCCACAACCTCCGGTATCGGTTCCTGGGTCATCCCACACGATCCGTTGCGCCCACCGGTTGACACCGCCCTCTCGTTGGCGCGGCGCAGCTCCTTGTTCTCCCGCTCGAGCTCCCTGATCCGAGTAGCCTCATCGCTGCTCACGCCCGGACGGCGGCCACCATCGACTTCGGCCTGGCGCACCCACTTGCGCAGTGTCTCCGCCGTCATCCCGCACTTCTCAGAGATCGACGTGATCGCTGACCATTCGTTCGGATACTCCCGCCGGTGCTCCACCACCAGCCGCACCGCACGCTCCCTAACCTCAGCCGGATACCTCTTGCCCTTTGTCATCGCCCAATCCTCTCAAGCGATCAGGCCACCAAAAATCTCGGAGCGGTTCAAGCTGCTCGTAGTACCAAGGCGCGACGCCTGTCCTGAGTACACTTGACTCTTCCTCTGTCGCGTCGACCAGCTCAAGCAGGAGACGCTCAGCGGCCTCGTTCTTGTCGCTACGGCGAAGGTTCCTAACATCCTCCACATAGTCTGTGTAATGTCGACCACGCACGCGGCCGGTCGTCGGCTTGTCATCCGTCTCCGACCGAAGCCCGAGATGCACCTCGGAATCCTCAGGGTATGCCACACACAGCGTCACCCCGAAGCTTGGCCGGTCGCGCGTGCCGCCATTTAGCAGTGCGCCGCATGAAGCACCGGCGTACCCTTCACGCTGCAATACCTGGAGAGTGGGCCCATAGCGACGTGCGTCGTCGCGCGGTAGGTAGCCGACACGCCCGAAGTCGCTCATCACGGCGACTGCATGTTCGTCGTGAGGATTGTCGGGCTCGCGCATCAGAGCGACAGCGAAGCTGGGCCGCCCTTCGGCTCCTGGCCGGCAACTACCCCGCAGGCGCCCAAGTGTCGCTTGGTAGTGGGACTCTCCGACGACACGCATGAATCCGTCTTCGGGCAGACGAAAGGTGCGGACCGAGGACAGTCGCGGCGGCCTGCGGAAGAGATCGAGGAGTCCCATCATCGGGATCGTATCGGGCCGTTGGAGCAGCACTCCAGGCGGTCGCTGACCACCTCGCCAGTGTCATAAGCTGCCCAAGCAACGCGCTGCCACGCATCATCATCGCCGACCTGCGCGTCAACGGCCGCGTCCAACTCTGCCGTGGCCGGAGCTAGATCTGCCGGGAGTCAGACGATGATTGGTTGATTCGCCGTACCTTGACGTCGGGCAAGTTCGAGGAAGCCAATCGTCGTTGTGATCTGATCGCAGGCGTTGTTAGCGAGCCAGTCCAACGAGGGCGATTGGAACGTCTCACCGATGTCCGGGTCTTGGGCAAATCCGGGCTGCTGCTCGACGTAGTGCGCCATCATCGCGTGATGCTGCAGACGTGCTTGCTCGAAGAGGTCGTCATCGATGTCATCGAGGATGCTGGCGGCGAGGACCTTCGCTTCGATGACGTTCACCCACGACTCTGCGCGGATAGTGGCGCCTTGTGGACCGACCCGGCGTCCTAGATTGTCAGGGTCGAAGATTCGTCGTGCGGGGTCGAGTAGTGCATCGCGGCGGAAGTCTCCGCCTCCGGTGGCGGTCACGATCGCATTGGTTAGATCGGTCTTGTCCTGGCCCTTCATATTGGGCGCGCCAAGCTGAGCGATGACACGTCGCGCGTTTTGCCGCGCCGCTCGTGCGGAGGTCGCCAGGAGCGGCCGGTTGAACGTCCTCAGCGCTTTACGTACTTGGCGCACAGGCACGTAGTCCGTCCCCCAGTACAGCCACAGCATCACGGGGACGTTGCAGAGAGCGGCGACGTGCCTCACTTCGCGTCGCTTGTCAAGGAGCACCAGGAACGATGAAATAATTCGATGCGTCGCGCTGCCGCTGCCGGCGCTGCTTGGCTCGTTAGTATACTTCTCGAGAGCCCGAACCGCCAAAGGCAGCGTCGCTTTGGGTTGCTCAACAGCTTCACAGCGGTCCTCGCCCCGGCGCGGTCGAGCCAGATCTCCCCGGCGAGCGTCGATCCGGCCACTCCGGGGTTGCTTTGTCGCCCTCCAGCAAGCCACCGCGCGCCCCGACCGTTGACTCGAGGTACGCCACCACCACGCCAGAGCGCCCGATCAGCAGGCCCAACACAACTAGTCACCAGAGCGCTACTATTTGTCGCCACGGCGGAAGCTGAATCGCGCCCCTCTGCAGACCCGGTTTGTCGCCACTCCGGAGGGATAGCTGGCGACTTAGAGCGGCCCCTCACGCATCTCGGAGAGCGTTTGAGCTGAGAATGCTCTCGGAGATGCGGCACTCGCCAGATCCCACGTCCATGCTGCAAGGGGATCTTCGTCCCACCAACGCATCTCAGAGAGCAATCTCGCGGGAGAATGCTCTCGAAGATGCGTGAGGGGAGAGCAGTTCATCGCCACCAACGCCTCCGGGGTTGCGGCAGTCACCACCATCCGACGATCGCGGGGGTGTCGAGCATAACCGTTAGTGGCCTCCGAGTCAGCGGCGGCGTTCTGGCTGTGTGGCGATGCGGTAGTGGGACGGTGCCATTCCCAGCTCGCGTCGGAACGCTTTGGAGAGCGCATACTCGTTGGCGTAGCCAACCCGTGCGGCGATCGCGTTGAGCGAGTCATCGCTCGCTCGGAGCAGTTGCGCGGCGAGGGTCATCCGCCACCACGTGAGGTGGGTCAGCGGCGGCTGCCCCGTGACAGTGTTGAACCGCCGGGCGAAGGCGGCGCGTGACAGGTTGCAGCGGGCGGCCAGTTCGGCGACGGTCCACCGTTGCTGTGGGTGATCGTGGATGAGTCGCAGGGCGACGCTGAGTTCGGGGTCGCGGCTGGCTCGGGCCCAGCCGCTCGGCGCTTGCGGCGCCTCAAACCAGGCGCGCAGGGCGTAGAGCAGCAGCAGGTCGAGCAACGCCGGAGTCGCGGCGCTTGTGCCCGGCAAGTCGCGATCCAGCTCGGCGCCGAGTAGATCGATTATCGCCCGGATCTCGGAGGCGACGCCGACACGGGCCGGCAGGTGCACAAGGTCGGGTAGGTCGGCGAACAGCGGGTGCGCTCGGGCGCCGCCGAGGTCATAGGTGCCGCCCATCACCACGGTGCCGCCGATCTCGGGATCCAGCGCGCCGCCGTCCTGCGGCCAGTGCTCAGCGGGTACGTGGGGGAGGAGTCGGCGTCGATAATGGGTCGTGGGATCGTCGGCTAGCGCGTGGGGGGCGTTGCGGCGGATCAGTGCGATGTTACCCGCGCCCAGCGCGATCGGATCGTCTCTGCCTGGGCCCATCAGCCAGGCGTTGCCCTTGAGGATGATCTGCACGCCGATCGCTCCGGCCGCCGGGAACCGCAGCCCCCACGGAGCATGCAGCAGCGCTCGCGCGACTTGGGGCTGGCCGGTGCGCATCGCCGCAACGGCGTCACCGATCAGATCGAGGCCGTGAAGAGACGATTGGACATCCACGCGTGACTCTGAGGCATTCACCGTCTTGCGTTGAGAGCTTACCGTTCGATGCGTCCTTAGCTCCTCGTCTCATGGAGGTTGTGATGAACGACCGTCGTTGTGATCTTGTCGTGGCCGTGCTGGCGCTGGGAGGCGCGGGCTTAGCGGTCTTGCGCGGCCGCCGTTGTGCCCGCCCTCCCCCGCCGATCGGCCGGCCAGGCGGATGTCGGCTCCGAGTGTGAGGCACATGCCGCCCCCGTAGGCGGGTCCTTTGATCGCGGCCACCATTGGCTGGGGGAGCGCCCGCATGGCCGGAACCAGACCTCCCATGTACTCCATCGCCCGCATCCCCATCCGGTGGCGGCCGAGGTCCTCGGTGCCCGGAGGAGCACCCGCGTGCTCGAGCTCGAGCCCCGAGCAGAAGGCTCGACCGGCTCCGGTGAGGACGACCACCCAACAACTGTTATCCGCGGCCACCTCCTCGAGTGCGGCGTAGAGGTCGCTGACCAAGGCAAAGGAGAGTGAGTTGAGCCGCGACGGATTGTCCAGGGTGATCAGACGTATATGGGGACGGACCTGGCTGACCGTGACGAGTGCCATCTTCCAAGCCTCTCACCGAATCGGACGTTTGGTGTCACTCCGACGACCGGTTTGCGCCATCATCGGGGGGTGCCGATCGATCCGTTCAGCGCATTCGAACCCTATGGCGGTGCCGATCCGCCCGAGCGGCTGGCCGGATCCTTGCTGGTGGCGTCCCCCCGGCTGGTCGACCCGAACTTCTCGCGGCGGGTGGTGTTGGTCCTCGACCACGGCCAACCCGGCGCGCTGGGGGTGGTCCTCGACCGACCGGGTGGGGTCGGGGTCGGTGAGCTGTTACCGACCTGGCAGCAGTGGGCAACCGCCCCTGCGGAGCTGTTCACCGGAGGACCGGTCGCCCGGAACGCGCTGATCGGACTGGTCCGCCTCAGCTCGCGAGACGACGGTCGAGAGGATTCCGATCGTCGTCCACAGGGGTGGAGGCTGTTGGTGGATGGCGATCGCCCGGTGGGAACGGTGGATCTCGCCGTCGACCCCAGCACGGTGGCCCCGGCATTGGCCGGCGCCCGGCTCTTCTCGGGGTACGCAGGGTGGGAGGCGGGACAGCTCGAGATGGAGATCGCCGAGGGGTCGTGGTACGTGGTGCCGGCCCGGCCTGCCGATCCCATCTCGGCGGATCCCGAAGGCCTCTGGAGGCGAGTGCTTCGCCGCCAAGGCGGAGCGCTGGCCGTGGTGTCGGGGTTCCCCGAGGATCCAGCGATGAACTGACGTGCGAGGGGTACGATCCGTGGGTGGATCGTCAACCTCAGCGCGGAGACGATCGGCCGGGCAGCGGTCCGAACATACGTCTGGCGACGGATGCTGACGTCGCTTCCCTTGTGGCCATGTTGGTGCGTTCGTTCGACGATGATCCGGTGGCCTGCTTCATGTTCGCCGGGGATCGTAGGCGTCGGCGGGGCCTACACGCCTTCTTCTCCTCACAGATCCGGCACCAATACCTGCCTCACGGGCACGTCTACACGACCAACGAACTGGACGGTGCCGCGCTGTGGGGGCCTCCGGGAGTTCCGAGGAGCGGGCTACGCGAGTTGGTGGAGCTCCTGCCGGCCGCACCATATCTGGCGAGCAATCACATCCACCGGGCCCTGCAGCTTCTGTTCCAGACCGACGGGCTCCGTCCGAAGGAGCCGCACTGGTACCTGGGCACGGTGGGGACCGAACCTGCGCGCCAAGGGAAAGGGGTCGGAACCGCACTACTTGGGTCGATGGTGGAGCGGATCGACGAGTCGGGATACCCCGCCTATCTCGAGTCGTCCAAGGAGCGCAACGTCTCCTTCTATATCCGCTTCGGGTTCGAGGTGGTGGAGGAGTTGCACACGGTGATCGGGAGCCCGCCGATCTGGCGGATGTTGCGCGAGCCGAGGGCTCCGAGCCTCTAGCGGGACATCGCTTCGCTCAGGCGCTGAGTTTGGCGCCGACGTGGACACCCTCGGGACGACCGTCAGGGACTGCCACCACCGCCTCCAAGAGTTCGCTGAAGGCACGAGTGGGAGCAGACGGCAGGCCACGGCTGCGCTGTGCCACCCCGACCCGACGTCTGGGTAGACCATCGATGGCCACGGGGCGAAACTTCATCCGCAGGTTGGCAGGGATGGCGGTTGCCGGAACGATGGCCGGACGGTACCCCTCCAGGGCGAGCGCAGCGATCAGGCGCAGACCGTCGATCTCGGCGGCGGGGAGCAGAGTGATACCGAGGGGTCGGGTCACCGCGTCGAGTTCATCACGGAAGGCGGTCCCCGGCAGGGAAGAATCAGCTCCATGTCGGCGAGGTCTTCGAGCCCGAGGCGACGATTGGAGTCGGCCATCGGGTGACCCTCGGGGAGCACCAGCATGAGGTCCTCCTCGAAGAGCAGCTTGGACACAAGGTCACGACCGGAGACCGGCAGGTGGAGGATGGCGAGATCCAGCTGGCCGCTCGCCAGCTGAGGCTCCAATCCGGTGGTGTTCCCCTCGATGACGATGAGGCGGAGCTTGGGATGCAGCTTGCTGCTGATGTCCATGAGACGGGGCACCAACCAGCGGGCGGTGGTGCCGATCATGCCCACCCGAACCGTGCCGGTGACCTCGTCCTTACAGGCGGCGACGTCGGAGACCAGGGCATCCAGCTCGGAGAGAATGCGCCGGGCCCGGGCGACCACCACCGTGCCTTCCTGAGTCAGCCGGCCGTCCCCTCTGTCGAAGAGGGGGACACCGAGCTCACGTTCGAGCCGGGCGACGTGGGCGGAGATATTCGACTGGACGGTGTTGAGATGCTCGGCGGCGGCAGAGAACGTGCCGTGGTCGCTTACCGCCGTCAGAGCTTGAAGGTGCCGCAGTTCCATCGGAAAAGATGATAGCAGATATCAATATTAGCTGCTTGACTGATTGCTCGCGGTTGTTATACACTGACTACCAACGACCACAGGAGTCAGGAATCCCCCTCCGATCCTTGTTGAGTCAGTGCAAAAGGATCGCCTCCCCCCTGGCGATCCTTTTGCCGCGTCTGGGGGCAGATTTTGTGGCCTCGGTCGTGCGGAATTGCCGACCCGGAACGGGACTTCGGCCAGACCGTCGTCTTCTTTACTCCTTCGCCCTGCCCTGCCGGCCCCCGCCCCCTGCCCCCTGCCCTGGCGGGACTGGCGGGGGGCCGTGGCCAGGGGGATTCGGGGACTTCTATGGCCCCATTGGCCTGTGGGTGGCTTCGCGTTGGCGAAGATGGCCTGAATATCGGGTGGAACCGATTGCTATGTACTCCTAGCTATGGCCTGCAGACGATTAATTCGGCAATTGAGAAAGCTGTGTGATGCTGCGGCGGCGCAGGGCGCGCGCCTCGCAGAGAGGGAACCGCGAACAGACCGCCGAAGGGCATCACCGGTGGATCAGGTGGCGGTAGCGTGACCATGTCCTCCGGTGCCGTCTTCGTCGATCTCGACCGCACGCTGATTCGATCGGCGAGTGGCCCGGTCTTCCACCAGGCGATGGAGGCAGAAGGTGTCTTGCCACCAGGCCGGCATCTGCCCGGGGACGGTCTCATGTACGAGCTCTACAACCGGTTCGGCGAGTCGGTTCCGTTCATCGGCTTGGCTCGTGCCACCGTCCTGATCATGCGGGACCGATCGGCCGAGGCCACACGCCGAGCCGGCAAACGGGCGGTCGAGCCACTGGTGGAGCTGGTCCAACCTTGGGCATCGGGGCTCTTGGCCGGCCACAAACGAGAGGGCCGGCCGCTGGTGCTTGCCACCACCTCGCCAATCGATCTGGTGTCCCCGCTTGCCGATGCACTGGGGTTCGATGCAGTCATCGCCACCCGCTACGCCGAGCAGGACGGGCGTTATACCGGGAAACTCGACGGGAGGATTCACCTGGGGCATCGGTAAAAAGGTGGCGGCGGAGCAGTGGGCGAAGGCCAACGGGACGGATCTCTCCAGTTCGTTTGCCTACTCCGACAGTCTGTTCGACCTGCCGCTCTTTCACGCGGTCGGCCATCCCCACCCGGTCAACCCCGACCTTCGGCTGCTGGCGGTCGCACTGGCCCGACGTTGGCCTGTGGAGTACTGGGACCGCCCACCGGGGATCCCCTCCTTTGTCGGTCTCGAGCCGTATCACTTGGCCAGGCCGTTCTTCCGGCCGGAGGCCTTTCCCTACGCTCGGTTCGATCTGGATGGTCTCGAGAACATCCCTCGGTCAGGTCCGGTCATCCTCGCCTCCAATCACCGCAGCTACTTCGATGTGGCGGCGCTCGGAATTGTGGCGGCCCGGCTCAACCGGCCGGTTCGATTCATGGCCAAACAGGAGCTCTTCGACGCACCGATCGTTGGTCAGCTGGCCCGAGCCCTGGGTGGCATCAGGGTCGATCGGGAAGGTGGGTCATCCGACCCGATGGGGTCCGCCAGCGGCGCCGTGCGGGGGAAGTGGTCATCGTCCTGCCGCAGGGAACTATCCCTCGGGGTGAAGCCTTCTTCGATCCCGTCTGTATCGGTGTTCGACCGGAACCGCCGACTCGCCGCGGAGACCGGTGCACCGGTGGTTCCGATCGGCCTGTGGAGCAATGTTATTGTTAGCCTTCAACGACGTATTGCT